>NZ_BMTQ01000007.1 GCF_014649755.1 Streptomyces litmocidini | reverse complement strand
GCGTCGACGTCGGGGAAGGTGATTCCGGCGTCCTGGAGGGCGGCGCGGATGACGCGTTCCTGGGCGGGGCCGCTGGGGGCGGTGAGGCCGTTGGAGGCGCCGTCCTGGTTGACGGCCGTGCCGGCCACGACGGCCAGGATGTTGTGGCCGAGGCGGCGGGCGTCGGAGAGGCGTTCGACGACGAGGACGCCGACGCCCTCGGCCCAGGCGGTGCCGTCCGCGTCCGCCGAGAACGACTTGCACCGGCCGTCGGCCGCGAGACCCCGCTGACGCGAGAACTCCACGAAGATGCCCGGCGTCGACATGACCGTCACACCGCCGGCGAGCGCCAGCGAGCACTCGCCCGACCGGACGGCGCGGACGGCGAGGTGGAGGGCGACCAGCGACGAGGAGCACGCGGTGTCGACGGTCAGGGCCGGGCCCTGAAGGCCGAGCGTGTAGGCGACGCGGCCCGAGGCCACGCTGGACGTCGTGCCCGTCAGACCGAACCCGGCGGCACCCGCGCCCGCCTCGCCGAGCCGCGGACCGTACTCCTGGGCCATGACACCGGCGAACACGCCCGTCTGGGTGCCGCGCAGCGAGTCGGGAGCGATCCCGGCCCGCTCCAGGGCCTCCCAGCACACCTCCAGGTAGGCGCGCTGCTGCGGGTCCATCGCCAGCGCCTCGCGCGGCGAGATCCCGAACAGTTCGGCGTCGAACTCCGCCGCGCCTTCGAGGAATCCGCCGTCGCGGACGTAGGTGGTGCCCACGTGCGCGGGGTCGGGGTGGTAGAGGCCGTCGAGGTCCCAGCCCCGGTCGACCGGGAAGCCCGAGATGACGTCGCGCTGTTCGGCGACGACCCGCCACAGCGCCTCGGGCGAGTCCACCCCGCCCGGGAAGCGGCACCCCATGCCGACGATCACGACGGGGTCGTCCTCGTCGGTACGGGCCGCGGGCGCCGGCACGGCCTCCTGCGGCGCGTCCGCGAGCAGGACGGCGAGCGCGGCGGGGCTGGGGTGGTCGTAGACCACGGTGGTGGGAAGCTTGCGTCCGGTGGCGGTGACGAGCCGGTTGCGCAGCTCGACGACCATCGCCGAGTCGATGCCCAGCTCCTTGAACGTCCGCCGGGGTTCGACCTCGGCGACGGAGTCGTAGCCGAGCACGGCGGCCGTGTGCGCCCGCACCAGCTCCAGGGCGGCCGGGCCGGTCAGCGAGCGGTCCGCCCCGGCCTCGGGGGCGTCCGCGGTGTCCTCCGGGAGCACCGCGGGCCGCTGCGCCGGCGCCAGGGCCCGGGCGGCGCGGGGCTGCCCGGTGATCCAGTGGCGGCGGCGCTGGAAGGCGTACGTCGGCAGTTCGGCGCGGGTGGTGCCGGCGGGCAGGACGGCGGACCAGTCCACTTCCGCGCCGTGGCAGAACGCCTCGCCGAACGCGAGCAGCAGCCGTCGTCGTCCGCCCTCCCCGCGGCGCAGGGTGCCGAGGGCGGCGACCGGGAGGTCGGCGGCCTCGGCGGTCTGCTGGACGGCGAGCGCCAGGACGGGGTGCGGGCTCATCTCGATGAACAGCTCGTGTCCGGCGTCGAGGAGGGCCCGCACGACGGGCTCGAACCGCACGGGCTCGCGCAGGTTGCGGTACCAGTAGTCGACGTCCAGCTCGGAGCCGTCGAGGGCGGTGCCGGTCACGGTGGAGTGCAGCGGTACGCTCCCGGCGCGCGGCGCGATCCCGGCCAGTTCGGCCGGCAGCGTGTCGCGCACGGCGTCGACGTGCGGGCTGTGCGAGGCGTAGGCGACCGGGACGCGCCGGGTGCGGACCTCCTCGCCGTACCGCGCGGCCAGGGCGTCCAGGGCGTCCCCGTCACCGGCCACCACGGTCATGCCGGGCGAGTTGACGGCCGCCACGCTCAGACGCGGGAATCCGGCCAGGTCGGCGCGGACCCGATCGGCGGGCAGTCCCACGGTCATCATGCCGCCGCCGCGCCCGGCGAGCGCGCCGAGGGCGGTGCTCCGTACGGCGATCAGCCGGGCGGCGTCGTCCAGGGTGAGGGCGCCGCTGACGGTGGCGGCGGCGATCTCGCCCTGGGAGTGGCCGACGACGGCGGAGGGTTCGACGCCCGCCGCCCGCCACAGCGCGGCGAGTCCGACCATGACGGCCCACAACGCGGGCTGTACGACGTCGTCGCGGTCGAGGGCGGGCGCGCCGGGGCGTTCGCGCAGCACATCGGTCAGCGACCAGTCGCGGTACGGACGCAGCGCGCGCTCGCAGTCCTGGACGACCCGGGCGAACACGGGGGAGCCGTCGAGGAGTTCCGCGGCCATGCCGGCCCACTGCGAACCCTGCCCGGGGAAGACGAACACCGCCTCGCGGACGGACCGGTGGCCGCCGCCCTCGACCGCGGCCTGGGTGCCCCGGGAGCCGGCGACCGCGTCCAGGGCGGTCAGCAGCTCCTCGCGGCCGGAGCCGGTCAGTACGGCGCGGTGGGTGAAGGCGGTGCGATCGTGGGCGAGGGCCCGGGCGACCTCGGCGACGTCGAGGTCCGGACGTTCGGCGAGGTGGTCGCGGAGCCGGGCGGCCTGGGCGCGCAGGGCCTTGTCGCCACGGCCGGAAATCACCCATGCGACGGCATCGGACGCGTCCGACGCCTTTGTCTCCCCCGGCTTGTCCTCGACGGTGGGGAAGGCGTCTTCCCGCCATTCTCCGAGGACCAGGTGGCAGTTCGTACCGCCCATTCCGACCGATGTCACGCCTGCGAAGAGCGGACCGTCGGGATGCGGCCACGGACCGGTTTCGGTGGCGGCGGCGATCCGTAACTCCTCGAAGGGGATCTCCGGATGAGGGGTTTGATAGTTGAGAGTCGGAACCAGTTCCCGCTCTTTCAGGCAGAGAATCGTCTTGACGAGTCCCGCTATGCCTGCGGCACCTTCGAGGTGGCCGATGTTCGTCTTGACGGATCCGAGGAGAAGCGGATTGTCCGGAGTGCGGGAGGAGGCGAATACGGCGCCCAGAGCAGAGGCTTCTACGGGGTCGCCGACCCGGGTGCCCGACCCGTGTATTTCGACGTACTGCGCTTCTTCCAGCGGTATGCCGGAGTTCTCCCAGGCGTCACGTATGACGCGCTCCTGGGCCTTTCCGTCGGGGGTCGGGAGGGTGTCGCTCGCGCCGTCGCTGCCGACGGCCCCGCCGTGCAGCAGGCAGTGGATGCGGTCCCCGTCGGCGAGGGCCCGGCTGAGGAGCTTCAGCACCACCACGCCGCCGCCCTCGCCCCGGACGTAGCCGTTCGCCCGGGCGTCGAGGCTGTGACATCGCCCGTCGGGCGAAAGGCTGCCGAAGGCCGCCAGGGCCCGGGTGCTCTCCGGCGCGAGGATGAGGTTGACGCCGCCGGCCAGCGCCGTCACGGACTCGCCGCGCCGCAGGCTCTCGCAGGCCAGATGCACCGCGACCAGCGAAGACGACTGCGCGCTGTCGACCACCATGCTCGGTCCCTGGAGTCCGAGGACGTAGGAGACCCGGTTGGCGATGATGCTCCGGTGCAAGCCGGTCACCGTGTGCGCGGAGGTGGCTTCGGGGCCGGCCGCGTGGGTGAGGGCCGCGTAGTCGTCGGCGATCGCGCCGACGAAGACGCCGGTGGGGGTGGAGGCGAGCGTGGCCGGGACGATGCGGGCGTCCTCCAGCGCCTCCCAGGCGAGCTCCAGCACGAGGCGCTGCTGCGGGTCCATCGCGGCGGCTTCGCGCGGGGATATGCCGAAGAACTCGGCGTCGAAGGCGTCGACGCCGGGCAGAAAACCGCCAGGGCGTGACGAGCCGTCGTCCAGGACGCCGAGGTGCGCGCGATCCGCGGGCGGCTCCGCTATGGCGTCACGGCCGTTCCTGAGCAGATTCCAGAATTCGGCAGGGTTCGCCCCGCCGGGAAAACGGCACGAAAGTCCGACGACGGCGACGGTCCGGTCGTCGACCTGATCGGACGTCAGGTTCCCCGTGTCGGTTTGTGGTGCTGCCGCCTCAATCTGGGCATGGCGGATCATCGTGTTCTGCTCCCCCCGTGAAGCACGATCAACGGCGTTGCCGACTCGGCGGCCCTGCCCGTCTCAATCTCGTTTCGGACCCTAGCACCGAGGCGGCGCTCCGTAAACCAATGGCCAGAGCGGGGAGTTGGGGAACGGAAATGAATGTGATGGGTAATCAAAGGAAAGCTTTGGGGGCTTCTCGGGGGAGTCGTTTCAGGCCATGCCGATGCACGGTCCACGCCGTGACGACGCGCAGCTCGTGTCATGCCGGCGCACGGCTCGTGCCATGCCGGCGCGCGTCGTGTCGGCGCACGGCCGAAGCCCCCCGGCCCGGTGACTCCGCCTCCGGTGGGAGGGCGGGTGTCGGGCCGGGGCGGGAGGCCTGGAGCCGGGGACCCTACGTGGCCTTCGCCGCGGGGTCGGCCTTGGTGAGCGTGCAGACGCCGTCCACGCACTGGCGCTCCAGCCGACCCCGCGAGATGGTCTGGGCCAGGCCGACCATCCAGCAGGTGGGGCAGCCGCGGAAGGCGATGAGGGCCAGCGGGGCGGCCAGCAGGGTGGCCGGGCCGGCGACGGGCACCATCGCGATCGAGCCGATGATGAGCCCGAAGCCGATGACACCCCGCGCCAGGTGGCGCGGGACGGACTTGCTGGCGAAGTTCGGCGCCGCGGACGGCGCCTCGATCGCGGTCGGTGCGATGACCGGGGACTTCGTGCCCTCGGGGGGCTTCACGATGTTCACGGTGTTCATGGGCGTGATTCTCCTTCGACTGGTCGGTCGATGGCTCGATCTGGTGCCTGGTCGGTCGCTTCCAGCGCGTGACGCAGCGCCGCGCGTGCTCTGTGCAGCCGTGACTTCATCGCGGCGGTGCTCAGACCGAGCGTGCGGGCGACGGTCTTGCCCGGCAGGCCCTGCACATCCCGCATGATCAGGACCTGCCGCTGCTCACGGGGAAGGGCGCTGACCGCGGCCGCGATCCGCTCCACCTCCAGCCGGTACAGCACGGCCTCCTCGGCGGACGGCTCCGCGCACGCCTCCGGCTCGGACGAGGGCTCGTCGCGCATGGCGATGAGCAGCCTCACCTGCCGGAGGCATTCGTTGCGGACGATCCGGAACATCCACGAGGCGAGCGCGCCGGTGGCCCGCAAGGTGCCGATCTTCCGGTAGAGGATGATCAGCGCCTCTTGTGCCGCGTCCTCCGCGTCCTGCGGCGAGGCGCACAGCGATATGGCGAACTTGCGCACATGCGGCTGCGATTCCATGACGACGGTGGTGAGCGACGTGACGTCGCCGTCCTGAGCGGCCTTGATCAGCCGCTCGTCGGGCCAGGGGAAGCGTTGGTTCATGTGCTACTCATACCGGAAGGCGCCGCGCCTGCAGGCGCTGGTCAGGTACGGCTCTTGTTGAAGCGCCGCATCAGGTGCCAGCTGCACGCACCCACGAGCACGACGCCGACCACGATGATGGCAGTCCACATGGTTACTGTTCCCTCCGTTTTCCTCCGGCCCGTTCGGCCGGTACGCACATAAGAGACGGGGAGGTGCCGAGAGGATTCGCGTTCCTCCGAAGTTTTTTTCCGAACCGGTCCGCGCACGCGCCACCGGCCGTCGAGGAGGCCGCCGGCAGCCGCGGGACCTGCGGCGACGGCCGCTCGCCGACGCCGCCGAAGCCCAGGACCAGCCGCACCGGCCCCGTCGGCGGCGACCCGGGTGGCGGAGCCGGCGCGCGGGTCACGAGGTGCCCCTCGGCCCGGAGCCGGGCGCAGCACTCCTGCACGAGACCGCGTGAGAGCCCGAGCGGCCGGGCGAGTTCCCGGGAGGACGGCAGTCGCTCCGCTCGGGGGAGGGACCGGACCGCTCCGGAGGGATGGGACCGGATCTTACTGAGGACCTGCCCGGCCCCCTAGCGTCGTCCGGGTGACCAAGTTATTCGACTCCCAGGCGGAGGGCGCCGGTTCACGGCCCCCTCTGGTGACGCGGCCCCTGCTGCTGCGCTTCGTCTCGATCATCGGCGCCTCGACGAGCTTCTATCTGCTCCTGTCGGTCGTCCCCCTCTACGCCGAGGCCACCGGAGGCGGCCGCGGAAACGCCGCCGGGCTCGCCACGGGCGCGCTGATGCTGGCCACGGTCGGAGGCGAGCTGGCCACTCCCCGGCTCGTCGCCCGCTTCGGCTACCGCCTCGTCCTGGTGGCGGGGCTCCTCCTCCTCGGCGTGCCCGCGTTCGCGCTCACCGCTTCCGGCGGCGCGGTCCGGATCACGGCGGTCTGTCTCCTGCGCGGGATCGGCTTCGCGTTCACGGTCGTCGCGGGCGGCGCCCTGACGGCCTCGCTCATTCCGGCCGAGCGCCGTGGGGAGGGGCTGGCGCTCGTCGGCATCGTGACCGGGGGCCCCTCGCTGGTGGCGCTCCCGCTCGGGGTGTGGCTGGCGGCGCACGTGGGGTACGGGCCGGTGTTCGCCGCCGGGGCCGTGGCCGCGCTGGCCGCCGTCGCCTCGGTGCCGGGCCTGCCGGACCGCGACGCGGGATCGGACCCGCACCGCGCCCCGGACCGGGACGCGGGCCGGGGTCCGCGTGACCCCGACCGTGATCCGGACCGCGACGCGGGCGCGGGCCCGGGCCGCGATCCGGAGCCGGGGCGGCCGATCGGGGTGGTGGCGGGGTTCCGTACGCCCGCCCTGTCACGGCCCGTTCTCGTCTTCTCCGTCACCGCGCTGGCCGCCGGGATCCTCGTCACCTTCCTCCCCCTCGCCGTGCCGTCCGCCTCCGGGGGCGTCGTCGCCACGGCCCTGTTCGCCCAGACCGCGGCGGCGACCGGGGCGCGCTGGGTCGCCGGCCGGCACGGAGACCGGCACGGGCCGGCCGCGCTGCTCGTCCCCGGCCTCGTCGTCGCGGCCGGGGGAACGCTGCTCGTCTCCCTCACCCACAGCCCGGTCGCCGTCGTCATCGGCGTGGCCCTGTTCGGGATCGGCTTCGGCGTCACGCAGAACACCACCCTGACGCTGATGTACGCGCGCGTCCCCGCCTCCGGTTACGGAACGGTCAGCGCCCTGTGGAACTTCGCCTTCGACGCGGGTATGGGGGTCGGGGCCGTCGGCTTCGGGTTCCTCGCGGGCCGGACCGGCTACCCGTGGGCGTTCGCCCTCACCGCCGTCCTGATGCTCACGGCCCTCGCCCCGGCCCGGCGCGACCGCCGGACGGAGGGCCCGCGCGGGGTGTGATCACATGTGCGGCTGTCCGTAGTGCCGGGAGAACTGCTCCAGATAGTCGGGCTCGCCGCCCTGCTTCGCCTCGTCGAACTCGGGGGCCGCCTCGATCTGCTCCTTCGTGCGGTCCACGTACACCTTCTCCTCGGCCGCGTCGATCAGCTCGATCGTCCCGGCCGGGAGCAGCACCCGCCTGCCGAAGATCCAGGTCCCCACGTCGACGACCAGATAGGACGAGCCGACGTCCTCGGAGTGCTTGTCGATCTTCCCGATGGTGCCGTCCGTGGCCTCGACCTTGTAGCCGACGAGGTCGGCGCCCTGCCGGTACCCCGTGCTCGGGCGGTAGTTCCAGATGTCGAACTCACTCATGGCGGCACCTTCCTCCGCCTCCATCCTCCCGTGGCCCCCCGGCGCCCGCACGTCGTCGCCCGCGGCCCGGAGGGGCGGGTCGGTCCCCCGTTCGGCCCCCGCCGCTTGCCGCGGCCGCCCTCGGCCCCAGGCTGAAAGAGTGAGAGCCACCCTGTTCCTGCGAGTCCCCCCACCCCCGCGGGTCCCTCCGTTCCCGGGGATCGCTCCGCTCCGACGGCTCCCCGCCCTCCGACGGCCCCCCGCCCTCCGGCGGGCGTCCTCGCTCCGGCGGGTGCCGATGCTCCTCGGGGCGGTGGCGGTCGTGGCCGCCCTGTCCGCCTGCGGGGCGTCGCAGGCGCGCCGGGACGGGGCGACCGAGGCGGGCCGGTTCTTCGAGGAGTCCCTCGGCTCCGGGAACTTCCGGGTGGCCTGCGAACTGCTCGCTCCCGAGAGTCGTGACCAGCTGGAGGAGGAGGAGAAGAAGCCCTGCGCGCAGGCCCTGGCCTCGCAGGACCTGCCGCGCGGCGGGGGAGTGCGGAGCGTGGACGTGCACGGCAGACAGGCGCTGCTCCGCCTCCACGGCGACACGCTGTTCCTCTCGCAGTTCGACGAGGGGTGGCGGGTCACCGCCGCCGGGTGCGCGCCCGAACCGGGCGACACGCCGTACAGCTGTGTACTGAAGGGGGCATGACGTGAAGTCCCTGTTCGTGGCGTGCGTGGTGACCATCGTGGGCGGCCTCGCCTACTTCACCGTGATCGGGGTGATGCAGCGGTGACGGCGGAGGGATCCCGGGAGCGCGGGTTCTGGCGGTCGAACAGCCTCACCCTCTCCTTCGGGGCGGCCTTCCTGGTCGTCCTGGGCGCCCAGGCGGTCTCCGGGCGCGCGGAGTTCAACGAACAGCTCGCCGTCCAGGGGCTCCAGCAGATCGGTCTCGGCGACTACCTGATGTCCTCGGACTTCGCCGTCGACGTCACCGAGAACTGGCAGTCGGAGTTCCTGCAGTTCTTCCTCTACATCTTCGGCACGGTCTATCTGCTCCAACGCGGCTCGCCGGAGTCCAAGGAGCTGCACAAGGCGGGTACGGAGAGCGAACGGGACCAGCACATGGGTGACCACGCGCGGCCGGACTCGCCCCGCTGGGCGGCCACGAAGGACTGGCGGCAGGCGGTCTACTCGCGGTCGCTCGGGCTCGTCATGGCCGTCTTCTTCCTGCTGTCCTGGCTGGCCCAGTCGGTCTCCGGCGCGGCCGCCTTCAACGAACTGCGGCTGCGGCAGCTCCAGGCCCCCGTCTCCTGGGCCTCCTACCTCGCCTCCGCCGACTTCTGGAACCGGTCCCTGCAGAACTGGCAGTCGGAACTCCTGGCCGTGGCGTCGATGGCCATCCTCTCCGTCTACCTCCGCCAGCGCGGTTCCCCCGAGTCCAAGCCCGTCGGCGCCTCGCACGGGGCCACCGGCGTCGAGGGCTGACGCCGGTGCCGGACGGTCCCGCTGGTCGCCGGCGCGGGGCGGTCCTACCGTGGAGGGATGGTCTCCCGTCCCGCCGGGCGATGGCCCCGGGTCGGGCGGACGCGGAGTGCGATCCGCCGCTTCCGGGCCGGACACCGGTGGGCGCCGGCCAGGGACCTCGGGCTGTGGCAGCGTTCGCTGGGGTTCGCGGCGCTCTCCTTCCTCACGCTGGTGCCGCTCCTGATCGTCGTGTCGGCGGCGGGCGCGGGCGGCGGGAAGGGGTTCGCGCAGTGGCTCGGTGACGGCATCGGGGTCTCGGACGCCGCCAGGGCCGAGATCGAGCGGCTGTTCGCGCTGCCGGGCCAGGTGCGGCGGACCACGACGGCGTTCGGCCTCGCGCTGCTCACCGTCTTCGGAGTCACGTTCGGCACGGCGGTGCAGAGCGGGTACGAGAAGGTCTGGGACCTCCCTCCGGCCCACTGGAGGGCCCGGTGGCGGCACGTGCTGTGGCTCGCCGTGCTCATCGGGGTCCTCCACCTCTTCGCGGTCTTCCCGTTCTGGCAGGACACCCCGGTGAGCGACGCCGTCACGCTGCTGATCGGCACGCTGTTCTTCTGGTGGTCGCAGCGGCTGCTGCTCGACGGACGCGTCCCGTGGGTCGCCCTGCTGCCCGGGGCGGCGTGCACCACGCTCGGACTGCTCGGCCTGAGGGTCTTCTCCCGGCTCGTCTTCTCCCCGCTGATCGCCTCCAGCGCCGTCACGTACGGGCCGTTCGGCGCGTTCCTCGTCATCCAGACCTGGCTCGTCGCGGTGGGCGTCGTCGTGTTCGGCGGCGCGCTCACGGGCCGGCTGGTCGACGAGGAGCTGGCCCGCGTGACGCACGCGCGGAAGCGGCGGTGACGGCGGGACGTCCGTCCCGGGAGCCGTAACTCCCTTGCCCCTGCAGGTGGTTGACTAAAGGTCTGGACCAACTTACGGTCTCCTGGAGCGCGCGCCACGTCCAGGACCACCCCCCACGTCCCCAGGAGCACGCATGCCAGGCCCCCGGATCCCCCGTGTCCTCGGAGCGGGGCTCGCCGCCCTGCTCGCCGCCGCGGCCCTCGCGGGCCCCGCCGCCGCCGGGGACGCGAAGCCCGCCCCCTCCCCGTCGTCCACGGCCGACGACGCGCGGCCCGCCCCCTCCCCGTCCGCCGCCGCGGACACCTGCGCCCTCAAGCCCAAGCCCGCCGGGAAGGTGCTCCAGGGGTACTGGGAGAACTGGGACGGCTCCGCCAACGGCGTCCACCCGCCGTTCGGCTGGGCGCCCATCGACGACCCCCGGTTCGCCGCCCACGGTTACAACGTCCTCAACGCCGCCTTCCCCGTGATCCGCTCGGACGGGACCGTGCTGTGGGAGGACGGCATGGACAGCACCGTCCGCGTCGCCACCCCGGCGGAGATGTGCCGGGCCAAGGCGGCCGGGGCGACGATCCTGCTGTCGATCGGGGGAGCCGCCGCCGGGATCGACCTGAGCTCCCGCGCCGTCGCCGACCGCTTCGTCGAGACCGTCGTGCCCCTCCTGAAGACGTACAACTTCGACGGGATCGACATCGACATCGAGACCGGACTCGTCGGCAGCGGCAGCATCGGCACCCTGTCCCCCTCGCAGACCAACCTGGTGCGCATCATCGACGGGGTCCTGGCCCGGATGCCCGCGGGCTTCGGACTGACGATGGCGCCGGAGACCGCGTACGTCACCGGCGGCAGCGTGGCCTACGGATCGATCTGGGGCGCGTACCTGCCGATCGTCAAGAAGTACGCGGACAACGGCCGCCTGTGGTGGCTGAACATGCAGTACTACAACGGCAGCATGTACGGGTGCTCCGGCGACTCCTACTCCGCCGGCACGGTCACCGGGTTCGTCGCCCAGACCGACTGCCTGAACCGCGGACTCGTCGTCCAGGGCACCACCGTCAAGGTCCCGTACGACAAGCAGGTCCCCGGCCTCCCGGCCCAGCCGGGCGCCGGCGGCGGACACATGGCGCCGTCGGCGGTGGCCCAGGCGTGGAACCACTACGGCGGCTCGCTCAAGGGCCTGATGACCTGGTCGGCCAACTGGGACGGCTCGAAGGGCTGGACCTTCGGCGACAACGTGAAGGCGCTCCAGGGACGCTGACCCGCGCCCACCCCTCGCCCGTTACCCGCTGGTAGGCGATGATGGCGGGAGACCATCCACACGGCCGGGGGCTGAGGCAGCGGTGACGACTTTCGACCAGAGGACCAGGGTGCACGCCTTCCGGGACGACGCCCTGGGAGAACACGACGCCGTCGGACTCGCCGAGGCCATCCGGCGCGGCGAGGTCGGCGCCGCCGAGGCCGCCCGGGACGCGGCCGAGCGGGTGAGGGCCGTCGAGGAACGGCTCCACGCCGTCCAGACGCACGTCGACGCCCCCGTGCCCGGCGCCGCGACCGGCGGCGCCCTCGCGGGCGTCCCGACCTTCGTCAAGGACAACACCGACCACCAGGGGTTGCCCACCGGCCACGGCAGCGCGGCCTTCACCCCGGGCCCGGCGCGACGGCACGCGCCCTTCGCCCGGCAGTTCCTGAGCACCGGCGTCACGGTGCTCGGCAAGACCCGGCTGCCCGAGTTCGGCTTCAGCCCCACCACGGAGTACGAGGCCGCCGAACCCGTCCGCAACCCGTGGCACACCGGCCACTCCGCGGGCGGCTCCTCGGGCGGCAGCGCGGCCCTCGTCGCCGCCGGAGCGGTACCGATCGCCCACGCCAACGACGGCGGCGGCTCCATCCGGATCCCCGCCGCCGCCTGCGGGCTCGTCGGCCTCAAGCCCACCCGGGGCAGGGTCGTGCCCAACGACCAGAGCCGCCGACTGCCCCTGGACCTCGTCGTCGACGGCGTCGTGAGCCGTTCCGTACGGGACAGCGCCGCGTTCCTCGCCGCCGCCGAGACGCACTGGCGCAACCCGAAGCTGCCGCCCCTCGGCCTGGTCGAAGGCCCCTCCGGGCGACGGCTGCGCATCGGATTCCTGCTGGACTCGCCGAACGGCGTCGCCTCCGACACCGTCACCCGGGAGGCCGTCACGGAGACGGCGACGACGCTCGAACGGCTCGGCCACAGCGTGGAACCCGTCGAGATGACCATCGACCCGCGCTTCACCGAGGACTTCCTCACCTACTGGGGGATGCTGTCGTTCCTCCTCGGCGCCACCGGCCGGACCCTCGGCGCGGACTTCGACCGGCACCGCATGGACGGCCTCAGCCGCGGCCTGCGCGCCACCTACCTGGAGAACTGGCGGCACACCCCGGGCGTGCTGCGGAGGCTGAAGCGCACGAAGGTGGCGTACGCGGCGGCGTTCCGGGGACTCGACCTCCTCCTCACCCCCGTCCTCGCCCACCCCGCACCGCCGATCGGCCGTCTCGCACCGACCGTGCCCTACCCGGAGCTCGTCGAACGGATCCTCGCGTACGTCGCGTTCACCCCCGTCGACAACGTGGTCGGCACCCCGTCGATCTCGCTGCCCAGCACCCGGACGACGGACGGCGGACTGCCCGTCGGCGTCATGTTCTCCGGCCGCCCCGGCAGCGAACGGACCCTGCTGGACGTGGCGTTCACCCTGGAGGCGGACCGTCCGTTCCGCCGGATCCAGGACGGCCTCGTCTAGGGGACGACCCGTTCGGCGAGGCGCGCCATGGCACGCTCCAGCTCCCGGCGCGCCCCGAACGGGACCAGCGCGGCGCGCCCCGGGACGCGGACGCCGCCGGTGAGCGCCACCCGGGTCCGGCCGCCCTCGTCCACCGCCGCCATCCCGATGACCAGGAACCGGCTCTGCAGCCAGCACCAGCCCGGCCGCAGCACGCCGTGGAAACGGGCCCGCAGGCCGTAGCGGCTGCGGGCGAGGGCCTCCACCCGGTCGCCGTCCCTGCGCAGCACCCGCACCGACCGCATGTCGGGCTGGAACTCCCCGAAGCCGCCCTCCAGATCGCCCATGACGCCCCACACCACGTCGAGCGGCACGGGCAGCACCCGCTCCACGATCCTCGCCCCCCGGACACCGGCGCCCATGACCCGCAGCCGCCGGACGTCGTCGATCACCACCCCGTCACCGTCGTTCACGCGGACCACGCCCTTCGGAAGCTCTGCCGTGCCCGGTGCAACCGGGACTTCGCCGTGCCGGCCGGCACCCCGAGGAGCGCCGCCGCGGCCTCCTCGTCCATCCCCTCGACGTCCCGCAGCACGAGCACCGCCCGGTGCGCGGGCGACAGCCGGGCCAGGACGTCGTCGATGTCGGCGGCCAGCTGCGGATCACCCCGCTCCGGCACGTCCGGGAGCTCCGCGGGCCGCGCCCGCGCCGCCCGCCCGGCCACCCGCACCGCCTCCCGTACGGAGATCGCCCGCACCCACCCGTACAGCGCCTCGGGCTCCCGCAGCGACCGCAGCGAGGTGAAGACGGCGACCAGGGCCTCCTGGGTGGCGTCCGGTCCGTCCTCCAGGGCGATGGGCCGGCAGATCCGGGCGATGTACGGGGTGAGGTGGTCGAGCAGGTCGTGCAGGGCCAGGGTGTCCCCGCGCCGGGCGGCCCGGACGAGCGCGACGCCCCGGTCGACGGGACCGTCGGCCTCAGCGGGCGGCACGCAGCGCCGTCCAGCCGAAGAACAGGCTCAGCGGCGTGTACAGCAGCGCGTTCAGCCACGGGAAGGCCGCCCCGGAGCCCTCCCGGCCCACGACGATCCACACCAGACCGGCCGCTCCGCGCACCAGCATCCCGCAGGCCGCTGCGTACGTGACGAGGCGGGGGAGCCGGCGACCGCGCACCCCGCGCGCGTGCGCGGCCACGGCCACCGCGGCGCCCCCTTCGAGAACGGCCAGCGGCAGCACCACCGCCGGCCCGAAGGGCACGACGCTGCCGAGGACGGCGAGCGAGAGGCTCCGCTCGTCGGCGGCGGGCCAGGTCAGACCGGTCGCCCAGTAGACGTGCGTCAGTGCGAGGACGGCGAGCAGCGCGGCGACGGCACGCCCGCCGGCCGCCGCACGAGGCCGCTGGATGTCGATGACCGCCATGGGGTCCCCTCCGTATCGGGATGGTGAACGAGCCCGGACCCGGCGCCACGGGACGCCGACACCTGAAGGAGGACCCGAACCGCGAGGGGGTTCCCTGTGATACGGCTCACACGCGCCCGCCCGTCGCCTTCCCGACGCCGGCCACCCGTGCCCGCTCCGGCGGCCGGGCCGGCCCCGGACCGCCGGCGGCAGGCCGGCGCAACGCCGGGCGAGCTCCAGGGCGGCCCCGGGTCCGCGGTCCGCCCGCGACTCCCCGACGGGCGTGCGCGGCAGGCCGACCGCGTCGCCGGTCCCCAGCGGCTCCACGGTGAGCCGCACATCGGCGTCGAGGCCGGGCGGGCGCTGCCGTCCCGCCACGAGGACGCGGCTTCCCGGCCCCGCGGGCAGCGGCGGACGGATCTGCTCGGCGCTCCGGGCACCGTCCACGACGAGCCGCGGCCGCAGCCCGCATGCCGCCCTTCGCGCCGGCGGCACCGCGACCGGCTCGGACGCCCGCGGTTCGGGTGATCCCGCACGGGGCCGCTCCCGCCTCAACTATGTTGGTGACGTGGACCAGTTGATCACCGAAGATCCGACGAGCATCGGCCCCTACCGCCTCATCGCCCGGCTCGGCGCGGGCGGGATGGGACTGGTGTACCTCGGCCGGTCCGAAGCGGGGCGGACGGTCGCCGTGAAGGTGGTGCAGGCCGAGCACGCCCAACACCCCGAGTTCCGGAGGCGCTTCGCGCGCGAGGTGGAGGCCGCCCGCCGGGTCGGCGGCGAATGGACCGCGGCCGTGCTCGACGCCGACACCGACGCGCCGGTGCCCTGGGTCGCGACCCAGTACATCCCCGGCCCCGACCTGACCACCGTGGTGGCGAAGGAATTCGGCCCGCTGCCCGAGCACTCGGTCCGCGTCCTCGCCAACCGGCTCGCCGCGGCACTGCGATCCGTGCACGCGGCGGGACTGATCCACCGCGACCTGAAACCGTCCAACGTGCTGGTGACCGTCGACGGGCCGCGCGTGATCGACTTCGGCATCGCGCGGGCGATGGACGGCCTCGGCGGAGACAGCCTCCACACCCGTACGGGCATGCTGATCGGCTCGCCGGGCTTCATGTCGCCCGAGCAGGTCCGCGGGCTCGAACTCACCCCGGCCAGCGACGTGTTCTGCCTGGGAGCCGTCCTGGTGTACGCCTCCACCGGCCGGCTCCTCTTCGGCGCCACCGGCAGCGGCCTCGGCGCCCACCTGTTCCGGATCGCGGAGGACGAGCCGGACCTGACGGGCGTGCCGGACTCGCTGCTCGATCTCGTACGGGAGTGCCTGCACA
The DNA here is from genome assembly GCF_014649755.1 of Streptomyces litmocidini. Lineage (GTDB taxonomy): Bacteria > Actinomycetota > Actinomycetes > Streptomycetales > Streptomycetaceae > Streptomyces > Streptomyces litmocidini. The sequence continues at coordinate 348,869 of NZ_BMTQ01000007.1, read as the reverse complement.
AGGATCCGGCCCTGCGACCGACACCCGCCGACGTGGCGGCGCGCACGGCGACGGACCGGGACGAGGAGTGGCTGCCCGGCGCCGTCCTCGCCCGACTGGGCCGACACGCGGCCCGGTTGCTGGACTTCGCACCCGAGGCGCGGGTGACGCCGCAGGACCCCCGGATCCCCGCCCAGCACCGGGCCGACCCCGGACCGTCGCTCCCTCCGCACCCCGCGTACTCCCCGACGGCGCCGGCGGGCCACGGCCCGGTGCCGCCGGGCTTCGGGCCGCCCGTCGGCGCCGCGTCCGGCGCCCGGGGGGCGCCCACCACCCCGACCGGCCAGGCCGGGCCGTCGCCCCGCCGGTGGTGGGGCCTGGCCTTCGCGGCGGCGGCGCAGTTCCTGGTCCTCGTCGGCGCCGCGAGCACGAACGTGGTGCTGCCCACCATCCAGGCCGACCTCCGGATCTCCGTCGAAGACCTCCGGCTGGTGACCCTCGCCCACGGGCTCGCCCTCGGCGCCCTGCTCCTGCTCGGCGGACACCTCACCGATCTCCTGGGCCGCAGGCGGACGGCGTTCATCGGCCTTGCCGGCTTCGCCCTCGCCTCCGCGCTCGGCGGAGCGGCCCCCTCCGCCGGCGTGCTCATCACGGCGCACGCCCTTCAGGGCGTCTTCGCCGCGCTGCTCTCCGCGGCCGCGCTCGCCCTGCTGGGCGGCGGCTTCACCGACCCGAAGGAGCGCGGCACCGCCTTCGGTGTCTACGCCGTGATCGCCGGCGGCGGCACGGCCGTCGGCGTGTTCACCGGCGGCTGGCTGGCCGAGACCCTGAGCTGGCGCTGGTGTCTGTACGCCGCGGTCCCGCTCGCCCTGGTCGCGGTGGTCCCGGCCGCCCTGCTGGCGGACGACCGGCCGGTCCGTGCCTCCGCCCGGCTCGACGGACCGGGCCTGCTGCTCGGCACCGGCGCGCTGGCCGCCCTCACCTTCGGCCTCGACCGGGCCCAGGAGGTCCAGGGCATGAACGCCCGTGGCTGGACCGCGCCCACGACCGTCGTCCTCCTGCTCGCCGGCGTGGCCCTGCTGGTGGCCTTCGTGTGGTGGCAGACCCGGGCGAGCACCCCGCTCGTCCCGCTCCGCTTCTTCCGGGAGCGGGACCGGGCCGTCTCCCTCCTCGTCCTCGGGCTCGTCGGCCTGAGCACCCCGCCCCTGTTCCTGATCCTGTCCCTGTACCTCCAGACCGCCCTCGGCCGCAGCCCGTCCCGGACGGGCCTCGACCTGCTGCCCATGGCCGGTGCCGTCCTCGTCGCCGCCCAGATCTCCGGCCGTCTCCAGGCCCGGCTGGCACCCCGCCACCTCGTCGTCCCGGGCCTGGTCCTCGCGGCCGTCGGCACGGCTCTCCTGACCGGCCTGGAGGCCTACGGCTCGTACGCCGCCGTGGTCCTGCCCGGGATCCTCCTCGTCGGCCTGGGCCTCGGCCTGGCCCTGGGGCCGCTGCTCGCCACCGCGACCGGCGCGAGCGGCCCGCAGGGCTCCGGCGGCACGGCGGGGGCGGTCCTCGCGGTCCAGGGCCTCGGCGGCCGGCTCGCCGTCCCGCTGTCCGGCAGCGTCGTCGCCGCGGTGGCCTCGGGCCGCCTCGACGGGGTGACGGGCCTTCCGGAGGGGGTGCGGCGCGGCGGCGTCCTGATCAACCCGGAGGGCCTGCCGGAATCCCTGTCCCCGCTCATCAAGCAGGCGAACACGGCCGTCCTGGGCGGTTACTCCGTCGTCCTCTGGTCGACGGCCGGTCTCCTGGTCCTCGCGAGCCTCCTGACGGGCCTGCTGGTCACGACGAGGGCCCCGGGGCGGGGCTGACACGCCTCGCCCCGGTCGCGCCGATTGGCCTTTCCGCAACTCCCCGAGGTAGAAAGCTCCGTCGATCAATCATGATCACGACATCGAGCTCTCTGCATTCGGGGGAATGGAAGAATGACCTCAACTCGCCGTGTCCTCAGCGCGATGGCGCTTCTCGCCGCCCTGGGCGGCGTCGCCGCCTGCGGCCCGGAGGACCCCACCGCCGGAGGCCCGGCCGGAGGTTCCGGCAGCGGCGCCTCGCCGTCGGCCACGGCGTCCACGACATCGGGCCCCGGCGAGGCCGGAGACGGCGCCCCGGCCGACGACGTCGACGGTGACGGAAAGGGCGGCGACTGCGGCACGCCGCCGACGCTGCCCGCCGGCCACCTGAAGCTGAAGGTCCGGCTGATGCGCGACGCCGGCGGCTTCGAGGCCGCGGAGGCCAAGCCGCACTGCACGCCGAACGACTGGATCTACGGCGCAGACGAGGGGGACCCGACCAAGCACTACGTCCTCCCCGAGAACGTCGAGGCCTCCCTGGCCCTGGCCGCCGGCCCCGGCCAGACGAAGCGGGTCGACCACGAGCAGCTGGCCCTGCACGTCGACCGCTGCCTGGCCCAGGAGAACGGAGCCCCCGATGACTACCCCAAGGTGGAGGAGCCCTACGGCTGCTACGGCAACGTCTACGAGGTCACGCTGAACGCCAAGGGCGAAGTGGAGACCATGAAGGAGATCTGGAGCGTCTGACGGCGCCGGCCGACCCGGCCGGAGCCCGGACGCCCGCCGTCCGGCCGGAGTTCGCAGCTCCGCCGTCCGGCCGGAGTCCGGACTCCGGCCGGACGGTCTTTCCAGCGCCCGGGGGACTTCGCCGTCACGGGGCTCGACGAAGGGCCGTCGTGTCGGGGCCGTGGCTCCGGGACGCGCCGAGCCGTCCGGTCAGCCGCCCCGCCGGATCTTCGCCGCCCGGCGGGCCTCCGCCGTCCTGCGCGCCTCGGCCGCCCGGCGGGACTCGTTCTTCGCGCGCCCCGGACGGCCCGGGACGGTGCCGATGCCCCGGAAGGCCGCACCGCCGCGCCGGTCCCCCTCCTGACTCGGCGCACTGCCCTCGACCGGCGCGCCCGAGGGCTTGCGGGCGCCGGTGATGCGGGTCAGCTCGGCCTCGCCGGAGCGGACCCGGGTCTCGCGGGGGCGGATGCCGGCCTCCGTCATGAGGCGGGCCACGTCACGGCGTTCCTCGGGCGTGACCAGCGTGACGACGAGGCCCGACTCGCCCGCGCGGGCGGTGCGCCCGCCGCGGTGCAGGTAGTCCTTGGAGTCGGCGGGCGGGTCGACGTTGACGACCAGGTCGAGCTCGTCGACGTGGATGCCGCGGGCCGCCACGTCCGTGACGACCAGGACGGGAACCTCGCCGCTCCTGAAGCGCTCCAGGGTCCTGGTCCGCAGCGGCTGCGACTTGCCGCCGTGCAGCGCCGCGGCCCGCACGCCGCTGCCGAGGAGGTGCTTGGCGAAGCGGTCGACGGAGGCCTTGGTGCGCATGAACATGATCACGCGCCCGTCGCGGGCGGCGATCTCCGTGGCGGTGGCGAACTTGTCGGCGCCGTGCACGTGCAGCACGTGGTGCTCCATGGTGGAGACGGCGGCGGTCGAGGGGTCGACGGAGTGGCCGGCCGGGTCCTGGAGGTAGCGCTCGACCAGCTGGTCGACATCACGGTCGAGCGTGGCCGAGAACAGCATCCGCTGGCCGCCGCCCGGCACCCGGTCGAGCAGCTCCGTGACCTGGGGCAGGAAGCCCATGTCGGCCATCCGGTCGGCCTCGTCGAGGACGGTGACGGCCACCCGGTCGAGACGGCAGTCCTTGCGCTCGACGAGGTCCGTGAGCCGGCCCGGGGTGGCGATCAGGACCTCGACGCCGTCGCGCAGCTCCGTGGCCTGCCGTCCGATCGACATGCCGCCGACCACGGTCGCCAGGCGGAGCCCCAGGGCCTCGGCGTACGGGGTGAGGGCGTCGGCGACCTGCTGGGCCAGCTCGCGGGTGGGGACCAGGACCAGGGCGAGCGGCTTGCGGGCCTCGGCCCTGCGCCCGGCGGTGCGGGCGAGGAGCGGCAGGCCGAACGCGAGCGTCTTGCCGGAGCCGGTCTGTCCGCGCCCCAGGACGTCGCGGCCCGCGAGGGCGTCCGGGAGCGTGGCGGCCTGGATCGGGAAGGGCGTCTCGACGCCGCGGCGGGTGAGCTCCGCGAGCAGGTCGGCCGGCAGGTCGAAGGCGGCGAAGGTCACGGCCGCCGCGGAGGCGTCCTTGTGGGGCGTGGTGTTCATGCGGCACCTGGTCCGTGGGGAAGTCCGGTAAACACGACGGGCCGGGGCCCCCACCACACGGGTGGGGGCCCCGGCCGCGTCGGACGTGTCAACGTCAGGCGGGGACGATGTTCTCCGCCTGCGGGCCCTTCTGGCCCTGCGTGACGTCGAAGGTCACCTTCTGGCCTTCCTGGAGCTCACGGAAGCCGGAGGTGGCGATGTTGGAGTAGTGGGCGAACACGTCCGGGCCGCCACCCTCCTGCTCGATGAAGCCGAAGCCCTTTTCCGAGTTGAACCACTTCACGGTGCCAGTAGCCATGTCTTGTCTCCTTCGGGGCGTAGCCCTGGGAACCGCACTGTGCGGATCCCGGCGTCGCCGTGATGATTGCCCCGTCCGGAAAACTGCACCGAAAACACATCAAGTGCCTGACGATGTCGAATCGTCGGAGGCACTTGTAAGTTCAATGGGAACCACGACTGCAACTGATCTCCACTGTAGCACGGTTCCGGCGGCCGCGCATGAAGAATGTCCGATTTGCCGCGAGGGTGAACGTGACCGTGACGAGCAGCGCCCAGGCGCCGAACTTGGTGAGGGGGACCGGCCGCCAGCCGTCCAGCTGGTCCGGGTAGCTCCAGGCGCCGACGTACGTGGCCGCGTTCTCGGCGACCCAGAGGAAGAAGCCGATCAGGACGAAGGACAGGGCCAGGGGCATCCGGTGGTCGCTCCCGCCGACCCGGAACCGGACCCGGGTCCCCGCCGTCGCGGCGAGCAGCAGCACGGCCAGGACCCAGCGGGCGTCGGGCAGCCAGTGGTGGGTGAAGAAGTTCACGTACACGGCCCCGGCGAGGACCGCCGTGATCCGGGGCCGGTAGCCCGTGAGCCGCAGGTCGAACAGGTGCCAGGCGCGGCAGACGTAGCTGCCGAGCGCCGCGTACAGGAACCCGCCGTACAGCGGCACGCCGCCGAACTTCGTCAGGGCCTCCTCCGGATAGCTCCACGAGCCCATCCGCACCTTGACCAGCTCGAAGAGGAGGCCGATGGCGTGGCACCCGGCGATCACGGCGACGTCCCGGCCGCTGTCCCAGCCGACCTTCCACGCGAGGACGGTGAGTCCGACGCCGTACAGGAGCAGCAGGTCGTAACGGGCGACCGGCAGTTCGGGCAGCAGGGCCGAGACGCCGATGCCGCCGACGAGCGCGACGGCGAAGGCGCAGCAGCGCGCCTCCAGGACCGCGAAGCGCAGCAGCTGGCGCATGCCGTGGGTGAGCTTCTCCATGGCGGGAGGGACGCCGGCGGGCCGTGATCGGTTCGCGGCCCCCGGCGGAGGGGGAACGGCGGCGCGCCGCACCCCGGAGAGGGGGTGCGGCGCGCCGCCGTGCCGTCGGACGCGGTGGAGATCAGACCGCCGGGGACGGGAAGGTCGGGTACTCCACGCCGGAGACGTGCTGGACGACCCGGATGACCTGGCACGAGTAGCCGAACTCGTTGTCGTACCACAGGTACAGGATCGCGTTGTCGCCGTCGACCTTGGTCGCGCCGGCGTCGACGATGGACGCGTGGCGCGAGCCCACGAAGTCCATCGAGACGGCGTCGGGGGCCGTGGTGAAGTCGATCTGGCGCTTCAGCGGCGAGTGCAGCGAGACGTCGCGGAGGTACTCCAGGACCTCCTCGCGGGTGGTCTCGCGGCCCAGGCGCAGGCTCAGGATGGCGATCGAGACGTCCGGGACGGGGACGCGGATCGAGCTGCCGGTGATCGGCGCCTTCAGGTCGGGCAGCGCCTTGGCCACGGCGGAGGCGGCGCCCGTCTCCGTGATGACCATGTTGAGCGGCGCGGAGCGGCCGCGGCGGTCGGCCTTGTGGTAGTTGTCCAGCAGGTTCTGGTCGTTCGTGAACGAGTGGACGGTCTCCACGTGGCCGCGCAGCACGCCGTACTCGTCGTCCATGGCCTTCAGCGGCGGGACGATCGCGTTGGTGGTGCAGGAGGCGCAGGACAGGATCTGCTCGTCCGGCTTCACCGTGTCGTGGTTGACGCCGTGCACGATGTTCGGCACGTCGCCCTTGCCGGGCGCGGTCAGGACGACCTTGTCGATGCCGGGGCGCAGGTGCTTGGAGAGGCCCTCGCGGTCCCGCCACTTGCCGGTGTTGTCGATGAGGATGGCGTTCTCGATGCCGTACGCCGTGTAGTCGACCTCGGAGGGGTCGTTGGCGTAGATCACCTTGATGGTGTTGCCGTTGGCGACGATGGTGCCGTTCGCCTCGTCGACCGTGATCGTGCCCTGGAACTGGCCGTGGATGGAGTCGCGGCGCAGCAGCGAGGCGCGCTTCACGAGGTCCTGGTCGCCGCCGCCGCGGACGACGATCGCGCGCAGGCGCAGACCGTTGCCGGAGCCGGCCTTCTCGATGAGGAGGCGGGCGACGAGGCGGCCGATGCGGCCGAAGCCGTAGAGGACGACGTCGCGTCCGTCACGGCGCTCGATCTTGTTCTCGCCGATCGCGCCCGCGACGGCCTCGGCGGTGAACTCCGCCACCGAGAGGCCGCGGTCGTCGGTCTTGTAGTCGGCGGCCAGCACGCCGATGTCGATCTGGCACGGGCCCAGGTCGAGCGTCGTGAGCGTCTCGAGGAACGGCAGCGTCTCGGTGACCGAGAGCTCCTCGCCGTCGATCTGCCGGGCGAAGCGGTGGGTCTTGAGGATGCTGACCACCGACTTGTTCACCAGGGAGCGGCTGTGGACCAGGACGGTGACGTCCTGCTCCCGGTGCAGCTTCCCGATGATCGGGATCATCGACTCCGCGATCTCCTCGCGGTTCTTCCAGCTGGTGAACGAGTCGTCATTGACAGTCACAAGATTATCTTTCGAGCTAGGCGGCGCTCATATGGTAACCCCCGGCCGGTTTGATCAATCAAGGGGTCCCGAACCGTACGATGGGGCACGTCGGGAGCCGCCGCTGTCGGGCGGACCCACCTACCAGGACGCGGGGGCATGGTGGTGAAGTTCGGGCTGCTCGGATCACTCGTCGTCCACGACGGGACGGAGCTGCGGCCTGTGTCCGGCCCCAAGGTCCGGTTCCTCCTCGCCGCACTGCTCCTCCAGGCCAACCGCACGGTGTCCCGGGACGCCCTCAAGGAAGCCCTCTGGGGCGACTCGATCCCCGCCAGCGCCGACGCGGCCCTCGCCAACCACCTCACCAGGCTCCGCCGCGTCCTCGCCGCCGCCGACGGCGGGACCGACGAGCGGCTGCGCACCGTCGCCCCCGGCTACCAGCTGATCGTCCACGAGGGCGAACTCGACGCCGACGCCTTCGAGGCCCGGGTCCGGGCCGTGCGGCAGGCGCACCGGCGGGAGGACTGGGAAGCGGTCCGCAGGGAGGCCGCCCTCGCCATGCCCCTGTGGCGCGGCACCCCCCTGGCGGACCTCGCGCCCTTCTCCGACACCGAGGGGCCCGCGCTCCGTGTGCACCAGCTCGTGGAGGCACGCCTCCAGGCCCTCGAATGGAGCTTCGACGCCGAGCTGTGCCTCGGCCGCCACCACGAGGCGGTCGCCCCGCTCGCCACCCTGGCGGGGGAACACCCGCTGCGCGAGGGCTTCCACCGGCGCCTCATGCTCGCCCTCCACCGCTCCGGCCGCCAGGCAGAGGCCTTCTCCGTCTTCCACCGGCTGCGCCGGAACCTGGTCGACGAACTCGGCACGGAACCCGGCGCCGCCGTCCGGGAGGCCTACGCGGAGATGCTCGCGGTCGAACCCGCGCCCGCCCCCGCCCCCCGCTCCGCTCCGGTCCGCACGCCCTTCCAGCTGCCCTGCGAGAGCGAGGCCTTCACGGGCCGGGAGACGGAGGCGGCGACCGTGATGGCGCTGCTGGGAGTACGGCCCGAGGACGGCGGGCCGGAGCCCGCCGGAGCGGTCGGCGCCCCGGCCCGGGGCGCCGGTCCCGGCGCGGAAGGCGACAGCGGCACGCCCGAGGACACGGACGCGACGTCTGACGGCGCCGGCCGCGGAGGCGCGGGCATCGGCCTCGGCGGGGCCGGCGGTACGGGCCGGGGCGCCGGCCTCCGCGCGGGCGCGGCCCCCGGGGGAGTCGGCGGGCCGGGCGCGGGCCCGGGTGTCGGCGGTGGGGGCGGGGAGAGCGGCCTCCGCACGGGCACGGACACGGAGGGTGCCGCCCGCGCGGCCACGGGCGCCGACCCGGGCGGGGCCCGTGGTACGGGCGGGGGCGCCGGTCTCCGCACGGGCACGGACCCCGGAGGGACCGGCCGTACGGGCGCGGGCGTCGACGCCCCCGCGGCCGGCCCCGCGGGCGCGGGCACGGACGCCCACGCCGCCGGCCCCGCGGGCGCGGGTACGGGCGGCGGGACCCGGAACGGGGCCGCTCGGGCCCGGACCGTCGTGATCTCCGGCATGGGCGGGGTCGGCAAGACCGCTCTCGCGATGCACGTGGCACACCGGGTGCGCGAGGCCTTCCCGGACGGCGCCCTCTACGCCGATCTGCGCGGCTACGGCGCCGGCGGCGCGCGCACGGCCCACGAACTCCTCGCCCGGTTCCTGTCCGACCTGGGCGTCCACCAGGACGCCCTGCCCGAGGACACCGACGACCGCGCCCTCCTCTTCCGCTCGGCGCTCGCCGAGCGCCGCGTGCTCCTGGTCCTCGACAACGCGCGCAACGCCGCCCACGTCGCCCCCCTGCTGCCGGCCGGCGGGCACAGCGCCGCCCTGATCACCAGCCGCCAGCTGCTCGCCGACCTGCCGCGTTCCGCCAGGGTCCCGCTGTCCCCGCTGCCCGAGCCCGACCAGTACGCGCTCCTCGCCAAGCTCGCCGGCGCCGAGCGGGTACGGAGCGAGCCCGAGGCCCTGGCCGCCATCATGGCCGCCTGCGGAGGCCTGCCGCTCGCCCTGCACATCGTCGGCGGCCGGCTGGCCTCCCGGCCCTCCTGGCCCCTCGCGCTCCTGGCGAAACGACTCACCCCCCACCAGGGCCGGCTGGACACCCTCGCCATGGGGGAGTTCGACGTCCGCCGCACCTTCGCCATGAGCTACGTGGCCATGCGGGACAGCGAACAGACCCTGGAGCGCGAGGCCGCCCGCGCCTTCAGGCTCCTGGGCCGGGTGTGGCCGGCCCACGCGGTCACCCCGCAGTCCGCCGGGGCGCTCCTCGACGTCACGGAGGCCCGGGCCGCCGCCGTCCTCGACGTCCTCGCCGACGCCCACCTCGTCCTCAACCCCGAGCCCGACCGGTACCTGCTGCACGACCTGCTCGGCGAGTACGCGGCGCAGCGGGACGAGGAGGACACCGAGCAGGAGCGCACCACGGCCCTGATCCGGCTGCTCTCCTGGTACGCCGCGGCCCTCGCCGCGGCGACGGCGGCCGCCACCCGCGAGACGCAGTCCCCGCCGCCGCTCGACGGGGAGACCGTGAAGGACCTGTCGCTGCCCGAGTTCGCGGACGACGAGGAGGCGATCCGGTGGACCGCGAGGGAGCTGCCGGCCGTCCGGGACGCCCTCACCCGCGCCGGGGAACTCGGCCGCTCCGACCTCGCCTGGCGGATCGCGGTGGGCCTCTTCGGCCACGCGAGCACGCACTGGTGGACGGGGGAGTGGGACGCCTGCCTGGAGCAGGCCATGGACATCGCCCGGCGGCACGGCGACCGGTTGGGGCAGGCCTGGCTGCACCGGCGCACGGCCGTCGCCCACGGCATGGCCTTCCGGAACGAGGCCTGCCTGGAGCACCTCAGGATCGCCCTGGACCTCTTCACCGAGCGCGCGGACCTCACGGCCCAGGCGTCGATCCTCGGCAACATGTCGGCGCTGTACCTGCAGGCCGGAGACCCCGAGCAGGCCCTCGTCCACGCCGAGCGCTCCCGCGACCTCTACCTCCGCGGCGCGCTCCACAGCCCCCGCGGCGAGGCGCTCCTCCTCAGCCGGATCGCGGACGTCCACAAGACGCGCGGCGAGCCGGCCCTGGCGGCCGCGGGCTACCGGCAGGTCATCGAGCTGATCAGGGGGACCGGACACGGGGTGTTCCTCGCCACCGCCCTCACCAACTACGGCGACGTGCTGCGCCTCCTCGGCGAGCGGGACGAGGCCTTCGAGGTCCTGGCGGAGGCGCTCGCCATCCGGCTCCGGATGGACGACCACGGGGGCACGGCCGACTGCCTGGTCTTCACGGCCCGGGCCCACCACCACTTCGGGGAGTGGGACGCGGCCCGCGAGACCTGGGAGCGGTGCCTGGAACTCGCCCGCCGGTACGACATCGCCCAGCGGATCGACGAGTGCCTGGAGGGCCTGAAGGCCCTCGCCTCCCAGGCCCTGGCGTCCCGACCGGACACGCCCCCCGGCCCGTAGGGGCGCGGGGCCTTCCCCGGGGGGGCCTCCCTCAGGGACGGGGGCCTCCCCCGGGGACGAAGGCCTCCCCCGGGGACGGGGGGCCTTCCCGGGGTGTCCTGCCGGTCGGGCCTCGGGGGGTGTCCTGCCGGTCGGACCCCGGGGGGCCTGCCGATCGGGCCGGATCAGGGAGCGGCGTCCGTCACCGGGCGGACGCGCGGCGCTCCCGGACGGCGGCGAGGCGCTCCTCCAGCGCCGCCCGGCGCCCGGGCCACTCCTCGGCGACGATCGAGAAGACGGCGGAGTCCCGGAGGCGGCCCTCCTCGCCCGGGGCCCAGGAGGCGGCCCAGTTGCGCAGGACGCCCTCGAAGCTCGCGCCGACGCCCGCGATCGCGGCCCGCGAGCGGGCGTTGCGGGCATCGGTCTTGAGGTCGACCCGGGCCACGCCCCAGTTCTCGAAGGCGTGCCGGAAGAGCAGGTACTTGGCCTCGGTGTTCACCCCGGTGCCCTGGGCGGAGGCCGCGAGCCAGGTGTAGCCGATCTCGACCGCGCACAGGCCCTCCCCGGAGGGCCACGGGCGCGGGTCCAGGAAGGCGGTGGCGCCGACCACCCGGCCGGTCGCCGGGTCGGCCTGGACGTACGGGATGACCCCGCCGTCGGCGGCGCGGCCGAGCTGCGCGTCGACGTAGGCCCCGGCCTCCTCCCGGCGCGGCACCCAGGTGAAGCCGTACGAGTCCCTGTTCTCCTCCGCCGCCCGCGCGAGGCCGGCGGCGTGGTGGTGCCCCAGCGGCTCCAGGCGGACGAACGCGCCCTCCAGAACCGGCCCTTCCAGCGTGAAACCCATCAGTCCGCACTCCGTACGCGTCGAGCTGTCCGAGATCGTCCGATCAGGGTGCAGGGTCGCAGGGCGGAGGCCCGGGCGGCACCTCGATTTCGCCCGGTGCTCAGGCGAAGGCGAGGGCCCGGAAGTCGTTCCTGACCCGGGTCAGCGGGCCGGGGTCCCGGGTGAGGCGGAGCCGGTTGGTGAGCAGGACGGCCCAGCGGCCGCGGGCGGGCGACACCCACAGGGCCGTGCCGGTGAAACCGAAGTGCGCCCAGACGTCCTCCGCCGGTGCCGTGCCCGGCGCCGGGTGCCAGAACAGCCCGCGCGGCGGGACGAGCCGCCCGGTGCGGACCCGCAGCGAGGCGGCCGTCCACCCGGCGGAGAAGGTGCCGGGCACCGGGACGAGCAGGTGGCGCAGGAACCGGCCGGTGTCGGCGGTGGTGGTGAAGACCCCCGCGATCCCGCAGGCGCCGCCGAGGAGCCGGGCCGAGAAGTCGTGGACGGTGCCCCGGAGCGGGGCGCCGCCCTCCTCGTCGTACTCGGTGGGCGCGCACCGTTCCCGGGCCTCGGCGGGCAGCGGCCCGTACCGGGTCTCCGTCATGGCGAGGGGCGTCCAGACCCGGTCCCGGGCGAGCCGGGGGAGGGGCTGCCGGGTGAGGTGCTCGGCGAGGTAGCCGAGGACCAGCGCCGCCCGGTCGGTGTACGCGACGGCCCCGCCGGGCCGGTGTCTCAGGGGCTCGGCGAGGACGCCGTCGCGGACGTCCTGCGGATCGGAGCCGTACAGGTGCCGGAGGTTGGCGCGGAGCGGCAGGCCGGCGGTGTGGGTGAGGAGGTGGTGCGCCGTCGCCCCGGCGAGCGGCCGGCCCGCGGCCTCGGGCCAGTACGAGCCGAGCGGGGCGGACAGGTCGAGCTTCCCGGCGTCGACGAGCGTGCCGACGACCGCCCAGACCGCGAGGATCTTGGTGAGGCTCGCGACGTCGAAGAGGGTGTCCGGGCGCGTCGGTTCGCCGGGGTGCGCCGGGTCGAGCAGTCCGACCGCCCCGGACGAGAGGGTCGTGCGGGCGTCACCCACGGCCCATGCGGCGCCCGGGTACGTGCCCGTCCGCGCCGCCTCGCCGAGGAGCCGCTCGAAGGGGTCGCTGCGTTCTGCCAAGGCGTGCCTCCGACGGTCCGGGGAGGTTCGGGGCGGCCCGTCGGGAGACCGACGGGCCGCGCTCCGAAGTCATGCCCCGGGCGTACCGGAAGACACCCTTCCGTCAGTGGCCTTCGCCCTCCGGGGCGGTCGGCACGCAGGTCACCTCGTCACGCGGGGTGTAGTGGGTCTTGTAGGTCTCCCGCTTGACCTCGACGCCGTCGTTCTTGAAGACGCGGTCCACCGAGATGTCGAAGCCCTCCAGGGGCGTCTGCGGCACGCAGGCCTTGCCGGTGCCCTCGCGCTTGGCGGGCTGCGTGATGTTCGTGCGCGGCCCGGCGACCGCCTCGACGGAGTCGTACTTCTTCGTGCCGAGGAAGCTCACGGTGACCGAGGAGTCCGTGGCGCTCGCCTTGATGTAGATCGGCTTGCCCGTGTCGTTGCGGAACTTCAGGTCGAGCGAGCCCCAGGCGACGGTCGCCTCCCGGCCGGCCGGGTAGCGCTCGATGTAGAAGGAGTGGGCGCCGTGCTCGACGGGCTGCACCCCCGCGAAGAACATGGCGTTGTAGACGGTGGTGGCCATGGCCGACACGCCGCCGCCGGGCGCGGAGCGGTAGGAGCCGTCGAGGATCATCGTGCCGTCGACGAAGCCGTTGTCCGGGGTCCGCTCGCCGACCGTCTTGTTGAAGCTCCACACCTCGCCCGGCTGCACCAGCGAGCCGTTGATGAGCTCGGCGGCCCGGCCGATGTTCGTCGTCCGGTACGGCGCGGTGGGGAAGTTCACCGTGAACGTCGACATCTGCTCGGTGATGCCCAGCCGGGCCAGCGAGGCGGAGGTCAGCCCGGGCTCGGTGACCGTGGTGGCCACCGGAGCCGTACGGGCCGCCTCGCCCGTTCTGGTGAGCAGCGGGCGCACGGCGTCGCCCAGGGCCTTCGCGGTCACCTCGTGACCCGGCCGGCCCTCCGACTCCACGACCACCTTGCCGTCCCGCACCCCGAGGGAACCCTCCACCGGCGCGTTCGTCAGCGAGGCGAGCGGCCGCGCCACGTCCGGGTCGCGGCGCAGCGCCTGCTCGTCGAGGGCGGCGGTGAGACGGCCGCCGTCGTTCTTGACGCTGAGGTGGTCGGCGAGCGTGTAGGGAGAGATCCGCAGCCGCTGGCCGGCCGCCGTGAGCGTCACGGGGCCGGAGACGGCGGGCTTCGCGTACGCGTCCAGGAAGCGGGACACCTCGGTCGCGGGCAGCTTGGGCTCGGTCACCGAGACGGGGAGCGTCACCGCGGCGGCGCCCGTGGTGACCGGGTAGGCCGCGCGCAGGGACTCGGCGGCGCGGTCCGTGTCCAGCTTGCTGCCCGTGACGGGCCGGGTCGCGACGGCCTTGCCGTCCCGGAAGGCGACGGACCCCTCGCGGACCGCCCGGTCGTTCCGCTCGGCCAGGTCGGCCACGGCGGCCCGGGTCTTGGCCTCGTCGTACGCGAGCACCGGCCGGATCTCACGCTCGTGGGAGGAGAACAGCCGCCCGATCACGGTGAACGGGTCGCGGGACGGGTCGGCCGCCAGGTCGGCGGTCTTCGCGACGTCCACGGTCAGGCCGGCGGAGGCCGGGTCCACGGTGGCGGCGCGGTCCCCGACCCGCACGGGTATCGGCGCCTTCCAGGACGCCGGGGCCGCGGCCGTCAGCCGGGCCCGGGCCTCGGCGCGGCTCATGCCGCCGATGTCCACGCCGTCGACCCGGGTGCCGGCGGATATGTCGTCCCCGGTGGCGGCCAGTCCCGCCACGTACAGGCCCCCCGCGGCGACGGCCACCACACCCGTCGCGATCACCGCCGTCCGAAGAAGCGGGCGGCGCCCCTCGCGGGGCGTCGGGGCAAGGTCGGTCCTGGAGCGGGGCACGCGCTCTCCCGGGGCGTCGAGGGACTGGGGCAACCACACGACGGTACGCCGAAAGAGTGTCTTATGCACATAAGGACGGTTTGACCTGCGGTGATACGGAGTGAGGCGAATGGGTCACGGAACGTACGCCCGAACGGGTGTGGACGGACACCACCGGCACCGCACGCCCGCTCGCACGAAGGCCTCCGAGCCCGGGGCCCGCCCCCACGGGCGGCGCCCCTCCCCGCACCCCGCCCGTGTGGGCAATCGTCCCGTTGTGCCCACCCTCCCCCAAGCTCTCGGCTCCGCTCGAGCAGGGGCCCCCTCGCCCCAGCGGAACGACTGCCCACAACGGCGGGGGTGGGCACCGCCCACAGCGGCGGGACGGGCGCAGCCCGCAACAGGGGCGGCGGGAGCGGAGGCGGGTGCCGGCCCGGAGGGTGCGGCCCACGACGGGGGCGCGGTCGCCCCGGGCCTAAGCTGGAGCGATGTCCCCCACCCCCGGCCCCCGGTCCGTCGAGCGAGCCCTCGCCGTGCTCGACGCCGTCGCCGACGCGGAGCGGCCCGTCGGGGCGAAGGCGCTGGCCCGGGAGCTCGGCTGCGCCCTCTCGACCGTCTACCACCTGACCGGCCCCCTCCTCGCCCGCGGCTACCTCGTCCGCACCGCCGAGGGATACGCGCCCGGCCCCCGCGTCCCGGCCCTGCACCGCTCCCACCAGCGCCACCACGGGCTCGGCGCCGGGACCGGTGAACTCCTGGGCAGGCTGCGGCGGGCCACGGGTGCCGAGGCGTACCACACCGCCTACCGCGACGGCCTGATCACCGTCGTCGACACCACCGCCCCCGTCACGGACGCCGGCCACCCCTTCGCGCCGGGCCCGGAGCCCCGCGCCCACGCGACCGCCCACGGCAAGGCGCTGCTCGCCGCTCTGCCGCGCCCGCTGCGCCGCCGTTATCTGGCGGAGCACGGCATGGCCCGCCTCACCGAGCGGACGATCACCAGCGCGGAGCGCTTCGAGGCCGAGGTGGACCGGGTGCGCGGCCAGGGCTTCGCCGTGTCCGTGGGGGAGGCCGACCTGGCGTACACCTGTCTCGCCGTCGCCCTGCCCGGCCGCGGCCGTGGCGACGGCATCGTGCACGCCCTGTCCGTCTCCCTGCCCACCGCCGAGTTCGGGCGGCGCCGGGGCGAGATCCGGGCCGCCCTGATCCGCGCGGTGCCCGACTTTCCGATCCTGCCGGAATCCTGAGCCGTCCCGCTCGCCCGCCGCCCCCGGCCGCCGCAGGATGGACCCATGATCTTCATCGCCGTACGGTTCACCGTCCGCCCCGACCACGCCGACCGCTGGCTCGACCTCGTCGACGAGTTCACCCGCGCCACCCGCGCGGAGCCCGGCAACCTCTTCTTCGACTGGTCCCGCAGCGTCGACGACCCGAACGTCTTCGTCCTCCTGGAGGCCTTCGCCGACGCGGAGGCGGGCGCCGCCCACGTCGCCTCCGACCACTTCACGACCGGGCTCTCCGCCATGGCCGACGCCATCGCCGCCACCCCCGAGATCATCAACGTCGAGGTCCCGCAGCAGGGCTGGGGCGCCATGGCCGAGCTCTCGCCGACCGGCGTCTGAGGAGCTCGGCCGACACCCCCGGGGCGCCCGGCCCCGCCTGATAGGTTCGCGTGGAACGTCACGTGGGACGCGGGCGGGGGCGGCGCCCCGAGGGGAGAGGCGGCACATGGCGGTGAGCGGGCGACAGACCGGCAGGCCCACCCTCGAGGAGGTCGCGGCCAGGGCCGGGGTCGGGCGCGGCACGGTCTCCCGGGTCATCAACGGCTCCCCGAAGGTGAGCGAACAGGCCAAGGCCGCCGTCGAACGGGCCGTCGCCGAACTCGGCTACGTCCCCAACCGGGCCGCCCGTGCCCTGGCGGGCAGTCGCACCGACGCCGTCGCCCTGGTGATCCCCGAGACCGAGGCGCGGCTCTTCGCCGAGCCGTACTTCCTCGACATCATCCGCGGGGTCAGTGCCGAACTCGCCTCCGCGGACAAGCAGTTGCTGCTGACCCTCATCCGCAGCGAGCAGGAGCGGCAGCGCTTCGAGCAGTACCTCGCCGCCCAGCGCGTCGACGGCGTCCTCCTCGTCTCCGTGCACGGCGACGACCCGCTGCCCGACCAGGTCCGCGCCCTCGGCCTGCCCGCCGTCCTCAACGGCCGCCGCACCGAGGCCGAGCGCGTCGCCTTCGTCGACTCCGACAACACCGGCGCCGGCCGGACCGCCGTCGCCCACCTCGCCGCCCGCGGCAGGCAGCGGATCGCGACCGTCACCGGCCCCCTCGACATGTACGTGGCCCGCTGCCGTCTCGACGGCTACCGCGAGGGCCTCACGGAGGCCGGACTCGCGCCCGACGAGACGCTCGTCGCCCACGGTGACTTCACCGAGGAGGGCGGCCGGCGGGCCATGCGGGAGCTCCTGGACCGCCGGCCCGACCTGGACGCCGTCTTCGCCGCCTCCGACGTGATGGCGGCGGGCGCGCGGAGCGTCCTGCGCGAGGCGGGCCGCCGGGTCCCGGAGGACGTGGCCCTCGTCGGGGTCGACGACTCGCCGGTCGCCCGGCTCATGGACCCGCCGTTGACGAGCGTGCGCCAGCCCATCGAGGAGATGGGCCGCACCATGGCGCGGATGCTCCTGGAGGAGATCGCCTCGCCCGGCGACGCGGGCGACCAGCCCCGCCGCATGCTGCCGACCGAACTCGTCGTCCGCGCCTCCTCCTGACGCCCACCCCTCCCGCCGGCCCCGCCGGTGCCGAGATGCAGCCCTTCCGGGGGCCCCGGAGAATGGACACCTACGGGGCCCGTATCCGCGAACAGGGCGCTCCCGACGGCGTCCGACCCGGCAAGGGGGCGGTGGACGATGTCGCTGCGCAGGCCGAACCGGCCGCCCGAGGCGCCCGGTGCGCTGCGCACCTCGATCCTGGTGTACCTCCTGCTCGTGGCCGCGCTGACCGTCGCGTACCTGGAGGTCCCCGCCCGGCACACCATCCTGTGGGCGCTCATCGGACTCAGCGGCGTCGCCGCCATCCTCGTCGGCGTCCGCCTGAACCGGCCGTCCCGGCGCTGGCCCTGGCTGGTGCTCGCCGCCGCCAACCTCACCTTCGTGGGCGGCGACACCGCCTACAACGCCCTGGAGGCCTTCTTCGGCCAGACCAGACCCTTCCCGTCCGTCGCGGACGCCCTCTACCTGGTCACCTACCCGCTGTTCGCGATCGGCCTCTTCGGGTTCATCCGCTACCGGGCGGTGGGCCGCGACCTCGGCGTCGTCCTCGACGCGCTGATCCTCACCTCGGGGCTCGCGCTGCTCTGCTGGGTCAACCTCATCACCCCGCTCGCCAGGAGCGAGGACATGACCTGGGCGGAGAAGGCCATCTCCATCGCGTATCCCCTCGGCGACGTGCTGATGCTCGCGATGCTCGCCCGGCTCCTCGTCCCCGGCGGGCTGCGCTCCCGGGCCGTACAGCTCCTCACCCTCGGCACCTGCGGCATCCTCGCCTCCGACGTCGTCTACGGCATCAAGCAGCTCGACGGCACCTGGCAGGTCGGCACCCCCTGGGACCTCGGCTGGGTCGTCTTCTTCACGGCCTGGGGCCTCGCCGCCCTCCACCCCTCCATGACCGGACTCACCGAACGCGCCCCCGAACCGGCCCCGCGCGTCGCCGAGCGGCGGCTCGCGCTGCTCGCCGGGGCCTCCCTCGTCGCCCCCGCCCTGCTGCTCCTCCAGTCGTTGCGCCACGCGCAGAGCAAGGACATCGCCGTCATCGCGATCTTCTCGGCCCTGATGTTCCTGCTGGTCCTCGCCCGGCTCTGGGGCATGATGAGCGACCACGGCAAGGCCGAGGCCCACGAGCGCAGCCTCCGGGTCGCCGCCGCCTCCCTCGTCGCCGCCCTCAGCCCCCGCGAGGTCGCCGGAGCGGTCGAGACGGCCTCCGCGACCCTCTTCGGCGCCGGCACCTCCCACCGGGTCCTCCTCCTCGCCCGGGACCGCCGCGGCGGCCTCACCGCCGTGGCCACCCCGGAACACCCCTGGAGCTGCCGCACCGACGAGCTGATCCGGCCCCGCGGCACCCCCTGGCCCGAGCTGGTCGCCGAAGGCGCCCGGCTGCTCCCGCTGACCCGGCTCGACCCGTCCGTCGCCGCCGAGATCACGCCCGAGACCCACGTCCTGCTCTGCCCCCTGCAGCTCCAGGCCCCCTCCGGAGGCGAACCGCTGCTCGGCGTGCTGCTCTTCGCGGGCCCCGAGAAGAAGCTCGCGGAGATCTCGGGCCCCGCCCAGTCCCTCGCCTCCCAGGCGGCCCTGGCCCTCGAACGCTTCGGGCTCAGCGAGGAGGTCAACCGCCGCACCAGCGAGGCCTACTTCCGCACCCTCGTGCACAACACCTCGGACGTCATCCTGATCCTGGACGACGACGACACCATCCGGTACGCCAGCCCCTCGGCCGAGTCCATGTTCGGCCGCTCCCTGCTCCCCGGCACGCCGCTCACCGAACTCCTCGCCCCCACCGACACGGCGAGCGCCCTGCGCCTCGTCGCCGACGCGCGCGCCCGCGGAGCCGCCGACGCCCGGGACGACTGGAAGCTGGTGCACGGCGGCTCCGGAGAGCTGGAGGCCGAGGTCCGGTGCAGCAACCTGCGCGACGAGCGCACCGTCCACGGCCTCGTCCTCACCCTCCGCGACGTCACCGAGCAGCGGAAACTGGAGCGGGAACTGACCCACCGGGCGTTCCACGACTCGCTCACCGGCCTCCCCAACCGGGTCCTGCTCCTCGAACGCATCGAGCGGGCGCTGCTCCGCGGCCGCCGCGAGTCCACCCTGACCTGCATGCTCTTCGTCGACATCGACGACTTCAAGGTCGTCAACGACACCATGGGGCACTCCGTCGGCGACGAGCTGCTCGTCGCCGTCGCCCGCCGCCTGACCTCGGTCCTGCGGCTCACCGACACCGCCGCCCGGCTCGGCGGCGACGAGTTCGCCGTCCTCATCGAAGGGGCGCGCGAGCCCCGCGACGCCGAGGCCCTCGCGGCCGAGATCGTGCACACCCTGGGCCGGCCGTTCACCCTCACCGACGGCGCCGTCTCCGTGTCGACCAGCGTCGGCATCGCGACCGTGCTCGACAGCGCCCACGCCGAGGAACTCCTCGGCCACGCCGACCTCGCCCTGTACGCGGCCAAGGCCGCCGGCAAGAAGCGGTGGCGGCTCTTCCACCCCGAGCTGCACTCCCGGCTCGTCGCCCGCCACGAACTCCAGGCGGGCATGGACCGGGCCATCGCCGACCACGACTTCGCCCTGCGCTACCAGCCGATCGTCGAGGTGGACGGCGGAGCCCCGGCCGGTCTCGAAGCGCTCATCCGCTGGCCGCACGCCCGCCGCGGCATGGTGCCGCCCGACCAGTTCATCGCCCTGGCCGAGGAGAGCGGCCACATCATGCCGCTGGGCGCCTGGGTCCTGGAGCACGCGGCGCTCGACATCGCCCGCTGGCAGCGCGCCGACCCCGGCCGCGCCCCGCTGCGGGCCAACGTGAACGTCTCCGCCCGGCAGTTCCGCGACCCCGGCTTCCTCGAAGGGGTGCGGCGCGCCCTCCACTCCTCCGGACTCGCGCCCGGCTCGCTCGTCCTGGAACTCACCGAGACCGTCCTCATGCGCAGGGACGCCCAGACCGGGACCACCATGTCCGCCCTCAAGGACCTGGGTGTCGGGATCGCCATCGACGACTTCGGCACCGGCTTCTCCTC
Organism: Streptomyces litmocidini; assembly: GCF_014649755.1. Lineage (GTDB taxonomy): Bacteria > Actinomycetota > Actinomycetes > Streptomycetales > Streptomycetaceae > Streptomyces > Streptomyces litmocidini. The sequence goes on along the minus strand of NZ_BMTQ01000007.1, from coordinate 328,855 downwards.
GCTCAGCTACCTCCGCGAGTTCCCCATCGACGTCCTCAAGGTCGACAAGTCGTTCATCGACGACATCACCACCGACCCGCAGCAGGTGGCGCTCGTGGAGGGCATCGTGCGCATCGCCGACGTCCTCGGCCTCCAGGTCGTCGCCGAGGGCATCGAGCACGAGGAACAACGGGCACTGCTCGCCGAGATGGGCTGCCGCTTCGGGCAGGGCTACCTCTTCGCCCGCCCCATGACCGCCCGCCAGGCCGAGTCCTATCTGCACCGCGCCCCGCCCGCCGCCCCCCGGCCCGCCACCCGTCGGGCCGTCCGGCCCGCGGGCCCCGCCTCGGCCGTCCGCGGCACCGCCCGGCCCCCGCGCGAGGCCCGCTGGCGGGACCTGGAACACCTCCAGCGGACCAGCCCCATGTGCGACGCCGTCATCGACGAGATCGACGGCCGCCGCATCCGGGTCGGCGACGACTGGCTCGTCGACTTCGCCTCCTGCAACTACCTCGGCTTCGACCTCGAACCCGCCATCATCGAGGCCATCGAACCCGAGGTCCGGCGGTGGGGCACCCACCCCAGCTGGTCCCGGCTCATCGGCAGCCCCCGGATCTACCCCCGCATCGAGGAGCGGCTCACCGAACTCCTCGGCGCCCCCGACACCCTGCTGCTGCCCACCATCACCCTCATCCACCAGTCCGTCATCCCACTCCTCGCCGGCACCGGTCAGGTCTTCGTGGAGGCACAGGCCCACCGCACCGTGTACGACGGCTGCGTCGGCGCGCGGGGACAGGGCGCCGAGATCCACCGCTTCCGCGCCGACCGGCCGGAGGAGCTGGCGGGCCTGCTGCGCGGCGCGCCCGCCGGGGCCGGCCGGCTCGTCTGCATGGACGGCGTCAACAGCATGACCGGCAACTATCCCGACCTGCCCGCCCTCGCCCGCGTCTGCCGGGAGAACGGCGCCCTGCTGTACATCGACGACGCCCACGGCTTCGGCGTCATCGGGGAGCGCCGCGCCGACGAGACCAGCCCGTACGGCTCGCGCGGCAACAGCATCGTCCGCCACCTCGGCGAGAGCTACGACGACCTGATCCTGGTCGGCGGCTTCTCCAAGGCCTTCTCCTCGCTGCTCGCCTTCCTCGCCGTACCGAAGTGGCTCAAGGACCATCTCAAGGTGGCGGCGGCCCCGTACCTGTACTCGGGACCCTCGCCGACCGCCTCGCTCGCCACCGCCCTCGCCGGACTCGACCTGAACGACGAGCGCGGCGACGAGATCAGGGCCCGCCTCCACCGCAGGACGGCCCGCGTCCTCGCCCACGTGCGGGGCCTGGGCATCGGCACTCCCAACACCGACGGGCTCCCGATCATCGAGATCCCCCTCGGCGACGCCGGGGACCTCGACGCCGTCGCCGCGTTCCTCTGGGAGCGCGGCATCTACGTGACGCTCGCGTCGTACCCGCTCGTCCCGCGCGACCGGGTCGGCTTCCGCGTCCAGATCACGGCCGCCAACACCGACGAGGAGATCGACCAGCTGTGCGCGGCCCTCACGGAGCTCGCCGCGCGGTTCGTCCTGCAGCCCGTCGCGGCCGTCCGTCCCGTCCCGGCCGGCCGGCCCGCGGAGGAGTGATGGGCCGGACCCCGCCGGGCCCCCCGGGGGCGGGCCGGGTGCGCCGCAACCGGGACGCCGACTGGAACGACTGGCCCGTCGCCGACTACCTCGCCGAGAACTACCGCGGGCTCCACCCCTGCGACATCGGCGTCATCCGCCACCACGCCGCCGTCTACCGGCGCTTCGCCCCCGGCGGTCTGCCCCGTACCCTGGAACTCGGCGCCGGACCCAACCTGTACCCGCTGATGCTCGCGGGCGCCGCGAGCCGCGGCGTCGACGCCCTCGAACCGAGTGCCGCGAGCGTGCGCTACCTGCGCGGACAGCTCGCCCACGGCGTCGACGACAGCTGGCGGCCCTTCTACGCCCTGTGCCGCTCCCTCGACCCCGGCCTCCCGGCGGACTGCGCGGAGGCGCTCCGCCGGGTGCGGGTCGTCCGGGGCACCGCCGACGACCTGGTCCCCGGGACCTACGACCTCGCCTCGATGAACTTCGTCGCCGAGAGCGTCACCGAGGACTTCGGCGAGTTCACCGCCCTCTGCGACGCCTTCGTCCGCGCCGTCCGCCCCGGCGGCACGCTCCTCGCCGCCTTCATGGAACGCATGCCGAGCTACCGCATCGGGTCCGGCCCGGTCTGGCCGGCCTGCCCGGTCGACGAGGCCGCCCTGCGGGCCGTGTTCGCCCCCCGTACCACCGGGCTGCGGATCGTCGGGCTCGCGAAGGACCGCACGCTGCCCGAGTACGGGGACACCGGCGTCCTGCTGCTCACCGCGGAACGGCCCGCCGCCTGACGCGTCCGCCCGGCCCCGACGCCGCCCCGCCCGTACGCCCCCGCCCGTACGGACGTCTCCGCCCGCCACGGCCCGCCCCGCCCGTCAGGGCGCCTCAGGACAGCAGCTCCCGGTAGAGCGCCCCGTACCGGAAGGCGAACCGCTCCGGGCCGAAGTGGTCCTCGACGAGGGCCCGCCCCCGCTCCGCGAGCATGTCCCAGGAGCGCGGCCGGTCGAGCAGCCACGCCAGCTGCTGCCCGGTGCGGCGCCCGTCGCCCGCCGGGGCCCGCAGCACGGCGTGGCCGAAGTCGGCGAACTGGGGGAGGTCGCTGAGGATCGAGGGCCGGCCCGTGGCCAGCGCCTGGAGCACGGTGAACGGGATGTCCGGAGCGCCGCCGAGCACGACCGGCGGATACAGCAGCACCTGGACGGAGGCGAGCAGCGCGTGCATGTCGTCGACGTACCCCCGCACCTCGACGTCGGGCAGTCCGGCCGCCCCGGCCCGCTCCCGCAGCGCCTCGTCGAGGGCCACGGCGTCCTGCCCCGGCCGTCCCCGCATCGCGAGCACCAGCCGGAACCTGGCCCCCTCCCGGTGGGCCTCCGCCGCCGCCTCGATGGCCGTCTCCGCCCCGCCGTGCGGATCGTGGCGTCCGGCGAAGAGGACCGCCGGGAACCCCTCCGGCCGCGGCAGGTACGGCCACTCGTCGAGGGCGATCATCGGCGGGACGACACGGACGTCGCCGAAGTCGGCGGCCCGCAGCAGACGGGCCATCGACTCGGACAGGGCGACCGTCGTCCCCAGGGGCCGGGAGGGGCCGAGGAAACGGTTGTCCGTCACGCCGGGCACGGTGTGCACGACCGGCCGCCCGCCGAACAGCAGCGGGCGCAGCCGGGAGAGGACCGGGAAGGTGCGGCCGATGGTCAGGAAGGCGTGCACGAGGTCGACCCGGTGGGCGAACAGGGTCCCGGCGAGCGCGGACTGCGTCCGCGCGGGGGCGTGCGGCACGCCGCCCCGGGAGAGGATGCGGACCGGCCGTCCGTGCTCCGGAGCGGGCCGGTGCCCTTTCGGCCCCTGGGCGAACCACACGAAGTCCACGTCCGGCAGCGACCCGAGGACGTCGGAGGCCAGCCGCAGGGCGCCGCCCTCCGCCCCGTCCAGCGGGCCGCCGGTCAGGAGCAGGACCCGGGGCCGCTCACCGCGGCGCATCGGGCACCTCCGCGGCGGCCGGCACGGAGGCCGGGGCGTGCGGCCCGGTCACGGCACGCCGCCGGCGGTCCGGGTCCGCGTGCCGCGCGGCCGGGCGGGGTCCCGGGAGACGTCCGCGTCCCCGGCCGACGTCGGTCAGCAGGTGCACCCCGGGGGCGTGCGGGACGCGGCCCCCGGGGAACAGCGCGTCGGCCTGCGCCCGGTAGCCCCGGACCGGCTCCGCCTTCCGGCCGGGGCCCCGCTCCCCGGCACGGGCCGTCAGGCGGTGCCGGCCGGTGGACTCCGCGTCACCGGCCCGGGCCCGCCTCAGGTGCCGACGGGCGGAGAGGGCGTACGGAGGGGGCGCGGCCTCGGTGAACAGCGTGGCGACCGTCACCGGCGCCCGCCGCCCCGCCCGGCCGAGCAGCGCGCCGCAGGACAGCACGGCGTCGTCCAGGTGCGGCGGGAGCACGATCACCGGCGCACCGGAGCCGAGGACGGTCCGGACGAAGGCGGTCAGCGGGTCGTCTGCCATGGCGCACCCCTCCTCCTCGGTCGCCGCGCGGCGGCGGGTGAGTCCAGGAGCCGGTGGGCCAGCGCCAGGTAGCGGCCCGTCATCTCGTCCCACGCGTAGTGCCGTGCGGCGATCCCGGCGCGGTGGCCGAGACGGCGGCGGAGCGCGGCGTCCGTGGCCAGCTCGGTCATCCGCGAGCCGAACGCCGCCACGTCGAACGGCGGCACGGCCACGTCGCCGTTGCCCCGCATCCAGCGCAGCGCGGGCAGGTCGAAGTGCAGCACGGGTTTCCCGTACGACATGCCCTCCAGGGCCACCAGGCCGAAGGCCTCGTGCCGCGACGGCACCACCAGGAAGGCGCTGTCGCGCAGCAGTTGGCGCTTGCGTTCCTCCCCCGCGTACCCCACCCAGTGGATCCGGGGCTCCGGGCCGGGGGCGTGCGCGGCGACGAGCGCGGCGAGGCGGCGTTCCTCGGCGGGGACGCCGCTGCCCGCGAGCAGCAGGTCGAGCGGGGGCCGCGCCCGGTCGTAGGCGTCGAGCAGCAGGTCGAGGCCCTTGACCCAGGTGTCGATCCGGCCCAGGAAGAGGATGAACTGCCCGGAGCCGAGCAGGGCCTCGTCGAGGAGGGGCTGGTCGACCCCGTCGGGGATGACCTGCACGTCGGCCCGGGGGCTGAGCCGGCGGATCGTCGATCCGTCGGCGGCGTTCAGCGCCACGATGTGCCGGTAGCAGCGCAGGCCGAGCCGCTCGACCAGGAGGGACGGGGCGCGGTACGGCCGCCACGGGGACTCCGTGGGGCGGCCCTGGTCGATGCCGATCACGGGGGCGCCGGTCGTCAGGGGCAGGAAGCTCGTCGAGAACGGGGGAGTGAAGCTCTCCAGCCACAGGTCGTGGCGGATCCGGCGGGCCGCGAGCGGCAGTAGCGCGAGGAACAGCAGCCGGCCGGCGCGCGGGCCCGCCCGGCCCACCGGGAGCCGGACGTAACGGATGCCGTCCCGGTCCTCGGTGCCGCCGCGCCGGCCCGCCGTCACGACGGTCACGCGGAAGTCCTCGGCGAGCCGCCGGGCCACCTTGCCGGCCACCAGTGCTCCGCCGCTCCGGCAGGCGGGGGCGTCCGCGCCGTCGTAGACCGACACCACCACGTGCCGCCGCTCTCCGGCCGTGCCGGACCCCGGCACGGCGGCCGCCCGCTCCCGCTCCCGGAGCACGTCGAGGATCCGTTCCAGGCCCGCCTCGGCCACCAGGGACGGAGCCTTGTCGCCGTCGAGCCAGGCGGTCCCCGGAAGCCGCCGGGACCAGTCGCGGCAGCGGTCCCACCAGGCGGCCGGCGACCCCGCGGCGCTCTTCGGCCCGAGGCTCCACAGCGTCTCGGGACCGGTCTCCAGGAGGAGGGTGAGGCCGTAGCCTTCGGCGATCCGGCGGAAACCGGCCGCGCCGCCGGGAACGGCGGGGAGGCCGAACCTCACCAGTCCGTCCAGCGGCCCGTGGTCCGTCAGGACCACGGCCTGCCCGCCGCGCGCCCGCGCCCGTGCCAGCAGCCGGGCCACGGCGATCCGCGCCGCGAGCCCGGCCGCGTCGAGGGAGGCGTGGACGCGGCGCGGCCAGGGGCCCCGGCGCTCGGGATCCGTGGCGCGTCGCGCCCACGCGCCCCGGCCCGGTCCCGCCGTGTCCCCCCCACGGGGCGTGGCCGGGAGACGGCGGCACAGGAGGCAGCCGTGGCAGGGGAGGACGACGACGGTGGCCCCGCCCTCGCGCAGCAGTGCCGCGAGCCGGCGCACCAGCGAGGAGGTGCCCGCGGTGTCGGGTCCCGACACCGCGACGAGCAGGGGCCGTCGGGAGGTGGTCATGGCGTCCGCCTCCGCCGCTCCTCGGCCGTCGCCGAGAGGAGCCGGGTGAGGAGCCGGGGGTCCCGGGGGAAGGTCTCACGGACCGCACGCCGGGTCCGGCAGGGTCCGGGCACCCGGGGCCCGGGCATGCGATGCGGGGGGACCGGGGCGTGGGCGGGTCCGTGGTCGCGCAGGGGGACCGGGGCGTGGGCGGGTCCGCGGTCGCGCGGGGGGACCGGGGCGCGGGAGGGTTCGCGGTCGCGCGGGGGAGGGGCCGCGGCGGTGGAGGGCCGGGGCGTCGCGGCCGGTCCGGGCGGGCGGGCCGATGGGCCTGAGCCGCTGCCGCGGCGCGCGGTGTGCGGGCGGGCCGTACGGGTGCGCCGCCGGCGTCCGGCGCCCCGGGGCCGGCACACCCGGCTCCGGGGCGGAGGGACGGCAGGGCAGATCCGGTCGGAGGCCCGGCGGGCCGGGTGCGCGGTGGCGGCGCGCGGGGAGCGGTGGAGCGGGTGGCGCCGGGCATCGGCGAGGGGCCAGTCGGTCACGCGTCGCAGCGGGTGCGGAACGGGTGCCACCGGCGTTCGGCTGAGGGGGCTGGAGGTCACGACGAGCCTCTTCCGTCAACCGACCCTGCCGAGGGTGTGCGCTCAGGGCCTGGTCTGTCCTGAAATGTTGCTTTTCTTAGCGATAGCACTGTTCGATATGGTTCGTCAACCGGGACCGTCGGGGACGCCGCGGGAGCCGCGGAGAGGCCCGCGCGCCAGGCGCGAGAGGACGTTGTGCGGCCGCTCGGCGAGGAGCGCGCCCAGGATGCGGGCGCCGTCGCGGACCGTGCGGGGATGCGACGGACCGTGGCGGCGTTCGTGGAGGCGCGGCAGTTCGAGGCTCGGCACCTCGGCGACGCGCAGCCCGTAGTGCAGCGCGTGCGTGACGAGTTCGGCACCGAGTTCCACGCCGTCCTCGCGCAGGTCGAGGAGATCGACGAATGGGCGCCGGAACGCACAGAATCCGTACCAGAGGTCCGTGAGGTGCTGGCCGTACAGCCGACGGGCGATCCGCAGCAGCGCGCGGTGCCCGAGGCGCCGTGCCAGCGGATAGTCGGCGTAGTCGCCGCCCGCGATGAAACGCGAGCCCTTCACGAAGTCGTAACCGCTTTCCAGATAGTGCAGGTAATGCGGGATCTCGTGCGGAGACATGGTCCCGTCGGCGTTCATCAGGACGACCAGGTCCCCGGTCGCCGCGAGCAGGGCCGCGTGCGGGACGTCGCCCCGGGCGGAGTCCCACGCGCCGAGCCGGAGCACGCGGAGTCCCTCGCGCGCGACGCCCTCCCCGGCGGTTCCGCCGACCAGGACGACCTCCCGCACGCTCGACGGCACCTGGTCGAGGAGCCGGTCGAGCGCCGCTCCCGGACGCCCGCCGCCGGGACGGGCCGTGAGGACGAGGCTCACCGTCCGGGTGCCGGAACGGGGCGTCCGGTCGGTCGACCGGCGCAGGGGATGCGAATCGCTGCTCATCGGGAACCGCTACTCATCGGTACGCCCTGGCTCGTCGGTCCGGCCTTCCGGTGACCGGACCGCGTTTCTCAGAATCCTGCGCCCGGGGCGGCGCCGTCAAGGAAAGCGGAAGGACGTGCGGCTTTCCGCGAAGGGACGAACCGCTCCGCCGTGCGGTAAGGACCGTCCTGTCGCGCGGTCGTTTCTGCACGCGTTCTCCGAGAGGCATACAATCCGGTCATGGCAGGGCGAATAGAGGACTACGCCCTCGTCGGTGACCTGGAGACCGCCGCGCTCATCGGGACCGACGGGTCCGTCGACTGGTGGTGCGCGCCCCGTTTCGACTCGCCCGCCTGCCTCGCCGGCCTCCTCGGCGGTCCGGACCACGGCAGCTGGCTCCTCGCCCCGGTCGGCAACAGCCGTTGCACGCGCAGGAGTTACCGGGGCGACACCCTGGTACTCGACACCTTCTGGGAGACCCTCTCCGGCACGGTCCGGGTCACCGACTTCATGCCGCCGCGCTCGCTGGGCCTCCCGGCCGACGGCGGCCCGAGGATCATCCGCGTCGTCGAGGGCGTCGCGGGGCGCGTGGCCGTGCGCGGCGAGTTGAGGCTCCGTTTCCACCACGGCAGCATCGTCCCCTGGACCCGCTCGACGGACCGCCGCACCGTCGTCTCCGTCGCCGGCCCCGACTCCGCCCGCCTCTCCTGCGGGCCCGGCGTCGAACTCGACGTCACCCCCGAGCGCACGAGCTGCGAATTCACCGTCACGGCCGGCCGGCGGGTCGCCTTCGTCCTCGGCTGGAGCCCCTCGCACGCCCCGGCGCCGCCGACCGCCTCGCCCGCCGACGTGGCCGACGCGCTCACCCGCACCCTCGACTTCTGGAACGACTGGGCCGGGGCCCTCCGCTACGAGGGCCCCGCGCGCGAGGCCGTGCTCCGCTCCCTGCTCACCCTCAAGGCCCTCACCTACGCCCCCACCGGCGGCATCGTCGCCGCGGCCACCGCCTCCCTCCCGGAGTCCATCGGCGGCGGCCGCAACTGGGACTACCGCTTCTGCTGGCTGCGGGACTCCACCTTCACCCTCTCCTGTCTGCTCCGCAGCGGCTACCGCAGGGAGGCGCTGGCCTGGACCGAGTGGCTGTTGCGCGCCGTCGCGGGCGACCCCGCCGACCTCCAGCCGCTGTACGGGGTCGAGGGCCAGCGACGGCTCCCCGAGACGCACGCCGACTGGCTGCCGGGCTACGAGAACTCACAACCGGTCAGGTTCGGCAACGCGGCCGTCGGCCAGTTCCAGCTCGACATCTACGGCGAGGTGCTCAGCACCGTCTACTCGGCCGTCCGCGCGGGCGTCGTCCTCGATCCCGCGGCCTGGGCCCTGGTCGCCTCGCTCCTGGAGTACCTCGGCAAGCGCTGGCGGGAGCCCGACGAGGGCATCTGGGAAGTCCGGGGCCCGCGCCGCCACTTCGTCCACTCCAAGGTCATGGCCTGGGTCGCCGCCGACCGGGCCGTCCGCCTCGCCCGCGTCGCCGGGCTGCGCGGCTCCCTCGGGCACTGGCAGGCGCTCCGCGCCGAACTGCACGCGGAGATCTGCGCCCGCGGGTGGAGCGAGGAACAGCGCTCCTTCACCCAGTACTACGGAAGCCGGCAGGTCGACGCCACCGCCCTGCTGATCCCCCGGCTCGGCTTCCTGCCCGCCGGCGACCCCCGCGTCCTCGACACCGTCCGGGCGATGGGGCGGCTCGACGACCACGGGTTCCTGCGCCGGTACGGCGACGTCCGGGACGGCGGCACGCACGACCTCGACGACTTCGGCGGCACCGAGGGGACCTTCGTCGCCTGCACGTTCTGGTACGCCGACGCGCTCGCCGTGACGGGCCGCGCCGACGAGGCCCGGGCCGTCTTCGAGCGGCTCCTCGACGTCCGCAACGACGTCGGGCTCCTCGCCGAGGAGTGGGACCCCGTGGCCGGCCGCCAGCTCGGCAACACGCCCCAGGCGCTCAGCCACGTCGCCCTGGTGAACACGGCGTTCACCCTCTACGGCACCCGTCGCCACGACCGCGACCGGGGCCGCCTCGCCGTGGCGTGATCGCGTCGGCCTCCGGCACGGTGCCGGAGGCTCGGGGGCCATGTCCCGGTACCCCGCGCTTCCGAGCGCCGGGGGCGCCCCCGGGGGCCGCCCGACCGGCCGTGCCCCGGCTCCGGGGGGTGCCGCCGCGTGCCCTCCCGGGCGGCCGCGGGCCCCGCCCGCCCCGTTCCCGCCCGTCGGCGTGTCGTTCGGGTGCGTCCAGCGGGCGCCACGCGCGCGCGTGGGTTCGAATCGGGGCATGGCTTCCTACGACAGGCTCCGCGCCGGCGGCCCCCCGAGGCCGCTGAAGACCGGTGACACCTGGTGGTACGCCGCCGTGGCCGGCGAAGCCGCCGGCTCGTTCAGCACACGGGCCCGCACCCGGGCCCGGCGTGCCTGCCTCGGGGCCGTCCTCGTCCTCACCGTCGTCTACGCGGGCCTCGTGCTCACCGCCACCGGCCGCCGCTGGGGCGACGCCGCCGTGACCGGCCGGCGCGCCGACTCCGCGGCCGTCACGGTGCTCCGCGATCATCCCTCCCTCGCCGGGCTCACCACCGTCTCCCTCGCCCTCGGCTGCGTCCTCCTCCTCGCCGTCGGACTCATACGCAGGCGGTACGCCCTCACCGCCGCCGCCGTCGGTGCGGTCGTCACCGCCCTCGCCCTCACCGGACTCCTCCAGCGGTACGCGCCCCGGCCCCGGCTCGTCGACACCGCCGGCGCCCTCGTCCCCAGCGGATTCCCCAGCGCCCAGACCACGCTCGCCCTCGGCGTCGCCCTCGGTCTGGTCCTCGTCGTCCCCCACCGGCAGCGCGCCCTCGCCGTCGGCGCCGCCACGCTCTGGGCCGCCGCCGTCGGCACGTACACCATCGCGTCGGGTCGTCACCGGCCCGGCGACGTCATCGCCGCCGCCCTCGTCGTCCTCGCCGTGACCTCCGGCCTCCTCGCCGTCATCGCCCGCAAGGGCAAGGTCCGCCCCGCTCCGCGACGCGGATCCGCCCTGCCCGGCCTCCTCGCCACCGTCCCGCTCGCCCTCCTCGCCGCGGCCGGCCTGGGCGCCGGACTGTGGCTGCTCGGCGACACCCTCGCGCTGCCCGCCACCGCCCCGTACGACCCGGCGGAGCTGCGGCTCGCACACCGCTGCGGCCAGGCCCTCGCCGCGGGCGTGGTCGCCGCCGCCGGTCTGATCCCGCTCTTCCTGCTCCGCCGCGTCGACGTGGACGGCGCCCCCGCCCCGTACCGGCTCGGCGGCCCCTTCGTCGAGGCCGCGGGCGTCCCGCACGACGGAGAGGTCGTGGGGCCCTTTACCGAGGACGGCGATCACGAGATATCTTGATGTCGAGCAATCTCGCATACGCAGACGTGGAGCGGAGCACCTGGTGACTGACTCGACCATCATCTACACCCACACTGACGAGGCGCCTGCCCTGGCGACGTACTCGTTCCTGCCCGTGATCCAGGCGTATGCCTCGCAGGCCGGCGTCACGGTCGAGACGCGTGACATCTCCCTCGCGGGCCGCATCATCGCCGTCTTCCCCGAGTTCCTGGAGGAGGGCCAGCGCATCCCCGACGCCCTCTCCGAGCTCGGCGACCTGGCCAAGACGCCCGCCGCCAACATCATCAAGCTGCCGAACGTCTCGGCGTCCATCCCGCAGCTCAAGGCCGCGATCGCCGAGCTCCAGGCGCAGGGCTACGCCCTCCCGGACTACCCGGACGACCCGCGTACGGACCAGGACAAGGACGTCCGCGCCCGTTACGACAAGATCAAGGGCTCGGCCGTCAACCCGGTCCTGCGCGAAGGCAACTCCGACCGCCGCGCGCCCGCCTCGGTCAAGAACTACGCCAAGACCCACCCGCACCGCATGGGCGCCTGGACCCCCGAGTCCAAGACGAACGTCGCCACGATGAGCGAGAACGACTTCGCCTCCACGGAGAAGTCCGCCGTCATCGAGAAGGACGACACCCTCCGCTTTGAATTCACCGCCGCCGACGGCACCGTCAGCGAGCTCCGCGAGCCGCTGAAGGTCATCGCCGGCGAGGTCGTCGACGCCGCCGTCATGCGTGCCGCCGCCCTGCGCACCTTCCTCAGCGAGCAGGTCGCCCGTGCCAAGGCCGAGGGCGTGCTCTTCTCCGTGCACCTCAAGGCCACGATGATGAAGGTCTCCGACCCGATCGTCTTCGGCCACGTCGTGCGCGCCTTCTTCCCGAACACCTTCGCCAAGTACGGCGAGGTGCTCACCGCCGCCGGCCTGTCCCCGAACGACGGCCTCGGCACCGTCCTGGGCGGCCTGGACGCCATCCCGCACGGCCTCGGCGCCGAGATCAAGGCCTCCTTCGAGGCCGAGCTCGCCGAGGGCCCCGCCCTGGCGATGGTCGACTCCGACAAGGGCATCACCAACCTGCACGTGCCGTCCGACGTCATCGTCGACGCCTCGATGCCGGCCATGATCCGCACCTCCGGCCACATGTGGGGCCCGGACGGCCAGGAGGCCGACACCCTCGCGGTCCTCCCGGACCACAGCTACTCCGGCGTCTACCAGGCCGTCATCGAGGACTGCCGCGCCCACGGCGCCTTCGACCCGTCGACCATGGGCTCCGTCCCGAACGTCGGCCTCATGGCGCAGAAGGCCGAGGAGTACGGCTCCCACGACAAGACCTTCGAGATGGCCCAGGCCGGCACCGTCCGCCTCGTCGACTCCGAGGGCGGCGTCGTCCTGGAGCAGGAGGTCGCCGAGGGCGACATCTTCCGCGCCTGCCAGACCAAGGACCTGCCCATCCAGGACTGGGTCAAGCTGGCCGTCACCCGCGCCCGCGCCACCGGCGCCCCGGCCGTCTTCTGGCTGGACGAGAACCGCGCCCACGACGCGCAGCTCATCGCCAAGGTGAAGCAGTACCTGCCGGAGCACGACACCGAGGGCCTGGACATCAAGATCCTGTCCCCGGTCGAGGCCACGAAGTTCTCCCTGGAGCGCATCCGCCGCGGCGAGGACACCATCTCGGTCACCGGCAACGTCCTGCGCGACTACCTGACCGACCTCTTCCCGATCCTGGAGCTGGGCACCAGCGCCAAGATGCTGTCGGTCGTCCCGCTGATGGCGGGCGGCGGCCTCTTCGAGACCGGCGCCGGCGGCTCCGCCCCGAAGCACGTCCAGCAGCTCGTCAAGGAGAACTACCTCCGCTGGGACAGCCTCGGCGAGTTCTTCGCCCTGGCCGCCTCCTTCGAGCACCTCGCGACCACCACGGGCAACACCCGCGCCCAGGTCCTCGCCGACACCCTCGACCGCGCCACCGGCACCTTCCTCAACGAGGACAAGTCGCCGACCCGTCGCCTCGGTGGTATCGACAACCGCGGCAGCCACTTCTACCTGGCCCTCTACTGGGCCCAGGAGCTGGCCGCCCAGACCGAGGACGCGGAGCTGGCCAAGGCCTTCGCCCCGCTCGCCGAGACCCTCACCTCGAACGAGCAGAAGATCGTCGACGAGCTCGTCGCCGTCCAGGGCTCCCCGGCCGAGATCGGCGGCTACTACCAGCCCGACCCGGCCAAGGCCGCGGCCGTGATGCGCCCGTCCGCCACGTTCAACGAGGCCGTCGCGTCCCTCGCCTGATCCGGCGCGGCACCCGCACCGCCCCGGCCGGAACTCCTCCGGCCGGGGCGGTCCCGTCGGTGGCGCATCTCACCCCCCGGTGTGACCCTGGAGGGCATGAGCTGGGCATCTTGGACGACCGCCGGTGTCTACACCGGGCGAGGTGGGGTGCTGACCGAGGAGGTGGGCGTCGTCACGGGCGATCTGACCGTGCACACGACGTTCGCCGACCGCGAGGCACGCGTGGCCGTGCAGTACAGCGGCGCATCCGACTGGTTCACCATGTCGGGCAGTCCCGTTCCGTGCGGATCGGAGGAGGAGAGCCGCGAGCTCCACGACGCCGTCGTGGCAGCCGTCCGGGAGGGGAACGGGGCCACGGTCCCGAGCCTGCCCGTACCCCCGAGATAGCCGCCGTCCCCACAGAAGTGTTATCCCTCCCGTACCCACGGGTCTCCCATGCCGGGGGACTCGTACCAGGGATGAGGGAGCAACACCCATGCACAGCGACGAGCGACGCACCACCGCCCTCGTGGAGGCGGCCAGGGCGGGTGACGCGGACGCCAGGGACGCGCTGGTCCGCGCCCATCTGCCGCTCGTCCACGACATCGTCGGCCGGGCCCTCGACGGCCACGCCGACACGGACGACATCGTCCAGGAGACGATGGTCCGCGCCCTCGACGGCCTGACCGGCCTCCGGGACCCGTCCCGCTTCCGGTCCTGGCTCGTCGCCATCGCCATGAACGGGATACGGCGCCGCTGGCACGAGCGCCGGCGGGCGCCCGAGCCCGGCCTCGACCGGGCCACGGACCTCGCCGACCCGGCCGGCGACTTCACCGACCTCACCATCCTGCGCCTCGGCCTCTCCGGGCAGCGCCGCGACGTGGCCCGCGCGACCCGCTGGCTCGACGAGGACGACGCCGAACTCCTCGCCCTGTGGTGGCTGGAAGCCGCCGGCGAACTCACCCGCGCCGAGCTCGCCGAAGGCCTCGGCATCACCCCGCAGCACGCCGCCGTCCGCGTCCAGCGGATGAAGGAACGCCTGGACACCGGCCGCGCCGTGGTCCGCGCCCTGGACGCCCTGCCGCCGTGCCCGGAGCTCACCGAGGCCCTCACCACCTGGGACGGCCGCCCCTCCCCGCTCTGGCGCAAGCGGATAGCCCGCCATCTGCGCACCTGTGCCGCCTGCACCTCCCGCGTGGCGGGCCGCAGCGGCCTCGCCCCCGTCGAGGGCCTGCTCGTCGGCATCGGCCTCGTCCCGCCCCTGACGGCCGCCGCCACGCTCACGGACACGCCGGCGACGGAGTACACCGCCCACGCGACCGAGCTGCCCGACGCCACCGGCACCGGCACCACCACCGGCACCACCACCGGCACCGGCACCGGCACCGGCGGACGGTGGACCCCGCCGCGGCGCGCCCTCGCCGCCGGGGTCGCGGCCGTCGCCGTCCTCGGGGCGGCCGCCCTCCTCGTACCGCCGCGGCCGGAGGCACACCTCCGGCCCGACCGGACCGTCGCCGCCCCCGCGGTCACTCCGGCCACGGCCGCCCCGAGCCCGTCGGTCACGGCCGCCCCCGCGCCCCCGCCCACGACCACCGCGCCCGCGCCCCGCCGCACCCCGCGCCCGAGGCCGGCCCCCGACCCGGGGGAGCGGGTCACCGCGCTCGTCAACCGGCTCCGGGCCTCGGCCGGTTGCGCTCCGCTGCGGACCGACCCCCGGCTGGTCGAGGCGGCCCGCGCCTCCGCGCGCGACATGGTGGCGCGCGGCTACTACGGGCACAGGACCCCCGAGGGCGACTTCGCGGACGCCAGGATCACCGCCGCCGGATACGACTGGAGCGCCTGGGCGGAGAACCTGGCCCGCGGCGCGGCCGACCCGGAGGGCGTCGTCGAGGACTGGCGGGACGGGGCCATGCACGAGGAGAACATGCTCGACTGCCGGTACCGGGACACCGGCGTGGCGTCGGTGCCCGGTCCCGGCGGCAGGATCTGGGTGCAGCAACTGGCCGCCCCCGCCTCCTGAACGGCGGGCGGGCCCCTCAGCGCCTGGCGCCGAAGTCCTGCACCCACCAGGGGCCGCCGGCCGCGAGGGACACCCCGACGCCGATGTCCTCGAAGGAACAGTTGAGGATGTTCGCCCGGTGCCCGGGGCTGTCCATCCAGTCCTCCATGGCGCGGGCCGGGGTCTTCGGCCCGCGGTGGATGTTCTCCCCCCAGGCCGCCCACTCGTATCCGGCGCCGTTCATCCGGTCGCCCGCGTCCCGGCCCTCCGGGCTGTGGTGCTCGTAGTAGCCGCGGGCGGCCATGTCGTCGGCGTGCCCCTGGGCCGCGTCGCGCAGGTGCTCCTCCGGGCGCAGCGGACCGCAACCGGCCTTTCCCCGCTCGGCGTTGACGAGCGCGACGACGTCCCGCACGAACCGCGCGGCCTTCCCGGTGGCGGCCCGGTCCGGGGCCGCCGCCCCGGGTGGGGCCGCGGCGGCCGGCGTGCCGGTGGCCGGGGCGGCCACGTACATCCCGGCCGCCACCGTGAGGACCACCGCCGCGGAACCGGCGAGGACGACGGCGGTACGGAACGACGGACGGCGCGGGCCGCGTCGCCGCGCCCCGCCGGGTCTGCGGTGCCGGCCCCCGGCGCGTGGCCGGAGGCCGTCGAGGCGGTCGGGGCGCGCCGGGCCCTCAAGGTCTTCGGAGTGGCCGGGACGGTCGTGGTGCCGCATGGAGCTCCGTTCTCTCGCCGGGATCGCCGGGCGGCCGGTGCCGGGAGGACCACCGGGGCGACGGCGGTAAGGCTTTCCGGCCACCGCGGCCCCGACACCCCTCGTCAACACGGCGCGTCAACCCGTGTCCGAGCCTCTCAGCCCTGCGGGACGACCGCCACCGGGCAGGGCGCGAGGTGGAGCGCCGCGTGCGCGACGGAGCCGATCCGCGACCCGACGGCCCCGCGCCGGGCCCGCCGGCCGACCACGAGCAGCTGGGCACCGCCCGAGACGGAGAGCAGCACCTGACCGGCGCTGCCCAGCTCGACGTGCTCGGAGACCGGCACGTCGGGGTACCGCTCGCGCCAGGGGGCGAGGGCCTCGCGCAACGCCTTCTCCTCGTACGGGACGAGCCCGCCGGCCTCGTCCGCGAGCCGCATCGAGGCCGGGCTGTACGCGTACAGCGGCGGCAGGCTCCACGCGCGCACGGCCCGTACGCCCGCCCCGCGCGCGGCGGCGGTCTCGAAGGCGAAGCCGAGCGGGGCGGCGCTGTCCTCCGGGCTGCCCAGCTGACCGACGAGCACGTATCCCGACGGCGGTTCGGCCTGCTCGCCGTCGCGGGACCGGACGGCGACGACCGGCCGGGCGGAGGCGGCGATGATCCGCTGCCCGTACGAGCCGAGCAGGAATCCGGCGACGGCGCCGTGGCCGCGCGAGCCGATGACGAGCATCTCGGCCCGGTCCTCGGTGCCGAGCAGCGCGGTGACCGGGACGTCGGGGAGCAGTTCGGCCGTGAGCGCGAGCCCCGGGTGGCGGGCGGAGATCGTGGCCTCGGCCTCGTGCAGGACGGCGTACGCCGCGCGCTGCTGGGCGTCGGGGTCCTGGACGAGGGGAAGGTCGAGCGGTTCCCAGCGCCACGCGTGCGCGAGCCGTAGCGGGAGGCCCCGGTGCAGGGCCTCCCGGGCGGCCCAGTCGGCCGCGGCGAGGCTCTCGGGGGAGCCGTCCACTCCTGCGACGATCTCACGACTCATCGGGCTGCCTCCGTCGGTGCGGTGACGGGCCCGCCGGCCGGCGGGCCCTCCTCCCTCCAGCTTGGGCCCATCGACGGCTCGACGAGGGGGACGGACGTCCCGACATGCCGGTCCGTCCGTCCTCCGGTGCCTTTCCGCTCAGGCCAGCAGCGTGAGCCGGGCGTGGGTGCCGTGGAGGTAGTGGTCCCCGATGTCGCGCAGCCGGTGGGCCGCCTGGGTGGAGGCGGTGAGCGCGCGGGCGTTGCGCCAGAAGCGGTCGAAACCCGGTCCGCCGCCTTGGGCGCCGGCTCCCGCCGCGCCGTCGACGAGTTCGAGGACGCGCGTGGTGATGTGGACGGCCGCCCGTCCGGTGACCGTCTCGGCCGCCGCCACGAGGACGGCGATGTCGGCGCGTTCCTCCAGGCCGAGCGACCACTCGGCCGGCAGCCCCCCGGCGAGGGCGTGCGTGGCCCGCTCCACCACCGCGGCGGCGGCGTGCGCGGCCGTCGCCAGCTCCCCGTAGGCGAGCAGCAGGTACGGGTCGTCCCCGGCGCCGAGGGCGCCGTCCGCGCCCGTCGGGCCTCCGGCCCGGTCGGCGGGGACGGCGCCCGCCTGTCCGGCGCGGCTGACGTCCCGGGCCTCCGCGAGCGCCCCCTCGGCGATGCCGAGCCCGACGTGGACGAGGAGCAGCCGCAGGGCGAGCGGGGCGAGGGCGGTGAAGGGCGCGACGGCGTGCTCGTCGTGCGGGAGGGCCCCGAGGACGTGCCGGGCCTCCACCGGGACGTGGTCGAACGTGACGGTGCCGGCCCCGGCCAGGCGCTGGCCGACCCGGTCCGCGGCGGCCTCCGTGAACACCCCCGGGTGCCCCGGGTCCACGAGGACGACGAGGAGGTCGCCGGAGCCGCCGGGCCGCGCGCCGACGACGAGCCGGTCGGCGACCGTGACGCCGGAGGCGAAGGCCCGGCGCCCGTCGAGGATCCAGCCGCCGCCGGGGCCCTCGGCGGGCGTGAGCGTGAGGCCGGGGGTGGATTCGGAGGGCGGCGGTTCGATGCCGCCGGCGAGCAGCCAGCGCTCCTCGGCCGTGCACACGTCGAGGGCGAGCGCGGGGGAGCGGGTGCCGCCGGTGCCGGGCGCGGGGCCGAAGAAGCGGCTGCTCCAGGACAACGCGTAGTGGTGGGCGAGGAGTTCGCCCACCGAGCTGTCGGCGGCGGAGATCTCCCGCACGACCGCGCAGGCGGCCTGCCAGTCGGCGCCCCGCCGGGTCGGTCCCGGCGCGGTGAGGAGGCCGGGCAGGCCCGCCTCCTGGAGGCGGGCGACCTCGTCGAAGGGCGCCTTGCCGGCCCGGTCCCGGGCGAGGGCGTCGACGGCGAGGTCGTCGGCGATCTCGCGGGTGACGCGGGGCCAGATCTCGTCGTCGCCCGGCCGGTCGACGGGTCCGCCGGCCGGTGCGGAGGCGGTCCGTATCGCTGTTCTCCTCGGCGATCTCCTCGGCGTACTCACGTCACCTCACCCGATCCCTAGTATCCCCACTGGAATAGTAGGGATACTGGCAGAGGCGGCCGCGCGACCCCAAGGGGCGTCCACGGGTCGGACAAGGTCGTGTCGATGGGCGAGACCGCGTCGGATCGACGCAGGTGGCGAGAGGGCGACCCCGGTCGGTCAGGGGTTCGTCCAGGCCTCCGGATCGTCCGCGAGCGCCACGATCCCGGCCGGCAGCTTCGCCGCCGCGAGCTCCGCGAGGGACACCCCCAGCACGCCCCGGACACTGGCCCGCAGGGCGATCCACAACGTCAGCAGCGACTCGGCCGGCCCCGAGTACGACAGGTCCGGCGGCCGTTCTCCCCGTACGGAGACCAGCGGGCCGTCCACGCAGCGGATGACGTCCGCGACCGAGATCGTCTCGGCCGGACGGGCCAGCCAGTACCCCCCGTTGCCGCCCCGCTGGCTCTGCACCAGACCGCCCTTGCGCATGTCGCCGAGGATGCCCTCCAGGAACTTGTGCGAGATGTCCTGGTCCACCGCGATGGCCTCCGCCTTGAGCGGCCCCGCGTCCTGGGCTGCGGCGAGCTGGAGGGCGGCCCGCACCGCGTAGTCGGCCCTGGCTGAAATGCGCATGCGCGCATTATCCCGCACGGGTGCGGCCGGAGCCGTGCACCCGGTTCCGCGCGCCCGTGGGCGTTCCGGCCGCCCGCGCGGCGACTCGTACCGCACCCCGAGACAGCCCGTACCGCACCCCGAGACGGCCCGTACCGCACCCTTGACGGCAACCGCGGCCCGCCGGACACTCGAGGACGGGAAACCGAGCGAACAGGTAGGGAACCATGGGACGCACCGGCCGGAGGGACACCCCGCCCGCCCCGTCCCTCCCGCGTCCGCCGTCCCTGACCTCCCGCCGGCACATCGATCTGCTGCGGGTCTGCAGCGCGGCGAGTCGCCGTCCCCGCGCGGGCGTCCACCCCGTCCGCTGAGACGCCCGCCGCGGTCCGCCCGTCTCCTCTTCCCGTACTTCTGCCGCCCCGGGCCCCGCGCGGCCGCCGCCGCGTCGCACCGCCGCGTCGCGCCGTCGCGCGCCGCCCGAGCCGGCACCGAGCACCCCCGAGGGAGAACCATGTCCGTCGTCGTCCCGTCCCGGCTCCTGCCCGCCTCCGCCGCCGTGCCCGTCTTCCGGGGCCGGATCGGCCGAGACGCGAACAGCGGCCACTACGCCGTCCCGCACCGCTACCGCCTCCACGTCGACCCGTCCGACCCCCGGTGTCTGAGCATCGCCCTCACCCACGGCCTGCTCGGACTCGACGCCACGCTCCCGCTCACCGTGCTCCCCGGCACCCCCGACACGCCCGACGGCGGGTACGCCGCGCTCCGCCCGCTGTACGAGGCCAGCGCCCACCTCTACACCGGCCCGGCCGCCGCACCCGTCCTCAGCGACGGCTGGACCGGACGGATCGTCAGCACCCACGTCCCCGACATCCTCCGGGACCTCGCCCTGCGCTTCCGCGGAGACGGTCCCGACCTGCTGCCCGAAGCGCACCGCGACGACGTCGACGCGATCGCCGACCTGTGCGAGCGGAGCGTCAACCGGGCGGCCCAGCGCGCCGGCGAACTCGGTCTCGACGGCGAATCCGCCCACCACGACCCGCTCACCGTCCTCCTCGCCGCGCTCGGCTCCCTGGAGCGCCGCCTCACCCACCGGCCGTACGTCCTCGGCGACGCCCCGACCGCCGCCGACGTGCACGTCTGGGTCACCCTCGTCCAGCTCGACACCGTGCACCGCTGGCACCTCGACGCCGCCGCCATGGACCGCGTCGCCGCCCACCCCGCCCTGTGGGCCTACGCCCAGCGCCTCGCCGCCCGCCCCGAGTTCGCCCGCCACCTCGACGTCGACGCCCTCCTGCGCCGCCACCGCGCCCACTGCCGCGGCCGCGAAGCCGCCGGCGCGGCCATCCGCCTCGTCGACTGGTCCGCCGGACGCTGACGGGCACCGACACCGCCCGCCCCGCCTCCGGCGGGCGCCGTCGGCCGCCCGGGGAGCGACGCCGCCCGCCCCGGCTCCGGCGGGCCCGTCCCTCCCCCCGACGCGCCCGCCCCCGCCTCCGGCGGGCGCCGTCAGCCGATGCGGCGTCCCGCCAGCGGAGCCGTGTCGTCGCCCGTGCCCCCGCGGACCCCGCGCAGGAACGCCTCCAGGGCCTCCAGCGAGCTCGCCGCCGGCTCCCAGCCCAGCTCCTGCCGGGCCCGTTCGGTGGCGAGCAGCGGCAGGTGCCGCAGCGCGTCGAAGAGACCCGGGGAGGCGGGGACCAGCCGCAGCCGCCAGGCCGCCGACAGGGCGCCCCGCACCGCGCCGGCGGGCACCTTCACCGGCCGGGCGTTCAACAGCTCGCCCAGCGTCGCCCCGTCGATCACCGGGTCCGCGGCGAGGTTGAACGGGCCCCGGACGTCCCGCAGCAGCGCCCTGCGGTAGGCGTCCGCCGCGTCCTCGGTGTGCAGGACCTGGAAACGGAGCCCCTCGAACTCCGGCAGCAGCGGAAGCAGTTCGGGCCGCATCAGCTGGCCCGGGAAGAACCGCCCCGCGAAGATCCGCCGCTGCTCGCTCGCCGACTCCTCCTTGAAGAGGAACGCCGGACGCATCCGGACCACCCGGGTCAGCGGATGGTCCCGCTCGAACGTGTCGAGGACCCGCTCCAGATAGGCCTTCTCCCGGGTGTACGCGGCACCCGGCCACCCGTGCGTCGGCCACGCCTCGGACACCGGGGAGCCGCCTTCGGGGCCGGGGGAGTACGCGCCCACCGAGGAGGCGTGCACCAGGACCGGCACCCGGGCCGCCGCCACCGCGTCGAAGACGCGGACCGACCCCAGGACGTTGGTCCGCCAGGTCTCCACCGGGTCGTGGGTCGGCCCGAACCGCCAGGCCAGGTGCACCACCGCGTCCGCCTCCGACAGGTACTGCGCGAGCCGGGGCTCGTCCCCGTCGCGGGAGAGGTCCAGCTCGGCCCACTCCACCCCGGGAAGGTCGAAACCGGGCCGGCGGCGGGCGAGGCCGAGGACGGAGCCGACCTCCGGCTCGCTTGCCAGGAGCCGGACGAGACTCGTGCCGACGTTGCCGGTGGCGCCCGTGACGACGACGCGCGAAATCGTGCTCGGATTCATGTCTCCGACCCTCCGCCATGGGCGGCGGAAGCGCATTCCGGCAACCACCCCTGGCCCTCGTTGTCACCCAGCGTGTCCGTATGGGTCGCGGACACGGCCGACGGCCGGGAACATGAAGCGACTCAGGAGACAGGAGAACGGCCATGCTGCTGCCCGACAGGAACACGGTCGACCGGCTGCTCCGGCACTTCCGCGCCCAGGAGCGGACCGTGCTGGACAGGCCGTGCGACCTGTCGGCCCGCCGGCGCTTCGAGGACACGGCGTACACCCTGTGCGTCCTGATGGGAGTGCGCACCGCCCGCGAGGCCGTCCTCGCCGCGGAGCGCTACGTGACGACCGCGGAGATCAGGAATCGAGAAGCACGCCCCCCGTGCCGCCACTAGCGTGACTGCCATGAACACGATGAACAGAGCGCCGGGTGCGGACGAGCGGACGCCCGCCCCCCACGCCGCCGACCGGCACGACCTGATCCGCGTGCACGGCGCGCGGGAGAACAACCTCAAGGACGTGAGCATCGAGATCCCGAAGCGCCGGCTCACGGTCTTCACCGGCGTCTCCGGCTCGGGCAAGAGCTCCCTCGTGTTCGACACGATCGCCGCCGAGTCGCAGCGGCTGATCAACGAGACGTACAGCGCCTTCGTCCAGGGCTTCATGCCGACGCTCGCCCGGCCCGAGGTCGACGTCCTCGAAGGCCTGACGACCGCGATCATCGTCGACCAGCAGCGCCTCGGAGCGGACCCCCGGTCCACCGTCGGCACCGCCACCGACGTCAACGCGATGCTGCGGATCCTCTTCAGCCGCCTCGGCGAGCCGCACATCGGCCCGCCCGGCGCCTACGCCTTCAACGTCCCCTCGGTCCGGGCCAGCGGCGCGATCACCGTCGAGCGCGGCGACAGGAAGGCCGAGAAGACGACCTTCGAGCGCACCGGCGGCATGTGTCCGGGCTGTGAGGGCCGGGGCACGGTCTCCGACATCGACCTCGGCCGGCTCTACGACGACTCCAAGTCGCTCGCCGAGGGCGCGCTCACCGTCCCCGGCTACACCCCGGGCGGCTGGAACCACCGCCTCTACAGCGAGTCCGGCCTCGTCGACCCGGACAAGCCGATCCGCGAGTACACCGAGAAGGAACTCCGGGCCTTCCTCCACCACGAGCCGGTCCGGATGAAGATCGCCGGGATCAACATGACCTACGAGGGTCTGATCCCGCGCATCCAGAAGTCCTTCCTGGCCAAGGAGAAGGAGGGCATGCAGCCCCACATCCGGGCGTTCGTCGAGCGGGCCGTCACCTTCACCACCTGCCCCGACTGCGACGGCACCCGGCTCAGCGAGGGCGCCAGGGCGTCGAAGATCGGGCGGATCAGCATCGCCGACGCCTGCGCGATGCAGATCAGCGACCTCGCCGCCTGGGTCCGCGGCCTCGACGAGCCCTCGGTGGCCCCGCTGCTCACCGCGCTCCAGCGAACCCTGGACTCGTTCGTGGAGATCGGTCTCGGCTACCTCTCCCTCGACCGCCCCTCGGGCACGCTGTCGGGCGGCGAGGCACAGCGCGTCAAGATGATCCGCCACCTCGGCTCCTCGCTCACCGACGTCACGTACGTCTTCGACGAGCCCACCATCGGCCTGCATCCGCACGACATCCGGCGGATGAACGACCTGCTGCTCCAGCTGCGCGACAAGGGCAACACGGTGCTCGTCGTGGAGCACAAGCCGGAGGCCATCGCGATCGCCGACCACGTGGTCGACCTCGGCCCCGGCGCCGGCACGGCCGGCGGCACCGTCTGCTTCGAGGGCACCGTGGACGGACTGCGGGCCTCCGGCACCGTCACCGGCCGCCACCTCGACGACCGGGCCGCCGTCAAGGAATCGGTCCGCAGGCCCACCGGGGCCCTGAGGATCCGCGGCGCGTCGACGCACAACCTGCGCGACGTCGACGTCGACATCCCGCTCGGCGTGCTCACCGTCGTGACCGGCGTCGCCGGCTCCGGCAAGAGCTCGCTCGTGCACGGCTCGATCCCCGCAGGCGAGGAGGTGGTCTCCGTCGACCAGGGCGCGATCCGCGGCTCCCGGCGCAGCAACCCCGCCACGTACACCGGGCTGCTCGACCCGATCCGCAAGGCCTTCGCCAAGGCCAACGGCGTGAAGCCCGCGCTGTTCAGCGCCAACTCCGAGGGCGCCTGCCCCACCTGCAACGGCGCGGGCGTCCTCTACACCGACCTGGGGATGATGGCCGGCACCTCCTTCACCTGCGAGGACTGCGAGGGCAAGCGGTTCCAGCCCTCGGTGCTCGAACACCTCCTCGGCGGCCGGGACATCAGCGAGGTGCTCGCCATGTCCGTGACCGAGGCCGAGGAGTTCTTCGGCTCCGGAGAGGCGCGCACCCCGGCCGCGCGGCGGATCCTGGCCCGGCTCGTCGACGTCGGGCTCGGCTACCTGAGCCTCGGCCAGCCGCTCACCACGCTCTCCGGCGGCGAGCGACAGCGCCTCAAGCTGGCCACGCACATGGGCGACAAGGGGGGCGTCTACGTCCTGGACGAGCCGACCACCGGCCTCCACCTCGCCGACGTCGAGCAGCTCCTCGGCCTGCTCGACCGGCTCGTGGACTCCGGCAAGTCGGTCATCGTCGTCGAGCACCACCAGGCCGTCATGGCGCACGCCGACTGGATCATCGACCTGGGCCCCGGCGCGGGCCACGACGGCGGGAAGATCGTCTTCGAGGGCACGCCCGCCGACCTCGTCGCGGCCCGCTCGACCCTCACCGGCGAGCACCTCGCGGAGTACGTCGGCGCCTGACCCGTCCGACGGCGGCGACCCGGGGCCCAGGCCCCGCCGGGTCGCCGCTCAGCGGGACGCGAGGGGAAAGAGCGCCCTGGGGACCTCCACACAGGCGTCCCGCGAGACCGGTCCGCCGAACCGCAGCCGGTCGTACGCCGTGAACGCGGGCTCCAGGGCGTCCAGCTCGTCCACGCATGCGTGGAGGGCGGCGCGCCACTCCGGCGAGGGGTCGTCCCCGGCCTCCGCGAGGCGCGCGGTGATCTCCGCCGTCAGCTCGTCCTTCCGGTGGATGTTCGCCGGAGTGACCGCGTGCAGGCAGACGTACCGGCCGCTCAGATACGCCGCCCACTCCTCCTCGCCCCGGTCCGGGTCCTCCCAGTGCCCGGTGAACCACGCGCGCAGGCGGTCGACGCCGCCCGCCGCGTCGGCGAGCGCGAACAGATCGCGCGGCACCATCTCGGCGCCGTCCGACCGCAGGTAGCCGGGCAGCGGCAGCAGTCCCGCGAGCATCAGCGACCGGACCTCGTCGGGGTCCCGGCCGAGTGCGGCGCACAACGCGTCCAGCGGGACGAACTGGGCGGTGACGTACGCGTCGTCGGCGGCGGTCATCGGATGGTCGCCGTTCAGCTCGCGGAACCGCTCGGCGATCCGCACGGACGGCACCGCCTCTTCCGCCGCCCGGTCCTCCGCCGCCGCCCGGTCCGTCAGTGCCCGGTCCGTCATCGCGTCGCTCCTCGGAAAAGCCGCCCGGGCCGGCCCCGGGCGGTCTTCCCGCAGGTTAGGAGCCGGACCGTGCGGCGCCCACCGAACCGTCGCCGGCACGACCCGGGCCCGGTGTCTCCAGCGGCGCCGCACGACCGGCGGTCCACGGGGCGGGCGTCAGGCCCGCCGGGCCGCCGCCCTGCGCCGCCACCCCCACAGGGCGAGCGCGGCGGCGCAGGCCGAGCCCACCAGGGTCAGCGGAAGGCCGGCCGACGGGCCCGAGGACCCCGCCTCCAGGGTCCTCCTCGCGGGCGCGGCCGCCGTCTCGGCCCCGGGCCGGGGCGCCGCCGCCGCGCCCCGCCCCTCCCGGTCCGCCGTCTTCGCGCCGCGTCCCTCCCGGGCCACCGACACGGCCCGCGCGCCCGGATCGACCGCTGCCTTCGCCCGCACCGGCGCGAGCGAGCCCACCGGCCGCACCCGGCCCGCGGCCCCGAAGCCCCAGTCGAGCAGCGACCGGGCCTCCTCGTACACGGCGAAGCCGCCGCCCTCCTGGGGGTTCATCACCGACACCACGAGCGTCCGGTCACCGCGCCGGGCCGCCGAGATCAGGGTGTTGCCCGCGTTGCTCGTGTAGCCGTTCTTGATCCCGAGGAGTCCGGGGTAGCGGCCCACCCCGTCCGCGCCCGTCAGGAGCCGGTTGGTGTTGGCGATGCCGTACGACCAGGAGCCGGCCGGGAAGTCCGCGTACGCCGTCGAGCAGTACCGGGCGAACTCCGGGTCCTGGAGCCCGGCCCGGCCGAACACCGCCAGGTCGTACGCGGAGGACACCTGCCCGGGGGCGTCGTACCCGTCGGGGGAGACCACGTGGGTGTCCTGGGCGCCCAGGGAGCGGGCCTTCTCCTGCATCTGCCGGGTCATCGACTCCCAGCCGCCGTTCATCGCCGCCAACACGTGCACGGCGTCGTTCCCCGAGCTGAGGAAGACGCCGTTCCACAGGTCCGAGACCTTGTACGTGTACCCCTCCTTCACCCCGACCAGGCTGCTTCCGGACCCGATCCCGGTCAGCTCGGCATCGGCCACGGTGTGCCGCTCGGACGGCGCGTGGTGGGGGAGGGCGGTGAGCGCGAACAGCGCCTTGAGGGTACTGGCCGGAGGCAGCTTCCGGTGCGCGTTCCGCGCGGCGAGCACCTCGCCCGAGGAGGCGTCCGCCACGACCCACGACAGCGCGGAGACCGACGGCAGGGAAGGGGCTCCCGGCAGCCGCTGCACCTGCGTGCCCTGCCGGTCGAGGCGCACCGGGTCGACGTACTGGCGCGCGGGCGGCGTGGGCTCCCCGACGAAGGACGTGACGGGGGTGGCGGGGGAGGCGGCGGCCGCCGGAACGGGCAGCACGAACAGCAGCGCCGCGGAACCGGCGGCGGCATGACGGACAGCTGACGTGACGATCATTCAGTCACCGTAGGAAGGAGGTGCGGAGCGCGCAGATCGGAGTGCGCCGACCGGCGTAGCGGGTGGGGCGTACGGCGGCGCGTCGTGCCTCCGCCCGGGTGGCACCCCGGCGGCCGGGGCCCGCGCACGCGCCGGACGCCGCGAGCCCCGCCCTCCGGGCGGACGGCGCTACTTTCCGGACGCGCCCCGGAGGCGTGTCGCGGTGCGGACGAGGTCGGCGACGGCTTTGGACCTGCTGTGCGGTGGCCAGGCGATGACGGTCGTGACGGCCGGCGCGTCCGGTACCGGCACCGTCGCGTGATCGTCGCGCAGGTGGACGCGGAGGGACTCGGGCACGACCGCGCAGGCCCGTCCGAGCGCGATCAGCTGGAACAACTGGGTGTGGTCGCGCACCTGCGGGCCGGGGCCGTCCGGAGGCGCCCCGCCCCGCCGGGGCCAGCGCGGCAGGGGCAGGCCCGTCAGCGTGGTGACCTCGGCCATCGACACATGGGGTCGGCCGGCCAAGGGGTGCCCCGCGGGCAGGACCACGACCTGCCGTTCGGTGTACAGGTCCTCGGTGTCGAGTCCGGCCGTCGTGTCGAAGGGCCGCTGGAGCAGGGCGACGTCGGCGCGCCCGTCGCGCAGCAGCCCCTCCTGCTCGCCGGGCCCGCACAGCACCACCTCGACGGCGACCGCGCCGGGCTCGGCGGCGTAGGCCTCCAGCAGCTTCGCCAACAGTTCGCCGGCCGCTCCGGCTTTCGTGGCCAGCACCACGCCGGACGGTGCGGCAGCTGCGCGGCGGGTGCGGCGTTCGGCGGCTTCGACCGCGTCGAGTGCGGCCCGGGCCTCCCGCAGAAGCACCGACCCGGCCTCGGTCAAGGCGACTGCGCGAGCGGTGCGGTCGAGCAGAACCACCCCGAGCCGCCGCTCGAGCCGCTGGATCGCCCGCGACAGCGGTGGTTGGGCCATGGCGAGCCGCCGCGCCGCCCGCCCGAAGTGCAGCTCCTCCGCGACGGCGACGAAGTACCGCAACTCCCGCGTCTCCACCGCGTCATCGTATCCGCCCGCTCACCACGACCGATATCCGTGCGGTATCGACGCCCACCCGGTCGGTCTTGGACGTCCGGTCCGGGTCCGCGCCACGCTCGGTGGCATGAGCGAACAGACGATCGCGCTGGTGACCGGCGCGAACAGAGGAATCGGGTACGAGATCGCGGCGGGCCTGGGCGCCCTCGGCTGGCGAATCGGCGTGGGCGCGCGGGACCGACAGCGCCGCGACACCGCGGTGGAGAAGCTGCGCGCGGCCGGGGCCGACGCGTTCGGCGTTCCGCTCGACGTGACGGACGACGCGAGTGCGGCCGCCGCGGCCGAACTGATCGCCGACCGCGCCGGAGGGCTCGACGTCCTGGTCAACAACGCCGCGATCACCGGCGGCATGCCGCAGACGCCCACCGCGGTCGATCCCGCGACCGTACGGGGCGTCGTGGAGACCAACGTGATCGGGGTCATCCGCGTCACCAACGCGATGCTGCCCCTGCTGCGCGCCTCGGCATCGCCGCGGATCGTCAACATGTCCAGCAGCGTCGGCTCGCTCGTCCTGCAGACCACGCCCGGCATCGACATGGGCCCGGTCCCCGCCGCGTACCTGGCGTCCAAGACCTTCCTCAACGCCGTCACCGTCCAATACGCCAGGGAACTGGGCGACACCGGCATCCTGATCAACTCCGGCTGTCCCGGCTTCACCGCCACCGGCCTCAACGGCTTCCGGGGCGTCCGCACCCCCCACCAGGGCGCGGCGATCGCGATCCACCTCGCGACCCTGCCCGACGACGGACCGACCGGCGGGTTCTTCGACGACGGCGGAACAGTGCCCTGGTGATGCGTGGACCGCGAGCCGTACGTTCCGCGTTCCCGGGCGGACGACCCGGCCCGGTGTGCCGCGGCCGGCCTGCCGGACGACCCGGGGTCCGCGAACAAGCCCGCGCCGGCGCCGACGGGCAGCGCCGCCGTGACGCGTCCCGAACGTCGGCCGGAGTACGGTTCCCGTCGGGCAACTCCGTACGAAAAGACCGGGGTTGACCGTAGGATCTGACCGCCCACCTGCCGAGACGGCCCCGCAGTCAGGAGTCCCTTCCTTGAACACCCCGCACCCCGCCCCGCCGTACCGCATGGACCCGGCCGGCGGCTGCCCGCACGCGGCGAACGCCCGGCTGCTCGCCGAGGGCGCCGTGGCCCCCGTGGTGCTGCCCGGCGAGATCGAGGGCATGGCGGTGCTCGGCCACGACGCGCTGCGCGACTTCCTCTCCCACCCCGACGTCGCCAAGGGCCCCCAGCACTTCACCGCCCTCGCCGAGGGCCGCATACCCGACGGCTGGCCGCTGCGGACCTTCGCCACCGTGCCCGGCATGACCACCGCGGACGGAGCCGACCACCGCCGGCTGCGCACCCTCGTCAGCAGCGCC
Source organism: Streptomyces litmocidini (assembly GCF_014649755.1). Taxonomy (GTDB): domain Bacteria; phylum Actinomycetota; class Actinomycetes; order Streptomycetales; family Streptomycetaceae; genus Streptomyces; species Streptomyces litmocidini. The sequence continues at coordinate 300,125 of NZ_BMTQ01000007.1, read as the reverse complement.
TTCACCGCCCGCCGGGTCGAGGAGCTCCGCCCGCGCGTCGAGACCGTCACCGCCGGCCTCCTCGACGGGCTCGCGGAGGCCGCCCGCGCGGACGGCGGCGTCGCCGATCTGCGCCGCCACTACGCGCTGCCCCTGCCGCTCGGCGTCATCTGCGAACTCCTCGGCGTCGACCCGGCCCACCAGGACCGGCTGCACCACCTCTCCAGCCTGGTCGTCGCCACCGACACCGAGCCCGCGCGGGCCGTCGCCGCCAACCGCGAGCTCGTCGAACTCCTGGGCTCCATCGCCGCCGACAAGGCCGCCGCGCCCGGCGACGACCTCACCAGCGCCCTCATCGCCGCCCGGGACGAGGGCGGCGACCGGCTCGGCCAGCACGAACTCATCGGCACGCTGCTCCTGATGATCATCGCGGGCCACGAGACCACCCTGAACCTCGTCACCAACGCGGTCCGCGCGCTCTGCGCCCACCGCGAGCAGCTCTCCCTCGTCCTCGACGGCCGCGCCGGCTGGGCCGACGTGGTGGAGGAGACCCTCCGCTGGGACAGCCCGGTCAGCTACTTCCCGTTCCGCTACCCCACCCGTGACCTCACCGTGGACGGCACCCTCATCCCGCGGGGCACCCCCGTCCTCGCCGGGTACTCGGCGGCGGGCCGCGACACGAAGGCGCACGGCCCGGACGCCGACCGCTTCGACATCACCCGCGCCGGGGCGGTGAAGCACCTCTCGCTCGGCCACGGCCCCCACTACTGCCTGGGCGCCCCGCTCGCCCGGATGGAGGCGGCGATCGCCCTGGAGGCGCTCTTCACCCGCTTCCCCGACCTGGACCTCGCGGTCCCGGAGGCCGAGCTGACCCGCCACTCCGGCTTCGTCGGCAACAGCGTCCGGGCCCTCCCCGTCCGCCCGGGCGCCTGACCGCCCCCGCCCTCAGCCGGTCCGCCCCCAGGCGTTCGCGGGGGAGGCCCGCAGGGAGGAGACGAGGCGCAGCAACCGGTCCTCGTTCCCGGCGAGACCGGCGGCGCGGAGCGCCTCGTCGGCCTCCGCCATCGGGTGGGTGAGCATCGCTCCCGCGTACGGGGCGAGCTGCGGGTCGGTCAGCACGGCCTGAGTGGATTCGAGCAGCCGCAGGTACGCCTGGGCGGCCGCGCGCTCGCTGGCGGTGATCGTGGTCATGTCGGGCTCCCTCTCGACAGTTCGGCGCTCACCACCCTCTCGCACGGGTCTGACAATCGGGCTCAGGCCCGTCCGTCGAGGTGGGCCGTCAGCCGCTCCAGGAACACCCGCTGCCCGGAGACGAGCAGCGGAGCGGCAGCCTCCGGAGTGAACCAGCCCACCCGGTCGATCTCCGGGAACGCCTCCCGGACGCCCGACCGGGGCGGCCACTCCATGACGAAGGTCCCCGGCACCACCTCGGCCGGGTCGAGGTCGCCCTCGACGGCCCACATGGTGACGAGCTTCCCGTTCCGCTGGCGGGCCTCGCCGAGGGCGAACCACGCGCCGTCGGGTGCCGGGAGGCCCAGCTCCTCCTGGAACTCGCGGCGCGCCGCGGCCTCGGGCGTCTCGTCGGGCTCGTACTCCCCCTTGGGGATCGACCAGGCCGACTCCTCGCGGGACGACCAGAAGGGCCCGCCCATGTGACCGATGAGGACCTCCACGCCCCCGGCCGCCGTACGGCGGAAGACCAGGAGACCCGCGCTGCGCTTGTCCGGCATGCGCTCCAGTGTGGCCGAAGGGCCCGCCCGCCGCAGCCCCCGCGGCGCCGTCCCTACTCCTCCGCGTCCACCGCCACCGGGCCGCCCGCGAGGTCCACGCCGCTCGTCCACCGGGGCCCGAGCCGCACCGAACGCCACGGGACGAGCGTTCCGCCCAGCCGCTCCCGCCGCAGCGGGACGCCGTCCTGGGCGACGGTCAGGACCGGACGCGAGAGCCGCCGCTCCGGCCGTACCAGCAGGGGGGCGGCCTCCGGGCCCAGCAGACCGGGCGTCACCCAGCGCAGCGGGCCCGCCGCCGTCACGGGCACTCCGGGGGCGGGCCAGGGGCGGCCGCCGAGCCGTTCGAGCACCGCCCCGGCCGCCGCGCGCCCCTCGGCGGCGGCCACGAGCGCCGGCTCCACCCCGCGCAGGAGGTTGCCGACGGCGAAGACGCCGGGCTCGGCGGTGCGGAAGTCCCGGTCCGTCACGGGGCCCCGGGTGCCGGGCGCGAGCGGCAGCCCGCGGGCGCGGGCGAGCTCGTGGTCCGGGATCCAGTCCCCGGTGAAGACCACCGTGTCGCACCGCAGCACCGTGGTCCGGCCGTCCCCGCCCCGCACCGCGACCCCCGTCAGCCGACCGCGTCCGAGGAGCTCCGTCACGACCGCGCCGACGAGGACCGGCGCTCCGGCGAACGCGACGGCGGGGGAGGGGAGTCCGGTGACGACGGCCACCACGTCCACTCCGGCCGCGCGCAGGGTGCGCGCCGCGCCCCGGGCCACCGGGTCGCCGCCGACGACCACGGCCCTGCGCCCGATGCGCTCCCGTCGCGGCCCGAAGCGCAGCACCGTCCGCTGGAGTTCGCCGGTGGTCAGCACCCCCGCGGGCCGCGTGCCCGGGACGAGCCGGGCGCTGCGGGGCCGTTCGCGGGCCCCGGTGGCGAGGACCACCGCATCCGCCCGGACGCGTTCGAGGCCGGTGGGGGCGGTGACGTCCAGGGTGAGGGGCCCGGCCCAGCCGGTGGCCGAGACGCCGGTACGGATCGTCGCCCCCGCCCGCAGGGCCTCCCGCACCGCGCGCCGCGCGTACGCCGGGCCGTCCAGGGCGCGCCCCCGGGCGTCCGCGCCGAACCCCGGCCGGGAGCAGTGGCGCGGCACCCCGCCGGCCGCGGCCTCCCGCTCCAGGACCTCGACGCGGCCCGCGCCCGCCGCCGCGAGCCGCGCGGCGGCGGCGAGCCCGGCGGGCCCCGCGCCCACGACGAGGACGTCGACCGTACGGGTCACGACGCCCCCTCCCCGTACCGCACCGCCCGGCTCACCGTGTTCCCTCCCCGTACCGCACCGCCCGGCTCACCGCGCCGCCCTCTTCCCGTCCTCTTCCCGCGCCGCCTCACCGAACAGCGCCCGCACCTCCGCGCCGCAGTGGTGGCCCTGGCAGCGGCCGCCCCGGGCGCGGGTCCTCCGGCGCAGTCCGTCGAGGCCGCCGGGCGGGATCGTCGAGGCGAGCGCGGCCCGGATCTCGCCCCGGGTGACGCGCTCGCAGTGGCAGACGATCGTCCCGAACTCCGGGTCGCGCGCGATGAGTCCGGCGTCCCGGTACGGGCGGGGGAAGGCCTCGCCGAGGTTCGGCATCCGGACCGGGGCGAGCGGGCGGGCCGGCCCCGGATCGAGGCCGCAGTCCGCGAGGAGGCCGAGCACGTGCTCGGCGATGGCCAGGGAGGCGGTGAGCCCGGTGGAACGGATCCCCCCCACCGTCACGTACCGCAGCCCGGGGTGGGCGGCGATCCGGTAGTCCTCCTGCCCGGTGGCGGCCCGCAGCCCCGCGTAGACGGCGGTGACCTCCTCGTCGAGGAGCGCGGGGAGGATCCGGCCGCCCTGCTCGCGCAGCCCGGCGAGCCCCTCCGCCGTCGTGCCCGTGGCGGTCTTGTCGTCCAGGTCCTCGGCGGTGGGTCCGAGCATGACGTTCCCGTACACCGTCGGCGAGACGAGCACGCCCTTGCCGAGCGGCCCGGGCACCGGCAGCAGGATGTGCCGGACCAGGTCGCGGGCGAACTTGTCGAAGACGAGCAGCTGGCCCCGGCGCGGGGTGACGGTGAAGTCCTCCCGGCCGACCAGCGCGTCGAACGCGTCGGCGTGGAGGCCGCAGGCGTTCACCAGGAGACGGGTCCGCAGCACCCCGCGCCGGGTGACGAGCCGGTGGTACGGGCCGCCCGGACGCACCTTCTCCACCCGGCAGTTCAGATGCAGGTCCACCCCGGAGCGGACGGCCTGCGTGGCGTACGCGAGGGTGGTCGTCCACGGGCAGATCACGGCCTCGCCCGGCACTTCGAGGGCGCCCAGGGCGCCGCGGCCCAGGTGGGGCTCGCGCGCCGCGAGTTCCTCGGCGGCGAGCAGCCGGGTGGTGCGGTGGCCGTTGCGCTCCGCCTTCTCCGCGAGCCGGGGGAGCGCCGCCCGCTGCTGCTCGTCCCAGGCGACGAGCAGCGCCCCGAGCGGCTCGACCGGGATGCCCGCCTCCCGCGCGTACGCGCCGAGCAGTCGGTGCCCCTCGCGCACCAGCCGGGCCTCCAGAGTGCCGGGCACCGCGTCGAAACCGGTGTGCAGAATGGCGGTGTTGGCCTTCGAGGTGCCGTCGCCGACGTCGTCCGCGGCCTCCACGAGGGCGATCCGCAGCGGATGGCGGGCCAGGGCCCGGGCGATCGCGGAACCGACGACGCCCGCGCCGACGACCACGACGTCGTACTCCGCGGCCTCGCCGGCGGGCAGCGGCCCGGTCCGCGTCACGCTCATGCGGCCCCGCCGCCGACGCCACCGCCCGCGCCGGCCGCGTCGTGGGCGCCGGCACCGGCGCCGTCCGTACCGGGCGTGCCGCCGGAGCCGTCGCCCGCGCCCGCCGCCCGCCCCACCAGGGCCGACACCTCCGCGCGGAAGCGCGCGAGGCGCGCCGCCGCCTCGTCGCCCGAGATCCGGGGTTCGTACACGGCCGAGGGCTTCCACTCCGGCACGGCCTCGCGGAGCGTGAGCCCCGGCTGGTGTCCGAGCCGGGCGACCGCGCCGACCCCGAGTGCCGTGGCGTCGGGCAACGAGGAGACCTCGACGGGGAGTTGCAGGAGATCGGCCTGGGTCTGCATGAGCAGCGCCGACCGGGTCAGACCGCCGTCGGCGCGCAGCGAGGTCAGCGGTGCGCCCCGGTCCGAGGCGGCGGCCGCGGCGAGTTCCACGACCTGGGCGGCGATGCCCTCGCACAGGGCGCGCACCAGATGGCCCGGCCCGGTGTCCAGGCCGAGGCCGCTGAGCGAGCCGCGCACGTCCCCCCGCCACCAGGGCGCGGCGAGCCCCGCGAACGCCGGGACGAAGGTGACGCCGCCCGTGTCCGGGACGCCGCCGCCGACCGCGTCGAGCTCCCCGGCGCCGGAGATCACGCCCAGGTCGGTGAGCCAGCGCACGGCCGAGGCGACCGTGTACACCTGTCCGTCGAGGCAGTGGGTGACGCGTCCGCCGAGCCGCCAGGCCACGCAGGACACCAGGCCGGAGGCGGTGCGCCGGGGTTCGGGGCCGGTCCGCGCGAGGAGGAAGGCGCCGGTGCCGTAGGTGCACTTGGCGGCGGCGGGGTCGTCCGCGCTCTGGGCGAGCAGCGCCGCCTGCTGGTCCACCAGGAGGCCGGTGAGCGGCAGCGCGGGGCCGAAGGCGGTCGTGGTGCCGACCGGGGCGTCGCAGTCCACGACCAGGGGGAGGGCCTCGCCGCCGAGTCCGTAGAGGTCGAGGGCGGTCTCCGACCAGGCGACCGTGTCGAGGTCGAGGAGGCCGGTCCGTCCGGCGGTCGCAGCGTCCGTGACGAACGCGCCCGTGAGCCGGTGGACGAGCCAGGCGTCGCTGGTGGTGACCACTCCGGAGCCGGTGGCGTGGCGGCGGATCCAGGCCATCTTGGGCGCGGCGAAATAGGGGTCGACCGGAAGGCCGGTGAGGTGGCGCAGTTCCTCGGCGCGGTCGTCGAGACCGGCGCAGATCGCGGCGGCCCTGCGGTCCTGCCAGACGAGGGCGTCGGTGAGCGGTTCCCCGGTGGCGGGGTCCCAGGCGAGCACGGTCTCGCCCTGGTTGGCGAGGCCCACGGCGACGACCGGCACGTCCGCCTCGGCGAGCGCCGCCCGGCCGGCGGTGACCACGGAGTCGTACAGCTCACGGGGGTCGACCTCGACCAGGCCGCCGGGGAGGTGGCGGGGCCGGACGGGTGCCGTCCCGGTGCCGACGACACCGCGTTCGGGGCAGAGGACGAGGGCCTTCGTGCCCGACGTGCCCTGGTCGACGGCGAGTACCGCTCCGCCCGTCATCCCGCTGCTCCCTCGCTCGAACCGCTCGGTGATCGTCCGGTCACCGAAAGGGGTCAGAGTGCCGTCGCCGGAGCCCTTCGTCAAGGGTCGGCGGCCGAGCACGTCAGGTCCCTCGGAATACCTGACAGAAAGTCAAATTCAGTCGTTGGCTCAATAATTACTGTCGCAAAAGAAAGTGGACCGGTCGCGTCCAGAGCCCTCTATAGTGATCGCCGATCAACGGCCGGGACGCCCGCCGGGGGACTGACCACCCCCTCCATCCACCGAGGACCCATGTCACCCACACCACTCCCCACCCCCTGATGGCCGGACACGGATTCCGACCCGTCTACCACCCCGCCGGCCATGACCACGCCCTGCGCAACGCCGTCCAGGACCTGCGCACCGGCCGCTGGGTGTCCATGGCCCGTCTCCTCGACGAGACCTCCGACTGGGAGGCCTGGACCCGGCGCACCCAGGTCCTCGCCGCCGTCGCCGCGGGCAGCGACGTCGTCCCCATCTGGCGCGCCGAGCAGCCCGAGAGCCTCGCCGCCGCCGTGATGCACAGCCGGGTCGCCGTCGAGCGCGCCGTCCGCGCCCACCGGGCCGGCCACACCCGGACCCGGGAACTCTGGCAGGAGGCCCTGACCGCCTGCCGCGAAGCCTCCGACCGGGCGCCCGCCGACCCGGTGCCCTGGATCGGCCTGATCGCCCTCGCCGTCCTCGACGGCCGCCAGCGCATGGCCGAGCACCGGCTCACCCCGCCGGCGCCCATGCTGCCGCCCGGCCCCTGGGGCCTGCTCGCCGAGGTGGAGAAGCGGGACCCGCACAACCGCGAGGCCCACCACCGCATGCTGCAGTTCGTCTACTCCCGACAGTCCGGCCCCCTCTCCGAGGCGGTCAACTACTGCTACTGGGCCGCCAATTCGGCTCCCGTCGGCTCCGCCCTGCACGCCCTCCCGCTCTACGTCCGCGTCGAGCGCTACCGGCGCGAGCGCGGTCACGAGCGCGCCCTCGACCTCCACTGGGTGGCCGAGGACGCCGTCCGCGACGCCCAGCGCGCCCTCGACACCTGGTTCCTCTTCTGCGCCACCGACGAGGCCTCGCTGCTCGACCTCAACCACCTGGCGCACGCCCTCTTCGGCGCCCTCCGCTTCGCCGACGCGGCCCGGGTCTTCGAGGCCCTCGGTCCGTACTACACGACCCTCCCGTGGGCGTATCGCACCGCTCACCCGGACGACCGGGCCCGCGCCGAGGAGGTCTTCCTGCGCGCCCGCGCCCGCTGTCTCGGCGGCTGACGCGCCCCCGCGCCCCTCGCTTCCACCCCCCGCCCCCGCTCCCCCCGTCCCCCGGAGGTCCCATGTCCCGCACCGCCCCCGTCGACGCGATACGCAAGCCACCGCCGGCCCAGGACGAGGAGGCGAGACTCAGAGAGCTCGGCTACCAGCCCGTCCTCGCCCGCCGCATGGACGGCTTCGGCAACTTCGCGATCAGCTTCTCCGTCATCTCCGTCCTCTCCGGCTGCATGACCCTCTACGGCTTCGGCCTGGGCACCGGCGGCCCCTCCGTCATGCTGTGGGGCTGGGTCGGCGTCGGTCTCTTCGTCCTGTGCGTGGGCCTCGCCCTCGCCGAGGTCACCAGCGCCTACCCCACCTCCGGTGCCCTCTACTACATGGCCGACCGGCTCGGCGGACGCCGCTGGGGCTGGTACACCGGCTGGCTGAACCTGCTCGGTCTGCTCGGCGCCATCGCCGGCATCGACTACGGCGCCGCCCTCTTCACCGGGGCCTTCCTCAACCTCCAGTGGGGCTTCGTGCCCACCCCGGGCTCCACCTTCCTCATCTTCCTCGCCATCCTGCTGCTCCACGCCGGACTCAACCTCTTCGGCGTCCGCCTCGTCAGCGTCCTCAACTCGGTCAGCGTCTGGTGGCACCTGATCGGCGTCGCGGTCATCGTCGGCGCGCTCGCCTTCGTCCCCGACCGGCACCAGTCCGTGGAGTTCGTCTTCACCGAGTTCGTCGACGACACCGGTTGGGCCAACCCGTTCTACGTCGCCGCGATCGGCCTGCTCCTCGCCCAGTACACCTTCTCGGGGTACGACGCCTCGGCCCACCTGTCCGAGGAGACCTCCAACGCCTCCGTCACCGCCGCCAAGGGCATCGTCCGGGCCATCTGGGTCTCCTGGCTCGCCGGCTTCGCGCTCCTCGCCGGACTCACCTTCGCGATCCAGGACTACGCGGCCACCCAGAACAGCGCCACCGGCGTCCCGCCCGCCCAGATCTTCCTGGACGCGCTCGGCTCCGGCGGCGCCGCCGCCCTGCTGCTCGTCGTGATCGTCGCCCAGCTCTTCTGCGGCAACGCCGAGGTGGCCGCCGCCAGCCGCATGGTCTTCGCCTTCAGCCGCGACAACGCCCTTCCCGGCTCCGCGCTCTGGCGCAAGGTCAGCGGCAGCACCCAGACGCCCGTCCCCGCCGTCTGGCTCGCGGTCGTCGTGGCCGCGCTGCTCGCCGTCCCCTCGCTGTACTCGGCCACGGCCTACGGCGCCGTCACCGCGATCAACGTCATCGGCATCACCCCCGCGTACGCCATCCCCATCTACCTGCGGCTGCGCGCCGGAGACCGCTTCGTCCCCGGCCCGTGGAGCCTGGGCCGCTGGAGCAGGCCCATCGGCTGGATCGCCGTCGTCTGGGTGGCGTTCGTGACCGTCCTCTTCTGCCTGCCGCAGAAGTCCCCGGTGAACGTCGACACCATGAACTACGCCGCGATCGCGCTCGTCGTCGTCCTGCTCCTGGCCAGCGTCTGGTGGTACGTCGCCCGCCGCTCGTACGGCACGCCGACCGCGTACGGCACCGCCCGCGAGGAGGCCGAGATCGCCGAGGGCATCGTCTGACGACGGAGCCCGGCCCCCGGGGGCGTGCCCGATCCGATCGGGCACGCCCCCGTCCGCGTACCGCGGACCGGACGGGTCGGGGTCAGGCGCTGAACTCGTAGGTCCAGGCGGCCGACCGGGCCGAGACGTCGATGTCCGTGATCTCCAGGGCGTGGCCGTGCTGGTCGCTGACGACCCGGTGGACGAGCAGCCGCGCGGCGCCGCCGGCCGTGGTCGTGGCCGGACCGGGAGGGACGCCGACCGACTCGCGGTGGATGATCCGCAGTCCCGCCTGGTGCATCCAGTGATAGAGGAGCCGCAGGTCGGGCTGGCGGAGGCAGTCCCTGCCCCGGCGGTACCGGGAGAGCTGCGGGATCTCGGCGAGGGCCGGCCGGGAGAACCACGACACCGCCCGCTGGAGCGTCGCCCCGTGCGGTCCGAGGACCGTGTGCCGGTGGACGAGGGTCGGCTCTCCCGGGGTGAGCAGGAGCCGTGAGGCCAGGGCGGCGGGCGGCGGCTCCCAGGCGAGGGAGGCCCGGACGAGCGCCTCGGCCGCCCGCGGTCCGCCGGGGAACGTCGGCCGGCGGGCCGCGAGGACGGGGTGGGCCGGCTCGGGCCCGGTCCCCTCGACGGCGGCGAAGGTGCCGCGCCGGTCGGTGACCACGAGCCTTTCCTCCCTGAGGAGTCGAAGCGCGCTGCGGACGGTCTGCCGGTTGACGTGGTGGCGCTGGGACAGCGTTCGTTCCGACGGGAGCCGGCTGCCGGGGGAGATGCGCCGCTGGGCGAGGTCCTCGCGCAGGGCGGCGGCGACCCGGAGGTAGAGCGGCGTTTCCGCCGCCTCGGAATCGGGCTCGACCATGATCAACCCTCTCTTTGCTCAGCGTGACGACAGGGTGCGCCTGGGTGATCAATTCCTATCATTGGTCTAAACCATTTATCCAGACCGGTCCGGCAGAGTGGCCGAAACGAGCGAGGCGCCTTGTAATGAGGTTCCAGGTGACAGGCCGGTCACGTGGCGGCGGAAGAAGGCGGGTGAGGCCGGATGACGACACCGTCGGAGCGCGCCGCTCGGGGCAGGGCGGCCCGCAAGCGCGTCCCCCGCACCTCCCACGGCCGCTGGATACCCAGCTCACAGCGCCCCCACCCGCTCGACGTCCTGGAGCGCCAGTCCCTGGACCGGCTCCCCGACCTCGTCCCCCTCCGCTACGGCAGGATGGCGGCCTCCCCCTTCGCCTTCCTGCGCGGCGCCGCCGCCGTCATGGCCGCCGACCTCGGCGCCGACCGCCACACCGGGCTCACCGTCCAGCTGTGCGGCGACGCCCACCTGCTCAACTTCGGGGTCTACGCCTCACCCGAACGGACGCTCCTCTTCGACGTGAACGACTTCGACGAGACCCTCCCCGGCCCCTTCGAGTGGGACGTCAAGAGGCTCGCCGCCAGCATCACCGTCGCCGCCCTCCAGAACGGCAGCGCCAAGCCCAAGGCCCACCGCGCCGCGCTCGTCGCCGTCGAGTCGTACCGCACGTCCATGCGCCGCCTCGCCGGACTCGGAGAACTCGCCGTCTGGTACGAGCGGATCGCGGCCGACGACCTGCTGCCGCTCGTCCACGGCGACCAGCGGCCCCGCGTCGCCCGCCGCCTCGAACGGGCCCGCCGCCGCACCAGCCTCCAGGCCCTCGCCAAGCTCACCGAGACCGACGAGGCCGGGAACCGGCGCCTCATGAACGACCCGCCGCTCCTCGAACGCGTCACGGACGTCGACCGGGTCACCCTCGGCAAGATCTTCAGCGACTACCGCAGCTCCCTCGCCGAGGAGCGCCGCGTCCTCCTCGACCGCTACCGCTTCCTCGACGCGGCCCGCAAGGTCGTCGGAGTCGGCAGCGTCGGCACCCGCTGCTTCGTCCTCCTCCTCGAAGGACGCGACGACACCGACCCGCTCATGCTCCAGATCAAGGAGGCCGGCCGCTCCGTCCTGGAGCCGTACCTGGCCCCGACCGCCTACCCCCACCAGGGCCGCCGCGTCGTCTGCGGCCAGCGGCTGACCCAGGCGGCGAGCGACATCTTCCTCGGCTGGATTACCGGGCCCGAGCAACGCCACTTCTACTGGCGGCAGCTGCGCGACATGAAGGGCTCCGCCGAGGTGGAGACCATGTCCCCGGCCGCCCTGCGGGACTACGCGCGGCTCTGCGGCCGGGCCCTGGCCCGCGCCCACGCCCGCTCGGGCGACCGCGTCGCCATCGCCGCCTACCTCGGGAGCTCGGACGTCTTCGACCGCGCCGTGGCCGACTTCGCGCTCTCCTACGCCAGGCAGAACGCCGACGACTACGCGGCACTCGGCGCGGCCATCGCCGCGGGCATGGTGACGGCGGCCCCGGGCGCCTGAACTGCTCCGGGCGGAGGCCACGGGCGGTGGGACCCCCACCCCGGCCGCACGTGAGCCGGCACGAGGGGCGACGGGGGTCCACCGCCGCCCCTCGTGCCGTCAGCCCTCCGTACGGCGCAGCGGCGGTTCGGCCGGCGTCTCGTGGATCGGGCCGAAGAGCACCGCCCGGGCCACGGCGGGGGCGAACAGGACCGTCATCGGGTGGGTGAGGGTGATCGCCTTGCGGAAGGCCGCGCCGACGACCGGGTCGCCCGCCGCCCGCTCCTGCAGCCGGCCCATGTACCAGCCGACCGCCTTGTCCAGCACGCTGGGGACGTCCGCGCCGCCGACGGCACCGGGCATCTTCTTGTCGGCGCCCGTCGAGACGTCCCACGCCTGCCGGGAGGCGTCGAGGACCGCGCGCTGCACCCGCCGGGTCGTCGGAGTGCGCTTCGGGTCGGCGAGGGCCCGGCGCAGGGCGACGGCGGAGATCGCCGCCACCGCCATGCCCTGTCCGTAGACCGGGTTGAAGGCGCAGAGCGCGTCGCCGGTGGCGAGGAAACCGGCCGGGCGGCGGCCCGGACGGTCGTACCGACGGCGGACGTTGGCGGTCCTGCGGAAGCCGTACACCGGGGACACCGGCTCCGCCCGCGCCAGCCACTCGCTGATCAGCGGGTGCGGCATCCGCTTCGCGTACTCCTCGAACGCCCCCTCCTCCGTGGGCGGTTCGCTGCCCCGGAGCCCCGAGAGGGTCACGAGGTGCGTCCCGTCGCCGACGGGCAGCACGACGGCCCCGTACTCCTGCTCGGGGTTGGGCACGATGAAGTAGCCCGTGGCGTCGCTGTCCAGTGCCCCCTCCGGGGCGCGGTAGACCCGGGTGCTGTAGGCGAGGCCGGTGTCGATGGTCTCCTCGTGCGGTGCCTCGGCACCGATCGCGGCCAGCCAGTCCGCCGCCTTCGTCGACCTGCCGGAGGCGTCGACGACCAGATCGGCCTCCAGGACGCGGTTCTCCTTCCCGGCGCCCGCGCCGCGCTCCCGCAGCCGGACTCCGCGGACCCGCGAGGAGTCGCCGACCAGGCCCACCGTCTCGTGGCCCTCGACCAGTTCGATCCGGGGGTCGGCGAGCACCCGCTGTCGCACCAGCCATTCGAGCTGCGGGCGCGAGCCCGAGTAGAAGTGGACGGTGGCGGGCCACCGCTGCATCCACCTGCCGTTCTGCCACTGCACCATGTCCTCGGGCACGCCCACCTTGGGCGCGCCGAGCTCCCGCAGCTCCTCCATGAATCCCGGGAGCAGTTCGTCGTACGCCTCCTGGCCGCCCGCGATGAGCACGTGCAGGTGCCGGCCCTGCGGGACGCCCGGCCGGGCCTCGGGCCCCTCCGGGTAGCGGTCGCGCTCGACGACCGTCACCTTCTCGGCGTGCTCGGCGAGTACCCGAGCGGCAAGCAGTCCAGCGAGACTTCCCCCGATGACCACCGCGTGACGTGTCGCGCGGCGCTCCAAGTCGTCGGCCATACTCGCCCCTTCGTGTCGTGGACCTACGACTGCCCAGTATCCACGTCGGTGCGTGCGCCGTCGCGTGCGTCGAGCCACAGGCACTCGACGGGGTGGACGCCCCCCCCCGGGGGCGCGAGCTCACGCGTGCGGGGGCGGCGCGCAGGCCCGCCGGGTGCGGGCTACCGCTCCGGGCCCAGTTCCGTCAGGGCGCTCGTCAGCCATTCCACCCAGAACCGCTCCAGCTCGACCCCGCCCCGCAGGACGAGGTGCTGCAGCCGGTCCGGTTCGGTGCGGCGGCGTTCCGCCGGGAAGTCCCGCGCCTCGATCGCGAGGTACTCGTCCAGCTGGGCCCGGTGCAGGGCCAGGTGGCGCGAGAGTTCGGCCCGCAGCCCCGCCGTCCCGACCATCGCCGCGGCCCGCATCCGCAGCAGCAGCGCGGACCGGAGCGGCTTCGGGTCCTCGGACCTCGCGACCCAGTCGCTCAGCTCCGCCCGGCCCGCGGGCAGCACCTCGTACTCCTTCTTCTGTCCCCGCGCGGGCACCGGGGCGGGCAGGGCGCGGATGTGCCCCGCCCGCTCCAGCTTTCCGAGCTCGCGGTAGATCTGCTGGTGCGTGGCCGACCAGAAGTAGCCGATCGACTTGTCGAAGCGGCGCGTCAGTTCGAGGCCGGAGGACGGCTTTTCGAGCAGCGCGGTGAGGATCGCGTGCGGGAGGGACATGCTCGCATCCTAGGTTCGGCCGGCCACGGTGATCACGGAGCGGCCGTCACAGGGCGGCGGCGAGCCGGGTGCCCTGGTCGATGGCCCGCTTCGCGTCCAGCTCGGCGGCGACGTCCGCGCCGCCGATGAGGTGCGCCGGGCGGCCCGCGGCGACCAGCTCCTCGTACAGGTCGCGGCGCGGCTCCTGCCCGGCGCAGAGCACGACCGTGTCGACGGGGAGCAGCTGCGGCTCGCCGTCGATCGTGACGTGCAGGCCGGCGTCGTCGATCCGCTCGTACGACACGCCCGCCACCATGGTGACCCCGCGGTGCTTGAGCTCGGTGCGGTGGATCCAGCCGGTCGTCTTGCCGAGGCCCGCGCCGACCTTGGTGGTCTTGCGCTGGAGCAGGTGCACCTGGCGCGGCGGCGCGTTCCGCTCGGGCGCGCGCAGTCCGCCCCGGTTCTCGTAGGAGGTGTCGACGCCCCACTGGCGGAAGTACGTCTCGGGGTCCTGGCTCGCGCCCTCGCCGCCGTCCGTGAGGAACTCGGCGACGTCGAAGCCGATGCCGCCCGCGCCGATGATCGCGACCCGGTCCCCGACGGGGGCGCCGTCCCGCAGCACGTCGAGGTAGCTGAGGACGCTCGGGTGGTCCTCGCCCGCGATCCCCGGCGTGCGGGGGGTGACGCCGGTGGCGACGACGACCTCGTCGTACTCCTCCAGGTCGGCGGCGGACACGTACGTGTTCAGGCGGACGTCGATGCCGTGCTCGGCGAGCTGCACGCGGAAGTAGCGCAGCGTCTCGTCGAACTCCTCCTTGCCCGGCACCCGCTTGGCGATGTTGAGCTGGCCGCCGATCTCGGCGGCACCGTCGAAGAGGGTGACGGAGTGGCCGCGCTCGGCCGCCGACACCGCGCAGGAGAGTCCGGCCGGGCCCGCGCCGACGACGGCGACGCGCTTGGCGAGGCGGGTGGGGGAGAGGACCAGCTCGGTCTCGTGGCAGGCGCGCGGGTTGACCAGGCAGGAGGTGATCTTCAGGTTGAAGGTGTGGTCCAGGCAGGCCTGGTTGCAGCCGATGCAGGTGTTGATGGTGTCGGCGCGGCCGGCCGTCGCCTTGGCGACGAAGGCGGGGTCGGCGAGGAAGGGACGGGCCAGCGATACCAGGTCGGCGCGGCCGTCGGCGAGGATCTCCTCGGCGACCTCGGGGGTGTTGATGCGGTTGGAGGTGACGAGCGGCACGGAGACCGCGCCCATCAGCTTCTTCGTCACCCAGGTGTAGGCGCCGCGCGGCACGGAGGTGGCGATGGTGGGGATGCGCGCCTCGTGCCAGCCGATGCCGGTGTTGATGAGGGTGGCGCCGGCGGCCTCGATCTCCTTGGCGAGGGAGATCACCTCGTCGAGGGTGGAGCCGCCGGGGACGAGGTCCAGCATGGAGAGGCGGTAGACGAGGATGAAGTCCTCGCCGACGCGCTCGCGGATCCGGCGGACGATCTCCAGCGGGAAGCGGACCCGGTTCTCGTACGAGCCGCCCCAGCGGTCGGTGCGCCGGTTGGTGGCGGAGGCGATGAACTCGTTGATGAGGTAGCCCTCGGAGCCCATCACCTCGACGCCGTCGTATCCGGCCTCCTTGGCCAGTTCGGCGCAGCGCGCGTAGTCCTCGACGGTCTGCTCGACCTCGGCGTCGGTCAGCTCGTTCGGTACGAAGGGGCTGATGGGCGCCTTGATCGGGCTGGGGCCGACGAGACCGGGGTGGTAGGCGTAGCGGCCGAAGTGCAGGATCTGCATCGCGATCCGGCCGCCCTCGGCGTGCACGGCGTCGGTGATCAGCCGGTGCTCGGCGACCTCCTCGGCCGTGGTCAGCTTGGCCCCGCCGTCCCAGGGGCGGCCGGCCTCGTTGGGGGCGATGCCGCCGGTGACGATGAGCCCCACGCCGCCGCGGGCGCGCTCGGCGTAGAAGGCGGCCATGCGCTCGAAGCCGTGCTCGGTCTCCTCCAGGCCGACGTGCATCGACCCCATGATCACCCGGTTGGGCAGGGTGGTGAACCCGAGGTCGAGCGGGCTCAGCAGGTGCGGGTACGGGGTCGGGGTCATGGGGGCGCCTCCTCGCGCAGGGGTCGTCGACCTCAGTTCTAGGCGACCCCGCGCGTCTTCTGCAACTAGTTGCAGAAGAATCCGGGAGTGATGTCTACTACTCGGTAGCAAAGGTCCGGGCAGGCCCTCAGGAGGAGCCGCGGGGCCCGGCCGCCCCGGCCGCGAGCCACGCGTCCAGGTCCTCCGGCGTCCGGGGCTCCGCCCCGCCCGCGCCCAGCAGACCGTGCGCCCGCAGGAGACGGGCCACCGACGTGCCCCACGGCCGGCGCAGCCGCGCCGCGGCCAGCAGGTCGTCGTCCGCGAGGAGCCCGGCGACCGGACCGGTGCGCAGGCCGGCGGGGGAGAGCACCGCGGCCTCGTCGGCCCAGCGCAGCGCCAGGTCCACGTCGTGGGTCGCCATCACCACCGTCGTCCCCGTCTCCCGCAGCCGGGCGAGGGCGTCGAGCAGCCGCTCCTGCCCGTGCGGGTCGAGCCCGGCCGTCGGCTCGTCCATGATCAGCACCCGGGGCCGCATCGCCACGGCGCCCGCGATCGCGGCCCGCTTCCGCTGCCCGTACGACAGCAGGTGCGTCGGCCTGTCCTCCAGGGCCACGATGTCCAGCGCCTCCAGGGCCTCCCGCACCCGGAGCCGCACCTCCTCCTCCGGCAGCCCCAGGTTCGTCGGACCGAACGACACGTCCTGGCCGACCGAGGCCGCGAACAGCTGGTCGTCAGGATCCTGCACGACCAGCTGCACGGTGGTCCGCAGCCGGGTCAGCCCCTTCCGGTCGTACGCCACCTCGGCCCCGTCCAGGAGCAGCGACCCGCTCCCGCACCGCAGCCCCCCGCTGAGGAGCCGCAGCAGCGTCGTCTTGCCGCTGCCGTTGCGGCCGAGGAGCGCGATCGCGCGCCCTTCCGCCACCGAGAAGTCCACGCCCGACAGGACGGCGGGCCCGTCCTCGTAGGCGAAACCCGCCTTCACCAGCTCCACGACGGGCTTCGTCGGCGTCGGAGACGTCACGGAAGGAACCTTTCCAGTACGAGGGTGAGGGCGACGAGCCCCGCGAGGAGCACGCCCGTCGCCGTGAGGAACCGCCGGGAGACCGCGCAGGACGGCACCAGGACCCGCAGCGTCCCGTCGTAACCGCGCCCGGCGAGCCCCGACTGCAGGCGCTGCGCCCGGTCGAAGGCCCGCACGAACGTCGTCGCGCCGAGGCCCGCCAGCGAACGCCAGGTCGCGGCCCGGGAGGTGTGTCCGAGCCGGGCCGCCTGGGCCTGCCGGATCTTCGCCAGCGAGTCGAGCAGCAGGAAGATGATCCGGTACATCACGAGCGCCACGTCCACCACGGGCGCCGGGACGCCCGCCCGGACGAGCCGGGGCAGCACGTCGGACACCGGCGTCGTGAAGGCGAAGAGCAGCACCCCCAGCGAGGCCGAGGCGGTCCGGAGGAGCAGCTCGCCCGCGTGCGCGGGACCGCCGGGCGCGAGGGCCACGGGCCCGCGCGCACCGCCCACCTCGAAGAGCAGCGGAACGGCGCCCGTGACACAGAAACCGAGCGGGATGCGGAACGCCCGCCACAGCTGACGACCCGGCACGCCGGCCGGACCGAGCAGCACCGCGAGCGTGGCCGCCGCCACGAGCACGGCGCCCGGCCACGGCGGCAGGGACACGGCGCACAGCGTCAGGCCGAAGCCGAGGGCGGCCTTCTCCACGGGATGGCGGCGGCGCCAGCGACTGCTGTGCGCCGCCGCGTCGATCGGCAGCATCGGTGCTACGCGCCCGTGCCGTCGAACGGCACGGAGCCGTCACCGGAGGGGGCCTCCGCCCCACCGCCACCGGCCCCGGCCCCGGGACCCGGGGCGCCGAGGTCGGCGGCGCGGGCACCGGTGCCACGGGGAGCCGAGCCGGCGCCCGGGGCGCCGGGACCCGGGACGACGGATCCGGCGCCGCCGCTCGGAGCGCCGGAATCCGCCCGGGCGCCGCCGCCGGCGGCCCCGGCTCCGCCGGCACCCGTCCCCGCCCCGGCACCCGCGCCGCCCCCGGCACTCGGACCGGTGGAGGCCGCTCGACCGCTCGCGTCGACGGAGGCCGCCCCACCGCTCGCGGCGTCGGCGCCAGGCCCGCCCCGCGCCCCGTCGGAACCACCGCCCCCGACGGGGTCGCCCTCCTCCGCCGCGCCCTTCGTCCCCGCCGCCTCGGCCTCGGCGCGGGCCGCGCCCTGCCGGCGGCCGCGCCGCAGGCCGAAGTAGTACGCCAGGACCCCGGCGCCGATCGCCGCCTGGAGGGCGAAGAGCGCCGACTCGATCTCGCCGGACGGCGGCTCGTACAGCGGGCTGAACCACGGCTCGTAGTCCGGCCGGAGCTCCGTGATCGCGGTCTCCGCCTCCCCGTCCGACCCGGCGAACGGCTGCTCCTTGTGGTCGCCGAGGCCCAGCGCGAGCGGCAGGACCGCGAGCGCGGCGACGACGAGCAGCAGCAGGGTGTTGACCTTCGCGTTC
This sequence comes from Streptomyces litmocidini, assembly GCF_014649755.1. Classification (GTDB taxonomy): domain Bacteria; phylum Actinomycetota; class Actinomycetes; order Streptomycetales; family Streptomycetaceae; genus Streptomyces; species Streptomyces litmocidini. The sequence continues at coordinate 282,144 of NZ_BMTQ01000007.1, read as the reverse complement.
CGGCTCATCGCGCGGCCACCTCCTCGGGCCGCTCCGCCCGCGGCCGGTCGAGGACGCCGAGGCGCGTCAGCTCGCCCTTGCTGGACTGGGTGAGCAGCCGCATCACGAGCACCGTGAGCAGGCCCTCGCTCACCGCCAGCGGAATCTGGGTCACGGCGAAGATCCCGCCGAACTTGGCCAGCGCGCCGGGCACGCCACTGCCGGGGTCGGGGAACGCCAGGGCCAGCTGCACGCTGGTGACGCAGTACGTGGACAGGTCGGCGACGAACGCGCCGAAGAAGACGGCCACCATCAGGGGCGCGCCGAACCGCCGCAGCAGCCGGTACGTCCCGTACCCCGCCCAGGGGCCGACGATCGCCATGGAGAAGGCGTTCGCGCCGAGCGTGGTCAGCCCGCCGTGGGCGAGCAGCAGGGCCTGGAAGAGCAGGGTGATCGTCCCGAGGACCGCCATGATCGGCGGCCGGAACAGGATCGCGCCGAGCCCCGTACCGGTCGGGTGCGAACAACTGCCGGTGACCGAAGGCAACTTGAGTGCCGACAGGACGAAGGTGAAGGCACCGGAGGCGCCGAGCAGCAGAGTGGATTCGGGGTTCGACCGCACCTCGCGGGTCAGCGCGCGCACCCCGTGGACGACGAACGGAGCGGCCGCGACGCCCCAGGCGGCGGCGTGCGCAGGGGGCAGATACCCCTCGGCTATATGCATGATCGGGAGACCCTCTCCAGCACCTCGTGGATGGACAACGCACCCTGGCCGGTCTCCTGGCTGACGGTCATGCGGCCCGACTCCGCCTTCCCACACCGCCGCGGTCTCCCACGACGGTCCAGTGGCTTCCCCGGGGTGTTCCCCCCGGGGGTGGAGCCGGACCTCCCGATCACAGTGGCGAGGGCCGCACCGGTACTGCACCGGTTTCCCGTACACCAAGGCTCTGCGACATTAGTGGGTTGACCTGCTGGATCACAACACGGCCACCACGCGTCGCGTCCCTCCCGTCACTCCGCGCACTCGATCCCCCCGGTCACTCCTTGCGGTAGGCGTACGCCTCCGAGGCCGCCGCCACCACCGCGTCGAGATCCCCGCCGGCGCTCGCCGTCACCAGCGCGGCCACCGCGCCCTCGACGAACGGCGCGTCCACCAGGCGGGAGCCCTCGGGCAGTTCGTCGCCCTCGGCGAGCAGCGCCTTCACGGTGAGGACCGCGCTGCCCAGGTCGACGAGGAGCGCGACCCCGGCCCCCCGGTCCACGGCCTTCGCGGCCCGGCGGATCAGCTCGGAACTCGTCCCGAGGTCACCGTCCGGCGTCCCGCCCGCGGGCAGGACCGGCGCGAGGTCACCGCCGCCCGCGAGACCACGGGCCAGGTCGGCGACCGCCGCCGCGACCGCCGCGCTGTGCGAGACGAGCACGATGCCGACGGGGGCCGCCGCGCCCCCGGTCGCGGGGCTCATCACGCCTCCTCCGTCCGCGCGGTGTCGGCGAGGGCCGCGAGGAGCAGCGCCGACGACGTCGCCCCCGGATCCTGGTGCCCGACCGACCGCCCCCCGAGATAACTGGCCCTGCCCTTGCGGGCCCGGAGGGGCACGGTCGCGAGGGCGCCCTCCTCGGCGGCGGCGCGGGCCGCCTCGTACGAACTCCGCAGCCCTTCCACGCCCGGCACGAGCGCGTCCAGCATCGTCTTGTCGCCCGGCCGGGCACCGCCCAGCTGCGACACGGCGGCCACACCGGCGTCGAGGGCCTCCGCCAACCGCTCCCGGGTGACCTCCCCGTCCTCGCCCAGACTCTTCCCGGCGCGCCGCAGCAGCGTCCCGTACAGCGGCCCCGAAGCGCCGCCGACGGTGGAGACGAGCTGCCGTCCGGCGGTGACGAGCACCGCGCCCGGGCTCGCGGGCGGCTCCTTCGCCAGGGTCTCCGTCACGGAGGCGAACCCCCGCTTGAGATTGGCCCCGTGATCGGCGTCGCCGATGGCCGAATCCAGCTCGGTGAGCCGGTCCGCCTCCCGGTCGACGGCCTCGGCCACCGCGACCAGCCAGCGCACCAGGAACCCCGCGTCCACGGTCTCCGCCATCCCGCTCCCCCTTCCCATCCCGGTCACCGGCCCCAGCGCAGCGCGGGCGTCCGCACCGGCGCGTCCCACAGCCGCAGCAGCTCCTCGTCGACCTCGCACAGGGTCACCGAGCATCCCGCCATGTCGAGCGAGGTCACGTAGTTCCCGACCAGTGTCCGGGCCACCGGGACCTTCCGCTCGGCGAGCACCCGCTGCACCTCGGCGTTGAACCCGTACAACTCCAGGAGAGGCGTCGCGCCCATCCCGTTCACCAGGGCGATGACCGGCCCGGACGGGCGCAGGTCCTCCACGACGGCGTCGACGGCGAAGTCCGCGATCTCCCGCGAGGTCATCATGGGCCGCCGTTCCCGGCCGGGCTCGCCGTGGATGCCGATCCCCAACTCCAGCTCCCCCTCCGGGAGGTCGAAGGTCGGGCTGCCCTTGGCGGGGGTCGTACAGGCGCTCAGGGCCACCCCGAAGGACCGGCACCGCTCGTTCACCCGGCGGGCGATCGACTCCACCCGCTCCAGCGGGGCGCCCTCCTCGGCGGCCGCGCCCGCGATCTTCTCCACGAACAGCGTGCCGCCGGTGCCGCGCCGGCCCGCCGTGTACAGACTGTCCGTCACCGCCACGTCGTCGTCGACGAGGACCTTGGCGACCTGGATGCCCTCGTCCTCGGCGAGCTCCGCGGCCATCTCGAAGTTCAGCACGTCGCCGGTGTAGTTCTTGACGACGAACAGCACCCCGGCACCGCTGTCGACCGCGGCGGCGGCCCGCACCATCTGATCGGGCACGGGCGAGGTGAACACCTCGCCCGGACAGGCGGCGGCCAGCATGCCGGGGCCCACGAAACCGCCGTGCAGCGGCTCGTGCCCGGACCCGCCGCCGGACACCAGCGCCACCTGCCCCGCCACGGGCGCGTCCCGCCGCATCACCACGCGCCGCTCCACGTCCACGGTCAGCTCGGGATGCGCCGCGGCCATCCCCCGCAGGGCGTCGGCGACGACGGTCTCCGGAACGTTGATCAGCATCTTCAAAGGGGTCTCCTCGAGAGGCTAGTAGATGGGCTCGGGACCTGTGTTTTCGCAGGTCATCGGCAGTTCGTGTAAAAAATGACCTTGGTGGTCCGTGGCGGTCGGCGGCGGGTTCTGTCGGTACTGATGCTGAGTGGATGCCGCCTTCGGTGACGGTTGGTCAGGCGCGGATCCTCGTCGATGGGGGCAGGTCCGGCCGGCCCCTGGGGGCAGTATCGACCTTGCGGCTGCGAAGGTCACGCAGATCTGACGGATGCGCGGCTCGTGGGCGGCTGCGCACGGGGGCACGGCCCCCTGTTCGCCAGCGGGCTCCACTGGCCGACGAGCCGAAACTCCGGCCCCCGATGCCGCTCGCGGTCGGCATCATCCGGGTTGCGGCTCATGGCGTTCAGCAGGCCCTTCATCGGGTCCTCCTGGGTCCCCTGCCAGTTCTTCACGCAGCCGTCGTCCGGGTCATCCGCATTCGTCCCCCCGCTCGCGGATGGTGTCGCCGGACGCGGTCAGGAACGCCTCGCTGCACACCGGGGCGCCCTCGTCCTTCGCCCAGGGCCTGACGTGCGAGCGGGAGATACGTCTTCCGTGCTGGTCGGGCGTGCAGAGCGCCGGCGTTCGCGGGCCACCGCACGGGCGTGCGGTGTGATCGGGGGATGTCCACGGGACGGCTCCCGGGACGTGGCACCCCCGCGCGGCAGGGCGGGGGTCCTCCCGCACGGCTGCGGCGGGTTGCGGAACGGTACCCGTAGCGGCAACGTCATCCTGTTGGAAAGACCAAGGATTGTATCGAAAGTCCATTGTGTGGCATAAGCGGTCGCTCCGCTGTGTAATGCGCGAGCGGGTCAGCGAAGATCGTGGACGGATCGATGCCTTCACGAGTCGGCTTCCGTTTCAAGGCGAACGGGCAGCCGGGTCAGTATTTCTCTCGGAGGGAAGTACGTACTCCTCGATTCTGCGACGGAGGGGAGTGGCGTCGACGATTCGGATGTCATCCGGATGGATATTCCGGAGGGCTGATACCGGGTGCAGTCACTGAGCGTTTTCAGCGTGACACCGATCGGGTGAAGGAAGCTGTGAGGGTGAGGTCGGCGACAGACCGGGTGCCGGCCCTTGGGTCACCACCGGCCTCAGACGGCCACCGGGCGTATAGCTCCCCCGACCCGGAGCACCGTCAACCGAGCCCTCACCCGGGCCAGGGCTCCGGTCGAGCGCGCGATGGCACGGCTGAAGTCCTGGCGGATCTTCCGCAGTTCCCGCATCAGCCCCTAGCGCATGACCGTCATCGCCGAAGCCGTCCTCGTCCTGGAGGGGGCAACGCTGTTTTCCCCAGCCCCTCTTGTGAGCGTCGGGCATGTCATTCAAGATGTCCGAGTGGCCGCCTTAGAGGTGATCGTCGGAGTAGTGGGCGCGCTCGGAGGCGCTGCCATCACCGCGCTCGGGGCTGCGCTCGTCCAACGCTCCGGCCGGAGATCGGCCGAGCGGAAGGAATTTCTGGACCGGCAGGCGCAGACCAGGACGCAAGCACTTGAAACGACGGCGGCCGCACGCACGGCCTCCAGGTCCTGCGCACTCTTTCTGGGACATGTCATCCAGGATCTGGAGGCCGGCCGGCCGATCGACATCAGCCTCTTCGACACCACGCTTCGCGAACTGCTGACTGAAGTGAACACCGGCTTCTTCCGGATGGTCGCCACCGAAGCCGAACTCGTCGACACCCGGCCCCTGGCGAGTGCCCGTACCTCCCTCACGGAGACCAGCACCCTGATCAGGAGGGTGCTCCTGCAGAAGGAAGCCGGCCAGTCGCTCGACAGGTCTCCGTCGGAACTCGCTGACCTCGTCGAAAGAGCAGCAGCTGACCTCAACCTGTTGATGCACACGCAGGCGGTCCATCTCCGGGGCTCCGCCACACCTGAGATTTTCGGCGGGGGTCAGGCCTACCCCGGGCAGCCGGCATCTCCGATGCCTCACGTATACCCGTATCCAAGTGCTGAGGCGCTCGAAGACACTATGACGCCCCGCGTGTACCCCGCGCCGTCGGCGCCGCGTCCTGCGGCATCTGAAGACGCGGAGACGACCAGCCCGCTCCCTGAGCTGTCTTCGGGTTCGTCGAACCCCTTCTGGTTTGCTGTGCCGACGTCACGTCGGCTCAGCGTGGACATCGGTGCGCCCGCCGTTCTTGAACCCGGGGTCTGGTACCTCGCTCTGTCCCGGTGGGGAAACGCCCTGGAAGTCCAGATCCAGAACGGTCCTCGCGGGATCCTCTACGACACCAGTGGCATTCAGCGAGCCTGACCGCCCCATAAGGGAGCGTTCTCGGTGTTGTCTCGCTCGGAGCGAAGGCGGCGTTGGCAATGACGGTCGCGCGGTAGGCGCTGGATGCGGGCTCCGTGGAAGATCCACGAGGACTGCAAGGGAACCGTGCCGTGCTCGACGGACACCCCGGTCTGGGTGAGAGCGCGGCCGACGGTGCGCTGGGTGGAGGCGAGTGCGCTACCAGGTGGCCGTGTGACGTCGGTGGTGTCCCTGCGGTCGACGTCCTGACAGGCACGGGCGACGAGGTCCGGGTTTCCCCGGCGCTCACAGGGCATTTTCAGCGTTGACGCTCCAGGGTGAGGATGGCTGCGGCGATGGCGGTCATGAGGTTGGGGCTGCAGCGGGCTTTGCGGAAGATGCGCCAGGACTTCAGCCTTGCGATGCTTCGTTCGACCGGTGCTCGCGCCGCTGACAGGGCTTGGTTGATCGTCTGCTGGGTCGTGCTGAGGTCCCGGTTTGGGAGGCGTCTGATCGGTGTGGTCACCCAGGGGCCGGCCCCGATGTAGGGGCGGTCGGCGAGGACGGGGACGCCCTGGCGTTCGCAGATCCGGATGATGCGGTGGGTGCGGGCGGCGGTCAGGCCGTGGGTGCGGCCGGGCAGCGCGGGTGAGATCCACAGCAGCTCGCCCGTCGGATCGGCCACGACTTGCACGTTCACGCCATGGCGGCGGTGCTTCTGGGAGAAGTCCGCCCGGCTGTCGCCGACGCGGTCGCACTCGGCGAGCGTCCCGTCGAGCAGGACGTAGTCCGGATCGTCCTCGCGCAGGACCCGCAGGAGGCCCGGTGCCCGGCCGGACAGGTGCTGGACGACGGCCTGGACGTAAGCGTGGGCGGTGCCGACGGATATGCCGAAGCCTGCGGCGATCTGCGCGAGCGGGTCGTGCCGGCGGAGGTAGACCAGGCCCACGAGGGCACGCTGATGGAGCGGCAGCTTGCAGCGGCGGTCACCCTCACGGGTGACGATGAGGCATGGATACCCACTCGACCAGAGCATGAGGCAGGTCGAGCGCGGCAGGATGGGGAACCAACAGGGCTCCTGTGCCGATGGGTTGAGACTTCGAACACCTCCCTCAACGGCGCGGGAGCCCTGTGCGTTGCGGTCCTCATGCTGACTCGGCCTGGGTCACTCCATCAGTGGCCACTCTGAAAGAGCTCACTGGTGCTCACTCCGACCGCTGATGCGGAGTTCCAGCCGGACCGACTTGTCGCCGTCTGAGCCAGGGTGAAACGTGACCGGCGGGCCGGCCGTGTCGGCCGACCCGCCGGGCGGATCCGGATCTCCTCCGTCTGGTCATATGGGATGGCGCTGCGAGCTTGCTGCACTGGAGAAGCGAACAAGCTTGACAGCGCGGAAGGAGGATCGTCCTGAGTTTCCCTCCGCGGCGCTTGTCGATGGAAACCGCAGGCCAGTGATCCGGGATGGAGCGTCTCGAGCCGCCGCCCGGAACCTCGGCTCCGCACCGATGGCAACCGCACTTCCTGCCGATGGTCGGGCCATGGCCGTCTTCCCCCGAGATCTGCCGCTCAACGTCTCGTGGCCCTGACCCACCAGCCGTCACCGGTCGTCGGTCCCCGGGTCGTCACTGTGTCTGGTGGCGGTACAGCCTTCCGTGATTGCGCCACCAGAGCACCTTCCCGTCGGGTCCGCGCACAAAGTCGGAGCGGGTGCCGATCGGTCTGCCCTCGGCGTCGAGGTCGAGGGCGAAGTCCTGCTGGTAGAAGGCGGCTCCCAGCTCTGTCGTCCGGTCCTGGACCGAGTCCTCCTCCTCGGAGGCGGCTTCGTCCTGGTCGGCCGGGCCGTGGGCCGTCTGGGTACCGTGCAGCCGCCCGTCGTGCCGGGTCAGTTCGGTGACGACGTCCTCCATGGCGCCCTCGTCGTTGATCCGCTGGGCCATGTAACGGCCCTCGTAGGGAGCGAGTTCCTGGCCGCGCAAGGTCATGGCGGTGGCCGGCAGGTTGGTCACACCGGCGTACCGGCTGAGAGCCCAGTCGTCGGTGAACAGCTCGTCCCTGAGCCGCGTGCCGCCTTCCGAGTTGGTCAGCAGCGTCAGTGCGAAGTCGCGGCTGGGAACCATCATGAAGCCTGAGATCTGGCCCGGCCAGGTCCCGCCGTGCTGCACGATCCGGCTCCCCTGGGCGGTCGGGCGCAGCATCCAGGTGACTCCCATGCCGTCGAGCTCCACGACCAGCGTGCCGCCGGGCCCGGGTGTGGAGCGCATCTGACGCAGCGATTGCCGGCTCAGCACGGGTGTGCCGTCGGGGGCCGTACCGTCTCCGAGGTGGAAGCGGGCCCAGCTCAGCTGGTCGCGCACGCTGGAGATCAGACCGCCGGTCGGTGCGAGGCTGCGTGGCTGGGGCCAGAAGGACGGTTCCAGCACGGCTTCGCCGTCGACGACGTTGTGCGACGCCGCGACGGTGAAGCCCACGATCTCGTCGCTGGAGAAGCGGGTGTGGTCGAGGCCGAGCGGATCGATGACCAGTTCACGCACGGCCGTCTCGTAGGTCTTGCCCGTCACCCCCTCGATGATCCGGCCGGCCACACACAGTGCCGCGTTGTTGTAGGCGAACACCTTTCCCGGATCGGTCAGTTGAGGAAGGCGCGCCATGGACGCCACGAAGCGGGCCAGCGCGTCGTCGCCGGGACCGAAGTCCTGGTAGTCGTCGCCGAGCCATCCGGCGCTGTGGTTGAGCAGCTGGCGCACGGTGACCTGGGCCGAGGCGAACGGGTCGGCCACGGCGAAGTCGGGGAGGTAGCGGCGTACCGGGGCGTCCAGCTCGACCTCGCCCCGTTCGACCAGCCGCATCAGCGTCGTACCGGTGAAGGTCTTGGTGGTCGACCCGATCCGGAAGACGGTGTCACCGTCGACCGGAACCGGATGGTCGACATTGGTGACGCCGTAACCCTTGACGTACTCCTGGCCGTCCAGAAGCACACCCACAGCCGCGCCGGGAATCGCGTACGTCCGCATGGCCTCCTCGATCTTGGCGTCGAGGGCGCTGAACAGATGGTCCCCGGTGCCGCCCGTGTCACCCCCCTGGGGAGCGGATCGCGGGGCTCCGGCCGCCGGCGTTCCCAGCGGGACGGTCGCGCAGCCGGCGGCGGCCGCGGCGCTCAGAAAGCCGCGGCGGGACCACCGCGGGCCCCCTGTGCGTCCGGGCGATGCAGCGGAGCGCGGAGTGCCGGAGCCGACCGGCAGCAGGTCCTCATCCATCGGTGTCGGCTCCCTCGCTGTCGACGGCGAGCGGCGGCGGTTCCACGGTGTTCACGCAGTGGGTGTCGGGGTGCTCGGGGTCGTCGAAGAAGGAGGTGATCACCTTCGACCCGCACGGCGTGTCGTACGCGCCGTGGGCGACACCGGCCAGCGTCACCACCGTGGAGCGGGAGAGCGTCCGGGCCGCGTAGCGTCCCCACTGCGCCCCCGTCTGCGCGTCGAAGCTCCCGGAGACGGCAAGCGTGGGAATGCTGCTCCGAGTGACCTCACGCACGGAGTCGGGTGCCTTCGGGACGTTCCATGCCTGACACGCCTGGCGCAGGAACGGCAGCTGGGGCGCCTGGGCCAGGACCGAGCGGGGGAGCTCGGGGAAGGCCTGCCGGCCCTTGGCGAGCTGCTCCTGGGGGGTCTCGAACGGAACCCACTCACTGCACCACACGCTCAGCGAGAACCCGTGGGCGAACTTCCCCTGCGAGCCCGGAAGCCAGGCGGACGCCCATTGCCGGGCGATGCGCTCGGGGTGACCGTGGGCCAGCTCGTCCACGCCCACCGCGAAGGTCTCGGGAGCGTGGCTGGCACGCACCATCCAGTTCAGCAGTGCTCCGCCGTCGAGGACCACCTTCACCCGTCCGACCTGGGGCACCGTCACGTACGTGGTGACCGGGTGAGCCTCCAGCTGACGCACCATGCGCAGATAGGTGGCGCCGATGTCCGGGTGGCGCTGCCGGCAGGAGGGCTGCGCCGCGCAGGCGCTCACGATGTTGTCGAACGATTCCCTCATGCTGCTCCACGTCCACCCGGGCGTCGCCACGGACGGTGGTACGACGCCGTCGATCGTCACCGAGCGGATGCCTTCGGGGAACATGCGCAGGTAGACCAGCGCCAGTTGCGTGCCGTAGGAATGAGACAGGACGTTCCACTCCCGGATTCCCAGGGCCCTGCGCAGATCCGCCACGTCGGCGGCGTTCTCGCCGGTGTTGTAGGCGGCCAGGTCGATTCCCTGGGCCGTCAGCCGGTCACGGCACCGGGCCGCCGCCCGGGCGTAACGGTCTCCGGTGGACGGCGCGTCGTAACGGAGACGGACGCGCTCGCCGTAGAACCGGTCGATCTCCGGGCACGTCAGCGGCCGCTCGGACGAGTAGGTCCCGCGCTGCGACAGGACGATCAGATCACGGTCGCGGTTCAGCCCCGCCTCGGTCAGTCCCGCGATGTCGGCCAGGCCGTCCGCACCGGGCCCGCCGGTGAAGAACACGATCGGATCGGCGTGCGGCCTCGGGGACGAGGAGCGGACGCGCGCAACGGCCAGGCGAAGCGTGCGCGACGACGGGCGGGCCCGGTTCTCCGGAACGACGAGGAAGCCGCAGCGGGTGTCCTTCAGCTCTCCGTACGTGGTCGGGCAGGAAGCGGGCACGAACCGCGAGGTCGGCAGCGTCCGCGCCGCAGAGGGCTGGGGCAGGGCGAGCACGGTGCCCGGAAAGATCCAGTGGCCCCGGTCGCTGGAGGAGTGTCCGTGCCGCAGGGCCTCGCGCTCGATGGTCCGCCGGTTGAGATCGTAGACGCGGCCCCACCCCGTGGCGTCCCCGAGGGCTTGCTGGGCCATGCCCCACAACGTGTCGCCGGAGGCGACGGTGCGCAGGTCGGCCTTCGCCTCTGCGGGCCCCGCCTCACCGGCAGGTCGTCCCGGCGACAGGCCGGACTGCGGCCGGCTCACCCGAAGGGGGACGTCCTTTCCCGCTGCCGGTTTCTGGCGGATCGCGACCGGGCCGGGCGCGCCGTGGGCCGGAACCGCGCTGAGTATCGTCAAACCGGCCAGGAACGTGGCGGCTGCGGCGACAGTGCCGCGATTGCGTATGGACATGTCGTCCTTCCAAGGCGGTGCCGGTGGGCACACGGGGAGACCGCTCGGCTCGTCACACGGGGTCGGGGTCGTCAGACGCCATACTGCAAAGCCGATTCGTGCCCTGCACCGCAGCAGGCCCAAAGGGGTCATGCACGCCGCCGTCGGTACGCGCGGGAGAACCACGGCAGTCGACCGAAGGGGGCCGGGCGATGGCCCGTACGTCCCTTCCGTGATTCTTGTGCCTGTCCGAGTGGAACGGCTGGTTCGTGGTGACGCGGTTGAGGGGCAGGAGCGTGCCGTCCAGGATCGGACGCGCCGTCGTCGACGCGGTTCGCACGGCGCCGGTCAGGGCGGGGGCGAGAGCGACCAGGAGCTCCACCCCCTCGGTGACGTGGCGGAGGGCTGGGCCGGACGGTCGACGCCCGGCGGCGCCATCGGCATCCCGGACTCCTGACGGCGGAGGACCGTGCGGCCCTGCGGGGCATCGTCTACGTGCCGCGCACGAACGTGGGTCGGAGAGACGTGCCGGCCGGGCGGACCGGCTGCAGCGGGGCGACGGCCTGGCGGCGGCTGCGGGACCGGACCGGGGCGGACCTCCACCTCGGCCCGCCCCGACTCGCCTGCGGCGTCATCTGCTTGCGACGCCTACGCACCTCATCACCCCGGCTCCTGTTCGAGCGGGGCGAAGGGGAAATCCGAGGACGCCCGCACCTCGCCGTCCGCGGCGACGGTGAGGAGGGCGTACCCCGGCAGGGCGGTGATCCACCGATGGGCCTCGCGAGCCCCCAGTACCACCGCCGCCGTCGCGTAGACGTCGGCCCACAGCAGTTCCGGGCCCGTCACGGTCGCCCCCAGCAGCCCGGTCGCCGGGATCCGGGTGCGCGGGTCGATGACGTGCGCGCCGCGCTCGGTCGTGCCCGAGGTGGCGACCGCGAGGTCCCGGCCCGCCACCACCGCCAGCAGCCGCCCCGGCGCCCGGGGGTCGGCGATCCCGATGCGCCAGGCGCCCGCGGGCCCCGGTGCGCCGCCGACCCGCACGTCGCCGCCCGCGTTCACGCACGCGTCGGTGGCGCCCGCCTCCCACAGCACCCGCCAGGCCCGTTCGGCGGCCCAGCCCTTCACCAGACCGCACGGATCGGGCCGGCCGTCCGCCCAGGCGTCGAAGGCACCCCGGGTACGGCCGTGCGCGAGGTCGCACAGCTCCAGCACGCGCCGTACGGCGGGGGTGGTGTCCGCCCGGCCCGTCTCGCCCCGCCGCAATCGGCTCACGGCGCTGTCCGGCAGGAACGGGGAGAACTCCCGGTCGACCTCGTGCAGCAGCGCCACGGCCTTGCCCAGCGCGGTCCGCAGCTCCGGCGTCCGCCGGTGGCGGAGGGCGAAGGAGACCACGGTGCCCATCACCGGTTCGGCATGCCGCCAGGAGGCCGTCCCCGCCGCGGCCCGGTCATCCACGGGCCTGGTCCAGAGCGCTTTGCAGGGACCGGATGTAGCCCTCGCTCGTGTAGGTGGCACCCGATACCGTGTCGATGTGCGCGCTCTGCGCGGTCAGGGCTTCGCCGGTGAGCGTCGGCACCGCGTAGCCGGCGATCTCCCGGTCGCGTTCGTTCTCCGACGGGGTCCGGACCGCGGTGACGTCGGTCAGCCGGCCGTCGGTGATCGTGACCCGTACCTGCACCGGTCCGTACCGGGTGTCGACGACGTCCCCCGTGTACGTGCCGGACGCCGAGGCCCCCGCCGTCGTGCCGACGGAACCGGGCTGTGTCGGCGCGGCACCCGCCGAGGCGACGGCCGGCTGGTGCGGTTTCAGGGCCAGCAGGGAGCAGACTCCGGCCACGGTGACCGCGGTGGAGAGCAGAAGACGGCGCATGGGGCCTCCTCGGGGCCGGTGATCAGGGGAGTGTTGCGGGTCGATCCGGCGGGTTCACCACGCGAACGACTCGTGGTGGATCCGGTGGGCGGGCACCCCCGCCTCGCGCAGCGCCGTCTCTGCCGCCGCGGTCCAGCCGGGCGGCCCGCACAGGAAGCAGGCGCGCCCCGCCACGTCCGGGACGAGGCCGCGCAACGTGACGGCGTCCAGCGGCAGGTGGTAACCCGCCGGGTGGCTCACGGAGTAGTGGGCGCGTGCGCCTCGGTGGGCCGCGATCGCGTCGATCTCGTGGCGGAGCACCAGGTCCTCGGGCCGTCGCGCCCAGTGGATCAGCACCGGGTCCTTCGGCAGCGTCTCGAACAGCACCCGCAGGGGGGTGATGCCCACCCCGGCCGCGAGCAGCAGCGCGGGCCGCCCCGCCGCTCGGTCCGGGGTGAGGGCTCCGTACGGGCCCTCGGCCCAGACCCGGGTGCCGGAGCGGACCGTGGCGAGTGCCGAGCTGTGGCCGCCCAGCGCCTTCACGGTGATGCGCAGGCCGCGTCCGTCGGGGACGGCGGACACCGAGTACGGCGACGCGGTCCACCACAGCCCCGGCGCCAGGAACCGCCAGCGGAAGAACTGCCCGGGTCGGACGGTGAGCTCGTCCATGCGCTCGCCGACGACCAGCACCGACACCACGTCCGGGGCTTCCCGCCGGACGCCCGCGACCCGCAGTGCGTGCCGCCGCGAAAGCCGCAGCGGCGCGAGCATCCGGAACCAGACGATCAGCGCCGCGGCCCCCACGTACAGCACGTACCAGCCGGCCCGCACGGCCGGCCGGTCGAAGTCCGCGCCGTTCGCGATCTGGTGTCCGAAGGCGAGGAAGACCGCCGCGTACGTGAGGAGGTGCAGGTAGTACCAGGTCTCGTGGCTCAACCGGCGGCGCGCGGCACGTGCCGAGACCACCGCGGTGAGCAGCAGGAGCAGCAGCGCCGCCGTGGCCTTGAGCATGTCCGGGTAGTGCAGGACCACCCGGGCTCCCTCGGTGACCGGATCCGTCCGGCCGGTGAGCGCGTAGCCTTCGACGATCAGCACCGTGTGGGCCAGTGTCAGCCCGATGGTGGAGCGACCCGCCGCCGCGTGCCAGCGCGTCATCCGGTCGGTGCCCACCGTGCGGTCCAGGAACGGCACCCGTGCCATGAGGACGACCAGCACCGCGCAGGCGTATCCCGCGAGCAGACCGGTGATCCGGCCCGCGCCGGTGAACCAGCCCGCAGGACCCACCACCGAGGCGGTGTCCACCCACCACAGGGCGAGCACCGCCGCGGCCCCGGCCCAGATCGCCGCCTGGACCGAGAGCGCCGCGACGGCCGCGGACCCGGCGGCGGCGCGACCGGCACGACGCCGGCCACCCGGCCGCACCGCCCGTGCGACTTCCGTGCTCATGCGCTTCCTCGCCTTCGGGCCCGTGGCCCGGCAGGGCGCCGGGGCCTCGTCCACTGTGGTCCGTGATCCTGTGAGAAGCCTCTGAACCGGACCCCGTACGGAGCGGTCCGCCGGCCCCGGACCGGTGCCGGGCCGGGCGGGGCACGGGCGGGCGGCGAGGATCCGTTCAGAGGAAACTCAGAGGTGGAACGGATCTCCGGCCCCGCGCCGTCCGGCATCCTGGAAGGACCATGAACCCATCGCCGCGTACCGAGGTGCGCCGCCCCGACGGCACCCGGCCCAGGGTGCTGGTCGTCGACGACGAGCAGGACCTCACCGAGGTGCTGGCCGCAGCCCTGCGCACCGAGGGCTGGGAGGTGCGCACCGCGGGAACGGCCGCCGAGGCGACCGCGGTCGCCGAGGACTTCGGGCCGGACGCGGTGGTCCTCGACTGGATGCTGCCGGACCACGACGGCCCGCACGTGCTGGCCCGGCTGCGCGCGGCCCGTCCCGCCCTGTGCGTCCTCTTCCTCACCGCGCGCGACGCCGTCGAGGACCGGATCGCCGGGATCACGGCCGGCGCCGACGACTACGTCACCAAGCCGTTCAGCCTCGAAGAGGTACTGGCCCGGCTCCGGGGGCTGCTGCGCAGGGCCGGGCTCGCGGAGGCCACACAGGGCGGTGGGCCCCGTCTGGTCCTCGCCGACCTCGTCATGGACGAGGAGGGCCACGAGGTCGCCCGCGGCGGCGTCCCCGTCGACCTCTCCCGCACCGAGTTCGAGTTGCTGCGCTACCTCCTGCGCAACCCGCACCGCGTGCTGTCCAAACGGCAGATCCTGGACCACGTATGGCGGTACGACTTCGGCGGCCGCGCCCATGTCGTCGAGCTCTACATCAGCTACCTCCGCAAGAAGATCGACGCCGGTCGCCCGCCGCTCATCCACACCGTGCGCGGTGTCGGCTACGTGCTGCGCCCCGAGCGCCGATGACCCCGCGGCGCCCGGCACGTGCCCGTGGGCGGCGCTTCCGCCCCCGCCTGCCGCACTCCCTTCGCGCCCGGCTGACCACCGGGCTCGTCGTGCTCCTCGCCCTCGCCTGCGCCGTCGTCGGCGTGGTCACCGTACTCGCCCTGCGCAGCTTCCTGGTCAACCGTCTCGACCAGCAGATCGTCGCGAGCGGCGGCCGGTTCGCCGTCAGCCTCGAACACGAGGACCGGCCCGACGCCGACGGCCGGGGCGACACCCGGGGACAGGCGGACGGGACGCTCGGGGCCCGGCTGCTGCGGGGCCGGATCGCACAGGCCGCCGTGGTACGCGGCGCCGGCGACGTCAGGGTGCCGTTGACCGCCGACGACGCGCGGGCGCTCGCCGCCGTGCCCGCGGACGCCCGGCCCCGCACCCTGCGCCTCGCGTCCCTCGGGACGTACCGCGTCGCCGCCTGGAGCGGGGACGACGGCGACGTCCTGCTGTCGGGACTGTCCCTGCACCCCGTCGAGGAGACGGTGGAGCGGCTCGCGGCCGTGGAGGCGGTCGTGTTCGCGATCGTCCTCACCGCGGCCGGGGTGACCACCGCGGCCTGGACCCGGCTCTCCCTGCGTCCCCTCGAACGCCTGGCCGCGACCGCCGACGAGGTGACCCGGCTTCCGCTCGCCGCGGGGCAGGTCGCCATGCCGCCACCGCTGCCCGGCACCCGGCCGGACACCGAGGCGGGCCGACTCACCGGCGCGTTCAACCGGATGCTCGGCCATGTCGGTGACGCCCTGGACCGCCGCCACGTCGTCGAGGAACGGCTGCGCACCTTCGCCGCCGACGCCGGACACGAGCTGCGCACCCCCGTCGCCACGGTGCGGGCCCGCGCCGAACTCGCCCTGCGCCATCACGGGGACACTCTGCCCGACGAGGTCCGGCACGCGCTCGAACGCATCGACGCCGAGTCCCGCCGCATGGGCCTCCTGGTGGACGAACTGCTGCTGCTGGCCCGGCTGGACGCGGGACGCAGCCTGCGCCGGGACGCCGTGGACCTGACCCGGGTGGTTCTCGACACCGTGGCGGACGCGACCGCCCGGCACCCCGGGCACCGGTGGGAGCTGGACCTTCCCGAGGAGCCCGTCCACGTCACCGGCGACGGCGACCGCCTCCACCAGGTCCTCGGCAACCTGCTCGCGAACGCCGGCGGGCACACCCCGCCCGGTACCCGAGTCACCGTCGGCCTCGCCGCCGACGCGGAGGGGGTGACCCTCACCGTCACGGACGACGGCCCCGGCATTCCGGCCGAGTTGCTGCCCGGTGTCTTCCACCGGTTCACCCGGGGCGACTCCTCGCGCTCCCGGGCGAGCGGCTCGACCGGGCTGGGCCTTGCCATCGTGGACGCCGTGACCCGTGCCCACGACGGCCGGGCGACGGTCACCAGCCGCCCCGGCCACACATGCTTCACCCTGAGGCTGCCGACGCGGCGCGACGACGACGGCGCCTCCGGTGGTGACAGCGGCGAAGCCCGGACGTCCTGACCCGTGGCCTGGTGGAACCGAGCCGCTCGTCATTCGGTGACGCGGACCGCGAGGGCCGGGCGGATGGCGGCCGCGCGCCGGGCCGGCCCGATCGTGGCCAGGAGCGAGGCGACGAAGGTGGCCGCGGCCAGGCCGCAGATGCTGGTCCACTCGACCGGGAATCCTCCTTCGAGGCCCTCGAACGCGGCGCTGTTGCTGTACATGAGCCAGGTGGTCAGCACACCGAGCAGCGAACCGAGCACGATTCCCTCCACGGCGACGAAGGTGCTCTCCCACAGGAAGGACCGTCGGACGGTCCGCGCCCGGAATCCGAGGGCCCGCAGGATGCCGATGGTGCGTCGGCGTTCGCGTACGGCTCGGACCATGACGACGCCGAGGCCGGTGATGCCCACGCCGAGGCCCAGGACGAGGAAGCCCTGCATGAGGCGGAAGAAGGCGGTGCTGGAGTCGAACTGGCGGCGGATGTCCGACTCGATGGGCGTGGCGACCAGGCTGGACGAGAGCTGCTCGCCCTGCAGCCGGGTCGCCAGCGCGTCGGGAGAGGTGCCGGGGCTGGTCCTCACCAATGCGGAGGCGTTCTGGGCCTGGGTGCCGAACAGTTCGCGCGTCGCCCGCTCGCCCATCACGACGGGGTAGGTGGTCGAACTGGCGCCGGTGCCGGGGTAGAAGACCCTCCCGTTGCTGAGCACGCCGGCGATGGTCTTCTGCTCGCTGCGGCCCGTCCGGGGGTCCGTCAGGCTGAGGGTGTCCCCGGGGTCGTAGGAGTCGCCCGCCGGGCCGCCGGTGCTGCCGAAGAAGCCGTCGAGAACGACGTAGCGGGGGTCGGAGGCGAGGGCCCGCCACACCGCGGGGTCGTCGGCCAGGCCGGGCAGCCGCTCCCGGAACGTGATGCCGGTGATCGCCCCGTCGGGCACGCCGACGACGGCGGTGTCCAGCGGCCGGGGGCTGCGGCCACCCGGATCGGTGGCCCGCCCGGTGGCGTTGAGCAGGGGCGTGACGGCGGAGACGCCGGCGGCCGACGGGCCGCCGCGCAGATCGGAGACGAGCCGATCGCCCGCGACCTCGGGGTTGTAGTCGAGCCGCAGGGAGTAGCCGGCGGTGGCGTCGGCGACGACGCCGTCGACGCCGGCGCGGAGGATGCCCGAGATCTCCGTCAGGAGCACGAGGACGAACACGATCAGGGTGTACATCACCAGCGTCGCGCCGGTCCTGAATCTCTTGGCCAAGGGGTACGCGACCGCGAGCCGCGCCGCGAGGCCGCCTTCCGTCGGGCGCTGGAGGAGCCGGCGTACGGGGCGGAGCAGCGTCTTCTGGTTGTCGCTGACGAGCACCACGGCGGAGAAGGCGGCCAGGGCGCCCTGGATGACGTACACGGACATCGACGGCGTGTCGAAGATCCGGGGGCGTATGACGGGCGCGAGGAGCGTCCAGATGAGCACGGATCCGGCGACCAGGGTGGTGACCGTGTGCCGGGGAAGGACGCGCAGCAGCGCCGGAACGGCGAAGACGAGGGCGAGCGCCGGCATGAGGTACGTCGCGTCGGGCTGGCTGCGCGCCACGGCCGGGACGGCCACGAACGCGCACAGGACGGCCAGGGTGCTGGAGACCGCGAGCAGTCGGCGGCGCGGGCCCTGCCCGGGCGTCGCGGGGAGGTCGCGGATCGCGGCGATGATGTTGAACCTGCTGATGCGGACGCTGGTCGCGAGGATCGCGGCGAAGGCGATGAGCAGGCCCATGGCCAGTCCGTTGAGGACGCTGGTGGGCGTGACCGCGAACGCGATGCGGATGCTGCTTCCGCCGACCGACCAGCCCTGGAAGATCTGCGCCGCCACCACGGCGACGCCCCAGCCGACGGCGACCCCGACGGCCGCGCCCGGCAGCGCGGACAGCAACGCGTACGTCGCCCCTTCGAGGGTGAAGGACCCGACGAGGCGCGAGCGCTTCATCCCGACGGCCCGCACCATCCCCATCTGGGACTTCCGCTCCTCGCCGAGCATCACGAAGATGTTCACCAGGAGCAGCGCGCCCGCGATGATGCTGAAGCTGCCGATCATGAGGAACAGGGCTCCGAGGGAGTCCCCGGCCTGTTTCGCGTCCCGCAGGACGGTGTGCTTCGGCGTGTCGACCGCCGCCTGCTCCGCGAGCGGCCCCAGGGCCTGCCGGATGTCGGCCGTCACCCGGTCGGTCAGGGCGTCGCCGCCCTCGACGCCTCCGCGGTTGGACACGAAGGTGACCGAGCGCGGCTCCGTTCCGGCGGCCCGGGCGGCGGAGTCCAGGGCCTTCGGCGGCAGGAACACATCGCGGTTCAGCCTGCCGCCCAGGCCCACACCGGCCAGGCCCCGCTCCGGCACCACGCGGTCCACGCGGTAGGAGCGCGGTGCCCCGAACAGGTACACCGTGACCGGATCCCCGGCTCCCACGCCCAGGGACCGGGCCAGCGGTTCGTTGACCACGACCCGGCCGGGCTTCGGGTCCGGTCCGCCGAGACCGGAGTCACCCCCCGCCGCGCCGAAGCGCGACGCCTCGGCGAAGTTCACCTCCCAGGCCAGGACGCGCGGCTCGGCGGCCGTGCGGTCACCGGCACCGCTGACGGCCGACGCCTGCGTGGCCCGGGCGTTCAGAACTCCGTCGACGTCCGGATCGTCGGCCAGGGCGGCCAGCCGTCCGGTGACGGCGCGCCCGGTCGGTCCGGGGGGTGCGACGACGCGCTCGTCCACCGGTCCCAGAGTGCGGTACGCCTCCTGCCGCACGGAGAAGTTCAAGGTGTCGCCGACGACCAGGGCCCCGATGACGATGGCCGTTCCGAGCATCGACCCGCCGATCACCAGCGCGGCCTCGGTGCGCCGCCGGGCGACCTGCCGGAAGGCCAGCCGTCGTGACACCGGCTGCCGGACGGCCACCAGCGCCAGGGCCGCCAGGGCGAGCGCGAGGGCGATGAGCAGCGGGACGAGGAGGTTCGGGTACATGGTCAGCCCAGGGGGAGGTCACGGATCGCCACCGGGGTGGTGACGGCCTGGTGGACGTCCTCGACCAGTCGCCCGTCGCGCATCCGGATCAGCCGGGGGACGCGTGCGCCGATGGCGCTGTCATGAGTGACCAGGACGATCGTCTGGCCCTCGTCCTGGTTGAGCTCGCACAGCAGGTCCATGACCTGGTCGGCCATCGCGCTGTCGAGGTTGCCCGTCGGTTCGTCCGCCCAGACGACGGCCGGCCGGCCGGCGAGGGCGCGGGCGATGGTCACCCGCTGCTGCTCACCACCGGACATCTCGCTCGGCCGGTGCTCGACCCGGTGCCCCAGGCCGACGCGGTCGAGCATGTCCAGGGCCCTGCGCCGTGCCTCGCGCGGGCGGGTGCCCACGAGCAGCAGGGGGAGTTCCACGTTCTCCACGGCCGAGAAGACCGGAATGAGGTTGAACGCCTGGAAGACGAAGCCCATCGTGCGGGCCCGGTGCTCCGTGCGCGCCGCGTCCGACATCGCGAACAGGTCGTGGCCGTCGACCTCCACCCGGCCGCCGTCGATGCCGTCGAGCCCGGAGAGGCAGTTCAGCAAGGTGGTCTTTCCGGACCCGGACGGCCCCATGACGCCCACGAGCTCCCCGTGGCGCACCGCGAGGTTCAGGTCGTCCAGGGCGACGACCGCCACGGACCCGGTCCGGTAGACCTTGCGGACACCGGTGGCGACGAGGAGGGGCTGGTCGCTGTTCATGTCTCCCATACGAGACCCGGGAACGACCGACGGCTACGGCCACTCAGGCCCCGCCGGTGGGCCGAACGGCCCCACACGGAATCAGGGGGCCGGGCCGGCGTCCGGCCGACGGGCCTGCGCGCCTCGGTGGTGCGGGTGACGTCGGGACCTGCCGTGACCGTCCGGTCCCGGGCCGGGGGCCGGTCGGCCCTGTACGGGGCCGTCCTGCGCCGGGCACGGTGGACGTGACGGGCACGGGCGGCGTGCGGGAGTGTCCGGCTCCTGGCGGCCCGCCCTCGGGAGTGTGAGTGGCGATGATGTTCTGGTACGGCAACGGCATGAACGGATGGGGCTGGTTCGCCATGTCGGCCGGGACGGTGCTGTTCTGGGGGCTCCTCATCACCGGCGCGGTGATGCTCTTCCGCTCGCTGGACCGCGCTGCGGAACGGCCTCGGCGCTCCGGTCCGACCGCGTCGGCCGAGCAGATCCTGGGCGAGCGGCTGGCGCGTGGTGAGATCGACGAGGAGGAGTACCGCCGACGTCTGTCAGCCCTGCGTGACGCGGAATCGGGAAGCCCGTGACCGGCCGGGACGCGGGCGCGGGCGTGCCCGGCGACCGGGGAGCGTGACCGATGTGACCGAGCGGGCGACCGGGGAGCGTGACCGATGTGACCGAGCGGGCGACCGGGGAGCGTGACCGACGTGACCGAGCGGGCGACCGGGGAGCCGGGCCGACGCCCCGACGTGCTCCCCCGAGCCGACCGCTCGACGCGGAGGGCGCGGGGGCCGTCGCCGGCCGCGCCGGAGCGGCTGCCGCCGAAGGGCCCGGGGCGCGGGCGTCGCACGCCGACGCCGTGACCTCGTGTCCGGGGTACAGGGCCACGGCGTCCGACGGTCGGTCGGCTCCGAGGTCAGTCGTGGGGCACGAGGGCGACCGGCGAGCGACTGTGGTGCAGCACCGCGTGGGCCACGCTGCCGATGTGCGTGCCCAGCGCCGACCCCCGGGCGTGACGGCCGACGACCACGAGCGCCGTGTCCTCGGCGGCGTGCACCAACTCCTGGCCGGCCGAGCCGAGCGCCACACGCCCGGTCACCGCCAGGTCGGGGAACTTCGCCCGCCAGGGTTCGAGGAGGTCGTCGAGCGATCGCTGGATCTCGGGGGCGACGGCGGGCCGGACGTCCGGGACCATGGAAGGGCCGAGCGTCCCGTAGACAGGAAGCCGCTGCGCGTAGACGACCTGCACCGGGGCGAGACGCCGTGCCGCCTCCTCGAAGGCGAATCCCAGGACCGTGTCCACGGGTTGCCGCAGGTCCACGCCGACCACGACGGGCCCCCGGGAAGCCGATGCGCCGAGGGCCCGTACGAGGACGACGGGCCGGTCGACGAGGCCGGCGACCGTCATCCCGACCGAGCCGACGAGGTATCCGGCCGTGCCGCCCAGGGCGCGCGAGCCGAGGACGAGCAGGTCGCCCTCCTCGGCCGCGGCGACCAGGCTCGCCACGGGCTCCGACGGCAACAGCCTGGTGGTCACCGACAGGTCCGGGTGGCGTTCGCGCAGCCCGGCCGCCGTGCGGGCGAGCAGATCCTCCGCCCACGGCTCGTCGGGCTCCCGTGCCGCGAACGGCAGCAGGGCCTCCGGCGACATCTCCTTCACGTGCACCAGGCGCACTCCGGTGCCGCGCAGCACCGCCTCCTCCGCCGCCCACTGCGCGGCGGCGTCCGCCTGGTCCGTGCCGTCCAGGCCGACCACGACGCCCTGTGTCATGATCGCCCACCTCCTTCTTCGGTGTCGTCGATGTCGTAGGTGAGACGGGTCGAGGAGACCGAGACCACTCCGTCGACCATCGCGCACATGCGCTCGACCGCCGGGATCATCCCGCGGAACCGCAGCTTCCCGGTGAGGTCGACCCGCCCGTCCCGCACGTCGACCGTGAGCGAGGCCGGGTCGAGACGCAGAGTGCCACCGAGCACGTCCTCGACGATCTCCCGGCGGATGTCGTCGTCCCGGCGCAGGAAGATGCCCAGCAGGTCACGGCGGCTCACGATGCCCACCAGCCGGTCCTCGTCGTCGACGACGACGAGCCGCTTGATCCCCTGGACCTCCATCAGCCGTGCCGCCTCCGCCACGGTCCAGTCGGGGCGGGCGCACACGGCGGGCGCGGACATCAGCTCCTCCGCGCGCGTCCCCTCGGCCTTCGCGCGCTCCCACGCCTCGAGCCCCGGCACGCACGGCACGTCTCCCGGAGCGGCGGCCCGGTCGGCCGTCTTCCGCATCAGATCGCCCTCCGACACGACTCCGACCACCCGGTTCTCCCCGTCGACCACCGGCAGCGCGGTGACCCGGTGCCGCGACAGCACCTGGACGATCTCCTTGAACGGTGCGTCGCCGTGGACGCTCACCACCTCACGGGTCATCAGCTTGTCGATCCTCCGGTGCCGCATCGTCCTCTCCTTCCCCGCGTGAACGTGTCGCCAGGAGCACGTGGCCCACGCGCTGTCGTCGTCGGGACTGACCGGCGCCATCCGCAGGGCGCTCATCGCGGTGGCTCCACGCCGAGCGCCAGGTCGTCGTAGGCGTACTCGATCGATCGGCTTGAACGGGGTCGGTGGGGTGGCGGTGACCACGTCGTGGGTCATCACCTCGAAAACCGTACGGTGCTGCATGACGGTCCTCCTCCGCAGGACGCGGCGGCCCTCGTGGACCTCATCCTGCTGCGCGGAGCCGCCCCTCGGGCAGTGCCGAACGGTCCCCTTCCGGGACGGTCGGCCCTCTGGCCGGCGGCCGACCGGGACGCGTGGTGGAAAACGGGAGCGCCGGAAGCGGCTTCGGGCCACGCACCGCGCGATCAGGATCCGGGAGAAGCGCACGGGCCTCTCCTCCCGTGCTGCCGCGCCGTCGCCTCCCCCTGTGCCCCGGGCGGGCCACCACCGGGACCGACCGGCCCTATCCGGCCCCCCGGCCCGGTGCGAGCGTGGCAGCAGGCCACCACATGACGCGGAAAGGCGGGTGGGCACGATGGAATCGCCTCTGGTGACGGGGGTCGACGGGTCCGACGCCAGTCTCACGGCCCTGGACTGGGCGGTCGACGAAGCCGTACGGCACGGGCTTCCCCTGCGGATCGTCCATGCCTCGCTGTGGGAACGGTACGAAGGAGTCGTGCCGGCCGAGTCCACGGACCGGCCCTCGGCCCAGGTCCTCGCCGAGGACATCGTCGGCACCGCGGCCGAACGCGTCCGGCGCCGCGCACCCGACCTCCCCCTCACCACGGAGGTCCTGGCCGAGGACGCGGCCACCGCGCTGCTCAGGGAGGGGCAGGAAGGAGCGCTCCTCGTCGTCGGATCCCGTGGGCGCGGAGAGTTCGCCGACCTCCTGCTCGGCTCCGTCGGCCTCGTCGTGGCCGCTCGGGCCCACTGCCCGGTCGTCGTCGTGAGGGGGGACCGGCACGCCCTGGAGGCACGCCACGGACGCGTGCTGCTCGGCGTCGGAGAGCACGACGTGGACTCGCCCGCCGTGCGTTTCGCCTTCCGCGAGGCGGCGGCCCGGGACGCGGAGCTCGACGTCGTCCACACCTGGCGACGGCCGGCCCACGAACCGGTCGACCACCCGCTGCTGAGCGGCGACGGAGGGATCCGCCTTGCGGAACGGTCCTCCGGACTGCTCGACAAGGCCCTGGAGGCCGCGGCGTCCGGGCATCCCCGGGTGCGCCTGCGCAGGACCACGATCGAGGGTCCTGCGCACAGGGTGCTGACCGAGCGCTCCGCGGCCGCCGACCTGCTGGTCGTCGGGGCCCGGCGCCGGGACGGGCTCGTCGGTCTGGAGCTCGGCAGGGTCGCTCACCGCGTCCTGCACCACGCCACGTGCCCGGTCGCCGTCGTACCCCAGCGGCATTCCACGAGCACGGAAGGACAGCCGTGATGAACACGAGCGACGACCGGCACGCCCCGCGTGCCACGAGCGACCTCGGCCGCCGCGTCGCGGCCAGGCGCGCACAACTCGGCCTGTCCCGGGAGGACGTGGCCGAACGGGCGGGCTCCACGCCCGGCTACCTCGCCTACGTGGAGGAGCAGATGCCCACCCCGGGGATCGAATTCCTGGTCCGGCTCGCGAACGCGCTGGACACCACCGTCCAGGATCTCACCGGATCCACGGCGGACCTCGCGCCGGGGGGATCCCGTGCCGGTCACCGGGCACGGATGGAGGAGATCGACGAGGCGGAGTGCTGGGAGCTGCTCGACGGCCACGGCGTCGGCCGGGTCGCCGTCGAAGGAGGGGACGGGCTCACGGTGGTCCCCGTGAACTACCAGGTCGTCGACCGGGAGATCGTCTTCATGACCGCCCCGGATTCGTCCCTCGCGCGCAGCGCGGCGTCCGGTGCGGAAGTCGCCTTCGAGGAGGACCGCCTGGACGAGGCCTTCAGCCAGGGCTGGAGCGTGCTCCTCGTCGGCCCGGCACGAACGGTGTCGGACGAGGCCTCGGTACGGAGGATCAGGGACGCCGTCCACTCGGAGCCGTGGGCCGGGGACGGGCGGGACACCGTGGTGACGCTCTCACCACGCCGGGTGACCGGGCGCCGCATCCGCGTGCCGGGCGCGCCCGGCACGCCGCCCGGAACCGCAGGCCAAGGGCCGTCCCGTCGCTGATCCCCGAGACCCGGACGCGTACGCGTCCGGGTCCTGCCCTGCCGGGTGCGCCCCGGCCCCTGAACCGTCCGTGGACCGAGGAGAGGACCCGCACCGCCCGGCCCCTCTCCTCGGTCGCAGCCCCTGGAGCACGTCCGGTGCGCGGCCGACGACGGAGTCGCCGCCGGTCGCTCACGTCAAGGGGACGACGGCGACCGGCGCGGGGCCGTGGTGGATGACCGCGTGGGCGACATGGCCGAGACGCGCGCCGAGGGGGACTCTCCGGCTCCGGCGTCCGACGACGACGAGCCGCGCGTCCCGTGACGCCTCGACCGGTTGGTACGCGGGCGGGCCGAGCCCCACCGCCGTGGCCGTCGCGTCCACGTCCGCGTACCGCTTCCGCCCCGGTCGTGTCCGCTCTGTCCCGCGCGTGGTCCGAACGGGAGAGGACACCCCGCATTTCAGGCCGGTGGTCCAGGCCTCCCGGCAGCAGGGCCGGGCAGGTCTCGATCGGGGCCGAACGGCCCATCCCCGGGAGGGCCGCCACGGTGCCAGCGTGGGAGGCGTCACCCCTCGGGACGTGCTCCCGAGCGCCGGGCGCATCCCGGAGGAGGCACCATGACCAGTGAGATCCCCGCTCGACCGGAACTCGGCAACGTCGTCGTGGGAGTCGACGGGTCTCCCTCCGCGCGCACCGCCGTGCTCTGGGCCGCCGCCGAGGCGGACCGGCGGGGGCGGACCCTGCACCTCGTCCATGCCGACGACACCACCCGTCGGGCCCTCTTCGCCGATGCCGAGGCGATCCAGGCGGTACGCGAAAGGGGCCGCGACCTGCTGATCGAGACCGTGAGCGCGGTCCAGGAGCGCTTTCCCGACCTCGCCGTCACGAAGGAGCTCAGCCGCCAGGAGCCCGTGGCCGGTCTCCGGGCGGCCGCCGGCCGCGCGGGCACGATCGTGGTGGGCAACCGGGGGCTCGGCGGTTTCTCGACCCTCATGCTCGGCTCCGTCGGCCTGGGGGTGGCGGCCCGCGCCGAGACGCCCGCGATCGTCGTCCGCGGTGACGGCGACCGTCCCGGGTCGGGCTCGGTGACGGCGGCCGTGCACGGCGCCTCGGACGTCGGCTGGCTGCTCGTCGCGGCTGCCGAGGCGGAGGCCCGCAAGGCGACGTTGCGACTGGTGAGCGTCTGGAACGTGTTCACCCACATCGGCAGCGTCGCGACCATGCTGGACGACCTGGACGACATCGCGCGGCAGCGCGTGCACGAGATCAAGGCGCTCGCCGACCGCGTGCGCGACTTCTACCCCGGGCTCGACGTCAGCCATCACGTCGAGACGGGCACGAGCACGCCGGGGATCCTGGTGGAGGCGACGGCCCACACCGATCTGCTGGTGATGGGCAGGGAACACCGCGTCCTGGGCGCGGGTCCGTCCCTGGGGCGCGTCGCCCACGTCCTGATCCACCACGCGGACTGCCCGGTGGAGATCGTCCCGCCCGCCTTCGCCACCAGGGTCGAGGAGACATGAACGAGGTGCTGCTCGGAGTCGACCCCCGCGAGCAGCCGGTCCCCGCTCCCGTCCGGGCCGCCGACGAGGCCGTACGAAGCCGACGAGGCCGTACGAAGCCGACGAGGCCGTACGAAGAGGACTGGCGCTCCGTGCTCCACGGCATCGTCACCGACCGGGACATCGTGGTGAAGTGCCTCGCCCAGGGCAAGGACCCCACCACATGACGGCCGGCCTCCTCGCCCGGGGCAAGCCCGTCACGGTCGACGCGGACGCCGACGGCGAGCAGGTGCTCCGCACCACGCAGGACCACCGCATCCGCCGCGTACCCGTGACCGACGACCACCGCCCGGTCGGCGTGATCAGCGAGGCGGACGTGGCGAAGCGCCTGCCGGAGAAAAGGTGGGCCACTTCGTCGAAGAGGTCTGCCGCCGACGGCACCGAAGCCGTGGCGCCATGGGCCGGTCGGCCCGGGTACGGCCCGTTCGGCCCCGTCGGACGGCCCCCTTGGACGCTGCGCCACGTGACCCGGCGGACGGACGATGGGGGCACGGAGCCGGACCGGCTTCGCAACCCGGTCCACCGTCCGTCCGCACCCAGTCGGGCCCACCGCGACCGCCCTGGGCCCCGGAACGAGGAGCAGAACAATGGCCGGAGGCAAGGTGGAACGCAGGCACAGCCTCTTCCCCGACTTCAACGACTGGTTCAACCGGGAGTTTCCGGGGCTGCCCGGCTGGCGACCCGCGACGGCCGCCCACTCCATTCCCGTGGAGGTGTCCAGCGACGCCGGCGGGTACGTGCTGCGGGCCGAACTGCCCGGGATGGACCCGGACGACCTCACCATCACCGTCGACGACAACCTGATCACGGTGAGCGCGGAGCACAGTGAGAGCGAGGAGGACAAGGAGCACTCGGAGTTCCGCTACGGATCGTTCCGCCGGACCGTACGCCTCCCGGCCACGATCCCCGCCGACGACGTCGAGGCGTCGTACGCGGACGGCATCCTCACCATCCGCGTCCCCATGCCCGAGGAGAAGAGCGGCGCCGCACGCAGCATCCCGGTGAAGCGGGGAGGCACCCCGCCCGAAGGATCCACATCGTGAATTCCCCGCGCGTCCTGGTCGCATGCGGCAGCGAGCACGGCGCGACTCCGCCCGGAGGTGCGACATGGACCACCACAAGCGGTCGGACCCGCTGCGCACGCGGCCAGGGCGGGGAGCCGGCGAGCGCGCCGCACTGGTCCTCGTCCTGCTGGTCTCCCTGATCTGCGGGGCTGTCGCCGCCGGGATGCTGTGGAGCGCCGGAGCCAGGGCCGACCATGAACTCGCCGCCCACCGCCACCAGGTGCGGGCGACCACCACCGGACCGGCCAAGAACCCGCCCGTCGCCGTCCGGTACGGATCGACACCGCGGGCGGTCGCGCCCGCCGTCTGGGAACAGCCCGAGCACGTCCGTCGATCCGGCACCGTCCACGTCCCTCCCCGGACGCCCCGGGGCCGCACGGTGACGATCTGGGTGGACGACACCGGTGCCCCCGCCCGTCCACCGGGCAGCACCGTCGACCGCGCGCTGACCTCTCTTTCGGGCGGGAGCGTCGCCGCGGCCTCCGTCGGAGGGATCGTGGCCGGCTCCCTCCTCCTCGTACGACGGCGGACCGAAGCCCGCCGGCTCGCGGTCTGGGAACGGGAGTGGGAACAGGTCGAACCCGTGTGGTCCGGTCGGCTCCGCCGGGGGAGCGCCCCGGGGATCGACGATGACTGACCGCGTCGCCACGGGCCGGGCCGCCACGCCCACCGAGGCGCTGCCCTTCGACCCCAGCGAGCCCCTGCCCCGGCTGCGCCGGGAACTGGCCACCGGGCCGGACGGTCTCTCCGCCCGCGAGGCCGCCCGCCGGCTCGCCGTTCACGGGCCCAACGAGGTACGGCGCAAGGCCCGCTCCTCTTTCGCGCGGGAGCTGGTCGGGCAGCTGGCCCACCCCCTCGCCCTGTTGCTCTGGGCCGCCGCCGCACTGGCCTTCGTCGCGGATCTCGGGGTGCTCGGCTGGGCGATCCTGGCGGTCATCGCCGTCAACGCGGCCTTCGCGCTGCTCCAGGAACGGCAGGCCGAGCGGGCGGTGGAGACCCTCGCCCGTTATCTGCCCGAGCACGCCCTCGCCGTACGCGACGGCCGGCCCCTCACCGTGGAGGCCCGCGACCTGGTGCCGGGCGACGTGATCCTCCTGGAAGAGGGCGACAAGGTCCCGGCCGACGCGCGCGTCACCGAAGGCGGAGTGGAGGTCGACCTGTCGATGCTCACGGGGGAGTCCGTCCCCGCCGAACGCATGGCCGCGGCCGGTCTCCTCGGCGCCCCGTTGCTGGAGGAGCCGAACCTCGTCTTCAGCGGGACGACCTGCGTCGAGGGACAGGCCCGGGCCACCGTGTTCGCCACCGGTGACCACACCGAGATCGGCCGGATCGCCGCCCTCAGCCAACGGACCCGGCGCGAGGCGAGCCCGTTGGAACGGCAGGTCAAGAAGGTCGCCTGGCTCATCGCCGGCGTCGCCACCGGCATGGGGGCCGTGTTCCTGGTCCTGGGGGTGGCCGTCGGCCTGCCGGTCACCGACTCCCTCATGTTCGCCATCGGGCTCCTCGTCGCCAACGTTCCCGAAGGACTGCTTCCGACCATCACGCTGGCCCTCGCCGTCGGCGTCCGCGCGCTGGCCCGCGAGGGCGCCCTGGTGAAACGGCTCAGCGCGGTGGAGACGCTGGGCTCCACGAACGTCGTCTGCACGGACAAGACCGGCACGCTGACCCGCAACCGCATGCGGCTGAGAGCTCTCTGGACCGCGGAGCACGGAGCGGAACCGGGCCCCTGGACGCAGGAGCTGGTGCGGGCGAGCGCGCTGTGCACCACCGTCACCCGCGAGGAGGAGGGCGAGCTGCACGGCGATCCGACCGAGGCGGCCCTCGTCACCGGGGCCGCCGACCACGGGGCCCCGGTGGACCTCACCCGACGCGACGCGGGACGGCGCAGGCTGTTCCGCTTCGATCCGAGGCTGCGGCTGATGTCGGTCGTGCAGGACGACGAGGCGACGGGGCGCCTGCGGATCGTCGCCAAGGGGGCGCCTGAAACGGTCCTGGCCCGCGTCCGTCCCGGCTCCGCCACCGACGCGGCCCGCTCCGCGGCGGAGGAGCTGGCCCAGAGCGGCATGCGGGTCCTCGCCGTCGCCGCGCGCGACCTGCCGTCGGGCGCGGAGCCGCCGTCGCGCCGACAGGACGCCGAATCGGGACTGACGCTGCTCGGTCTCGTCGGGCTCTACGACCCGCCGCGCCCCGAGGTGGCGGAGGCCGTCCGCCGCTGCCACGAGGCCGGGATGCGCGTGCACGTCGTGACGGGGGACAGCGGCGCCACCGCCGCGGCGGTCGCCCGGGAGGTGGGCATCGGAGTGCCCGGCCTGCAGGTGGTCGCGGCTTCCGAGTCGCTGGGCGACGACGAGCTCGACCGGCTCCTCGTGGAAGGCGACGCCGAGGTCGTCTTCGCCCGCTCCTCGCCCGAGACGAAGCTCAAGGTCGCGGACACCCTGCGGGCCCACGGCCGGATCGTCGCCATGACGGGGGACGGCGTCAACGACGCCCCCGCACTGCACCGCGCCCACATCGGGGTGGCCATGGGCCGCTCGGGCACCGACGTGGCCCGCGAGGCCGCCACCATGGTGCTCACCGACGACGACTTCGCCACCATCGTGACCGCCGTCGAATCCGGGCGCCGCGTCTACGACAACGTCCGCAAGTTCATCGTCTACATCTTCGCCCACGCCACCCCGGAGATCGTGCCCTTCCTCGTCTTCGCGCTCTCCGCCGGCGCGGTCCCGCTGCCGCTCACCGTGCTGCAGATCCTCGCCATCGACCTCGGCACCGAGACCCTGCCCGCCCTCGCCCTCGGCCGGGAACGTTCCGAACCCGGCATCATGCGGCGGCCGCCCCGGCCGCCGCACCAGGGCGTGATCTCCCGCGACATGCTCGTCCGCAGCTGGGGCTACCTGGGCCTGGTGTCGGCGGCCCTCGTCATGGCCGGCTTCTTCTTCGTGCTCTGGCGCGCGGGCTGGCAGCCGGGGGACCCCACGGGCACGGGCAGCCCCCTCCACCACGCCTACGTGACGGCCACCACGGCCACCTTCGCCGGCATCGTCACCTGCCAGGTCGGAACCGCCTTCGCCGCCCGCACCGACCACGCCGCACTCCGCGACATCGGGGTGTTCTCGAATCCTCTGCTGCTCGCCGGCATCGCCTTCGAGCTCGTGTTCACCGCAGCCCTCGTCTACGCGCCCCCGCTCCAGCACCTCTTCGGCACGGCCGCCCTGCCCCTGGACGTCGTCCTGCTCATCACGGCCTTCCCGCTCCTGGTGTGGGGCACGGACGAGCTGAGGCGCGCCAGGCGGCGTCGTCGTCAGCGCGTGGCACCCACGGCCGGCTCGTGACCACCCTGGTCGAGACGGAACGGCGGATAGGCGTCCGTCATCAGGCTCGCGTAGGCGGCGACGCGCAGGACCCAGCGGTTCAGACCGACGACCAGGGCGAACAGGTCACGCGGGTACCGGTCGGTGAAGGCCACGGCGAAGCCCGCGATGAGGGTCAGCAGGGTGATCAGGCCGCCGCTCCACCAGCCGGCGCGCATGCCGCCGGTGAAGAAGGCGATCACCAGGTAGTGGGGGACGGCGAGCAGCCACCACTTGACCAGGACCAGCGAGCGGGAGAGCCGCTCCGGATAGGCGATGTCGAGCCGGGCGGGGTAGTCGGGTTCCGGGCCGAGGCTGAAGGGCGGGTAGCGGTCGGTGCCGAGGGCGCCGTACGAGTAGTACGACACGCGCCAGGACCAGCGGAGCACGCCGAGGTTGAAGTCGAACAGGCCGCGCGGGAAGCGTTCGGTGAACAGGACGGCGAAGAAAGCGATCACCGTCACGACGAGGAAGGCGATCCAGAGGAAGAGCAGCACGATCCAGTGGGGGATCACCAGGATCCACTTGACCAGCCACAGCCAGCGGGACAGCCGGCCGTCGAGTTCGGCCGTCACCACCACGGGAGCGTACGACGTGCTCGGGGTGTTCATGATCGTCACTTCCTCGCCAGGTCGTCGTCTTCGTGCCTGAGGCGGTCCACCGCCCCGGCGGACAGGGCGGACGGGCCCAGCCCCGGGGCGCGGGTGACCACGTCTTCGACGGTCTCCCTGAGCGTCGTGCCCGGAACGACACTCACCGCCGTGGGCGCCATCGGATCCGTGACGCCGCGATGCCTCACCGTCCGTCACCTTCCTCCAAGGCCCGCGCCTCGACCCGACGGCGTACGGCCGCCGTCAAGGCCGCCAGCCGCGATGACACCGCAGGCAGGGGCGGCGCCGGGCGCCCGATGCTCCTGGCCTCTTCCGGCAGTGCCGCGACGTCGGCCTCGAAGCGGGCCCGGGCGGCGTCCAAGGTGTCGGGCGGCTTCGTACGCCGACCGTCGCGCATCACGGTCCGCAGCAGCGGCTCCGTGCCCTCGGGCGGCTCGTCGTCCGCGAGGCCGATGACGTCGCGGAGGCCGGGGCCGCGGAAGACCTGCTTCGGGCCGGGGGCCGTCACCTTCGCCGAGGAGAGCTTCATGACGGGCCGCCCGTCGTACTCGACCAGTTTGTACGCCGCGTCCAGGTACGGCGCGTCGGCGGCCGTGCCGACCTTCGTCCCCACGGCGAACACGTCGATCGGCGCCCCCTCGCGTACGAGCCGGTCGACGCCGTACTCGTCCAGACCTCCGCTCGCGACGATCCGCACCTCCCTCAGCCCCGCCTCGTCGAGGACGGCGCGGGCCCGGCGGGCCAGCGCGCCCAGATCGCCGCTGTCGAGCCGGATCGCGCACCCCGGGCCCAGCCCGAGGCCCTCGAGGACGCGCGCCGCCGTCACGACACCACGGTCGGTGTCGTAGGTGTCGACCAGGAGGGTCACCGGGCCGGGGTGGGTGCGGGCGAAGGCCCGGAACGCCCGCTCCTCGGAGGCGAACGTCTCGATGTACGAGTGGGCCATCGTGCCGACGGCGGGGATGTCGTACCGGTGGGCGGCGGCGATGTTGCTGGTACCGGCGAAACCGACGAGCGCGCAGAGGCGTGCCGCCTGCATGCCCGCCTCGGGTCCGTGCGTGCGGCGCAGGGAGAAGTCCACCAGGGGTCGCCCGGCGGCGGCCAGCACGCACCGGGCCGCCTTGGACGCCACGGCCGTCTGGTGACAGAGGAAGGACAGCAGGCAGGTCTCCACGAGCTGGGCCTGGGGCAGCGGCGCGGTGACCTCCAGGAGCGGTTCGCCCGCGAACACGAGACGTCCTTCGGGCACGGCCCGGACCTGCCCCTCGAAGAACAGGCCGTGCAGCGGTTCGAGGTCCTCGACCGGCCGCCGTAGCGCCTCGGCGAACTCTTCGACGTCCGGGTGGCCCACCCGGAAGCGGGAGAGGCGGTCGAGGGCGGGTTCGAGCCCTGCGGCGACGAGGAATCCGCGGCCCGGCGGCAGGTCACGGACGAAGAGGCTGAAGGTGGCCGGGGCCCGCATGTCCTCCCGCAGGTACGAGAGCGCCATCGTGACCTCGTACAGGTCGGTGGCCGTCACCTCGGACACGGCTACGTCCGGCCCTCGGCGGTGAGCTCGCACCGTACGTCCACCACGCCCTCGACAGCGCGGGCGAGGCGGGCTGCGAGCGGGATGAGCGCGCTGTCGCGGACCTCGCCGGACAGCGTCACGACTCCGGCGTCGACACGGACCCCGACCCGGTGGTGAGAGAGCGGGAACAGGTGCTCGACGACATCACGGCGCACTTCGGCGGCGAGGTCCTCGTCCGGGCGGAGGAAGACCTTGAGGAGGTCGGACCGGCTCACGATCCCCTGGATCACGCCGTCCTCGGTGACGACGGGCAGTCGCTTCACGCGATGGGCGGCCATGAGGCGTGCGGCCCGGGGCAGGGACGCACCAGGAGCGACGGTGACGGCGGGCGAGGTCATCAGGTCCCCGGCTCGGCGAGAACCCGCCTTGGCCGTGGCGTCGAGACGCCGCATCTGTTCCACGAGACCGAGGCGGTGGTCGTGGAACTCCTCCTTCAGGAGCAGATCGGCCTCGGAGACCACGCCGACGACACGGCCCTCGCCCTCGACGACCGGTACGGCGGTCACCTTCCACCGCTCCATGACGGCGGCGATCTCCTTGAACTCCGCGCCGGGCTGGACGGCGACGACCTTCTTGGTCATCACGTCGGCCACGGTGAACGGCTGGGTGGCCATGACTCTGTCTCCTCATCGGGCGTGGGCCGGGGGTTCCGCGCCGAGACGCGGCACGAGGCCGTCCAGCAGGCGGTCGCGGGCCTCGGGAGCGAGTTCGTTCGACGGCGTCCTCGTGGGGGTCATGAGGTCCTCCGGCCCTTTCCCCCACACTCGCCCGGGGCTGCTGTCGCCCGGGAGGGCCGCGCAGGCCACACCCGAGGGGCCGATGGGCCCCGGTCGGCGGACCGGGACGGCCTCCCCGGAACGGGGGACCACGGCCGTCCGGCCCGGTTCGCGGTCGACGCCGGGCGGTGCGGGCGCTGGTGAGGATCGGCCCCCGGAAGCCCCGCCGGACGAGGCGGGGCGGACAGCCGCAGTGGTCCGGGTGGGCACGGGCGACGACCACGGCGTCGACGTCCGCGGCGTCACGGGCCAAGCGTTCCCGGTTGCGGCGCCGCAGGGTCGCGAAACCCTGGAAGAGACCGCAGCCGAGGAGGATCCGCGCATGGTCGCTCTCGACCAGGAACGTGCTTCCGGTGACCGTTCCCACGCCGCCCGGGAAACCGAGCGGTGCGGGCCGCGGAACGGCGGGAGCGGCGTTCGGGGCCGCCTCGGACACGGTCGGCCTCCTTCGGAGTGGACCGGTCTTCACTTTCCCGTCCGGGCCGGACCGTCCGGAGGGTCCGAGCGGGCCCGTCCCGGGGGCCGAACGGCTCATGTGCCGGAGGAGGGCTCCGTGGAGCCTGGTGGACGGGGACCGCAGCGACGCGCGACAGGAAGCAGGTGGGCGCCATGAAAGCAGCCGTCTTCCAGGGCCCGGGCCGGATCGCCTGGCAGGACGTACCCGACCCGGGGATCGAGGACCCCGGTGACGCGATCGTGCGGGTCGACGTCGTCACGATCTGTGGCACGGACCTGCACATCCTCAAGGGGGACATACCGGAGGTGACGCCGGGCCGGGTGCTCGGCCACGAGGCGGTGGGCACCGTGGTCGAGACCGGACGGGACGTCCGCACGGTGCGGCCGGGGGACCGCGTCCTGATCTCCTGCATCTCCGCCTGCGGCAGGTGCCGGTTCTGCCGGGAGGGCCGTTACGGACAGTGCCGCGGCGGAGGCGGCTGGATCCTGGGCCACCTCATCGACGGCACCCAGGCCGAGTACGTCCGCGTGCCCTTCGCCGACCTGTCCGTCCATCCGCTGCCGGACTCGATCGGGGGTTCCGACGCGGTCCTGCTCGCCGACATCTTCCCCACGTCCTACGAGGTCGGGGTCCTGAACGGTGCCGTGCGCCCCGCCGACACGGTGGTCGTCGTCGGAGCGGGGCCCATCGGTCTCGCCGCCGTCGCCACCGCCGGCTTCTACAGCCCGGGCCGGATCGTCGCCGTCGACCTGGCCGAGTCGCGGCTGGCCGCCGCCCGTGCCCTCGGCGCGGACGCCACCGTGAACGCGGACGAAGGCCCCGAACAGCTGGTCGCGGATCTCACCGAGGGCCTGGGCGCCGACGTCGTCATGGAGGCCGTCGGCGTTCCGGAGGCGTTCGAGATGTGCACACGGATGGTCCGGCCGGGCGGCCGGGTCGCCAACATCGGAGTCCACGGCAAGCCGGCGTCCCTCCACCTCGAAGACCTGTGGATCAAGGACGTCACGATCACCACCGGCCTCGTGGACACCTCGTCCACCCCCATGCTGCTGCGCATGATGGCCGCCGGGCGGCTGCCGTCGGCGGAGCTGGTCACCCACCGGTTCGAGCTGGGGCGGATGGAGGAGGCGTACGAGGTCTTCGGCCGTGCCGCGGAGACCGGGGCGATCAAGGTGGCGCTGGGCGGTCCGCAGCACACGGTCGTGAGCGTCCCCGGCGCGCCGGTGGCCGGATGAACGGCCGGGGCCCGGGCTCCCGGCCGCCGGCCGGTGTCGTCCTGGACACCGACGGGGTCCTGCTCGACTCCGCCGTCGTGCACGCGGCGGCGTGGAAGACCGCGTTCGACGCCTGCCTCGACCGGTGGGCGTCCGACAGCGGGACACAGCCGCCCTTCGACGCGGACGGCGAGTACCGCCGCCTCGTCGACGGCCGGTCCCGGTACGACGGCGCCGCGGCCCTCCTCACCGCCCGCGGCCTGCACCTCCCACCGGGAGACCCCCACGACGCGCCCGGCTGCGGCACGGTCTGGGCCGTCGCCGCGCTCAAGGAACGGGAGTTCGTGGATCTCCTCCGCACGGAAGGCGTCACGGCCTTCGCCGACGCCCGCCCGGCTCTCGCGGCCCTGCACGCGGCGGACGTGCCGTGCGCCGCGGTGTCCGCGTCCCGGCACGCCCGGGCGCTGATCGGGGCCGCGGGACTCGCCGGTCTCCTCACGGTGACCGTGGACGGCGAGGACGCCGCCCGGCTCCGCCTTCCCGGCAAGCCGGATCCCGCGCTCTTCCTACGGGCGGCGGACCTCCTCGGCAGCAGCCCGCGGGAGACCGCGGTCGTCGAGGACGCGATCGCCGGAATCGAGGCGGCGCGTCGCGGCGGTTTCGGTCTCGTCGCCGGAGTCGACCGCACCCCGCTGCGCCGCACCACGGCCCTCCTGCGGGAGCAGGGCGCCGACCTGGTGGTCCCCGACCTCACGACGCTGGTCCGGAGCGTGTGGGGCGAGGGCGGATGAACACCCCCTGGACGTGGGGGTACGACTGTTACGACGCGGGCCGCGAGCCGCTGGTCGAAGCGCTCTGCACGCTCGGCAACGGCCGGTTCGCCACCCGGGGCTCCGCTCCCGAGTGCCCCGCCGGAGGTCCCCATTACCCGGGGACCTACCTGGCCGGCTGCTACGACCGGCTCGCCTCGGTCGTCGCCGGCGAGCGGGTCGAGAACGAGGACCTCGTCAACCTCCCGAACTGGACGCTCCTGCGCTACCGCTGCCTGCCGGACGACGGGCCGGCCGGCGAATGGCTGACGCCCGACGCCGGGGAACTGCGCCATCACGACGTCCGGCTCGACCTGCGCGCGGGCACGCTCACCCGGCACCTGTTCTTCGAGGACGCCCGCGGGCGGGGCCTGCGCGTCAGCCACCTCCGCCTCGTGCACATGGGGGACTCCGGGCTCGCGGCCCAGCGCACCCTGTTCCGCGCATACGGCTGGAGCGGTTCCGTCGAGGTGCGGTCCGTCCTCGACGGGACCGTCACCAACGCCGGAGTGGAGCGCTACCGGCACCTCGACGGACGTCATCTCACGGACCACCGGACCGGATTCGAGCCCGACGGCGTCGCCTGGCTCTCCTGCCGCACCGTCGACCCGGGCGTCGGGATCGCCCTGGCCGTGCGCACGGTCACCCGCCCCGCGCGGCCCGCGCGGGAGACGGCCACCAGGACCGGCACCGCGCAGACGTACCACCTGCCGGTCGGCCCCGGCCGCTCGGCGACGGTCGTGAAGACCCTGGCCCTGCACACCTCGATGGACCGGCCCGCCGCCGACCCGCTCTCGGCAGCCACCGACGCGATCGCTCGTGCCCCTGCCTTCCCCCGGCTCCTCTCCGGCCACAAGGCGGCGTGGCAACGCGTCTGGGAACAGGGAGAGCTGCACGTGCCGGGAGAGGCGGGCCGCATCCTGCGACTGCACGTGTTCCACCTGCTGCAGACCCTTTCGCCGCACACGGCGGACCTCGACGTGGGCGTTCCCGCACGTGGTCTGCACGGCGAGGCGTACCGGGGGCACGTCTTCTGGGACGAGCTCTTCGTCCTGCCCTACCTCGCCCTCCATTTTCCCGAGGTGGCCCGGGCGCTGCTCATGTACCGGCACCGCCGGCTTCCGGCCGCCCGCGAGGCCGCCCGCCTCGCGGGCGGCCGGGGAGCCATGTACCCCTGGCAGAGCGCGAGTTCGGGACGGGAGGAGACCCAGTCCCTGCACCTCAACCCGCGTTCGGGCCGCTGGCTTGCCGACCACTCGCGGCTCCAGCGCCACGTGGGCTCGGCCGTCGCGTACAACGTCTGGCGGTACGCGCAGGCCACCGGCGACCGCGGATTCCTCCACTCCGCCGGGGCGGAGATCCTCCTCGAGGTCGCCCGGTACTGGGCCGGGGCCGCCGCCTTCGATCCGGGGACCGGCCGCTACCGCATCCGCGGGGTCGTGGGACCCGACGAGTACCACGACGCCTATCCCGGCGCCTCGACGCCCGGCATCGACGACAACGCCTACACCAACGCCACCGCCGCGTGGGTGCTCGCCCGAGGACTCGACCTGCTCGGCGAACTGCCCGAGGCCCGTCGCTCGGAACTCTCGGAACAACTGGCTCTCGACGAAGGCGAACTCGACCGCTGGGAGGAGGTCTCCCGACGCCTGTACGTGCCGTTCCACCAGGGGGTGGTGAGCCAGTTCGAAGGCTACGGGGACCTGGCGGAGCTCGACTGGGAGGCGTATCGGGCCAGGTACGGCGACATCCGCCGCCTCGACCGGATCCTGGAGGCGGAGGGCGACACGGTCAACCGCTACCAGGCGTCGAAGCAGGCCGACACCCTCATGCTCGGCTACCTCTTCCGGCCCGAGGAGCTTCACGGCCTGTTCGGCCGGCTCGGGTACGCGCTGGACGACGAGACGTGGCGTGCGACCGTCGCGTACCACCTGCGGCGCACCAGCCACGGCTCGACGCTCAGCAGCCTCGTCCACGGGTGGTTGCTCGCCCGGCAGATGGGTGCCGACGCCTGGCGGTACTGCGAGGAGGCCCTGCTCGCCGACGTGGCCGACGTCCAGGGAGGGACGACCGGCGAGGGCATCCACCTCGGCGCGATGGCCGGCACGGTCGACCTCGTCGAACGCGGGATCACCGGCCTGGAAACGGGCCCGGAGGGCCTTCGGGTGGCCCCGGTGCCGCTGGCGGAGATCCCCAGGTTCGCCTTCACCCTGTGCGTCGGCCGCCACCGAGGAGTGCGCCTGCGGATGCTTCCCGGGCGGCTGGCCGTCCGGGTGCCCGCCTCGCCCGCGGGCCCGCTCGCCGTCCTCCTCCCCGGCGACCGGAGGGTCACTGTCGCGCCCGGCCAGGAGCGGTGGTTCCGGCTGTGAGGAGCGGCTCCGTCCGTGAGGAGCGGTTCAGCCGAAGGCGAGCACCTCGGAGACCGGCCGGCGCGGAGTGGCGCGGCCCCGGGGACCGTAGCCCAAGCGGAAGAGCATGTGGACGAATCCGGCCGTCGAGCCGGGATCGCGTGCGGCGGAACGGAGCTCGGGCCATTCCAGCGGCTGGGACATGACGGAGGTGGCAAGGCCGTCCAGGGTGGCCTGCAGCAGGACCCGGTGCATGGCCTGACCGGCCTTCAGCCATTCCTCCGGGGTGTCGTCGACCGTGCCGAGCAGCGCGATCTGCGGCCTCCTCTCGAAGCGCGCCGAGGCACGGCCGGGCACCTGGCGGGGGGCGCCGAAGTCCCTGACGGGGGAGGACACGTCGTACTGCCTCGGGCCGAAGGCGTACGAGGGGATGCCCTCGGTGTCGGGGCCCTCCCCGGCCGCACCCGTACGCGTCCAGGCGGCGATCTCCGCGCGCACGGCCTCGTCCGCCGCCTCGAACAGCTCGGAGGCGTGGACGAGGTCCATGACGGTGTCGGTGTGCCAGGCCCCCGGTACGACCAGTCGGCAGCCTTCGAGGAGGGCCGCGGCGCGGAGTCCGTCGGTCACCTCCGGCGGGATCAGCTCCTCGGTGAAGGGGAAGCGGCTGGTGTGCCGTTGCGACAGGGCGTCGTGGAGCACGCCCAGATCGCTGTCGGCGTCGTCCGGGCCGTCGAACCGTACGTCGGCGAGGTGCCAGGGATCGCCGGGAGAGGGCAGCAGCCGGACCACGGGACGCAGGCCCCGGTGCACGGCGGCGACGCGCAGGCCGAACAGGGCGGCGCCGCAGCCGAGATGGAGGGCCCGGTGGTCCGGGTCCTCGCGCGGCATGCCGCGCAGTGGATCCCCGTGCAGTTCGACGGTTCCGGGGCCCGTCCTGTGGACGAACCTCCAGGGCTGTGCGTTGTGCATGGAAGGAGCCGTGACGGCGTCTTCGACCAGCGACGTCACGAGTGATCGGGTCAGAGCGGTGGTGGACACGGTTCGTCCTGTCTGCGGTGGGTCACCAGGAGATGTCGTGGGGAGTCCGGGCGGGGGAAGCGGGTCGTGTGTCGTCCTCGGTGAAGGACAGCCGGTCCACGACGGCGACGACGCCGTCGACGCGCTCGGCGAGCCCGACGAGCATCCGCGCCCGGCTCCGCTCCCGGACGCGGCCCCCCAGCGTCACCACGCCGTCGAGGACGTGCACGTCCACCGCGTACCCGGGCAGGTCCATGGCGTCCGAGAGGACGTCCTCACGGATGTGGCGCCGTATCTCCGCGTCCGGGCGGAGGTAGACGCCGAGCAGATCGCGACGGGTCACGATGCCGACCAGCCGTTCCTCCTCGTCGACGACGGGGAGGCGCTCGACTCCGCGTCGCACCATCAGCCGTGCCGCGTCCGCCACCGTCTCCTCGGCGTGCACGGTGACGGCCGGTGTGGTCATGAGGTCCCGCACGGCCCGCTCGTGGCGGGCCAGGAGGTCGCTCTCGGAGACGACTCCGACGACGTGCTCGTCGTCGTCCACGACGGGAAGCCCGCTGATCTCGTGCTCGGCGAGCGTCTTCGCCACCTCCCTGAACGACATCGCGGGGACGGCGGAGACCACGTCGTCGGTCATCAGACCGCCGACCTTCATGTGCTTCATCGCCGCGCCTCCTGTCCGAGGGTGGGGACGGTGGTCCCCGCAGCACCACCC
The DNA here is from genome assembly GCF_014649755.1 of Streptomyces litmocidini. Classification (GTDB taxonomy): domain Bacteria; phylum Actinomycetota; class Actinomycetes; order Streptomycetales; family Streptomycetaceae; genus Streptomyces; species Streptomyces litmocidini. The sequence continues at coordinate 242,134 of NZ_BMTQ01000007.1, read as the reverse complement.
TCCGACGCGCGCGCGGGCGTCTGCGAGGGCCGAACGGTCCCCCTTCGGGACCGAACGGGCTCGTCCTGCAGGGCCCGTGCCCCGCCCGGCCGGGGGCGGGGACCTTCGGTCCCGTCATCGCCCCCGGCGGCCCACCGGCCGCCCGGGGCCGGCTGCCGGGGTGGAAGGAGGCCCCTCGGCCCCCGAAGGAGAAGCCGTGAACGGAACCGCTCGGCCGGGCGGGCATCGGAATCGCCGTCGCCCGCGCGCCCGCGGGATTCCTCGCCGCGCGACTCGCCCGGCCGCCTTCCGAGGGACGAGCCCGACAGGAACCGTCGGAGCACAGGAACTACCGTGAAGACCGGGCGCCACGGGTGCTGCCACGCGCCTGACGCGACAGGAGGTCTTGATGGGCCAGGAGGGCTCCGAATCCGCGGGCACACGGATGCCACGGTTGAAACTGGACGAGCTGCTCGACGAACTTCAGGCACGTATCGACGAGGTGCGGGGCACGAGGGACCGGTTGAACGGGCTCCTCGGGGCCGTCATGTCCGTGGGCCGGGAACTGGACCTGCCCCAGGTGCTGCGGGGCATCGTGGAGGCCGCGGTGGTCCTCGTGGATGCCGAGTACGGGGCTTTGGGCGTCATCGGGGAGGACCGGAAGCTCGCCGAGTTCGTCCCCATCGGCATCGACGACGACGTGTGGGAGCGGATCGGGGATCTGCCCTCCGGCCACGGCATCCTCGGCGAACTGATCCGCAACCCGCAGCCGCTGCGCCTCTCCGAGCTGTCCGAACACCCCGCCTCGTACGGATTCCCGCCGCACCATCCGCCGATGCACTCCTTTCTCGGTGTCCCCATCAGGGTCCGCGAGGAGGTGTTCGGGAACCTGTACCTCACCGAGAAGCGGGGGGCGGCGGACTTCGACGCCGAGGACGAGGCCGTGGTGACGACACTGGCCGTCGCGGCCGGCATCGCGATCGAGAACGCCCGTCTCTACGAGGAGGGCAGGCTCAGGCAGCGGTGGCTGGCCGCGAGCGCCGACCTCACCAGCGCCCTGCTGTCGGGCTCGGAGGAGACCCTGGTGCTCGACGGGATGCTGGAGCAGGCCGTGGACATCGCGGGTGCCGACATGGGGGTCTTCTACCTGGTGGGCACGGAGGGCGAGCTACGGGGGTCGCTGGCGCGCGGTGCGGGGGCCGAAGCGCATCGGGGCGTGGCCCTGCCGAGCAGCGAGGGAACCCTGGCCGCCGCCGCCCTCGAGGCGGAGGACGGCCTGGTCACGCTGGCCGACGTGGAGAGCGACGAACGGGTGACGGTGCAGCCGGAGCGTTGGAAGGGCTTCGGGCCGGCGGTGGCGGTGACGATCGGCACGAAGGAGCGGCTGAGCGGCGTACTGATCCTCGCCCGGCGCCGGGCGAGGCCCCCTTTCGCGGGCGCCCAGATCTCGGCTCTCCCGGGCTTCGCAGGGCAGGCGGCCCTGGCGCTCGAACTGGCCGACAGGCGCCGTGACGCCGAGCAGGTGAGCCTTCTGGAGGATCGTGACCGGATCGCACGCGATCTGCACGACCTGGCGATCCAGCGTCTGTTCGCCACGGGGATGACGCTGCAGAGCGCGCGGCGGTTCATCGAGCACCCGGAGGCCGTGGAGCGGCTGACGCGGGCCGTCGACGACCTGGACGCCACGATCAAGATCATCCGATCGACCATTTTCGGGCTCCGGGACCACGACGCCTCCGGCGGTGCCCCGAAACTCAGGAACCGTGTCGTCAAAGCGGTGGAATCGGCCGCGTCGACACTCGGATTCGCTCCGGCGCTCCGGATGGAGGGACTGCTGGACACGGATGTGCCGCCGGAAGCGGCCGAGGAAGCGCTCGCCGTTCTCGGGGAGGCCCTCACCAATGTGGCACGGCACGCCCGGGCCCGGAAGGTGGAAGTGGCGGTCGTCGTCGAGGAGGGCGTCCTGACGGTGACGGTGAGCGACGACGGCGTGGGCGTGCGGCGGGGCGGCAGGCGCAGTGGACTGCGGAACATGTCCGAACGGGCCGAGCGGCTGGGCGGCACCCTGTCGGTCCGCTCTCGGGCGGAACCAGGCGGCGGCACGGTACTCGAATGGCGGATCCCGCTGTCGACCGAGGACCCCTGACCGCACTACCTCTCCTCGGCGTCGTGTTCGTGGACCTGCGCGGCGATGACGGCGGCCTGGACACGGCGCTCCACCCCGAGCTTGCCCAGCAGCCGTGAGATGTGGTTCTTGACCGTCTTCTCCGAGAGGTAGAGGCGCTTGGCGATCTGCCGGTTGGTGAGTCCCTCGCCGATGAGTTCGAGCACCGACCGCTCCCTCTCGGACAGCACCGCGAGCCGCTCGTCCTCCGTCGGCTTCACCGACTCGGGATCGCGCAGGGAGTGCATCAGCCGGGCGGTGGTGGCAGGATCGAGCATCGACTGGCCCGTGGCCACGGTCCGTACCGCCGACACCAGATCGGCCCCCTTGATCTGCTTGAGGACGTACCCGGCCGCACCGGCCATGATCGCGTCCAGGAGGGCGTCCTCGTCGTCGAACGACGTCAGCATCAGACAGGCCAGCTCGGGCATCCGCGCGCGCAGCTCCCGGCACACGGAGATGCCGTCGCCGTCGGGCAGCCGTACGTCGAGCACCGCCACGTCCGGCCGGAGCGCGGGCCCCCTGGTCAGTGCCTGCTCGGCCGTCGACGCCTCGCCGACCACCTCCATGTCGGGTTCGTCGTCGATCAGGTCATGAAGGCCCCGGCGGACGACCTCGTGATCATCGACGAGGAACACCCGTGTCGGTGCGGTGGCTGCCGGCAGATCGTTCATGGCGACCCCTGTGGTCGGTCGGTGGACACCCGCCCTCATGAGGATTGTCCGCCATCGAGCGCCTCAGGGGGCGACGACGAGATCCATTCGGACGTCGACCACGCCCTCCACGGCCCGCACGGCGCGGGCGACCAGCGGCACCAGGGACCTGTCCGAGAGCGCCCCGCTGATCGTGGCCACACCGCCCGCGACCACGACGTCGAGCCCCACGGGGGCGGCCGGTTCGCCGAGCACGGAGCGGCGGATGTCCTCCTCGATCTCGGCGTCCGTACGGAGGAACACCTTCAGCAGATCGCTCCGGCTGACCACCCCCTCCAGCATGCCGAGGCCGTTGACCACGGGCAGGCGCTTCACCCTCCGCGTCGCCATGATCCGCGCCGCTTCGGCGAGCGTCGCGTCGGGATGGACGGTCACGGCCGGGCTGGACATGAGCTCCCCGGCCCGTAGGGCTCCGGCCTTGGACGCCGCGGCGGACTCGTCCGGCCGGGGCTCGTCGGTGCGGAACTCCTCCTTGGGCAGCAGATCGGCTTCCGAGACGACGCCGATCACCCGCCCCTCGCCCTCCAGGACGGGCAGGGCACTCACCTTCCAGTGGTCCATGAGCTCGACGATCTCCTTGTACGGTGCGTCACGCCCGACGGCGATGGCGGTGTGGGTCATGACGTCGCTGACGGTGTAGCGCGAGGCGGTCATTCCGTTCTCCCGGAGGGGTGAGGACCTACGGTGTCCACTCCAGTCTGGCCGCGTCCCGGGAGGGGGGAGGAGGGCCGGACGGCCCCCCTGGGACCCTGTTCGGCCCGTGCGAGCCGTGTCCCGCTTGTCCCGGGCGGAGCGGAAAGCGAGGCGGCCGGGACGTGCGGACCTGATCCTCACCCCACCAGCTGCTGCCGCCTGTGGGCCTCACGACTCATGTCCGGCCGGTTCTCGGCTCCGGCCGCCCGGTCGAGACCTCCACGAGAAGGAGGTCGCACTGCCTCCGCACGGCGGTCCCTGCCGCGGAAGGGCCCTCTCGACGGGCTCCCGCCCTCGACGGTGACTCCCGTGCGGATCGGTCAGGCAACCTGGAGAGACGCCCCCCACGCCCTCGCACGATCCCGCTCGCCCTCGCGCAGCGGGCCTTCGGTGTCCTCGATGACGAACCCCTCCGGTTCCGCGACGAGTTCGTAACCATGGCTGCGCAGCCGTCGTGCGATGCCACCGGCGGCGGCGCCGGCCAGGCGCATGTCCGCCCTGGTGTCGAAGGCCGCGGCGGCGTGGGTGCCGGTGCGGGCCTTCGGAAGCGTGTCGTGGAACCAGTCGCGGACTCCAGGGCCCTCGGCGCCCTCCTCGGAGGCGAAGGGCCGCTCCTCCTTCTCGGCCGCTTGCTGCTCGGCCTTCAGCCCCATCTTCCGGCTCATCCCGGTGGTCATGCCCCGCATGTGGGTCGGCCCGCCGACGACCAGCAGGTCGGTGGGGCCGATGCGCTCCGGCAGCGCGTCGACCACCGCCACGCACTCGACCTCGGCGTCCGGGTGCGTCTCCTTCAGGCCTTCGCCGATCGCGTCGGCGATCTCGCGCGTGTTGCCGAACAGGCTCTCGTACACGATCACAGCGCGCATCACGTCTCATCTCCTCGTGTGCTTCGTTCTCAGGCCTCCGCGGCGGCTTCGACCGCTCGCGGCGCGATGCCGACGTCCGGGGTGACCAGCGCCCGGCAGCGGCCGAACCGTGCGGCGGAAATCGGGTCGGTGCAAGCGGTGCGCGCCCCGGGGGCCCAAAGGGACCGCCGTGCCGAACGACATGTCCGGGTCGCGGGTCGCGCCGTGCACGGCGTCCGGCGCGGTGGCGACCACGGCGCGCTCCAGGCGGGAGGGCCGGGCCCCGGGCAGGGCCGTGTCGAGCAAGAGGGCCCGGCTGTCGTGGCGGCGCTCGGCTGGGCGTTCATGGAGGCCTCCCGGATCCGACGTCACCAGTCTGTTCCCCGGGACGGGCATCCCGCTGGGGCCGAACGGCCCCGAGATGCACGTCTCCGCCGGAGAGGCGTGTCGGTCGTCGGGCGGGAGGCCGGCGGCATCGTGGCAGAGGACGGTCAGGCAGTCGGTGACCGTCCGTTCCCATGGGTCGCCGGGTGCCGCGGTGAGGAGGTCCTGGGCGCGTCGCGTGCCGTACCCGTACAACCGAGCCCGACCTCAACACCCCGACCCTGTCATGAGATCCGGGAAACAGCGGCTAGCTCACTCGTGCGAAGCAAGGCCTTGATCCATTTCCGCCGACCCCCTGCTAGATTCGCGCTATGTCCATTTTTCTCACCATTAGCCCAGAATTGGCGGGGTGAGGTCGGATGGGAGTCCTGCGCGACAATCCCGAACTCGCCCTCTTCCTCTGTCTCTCCGTCGGCTACCTCGTCGGCAAACTCCGGGTGGGCCCCATCACGCTCGGCGGAATCTGCGGCACCCTGATCGTCTCGCTCCTCATGGGCGCCTGGGCGAAGGTGACCGTCTCCGACGACGTGAAGACGATCTTCTTCGCGCTCTTCATCTTCTCGCTCGGCTACATGGCCGGCCCACAGTTCTTCGCCAACCTCAACAAGAAGAGCCTGAGGTACTTCGCCCTCTGCCTCATCGAGGTCCTCTGCGTCGTCGGCATCGCCCTCGGTCTCGCCGAGGCGTTCGACCTCGATGTCGGCACCGCCGCCGGCATCCTTGCCGGCGCCGCCACCGAGTCGGCGGTCGTCGGTACGGCGACCGAAGCGATCGGCAACCTCTCCGACCTGACGCAGGCACAGATCGCCGAATACCAGGGTCATGTGGCCACCGCGTACACCGTCTGCTACCTCTTCGGCCTCGTCACCATCGTCATCTACACCAGCCAGATCATGCCGATGCTGATGCGGATCAACCTCCGCGACGCCTGCCGCGAGCTGTGGGAGAAGATGCGCGGCTCGGGCGGCGGCCTGGAGGACGACGAGCGCGAGGCGCTGCCCGGCATGGTCGGCCGGACGTACCTGGTCACGCTCGCGGACGGAGCCCGGGTCGGGGAGTTGGAGCGACGGCTGGGCGGCCGCGTCACCGTCGAGGCGGTGAAGCGGGGCAGCAAGGTCCTCACCCCGCCCCCGCCCGAATTCGAGCTGACCCTCTCCGACCTCGTGCTCACCGTCGGCCGGCGGGCCAACATCATCGAGGCGGGCCGGATCATCGGCCCCGAAACCCCGGCCGTCCCCGGCTTGGACACACCGCTCGCCACCACCCAGATCTCACTGACCGACAGGAGCGCGGCCGGCAAGTCCCTGGACACCCTTTCCAGGGAGCACCCGGAGTTCTCCTCCGGTGGGGTGTACGTGACGGACGTGCTCCGCAACGACCAGCACCTGCCGGCGACCCCGGAGACCGTCGTCGCCCGGGGTGACGTCCTCACCCTGGTCGGCGCCCGCGCGGGTCTCGGCAAGCTGGCATCCAAGGTCGGCTCGGTGGTCAACAACGACGCCACCGACTTCATCTACCTGGGCCTCGGCATCGCCTGCGGCTCGCTCCTCGGCCAGGTCGTCGTCACGTTCGGCGACGTCCCCATGTCGCTCGGCACCGGCGGAGGCTGTCTGATCTCCGGTCTCCTCTTCGGCTGGTTCCGCTCCCGGACGCAGACCTTCGGCGCGTTCCCGCCACAGGCCGCCACCACCCTCAAGGACATGGGCCTCGCGATCTTCATCGCGTGCACGGGCCTGGTGTCGGGCCCGCAGGCCTGGCCGCTGCTCAAGGAATACGGCGCGCTGCTGCCGTTCGCCGGGATCGCGATGGTCCTGATCCCCGCGACGATCTCACTGTTCGTCGGCCGCAAGTTCCTGAAGATCGAGAAGCCGCTGCTCATCGGTGCCATCGCGGGTCAGCAGTGCTCGACGCCCGCGATCACCTCGATCACGCAGGTGGCCCAGAGCTCGGTGCCGATGCTCGGCTACACGATCACGTACACGCTCTCGAACTTCCTGCTTCCGCTGACCGGCCCGCTGCTCGTCGGCATCCTCGGAGCGTGAGCAGGCCTCATGATCGATTTCCTCGACCGGAACGTCTTCCGGCCCCATCCCGAGCTGCTGATCTTCATCGCGGTCGCACTCGGCTTCCTCTTCGGCAAGCTCCGCTACAAGGCGATCGCGCTCGGCGCCGTCACCGGCTGCCTGGTCGCCGGTCTGCTGCTCGGCGCACAGTTCAAGGTCACGATCGACGGCACGGTGAAGAACCTCTTCTTCACCATGTTCCTCTTCGCCCTCGGCTACAAGGTCGGCCCCCAGTTCTTCCGCGGCCTGAAGAAGGACGGCCTGCCGCAGGTCGTCAACGCGGTCATCGTGTGTGTGACGGGACTTCTCGTCTCCTGGGGCTTCGCCGTGATGCTCGGGTACGGCCCCGGGCTCTCGGCCGGGCTCCTCGGAGGCGCGCTCACCCAGTCCGCCGTCATCGGTGTCGCCCAGGACGCCATCGGCAACCTGCCGGGACTCTCCGCGGACCAGATGAAGAACGAGGAGAACCTGGTCGCGATCGGCTACGCCGTCACGTACCCCCTCGGCACGATCCTCTGCGCGATGCTCCTCGCCGGCGTCCTGCCCAAGCTCTACAAGAAGGACCTGGCCGCCGAGTCGGCGCAGCTCGCCAAGGAGCTGGACGCCCCGGGCGACGACCCGGACCTGACCGAGGGGTATTACGAGGTCGTCCTCCGCGCGTACCGCGTCGACCGCCCCGACCTCGTCGGCCGCACGATCGACGACTTCGAGAACCAGCAGGGGACGCTCGGCCACCGCATCTACCTCACCCGGGTACGGCGAGACGGGAAGATCCTCGACCACACCCAGTCGACGGTGCTCCGCGAGGGCGACACCGTGGCGGTCAGCGCGCTGCGCGGCTCGCTCGTCGACTTCGACGCCCGGACCCACATCGGCGCGGAGACGGACGACGTCGAGCTGCTCGGCTACCAGACCGAGACGCTGCACGTCGTCGCCTCGGAGAAGGCGCAGCTCGGCAAAACGGTCGCCGACCTGCGCCGCGAGCCGTTCATGGTGGGCGTGTACATCGACAAGATCTACCGCTCGGGCGCGGAGTTCCCGTACCGGCTCTCCACGACGCTCGAACGCGGCGACACGGTGATCCTCACCGGGCCGAAGCGCCTCGTGGACCCGGCGGGCAAGGCGCTCGGCAAGCCCGTGCCGACCTCCTTCGCCACCGACATGCTCTGGGTGGGCCTCGGCATCTTCCTCGGCGGCTGCATCGGCATCCCGGCGCTGACCGTATCGGGCGTGCCGATCTCGCTCTCGACCTCCGGAGGCGCGCTGATCATGGGTCTGGTCTTCGGCTGGATCCGCGGCAAGTACCCCACGTACGGCAACGTGCCGCCCGGCGCCCAATGGTTCATGGACACCTTCGGGCTCTGCGCCTTCGTCGCCGTGGTCGGCATCAACGCCGGCCCGAGCTTCACCAGCGGCCTCTCGACGGCCGGCTGGGGGCTACTGGTCTGGGGTGCGGTGGCCACCCTGCTCCCGCTGATCGTGGGCTTCCTGTACGGCCACTACGTCCAGAAGATCCGCTTCCCGATCCTGATGGGCGTGCTGGCCGGAGGCCAGACGACGACCGCTGCGATCGGCGCCATCAACGAACAGTCCAAGTCCCAGGTCCCGACGCTCGGTTACACCATCCCCTACGCGGTGGGCAACGTGCTGCTGACCATCTGGGGCGCCGTGATCGTCATCCTCAACCACTAAGGATCCGTCGTGCCCAAGACCACCTTCACCCGCGAGGAGATCCAGTCCTTCGCGCAGCTCTCGCCGTTCGAGCTGAAGGACAAGTTCATCCAGCTCGCCCAAGCCGCGCAGGCCGACGAGCCCGGCCAGAAGGAGAAGTCGCAGGCGCAGATGCTCAATGCGGGCCGAGGCAACCCGAACTGGGTCGCGACCGGCCCCCGTGAGGCCTTCTTCGCGCTCGGCTACTTCTCCCTCTCCGAGTCCCGCCGCGTCTGGACCGCCGACGACCTCGGCGGCATGCCCGAGCCGACCGGATCCGGGGACCGCTTCGATGCCTTCGTGCGGCGACACCCGGATCTGCCCGGGATCGAACTGCTGCAGAGCTGCGTGGAGTACGCGATCGAGCGCTTCGGCTTCGACAAGGACGCGTTCGTCCACGAGCTGACCGACAGCACCATCGGCGACAACTACCCCGTACCGGACCGGATGCTGCCGCACGCCGAACAGATCGTGCGCGGCTACCTCGACGACGAGATGTTCGACAGGCAGCCGCCCGCCGGGACCATGTCACTCTTCGCGACCGAAGGCGGCACCGCCGCCATGTGCTACATCTTCGACTCGCTCATGAAGAACGGGATCCTGAAGAAGGGCGACCGCATCGCCCTGATGGTGCCGGTCTTCACCCCGTACATCGAGATCCCCGAGCTCGACACGTACGACTTCGACGTCGTGACGGTCAGCGCGAGCCTCTTCACCGAGACCGGCGTGCGCAAGTGGCGCTACCCCGAAGAGGAGGTCGCCAAGCTCGCCGACCCCTCGGTGAAGATGGTCTGCCTGGTCAACCCGTCGAACCCGCCGTCCCTGGCGCTGAGCGAGCGGGTCGCGAACCAGATCAAGGACATCGTCGCCACCTCGAACCCGAACCTGCTGATCGTCACGGACGACGTGTACGGCACTTTCGTCGAGGGCTTCCGCTCGATCGCCGCCGACCTGCCCCGCAACACACTCCTCGTGTACTCGTACTCCAAGCACTACGGCTGCACCGGCCACCGGCTCGGCGTCATCGGCCTCCACGACGACAACGTCGTCGACGAGATGATCGCGAACCTGCCGCAAGAAGAAAAAGACCGCCTGAACAGGCGGTACGGAACGCTCAGCCTGCGGCCGGAGAGCATCCGGTTCATCGACCGTCTGGTCGCCGACTCACGGCAGGTCGCCCTCAACCACACCGCCGGGCTCTCGCTCCCCCAGCAGGTCATGATGTCGCTCTTCTCGCTCTTCGACCTGCTCCCCCAGGGACAGGCCTACAAGAAGCGGATCCGGGGCATCGTCCACCGCCGGCTCGACCTGCTCCTCGAAGGCGCCCAGATGAGGATCGCCGATGACCCGAAGCGGGCCGGGTACTACGTCGAGCTCGACCTGCTCGCGGAGGCCGAGCGGGTCCACGGAAAGGTCTTCGCCGACTTCCTGGAGAAGAACTACGAACCGGTCGACCCACTGTTCCGGCTCGCCGAGCAGACCGGCGTCGTCCTCCTCAACGGCGGCGGGTTCGACGGCCCCGAGTGGTCCGTCCGCGTCTCCCTGGCCAACCTCGACGACCTGGACTACCTGAAGATCGGCCACCATCTGCGGGCGATCTTCAACGACTACACGGAGGAGTGGAAGGCCTCCCAGGCCTGACGGGTGGCGGCCACAGGGGCGCGCGCCCCGGCCGGGAGGCGGGCCCGACTCCGGCCGGGGCGCGCGGCGTGGAGGCGATGTCCTGGGCGTGCGGATGCAGTCGGCGATGGCACACGCCGTCGCCCTGCAGTCCGCGTGGAGGCACGTGGTCCGAAGGAAACGGCCCGGGTGCATCGACCCGCAACGGGCGACGAGCCGTACCCAGAGCCCCTGGGCTCCGCCGATCCTGCGCATGCCGGTCCGAACCCACGAAGAAGGCAGGACAGGGGCGACCGGCCCGCGCCCTTCACCGGCGCGGGCCGGTCTCCACCCCATCGGACCGTGCGGCGGGGGAGGCCGCAGGCCGTGGTCGAGCGGTCCCATGCGCTCGACACCCATGTGCCCCCGAACCCGTCCCCCACACCCACCCGGGTTCACCCGGACGGCCGAGGTGTGGAGTGCGGGGGCGCGGACAGACGGGGGACAGCGCCGCCGTCGACGGACACCCCCCGAGTCGTGGACGGCGGCGATCGCCCGGTGACCGGTGGGCCGCCTGCGGCCCCTCGTTCCGCAGGCGGCACCACCGTCCGCAAGGGCCGGGCCCGGCGTCATGAAGCAGCACGGCCGCCCCGAACCCGCCGGGCACGTGAAGGTCGTGGCATTCGACGGGGAGGCCGGTCGCCTGGACCTCGTCCCCGCCGCCCCGCGTACGGCACGGAGGTCCGCTGGATCACGCCGTGGCTGATCACGGCGACGCTGATCACGCCGACGCTGATCACGGCGGCCGACGAGACGGTGCCCGACGCGAACGTCCGGGCCGTTCACGTCCTGGCGCCCGCTTCCCGCTGGGCCGCCACGACGACGTCACCGGCCGCCGCCGGTGACCCGGCCCCGCGGCGGGCCGTTCCGGCCGGGCCGGTGAAGACGCGGGAGACCGCGTCGGCCGGCCGCCACCACGCCCGCGGGGACGGTCCCGGTTCTGACCCGCGCACGGACACCGCTGTCTCCCGCTCGGCTCGCACCCCGCAGTGACGTGTCAGGATCGCATCATGGTGTTCTTCGGGGTGCGCATCGAGTTCCACGAGCCCGGGTCGCGCCTGCTGTCCCCTGTCCGACCGTGAGCATCGCCCCGGTGACTTCGCCGACCGCTGCGTCGGGGATCGCGGTGGCGGCCTCGTCGAGGACGAGCAGCCGTGCCCCGGGGATCTCGCGCGCGATCGCCTCGGCGTTGCCGAGGGGGAAGAACCGGTTGCGACGGCCGTGGACAACGAGCGTGGGGACCTCGATCCCGGGCAGGCGCTCGCGCCAGCGGGGCGCGCAGTCGAGCCGTGAGAACACCGTGCCCATCTGGTCGGCCATCTGGACCGGGGGCGTGGTGCCGGGCGTGCGGTCCCAGACGCGCGCGGCGATCGCGCGCGCGGCGACGGGGTCGTCGCCGAGGATCTCCGCGCTGCCGGCGGCGAACTCCGCGACCGCCTCGCGGTCGGTCCAATCGGGCATCGGACGCGCGAACAGCCGGCTCATCGTCGCCCGGTCATGGCCGGGAAGGTCGTCATCGGGCGGACCGGGAGCGACCGCGCGGGTGCCGACCAGGGTGAGCGCCGAGAACGCGTCCGGATGGTCGAGCACGGCCACCTGGGCGACCATCCCGCCCACGCCGATCCCCGCGAGGTGCGCGGGCCCCCCGCCGAGCGCACCGGCAAGGGCCGCCGCGTCGGCGGCCAGGTCACGCAGGGTGTAGGCGGGCGCCTGCGGATCCGCCGTCGTCGACTCCCCGCTGTCGCGCAGGTCGTAGCGCACCGCGCGGCACCCGCCGGCGGCGAGGCGCTCGCACAGCGCGTCGGGCCAGGAGAGCATCGTCGTCCCGCCCACCAGCAGGACGAGCGGCGCGTCGTCCTCACCGAACGACTCGATGCCCAAGGCGATCCCACGGACACTGACAGTGGTCATCGGATCACCGCACGACGTCGTAGGTCAGGTGCGTCGCGGTCGAGGTCGGGACCACGCTCCGCCGCACCAGCGCCCGCGGCCCCCCGCCGGTGAACAGCGGCGTCCCGGCACCCAGCACGACGGGCGCGAGGTGCAGCGCCAGCACGTCGACCAGCCCGGCCCCCAGCGCCGAGGCGACCGTGGCCCCGCCGCCCATGAGGACCACGTCGAGGTCCTCGCCCCGGTCCGACGACGCGGCCTCGGCCCGCTCGCGCGCGGCGGCGACGGCGTCGGGCAGCCCGGTGGTGACGAACGTCCAGTCGAGGTCGGCGGTCCGCACCGAATCCGGCAGCGAGCTCGTCACGACGACGAACGCGGGCCTGCCGACCTCGCCGGCACCGTAGCCGACCGTGTCGTCCCAGCCTTTCGGCCCGTCGACCACGTCGAAGAGGTGGCGGCCCAGGACGACGGCGCCCGAGCGGGCGGTGCCCTCGCGCAGGATCCGGAGGTCGTCGGGGTCGTCGGAGAACGCCCATCGGTGCAGGGCCTCGCCGCCGGTGCCCAGACCGTTGTCGGGACCGGGGTCGGGCCCGGTGACGAAGCCGTCGAGAGAGACCGAGATGTCAGCGATGATGCGAGTCATACCAGGGCAGACCCGATGCGTCGCCCGAACTCATCCCTCGCGCGTGAAACGGGTGACGGACACGACCTCGACGGCCGCGGCCGGGGCGGCGCGGACGGCGGTGAGATCGGCGATCTCCTCCGGCGTGAACCCGAGGCGCTGGGCTGCCTTGATCACCCGCCGCGCGGTCACCGCGTCCTCGCCGCAAGGGCGGCGGCCGCCGTTGCGGCGTTCCGGCTCGGCCGGCAGGCCGCGCCGCTCGTGGTGACGCAGGGGCTGGATGTTCACCCCCGCCGCCTCGGCGACCTGCCCGCTGCGCGGGGCCACGCTCACCGTGGCATCCCGGAGGTCCGTGCGGCCAGGGCGTCCAGGACGGCTTCGTGGGCCGGGTCCACCGCGATGTCCAGGCCGACCAGGTCTTCGCCGGGCGTGGTGGTGAAGGTGAAGAACGAGCAGCAGCGGCTCTCACGCGGTGAAGAACCGGACCGGCCGGCCACCGTCCGGCGTCCGCCCCGGGCCGAGGAACGCCGCGTGCGAGGTGCCGGCCGCAGCAGCGACCGCACGCCGGTCCGCGTCCGTCGCCGCCGGGTCGTCGTCGGCGACAGCCGTGGGGCTGCCGCCCCGGCCGTCGCGCCGCACGCACGCGTCGACCACCGTGACATCCGGCCAGGACATCGGCCCACCTTCGACGCTCAACGAACCGGCAACCGCGAACGGCGCCCACCGGTGACCGGGCCCGGCCGCAACGGCCCGCCGAACGCGTCCCGGATCGTACCGACCCGAGTCGTCCGGTGCCCTCCTGCACCGGACAGCGGCCCGTCGTGCTCGGGTGCCTCGGTGAGGCCGGCGCGGACGGAGGAGCGCGGGCGGGACGTCTCGGTCATGACCGAAACGGTAGCGGCGGGGGAGAGGGCATCGGACAACCTCTCCGTATCCGGGGAGCGGTCCCCACCCAGCGCGGGACGCATGAAGAGCGGGCGCCCCCGACCGGGCGGCCACAGGTGTCCGCGAAGCGGTCACCGCCTGCCCGGGCACCGTTCGGTGCCGAGCAGGACTCCACCGGAACACCCCGGGTGCTCCGGCGGGCCGTCCGCGGTCCGGCCCTCTTCCTCGGATACGGCCCGGCAGCACGTCAACGGAGTTCCTGACCGGTACGCGGGAGGAAGGGTCGCCCTCCTGCGAACGGGGTATCACGCTGCTCCATCCGGGGGATGCCTTGTCGGAGGGGGCCCTACGGTCCGCCTGCGGGTTGAGTCCAGCCCGGCACGGATTCGGTGAAGGAGAGAGTGCGATGGTGTTCGTCGGGGTGCACGGGGAGTGGGGGCGGATCGACGCCACTCAGGCCGACCTCGGGTGCGGACAGGACCGGGAGAGCATCCACAAGGCGAAGCCGCCCGCGCCGCTGACCTGTGACGAGTGCGGCTGGCGGCTGCACCTGGTCCACAAGACCCACGGCGCGTACGAGCTGTGGTTCCTGCGGCATGCCGCCCACGCCCCGCACTGCGAGGCGCGGCTCGCGGGCGAGGGCATGGCGCACCACCTCCTCAAGCTCGACCTCGCTCACCACGCGCGCGCGGCCGGCTGGAGCGCCGAGTACGAGGTCGCCGCCCCGGACGGCTCCTGGCGCGCGGACGTGATGGCCACCTCCCCGGACGGCACCCGGCGGGTCGCCCTGGAGGCGCAGATGGCCTCCCTCTCCCTCACCGACGTCAAGGCCCGCACCGACCGTTACGCCGCCGCCGGCGTCGAGGCGTGCTGGTTCACCGACCGCAAGACCGTGCCCTGGCTCGACGCGGTGCCGTCCGTCCAGATCGTTCGTCCCGAGGACGGCGGCGCCGTCCAGGTCACGGCCGGTGCCGCGCGCTTCGAGCCGGAGTGGTGCCACGACCGTGCCGACTGCGACCGGAACAGTTGGGGTGTCGAAGGAGCGGTGCCGTGTGGCGGGCACGGGAAGTGGGCGGCGGCCGGGCCGTTCCCGCTCGACCGGTTCGTCGCCGCCATCTGTGCGAACAGCACCCGTCCGCACCGCCTGCGCGTGCCGAGCTGGGAGAAGGGCGAGACCTGGCGGTGGGTCACCCGGCGGTACTTCGAGCTCGAAGAGGAACAGGTCCGGGCCACGTCCTGGCGGAAGCAGGTGAGGGAGCGCCTGGCGGCGGTCCAGCAGCGTCAGCGGGAGGCCAGGGCGGCGGCCGAGCGGGAGCACGTGGCGGCGATCGAGGCCCTGCTCCAGCGGCAGAAGGCCTTGGTCAAGCCGGTGGTGGAGTTCGTCTTCCACGAGGCCGGCGTCTACCCGGCCCTCGGCCGCGACGGCATCCCCGAGTTCGCGATGGGAGTGCCCGTGTACGTCCGTGGGAAGCCGTACGCGGTCATCTGCCCCGTGGCCGGCCGTGTCCCCGCCCTGCGCGACGTGCTGGCCCCGCTGGTCCTCTTCGCAGCCACCGAGCGCGAGCGAGACCGCATCGCCGCCCAGGCTGTGCCCGGCCAGCGCGTGGAGACCCTCACGGTCGAGCTCCCGCCCCCAGCCCCGGTGCCCGGCCCGCGTGAGCACGGCGGTCCCACCGTCAAGCAGGCCGTGAACCGGATGTTCGGCCTCGACCGCTCGGAGGAACCCTTCGAAGGATCCGCGAACGTCGGACCGGGCACCGGCACAGCGGCCGCACCTCCCCGACGGCCCGGGTGAGGGGGAGCGGTCCACGCCGAACCAGCAGGCCGACACGTCATGAGCGGCCCCGCGGCGGAGAGGGACGAGAGCGGCCGGGAGCCGGTCGACGAACACCAGCCGGTGCGAAGCACCGGCGCCCACCGCCCGCTTCCGCGGCCGGGAGACCAGCCTGGCCCGGTGACGCTCACGCCACAACGGGTCCGCCTCGGCCATGAGTTCAGCGATCGCACCGGCCGGCAGCCCCGTGATCCGGCGGCTGCCGGCGATCCCTGCACGCGTCACAGTCCCCACCGTCCGACCCTGGTCGGCCATCCGGGGCCCGACGTCTCACCGCTCACCGCGCACGAGCTCGTCAGCGCAGGGCGGGCTGGTCCCCGTACTGTCCGGGCCCCGACCGCGCCCGCTGTGCGCAGAAAACACCCTTGACCCCCACTCCTCCGAGGCCGCCCATCACGCCCTCTCGTCCTCGTCGTCCCCCCGGGTGGGTCGGGGGAGGGGGATGCGGGTCTGTCCCTCGATCGGTGCCGGGGTGCGCTCGCCGAGCCGGCCCTCCAGCTCTCGGAGCCTCGTACGCGTCTCCTCGGGCGTCATGTTTCCCCCGTCACCGCTGCCGCGGACCGGGATCCGACGGACGGTCCTGCCCCTGCGCCGCCGATGTCACGGTCCGGGTGTCCTCGCCGGTGAGTTCGACGATGCGGTGCAGCGGAATCCCGGCGGCCGTGGCCCGCGCCAGCAGGGCGTCCCGTTCACCCGCGCAGTCGCGGTAGGCCAGCAGCTCTTCCTCCACGCGGGCGAGGGCGCCCGGTGTCAGCGCGTGGCGCAGCTGGTTCAGCTCCTCGTCGCTCAACGGGACCGGCACCTTCTCCGTCCCGTCGGGGATGGCGCCCGTCTCCTCCGGCGGCAGCAGCCGGACGCCCGGGGAGGAGGCGGTGACGCCGTGCGCGTCGAGCCAGGCCCGTACGGCGGGCGTCTCCAGGCACGCCAGGTCTCCCACAGCCGTGACGGAGGCGCCCAGCGGGGTCGCCGGGTCGTCCACGAGGAACAGGTAGGCGTCGTCGGTCATGCTCGTCTCCTTCGCAGACGGGATGGTCGTGTGCCGTCCCCACCTACCCCCTCCGGCGCAAGCCACCCCGGCTCCGGTCGCCCTCGCCCACGGCGCGCCGGCGCCGCGCACACCGCCGCCCCGCCCGGCATCCGGTGCCGGTCGTCCGCCCCCGGCCGGTGGACGGCGTGGACGCCCCACCGCATCGGGGCGGCACGAGCGGTGCCCTTGGCGGCGCCCGTCCCCGGCCCGTGCGCAGCGGGATCTTCGCCACCGCCCGGTGCCCGACCCCTCTTCCACGGGGCCGTGTGCGGGACCGGGGGGATTTCCGGCGGCTGAGGGGGCACACGTGCACACGGTGCTCGCCACCACGCGGCCGGGCGTGCCATGGGCAGCGCACACGTGGGCGGGCGGACGACGGCAGGCAACAACGGGATGCAGGGAGCGCAGTGATGAAAGTCCGCTCGTGGCCGATCCGACCGGACCTCCGGCTCACCGCCCACGTGGTGGCCGGACGTTACCGGCTCGACGACCTGCTGGGCCGCGGCGGCGCCGCCGACGTGTACGAGGGCATGGACCTGCGCCTGCGGCGCCCGGTCGCCGTGAAGGTCTTCCGCCCGGACGGCACCGCCGACACGGAGGAGCGGTTCGACGGCGAGGGCCGGCTGCTGGCCCGGCTGCAGCACCCCGGCCTGATCACCGTGTACGACTGCGGCCAGGACGACGGAACGCCCTACCTGGTGATGGAACTGGTCAGGGGCACGACGCTGCGCCGGCGGATCGCGGCGGCCGCGCTGGCGCCCGCCGAGGCGTGCCGCATCGGAGCCGCGCTGGCCTCGGCGCTGGCCCATGTGCACGAGGCCGGAGTCGTCCACCGCGACGTCAAGCCCGCCAACATCCTGCTGGACGAGGCGGGCACCCCCCGCCTGACGGACTTCGGCATCTCCCGGCTGCTCGGCACCACGGCCCAGACCGTGACGGGCACCCTGGTGGGCACCGCCGCGTACATGGCCCCGGAGCAGGTGCTGGGCCGGGGCGCCGGGCCGGCAGCGGACATCTACAGCCTGGGACTGGTGCTCATCGAGTCGATCAAGGGCGAACTGGAGTACGGCGGGGTGCCGCTGGAGGCCGCGATCGCCCGCCTGAACCGTCCCCCGGTCATCCCGCCGGACGTACCGGCGGCCGTCGCCGGACTACTGCAAGCCATGACCGACGCGGACGAGAGCCGCCGGCCGGACGCCCGGGCCTGTGGGCGCGCCCTGGCCGCCCTGGCCTCGGAGGACCTCCCGAGAGCGGCCGACGTGCCCGCGGGATCCTCCGTGCCCGCGGCTCCGCCCGTGAGGGGCGAGGACGGCGCCGGCGAGCGGAATCCGGACACGCTGAGGTCGAACGGGGCGGGCGCGGCAGTGGGGGTCGCCGGCGTCGGGGCCGCCGACCCCACGCACGGCGAGCCGGTGCCCGCACGATCCCCTTCCGAACGGCCCGCCTCACGCCGGGCCGGTCGGATCCTGGTGACCGCCGGTGCGGCGCTGGCCGTCTTCGGCGTCGGACTGGCCGGTTCGGTGGGCGGGCCGTCCGCCGAGGCGGAGAACTCCGTGCCCGTTCCGCCGCGCCCCGCCACGACCGAGCCGGCCTCCCCGACCGCCTCGTCCGCTCCGCCGGCCGGAGCCGTCTCCGCGCCCCGATCCCCCTCGTACACCGGGGACCGGCGGGCCGCGAGCTCCGAGGACGCGGCGGTCGACAGCCGGACGCCGTCGGCTCCTGGCGTCTCGGAGCGGCAGCGCGGCCGTGCGACCGGTCCGGGAGCAGCCGGGCCGGGCCCCCGGAAGGGCGAGGCGCGGCAGGGGAAGCCGAAGCCGGCCAAGGGCAGGCACGCGCGGTGACACCGCCGCGGCGCCCGGCGTTCACGCCGCCCGACGGAACACCGGGCGGTCGACCCGCAGACTGCCCGGCCGGGGCGGTGGCGGTCGGGTGGCGGCAGGCCCTGGGACCGTGTTCCGCCCGGGCCCGACTCCTCCCGCGCGTCCCGTCGGCGGGGAGGAGTCGGGCGGCGCCGGCGTTGTCGGTGCCCGGTGTTAGCGTCCACGCCATGGCAAACCGTTCCTACCTCTACTCCGCCGACTCGATGCCGAACGAGACGGAGATCCCCCAGCGGATCCGGTGCATATCCGAGCACAACTGGGACATCCCGCTCGCGCACAAACTCATGGTGGGGCGTGGAACGACGATCGTCCCGTCCATGATCTGGAACCCTCCGATCGGCATCGCAGCGGACTACGCCGGAGGGGCGGCCCTGCTCCGCGACCTCCTGCGCGCGGTCGGCAAGGGCCTGGAGAACGAGGCCGAGTTCGCCGAATGCGTCGCCAGGACCCATGCCCACCTGGAGAAGCAGCAGGCGCAGTACTTCGTCCTGGAGACCGGGGAGATCGTCTCGATGACGGACGACGATCCGGCACGGAGCGTGCGGGACCTGGTGGCCGGGGACATCCCCGATGCCGTCGCCCGGGCCGAGGCGGCGATCGCCGGCCGGAACGACGACTGGCTGGCTTCGGTCCGGGCCGACTGGCAGAGGCACTTCGCGTCCTTCTACGGCGACGCGCTCTACTTCTCCTTCCCCGGCTGACCCGGCCTGCGGTGCGGTAGCGGGCGGACCCGGCCTGAACCGAAAGGCGCAACCCGGTCTGAACTGCTCCCCGCACCCGCGGGAGGACGGTCAGCGGTGGGCCAGCACGTTGACCACCCGTCCGCCGGGGTCACGGACGAAGAACCGCCGCACGCCCCACTCCTCGTCCTGCAGGGGGTGGATGATCTCCGCACCTCTCGCCCGCATGGCCGCGTAAGCCGCGTCCACGTCGTCCACCTCGACACTCATGTCGGGGGCGACGGGCGCGGTCTTGTCGCCGGTCATGACGCTGATCTGCGCTGTCGGGCTGGACGGGGACGCGAGCGTCATGATCCAGCCGTGGTTCATGACCTCCTCGAAGCCCAGCAGACCGTAGAACTCCCGGCTCTCCTGCGCGGCCTCCGACTGGATGTTGGGCACGACACGGCGAACGGCCATCGACGACTCCAAACGAGAACCAAGGCGACTCTGTCTCCCCCTAGAAGTACTACGGCACGTCCCCTGCCGCACGCACCGGCGGCCAGGGCGCCGCGACGTCGCTGGTCGCTGTGACGGCGCGTACGGACCGTCAGAAGGCAGACCGGAAAACGGCGTACGGGCGTCCGCGGGCCGGCGAGCGGCTGGTCGGGGCCGGCCGGTGTGCCGGGGCGGAGATCCTCAGCCGGTCCTCTCGGCCCCCGGCGCTGCGGACGGCACGCCAGGTCGAGTCGTGCCTCGGGCGGGAGCGGGCGCTGTCATCGATCGGCCAAGGCGTGGGTCTGCCGGGGAACTTCCGGCTCAGGACACCGGGGCCGGCTCCCGGCCCGCCCAGATCCGCGCGTAACAGCGCGGGGTCCCCGGGGCGCCGGCGTCCTTGAAGGGCTTCCGGCCGTGCAGGACCGCGGAGTTGTTTACGAGGAGGAGGTCCCCTCGGCGCAGGGGCAGGCTCATCACCACGGCCGGATCCTGGAGCAGCGTTTCCACCGCGTGCAGGGCACTGAGCTGCTCCGGGCCGAAGGGGGTGCCGGTCTCCTCCTGGCCACGTCTGATCCAGTAGCGGTTGTAATGCACCCGTAAGGTCCTGCCCTCATGGCGGAACACCGGACGGACGCGGTCGAAGTCCGGTCCGCGACCGAAGTGATGGTCCCGGTGGAGCGCGCGCAGGGCTTCCGGCTGTTCGACGGCGAGCCGATCGTGCAGGGCCAGGCCACTGGCCAGGAGCGACTCGCCGCCGTGGGACGCCGGCCGGATACAGAGGAGGGCCAGGAGCCCGGGAGGTTCCTGGCCCTCGCCGCGGTCCATGTGCGGGAGGAGCACCTGGTCGTCGCCGTGGACGGCGGCCGGGCCCCCCGGGCCCGCCGAGTGCGGGACGGCGGGGGCGGTGGCCGCTGTCAGAAGCTCACCGGCGGACCGCTGGAGACGAAGGCCGACGGGGGCGGACACCTGGCCGACGACCTGCGCACACCGTTCGACGCACTGCTCCTCGGTCAGGCCGGCGAGGTCCAGGCCGCGCAGCACGACGAAGCCCGTTCCCTGCCGGAGCACGGCGTTGATCTTCCCCACCAGGGCGCCTCCCGCAGACGCGTCCGGTACGGGAAGCAGCCAGTCCTCCTCCTTCAGCGTGGCCGGGTACCAGCTCAACGGCTCTTCGGCCCTGGAAGGCTCCGTCATCGCGCCACCTCTCCTCCGGTCCCCTTCCCCTGCCCCGGCGAGCCGGTGCCCACGCCGCGACCTGGGCCGCAGGAGTGCCTGTGGGATCACGGATCAGGCCGGCCGGGGTGGTGAGCACGGCGTGCGGCCGTCGGCAGGAGGGCGGTTGCGGCGTGCCCCGCGATTGTTCTCGGGGTGGGTGACGCGGGCTTTGCCGTCGGTCTTCCGGACGTGCGGTGACAGGCGGTCTCGCCGTCAGCCCGGCAGTACGAACTGCGCCATGCGCAGGCCCGGTACGGGTTCGAAGTCGGCGGCGCGCCTGAAACCGAGCCGTTCGTACAGCTTCAGGGCCGGCTGGTTGTCCGCTCCGGTGCTGACGCTCACTTCGCCGCCGTCGAGCACCTCGGTCAGCAGGTGGTCCAGCAGGCGGGAGGCGATGCCCCGGCGGAACCAGACCGGGTCCACACAGACCCGGTCGATGTGGGTGACGTGTCGGTCGGTGTCGGTCTGCCAGGCCACGAAGGCGGCCACCGTTTCTTCGCCGGTCACCGCGCCCAGCCAGCGAAGGGGCTGGGCCGTCATGTCCGGGAGGGATTCAGTCAGGGCGGGGATGCCGTCGAAGCCGATGAGTTCGGCCTCGACGGCATAGGCACGCAGGCCCACCGCGTGCACGGCGGACGCGACGGTGGCATCGCTCAGGTCCAGCTCGCGGATCAGCACGCCCGGCGGTATCGGCGCGCGGGAAGAGGGAGAAGCCAGGTCGTTGTCGGACATGCGCCGATGCTATCGAGCCGGGTCTTCGAGCCGCGCGAGCGGCTGCGAGGCGGCCGGCTTCGGCAACTCGTCCAGCCGTCCGATCCGTGAAGGAGGCCGGATTCCTCCCCCCACGACACGGCCTCGGACCGGCCGGAGGAACGCCTTGACGGACAGGAGGGGCAGCAGCCACCGAGCTCTTCCGGAGTGGCCACTGAACGGGAGGCCCGGACCGGACGCGGGCCCGGTCAGCGGGGCGAGGCCGGGTTCGTCGGGGGAGGCGCCGATCACCGGCTCTGCGCCCGCGTGGTGGTCCATGCCGTTCTCGACGCCGGTCGCCCGGGCGGGGCGGGGGACGGTCCGCATCGAGGGGCGAGCCGCCCACCGCGGCCTCCCGGGCGGTTGTCGAGGAGGCTGTCGGGCCGGCCGGCCCCGGACCGTGCACGAGCACAGTGGGACGCTGACCGCGGCCGGCCAGATCGGCGGAGGCGGCCCTACGCGAAGCACGGATGCACCGCTGTCGGATGCGGACTCCGGTCTTCACGCGGCGGCCCGGGGGGCGGGGCCGCGCCAGTCGAGGCAGAGCACAGTGGCGTCGTCCGGGAGGTGACCGTTGCAGGCGTCGGTGACCGCGCCGGTCAGGGTGCGTACGACCTCGCGGGGGTGCTCGGTGGCGGTGTCGCCGATGAGCGCGCGGAGGTCGAGGTTTTCGGCCGGGCCTTCTTGCATGCCGTCGGTGTAGAGCACGAGGCGGTCACCGGGGCGAAGGTCGAGGTCTTGTACCCGGTAGCGGCCTTGCGTGGTGATGCCGAAGGGGAGGTCCGCGTGCAGCGGGATCTCGCCGACCGCACCGTCGCGCAGACGCAGCGGCCAGGGGTGGCCGGCGTTGACGAGCCGGGCGCCGGTCCCGTCCAGGGCGATGCGCAGCAACTGGCCGGTGGCGAAGGTTCCCCGGCCGTGACCCAGGAGGGCCTGGTGGGTCTGGCGGGCCTGCTCGACGAGGTCGGTGCCGGCGCGACGAGCGCCTCGGGAGGCGTTGACGACGAGCGTGGCCATGAGGGAGGCGTCGACGTCGTGGCCCATGGCGTCGGTGACGGACAGGTGCAGGGTGTCGCGGTCCAGGGCGTAGTCGTAGGTGTCCCCGGCGATGTTGTCGGCCGGTGCCAGGGCGCAGGCGAGGGCGAACTCGGGAGCCTCGCAGGAAGCGGACGAGGGCAGGAGCTGACGCTGGATCTCCGCGGCCAGGCTGACCGGGGTGGTGCGCTGGCCCCAGTGGTAGAGGTCGGTGAAGCGGCGGTCGGTGACGACGATGTACGCCAGCGCGTGCGCGGCCTCCTCGATCTGCTCCAGCACGTCCGGGGTGACTCGGGGAAGGAACAGCTCCAGGACCCCGAGGGTGTCACCGCGGTTGGTGACCGGGGCGAGCACCCGGTGCCCCTGCCCGCCTTGCATGTGGAGCAGCTTTTGTCCGTGCAGTACTTCGTCGTAGGCACTGCCGGCGAGGGGAATGAGATCAGGGCCGCGTTCCTGCTGTGCGGTCGCCTCCTCACTGACCCGCACCATGCGCCGGCCGGCGACGTCGACGAACAGGAACGACACGTACCGGGCGCCGAACCGGTCGCGCAGATTGCGTGCCACGACATTGAGGGAGTCCACCGGCGCGGCCTTCTCCGCCGCTGCCAGCACCTCGGCCAGCCCCATCCGATCACGCACCCCATCAGCCTCTCAGGATCACGGGCCACCTTCTCGTCGACACGGCACGGATCACTGCCGGACACCTGTCTCACGGAGACGGTCTCTCGTTCCTGCCGGCCGGTCGTACCATCCGCCGCCCGGACGACCGGGACTCCTGGTACCCCGGGTGCGTGCCGGGCCTGGTGGTGCGTCTGCGGGCGAGGGGGAGGGGGCACATCCGGTGGCGGACCCGGGCCGTGCCGGCGGCGGAGGCGAGGGCCTTGTCCGACCAGGTCACCGGCCGCACGGGGCGCTCGGCCTCGCGGCCCGGCGCTCGGGGAGGTCGGGGGTGACGGCGAGCGCGGTGCCCACGCCCACGATCGCCGTGACGGCGCCGGTGTCGGTGTCACGGGCACGGGCCCGTGGAGAGGCGGACGGCGTCGGCCTCCCCGGCACACCCGTGAAGCGGTGCACGCCTCCTGGCCGAGCCGCCCATGTGGACCGGGCGAACGGGGCGCCGGTGCCGCGCCACGTGCCGTCCGCTTCGGCGGCACCCCGCGGGTCGCCCCGTGCGGGCGTCCCCGCGCTGCGGCAGGAACGGGTCTTCCGGTGCGTCGGGTCAGGGTGGGGCACACTGGCGGCGTGCGCATCGTGATGATGACGGCGGGATCGAGGGGCGACGTCGCGCCGTACACGGGTCTGGGTGCCGGTCTCGTACGGGCCGGGCACGAGGTGACGCTGGCCGCGCACGGGGTGTTCGAGCCGCTGGTGGCGGGGTCGGGGGTGCGGTTCCGTCCGCTGCCGGTGGACCCCCGTGCCGAGCTGCGCTCCGCGCGGGGCCGGCGGCTGCACGACGCGCGGACCGGTGCGGGAAAGCTCGTACGGCTGGCGTCCATGGCCCGGGGAGCGGTCGACGAGATGACGGCGGCCCTGGTGGAGGCGGCGCGGGAGGGCGAGGTCCTGCTGGTCGGCGGGGCGCTGGGGCCGCTCGGGTACGCCATCGCCGACGGCCTCTCGGTGCCCGCCCTGGGGCTGCACCTCCAGCCGCTGCATCCGACCGGGGAGTTTCCCGCCCCGGTCCTGGGGACCCGGTCCCTGGGCACGGTGGGGAACCGGCTGAGCGGACGGGTCGTCACGACAGCGGTGGAACTGCTGTTCTCCGACGCCGTACGGTCACTGAGGCGGCACGGGCTCGTGACGACGGGCCGGTCCCGGCACCGGCCGCGGCCGGTGCTGCACGGCTACAGCGAACTCGTCGTCCCCCGGCCCCGGGACTGGCCCGCCGGGCTGGAGGTGGCCGGGTACTGGTGGCCGCACGAGACCGGGCGGTTGCCCCGGGAGCTGGAGGACTTCCTCGCCGCCGGGCCCCCACCGGTCTTCGTCGGTCTGGGCAGCGCCACCGTCCCCGACCCCGGGCGGGTGAGCCGCGAGATCGTCACCGCGCTGCGCGCGGCGAAAGCGCGCGGGATCGTCCAGCGGGGCTGGGCGGGGCTGGACGCCGGGGGCGACGACATCCTGACCGTCGACGAGGTGCCGCATTCCCTGCTGTTCCCCCGGACGGCCGCCGTCGTCCACCACGCGGGAGCGGGCACGACCGGCGCCGTCCTGCGGGCCGGAGTGCCCAGCGTTCCGGTGCCGGTCCAGTTCGACGCGGCGTTCTGGGCGTCCCGGCTGACCGCGTTGGGCACCGCCCCCGGGGTCGTGCCGCTGCGCCGGCTCACCTCCGAGGCCCTGGCCGGGGCCCTGCGCCGGGCGACGGCGGACGGCCCCCACCGTGTGCGCGCCCGCGCCCTGGCCGACCGCCTGGCCGTGGAGGACGGCGTCGCGCCGGTGCTCGCCGCGCTCGCCCGGTCGGTGCGCTGACCACGTGTCGGCCGCGCTCGGCGCGGCCGCGACGATCCCGCGCGATCCTGGGCGTCCGCCAACTCCTGACGCACCGCACGTCACCGGGGGCGGGGCGAAGGCGCGGCCGCCCTCGCGCCCCGTCCCACCGCGCCGTGAGGTCGGTCCGTGTGGTCGGTCCGTCCTCCCGGGCCTCTCACCGGCCGTGCGGATGCTGCTGGACCTCCGCGTCCGGTGCCTGGGGGTTCGGGCCGCGGAAGCGGGCGAGCGTCTTCGTGAGGGTCTTCCACGGGGAGGGGTCCTCCTTGGCCGTCGTCGGTGATGCCGTCCGGGGCGCGCCGTCGCCGCCGGTCGCCTCGGCGAGGGCCTCGAGCGCGGACTCGGCGGCTTCCCGGTACAGGTCGCAGGAGGCCGTCATGGCTTCGAGTGCCTTGGCGTACCTGGTGACCATGGCCCGTGCGTGGGCCAGTTCCTCGTCGGGGGTGAGCAGGTGCCAGCCTTGGCGCAGTCGTGTCAGGGCCCGTTCGGCGTCGGCCGGCAGCGGCCGGGGCAGGGAAGCGAACTCCTTGATCTTGTCGAGGAGTTCGGTGGGTTCCGTGCCGTCCAGGAAGACGTTGCGCACCGCGAAGCGTTCGGCGTCGTCATCGGCGGCCCGCGGTGTCGGGGGCAGGATGACGGCGCCGCCGCGCGGTACCCCCACGCCCAGCTCGCGCTTCACCACGAAGTCGGCGATCAGTGCCTGTTCCGGCGTGGCCCGGTGTTCGACCACCCGGTGTCGCAGGCTCGGCGGCAGGAAGGCCGTGATCGGCCGGCGTCCCAGGGCGTCCGGCGTCATCGCCTCGTGCACCACGACATGGAGGGACCAGCTCTGCCGGGTGCAGGCCCGCAACAGGCGGCGCAACTCGTCGTCGTCCTTCGGCAGCTGGTTGGCCGTCCGCAGGCGCACGCCCGGCACCGTCTCGTGGTCCCACGCGACCTGGTCGCTGTCGGGCCAGAACACGGTGGCCGGTGAGGGCCAGCTCGCTTCCCACGCCCGCTCGGCCTCGGCGGCGAGGACCCAGGTGACGCCCTCGCCCTTCGTGCGGCGGGACTCGGGCTCGTACGTGGTCAGCTGCGCGCGCACCGTGACGTCGTCGGCGACGCGCCAGCGGGCCTCGAAGAGGCGGCGGGCGGACGGGCCGGGGTCGGCGGACTCGTCCCGGGGGTACAGGTCGGTGGACCGTGCCGCCTCGACGGGGTCGAGGTCCAGGAAGTCGTCGATCACCCGGGCCGCCTTGAGGGCCAGGAGGTTGCGCCGGACGTCCCGCTCGGGTTCGGGCCCGAGGTGACGCCCACGCCCGAGCCAGGCGGTGTCGGGGACGGTGGTCGAGGAGGTGCTGTTCTTGTCCATGGAACCGTTCGGTGGGCGATCAGGGCCCGACCAGTATGGTCCGTGACCCGAACGGGGGAAGCGGCATTCCGTCCGCGCCGTCGCGGAGCGCGTGCCGGGCCGACGGGCGGCCGGTCGATCCACGGGCGGCGCGGACGCGGTCGGCTGGGCGGGGACGCGGTCGGCTCGGCGGAAACGTGCCGGCGCCGCCGGGAGGCGGCCGGACGGCCGCGGAGCTCGTCGTCGGCCTGTCGCCCCGCACTCCGGCCGACGCCCCGGTCGTGGCCGTCGTGGCGGACGGTCGTCGTCGTCCGGGACGTCCGGGGATCGCGCGCCCGGGGCCCCCGGGCGACGAGGCCGACGGCACCGGGCCCCCCGAGGGGCACCGGGCCCCCCGGTTCCCCCGGCCCCGGCGGCATCGACGACACCCACGGGCGGTGTCACCCGAAGAAGGGCGAGCGAAACCCCCGGCGCGTGGGTACGGATGGGAGTCGTCCCGCCTCCGACGAGCTGAGCAGAGGAAGATCTCATGGACCCGTCCCCCCACCGCGACGAAACGGCGGACGTCATCGTCATCGGCGCGGGCCCCGCCGGCTGCAGCGTCGGCCACCACCTGGCACGGGCGGGACACGACGTCCTGCTGCTCGAGAAGTCCGTCTTCCCCCGCGACAAGGTCTGCGGGGACGGCCTCACACCGCGTGCCGTCAGGGAACTCCTCGGCATGGGCGTCGACGTGGAGGGGGACGGCTGGGTGAGAACGCGCGGCCTGCGGGTCCACGGCTCCGGCACGACGGTGGAGATGCCGTGGCCCGTCGTCGCGTCCTGCCCCGACTACGGCCTCGTACGGACCCGGCAGGACCTCGACCAGCTGCTCGCCCGGCAGGCCGTGGCCGCCGGGGCGCGTCTCCTGGAGGGCACCAGGGTCACCGCGCCGGTGCTCGACCCGGCCACCGGCCGGGTCGAGGGCGTCGTCGCGGAGCGGGACGGCGTCCGCCGCACCTTCCGGGCGCCGGTGCTGGTCGCCGCCGACGGCGCGTCGAGCCGGCTCGCCGTCGCCCTCGGCATCCATCAGCGCACCGACCGGCCCATGGGCGTCGCCGTGCGCCGCTACTACACCTCACCGCACCGGAACAGGGATCACCTCGAGGCCTGGATCGACCTCGAGACCCGGGACGGTCGCGGGCGGGCCTCCATGCCGTTCGGCTACGGATGGGTCTTCCCCGTCGGCGACGGCGCCTTCAACGTCGGTCTCGGCACCTTCCACGTCGGGCGCCGGCCCGACGTCGACCACCGGCGGCTCTTCCGGCAGTGGACCGCCCGCCTCCCCGCCGCCTGGCACTTCGACGAGGAGCACGCCGCCGGCCCGCTGCGCGGCGCACCGCTTCCCGCCGGGCTCAACCGGAGTCCGCAGTACACCCGCGGTCTGCTCCTGACCGGCGACGCCGGCGGAATGATCAATCCGCTCAGCGGCGAGGGCATCGACTACGCGATGGAATCCGGCCGCCTGGCCGCGGAGACGGTGGCCCGCGCCCTCACCCGTCCCACCGCACACGCCCGCGAAGAGGCCCTGCTGCGTTACCCCGAAGCCGTCCGCGAGGCCTACGGACGCTACTTCACGGTGGGACGGCTCGTCGTGCGCGCCCTGAACCACCCCCGGGTCATGCGGCTCGTCGCCACCCACAGTCTGAGGCGGCCCGTCACACAGCGCTTCATGTTCAAGCTCTGGGCCAACCTCACCGAC
Source organism: Streptomyces litmocidini (assembly GCF_014649755.1). GTDB lineage: Bacteria > Actinomycetota > Actinomycetes > Streptomycetales > Streptomycetaceae > Streptomyces > Streptomyces litmocidini. Next base: position 214,077 of record NZ_BMTQ01000007.1, on the reverse strand, counting down.
CCGTACAGCCCCGACGCCCTGGACCGCGTCATCGCCGCCCTCCAGCGCGCGGTCCCCGCCGCCTGACCCGGGAGGACACCGGCCGGGCCCCCGGCGGTCGGCAGCGGGTCAGGCATCGAGGGGCGGCCGGACGCACGGCCGCCCCGTCGCGGCCCCGCCCGGGTCCGGCCGCCCCACCGGAGGGGCCGTCGGCGTCACGGGCGGGAGGCCCCCGCCCCGACGGCGTCGACGTGGTCGCCGTCGCCGGTGCCCTCGCCGCCGAAGGTGCGGCGGTAGGCGGTGGGGGAGATGCCGAACGCGGTCCTCATGTGGACGCGCAGGGAGTTCCCGGAACCGACCCCGGCACGGTGCGCCACCAGGTCGATCGGAAGGTCGGTCGTTTCCAGGAGCTGCTTGGCGAGTTCGAGCCGTTGCGCCGTGAGCCACTGCACGGGCGTCATGCCGACCTCGTCGCGGAACCGGCGGGTGAAGGAGCGCAGGCTCATCCGGGCGTGTGCGGCGAGCCGGGCCAGCGTGAGCGGTTCCGCGAGGTGTTCGAGGGCCCAGGCACGGGTGGCGGTGGTGCTGGCCAGGGTGGGCTCGGGGACCGGACGGTCGATGAACTGGGCCTGCCCGCCGTCCCGCCAGGGCGGCACGACGCACATGCGGGCGGCGCGGTTGGCGGCCGCGGCGCCGTGGTCGCGGCGGATCATGTGCAGGCACAGGTCGACACCGGCGGCCACGCCCGCGGAGGTGAGCACGTCGCCGTCGTCGACGAACAGCACCTCCTCGTCGAGCTTGACCTCGGGGAACGCCCGGCGGAACTCCGGGGCCAGGTTCCAGTGGGTGGTGGCCGGCCGGCCGTCGAGGAGACCGGCGGCGGCGAGCACGTACGACCCGGAGCAGATCGACACCAGCCGGGTGCCTGGCCTGATCCCGGCGATGGCGGCGCCGACCTCGGGCGGCAGCGGGCCCCCGCGGCTCAGCTCGGGCATGGCGTGCGTGGGCGGGACGATCACGGTGTCGGCTTCGGCGAGCGCCTCCGGGCCGGCTGCGGGCTGCACGGTGAAACCGGCGTCGCTGAGGACGGGGGCGCCGTCGGCCGTACAGACGGTGACCACGTAGAGGGGCCTGCCCTCGGCGTCCTCCACGCTTCCGAAGACCCGGGAGGGGATGCCCAGCTCGAAGGGGGGAACGCCCGGGAGGGCGAGCACGGCGATGCGGTGCGGATCCCTCGGCTCTTCCGTCCGCTCGTCCCCCATGGCCGGTCCCGGGATCTCACTCATGGCCAGATCCTGTCACATAGTGGCTAGGAGGCCAACACCGCGCCGGGGCGGAACATCCGATCGTGGAGCGGTCGTCGCCGGAAGGGATCCGGCGGCGTTCCGATGAGAGACGGAAGCGAGGCGGACGGCATGCGTGCGGTGGTCGTGGAGCAGTGGGGCGGACCCGAGAACCTGGTCGAGCGCGAGGTGGAGCGCCCCGAGCCGGGCCTGAACGAGGTCCTGGTGCGGGTGCGCGCGGCCGGGGTGAACCCGGTGGACTGGAAGACCCGCGCGAGCGGCGCCCTCATCGGATGGGGCGACGTGCCCGTCCTCGGCTGGGACGTGTCCGGCACGGTCGAGGCCGTCGGCCCCGGCGTGGGGATCTTCCGCCCCGGCGACGAGGTCTTCGGAATGCCGCTGTTCCCGCGCCAGGCGGGCGGGTACGCCGAGTACGTGGTGGCACCGGCGCGCCATCTCGCGCCGAAGCCGTCGTCCCTCACGCACGTGGAGGCGGCCGCGCTGCCGCTCGCCGCCCTCACCGCCTGGCAGGCCCTCGTCGACGCGGCGGACGTCCGCCCCGGCGAGCGCGTGCTGGTGCACGCCGCGGCCGGAGGGGTCGGGCACCTCGCCGTGCAGATCGCCAAGGCCCGCGGCGCGTACGTCATCGGCACCGCGAGCGCGGCCAAGCACGACCTGGTGCGGGAGCTGGGCGCCGACGAGGTGGTCGACTACCGTGCGGCCCGCTTCGAGGACGTCGTCTCCGACGTCGACGTCGTGCTGGACGGCCTCGGAGGAGAGACGGCCGAGCGCTCCCTGAAGGTCCTCCGCGACGGCGGCAGGCTCATCACGCTGCCGGGCCCGGACGACGTGCCCGCCGCCCAGGACGGTGTGCGGGCCGCGTGGGTCCTGGTCGAACCCGACCACCTCGGCCTGCGCGAGATCACCGCCCTGGTGGAGCGCGGTGCGCTGAGGCCGGTGGTCGACACCGTGCTGCCGCTCGCCGAGGCCGCGGAGGCCCACGCGATCGGCGAGTTGGGCCGCACGACGGGCAAGATCGTCCTGACGGTCGCCTGACCCCGCTCCACGCCCGACCGCCACGCCGCCCGCCGGGGCCGCCCGCCGGGGCCGGCCGCCGGGGCCGCCTGCCGGGGCCGCCGGCCACCCCGGCCCCGGCGTCCGGTCACCGCGCCCGGCCCCCTCCGGAGCGGCCGCCCGCCTGCGGGCGCCCGCTCCGGAGGGGGCCGTTCGTTCCGTCGGACGGGGGCTCCGCTTCGGCGCGGTGACGTCGTAGGGGGCCTTCTGCGGTGTCCGCCGTGCCCTCGTCGGCGTGTACCGGGCCGGCACGGACACCGGCCCTGGCCCGACCGGACGCCACCTTCTGCAGCACGCTCAGGGGTTGGGGTGCAGGCCGGGGCCGAGGGGAGGGCCGGCCAGAGGGGTGGGGGAGAGGTCGGTGGGTTCCTCGCCGGGCTCCAGGAGCGTGTCGGCGGCGCCGACGACGAGGGTGTCGGGGCGGCCGACGGCCGTCTCGTCCTTGCGGTCGTAGTCGATGCGCCACAGCAGGCTGCGCATGGCTTCGAGGCGTCCGCGTCGTTTGTCGTTGCTCTTGACCACCGTCCATGGCGCGTGGTCGGTGTCGGTCGCGCGGAACATCTCGACCTTCGCGGTGGTGTAGGCGTCCCACAGGTCCAGCGAGGCGAGGTCGGTGGGGGACAGCTTCCACTGCCGTACGGGATCGACCTGGCGAATGGCGAAGCGGGTGCGCTGTTCGGCGCGGGAGACCGAGAACCAGAACTTGACCAGCAGGATCCCGTCCTCCACGAGCATGGCCTCGAAGGCGGGACACTGCCGCAGGAACAGCTCGTGCTGCTCGGGGGTGCAGAACCCCATCACCTTCTCGACACCGGCGCGGTTGTACCAGGAGCGGTCGAAGAAGACGATCTCACCGGCGGCCGGCAGGTGGGCGGCGTACCGCTGGAAGTACCACTGTCCCGCCTCCCGCTCGGTCGGCTTGTCCAGCGCCACGATCCGTGCCCCGCGGGGATTGAGCCGCTCGGTGAACCGCCGGATCGTGCCGCCCTTGCCCGCCGCGTCCCGCCCTTCGCAGACCACCACCAGCCGTGCGCCGGTCTCCTTCACCCAGCGCTGCAGCTTCAGCAGCTCGATCTGCAGGATCCGCTTGCTCCGCTCGTACTCCGCGCGGCGGATCTTGTGCTCGTACGGATAGTTCTCCTGCCACGTGCGGATCGGGGCGCCGGAGGAGTCCAGCAGTACGGGTTGTTCCGGCCGGCGATCGTCCACGCTGAGCCCGGACAGCAGCTCCTCGGCTTCCTTCCGCGGTGATTCCCTTTCGTTCACGCGGTGCGCCTACCCGCCGCGCGCCGACTGTATGGCCGCGCGGTCGAAGCCCGTCCGCCGCGGGGCCGCAGAGGCACTTCCACCGGCGGGTGCGCCCGCGAGACCGCCGCCGGTCACCGGGGGCGTGGCCGGTGCCTCCTGCGGAGCGACCTCGCCGCGCAGGGCCCGCGCCGGCGGTCGTCCTCGTGCCCGCTTGCGCGTCGGATCTCTTGACGGCCCGGTCGCACCCTCACATACTGACGGCCAAATCGATTTGGCCAAATCGATTTGGCTCCCCGTCCGGGGCCGGATCGCGGCTGAACCACGACGTATCGAACGCCGAACGGAGCTCGAACGTGTCCAGTCCCCGCCCCCGCCCGTCCCTGCCCCCGCCCACGTCCCCCGCGTCCCCCGCCCCGCTCCCGAGCCCGGCCGCGCCGCCGGACGAGGCGCCGGGCGCCCCCCTCGCCGACGGACCGCCGGTGCCGCCCGCGGTGCACCCCGTCGACGAGCGCCGTCCCCTCGGCCGGATCCTGCTCTTCGGGGTCCAGCACGTGCTCGTGATGGCCGCCACGCCCATCTCCGCGATCTTCCTGATGAGCGCCACCCTGCGGCTCGACGCCCGGCTGACCGTCGATCTGCTGTCCGCGGCCTTCGTCCTGTCCGGCGTCGGTTCGCTCGTCCAGTCGCTCGGACCCTGGAAGTTCGGCCCCCGGCTGCCGTTCGTGATGCTGCCGGGCGGCGCCCCGCTCGTGCTGTTCCTGGCCATCGCCGGACAGCACGGCCTGCCGACGGCGTGCGGCGCCGTCATCCTCACCGCGCTGTTCACCTTCGTCGTGCTGCCCCTCTTCTCGCGGTTGCTCGCGTTCTTCCCCGGCCTGGTGATCGGCACGATGATCGTCATCGTCGGCGTGAACCTGGTGAAGGTGGGCGCCGTCCTGGTCACCGGCCGTCCCGGTGAACCGGGCTTCGCCCAGCCGCAGAACCTCCTGCTCGGCATCGCGACGATCGGCTTCACCGTCGCGTTCTACCTGCTGTTCTCCGGCGTCGTGCGCCAACTCGCCGTCATGCTCGGCCTGCTGGCCGGCACCGCGCTCGCCGCCGTGCTCGGCCGCGTCCCCCTCGGCCACGCCGCCGACGGAGGGCTGCTCGGCCTGCCGCACCTGATGCCCTTCGGCGCCCCGCGCTTCGACCTGCTCGCCGCGCTGCCCCTGATGCTCTACAGCCTCGCCTCGATGGCCGAGGCCACCGGCCAGACCGTCATCAACGCACAGGCCGTCGGCAAGGAGATCGACCGGCGCGTCCACGTGCCCAGGACCGTCCGCGGCGACGCCCTCACCTCCCTGTTCGGCGGATTCTTCGGGCTGCCGCTCATGGTGACCAGCGGCGAGAACATCGGCATCGTCCGCGTCACCGGCGTCCGCAGCCGCTTCGTCACCGCGACCGCCGGCGTCGCCCTCATCGCCATCGGCTTCCTCGCCCCGGTCACCCGGGCGATCAGCGTCATCCCGTCCGCCGTCGTCGGCGGCACCGCGATGGTCGTGTTCGCCGTGATCACCGTCCTCGGGGTCCAGATGCTCGGCCGCTCCGACCTCGACCGGCACACCAGCACCTTCGTCTGTGCCGTCGCCCTCGCCCTCGGCCTGCTCCCGATCCTCGTCCCGGGCGTGTACGGCGGCTTCCCGCCCAACCTCCGCATCCTCCTCGAAAGCGGCGTCGCCGTCGGCGCGTTCGTCGCCGTCGTCCTCAACATCCTCTTCCACCACGTCCGGCCCGGCGTCGTCGCCCGGCTGGCCGGCCCCCGCGCGGAAAGCGACCGATGAACCAGCACACCCCCCTGCGAGACCTGCTCGACTCCCCGGGACCGCTCCTCCTCGTCCCGGACGCCGTCCTCCTGCCCGAAGGCCCCGCCACCGACCACGCCGTGGTCGTCACCGACGGCGTCTTCACCGCCGTGGGACCGGTCGGGGAACTGGTCGGACGTCACCCGGACACCGCCCCCGCACGCCTTCCCGGCCATCTCCTCATGCCCGGCTTCGTCGACGCCCACCACCACCTCACCCAGAGCTTCGGCGCCGCCCTCGCCTTCGGCGAGCCGTCGGAGATCTTCCGCCGGGTGTGGGTGCCGCTGGAGGGCGCACTGGACGAGGAATCGGCCTACGCGGCCGCCAAGCTGGCCGCGCTCGAAGCACTGCGCGGCGGCTTCACCACCGTCACGGACGCCGGGACCCGCGCGGACGTGGACGTGGACGTGATCGCGGCCGCCACCCGTGACGCCGGCCTCCGCTGCGTCCTGGGCCTCGTCTGCAACGACCAGGACGGCGCGGCCCCCGCCGGCCCCGGCGTCCTGGAGCGAGCCGAGAAGCACCTCGTACGGTACGAGGGCGATCCCCTGGTCCACGCCTCCCTCGCCGTCTCCATCCCCGAGGCGGCCACCGAGGAGACGCTGCGCCGGACCGCCGCGCTCGCCGCGGCGGCCGGGGCCGTCGTCCAGATCCACGTCAACGAGCACCTGGCCGCCGTCGAGCGGTCCCTGCTGACCCACGGCCTGCGGCCGCTGGAGCACCTGCACGCGATCGGCGCGCTCGGACCCCAACTGCTCGCCGCGCACGCCACCCTGCTCACCCCGCGCGAACTCACCCTGCTCGCCACCACCGGTACCGCCGTGAGCTACAACCCCGTGGCCAGCGCGTGGAAGGGCAACGCCGTCGCGCCCGCCACCGCCATGGCCGAGCGCGGCATCCGGTTCGGCCTCGGCACCGACGGCACCCGCGGGGACGGCTTCCGGCTCGCCGAGGCGGCCGAGTTCGCCCAGCGGATCGCCTACGGCCTCGCCGGCGGGGACTCCTCGTGCGGCGCGGGCTGGACCTGGCTGGAGCACGCCACCCGTGGCGGCGCCGACGCCGTGGGCCTGGGCGCGCGCACCGGCACGATCGCCCCGGGCCTGGCGGCCGACTTCCTCCTCGTCGACGTCACCACCCCCGAACTCGCGCTCTCCCACGACCTCCCCTGGGAGCTGGTCCGGCGCGGCAACAGGGACCAGATCACGGCCGTGTTCGTCGCGGGACGCCTCAGAATGTGGTGCGGCGGACCGGTCGGGTGGGACGGGGCCGCACTGGTCCGGCGCGCCGCCGCGCTGGCCGAGGCGACCGTGTCCCGGGCGGCGATCACCCGCGCGCACCCGACGTCCACCCGGGCCCGTGCGGCCGCGGCCGGCCGGGAACGGAGCACGGCGCGATGACCGGTGAGACCCTGACGGTGCTCGCGTTGACCGTGACCGCCGCCGCCTTCGTCCAGGGCAGCAGCGGCCTGGGCTTCGCGCTGATCGTCGCCCCGGTGGCCGGGATCCTCGACCCCGGTCTGCTGCCGGTGTTCGTCCTGGCGTCGATGGTGCCGCTCAACCTGTACGTCGCCTGGCGCGAACGGGCCTCGCTCGATCTGCGCGGCGCGGGCTGGATCACCGCCGCGCGGCTCGCGGCCACGCCCGCCGGACTGGCGTTGCTGTGGGTGATCCCGGACCGCCGGCTCGGGCTGTACGTGGGCCTCGCGACCGTCCTGGCGGCCGTGGTGAGCCTGGCGGCACCGGCCTTCACGCCGGGCAGGGCCGCCTACCTCGGCGCGGGCGCGGTGACCGGCCTGACGGAGACGGCGACGGGCGTCGGCGGCCCGCCGCTGGCGCTGGTCTACCAGCACCGGCCGCCGGCCGAGCTGCGCTCGACCGTGGCGGCCTGCTTCCTCGTCGGCGAAGTCGCCTCGCTGGCGCTGCTGTTCGCGACCGGGCGGGGCGACGCGGCGGACCTCGGCCCCGCCCTGGCGCTGGTGCCGGCGATCGGCGCGGGCGCGTGGCTGAGCCGGCTGGTGCACCACCGGATCGACGCCCGCAGGATGCGCCTGTTCGTGCTGGTCTTCGCGCTGGTGTCGGGCGCGGTGCTCATGGCGGGCGTCTGATCCGGCCCGCCCCGCCCGCCGCACTCCCCGGCCCCGCCGCCCCGCCTCCGTACCTCCGTCCCCGCCCCGCCCCCGTCGGCCGACGGAGATGCGGGGCGGGACGGGAACGGCTCAGGGGCCCGTCGTCGGCGGGGGCGTCCGCAGCGACGAACCGCGCGGGATCACCGTCGGGGGCGGCACCGTCACCACGGCCTCGGCCGGGGTGTCCCCCCGCAGCCGGCCGAGCAACAGGTCCACGGCGGCCGCCGCCGCCCGGTCCAGGTGCAGGTCGACGGCGGTCAGCGGCGGTTGCGCGGTGCGGGCGCGCAGGCCGTCGTAACGGGTGACGACCATGACGTCGTCGGGGACGGCGCGCCCGCTCTCCCGGACGGCCCGCAGCGCGCCCACGGCGAAGGCGTCGACCAGGGCGCACACCGCGTCGAGGCCGGGGTGCTCGGCGAGCAGGGCGGCGCACCGCTCGTAGCCCGCCTGCTCGCCGCCGGTCTCCGGGGCGCTCGCCACGATCGGCTGCCAGCCGTGCTCGGCGGCGAGCCGTTCGTAGGCCGCGCGCGCGTCCACCGACGAGTGCCGGTCACCGGAACCGACGAGCAGGGCGGGCCGCTTCGCGCCCTGCTCCCGCAGATGGTTCAGGAGCGCCTCGGCGACGGCCGCGCCGTGCAGGTCGACGTACGGGACGGCCTCGTCCGGCGAGACGGGCCGGCCGAGCGCCACGTACGGCAGGCCGCGCCGCCGCAGCCGGGCCGCGGCGGCGTCGCCCACGTCGGGCTCCACGACGATGGCGCCGTCGACGTCGACCGAGTCCAGTGCGGCGCCCGACCGCACGGGCGGCACGAGCACGAGCGCGTAGTCGTGCAGGAGCGCGCTCTCGGCGGCCGCGGCGGCCACCTCCATGTAGAAGCCGAGCCGGGACGGGCCGCCGGCCACCGCGAAGGGCATCGACGAGGCGAGCGCGATCGCCCGGGCCTCGCCGCGCCGCAGCCGCTGGGCCCGCAGGTTGGGGCGGTAACCCAGCTCGGCCGCCACCTGTTTGATGCGCTCACGGGTCCGGGGGTCGACCTTGCCGAGCCCGTTGAGGGCGTGCGAGACCGTGGTCCGCGACACCCCCGCCGTACGGGCGACGTCGGCGATCGTCGGCGGTCGCGGGCTCGCTCCGGACCCGGAAGGGGACATCTGTCGTCGCTCCTCTGGTCGTGCCGCACGGCACGGGACGGGGTGGTGGGGCGTCCCATCTTCGCCGACGCCCGGAGCCGGCGGTGCAGGACGTTCAGGCCGACCGGGCCGCGCCGGGGGTGGCCGTACGCCTCCGGCACGGTGCCCGGGGCCGTGAAGCCGAAGCGGGAACGGCCGCGTCCGGTCCGGCCTCGGCCGCCGCTCCGGCCTCCGCCGCGGCCCGGTGCCGTCGCCGTCCCGGCCTCGACGACGAGGGCGGGGGAGCCGGGGGCCGGGGGCCGGGGGCCGGGGGCCGACCACAGGGCCCGGGCTGCCCGTTCGTCGGAGTCCTGGTCCCGGGCGTACGTCTCGCCCGCGGCGACGATCCCGTGCCGGAAGGGCCGGATGGGGCGGAAGGGCCGGAGGGCCGGCCGGTCGTCGGCCACGGCGTCCCGTACCCGTGGCCCGCCGTCCGTCCGGTCGCCCATGTCGCCCTCCCCACCCGTCCGTGATCACCCTCATGATCCGGCGTACGGCCCGCCCGGCGCCAGACCGCTCCCGGCCCCGCCTCCCGGACCGGCGCGCCCGCCGTGCGGTTCGTCGCCGGCCGGCACCGGGGCGGCGCGTGCCTAAGATCACCGGGACGGCGGACGAGACGCGGGAGAGGCGGCGGACATGGCGGACGAGCGCGTGTACCTGGTGACCGGAGGCGGGACGGGGATCGGGGCCGCGACCGCGCGGTCGCTGGCCCGGGCGGGACACAAGGTGGCGGTGTCCGGGCGCCGCACCGAGCCGCTGCGGCTGGTCGCCGAGGAGACCGGCGCCCTGCCCGTGCCGTCGGACATCGGGGACCCCGCCGCGGTGGCCTCGCTCGTCGAGACGGTGGTCGGCGCGTACGGGCGGCTCGACGGGCTGGTGCTCAACGCCGGCATCGGGCGGGGCGGCGGGGTCGGCGAGGTGACCCCGGAGGACTGGGACGAGGTCATGCGGACCAACCTCACCGGCCCGTTCCTGCTGTTGCGCGCCGCGCTCCCGCACCTGCTCGACGCCCGCGGCGCGGTGGTCGCGGTGGCCTCGGTGTCCGCCCTGCGCAACGGCGTCGGGAACGCCGCCTACGCCACCTCCAAGGCGGCGCTGCTCCAGCTGTGCCGCTCGCTCGCCGTCGACTACGGGGGCGCGGGGCTGCGCGCCAACACCGTGTGCCCGAGCTGGGTGCGCACCGACATGGCGGACCGCCGGATGAACCGGTTCGCCGACGAGGCGGGCCTGGGCGGGGACGGTCTGGAGGCGGCGTACGAGGAGGTGACCCGGGTCCTGCCCGCCGGGCGGCCCGGTGAGCCGCAGGAGGTGGCGGAGGCGGTCGCCTGGCTGCTGTCGCCCGCCGCCTCGTTCGTGAACGGCGCGGTGCTCACCGTCGACGGCGGCGCGACCGCGCTCGACCCGGGCACCCTCGGCTTCGAGTTCCGCCTGGAGCCGCGCGCCCCGCGCGCCTGACCGGCGGTCACGGGCGGGGGCGACCGGCCGTGACCAGCCGGCCGGCCTCCACCCGGGGCCGGACGGCCGCCGTGCCCGTCGACCCGTCGGGTGCGGCCCGCGCGCCCTCCGGCCGCGGCAACCGGAACCGGCTTTCCGAGGGGGCGCGGCCGCACCCGGCCGGGAGCGCGGTACGGGCAGGTGCCCCGGACGCGCGCACGGCCACGGCTGTACGCGCCGGGCCCGGGCCCGGGCCCGGGTCTCCTCGGTCTCCGCCCGGGCGGCGGGCCGCTGCGTCCACTGCTCGGCGGGCGTTCGCGCCGTCGCCTCCCGCCCCGGGGCCGCTTCGGTGGATCACCCCTGCCGCCACGGGCGGGGCACCGGCGGAGGGCCGGGCGGGTGACGCCCGGCCCAGGCTGCGGCGTAGTCGGCGAGGGAGGGTTCCAGCAGGCCGAAGGCGCTGTCCGCCTCCGCGACGACGGTGGCGGAGATCCGGGCGTTCTCCTGGCCGGCGAGGGTGAGTTCCTGGAGGCGCTGGAAGAGCGTGCGGTGCACCGCGCCGAGCAGGGCGGCGGCGGTGCGGGGGTGATGTCGCCGCGGGGCGGCGCCGCGGTCGACGTCGTCCTGCTCGTACGCGGCACCGAGGTGCTGCCGGCCGGCCGGCGCGACCAGTGCGCCTCCGGCCTCATCGTCGCCTTCGCCTTCGCCTTCGCCTTCGCCTTCGCCTTCGCCTTCGCCTTCGCCTTCACCGGCACCGGCACCGGCATCGAGGAGGAGCGGCTGCGCGCCGAGGGCGTCGAGATCACCATGCCGCTGCGCGAGGAGTCCTGGGGCGAACGCCTCTTCCAGATCACCGACCCCGACGGCGTGACCGTCCAGTTCGTCGAGTGGGTCACCCCGTCCGTCCCCGCGGACGCCTGAGGCCCCACCGCGTCAGGCGTCCGCGGGCCGTTCGGCATCGCGGCGGGCCCCGACGGCGCCCTGTGGACCGCGCTCGAGATCGGCGCGCTCGCCCGCGTCGCCCCGGTCGGCGGAACCGCCTGAACCGGCCCTCCTCCTCCCACACCGTCAACAGCGGTCGTCCGTAGGGCGACCGGAGAGGAAGTTCCATGAAATTCGCACGGGTGATCTTCGAGACGGACGAGTCGCGCCGTCGGATCCAGACCGGCCGGGCCGCCCACCGCAAGGAGTACGAGGGCTGGATCGGCGGCCTCGCCGCGGCCGGGAAACTGGTCGGCGGCGAAGCCCTGGAGACCGAGCGCACCGCGCCCGCGACGGTGCGCACCACCGCCGACGGGACGCCGACGGTGACCGACGGACCGGCGCACACCGGCGAGGAGACCCTCGGCGGCTGGTTCGTCGTCGACGTGGCCGACCGCGAGGGAGCCGTCGAACCGGCCCGGAGCCTCCCCACCCCGGAGACCGTCGAGATCCGTCCGATCCTCGAATCCGCCTGAACGACCCCGTCCGCCCACCCCCCACTTTCAGCCCCCCGGAGGGAAGACCCGGAATCGGCTTCCGCGGTGGGGGCGCCTCCGGTGGCGCCCCCCGCGTCGAAGCGGAAGCGGAACCTTCGCAGGGGCTCTGACCTGCTGGAGCACATGCCGTCACGACGTGCTCGCAGAGGCCGTTCGATTCTCCCAACTCCCATTGTGGCAACACCTGTTCGCCGGTAGAGTCCCCGTTCGTCGGGCACGGACAGGCGCTTTCAAGCTTATTTGGGGCGATCAGGTCGATGCAGTGCGAGACCCATGGAACCACCCCGGACCTCATCCAGGCCTTCACGGAGACCGCACTTCGCAACCCGGAGCGCGCGGCACTCGTCCATGAAGGGCGGGTCGTGACGTACCGCCGGCTGCAGGAGCTCGTGAACGGCCTCGCGGGGCGGCTCGGGCCGCGGCGCGGAGCCATCGCCGTGCCGGCGACGCACACCCCGGAAACCGTCGTCGCGCTGCTCGCCGTGCTCGCCGCCGGAGGCGTCTACTGTCCCGTCGATCCGGCCTTCCCGCCGGCACGGCAGGAGGACATGGCGTCCGCGGCCGGCTGCCGCGCGGTCATCGACACCGGCACGGCTCTCGACCCCCGACTCGGCCTGCCGGTCATCCGGTCGGGCCAGGAGGAGCCGGGGCGGGCCACGGCGTCGACCACCACCGGCCTCGGACAGGACCTGAGTCCCGAAGCGCCGGCGTACATCCTCTTCACCTCGGGCTCCACCGGCCGGCCCAAGCCGGTGGTGACGCCGCGCCGGGCCATTGCGGCCTCCGTGCGCTCCCTCCGCGACCTCTTCTCCCTCACGGAGGAGGACCGGGTGCTCCAGTTCGCCTCGCTCAACTGGGACACCTCGCTGGAGGAGATCCTCCCGACGCTGACCGCCGGAGCCGCCCTGGTGTTCGACCGGGAGGCGCACTCGGGGTCCTTCCCGCGGTTCCTGCGGACGGTCGAGCGCGAACGCGTCAGCGTCCTCGACCTGCCCACGGCCTTCTGGCACGAACTCGTGCTCCACCTCGCCGAGGAGGGGACGGCGCTTCCCGACCGCGTCCGGCTGGTGGTCATCGGCGGGGAGGCCGTCAGCCCCGCCCGACTGGCCGACTGGAGCCGCCTCGCCACGGGCCGCGTCCGCCTGGTCAACACCTACGGATGCACCGAGACCACCCTGATCACCCACGCCGTCGACCTGCACGGCCCCGGCGCCCCGGCCCCGGGCTGGGACTGGGCGAGCGGTACCAGGGCGCCGATCGGGCGGCCCCTGCCCCACGTCGTGGAGGACATCGGGGACCGGGACGAACTGCTGATCGGCGGCCCGGCGGTGGCCCTCGGCTACCTGGACATGCCCCGGGCCACCGAGGAGGGGTACGCGGTCGTGGGCGGCGAACGCCGGTTCCGCACCGGAGACAGGGTCAGCAGGACGCCGGACGGCCTCCTCACCCACGAGGGCAGACTGAACGACGAGATCAAGATCCGGGGCATCCGCGTCGATCCGGCCGAGGTGGAGGCGCACCTCGCCGGCCACCCCGCGGTGAACGCGGTGGCCGTCACCGGAGCCGTCAGCGTCGGCCGCGCCGCACTCGTCGCCTATGTGGTGCCCAGGCCGGACGCCGAGCCGCGGTGTCTCGACGGCGACCTGCGGGCCTACCTGCGCGAGCGGGTGCCCGCCCATCTCGTGCCGAGCCGGATCACCGTCGTCCCGCACCTCGTGCTGACCACCAGCGGAAAGGTCGACAGAAGAGCCTCGCACCAGCGTTACGCAACCGTGAACAGGTCAAAGGAGACCGTTGATGAGCGTTGACACCACCGCCGCAGCCGCCGGGGACCCGCCCGCCGGCCCGGGCGCCCCCGCCGGCCCCCGGGCCGGTGCCGACACCGAGGGCGTGGTGGCGATGTTCCGGCGCGTCCTGGAGAGCGAGGACGTCTCGGCGGACTCCGACTTCTTCCTCCTCGGCGGCGACTCGCTGGTCGCGACCCGGGTGCTCAGCGCCGTCGCCCGCTCCTACGGGGTGGAGCTGACCTTCGAGGACTTCCTCGGTGCTCCGACCCCCGGACGGCTCGCCGAGAAGATCGCGGACGCCCGGTGACCGCGAGCGACGGGGCCCCGGCCGACGGCGCTCCCGGACGATCCGGAGGAGTCACCAGCGCCGTGGTGGTCGGAGCCGGGTTCGCCGGACTGACGGCCGCCACCGAACTCGCCGCCGCCGGGATCGACGTGACCGTGCTGGAAGCGCGCGACCGGGTGGGCGGCCGGGCCCGCGGACTCCAGGTCTCCGACGGGGGGTGGGTGGACGCGGGCGCCGCCTACCTGGGGGACCGGCACACGGAGCTCCACTCCCTGATGGCCGGGCTGGACCTCAAGGCGACGCCCACCGCCATGCGGGGAGCCAGCCGCTTCGCCCTCGGGAGCGAGGAGACCACCCGGGACGGCCGGTTCCCGCCGCTCAACGCCGTGGCACTCGGCGACCTCTTCGAGAGGCTCGACGAACTCACCGCGACCGTCCGTCCCGACGCCCCGTGGCTCACCCCGGGAGCGGGGGAGCTGGACGCCCTGACCGCCGAAGCATGGGCCGAGCGGCACCTCGCGCACCCGGACGCCCGGCTCTTCTTCCCGCTCTTCCTGGGCGAGATGATGGCGGCCGACCCGGCCCGGGTCTCCATGCTGCACGTGGCCTTCTACCTGCGGTCGGGCGGTGGACTGCGCTACCTGAACGCCTTCGAGGGCGGCGCCCAGCAGGACCGGATCGACGGGGGCGCCCACCAGGTGTGCGAGCGGCTGGCCGCTCGGCTGGGGGACGGGGTGCGGCTCGGGGAACCGGTCCACGCCGTGCACCAGGACGACGACGGGGTCACCGTCCGCGGCCCGAAGGGGGAGTACCGGGCCGACGTCGCGGTCATGGCCCTGCCGCCCCTGCCGGCCGACGCCGTCGACCACCGGCCCGAACCTCCGGCCCGCCGGACGGGCGACCGCACCGCGCGGGGCTGCGCGGTCAAGGTGCACCTGGTGTACCCGGCACCCGTCTGGCGGGACCACGGTCTGTCGGGGTGGTCGGTGAACGCCCGGGGACCGCTGCTGTCCACGGTGGACGACTCGCCGGCCGGGTCCGGAGTCGGCGTCCTCACCGGCTTCGTCACGGGCGCCGAGGCCCACCGCTTCGCGGCGCTCGATCCGGGGGAGCAGCGCTCGGCGGCGGTCGGGCAGGCGGCCCGGCTGTTCCCGATGCTTCCGGAACCCGTGGGCTTCCACGTGACCGACTGGGTCAACGAGACGTACAGCCAGGGCTGTTACGCCGCCCTCTTCGGGCCCGGCGACTGGGTGCGGCACGGCCCGGGGCTGACGGCACCCCACCTGCGGGTGCACTGGGCCGGGACGGAGACCAGCACCGAGTTCTTCGGACTGATGGAGGGGGCCGTCCGTTCCGGCCGCCGGGTGGCGGCGGAGGTCCTCGCCCGCCGGTAGGGCCGCGGTACGGGCGACGGCACGGCCACGGACCGTCCGCGCCACCGATGAACCATCCGCCCCGCCCCCGCCCGCCCGCCCACCGATCCTCGCCCCCTCCGGCAACCGCCTGCCGGGAACCCGTTCCGCCGACGCCCGTCGCCCCCGCCGGGCCCCCGGCCCCGCATGCCCGCGCGCTCCGAGCCGCCGCCGACCGCACCCCTGCCGGTGGTCGCGTCGTCGCCGCCCGGATCCGCAGCCCCCTTCCTCCGAGCCGATCGCGATGCGTCACGACCGGCCCGGTCCCAGGCCGTGCACCGCACCTCACGACCGCACGGGAAAGGCCGCCGAACCACGAGTTCCGCCGAGAACAGCAAGCCTTCGAACAGTCGCCGGGCCCGGCCCCACCAGGATCCGCCCCGGCGACGCCCAACGGGAGACCCTCATGAGCGACCACACGTCCATCGCGCCTCTCGCCGTCAGACAAGGGCTGATGACCGAGCCCGCGCTCGGAGCCGGCAACTTCCTCGACCACGCCCTCGCCGTCAACCCGAACCGCGCGGTCCCGTACGCCTACACCCACCGCGTCGACCACCGGGGCGCCGTCGAACTGCGGGGGCACAGCCTGCTCGACGTCGCCGCCCTGCGCGACCACTACGCCACGTGGTACCGGGCCAACGGCGTCCGCCCCGGCGACCCGGTCGGCGTGGTGGTCCACGAAGGCCTGGAGCCCCTGCTCCACTTCCTCGCGCTCTCCGCACTGGGAGCCGTCCCCGCCCTCGTCAACGACGCCATGCCGCACGAGGTGATGGTGCGCTACCTGAACCACGTGGGCGTCGTGGGAGTGGTCGCGGACGACCCCACACGACTGGCCGCCTCCTACCGCGAGGCCCCCCACCGCCGTCCCCGCTTCATCGCCATGGCCGCCGAACTCCAGGCCTTCGACTCCGGATCCGCGGAGCTCCCCGAGGCCTACCCGTACCGGCACGCCGCCGACGACGTGGTCGCGCTCATCCACTCCTCCGGGACCACCGGGACGCCGAAGTCCACCAAGCTGGCACACCGGCAGTTCTGGGAGGGCAAGCAGCCGCGCATGGTGCGCTTCCCCGCCGAGGACGGCGACCGGCTGATGTCGCTCATGCCGCACACCCACGCGGGCGGGCTCAGCTACTTCCTCACCGCCACCCTGCTCGGCCTGCCGACCGTGGTCATGTCCGACTGGCGGCGCGCGGTCGTCGAGCCGGTGATGGAGGCCTTCCGGCCCACCATGGTCGCCTCCTTCCCCCGCACCTTCGTGGAGCTGGCCACCGGCGAACTCCCGGTCGAGGGCGCGGCGAAGGTGCACTCCTGGTTCAACACCGGCGACAGCGCCCACTACGGGCACATCCGCCGGCTGGTGAGGCTCGGCGAGCGGCCCGCCGGCCTCGTCAGGCCCTGGCTGCTGCCCAGCGGGAAGGAGGAGCAGCCGCCCCTGCCCGGCTCGCAGTTCATCGACGGCCTGGGCTCGTCCGAGATGGGCATGGCCCTGTTCGGGCAGATGACCACGCCGGAGAGCGGGCGCGACGACCGCTGTGTCGGCAAGCCCCTGGAGGTGGTGGAGAAGGCCGCGGTGCTCGACGAGGACGGCCGGGAGGTCCCCGACGGCACGGTGGGTCTGCTCGGTGTGATCACGCCTTCCCGCACCCCCGGATACTGGAACGACGACCGGCTCACCAGCACGTTCGAACGGAACGGCTACTGGCTCACCGGTGACGTGGCCAGGCGCGACGCCGAGGGGCGCTTCTACCACCTCGACCGTACGGTGGACGTCATCGACACCGCGGACGGTCCGGCGTACAGCCTGCCGATCGAGGAGGTGCTGCTCGCCGACTGCGACGCGCTGGTGCAGGACTGCTCGGTGATCGGCGTTCCCGCCGGGCCGGGCCGAGGGCAACTCCCCCTCGCCGTCGTCCGGTTGCAGGCGGAAGCCGCCGCGAGCACCGTGGAGGAGGTCCGGGAGGCGGCCAACAAGGCCCTGACCGCCGCGGGGCTGACGCCGTTGGCCGCGGTGAGCATCGCGCGCACACCGGAGGACTTCCCGCTCGGCCCCACCGGAAAGGTGCTCAAGCGAGAGCTCCGGACCCGTTTCGCCACCTTCCTGACCGGCCGTTAGGCGGGCCCCGGATGATCCCGCAGCCGTACCCGTACGCGCGGACCCCGCTGACCGAGCCGGACTGGCGACGACTGCCGGGCTGGCGCCGCGTCACGGAACGCGAATGGCGCGACGCCCAGTGGCAGAGGGCCCACTGCGTGAAGAACCTGCGCCAGCTCAAGGGAGTCGTCGGCGACCTGCTCACCGACGACTTCTGCGGCGACCTCGCCGCCGACCAGGCCGAGTTCGCCACGATGGCGATGCTGATCACCCCGCAGATGCTCAACACCATGGCACCCCGGGCCGCCGTGGAGCCGGGGGCGTTCACCGAGGCGTTCCTCGCCGACCCGGTCCGCCGGTACATGCTGCCGGTGCGCTCGGACCGGCACCCGTCGTGGCCGAGTCACCCGAAGGCGGGGCGGGACTCGCTGCACGAGGCCGACATGTGGGTGGTGGAGGGCCTCACCCACCGCTACCCGAACAAGGTCCTGGCCGAGCTGGTCGCCACCTGCCCGCAGTACTGCGGGCACTGCACCAGGATGGACCTCGTCGGCACCTCCACCCCCCAGGTCACCAAGGCCAGGCTCGCGCTCCGTCCGCGGGACCGGCAGGAGCAGATGCTGGACTACCTCAAGCGGACCCCCACCGTGCGCGACGTGGTGGTGTCCGGCGGGGACGTCGCCAACGTGCCCTGGCCCCAGCTGGAGGCGTTCCTCATGCGACTCCTCGACCTGGGATCGGTCCGTGACATCCGCCTGGCCAGCAAGGCCGTGGTCGGCCTGCCCCAGCACTGGCTCCAGCCCGAGGTCGTCGAGGGCGTGGGGCGGGTGGCCTCGGTCGCCGCCCGACGGGCGGTCAACCTCGCGGTGCACACCCACGCCAACCACGCGCAGTCCGTCACCCCTCTGGTCGCCGAGGCCGCCCGGGCCCTCCTCGACGCCGGCGTCCGGGACGTCCGCAACCAGGGGGTGCTGATGCGCGGGGTCAACGCCACCCCCGAGGACCTGCTGGACCTCTGCTTCGCGCTCCAGGGCGAGGCGGGCGTCCTCCCGTACTACTTCTACCTCTGCGACGTGATACCCCACGCCGAACACTGGAGGACCCCCCTCCACCAGGCCCAGCGGCTCCAGGAGGCGATCATGGGGTACCTCCCCGGCTACGCCACCCCGCGGATCGTGTGCGACGTGCCGCACGTCGGCAAGCGCTGGGTGCACCAGGCCGTCGCCTACGAGCGCGAGCGCGGCATCTCGTACTGGACGAAGAACTACCGGACCGGCCTCGAGGTCCGGGAGTCGCCCGACGGGGACCTCGACGACGCGCTGGCCCGGCGCCACCCGTACTACGACCCGCTGGACACCCTTCCCGAGTCCGGCCGCCGCTGGTGGGCGGAGCGGACCTCCGCCCGGGACGGACGGACCGGCGCCCCGCACCCCCGACCCACCGCACCGGAGGCCACCCCGTGAAACCCTCCCCGGACCGCACCGCCACCGGCCCGCTGCGCCGGTTGTGCTGGATCTTCCCCGACCGGGAATCGACCCGGACGGCCGAGATGTGGCACGCCATGTTCTGGGACCTCTACGCCGAGGCCGCCGAGGACCTGGGCATGAGCTGGACCCGGCACTCCCCCGACGCGGTGACGGTGGACTGCACGGAACCCGGACGCCCCCGGGTCTACGTGGACGACGAGCCCGTCACGCCCCGCGACACGCTCTTCATCACCGCGCTCTACTCGCTGCCGTACCAGCAGATGGACGTCTTCAACCAGTACGCCCTGTGCGCGGTGCTGCAACAGGCCGGCTTCTACCTGCCCTTCCCTCCCGAGGCCTCGCTGATCGGCAACGACAAACTGGCCACCCTGCTCCACCTCACCGGCTCCCCGGTCCCCCCGGTCCCGACCGTCCGCATCGGCACGGGGCGCGACGTGAGCAGGCACCTGTACGAGGTGGCCCTCGGGAACATGACGTACCCGGCCATCGTCAAACCGGCCGGCTGGTGCGGTGGCGGCGGCATCAACCTGGCGCGGAGCGCGGGGGACATCAGGGGCCTGGCCAGTCTCGCCCAGGGAGGCGACACCACGCTCGTCGTCCAGCCCTACCTCGGCGACGGCACGGTCGACCACCGGGTGTACGTGATCGACGGCGAGCCCCACACGGTCCTGAAGCGGACCCCGCAACCCGGCTCCCCGGTCGCCAACGCGAGCCACGGCGGCATCCTGGAGTACACCCCGGTGCCCGAGGAACTGGCCAAGGCCACGGCCCACTTCGCCGAACGGCTGCCCCTCCCGTTCTTCTGTCTCGACTTCCTCCACGACGGGCAGCGGTTCTGGTTCTCCGAGCTGGAACCCGACGGCGTCATACCCCGCGTCCCCGGAGACCCGGACCGGACGGTCCAACGGGACATCACCCGGGCCCGCTTCGCCGCCTACCGGGCCGCCCACGCCAGGCACCTCGCCGCCGCCGACGGCGGAGCTTCCCCGTCCACCCCACCGACGGAAACGAGTTGACCACGATGTTCTCGCTCACCCCGGAGGCGGCCGAATCGCGGCTGCCGGTCGCCCGCAGGACACTGGAACGCCTGCGGCAGGTCCCGGAACTGGCCCCGCGCTACCGCGACTCCCAGGACATCCGCACCCTCGACGACATCGCCGCGCTCCCGCCGCTGCTCAAGGACGACCTCAACGCCGCCCTCGCCCACCTGCGACCACGCGCCGAGAACGGCGCCACCTGGCTCTTCCAGAGCGGCGGCAGCACCGGCGCGCCCAAACTGGGCCACGCGCCCACCGGCTTCTACATGGCAGGGGTCCACGCCCACTGGCAGCCGCTGGACCGCGACGACGTCTTCGTCAACGCCTGGGGCGCCGGCCGCATGTGGGGCGCGCACTTCCTGGCCGCCGCCCTGGCCGACCTCTCCGGCTGCCAGGTGATCGCGCTGGGCTCGGTCACCAAGGACGAGTACGCCGAGTGGCTGGCCTTCTTCGCGGCGCGCGAGGTCACGGCGATCGGCGGCACCCCGAGCGTGCTGGGGCTCTGGTTCGCCCGCGCCCGGGCCGCCGGCCTGGAACTGCCGGACCTGCGCAAGGTGCTCTGGCTCGGCGAGGCGTGGCAGCCGCAGCTGGAGGAGGACATGGCCGCGGTCGCGCCCGAGGCCCGGCGCTGGGGCATGTTCGGGAGCACCGAGACCTGGGTGGTCGGCACCAACACGCCCCACTGCCCCGCCGACACGTTCCACACCCTGCCCCACCAACTGGTCCACGTGGGAGAGGACCGGCTCCTGGACTTCACCGCCCTCGACCCCGAGATGCTCAACCCGGTGCTGCGCTACCGCACCGGGGACGCCGGACGACTGGTGGAGTGCCCGTGCGGCCGCCCCGGACGGGCCCTGCGGGTGCTCGGCCGCCGCGACAGCGTGGTCCAGGTCCGGGGCCTGGGCCTGCACGTCGACGAGGTGATCGCGCGCGCGGAGCGGGAGACGGGCGTCTCGCGCGCCCAGGTGGTGATCTCCGAGACCGGAGGACGTGCCGGGTCCGTGGAGGTGCTGCTGCTCACCGCCCCGGGAGCGACCGTGGACGCCGAACGGCTCCGCAAGGAACTCCTGACCGAGACCTTCACCCTGAGCACCGCCTTCCAGCACGATCCGGAGAACTTCCGCGTGCGGCCCGTCGCGGACCTGATCGGCAACGACCGGACCGGCAAGACCTCCGGCCTCGTGGTGCTGGAGGAGCGGTGAGGCCCTCGCGGCCGGTGTCCCTGGGCGCCGAGTTCAACCGCTTCTGGATCGGCCAGTCGGTGAGCACCGTCGGCGACCGCGTCACCGTCTTCGTGGTGCCGACCGTGATGATCTTCGCCCTGGACGCCTCCGCGCTCCAGGTGGGCATCGTCGCCATGGCGCAGTACCTGGGCATACCCCTCCTCGGTCCGCTGGCCGGAGTCCTGGTGGACCGGTGGGACAACCGCCGCACCCTGCTCGTCTGCGACCTCGCCCGGCTGGCGGCGGTGGCCGTCATCCCCCTCGCGTACTGGCAGGGACGGCTCTCCACCCCCCTGCTGTTCGCCTGCGTGGCGGTCATCAGCGGCGCCACGATCTTCTTCACCGTCGGCTACCTCGTCGCCGTCCCCGCCGTGGTGCCGAAGGACCACCTGGTACGCGCCTACTCCCGGCTGGAGGGCAGCCGCTCGGTCGCCGAGGTCTCCGGCCCCTCCCTGGCCGCCGGCCTCTACGGCGCCCTCGGCGTGGCCGCCCTGCTCGTCGACGCCGCCAGCTACCTGGCCTCCGCCCTCTGCATCCGCTCCATGCGGCCCTGGGGCGAGCGGACCGCCGCCGAGGGAACGGTGTGGCAGCGGCTGACGGCGGGCTTCCGGCTGAACTGGTCCGACCCGGTGCTGCGCCGGGTGGTGGTGGCGGCCGTGACGCTCAACTGCGGCGGCCCCGTCTTCGTCACCGTGCTCCCGATCCTCGCCTACCAGGGACTCGGCGTCTCCGTCGGGGTCTTCGGCGCCGCCATGTCCGTGGCGGCGGTGGGTGCCCTGGCCGGCGCGGCCCTCGCGCCGAAGGCCGGCGAACGGCTGGGGACGGGACGGATGCTGGCCTGGGCGCTGCTCCTGCACTGTCTGGTGGGCCTCGGCGTGCTCGCGGCACCCGCCCTCCCGGCCGGCGTCGTGATCGCCGTGACCATGGGCTGCTACGGCTTCTTCATGTCCTTCATCAACGTGAGCAGCGCGCCCATCCGGCAGTCCCGGATGTCCGCACGGAACCAAGGGGTGATGCACGCGGCCTTCCGTACCGCGACCTGGGGCGTGATCCCCCTGGCCGCCCTGGCCGGGGGCCTGGCGGTCAGCCTGCTCACCGGCCCGCTCGGCATCCTGGACGCGGCCCGGGCCACCATGGCCGGGGGCACGCTGCTCGCGGCCTGCTCCTTCCTTCCCGCACTGCGGATCCAGCGCCTGCTGGACGCGGCCGAACGGGGACGGACGCCGGAGGCGGACGGCGGGAACGCCGAACCGGCCCTGGCCGAGGGCACCTCGTGACCGCGGCGGGCCGGGAACCCCGGGTCGTGCTGATCACCGGAACGTCCTCGGGCATCGGCAAGGCCACGGCGATCGCCGCGGCCCGGGCCGGCTTCGCCACGGTCGCCACCCTGCGCGAGCCCGACCGGGCCGGGGCGCTGCGGGAGGAGGCGGCCCGGGCCGGCGTCCCCCTGGACATCCGCGTCCTCGACGTCACCGACGCCGACTCCGTGGCCCGCTGCGTCGACGGCGTGCGACAGGCGTACGGACGACTGGACGCCGTGGTCAACAACGCCGGCGTCTCCAACTCCGACCCGACCCTGGAGATGTCCACCACGGAAGCGCTGCGGACCAACCTGGAGGTGAACTTCTTCGGGGTGGTCGAGGTCAGCCGGGCCGCGATGCCGCTGCTCCGGGCCGCCCGGGGGCGTCTCGTCACCATCGGCAGCGTCCACGGAATCGTCGGGCAGCCCTTCAACGAGGCCTACTGCGCCGCCAAGTTCGCCGTCGAGGGGTTCATGGAGAGCCTGGCCCCGGTGGCGGAGGCGCACGGGGTGAAGGTCTCCGTCGTGGTCCCCGGCTTCGTCAGGGGCACCTCGTTCGGGATCTTCCCCGACGTCAACCGCAAGACCATCGAGGCCGCCTCCGGACCCTACGGCCCGACCTTCGCCGACTACGTCGACTGGGTCGTCCACCACGGGTGGGAGGGCGCCGGGCAGGACGCGTCCGAGGTGGCGGACGTCGTGGTGCGGACGCTGCGGGCGGAGCGGCCGGCCTTCCGCGTCCCCACCACCCCCTGGGCGGCCGCCTACCTGGAGAACAAGCTGACCGACCGCGACGGCTCCGTCGTGCAGGAACTCGCACGCACGTGGATCGGGCGCCGGCCGGAATCCGACGACACAGAGCAGGAGAGGTAGTGCCCGCCAAATCCCTTCAGGAACTGGTCGACTTCGTCCGCGCCCACTCGCCCTTCTACGCGGAGGCGTACCGCGACGTGCCGCGGACGGTCTCGCACCTCACCCAGCTCCCCCTCGTCGACCACACGGAGTTCTGGGCGGCGAACACCTGGCCGGACAATCAAGTGCTGACCGGCCCGCTGACCGACGCCGGGGTCTACCGGACCGGCGGCACCACCGGCACGCCCAAGCTGTCCGTCTGGTCGCGGTCGGAGCACGCCGACTCGGTCACCGCGTTCGGCGCCGGCATCGTGCGGGCCGGGCTGAAACCGGGGCACCGGGTGGCCAACCTCTTCTGGGCCGGCGAACTGTACGGCGGGATGCTCTACATCGAACACGCCCTGCACGCGGCCCCCGTGGAGAACGTCCGCCTGCCCGTCGGTGCCGGCGCCCCCAACGAGTTCGTCGCCGACCTCATCGACGACTTCGGCGTGAACGTCCTCGCCGGCGTCCCGATGAAGCTGGCCGCCGTGGCGGAATGCCTCGTCCGCCGGGGCCGGACCGCCGACTCGGTGGAACTGCTGCTCTTCGGCGGCGACCTCCTCTTCACCGATCTGCGCCCCATCCTGCTGCGGGCCTTCCCCAAGGCGGCCGTCGCCTCCGTCGGCTACGCCTCCATCGACGCGGGACTCGTCGGGCGGCCCGTACCCGGGGAGGACGTACGGGTGCACGAGGCGTTCCCGCACCGGACGGTGGTGGAACTCGTGGACGACGCCACCGGCGAACCGATCACCACGCCCGGGGTGCCGGGCCGCGTCATGGTCACCAACCTGTTCCGCACCCTCATGCCGGTCATCAGGTTCCCGACGGGCGACCGCGGCGAGTGGGCCGACCCGCAGTGCCGGCGGTTCCGTCTCCTCGGCCGGTCCATGGAGGGCGGACGGGTCGGCACGGTCGCGATGCCGATCGAGGACGTCCGCGCGGTGCTCGTGGAGGCGGACCCGGACCGGTACATCGCCGGCATGCAGATGGTGCAGCGCCGCTGGGACGGACGGGACGGTCTGATCCTGCGCCTGGGGTACGTCGAAGAGCCCCCGGCGGACCTGAGCGCCCGCCTCGTCGAGGCGGTCTACGCGGCCAGGCCGCTCTTCCCCGCGGAGGTCGCGGACGGCGCCATCCACGAGCTGGGCATCGAGTGGGTGCCGCGTTCCGAGCTGGCCACCAACCCGCGCACGGGCAAGCTCAGGCAGGTGGTGGACGAGCGCCCGGCCGACTGATCCGGGCGGCCGCCCGGCACCCGCGCCGAGGCGGGCAGGTGCCGGTCGGCCGTCGGGACGTGCGGCACCGTCGGCCGGTCGGGACGTGCGGCACCGTCGGCCGCGCGTCCCGTCGACGGGGCCGCGCGTCCCGACGGCGTCCGCCGGGCCCCGCGCCGGGCGCCCGTCACCCGGGCTGCGGCCGTGCCCCGCCGGCGAGCATCACGCTCTGTCCGCGGAACTCCGCCACGACCGTTCCGTCCGTCCGGCGGACCGTCACGTCGTAGATCCCGTTGCGACCCGAACGCGTCCGCTCCACGGCCTCGGCGAGCAGTTCGTCGTCCACCGCCGCCGGCAGCAGGAAGGCGACCTGGGCGGACTGCGCCACGGTGACCGGACCGTAGCCGTTGCAGGCGTACGCGAACGCCGCGTCGGCGAAGAGGAAGAGGAACCCCCCGTGGGCCGTGCCGTGGCCGTTCACCATGTCCTCGCCCACCCGCATGCGCATCAACGCCCGGCCCGGCGCGACCTCCTCCAGGGCGATGCCCAGGGTCCGGCACGTGCGGTCCCGCTCGTACAGCTCAGCGATCCCGGCCGGTGCGTCATCCGGCACGCCGATGTGCACGCCCACGACTGCGCCCCTCCCTCGTGACCGGACCGGACGGGCCCGATGGCTACGCGTCCGCATTAGACCGACCACGGCCGACGGCTGTCAACGACGGGAGATCGAAGGCGCCTCGACCGACGAGCAGGACCACGCCGCCGGTCCGGCGGGACCCGGGCGGCATCAGGGCCGACCGCCCGGACACCGTCCGGAGCCGCGACCTCATCCTCGTGGCCCTGTCGGGGTGCCGCCCGGTGCGTGAGTGGGCAGGCTGGTGCCCCGCGACCGGGCGCGTGGCCGAGAAGACGGAGAGGGGGACCCATGGGCGGGAAGCACGGGACGGCCTCCGGCGGCGGAACCACGAGGCCGTGCGCGCGTCACGCCGTGCTCGCCGGGACCGGGACGCTCCTCGCGACCGCCGCGACCGCCGCGACCGCCGCGACCGCCGCGACCGCCGCGACCGCGCACCGCGCCGAGCGGGCCGCTCCCCGGTGAGCCGCCCGCGTGCTCCACGCCGCCGGAACCAGTGGCTCTCCGAGCGCCGGAGATCGGCGGTGAGCACGTGCATCGCCGTCGTCACGGCGGCGTTCCTCCTCGGTTCGGACGGCACCCGGACACGGGTCTCGACGGCGGACGTGTGCGTGCTGATGCTGCTCGCCCAGCTCTTCCCGTACCTCGTGATCACGGTGATCGCCTTCTCGACCGCGTCTCCGGAACGGGTCCGCGCCTGGGCCCGCCGGGAGACGCGGGGCACGGTGCTCCAGCGGTACGTGTGGGGCACGGCGCCCGGGCCGGGGGTCTCGATCTTCATCGCGGTCGCCGCGCTCGTGGTGGCGGTGGTGTGGCGCCCCGGGCACATGGGCTCCGGACTCGGACCCCTTCCGCGTGCGGCGACGGCGCTCGTTCTGGTCGCCGTCGCCTGGACCTGCGTGGCGGTGTCCTTCGCGGTCGCCTTCCAGGCGGACAACCTCGTGGAGGACGGACGGGCCCTCGAGTTCCCGGGGGAGGAGCCTCCGGTCTGGGCCGACCACGTCTACTTCGCCCTCTCGGTCATGACGACGTTCGGCACGACGGACGTCGACGTGACGTCCCGCGAGATGCGCCGGACCGTGACGGCCAACGCGGCCATCGCCTTCGTCTTCAACACCGTCACGGTGGCCAGCCTCGTCTCCGCCCTGGACGGCCTCTGACGGCGCGCGGAGCCGCGGCGGACGGGGCGGACGTCCGCCCGGCGCCCGTCGTCCCTCGACGGCGGACCCCCGTCGCGGGCTGCGCGCGGCTCCGGCGCGGCGAGGTCTCGTCCGGCCTGCGCAGCCGCCGCCCGTTTCCGGGCATGCTTCCGGGACGAGCGGGCAGGGGGCCGGGAGGACGGACCGGTGGGGGCAGGGCCGGAACCGCCGGCCCCGCGACGTGCCACCGGCCCCGGGAGGCGATCATGGGATTTCCGCTGCCCGACACCGTCGAGGAGCTCAAGGACCTCATCGGAGGCGAGGTCTCCGCCCTGCGTTCCGCCGTCCGCCGCACCGCGGACCGGACCTCCGCCCCCACCCCCGGGGACGAGGTCACCGCCCCCGTCCAGACGCTCGTCCCCGGCCCCGCCCTGCCGGCGCACAACGACACCGGGACCGACTGTCTCTGCAGCACCCACGACCGCGGCGCCACCGGCACCTGCTCCGTCCTCGGCGCCATCCCCGCCTCCGCCGTCCTCCTCGAACCGGTCCACGACGAGACCGGGGCGGTACGGGACTTCCGCATCGTCGCCGGCAACCGCATCCGCTCCGCCGAATGGCTGGAGGCCCCCGACCACCAGGTCGGACAGCGGTTCCTGGAGGCCCGGCCCGGAGCGGCCGCGAGCGGCTTCCTCGCGGCGCTCACCGACGTCGTCGCCGGCGGCGGCCCGCTCGAAGGCCGGGTCGTCGACTACACCGAGCAGCGCCTGGGCCGGCTCCACCGCGCCCCGCTCCTCTACTCGGCGGCGCTCTGCGGCGAACAGGTCCTCGCGACCTGGCGGCCCCTGCAGAGCCAGACCGAACTCCTGACGATCGACGCCCAGTACCTCGCCTCCCTCGGCTGGGGCAACTGGGACCTGCTGTCGGGGAAGGTGACCTGGTCGGAGGGGCTGTGCCGGATCTTCCACGCCGATGTCGGGATGCCCTGGTCGCTGGAGGAACTCTGCGACACGCTGCTCCCCGACGACCTCACCGCCTTCGCCGAGTTCCTCACCTCCGTCCTGGCCGGCGAGGAACCCGCCTGGACCCGGATCCGCTTCCTGGTCCTCGGGGAGGTGCGGACGCTCGACCTGCTCGGTCGGCCGGTGGTCGGCACCGACGGACGGCCGTGGGCGGTGAACCTCGTGGCCCGTGACCTCACCCCGCAGATCCGCAGCCGCCGCAGGCTCGCCGAGACGGAACGCGAGTCCGACCGGCTCCGGCGCCAGACGCGGGCGGAGCGCCGGGTGGCCGACGCGCTGCGCGAGGCCCTGCTGCCGACCCACTCCGAGGCGCTGGCGGCGGTCGGTCTGACCGTGGCGGCCTCGTACGGGCCGGCCGAGCCGGACGCGGCCGTCGGGGGCGACTGGTACAAGTGCCGCCTCCTGCCCGACGGCCGGGTCCTGGTCGCCATCGGCGACGCCGCCGGCCACGGCCTGGACGCGGTGGCCCGCATGTCCCAGCAGCGCCACGCCCTCGCCGGTCTCGCCCAGACCGGAGCGTCCGCCGGCGAGATCATGACCTGGCTCAACGAACTGGTCTGCAGCGATCCCTCGGAACAGACCGCCACCGCCGTCACCGGTCACATCGACGACGCCCGCAACTTCCACTGGGCCGACGCCGGCCATCCCGCGCCCCTCCTCCTCCGCGACGGCCACGCCGAGCCCCTCCACACGGGCAAACGCGGCCCCCTGCTCGGAGCGCTGCCCGGCTACGCGTACGAGACCGCCACGACCCCCCTGCGCCGGGGCGACCTCCTGCTCCTCTACACCGACGGCATGGTCGAACGCAGGGGAGAGGACGTCACCAAGGGCATCGACCGCCTCGCCGACCTCGTCGGCCGCTCGCCGGACGCGGCACCCCAGGACCTGATCGACGCCGTCCTCGCCGACCCCGACCAGGCCGGCCACGAGGACGACGCCTGCATGCTCGCCATCCGCCTCGACTGAACCCGTGCCCACCGGGCGGCCCGACCGGCCGGCTCGCGGGGCGGTCGGGCTCCCCCGTCACCCCCTCAGGCCCCGCCGAGTCCCGGAGCGCCCCAGACCGGGAACCACCGCTCCCTGTCGGGCTCCATCAGGAGGTCGCCCGCGAGCAGCCCTCCGACCTGGAGTTCGAGGGCGTTGTCGCGGGTCTCGGCACGCCCCGCGCGCGGCGCGAAGGGATAGAAGGTGCCGCGCTTGTAGAGGTACACGAGGGCGAGGTCCCGGACCCGGCGCGGGCCGTCCGCCGGGGCCTCCGCCCGCCCGTCCTCCTCCTGCCCGCCCGCCCGCCCGTCCTCCGTGCCCGGAGGACGGAAGGCGGTCAGCGAGCAGAGCAGGTTCGGGCCGAAGCCGGCCTCCTCCAGGAGCGCGTTGACCGCGTGCAGGTCGTTGACCAGCGTGATCAGGTCCTCGGCGGAACGCCGGACGGTGAGCCAGGTGTAGCCGTACGCGTCCGAGGCGTACGTCACGGGGTACGCCTCCGGCCCGGCGCCCTCCGCCCCGCCCCGACCGGCCGCGTCCGCCACCCCGATGTCGAGGAGGTCCCGCACCTCCTCCTTCAGGCGCGCGAACGCGCCGCCCTCCACCGTCGCGAAGCACACCGATCCGACGCCGGCGGGCACGAAGCCCGTGCCCGCCTGGAGGGTGAGCGCGGCGGCCGGCAGTCCGAAGAGGCGGTCCAGGTCCGGTCGCACCGGCCGGTCGCGTCCGAGGATGCCGTCGAGGAAGCCCACCGCCGTCACGCCTCACCGAGCCGCGCCGAGATCCGCGCGAGCTGTTCGAGCCGCTGTTCCAGGGTGGGGTGGGTGGAGAGCAGCCGGCTCAGGCTCTCCCGGGAGGAGAAGGCGGGCGCGAACCAGAAGGCGTTGTACGGCTCCGCCTTGCGCAGGTCCTGCGTCGGGATCCGGGCCATCTCGCCGCTCACCTTGGTCAGCGCGGAGGCCAGTGCCGAGGGGCGGCCGGTGAGCAGCGCGGCGGCACGGTCGGCGGCCAGTTCACGGTAGCGGGACAGCACCCGGGTCAGCAGGAAGCTGACGACGTAGACGGCGGCGCTGACCACGGGGACGAGGATCAGGGCGATGCCCGCGGTGCTGTCCCGGCTGCGGCCGAGACCGCTGTAGAGCGCGACCCGCGTCATCATCCCGGCGAGGACGCCGAGGAAGGACGCGACGGTCATGACCGCGACGTCCCGGTGCGCCACGTGCGACATCTCGTGCGCGAGGACCCCCTCCAGCTCCTCCGGTTCCAGGCGCCGCAGCAGGCCGGTCGTGACGCAGACGAGCGCGGTCCTCTCGCCCCGCCCGGTGGCGAAGGCGTTCGGCACGTCGCTCTCGGCGATCGCCACCTTCGGCTTCGGCATGTCGGCCAGCGCGCAGATCCGGTCCACGGTGCCGTGCAGGCCGGGCGCCTGTTCGCGGGTCACCTCGCGGGCCCCCATGCCCAGTGCGGCGATCCGGTCGCTGAACCAGAACTGCCCGACGAACAGCGCGCCCGTGATCAGCAGGATGACGGGCCAGGAACCGCGCAGCAGCACCAGCAGGACGCCGACGAAGACCACGTACAACAGGCCGATGAGGAACATGGTCGTCGCCATGCGGGTCGCGAGCCCCCGGTCGGGGGCGTAGCGCGAGCGGGACGAGGACCGGCTTCCGGACATCCGCGCACCCTCTTCCACGAGGGGGCGGGACCGGCCGGGCCCGGGCCGGGACAGACCTTCCGCCCCTTCTGCCAGTGTGCTCCCGCGTGCGCCGGAACGGGGGGCGGAGCGGACGGGGCCGGGTACGATTCCGGGGCTCCGGCGGCCGCGGGTGCGCGGCGGACGCACGCGCGTGACCGGTTCGGGGCGTGACCGTCGGAGGAGGGACCGCATGACGCGGCGAGGGGCCATCACGATCGAGCCCATGGACGGCCCGGCCGCGGTGCGGGCCGAGGACGCGTTCCGGCTGGTCTACGCCGAGGCCTTCGCGGAACCTCCCCACCACGAGACCGAGGAGGGGGTCGCCGCCGCCTTCCGCCGCTTCCCCGCACAGGCGCGCGACGGCGGCTTCCGCGCCGCCCTGGCCCGTGCCGAGGAAGGCGAGCCGGTCGGCATGGCGTACGGCGGACCGCTGCCGCCCGACGCGGTGTGGTGGGACGAACTCACCGAGCCCGTGCCCGACGACATGCGGCGCGAGGACGGGCGCCGCACCTTCGGGCTCATGGAACTCGCGGTGCGCGGGCCGTGGCGCGGACGGGGCGTCGCGCGGGGCCTGCACACGGCACTGCTCGACGGGACCGGCGCCGAGCGGGTGCTGTTGAACGTCCACCCGGCGAACCGGGCGGCGACGGCCGCCTACCGGGCGTGGGGCTACCGCAAGGTGGGCGAGGCGCGGCCGGGAGGCGGAGCCGCGGACCTCCACGACGTGATGCTGCTCGATCTGCGCTGAGGGCCGCCCGGTCCCTCAGCGGCGAGCCGCGTCCCCGGGGCGCAGGCGGTCGCCCAGGAAGGCCAGGATCTCGTCCCGGGCCCGGACGGTGGGGTGGCCGGCCTCGTCCACCAGGTGGGCGGTGACGACGCTGTGCGGCGTGCCGACCTGCTCGGCGAAGAACGGCGGGGGAGCGGGGTTCGCCGCGCCGTCCGGCAGGACACGGCCGTCGAAGGCGTCCCCGAGCAGCGCGCGGTACGCGGCGAAGCGGCGGCCCGTGCACCAGCGGTCGCCCTCGAACCGGTAGGAGAGGACGGTCAGTCCGTCGCGGGTCACCCGCTCCCGGATCGCGCGCGCGTCCGCTTCGTCGAGTTCGAGGCCGCCGGGGTCGTCGAGGGGCAGGGAGGGGTGGTTGACCACGGGCGCGATCACGGCCGGCTCCAGGGTCATGGTGAGGGCGAAGTTGCCGGTGAAGCAGAGGCCGATCGCGCCGACGCCCGGGCCGCCGCACTCGGCGTGCGCCCGGCGCGCCAGACCGCGCAGCCAGACCGTCACCGGACTCGTGCCGCCTCCGGCGAACGCCCGGAACTCCGCGCTGACGCACGCCCGCCGGACCACCTCCCGGCCCCCTTCGAGGGTGGGGAAGGCGCCGTCGGTCCCGAAGAGGGAGGGCACGTGGACGGTGAAGCCGGCGTCCCGCACCCAGCGGGCGAGGCGCAGCACGTCGGGGCTGATGCCGGGCATCTCGGGCAGGACGACGACGGCGGGCCCGGAACCGGCCGTGTGGACCGTCTTCACCACGCCGTCCACGTCGACGAGGCGGTGGTCGAAGTCGTCGATCGGATCGTCGGCGGGAGGAGCCGTGGGAGGAGGAGTCATGGGCCCAGCGTGCCCCGCCGACCGGGCGCCGGGTGAGGGGCGAGATCGCCGACTCCACCGGTAATCTCGCCACCATGAGCGCGCTGCGTGTCGGTGTCCTGGCCTATCCGGGCTGCTTCGCGTCCGAGGTCTTCGGCGTGCCGGACCTGTTGACGATGGCCGGGCACGTCGCGGGGCCGGACGGGCCCGGCTACCGGGTGTCGATCGTCTCGCCGCGCCGCCGGGTCGCCGCCTCCGGCGGCGCGCGCCTCGACGTCGGCCCGCTGCGCGAGGTCGACGTCCTCGTCGTACCGGGCTTCGAACTGCTCCTCGACGCGGACCTCGACGAGCGGCTCGGCGCCCTCGCCCCCGAGACCGCGGCGATCCGCGCGCACTTCTCCACCGGCGCCGCCGTCGTCTCCCTCTGCGTCGGCGCCTTCCTGCTGGCCGACGCCGGGCTGCTCGACGGGCGCCGCGCCACGACCTCCTGGCTCCACGCGGACGCGCTGGCCCGTCGCCGCCCGGCCGCCGACGTCCGGCCCGAAGAACTCGTCGTCACCGACACGGGGGTGACGACGACGGCCGCCTTCAGCGCCATGTACGACTTCGCCCTGGACCTGATCCGCCGGCACGGCGGGCCCCGCGTGGCCCGCGTCACCGCCCGCCTCGCCCTCGTCGACGACGCGCGCACCTCACAGACCCCCTACGTGGACGCCCGGCTCCTCCCGCGGCCCGGCCACGGGTTCTCCGAGCGGGTCATGCGCCACCTCGACCAGCACCTCGCCGCCCGCTACGACCTCGCGGGCCTCGCCGCCGTCTTCGGCGTCAGCACCCGGACCCTGCTGCGCCGCTTCGCCGCCGAGACCGGCCGCACCCCCCTCGCCCACCTCCAGTCCTCCCGCGTCCGCCGCGCCCGCCACCTCCTGGAGACCACCGACCGCACCGTCGCCGCCATCGCCGCCTCCGTCGGCTACCGCGACCCCGGCACCTTCACCGCCCTCTTCACCCGCCACACGGGTCACCCGCCGAGCGCCCACCGCGCGGCCTTCCGGCCCCGCCGGACACCGGGGACGTGAACAACAGCGGTCAAAGGGGCATCGGTACAAGGGAGTTGCCGGAGCGCTGCGATACGTTGACGGCGTGACCGACATCGAATCGCGCATCGACGCCTCCCGGCCGCACACCGCCCGGATATGGAACTACTGGACCGGCGGCAAGGACAACTACCCGGTCGACCGGGAGGCCGGTGACCGGATCCGCGAGCTGCACCCCGGGATCGGGGAGTACGCGAAGGCGGACCGGCTGTTCCTGGGGCGGGCGGTGCGGCACCTGGCCGAGCAGGAGGGCATCCGGCAGTTCCTGGACATCGGCACGGGGCTGCCGAGCGCCGACAACACGCACGAGGTCGCCCAGCGGGTCGCCCCCGACGCGCGGGTCGTGTACGTCGACAACGACCCGCTCGTGCTCGCGCACGCCCGCGCCCTGCTGGTCGGCACGCCCGAGGGCCGCACCGACTACCTGGACGCCGACCTGCGGGACGTCGACACGATCCTGGCCGCCGCGGCGAAGACCCTCGACCTCTCGCGGCCGGTCGCGCTGATGCTGCTCGGAGTCGTCATCTTCGTCGAGGACGACGAGGAGTCGTACGCGATCGTCCGTCGCCTGATGGACGCGCTCGCCCCCGGCAGCCACCTCGTCCTGTCCCACACGGTCGCCCACCCCGACATGCCGGACGTCGACGCGGCGGTGGCGTTCTGGAACGAGCACGGCACCCCGAAGCTCACCCAGCGCACGCCCCGGGCGATCGCCCGCTACTTCGACGGCCTGGAACTGCTGGAGCCCGGAGTGGTGTCCTGCTCCGCGTGGCGGCCGCGGACGCCGGCGCCGGACGTCGCGATGTACGCGGGCGTCGGCCGCAAGGGGTGAGGGGAGCGGGCCTACGGGGCCAGCCAGCCGCGCAGGAGCCTGCTCACGGCGGGCATCGCCACGTAGGTCATCAGCACGTTGAAGACGCAGGCGACGACCGCGCTGCTGACCAGGAGGGGGAGCGCGGCGAGGCGGGGGACGAGGAAGAGGCTGCCGAACACGGAGATCGGGTAGATCGCCAGGGTCGCGCTGATCGCCATCTTCCACCGGGGAGGCGCGGGCCGGGTCGATCCCGGCTCGGCGAACCAGGTCTCCATGCCGGTGAGTTCGCGTCGGGCGACCTCGGTGTGGTGGTGGCCCTCGCAGTCGGCGAACCAGGCGGCCCGCTCGGGGGACTCCTGCCAGGCCCGGCAGGCCTCCGCGTCCCGGAAGCGGTGGACGAGGAACCAGGGGGCGTCGCCGCCGGAGGAGCGGAAGAGTCCGTGTCCGAGGTGGCCGGGGAAGCCGGCCGCCGTGTCGAGGATGCCCCTCGCCCACCGCTCGAAGGCGGCTTCGTACCCGGGCTCCACCCGGCGGGCTATCAGAAGGGTCACCTCGCCGGTGTCGGCGGGGACGGTGGTGTGTTCAAGGCGGGCCACGGTCATGGGTGCTCCTCGTGATCACGCCGCGCCCGCGCCCACTCTACGCCGGACCGCCGGACCGCCGGACCGCCGGACCGCCGGGCCGCCGGGCCGCCGGGCCGGAGGGGCGGTGCGGGGGAGGCGGTGCGGAGGGGCGGTCGCTCCTTCAGGGCATTCGGCGCAGGGCCGCCGCGCGGCGCCGGAGCGGGCCGACGGGTTCGGGATATCAGTGGTCGCAGGCGGCGGTCGGCGGTGACCGCCCTGTCCGGAAAGGCGGGAACTCCGTGACCGTCAAGGCCATCCCCGAGGGATATCCGCGCGTCACGCCTTACCTCTGCGTCGACGGGGCCGCGGCGGCGATCGACTTCTACGTCTCCGTGCTCGGAGCGACCGAACGGATGAGGATGCCGGCGCCCGACGGCACGATCGGCCATGCCGAGCTGGAACTCGGGAACGCGCTCATCATGCTGGCGGACGAGTTCCCGAGCATGGGCTTCCGCTCGCCGACGACGGTGGGCGGCACGCCCGTCACCCTGCACGTGTACGTCGAGGACGTCGACGCGGTCTTCGCCGAGGCCCTCGCCCGGGGTGCCACGGAGCTGTCACCGGTGAAGAACGAGTTCTACGGCGACCGCACCGGGCAGTTCGAGGACCCCTTCGGACACCGCTGGAACCTCTCCACGCACGTCGAGGACGTCTCCCCGGAGGAGATGGAGAAGCGCGCCGGGGAGGCCGTGCGGGCCATGGAGTTCCCCCGGGACGGCGACTGAGGCACCGGCCCCGGCCACCGGCGCCGGGAGAGAACAGGGGTGTGCGGCGGCCGGCTCACCGGACCCGGAAGGTGGCCATCATGCCCATGGCCGAGTGGTCGAGCATGTGGCAGTGGTACACGTAGTCGCCGCGGAAGCCGCCGAACGTCATGTGCAGTTTCACCGTCTCGCCAGGCATGACCCGCACCGTGTCCTTCAGGCCCGCCTCGGTCGGGCCCGCGGGCCGTCCGCCGCGTTCGAGGACCCGGAACTGGACCAGGTGCACGTGGAAGTTGTGCGGGGCGCGCTTGTTGGCGTTGGTGACGTTCCAGATCTCGGAGGAACCGAACGCCACGGTGGTGTCGACGCGATCGGGGTCGAACATCCGCCCGTTGACGAACCCCCGGGGGTCGGGGCGCCCGTCCTCGTCCATGCTGAGCTCGATGTGACGGGTGACGGCGGCCTCGGGCAGGGCGGCGGCGGGCGGCAGCGTCCGCAGGACCCGGGGGACGCGGCTGGGGTCGTCGGCGGTGCGCACGACGTCGAAGCGGAGCACCTTGCCGACCTGCTCGGGCCGGCCCGGTCCGGTGTTGACGAGGACCAGCCGGGTGCCGACGGGATGACGGGAGAAGTCGATGACCACGTCGGCGCGTTCCCCGGGCGACAGGGGGAGGACGGGCACGGCGACGGGGCGTTCGAGCAGGCCGCCGTCCGAACCGATCTGGGTGAGCGGGGTGCCGTCGGACAGGCTCAGCGAGAAGAGCCGCAGGTTGGAGCCGTTGAGCAGCCGGAAACGGTACTTGCGGGCCGCGACCTGGAAGTACGGGGTGGGCCTGCCGTTGGCGAGGAGGGTGGTGCGGTTCCGGTCGCCCATCGTGTACGCCAGCTGCCCGCGCTCGTCGAAGCGGGCGTCGCGGATCGTGACGGGCACGTCGTACCGGCCCTTGGGCAGCGGAAGGCCCTGTTCGAGGTCGTCCGTGAGCAGATAGCCGCCGGACAGGCCGCGGTAGACGTGCTCGGCCTCCATGTGGTGGGCGTGGTCGTGGAACCAGAGCGAGGCGTGGGGCTGCCGGTTGGTGTACGCGTACGTCCGCGCGGTGCCGGGGGCGAAGACGTCCATCGGGTTGCCGTCGGAGGGGGGCGCGACGTTCCCGCCGTGCAGGTGGACGGAGACGGGCATGTGGAGGCCGTTGTGGTGGCGCACGAGGACGCGCCGCCCGGAGCGGGCGCGGATGACGGGGCCGGGGAAGTGCCCGTCGTAGGTCAGGACGTCGGTGGCGAAGCCGGGGAGGATCCGGGCCTCGGCCTTGCGGATGGTCAGCTCGTAGACGTCCACGCCCCCCGTCGAGGAGAGGGGGCGCAGCACGGGCGGGACCGGCATGGCCGTGGTGAAGGCGGGCGGCACGGGGTCGGGTGCGCGGCGCGGGGCCCCCGCCGCGCACGCCTCGCCCCCGGCGGCGGCGCCGGGGGCGAGGAGCGGCAGGCCCGCGGCGGCGAGGGCCCCGCCGAGCACGCTGCGACGGGTGATCATCGGCTTCCTCCCGGAGGTGGGCGGCACGTGACGCCGGACGAGTGGCTTCCGGCAGGCCGGCCGACACCTTGTGATCCAGGTCTAACCGAGAGCGGGGGGAACCGCACACGGCGGGGCCGCGGACGTGGCCCGTGCGGGTGGCCGGGGGCTTTTCGAGGTGCTCGGCATCGTCGACGACGGCACCGGCGACCGCCGTGTCCCGCCGTCCCGGTCCGCCTGGACAAGGAGTCCCGAGAGGCCCGCCCGGACCGGGTCAGCCGGTCTTCGCCAGGCCCGCCGCCCGGCCGTCCGCGTCCCGGACGACCTCCAGGACCTCGTCCACGGCGGCGCGGTCGATCGGCCCGAACACGTGCGGGAAGAGGGTCCCTTCGGGGACGCCGGGCGGCGGGGTCGGCGCGGCGGCCTCCCACTCCGTCCTGGCGGTGAGCCGGTTCTCGTCGAGGAGGAGCACCAGGAGCGGCCCGGAGGCGCCGCCGAAGTGGGCGTCGACGACGGCGAGCGTGGTCGGCTCGTCGGGGGAGCAGTGGACGAAACCCTCCTCCGCGAGGGAGGCGGGGGCGTACGGCTCCTCCGGACGGGCGGACCATTCGGCGGGCGTCACCACGTGGTAGATCATGTTCCGGTTATAGCAGGGGCGCCCGGCACCCCTCGGGAGCCGGTCACCAGGTGGGCCCGGCCTCGATCAGCAGGTCCCGGACCCGGGTGACGTCGGGGTTGTCGGGCCGGCCCGGACGCTGGACGAGATAGCCGGTGTTGAAGGGCGGGTCCTCCGGTTCGTGCAGGGCCACCAGCGCGCCGGAGGCCAGTTCGGCGTGGCAGAGGTAGCGCGGCAGGACGCTGAAGCCCGCTCCGGCGACGACGGCGGCGAGCACCCCGCGCAGATCCGGGACGGTCACGGCGGCGGGGCGGGACAGCCGCGCCCCGAACACGTGGCGCCAGTAGCGGCGGGCTATGGGCAGATCCTCGGCGTACGCGACCAGGGGGACGGGGTGCAGCGCCGCCGGCCCCGTCAGGGCCGGCCGCTCCTCGAGGCGGTCGGCCCACACGGGGGCCGCGACGAGGACGAACTCCTCGTCGGTGAGCGGTACGGCGGTCAAGGTCCGCCCGCGCGGCCGGAAGGTGGCGATCACCAGGTCGTGCCGGCCCGCGCGCAGCTCGTCGAGGAGCGGCTCGGTCAGCCCCGGGCTCACCCTCAGCCGTACGCCTTCGGCCGCCAGCGGGGCGAGGGCGGGCAGCACGCGCGCGCAGAGCAGTTCGGCGGGGCCCGCCAGGTGGACGGGGGCGGCCCGCGCGTGGGGCGCGGCCTCGTGCCCGGTCACCGCCGCCAGCGCGTCGAGGGGCCCGGCGACCCGCGCGGCGAGGTCGTCGGCGACGG
The DNA here is from genome assembly GCF_014649755.1 of Streptomyces litmocidini. GTDB lineage: Bacteria > Actinomycetota > Actinomycetes > Streptomycetales > Streptomycetaceae > Streptomyces > Streptomyces litmocidini. Next base: position 176,518 of record NZ_BMTQ01000007.1, on the reverse strand, counting down.
CGGTCGGGGCGACACCGCGCGGCAGTCGCTCGAAGAGCTCGCGGCCCGTCTGCCGCTCCAGGGCGCGGATCTGGGTGGTCACCGTCGGCTGCGACAGGCCGAGCAGCCCCGCCGCCGCGGTGAACGAACCGGAACGGTGGACGGCGAGGAACGTCCGCAGCAGGTTCAGGTCGGTCACCGGCTGCGCCACGCCATCGGAATCCCCCTGTCTCACCGCCCCAGCCTATCGGCCGGGCCGTGGAAGGACGGTTCCTCCCCGGAGCGTGCGGCGGTACGCGAGCCGGGAGACGCCGATCGCCGCGCGGAGGCGCGGGCCCGCCCCGACCTGGTCGGGTGCGCGCTCGGCCGCACCCATGACGACCTCGTCGGCCGCCCCCGGTTCCAGGACCCCGTGGCCGTCACGGCCGAGGGCCGGGACCCGTCCGGCACGGCCGGCGACGAAAGGCCTACTCGCTGGTGCGGTCCCCGGCCTACCGGGGCTCCACGGGGAGCCGCCGGAACCGGGGAGGGGCGGAGCCATGACGCGACGGACGGGCGGGGTGCTTCCCGAAGGGCCGGGCGAGGCGATACGGGGCACCGCCGACGACATCGCGGCGGTCCTGCGCACCGGGGCGCCGGCCCGCGCCGGGGACGTCGCCCGGCTCCCCGTCCCCCGCTCCACCTGGACGGTCGGCGAGGCCGCCGCCCACCTGGCACAGGCCAACGCCCTCATGGCCGACCTGGCCGCCGGGCACGAGCGCCCCCACGGCGACGGCACCCCCGGCAGCCTGGCCGAGGCCGACGAACGCGCCCTCGCCGGATTCGGCGAGCGGTCGCCCGGCCCGCTCGCCGAGATGATCACGGCGCGGGCCGCCGCGTTCCTCGCGGGCGTCGAGGAGCGCGACCCGGGCGAGCGGCTCTCCACGCCGCTCGGCCCCATGCGCCCGGCCGTCCTCGGTTCGTACCTGCTGACCCACATGCTCGGCCACGGCTACGACCTCGCCCTGGCCCTGGACCGGCCCCCCATGCTCGACGCGCGCCGGGTCGAGCTCGCCCTGCCGTTCATGATCGAGGCGATGCCCCGGGTCGCCGACCCGGACGCCGTGGCGGGCCTGACCGCGAGCTTCGCCGTACGGCTCCGGAACGGGCCGGGCTTCGGCGTCACCGTCACGGACGGCACGGTCCGGGCCGGCCACGGGCCACCGGCCCGCCCCGACTGCACGATCCTCACCGAGCCGGTCGCCTTCCTGCTCCTCGGTCTCGGGCGGCTCGACCCCTGGCCGGTGATCGCGCGCGGCAAGGCGCTCGGCCGGGGCCGCAAGCCGTGGCTGGCGCCCCGTTTCCCCCGCCTGTTCCGCGCGCCCTGACCCGTCCCCGCGCGTTCCCGTCCGGGCCGATGGATCCTGGAGGTATCGGAAGGGGCCGCACCTCGATTGCACGCGGCCCGGCGATGCGAGGAGGCGGACCATGAGCCGCACGCTGGAATGGACGGTCGGCCTGGAACTGACCGAGGAGAGCGGCAGGACGAAGGCCGAGGCCAGGCTGAGCACCGGCACCTCGACCCTCACGGGCCACGGCTCCGCGCGCTGCAACCCGGCGGACGTGGACGTGCCGGCGATCGGCGACGAACTCGCCGCGAGCCGGGCGATGAAGGACCTGGCGGGCAAACTCATGCGGGAGGCCAACCGGGAGATGGAGGCGGTGGGCGCCGGGACCGTGCCGCAGCACACCGGCCCCGGGTACGGCTGGCCGGAGGCGGTCTCCTGACGGAACCGCCACCCGCGCCGGGAGCCCGGCGGGCCCGAGCGGCTTCGCCGGGCTTCCTGCCGGCCCCGCCCGGCGCGCCCGCCCCCGCCCGCTCCCGGGGCGAGTCCCGGCCTTCCTAGGGTGCGCTCCGGCCCTCCTCGTACGTCATCCGGTCCACGACCTCCACCACCCCGTCGACCGCCTCGCACAGGCGGACCAGGATCGGGCCGAGGCTGAGGCGCTCCAGGGTGCCGCTGAGCGTCACCCGGCCCTCCTCGACGTCGATGTGGACGGCCGCGGGGGAGAGGCGCAGGATGCGGACGATCACGTCCTCGCGGATCTCCTCCTGGATCGAGCGGTCCCTCCGCAGGAACAGCTGGAGCAGATCGCTGCGGCTGAGCACCCCGATCAGCCGGCCGTCCGGGTCCACGACGGGGAGCCGCTTCACCCGGTGCCGTTCCATCAGGCGGGCGGCCTCGACCGCCGTCCAGGAGGGCCGGGCCGTCACGGCCGGGCTCGACATCATGGCCTCGGCCGTGCTCGGTCCGTCCTTGGCGGTGTGCCGTCGCAGCAGGTCCGCCTCGGAGACGACGCCCACCGGCCGGTTCTCCTCGTCGACCACCGGGACCGCGGTGATGCCGTACTCGTCGAGGAGCCGCGCGATCTCCTTGAACGACGTCCCGCGCTGCACCGCGACCGCGGTGGGCGTCATCAGGTCCGCGACACTGCGGTGCCTCATCGTCCGTTCCGTCCCTTCGGCGTTCCGGATTCCATGATCCCGCACCGCGGCTCCCCGCGGCGCGACGGGGCCGGGGGAGGGCCGGAAAAGCGGAGGGAAACAGGGTGCGACAGGGGCTTGTGAGCATGACACGACCGTGGTTACCTCCGGTAAGTCGTCGTCGCGCCACGGAAGAAGGACCCCCATGCCCTCTCCCCGCACGTCCGGGACCCGCCGTTTCCTCGGGGCCCTCGCGGCCTCCCTCGCCCTCGTCGCCACGTCCGCGGGCGCCGGATCCGCCTCCGTTCCGGGACCGGCCGCCCCCGCCGGGCTCAAGGAGGTGATGTTCGTCGGCAACAACTGGGACGGCACCGCCGACGTCATCGCCTCCCACGGCGACTTCCACCGCGTCGGCCGCGTGAACGTGATCCCCGACAAGGAGGAGCGCCTCCGCGAGATCTATCTGAACCCCGTCGCGCTCGCCTTCTTCCTCGGCGTCCGCAGCGGGCCGGGCGAGGGGCACGACCAGTTCGTCGACGACATGTACGCGACCCCCGACGGTTCCGCCATGGTCGTCTCCCGCCCCAGCTTCGCCGACGTCGTCTCCCTCGACCTGCGCACCGGACGGATCAACTGGCGCTTCCCCGTGGCCGGTCACCGCGCCGATCACATGGCCGTCTCGCCCGACGGCACCCGCGTCGCGGTCTCCGCCTCCACCGCGAACACCGTGCACGTCCTGGACATCGCGACGGGACGCCGACTGGGCTCGTTCAAGACCGGCGACAAGCCCCACGAGAACGTCTTCACCTCCGACGGCCTCCTCTGGAACATGTCCATCGGCGAGGTCACCACCGCGCTCGACGCCTCCTGGCTCGACTGGAGCAAGGGCGACCGGAAGATCACCGTCGTCGACGCCGACACCTTCGAGACCGTCCGCACCATCGACATGCGCACCCGCCTGGACGCCTTCGGGCGCGGCGACCTCTCCGACGCCGTCCGCCCGCTCGTCTTCACGCCGGACGAGAAGAAGATCTACTTCCAGGTCTCCTTCTTCAACGGCTTCCTGGAGTACGACGTCGACTCCGACCGCATCACCCGCCTCAAGAACCTCCCCGGCAACCCGGCGACCGACCCCGACCGCACCACCTGGGTCAACGACTCGCGCCACCACGGCCTCTCGATCAGTCCGGACGGCGGCAAGCTCTGCGTCGCCGGGACGATGGACGACTACGCCACCGTGGTCGACCGCGACACCCTCCGGGAGGGCCCGCTCGTCCCGGCCTCCAAGCCCTACTGGGCGACCGTGAGCGGCGACGGCCGGTCCTGTGTCGTCTCCGAGAGCGGCGCCGACCGGGTCACCGCGATCGACTTCGCCACCGGGCAGCGGGTGGCGAGCGTGGACGTCGGCGACCACCCCCAGCGCGTACGCCTCGCCCGCGTCCCCGCCGACTGGACCGGCCCCACCGCCGGCTGAACGCCCGCCGAGACCTCCCACCCCCGAAGGACACCGTGAAGAGAACGCTCCTGGGGGTCGCGCTCGCCGCGGCCCTCCTGGCCGCCGGAACGCCGGCCGCACCCGCTTCCGCGACCGGACCCGCCCCGGCGGGACCCGCCCTCGCCGACAGCTGGCAGCCCCCGCTCCGTACCCAGGGCCGCTACGTCGTCGACGCGAACGGCGACCGCTTCAAACTCAAGTCCGCCAACTGGCACGGCGCACAGGGCTCGTGGACCGGGGCGGGCGACCGGGCCGACCCCGCGAACCACCACGACGGCGAGAAGTCCGACCAGATGCCCCTCGGCCTCGACCGCGCGCCGGTCGCGACGATCCTCGCCGACTTCCACGCCCTCGGCATCAACAGCGTCCGCCTGCCGTTCTCCGACGAGATGCTCCACGACCAGCGGCCCGTCCCCGACGCCGCCGTCGCCGCCAACCCGCAGCTGCGCGGCAAGACCCCGCTCCAGGTCTTCGACGCGGTGATCGACGCCACCACCGCCGAGGGCTTCGCCGTCGTCCTGAACAACCACACCAACACCTCCCGCTGGTGCTGCGGCCTCGACGGCAACGAGCGCTGGAACACCAGCCAGACCACCGCGCAGTGGGAGGACGACTGGCTCTTCATGGCCGGGCGGTACCGCGCCAACAAGCGGGTCGTCGGCGCCGACCTCTACAACGAGGTCCGGCGCACGGTCACCGACGACGCCAACTGGGGCTGGGGCGACTCCCACGACTGGTGGACGGCCACCCAGCGCCTCGGCGACCGGATCCTCACCGAGGCGAACCCCGACCTCCTCGTCATCGTCGAGGGCATCAACTGGCAGGGCATCCCCACGGACATCACGCCCCACTGGCGGCCGACCCTGGAACCCGCCCGTACCCTCTCCCACACCCTCGTCGCCTCGGACAAACTCGTCTACTCGGCCCACTTCTACGGCTACACGGGCCCGAACCACACCGGCGCGACCGGCACCGGCGAGACCCATGACCGGCGCTACCAGGAACTCTCCCGCGACGAACTCTTCGCGACCCTGCGCCGCCAGGCCTTCTTCGTCGCCGCCGACACCGGCGAGCACTACACCGCGCCCGTGTGGATCAGTGAGTTCGGCATCGGCGCCGACGAGACGAACCCCCAGGCACGCGCCTGGTTCGGCAACTTCGTCGACTACCTCGTCGCGAACGACACCGACTTCGCCTACTGGCCGCTCGTCGGCTTCACCGGCCACGGACGGTGGAAGCTCCTCGACTACGACACCGAGGGCCGCCGCTCCGGCATCCTCGACGGCGACGACTGGCGCGCGGCCGACTGGCGGCGGCTCGTCACCGCCCCCGCCCTCACCGGCCCCGTGCCGGCCGCCGAGACCTGGGACATGCTGAACCTCGACCACGCCGACGCGGTGCAGTCCCTGCGCACCCGTGCCCGGGGCGACTGGGACCCGGGCGCCCGCAAGGGCGTCTGCCCCGACGGGCAGCGGCTCGTCGGCCTCGCCCACCGTGACGGACGCGGTCTGTGCACGGACGCGGGAGCCGCCCGGCTCGCCGACCCGGCGGGCGGATCCACCGTCGTGACCGACGAGCGGTACGTCAAGGAAGGCGACTGGGCGGGCGGCTACACCAAACTCCAGTGCCCCCGCGACCGGTTCATGACCGGCTACAGCGTCCGCGGCCAGGCCGTCTCCGCCGTCCTGTGCGCCGCCGCCTCCCGCGCCCTGCCGGTGACGGGCCGCACGGTCTGGTTCGACCGCGGCGACGACCGCCCCGCCGGGGACCCCGGCGGCGAGTTCGCCCAGGGGAACTACAAGGGCCAGTGCGCGACCGGGGAGTACGCGGCCGGGATCGCCTTCACCGGCGCCTGGGCCAAGGGCAAGACCCCGGACGCCCTGCTCTGCCGCGTCCTGTAGGCCCCCGGACGCGCGAGAGGGGGCCTGCCGGACAGCGCCGCGGGCAAGCGGGAGGGGGCCTGCCGGATCCGTTCCGGCAGGCCCCCTCTCCGTACGCTCAGGACCTGTTGACGGCCACCTCGTAGAGCGAGTAGCCCCAGTCGGTGGCCCGCTTCACCCCGTGGACCCGCACGTAACGGGCCGACTGCGAGGCGAACTCGGCCGTGTCGTAGCCGCCGTCACCCGCGTCCGTCGACCACACGTTCCGCCAGGTCGTCCCGTCGTCCGACAGCTCGATCCGGTACGCGCGCGCGTAGGCCCGTTCCCAGTCGAGCGTGACCCGCCCGACCCGGCGCGCCGAGCCCAGGTCCACCTGGAGCCACTGGTCGTCCGACCACTCGCTGGCCCAGCGGGTCCCCGTGTCGCCGTCGACCGCGAGTCCCGGCGAGAAGTTCACGAAGGGGTTCCACCACTGGGTGGTGGAGGCCGACACCGGCTGCCCGGCCGCGAGGTTCACGCCCGGCTCGTGGTCCTCGGTCCGCTTCCAGGTGGTCAGGTACGACTCCGCTCCCCGCGACAGCTCGTCCACGACGCCCTGACCGCCGGGGGTGAGCCGGATCTGCTCGATCCAGTCCGGCACGAGGCCGTTGTGCGCGGCGCCGTCGACGTTCAGGTCCCAGGTGCGCTCGCCGGTGACCTGGCGGTCCAGGACCGAGCCCCCGTCGAAGCTGCGGAAGGGGTACTTCACCGCGTTCGGCGCGTCCGCCCCGACCGGGCCCGGCCAGCCGCCGACCCCGTTCATGTCCGTGCCGTAGCCGAACCCGACCCCGTACTTCCTCCGCAGCTCCGCCTTCTGCGCCGCCTCGCCGACGAAGCCCTGGGCGCTGTGCATGTACGAGGCGGCGAAACCGCCGAGACGGTAGAGCCGCTCGGTCCAGTCCAGGTCCATCCAGCTGTGGCTGGACAGGACGCCGGGGTACTCCTCGGCCTCCAGGATGTCGAGGGCGCGCCCGGCGGCCTTGACGCTCATGTGGTCGAGCTCCAGCATCATGCCGTGCTGGATCATTCCCTTCAGGGCGTACTCCCCGAGCCGCGTGAGCCCGCGGGTGTTGCACTTGGCGTCCGAGGCGTACGAGGGGACGCTCACCCCGGCCGGCAGCTTCTCGGCCATCGCGGCGGGCGCGGCGGCGAGACCGATCGGGTTGTCGTGCTGGGGACCCGCGCACTTCTCGGTGGCCCAGAAGGTGCCCGTGGACAGGAACTGGCCGATGTTGACCGCCACCCCCGTCGTCCCGCTGTCGAAGCGGACGCCGCAGAGCGCGTTGTCGAACTTGTGGCAGAGGAACATGCTGCGCACGCCGAGCGCGTACAGCTCGTCGAGCCCCTTGTCGATGTCCGCCTGGCCGCACTGGGCGACGTCGAGGATCTGCTTGCAGCCGAAGGGCTCCGAGGTCTCCACGCCGAGGACGACGGCGAGCTTCCCCTGCTCGATCACCGCACGGGCCTGGTCGGCGCTGGTGACGATCCGGAACCAGCCCTTGCCGGGGCCGCCGTACATCCCGTCGACGTAGTCCTGCAGCTCGTACGTCTTGCGGGCCTCCAGACGGATCGCGGTCATCTCGTCGCAGGTGCGGTCCCGGGGCAGGAGCGAGCAGATCAGCCCGTTGGTCACCAGGTCGTTGACGAGGACCCGCTGCCCGCCGCGCCAGGCGCGCTCGACCCAGGCGTAGTAGTTCTGCTGGTGGCTCAGCGAGTCGTGGGCGGGCCAGTCCTTGAACGTGGGCCAGCCGACCGGGTCGTGCTTCCCGTCGTCCCCGCCCGTCAGGTGCTCGAAGAGCGCCCCCGAGCCGTCCGGGTAGTGCTCGGGACAGTCCTTGAGGGCGTCGGCGACACCCGCCTGCGAGAACGTCGCCCCGCAGATCATCCGGCCGCCGAAACCCTCGTTGGACATCAGGTGGTTGTGCGCGTCGACGAACCCGCGCACCTTCCCCTGGGCGTCCGTTCCCCTGAACGGCTCACCCGTGACGTTGATCTGCGAGTCGGGCGCGGGCCGGGACGTGGCTTCCCACCACGTGCCGCCGGCGGCGGCGGGTACCGGAGCGGAGCCGAACAGCACCGCGGCGAGGGCGAGGAACAGCGCCAGGAGGGCGGATCCGCCGCCGCCCCTGCGCGAGAAAGGTCGAGTCATGTTCTGCGATGCCTCCGGACGGTGGGGGTGGACCGGGCGCCCCGAGGATCGCGTTACCGGAGGTACGAGTCAAGAGTCCGGGTCACATGACCTGATGGAGGGAAGCGGAAGCCCGCGTCCTGATCAACCCTCGATCAGGGCCACGAATTGATCCGCCGTCAGGTCCAGGTGGCCGGCGGCCGCGCGCGGGTCGCCGAGGACGAGGAACTGCAGGGTCAGCCCGTCGATCACCGCCGCCAGATACCGCGCGAGCACCTCCACGGGCACCCGCGGCTCCCGCCCCCGCACCCCGACCTGCTCGATCAGTGCCGTCGCCGACGCCACGTACTGCTCGTACTGGGCGCGCGCCAGATGCTCGAACCCGGGCTCCCGCAGGGCGTACTGGGTGAGGTCGTACGTCAGCATGTGCTCGCCCGGGTGGGCCGTGACGTGGTCCCAGTACGTCTGCAGAGCGCCCCGGACGGTCTCGCGCAGCGTCGCACCCGGCTCGACCGCCGACATCACGCGCGCCACGTAATTGCCGGTGATCGTCTCGATCGCGGCTTCGAGGAGCGCCTGCTTGGAGTCGAAGCAGTAGTGGAAGACGCTCAGCGACACCCCCGCCTCCGCGCAGATCGACCGGGTCGTGGTCCGGGCGACACCGTCCCTGGTCATCGCCCTGATCGCCGCCTCGACCAGCTGTCTGCGTCGTTCGGCCGACGGCATCCGCGCCATGGTTCCTCCTCGCGTCCGGCGCAAGGGTAACCGCAGCCCCCGCATGCCGCGATCGTCGACGGACGGCGGCCGGGAAGCGTCGGGCCGACGGCCCCGGGGACCGCCGGGCGGCCGGCCCGGGACCGCCGGGCCGCCGGATCGGGAACCCCCGGGCCTCCGGTCCGGTGCCGCCGGGCTCCACGTCACCGCCGCCGGCTCCGCCCGCAGGGCGGCGAAGGCCGGGTCGCCGCGCCGGGAGGCCGCGTCCGTGCCCCGATCGCGGGGGAGGGACACCGGCACCTCCGGGTGACCCGTGGGGTCGTGGGGCTCCGAGGCCGTGGGACCGTGGGGCTCCGAGGTCAGCCCTCGTCCGGGGGGCCCGCGTCGAGGACCTCGCGCAGCGCGGCCACCGCGTGGGCCCGGTGCTCGTCGAGGCAGTGGACGGCGGCCTCCTCGTCGCCGCGGCGGAGCGCGGAGATCACCGCCCGGTGCTCCCGCACGGCCTGCTCCCGGTGCGGCGACTCGGCATAGTAGAGCGAGCGGTACGCGTCGGTGGCGTCCCACAGGGTCGCGATGAGGCGGACGAGGCGCGGCATCCCGGACGCCTCGATCAGGGTGAAGTGGAAGAGCCGGTTCGCCGCCGCCATCGCGGCCACGTCCCCCTCTCCGGCGGCCCGTTCCACCTCCCGCTGGATCCGTTCGAGCGCGGCGACCGTGCCGTCCGGCATCCACCGGACGGCCGTGCGGACCGCCTCGGTCTCCAGGAGCCGGCGGATGCGGTAGATCTCCTCCAGATCGTCCAGGGAGAGCTCCGCGACGAAGTAGCCCCGGTGGACGTGATGGACCACCAGGCCCTCCGCCGGCACCCGGCTCACCTCGAACCGGGCCGCCAGGGCCTCCTGGCGGATCGGCCCGCCGGGCCCGAGCTCCCCGGTGGTGATGGCGCGCCGCAGCTCCTCCAGGACGAACTGCTGGGCGGTCTGCGGCCGCCGTTTCCGCACCGCGCTGCTCATCGCCTGTGACCCTCCGTTCCCTCACGCCGCCGTCGGCGGACCCCGCCGGCGGCGACCATCTTCCTACGCGCCGCCGTCCGCCGCCGACGCCCCGTGGACGACCCGCCCCAGCTCCGCCAGCACGTCGTCCGTGTGCTCGCCCAGGCGCGGGGGAGCGGCGCGGTAGGAGGGCGGAGTGACGTCGAGCCGGACCGGGTGGGCGACCTGGCCGGGGCCGGCCGCGGCCTCGGGGACGCGCGGCGCGAGCCCGAGCCGGTCGGCGAGGTCGAAGGCGGCCGCCAGGTCGTTGATCGGCCCACAGGGCACGCCGGCCGCGGTGAGCTCCTCGAACCAGGCGTCGGCGGTGCGGGTGCCGAGCGGGCCGGCCAGGGCCTCGACCAGCTCCTCCCGGTGGGCGACCCGGGCGGTGTTCGTCGCGAAACGGGGGTCCCCGGCGAGCTCCGGCAGGCCGAGCCGCTCGCACAGCGCCCCGAACTGCCGGTCGTTGCCCACGGCGAGGACCAGGGGCCGGTCCCGTGCCTCGAACACCTCGTACGGGGCGATGCTCGGGTGCCTGTTGCCCATCGCGCGCGGCACCACCCCCGCCCCGAGGTGGGCGGCGGCCTGGTTGGTGAGCGCCGAGAGGAGGGAGCCGAGCAGGGAGACCTCGACCCGCTGGCCCTCGCCGGTGCGTTCCCGGTGCCGCAGGGCTGCGAGGACGCCGAGGCCGGCGTGGAGACCGGTGACGACGTCGACCAGGGCGACCCCCGCCTTCGTGCCCCGCCCGTCCGGTTCTCCCGTCACGCTCATGAGGCCGCCCATGGCCTGGACGAGCAGGTCGTAGCCCGGCAGCCGGGCGCCCTCGGCGGTGCCGAAGCCGGTCACCGAGCAGTAGACGAGACCCGGGTTGCCCGCGCGCAGCTCCTCGTACCCGAGGCCGAGCTTCTCCATCGTGCCGGGGCGGAAGTTCTCGACGAGGACGTCCGCGCGGTCCACGATCGCGCGCGCCGCGGCCAGGTCCTCGGGGTCCGTGAGGTCGAGCGAGACGGAGCGCTTGTTCCGGTTGACGCCGAGGAAGTACGTGGCCTCTCCCGCGGCGAACGGCGGCCCCCACGCGCGCGTGTCGTCCCCCGAGCCCGGTCGCTCGATCTTGATCACGTCCGCGCCCAGGTCGGCGAGGAGCATCGTCATGTACGGCCCGGCGAGCACCCGGCCGAAATCGGCGACGACGATCCCGGACAGGGCCCCGCCCGTCGGTGGCGTCCCCGGTGCGTCCGGCTGGTCCGCGCGCATGCAGCCTCCCTCGCTTCCGCTGGAGAAACCGGAGGCCGGAGGTGGGGTCCGGGCGACCGGAGGCCGGATCCGTGCGACTGGAGCCCGGAGCCGGCAACTGGAGATGGGATCCGGGTGGTTGGAGATTGGATCCAATCGGACCGTACGGCCCGGATGTGGGATTTTCAATACTGGATCCAATATCCGATCGGGGGCTACGCTTCGGCTCGCCGAGTTGCCGCAGTCGCCAGGAGGCCGTCCGTGAAGTCGCCGTCCACTCCCGTCCACCCCTTCGACCTGCTCGCCGTCGACGGACTCCTGACCGACGAGGAGCGGGAGATCCGGAACACCGTCCGCGCCGTGGCCGACCGCGAACTGCGCCCGCACGTCGCCGGCTGGTTCGAGAAGGGCGAGATCCCCGCCCGCGAACTGGCCCGCACCCTCGGCGGCGTCGGCGTGCTCGGCATGCACCTGGAGGGCTACGGCTGCGCGGGCACCAACTCCGTCGCGTACGGCCTCGCCTGTCTGGAGCTGGAGGCCGTCGACTCCGGACTGCGCTCCCTCGTCTCCGTGCAGGGCTCCCTCGCCATGTACGCGATCTGGAAGTACGGCTCCGAGGAGCAGAAGCAGCGCTGGCTGCCGAAGATGGCCGCCGGCGAGTACATCGGCTGCTTCGGACTCACCGAGCCGGACGCCGGATCCGACCCCGGGGCCATGCGGACCAACGCCAAGCGGGACGGCTCCGACTGGGTGCTGAACGGCACCAAGATGTGGATCACCAACGGTTCGGTGGCCGACGTCGCCGTCGTCTGGGCGCGCACCGAGGACGGCGTCCGCGGCTTCCTCGTCCCGGCCGGCACCCCCGGCTTCAGCGCCCCCGAGATCACGATGAAGCTCTCGCTGCGCGCGAGCGTCACCAGCGAACTCGTCTTCGAGGACGTGCGGCTGCCCGCCGACGCCGTGCTGCCGGAGGCCCGCGGCCTCTCCGGCCCGCTCGGCTGCCTCAACGAGGCCCGCTTCGGCATCGTCTTCGGCGCGCTCGGCGCCGCCCGCGACTGCCTGGAGACGGCGATCTCCTACGCCAAGGACCGGGTGGTCTTCGCCCGCTCCCTCGCCTCCTACCAGCTGACGCAGCAGAAGCTCGCCGACATGTCGGTCGAGCTCGGCAAGGGCATGCTCCTCGCCCTCCACCTCGGCCGCCTCAAGGACACGGGCGCGCTCACCCCCGAGCAGGTCAGCGTCGGCAAGCTGAACAACGTCCGCGAGGCGATCGCGATCGCCCGCGAGTGCCGCACGATCCTGGGCGCCAACGGCATCACCCTCGAATACCCGGTGCTGCGCCACGCCAACAACCTGGAGTCGGTGCTCACCTACGAGGGCACGAGCGAGGTCCACTCGCTGGTCATCGGCAAGGCGCTGACCGGCGAGCAGGCCTTCCGCTGAGCCACCGGGACGCCGTCCCGCCCCCTCAGCCCGCCGTCACCCGGTCCAGGAACGCGTCCAGGTTGCCCGTCAGACGGGCGACCTGCTCGCCGACGTCGAGGGACTCCTCGTGGCGCCGGTGGCGCAGCTTCGGCTGCCGCCGGCCCCGGACGTAGAGGGAGCAGGCGAGGTCGGCGCAGAGGTAGATCCCGACCGTGTTCCCCTCGCGGCCGCGGCTGCCGGCCAGCGGCGCCACCAGGAGCGTCACGCCCGAGGAGGCGTGCGCGGTCAGGCAGACCTGGCACATGCTCGACTTCACGGCGCTGGTCCGGCCGACGGCGGGGACCCGCAGGGTCACGCCGAGCGGACCGTCCTCGCGCGGTACGACCAGGTGCGCCCGAAGGGGCGCGCCCGGATCGACCCAGCCGAGGAAGTCCAGGTCCTCCCAGGGGAGTTCGGCGAAGTCGAGGGGGAGCTTGAGTCGCGCCGCCTCGCCCTTGGTGCAGTTCACGAAGGACGAGCGGATCTGTTTGTCGGTCAGTGGTTCCACTCGGTGGACCGTACACGGACCGCCCGGAACGGGCATCCGAATATGCGGCCCGGCGAGGGGGCCGCCGGTACGCGGCCCTCCCGGCCCTCAGGCCACCCAGTCCGGAAGCGCCGGATCGGCGAATCGCCCCGGCGCGCCCTCCAGGGCCGCCGCGAGCCGCTCCGCCGCCGGCTCGTACACCTCCACGGGCAGCGTGAACGGGATCCGCAGCCGGTGCTCGTGCGTGCCCGGGTCCACCCCGAACCGGGCCCCGCCCTCCACCCGCACCCCGTGCCGCAGGGCCCGGGACGCCAGGGAGGAAGCGACCGGCCGGCCCAGGTCGATCCAGAGGCACATCCCGCCCGGCGGCACCGCCCACCGCCACTCCGGCACGTGGCGGGCCAGCGCGTCGCTCAGCGCGGCCCGGCGCAGTCGCAGCTCGTCGAGGCGCCGCGGCAGGATCGTGTCGAGGCGGTCCATCAGGGCGACGGCCACCAGCTGGTCCAGCACGGAACCGGCCAGGTCCGCCGTGACCCGCACCCGGGCCAACTCGGTCACGACCCGGGACGCGGCCCGCACCCAGCCGACCCGCAGCCCGCCCCAGCAGCTCTTGCTCAGCGAGCCGACGGACACGATCTGCCCGCCGTCGCCCCCGCCGGCGGCCGCCGCGAACGGCACCGGCGCGGGCACGTCCAGGGCCATGTCCGTCAGCGTCTCGTCGACCACCAGCCAGGTCCCGGTGGCACGCGCGGACCGCGCGAGTTCCCGGCGCTGCTCCGTCGGCATGAGCCGGCCGGTCGGGTTGTGGAAGTCCGGGATCAGATACGCCAGACGCGGCGCGGTCTGCCGGAGCGCCGCGTCGACGAGCCCGGTGTCCCACCCGGCCTCGGTCACCGGGACCGGCGTGACGCGGAGCGTGCGCCCCCGCATCGCGTCGAGGGCGTTGGCGTACGAGGGGTTCTCGGCGAGCACCCGGTCACCGGCCCGGCCGAGCAGCGCGAGCACCAGCGAGACGGCCTGCTGGGCGCCCGTGGTGACGAGGATCTGGTCCGGGAGGGTCGGCAGGCCCCGGGCCGTGTAGCGCTCGGCGATCGCGGCGCGCAGCGCGGGCAGCCCGTACGGGTGGTAGCCCTGCGATCCGGTGTAGCGGGGCAGCTCGGCGGCGGCCGCGGCCAGCGCGGCGGACAGCTCGGCCTCCGGGGCGGGCGGCGCGGCGAGGGCGAGGTCGACGGTCGCGCCGGCGTCGTCCTGGAAGGCGCCCGGAACGGTGGGCGCCTGCCCGTCCGGCAGCGCGGTCCACGTACCGGCGCCGCGCCGGCTGTGCGCGTAACCGCTCTCCCGCAGCAGGTCGTACGCCCCCGTCACGGTGGTCCGGCTCACCCCGAGCACCGCGGCGAGCCCACGCTCGGCCGGCAGCCGCAGGCGCAGCGCCACCCGGCCGTCGAGCAGCGCCTCCCGCACGGCCCTCGCGAGCTCCCGGTACCCGAACCGGCCTTCCGGGGGAGGGGTGAGGAGCGAGGCGAGCTGGCGGCCCGTCAGGGTCCGGTCCGCAGTGTGGACCCCACGTGCCACTGCCATGCCAATCACTCCTCATTGGCTCTGCTGTCCGGGCCAATAGAGTTGCAGACTCCCTTCCAGCGGTCCAGTGGCCTGGAAGGAGACGACCGATGACCGGACACTTCACCGATCGGGACGAGCGGGTGTGGCAACGGCGCGCGGAGGAGCGGCCGGGCCGCCCCCCGGCGCTCGGATCCTGGCTCCGCCGCCTGCGCCACGCCACCGCGCGGCGAGCCACCCCACGGCCCCCCACCCCACGGCCTCCCACCTGACCCCGGCCCCACCAGCGGGCCTGCGCCCCGACCCCGCATCCGCGCGGGCCCGCGCCCACCGGCACGGCGCCCCCTCGTGCGGGCATGCGTCCCGCCGGGGCGGGACGGGCGGGCACACGGGAGGGTGCCCTTGCCGGGCCCAGGCTTCCGCGCCTGAACCCGCACCCGGCGTGCGGCGGCGCCGTGGGTTGTGCCCACCCGTTCCGCCCCGGCGGAACGCATGCCCGCGACCGGGCCCGGCGAGGGTGCGGCCTCACAGCCGGGCCCGGCGAGGGCGTTGCCCCGCAACCGGGCCCGGCGCGGGTGCGGTCCCGCGCCCAGGTCCGGCGGGCGCGTAGCTCGTGGTCGGTGGAGGATGCCCGGCCGGGTCAGGGTGCGGGACGCAGCCCGATCGGCAGTGGATCAGGCGACGGGGGCCCGGGCGGGGAGCGGCCCCGAGGGGGACAGGGGCGCGATCGACGAGACGGTCCCCGTCGACCGGTTCGTCTGCTGGTCCGGGGACCGGCTCGTGAGTCCCGCCGAGCTGTCGGAGGCCGGTGCCGACTCCGGGCTCGACGACTCCGTCGGCGGCGTCGAGTCGCTCGGGCCGGAGGAGGATCCGGACGGCGGCGGCGAGGAGGGGGACGCCGACTCCGACGGGGAGAGCGGCGAGGGGCACGGCGGCGGCGTGACCCCGTCGACCGGCGCGGGGGGCTTCCCGCCCGTCACCGTCACGCAGGGCACCGGCGACAGCGGGGAGGCCGACGACGAACTGGACAGGGAGGTCGAGGGGGACGCCGAGGGGGAGACCGGGGTCGGCGGAGGAGGCGGCGTCGTCGGCTTGTCGTGCTCGCCGGTGTCGCCGTGCTCGCGCGCGAACCAGCCGTCGTCCTGGGGGTCGTACACCACGAAGACGTTCACGACCGTCACCGAGGGCGCCACCACGACGACCTGCTGGGGGCTGTACCCCGGCCAGGGGGTGCCGGTCGTGCGGGGCGCCTTCTGCGCCACGGGGCCGGTCAGCGGATTGCCGCAGGCGCAGCGGACCCGGGGCACGCCGTGGCCGTCGACCATGACCGCCGTGCCGGCCTGGAGCACGGACTGGTAGGTGGTGGCGGCGCCGTTCCGGAAACCGTGGTTGGTCACCCGGGTGTCGACCCGGAGCTGAAGCGGGGTCAGGGAGCGGAGGTACGCCGGAACGCCGTTCGCCGGGATGCCGACGACCGAGGCGAAGGCGGCGTTCTTCGCGGGTTCCGAGGACAGGTAGCGGACCTGCTGCTCGACGTCGCAGCTGGCCACCGACCGGGTTCCGCCGTACAGGCCGGGCGTGGCCCCCGACATCTGGGGCACGGCCGAGGCGGTACGGGGCGGCAGCGAGGCCGGCGGGGCGGAACCGCCGCCGGTGCGGGCCGTCGACCTGGTGAACGGGTCCGGGCCGGTCGCGGCGGCGTTCTGGAGGAAGACCTCGCCGCCGCCGGATCCCGCCGTGCCGCCCTTGTCGTCGGGACGGTTGGTGAGGACGACCGCGAGCGCCGCGGCCGCCACGAGCGCGGCGGTGACCGAGGCGACCTTCGGGACGGAGCGCCACCAGGGCCCGCCCTTGCCCGAGCCTCCGGCGCGGGACGAGCCGCCGCCGGACGGGGCCCCGTCGCCGCCCGACGTACCGCCGCCCCCGCCCGACGCGCCGCCGCCCCCGCCGCCCGACGCGCCGCCGCCACCCCCCGAGCCGCCGTGGGGCGGCCCGGGCGGCGGTGGGGGACCGGCGCTTCCCGGGCGTGTGCTCGGACCCGAGAGGGGGCCCGAGGGGGGACCTGAGGGGGGAACCGACGGAGGGCCGGACGGCGGGTGGGAAGTCACTTTTTTCCCTTTCTTCCGTTCCGCGCCCATTGTGTGCGCCGACCGGTGCCCGACCGCAAGCGGAAGCACTTCCACCCGCAAGCGGACCTCCGGCCCCGGTACTAGCGTGGGCAGGGTGACGAGCAGTCCGCTCCCCACCTCCGCGCGGTCGTCCGCGCCCACGCCCGGGCTCTACGCCCGCGTCGTCCTCCAGTCCCTGGCCGCCGTGGTCGCCGGGTTCGTCGCGATGGGCGTCGTCGCCGGGCTCGGCCTGTGGGCCGCGGGCGCCGCCGGTCTCCCCGGAGGCTTCCCCGCCGTCCTCGCCGCGGTCGTCGTCATGGCCTCGGGCGGCAAGGTCGACCTCTCCGGCGACGCGGGCGCCCTCGCCGGCACCCAGGCCGAACTGACCGCCATGCCGCTCACCGTCACCCTGGTGGGCGCATCGGTCACCGGTTTCTGCTTCCTGCGTCCCCTGCGCCACCACGCGGTGACCAGCGCCCGTGAACTCCTGCTCCGCGCGGCGGGCGTCGTCGTGCTCTGGCTGGCCGCCCTCGCGGGGATCTCGGCCCTCGCCCGCCACGACTTCCCCCTCACCCTCGGCGGCGGCGACGCCCAGGACCCCCTCATGGACCTCTTCGGCGACCTCCTGGACGCCGTGAACCCGACGGTCGGCTTCCGCACCGACCTCGGACCCACGCTCTTCTACGGACTCCTGTGGATCCTCGGCGTGCTCGCCGTCGCCCTCCTCGTCTCCCGCAGGACCCCGCTGCCGTCCCGGCTCGTCCGCTACCAGGAGCCCGTCCGGCCCGCGGCCTTCGCGATGCTCCTGCTGCTCCTCGCGTACGTCGTCGTGGGTCTGGTCGTCGGGATCGTCGTCGCGGCGGCCAAGGGCCACGCCGCGGAGACCTTCGCCGTCCTCCTCCTCGGCCTGCCCAACGTCACCTGGCTCGCGCTCGGCGTGGGCATCGGCGGCTCCTGGCAGGGAAAGGCGGAAGGTCCCTTCGGCCTGCCCATGCCGCAGGTCCTCGACGCCGTCCTGCGGGGCGGCGGCGACAGCCCCGACCTCTCGACCGTCGACCTGTCCTCCCTCGCCGCCCAGGACGCGCGCGCCTGGTGGCTGCTGCCCGTCGCCGCCGTCCTGGTGCTGGCCGCGGCCTTCCTGGCGGCCGTCCGCTCCCCGGCCCGGACCACGCTCTGGCAGCACGCCCTGCACCTGGGCGTCGCCTTCGCCCTCACCATGCTGGTCGCCGCGCCGGTCACCCTGGTCGAGGCCCACTTCGGCCTCTCGGTCCTCGGCATCGGCGACCTCGACTCGCTCGGCGGCCAGGTCGTCCTCCGCCCGGACGTCTGGAAGACGGCCGGCTTCGGACTCCTCTGGGGCCTGGCCCTCGGCTTCCTCGGCGGCCTCCTGGCCTCCCGGGTCCGCCGCAAGGGCGAGGTCGACCGGGACACCTAGCCAGGGCGCCGGGCCAGGACACCTCGCCGGGGCACGGGCTCCGGGCGCCCGGGCAGGACGCAGGACCGGGGCGCCCCGGCAGGCGCTCGGCGGTGCTGAGCCGTGCCGTCGCGAGCGCGGCGGCGACCGGCCCGCGATCACCCCGGCACACGGCGCCGACCCTCCCGTCACTCCCGGCAGGGCTCGGGAACGTCCTCCGCCGCGGCCGGTCCCGTCAGCGCGCTCCGCCCGGGTCCAGTTCGCGGAAGACCGGGCGCGCCCATGCGGGCGGGGCGGGGGGCGCGCCGAGGGGACGGGGGCCCCGGGGCGCCACCGGGCCGTCGGCGGCGGGCGCGTCGGTCAGGACGGCGCGCAGCGCGGCGACGAACTCCAGACACGTCCCGTACCGCTCCTCGGGGGTCTTCGCCAGCGCCTTGGCGAAGACCGCGTCCGCCGCCTCCGGCAGCCCCGCCCGCACCTCGGAGAGCGGCGGCGGCGGATCGTACTGCTGCGCCCACAGCACCGCCCAGTCGGTGTCGCGGCGGAACGGCGGCGCCCCCACGAGGGTCTCGAAGACCACGCACGCCAGGCTGTAGACGTCGCACCGGCCGTCCACCGGCTTGCCGGAGATCTGCTCGGGCGCCACGTAGTCGAGGGTCCCGACGAACTCGCCCACCGTCGTGAAGCCCGTGAGGGACAGCGACTTCTTGGTCAGTCCGAAGTCGGTCAGGTACACGTGCTCCGGGTGGTCGCCGTCGGTGCCCTCGGCGACCAGGATGTTGCCGGGCTTCACGTCCCTGTGCACCAGGTCGTGCGCGTGCGCCGCGTCCAGGGCCGAGGCCACCTGCACCGCGATCCGGCCCGCCTTCACCGGCGGCAGCGGCCCCTCGCGGTCGAGCAGGGCCACCAGGTCCTGCCCCGCCACGTACCGCATGGCGATGTACAGCACGCCCTCCGTCTCGCCCGCCTCGAAGACCGGCACGATGTGCGGGTGGTCGATCGAGGCGGCGACCCGCGACTCGTGGGCGAAGCGTCTGCGGAAGGTGTCGTTGCGGGCCAGTTCCGGGGCGAGCAGCTTCAGCGCCACCGTCCGGTCGAGGCGCAGGTCCCGCGCCCGGTACACGACCGCCATGCCGCCGCGCCCGATCTCGCCCTCCACCCGGTAGCCCGCGATCTCCTTGCCGACGATCCCCGAGGGCCGGCCCGCCGGGATCTCCGGGTCCCCGTGCGCCCCGCCGGGCATCAGCCCTCACCGTCCGGTCCCGGGGCCCGTTCCACCACCTGGGTCGGCGGCGGGGGCCGTTCCACCACCTGGGTCGGCGGCGGCCCGGCGGCGACGGCGGGATCGCCGCGCAGCACCACCTGGGTCGGCTCGTGCGCCGGGGGCGCGGTGTCCTTCCGTTCGTCCTCGGGCTCCCCGGCCGGGGCGGCCGACGGCGCCGCCGAGGCCGCGTACGTACCGAGTCCGACGCCGTCGCAGTACACCCAGCGCTCGTGCTCCGCGTCGTACAGCCACACCGACTCGCCGTCGACGACCATGCCGACCCGCAGGCCCCGGGTCCGCAGCCGGAAGCCCTCGCCGTCGAGCCGGCCCCCGCCCAGCTCCTCCGCCGCCCGCCGGTAACGACCGAGCGCGTCCTCGGCGCGCGCGATGAGCGGCCGGGGATCGGCGGTCCTGGTGAGGGGCCCGCCCGCCGCCGGCGGATCGTCGGGCACGCTCACGAGGAGGCGCGCGTCGACCCACGCGGTCCAGCCGTTGGAGCACAGCACCCGCCCCCAGTCGCCGGCCCGTTCCACGAGCCGTACCGGCAGGAAGGCGTCGAGGGGCGTCGTGGGCAGCGTCGGGTCGGGCGCCTCCCAGGCGGAGAGCCCGGAACGCGGCACCACATGGGTGGGCCGGAAGTCCGGCACGTCGTACTCGGAGCCGGGGACGCTCACGGCCGCACCTCCACCGTGGGACCCGTCGCGGGAGGGCTCACGGGCCTACCTCCGCATCACGACCGGCTCGTGGCGGCGCAGCAGCCGCGCCACGAGCAGGCCGAGGACGAGACAGAGCACCACCAGGACGCCCATGTCGAACAGCCAGGCCTCCGCCGTGTGCCGCATCAGCGGATCGGCGGTCTTCTCGCTCGGTGCGATCTTCCCGATGTCGATCGTCGCGCCCATCGCCGCGAACGCCCACCGCGAGGGCACGAGCCAGGCCAGCTGCTCCAGGACGGGCGTGCCGCGCACCTTCAGGAGCGCCCCGCAGAACACCACCTGCACGATCGCGAGGAGGACGAGCAGCGGCATCGTCACCTCCTCCTTGCGGACCAGCGCCGAGACCAGCAGGCCGAGCATCATCGCCGTGAAGGAGAGCAGCGCGACGGCGAGGGTGATCTCCACCAGGGGCGGCATCAGGACGCCCTTGCCGCCGGGCACGTTCAGCGGTACGCCGATCAGCGCCACCAGCGTCAGGACCACCGCCTGCACGACCGTGATCAGCCCGAGGACCACCACCTTCGAGGCGAGATAGGCGGAACGGGAGAGGCCGACGGCTCTCTCGCGCCGGTAGATCGAGCGCTCCTTGACCAGCTCCCGCACGGCGTTCGCGGCGCCCGTGAGGACGCCGCCCACGCAGAGGATGAGCAGCACGTTCAGCGTCGACTCGGGGTTGAGGCTGCCCTCGGACAGCGCCCGGGCCATGGCGCCCATCACGAACGGCAGCGCGATCATGATGGCGAGGAAGGTCCGGTCGGCGGAGAGCGCCGCCGCGTACCGGCGCACGAGCGTCCGCAGCTGGGAGCCCCAGCTCTGCGCCTTCGGCGGAGGGGCGGGTTCCCCGGCCCCGGCCCCGCCCGCGGAGGCGCCGGGCACGGGGACGTCGGGACCGGCCGTCGTGTCCGCGATGTACCGGCGATGGAAGCGGGAGGCCCGGTACTGTCCTGCCCAGTCGCGGTCCCGGTCGTTCTCGAAGGCCTCGAAGGCCTCCGGCCACTGCTCGAAGCCGAAGAAGCCGAGCGCGTCCCCGGGCGGCCCGTAGTAGGCGATCCGGCCGCCCGGCGCGAGCACGAGCAGCCGGTCGCACCCGTCGAGGCTGAGCACGCTGTGCGTGACCACGACGACCGTGCGCCCGTCGTCCGCGAGCCCGCGCAGCATGTGCATCACGGAGCGGTCCATGCCCGGATCGAGCCCGGAGGTCGGCTCGTCCAGGAAGAGCAGGGAGGGCTTGGTGAGCAGTTCGAGGGCGACGCTCACCCGCTTGCGCTGGCCGCCGGAGAGGCTGTGGATCGGCTGGTCGGCGCGCTCCACGAGCCCGAGTTCCCGGATCACCTCGTCGACCCGGGCCTGCCGTTCGGCCGCCACCGTGTCCTCGGGGAAGCGCAGTTCGGCGGCGTACCCGAGGGCCCGCCGGACGGTGAGCTGGAGGTGCAGGATGTCGTCCTGCGGGACGAGCCCGATGCGCTGGCGCAGTTCGGCGTAGTCCCGGTAGAGGTCACGGCCGTCGTAGAGCACCGTGCCCCGGTCGGCCGGGCGCTGACCGGTGAGCGCGTTCAGGAGCGTCGACTTCCCGGCCCCGGACGGGCCGACGACCGCGAGCAGGCACTTCTCGCCCACCGGGAACGACACCTCGTCGAGGAGCGTGCGGCGTCCGTGGTCGACGGTCACCGCGAGCGACCGGACGTCGAGCGAGACCTCGCCGGTGTCGGTGAACTCGACGAGCTGTCCGCCGATCAGGCAGAACGCGGACCGGCCGATGCCGACGATGTCCTCCGTCGTCACGCGGGCGTCCACGACGGGGGCGCCGTTCAGGAAGGTGCCGTTGTGACTGCCGAGGTCGTGGATCCAGTAGGTGCCGTCGGGGTGGGCACGGAGTTCGGCGTGCCGCCGGGACACGACCAGGTCGGCGACGACCACGTCGTTGTCGGGGGCGCGCCCGATCCGGACGGTGCGGGCCGGCAGCGGCCGCACGGACGTCGGCTGCCGGAAGGTGCCGGTCATGGCGGGACGCGAGACGGAGGGCGGCCGGAGGACCTCGGACCCCGGTACGGGGTCGGGGGCGGGAGCGGGGTCGGACGGGGCCTCGGGCCGGTGCTCCGGCGGAGCCTCCGGCGGCGGCGCGGCTTCCCGCACGCCCTCCGGCCGGGGCGGTGACCCGGCCGGCCGCACGTCTTCCGGTGCGGGCTCCGGCGGGGCCTCCCATGCGGGCTCCGGCTGGGCCTCCCATGCGGGCTCCGGCGGGGTCTCCCGTACGGGCTCCGGCGGGGGAGGGGGCGCCGGTGCGGCGCGAGGCCCCGCCGGCCGGGCCGGGGCGCCGGTCGAGAGGACCGCGCGCGGTCCGTCGGCCGGATGCCCGAACCGCACGACCGTCCCGGGACCGACCGGCCGTTCCCGGGCGACCCGCAGGCCGTCCGCGAACGTGCCGTTCGTACTGCCCTCGTCCGCCAGGGTCCAGTGGCCGTCCACGGCGCTGAGCACCGCGTGGTGCCAGGACGCCCGGGCGTCCGCGAGCACGATGTCGCTGGTGGGGTCGCGCCCGATGCGATAGACGCGACTCGGGTTCATGAGCGTCGCGTCCCCGTCCATCTCGAGGATCAGATCAGGTGCCGCGGGCACGAAGGGCCGCTCTGCCATGCGTGAATTTTATCCGCCGACGCTGATCGCCGCCCGGGAAGGAGACGCCGGTAAGGTGGGCGTCCGCCGCGCGAGCGGCCTCAGGGCCTGTCTGACGAGGAGGACGCACCCGTGCCGAAAGGCGTCACCAGGAGGCGGCCCCGCACCCGCGCGGCGCTCCTGAAGGCAGCACTGGAGACCTTCGCCGAGCACGGCTTCCACGCGACGACGATCGAGCAGATCTGCGAGCGCGCCGGTTACACGCGGGGCGCGTACTACTCGAACTTCGCGAGCAAGGAAGAGCTCTTCCTCGCCCTCTTCGACGAGCACAGCGAGCGGACCGTACGGCGCCTCGCCGAGTCCATCGACGCGCTGGCGCCCGAGGAGTACACCCTGCCCCGGCTCGCGGAGCTCGCCGCCCGCGTCGAACCGGACGAGCGGGAGTGGTACCTCGTCACCACCGAGTTCACCCTGCACGCCATCCGCGACCCGCAGGCCGCCTGGGTGCTCGCGCGCCACGACGAGCGGCTGCGGGCCGAGATCGCCCGCGGCCTCACCCTCGTGCTGCGCCGCGCCGGACGCGAACTGACCGTGAGCGCCGACCGGTTCGCCCGGCTCCTCATCGCCCTGCGCGAGGGCGGTCTCGCGCAGAGCTACGTGGAGCCGGCCGAGCTGCTGCCCGGCACCCTGGAGCGGCAGTTCCTCGTCCCCCTCCTGGAGGCGACGACGCGTGAGGTCCCCGGCCCCTCCGACCGGCCCGGGAGTCAGTCGAAGAGGTCGGGGTCGGACGCGGTGATCTGATCCCACAGGGGGCGCGCCTGGAACCACCCGGCCAGGTGCCCGCCGATCTGCCCCCGGGTGAGGAGGGCCGTCTCGCGGTCGATGAGCTGCGGGGTGCCCGCCGCCATCGCGAGGAGCTGCGCCTGGCAGGAGCGCTCCATGGTGACGAACCACCACACGGCCTCGGCGACGGAGTGGCCGACGGTGAGCAGCCCGTGGTTCTTGAGGATGACCGCCTTGTGGTCGCCGAGGGCCTTGGCGACCCGTTCGCCCTCCTCGGTCTCGTTCACGACGCCCCGGTAGTCGTCGTAGATCCCGTGGTCCTCGAAGAACGCGCAGGCGTCCTGGGTGATCGGGTCGAGCGGGACGCCGAGGCTGGAGAAGGCCTTGCCGTGCAGGGAGTGCGAGTGCGCGGCGGCGATCGCGTCGGGGCGGGCGGCGTGGACCCGGGAGTGGATGACGAACGCGGCCCGGTTCACGGGCCGGCGCCCTTCGAGGACGTTCCCCTCGTGGTCGACCAGGATCAGGTCCGAGGCCTTGATCTGGGTGAAGCTCATGCCGAAGGGGTTGACCCAGAAGGCATCCGGGTCGCCCGGATCGCGGACGGTGATGTGCCCGGCGACGCCCTCGGAGAAGCCGAACCTCCCGAAGATCCGGAACCCGGCGGCGAGCTGTTCCTTGCGGTACGCGCGCTCCTCCTCGACGGAGTCGAAGGTGGGCGGCAGCGGGACGACGGCCCCCTCGGGCAGGGGCCCGACGGCGGCGGCGATCGCGGGCGGCACGGTGCTCATGGCGGCTCCTCGGTGAGCGGGGCGCGTGGGTGACGCGTGAGTGGTGCACGGCGCGCCAAAAGATACAGAGGTGTATCCGATACGCCAATGCATCGGGAGCCGGTGTGGCGCACGGCTCAGCCGACGGCCGGGCCGGACGCGGGACCGGCGCCCGGCCCGGGGCGTCGCCGCACCGTCCCGGGCGGGGCGCCGCTCAGCTCGTCGGGGCGCCGAAACGGGCCAGGTGGTGCCAGACCTCCTTCACGCCCTGCGGGTCGTACCGCCCTGGCGCCGCCGCCTCCTGCACGATCCGCGGGTCCAGCAGGCCGTCGACGGCGATCCGGGCCGCCGGTTCCACGTACCCGGGCCCCCGGAAGCCGGGGTGCCGCCGCAGTTCGTCGACGGAGACGCGGAAACCCCCGTGCCACTCCACCCGGCACGGCAGCCGCCGCGCCGCCTCCTCCACCTCCGTACCCCGGTGGCTCGGGTCCAGAACCAGCGCCTCCACGTCCCGCCCGATCACGACCGGCCCGTGCACCTGGGCCTCGATGTGGTCGTCGAGCGGATCTTCTCGTCGGCCCCGGCGAGGGCGATCAGCCGCATCCGGGGCGCGACGCCGAAGTCGCCGGGCTCCAGGAAGCTGTCGGGGTGGCAGAAGCTCGCGCGCTCCACGGAGGCCGCCGTGAGCCGCAGATGGGCGGAGCCGAAGCGGGGCGCGGCGCCGAAGGGGCGGTGGCGGAGGTCGGGCGCGCCGTGGACCGGGCGCGTCTCCGCCGGGGCGGCGTCGTACGCGCCGCCGAAGATGCGGCTCTCCCCGTGCCGGTGGTCCCCGCCGGGGCGGGCGGGGAGGCCGCCGGTGCCGGTGCCGGTGACGAACTGGGAGCGGTGGACCCCTCGTCCGCGAGCCGGTGCGGGAAGTGCGGAGGGAAGTCGAGGGTGACCCGCGGGTCCGGATCGAGCGGATCGCCGGTGGAGCGGCCGGCGACGTGGGCGAGGGCCGTCGGCCATGATCGTGAAGGGATGTCATCGGGGCGGTGGGCGGGAACGGGAGGGGTTGCGGCCCGCGGTTTCGGGTGGCTACGGTCACGGAGGGGGGGAAAGCGCTTTCCCTCCTCGCTTTCGGAGCCGTTCCTCCTCCCGCCGCCCTTCCTGGAGCCCTTCGCGTGACCACTGCCGACGTCCTCGTCCACACCCGCACGGCCGGGTACCGCCACGACTCGATCCCCGCCGGAGCCGCCGCTCTCGTCGAGCTGGCGGCGGACCTCGGCCGGACGGCCGAGGTCACCGAGGACCCGGCGGTCTTCACGCCGGAGCGCCTGGAGGGGTGCGCCGTCGTCGTCCTCCTCTCCACGACGGGGAACGTCCTGACGCCCGGGGGGCGTGCCGCCTTCGAGGCGTACCTCCGGAACGGCGGCTCCCTCCTCGCCGTCCACGCCGCCGCCAACGCCGAACCCGACTGGCCCTTCTACGGCGAACTGCTCGGCACCCGTTTCGACGGGCACCCGGAGATCCAGCCGGGCACGGTGCTCGTCGACGACCGGGAACACCCGGCGACCGCCCCGCTTCCGGAACGCTGGGAGCGGACGGACGAGTGGTACAACTTCACCTCGGACCCCCGGACCTCCGGGCAGCCCGTACGGGTCCTGGCCCGGGCCGACGAGACCACCTACCGGGGCGGCACCCACGGTGCCGACCACCCGCTGGTCTGGTGCCGGGAGATCGACCGGGGCCGCGTCTTCTTCACCGCCCTGGGGCACGCGTCCGAAACCTACGGCGACCCCGCCTTCCGGGCCCACCTCAGGGGGGCCCTGACCTGGCTGACGGCCGGTCCCGCTCCGGCGGCCCCCTCGCGGTGAGGTCCGACCGCCGTGCGGCGGACGCCGAGGGGGCCCGCTCCCCCGGGCGCCCGGCCGGGGGAGCGGGCCCGCCGGTCCCGGGCGGCGTCGGGAGGGCGGCGCGAGGCGTCGTGCTCCGCCCGCGGGTCTTCGCGGCGCCTACGGGGCGAATCCGCCCCTGGGCTCGATGATCTCCAGGTTGGTGCCGTCGGGGTCGTTGAAATACGCGACCCTGGTGCCGAGGGCCGCGTCCGGGGTGACCTCGCCCGCGAGAAACGTGTAGTCGTCGCCGAGGAAGTCGTAACCGGCCTCCTTCATGCGCTTGTACACGGCGTCGAAGTCGTCGACCGCGAAGCAGAGGTGCATGGATCCCGGGCGGTTCGCCGCCCCGTTCGTCCGCCAGCCCACCGGATCCTGGAACTCGATCAGGTCGATGCCGAGGCCGTCGATGTTGATCGTGGCGTACCGCAGGTGCGCGTCGGGCAACCCCTGCGACGTGCCGAGGCGCACGCTGTGCATGGTCCCCTGCGCGACGGGCGGCCGCCCCGTCAGGGCCTGGTAGAAATCGATCGCCACGTCCAGGTCCGAGACCGAGATCCCGACGTGCGCGCCCCGGGTGAGCCCGATCGGAGTGCTGGAAACAGCCATGACGAATGCCTCTCGTTCGTGAGCTCCGTGTGGATGCTTCTGTGCCCATCCTCCCGAATAGTCCGTATCGCGCATCCTTGGGACCGGTCCAGCTCCGGCCGATCGGGCGGGGGGTCACCCCGCCGCCCCGCCCCTGTTGCGCCGACGGCCGGGGAGGGGAAGGTTCGGGGAGGGGGGGAGTTCGGGGAGGGAAAGGTTACGGACGGGGGCCGAGGGCAGGAGGCACGTCATGGGCATCGCCACCGTGAACCCCGCGACGGGTGAGACGCTGCGCACCTACGAGGCCCACGGGCCCGAGGAGGTCGAGCGGCGCATCGCCGCCGCGCACGAGGCGTACCGCCAGTACCGCACGACCTCCTTCGCCGAGCGCTCCCGGCTCATGCGCGCCGCCGCGACCCTCCTCGACGAGGACACCGAGGACATCGCCCGCACCATGACCACCGAGATGGGCAAGCCGATCGTCGCCGCCCGCGCGGAGGCCGCCAAGTGCGCGAAGGCCATGCGCTGGTACGCCAAGAAGGCGGAGGAACTGCTCGCCGACGAGCACCCGGCCGAGAGCGACGTCCAGGACTCGGGCGCCGACATGGCCCGGGTCCACTACCGGCCCCTCGGCCCGATCCTCGCCGTCATGCCGTGGAACTTCCCGCTCTGGCAGGTGATCCGCTTCGCCGCGCCCGCGCTCATGGCGGGCAACACCGGCCTGCTCAAACACGCCTCCAACGTGCCGAGGACCGCGCTCTACCTGGGCGACCTCTTCCGGCGCGCCGGATATCCGGACGGCTGCTTCCAGACCCTCCTCATCGGCTCCCGCGAGGTCGAGGGCGTCCTCCGGGACCCCCGGGTGGTGGCCGCCACCCTCACCGGCAGCGAGCCGGCCGGCCGGTCCGTCGCCGCCGTCGCGGGCGGCGAGGTGAAGAAGACCGTCCTGGAGCTCGGCGGCAGCGACCCGTACATCGTCATGCCCTCCGCCGACATCGTCGGAGCCGTGAAGACCGCCGTCACCGCGCGCGTGCAGAACAACGGACAGTCCTGCATCGCCGCCAAACGGTTCATCGTCCACCACGACGTGTACGACGACTTCTCGGAGCGCTTCACCGCCGCCATGAACGCCCTCACCGTCGGCGACCCCCTCGACGAGTCCACCGACGTCGGCCCCCTCGCCACCGAGCAGGGCCGGGCCGACCTGGAGGCGCTCGTCGACGACGCCGTCGAGCGGGGCGCCACCGTCCTCTGCGGCGGACAGCGCCCGGAGGAGCCCGCGCTCCGGAACGGCTGGTACTACCGGCCCACCGTCCTCACCGGCATCACGCCGGAGATGCGGATCCACCACGAGGAGGCCTTCGGCCCGGTCGCCACCGTCTACCCGGTCCATGACGTCGAGGAGGCGGTGGCCGTCGCCAACGACTCCCCGTTCGGCCTCAGTTCCAACGTCTGGACGCGCTCCCAGGAGGACATCGCGTTCTTCGTCCGCGACCTGGAGGCGGGCGGCGTCTTCGTCAACGGCATGACGGCCTCGCACCCCGCGCTCCCCTTCGGCGGGATCAAGCGCTCGGGGTACGGCCGGGAGCTCTCCGGCCACGGCATCCGCGAGTTCTGCAACGCGACCACGGTCTGGCAGCGCGCCTGACGCCCGGCGGAGCCGGCCTCCTCCGGCTCCGCCGGCGCCTCAGCCCCGCGCCCACTCCAGCAGCCGCTCCGCCGGCCAGGTGTTGATCACCCGCTCCGGCGGGACCCCGCACTCCTCGGCCCGTGCGCAACCCAGGATCTGCCACTCCAGCTGACCGGGCGCGTGGGCGTCCGTGTCGACGGCGAAGCACGTGCCCGCCGCGACCGCCGTCCGCAACAGCCGGCGCGGCGGATCGAGGCGCTCCGGGCGGCTGTTGATCTCCACGGCCGTCCCCGACTCGGCGCAGGCGGCGAAGACGCGCTCCGCGTCGAACCCGGACTCGGGCCGCAGCCGCCCGCCCGCCACCAGGCGTCCCGTGCAGTGCCCGAGCACGTCCACCAGCGGGTCGCGCACGGCCCGTTCGAGGCGGCGGGTCATCGACCGGGCGTCCATCCGGAGCTTCGAGTGGACCGAGCCGACGACCAGGTCGAGGCGGTCGAGCAGCTCCGGCTCCTGGTCGAGCGAGCCGTCGTCCAGGATGTCGCACTCGATCCCGGTGAGGAGCCGGAACGGCGCCCACTCCTCGTTGAGCCGCGCCACCACGTCCAGTTGGCGCCGCAGGCGCTCGGGGGACAGGCCCCGCGCCACCGTCAGACGCGGCGAGTGGTCGGTGAGGACCGCCCACTCGTGCCCGATCGCCGCCGCCGTCCGCCCCATGGCCTCGATGCCGGCGCCGCCGTCGGACCAGTCCGAATGCAGATGGCAGTCACCGCGCAGGGCCGCCCGCAGCGCCCCGCCCGCGCGACCGTCCCCCTCCGTCGGTCCCGGGGCGGCCTCCGACTCCTCCTCCAGGTGCGCCAGATACTCCGGAACCCGGCCCTCCAGGGCCTCGCGCACCACCGCCGCCGTCTTCGGCCCGATGCCCTTCAACGACTCCAGGGCGCCCGCCGCCGACAGCCGGGCCGCCTCGCCCTCCGGCAGGGCCGCGACGACCGCGGCGGCGGTCCGGAAGGCGCGCGCCCGGTAGCCCGGCGCCCCGGCGCGTTCCAGCAGGAACGCGATGCGGTCCAGCGCGGCGACGGGGTCCACGGCGGCCTCCTCACCCACCGCCGGGGGCGGCGTCGACCGTCACCTGCGCGGGCCCGATCTCGCACCACACGGCCTTGCCCTCGCCGCGCGGCTCCACGCCCCACCGGGAGGCCAGCGCGTCGATCAGGAGCATCCCCCGGCCCGAGGTCGCGGCCTCGCCGGGGGTGCGCCGCCGGGGCCAGGCGCTCGACCGGTCCTGCACCGAGAGCCGCACCCGCCGCACCGGCTCGGGCAGCACCTCCAGCGTCAGCACCGCTCCGCCCTCGGTGTGCAGCAGCACGTTCACGAGCAGCTCACCCGTCAACAGCTCCGCGTCGTCGACGAGTTCCGGCATGCCCCAGTCGCGGAGCGCCTGCCCGACGGCCGCCCGCGCGTCCGAGAGCCCCTGCGGATCGGCCTGGTGGATGTACTGGTGGATGCGCGGCGCCCGGGGCGTGCCCGGGTCCGGACTGCGCCGCAGCACCAGGAGCGCCACGTCGTCGCCCGAACCCCACCGCTCCCAGAGGCGTTCGGAGAGGTGGTCGGCGAGCGCCTCCGCCTGCGGCGGACCGCTGGCGATCGCGCCCGAGAGCGCGGCGAGACCGGACTCGATGTCCGAGCCGGGCTGCTCGACGAGCCCGTCCGTGCAGAGCACCAGCGTCTCGCCGGGCACCAGGTCGAGCCGCGTCTCCGGGAACTCCTCGTCGCCGAACACGGTCGCGAGGCCCAGCGGGAGCCCACCCCGCAGCTTCGGCTGCCCGACCCGGCCGTCGGTGTGCCGGATCAACGGATCGAGATGCCCGGCCCGTACGGCGCGCAGGGCGCCGCTCGCCAGGTCCACCTGCGCGTACGTGCAGGTCGCGAAGCGGTTGGTGTCCAGCTCGGCGAGGAACCGGGAGGCCCGGGCCAGGACGGTCGACGGGGCGTGCCCCTCACCGGCGTACGCGCGCAGGGCGATCCGCAGCTGCCCCATGATGGCGGCGGCGTGCGTGTCGTGGCCCTGGACGTCGCCGACGACGACCCCGACCCGGCCGCGCGGCAGCGGGATCACGTCGTACCAGTCGCCGCCGACCTGCCGTCCGCTCCACGCCGCGTGGTAGCGGACGGCGATCTCGCCGCCGGTGAACTGCGGGATCCGACGCGGCAGCATCGTCGCCTGGAGTCCGGTGGCCAACTCCCGCTCCTCGTCGAAGAGGATCGCCCGCTGGAGCGACTGGGCGACGATCGCCGCGAGGCCGAGGGCGAGGTTGCGCTCGTCGGCGTTGAAGGAGGTGCGGCCCCGGTAGAACAGGGCCATGCCGCCGAGCGAACGCGCCTGCGCCACCAGCGGGAGGTAGCAGGCGGCCCGGAACTCCAGGTGCGGCAGGTAGGGGGCGAGTTCGGGGAAGTCCCGCCCCAGCGAGGGGAACGAGGAGACGAACCGGGGCCGTCCGCTCAGCACCGCCTCGGCCAGCGGCAGTTTCCGGTCGAGGCGACGGCTGCGGAAGTCGTCGAGGACGTCGAGGGACTCGCCGCTGAGCGCGATGAGGTTGAGCGAGCCGTTCTCGACGAGACCGAGGGCGAGACCGTCCGCGCCGAGCCGGGCGAGGCCGCCCGGCCCGGTCAGGGCGGCGGTCACGTCGTCCACGGTCACCGCGCGCGACAGCGCGTTCGTCGTCCGCTCGACGATGTTCGTCTGGACCTCGCGCCGCTTCTCCAGCTCCTGCACGAAGGCGAAGTGCGCGACCTCGGCGGTCGTGTCCCGCACGATGCCGACGATCCGCCGGGCCCGGCCGTCGGGCGAGCGCAGGATCCGCGCCTGCACGTGCGTCCAGTGGGGTGACCCCTCGGCCTGCGGGATGGGGAAGTGCGCCGTGTACGAGACCGCGCCGCTCCGTACGGCCTGCCGTACGACGTCCTCCAGTTTGACCTGCTCGTCGGGCGCCAGGCGCGTCACGATCGACGACGGCCGTCCGTCGAAGGCGTCCGGGGCCACGCCGAAGATCAGCAGCCCGGACTCGTCGACATCGATGGTGCCCGTGTCGAGATCCCAGTCGAAGCTGCCGGTCCGGTTCATGGCGAGCCACTCGGCGGGCCCGATCTCGCCACTGCGCGTACGCCGGTCGTCATCGGTCATCCTCCCCATTGTCGAACCCGCACCCCGCGGACGCCATGGCGGCGACACGGCGTGGCGCGAGTTCGCCGCGACGAACCGGGCCGGGCGGGGCGGGCTGGAGCGAGGGGGCGAGCGGACCGGGCCGCAGGCCGGGGAGGGAGGAGGCCGGGCCGGTCGAGAGGGCGAGGGGGTCCCTCCCGTCCGCGCCGGAACGGGCCGGTGCAGCCGCCGTCCTGCCGCGTCCTCGGTCCGTCCCGGGCCTTCCGCGCCGACGACAGGACGGAGGCGGTCCTCGGCGGCGCCGGGCTCCGGGCACTCCTCACCGCGCTCGCCGCGGCCGGAGGGCGCACGGTGGGCCCCGGCGCGCTGATCGACCAGGTGTGGGCCGACGCCGACCCGACCGACGACCAGGACCGCACGGCGGCGCTCCAGGCCCTCGTCGGCCGCCTGCGCCGCGCCCTCGGCCGCGAGGCCGTCGCCTCCGCCCCGGCGGCCACCGGCCGGCCGCCGACCCCGACGCCGTCGACCCGCACCGCTTCGAACGGCTCGCCGCCGAAGGCGCCGCCGCGCTCGCCGCCGGCCACGCCGAACGGGTGGCCACGCTCCTCGACGAGGCCTTCGACTCGGCACCGACCCGGGACCGGAGCCGCGCTCCCTGCACGCCGAACTCCTCACGGGCGGTGGACCCGTGCCGCCCCCGCCACCCGCTCCGTCCGGCGCCCTTCCCGCCCGCCTGACCCCGTTCATCGGCCGGACCGACGAACTGGACTCGCTCGCCGCCCGGGACGGGCGGCGGCTCGTCACCCTCACCGGGCCGGGCGGCGTGGGCAAGACGCGGCTCGCCCCGGAGACGGCCGGGACGTACGAGGGTCCCGTCCACCTCGCCGAACTCGCCTCCGTACGCGGGGAGTCCACGGTCGCCGTCGGCGTCCTCACCGCGCTCGGGGCCCACGAGGCCCAGCTCCGGCACACCCCGGCCGTTCCCCCGACCGACCCGAAGGGCCGGTTCGCTGCCCTCGTCGAGCACTGCGCCGGGCGCCGGATGCCGCTGGTCCTCGACAACCGCGAACACGCCGGTGCCGACACGGGCGGCGGCTTCCGCCCCTTCACCGCGCGGACCGAGGCCGCGATCCGGGTCCGCGCCGGGGCGGTGCTCCGCGCGGCCCTGCCCCCGGAGGCGTACGCACGCGGCCACGAGGAGGGCACCGGCCTCTCCCCCGGGGCGGCCGCCCCGGTCCGGGAGGGGGAGGACCCCGGCCGGGGGCCCGGCACGCGGTGACGCGGCCCGCACGGACCGCGCCGTCCCGAGCGGCCCGTGAGGGCGGAGCCGTCGAGGCTCGGGGCGCCCCGGGTGACACGGCGCGTGCGCGGGGTCACCCGGGTGGACGGCGGTCACCCGCAGGCGGTGCGGGGGCAGGGGCGGCGGCTGGGGCACGGTCGGCCCCTCGGACGGGGGCCCGCCTTCGCCGGGGCCGTCGACGCCCCGTCGACGCCCCGTCGACACGGGGTGACCGCCCCGGGGCGGCACGAGGGACACGGACGGCACGGGCGGCCCGAGAGCGGTCCCGGATGCGCGGACGGGGACCGGACACGAGAATGGCGAGTGCCGGACGAACACGTAGGAGGCGGCATGAACGCTGAGCCCGACAAGACGTTCCTGGGGGAGCGTCCGACGCCCGACAAGCAGCTGCACGCCGGCCCGGAGGGCGGCGAGTTCACGGCCGAGGACCTGGTCCTCGCCTCCGGCCGTGACGTGAATCCGAAGACCCTCGCCTGGGCGGAACGCCGCATGGCGGAGAAGGGGCGCGCCTCCATGGAGGAGCTCCTGCCATAGGACCCGGCCGGCCTTCGGGCCGGTTTCTCGCCCTTCCCCTCCCGCGGGCCCCGGATCGGTCGCACCGAGCCGGGGCCCCGGCCGTCCCGGGGCTTCCGCATTTATGGAACACGTTCTACCGTGTCCGCCGTCGCGCGTCGCACCGCACGGGGACGCGGCGGATGCCGCGGCACACCGCCGGACGCCGCCACGGGAGGACGCCATGCACCTCGAGTACACGCCCGCGCAGAACGGCCTGCGCGCCGAACTGCGGGCGTACTTCGCCGAACTGGTCCCGGACGACGTCCACACCCGCCACGCCGACCCGGCGGCCCAGAAGCGCTTCTACCGCGAGACCGTGCGGCGCCTCGGCTCCGAAGGCTGGCTCGGGGTGGGCTGGCCCACCGAGTACGGCGGGCGCGGCCTGACCCCCATGGAACAGTTCATCTTCTTCGACGAGGCCGCGCAGGCCGGCGTGCCGCTGCCGCTGATGGCGCTGAACACCGTCGGCCCGACGATCATGCGCTACGGCACGGACGAGCAGAAGGCGTACTTCCTGCCCCGCATCCTCTCCGGCGAGATCGACTTCGCCATCGGTTACAGCGAGCCCGACGCGGGCACCGACCTGGCCGCCCTGAAGACCCGCGCGGTGCGGGAGGGCGACGCGTACGTCGTCAACGGCCAGAAGATCTGGACGACGAACGGCGACACCGCCGACTGGGTCTGGCTCGCCGTCCGCACGGACCCCGAAGCCCCGCCGCACAAGGGCATCACCATGCTCCTCGTGCCGACGAGCGACCCCGGCTACTCCTGCACGATCATCAACACCCTCGCCTCGCACGACACCACCGCGAGCCACTACGACGACGTCCGCGTCCCGGTCTCCCACCGCGTCGGCGAGGAGAACAAGGGCTGGCGGCTCATCACCAACCAGCTCAACCACGAGCGCGTCACCCTCGCCGCCCACGGCACCACGGCGATCCGCGCCCTCCACGACGTCCGGCGCTGGGCCGCCGACACCCCGCTCTCCGACGGCCGCCGCGTCATCGACCTGCCCTGGGTCCGCCGCACCCTGGCCCGCACCCACGCCCGCCTCGACGCGATGAAGCTCCTCAACTGGCAGATGGTGAACGCCGTCCAGCACGGCACCCTCACCCCCCAGGACGCCTCCGCCGTCAAGGTCTACGGCTCCGAGGCCCGCCGCGACGCCTACGCCGCCCTCATGGAGGTCGTCGGCGCCGTCGGCGCCCTCAAGGAGGGCTCGGCGGGCGCCGTCCTCCACGGGGAACTCGAACGCGGCTACCGCTCCGCCGTCATCTTCACCTTCGGCGGCGGCAACAACGAGATCCAGCGCGAGATCATCTCCTGGATCGGCCTGGGCATGCCCCGCGTCCGCCGCTAGACCCCTCGTCCGGCGCCGCGCCCGTCCTCGGAGACCGACGGGGAGGGAGCGCACACGAATCGTCCCGACGCCGTCCGGCCGGGAGCGGACGACCGCCCTCGCGGACACCGGCTTCCGGTGCTGGGGGGAGCCCGGGAGCCCGGGAGCCCGGGAGCCCGGGAGCCCGGGGGCCCGGGCCTTCGGCCGGCTCGCTGTTCCGACCCGTCGGGCGGGCCGTCGCTCAGCGGTGCTCGCGGCTCAGCGGTATGCGCAGAGGTAGGCGGTCTCCACCGCGACCGTCAGCCGGAACCTGCTGTCCCCGGGGACCTCGAAGCGGTCCCCGGCGGCGAAGGTGCTCCACGCGTCGGCGCCGGGCAGCCTGACCGTCAGGGCGCCGCTGACCACGTGCACGGTCTCCGGAGCGCCGGTGCCGAACTCGTACTCGCCCGGGGCCATGACGCCGATGGTCGCCGGGCCCTCCTCCTGCGTGAAGGCGATCGACTTCACCGAGCCGTCGAAGTACTCGTTGACCGTGAACACGGGGCGTCCTCGTGGGAGATCGGGCGTGACGGGCGGCCGGTTCCTCGCGTACCGGCCACGGGCAGGGAAACCCTGACGGCGCGGAGGCGTTCCACCGGCCGCCCGGCCGCCGGTTCTCACATGCTGGATGAAGCGGTCCGGCGGGCGGTCAGGTCGTCGGGCGCCCGCCGAAGGACCAGTCGTGGACCTCGATGTCGGCGTAGCGCTCGGGGGTCCGCAGGACGGCCGCGGCCGTCGCCCCGTCCGGGGCGCGGACCAGGGCCGCCGTGCCCACCCAGGTGGTGCCGTCGTCGGCCAGCAGGGGACCGTAGGCGATCAGGTCGTCCCGCTCCGCCGGACCGGGCGGAGGGGTGAGGTCGACGGGCTCGCCCTCCCCGAGGCCCAGGACCAGGTAGCGGTTGCCGCCCTCGCGTCCTCCGGGGAACTCCCACATCGTCCGTCCCAGCGTGTTGTGCCATCGCCGCAACAGGACGTCCCGGTACACCCCGGCCTGGTAGTTGGGCTCGTCGAAGGCGAACGCCCGGGCCGCGGCGGCGTCGGGCAGGTCGACGACGTGCACGCTCCCGGTGCACCGTTCGCCCGTCGCGTCGAAGGTCGGCCCGCGCGCGATGAGCCGCTCCGCGAAGCCGTCCATGTACGCCCAGTGCGCTTCGAGGAGGGCCTGCCGCAGGGGCATGGACCCGGACCGGTCGCGGTGGTAGCAGAGGTATTCCATGGGGCACAGGATGTGGCGCCCGGGACGATCGTGTCGAGGGGGAATGCGGTTTCTCCTCACGGCCCGTCGCCCCC
Organism: Streptomyces litmocidini; assembly: GCF_014649755.1. Classification (GTDB taxonomy): domain Bacteria; phylum Actinomycetota; class Actinomycetes; order Streptomycetales; family Streptomycetaceae; genus Streptomyces; species Streptomyces litmocidini. The sequence continues at coordinate 140,607 of NZ_BMTQ01000007.1, read as the reverse complement.
GCCGTCCCGGGAGCGTCCGTGGTCCGCCGCGTACGCCCTGAACACCTCGTCGGAAGGCCCGCCGGTGCGCAGGAAGCGCTCGTCGAGGACGGTGGCCAGGTCGTCGAGCGCCGTGCGCAGGACCGACGCGGAGAGCCGGACGTCCGGATGGCGGGCCCGCTCGGCCCGGTCCGCCAGGCGGACGGCGTGACCGAGGCGGCCGGCCAGGGAGATGTTCTCCTCCCCGTCGTAGAAGTAGTACGACTCGGCGTACTGCAGGAAGTCGACGGTGACGGTCGAGAGCGCCGAGGCGAGGCCGTCCAGGAGCGCGGCGCCCCCGGCGGAGTCGAGGGCCTGGGTGGTGAGGCGGTTGCGGCCCAGGTGGGACAGCCGCAGCGCGAGCGCCCTGCGGCGGGCGAGGGCCGGGTAGATGCCGAGGACCCAGGCGACGGTCGCCGACAGCAGGGCGAAGCCCACCAGGGCCTCCAGCGGGGCGAGGATCCGCAGCCATTCCGAGGTCGGCGCGATGTCACCGAGCCCGAGGGTGGCCAGGGTGACGAGCGAGACGTACAGCGCGTCGACGGGACCCGCGTGCTCGGCGGGCGCGAGCCCCGGGGCGTACGAGAAGTCGTCCGGCATGGAGGGCCAGTAGACGAGCCCCCAGCCGGCGGAGACGATGAACGCCCAGACGGCGACGACCACCATCATGCCCACCGGCCCCGCCAGACCGACCGGCCGCCACCGCTCCCGGTGATGGGCCGAGAGCCGCCAGACGCCCCGCATCACCAGTCGGCTCAGGCCGCCGTGCCGGGTGGGGTGCCAGATCGTGTGGAAGACGTCCCGCAGGGCGAACAGGATCAGCGCCGCCCCCGCGAGGACCGACAACCACGTCATCCCGGCACCGTCCGTCCCGCGCCCGTCCGCGCGGGCGGGTCGACAAGCTTGCTGGCCATGCTTCGAGGATGCGCGGCCGGGCGGAGGCCCGCACGGGGGCGGCGGCGCCCACCGGGGAGGAGGGCCCGTCCCGGCCGGTTCCGAAGGGCCCGTCCCGACCGGTTCCGAAGGAACCGTTCCGGCGTAGCCTGGGCGCCATGAGGCAGGACGCCGACCCCGGGCTCTTCGGCCCCCGCTCCGTGACCTGGCAGCTGCACAGCGACCCGGTGATGTGGATCGCCGGCGTCCGGGCCCTCTGGCTCCAGGCGCTGCACCCCGTCGCCGTCCGCGGCGTCATGATCAACAGCGGTTTCCGGGAGGACCCCTGGGGCCGGCTGATGCGGACCGCGAACTTCGTCGGAACCCTCAGCTACGGGACCGCCGAAGCCGCCGAGGCGGCCGGCGCCCGCGTGCGGCGGATCCACCGGCTGCTCGGCGTGGACGACCCCGAGCTGCTGCTCTGGGTCCACTGCGCCGAGACCGACTCGTACCTCTCGGTCGCGCGCCGCTCGGGGATCCCGCTCACCGACGCCGCGGCCGACCGGTACGTCGACGAGCACCGCGCCTCGGCCCGGCTCGTCGGCCTCGACCCGGACGCCGTCCCCGCCTCCACGGCCGGCCTCGCCGCCTACTTCGAGGCCGTGCGCCCCGGACTGACCGCCGGACCGGACGCCCGGACCGTCGCCGACTTCCTCCGCCGCCCGCCGGTGAAACCCGCCCTGGTACCGGCGCGCGAGGTGATCTGGCGGCGCGTCACCGCGCTCGCGTACGACACCCTGCCCCCCTACGCCCACGCGCTCTACGGCCGCCCCGCCCCGCCCCCGGAGACCGTCACCCGCCGGCTCGTCGCGACCGCCAACCTCCTGCGCCGCGTCCCCGCCCGCCTGCGCTGGCGGCTGCCGCCCCGGCACATCCTGCGCGCCGTGGACCGGCTCGGCCCGGAGGCCCGGCCCGACCCGTACGCGTACCCCGCCCCGTATTCACCGTCCGACCCGGCGGCCATACTGGAGGAGCCGAGGAGGCAGTACGGAATCGACGGGGGCGGCAGCACGCGATGGGGGACTCCAGACTGATCCAGGGCCGGTACCGCCTGCACGAGGTCATCGGTCGCGGGGGCATGGGGGAGGTGTGGCGCGCCACCGACGAGGCGCTCGGGCGCGGCGTCGCCGTCAAGTGCCTCAAACCGCTCGGGCCGCAGCAGGACCCGCAGGTCCTCACCGTGGTGCGCGAGCGCTTCCGCCGCGAGGCCCGGGTGGCGGCGGCGCTCCAGCACCGGGGCATCACCGTCGTGCACGACTTCGGCGAGTGCGACGGCGTGCTGTTCCTCGTCATGGAGCTCCTGGAGGGGCGCAACCTCAGCCAGCTCCTCGTCTCCCACGACCAGCAGCCGCTGCCCGTGGAGGACGTCGTCGAGATCGCCGACCAGGTCGCCGACGCCCTCGCGTACACGCATCGGATGGGGATCGTGCACCGCGACCTGAAGCCCGCGAACATCATGCGCCTGCGGGACGGCACGGTGAAGATCTGCGACTTCGGAATAGCGCGGCTCGGCGCCGACATGGGCTTCACGTCCAAGCTCACCGGGACCGGCATCGCCATGGGGACGCCCCACTACATGTCCCCGGAGCAGATCGGGGGCGGCGGCGAGATCGACCACCGCAGCGACCTCTACTCGCTGGGGTGCGTGCTGTACGAGCTGGCCACCGGCGCCCCGCCCTTCGACCTCGGCGACTCCTGGGCCATCCTCATCGGCCACCGGGACACGGTGCCGGCCCCGCCGCGCGCGCTCCGCGCCGAGCTGCCCGACTACTTCGACCGGATCGTCGTCGACCTGCTCGCCAAGGTCCCCGAGGAGCGGCCGGCCGACGCGGCCGACCTGCGCCGCCGGATCGTCTCGGGCCGCTTCGCCCCGGCCCCGTTCCCGCCGCCGGCCGAGGCGCCCCCGCCCCCCGCCCTGCCGCTGACCGTCCCCATGCCCGTGCCCCTCCCCGAGCGCGCGCCCGCCGCCGGGGCGACGGCACCCGCGCCCGCGTGGGCCCGGGGGATCACCGGCGGGCACCGCCCGGCGGCCGTCGGCGGACCGCGCCAGGCCGCCCAGGACCCCGCCGCGGCCGTCCTCACCACCGAGTGGACCACCGCGGCCCCCGGCGGCACCCCGCCGCCCGCCCCCGCGCCCCCCGCGGAGCTGGTCGCGGTGCTCGCCGGCCGGTTCCGGGCGGGGATGGGCCTCGGCCGGCTCGGCCGTTGGGGCGAGGCGGAGTCCGTGCACCGGTCCGTGGCCCGGGACCGCGCCCGGGTCCTCGGCGAGGACCACCCCGCCACCCTGACCAGCCGCTACGAGGTCGCCTTCGCCCTCGCCCGGCTCGACCGCCCCGCAGACGCCCTGCGGATCTTCGGCGAGGTCGCCGCGGCCCGCGCCCGCGTCCTCGGCGACGACCACCCCGACACCCTGGCGGCGCGGCAGGAGCGGGCCTACGCCCTGGGCCGCCTCGGACGGGACTCCGAGGCGTACGAGGCGTACGCCGAGGTGCTCGCCGCCCGCGAGCGCACCGTCGGCCCCGACCACCCCGACACCCTGCGCTGCCGCCACAACATGGCGTTCACCCTCGGCCGCCTCGGCCGGCTGGAGGAGTCGTACCGCACGGCCCGCGAGGTCGCCGAGGCCCGGGCCCGGCTGCTCGGCGAGGCACACCCCGACACCCTCGTGACCCGCCACGAGGTGGCGTACACCCTCACCCGGCTCGGCCGCGGGCAGGAGGCGCTCGTCCAGTACCGCGCCATCGCCGACGCGCGCGCCGCCGCCCTCGGCCCCGACCACCCGGACACCCTCGCGGCCCGCTACGAGACGGGGGTCTGCCTCGGCCGGCTCGGCCGGGCCGCGGACGCCCTGGCCCTCTGCCAGGACCTCGTCGCCGCCCGCACCCGCGCCCAGGGCCCCGACGGGCCGGAGACGCTGCGCGCCCGCCAGGCCCTCGCGGTCAACCTCGGCAGACTGGGACGCTGGACGGAGGCGCTCGCCGAATCCGAGGGCGTGCACGCCGACCGCGCCCGGGTCCTCGGCCCCGACCATCCCGACACGCTCACCAGCCGTTGGGAGACGGCCGTCGCCCTCGGGAGGCTCGACCGCTGGGAGGAGGCGCTGGAGTGCCACCGGGCGATCGCCGCCGCCCGCACCCGGCTCCTCGGGCCCGCGCACCCCGACACCCTCGCCGCGCTCGACGACGAGGCCCACTGCCTGGAGCGCCTCGGGCGCGACGCCGAAGCGGCCGCCCTCCTCCTGAGGGCGGCCACCCCGCCGGGGGCGTGAGGCCGAGCCGGACGGCGTGGGCCCGGCCGGACGGCGTGAGCTCCTTCGGGCCGCGGAGGGCCGTGGCCGCCCCGGTCGCCGGCGCCCGGCAGCGGTCGCCGCGCTTCGTCACGGGCATGGCGGCGACCCCCGGATCCCACGTCGGAACGGTCTCGGTCACCCCGCGGTCCTGACGCGTGGCGGCGGGCTTCCCCCGGCACACCGGTGCGTGTGAGCATGAGCCATGACCGCCCCTCACGCTTCCGCAGGATCCCGCTCGTACGACGCCGTCGTCGTCGGGGGCGGGCACAACGGGCTCGTCGCCGCCGCCTACCTGGCCCGTGCCGGACGCTCCGTCCTCGTCCTGGAACGGCTCGGCTCCACCGGCGGGGCGGCCGTGTCGACGCGGCCCTTCGCCGGGGTCGACGCCCGGCTCTCCCGGTACTCGTACCTCGTCTCGCTCCTCCCGGAGAAGATCGTGCGGGAACTCGGACTGCGGTTCGCCGTGCGGAAGCGGTCCGTCTCCTCGTACACCCCGAAGGGCGACGGCGGCCTCCTCGTCGGCGGCGGCCCCGACCGCACCCGCGCCTCCTTCGCCGCGCTCACCGGCTCCGACCGCGCGTACGAGGCCTGGCAGGCCTTCTACGCCCGCACCGGAGAGGCCGCCCGCCGGATCTTCCCCACCCTCACCGAGCCCCTCCCCACCCGCGACGGGCTGCGCGCCCGCGTCGACGACGCCGACACCTGGCGCACGCTCTTCGAGGAACCCCTCGGCGTCACCGTCGAGAAGACCTTCGCGGACGACCTCGTCCGGGGCGTCGTCCTCACCGACGCCCTCATCGGCACCTTCGCCGACGCCCACGACCCCACCCTCCTCCAGAACCGCTGCTTCCTGTACCACGTCATCGGCGGCGGAACCGGCGACTGGGACGTGCCCGTGGGAGGCATGGGAGCCCTGACCGACGCCCTCGCGGACGCCGCCCGCGCCGCCGGGGCCCGCATCCTCACCGGCCACGAGGCCACCCGGATCGAGACCGACGGGCACCGCGCCGCGATCACCTACCGCACCGCCGACGGCGAGGGCACCGTCGAGGCCGGCCGGGTCCTCGTCAACGCCTCCCCGCAGGAGCTCGCCGTCCTGCTCGGCGAGACGCCCCCGCCCGCCCCGGAGGGCGCCCAGCTCAAGGTCAACATGCTGCTGACCCGGCTGCCGAGGCTCCGCGACCGCTCCGTCGACCCGCGCGAGGCCTTCGCCGGCACCTTCCACATCGCCGAGGGGTACGAGCAGCTGGCCACCGCCCACGCCGAGGCCGCCGCCGGGCACCCGCCCTCCGCCCCGCCGTCCGAGATCTACTGCCACTCCCTCACCGACCCGACGATCCTCGGCCCGGACCTGGCGGCCTCGGGCCACCAGACGCTCACCCTGTTCGGACTGCACACCCCCGCCCGGCTGTTCACCGCCGACAACGAGGGCACGCGCGCGAAGCTGCTGGCGGCGACCCTCGCCCAGCTCGACGCCCATCTGGACGAGCCGATCGCCGACTGCCTCGCCCTCGACGCCGAGGGCCGCCCCTGCATCGAGGCGAAGACCCCGCTCGACCTCGAACGCGAACTGCGGCTGCCCGGCGGCCACATCTTCCACCGCGACCTCTCCTTCCCGTACGGGGACGGGGACACCGGCCGCTGGGGCGTCGAGACCCCGCACGCCAACGTCCTCCTGTGCGGAGCGGGGGCGATCCGCGGCGGGGGAGTGAGCGGCATCCCCGGCCACAACGCGGCGATGGCGGCACTGGGCCGGTGACGGCGGGGCCGGGTCGGTGACGGCAGGGCCGGACGGGTGACGACGGGGCCGGGTCGGTGACGGCAGGGCCGGACGGGTGACGGCGGGCCCGGGCCGGTGACGGCGGGGCCGGACGGGTGACGACGGGGCCGTCCCCGGCCGGGCCCTCTCCGTTCGGCCCCGTTGACGTCGCCCCCTCCCCGCCCGGGGTGTGAAGCTGATCTGCGAGCGCGCTTAAGAAATCCTCGATGGACCGCACGGCTCGCGTACGGAAGATTCTCTTCCAGGGATCTTGGGCGCGCAGTCGTGCCCGCGCCCTCACATCACAGGACACGCACGTCGGGAGCCGTTGCATTGAAGGCGCTGGTCAAGCTGAAGGCGGAGCCGGGACTCTGGCTCACGGACGTGCCCGAGCCGGAGACAGGTCCGGGGGACGTCCTCATCAAGGTCAAGCGGACCGGTATCTGCGGGACCGACCTGCACATCCGCTCCTGGGACGGCTGGGCGCAGAAGACGATCGCCACGCCGCTGACGATCGGCCACGAGTTCGTCGGCGAGGTCGTCTCCGTCGGCCGTGACGTCGCCGACATCACCGTCGGCGACCTGGTCAGCGGCGAGGGCCACCTCGTCTGCGGCAAGTGCCGCAACTGCCTGGCCGGCCGCCGCCACCTCTGCCGCGCCACCGTCGGCCTCGGCGTCGGCCGGGACGGCGCCTTCGCCGAGTACGTGGCGCTGCCCGCCTCCAACGTGTGGGTGCACCGGGCCCCCGTCGACCTCGACGTCGCCGCGATCTTCGACCCCTTCGGCAACGCCGTGCACACCGCCCTCTCCTTCCCGCTCGTCGGCGAGGACGTCCTCGTCACCGGCGCCGGCCCCATCGGCATCATGGCCGCGGCCGTCGCCAAGCACGCCGGCGCCCGCAACGTCGTCATCACCGACGTCAGCGAGGAGCGCCTCGCCCTGGCGCGCAAGGCGGGCGTCACGCTCGCCCTCGATGTCGCCGAGCAGACCATCGCCGACGGCCAGCGCACCCTCGGGCTCAAGGAGGGCTTCGACGTCGGCCTGGAGATGTCCGGCAACCCGCACGCGATGCGCGACATGATCGCCAACATGACCCACGGCGGGAAGATCGCCGTGCTCGGCCTGCCCGCCGAGGACTTCGCCGTCGACTGGGCGAAGGTCGTCACCTCCATGATCACGATCAAGGGCATCTACGGCCGCGAGATGTTCGAGACCTGGTACGCGATGTCGGTGCTCCTGGAAGGCGGCCTGGACCTCAGCCCGGTCATCACCGGCCGCTACGACCACACCGACTTCGAAGCCGCCTTCGACGACGCGGCCTCCGGCAAGAGCGGCAAGATCATCCTCGACTGGACCACGGGAGCCTGACCCATGTTCGATTCCGTACGCGACTCCGTCCGCGCCACCCTCGAAGAGATCGAGCAGGCCGGACTGCACAAGCCCGAGCGGGTCATCGGCACCCCCCAGTCCGCGACCGTCGAGGTCACCGCGGGGGGCCGCCCCGGCGAGGTGCTCAACTTCTGCGCCAACAACTACCTGGGCCTCGCCGACCACCCCGAGGTCATCGCCGCCGCCCACGAGGCCCTGGACCGCTGGGGCTACGGCATGGCGTCCGTCCGCTTCATCTGCGGCACGCAGGAGGTCCACAAGGAGCTGGAGGCGCGCCTGTCCTCCTTCCTCGGCCAGGAGGACACGATCCTCTACTCCTCCTGCTTCGACGCCAACGGCGGCGTCTTCGAGACCCTCCTCGGCGCCGAGGACGCCGTCATCTCCGACGCCCTCAACCACGCCTCGATCATCGACGGCATCCGCCTCTCCAAGGCCCGCCGCTTCCGCTACGCCAACCGCGACATGGCCGATCTGGAGCAGCAGCTCAAGGAGGCCACGGAGGGCGGCGCCCGGCGCAAGCTGATCGTCACCGACGGCGTCTTCTCCATGGACGGCTACGTCGCCCCGCTCGACGAGATCTGCGACCTGGCCGAGCGCTACGACGCCATGGTGATGGTCGACGACTCGCACGCGGTCGGCTTCGTCGGCCCCGGCGGCCGCGGCACCCCCGAGCTGCACGGCGTCATGGACCGCGTCGACATCATCACCGGCACCCTCGGCAAGGCCCTCGGCGGCGCCTCCGGCGGCTACGTCGCCGCCCGCGCCGAGATCGTCGCCCTGCTGCGCCAGCGCTCCCGCCCCTACCTCTTCTCGAACACCCTCGCCCCGGTCATCGCCGCCGCCTCCCTGAAGGTCATCGACCTCCTGGAGTCCGCCGGCGACCTGCGCGAGCGCCTGGCCGCCAACACGGCGCTGTTCCGCTCCCGCATGACCGACGAGGGCTTCGACGTCCTCCCCGGCGACCACGCCATCGCCCCCGTCATGATCGGCGACGCGGCCGAGGCCGGCCGGATGGCCGAGCTGCTCCTGGAGCGCGGCGTGTACGTGATCGGCTTCTCGTACCCGGTCGTGCCGCAGGGCCAGGCCCGCATCCGCGTCCAGCTCTCCGCCGCCCACTCGACGGAGGACGTGAACCGGGCCGTCGACGCCTTCGTCGACGCCCGCGCCGCCCTGCGCGGCTAGTGTCCGGGGGCTGAGACACTGGGGGCATGATCGAAGCGCGGCGGTTGCACATCCTCCGTGCGGTGGCCGACCACCGCACGGTCACGGCGGCGGCCGCCGCGCTCTATCTCACCCCCTCCGCCGTCTCCCAGCAGCTCGCCGCCCTGGAGCAGGAGACCGGCCACCGCCTGGTGGACCGCAGCGCGCGCGGCGCGCGCCTCACCCCGGCCGGCGAGATCCTGCTCAGCCACGCCAACGCCGTGCTCGCCCAGTTGGAGCGGGCCGAGGCCGAGCTCGCCGCCTACGGCTCCGGCGACGCCGGTACGGTCACGGTCGCCGCGTTCGCCACCGGCATCGGGCTCGTGGTGGCCCCGGCCATCGCCTCCCTCGCCCGCACCGCGCCCGGCATCCGGGTCCGGGTCAGGGACGCGGAGGGCGACGAGAGCCTGCTCATGGTCCTGGACCGGCAGGTGGACGTGGCCGTCGCGGTCGAGTACCGGGGCGCGCCGGGCGAGGACGACGACCGGCTCACCCGCGTTCCGCTCTACGCCGAGCCGTTCGACGCGGTCCTGCCGCCCGGCCACCCCCTGGCGGCCGGCGAACGGGTCGCGCTCGCCGACCTCGCCAAGGACACCTGGATAGGCCAGTCCGAGGGGAACCCCTGCCACGACGTGACCGTCCTGGCCTGCGAGTACGCCGGGTTCGCACTGAATCCGGAGCACTCGTCCGACGACTTCCGCGCCGTCGTCGCCCTCGCGGCGGCCTCCGCCGGCGTGGCGCTCGTGCCGCGGTCGGCCCTGCGCGGGATGGAGCTCACGGGCGTGGAGGTCCGCCCGATCGAGGGCGTCGCCCCGACCCGCAGGGTCTTCGCCGCCGTCCGGCGCGGCGCGGCGGACCACCCCCTGATCAGCCCCGTGCTGACCGCCCTGCGGACGGCGTCCGAAGACGACGCCTGACCGACGGGCGCCCGTGGGCCGCGACTCCGGAGGCGTACGGACGGAGGAGCACCGGCGGAGGAGTACCGGCGGAGGAGTACTGGCGGATGGTCGATGCGCCCCACCAGACTGGGCCCATGGAAACCATGATCCCCGTCAAGGACGGCGAAGTCTGGGCGGACGACGCGGAAGGAGAGGGCCTGCCGCTGGTCCTCCTCCATCCCGGCGTCGGCGACTCCACGCTGTGGGACCCGGTCCTGCCGGCGCTCCGCGCGCGGCACCGGGTGATCCGCTACGACGTGCGCGGCTACGGACGTTCACCCGCGCCCACCACCGCGTACTCCCCGGTCGGCGACCTGGCCGAGGTCCTCGACCGCTTCGAGATCGAGCGGGCGGTCCTGGTGGGCTCCAGCATGGGCGGGGCCACCGCGGTCGACTTCGCCCTGGAGGCACCCGGCCGGGTGGCGGGCCTCGCCCTCTTCGTCCCCGGTGTGTCGGGGTACGAGGGACTGGACTCGGGCGAGTTCTTCGAGCGCCTCCCCTCCCTGGCCGAGGCCGGTGACGTGGACGGCATCGTCCGTCTCGGCCTCGCCGAGTGGGGCAGGGCGGGCGGCGGGACCCCCGAGTCCGACCCGGTCGCGGCGGAGCTCTGCCGGGCCGTGCTGCCCGCCTGGCTCAGCAATGCCGGCCGCCAGCTCGCCGGCCCGCCCGCCTTCGGCAGGCTCGGGGAGATCTCCGCGCCGGCCCTGCTCGCGCTGGGCGAGCAGGACCGGCCGGTGGTCGTGCGCTGCAACGAGGAGATGGCCGAACGGATCCCGGGCTGCCGTCTCGTCAGGCTGGCCGCGTCCGACCACTACCCGACGCTGCGCGAACCCGAACGCGTCGCCCGGCTGGTCGAGGAGCTGTACGCCGAGGCGGTCTGATCTCCGGAGCCCCGTCTACCAGATGGTGGAGAAACCGAGGCGGAGCTCCTCCTCGTCCTTCGCGACGTCGAGGGAGCCGTTCTTCACGGCGGCCGCCTCGTCCTCGGTCAGCGCGGTCCTGAAGAGCCGCACGTCGTCCAGGGTGCCGCGGAAGAGCTGCGACACCCCGGCCGGCTGGTTGGGGAAGTCGGGCCGGGCGCCGATGTGGATGTTGAACTCGCCGGCCGGGGTGAGGTTCCGGTCCGCCGCCGAGGCCCCCGCCGGCATGGTCGCGGTGGCCGCGGGGCCCCCGTCCACGGCGAGGCCGATGGTCAGGCCCTGCCGCTTGAACACGACGTGGTGCCACGCGTCGTCGCCGTACGAGGACGGCAGCGTCACCTCGGTGGAGCCGATGTCCGTGCCGACGGTGGCACGCAGGACGTTGCCGCCGGGCTCGGCCCGGACCGAGAAGTGCCGGCCCTTCTTCAGCGGGTCGGTGCCGGGCATGCCGTACGCCCAGATGATCGGCAGCGTGCCGGTGGTGGCCGCGTGCTTGAACCACGCCGTGACGGTGAAGTCCCCGTCGTCGACCCGCAGGGTGGGGGAACAGACGAGGCGCAGGTAGTCGTCCTGGCCGTCGAAGTCCATGGCGCCGCCGCCCGATCGCGTTCCCAGCCGTGCGCCGCCGTGGACGACGGCGTGGTTGCCGGCCTCGCCGACGGCGCGTTCGTGGGTGTCGCTGGTGCGCGGGCGGCGCAGCTCCGTCTCGGAGTCGTTCATGGCCTGCTCGGTGAAGGCGGCGAAGGCGACGTTGCCGTGCGGGATGTTCCCGGCCGTCTCGTACACGATGCCGACGGAACCGTTCGGCAGCAGCGTCAGATCGGAATAGCCGGTGCGGGCCGCCGAGACCAGGGTGCCGGCGGTCTTCCAGGTCCTCCCCTCGTCGTACGAGGAGCGGACGGCCAGCTCGCGCCGGTCCTCCAGCGCGCTCGGGCCGAGCCGGGAGGCGCCCGAGTACAGCAGCCGGTCGGGCTTCCCGTCCTGGTCCACGGCGTGCAGCCGCAGCAGCGAGCCGAAGACCGGAGAGGTGTCCAGGTCGGCCACCTGGGTGAAGGGGGCCGCGAAGGCTCCGCCGCCGTCGGTGCCGACGGTCTCGAGCCGGTGCTCGTTGGTCCGGCAGTGCGTGGGCGCGGAGTTGCGGGCGTTGACGTAGACGTTGCCGTCGGTGGTCTCGGCGACCGTCAGCTCCGCGGGGTACGCGCCGGTCTTGCTCGCCTCGGAGGTGGCACCGAGCGACCAGGTGAGGCCGCCGTCGTCGCTGACGTACAGCTGGCCGCCCGCGGTCGTGTCACCGCCGGCCGTGTGGTCGCCGGGGACGACCAGCCGGCCGTGGTGCGGTCCCCGGCCGAGCTGGATGCCGTGGCCGGGGCCGGTGGAGACCCATCCCCAGCCGGCGGCCTTGAGCTGCGGCTGCGGCACGCTCGCGGACCAGGTCACGCCGCCGTCCATGCTGTGGACGGCGTGGACCGTGCGCGGGTGTCCCGTGCGGCTGGGCTTGGCCGGGTCGTGGTTCCAGTCGCTGCTGGAGTACAGGAGCGTGATGCGGCCGGTGACCGCGTCCACAACCGGCGCGGGGTTGCCGTGGGCGAGTTCGTCGGAGCCGCCGACCACGATCTGGAGCGGCTGCCAGGTCGCTCCTCCGTCGAGGGACCTCTTGAGCACGATGTCGTTGTCGCCGACGTCGTGGCAGCCGGTCGGGTCCAGCCGGATGCGGCCCTCGGCGAAGGCGAGGAGGACGCCCGTCCTGCTGGTGACGACGGCGGGGATGCGCGTGCAGTAGTAGTTTTCCCGTGCCTTGAACGGCACGGTGGACACCTGCCTCGCGACCTCCGGCGCGGCGGTCGTGGCCGTCGTCGACGCGGCGGCGGACGACGGCGGCGTGACCGCCGGGACGACCGCCGCCAGGACGGCGAGGGAGAGCGCGCACAGCCATGCGGACAGCGCGAAGCGGCGAGCGCCGGGTGGACGGCGCTCGGACAGGGACAGCATGAAGGAACACCTCTTGAAGTGAAGTGAAGTGAAGTGGAGTGGGGCGGGGTGGAGGCGGAGGTGACGGACGGCGGGGCGGCCGGGCCGGGAAGCGATGGCGTCGCGTCCGCCGGCGGGCCGGTCGCGGCGGCCCCGCGGAGCGGAAGGGCGCCGCACACGGGCGACGCGACGCCCGCCCGCCCCGGCGTTCGTCCCATCCCCCGGTGGGATCTCCCGGCGGGGACGCTACCTCATGTGATCGCTCGTACGCAGCTCGCCCCGACGGTCCGTCAGCTCGGGCTCAATCGGCTGACCTGGTCCAGCCGTTCGCCTCGATCCGCGCCCCGTCCGCGGATCGCGCCTCGTCGAAGACGGGCAGCCCCGCCGCGTCGAGCAGCCGCAGGCCGTCCACGTACACACCCCGCCCCACGTACCGCTGATCGCTGGCGTACCGCCAGCGCAGGAGGGCGCCCGCCCCGGGCAGTGGGGCGGACACCGCGTGCCAGACACGGCCGGACCAGCCGCCGACCGTGCCCGTCGGGTGCCCGGCGCGGCCGTCGGTGGTGAAGGGCACCGGCCGCCAGGTCGTGCCGCCGTCGACCGAGGCCTCCAGGGCGACCGGGTCGGCGCCGGGCCCGGTGTCCCACCACAGCGCGCACTCCAGGCGCGCGGCACCGGGCACCGGGGGCAGCGTCAGGGTGGCCGTCGTGGCGCTCGCCGTGCCGGAGAACCACGAGGTGCGGCCCCGGGCCGGGCGGACGGGGACGGCGCGGGCCAGCCGGTCCGCCGCGGCGACGCGCGGCGCGGAGCCGGAGCGCCAGGAGCGCACCGGGTGCACGGAGTTGCCGAGCAGGATCAGGAACGCGTCGGTCGTCGGGTCGAGGACGAGGCTGGTGCCGGTGAAGCCGGTGTGCCCGGCCGTGTACGGGGTGGCCATGGCGCCCATGTACCAGTGCTGGTGGAGCTCGAAGCCGAGCCCGTGCGCGTCGCCGGGGAAGGCGGTGTTGAAGTCGGTGAACATCAGCTCCACCGACGCGGGGGAGAGGATGCGGGCCCGGCCGTACGCGCCGCCGTTGAGCAGGGTGCGGGCGAGGACCGCGAGGTCCCGGGCGCGGGAGAAGACACCGGCGTGGCCGGCGACGCCGCCGAGGGAGTGGGCGTTCTCGTCGTGGACCTCGCCGTGGACCATGCCCCGGTCGAGACCGGACCAGGGCCGCCGGGCGTCCTCGGTGGCGGCGATCCCCGGCCGCCAGGAGGGAGGCGGATTGAAACGAGTGCGGTGCATCCCGAGCGGAGCGGTGATCTCGTCGTGGAGCAGGACGTCCAGACCGCGACCGGTGATCTCCTCCAGGACCAGCTGGAGCGCGATCAGGTTCAGGTCCGAATAGAGGTACGCGGAGCCCGGCGGGTTCGCCGGTGGCTCCGCCCACAGCAGCCGCAGCTTCCCCTCCCGCGTCGGCTCCCGGTAGAGCGGGATCCAGGACCGGAACCCGGACGTGTGGGTGAGCAGCTGCCGTACGGTGACGTCCTGCTTCCCGCCGCCGCCGAACTCCGGCAGATACGCGGCGACCCTCTCCTCCAGCCGCACCGCCCCGCGCTCGATCTGCTGCACCGCCAGGATCGAGGTGAACAGCTTGGAGACCGACGCCAGGTCGAAGACGGTGTCCTCGGTCATGGGGATCCGCCGCTCCGGCGGCAGCTCGATCCCCGTGTCGGTCTTCTCGTCGTACGCCGCGTACCGCACGGCCGAGCCGATCGCCCGGTGCAGGGCGACGGTCCCGCCCCGCCCGGCGAGCAGGACGGCGCCCGCGTACCACGGGTGGGTGGGGGAGGGCGCGAGGAAGCGTTCGGCGTCCGCGACCAGTCCGTCCAGGTGCGGCGCGAGCAGCCCCGCGCGCTCCGCGGAGCCGCGCCGCAGCGTGGTCCGCCGCGCGGACCCGCGCACGGCCTCGTACGGGACTGCCGTCCCGCGCCCCGGGGAGGCCGCGGCCCCCGGCACCGCACCGATCACCAGCGCACCTCCGAGGGCCGGCACCCCGCCGCCGAACGCGCGGCGGCCCGGCCCTCCGTCCGCTCGACCTCGTCCGTCATGCCCACCCTCTCCCACGCGGGGCGGCGGCGAAACGCCGACGTGCCGTCGGCGGGACACCGATGGACCGCCCGCAAAGAATCTGACGCTGCATCAGAAAATGTCTTCCCTCCGTCGCGCCGCTGCGGCATCCTGCCGCCCATGGAGACGGAGCTGAGTCGCACCCTGGGGATCGAGCACGCCATCTTCGGCTTCACGCCCTTCCCCGCGGTGGCGGCCGCACTCACCAGAGCCGGCGGGTTCGGCGTCCTCGGCGCGGTCCGCTACACCGCACCCGACGACCTCGCCCGCGACCTCGACTGGATGCAGGAGCACACCGACGGCCTGCCCTACGGCCTCGACGTCGTGATGCCCGCGAAGAAGGCGGTCGAAGGCGTCACCGAGGCCGAGATCGAGGCCATGATCCCCGAGGAGCACCGGGCGTTCGTCCGCGCCACGCTCGCCGAACACGGCGTCCCCGAACTGGCCGAGGGAGAGGCATCCGGCTGGCGGATCACCGGCTGGATGGAGCAGGTCGCCCGCAGCCAGCTCGACGTGGCCTTCGACTACCCGATCAGGCTCCTCGCCAACGCCCTCGGATCGCCGCCGCCCGACGTCGTCGCCCGCGCCCACGACCACGGCGTCCTCGTCGCCGCCCTCGCGGGCAGCGCCCGCCACGCCCGCCACCACGCCGACGCCGGCATCGACGTCGTCGTCGCCCAGGGGTACGAGGCGGGCGGCCACACCGGCGAGATCGCCTCCATGGTCCTCACCCCCGAGGTCGTCGACGCCGTCTCCCCGCTGCCCGTGCTCGCCGCCGGCGGCATCGGCAGCGGCGAGCAGATCGCCGCCGGACTCGCCCTCGGTGCCCAGGGCGTCTGGCTCGGCTCGATCTGGCTCACCACCACCGAGGCCGAGCTGCACTCCCGCGCCCTCACCGCCAAGCTGCTCGCCGCCGGCTCCGGCGACACGGTCCGCTCCCGCGCCCTGACCGGCAAGCCCGCCCGTCAGCTCCGCACCGAGTGGACCGACGCCTGGGACGACCCGGCGGGGCCCGGCCCGCTCCCCATGCCCCTCCAGGGACTCCTGGTCGCCGAGGCCGTCTCCCGCATCCAGCGGTACGAGGTCGAGCCGCTCCTCGGCACCCCCGTCGGACAGATCGTCGGCCGGATGAACTCCGAGCGCAGCGTCAAGGAGGTCGTCGACGACCTCACCCGCGGCTTCGAGAAGGCCGTCGACCGCATCAACCGCATCGCCGGACGGAGCGCCCAGTGACCAACGGTCCCACCGGAAACCAGCCCTCCAGCGGAGCCCGGCCCTCCACCGGCAGCCAGTCCTCCGTCGGACCTCGGCCCTCCGCCGGCAGCCGGACGCCCACCGAGCCCCAGCCCCCCACCGGATTCTGGGCCCAGGCCGCCGCCGACCCCGGTCGCACCGTCCTCGTCGCACCCGACGGCGAGGAGTGGAGCGCCGGCCGGCTGCACGCCGAGGCCAACCGGCTCGTCCACGGGCTGCGCGCCGCCGGACTCGAACGCGGCGACGCGTTCGCCGTCGTCCTGCCCAACGGTCCCGAGTTCTTCACCGCCCACCTCGCCGCCACCCAGGCCGGCTTCTACCTCGTCCCCGTCAACCACCATTTCGTCGGCCCCGAGATCGCCTGGATCGTCGCCGACTCCGGCGCCAAGGTCCTGGTGGCGCACGAGCGCTTCGCCGAGGCGGTCACCCTCGCCGCCGACGAGGCCGGGCTCGCCCCCACCCACCGGTACGCCGTCGGCACGGTCCCCGGATTCCGCCCGTACGCCGAACTGCTCGACGGACAGGACGGATCCGCGCCCGCCGACCGCACGCTCGGCTGGGTCATGAACTACACCTCCGGCACCACCGGCCGGCCCCGGGGCATCCGCCGCCCGCTGCCCGGAAAGCCGCCCGAGGAGACCCATCTCGGCGGCTTCCTCGGCATCTTCGGCATCCGGCCCGCCGACGGCAACGTCCACCTCGTCTGCTCGCCGCTCTACCACACGGCCGTGCTCCAGTTCGCGGCCGCCGCCCTGCACATCGGCCACCCGCTCGTCCTCATGGACCGGTGGGCACCCGAGGAGATGCTCCGGCTGATCGACCGGTACGCGTGCACCCACACCCACATGGTCCCCACCCAGTTCCACCGCCTGCTCGCCCTTCCCGCGGAGGTGCGGGAGCGGTACGACGTCTCCTCCATGCGCCACGCCATCCACGGCGCCGCGCCCTGCCCCGAGCACGTCAAACGGGCGATGATCGACTGGTGGGGCCGGTGCGTCGAGGAGTACTACGCCGCCAGTGAGGGCGGCGGAGCCTTCGCCACCGCCGAGGAGTGGCTCAAGAGGCCCGGGACCGTCGGCCGGGCCTGGCCCATCAGCGAACTCGCCGTCTTCGACGACGACGGCAGGCGGCTGCCGCCGGGCGAACTCGGCACCGTCTACCTCAAGATGAACACCGGCGGCTTCCGGTACCACAAGGACGAGGCGAAGACCGCGAAGAACCGCATCGGCGACTTCTTCACCGTCGGCGACCTCGGCGTCCTCGACGAGGACGGTTACCTCTTCCTCCGCGACCGCAAGATCGACATGATCATCTCCGGCGGGGTCAACATCTATCCCGCCGAGATCGAGGCGGCGCTGCTCGCCCATCCCGCCGTCGCGGACGCCGCCGCCTTCGGGATCCCGCACGCCGACTGGGGCGAGGAGGTCAAGGCGGTCGTCGAGGCGGCCGAGGGGTACGAGCCGGGGCCCGCGCTCGCCGCCGAGATCCTGGCCCACTGCGGCGACCGCCTCGCCGGCTTCAAACGCCCGAAGTCGGTCGACTTCGTCCCGGCCATGCCCCGCGACCCCAACGGCAAGCTGTACAAGCGCCGCCTCCGCGACCCGTACTGGGAGGGCCGGGAGCGCCCGCTCTAGCGTCCCGGGCCGGAGGTCCGTCGAGGGGCCTCCGTCTCGACCGGCCAGGGACCGTGCCCGCTTCCGGCCCGGTGGCGGCTCGACCGGCACCGTCGGCCGCAGCGCCCGGAAGCCGAACGGACCGTCCGGGAACCTCCGACTCGGGGCACCGGTCCTCCGGCGGCGGATCGCGTCCTGATCCGGTTCCGCACCGGTGGAGCGGCGCCTGCGGCTCGTCCGCGCCGCAGGCAGGGCCGACGCCCGTTCGGCGGCGCGGGGCCGCACGTCCTCGCGGACCGCTGCCGCGTCCGGGACGCTCGCGTCCGGCAGCCGTCAGGAGCCGACGGGTCGGCCGTCGCCCGGTCGCGGCCCTCACGTGCCACCACCGCGCGATGGCGGCCGCACCGGGGCGCGGTGCGAGTGCCGTGGCCACGCCCTCGTGCGCATGACGCCGCCGTCGTGGTGGCGGGCGGCCCCCGGGGCGCGGTCGGCGCGGTCCCCGCTCCCGTGTCGCGCCGCGCGACCTCCGGCACCGTGCGCCGCGGAGCCGGCCCACGGTCGGCGACCGGTCCACCGACTCGCGAACGGGTCCGTTTCGGATGAACATGTCGAATTATGGACCGATCTTCGACACGTCCGGGCTCCTCGCCGTCGGTCGCGACCGCCTCGCCACGGCCGATGAGGCCTTCGGCGCCGTGCGGGAGCCGCAGCGCGACCGCGTCGTGCGTCTGAACGGGCTCGCGGTCGTCTCGCCCCCCGCCGACGGCCGGACCCCCGTCGACGCGTCGAACCGTGCCGCCCCTGTCACGGGCGCCCGGGCGCCCCGTGGGGGGACCCGCCGGAGCCGGACCCGACGGCCCCGAGGACCACGGACGGCAGGTCCACGGCGCCGACGCGGCCGCACGGCGGCACGGTCCCGAAGACCTCCCCCGGCAACCGGGGAGAGCGGGAGCTCGCCGAACGGCTCACCGGCGCCCGGTAGCGGCCGGGCACCCCGTACGGCCCCGGCTCCTTCCAACCGATCGAAAGGTGTGTTCATGTACCCCGCGCTCACCACCGCCGCGCTCGCCGAGCTGCGCCGGCCCCGCCCCTACCCCGCCGTGTCCCTCGTGATGCCGACCCACCGCCGCGAGCCGGACAACGCCCAGGACCCCGTACGGCTGCGCAACCTCCTGGCCCGGGCGGAGAAGGAACTGCAGGACGACCCCGGCGTGACGCGGGAGCGGCGCGCGGACGTGCTGAGCCGGCTGGAGCGGGCGGTCGCCGAGGTCGACCTCGTCCACGCGGAGGACGGCCTGGTGATCCACGTGGCGCCGGGCGAGCACCACGTGTGGACGGTGGCCCGGACCGTCCCCGAGCGGGTGGTCGTGGCCGACACCTTCCTCACGCGCAACCTCGTCGCCGCCCGGTCCGCCGAACGGCCCTACTGGGCCCTGACGGTGGCGGCGGACCGGATCTCCCTGTGGAACGGGGCACCGGAGCGGGCCGCCGAGCACACGGCGGACGGGTTCCCGCTGACGCGCAGCCTGGAGGACCCGGACGCCGAGCGCAAGGAACGCGTCGGGGACCTGCCGAGCACCTTCCGGGACGAGGACGCGCGCGCCTTCTTCCGGGAGGCGCACGAGGCGCTGCGGACCGTCCTCGCCTCCGAGCCGCGACCCCTGTACGTGATCGGCGAGGCGCCCGCGATCTCCCTCCTCGAAGAGACGGGATCGCTGCCGCAGGGCACGGCCACCCTCCCTCAGGGCGGTCTCGGACACGGGCCCGAGGAGGCCGTGCGAAAGGCGCTGGCACCGCTGCTCGCCGCCCACGAGCAGGCCGTGTCGACCACCGTGCTGGCCGAGCTGGACGCGGCACGGAGCCGCCGGGAGTACGCCGGTGGCCTCGACGAGGTGCGCGAGGCCGCGCGGGAGGGCCGCATCCGTCTGCTCGCCGTCGAGGAGCACTACCGGACCGTCGTGCGCGACGACGGCGACCACCTCGAACCCGCGGACGCGTCCGACCGCGACTCCCGCGACGACATCGTGGACGAGATCGTCGAACAGGCGCTGGAGAAAGGCGCCGAGGTGCGGTTCGTCCCCGACGACGCCCTGGCGGACGCGAACCGCATCGCCGCCGTGCTGCGCTACTGACGCCGAAGCGGACCGTACGCCATCGGAAGGATCCCCCATGAACACCCCATCGTCCCGCGGGAGCGGGCCGGTCCGTGCCCGGGCGGCGAGCGCCGTCGCCGCCGTCCTCACGACCGCGCTCGGCGCGGTCGCCCTGGTGTCCTGCGGCTCGGACGGGAACGACTCCGGCACGCCCGCGTTCAGCGATCGTCCCACGGCGCCCGACACCGCGTCGTTCTCCGGCGACCATCCCTCCTCCGTCGCCTCGGCGGCGAAGTCGCGGATCGCGTCCGCCCAGGCCTCGGCCTCGTCCGCGTCCGCCTCGGCCTCCGCGCGGGAGGCGTCGCGCCAGGCGTCGGTCGGCGCCGAGGTGGAACGCTCCCGGCAGGCGGCGGAGAACGCCCTGAAGGGGGTCGAGGGCAGCGGGAACGCCCTGAACGAGGTCGGGATGACCGGCAAGCCCCGGGCCGACACGAACGGCCTGCTCACCGTCGTCGTCACCATCACCAACAAGACGAGCGCGAAGGCGTCCTACGCCGTCCAGGTCGACTTCCTCGACCCGTCGGGCAAGGTCGTCGAGACCCAGTTCGTGGGCGCCGAGGACCTCGCGCCCGGCGAGCGGCGGCAGCCCCTGGTCATCAGCCGGCAGCCCCCCGAGCCGGTGCTCACGCCGCGGCTCACCAAAGCGCAGAGGTACTGAGAAAGGATCACCGCATGTCCGAACTCATCGTCATCGGCTACGACGACCACGAGGTCGCGACCAAGGCCTTCAAAGCGGTTCAGGCCCTCCGTGACGACCACGTCGTCGAACTGAAGGGCCTCGCCGTCGTCAGGGTCGACGAGGACGGCGAGACCCATGTGGACACCCCCGCCAGACGCGAGGAGATCGCCCTCTCGGCCACGGCCGGTGCGCTCTGGGGAATGGTCCTCGGCATCCTCGTCCTCACTCCCGGCATCGGGGTGGTGGGCGCGGCCCTCGGGGGCATCATCGGCAAGCTGACCCAGATGGGCGTCGACAACGGGTTCCGCAAGAAGGTGAGCGACCTCCTCGAACCCGGTTCGGCGGCCGTCGTGATCCTGGCCTCCAAGATCACCGAGGACCGGTTCGCCGCGGCCATGGAGCCCTTCCGCGGGACCGTCCTCAAGACCTCCCTGCCGGAGGAGAGCGAGCGGGAACTCGCCGAGCAGCTCGCCGGTCCCGCCTCCGGGACGACGGCCTGACCCCGGGCCGTACCGCCGTCCGGGGACCCCGCCGGCGCACGCGACGGCGCCGCCGACTCCCTTCCGGGGAGTCCGCGGCGCCGTGCGCGCCGGAACGCGGCGGGGCGGCTCAGAAGTCGACCGCGTCGCGGATCAGCGGGCAGGTCATGCAGTGGCCGCCGCCGCGCCCGCGGCCGAGTTCGGCACCGACGATGTTGATGACCTCCACCCCCGCCCCGCGCAGCAGGGCGTTGGTCTGGGTGTTGCGGTCGTACGTGAAGACGACACCGGGTTCGACCGCGACGGCGTTGTTGCCGCTGTCCCACTGCTGGCGCTCGGAGGCGTAGACGTCTCCGCCGGTCTCGATCACCCGGAGCTCGGACAGGCCGAGGCCCTTGGCGACGACGTCGACGAACGGGGTGCCGCCCTCGTCGGCGATGTCGACGCCCGGCGCCTTGTCGCTCGGACGCAGCGAGAACGTGTGGATGGCGTCCGTGATCGTCGGATAGAGCGTGACGATGTCGCGGTCCGCGAAGGTGAACACGGTGTCGAGGTGCATGGCCGCGCGCAGCTTCGGCATGCCGGCCACGATCACGTGCTCGGCGGCGCCGTTCCTGAAGAGGGCGGCGGCGACCTGGGTGATGGCCTGGCGCGAGGTGCGCTCGCTCATGCCCATGAGGACGACCCCGTTGCCGACCGGCATGATGTCGCCGCCCTCGAAGGTGGCCTGCCCCCAGTCCTGTTCGGGGTCGCCCCACCAGACGGTCGCGTCCTTGAAGTCGGGGTGGAAGGCGTAGACGGCCTTCATGAGGAGCGTCTCGCCGTGACGGGCGGGCCAGTACAGCGGGTTGAGGGTGAGTCCGCCGTACAGCCAGCAGGTGGTGTCGCGGGTGTAGAGCGTGTTCGGCAGCGGCGGCATGAGGTACTCGCGCGCCCCGACGCCTTCCCGGGCGAGGGACACGTACCCGGAGCGGAACTCCTCGGGCAGGTCGACCGTGGACAGTCCGCCGATGAGGAACTCGGCCAGCTCCCGCGGGGCGAGGGAGTCGAGGAAGGCGCGGGTGTCGTCGACCAGGCCGAGACCGACCTCGTTGGGCACGATCTTCCGGTCGAGGAGCCAGTCCTTCGCCTCGGGGATCGCCATGGTCTCGGCGAGCAGCTGGTGCAGCTCGACGACGTCGACACCGCGCCGGGTGAGTTCGTCGACGAAGTCGGCGTGGTCGCGCTGGGCGTTCTCCACCCACATGACGTCGTCGAAGAGCAGGTCGTCGGAGTTGGTCGGGGTCAGCCGCCGGTGCGCGAGGCCGGGTGAGCAGACCAGGACCTTGCGCAGGCGCCCGACCTCGGAGTGGACGCCGAGCGCGGACGGGGCGGAGCTGGTCTCGGTGTGTGTCATGGTCAACCTTTCCGAGGGGGCCGGGAACGTGTCCCGGCGGGTTCAGAGCTCGATCCAGCCGGCGGCGAGGGCGATGACACCGATGACGGCCCCGACGACGGAGACCGCGCAGATGACGGCCTCGACGGGGGAGAAGAGGCGCCGGTCCTGCTCCCGCCTGGCCTTGACGAACAGGAAGGTGGCGGGGGCGTAGAGGATGAAGGAGACGAGGACGAACTTGAGTCCGGCCGCGTAGAGGAGGAACGCCGTGTAGAGGGTGGCGACGACGGCGACGACCAGTTCCCGCCGGGTGCCGCGCCCGACCACCCGCTCCGCCCGCGGCCGCAGCGCGATCTTCACGGCGAAGGCGGCGGCCAGGAGGAAGGGGATGAGACTCAGGGCGCTCGTCAGGTCGAGGGCGAAGTTGAACGCGTCGTCGGAGAAGGCCGTGACGACCAGGACGACCTGGCTGAGGGACGTCGTCATGAGCAGGGCCGGGACCGGGACGTCGTCGCCGCTGGAGCGCCCGAGGAAGCGGGGCATGTCCTTGTCCTTCGCCGCGACGAACAGCACCTCGGCGGCCATCAGCGTCCAGGCGAGATAGGCGCCGAGCACGGAGACGATCAGGCCGACGCTGACGAAGGCCTTGCCCCAGGTGCCGACGGCGGCCTCCAGGACGCCCGCCATGGAGGGCTGCCGGAGCTCGGCGATCTCGCCCATCGGCAGGATGCCGTACGACACGATGGTCACCGAGGCGAAGACCGCGAAGACGCTGAGGAAGCCCAGGATCGTGGCCCGTCCGACGTCCTCCCGGCGCTTGGCGTGCCGCGAGTAGACGCTCGCGCCCTCGACGCCGAGGAAGACGAAGACGGTGGCGAGCATCGTGCCGCGGACCTGGTCGAAAAGGGAGCCCGCGTAGTCGGCACCGCCGAAGTTGTCCGCGAAGACGGACGGGTCGAAGGAGAAGAGCGCCAGGATGACGAAGACGACGATGGGGACGACCTTGGCGACGGTGACGATCCGGTTGATCGTGGCCGCCTCCTTCACCCCCCGGCGGATGAGGAGGAAGAAGCACCAGAGCCCGACGGAGGACAGGACGATGGCGAGGGCGGTGTCGCCGTCGCCCAGCGCCGGGGCGACGGCACCGATCGTCGACATGATCAGGACCCAGTAGGTCACGTTGCCGACGCAGGCGCTGGCCCAGTAGCCGAAGGCGGAGAAGAAGCCGAGGTACTCGCCGAAGCCGGCCTTGGCGTACGCGTAGACGCCGGCGTCCAGGTCCGGGCGCCGGACCGCGAGGGTCTGGAAGACGAAGGCGAGCATCAGCATGCCGAGGCCGGCGACCGTCCAGGCGATCAGCGCGCCCGCGACGCCGGTCTCCTGGGCGAACCGCCGCGGCAGGGAGAAGACGCCCGCTCCGACCATGGAGCCGACGACCATGGCGGTGAGCGTCAGCAGGGTCAGCTTGGCCGTGGGCGGGGGGCCGCCGGAGGAGGCCTCGGTACTGGTTTCCGCATGGGTCATGGCGTTCCTCGTGGACGGGAGCGTTCCGTTGGGGCGGTGACCGCCGACCGGGCGGGGGATCGACCGGCGGGCCGGGAGACGGCGGGCCCGAACAGCGCCGCCCCGCTCGTCCCCGCCGTGCCCGCCGGTCTCCGTCGATGCCGCTGATCGAGGAAGTGACAGACGCCGGTGCTCGACCGCCCACTGAAAGGGGAATCTAGCCCTGAAGGCATGCTTTTGTCGTGATTTGTACAGCGATTCACCCCGGAATCGGCTCCACCGGTGAGAGCGGGAGGGCTGGCGGACCCCGGCCCGGCGGCGGACCGGCCCGGCCGTCACCCCGCCCCGTCGTCGGGACCCCCGCCGCCCGTGAGTGCGGTCCCACCGATCGTGACGACCGAACGAAACGGGAGAAAAGCCCTCCTTGTGGCAGGATGCGGATCATGGGTTCGAGCACGGCGGCATGGACACGGCAGTGGACCACCTGGGGGCCGGTGGTGGCGGCGCTCGTGCTCGGTCTGGCCTGGGGGCGCGAGCTCCCGGGCTTCGCGGTGGCGATCATCGTCGTCTGCCTGTTCGCCGCGGTGCTCTCGGCCGTCCACCACGCCGAGGTCATCGCCCACCGCATCGGCGAACCCTTCGGCTCCCTCGTCCTCGCCGTGGCCGTCACCGTCATCGAGGTCGGACTGATCGTCATGCTGATGATCGGAGGGGGCGACAAGGCGACGAGCTACGCCCGGGACACGGTCTTCGCCGCCGTCATGATCACCTGCAACGGCATCGTCGGCCTCTCGCTGCTCGTCGGCGCGCTGCGCAACCGGATCGCCGTCTTCAACGCGGAGGGCTCCGGCGGCGAACTCGCCGTCGTCTGCACCCTCGCGACCATGACCCTGGTCCTGCCGACGTTCACGACGACCCACCCCGGTCCCGAGTTCTCCGCCGGGCAGCTGGCCTTCGCCGCCGTCGCCTCCCTGCTCCTCTACGGGGTCTTCGTCGGCGTCCAGACGATCCGGCACCGCGACTACTTCCTGCCCGTGCCGCGCCCGGACCGGGGGATCCCGGAGTCGGAGGACGAGCACGCCGCGCCGCCGACCACCAGCGACGCCTGGTTCAGCCTCGGCCTGCTCGTGGTCGCCCTCGTCGCCGTCGTCGGCAACGCCAAGCTCGTCTCGCCCACCATCGAGGACGCCGTCGCCTCCGCGGGCCTGCCCAAGGCGGTCGTCGGCGTCGTCATCGCCCTGATGGTGCTGCTGCCCGAGACCCTCGCCGCCGTGCGCGCGGCGAGCCGGGACCGCATGCAGACCAGCATGAACCTGGCGTACGGATCGGCCATCGCCAGCATCGGCCTGACGATCCCGTCGATCGCGCTCGCCTCGATCTGGCTGGAGGGGCCCCTGATCCTCGGCCTGGGGCCCCTCCACATGGTGCTGCTCGTGCTCACGGCCGTGGTGAGCGCCCTGACGGTGGTGCCGGGGCGCGCCACGCTCCTCCAGGGCAGCGTCCATCTCGCGATCTTCGCCGCCTTCGTGTTCCTCTCGTTCAGCCCGTGACGGGCGGGTTCACCCCCTGACGACGACCACCTTCAGCGCGGGCGAGCGCAGGATGTCCTTCTCGCAGAACCGTGAGGTCACCCAGCGCTCGTCCGCGAACAGCCGGGTCTGGTCGCTGTAGTGCGGGGACGCCGGGTTCGACGACTGGGAGTACGAGAGCAGGGTGCGGGCCACCGGGCACCGGCCGCCGTCCCAACCCACGGCCTGCACGTGGCTGGTCCCGTGCGCGACCTCCACGTAGCCGCCGCCCGCCGCGTTCCACACGGGCTCGGCCTTGTTCCAGACGCCCAGCGACTCGGTCCCGCCGCTCACCGGGATCCGCTCCCCGTTCCGTACGACGAACTGGTGGGCGCCGAGCGGCGCGTCCAGCGCGATGCCCGCCGCCCGCAGCTCCGCCGCCGCGCCCGCGAGGGCCTTCGCGAACTCCGGCACCCCGGTGTTCAGGGTGTTCGGGGTGCGGACCGGGTCGGCCGCCGAGAACGGCACCTTCCACTGGTCGGCCGGCTTCACCGTCCCCGTGAACCTCCGCCAGAACCGGTCGAAGAGCAGCGCGCCCCGGCTGCCGGTGTCCATCGTCCGGTCCCAGGCCCCGATCACCCGGCAGACCTCCGGATCCTCCGGCAGCGCCGACGCGCACGCCCCGGCCGCGTCGGCGGCCGCCAGGTCACCGGCCGGCGCCCGGTTCGCGAACTGCCGGCGCTGGAGGTCGGCCACCGTGAGCCGGCCCCCGTCGGCCATCGCCGCCACGTCCTCGATCCCGCCCCGGGTGCGCAGCGAGCGCGGCGTCGCGACCGTGCCGAAGATCCGCTCGTAGCCGGTCAGCGGCCGGTCGGCGTTGGTCAGCCAGGCGCTGTCGTTGGAGTTCTCCACGTACGGCGCGTCCCGCAGGACCGGCATCTTCGCCGGACCGAAGACGCCCGGCTGCACCGCGTCCGGGTCGGAGCCGAGCGCGCAGTCCGACCGCGAGCCGTCGAGCACGGCGACCCCCGAGGCCGGGTAGGTGGCCCGGCCGAGCGGGGTGGAGCAGCGCGCGGCGAGCTCGTCGGTGATCCGGGGGAGCACCTGGGACTGGGTGAAGAGCGAGTGCCCCGCGGAGTCCGCCGCGATCGTGTTGACCCAGGGCAGGCCCTGCGTGCGCTCCAGGACGTCGGCGACGTCCTGCGTGGAGCGGGCCCTGCCGAAGCCGAGCGCGGTGTCGGAGCCCCGCAGGTTGAGCGCGTTGGGGTCGTTCAGCGCGTACGCCGTGGTCGCGGTCCACGGCAGCGGCAACTGCGGCCCGAGGCCGCCGACGACCGGCCCGTACCGGGTCCACCACTGGGTACGGGTGACGGGTGCGCCGTCCTTCACGGCCACGGTCACCGCGCGCGGGGTCATCCGCTCCGGCTTCCCGTCCACCAGGTAGGAGGTCGGGTCCCCGGGCGCGAGCGTCAGCTGGTGCAGGTTGAGCGGTACCCCGGTGGCGACGGTGTGGCTCCAGGCGACCTCGTCGTTGAAGCCGATGTTGACGACGGCCGTGCCCAGGAGCGAGGCGCCGGAGACGTTCAGTTCGCCCGGGATGGTCTGCTGCGACTGCCAGAACCGGCGGCCGCCCTGCCACGGGTAGTGCGGGTTCCCCAGGAGGAGCCCGCGCCCGTTCGCCGTCGTGGCCCCGGAGAACGCGACGGCGTTGGAGCCCATGGTGGCGTTCTCGGGGGCGAACAGCGCACGCGCCGCCTCGGCGGCCTCGTCCGGATCGGGGACGGAGCCGGGGGCCGGACCGGCGGTGCGCGCGGTGGTCGCCGGGGGAACGGCCGGCGGCCGGGCGGCCGTGATGCCGTCCACGGCCCGGCCCTGGCCGCCGAGCACCGAGACGGCGAAGCCGCGCCGGGCCACGTCGAGCGCGGTCACCGGACGGACCCAGTCGGCGTCCGCGCAGGCCGGATCGGTGACGCGGTTCTTCCGCAGCCAGGCGTTGTAACCGGCCGCCCAGCCGCGCATCAGCTCCTTCAGCTCCCGGCTCGGCCCGGCCGGTGCCGGGGTGCCGAGCAGGTCCTCGACCGTTCCCGCCTCCTTCACGCCGCGGAAGTACAGGTCGCTGGAGAGGTTCGTGGCGGCGGAGGAGAGCGAGCCGTCGGGGGCGGCGTCCGGGCCGAAGTGCCGGGAGCGTTCCCCGTTCACGGTCAGGAAGCCGTCGGCGAGCACACAGACCTGGTCGGCGGCCTGGGCCCAGCCCGTGCCGAACCCGAGGTCCGCGTAGTCCTTCGCCACGATGTGCGGGATGCCGTACTCGGTGTAGCGGATGACGGCCGACAGGCCCCGGTCGGCGGGGTGACGTTCCCGGCCGCCGGAGTCGGCGGCCGCCGCGCCGGGCAGCGAGGCCGTGACGACGGCGAGGGCCGCGCCGGCGAGCGCCAGGTGTTTCAGACGGGTACGGAGGTGCAAGATGCCTCCCAACGGGCTGATGGGCACTGCGGGTCGGACCATGCACGCAGCTGCCCGCCCCCATGTCAACATCCCGTTCGGTATCCGAGGTCCGGGCGGACGCGGTCCCCCGCGCGGTACTTGACCTTTCCCGTGCCCCGCGCCGAGGATCACCGCATGGACCGACTCCTCAGCCGTACCGTCGACGGTCACCTGCGCGCGAGCGCCCGGCGCGTGCCCGACCGGATCGCCGTGCGGTACGCCGACCGGACCTGGACGTACGCGGAGCTGGACGCGGCCGTCTCCACGGCCGCCGCCGTCCTGCGCGAGCCGGAGCACGGGATCGCCCTGCCGGAGTACGCCCGCGTCGCCACGTACGGCCACAACTCGGACGCCTACCTCGTCGCGTTCCTCGCCTGCGCCCGGGCCGGCCTGATCCACGTGCCGGTCAACCACCACCTGACCGGCGAGGACCTCGCGTACGTCCTGGAGCAGTCGGACAGCTCGCTCGTGCTCGCCGACCCCGCCCTCGCCGACCGGATCCCCGAGGGCTTCGCGGTCAAGGCCCTGCGGGACGCGCCCGGTTCACTGCTCGACGCGCTCGCCGCACCGGAGGAGTACCTCACCGACCGCGACGCCCGCGACCTCGCCCAGCTGCTCTACACCTCGGGCACCACCGCGCTCCCCAAGGGCGCGATGATGACCCACCTCGCCCTCGCCCACGAGTACGCGAGCGCGATCGAGGCCCTCGACCTGAGCGAGGACGACCGGCCGGTGCACGCGCTGCCGCTCTACCACTCGGCGCAGATGCACGTCTTCCTGCTGCCCTACCTCGCCGTCGGCGCCGAGAACACGATCGTCGACGGACCCGACCCGGACGTCCTGTTCGAGCTGATCGAGACGGGCCGTGCCGACAGCCTCTTCGCCCCGCCGACCGTCTGGATCGCCCTCGCCGGCCACCCGGACTTCGCCGCCCGCGACCTCTCGCCCCTGCGCAAGGCCTACTACGGGGCCTCGATCATGCCCGTGCCCGTCCTGGAGCGGCTGCGCGCCCGGCTCCCGGAACTCGCCTTCTACAACTGCTTCGGCCAGTCGGAGATCGGCCCGCTCGCCACCGTCCTCGGCCCCGACGAGCACGAGGGCCGGATGGAGTCCTGCGGCCGTCCCGTGCGCCACGTCGAGGCCCGGGTCGTCGGCGAGGACGGCGAGGACGTGCCCGACGGCACCCCGGGGGAGATCGTCTACCGCTCCCCGCAGCTGTGCGAGGGCTACTGGCGCAAGCCCGACGAGACCGGGGAGGCCTTCCGGGGCGGCTGGTTCCACTCGGGGGACCTCGCGGTCCGCGACGCGGAGGGCTACCTCACGATCGTCGACCGGGTGAAGGACGTCATCAACTCCGGTGGCGTGCTCGTCGCCTCCCGCCAGGTGGAGGACGCGCTCTACACCCATCCCGCGGTCGCCGAGGCGGCCGTCATCGGCCTCCCCGACGAGCGGTGGATCGAGGCGGTCACGGCCGTCGTCGTCCCGCGCGGGGAGGTCACCGAGGCCGAACTCCTCGACCACGCCCGCGAGAAGCTCGCCCGCTTCAAGGCGCCGAAGCGCGTCCTCCTCGTGGACGCGCTCCCCCGCAACGCCAGCGGCAAGATCCTCAAGCGGGAACTCAGGGACCGCTTCGGCGCCTCGTGACACCGCGGCGCCTCGTGACACCGCGGGGCCTCGTGACACCGCGGGGCCTCGGGACGCCGCGGCGTCTCACGGCCCGCGGCGTCTCACGGCACCGCGGGGCGGGGACTCAGCCCTCGCGCTCCTCCATCACGCAGAGGACGTTGCCCTCGCTGTCCTTGAACCAGGCGCCCCGCATGGTGTCCGACTCGACCACACCGTCGACCGTCTTGATGCCGGGCAGGTCGTAGTCCTCGAACGTGACGCCCTTGGAGCGCAACGTCGACATCTCCGCGTCGAGGTCGGCGACCTTCCAGCTCGCCAAGGTGTGCTCGGCCTTGCCGCCGTAGGGCGTCTCGTAGAGGCCGATGGTCGTCCCACCGGTCTCGAACCTGGTGTCCTCGGGTGATTCCTTCGTGAGGGTGAGGCCGAGGGTCTCCGAGTAGAACCGCTTGGCCCGGTTCATGTCGTTGACCGGAATGATCGCGGCTATGGGGGAGTCCGACAGCATCGCAACCACCTCCTTCCCCCCAGGCTACGCGCCCCGGAGGTCCACGATCCGCTTGATCTTCCCCACCGAGCGCTCCAGCGTCTCCGGGTCGACCACCTCCACGTCCACGGAGACCCCGACCCCGTCCTTCACCGCCGCCGCGATCGCCCGGGCCGCCGCCTCGCGCTCCCCGGGCGTCGCGTCCGGGCGGGCCTCGGCCCGCACGGCCAGGACGTCGAGCCGGCCCTTCCGGGTCAGTCGCAGCTGGAAGTGCGGAGCCACGCCCGGGGTCCGCAGCACGATCTCCTCGATCTGGGTGGGGAAGAGGTTCACCCCGCGCAGGATGATCATGTCGTCGCTGCGTCCGGTGACCTTCTCCATCCGGCGGAACACCCGAGCGGTCCCCGGCAGCAGACGGGTGAGGTCACGGGTCCGGTAGCGGATCACCGGCATGGCCTCCTTGGTGAGCGAGGTGAGGACCAGCTCGCCCTGCTCCCCGTCGGGCAGCACCTCGCCGGTGAACGGGTCCACGACCTCCGGGTAGAAGTGGTCCTCCCAGATGTGCAGACCGTCCTTGGTCTCCACGCACTCCTGCGCCACGCCGGGGCCGATCACCTCCGACAGGCCGTAGATGTCGACCGCGTCGATCGCGAACCGCTCCTCGATCTCCCCGCGCATCTCCTCCGTCCACGGCTCCGCGCCGAAGACGCCGACCTTCAGCGAGGTCGACCGCGGGTCCACGCCCTGCCGCTCGAACTCGTCGAGCAGCGTCAGCATGTACGAGGGGGTCACCATGATGATCTCGGGCCGGAAGTCCTGGATGAGCTGCACCTGCCGGGCCGTCATGCCGCCGGACGCCGGGATCACCGTGCACCCGAGCCGCTCCGCGCCGTAGTGGGCGCCGAGGCCGCCGGTGAACAGGCCGTACCCGTAGGCCACGTGGACCTTGTGCCCGGGGCGCGCCCCGGCGGCGCGCAGGGAGCGGGCCACGACGTCGGCCCACATGTCCAGGTCGGCCTGGGTGTAGCCGACCACGGTCGGCCGGCCGGTGGTGCCGCTGGAGGCGTGGATCCGCCGGATCCGGGACTGGTCGACGGCGAACATGCCGAAGGGGTAGTGATCGCGCAGGTCCGACTTGGCGGTGAACGGGAAGCGGGCCAGGTCCGCGAGCGTACGGCAGTCGTCCGGGGCCAGTCCGGCCGCGTCGAAGGAGCGCCGGTAGAAGTCCACGTTCTCGTACGCGTGCCGCAGGGTCGTGCGCAGCCGCTCCAGCTGGAGGGCCGCGAGCTCCTCGCGCCCGAGCCGTTCGCCGCTGTCCAGCAGTTCCGTCATGCGCCACTCCTCCGCCGTCGTAAAACGGACAACCGATCATTCGGTTGATCCGTCCGGGGCCAGTAAAACCGGAGGCCCCCGGGGTTTGGCAAGGGGCCGGGAGAACTTTTCCCGCCAGGTGGCCGTCGGGTGACCGTCCGGACGGCGGAGCGCGCACGGCGCCCGCGGGGCGGCCGCCCCCACCCGGCACTCCCACCCGTTCGCGCCGCACCCGGATGAGGTACGGCACGGTGCGTTACATCTGGGCGCGGAGAGTGACGTACGAGTCCGCGAACGCCCCAGAAAGCGAGCCCCCATGTCGGTCGACACCGTGCCGGCGGCCACCCCGCCCGCCATCGAGTTCCGCCAGGTGCAGCTCAGCCTCAGCACCGCCGCCGCCCGCAACCTCGCCACCACCACCAAGTCCGAACCCCAGATGCAGGGCATCAGCTCCCGCTGGCTGCTCCGCAAGCTCCCCTGGGTCCACACCCCCGGCGGCGTCTACCGGGTCAACCGGCGCCTCTCGTACGTGGTCGGCGACGGCCGCGTCACCTTCGTCAAGAGCGGCTCCAGGGTCGAGGTCATCCCCGCCGAGCTGGCCGAACTCCCGCTGCTGCGCGGCTTCGACGACCCCGCCGCGCTCGGCGCCCTCGCCGAGCGCTTCGTCCAGCAGGAGTACGCGCCCGGCCAGGTCATCGTGAACGCCGGCAGCCCGGCCGACCACGTCCACCTCGTCGCCCACGGCAAGATCGAGAAGCTCGGCACCGGACAGTACGGCGACGAGACCCTCCTCGGCCTGCTCGGCGACGGCGACGCCTTCGGCGGCCAGGTGCTCGCCGGGGACGGGACGTGGGACTTCACCGCCAAGGCCGCCACCGCCGTCACCCTCCTCGCCCTGCCCCGCACCGCCTACCTGGCCGTGGCCGAGGAGTACGAGAACCTCCGCGACCACGTCCAGGGCACCGGGAGGAACGGCCACCGCCGTCCCACGAACAGGGCCGGCGAGGCCGCCATCGAGCTCAGCGCCGGCCATGTCGGCGAGACCGTGCTGCCCGGCGCGTACGCGGACTACGAACTCAGGCCGCGCGAGTACGAACTCAGCGTCGCCCAGACCGTCCTGAAGGTCCACACCCGCGTCGCCGACCTCTACAACCAGCCGATGAACCAGACGGAGCAGCAGCTCCGCCTGACCGTCCAGGAGCTCCGCGAGCGCCAGGAGCACGAGCTCGTCAACAACCCCGAGTTCGGGCTGCTCCACAACACCGACTTCGACCAGCGCATCCAGACCCACTCGGGCCCGCCGACCCCCGACGACCTCGACGACCTGCTCAGCATGCGCCGCGACACCGACTACCTCTTCGCCCACCCCCGGGCCATCGCCGCCTTCGGCAAGGAGTGCAACAAGCGCGGTCTCGTGCTCGGCACCGTCGACGTCGAGGGGCGCCACATGCCGGCCTGGCGCGGAGTCCCCCTCCTCCCCTGCGGAAAGATCCCGGTCACGGACCGGCAGAGCTCCTCGATCATCGCCGTCCGCACCGGCGAGAACAACGAGGGCGTCATCGGGCTCCACCAGACCGGACTGCCCGACGAGATCGAGCCCGGCCTCAACTGCCGCTTCATGGGCATCGACGAGAAGGCGATCATCTCCTACCTCGTCTCCACCTACTACTCCGCCGCGATCCTCGTGCCGGACGCGGTGGGCATCCTGGAGAACGTCGAGGTGCGCCCGCGCGCCTGACCGCCGGCCGGGCAAAACCCGTTGCCCGGCCCGGACGCGGGTGCTGGAGTGACCGCCATGGAACCCCAGCACCTGCGTGACCTCTACGACCTCCAACTGCGCCGCGGGGCGCGCTCCGACGGGCCCGGCTGCCGCGTCGAGCACGTCGACGGCGTCGTCCGCCACACCGGCCCCGCGCACGCCTGGAACGGCGTCCTCTGGTCCGGGCTCGACGCGGGGAGCGCCGACCGCGTCATCGCCGCGCAGATCGACCACTACCGCACCGCCGGCCTGCCCTTCGAGTGGAAGCTGTACGGGCACGACACCCCCGCCGACCTCGGCGAGCGGCTCCGCGCGGCCGGCTTCACCCCCGAGGAGCCGGAGACCCTGATGGCCGCCGAGGCCGCGGCCCTGCCCCGGGAGGTCCCGCTCCCCGAGGGCGTCGAACTCCGCGCGGTCACCGACGAGGCCGGGGTCCGCCAGGTCGTCGAGGTCCACGAACGCGCCTTCGGCACCGACAGCTCCGCCCTCGGCCGCCGGCTCCTGGACCGGCTCGCGACCGACCCCGACGCGGTCACCGCCGTCGTCGCCCTCGCCGCGGGGGAACCCGTCAGCGCCGCCCGTCTGGAGCTGTACCCCGGCACGGACTTCGCGGGCCTCTGGGGCGGCGGCACCGTCGAGGGCTGGCGCGGCCGCGGCCTCTACCGCGCCCTCGTCTCCCACCGCGCCCGCATCGCCGCCGACCGGGGCCACCGCTACGTCCAGGTCGACGCGGCGGACACCAGCCGCCCCGTCCTCCGGCGCCTCGGCTTCCTGACGCTGACGACCACGACGCCGTACGCGTACGAGGTCTGAGCCCCGCCCCGTCACCATCCGGGCCCGGGCCGGGAAGGGCGCCCCGCTCAGGGCGGGAACGGCCGAGGCGATCGTCACCGACGAGGAGGAGGTCGCCGAGCGCGTGCGGGACCTCACGGGCGGGCGCGGCGCCGACCTCGTCCTCGACGCGGTCGCCGGCCCCACCGGCCTCGTCAGGTCCGTCGCCCCCGGTGGAACCGCGCTGCTCCACGGAGCCGTCAGCGGGCTCCCGACGCCCCGTCCCGGTTTCGGCCCCGGGGTGTCCTGCCGATCAGGCCGTCCAGTGCGCGGGGCGGTCGAAGCCCTCCGGGAGCCGGGTCGCGGCGTTCCCGCGCGCCGAGTTCAGCTGGGGCTGCGTCAGGAACAGCGCACCGGTCAGGTCCGCGCCCGACAGATCGGCGTCCCGCAGGTCGGCGCCGATCAGGTCCGTGAGCGACAGGTCCGCCCCGGTCAGGTCGGCCGCGATGAGCAGCGCCCCGCGCAGGTCCGTGCCCCGCAGCTTCGCCCCGCGCAGCCGCTTGCCGATCAGGTCCGCCCCGCGCCGGCTCTTCGGCCGCCCGCCGGCCGCGGCGCGGACCAGCTCGCTCGTCCTGAGGAGCAGCGGATTGACCTCGGCGCGCACCGCGGCCACGTCCAGCTCCTCCAGGGCGTCCGGAGCGTCCCCGGCGAGTTCCTCGACCCGGGCCAGCGCGGCCCGCAGCTCGGCGTGGACGGGGCGGGCGGCCCGCAGCGCCAGGGCCTCCGTGAGGTAGCGCAGCAGCTCGTGCAGCTGGCGCACCACGGGGAACACCTCGTACATCTGCCGGGCCGTCTCCGGAGCCTCGCGCCAGGACACGCCGCCGAAGGTCACCTGGGAGACCCGCTGGCCGGCACCGAAGCAGTCGTACACCGTGCAGCCCTGGAAGCCGCTCGGCCGCAGCCTGGTGTGGATGCCGCAGCGGAAGTCCTCCTGGAGGTTCCGGCAGGGCTCGCCCGACGCCTTGTTCACGGCGAAGTCGGCCGACTTGGCGAAGGGCAGCGCCACGCAGCACAGGCCGAAGCAGTTGGCGCAGTCGCCGCGCAGCGCGGATTCCCGGGTGTCGGGCACGGTGGAACGGTTCCTTCGCGGTTCGGGGACGGTCCTCCCACCGTATCGCGCCCACGGCACCGCGCGGCCTGCCCGGTGCCGTGACCCCGTGCCCCGTCGCCGTGCTCCCGGCGAAACCCGTCGCGGTGGTCCACGGGGCGGCCCGGCTTCCCCGACGACGCACGGGTCCTCGTGCCCGTGGGCGAGGTCCCGTGCGGAGGGGGATCCCGTCGCTCCCTGCTCGACGCCGTGGGCCTGCGGCCGTGGACCTGCGGCCGTGGGCCGAGGTCACGTATCCGCCGGGCGTCGGGGTCGCCCCCCGTGCTGCCGCTGGGCGAGGGCACCTGGCGGACCTTCGACGGCGACACCGTCCGCCGCGGCGCGCCGGCCGGCCCCTCAGGGGGCCTCGGCGTCCGCCTCCACCGCCACCGCGCGGGCCCAGCGGTAGTCGGCCTTGCCGCTGGGGGAGCGCTGGACGCGGTGGGTGAGCACCAGTTGGCGGGGGACCTTGTAGCCCGCCAGCTGCCGTCGGCAGTGGGCCTGGAGGGACTCCAGGTCCAGCGGCCCCGCCCCGTCCCGGAGCTGGACGACGGCGGCGACGTGGCTGCCCCACCTGGCGTCCGGCACCCCGGCGACCAGCGCGTCGTACACGTCGGGGTGGGACTTCAGGGCCTGCTCCACCTCCTCCGGATAGACCTTCTCGCCCCCGGTGTTGATGCACTGCGAGCCGCGGCCCAGGACGGTGACCACCCCGTTCTCGTCGACGGTCGCCATGTCGCCGAGCAGCACCCACCGCACCCCGTCCCGCTCGAAGAAGGTCTCGGCGGTCTTGGCCGGGTCGTTGTAGTAGCCGAGCGGGACGTGGCCGCGCTGGGCGAGCCGGCCGGTCTCGCCCGGCGCGACGGGGGCACGGGTCGCCGGGTCCACGACCTGGGTGCGTTCGTTGACGTGCAGCCGGAAGCCCCTGGCCGGGCCGGAGTCGTCGGTCGCGCGCCCGTTGGAACCGGACTCGGTGGAGCCGAAGTTGTTGAGCACCAGGACGTTCGGCATGAGCTCCTGGAGCTCGGCCCGTACCGTCTCGGACATGATCGCCCCGGAGGAGGAGAGGCTGAAGAGGGCGGACAGGTCCGTGCCCCTGAGCGGCCCGCGCAGTGCGTCCACGAGCGGGCGCAGCATCGCGTCGCCGACGAGGGAGATGCTGGACACCTTCTCCTTCTCCAGGGTGCGCAGCACCTCCTCGGGCACGTACTTGCGGTGCAGGACGACCCGCTGCCCGTAGTTGAGGGCGATGAACGCGGTCAGGGTGGAGGTGCCGTGCATGAGGGGCGGCGCGGGGAAGAAGGTGATGCCGGCGCCGCCGGCCGCGACCCGCTCCGCCAGCTCCTCGGGCCTCTTCACGGGCTCGCCCGAGGGGTCGCCCCCGAAGAGGCCCGCGAAGAAGAGGTCCTCCTGGCGCCACAGGACGCCCTTGGGCAAGCCGGTGGTGCCGCCGGTGTAGATGATGAACAGGTCGTCGGGCGAGCGGGGGGCGAAGCCGCGCCCCGGTGGACCGGAGGCCTCCGCCTCGGCGAACGGCACGCAGTCGAGCGCCGGGGCGTCCGCGGGAGGGGCTCCCACCCGCACCAGGTGCCGCAGCTTCTCCGTCTGTGTCAGGGCCGCCGCGACGCGGCCGGTGAACTCGGCGTCGAAGACGAGCGCCGCCAGGTCGGCGTCCCGGTAGAGGTGGACGAGCTCCTCCTCCACGTACCGGTAGTTCACGTTGACCGGCACGATCCTCGCCTTCAGACAGGCGAGGACGGTCTGCAGGTACTCGACGCCGTTGTAGAGGTGGAGGCCGAGGTGCTCGCCGGGCCGGAGGCCCGCGCCGATCAGGTGGTGGGCGATCCGGTTGGCGGCGGCGTCGAGTTCGCTGTAGGTGAGCCGTCGTTCCTCGCCCGTGCCCGGGTGGTCGACGTACACCAGCGCCTCGCGGTCGGGGACCACGTCGACGACCGATTCGAACAGGTCGGCAAGGTTGTACTCCACCGTTCCTCCTGACCCCGGTTCGCCGGTTCACATGGACGTGGCGGTCATTAGAGCGTCGACCGGTCGACGGGGGAAGGGGATGCGCAGAAGAATCTGACTGAGTGTCAGAAAACTATTGAACTGGGCCCCCGGCTCCTGCAACCTGTTCCAGAACTGGAGACGGGAGGCCCCCATGGGCGGCACCGAACACCTCAGCGTCCGGCGCGAAGGCGCCACGCTCGTCCTCACCTTGAACCGGCCCGAGGCCAAGAACGCCCTCTCGCTGCCGATGCTCGTCGGCCTGTACGACGGCTGGCTGGAGGCCGACGCCGACGACACCGTCCGCTCGGTCGTCCTCACCGGCGCGGGCGGTTCCTTCTGCGCCGGCATGGACCTCAAGGCCCTCGCCGGGAAGGGCATGGCGGGCGAACAGTACCGGGACCGGCTGAAGGCCGACCCCGACCTGCACTGGAAGGCGATGCTCCGCCACCACCGCCCCCGCAAACCCGTCATCGCCGCCGTCGAGGGCCACTGCGTCGCCGGCGGCACCGAGATCCTCCAGGGCACCGACATCAGGGTCGCCGCCGCCTCCGCCACGTTCGGCCTCTTCGAGGTCCGGCGGGGCCTCTTCCCCATCGGCGGATCCACCGTCCGCCTGCCCCGCCAGATCGCCCGCACCCACGCCCTCGAAATGCTCCTCACCGGCCGCCCGTACGGCGCCGACGAGGCCGCCGCCATCGGCCTCGTCGGCCGGGTGGTCCCCGACGGCACCGCCCTGGACGCGGCCCTCGACATCGCCGAGCGCGTCAACGCCTGCGGACCGCTCGCCGTCGAGGCGGTCAAGGCCTCCGTGTACGAGACGGCCGAACTGCCCGAGACGGAGGGGCTCGCCGCCGAACTGAAGCGGGGGTGGCCGATCTTCGACACGGCGGACGCGAAGGAGGGGGCGAGGGCGTTCGCGGAGAAGCGGACGCCGGTGTACCGCCGGGAGTGACGCTTCCCCCACCCCGCCCCTCCCGGAAACCGGGGGTTCCGCCCCCGCCCCCCGACCGCGGGGATCCCGTGGGCTTGGGCTCCGGTGCCGGAGCCCCGGCCCTCCGGTCTCGGGGCCCTGTCCCGGGAACCCGGGCCCGGATTCCGCCCCCGGCCTCCGGACCGAGGCTCCGCCCCGGCCCTCGAACTCGGGGCCCGGCCGGGCCCCGAGCGGCCTGTGGCCGTCCCTCGGGCGCCGGGCGGGGGGAGATCCCGCCCGGCGGGTGGGAGTTCGGGACCGCCAGGCCCCCCGCGCCGCCAGGCGCAGGGGAGCCCGGGGCGCGGGGGCCGGGGCGGCTCCCCGGTTCCGGGAAGGGGCGGGGCGGGGGAGGGAGCCCCGTGCAGCCGCCCCGCCCGCACCCCACGCCCGCCCGCACCCCGTGCCCACCCCACCCCTTTCCTCCCCGATGAAGGAGCCGTCCCATGCCAGCCGCCGCACCCCCGCCGGAAGCCCTCCGCGCACCCCTCGTCGTCGAGTTCCCCTTCACCCGTTCCCTCGGCCCCGTCCAGTCCGCCTTCCTCACCGGGCTGCGCGAGCGCACCGTCCTCGGCGTGCGCACCGAGGCGGGTGGGGTGCTCGTCCCGCCCGTCGAGTACGACCCCGTGACCGCCGCCGAACTCCGCGAGCTCGTCGAGGTCGCCCCCACCGGCACCGTCACCACCTGGGCCTGGAACCCCGAGCCCCGCCGCGGACAGCCCCTGGAGACCCCCTTCGCCTGGGTCCTCGTGCGCCTCGACGGCGCCGACACCGCCCTCCTCCACGCCCTCGACGCGCCCGGCCCCGAAGCCGTCCGCACCGGCCTGCGGGTGCGGATCCGCTGGGCCGCCGAACGCTCCGGCGCGATCACGGACATCGCCTGCTTCGAACCGTACGAGGGCGACGAGAGCACGCGGGAGCGCGAACCCGCCCCCCACGAAGGCGGGTTCGAGGAGCCCGTGACCGGCATCGTCGCCCCCGCCCGCCTCGACTACACGTACAGCCCCGGCCGCGCCCAGACCCGCTACCTCCACGGGCTCGCCGAGCGCCGCACGGTCGGCGAGCGCTGCCCCTCCTGCGCCAAGGTGTACGTGCCGCCCCGCGGCGCCTGCCCCACCTGCGGCGTCGCCACCACCGACCGGGTCGAGGTCGGCCCCCGCGGCACCGTCACCACCTTCTGCATCGTCAACATCAAGGCGAAGAACCTCGACATCGAGGTCCCGTACGTCTACGCCCACATCGCCCTCGACGGCGCCGGGCTCGCCCTCCACGGCCGCATCGCCGGCATCCCGTACGACGAGGTCCGCATGGGCCTGCGCGTCGAGCCCGTGTGGAGCGAGGACGGCCGCTACCCCGACCACTACCGGCCCACCGGCGAGACCGACGCCGACTACGACACGTACAAGGAGCTGCTGTGAGCCGGGACGTGGCGATCGTCGCCTTCGCCCAGAGCGACCACCGAC
The DNA here is from genome assembly GCF_014649755.1 of Streptomyces litmocidini. Taxonomy (GTDB): domain Bacteria; phylum Actinomycetota; class Actinomycetes; order Streptomycetales; family Streptomycetaceae; genus Streptomyces; species Streptomyces litmocidini. The sequence continues at coordinate 101,500 of NZ_BMTQ01000007.1, read as the reverse complement.
GGCACACCGACGACCTCTCCGAGGTCGAGATGGTGATGCCCGTGCTCCACGAGGTGCAGCGGCGGACCGGCCTGAAGGCCGCCGACATCGGCTTCACCTGCTCCGGCTCCTCCGACTACCTCGCCGGGCGCGCCTTCTCCTTCACCATGGCCCTCGACGGCGTCGGCGCCTGGCCGCCGATCTCCGAGTCCCACGTCGAGACGGACGGCGCCTGGGCGCTCTACGAGGCCTGGGTGAAGCTCCTCACCGGCGAGGCCGACACGGCCCTCGTCTACTCGTACGGCAAGTCCTCGGGCGGCTCCGTCCGCGACGTCCTCACCCGCCAGCTCGACCCCTACTACCTCGCCCCGCTCTGGCCCGACTCCGTCGCCCTCGCCGCCCTCCAGGCCCAGGCCCTCGTCGACGCCGGGGACACCGACGAGCCCGCCCTCGCCGCGATCGCCGCCCGCAGCCGCGAGGACGCCAGGACGAATCCGCACGCCCAGCTGCCGGGCGCCCGCCCCCAGGGCGGGTACGCCGTCCGGCCCCTCCGCACCGGCGACTGCCCGCCCGTCGGCGACGGCGCCGCCGCCGTGATCCTCGCCGCCGGCGACCGGGCCCGCGAGCTGTGCGAGCGCCCCGCCTGGATCCGGGGCATGGACCACCGGATCGAGGCGCACTCCCTCGGCGTCCGCGACCTCACCGACTCGCCCTCCACCCGCCTGGCCGCCGAGCGAGCCGGAGCCTTCGACGGGCCCGTCGACACCGCCGAACTCCACGCCCCCTTCACCTCCCAGGAGGTCGTCCTCAGGAAGGCCCTCCGTCTCGACGACAGCGTGCGGGTCAACCCCTCCGGGGGCGCCCTCGCGGCCAACCCCGTCATGGCCGCCGGACTGATCCGGCTCGGCGAGGCCGCCGCCCGCATCCACCGCGGCGAGTCCGACCGCGCCCTCGCCCACGCGACCTCCGGTCCCTGCCTCCAGCAGAACCTCGTCGCCGTCCTGGAAGGGGAGACCCGTGCCCGGTGAAGAGTCCGTCGCCGTCGTCGGCATCGGCCAGACCAAGCACGTCGCCGCCCGCAGGGACGTCTCCATCGCCGGACTCGTCCGCGAGGCCGCCCTGCGCGCCCTGGAGGACGCCGAGCTGACCTGGGCGGACGTCGACGCCGTCGTCATCGGCAAGGCCCCCGACTTCTTCGAGGGCGTCATGATGCCGGAGCTGTACCTCGCCGACGCCCTCGGCGCGGTCGGCAAGCCCATGCTCCGGGTCCACACCGCCGGATCGGTCGGAGGCTCCACCGCCCTCGTCGCCGCCAACCTGGTCTCCGCGCGCGTGCACCGGACCGTCCTCACCCTCGCCTTCGAGAAGCAGTCCGAGTCCAACGCCATGTGGGGCCTCTCCCTGCCCGTCCCCTTCCAGCAGCCCCTGCTCGCCGGCGCCGGGGGCTTCTTCGCCCCGCACGTGCGCGCGTACATGCGCCGCACCGGCGCCCCCGACACGATCGGCTCCCTCGTCGCGTACAAGGACCGGCGCAACGCGCTCAAGAACCCGTACGCCCACCTCCACGAGCACGACCTCACCCTGGAGAAGGTCCAGGCCTCCCCGATGCTCTGGGACCCCATCCGCTACTCCGAGACCTGCCCCTCCTCGGACGGCGCCTGCGCCATGGTCCTCACGGACCGCGCCGGAGCGGGCCGCGCGCCACGGCCGCCCGCCTGGGTGCACGGCGGGGCGATGCGCAGCGAACCCACCCTCTTCGCCGGCAAGGACTTCGTCTCCCCGCGGGCCGGCCGGGACTGCGCCGCCGACGTCTACCGGCAGGCCGGCGTCACCGACCCCCGGCGGCAGATCGACGCCGTCGAGATGTACGTGCCGTTCTCCTGGTACGAACCCATGTGGCTGGAGAACCTGGGCTTCGCCGAGGAGGGCGAGGGCTGGAAGCTCACCGAGGCCGGGGTGACCGAGCTCGACGGCGACCTGCCCGTCAATCCCTCGGGCGGGGTCCTCTCCACCAATCCCATCGGAGCCTCCGGGATGATCCGCTTCGCCGAGGCCGCGCTCCAGGTGCGGGGGGACGCCGGCGAGCACCAGGTCGGGGGCGCCCGCCGGGCCCTCGGCCACGCCTACGGGGGCGGCGCCCAGTTCTTCTCCATGTGGCTGGTGGGAGACACCCCGCCCACCGGCTGAGCCCCGCGCGGGGGCCTACCCTGGCCGGCATGAACGCGGAACGCGACCTCACCCGGCTCCTCGCCGGGATGCGCCCGGAACTCGACGCCGGCCGCTACGTCTTCACCACGGTGGACGGCCCCGTCCCGGCCGGGGTCGTCCCCGTCGTCACGGTCGCCGAACCCGAGGGCCTCACCCTCGTCGTACGGCAGGAGGAGGCGGACGTCGCCGGCCTTCCGTACGACTACGTGGCCGGCCGGATCACGCTCCGGGTGCACTCCGCGCTCGACGCCGTCGGCCTCACGGCGGCCGTCGCGGGCGAGCTCGCCGCCGCGGGTCTGAGCTGCAACGTGGTGGCCGGTTTCCATCACGACCACCTCTTCGTCGAACACGACCGCGCGGGGCGGGCGTTGGAGCTCTTGAACGGGCTCTCGCAGCGCTCGGCCGATTCAGCCGATTAGGTCGCGTCGGTCGCGTCGGCCGTGTCCCCCGTTCGGCCGATTCGGCCGAACGGGGGACACGGGTGGCCCCTCCCCGAGCGCGGAGGGCGCCCCCGCCCGGACGGCCGTCCGCGCGGCGGACCGTCCGTGACCGGGCGGGCGCCCCCCGTGACCGTCGGATCCCTCCGGGCCGCCGCGCGGGCGGGGCGTCCGCAGGGGTCCGCCGGCCGGACCGGCCGGTCACCCGTGGCGGCCCGGTCGGACCGACCGGTCCCGCCCCCGCGGAGGACCGGCGGCCCCGGTGAGCGGCGCCGCCCCGGGGCGGCGCCCGGCGCGTCGCGTGGTGCGCCGGGGCACGTACCATGGCCGTATGTCCTTCCTCCGCCGCCGCAGCGCCGCCACACCCGCGGGCCCGGACTTCGACGTCCTGGCCATGGATCCGGGGGACTGGCCCGGCAATCTCGGCGCCGGTCTGCTGCCCGCGCCCGACGGCTCCTGTCAGGGCGTGTTCCTCCGCTACGACCTGTTCGGCGGCCGCGGACCCGCGATGATCATCGGCAACCTCCCCGAGGGCTCCCCGGCGCGCGAGCTCGCCGACGGCCAGATCCCCTTCGAGGTGGCGCAGCTCCTCGCCGCCCTGGAGAACGACGAGCCGGTCGAGGTCCTCGACACCGAGGACATGCCCGTCATGCAGGGCGACAACCTCCTCATCGTGCGCCGCCTCAAGCTCTCCGAGAGCCGCATCTCCTGCGTCCAGTTCGACCGCAGCGACAACGTCCTCGTGACGATCGCCAGTTGGGACCGGCCGATCACCGACGACCTGTACGCGCTGCTCAAGCCGCTGCCCGCCGAGCTGTTCCAGCAGGGCTGACGGGGCCGGAGCCGATGAGCGCGCGCGTCGACGCCTGGATCTGGGCGGTCCGCCTCACCAAGACCCGCTCCCAGGCCGCGGCCGCCTGCCGCGCCGGGCACGTCAAGGTCAACGGCGAGCGGGTCAAGCCCGCCCAGGCCGTGAAGCCCGGCGACGAGGTCCGGATCTTCCACGGCGGCCGGGAGCGGATCGTCGAGATCAAGGAGCTCCACACCAAGCGGGTCGGCCCGCCGGTCGCCGTCGAGGCGTACGTGGACAACAGCCCGCCCCCGCCGCCGCGTGAGCACGCCGCCCTCGCCGCCGTGCGCGACCGGGGCGCGGGACGCCCCACCAAGCGCGAGCGCCGCGAGCTCGACGAACTGCGCGGCCGACGCCCCTGAGGCGAGCGGCCGACATTCCGAGGCGAGCCGGCGACGGGCGCCCCAGTGGTGCGCCGACGACGCGCGCCCCTGATCCGACGGCCCGAAGGCCTCCGGGACTCCTCCCGGAGGCCTTCGGCGTGCGTCAGCGGGGCCCCGCGCCGAGCAGCTCCGAGATCCGCGCCGCCGAGGTGCCGAGTCCCGTCGGCCCGCGCCGCAGCAGGGCGCTGCCGCTGCCCGCACGCACGTCCTCCGCGCCGTAACGCCGTACCCTCCGGTGCCAGTTGAGGACGCCCGCGAGCCAGTCCTCCAGCTCCCGCAGGTACGCCTGGAAGGCCTCCCGCCCCGCCGCGTCGAGACCGAACTCCTCGTACAGCAAAGGGATCTCACGCTGCTTCAGGTTCTCGTACTGACGCAGCCGCCCCCGCATCAGGTCGTCGACCATCGACACCGCGGTCGGGTAGTCGCAGTCGAAGAACTTCTGGAGCACCAGGACGCCGTTGTGCACCTCGCCCTCGACCTCGATCTCCTTCTGGTACGAGAAGAGGTCGTTGACGAGCGCCCCGTAGTCCATCACCGCGTTCTCCAGGCTGCGCACCGTCCCCGATCGGAACAGCTCCGGCGGCAGCGTCGCGTCCTGCCGCAGCCGGCACAGCAGCGTGGTCAGCTCGGAGCCGAAGGTGCTGCGGCGCATCTCGATGTAGTCGACCGGGTCGGGCACCCGGTGCTGCACCACGTTGTGCATCTCCCACATCCAGCTGTCGAGCATCACGTCGAGCGCGGTCCGCAGCTGGGACCGCGCCGAGAGCGCCATCGGGGCGGCGGTCCGCTCCCAGAGGTCGGCGAGCGCACGCTCCAGGGGGTTCACCGCGTGCGCCGCTCCGGCCGCGGGCTCGTCGAGCGGCATGCACGCCTTGAGCCGGTCGGTCTGCTCCTTCGCGCCGGCCAGGCCGCCCGTCCGCCCGAAGACGGCCGGGTAGTAGTCGTCCGCGTAGGTTCCCCAGGTCAGCCAGTCGGAGCTGAGTTCCAGGTCTTCCAGGGAGGCGTCCGGGTCGAGGCCCGCCGCGCACAGCGCGAGGTCGAAGCCCTCCGCCATCGGCCGGTCCCACAGGTCGTCGAGGAGGCCCGTCCGCTCGGCCCAGTCCACCGTGTGCCGCTTCGCCTCCTGGTGGTGGGGGTTGAGCGTGAGGGGGTACGGCAGGCCGAACTCGGGCAGCAGCGAGGGCCCCACGTGCTGGTGCGGCGCATGGGTGAACGCCCGGTGCCGGGCCGCCGCCGGCCGTCCGAACAGGGTCCGGACGTCGAGCGCGGAGGTGCCGATGACCCCGTCCAGGTGCGAGGGCCCGCCGACCATGCCCTCGTTCATGTAACGGCTGGAGCGCATGTGCCACTCGTGGCCGCCGGACTGCCAGTCCTGGAGCCCCTTCGCGTACGCCGCGACCGCCGCGCACTCCTGCGGGCTCAGCCCCTTCTCGGCGGCGAGCAGCGGCACTTCGGTGAGCGCGGTGTTCTCGAACTGCTGGACCCGCGAGGTCAGCAGGTCGTTGACGGCGTTCGCCGCCTCCTGGGTCGTGCAGCCGAGGAACCGTTCCAGGACGAGGACGCCGTTGCTGTTCTCGCCCTCCTCCTCCACCTCGCGCTGGTACGAGAAGAGGTCGTTGCGCAGGTGCACGGCGTCCGAGAAGGCGTCCCTGAGGACGCGCAGCGGCCGGGAGTGCGCCACCCGGGCGGGGACCTCGGCCCCCGCCGCGTACTCCACGAGCCCGGCCGACCAGGGCGCGCCGCCCACCTTGCGGCGCATCTCGATGTACTCCAGGGGGTTGGCGACCCGGCCGTCGTTGATGTTGTCGAGCTCCCACAGGGACTCGTACAGCAGGTGCTCCGTCGCCTCCGCGAACCGCACCCGCCAGCCCTCGGACATCGACGGGACCGTCCGCCGCCAGAGGTCGGCGAGACCCGCCTCGACGGGGTTGGTCGGCCCGGGCACGCCGACCGCCGGGTCCGCCGGCATGAACAGCGGGAGCCGGTCGAGGTACGCCTTGCTGCCGGCCCGGTCCTGGGTGCGCTTGAAGACCTCCAGGAAGTGGTCGTCGAAGAAGAAGACCCAGGTGTACCAGTCGGTGACGAGGTTCAGCGCCTCCTCGTCGCAGTCGGGATGGGTGTACGAGCAGAGCAGCGCGTAGTCGTGGGACGCGAGGTCGTGCTCCTCCCAGACCCCCGAGCCCTCCAGCATCCCCATCTCCCGCGCCCAGTCACGCGTGTGCGTGCGGGCGGACTCCAGATGGGGATTGAGCCGTGCCGGATACGGAACATAGAAATCCGGCATAACGAAGGGCTGAGGCATGTGCGGGAGGGCCTTCCGGTGAGCGGGGGCGGTGACCGGCCCAGCCTTACCCGTCGCCCGGACGGCGCACGCGGTCTCCCGAATAGTCGTATGAACGCCGAAGGGGTGGTGCCGGACCCCACGGCCGGCACCACCCCGCGCCTTTCGGCCAGACCTCCGTCAGCCCTGGGAAACCCGCACGTCAGCGGCCTTCACAAAGGCCACCCGATGGCCGAACTGGATCTGGTAGTACTGCTCCTGGCCCCGGACCACGGTGTGCCCGCTCGGGTCGAACACCGGCGCGAAGTAGTACTCGCCCGGGGTGCTGCCCCCGACCACGTACCGCTGGCCCGCGAGCAGCTTGTACGGCAGCGGCGACACCGACTGCACCGGCACGCCCGCCGGATACGCCGAGGCCTCCGGATACGCCCGCCCGTACACCGGGACCTCCGCCAGGCCCTCCCGGGGCGTGAGGACCCGCCCCCGCGCGTTCACCGCCGTCGGCTCCTCCACCGGGTTGAGGAACCACGCCTTCTGCCCGAGGTACCAGACTGCCGTCCAGTCCCCCCGTCGCTCCGCCACCGCGAAGCTCTGCCCGGTCGAGGCCCGCGCCCCCGTGTCGTTGACCCCGGTCGTGGAGTCCTGGCCGCCCGGCCGCAGGCCGACGTCCTTCACCAGGGGCGCGTCGGAGCTCGGCGCGGTGTGCAGCCGCACCGCCCCGCTGCCGTGCGGCACACACGCCTGCCCCGCCGTCGCGCAGTCCGTGTAGACCGGCCGGTGGGACTCGTAGTCGGGCCGGACCGTCACCACGCCCGCGTGCGGACCGGCGCTCGGAGTGATCGGACGGCCGAGCAGCCGGAAGTAGTGGGCCCAGTCCCAGTACGGCCCCGGGTCCGTGTGCATGTTCCTGATCGTGGACGCCGTCGTGCCCGGCACGTTGTCGTGGCCCAGGACGTGCTGCCGGTCCAGCGGGATGCCGTACCGCGCGGCGATGTACCGCACCAGGCGCGCCGACGACCGGTACATCGCCTCCGTGTACCAGGAGTCCGGCGAGGTCAGGAAGCCCTCGTGCTCCAGACCCACCGACTTGGCGTTCACGAACCAGTTCCCCGCGTGCCAGGCCACGTCCTTCAGCGGCACGTGCTGCGCGATGTGCCCGTCGGAGGAGCGCAGCGAGTACTGCCAGGACACGTACGTCGGGTCCTGCACCAGCTTCAAGGTGGTCTTCCAGTCCGCCTCGGTGTCGTGGATCACGATGTAGTCGATCGACTGGGAGGCGGGCCGGTCCGCCTTGTCGTGGTTGCCGTAGTCGCCGTCGCCGAACTCCTCGTACGGCGCCGGGACCCACTCGCAGGCCACCGACGACGGGCACTCCACGGGCCCGGCGACGGGCCGGCGGAGGCCCAGGGCCGCCACCTGACCGGTCTCGGGCGTGACGGCCGGGGCGGCCGGCAGCGTCACCACCTGCCCGCTGTCCGTCGTCCGGGTCTCCCCGGTCCGGATCACGTCGAACGCGTCGTTCGCGTACGCCGCCGCCGTCGCCGAGTCGTCCGCGCCGGAGTACCGCGCCACCGCCCCGTACCAGTCGGCCGGGTCCGCGCTCGCCGGAAGGCCGGCCTCGCGCTGCGCCGCCGCGAGCAGCGCCGCCCCGCCCTCGATGTTCGCGGCGGGCACGGTGCGCAGCTCCTCGGCCGGGATCCCGGACAGCGCGGACGCCCGCTCCAGGGTCCGCAGCCGCTCGGGCAGCTCCTCGGGCGCGGGCACCGGGACGTCACCGCCCGTGCGGGCCGGGCGGGAGCCGTCGCCGCGCGCGTCCTCCCCGCCCTCCGAGTGGTGCGGGGCGGTCCGGGCCAGCGCCGTCACCGCGTCCGTCAGGTGCATCGGCCCGTAGCCGCCGGTCACGCTGGGCGCACCGCCGTGGGCATCCCACCGCGACTGCAGGTACGAGACGGCGAGCAGCACGCTCTCGGGCACGCCGTGCCGCTCGGCCGCCCGCGCGAACTGCTCCTGCAGGACACCCGCCTCGGGCACGTCGGCGCCGGCGGGCGGGGCGGCGGACAGCAGGGGAAGCAGCAGGACGGCGGACGCCAGGGCGCCCACCGCCCCCGGCACACGGATCGGCGATGGACGTCTGCGCGACGCGGGACGGAGCAAGGCGGCCTCCAGGGGCAGGGGGTGACACGGGGGCGTGCGGGGCCGAACCCGTACAGGGGTATCGGCTCCCGGACGTCCCGTCAATCACGCCTGCACGAAAGGAAGTTCCCACGTCAGGGCGGAAAAGGAGGCCATGTGGCGGAGTTTCGCGGCGACGGGTCCCGGGCCTGGGAGCCGTCACCGGAGTGGACCAATGGAAGGGGCTCGTGGAGGGGCGCGGACAAGCCGGTGCGCCGCGTCCCGGTGTGTCGGCACCGGGACGCGGCGCACCCCCCCCGTGTGGTCGGCCGGACCGCCCTTCAGCGCGTCCCGACCGCCGCGCGCACGGCCCGCCGTGCCATGGCGCAGTCGTCGTGCAGCCGCCTCAGCAGCAGCCGCTGTTCCTCGCCGGGCGCGAGCGCCCCCGAGGGCACCGGCACCGAACCGGCCGGAGGGGCCTCCTTCATGGTGCGCTGCACCGCCGTCTCGTAGGTGCGGATCTCCCGCGTCAGCACGATCATCAGGTTCACCAGGAAGGCGTCCCGGGAGGCCGGGCCCGCCTGCTGGGCGAGCTGGCTGATCTGGCGCCGGGCCAGCGGCGCGTCACCGAGCACCGCCCACAGGGTCGCCAGGTCGTAGCCGGGCAGGTACCAGCCCGCGTGCTCCCAGTCGACGAGCACCGGCCCGGCGGGGGAGAGCAGGATGTTGGAGAGCAGGGCGTCGCCGTGACAGAACTGGCCCATGCCCTGACGGCCGCCCGCGTGCGCCAGACCGTGCAGCAGCTTCTGCAGGTCGTCCCGGTCCCGGTCCGTGAAGAGCCCGAGCTCGTGGTAGCGGGCGATCCGGGCGCCGTAGTCCAGCGGCGCGTCGAAGGTCCCGGCCGGCGGCCGCCAGGCGTTGAGCCGGGCGATCGCGCCGAGCGCGGCCCGCACGTCGGCCCGCGGTGGAGCCTCGACGGGGTGGCGCGAGAGCGCCGCCGCACGCCCGGGCATCCGCTCGATCACCAGCGTGCAGTTCTCCGGGTCCGCGGCGATCAGCCGCGGCGCCCGCACCGGCGGACGGTGACGGACGAAGGAACGGTAGGAAGCTATCTCGTGCCGGAACCGCTCGACCCAGGCGGGGGAGTGGTCCAGTAAACACTTGGCGACCGCCGTCGTCCGCCCCGTCGTCCCGACGATCAGTACGGAACGGCCGCTGCGCCGCAGCACCTGCACCGGGTTGAACTCCGGGCAGATCCGGTGGACCGACGCGATCGCCGTCTTCAGCTGCGCCCCCTGGGGGCCGGACAGGTCGATTCTCCCGCTGACCGGCTGGGTGCCGGTGCCGCCCGCCCAGCGCCTCGGCCGGACGGCCTGGGGAGCGGGGGCGAGGTACGGTCCGGCGCCTGCCGGGACGATGCGGTGCTGCGGCCGGGGCGGGGCGGACACGGAGGACGATGCTGTGTACATGGAGGTGACAGATCCCTTCGTGCGCCGACGAGTTGCGTGCGTCGCCCCGCCCGCCCCCGGTCCGCACCCTGGGGAATGAGGGCCGGTCGGCGGGGCGGGGTGGCGCGTTCCTACCTGACACCCGGGCGCGGGTGGCGGAACATCCAGCGCACCCTGGCGAACCCTGGCGAATTGTCGCCAGGCCTATGACAGGGGGTTACTGTCAACTCAGCCGAGAACCTGGGGGCTTAGACGTGACCGGACAAACCAACACCCGCCTGGCAGACCTGTTCGGCCTGGCCGGCTGGTCCAAGGGCGAACTCGCGAGGCTCGTCAACCGGCAGGCGGCGGCCATGGGCCACCCCCAGCTGGCGACCGACACCTCGCGGGTGCGGCGGTGGATCGACCGGGGCGAGACCCCGCGCGATCCCGTCCCCCGGGTGCTGGCAGCACTGTTCACCGAGCGACTCGGCCGTGTCGTGACCATCGAGGACCTCGGGTTCGTACGACACGGGCGTGCCGGAAAGAAGCAGGACGTCAGGAAGACGGACAACCCTGACGGGCTGCCCTGGCCCCCCGATCGTGCGGCGGCGGTCCTCACCGAATTCACGGGAATGGACCTCATGCTCAACCGACGCGGCCTGGTGGGCGCGGGTGCCGCGCTTGCCGCCGGCTCCGTACTCAGCAACGCCATGCACGACTGGCTGCAGACCGACCCCGCACGCAAGGGCGTCGCCCAGCGTGCCACCGATCCCCTCCACGCCGACCCCGCCGGGTTCGACCGCTACGAGGCCGCCCCCATCGGGTCGGAGGAGATCGAGGCCCTGGAGCACTCCGTGGTGGTGTTCCGCGCCTGGGACGCCTCCCGGGGCGGCGGCCTCCAGCGCAAGGCGGTCGTGGGCCAGCTCAACGAGGTGGGCGGCATGCTCGCCTACCGCCACGCCGACCACCTCCAGCGGCGCCTGTGGGGCGTCGCCGCCAACCTCGCCGTCCTGGCGGGCTGGATGTCCCACGACGTCGGCCTCGAACCGACGGCGCAGAAGTACTTCGTCATCGCCGCCCACGCGGCCCGCGAGGGCGGCGACCGGCCCCGGGCCGGCGAGGCGCTGTCCCGGGCCGCCCGCCAGATGGTGCACCTGGGCCGGCCCGACGACGCCCTCGATCTGATGAAGCTCGCCAAGGTGGGCTCGGGCGAGCGGGTCCTGCCCCGCACCCGGGCCATGTTCCACACCATCGAGGCCTGGGCGCAGGCCTCGATGGGGCGGGGCCAGGCCATGCGGCGGACCCTCGGAGAGGCCGAGGACCTCTTCGTCTCCGACACGGGCGAGGAGAAGCCGGACTGGATGCAGAACTTCGACGAGGCCGACATGCACGGCATGCAGGCCCTCGCCTACCGCACCCTCGCCGAGCACGACCCGGCCGCGGCGATCCCCGCGCAGCGCCACGCCAAGCTGGCCCTCGAACTGAGGCACGGCGGGCACGACCGGTCCAAGCTCTTCGACCACATCTCGATGGCGTCGGCCTGCTTCATCGCGGACGACCCGGAACAGGCCGACCGGTACGCCCGGCTCGCCCTCGTGTCCATGGGGAACACCTCGTCCCACCGGACCTGGGACCGGCTGAGGGAGATGTACCGGCTCACCGGCCAGTACGCGGGCCACTCGAGCGTCGAGACCCTGCGCGAGGAGATCGAGCTGGCCCTCCCCAGGTCGCCCGTCAACAGCCCCAGGGCCGGGCAGGCCTGAGCCTCCCCGGCCCGTGGGACGGGGAGGCGCGAAAGGGCCCGTCAGGCGGGTGGGAGGAGGGCTCGGGAAGGGCTCGTCAGCGAGTGCGACGAGGGCTCGGAAGGCTCGTCGGCAGGCGGTCCCGGCTCCGGCGCGGGTGGTTCGAGTACCGGCGCGCGGGTGGCCCGGGCTCCGGTGCGGGGGGTCTCAGCTCGGGCGGGCGACCCGGACCACCATCACGCAGGCGTCGTCCTCGCGCGGCTCCTCGCCGAACTCCTCCACCACCGCGCGCACGCCGTCCTGCGCGTCCCGTGCCTCCGCGAACCGGGGGCCGAGGGCGAGCAGCCGTCGCGCGCCCGTGTCGTCGTCCGGATCACCGCCACGGGCCAGCCCGTCGGTGTGCAGGACCAGCAGGTCGCCCGGGAGCAGCCGGGTCTCGGCCTCGTCGTACACGGCGCCGGCCGTCGCCCCGAGCAGCACGCCGTCGGGCCGTCGGAGCGCGTGCCCCGTCCCGTCGCGGAAGAGCAGCGGGGCGGGGTGGCCGGCCTGCGCCCAGGCCAGGGTCTGGGCCACCGGGTCGTAGCGGCAGCACATCGCGCTGCCGAGGGCGGGCTGTACGGAGGTCTCCAGGAGCTGGTTGAGGTGGCCCATCAGCGCGCCGGGCCGGATGCCGGCGACGGCCATGCCGCGCAGCGCGCCGAGGAGCATGGCCATGGAGGAGGTCGCGGCGACCCCGTGGCCCGTCAGGTCGCCGACGGTCAGCAGGGCGTCCCCGTCGGGCAGGGCGAGCGCGTCGTACCAGTCGCCGCCGATCAGACCGGTGCTGGCGGCCGGCAGGTAGTGCGCGGCCACGTCGAGCGGGGCGGGGCCGTCGTGGGCGAAGCGGAGCGAACCGCGCCACGGCGGGAGGACGGCCTCCTGCAGTTCGACGGCGACCCGCCGCTCGGTGAGCTCGATGTGGCGGCTGCGTTCCAGGCTGTCCCGGCTCTCGCGGACCGCCCGCTCGCTGCGCCGCAGTTCGCTGACGTCGCGCAGGACGGCCCACATGGAGGCGGTGCAGCCGTCGGTGTCGAGCACGGGTTCGCCGGTCATGTGCACCGTGCGCACCCGGCCGTCGGTCCGTACGATCCGGAACTCGCCGTCGATCGGCTTCCCGTCGATCAGGCAGTCCGTCACCATGCCCTGGAGGACGGGCTGGTCATCGGGGAAGACCATCGTGGGCATCTCGTCGAGCGACATCGGGCCGCTCTCCGGGGGACGTCCGAAGATCTGGAACAGCTCCTCGGACCAGCTGACCTCGTCGGTGAGCAGGTTCCACTCGGCGCTGCCGACCCGGGAGAGCAGCGAACCGGTCCGGGGCGGGGCGGTCACGCCGTACGCGGTGCCGGGGGCGGGCGCGAGCGCGGTGTCGGCGACGGCGTCGATGTCCCCGGTCCCGTCCTCCGGGACCGCGCTCGCCGGGACTCCGGCCCGGAGCTGGCCCAACTGGGCACCCAGATCGTCGAGTTGGTGTACCGCCAGATCGCACAGGGCCCGCTGCCACCGCTGCCGGGGATCGTCCTCGTCCGCCACGGCGTCCCGGCGGACGGCGTCCACCTCGCCGCGCAGGCGGCGGGTCTGTGAGATCAGCGCGTCCACCGCGCCCGGCTCCGGCGGCTGGGCGGGGCGGTCCGCGAACAGATGGGACGGCATGTCGTACTCCGATACAGGCGCGGCGCGGCCAGGTGTGGAAGGAGGCCCGTGGACGACTGTCGCACAGCCCGGGACGGCCCGTAAGCGATTTGGCAACACTCGATCCGGTGGTGCTTCTGGCATATGTCAAAGGCCCGGCGATTATCGGACAGGGCGCGACCCGTTACGGTGCTGGGGTGGTGAACGACGACGGGAACGGCACGGTGGGCGCGGGGACGACGGCCCCCGGCGGGGTGGTCACGGGCGGTTCGGACGCGCGTACGGGTGTGGGGGCGGGGAGGTCGAACGGGCTTGCCCCCGACGCTCGGACGTCGGAAGCGAGCACGGTCGCCGCGGCGAGCGGCCCGGGTGCGGGCGCCGGTACCGGCGCCGGTGTCGTGACGGGCGGTCCGGGCGCGGCGGTGGGCGGTCCGGCCGTGCGTGCGGAAGGGGGCGCGGCGGCCATGGGCGCGGTCGGCACCGCCGTCCTGCTGGCCGCCGCGCCCGCCGGCCGGGGCCGCGCGATGGACGCCGCCTCGGTGCTTCCGGTGCTCGCCGCCGTACCGCCCGGGGTGCTCACCGGCACCACGGCCGCCACGGTCGTCGAACTCGCCGATCCGCTCGACCCGCAGACCGTCCTCACGCGCCTCCGAGCGGCGGCCGCGAGCCCCGGCCCCCTGGTCGTGTGCCTCGCGGGCCAGCTCCACCTCGACCGCCGCCAGCAGCTGCCCCACCTCGCCCTCGCCCGCACCACGCCGGCGACCCTCCGCTACACCGCGCTGCCCTGGCACTGGCTCGCCGGCGAACTCGGCGCACGGCCGCCCGGCGCCACGACCGTCGTCGCGGACCTCGCGGCCGACCCGGACGTCTGGCAGCGCCTCACCGCCGCGCCCGGACTGCTGCACCTGGGGCCCGGCCCCCTCCTCTACGGGCGCGTGGTGCCCGCCCCGCGCAGGGGCGAGCCCACGACCCCCGAGTACCTGCGCGCCTGGGCCGAACTCTGGCGCTCCGGAGCCCGGTTGACGCCGTCCGCGGCGCACGCGGAGGCCGCCGCGCGGGCGATGGCGGTGGCACCCGCACCGGAACCGGTCTTCCTCACCCCCGGGCTCGCGCCTCCACCGGCTCCCACGCCCGCGGCGGGCCCGGCACCGGTTCCCGCAGCGGCCCCGGCACGGGTTCCCGCCACGAGCCCGGCACCTCCGGCGCCCCCGGCGACGTTCCGCCCCGCACCTCCGCCCGCGCCCGTGACCGTGACCCGCCCCGCGCCCCTGCCCGTGACGCCTCCGGCGCCCGTGCCCCCCGGTGCGGGCGGGTCGGCGGCCGTGGACGACCCGCACCCCGCGATCCTCGCCGCCGCCATGGCCGGGCGGCACGGGGAGGCGGCGACGATGGCGGCCGCCTGGGAGCGCGAGGCCCTGCGACGCCACGGACCCCGGTCGATGGAGGCCGTCCACTGGACGGAGGTGCGGGCCGACCTCGCCCGCCTCGCCGGGGAACCGGCCCGCAGCTGCGAACTCTGGCTCGCCGCCGCCGAGGCCCGGCTCGGGCTGGGCCAGCGGACGGACGACCCCGACGTCGAAGGGGCCGTCGACCGGGCCCACCACCAGTGGGAGCAGATCGGCGACCCCGACCGGGCCCGAGCCCTCGGACCCACCCTGGTCGGCCTCCGCCGACGGGTCCCGGGCCGCAGGCCCGGCGCACTGGCCGCCCTCACCCGCCGGATGGGCTGACGGCCCGGACGTCCACGGGGCCCTCCCGGCGCCGGCCCGGTCGCCCCGTTCGGGGGACCGGTGATCCCGGCCGATCCCGGCTCCGGGGCTGCGATGATGGGAGGCATGTCCGCCGTCCCGCTCCCGGAGCCCGCCCCGGCCTCCCCGCCCGTCCGGGGGGAGCGGCCGCCGCTCGTCACCGAGCGGCTGGTGCTGCGGCCCGTCCGGAACGCCGACGTGCCGGCCCTGACGCGGCTGTGGACCGACCACCGGGTGCGCCACCACCTCGGCGGCCCCGTCATCGACTCCGTCGTCCGGATCCGGCAGCGGCGGATCGTCGGGGCGCCCGGTTCCCACGCGGTGGTCCGGGCCGAGGACGGCGTCCTGCTCGGCCTCGTCGCGGTGGAGGACGGAGCGCGGAACGGGGAGACGGAGGTCTCGTACCAGTTCCTGCCCGAGCACTGGGGACGGGGGTACGCGCGCGAGGCCGTCGGCGCGGTCGTCGCCCGGGTCCTGGAGGACACGCCGAGCGTGCTCGCGCTCACGCAGGAGGCGAACGCCCCCTCGCGAAGGCTCCTGGAGGCCCTCGGCTTCACGCACGCGGAGTCCTTCGTGGAGTGGGACGCCCACCAGGTGCTCTACCGGCGGCGACGCCCGGCGCCGGGCGCCGCGAGCCCGGCGGCCTGACCGGCAGGACGTCCCCCGGGCTTTCCGCCGCGGCCCTCTCGCCGCCGCCACCGCCCGCTCCAGCCGTGCCGCCCGGGTCCTCGCGGTGCGGGCTGCCGGAGACCGAGGACCACCGGATGGCGGTCGGTCCTGTCCAGGGCCTCGAAGGCCTTCGCGGCCCCCGGCCCGGCGGCCTGCGCCGCGGCCGGGCCGGCCGGTACGGCCGCGTCCCCGTGATCCTCCTCCGGCTCCTCCCCGCCGCTGAACGCCGCGGCCGCGAGCCCCTCGACCGTCTCCACCGGACCCCCTCCCCGCCGTCGGACGTCCCCGGGGAACGGCACGGGGAGAGTGCCGGAAGCCGGGCGGCGCCCCGTACGATCTGCGGACCGTCCACCAGGGCACCCGTGTCCAGGTTTCCCGAGGAGCTCCGACCCATGTCCTTCCTGGTGATCGGCGAGTGCGTCGCCGACATCGTCCGCGCCCCCGCAGGCTCCGGCGCCGCCGACCGCGTCCACCCGGGCGGCAGTCCCGCCAACGTCGCCCACGGCCTCGCCCGTCTCGGCCGGGACGTCGCCCTGCTCACCCAGCTCGCCGACGATCCCGCCGGGCGGCTGATCGCGGACCACCTGAAGGGCGCGGGGGTACGGGTGGAGATCGGCGGCGTTCCCGTGCGCACCCCGTCGGCGGTCGTCGGGCTCGACGCGCACGGCCGGGCCACGTACGCCTTCGACATCGCCTGGACGCTGGAGACCGGCGCGCCGCGGGCCGAGACGCCCGCCCATGTGCACATCGGCTCGATCGCCGCCGTCACCGCTCCCGGCGCGGCCACCGTCCTCGCCGAGGTCGAGCGGCTCCGCGAGCGGGCCACGGTCAGCTACGACCCGAACGTGCGGCCGACCCTGATGGGGGAGCACGCCGCCGCCGTCGCCCGCGTGGAGCGCTGCGTCGCGCTCAGCGACCTGGTGAAGGCGAGCGACGAGGACCTGGCCTGGCTGTACCCCGGTGAGGACCCGCGGACGGCCGCCGCCCGCTGGCTGGCCCTCGGCCCGTCCGTCGTCCTGGTCACCCGGGGCGCCGCGGGATCGCTCGCCTTCACCGGGCGGGAGACGGTCGGGACGGAGGCGCCGCCGGTCACGGTCGTCGACACGGTCGGCGCCGGCGACTCGTTCATGTCCGCCGTCCTCGACGCCCTCGCCGGGTGGGAGCGGGAGGCCCTCGCCGGGATCGGCGCCGAGCACCTCACGGGGCTGCTGCGGAGGGCGACCGCCGCGGCGGCCGTCACCGTCTCCCGGGCCGGCGCCCAGCCGCCCGACCGGGCCGAACTGGACGCGGCCGGGGAGCGGTTCGCCCTCAGGTGCGGGCGTGTGTCGTGATGTCCGAGGCGAACTGCTCGACCATCTCCGGCGTGACCGTCGGGCGGCACTCGGCGATGGCCTCCAGGTAGTCCGCGGTGCTCGCACCCGGCGCCGGGTCGTCCCCGCCGACCGCGACCAGGTCCCGTTCGAAGGAGGCCTGGGCGGCGATCCGCGCCGCGTGCTCGATGTCGGCGGGGGTGAACAGCTCGCTCGCGAGCACCAGTTCGTCGATGTCGACGTCCGGCCGTCCGTCGGTGTAGCGGGACCAGATCGCGGCCCGCGCCGCCTTGTCCGGCGTACCGATCGGGATGAGGTAGTCGAAGCGGCCGGGCCGCAGGAACGCCGGGTCGAGGGAGCGGATCGAGTTGGTCGCGCACACGAGCAGCCGCTCGTCGCGCTCCCGGAAGCCCGGTATCAGCTTCAGGAGTTCGTTCGTCACTCCGTGCATGCCGCCGGGCTGGGCGGGTTCCGAGCGGACCGGGGCGATCTCCTCGACCTCGTCGATGAAGACCAGGACCCGCTCCAGCTCGGCGATCCGCGCGAACGCGGACCGCAGGGCGGCGGCGAGGTTCCCCTCGTCGGCGAGGCGGGACGGCAGGATCTCCACGAAGGGCCAGCCGAGCCGGGAGGCGATGCCCCGCGCGAACGTGGTCTTCCCGGTGCCGGGCGGGCCGAACAGGCAGACCGCGCGCGGCGGCCGCACCCCGTGCCGGGTGGCCCGCTCCGGCTCGGCGAGCGGCAGCACCACCCGGCGCTCGATCAGGTCCTTCTCCCGCTCCATGCCGGCGACCTTCGCCCACAGGTCGCCCGGGAGGAGCCGGCCGCCCAGGTCGTCGAGGAGCCCGGCGGCGGGGCCGTGCAGCGGTTCCACCTTCTCGAAGTACGCGACGGCCGGCTGGCGCGTGTACCCGGCGTTCAGCAGGCCCTCGCCGAGCAGCTCCTCCTCCGGCAGGACGTACGCGATGCGTCCGACGCGCGCCGCGACGAGCCGCCGCTCCAGCTCCACGAGCAGGGCGCTGGCGAGGCCGCGGCCGCGCCAGGCCGAGGAGATCGCGATCCGCATGACCCAGGCCCGCTCGCCGGAGACGCAGGCGAGCGCCGCCCCGATGGGGGCGCCCTGGTGCACGGCGACCACGGCCGGCTGGCGGGAGGTGAGGGCGCCGATGCACTCGGCGAGCGAGAAGACGGACTCCTGTCCGAGCTCGGCGGTGGTGTCGATCAGATGGACGACGGAGGCGAGATCGCTCTCGCGGTAGTCGTGGATGTGCCAGTTCACCGGTGGTACCGCCCCTCGTTCGTGCTGTTGCGGCGAGGCTAGGCGGGGCGGCGGGGCCGGGTCCTGTGCCACCGTGCACAAGGCGGCGCGGCCCCTCACTCCGTACCGGCTCTATGCACGTGCTCACGGGAAGCGCCCCGCCCCGGAAGCGGACCTTCCGGGGCGGGGCGGAGGGACGCGGGCCGTCAGTGGGCCCGGGCCGGCTTCGGGTTCGGGCCGTAGGCGTTCTGGCGCGGCTCGCCCTCGGTGGCGAGGAGGACGACCAGGACGATCCAGCCGACCACCGGGACCAGACAGACGAGGACCCACCAGCCGGAGCGGCCGGTGTCGTGCAGGCGTCGGATCATCACGCCCACGTGCGGAAGGAGCACGGCCAGGAAGTAGATCGGGTAGAGCAGCGGGAAAGTTCCGATCGCCAGGTCGACCGCCGCGACGACGATCACCGCGATCGCGTTGAACAGGAAGAACATCCAGTGTTCCGTGCGGCGCGCACGGCCGTCGAACACCGCGTACTTCTTGAGAACGTCCAGGTACCAGTTCACTTCGTCCCCCCGAGGACCGGATGCGCGAGCGGGAGCCCGTCCTGGTGGAGCGGGCTTCGCGCAGAACGTACGCAGCTGAAAGCGCGTGGGTCAATTCGATGTCAGGTGGCGGCAGTTCACGCCCGGAACGCGGTGAACGGCGGCGTCTCCGAGAGGAGGCGCCGCCGTTCGGGGAGGGGGTCGACGGGGGTTCGGGGGCGGGGGTCAGGGCGTCACGTCCTTCTCTTGGACATGAGCAGTCCGCCGGCCATGAGGGCGAACAGGCAGACGCACGCGCCGGTGATCACATTGCTGAGGACCGTGCCCGTGTCGGGGTGCCGCGAGACCACCCAGGGGGAGACGATCAGCCACGCGCCCATGAGCAGGACGACGAAGTTCAGGTCCTGCGACCGCTCGGGAACCATCGACATGCACAGGCCGAGCACCGCGAGGGAGATGCCGACGATCAGGTTGCTGATGGCGAGTTCCGGCCGGGCGGCGGAGAAGTGGACCGTCCACGCGGAGATCGCGGCGTACACGCCGGCGAGGATCACGAGCTCCTCGACGGCCGCGACACCTCTGGTCTGGAGCATGCGGGCATATCGGTCCCGCATTTCCGGCGCGTCGGGGTGTCCCGCGATATCACCGTGCCGGTGGGAAACGTCGGCCATGTGACTCGCCTCCTTCTGGCGTCCTGCGTGTCTGGCCGCACTGCGACCATCTGGCCGCTGCTTCATTGTGCGCTTATATGGGCTTTATGTGTAGGTCTGCCCCATAAGGGATGTATACAGAAAAGGGGTGATCGACATGAAGGGATCCACCAAGGGCATCTCCGTCCGGCGGAGATGCGGTGCGAAGCCGAAGCGTCACCGACGCCGAAGCGTCACCGACGCCGGTGCACGCGTCCCGGCGCGCGCGTCCCGACGCGTGCGCGTCGACGTGCGCGCCGCTCCGCCCGGTGGGCCGTGCCGCCCCGGCGTAGCCTGGAAGTGGACTCGGGGACCGGACCCTTCCCACCGCCGGGAGTGCGCGATGGCCGGCATCGTACGAAAGAGCTTCGACTCAGCGGACGAGACGCGTCCCTTCGAGGACGGCAAGGGCAGGCTCGACCTGATCAACGGCGACGGGGGCTCGGTGGGGCGGGCCGTCTTCGAGCCGGGCTGGCAGTGGACCAAGCACATCAAACCCCTCGCCGGTACGGACAGCTGCCAGGCGTCGCACGTCGGGTACGTGCTCAGCGGCCGGATGAAGGTCGTCATGGACGACGGCGAGACGGAGGAGTTCGGCGAGGGGGACTACATGGAGATCAAGCCCGGACACGACGCCTGGGTCCTCGGCGACGAGCCCTGCGTGGCCATCGACTGGACGGGGTTCACGAACTACGCCATGCCGTCGTCCTCCTGACGGTCGCTCCGCCCCCGACCCCGCCCCGGAAGCCCTCGGGGCGGGCCCGGGGACGGGCCCCTGTCGGGCTCCATCCGGGACGGATGCCTGCCGGGCTCCGCCCGGGACGGGCCCCTGTCGGGCTCCACCCGGGGACGGACGCCCGCCGGAACCTACCCGGGGCGGGCGCCCGGCGGGTCCTGTTCGTAGGCGTCGGTGACGCAGTCGGCGGCGCAGCGCCAGTGCTCGAACCTCTGGCGGAGCGCCGCCGCCGCGTGCCACCGCTCCACCTCCGTGCGGCCGTACCGCTTTTCGGCCATCCGCATCACCGCCCCGACGGTGACGATCGCCGGCTCGCCCTCGCCGGCGGACCGGCGGGCCTCCGCGATCACGTGGTCGGCCGCTCGCCGGAGGTCCCTGGCGTACTCCCGCCGGGCGACGGACCGCGCCCGGGAGGCGGCGAACGGCCGCACGGCCCGTCCCTTCCAGACCACCCCGGCGGCCATGACGCCGGCCCCGGACAGGAACCAGAGCGCCCACCCCACGGCCCCGGCGTCCCACTTCATCGCCCCGCCGCCTCTCCCCCGGGCCCGAGGGCCTCTGTCGAGCCTCCGAGTCTAGGGCGCCGCCTACGCGTCGCGCCCGGGGCCGAGGTGGGGTGTCGGCACCGGGAGACGGGGATTGACACGTGTAAGTGGGCGGTGACACGCTCCTGCTCCGGCCCCGTGCGCCCGCGCAGAAGGAGCAGCGCCCCATGAGCACCACCGTCACCACCGCCCGAGGACCCGTGCGCGGCGAGCGCCGTGCGGACGGCAGCCTGCGTTTCCTCGGCGTCCCGTACGCGCAGCCGCCCGTCGGCGATCTCCGCTTCGCGGCCCCCGTGCCGCCCGAGCCCTGGTCGGAGCCGCTGGACGCGACGGCGTACGGGCCGACGGCCCAGCGCCGCCCGTTCGCGGAGGTCACGACCATCCCGGAGCCGTCGATCCCGGGCGCCGGGGTGCTGAACCTGAACGTGTTCACGCCGGCCGCGGACCCGGAGGCCGGCCTGCCGGTGCTGGTCTGGATCCACGGCGGCGGGTACGTGGCGGGTTCGGCGGCGAGCCCCTGGTACGACGGGACCGCGTTCAACCGGGACGGCGTCGTGCTCGTCTCGATCGGCTACCGCCTCGGGATCGAGGGGTTCCTGCACCTGGAGGACGCGCCGGACAACCGGGGCGTACGGGACTGGATCGCGGCCCTGGAGTGGGTACGGGACAACATCACGGCCTTCGGCGGCGATCCCGCGAAGGTCACGATCGCCGGTCAGTCGGCGGGCGGCGGCGCCGTGCAGACGCTGCTCGCGGTCCCGTCGGCACGGGGGCTGTTCCGGGGCGCGCTCTCCGTCTCGGGCGCCCTCCTGCGGCCCGACGGCCCCGAGGTCGCCCGCGCCGCGGCCCGGCTGTTCACGTCCCGCACCGGCGTCCCGGTGACCGCCGCCGCCCTGCGGGACCTGACCGACGACGAACTCCTCGACCTGCAGGACCGGATGTCCGCGCCGGGCCCGGACCGCGAGGGCCTGTCGCCGATGCCGGCCCTCGCCCCCTTCGCCGACGGCGAGCTGATCCCCGTACCCGTCCTGGAGGCCCTGACGACGGGCGGGGCCGGCGCGGACGTACCGCTGGTGCTCGGCTTCACCGAGGACGAGTTCACGATGTTCCCGCCGCCCGGTCCCGGCGCCCCGCCGCTGCCCGTCCTCCTCGGCGGGCTCGGCCTGGACCCCGCCAGGGCAGGGGCCTTCACCGAGGCGTACGCGGCGGGCGGCGAGGAGCGGTACTTCGGCCAGGCGCTGACGGACACGGTCTTCCGCGTCCCCAACCTCGCCGTCGCGGACGCCCGCGCCGCCCGGGAACGCCCCACCTGGTTCTACGAGTTCCGCTGGCGCTCACCGGCCGCCGGCCTCGCCTTCCACTGCCTGGACCTGCCCTTCGCCTTCGACCTCCTCGACGCCGAAGGCGTCGCGGCCGTCACCGGGGACGAGCCGCCGCGCGCGCTCGCCGACGCCCTGCACCGGGCGTGGGTCGCGTTCGTCACCGACCAGGACCCGGGCGCCGACTGGCCGCGCTACACCGCCGCGGAGCGCGCCACGAAGATCTGGGACGCGGAACCCGGGATCGCCGTGGACCCCCTTCGACGGGTCCGCGAACTCTGGCTCGACTGACCGGGGCGACCGCTCCGGGCCCGCGACGGCCGTAGGGGGCGGTCGTCCGGAAGGGCGCCGGAGGAGGCGGCCGACCCCGCACCGGTCCGCGGGCGGTCGCCCCCGTGCCCACGCGTGGACGGGGCGCCGAGCCGCCGGAGGGGAAACGACGCGTGAGGCGTCCCGGCCGGCCACCGGGGCGGTCCGGGGCGGGGGCGCCGCGCGTGCGGGCGGATCCGGTGCGGCTCCGCCGCGACGGCCTGGACGTGCTGTTCCCGGTCTGCTGGACTCCCTCCTGGACGGAGCCCGCCGCACACCCCGGCGCAGGGCCGCCCCACCGCCGTGCGCAGGGCCACCGCCGCGCGCTCGGCCCGCCGCACCCGACACGGACGGAACGGAACGCCAGATGATCAAGGACTTCGCCGGCCTCTCCACCCCGCTGATCGCCGACGCCTGCGTACGGCTCGGGGAGCCGCTGCGGGCCGCGCCCGCCGGGATCCTGCCCGTCGTCGCCGGGCAGCGCGTCGCCGGCCGGGTGCTGCCCGCCCGGCACTACGGAAGCGTCGACGTCTTCCTGGAGGCCTTCACGCGCGCCGCGCCCGGGGACGTCCTCGTCATCGACAACGCGGGCCGCCGCGACGAGGCCTGCATCGGTGACCTCGCCGTCCTGGAGGCGGAAGCGGCGGGCGTCGCCGGGGTCGTCGTCTGGGGCCTGCACCGGGACACCCCGGACCTGATCGAGATCGGACTGCCCGTCTTCTCGTACGGACGCCACGCCCCCGGCCCCGTCCGCCTCGACGACCAGGACCCGGACGCGCTGACCACCGCGCGGTTCGGCGACCACGAGGTGACCGCCGCCGACGTGGTCCTCGGCGACGACGACGGTGTGCTCTTCGTCGCGGCCGACCGCGCGGACGCCGTCCTGGAAACCGCCCGGGCCCTCTTCCGCACCGAGCGGGAGCAGGCCCGCCGGATCCGGGCGGGGGAGACCCTGCGCGCCCAGACCCGCTTCGACGCGTACCTCGCGGGCCGCGCCGAGGACCCCTCCTACACCTTCCGCCGTCACCTGCGCCGGACCGGCGGCGCGATCGAGGAGTGACCGGGCCGCCCGCGGCCCGGCCCTCGAAACCGCCCGCGCCGCCCGCGGCTCAGCCCTCGAAGCCGACCGTGCCGTCCGGCAGGATCGCCTCCACGCGCGCGCCGTGCTCCACGGTCCGGCTCACCGTGCAGAACTTCTCGTGCGTCAGCCGCACCCCACGGGCGAACACCTCGGCCGCCTTCGGATTGTTGTCCGGCAGGTCGAACTCGTAGCTCACCCGGATCCGGCCCACCCTGCCGTCGTCCTCCGGCCCCGACACCGACTCCACCACGATCCGCAGGTCGTCGTGGTCCACCGCCCGGGCCGTCCGGTCGACGACGAGGCCGCCGCAGCCGCCCATCGCCGCGAGCAGCAGCTCGACGGGCGTGAACGAGGGCTGCGCGTCCGCGTCGTCGGCGGCGGCCATCCGGACCTCCGCGCCCCGGTCGTTGCGGGCGGTCCAGTTCCGGTACCCGGTGCGGACGGTCTCGATCCGGTAGTCGGCCATGACGGTGAGGCTCCTTCGTTCACGTGCGTGTTCCCGTACGGTACGCGCCGGGGCGGGAGCCCCGCTCTCGGAGGCCCCGCGCGTCCGCGTGGGCGCGGACGGCCGTACCCCACGCCCCGGACACCTGACCCCGGACCGCGCGGAGTTCCGGCTCCGCCTCCCGTGGGGAGCCACGGCGCGGCCCCGTCGTCCTCGCAGTCGGCAGGCCCACCGAGGACGAGCAGCCCTGCGTGGCCGCCGAGAGGCTCCGCGGGCGCCTCGCCCTCCCGGGCGCGGATCACGCCGAGACGGAGCCCGGTCCGTACGAGGCGCCCGCCGACCGGACCGGAACCGGCGTCCTCCTCGTGCCGCACGACGAGCACGGCCGGCCCGTCGTGCTCCGCCGCTCCAGTTCCGGCCGCACCGGCCCTTCCCGTCCCCGTCGTCACGGTCGCCCCGCCCCCACGTCCTGCACCGGGAAGCCCGGGAAGCCCGGGACGCCCGGGCGCGCCCGGCCCCCCGAGGACCGCCGAAGGAGCACCGGTGCGGGAGCCCTTGAGGAGCGGTGCGGGAGGCCATCTGAGTAGCGAGGCACGGGCGGCTGAGTACGCCGACCGATACGGCGGCCGAAGCCCGCTGGTGGACTGGGGCCATGACCTTCGACGCCCGGCGCGGCCGCCGCCTCCAGCACGTCACCGCCACCGGCTCGGCCCTCGCGGTGGCCCTCGGTCCGCTGGTCCTCGGCGCGCTGCTCGCCAGGTCGGTCGGCGGGGACCCGATGGCCTCCGTCAACGCCCTCATCGCCGGCGGCGGCCAGCGCGCCCGGATCTCCCGCGCCCAGCTCCGCTCGGGCGCCCGGCTGCGGCCCCGGGCCCGCCCGCGGAGCCGTGGGGCCGTTCCGCGACCCGGCTCGGTCGCACGGCGGGAGCGGGGCGCACGACGCGGCTCGGACCGGCGACTCCGCTCCGTCGCGCGCCCCGGCGCGGACGCGACCCTCGCGCGCTCCGGCTCGGCCGCGCGGCCCGCGCGCCGGGAGGAGGGCCTGCGGCGTCTCCTCCCCGGAGCCCGACTCCCGTACGGGACGGGCCGGCCCGGCCGGACCCGCCGCACCCGGCAGGGCCGCGAGACGGTCGGGTGACCAGCGGCGCACGCCGGCCGGGGTACACGTCGAGGGCGACCTCGTGCCCGTCCGCACGCTCCGGCCGCACCCCCTCGCCGCCCTCTGGAAGACGGCCGGCGCGTACCCGCCCGGCGCCCCTCGCGAGACGTCTCCGCAGGACGTCCACTTCCGAACGGCTCCCGGGGGCACCGCACATGAGCGATGATCGTCGCCTCTGAGGACACCCGGCAGCAGCCTGCCCGGTTCACGGCGAAAGGCGCACCGAATGGCGAGGCGGCACTCCGCGCGGGACGACGACCACACGAGCGGCACCGGGGAGGGAAGTCCCGCGGGCGGGAGCGGACCCGACATCGGACGGCGCCGGTTCCTCGGGTACGTCCTGGCCGCGCCCACCCTCACCGTCGCCGCCCGGCTCGGCGCCGAGGTCCTCGCCCCGCGCCCGGCCGCCGCGGCGACGCCGGCCCTCGTCCCCTCGCTGCCGGGACCGGCCGAACTCCTCGACCTCAACGAGCTGCTCACCATCGCCGCCCTGCCCACCAGCAACCTCATCACCATCCGCGTCGACACCGACGGCACCGCCCACTTCGCCCTGCCCCGCGCCGAGGTCGGCCAGGGCGTCACCACCTCCAGCGCCATGATCGTCGCGGAGGAGCTCGACCTGCCCCTGGACAAGGTGAAGGTCACCCTCGCCGACGCCCGGCCCGAGCTGCTCTTCAACCAGCTCACCGGCGGCTCCAACACCACCTACTCCACCTACACCCCCCTCCGGGTCGCCGCCGCCCTTGCCCGCGGACGGCTCCTCCACGCGGCCTCCCTCGTCCTCGGCGAGGCCGTCGGGACCCTCACCACGAAGGCAGGCGTCGTCCTCTCTCCGGCCGGCGCGCTCCTCGGCTACGGCGAACTGGCCGTCAAGGCCGCCGCCCTCACCGACGCGGCGGTGGAGGTCACGCTCAAGGACCCGGACCGCTTCCGCGTCATCGGCACCGGGCAGCGCCGGGTGGACGCCCTCGAAGCGGTCACCGGACGCAAGAAGTTCGCCATGGACCTCCAGGTCCCGGACGCGCTGCCCACCATGGTCTGCCGGCCGCCGACCATCAACGGCACGGTCCGCTCCGTGGCCAACCTCGCCGAGGTCCTGGCCATGCCCGGCATCACCGACGTCGTCACCGTCTCCACCGGCGTCGCCGTCCGCGGCCGCACCTTCGGCCAGTGCGTCGACGCCGTCCGAGCCCTCCGGGTCGACTGGGGACCGGGCACGGCCGAGGGGGCCTCCGACGCCACGGTCCTGGAGAAGCTCCGCCGGGCCGAACTCCCGCTCGTCGTCCCGCCGCTGCCGCTCCTCACCAAGGCGGTCGACGCCCGCTTCACCTTCCACTTCGCCAGCAACGCCGCCCTGGAGACCAACTGCGCGATCGCGGACGTGCGGAGGGACTCCGCCGAGATCTGGGCCTCCCTCAAGGCGCCGATCGTCGCCCAGGAGCGGATCGCCCTCAAGCTCGGCCTGCCGCCCACCGCCGTCCGCGTCCACGTCACCGAGGGCGGCGGCTCCTTCGGCCGCAAGCTGTTCTCCGACGCCGCCCACGAGGCCGCCGAGATCTCCAAGGCCCTCGGCAAGCCGGTGAAGCTGATGTGGCACCGCACCGACGACTTCCGCCAGGGCCGTACGCACCCGATGTCCCTCTCCCGGGTCCGGGCCACGTACTCGCTCGGCGAGGTCCTCACGTACGAGCAGCGCCACACCTCCGTGGCCACCGACTTCGGGCACGGCGTCGGCGAGGTCCTCACCGCGGAGGCGGCCCGGCTGCCCGTCGCCGACGCCGGCTTCTCCGAGACGATGTTCCAGCTCACCCAGGTCAGCCCCTACCACCTCGGCGTCACCACCCAGCTCCTGGCCGAGACCGACAAGGGCTTCAACACCGGCTCCATGCGGAACATCTACTCGCCCAACGTCCGCTGCGCCCAGGAACTCGTCATGGACGAACTGGCCGGGAGGACGGGCCAGGACGGGTACGCGATGCGGCGCCGGCTCCTCAAGGACGCGCGGGCCCGCGCCGTCCTCGACAAGGTCGCCGAAGCGGGGAAGTGGGGCCGGAGCATGCCCGCCGGCACGGGCCAGGGCATCGCCGTCCACACCGAGTACCACTCCGCCGTCGCGATCCTCGCCGAGATCGACTGCCGGCCCGGGACCACCGGACGCACGATCCCGGGCGCGTACACCGGGCCGCGCGTGACCAGGGTCGTCTGCGCCGTCGACGTCGGCCTCGCGGTCAACCCGCGCGGCCTGGAGGCCCAGATGATGGGCGGCATCGCCGACGGCATCGCCCTCACGCTGACGTCCGGACTCCACCTGAGCGAGGGGCACTTCCTGGAAGGCAGCTGGGACCAGTACTTCTACACCCGGCAGTGGAACACCCCGCCCGAGCTGGAGATCATCGTGATGCCGCCGAGCGGCGACAAGCCGGGCGGCGCGGGGGAGCTGGCGGTCGCCGGCGCCATGGCCGCCGTCGCCTGCGCCTACGGCCGGGCCACCGGCACGATGCCGACGGTCTTCCCCGTCAACCACGCCGAGCCGCTCGCCTTCACGCCCCTGCCGACCGTCCCGCCCGTCCCGGCCTCGCCCACCGACGGCCGCGACCGCACCATCTGAGACCTGGAGCCCCCGTGCCGCAGCACACCTTCATCCTGAACGGCAAGGCCGTCACCGCCGACGTCGAGGGCGACGTCCGGCTCCTCTGGGTCCTCCGGGACGTCCTCGGCGTCACCGGCCCCAAGTACGGCTGCGGGGTCGGCGTCTGCCGGGCGTGTACGAGCCACCTCAACGGCAAGGCGTTCACCCCCTGCGCCGTGCGCGTCGACGACGTGGCCGCCACCGACGAGATCACCACCATCGAGGGCCTGCCGGACACCGTCGGCGCAGCGCTCCACCCCATGCAGGAGGCCTGGCTCGACCTCGACGTCGCCCAGTGCGGCTTCTGCCAGCCGGGCCAGATCATGGCCGCGGTGGCCACCGTCCGCCGGGCGCGCGAGGCGGGACGCGAGGTCACCGAGGCCGACCTCGACACCATCCGCAACATCTGCCGGTGCGGCACCTACCACCGCATCCGGCAGGCCGTCCTGGAGGGCGCGCGCCGGATGGAATGAGACCGGTCCGCACCGCGAAGGCGTTCTCGCCGCGTGGCGAGGGACGGCGGCGGGAGGACGAGCGCGGGCACCGCGCCGGTGCGCGGCGCGTTCCGCGGGGACGCGGTCCACGGCGAGGCGGGCGGGGAGCGGGGGCTGACGCCGCGGCAGGGCCGGCCGCTCCGAGTCCTGGTGCCGGGCCCGTCCGGGACGGGCCCGGCACCGAGCCGAGGCTCGCCGAGCCCAGCCCGACCGGACGCACCGGCCGCACCTCCCGCCTCGGCCCCGTCCGTCGCGAACCCGGTCCGGAGGACCGCCGGGCCGTGCGGGTGGCGCCCACCGGGGACGGGGCGCGCGTCGCCGAGGACTTCTCCACGGAGACCCGCCCGGCGCGTCGAGGGGCCGCCCGCCGGGCGGAGCTGCCCGCCGGGCTCGACGCGCCGGCGCGAGCGGCCGGCCGTTCTGCTCGACCGGGTCGTCCAGGACGGCGGGGCCCCGGCCGTCCCCGTCGGCCCGGCCCGATCGGCCGGCGCCCCTCGCCGGCCGTCCTCGTCGGCCCGGCCTGTTCCCGTACCGCCTCGCGGGCTCAGGGCGCCGACTGGAGCAGGGCGAGCGTGGACTCCAGTTCCTTCCGCGTCAGGCGCGCGGCCTCCTCGGGGTCGCCCGCCTCCACCGCCCGGACCACGTCGGCGTGGGCGTCCTCGCCGTGCCGCAGGTCCGTGCCCCGGAGCCCGAGCAGGTCCAGGAGTTCGATCAGGCCCTCGCGGAGCACCGGCGCGAACTCCCCGAACAGATCGGTCAGGACCGGGTTGCGGGCCGAGGCCACGATCGCCGCGTGCAGGGCGATGTCGGCGTCCACGAAGGCCGCGTCGTCGCCCTCGGCGGCCCCCCGCCGCCCCGCCAGCGCCTCCCGCATCGCCGTCACGTCCGCCTCGGTCCGGCGCAGCGCCGCGAGGCGCGCCGCCTCCACCTCGACCAGCATCCGCACCTCGTACACGTCCGTCACCGCCGCCCTGCGCAGGCGGGCCGGCCAGTCCTCCGTCGGCCGGGTCGCGGTCACGAAGACGCCCGCCCCCTGCCGGGGCTGCACGAGGCCCGCGCCCGCCAGGGCCCGCAGCGCCTCGCGGACCGTGGAGCGCCCCACGCCCAGCTCCTTGGCGAGCGTCGTCTCGCCGGGGAGTTTCGTGCCGACCGGCCAGTGGCCCCGGACGATCTGCTCGCGCAGCCGCTCGGCCGCCTGTTCGACCAGGGGGCTGGGGCGCAGGGCATCGAGCGGCATGGGGTCACCTGATTCTCTGACGGTCCGGTGTTTCTCCGCCGGTCCGGGCCGCGGGCGCGCGGTCCGGACCGTGGACGCGTCCGCCGGATCGCGGGGACGCTGCCAGGAATGTACCCGAAGTCGACGAACTTGTCTGAGGAGTACTTGTCTGAGGAGCTGAGGAGTGGGTACGGTACCCGCCATGATCCGCAACCCCCAGCGCCCCGGCCCCATGCCGTACCACCGCTACCGCCCCTTCCAGGACCGCGTCCACGTCCCCGAGTTCGACCGTCGCTGGCCCGCCGCCCGCCTGGAGCGCGCCCCGCTCTGGGTCCCCGTCGACCTCCGCGACGGCAACCAGGCGCTCGCCGAACCCATGGACACCGACCGCAAGCACCGCTTCTTCGACCTGCTCGTCCGCACCGGCTTCAAGGAGATCGAGGTCGGCTACCCCTCCGCCAGCCGCGCCGACTTCGACTTCGTCCGCCACCTCGCCGGCCTCGTCGCCTCCGGAGCCGTCCCCGACGACGTCACCCCCGTCGTCTTCACCCCGGCCCGCCCCGAACTCGTCGAACGCACCTTCGCCGCCCTCGAAGGCCTGCCCCGGGCCGTCGTCCACCTCTACATCGCGACCTCGCCCGTCTGGCGCGACACCGTCCTCGGCCGCGACCGCGCCGAGGTCCGGCACACCGTCCACGAGGCCGCCACGCTCATGGCGCGGCTCGCCGAGGCCCGCCCCGACGCCGACATCCGCTTCCAGTTCTCCCCGGAGACCTTCAACCTCACCGAACCGGACTACGTCCTGGAGCTCTGCGACGGCCTCACCGCCCTGTGGGACGCGAGTCCCGACCGGCCGGTCACCCACAACCTGCCCGCCACCGTCGAGATCTCCACCCCCAACGTCTACGCCGACCAGGTCGAGTACGCGCACCGCCACCTCGCCCGCCGCGACTCCGTGATCCTCTCCGTCCACCCCCACAACGACCGCGGCACCGGCGTCGCCTGCGCCGAACTCGCCGTCCTCGCCGGAGCCCAGCGCGTCGAGGGCTGCCTCTTCGGCAACGGCGAACGCACCGGCAACGTCGACCTGGTGACCCTCGCGCTCAACCTCTACGCCCAGGGCGTCGACCCCATGCTCGACCTCTCCGACATCGACGCCGTCCGGGACGTCGTCGAGTACTGCAACCGGCTCCCCGTCCACCCCCGGCACCCCTACGCGGGCGAGCTCGTCCACACCGCCTTCTCCGGCACCCACCAGGACGCCATCAGCAAGGGCCTCGCCCGGCACGCCAAGGACGCCGCCGAGGCCGGCATCCCGCCGGAACTCGCCCCCTGGAACGTGCCCTACCTGCCCCTCGACCCCGCCGACCTCGGACGCGGCTACGAGGCCGTCATCCGCGTCAACTCCCAGTCCGGCAAGGGCGGAGTCGCCCATCTGCTCCGCACCCACCACGGCCTCGACCTGCCGGAGCGGATGCGTCCGGACGTCTCCCGCGCCGTCCAGGCGGTGACCGACGACACGGGCCGCGAAGCCGCCCCCGACGACCTGCGCGCGATCTTCCGCACGGTCTACCTGGAGCCCGGCCGGGGCGCGGGCCCCGTCGCCCTGGAGTCCTGGAGCACCGACCGCGACGCGTCGGGCGGGCACCGCTTCCGCTGCGTCCTGCGCGTCGGCGAGCGCACCGCACCGGCGGAGGGCAGGGGCAACGGACCGCTCGCCGCCCTGACCGACGCCCTCGCGCGGGCCGAAGTCCCCGGCACCGTCGACGTGCTCGACTTCGCCGAACACGCCGTCACCACCGGCAGCGCGGGCGAGGCCGCCGCCTACGCCGAGTGCCGGGTGGGGGACCGCACCGCCTGGGGCGCGGGCCTGGACACCTCCGTCCTCACCGCCTCCGTGCAGGCCGTCCTCTCCGCCGTGAACCGGGCGTACGAGGCGTAGAGCCGACTCCTCCACCCGGCCGGGCCGCCCGTGCGCACCGCGCCGGCCGCCCGGTCTACGCCGACGGGCCCGCCGCCAACTTCTCCCGCACCACGGAGAGGTACTCCGCCACCGCGTCCCGGTTCCGCGTCAGACAGCGGATCCGGGCGGTCATCCGGTCCCGCTCGTTCTCCAGGGTCTCCAGCATCTCCGGGGTCGCGTCGGGGAAGTGGATGACCCTCGGCTTGTCCAGGCACGGGAGGATCTGTTTGATGATCCGGGTCGGCAGGCCGGCGTCGAGCAGGCCCCGGATCTGCGCCACCCGGTCCACGTCCGACTCGTCGTAGACCCGGTAGCCGTTCGGCAGCCGGTCCGCGACGATGAGACCCTGCTCCTCGTAGTACCGCAGCAGTCTGCGCGGCGTGCCGGTGCGTTCGGACAGCTCGCCGATCCGCATGGGAAGCCCCTCCAGGGAATCGCTTGACCCTCACATCGATGTGAGGGTTCGAGCATACGGACATGACCCACGACACGACAGTGGCGGCCGGTTCCGCCACCTCCGCGCCCGTACGCACCGAACCCGCCCCCGTCTCCGGCCGGTTGCCCCTCCCGGCGCTGCTCGCCCTCGCCACCGCCGTCTTCGTCACCAGCCTCACCGAGACCCTCCCGGCGGGGGTCCTGCCCGGCATGAGCGCCGACCTCGGCGTCGGCGAGGCCGCGACGGGCCAGTCGGTCACCGGCTACGCCCTCGGCACGGCCCTCACCGCCGTCCCCCTGGCCGCCCGCACCGCCGGCTGGCGCCGCAAGCGCCTGCTGCTCACCTCGACGGCCGGCTTCGCCGCCGCCAACACGGTCACGGCGGTCTCCTCCTCGTACGCCCTCACCATGGGCGCCCGGTTCCTCGCCGGGGTCGCCGCGGGCATCGCCTGGGCCCTGCTCGCCGGCTACGCCCGTCGTCTCGCCCCGGCGCACCTCCAGGGCCGCGCGGTCGCCGTCGCGATGACCGGCATCCCGCTCGCGCTCTCCCTCGGCGTCCCGGCCGGCAGCTTCCTCGGCGAGGCCGTCGGCTGGCGCGTCGCCTTCACCGCCATGACCGTGATCGCCGTCGTGCTCCTCGGCTGGATCGCCCTCGCCGTCCCCGACCTGCCGGGCGAACCGCGCGGCGGGCGCGCCCCGGTCGCCCGCACCCTGAAGACCCCGGGCGTCCTCCCCGTCCTCGCCGTGACCGTCGCCCTCGTCCTGGCCCACACGGTCCTCTACACCTACGTCGCGGCCTATCTCGACCACCTCGGCCTCGCCGGCTCCACCGGCCTCGTCCTGCTGGTCTTCGGCGCCGCCTCGCTCGCCGGGATCTGGTTCACGGGCCGTCGCATCGACCACGGGTTTCGGTCCCTGACCCTCGCCGGAACGATCCTCTTCGCCGTCGCCGCGGCGGCGTTCGCCGTCCCCGCCGCGAGCACCGCCCTGGTCCTGGTGGCCGCAGCGCTCTGGGGCCTCGGCTGGGGCGGCGCGCCCACCCTCCTGCAGACGGCCGTCGCGGAGGCGGGCGGTGACGACGCCGACACCGCCCAGACGATGCTGGTCAGCCTCTGGAACGCGGCCATGGCGGCGGGCGGCGTCGCGGGCGGCCTCCTCCTCGGCGGGCTCGGCGCCGGAGCCCTGCCCTGGAGCGTCCTGGCGCTGCTCGTCCCGGTGATCGCCGTGGTGACCGGAGCCCGCGCCCACGGCTTCCCGGCCCGCGGATGACCGGCCGCTGTCCCGCCGCGCGCACGGAGGCCCTCCACCGCGAACGGTGGAGGGCCTCCGTGCGTCACGCGCCGGTCAGACGGCCGGCGGCACCCGGGACGGGCGGCCCGTGCCGCGCGTCAGGACGTAGCCGCCGATGCCCGCGAGCGCGGCCAGGACGCCGCCCGCGAGGGTCCAGATCCAGCGGTCGGACCACCAGCCGGAGGACCAGCCGTCCTCCGGGGCCGCCGCCTCGACGGCGGTGGTCCGGCCGGCGTCCTCGTCCGCCTTCGCCCGGTCGGCGGTGGTCGCCCCCGGGACGAGCGGCGCGGCGAGGGAACCGTCCGTGGCGTAAGCGCCGCCCTCGTCGAGGACGTCGGTCCCGATCCGCGCGGTGAACGGCTGGCCCAGGTCCTCGTCCGGGCCGCCGGCGACGGTCAGCCGGACGTAGTAGCTGCCGGGCAGCGGGTCGTTCGCCCAGGCGTCGGCCGAGGCCCGGACCGGGCGCAGCACACAGGCCAGCTCCACGGTCGCGGCCTCCTTCGCCGCGGTACGGGACTGCATCCCGTACATGCACGGCTGACGCCGCCGCAGCCCGTCGTACACGTCGATCCGCCAGGTGGCGGGCCCGTGCCGCAGCGCCGCGTCGGGCAGCGTGACCGTGGCCCTCACGGTCGGCCGCTCCCCGGTGTCCGCGGGGAACACCCAGTACAGGTAGTCACCCGTGGCGGCCTGCGCCGTGGCCTGCTGCCCCGGGAGGAACCGGGCGGCGGTGCGGAAGGTAGTGCCGGCCTCGGTGGGGCCGGCCTCCTCGGAGGAGGACGCCGAGGGGCCGGGCGAGTCGGCGAGGGCGGCCGGGGCCACGGGGCCGAGCAGGGCGGCGCCCGCGAGCGCGGCCGTGGCGAGCATGCGTACGGTACGCATCAGTTGGTCCTCCAGACAGCGAAGCGCCAGCGGGACAGCCAGCCCCAGAGCAGACCGGCCAGGAAGCCGGCGAGCACCAGCGCGCCGAGCAGCCACCAGCCGCGGCCGAGGCCGAACGAGGCGACGTCCGACGCGCTCGACGGGCCGTCGACGACGTCCACCGTCAGCTCGACCGGCATGCCCGGCGTCGTCTTGACCGACGGGGGAGCGGAGAAGGAGTTGCTGACCTGGAGGCAGACCGTCTCGGCGGCGGGTTTGGCGTCCCCGGGACCGTCGTCGGCCTCCGGCTTCGGGTAGCGCAGCCCGGTCGAGATCACGTCCGTGCGCCCGTCGCCCGCCTCGGAGCCGCGGACGATCTCCCGGCCGTGGAGCGTGACGGCGCGCAGCAGCACCCCGTAGTCGTTGTTGACGGCCCGGTCGGCCGACACGCTGACGGAGGCGCGCAGTTCCTGGCCGGGCAGCAGGTCCACCCGGTACCAGCGGTGCTCGCCGAAGGACTCGCGGTCCGTGTAGAGACCGGGCTTCAGCTGCGGCGCCTTGTCGCACCGCACCGCGCCCTGCGTGGCCACGGGGGTGACGACCGGGTCGGCCGAGCGGTCGACCAACTGCTTGACGCGGCGGGAGAGTTCCTCGGTGCGGTGGACCGAGGTGTACGTGCCCCCGGTCGCCTCCGCGATGCAGGTGAGCTGCTGCCGGGTCTTGGCGTCCGGCACCAGGCCCAGGGTGTCGATGACGAGGTGGATGCCCTTCGCGGCGATCTCGCGCGCCACCTGGCACGGGTCGAGCGGGGCGCAGGTGTCCTCGCCGTCCGTGATGAGCACGATCCGCTTGGTCGCCCCGTCCTCGCCGAGGTCGTCGGCCGCGCCGAGCAGCGCCGGACCGATCGGGGTCCAGCCGGTCGGGGCCAGGGTGGCCACGGCGGTCTTGGCCTCGGTGCGGTCGAGCGGGCCCACCGGGTAGAGCTGCCGGGTGTCCTTGCAGCCCCGCTTGCGGTCCTGGCCCGGATAGTCGGCGCCGAGCGTGCGGATGCCGAGCCGCACCTCCTCGGGCACCGCGTCGAGGACCTCGTTGAAGGCCTGCTTCGCGGCGGCCATGCGGGACTTGCCGTCGATGTCCTTGGCCCGCATGGAGCCGCTGACGTCGAGGACCAGCTCGACCTTGGGGGATTCCTTCGCCACCGGCTCGTCGGCGGCCGCGTTCGTCGGCAGGAGCGCGGCGCTCAGGGCGGCGAGCAGCGCGCAGGCCCCGGTCGCCAGCCGTTTTCTCGTGATCATCGCCGGATCGTATTGACGATCGTCCGACAAACCAAAACCGGGGTGGGGTCGATGACCCCGGCTCACGTCCCCTGGCTGTTGAGGAAGCCGATGAGGCAGGCGCCCCACCAGCCGGTCTGACTGATGGTCGCGGCGAGGCCCGAGAGGACGAGCAGCCGACGGGGGACGGTGCCGGCGCGGTGGCCCTCCAGGAGCTGGCCGATCCGGTGCGCCCACAGGCCGTTGAGGGTGACGGCGACGACGAGGCCCAACTTGACCAGGGTCAGCGGGGAGTGGAGGTCGGGGCGGAGGAAGAGGCCGGAGACGACGAGCCCGCCGAGCCCGGCCCAGATCGGCGCCTGGAGGGCGACGGCCGTGTCGAGGACGGCGGCCAGCGGCCGCTTCCGGGTCAGCCAGAGCACGGCGAGCCAGTCGACGGCGAGCACCGAACCGAGCCCGACGACGAGGAAGGCGACGTGGAAGAAGCGGGCCACCGTCAGCAGGGGAGCGTCCGCGTGGACGTGTCCGGCGGTCCAGCAGGCCGCCGCGATGCCGGCGGTGGCGACGAGCCCGAGGGCGGTGAGGAGCCAGGAGGGGGTGAGCTCCTGCGCGGGTCTGAGCTCCTGCGCGGTTCTGGACATGCGGTGGTCTTCCGGACGTGAGGACGGCATAACTTAGGTAAGGCGAAGCTAAGTGTCGCTTGTGTGCACGTCAAGTGCGTGCGGTGTACGTCCCGGCCCCCGGAAGGGCCGGTCAGCGGTGTTCCGGATTGGGGAACCCGGGCTTGCACCCGGCGTCCCAGGCCGAGCGCTGGTTCCCGTGGGCCGGGACGCCGCCGGACCGCTTCAGGAGACCCGCCAGATGCATCAGGTTCCAGGCCATGAAGGTCGTGTTCCGGTTGGTGAAGTCGTTCTCCGGACCGCCCGAGCCCGGATCCAGGTACGAGGGCCCCGGGCCGGCCTCGCCGATCCAGCCCGCGTCCGCCTGCGGCGGCACCGTGTACCCCAGGTGCTGGAGGCTGTAGAGGACGTTCATCGCGCAGTGCTTCACCCCGTCCTCGTTGCCCGTGATCAGGCAGCCCCCGGCGCGGCCGTAGTACGCGTACTGCCCGGCGTCGTTCAGCAGGCTCGAACAGGCGTAGAGCCGCTCGATCACCCGCTTCATCACGGAGCTGTTGTCGCCGAGCCAGATCGGCCCGCACAGCACCAGGATGTCGGCCGCCATCACCCGCCCGTACAGCTCGGGCCAGGCGTCCGACGCCCACCCGTGCTCCGTCATGTCGGGCCACACCCCGGTCGCGATGTCCAGGTCCACCGGCCGCACCAGCGAGGTCGTCACGCCCTGGGCCTCCATCACCGACCGGCTGCGCTCGATCAGCCCCTCCGTGTTGCTGACCTCGGGGGAGCGCTTGAGCGTGCAGTTGAGGTACAGCGCGCTGAGGTCGTCGTACCGGTACGGGGGTGCTGCGGGCGCGGTCATCGGCGGGGTCTCCTCGCTCCGGGGGCGGCCCCGGCCCGGGGCCCGTCCCCAGCCTGCGCACCGGACGGGCCCCGGGCCAGTCCGGTGCGACCGAACGCATGAGGGGGCGGGCGCGTGGCCTCAGGCGGCCGCGGAGGACGGATCCTCCGGATCGGGCAGGGCGCGGGCCCGGACCTGCCGGGAGATCTGCTGATGTGCCCCGGTCGCGAGGATGCGCACCTCGTTCCGGTCGCTGATCTCGGCCCGGATGATGCCGGTGGGGTCGGCGTAGACCGGATGGCCGCCGGACCCCGTGAGCGGCGTGCGCTCCACGACCACGACGTCCTCCGCCGTCCCCGTGTCGTCGGAGAACACCAGCTCGTATCGGAGTGGGTTCATCTGTCCGATTTTACGCTTTTCGGGCACGTCCACCCGTCGGGGTCACCGCGTCGACCAGGGCGGCCAGGGCCGTCCCGAGGGCCTCGACCCCCGGTCCCGCGGGCCCGCCCGGCTCGCTCATGTACAGATCGCGGCGGATCTCGACCATCAGGGCGCTCACCCGCGGATCCCGGCCGTAGTGCTCCAACGGCACGTACGTCCCGGCGAACGGGCTGTCCGTCCCGACGCCCCCGAACCCGCCGAACGCCTCCCGCGCCGCGTCGAGCAGCGCGGGCGGCGTGTGGAAGGCGTCCGTCCCGAGACAGACCGGCGGGCGCGGGCCGTCGCCGTGCAGCTCGTACGGCAGCCGTTCGGTCGG
Source organism: Streptomyces litmocidini (assembly GCF_014649755.1). Classification (GTDB taxonomy): domain Bacteria; phylum Actinomycetota; class Actinomycetes; order Streptomycetales; family Streptomycetaceae; genus Streptomyces; species Streptomyces litmocidini. Next base: position 64,220 of record NZ_BMTQ01000007.1, on the reverse strand, counting down.
GTACGAGTGGACGTCGACGATCACCACCCGGCCCGCCACGGCCAGGCGCTCCGCCACGGCCTCCGTCACGGCCCGGGCGTACGGGACGAAGTACCGGTCGAGCAGCGGCGCCGCGTCGAACCCGGCCGGCCGCAGCGCCGCGCGGTGGGTGGTCCGGGTGTAGACCGCGCCCATCCCGACGGCCAGCATCTCCTCGCGTTCGTCCGGGAAGCGCTCCGGGTCGACGACGAGCCGCGAGAGCCCGTTGACGAACCGCCAGGGCGTCGTGCCGGCCGCCGCCGCGGCCACGGCGGCGATCTCCGCCGTGTGGGAGTCCGTGATGTGGTCCAGCTCGCGGTCCAGATCCCCGTCGCCGAGGAGGATCCCGGCGCGCACCTCCGCGGGCACCTCGCGGGAGGAGTGCGGCACGTGGAGGAGGACGGGGGAGTCCGCGGCCCCGGGGAGAAGCCGGAAGGAGGGCGCGGCGGAGGCGGGCGGGGCGGAGGCGGGCGGGGCGGAGGCGGGCGTGGCGCGGGACGTGGCGGAGGGAGTGTCGGTCATGAGGAGATCCTGCCTCCGACCCCGCCCGCGCCGCGGCGAAACCGCTGGTTAGAGTGGTGCGAGGCCACGCCGCCGCACCAGGCAGGGCGTGAGACCGGGCCGACTGTCGACCACAGGGACCCGTAACGACCGCCCCACCCCGTCCCCGACCGCCCGGCCACGGCCGCCTGTCCCGGAAACCTCGCATCCCATGAGCACCGACGCCGCCCCGCGTCCCGACACCGCCCCCGAACCGACCGCCGCCCCCCGGGAACCGCGCCTGCCGTGGATCGCGGGCCGGGCGCCGGCCCGGCCCGCGCCCGGCGCCGCCTTCCACAGCGTCAGCGCCGCCACCGCCGCCCTCCTCGGCCTCGTCGCCATCGGCGCCCTCATCCACGAGCCCGTGCTGATACCCCCGCTGGCCGCCAGCGCCGCGCTCGTCCACTGCGCCCCCGCGCTGCCCCTGGCCCAGCCCCGCAGCGTGATCGTCGGCCACCTCCTCGGCGCCGCCGCCGGATACGCCGTGGCGGCCGTCGCCGCGCACGGCAGCGCCTGGGCCGCCGCCCTCGCCGCCGGAGTCACCCTGGCGCTGACCACGCTGGCCCGCACCCCGCACTCGCCGGCCTGTGCGACCTCCGTCGTCATCGTGCTCCAGGCCCCCGCCCCCGGCCGCTTCGTCCCCCTGCTCCTCGGCGCCACCGTCCTGCTGGTGCTGACCGCCTTCGCCGCCTCCCGCATCCGTCGCGCGGCACCGCGCTACCCCGCCTACTGGTGGTGAGCCCAGGGGGTGCGGTCGGGCGAATCGATCCTGCCCCGCGGCCGCCCGGGCGTCCGGCCTCAGCGGTCGACCGTCACCGCCGCGTGGACGGTCTTGCCGTCCGGCCGCGTGTCCACCGACACCTCGCGGCACAGCCGCAGCACGATCGGCCAGCCGAAGCCACCGGGCCGCAGCTCCCCGCGGGGCTCGTGGCGCGGCGGATCCCCGCTGGCGTCGGCCACGGAGACGGTCACCCGGTCACCACCGACGGCGATCCCGAACGAGGTCAGGCCGCCCGCGTGGCGGTGGGCGTTCGTGACCAGTTCCGAGGTGACGAGCAGCAGGTCGTCGACCTGGGAGTGCCGCAGCGGGCCGAGGGCCGCGAGCGTGCGGCTGACCAGTCGCCGGGCCTGCGCCGGGGTGAGGAGCAGTGAGGGTCCGGCCCTCCCGGCGGAGGCCGGAGAGGCCCCGGCGGTCGTACGGGACCGGGTTGCGCTCCGGCTGTTCATCCCGGGTCCCTCCTTTCTGATGTGTCGAAGGCTGATGGGGATCGCCTGCCCGGACATGTCGGTCTGATACCTTTCCGCCCGTTTCCGGAGCGGTTCGTTCGGCTGAGGGGTGGGCCCGCGCGGAGGGGGTACGCGGGCGGGCCGCCGAACGGGCACATCGGGAGAAAGCGTCCCCGTGTGGGCCGAGGGGGCCGGGGCGACGACGTACGGGACGAGCGGTGCGACGTACGGGACGAGCGGTGCGAGGGGGCCTTCCCGTTCTGGAGGTGCCCCACGCGGTGGCTCCCCGGGCCGCGCGCACCCTGTCGCGGGCGTTCTTCCGCGAACTCGCGGAACGGGAGGAGGAAACGGCCGGGCACCAGTACGCCCGGAACACCCTGATCGAGAGGAACACGCCCCTCGTGCGCCACGCGGCGGGCCGCCTCCGCGCACGGATCGAGGAGCGGGAGGACATCGTCCAGGTCGGCTTGATCGGTCCGATCAAGGCGATCGACCGCTTCGACCTGTCCCGCGAGGTGGGGGTCACCACCTTCGCCCCGCCCTGCACCGGGGGCGAGACCGAGCGGTTCTTCCGCGACACCGTCTGGGCGGTCCACGTTCCGCGCCGGCTCCAGGAGGCGCGGGGAACTGGCGCGGGCGACCGACGGGCTGAGCCCGCGGCTCGGCCGCGCGCCCCGGGTCTCGGAGCCGGCGCCCGTCACGGGGCTGTCCGGGACGCAGGTGATTCGAGGCCCAGCCGGCCTCGAACGGCTACCGGTCGACGTCCCTGGACGCGGCGGTCGGCAGCGGTGACGACGAGGACGACGACGCGGCCCTCGCCGACCTCCTCGGCGAGGAGGTCGGCGAGGGCCGCGTCGAGGACTTCCACGCCCTCGCCCCGCTGGTGGAGACCCTCGGCGAGCGCGGCCGGCTGCTGCCGCACCCGCGGGGCGTCGAGGAGCCGGCCCGGACGCAGACATGCGAGTGTCCGGGCGCGTCCCGGACGCGCGTCTCGCGCCTCCTGGCCCGGAGCCCGGGGCGGCTGCGGAAGGGCATGGCCGGGACGACGGCCGGCGGCTGACCGGGGGCACGCCCGGTGGACCGGAGCGTGCCCCCGGTCAGCCGCCGGCCGTCGGACTCACCGGGCCGGACCGGGGAACGCGCGTGCGTGGGCGACCGCAGGAGCTCCTCCGCGACCAGTTCCGGATCGAGCGCGGAGATCGAGCGCGGACGTCACCTCGTCGCGGTTCGAGCGGCCGTCAGGGCGAGACCGCGAGGAGCGACGCTCCGGTGGGGAAGCGGCGGCGGCCGGGCGGCACGGAGCCGCTCACGCCCGCTCTTCCGGGCGGGCGGCGATGAAGGAGGGGCGCCGGACCGGGGCGGCGAAGGGCATCTCGGGCATGTTCTCGACGCTGTTGAAGACGAGGAACACATTGCTCCGGGGGTACGGGGTGATGTTGTCGCCCGAGCCGTGCAGGGCGTTGCAGTCGAACCAGGTGGCCGATCCCGCCGGGCCCGTGAAGTGCCGGATGCCGCAGGCGTCGGCGAAGGTGGTGAGCGCCTCGTGGGACGGCGTCCCGGCGTCCTGCATCCGCAGCGACTGCTTGTAGTTGTCCTTGGGCGTCTCGCCGGCGCAGCCGAGGAAGGTGCGGTGCGAGCCCGGCATGATCATCAGGCTGCCGTTGGTGGTGTGGTTCGGGGTGAGCGCGATCGAGACCGAGACGGTCCGCATCCGGGGCAGCCCGTCCTCGGCGTGCCAGGTCTCGAAGTCGGAGTGCCAGTAGAAGCCGCTGGCACCGAAGCCGGGCTTGACGTTGACCCGCGACTGGTGGACGTACACGTCGGAGCCGAGGATCTGGCGGGCCCGCCCCACGATCCGGGGGTCCTCGGCCAGCCTGCGGAAGACCTCGCTGATCCGGTGCACCTCGAAGACGGAGCGGATCTCCTGGGAGCGGGGCTCGACGATCGCCCGCTCGTCGGCCCGGACGGAGGGGTCGGCGACGAGCCGGTCCAGCTCGGCGCGGAGCTCGTCGACCTCGTCCGGGGTGACGAGCTCCTCCACCGTGACGAAGCCGTCGCGGTCGTACTCCTCCAGCTCCCGGGCCCAGAAGGGGCCGGGCGTGCCGGGCTCGGACCACACGACGGGGTCCTTGCGGCCGATGAGCTCCTCCCGGGAGCCGCGGGTGGGGTAGAGGTCGACGGGGCGGGTGGGTGCGGAGGTCATGGGGCGGGGCGCTTCCTTTCGCGTACGGGGTGGTCGGCGGGGTACGGGCGGACCTCAGGCCTGGCCGTGGTCGGGTTCCGGTTCGGTGAGGAGCGGGTAGACGCCGTTCTCGTCGTGGTCCTCGCGCCCGGTGACGGGCGGGTTGAAGACGCACAGGCAGCGGAAGTCCTGCTTGACCTTGAGGGTGTGGCGCTCGTGCCCGTCGAGCAGGTACATCGTTCCGGGCAGGATCGTGTACGTGCGCCCGGTCTCGTGGTCGGTGAGCTCGGCCTCGCCGGCGGTGCAGACGACGGCCTCGACGTGGTGGGCGTACCACATGGAGGTCTCGGTGCCCGCGTACAGCACGGTCTCGTGGAGGGAGAAGCCGACCCGCTCGCGGGCCAGCACGATCCGCTTGCTCTCCCAGGTCCCGGACGCGGCCCGGACGTGCCGCTCGGTGTTCTCCAGCTCGTCGAAGGTACGGACGATCATGGGCGATGGCCTTTCGGGTGGATCTGTGGGTGCGGTCTCAGGCGCAGTGGCGCACGGAGCGGGCCAGCATGCCGAGGCCCTCGTCGAGTTCGTCGTCCGTCGCGGTCAGCGGCGGCAGCAGCTTGACCACCTCGCCGCGCGGCCCCGAGGTCTCCAGGAGCAGGCCGATCTCGAAGGCCCGCCGGCACACGGCCGCGGCGCGCTCCCCGTCGGCGAACTCCAGGCCCCACACGAGGCCGCGCCCGCGTGCGGCCAGGCCCGCGCGGCCGTCGTCGCCGCACAGGTCGAGCAGGGCGCGTTCGACCCGGTCGGCCCGGCTCAGGGTGCGCTCGCGCAGGGCGCCGTCGCGCCAGTAGGCGTCGAGGGCGGCGGTGGCGGTGACGAAGGCGGGGTTGTTGCCGCGGAAGGTGCCGTTGTGCTCGCCGGGCTCCCACAGGTCGAGTTCCGGCCGGAAGAGGCAGAGGGACATGGGGAGGCCGTAGCCGCTGATGGACTTGGACAGGGTGACGATGTCGGGCGTGATGCCCGCCTCCTCGAAGGAGAAGAAGTCGCCGGTGCGTCCGCAGCCCATCTGGATGTCGTCGACGATGAGGAGCATCTCGTGCCGGCGGCAGAGCTCCGCCAGCGCGCGCAGCCATTCGGCCCGTGCGACGTTGATGCCGCCCTCGCCCTGGACGGTCTCGACGATCACGGCGGCGGGGTGGTCGAGGCCGGAGCCGGCGTCGTCCAGGAGCCGCTCGAACCAGAGGAAGTCGGTGAGCTGGCCGTCGAGGTAGTCGTCGAAGGGCATCCGGGCGGCGTGGTGCAGCGGGACGCCCGCTCCGGCGCGCTTGGCGGCGTTGCCGGTGACGGCCAGCGAGCCGAGCGACATGCCGTGGAAGGCGTTGGTGAAGGAGACGACCGTCTGGCGTCCCGTGACCTTGCGGGCGAGTTTGAGGGCGGCCTCCACGGCGTTGGTGCCGGTGGGGCCGGGGAACATCACCTTGTAGGGCAGGGCGCGGGGTTCGAGGACCGTCGAGCGGAAGGTCTCCAGGAAGGTGCGTTTGGCGGTCGTCGACATGTCGAGGCCGTGGGTGATGCCGTCGTCGGCGAGGTAGTCGAGGAGGGCGCGCTTGAGCACCGGGTTGTTGTGGCCGTAGTTGAGCGAGCCCGCCCCGGCGAAGAAGTCGAGGTACGGACGGCCGTCCTCGTCGTACAGCCGGCTCCCGCTGGCGCGTTCGAAGACGACGGGCCAGGCACGGCAGTAGCTGCGGACCTCCGATTCGACGGTCTCGAAGACGGAGGGGGCGGCGATGTCGGTCAGGGTCACGGAGTCTCTTCTCCAGGGTGTGATGCGGGGGAGTGGTGCGGAGCCGGCTCAGGGCGCCGGAGCCGGCCCGGGAGGCCGGGGCGGCCGGGGGCGCCGGGGCGGCTCAGGACGTCGGGGGCGCGAGGGGGCCGATGCGGTAGAGCACCTCGGCCTCGTGCCCCGCCACGGGGAAGGAGGCGGACGGGAAGAGGACCTCGCGGGTCAGGTCCGCCCCGTGCCTGCGGGCGTAGGACCGGAAGAGCCGGTCGGACGCCAGGTTTCCCGGTGTGACGGTCGCCTCCAGCCGGTCGAGTCCGTGCTCGGCCGCCACTCGGGCGGACAGAGCGTCGAGCAGGAGCCCGGCTACCCCGCTTCCGCGGTGCGAACCCTCCACGGCGACCTGCCAGACGAAGAGCGTGCCGGGCGCTTCGGGACGCAGGTAGCCGGTGACGAAGCCGACGGGTCGTCCGGAGGCGTCACGGGCGACGGCGGACGTGTCGGCGAAGTCGCGGCACCACAGCAGGTAGCTGTACGGCGAGTTGAGGTCGAGTTCTCCCGAGCCGCGGGCGATCCGCCAGAGTTCGGCGCCGTCCGTGATCTCGGCGGGGCCGACGGAGAGGCCGCCGACCAGGGGTGACAGGGGGGCAGTGGTCATGGGCGCCGAAGCTACCGAGCGGCCCGCGGAACTTCCTGGGTCGAAGGGCTTGTTCGGTGCGGTGGTGGCGTGATAGGTGCGCCGACGGCCTCCGTGCCGGGAATCACCTCCCAGGCGCATGGCAAATTCGATCAGAAGTGGTCAAAGTGACCGTTTATAACGGCTAGGTAACGCATTTGGGTTGTCGGAGTCGCTCTTTCAAAAACGTGAGACGATCCGCGATTTCGCGTTTGGGGGCCACGGAAGCGGTCATGCGTAGGGGTCGGCATGGGGGAGCCGGGCCGGACGCGACGCGTCCGGCCCGGCTCCGTCACGTCCGCGGCGCTCGGGCTACCAGATCGCCTCGATCCACTCCGGGTGGTCGATGAACGGGTTCCGGTTGTGCTGGTAGCTGGTGTAGATGACGTCGTTGCGGCGCTCCTCGAAGGCGCTCGGCGGGTCCTGCTCGTTCCACTGCTTCAGGACCGAGAGGCGACCGTGGAAGGGGACGCTGCCGTTCGTGGAGGACTCGTTGGGCTCCAGGTCCGGCCAGCCGTCGTCGCCCTCGTAGCGCACGGCCATGTAGAGGATCATGCGGGCCACGTCGCCCTTGTCCGCGTCGCGCGGCTCGAAGGAGTCGCCGTCCGTGTAGCTGCCGGGCGCGCCGCTGACCGCGCTGCCGCCGTTGTCCCAGTCCTTGTTGCCGCGGGTGCTGTTGACCTGCACGTCGCAGGCGCGCAGGTGGTGCAGGTCGGTGCCGGGGCCGGCCGAGGTGCCGAAGTTCCCGTGGGACTGGGCCCAGGTGTGCTCGCGGTTCCAGTCGCCCACGGAGCCCCCGTTGAGGGACTTGCTGCGCGAGACGCCGCTGTAGAGCAGGATCACGTTGCCGGTGTTGTTCGGGTCCTGGTCGGTCGTCTTCAGCGCGTTCCAGACGGCGTCGTACGAGATCTTGCTCTGGCTGCTGATGATGGTGTGCAGCGAGGACTTGAGGCTCGTGCCGGTCTTGCCGATCGCGTTCTTGTAGTACGTGGTGTCGTACGCGGTGGTCGTGGCGCTCGCGGGAGTCGCGGTGACCGCGGGGAGCGTGACGCCGACGAGGGTGGCGGCGACGGCGGTCGCCCACACCTTCCATCTGCCGGTCCGCACAACGGACATGGGGGGCCCTTTCCCGGGGACGGCACGCGCGGGACGACGGACGGCGGCTCGACGCCGCCGTTGTCTACGCGTGTTGACTTCGTGTCACCGGGAGAGTGGCACACGTCAGGTACCTGTCATGTAACGGGGAGGAGGCTGTTCCGTGACGTTCTCGCATATGGCGCAACCGCGCGCGCCCCCGGGGGAGTCGCGGGGGCCTCAGGAGCCCCGCACGTCCACCGGCATCCCCTTCGGCTCCTTGATCCGCTTCATGATGATCTGGGAGTTGACCTCGGTGACGCCGGCCAGCGTCGTCAGCCGCTCGATCCACAGCCGCTCGTACGCCGCGAGGTCCGCCACCGCGATCCGCAGCAGACAGCCGGGGCTCCCGAACAGCCGGTACGCCTCGATCACGTCCGGCACCTCCTGGAGCGCCTCCTCGAAGGCCTCCACCGTCTTCCGGTCCCGCTTCACCTCCACCGAGACGAGGACCTCGAAGCCGCGCCCCACCGCCTCCGGGTCGATGACCGCCCGGTACCCCTGGATCACCCCGTCCTGCTCCAGCTGGCGCACCCGCCGCAGACAGGGGGAGGGGCTGAGCCCGACCCGCTGGGCCAGCTCCTGGTTGCTCAGTCGGCCGTCGTTCTGGAGCTCGCGCAAGATGTGGAGATCGATTCGGTCCATGGCGCAATTATCCACCACAAAGAAACAGAAAGGCGGCTGATTTCGCAATCGCCTTGCGCGCCCCCTGCCCTACCGTTGCGAGCGTAGAACACCTGGGCACGGAGTGAGGACGGCAGGCATGAAGCGGACGAACGACGGAGGAGCACGCCGGATCGTCGTCATCAGCACCGGCGGCACGATCGCCAGCCGCTGGCAGGGCACCGGCTACGCGGCCGACGCCTCCGGCGACGACGTCCTGGCCACCGCGCCCCTCCCCGAGGGCGTCACCGTCGAGGTCGTCGACCTGTTCAACGTGAACAGCTCCCGCATGACCTCGGCCCACCAGCTCGCCCTCCTGCGCACCGTCCACGAGACCTTCGCCGACCCGGGCGTCGACGGCATCGTCGTCACCCACGGCACCGACACCCTGGAGGAGACGGCCTTCCTCCTGGACCTCCACCACGCCGACTCCCGCCCGGTCGTCCTCACCGGCGCCCAGCGCCCCTTCGGCACCGGCGACGGCGACGGCCCCGGCAACCTCTACGACGCGCTCCAGGTCGCCGCCTCCGTCCGCGACCTCGGCGTCCTCGTCGTCTTCGACGGGCGCGTCCACGCGGCGCGCGGCACCGTGAAGACCCAGACCCTCGCCGCCGACGCCTTCTCCGACCCCTCCGCCGAGCGCCTCGGCCGCGTCGGGTTCTCCCGCGTCGACATCGAGCGGCAGCCGGAGCGCCCCGCCCCGCTGCCCCTGCCGGCCGCCGCGCGGACCGCGGCGCCGGGGGCGGCCGACGCCGTCCCGCTGCCCCGCGTCGACATCATCACGCACCACTCAGACGGCGACCCGTTCCTCCTGAACGCGGCCGTCTCCGCCGGCGCCCGGGGCATCGTCCTCGTCGCCACCGGCGCGGGCAACGCCACGCCCGAGATCGCCGCCGCCGTCGCGGAGGCGGTCGCCCGGGGCGTCCTGGTCGCCGTGACCACCCGCGTCCCCGCGGGACCGCTGGCCGAGATATACACCGGCGGCGGCGCGGTCGACCTCGTCGCCGCCGGCGCCCTCCTCACCGGCACCCTGCGGGCCGGCCAGGCGCGGATCGCCCTCCTCTCCACGCTGCTCGCCGAAGGCACCACCGCCGCGGGCGACCCCGCCCGCGGCACCGCCCTCCTGCGCCGCCTCCTCGAAGGGCCGGTCCGCGCCGAGCCGGTCCTCGCCACCGGCCACTCCCGCTCCGCCTCGGCGGTCGCCGCCCGCGCGTAGAGCCCGCCCGCGGCGCCCGTCCCCCGGACCGGCGCCCGGCCGACGCACACCCCACAGCCCCGGCTCGCGGACGGCGCATCCCCCCGCCCGCCCGCGAGCCGGAATCAACCTCCCCCACCGGCGCACCGCGCCCGCCGGGTCCCCCGGCGGCTCCGCCGTGCCCGGAAACGGCCACGGGGGCCGTACGCGCACGCGTGGACACACCGGGCGCGCCCCTCCGCACCCCACCCCCTCCTCTCCCCAAGGACGGCTCCTCATGGTTCCCGCACCGGCCCCGCACGACGCCCCCGTCCGCCGCGAGCACGACCTGCTCGGCGACCGGGACGTCCCCGCCGACGCCTACTGGGGCGTCCACACCCTGCGCGCCACCGAGAACTTCGCCATCACCGGTACGCCCATCTCGGTCTACCCGCTGCTGATCGACGCGCTGGCCGCCGTCAAGGAGGCCGCCGCCCGCGCCAACGAGGAGCTCGGCCTGCTGGCCCCCGACAAGGCCGACGCCATCGCCGGGGCCTGCCGGGAGATCCGTACGGGACACCTGCACGACCAGTTCGTCGTGGACGTCGTCCAGGGCGGCGCGGGCACCTCCACCAACATGAACGCCAACGAGGTCGTCGCCAACCGTGCCCTGGAGCTCCTCGGCCACGCCAAGGGCGACTACGCCCGGCTGCACCCCAATGAGGACGTCAACCTCGGCCAGTCCACCAACGACGTCTACCCGACCGCGATCCGCATCGCGGCGATCGGCGCCGCCCGCGAGCTCCTGAAGGCCATGGCGGTCCTCCAGGACGCCTTCGCCGCCAAGGCCCTGGAGTTCCGCGAGGTCGTGAAGATGGGCCGCACCCAGCTCCAGGACGCGGTGCCCATGACGCTGGGCCAGGAGTTCTCCACGTACGCCGTGATGCTGGAGGAGGACCGCTGCCGGCTCGCCGAGGCGATCGAGCTCATCCACGAGATCAACCTCGGCGCCACCGCCATCGGCACCGGCCTCAACGCCGCCCCCGGCTACGCCGAGACCGCCCGGCGCGAGCTCGCCGAACTGACCGGCCTGCCGCTGGTGACCTCCGCCAACCTCATCGAGGCCACCCAGGACTGCGGCGCCTTCGTCCAGCTCTCCGGAGTCCTCAAGCGGATCGCGGTCAAGCTCTCCAAGACCTGCAACGACCTGCGGCTGCTCTCCTCGGGACCGCGCGCGGGCCTCGGCGAGATCAACCTGCCTCCGGTGCAGGCCGGTTCCAGCATCATGCCCGGCAAGGTCAACCCGGTGATCCCCGAGGTCGTCAACCAGGTCGCCTTCGAGGTGATCGGCAACGACATCACCATCACCATGGCGGCCGAGGCGGGGCAGCTCCAGCTCAACGCCTTCGAGCCGGTGATCTTCCACGCCCTCTCGAAGAGCCTGCTCTCGCTGCGCGCCGCCTGCCTCACCCTCGCCGACCGCTGCGTCACCGGCATCACCGCCAACACCGAGGCGCTGCGGGCGGCCGTGGAGAACTCCATCGGCCTGGCCACGGCGCTCAACCCGCACCTCGGCTACACCGCCGCCACGGCCATCGCCCAGGAGGCGCTCGCCACCGGCAGGGGAGTCGTCGAGCTCACGGTGGAGAAGGGCCTGCTGCCCGCCCGACGCCTCGCCGAACTCCTCACCCCCGAGCGCCTCACGGGCGCTCCGGGCCCCGCCGTCCTCTGACGGGCGGGAGTGCCTTTCCGGCCCAAGTTACCCGGCAGTTTCTCGTGACTTCCTCGACGGGCGGTCGTAGAACGTGTTCCCATTCACTCGCGAGTGAGGAAGACCACATGAGTGAACACGCCCTGCCCGACCGGGGAGATCACGGAGTCAGCCGCCGCCGCTTTCTCGCGGGAACAGGTTCTGTTCTCGGCGCGGCCGCCCTCGCCGGGGCGATCACGACCCCCGCCCGCGCCGAGGTCCCCGGCCTGAACTGCGCCCCCATCCCCGACGGCTCCCAGGTGCGCGCCCTCGTCATCGGCACCGGCTACGGCGGCTCGGTCGCCGCCCTGCGGCTCGCCCGCGCCGGTGTCGACGTCCACATGATCGAGATGGGCATGGCCTGGGACGCCCCGGGCCCCGACGGCAAGGTCTTCGCCAACACCACCAAGCCGGACTACCGCTCCTTCTGGCTGCGCACCCGCACCAAGCAGCCGCTGAGCCAGTTCCTCGGCTTCCCGCTCGACAAGGACGTGCCCGTGCACACCGGCATCCTCGACGCCGAGGACTTCGCCGGCATCACCGTCTACCAGGGGCGCGGCGTCGGCGGCGGGTCCCTCGTCAACGGCGGCATGGCCGTCACCCCGCTCCGGGAGCGCTTCCCGGCGATCCTCCCCACCGTCGACCCGGCCGAGATGTACTCCACCTACTACCCGCGCGCCAACGCCGGCCTGGGCGTCACGCCGGTGGACGTGAACTGGTGGGAGGACGCGGACTGCTACCAGTACGCGCGCGTCGGCCGCAAGCACGCCCAGCGCTCCGGCTTCCCCTTCGTCTTCGTGCCCAACGTCTACGACTGGGACTACATGAAGCAGGAGGCCGCCGGATCCGTCCAGAAGTCCGCCCTGGCGGGCGAGGTCATCTACGGCAACAACGTCGGCAAGAAGAGCCTCCAGAAGACCTATCTCGCCCAGGCCGCCGCCACCGGCCGCGTGAGCGTCTCCCCGCTCCACCGGGTGACCTCCGTCAGCCCCGCCGCCGCGGGCGGCTACGCCGTCGTCATCGACCAGATCGACACCACCGGCGCCGTCCTCGCCACCAAGACCGTCCGCGCCGACCGGGTCTTCTTCGCCGCCGGCAGCGTCGGCACCAGCAAGCTCCTCACCCGCCTCAAGGCCACCGGATCCCTGCCCGCCCTCAACGACCAGATCGGCAAGGGCTGGGGCGACAACGGCAACGTCATGTGCGGGCGCGCCAACCACATGTGGGACCCCACCGGCAGCCTCCAGTCCTCCATGCCCACCGCGGGCATCGACAACTGGGACGCCGGCGGGGCCTTCGCGGAAGTGGCCCCGCTGCCCACCGGCATCGAGACCTACGCCTCCTTCTACCTCTCCATCACCCGCACCCCGCGCCGCGCCGAGTTCAGCTGGAACCCGGCCACCGGCACGGTCGACCTGAGCTGGGACCGGGCCTGGAAGCAGACGTCCATCGACATGGCCAGGTCCATCTTCGACAGGATCAACAGCAAGGAGGGGACGATCTACCGCACCGACCTCTTCGGCGCGTACAAGATCTGGGGCGACCACCTCACCTACCACCCCCTCGGCGGTGCGGTCCTCGGCCGGGCGACCGACAACTACGGCCGGCTCCACGGCTACTCCGGCCTCTACGCCATCGACGGCTCCCTGATCCCCGGCAACACCAGCGTCAACCCGTTCGTCACCATCACGGCCCTCGCCGAACGCAACATCGAACGGATCGTCGCCGAGGACTTCTGACCGCCGGCACGGGGGAGAGGGGCCGGCCGGAACCCCGGCCGGCCCCTCTCGGCCGTCCTCAGCGCGTCGGCAGCGCGCACACCGTGTCGAGGCCGAGCACCCGGTTGAGCCGCCCGAACGCCAGCCACGACCCCAGGCTCATCGTCAGCTCCACGATCTCCGCCTGGCTGTACCGCGCCGTCATCCGCGCCCAGAACTCCCCGTCGAGGCCGTGGTGGTCGAGCGCGTACCGCTCCGCGTACTCGGCCGCGAGCCGCGTCCGCTCGTCGAAGGCCTCCGAGACCTCCGTCTCCCGCCACGCCGCCACCAGCTCGCCGAACCCCTCCTCGACCCTCACCCCGTCCCGGTCGGTGCGCCAGTCCAGACAGAAGCCGCAGCCGTTGATCTGCGCGATCCGCAGCCGCGCCGCCTCGAACTCGCGCAGCCCCAGGGTCGTGTGGGCGTACACGGACAGCGAGAAGTTCGCCGCCGCCGTCCCGATCTCCGGGACCATGTCGCCCCACACGTACCCGATCGGCTCCTGGCCCTCGGGAATGTCGATGATCACCGTGGTCTCCTTCCCAGCTTGCCGACCGCCGGCCGCAGCGGCACGTCCAGCGCGTCGTACAGTCCCGGCTCCGCCGCCACCAGCCACTCGATCGCCCCGACGAGCCGCCCCACCGCCGTGGCGTTCCCGCCCGCCGAACGGTTCTCGCCCTCGTCGGTCGCCGCCACCGTCACCTCGATCCGGGGACTTCCCTCGACGATCACCCGGTGCGCGCCGGCGCCGTCCGGCGGCACCGGCCAGTCCGGCGCGCACGAGGGATGGATCCGGGTGACGTGCTCGATCACGATGCGGGGCTCCCCGCCGACGATCCCCTGCACCTCGAAGCGGACCGCGCCCTGCGTCCCCGCCTCGAAGACGCCCATCGTCCGCGTCCTCACCGTGGACTCCAGCGGGCGCCGCTCCAGCGTCTCGCGGATCCCGTCGAGCTCGGCCCCGAGCGCGCGGGCCATCAGCCGCACCTGCCCGCCCCAGATCATGGTGGGCACCGAGGGCCACAGCATGGGCGGCTCGTACTCCATCGGCCGGCCCATGCCCACCAGCTCCCGGACCGACTCCTCCTGCTCGTACGTCGAGTAGTCGAAGATCTCCTGGCAGCGGATCACGTCCACCGCGGCGGCGAGCCCGCTCACCAGGAGCGGCAGCACGTCGTTGCCCCAGCCCGGGTCGACGCCCGACACGAAGAGCGAACCGCCGCCCTCGGCGACCGCGGCGAGCACCGGATCCCGGAACTCGGGCGGGGCGTTGCGCTGGTCGTACAGCGGGTACAGGGCGGGCGTCACCACCACCGCGCCCGCCGCCACGGCCCGCGCCACATCGGCGAGCGCCCCGTCGGGCCGGGTGTCGCCGGAGGCCGCGTACACCACCGCCCCCGGCCGCCCGTCCAGCACGGCGCCGACGTCGTCGACGGCCGCCACCCCGAGATCGCGCCCGAGCCCCGCGAGCCGGCCCGCGTCACGGCCCACCTTGGCCGGGTCGGACACGAGCACGGCCGCGAGCTCGAGACCCGGGTGGGCGTCCACGGCCCGAATGGCCGCGCGCCCCACGTTCCCGGTACCCCACACCACCGTCCGAATCATGCGCGGAGGGTAGCGCCGGGCCCCGGAGGTTCCCAGACCCGCGACGCAACTTTCTGACGTACCGTCAGAAATGATGTCCGCCGGACCGGACGGGCCCCGCGCGGGAAACCGTGAGCGTTTTCGGCGACCGCGCTCTCGCCACGCCGCGGCTCGCGCGGGCCGGCGTCGTCGAGGCGATGCGGGATCTTCTTGTGCGGCCGACCCCGGACACCGGCCCGCGACCGGATCGGGGACCGGCGATGCGCGGTCGACTTTGATCTCGCGAAGCAGGGTGGCGTCAGAAAGACGTGCCCGCCTTTGCCGTGTGCTTTGCGCCGCTTTTGGTGTGAACGCCCCACGTCGAGGCAGGATCCGGTGTCGCGGAGATCGCCGACGCCGAGCGCTCCGAGGCTGCGGTGTGGGAGTCTGCGGGAGCAGGCCACTGTCGAGCGTGGAGCTACACGTAAAGATGAAGCAATGGTTGGCCGAACGGGGCGTTCACTATCTTTTTCTCCTTTTCTCCGCGGTCCTGGGTGTGGCGGTTGCGGTCGTCTCCGTGTGGGCGGACGGGGCGCAAGGGGCCGACAAGAAGATGTGGGCCCTCATAGCCGGTATATCCGCCTTCGGTGTCGTTCTCATCACCCACTTCGAGAAGCGCCTGGTGGAGAAAGGGAAGAAGCGGGCAGAGGATCGCGCCGTCCGAGCCGAGGCGGACATGACGATGCTGTACTCGACGACGCTTCGCCCCTTGAGCGACAAGGTCAAGGAACTGGCCACGCTCTATGCGACCGCAGCGCCGTTGCCGTTGTCGGCTCCCGTACAGACGGTCTCCGACCTTCAGCAGAAGCGCAAAGAAGTCCTGGACGGCGTGCTGAGGGGAGCAGTCGCCCTCACCGCCCCGCCGATCGGCCCAGGCTTCCTTCCGCGCGCACGATGCAGCTTCTACCTGTACGACGCGGCCACGGGAGGCTTCAGACTCGAGGGCACGTTTCCCGGGGCCCGCCCTCCCCGGACTGTCATCGACCCCGTCGGTGCAGCCCACATGAAGAACGAGATCCTCGGCGGAGGGGGCAAGACGTTCAGAATCGACGGCGTTCACGAAACGCACTCGTACCTCGTTCCCCCCGGTACGGGCTACGAGGCTGTGATCGCCGTTCCCGTCATCTACGGGACCACGGAGATCGGAGTACTCTCGGTAGACGCTCCGCTCTACGTCGACTTCATCGATCACCACGTCACGCTCATGGAGTCACTGGCTGACATCCTCGCGTCTGCGTACGCACTGGGGTAAGAGGCAGGTATTCGATGGCACGGTGGAACCCATGGCGTCGGCGGTCTGCGCCGCGTGACACCCTTTTCATGCCCGAGTACATGGAGGGCGTCAGTCCCGAGAACTGGAATGTGCTCGTGCAGCACGAGTACATGCGCCAGTCCGCCCTGGAACGGGCGCGCCGTAACGTGGAGGCGGAACTAGCCCGGCCACGTGAACAGAACCTGTCCAACCTCGGTGTCACCGTGGTCGCCACGTCGGTGTTCGGCATCATCTCCGTCGCCATGTTCGCGATCGGGTTCGGGTGGTGGGCGCTTCTCCCGCTGTCTCTGCTGGTGCCCGCGCTCGCTCTGGGCCTCCACTTCACGCGCCGGGTGATTCGAGACGCAGCTGCCCCCGCGGGCACGCCTGAGTGAGCGTTTTCAGCATGGCTACTGATCGGGTGACGCCGATGAGGTCGAGGCGGGGGCCGCAGCGCGCAGAGCCCCTGTGCCGTTCAGGGAGGTGTTCGAAGTCTCAGCCCATCGGCACAGGAGCCTCGCCGGTTCCCCGTCCTGCCGCACTCGGCCTCCCGCACGCCCTCGTCGAGCGGGTCACGATGCTCATCGTCACCCGTGAGGGCGACCGACGGTGCAAACTCCCGCCGCACCAGCGGGCGCTCGTCGCTCTGGTGTACCCACGCCGCCACGGCACCCTCATCCGAATCGCGTCCGGCTTCGGCGTATCCGTCGGCACCGCCCACGCGTACGTCACCGCCGTGCCCGGCCTGCTCGCCGACCGGGCACCGGGCCTGCTCAAGACTCCTGCGCGAGCGTGATCCGGAGTTCGTCCTGCTGGACGGGACCCTCACGGAGTGCGACCGCGTCGGCGACAGCCGGGCCGACTGCTCAGCCAAGCACCGCCGGCACGGCGTGAACGTCCAGGTCGTCACCGGCCCCGCCGGTGAGGTCCTGTGGACCTCGCCCGCGCTGTCGGGCCGCACCCACGACCTGACCGCAGCCCGCACCCACCGCATCATCCGGACCTGCGAGGGTCAGGGCGTCCCGATCCTCGCCGACCGCGCCTACCAGGGCGCCGGCCCCTGGGCCGCCACCGGACTCGGCGGCCCCACCGCTTCCGGCGGGGCCCACGAGGTCGCGACGGTCCGTGATCACGCGTCCCCCGCCGCGGAGAGCCCCTCGACCGCCCGGGCCAGCGCGTCCCGGACCCGGTCCGCGTCCGCCTCCGTCGTGCGCCAGTTGCTGAACGCGGCGCGCAGCGCGGGCGTGCCGCGCAGGACCGTGGGAGTCAGGAACGCCTCGCCGGAACCGGCGACCGCCCGCGCCACGGCGGCGAGCCGCTCCGCCGTCGGGCGCTCGGCGAGGGTGAAGCAGACGACGTTCAGGCGCACCGGCGCGAGGAGCCGCAGACCGGGCACCGCCGAGATCCCCTCACCGAGGCGGTCGGCCAGCGCGGCACAGCGCTCGACGATCTCGGCGTGCCCCTCGCGCCCGTACGCGGTCAGCGAGAACCAGGCGGCCAGGGCGCGCAGCCGCCGGGAGTTCTCCGGCGTCAGATGGAGGAAGTCGGGCGTCCCGTCGGGAAGGCCGAGATACGACGACTCGTTGTGGAAGACCCGCACCTGGAGGTCCTGGCGGCGGGTGAACTGGACGGCGGCGTCGTACGGGACGTTCAGCCACTTGTGCAGGTCCACGCAGATCGAGTCGGCCGCGTCCAGCCCGTCGACGAGCCCGGCACGGGCGGGAGAGAGCGCGGCGAACGCGCCGAACGCGGCGTCGACGTGCAGCCAGAAGGCGTACCGCTCCTTGAGCGCGGCGATCGCCCGCAGGTCGTCGAAGTCGACCGTGTTCACCGTCCCGGCGTTCGCGACCACGACGGCGGGCCGGCCGCCCAGCGACTCCAGCGCCCCGGCCAGCGCGGCCACGTCCACGGCCTCGCGCTCCCCGCCGAGCAGCGGCACCGGCCGCAGCCGGTCCCGCCCGATGCCGAGCACGGACAGCGCCTTGGCGATGCTGGAGTGCGGGCTGCCGGACAGCACGTGGACCGGGCCGAGCGCGGCGGCCCCGGCACGGGACACCGACACGCCCAGCCGCTCGCCCAGCCACTCCCGGGCGACGGCGAGCCCCACGGTGTTGGACATCGTGGCACCGCTGACGAACGCACCCCCGTGCGCCCCGCTCAGCCCGAAGAGCTCCCGCAGCCAGCCCACCGTCTCGCGCTCCAGGGCGTCCACGGTCGAGCCGCCGCCGGCGGCGCCGTTCTGGTCGTAGGCCCCGGTGAGCCAGTCGCCGACCAGGGCGGCGGGGGTGGCGCCGCCGGTCACGAAGCCGAGGTAGCGCGGGCCCGTCGAGCCGGAGAACCCGGGCTCCCAGCGCCGTGCGAACCGGTCCAGCGCACCGCGCGCGCCGACGCCTGCCGTCGGCAGCGGGTCGGGCTCGGGGGCCTCCGCGGGGGAGGCGACGGGCCGCTCGTCGACCCCGGAAAGCCCGTGGGCCGCGAAGTCGCTTGCGGATTGGAGGAGTTCGGGCAGCAGGGCGAGGTCGGCGGCGAGCGTGGGATGCATGGCCTCAGGGTAGGCGGGTCGCCAGGGCGTCCGCAGGGCCGATCCGAAGGGATTGGCCCGGTGCCGTGAGGCCCCGTCGGCGGGCCGACCGCTCCCCGTGGCACGCGACCGGTCGGACCGTCGGTGCCCGCCCGCGTGACACGGCCCTCCGGACGCGGGCTCGACGGGGCGGGCCGCCGTGGAAGCGGCCGTACGGGTGAGGGCGCGGTCGTGGGGGCAGCGCCGCCCGTCGAACGGGTACGGATCGCTGCATTGCCCCCGGCCAGGAGGATGCCGTCCCATGCCCGTCCGCAAGGGCGCCCCCGCGCTGCTGAGCGCCGGCACGCTGTGCGCGGCCCTGTTGCTCACCGCCTGCGCGAGCCCCGCCCCGTCCGCGCCCGCCCCGACCTCCCCGACGTCCGCGTCCACCTCGGGCGACAGCCGCCCCGCCCCGGGCCCGCCGGCCGTGGCCGCCAACGACCTCGCCTCCGCCCCGGTCCCCGCACCCCGGATCCCCGGCGTCGGCCCGGCCACCCAGGCCCACGTGCCCGACGGCACGACCCAGGCCTTCGTCGTCACCGGTGCCACCGCCGACTCCGACACGGCCACCGCCACCCTCTACCGGCTCGACCCGGCGCGCGGCTGGATCGCGGCCGCCGGGCCGTGGCCCGCCCGCAACGCCCTTCGGGGCTGGACCGCCGAGCACACGGCCGGCGATCTGCGCTCCCCCATCGGGGTCTTCCGGATCGGAGACGCGGGCGGGCGGCTGCCCGACCCCGGCGCCCGGCTCCCGTACGACGAGGACGAGCAGTTCGACATCAGCGGCACCGGATTCCTGGGCGAACCGCTGGAAGGGTCCTTCGACCACGTGATCGCCATCGACTACAACCGGGTGCCCGGCCGTACCCCGCTCGACAGGGAACGCCCCCTCGGCGACGGGAGGGGCGGGGGCGTCTGGATCCACGTCGACCACGGCGGCCCCACCCAGGCCTGCGTCGCCCTGGAACGGGAGGCGCTGCGCGCACTCCTGCGCGCCCTCGACCCGGCCGCGGAACCCGTCGTCGTCATGGGACCGGCGTCCGCACTCGCGCGGTGACGCACCGCGGCGCCGGGAGGGGTCTCCCGGCGCCGCGCGGAGCCGGTCCCGGCGGCCCGCCCCGCCCGCCGCGCGGAGCCGGTCCCGGCGGCCCGCCCCGCCCGCCGCGCGGAGCCCGGCTCCGGCCGCCCGGCCGATCGCCGCGCGGGGTCAGTGCCCGCCGCCCGAGCCCACCGCCCCGCGGAACGAGCCCGTGTGCTCGCGGACCTGCTCCGGCGTCAGGTACGCGTCGGTGTACTCGAAGTCCCGCAGCGTTCCCGCCTTCGAGGCCAGGAATCCGGTCCGTACGTAGTCGTCGCCCGCGACGGCGTTGAGCAGCCAGTTCGTCATCACCCGGGTCTTGGCCACGTTGGTCCGCAGCGCCGCCCAGTGGTAGCCGCGGGCCACGGCCTGGGCGGGCGCCCCGTGCAGTTCCACGCCGAGCGGCTTCGACACCCCGTCCAGGCCGCCCAGGTCCACCACGAGCCCCAGGTCCTTGTGGGTGTAGGGACGGGTCCGCTCGCCCCGGAGCTTCGCGACCAGGTTGTCGGCGACGGCCTTGCCCTGCCGCATCGCGTGCTGCGCGGTCGGCGGGCAGATCGCGCCCGCCTCGCCCTTGGCGAGATCGGGGACGGCCGCGGCGTCGCCCAGTGCCCACACCCCGTCGAGGCCCGGCACGTCCATCTCGGCCGAGACGACGAGCCGGCCCCGGAGGGTCTCCGAGCCGAGCGTGCCGATCAGCGGACTCGCGGCCACGCCGGCCGTCCAGATCAGCGTCCGGCTCGGCAGCACCCGCCCGTCGGTGAGCGTCACCGTCTTCTCGTCCACCGAGGCCACCGACACGCCGAGGGACACCTCGATGCCGCGCTTCGTCAGGATGTCCAGGGCGGCGGCGCCCAGCTTGTCGCCCAGCTCGGGCATCAGCTTCGGGGCGATGTCCACCAGGTGCCACTTGATGAGGGAGGGGTCGAGCCGGGGGTACCGCTTGACCGCGTTGTGCGTGAGCAGTTGGAGGCAGGCCGCCGTCTCCGTCCCCGCGTACCCGCCGCCGACCACGACGAACCGCAGCCGCGCGGCCCGCTCCTGCTCGTCGTCGCTCGCGTCCGCCAGGTCCAGCTGGGCGATGACGTGGTCGCGGATGTAGACGGCCTCCGCGAGGGTCTTCATCCCGCGTGCGTGCTCGGCGAGCCCCGGGATGTCGAAGGTGCGGGTCACGCTGCCGGGCGCCAGGACGAGGTGGTCGTACTCCTCGGTCACGAACTCGCCGGAGATCGTCCGCACCACGCAGACCTTCGCCGCCGTGTCGATGCCGACCACACCGCCCGGGACGATCCGGGTCCGGTGCCGCTGGCTGCGCCGCAGGGACAGCGCGACCGACTGCGGGGTCAGCACGCCTGCGGCCACCTGGGGAAGCAGCGGCAGGTACAGCTGGTACGAGAACGGAGAGAGGAGCGTGATCACCGCCTCCCGTTCGGTGAGGCGCCGTTCGAGCCGCCGCACGCAGCCCACCCCGGCGAAGCCGGCGCCCACCACGAGAATCCTCGGTCGAGTCACGCTGTCCGCCTTTCCCTCTGAGTCATGGGTAACCCTTTTTATCGTGATTGGTGGCTTATCGCTCATCGGGTTACGTTGCGGAAGGTTCCCCGGAAGGGTCGGTGAAGGCCCCGTGGAGGGCCTCCGGAACGTCTCCCAGCGGAAGGCAGGCACCACGCGCATGAGCTCCTACCAGGTCGGCTACTTCGTCGGCAGCCTCTCGACGAAGTCCATCAACCGGGTCCTGTCCCGGGCCCTGATCCGCGTCGCACCCCCCGGCCTGGAGTTCCGGGAGATCCCCATCAAGGACCTGCCGCTCTACAACCACGACTTCGACGCCGACTACCCGCCCGAGGGCAAAGCACTCAAGGAGGCCATCGCGGCCGTCGACGCGGTCCTCTTCGTGACACCGGAGTACAACCGGTCCATCCCCGGGGCCCTCAAGAACGCCATCGACTGGGCCAGCCGCCCCTGGGGCACGAACTCCTTCACCCACAAGCCGTCCGCCGTCATCGGCGCCTCGCCCGGAAAGATCGGCACGGCCGTCGCGCAGCAGAGCCTCCGGTCCGTGCTCAGCTTCTGCAACTCCCCGCAGATGAACGCCCCGGAGGCGTACATCCAGTTCGTCCCGGGGCTGTTCGGCGAGGACGGCGAGATCACCGACCCGACGACCCAGCAGTTCCTGACCGACTTCATGAACGACTTCAAGGCCTTCGTGGAGCGCGTCCTCACCGTCCTGCCGCCCCGGCGCTGAACCGTCTCAGAGGACGGCGATCCCGAGCGGCCGCGAACCCGCCGGAAGACGGCGGGTGTCGCCCGTGTCGAGGTCGACGACGGTCAGCCCGTCCCCGTACCCGTCCCGGGTGAAACCACCCGTCACATAGGCGGTGCGCCCGTCGCGCGACACCGCCACGTCCTCGTGCGGCCCCTCCAGGGGGTGGACCCGCTCGGCCCCGCCGGGCGTGCGGACCGTCAGGGAGGGGCCGCGGTCCACGGCAGGGTCGATCGGCCCGGTGCCGACGGTCAGCAGCGTTCCGTCGGCGGTCACGGTCGCGCCGTGCTGATGGGTGTTCGCGGTCATCGGCTCGATCGTGGTCCGGCCCGTCCCGGGGTCGACCACCGCGAGCCGCTCGCCCTCGAAGGGCAGCAGGAGCTTCCCGTCCGAGGGCCGCACGGCCGTGTGGTGCGGCTTGAGCCAGGAGCCGAGCCCGCCCTCCGTGCCGTACGGGGCGACCTCGATCCGGCGCGGCTCCAGCGTCCTCGCCGTGACGACCGTGACGTCGAAGGAGTCGTAGTCCGTCGCGTACACCTCGGTGCCGTCCCGCGACACGTCCACGTCGAACGGCCGCCGGCCGACCGGGACGGCGTCCGTGACCTTCAGCGCCGCCGTGTCGACGACCTCCAGGGCGCCGTTCCCGCCGGGCACGTTGACCCCCACGTACACCCGCCGCCCGTCCGGGGCGAGCGCGATGCCCATGCCGCCGCCCCGGTACTCGCCCGTGGTCACCGGCCCGGTGTCCGTGCGGTACGGGATCAGCGCGAGGCGTTCGCGGCTCGCCGTGTCCACGACCGCCACCCCCTCGGCGGTCGCCACCCAGGCGCGCCCGTCCTCGCCGACGGCCAGACCGTACGGCGCGGTGCCGACCTCCACGGATCCGGTGGCGCCCCGGGCGGGGTCGACGAAGGTGACCGTGTCGGCGCCGAAGTCCGTGACGAGCAGGGTGCCCGGGGCGGCTGGTCCGGCCGGGCCGGGCGCCACGGTGACGGAAGGGCCGGGTCCGGCCGTGGGGGAGGCCCCGGCGGGTGTCGTACCGGTGGCGGAAGCCGTCCCTCCGGGGCCCGGGGCGCAGCCCGCGAGCAGGACCGCGGCCACCGCGCCGGGCACGAGCACCCGGGCGCCACGGGACGGACGGCGGAACTTCGGCATGACGGACTCCTCGGTACGGCGGCCGCGCGGACGGCCCCGCCGGGGTGCCCGCGCCCTGCCCCGATCCTCCGTCCGCGGCCGCCCCCGCCGGGTCCGCCGCCCGTCCCCTCCCGGGCGGCGGGACGGCCGACCCCGGGGTCCACCGATCGGTCGACCCGCCGCCCGGGGGCGCGGCTCTCGAGGGCGTCCGGGAAGCACGGCACCCGCTCGACGCCCGGCCCGGCGGCCTCCGGCACGGGGAGGCGACGGCCCGGGACGACGGCCCGGTGGGGCCGGCGCGTCGGCCGGTGCGGGACGACGGCCCGGTGGGGTCAGCGCATCGGCCGGTGCGGGACGACGGCGCCCGCCTGGCCCATCACGCCCCCCGGGCCGCCGACGCCCATGGGACCGCCGGCGCCCATGGGACCGCCGATACCGGGGTGCGGCGCACCGGCGTGCATGACGGAGCCCTGCTGCGGGATCCCCTGCGGAGGCATCTGGATCACCCGGCTCAGATCCCGCAGAACCTCCTCGGCGACCTGGCGGACGTCACCGGGAACGTCCCCCCGCTCCCGTATGAGCTCGGCGTAGATCGGTGCCGTGCCGTCCGCGTGGTTCATGGGGCTCGCTTCCTTCGTCTGGGCCGGTTCCGTCACCGACGGGCAGACGGCGAGTCTACGGGGCACCACCGACACGCCCGGGATCGGGAGCCCGCTCGGCGCCCCCGCGCGCCCGTCCCACCGCGAAATTCGGTGTCCCGCACGGTCGTCCGGCCCCAGAATGGATCATCGAACACACGGGAGGGACCCCATGAGCCAGGCGACCCTGACTCTGCACGACCTGATGCCGTCCGACGAACTCGCCGCCGCTCTCGCGAACGGGCACGTCACGCGCAAGCACCACCCCGAGCTGCCGCTGTCGATCTACACGTACACGCGCGCGTGCCAGTACGCCCAGCACTGGAACCGGGCCACCACGCGCTGCCGCGGACTCGTCGCCGACGACACCGGGCGGATCGTCGCGCTCCCCCTCCCCAAGTTCTTCAACCTCTCCGAGCACACCGGCGACCGCCCCTACGCGCCCCCGCTGCCCGACGAACCCTTCGAGGTGTACGACAAGGTCGACGGCAGCCTCGCCGTCGTCTTCCACTACGCCGACCGCTGGCACGTCGCCTCCAAGGGCTCCTTCACCAGCGGCCAGGCCACCTGGGCCCAGCGCCGCCTCGACGCCGCCGACACCACGGGCCTGACCCCCGGCGTCACCTACCTCGCCGAGATGCTCTACCCGGGCAACCGCATCGTCGTGAACTACGGCGAGCGCCGCGACCTCGTGCTGCTCGCCGCCTTCCGCGCGGACGGCACCGAGCTCCCCCTCGCCGAGGCCGCCGAGGCGTGGCGGCCCCTCGGCTCCGTCGTCCGCACCTGGCCCGCCATGGACGTCGCCGAGCTCGTCGCCCTGACCGAGTCCAACACCCTTCCCGGCGGCCACCGGGCCACCGGCACCGACGCCGAGGGGTTCGTCCTGCGCTTCGCCTCCGGCCTGCGCGCCAAGGCCAAGCTCAGCGAGTACGTGCGCCTGCACAAGGTGCTCACCGGGGTCACCGAGCGGGACATCTGGCGCAGCCACGGCATCCAGCGCTTCTCCGGCCTCCCGGCCGGCGAGCTCGCCAAGGGCCTCGGCTGCGCCGTCACCGACGTCGAGGCCTCCGGCGGCAAGCCCCTCGACGCCCTCCTCGAACAGGTCCCGGACGAGTTCGACGCCTGGGTGCGCGAGGTGATCGCGAAGCTGGAGACGGCCGCGGCGGACCGCGAGCGGGCCGTCGACGAGGCGTACGCCCGCCTCGCGCACCTCGCCGACGACCGGGCCGCCTTCGCCCGCGCCGCCGGGGACCTCGGCGACCGGGCCCTGCGCGCCCTCCTCTTCCTGCGCCTCGACGGGCGCCGCACCGACCTCCTCGTCTGGCGCCAGCTGCGCCCCGAGGCCACCGACCCCTTCGCCCACGACGAGGAGAACTGACGTGCCTGTCGTCCATCTCATGACCGGCCTCCCGGCCTCCGGGAAGACGACGGCCGCCCGCGCCCTCCAGGCCGCGGCCGAGGGGCGGATGCGCCGCGTCAACCTCGACGACCTCCGCGCCATGCTCGACGTCCCCTCGCCGGACCGCGGCCGGTCCCACAAGCACGAGCAGACGGTGCTCGGCATCCAGGACGCGGCGGTCCGCGCCGCCGTCGACGACGGCTTCGACGTCGTCGTCGACAACACGCACCTGACCCCGCACGTCCCCAAGCGGCTCAAGGCGGCCGTCGCCGGCCTGGCCACCTTCGCCGTCCACGACTTCACCGACGTGCCCGTCGACGAGTGCGTCCGCCGCGACGCCGCCCGCGAGCGGCCCGTCGGCGAGGAGATCATCCGCATCCTCGCCGACAAGCACGCCAAGGCCACCAGGGGCGGCTGGCGCCTCACCGCGGACTGGCTCAACGACCGCCCCACCCTCGGAGAGCCCTACGTCCCCGACCCGACCCTCCCCACCGCCGTCATGTGCGACATCGACGGCACCCTCGCGCTGCGCGTCGACCGGGGCCCGTACGACTTCAGCCGCTGCGACCGCGACCTGCTCAACCCCTCCGTCCGCGACGCCCTGCGCGCCTTCCGGCACTCCGAGCGGGACCGGATCGTCCTCCTCTCCGGGCGCAGCGAGGACCACCGCGCCCTCACCGAGAGCTGGCTCGCCCGGCACGAGGTGCCGTACGACGAGCTGTGGATGCGCGCCTCCGGCGACGGCCGCGGCGACGACCTCGTGAAGGCGGAGCTCTTCGACGCCCATGTGCGCCACCGGTACGCGGTCCGGGTCTCCCTGGACGACCGCGACCGCGTCGTCGCCCTCTGGCGCCGGATGGGCCTCCCCACCTGGCAGGTCAACTACGGGGCCTTCTGACCCGGCCCGGCCCGGCGCCGACGGGGGGCGGGACCGTCCGCCCCCGTCGGCGTGTCAGGATCGTGGGATGGTGGAGAAGATCATCGCGGCGTGCGACGGCGCGTCGAAGGGAAACCCGGGCCCCGCGGCCTGGGCATGGGTCATCGGCCGCGCCGACGGGGCGATCGACCGCTGGGAGGCGGGCCCCCTCGGCCGGGCGACCAACAACGTGGCCGAACTCACGGCCCTGGAGCGCCTCCTGGAGGCACTGGACCCCGCACTGCCCGCGGAGGTCCGCATGGACTCGCAGTACGCCATGAAGGCCGTCACGACCTGGCTCCCCGGCTGGCGCCGCAAGGGCTGGAAGACCGCGTCCGGCACCCCGGTCGCCAACAAGGACCTGGTCGTGCGGATCGACGCGCTGCTCACCGGGCGGGACGTCGACTTCGTGTACGTCCCCGCGCACCAGGTCGACGGCGACCCCCTCAACGACGCCGCCGACCGCGCGGCCAGCCACTCCGCCCGCACCCAGGAGCCCCTCGCCTCCGCCGACGGGGCCGAACTGCCCGCGGCCGACCCCGCCGCGCGCACCTCCACGCCCCGGGCGCGCTCCTCCGCGCCCCGCAAGGGCTCCGCCGGTTCCGGGAGTTCGAGTGGGGGTCCCGCCCGGGGGAATCGCCCGTCCGGCCGCACCCTCAACGCGAAATTCCCGGGCCGCTGCCGCTGTGGTCGTGCCTACGACAAGGGCGAGAGCATCGCGAAGAACTCCGACGGCTGGGGCCATCCCACCTGCGTCTGAACCGACGGGCCGTCCGACTGGCGGGCGGCCCCGTCCGGCCCGTGAGACCGCTCGCCCCGGGCGCACGGCAGGCTTCACCCTCGCGTGGACGCGGGTTCTCCCGGGGTTCTGTTCTCGGAGCGGTTGTGGCTGCATACTGTTCCTCCTCGCACCCGGTGGCGAACCGTTTTACCTGCTCATTTGTCGTTCTCACGACACCTTCGGCACCGGACGAGAACCCCCTCCTGCTGCCGCCGCGGACTCCCCGCGGCGGGAGTCGTCCCTGCCCGTGAAAGACCCGAGGTTCCGTGCCAGTACCTGTTCTCCTGACCGGGCGCTCCGTGCGCCTGGAGCCGCTGGCGATGCGGCACGCCGAAGCCCTCGCCCGGGCCGGCGGGGCGGACCGATCGGCCTACGCCTTCACCCCCGTACCCGATGGGCTCGAATCGGCCCTCGACTACATCGCCCGCGCCCTGGCCGATCAGGCGGCAGGCCGTTGCCTGCCCTTCGCCCTGGTCGGTACGGCCGACGAGAGAGTCATCGGCTCGACCCGCTTCCTCGAACTCGACTACTGGCGGGGCCCGCTGGTGTGGCCGCCGGTGCCCGGCATGCCCCACGGCGATCCGCTGACCGCCGTCCCGGACGCCGCCGAGATCGGCAATACCTGGATCGCCGGCGACGCCCGGGGCACCGGCATCAACACCGAGGCCAAGTACCTCATGCTCCGGCACGCCTTCGAGGTCTGGGGCGTGCGCCGCATCACCATGCGCGCCGACGCCCGCAACACCCGCTCCAGGATCGCCATCGAACGCCTCGGGGCGACCTGCGAAGGCATCCGCCGCGCCCATTCCCGCGGGCTCGACGGCGCCGTCCGTGACACGGCCTTCTACTCGATCCTCGACGAGGAATGGCCCACCGTCCGGGACATCATCGAGCTGCGCCTCTCCGCCCCCCGGCAGGTGCGCGTCCCCCAGGACCTGCTGCCCGCCTGAAGCGCCCGGAGGCGCACGAGCGCCCGGTGGCGCATGGTGGCATCGCGACCACGCGGCGTGAAGACGTTCGTGAACGGCGAGGCAGGACCGTGCGCCACCCCTTCTCCGCCACGGCCGCCCGGATCCTCCCGGCGGCCGTGCCCACCGCGTCCGCCGCGGCGGCGGCCCTCGCCCCCGCCGCGGCCGCCGAGGTCCTCGTGGACGATTTCGACCTCACCCGCGCCGACACGTCCACCGCGCCCCTCGAAGGCCGTCTCCCCGCCGGCCTCCTCGGCACCGCCGCCGTCCCCCGGCACTCCGCCGGCCGGATCGTGCGGACCCCGGCGAGCTCACCGTCGAACGCCGCCGCTCCCGCCTCGCCCGCGGCTGACCGGCGCTCGCGTCCGCGTCCCGCCGGTGGTTCCATGGAGGTGACGGGAAGGACTCGGCGTGAGGACGCGGAGTAGCGGCCCCATCGGACCGCGCACCGCGCAATCAGGATCCGCGAGAAGCGGATGGGTCCTTCCCGCCCCTCCGCCCCACCCCGTCCCCGGGGGTGCGGTGCGCCCCGGTACGGTGGCCGTGACAACGAAGTCGTGCCACCCGAAGGGACCGAGTGACCGTGCCGACCGGAACCCCCGACGTGCTCCTCCGGACGGAGGGCCGGGTCGGATTCGTCACCCTGAACCGGCCCCGCGCCATCAACGCGCTCACCCACGCCATGGTCCTCGCCGTCGACGGCGCGCTCACCGCCTGGGAGCACGACCCGGCCGTCACCACCGTCGTCATCGAGGGCGCCGGGGAGCGGGGCCTCTGCGCCGGCGGCGACATCCGCGCCATCCACGACGACGCGCGCGCCGGCGGCTCCGCCTCCGCGGCCTTCTGGCGGGACGAGTACCGGCTCAACGCCCGCATCTCCCACTACCCGAAGCCCTACGTCGCCCTCATGGACGGCATCGTGATGGGCGGCGGCGTCGGCGTCTCCGCGCACGGCTCCGTCCGCGTCGTCACCGAACGCTCCCGGATCGCCATGCCCGAGACCGGCATCGGCTTCGTCCCCGACGTCGGCGGCACCCGTCTCCTCGGCCGCGCCCCCGGCGAACTCGGCACCCACCTCGCCCTCACCGGCGGCCACGTCGGCGCCGCCGACGCGATCCTCACGGGCCTCGCCGACGCCTGCGTACCCTCCGCCGAACTCCCCTCCCTGACCCGCGACCTGACGGAACTGCCGGCCGAGGAGGCACTCGCCCGCCACGCCGTCGCGCCGCCCGCCGGCGTGCTCGACGGGCAGCGGGAGTGGATCGACGCCTGCTACACCGCCCCGACCGTCGAGGAGATCGTCGAGCGCCTCTTCGACACCGGCGTGCCCGCCGCCAAGGAGGCGGCCGAGACCCTCCTCGGGCGCTCCCCGGCCGCCCTCAAGG
Source organism: Streptomyces litmocidini (assembly GCF_014649755.1). Taxonomy (GTDB): domain Bacteria; phylum Actinomycetota; class Actinomycetes; order Streptomycetales; family Streptomycetaceae; genus Streptomyces; species Streptomyces litmocidini. The sequence goes on along the minus strand of NZ_BMTQ01000007.1, from coordinate 35,325 downwards.
CGACCCTGGCCACGCTCCGCCGCTCCCGCGCCCTCGCCACCCTCGAAGAGGTCCTCGACCTGGAGTACCGCGTCTCCTGCGCGGCCCTCACCACCCCCGACCTCGTCGAGGGCATCCGCGCCCAGGTCGTCGACAAGGACCGCGACCCCCACTGGACCCCGGCCACCCTCGCCGAGGTCACGGAGGCCGACGTCGCCCGCTACTTCGCCGTGCCGGCCGGCGGCGACCTCGGCCTGGCCGCCTCGGCCGCCGGCCGCGGGGCGCGAGGCGGCGCGTGACCGCGAACACCTCCTTCCAGCCCGTCCTCGACCGCATCGCCGAGGAGATCGCGGAACTCACCGACCGGGGCACCCCGGCCGACTACATCCCGGCCCTCGCGGCGGGCGACCCGCGCGACTTCGGCATGGCCGTGGCGGAGCTCGACGGCACGGTCTACGGAGTGGGGGACTGGCGCCGCCCCTTCTCCACGCAGTCCGTCACCAAGGTCTTCACCCTCGCGCTCGCCCTCGCCGGGGAGGGGGAGGCGCTCTGGGCGCACGTGGGGAGGGAACCCTCCGGCGACCCGTTCAACTCCCTCGTCCAGCTGGAGTACGAACACGGTATCCCGCGCAACCCGTTCATCAACGCCGGAGCCCTCGTCGTCACCGACCGGCTGCACCGCCTGACCGGCGACGCCTCCGGGAGCCTGCTCGCCTTCCTGCGCGCCGAGAGCGGCAACCCGGACCTCGCCTTCGACGCCGACGTCGCCGCCTCCGAAGCCGCCCACGGCGACCGCAACGCGGCCCTGGCCCACTTCATGGCCTCCTACGGCAACATCACGGGCCCCGTCCCCGAGCTGCTGCGCGAGTACTTCCGCCAGTGCTCCCTGGAGGCCTCCTGCGCCGACCTGGCCCTCGCCACCGGCTTCCTGGCCCGGCACGGGCTCCGCGCCGACGGCAGCCGTCTGCTGACCCGCAGTCAGGCCAAGCAGGTCAACGCCGTCATGCTCACCTGCGGCACCTACGACGCGGCCGGCGACTTCGCCTACCGCGTCGGGCTCCCCGGCAAGAGCGGCGTCGGCGGAGCCGTCGTCGCCGTCGTCCCGGGCCGCTGCACCCTGTGCGTCTGGAGCCCGGGCCTGGACAGCCGGGGCAACTCGGTGGCGGGAGTGGCGGCGCTCGACCGCTTCACGACCATCACGGGTCTGTCGGTCTTCTGACGGGGGACCGTCCCTCCGGGGGACGGCGGGGCCAGTCGGGGGCCGGGTCCTCGTCGAGGAGGGGCCGGAGGGCCCCCACGGCCGCGCCGACGCACACGTCGCGCAGCTCGGTGCGCGTGCAGGTCTCGTGGGTCAGCCAGTCCACGCACAGCACCTGCACGAAGACCAGCCAGCTCTTCAGGACGCCCGACACGGCCGCCCGCGTCCGGTCGTCGGCGAGCGGCAGCACGCCGAGCAGCCGCTCGCGCAGGGCGTCCAGCTCGTCGGCGACGATCGTCTGGACGAGGAGGTCGCCGGCCAGGACGCGGTTCGCCGCGAGGACCGTGTTGCGGTTCGCCGCGAAGTACTCGATGTGTGCGTCCAGACCCTGCGTCAGCTGTCCGACCAGGGTGTCGGCGGGGTCGAGCCGCGTCTTCGCGAGCAGCTGGGCGGAGACCTCCCGGTAGAGCGCGGCGAAGAGGTCCCGCTTGTTGGGGAAGTGCTGGTAGAGCAGCGCCCGGGAGACCCCGGCCCGCTCGGCGACCTCCTCCATCCGCACCTCGTCGTACGGCAGCGCGGCGAAGAGCCGTGCGGCGACGTCCAGGAGCTGGGCGCGGCGTTCGGCGGGGCTGAGGCGTCTGCGGGGCGGCACCCCGCCATGTTACTTGACATGTGTCCAGTAGGCGGCCGTACGCTGGCCCCCGCACCGCGCCTGGACGCGTGTCTACGGGATGGGGGCCGCGCACATGACCAGAGCCAAGGCGCTTCGGGGGCTCGCCCGGGCCATGGGGTACGCCTGCGTGGCGATCGGCCTCTTCCACGTCCTGCTCGGCAACGCCGCGATTCCGGGCGCCACGTCCGCCGGGCCGACGGTCGACAGCCTCGGCCGGTTCCTCGGAGCGATCTTCGCCGGCTACGGTCTCGCCTGGCTCTGGGCGGCACGACGGTCGCCCGTCCCGGCCGCGGCCGTGCGGGGGCTCACCGCCGTCTTCCTGCTCGGAGCCCTCGGGAGGCTGCTCTCCCTCGCCGTCGAAGGACGGCCGCACTGGTTCCAGCTGGCCCTCGCCGCCCTCGAACTCGTCCTCTCCCCGGTGCTGTTCCGGCTGGCGGACGCGGACGAGGAAGCGAACGCGCGGGCCGGGGCCCGTCCACCGCGGACCGGGAGCGGGACCGGCTGACGGGCGGTCCAGGACGGGGCCGGCCCGCGAAGGGCCGGAGCCTCAGCTCCGGCGCCGGACCGACCGCCCCGCGGCCCGGGCCCCGCCGCCGAGGGCCGCGGGCTCGCCCAGGGCCCCGGCCGCCGTCCGCCAGGCCTCGGTCACGGCCCCGTGCGCGAGTTCCGTCGCGGCGGCCACGTCGTCGGGCAGCCGCAGCGGCGTGCCGATGTGGACGTGCAGGCACGGCCTGCGGACCGGCGCGGTCAACACCCCGGCGAGCTGCTTCGCCCGCCCGCCCGAGGTGATCCGCCGGGCCCCGGCCTGACCGATCGGCACGACCGGCGCCCCCGTCGCCCGCGCGAGCCGCGCGAGACCGGTGCGGAACGCCTCCGGCGGGTTCTCGGCGGCGTCCCGGCGCGGCGGGATGCGCCCCTCCGCGTACAGCATCACGTGCCGCCCCGAGGCGAGCGCGACCGCCGCGTGGTCCAGGGCCGCCGCGGCGTGCGCCGAGCCGCGGTGCACGGGGACGTGCCCCTCGCGGGTCAGCGCCCGGCCGAGGACCGGGACCCGCCAGAGCCCCGAGGCGGCGAGCAGGACGGGCTCGACGGCCAGCCGCCCGCGGAGCGCGGCGAGCACGAGCGCCGGGTCGGCGAGCGACGTGTGGTTCACGACGAGGATGCTGCCCGGCTCGACACGGGCCCCGGGGTCCGAGGTGACGGTCAGTCGCCCGAAGAACGGGACGACGCGGGCGGCGAGACGACTGAGCACGGGAAGCCCCCTGGCTCCGAGGCGGAACGGTGACGGAACCATCGTCCAGGGGCCCCACGGCCCGTACATGAGCGTTCGTACTCAACCGCCGGACGCGCCCCCGTACTCAGCCGCACTCCGCACTCCGTCCGGGCCGGGGCCTCTCGGGGGACGACGGGCGGCCGTCGGGAACCCCGTACGGTTCCCGACGCTCCCCGTCGCCCCGGAGCGGTGGTCCGACGGCGGCGGCCCGTCTCCCTTCTCCGTACGCGGGTCCGACGGGCCGCCGCCGACCGGTCAGGAGGGGGCGAACCAGGAGGGGGCCGCGATCCGCCGGCCGTCCGGCGTCCGGACGAACTGGAGCGTCGTGGCGCCCTCGCCCTCGTAGGGCTCGCCGTCGAAGACCCCGGACTTGCGGTGGGCGCCGAACCGGGAGGCGAGGTCGCTCGATCCGCGTCTCCTCGGAGGTCTCCCCCTCGGAGAACTCGACGAGCCGTCCGTCGGAGAGCAGCCGCTCGCGCGGCGCGATGGACTCCTCCACGGAGTACGCGGTGAACGGGGGCGCGGTGCGGACGATGACCCCCTGGGGCAGCACGAGCCGCCGGATCCGGTCCCCGTCGGCGGCCTTGCCGTCCCGGTCGTCGAAGGCGCCGTGGAACGCGGTGGTCACCCGGTCGATTTCGGTCTTGGACATGACGCGACCCCACGTCTCGCCGGGCGGCCCCCGGGCGCCTCCGGTCACGGCGTCCAGTAGTTGTGGACCTGGTGGACCTCGGGCCGGGAGCCCTGGGGGAGGCCCATCTCCTCGGCCACCGGCATCACGCGGTCCATGAACCTCTGCATGTCCTGCTCCGACTCCCACAGGTCGTGGATCAGCAGACCCGAGCCGGTCGCCACGCACACGTGGGACAGGCAGCCCCGGAAGGGGTTGTCGGGCAACGCCTGGAGCTTGCTGTTCAGCTCGTCGTACTGGGCGGTCGTCACGCCCGGCATTTCGGCCCTCACCAGAATCGCCATCGAGATCTCCTCCGTGCGTCCAGCCCCTCCGCACCGCCTCGGTCACGTTTCGTGGCGGGTTCAGGACGCACCGTACCCGCGAAGGCGGCGGCAGGGGGCGCCGCCGCCCCGGCGGCTCCGCCGTGTCGCCGCCGGCGGGGAGCGGTCGCCGGTGGGCGGTCGCCGGGCGTGCGCGGGCGTCAGGCGAGCTCCGACTCGATCAGGTCGGCGGCGCGGGCCGTGCCGCCCTCGCGGGCCATCGACTCCTGGACCTCCCGCGCCCGGCGCGCCACTTCGGGATCGTCGACGAGCGCGAGCACGGCCTCCCGCAGCCGGCCGGGGGTGACCTCCTCCATGGGCAGGTGCCGTGCCACGCCCAGGGACCGGAGCATGTCGGCGTTCCCGAACTGGTCGACGGCCTGCGGCACGGCCACCATGGGCGTGCCGGTGGCGAGTCCCTCCTGACTGCCGCCCGCGCCCGCGTGGGTGATGAACGCGTCGGCCTGGCGCAGGACCGCCAACTGGGGGACCCAGGAGTGCACTTCCACGTTCGGCGGCAGCTCGCCGAGTTCGCCGGGATCGACGAACCTGCCGATCTGCAGGACGACGTGCCAGCCCGGGAGCCCGCCGAAGGCCTCGACGCAGTCCCGGTAGAAACCGGGCTGCTTGGTGAAGGAGGAGCCGAGGGAGACGAGGAGCACCTTCTCGGCCCCCGCCGGCCGCTGCCACCCGCCCTGTCCGGCGCGGGTGCCCTGGCAGGCGCCGACGAAGGTGTAGACGGACTCGTCGACCCGGTCGGCGTGCGGCTGGAGGGCCCGGGGGACGAGGACGATCGCGCGGCGCGGGCGGGCGACGAACCGGTCGGGGTGGGTGTCGATCCCGTGCTCGCCGAGCCACCGCTCGAAGCGCGCGTAGTACGCCCTGCCGCGCGGCGATGCCTTGAGCTCGGCGAACATCGGTTCGGCCACCTCTTCCTCGTACCCCTCCCACGGCACCGAATTCGGCCACAGCGAGACGGCGGGCACGCCCCAGGCGTGGGCGAGGACGGGGGCCGGATAGGAGGTGATGTCGTGGAGCACCAGATCCGGCCGGTCCTCGGCGAAGGCCTCGGCGAGCTGCGGCAGCGCCTGGATCGCGTCGGCGAGGAACGGTTCCAGGTGGTCGATCAGCTCGGTGCCCCAGGCGTCCGGGTCGTCGTCGGTCGGCAGGGTGGAGGTGTGGACGACGGGGGTCGCCCCGGTCTCCGCGACCTTCTCGGCGAAGGACGCGGGGACGGCGTAGCTGACGCGGTGGCCCCGGGCGACGAGCTCGCGGATGACCTCCAGGCTCGGGTTCACGTGGCCGTGGGCGGCGATCGAGAACATGGCGATGTGTGCGGGGGTGGTGGTCATGGCCACCACCCTAGGGAAGACGATACGTCTCGTCTACTTCTTTGCGGGGAGGGCCGGCGGCGTCCAGTCGGCGTGCCGCAGGATCGCGCGCAGGGTCGCCCCGTTCGGTGCCGCCCGCAGGGCCGTGTTGCGCACGCGGACGGCGACCGGATGCGAGAGCCGCTGGCCCATCCGGCCCGCCTGCCGGGCGGCCCGGGCGACGGACTGGCTGCGCGGACGCCGCTCGGCGTCGTACCGGGCGAGCGCCGCGCCGACGTCCGGCGCGGTGGCGAGCGCGGCGGCCAGTGACACCGCGTCCTCCAGCGCCTGGCAGGCGCCCTGCCCGAGGTTCGGGGTCATGGCGTGGGCGGCGTCGCCGAGCAGGGCGACCCGGCCGACGGCGAAGGACGGCAGGGGGGTGGCCAGTTCGTGGACGTCGTGGTGCAGCACGGCCTCGGGGCGGGTCGCCGCGAGCAGGGCCGGGATCGGCTCGTGCCAGTCCCGGAACCGGTGGCGCAGGACGGCCAGGGGGTCCGGATGGCGCACTCCCGGCGGGGAGTTGAGCACGGCGTGCCACTCGGCCCGCCCGTCGGAGAAGGCGATGTGCCCGAACTCGGCGCCCCGGCCCCAGGTCAGCTCGAAGTCGGTCGCCAGTGGTACGGGGGCCTCGGTGAGGGCGCGCAGGACGGTGGACCCGCTGTACGCGGGTCCCGGGTGGCCGGGGAACAGCAGCCGGCGCAGCGCGCTGTTCACCCCGTCGGCGGCCACCACCAGATCCGCCTCCCGCACCCCTTCCCCGGTCACCACTCCCACCCGGTCGGGGGCGGTCAGGTCCAGGGCGGTCGCCTCCGCCCCCACGGCCAGGCGCTCGACGGGGAGCGCCTCGCGCAGCAGCCGGTGCAGGACGGAGCGCGGGATCCCGACGATCGGCGTGCCGAGCGCCCGCTCCAGGGCGGCCCCGTCCATCCGGGACAGCCAGCCGCCGCCCGGGACGCGGGTGCCGCCGGTGTACTGGGGCCGGGCGGCCTCGCGCACCCCCGCGCCGACCCCGAGCGCGTCCAGGGCGCGGATGCCGTTGGCGTGGAGGGAGATGCCCGCGCCGGCGTCCCCGAGGGCGGTGGCGCGTTCGAGGACGGTCACCTCCCAGCCGATCCGTCGCAGCCCGATCGCCGCCGCGAGGCCGCCGATTCCGCCGCCGACCACCACCGCGTTGCCGCCGTCCATGCCGGATGTCCCTTCCACGGTTCTTCTACACCTGTAGAAGAACCGTACTCCTCCCCTCTACAGGTGTAGAAAGGGGGGATGCCCGCCTCCGCCGCCGCCCGACGCGCCCTCCTCGCCGACACCGCCATCGACGTCCTCGCCGAACACGGCATGCGCGGGCTCACCCACCGCGCGGTCGACCGGGCCGCGGGCCTGCCGCCCGGTACGACCTCCGCCTACCACCGCACCCGGCAGTCGCTCCTGACCGCGCTCGTGAGCCGCCTCGTCGAGCGCGACCAGGCCGAGATCCAGGAGGCGGGCCGGCGGGCCGGAGCGCCCCGCGACGCCGAGGAACTCGTCGCCGGACTCACGGCGTTCGCCGCGCTCCGGCTCGCCGGGGAAGGCCGCCGCCGTTCCCTCGCGCGTTACGCGTGCGCCCTGGAGGGCGTGCACCACCCCGAGTTGCGGGAGATCCTCGTCCCGCGCGACAACGCGGCCCGGCGTTCCGTCGAGGAGTTCCTCGCGGGCCGGGGTCTCGAAGACGCCCGCGAGCGCACGGTCACCCTGCTCACCTGCGTGGACGGCCTGGTCTTCGACCGCCTGGTCAACGGGGGGACCGTCCCCGCCGAGGAGGTCCGCCGACTGGTGGCGGCCGCGCTGCGGTAGGGCCTGTCCGTGGAACGGGCCCCGAGGGCCCGGCGTGATCCGGGAGGCGGGACCCGGGGGTGAACCCGGGGCGGCCGGCCGGTGAAGGCTTGCCCGAGGGTTCCGGCACCCTCGCCCCCGTGGAGTGTCCATGCCAAGATGCGGTCGGTTCCTGCCCACCGACCCAGGGGGACGCAGTTGAAGACACAGGCCTACGCCACCAGGGGCGCGCTCGCCCTCGCCGGCGCCCTCGCGCTGATCATCGCCCTGCCGGGCAGCGCGCTCGCCGCCCCGCCCACCGCCCTGCCCGCCGACGCCGACGCCCTGGAACAGACCTTCCAGCCGGCCTACGACTACGACACCGACGGCTGCTACCCCACCCCGGCCATCGGCCCCGACGGGACGCTCAACGGCGGCCTCAACCCCTCCGGCGCCCTCGACGGCCAGTGCCGTGACGCGTCCGACCTCACCAACACCAACGGGTACGCGCGCGCGAAGTGCAACAACGGCTGGTGCGCGATCATCTACGGCCTCTACTTCGAGAAGGACCAGGCGCTGCCCGGCACCAGCCTCGGCGGACACCGCCACGACTGGGAGCACGTCGTGGTCTGGGTGCAGAACGACCAGGCCCAGTACGTCTCCACCTCCGCCCACGGCGACTTCGACGTCTACGGCCGCGACCGGATCCGCTGGGACGGCACCCACCCGAAGGTCGTCTACCACAAGGACGGCATCGGCACCCACTGCTTCCGCCCGGCGAACTCCAACGACGAACCGCCCGAGAACCACCAGCACACCTGGCAGTTCCCCGGCCTGGTCGGCTGGAACGGCTACCCCGCGGGCATCCGCGAGAAGCTCGTCCAGGCCGACTTCGGCAGCGCGGTCTTCGGCCTCAAGGACGGGAACCTCGCCTCCCACCTCGCCAAGGCGAAGCCGGCCGGCATCCCCTTCGATCCGTACGCCTGACCGGCCCGTCCCACCCGTGCGGCGCGGACCGATCACGAAGGGATGAACATGCCCCGATGCCGCCCCGCCGCCCTCGGCGGGGCGGCACCCTGCTGACGTGCGAAAAGAAGACAAAAAGGTCGTACCCCGGCAGCGGGGCGCCGCACGGGGAGCCGGCCCCGGCCGGGCCGAGGACCGCCGGACCGCCGACGGCCGACCCGCGGACCGGATCCGGCCGGCCTCCCGGACCCGGTCCGCCTCCCGAAGCCGCTCCGACGGCCGGACGCGGTCCGCCCACCGCGGCCCCTCCACCGGAGAACGCCTCCGCTACCGGTTCGACACCGTCCTCACCCGTGGCACCGCCGTGCTCTGCGGCTGGCTGGCCCTCGTCTGCCTCGCCCTCGTCGTCCCCATCAGCACCGTCCTCGTCTGGACCGACCGGCACACCCCCGCCTCCCTCGGCTCCAGGATCGCCGCGGTGTGGCGCAACACCGGACAGACCATGCGCCTCGGCGGCGAGGTCGGCCCCCCGCTGCGCGTCGCCCTGTCCGTGCTCCTCGCCCTCATCGCGCTCATCTACGTCTCCACCCTGGTCAGCCTCATCACCACCGGCCTCACCGACCACCTCATCGCCCTCAACCGAGGCCACGCCAGGATCCTGGAGAGCGGACACACCGTGGTGCTCGGCTGGTCCGAACAGGTCCCCACCGTCCTCTCCGAACTCGTCGCCGCCCGCACCGGCCGGCGCCGCCGGATCGTCGCGGTCCTCGCCGACCGCGACAAACCCGCCATGGAGGAGGACCTCCGCGCCTCCGTCGGCGCCACGGGCCGCACCAGGATCCTCTGCCGCACCGGCCGGCCCACCGACCCCGCCGCCCTCGCGCGCGTGAGCCCGGCGACCGCGGACTGCGTCCTCGTCCTGCCCCGCGACGACCCCCGGGACGACGCCGAGGTCGTCAAGACCCTGCTGTCCCTCTCGGCGGCCGTGGGGGAGACGGACCCCGTACGCGTCGTCGCCGCCGTGCGCGACGACCGCCACCTCGGCGCCGCCCGCCTGGCCGCGGGGCCCGGCGCCACCGTCCTCGACATGGACGACATCGCGGCACGCCTCCTCGTCGACTGCGTACGACAGCCCGGCCTCTCCCTCGTCCACCAGGAACTCCTCGACTTCGCCGGACACGAGTTCCACACCCTCCGGGAACCGGCGCTGTCCGGCCGCACCTTCGACGAGGCCGCCCGCGCCTGTCCGGTGTCGACCGCCGTCGGCATCGTCCACGGCGACGGCACCGTCGCGCTCAACCCGCCCCGCTCCACCCCGCTGCTCGCCGACGACGCCCTCCTCGTGATCGCCGAGGACGAGCACACGACCCGCCTCTCGGTCACCCCCGTGCCCTACGACCCGACCGCGCTCGCCCAGGCTCCGCCGGAGGCCCCACGGCACCCCCGGCGCGTCCTCCTCCTCGGGTGGAACCGCCGGGCGCCCCGGATCGCCACCCGGCTCGCGAGCCGTACCCCGGCCGGCTCGTCCCTCGACGTCGTGGCCGAACCGCGCACCGACACCCTCACCGGCATCCGGACCGTCACCGAAGCCGTCGGCGGGCGCATGACGGTGCTCCACCGGCCCGGCGACCCCACGCTGGGCGGGACCACGGAGGCGCCGGACCTCGACCGGTACGACGCGGTGATCGTGCTCGGTCCCGACCACCGGCCCGGCCACGCCGACCCGGACGACCGGACGCTCGTCACCCTCCTCCACCTGCGGGCCGGGCGTCGGGCGAGCGGACGGCCCCTCCCCGTCGTCACCGAGATGACCGACGACCGCAACCGGCTCATCGCGCCCCGGCTCCCCGGCGCCGACTTCGTCGTCAGCGGCAGGCTCATCGGACTCCTGATGACCCAGATCTCCCAGAACCCCCCTCTCGCCGCCGTGTTCGAGGAACTCCTCGCCCCGGACGGCAACACCCTCCACCTCCGCCCCGCGGCCCACTACGTCCGCACCGGACGCGCCACGTCCTTCGCCACCGTCGCCGAATCGGCCGCCCGCCAGGGCGTCTGCGCCATCGGCTACCGCTCCACGACCGCCCCCGGCCACGGCCTGCGCGTCAACCCGCCCAAAGCGCACGTCCGGTACTGGAACCCGGACGACCGGATCGTGGTCATCGCACCCGGACGGACCGGATAGAGGCGCACGGCGGCAACCTTCCCGGGACCGGCGGCGACCACGGGGTGCCCGCCCGTCCCGGCGCGGGCGGCACGCCCCCGCGTACGGAAGGAAGCACGACGTGGGACGGACCCGCAGCAAGGCGAGGCACCGCAGGCGCGGAAAGCCCCTGACGATCGGCCTCCCGGCCGCTCTCGCGGCGGCCGGGGCCCCGGCCCACGGGACGGCCTTCGGCCTGTTCGGCGCGGACGCCCGGCCCCGGGCCGGCGCCACGACCGCGCCCGCGGGAGCGCGCGAGGCCGCCGACGGCTTCGCGTCGGTCGACGCCCTCGGCCAGAAGGGCACGTACGGCGGACGCGACGGCGCGACCGCGACCGTACGGAACCTCGCCGACCTCGAGAAGCACGCCACGGCCCCGGAGCCGTACGCCATCCGCGACAGCGTGCCCGGCGCCACCGTCAAGGCCGCGCCGTGAAGGGACAGGGGCGGCTTCTCCTGGAGGGCCGACCGCTTCGCCCACTACCGGAACAGCGGCCCCGGCGCCGGCCGGCCCGGCACCGAACGGCCGCGGCCGACGGCCGCCGGGGCCGCCGTCCAGGACACCGCGCACTCGCTCGGCGACTGGACCCCGCGGCGGGCCGACGGGCCTGCGCGGCCGGGGCGGAGGGCTGACGGGCCTGCGCCGACGGGCTCACGCGGCCGGGGCGGAGGGCTTCCTCGCCTCGATCAGGGTCCGCGCGGAGTGCGCCACGAACGGCCCCTCCGCGCGGATCCGCGCGTCGAGCTCGCGCAACCGGGGCAGCTGGTCCTCCACCGTGAACCCCGGCACGATCCAGATGACCTTCCGCAGGAACCAGACGACGGCGCCGACGTCGTGGAACTCCATGCGCAGCCGCTCCGAGCGCACGTCCACGACCTCCAGCCCGGCGGCGCGTGCCCCGGCCGCCTCGTCGTCGGGATGACGGCGGCGGGCCGCCTCGGGCTGCGGCCCGAGGAACCACTCGACCAGCTCCCACACGCTGGCCGGGCCCACGTGCTGGGCGAAGTAGGCGCCGCCCGGCCGCAGGACGCGCGCGATCTCCGTCCACCACACGGTGGCCGGGTGCCGACTGGTGACGAGGTCGAAGGCGGCGTCGCCGAACGGCAGCGGCGGCTCGTCGGGATCGGCGACGACCACCGCCCCCCGGGGATGGAGCCGCGCGGTGGCCCGCGCGACGTTCGGCGGCCACGACTCGGTCGCCGCCATCGTCGGGGGCAGCACCGGGACCCCGCCCAGGACCTCACCACCGCCCGTCTGGACGTCGAGCGCGGCCGAGACGGCCGCCAGCCGCTCGCCCAGGAGCCGCTGATAGCCCCAGGAGGGCCGCTCCTCGCTCGCCCGCCCGTCGAGCCAGGAGAAGTCCCAGCCGTCGACCGAGGCCGCGGAGGCTTCCGCGACGAGATCTTCGAAGGCGCGTGTCATTCCCCCATGATCACGGCAGCGGGCGCACACCGCACCCCTGTTCCGCCCGACCGCCCGGGCTGGCGAGAATGGCCCCCATGGACAGGGACCACCGGGCCGCGCGGGCCGAGCTCCTGGCCGGGCTGCGGCTCGACCGGGTCGCCGCGGCCGCGGCCGCCACCGCCGGCGAGCTGCCCGCGTACCGGGGCCTGGACGAGGAGGAGACGGTCGGGGAACTCCTCGCCGTCATGGGGACGGCGCTCGCCGCGCTCGCGGAGGGCCGCGCGCCCTCGGACCGGGAACGCGCGGAGTTCACGGACTTCGGCGCCCGCCGGGCCGACCAGGGCGTCCCCCTCGAACCGCTCCTCGAAGCCTTCCGCCTCACCTCCCGCCACGCCTTCGACGCGCTGTACGCGGCGGCCGGTCCGTACGGGTCCGCCGCCGCCCTCGCGCTGACCCGGGACTTCTGGCTCTGCTGCGACCACGTGTCGGCAGCCGTGGTCGACGGCCACCGGCGGCGCGGGACGGAGCGGCTGCGGGACGGAGAGGAACGGCGAGCCCTGCTGCTCGGCCGGTTGCTGAGCGGGCAACTCCCGCCGGACGGGCTGCCGACGGCCGTCCGGCTGCTCGGCCTGGACCCGGGCAAGGAGTACCTCGCCTTCCACGCGGCCGTCGTCCCGGGGCACGACGCGGCAGCCGTCGGAGCGACGCTGGGCGAGCACGTCGCGGCGCGGCTCGTCGAACCCGCGGCGGGGCGTGCCGCCGGGCCGGCCGAGCCCGGGGCGGGGCGTGCCGCCGGGCCGGCCGAGCTCGCGGCGGGGCGTGTCGCCGGGCTGGTCGAGCCCGGCAGGATCGGCTCCCCGGCCGTCCCGGTCGGCCTCGGCCGCGCCCTGCCCCTGTCCCGCGCGCACGAGTCCTACCGCCAGGCACGCAGGGCCGGAGAGCTCGCCGCCGCCTTCGGGCTCCGCCGCCCCGTCACCGACGGCGAACTCCCGCTGCACGCCGCCGTGCTCGCCCTGCCGGCCACCGGCGAGGAGCTGGTGGACCGCTGCTTCGGCCACACGAGCGGAAACCGCCGCGCGACGCTCGTCCGCAGCCTGGACGCCTACCTCACGGCCGAGGCGAACGCCGAAGCGGCCGCGACCGCCCTGTACGTCCACCCGAACACGCTCCGGTACCGCCTGCGCGCCTTCACCCGGGCCACCGGACTCGACCCTGGCCGGACCGAGGACACGATGCTGATCTGGTGGGCCCTGCGCCACCTCGAAGCCTCGACCGGCCCCCGGGGCACGACCGGCGGCGGAGGAACGACCGGCTGACGCCCGTACACCGCCGCCGGACTTGTCCGGGGCGACAAGACCCGGCCACGAACTCCTGGAGACCGCTCCATGGTCACGCGCGCGCGTGACGGGCACGGTGGGGACCACCGGGGGCGAGCCGAGCGCCCCGACGAGGGACCGGAAGGGACGACGCCCCCATGCCCCAGCAGTACGGCGACCACCAGAACGAGATCTACCTCGACGGGCTCTTCGGCGTCACCCCCGCCCTGCCCATGACCTTCGCCGAGCTGGAGACGAGGGCGCGTGCGGCGCTGTCGCCCTCGCTCTGGTCGTACGTGGCCGGCGGCGCGGGCGACGAGCACACCCAGGAGGCCAACGTCACGGCCTTCCGGCAGTGGGGGCTCGTCCCGCGCATGATGGTGGGCGCCGCCGCACGCGACCTGTCCGTCGACCTCTTCGGCCTGAGACTGCCGTCCCCGCTCTTCATGGCACCCGTCGGCGTGATCGGGCTCTGCGCCCAGGACGGACACGGCGACCTCGCGACGGCCCGCGCCGCCGCCCGTACCGGCGTCCCCATGATCGCCTCCACGCTCACCGTCGACCCCATGGAAGAGGTCGCCGCCGCGTGCGGGGACACCCCCGGCTTCTTCCAGCTCTACACCCCCACCGACCGCGCCCTCGCGGAGAGCCTGGTGCACCGCGCGGAGGCGGCCGGCTTCCGGGGCGTCGTCGTCACCCTCGACACCTGGATCACCGGCTGGCGCCCCCGCGACCTCGCCACCGGCAACTTCCCGCAACTGCGCGGCCACTGCCTGGCCAACTACACCTCGGACCCGGTCTTCCGGGCACGCCTCGCCAAGACCCCCGAGGAGGACCCGCGCGCCGCCGTCCTGGAATGGGCGGGGATCTTCGGCAAGCCGCTCGTCTGGGACGACCTCGCCTGGCTCCGCTCCCTGACCGACCTGCCGATCCTCCTCAAGGGCATCTGCCACCCGGAGGACGTCCGCCGCGCCAGGGACGGCGGCGTCGACGGCGTCTACTGCTCCAACCACGGCGGACGCCAGGCCAACGGCGGCCTGCCCGCGCTCGACGCCCTCCCCGGCGTGGTCGCCGCGGCCGAGGGCCTGCCCGTGCTCTTCGACTCCGGGGTCCGCACCGGCGCCGACGCCGTGAAGGCCCTCGCCCTCGGCGCCACGGCGGTCGGCGTCGGCCGCCCGTACGCGTACGGCCTCGCCCTCGGAGGCGAGGACGGCATCGTCCACGTCCTGCGCTCCCTCCTCGCCGAGACCGACCTGATCCTGGCCGTCGACGGCTACCCGACCCTGGACGCCCTCCGGGAGGAGGGCGCCCTGCGGCCCGTCACGGCGTACGGCGCGCCCGGGCCGCGAGGGAGGTGACGCGGCGGCGGCGCTCCGCACGCATGCGCGTGTGCCGGTCCAGCTCCTCCATCAGCCGGCGGCCGCGGTGTCCCGGATCGAGTTCGTCGAGGACCCGGTCGATCTCGGCCAGCAGCGCGCCGTACAGCTGCCAGCGCTCCGGGTCGTGCGCCGCCTCGGCCTTCAGCAGCCCGGCGGCGTGGTCACGGGCGGCGCGGGCCGCCCCGAGGTCCTCGCCGAGGCGGTCCTCGGCCGTCTCCGCCCCGGCGCTCGAGTGCGAGGTGACGAGGTCGGCGAAGCTCACCAGGGTGTCCGCCAGGTGCCGCAGCGTCTCCCGGAGGGCCAGGCCCGCCTCCCGCCGCACGAGCGGGGCCCCCTCCCGCTCCTTCGCGAGGTCGGTCAGGGAACGGGCGAGGACGCGCAGCACGACCGCGCAGATCTCCAGGGTGTCGAGACCCGTGCGCAGCACGATGCGGTGCAGCAGCCCCTCCTTCACCCGCGGGTTCAGCCGGAGGCTGTCCTCCGCCTGCCGCAGCGCCGCGTCGACGTCGGCGACGTCGTTGTCGAGGCGCCGCGCCTCGTGCAGCCGCGCCGCGGCCCGCTCGAAGGCGGCGGGAGGGACGACCTCCGGGATCGACGCCGGATCGGGGCGCGCGTGCGGGTCCGCGAGCTCCTCGCCGAGGTCCATGAGCAGCCGGCGCATCCGCCGGGCCAGGTCGACGATCGAGTCCCCGGCGGTGTCCACCCAGACCGGCGGCACGAGCACGACGTTGAAGAGCAGGCCCACGACCGCGCCGATCAGCGTCTCCAGGACGCGGTCCCACGCCGTGTCGGTCACCTGCGTGACGCCGAGGACCAGCATCGCGCTGATGGCCACCTCGGGAACGAACTCCCCCACCTTGACGAACCGGCCCACGACCAGCGACGCCAGGATGATCAGGGCAAGGCTCCACCAGGTGAGTCCGACGAGCACGCTGAACGCGATGGCGATGAGGACGCCGACGACGACGGAGTTCACCCGCCGCAGGCTCGTCGTGAGCGTCGAGTACAGCGTCACCTGCACGACGAGCAGGGCGGTCAGCGGGGCGGTCAGCGGCGCCGGCTCGGAACTGAGCCGGAGCGCGACGACGTACGAGATCGTCGCGGCCGCGGTGGAGCGCAGCGTCTGCACCACCACCGGGTCCCGCCCCCATCGCTGCCACCACTTCCATCGGCGCCACGGGTGCGGCATGGCGTACTCCTCCTCCGGTGATCAGGGAACTGTGGACGCCTGCCCGCCCCGGGTCCATCGAATCGCGAGGCCCCGCCATGAGGGCGCGTCGGCGCGCCGGTGAACCCGGTGAATCCTCGCGGGCCCGCCGTGTCGGACGACGTCGGGGGCATCCGGCGCGGTCCCGTCCCCGGCCCGGGAAAGCGACGGCACGGCGGTACAACCCCCGGCTCCCACCCGGGGGTTACACTCCTGCGCCTTGTTCGATCACGTTCTGGAGACAACCGAGATGGCATCATCCCTGCGCGTCCTGATCCACGGCGGAGGCATCGGCGGCCTCACCCTCGCCACCGCTCTGGCCCGGCGCGGCCACACCGTGGAGGTGGCCGAGATCCGCGAGGAGCTCGACGCCCTCGGCGTGGGCATCATCCAGCCGTCCAACGCCCTGCACGTCATGCGGGAGCTGGGGGTGCTCGACGCCTGCCTCGCGGCGGGATTCGCATGGGAGGTCCTGACGATCGCCGACCCGGCGGGGAGCACGCTGGCGCGGATACCCCAGCCCCGCATGGGCGACCTGCCGGCCGCCAACGGCATTCCGCGGCCCGCCCTCGCCCGCGTGCTCGGCGACGCCGCCGTCGCCGCCGGCGCCGAGGTCCGCTTCGGAGTGACCGTCACCGGACTCGACGACGACGGCACGGGCGTCACCGTCGCGCTCTCCGACGGCTCCGGCGACCGCTGGGACCTGGTCGTCGGCTTCGACGGCATCGGCTCCCCGCTGCGGACCCGCCTCTACGGCGACCGGTACGCGCCCGCGTACACCGGATTCGCCAACTGGCGCGTGACCGTGCCCCGGCACCCCGACGTCCGGGGCGTGGTCATGGCCACGGCGGGCCAGGAGGCGAAGGCCCTGCTCACCCCGATCACCGACGAACTGATGTACCTGGGCGCCGTGTTCGCCGAGGCCGAGGACCACCGGCCGGACCCCGGGCGCGCCCACGAGGAGCTCGCCGAGCGGCTCGCGGTCTTCTCCGGCCCCGTCGCCGAGGCGCTCCGCGCGGTCACCGACCCCGCGGCCGTGGTGTACTCCCGGATCTCCCAGGTGACGGTCGAGGAACCGTGGCACGTGGGCCGGGTGGCACTGGCCGGTGACGCCGCCCACGCCTCCACCCCGCACCTCGCGCAGGGAGCGGCGATGGCCGTCGAGGACGCCCTCGTCCTCGCCGAGGCCCTGGACGCGGAGGGCTCGGTCCCCGAGGCCCTGCGGGCCTGGGAGGCGCGCCGCCGGCCCCGTGCCCTGTGGGTGCAGGCCATGTCCCGGGCGGTCCTCAGGCAGGAGATGGGAGCGCCGACGACCGCCGAGGAGGACGCGCTCCTGAAGATCGGCATCCCGGGAGCCGCCCACGTCCTGGTGAAGCCGTACTAGGACTAGGACCCCCGGGGGCCACGCCCCCGAACGTCCGGCCCCCGGGACACGCCACCCATCCATCCATCCATCCACCCCTCCGCTCCGTCGGGGCGGAGCACGTCCCCGCCCCGACGGTCCGGAAACCGGCTCCGGGAGCGCTCGTGACGGCCGGTCGTGACGGCCCGTCGGAAGCCTCGCGCGTCGCCGTCCCGGTGCGGCGCGCGGGGGGACGCGCGTTGCCGGTCCGGGAGAGGGCGAGCGCGGCGCGGGCGGTACCGCCCGCGCGGCCGGGTCGTGGACGACGGCACCGCTCCGTCCACGCGCGGCGGTGGTTCACTCGTGACGGTGGACTCGGCCCGAGCCGCCGTCCGCTTCCTCCGACGCTCGGGCACCGTGACCCCATGCACGCCCGACACACCGCGTTCCTGCTGCTCGTCGCGCTCCTCGCCACCGGATGCGTGGTCGTCCCGCACGGTTCCGCACCGGGGCCACCGGCCCGCCCCGGCGGGATCGCACCGGCCGCGGACCGCCCGCCCGCCCCGCTCCCCGCCTGGCCCGCGCCCACGGAGCCCGCCCCTCGCGAGGCCCTCGACCCCACCGACTCCCGTCCGGCCCGGGCCCCCGCCCGGAAGGCCGCCGTCCCCGCGGCCGAGCAACCGCCCGCCCGCCGCCCGCACGCTCGCGACACCGCCCCGCACCGCCCGCACACCACGGCGGACAGGCCCGGGAGGCCCCCGCGCGGGAGGTCCGGGACCGCACCCCGCTCCTCGCACGAGAACCGGCCCGCTCCGATCCGCCCGCGGCCCCGGGCGGACGCGCGGCCGCCCGAGATGCGCCGCCTCTGCCGTCAGGCCGAGGACATCCGGGCCCCCATGGGCGGGGCCGACCTCTGCCGCAGCCTGTACGGCCGCTGACGGTGCGCTCCTTTGACCGCTTGACCGCCCGGCTACCGCCGCCTGACCGCCTGACCGCCTGACCGCCTGACCGCCTGACCGCCCGCCACCCGGCCACCGCCTGACCGCCGACACCCGGCTACGGCCGCGCGAACTCCCACGCCTCGATGTCGCGGTAACGGATCGGCCCCGGGCCCCGGCCGTAGTCGCTGCCGACGAGATGGAGGCGCTCGGCCGCCCATCGGCGGCCGGTGAAGCCGGCGAGCCCGGCGGCGGCCTCCCGTACCGACGTCGGGTCGTCGCGGCGGGCCCGGGCGAGCGTCAGATGCGGACGCAGCGGCCGGTCCTCGAAGGGGATGCCGCACTCCTTGACGACGGCCCGCACCTCGGCGGCGAGCCGGTGCAGCCCGTCGAGGTCGCCGTCGATCCCGCTCCACAGCACCCGCTCGTCGAAGTGCCCGCCACCGCGCAGCGCCAGTTCCACGGGCCGCCGCGCCGCCGCGATCTCCGCCAGCGGCGGCCGCAGCAGGGGGACGGTCCCCACCGGGAGCTCCCCGAGGAACGCCAGGGTGATGTGCCAGTCCTCGATCCGGTTCCACCGCATGCGCGGGTACGCCTCGTACGCGGGGTCCAGCGCGCGCGCCAGTTCGTCCTTCGCGTCGTCGGGAGGGGCGAGCGCGACGAAGACGCGCACGGTCGCGGTCCGCGCCCTGTCGCCGTCACCCGACTCCGTACCCTGCCCGGGCGCCTCAGCCATCGTCCTTGCCCTGCCCACCGTCCGTCCCGCAACCGTCGCTGGTGAGGGTACGCGGCGGGCGGGGCACGCCCCGGGCCGGGGCGCCCGTCACGTCCCCGCCCCCGCCGACGGCACTCGCACGACGGGGCGCCCGCGCGGAGGCGGGAGCGCGGCGTTCCCGTCCGCGAGCCGGGCGGCGGGACCGGTGGGGACGGCGTACGCCTCGGCGAGGGCCGAGGCGGCGATCGGGCACCGGGCGACGAGGACGGGCCCGGCGGGGTTGCGGAAGCGGTGGCGCGGCCCGTTCACGGCCGCGGGCCCGACGGGCACGTCGTACCGGTCCACGTCCCGTCCCCCGCATGCGGCCGCGTCGTGCGGCGGCGTTGATCTCCGGCATCGTAGAGGCGCGGTGGCCGGTCGGCCGGGGGCCGGGGGAGGCGGAGGGGTCAGCGGCGGTCGTCCGCCGTGCCGTGCGGGGGCCCCGGCTCCGGCGGTTCCGGGGCCGGTCCGATCGGCTGGTCGGGGTCGAGCTTGATGCCCAGGCGCGGGGTGACGCCCGCCAGCAGGCCCCAGAGGGCGTCGCTCAGGAAGTGGGTCAGGTCGTCGAGGGAACTCCGCGACTCGGGGTGGGCGGCCCACTGGTTCACCACGCCGTCCACCAGGCCGACCATGCCGAACGCCAGGTTGAGGTTGAAGCCCTGGGGCGCCGTCCCCCCGTCGAGGAACCGCTCGGCGTACGTGTCCAGGAGGCGGGCGAGGTGGAGGGCGACGGCGGTGCGGGTGCCCGCGACCGCGCGCGAGCCTGCGGCGGGCTGCCCCGGCGAGCCGGTGCCGAGGAAGCGGTGGAGGTGGGGGTGGAGCGCCACCCAGCCCACGTAGGTGGCCGCGGCGAGCTCGATCGCCTCCCGGATCGTGCCCCGGGGGTCGAGCGCGGGGGACAGGGCGGTCATCAGGTCGGCGGTGATGCGCGCGCGGATCTGTTCGTCGAGGTCCTCGCGGCTGCGGAAGATCCGGTAGACGACGGAGCGGGGCATGCCGGCCTCGGCGCCGATCGCCGCCACGCTGACCGTCGTCCCCTCGCGCCCGATGACGGCGAGGGCCGCGGTGAGGACCTGGTCCCGGCGCTCGGCGCGGTGGCCGGTCCAGCGGGTGTCACGGCCGTCGGGTCGCCCGTCGTTGCGTGTGTGTCTGTCCTCGGCCACGGCGTGGATCGTACCCGGCGGTGGGGACGAGGTCGGGGGAGAGGGGTGGCGCAGGTCACGTTACCGCCGGTATCCTGGACGCGGTGACACAGGTAAATTCCGGGGCCTGAGGAAGAACGCCCGCCGGTGCGACCGGCAGGGGAGGGGACGGACATGGAGAACCAGCACGTCGACGTGCTGATCGTCGGCGCGGGGCTGTCCGGCATCAGTGCCGCCTGCCACCTGCTCGCCGGGAACCCCGGGATCACGTACACGATCGCCGAACGGCGCGCCGGGATCGGCGGCACCTGGGACCTGTTCCGCTATCCGGGCATCCGCTCGGACTCGGACATGTACACCTTCGGCTACGGCTTCCGCGCCTGGCACGGCACCAAGGTCCTCGCCGCGGGCCCGGACATCCGCCGCTACATCAGGACCACCGCCGAGGAGCACGGCGTCGTCGACCGCATCCGCTTCGGCCACCGGGCCGTCCGGGCGGACTGGTCGAGCGCCGAAGGCCGCTGGACCGTCGAGACCCTCGACGAGGCCACCGGTGAGACCCGCGTCCTGACCGCCCGCTTCCTCGTCGGCGCCACCGGCTACTACGACTACGACGCGGGCCACCGCCCCGAGTTCCCCGGCGAGGAGCGCTTCCGCGGCACCCTCGTGCACCCGCAGCACTGGCCCGAGGACCTCGACCACACGGGCAAGCGCGTCGTGGTCATCGGCAGCGGTGCCACCGCCATCACCCTCGTCCCCGCGATGGCCCCCGAAGCCGCCCACGTCACCATGGTCCAGCGCTCGCCCACGTACGTCCTGGCGCTCCCCGCGGACGACCCCCTCTCCGTCCTCCTGCGCCGGCTGCGCGTCCCCGCCGCGCTCGTCCACCGGGTCGGACGCACCCGGAACATCGCGATGCAGCGCGCCCTGTACGTCCTGTGCCGCAAGGCCCCCCGCCTCATGCGCAAGGTGCTCCTCGGCGCCGTGCGGGCGCGGCTCGGCAAGAGCGTGGACATGCGCCACTTCACCCCCTCGTACAAGCCCTGGGACCAGCGGCTGTGCGTCGTGCCCGGCGGCGACCTCTTCACGACGCTCAGGAGCGGCCGGGCGTCCGTCGTCACCGACCACATCGAGACGTTCACCGAGACCGGGGTCAAGGTCGGGTCCGGCGAGGAGATCCCCGCCGACATCGTCGTCACGGCCACCGGCCTGCGCATGCAGCTCGCCGGCGGCATGGAACTCGCCGTCGACGGAAGGCCCGTCGTCACCCGCGACCACCTCCTCCACAAGGGCGTGATGCTGGACGGCGTCCCCAACCTGGCGATGATCATCGGCTACACCAACGCCTCCTGGACGCTCAAGGCCGACCTCGCCTCCGCCTACATCAGCCGGCTCGTCGCCCACATGGACCGGCACGGCCTCACCGCCGTCACCCCCGTCGCCACCGAGGCCGACCGCTCCTCCGTCTCCGTCATGGGCGAGTCGCTGACCTCCGGGTACATCGCCCGCGGCGACGCGATCATGCCCCGACAGGGCACCCGTGACCCGTGGCGGATCCGGAACGACTACTACCGCGACCGCCGCGCGCTGCGGCGGTCCCCGATCGAGGACCCCGCGCTCCGCTTCGACCGCGCGGTCCCCGACGGACGCCCCGCCGAGCGGGAGGACCGGACCCCCGCGGTCTGACGCCCCTCCCGGACACCCTCGGAAAAACCCTCGGAAGGCCCTCGAAAGCCCTCCGGAACCCCCTCAGAAAAGCGCCTCCGGACAGCCGACCGCGAGAGACCGAGGACGACCATGACCAGCGTGCAGAGCTACCACGAGAGGCTCCGGACCCTGTCCGAGGCCTCGGTGCGCATCCACTTCGACGCGTTCGCCGACATCGACTGGGACCACCCCGACTTCGCCATCGACCCGACGGACCCCCGCTGGGTGCTCCCCGCGGCCGACCCCCTGGGCGGCCACCCCTGGTACCAGGAGCAGCCGTTGGAGGTCCGCACGCGCATCGGACTGTGGCGGTACGCCAACATCGTCAAGGTCGGCATGCAGTTCGAGAACGTCCTGATCCGCGGGGTGATGGACTACCTCTTCGCCCTGCGCAACCAGAACCCGGAGTTCCGCTACCTCACCCACGAGGTCACGGAGGAGTGCCACCACACCCAGATGTTCCAGGAGTTCGTGAACCGCGCGGGCGCCGACGTGCCCGGCGGGCGACGCTCCTTCCGCGTCCTCAGCCGCTTCCTGCCCCTGGCCGGCTCGCTGGTCCCCGAGTCCTTCTTCACCGGCGTCCTCGCCGGGGAGGAGCCCATCGACCACCTCCAGAAGGCCATCCTGCGCGGCGGCGAGGACATCCACCCGCTGATGCGCCGGCTCATGCAGATCCACGTCGCCGAGGAGGCCCGGCACATCTCCTTCGCCCACGAGTTCCTGCGCGTCAAGGTCCCCGGCTACGGCCGGGCGCGCAGGGGCGCGCTCTCGGTGGCCTTCCCCGTGATCATGCGGGTGCTCGGCGACGTCATCATGGTTCCCGACCGGAAGACCGCCGAGACGATAGGCGTGCCCCACTGGGTGATCAAGGACATCTTCTGGAAGTCGCCCGACGGCGAGAAGATGCTCCGCGACCTCTTCTCCGACGTACGGATGCTCGCCGAGGACATCGGCCTGATGAACAGGGCCTCCCGGCGCGTGTGGAAGGCGCTGCGCATCGACGGCCGCCCCTCCCGCCACCGCGGCGAACCCGCCCCGCACGCCGCCTGATCCGCACGCCGCGGACCCGCGAACGGAGAACCACTCCCCATGACCTACGTCGTCACCCGGTCGTGCTGCGCGGACGCCTCCTGCGTCCTGGCCTGCCCGGTCAACTGCATCCACCCCGCCCCCGGCGAACCGGGCTTCGGGCAGACCGAGATGCTGTACGTCGACCCCCGCACCTGCGTCGACTGCGGCGCCTGCACGACGGCCTGCCCGGTGGACGCGCTCAAGCCGCACACCGGCCTCACCGAGGCGGAGCTGCCGTTCCTCGAACTCAACCGGGCCTACTACGACGCCCATCCGCACGAGGACCGCACGCCCATGGCCCTCGTGCCCGCCCGGCGCCGCACCTCCACGGCCGGGTTGCGGGTCGCCGTCGTCGGCGCCGGACCGGCCGGGCTGTTCGCCGCCGACGAGCTGCTCCGGTACCCGGGCGTCACCGTCACCGTCCACGACCGGCTGCCCACCCCGTACGGTCTCGCCCGCGCGGGGGTGGCCCCCGACCACCAGGACACCCAGCGGGTCGCCCGGCTGTTCCGCGCCGTCGAGGGCCAGCCCGGCTTCTCGTACCGGCTCGGCACCGAGATCGGCCGCGACCTGCACCACGAGGACCTGGTCCGCGACCACCACGCCGTGATCTACGCCGTCGGCGCGGCCACCGACCGACGGCTCGGCATCGTCGGAGAGGACCTCCCCGGCAGCGCCTCCGCCACCGATTTCGTGGCCTGGTACAACGGCCACCCCGACCACAGCGCCACCCCCTACGCCCTGGACGGCGAACGGGCCGTCGTCATCGGCAACGGCAATGTGGCCCTCGACGTGGCCCGCGTCCTCACCGCCGACCCCGACGCCCTGGCCCGCACCGACATCTCCGACCGGGCGCTCGCCGCGCTGCGGACGAGCCGCGTCCGCGAGGTCGTCGTGCTCGGGCGCCGCGGACCGGCCGAGGCCGCGTTCACCCTGCCGGAACTGCTCGCCCTCGCCGCGCTCGACGGCGTCGACGTCCTCGTCCAGGGGTGGCCGGCCGACGTGCCCCCGGACGCCACGCCCAAGACCGCCGTGCTCGCCGAGCTGGCCGCCCGGACCCCCGTGGCGGGCCGCCGCCGCATCGTCCTGCGCTTCCGGACCCGCCCGACCCGGATCCTCGGCGACGACCGGGTGACCGGCCTCACCGTCGAGACGGCCGGGGCCGTGGAGAGCGTCGAGGCCTCGCTCGTCCTGCGCGCGATCGGCTACCGCGCCCGGCCCGTCCCCGGCCTCCCGTTCGACGAGTCGACCGGCACGGTGCCCCACGAGGGGGGCAGGGTCCGGCCCGGCGTGTACGTGGCCGGCTGGATCAAGCGTGGCCCCCAGGGTTTCATCGGGACCAACAAGTCCTGTGCCCAGGAGACCGTCTCCGCGCTCCTCGACGACCTCGAAGCAGGCCTGCTCACCGCTCCCACCGGCGGGGACCCGGCGTCCGGCGGGCACCCGGGGGCCGTCGGCCTCGACGGCTGGCGGGCGATCGACGAGAGCGAGCGGGCGGCGGGCCGGCACCAGGGACGCCCCCGCGTGAAGCTCGTCGACAGGGAGGAGCTGCTCGCCGCCGCGCGTGCCGCCCCGGGACGCCGACCGCTCCCTTCCCGCTGACCTACCGCCGGGTCGACCCCCTCGGACGGAAGCGGGCCCGGGTGAGGCGGGGGGAGTCGGCGGGGCGGCCGGCGATGAGGGACTGGAGGATGTCGAGGAGGGCCGCCGAGCCGGCGACCGGGTCGAGCTCGAGCGCGGAGATGGCGGGGCGGCTGGTGCGGGCGTGCTCGGAGTCGGAGCCGGTGACGACCATGGTCCGCTCGGGGACCCGCACACCGCGTGCCACGAGCCCCTGCTGCACCCCGGCCGCGTGCCGCCCGGTGAGACAGAAGACGGCGTCCGGCACCCCCTCGTCGACGAGCCGGCCGGCGAGGGCCGCGCCGCCCTCGACCCCCGCGCGCTCCGGGAGCTCGTACAGCCGTGGCGTGCTGCCGTGCTCCTCGCACCAGCCGAGGTAGGTGTCCTGGTGTCCCAGGTTCCAGGCGTTCGGGTCGGTGCCCCGCACGAGGGCGACGGAGCGGGCGCCCGCACTCTCCAGGTGGGTCAGGACCAGACGGGCGGAGGCGCGGTCGTCCTCCGCGGCCCAGTGGGTGAACTCCGGGCGTCCGGGCGGGCGTCCGTAGGTCACGTACGGGATGCCGCGCTCCTCCAGGCGCGCGATGACCGGGTCGTCCACGTGCGGGTCGGTGACGATGTAGCCGTCCAGCGAGAAGGCGAGCGGCGGGACCGGGGGCCTCGTCAGGTCCGGCACCAGCATGAGGCTGAGGCCGCGGGCCAGGGCCTGTGAGGCGGCCGCGCCCACGAACCGCTCGAAGACGTCCACGCCCGCCGGCGCGTAGTCGCCGAGGGCGTCGAGGGAGCGCAGCACCAGACCGACGGCGCCCATCGGGGAGCGGCGCAGCCCGCGCGCCAGGGCGTCGGCCTCGTACCCCATCTGCTCGGCGACGGCGCGGATGTGCGCGCGTGTGGCCGTGCTGAGGGTGCCCTTGTCGTTGAGGGCGTGCGAAACGGCGGTGATGGACACCCCCGCCTCGCGCGCCACGTCCCTGATCGTGATGCCCCGGGCCCGTGTCATCGTGCGCCGCCTGTCCTGGAACGTCCTGGGAGGACGGGAGGGAAGAGTCCCCGAGCATTGCATAAAACGTTTTACGTTCCTAGCTTGATGGCCGCCGCCCCATCGGCGCGGCCCGTCAGCCTCGAAGGAACCCCCGTGGAACTGCACACCCTCACCACCAGGACGACCGACCCCCGTGAGCGCGGGACCCTGCTCGGGACCCGGTTCGGTATCCAGGTCCGGCGCGTCGCGGAGCTCTACCGGGAGCACTTCGCCGTCCTCGGCCTGCCCGCCGACCGGGTCCGCGCCCTCGCCACCCGCAGCCACGAGGCGCTCCGGGCCTGGGCGCCGAACCTCGCCGAGGAGTCGGACGCCTGTGCCGACGCGGCCGGCGTCGAGCGCTGGGCGGTGGCCGCCGTCGGGGCCCGCACCGAGATCCTCGCTTGCTGCCCGACGCCCGGGAAGGGCGAGTGCTCGACCGCGGTGTTCGCGCCCGCGGGGGCCGCGCCGCAGACCCTGCAGACCTGGGACTGGCACGACCTGCTCGTCCCGGAGGCGCTGCTGCACGAACTGACGCCGAGCGCGGGCCGCACGGTGAAGCTCTTCACCGAGTTCGGCGCCGCCGGCAAGATCGGCGTGAACAGCGCCGGTCTCGGCGTGCACTTCAACATCCTGTTCCACGCGTCCGACTCCGCGAGCGGCGGCGGCGTGCCCGTGCATGCGGTCGCCCGCCGCGTCCTCGACGAGGCGGACACCCTCGACCGGGCCGTCGAGATCGCCTCGACGGCCCGCGTCAGCGCCTCCACCTCGCTGACCGTGGTCACCGCCGGCTCCACCGCCGCGAGCCTGGAACTCTCTCCCGCCGGCCTCGCGGTGGTCCCGGCGGCCGAGGACGGCTGGCTGCTGCACACCAACCACTTCCTCGACGCCGGCCTCGCGGCGGCGGACACCGGACCGGCCGACTCGATGACGACGGAGCGCCTCGCCCACCTGCGCCGGGTGCGGGCCGCGATGCCGGGGCTCCCGCCCGCCGAACGGGCACGGGCCTTCTGCGGCGACGACGGGGCCGACTCCGTCGTCTGCATGCGGCCCGACGCGCACAAGCCGCCGCACGAGCAGTGGGGCACCCTGCTCACCGTCGGACTCGACGTCACCCACTGCGCGATCGACCACCTGGCCGGGCCGCCGCACGAGGCCCCGACGGCCGGCCTCGCCCGCTTCTGACCCCCGTTCCTTCCCCTGCCCGCTTCCGCCCGGCCCGGCGAACGGGCCCCCGAGCCCGCCGTCGAACGGGCCACGGCCTGAAGTCCACCCTTCGAGCGGAGGAACGCGCGGACCCCCGGGGAGACCGCGTCGTCTCCCAGGAGCGCGTTGTGGTCGAGACAGCCGGCCCCGGCGTCGGCGGCGCCGGCCAGGGACGCGACGGCGGCGAACAGCGGGACGGCGATCCGGCCGCGGAGTCGCGACGTGCTTTTCCCCCACCCGGGTCACGCATGAGTAGTCAGGAGCGTGGTGGGGGCTGGAGGGGTGGACGGACAGCCCCGTGCGCGGTTTCTCCGGCCCCGGCGGGGAACTGATGCCGTCGCACCTCTTGTCAGTGCAATTTCACATTACTATGTTACAGCGCACACGGTTCGATGAACGTCCGTCATACGCCGTGCGAACCGGACCAGTTCGCCCGCACATCCCCGAACCAACCCCCCTCACCAACAGGAGTCCTGTTGTCCCTCCACCGACGCGTGCGCTCTTCCCTGCTCGCCTCCGCCATCGCGGTCACCCTCCTCGCCTCCGCCGGCCAGGCCGGTGCCTCCGCGACCGGCGCGGACGACCAGCCCGCCGCCCAGGCCCCCGCGCTCGGCGCGCCGGGCCCGCAGGCGCGGCCGGGAACCAACCCCTTCGACGAGGTCGAGCGCCGGGCCTCCGCCCCGCGCACCACCTTCGGGCCCGCGCCCGCCCCCGGCGGCCACGCCACGGGCCGCGTCCCCGGCCGGGCACCGGCCGCCACCGCGCGGTCGCTCGCCGCGGCCGTCCCCGGCACCACCGCCGCCGGCGTCCCCTGCACCCTCGACGGGATCACCGGCCTCGCCCCGGAGCGGTTCGCCGACTTCCTCGCCGACCCGGCGGTCACCGCCGACGGCTGTCTCCGCGGCCTCATATGGACCTGGGACGCCCGGCTCGCCCCCGTGATGTCCGACGCCCACGTCCAGGCCGTCGCCCGCCGCATATCGAGCCTCTCCGCCTCGCACGACGGACGGAACACCTCCCACCTGGAGGAGATGTTCACCTACCTGCACGCCGTCGCCTACCACGACTACTCGCGCGACGAGATCGACACCACCGACGCGCCCACGGTCGACGCGGTCCGCCGGGCCGTCGCCGACTTCGCCGCCGCCGCACGCACCTTCGACGCCACCAAGAGCAACGCGAACACCCTCCGCGAAGCGCTCTACGCGGCCAGTGCCCCCGGCCTCCGCCAGCACCAACTCGGCCTCGTCGAGCGGGTCCTGGCCACCATGGACCCCGCGCACCCCGCCACCAACCTCGACCCGGCCTGGGCGGGTGCCGCGCTCGCCGGCCTCTCCGTCAACTACCTCGGCGTCTACCCCGGCAACCAGGACGGCGCCTTCCACGCGGCCGTCGCCGCCGACCCGGCCTACCGCGCCACCTTCAAGGCCTTCGCGGGCTACGGCCACCTGAAGGGCACCGCCAACGCCTGGGTCGCCCGCGACGCCCTGAGCGAGTACGGCCGCTTCGGCCAGATCGACGGCCTCAGGGACGGCGTCGTCGCCGACCTCGGCGCCACCCTCACCACCGTCGTCGGCACCTTCGGCCGCGGCAGCGAGCCGTGGGCGAAGGTCGTCTCCTGGCTCAACACCTACGAGGCCTGCACGCCGTACGGCGTGTGCAAGGAGGACATCGAGAAGCAGCTCTTCCCGTACACGTACACCTACGACAACGGCGCGCTCAAGGTCCGCACCGCCCTCGACCGGGCCACCGTCGACCAGCTCTACTACGCGAGCAAGCAGGTCAAGGCGCAGTACCACCGCGTCCTCGGCACCGAGCAGCCGCTCGCGGGCGACACCAACACGACCCTCAACATCGTCCTCTACGCCTCCCGCGCCGACTACGAGAACTACCACCCCATCCTCACCGGCATGGGCACCAACAACGGCGGCGTCTACATCGAGCGCGGCGCCACCTTCTACACGTACCAGCGGCGCGTCCCCCAGGACTCCTCGCTGACGCTGGAAGAGCTCTTCCGCCACGAGTACACCCACTACCTCAACGGCCGCTGGGCCGTCCCCGGCTCCTTCGGCGAGGGCCCCTGGTACCAGGGCGACCGCACCACCGCCATGGACGAGGGCACGGCCGAGTTCTTCGACGGAGCCACCCGCGACAACGGCATCGCCGTCCGCAAGTCCCTCGTCCGCGGCGTCATCAACGACACCGCCGGCGGCGGCCCCCGGATGAACCTGCGCCAGATCCTCAACGCCACCTACGACGGCGACGGCTTCCGCTTCTACAACTACGCGGGCACGTTCTTCGAGTTCCTCTGGACCGAGAAGCCCTCGCTGCTCCGCGAGATGTACACCCGCCTGCGGGCGAACGACGTGGCGGGGTACGACGCCTGGCGCAACCGGCTGGGGTCCGACGCGAACCTCCAGCGCGACTACGACCGCTTCCTCGACGCGCAGATCGCCAAGGTCGACCAGCTGTACGTGCCCGACACCACGTACACGCCCAACGCCCAGCTGCGCGACGCGGACCTCGCGTCCGTGAAGGCGTCCTTCGCCACCGCCACGTACAACACCCCCGACTGCGTGGAGAACGGCGAGCCCGGCAAGCGCCGCTTCCTCTGCACCGGCCGGATCACCGCGAACCTGTCGAACTGGGCGAGCGAGGACCAGAACTTCAAGGACATGTCCGAGACCGTCGACTACTTCCTCCTCGACCGGGCCGGCGCCGCCTCGAACAACCTGGCCGACATGAACTGCAGCTTCGGAACCGTCGAGATCTGGTCCACCAAGGTCGCGGGCACGTCGAGCTACAGCTGCGAGGGCCCCCTCCGCAGCTGACCCCCACCCACCGCCCGGGCCGGCCCTCCCCGGGGAGGGCCGGCCCGGCACCCCGACTCCCCCTGGAGGCCGCACTCCGTGAGCACCGCCCCGCGCCCGGTCCGCACCACCGACTACCACACCGCCGGCGAGCCCTTCAGGATCGTCGACGAGGACCTCCCCCCGATCCCCGGTGACACCGTCGCCGAGCGCCGCGCCCTCGCGCTCCGCCCCGGACCGCTCGACGAGCTGCGCCGCCTCCTGGTCCGGGAACCCCGCGGACACTCCGGCATGTACGGCGGGTTCGTCGTCCCGCCCGACGACGACGGCGCCCACTTCGGCGTGCTGTTCTGGCACAAGGACGGCTACTCCACCGCCTGCGGCCACGGCACGATGGCCCTCGGCGCCTGGGCCGTCGACACCGGCCGCGTTCCCGCGCCCGACGACGGCGACGTGCCCGTACGCGTCGACGTGCCCTCCGGGCGCGTCACCGCGACCGTGCACCGCGCGGGCGGCCGCACCACCGCCGTCACCTTCCGCAACGTCCCGACGCGCGTCCTCGCCCGCAAGGTCCCGGTGGCCACCGCCTCCGGCACCGTCGAGGTCGACCTCGCCGACTCCGGCGCCCGCTACGCCTCGGTCCCCGCGCACGCCCTCGGCCTCGACACCGGCAGGGCCTCCCTGCCCGCGCTCGTCCGGGCCGGACGGGAGATCCGCGCCGCGCTCCCCGAACACGACGTGTACGGCGTCGTCCTGTACGACGAACTGCCCGACACCCCCGACGGGCCGCGCCAGCGCAACGTCACCGTCTTCGCCGACGGCCAGGTCGACCGCTCGCCCTGCGGATCGGGCACCTCCGCCCGGCTCGCCCTGCTCGGCGAGGACGGGCGCCTCGGGCCCGGCGACGTCCTCACGCACGAGTCCGTGGCCGGCACCGTCTTCACCGGCCGGCTGCTGCCCGGCGGCATCACCGAGGTCACCGGGGCCACCCACCGCACCGGCACCCACACCTTCGTCCTCGACCCGCACGACGACCTGGGAACGGGATTCCTGCTGTGACCCCGACGAGTACCGTGTCCGTGACCACCGCCATGACCGATCTGCTCCTGATCGACGCCCCCGCCACGGCCCGCCTCCTGACCCCGGCGGCGGCCGCCGACGTCCTCGCCGAGGTCCTGCGCTCCGGATTCGACCCCGAGACCGCCCCGCCCCGCACCGCCGTCCCCGTCCCCGCCGGCGAGCTCCTGCTCATGCCCGCCGCCTCCGGGGCGTACGCGGGCGTGAAGATCGCGGGCGTGGCCCCCGGCAACCCGGCCCGCGGCCTGCCCCGCATCACCGGCTCCTACCTGCTCCTCGACGGCGCGGACCTCCGGCCCCTCGCCCTCCTCGACGGCGCGGCCCTCACCGAGCTGCGCACCCCGGCCGTCTCCGCGCTGGCCGTACGCCGTCTGACACCGGACGACCGGCCGCTGCGCCTCGTCCTCTTCGGGGCCGGCCCCCAGGCGTACGGTCACCTGGAGGCCGTCCTCGCGGCGCGCGAACTCGCCGAGGTGGTCGTCGTCGGGCGCGATCCGATCGGCGCGCGGGCCCTCGCCGGATACGCGCGGACGCTCGACGTGTCCGCGCGCACCGGGACGCCCGACGACGTGGACGGGGCCGATCTCGTCGTCTGCTGCACCACGGCCAGGGATCCCCTCTTCGACGGCGCCCGGGTGGCTCCGGGCGCCACCGTCGTCGCCGTCGGTTCGCACGAGCCGACGGCCCGGGAGACGGACACCGCGCTCGTGACCCGCTCCGCGGTGTACGTCGAGGCGCGCTCGGCGGCGCTCCGCGAGGCGGGGGACCTCCTCGTCCCGATGGCCCGGGGAGCGATCGGCGAGGACCACATCGCGGGCACCCTCGCCGACCTGGTGAACGGCCGGGAGGCCGGGAAGGACCACGAGGCCGTGCACGGCCGCGCTCCCTCCGGGCGCCCGCGGTTCTTCAAGAGCGTGGGCATGGCCTGGGAGGACCTCGCCGTCGCCGGTGCCCTGTACCGCGCCGCCCGCGGGGGTTCATGACCCCGACGGCACCGGGGCGAGCCCCGGTGCCGTCGGCCTGCGGGTGTGCGGGTGTGCGGGTGTGCGGGTGTGCGGGTGTGCGGGGGCGGTCGGCCGTGCCGGTGATCTTCGTGGCGTGCTCGGCGGAGTCGACGGGCGGCGCGTCGGGCAGGGCCCGGACGAGGTCGAGGAAGCTTCCCTCCGGGTCCTTCCGGAAGTCCGGGAGCCGCTTCTCGTCCGGGAGCACCGCGACGACCGTGATCCCGTCGTCGTTCGGGAACGCGCAGGCCATGTCGGGCACCAGGAACCGGGCGTGGCTGATCCCGTCGCGCCGCGGAAGGCCGCGGAAGGCCGCGGAAGGCCGCGGAAGGCCGCGGAAGGCCGCGGAAGTGCGCGAAGTGGCCGAAGTGGCCGAAGCGCGCGTTCTCGTGCCGCCGGGTGGGCACCCCGGCGGACTCCGCCACGGCCGAGTCCTTTCCTCGCCGTCGGCGCCGACCGCCGGACGGGCCGGGATCTGCCGCTCGCCCCCGGGCGTCGAGGCGCGCACGCCCACGGTGCGCCCGGTTTCCCGGAGCAGCCCGGTCACCTGACGGCCGAGGAGGAGGTCGACGCCGGACGAGGGACGTGAGCGGTCGTCAAGGATCGGGCTCCCCAGGGGTCTTGGCATCCCGTGTGCCATGTGAAATATTACTGCCGTGCCCACGAGAAACGCCCCGGATGTCATCGTCGTCGGCGCCGGCGTCGTCGGCGCGGCCTGCGCCCACTACGCCGCCCGTGCCGGCCTCTCCGTCACCGTCGTCGACCGGGGCCCCGTCGCCGGCGGCACGACGGGAGCCGGTGAGGGAAACCTCCTGGTCTCCGACAAGGAGCCGGGGCCCGAGCTCGAACTCGCACTGATCTCCGCCGGGTTGTGGCGGGAGCTGGCCGAACTGCTCCCGCCCCAGGTCGAGTACGAGGCGAAGGGCGGCCTCGTCGTCGCCTCGGACGAGCCCGGGATGCGCGCCCTGCGCGCCTTCGCGGCCCGCCAGGAGAAGGCGGGCGTCACCGGCCGGGAGGTCCCCGGGGACCGGCTCCACGACCTGGAGCCCCACCTCGCGCCCACCCTGGCGGGCGGCTTCCACTATCCCCAGGACGCCCAGGTGATGCCCGCCCACGCGGCGGCCCGGCTGCTGCGCACGGGAGGCGGGCGGATCCGGCCGCGCCTGGGGGAGGAGGTCACCGGCCTCCTCACCGGCCCGGCCGGGGAGATCCGCGGCGTACGGACCACCGCGGGCGAGATCCACGCCCCGTACGTGGTCAACGCCGCCGGGACCTGGGGCGGCGCCCTCGCCCGGCTCGCGGGCGTCCACCTGCCCGTGCTGCCCCGCAGGGGCTTCGTCCTCGTCACCGAGCCGCTTCCGCGCGTGGTGCGCCACAAGGTGTACGCCGCCGACTACGTCGCGGACGTCGCCAGCGGCTCCGCCGCGCTCCAGACCTCCGCGGTCGTCGAGGGGACCCCGGCGGGCCCGGTCCTGATCGGCGCCAGCAGGGAACGCGTCGGCTTCGACCGGACGCTCTCCACCGAGGTCCTGCGCCGGCTCGCCGCCGGAGCCACCGCGCTGTTCCCCGTCCTCGGCGGCGTACGGGCCATCCGCACCTACCTCGGTTTCCGTCCGTACCTGCCGGACCACCTGCCCGCCATCGGACCCGACCCGCGCGTCCCCGGCCTCCTCCACGCCTGCGGCCACGAAGGGGCGGGCATCGGACTCGCCCCCGTGACGGGACGGATCGTCGCCGCCTGCCTCACCGGCGACGAACCACCCCTCGACATCCACCCGTTCCGGCCCGAACGCTTCGCCGACACCGAACCCCCCGCACCCCCCGCGCCCTGAGGCGCGCGCACCCACCGTCACGAGAGGAGGGCCCGTGGCCCGCACCCCCGCCGACCTCGTCGGCGCGCAGCCCGATCCGCCGTTCGAGATCACCTTCGACGGCCGTCGCGTCACCGCCCTGCCCGGCCAGACCCTCGCCGCCGCCCTCTGGGGCGCCGGCATCCTGGCCTGGCGCACCACCCGCGACGGCGGCCGACCGCGCGGCGCCTTCTGCGGCATCGGCCAGTGCTACGACTGCCTCGCCACCGTCAACGGCGAACCCAACCGGCGCGCCTGCCTGGTCCCGGCCCGCCCCGGCGACGCGATCACCACCCAGGAGGGACACGGCCATGACCGCCTCGCCGTCTGAGCCGGAACCGTCCGCGCCGGAACCGTCCGCGCCGGAACCGTCCGCGCCGGAACCGTCCGCGCCGGAGGCGCGGCGCGAGCCGTACGACCTCGCCGTCGTGGGCGCGGGCTCCGCCGGCCTCGCCGCCGCCGTCACGGCCTCCGAACTCGGGCTCGCCGTCGCCCTCCTCGACGCCTCCGCCCAGACCGGCGGACAGTTCCACCGGCACCCGGCCCCCACCCTCGGAGCCCGGCGCCCCGAGGCCCTGCACCACGACTGGTCCGCCTTCACCGACCTCCGCCGACGCCTCGCCGGAAGCTCCGTCACCCACCTCGCCGGGCACCACGTGTGGTCCACGGTGCGGGAGGACGACGGGTCCTGGACCGCGCACGCCGTCACCGGAGCCGACGGGACCGCCGGGCGACCCGCACGGATCCGGGCCCGGACGCTGTTGCTCGCCACCGGGGCGTACGAACGTCAACTCCCCTTGCCCGGCTGGACCCTGCCCGGCGTCGTGGGCGCGGGCGGGGCACAGGCCATGCTCAAGTCCGGCCTCGTGCTGCCGGGCCGCCGCGTCGTCGTGGCCGGCAGCGGCCCCCTGCTCCTCGCCGTCGCCTCCTCCCTCGCCGCCGCGGGCGCCCGGGTGCCGGCCGTGGTCGAGGCCGCCGGCTACCTCCGGTACGTCCGCAGCCCCCTGGCCCTCCTCGCCAACCCGGCGAAGGCGGCCGAAGCCCTGTCGCACGGGACCGCGCTGCTCCGGCACCGCGTCCGCGTCCGGCTGCGCAGCGCCGTCACCGAAGTGCACGGCACCGACCGGGTGGAGGCCGTCACCGTCACCCGCCTCGACGCCGACTGGCGCCCCGTGCCGGGCACGGGCCGCCGGATCGCCTGTGACGCCTTGGCCGTCGGTCACGGTCTCGTCCCGCAGATCGAACTGGCCACGGCCCTCGGCTGCGCCACCCGTCGGCTCCCCGACGGAACCCTGGGCCTCGCCCTGGACGACCTCCAGGAGACCTCGGAGCGCGGCCTGTGGGCGGCGGGCGAGACCGGGGGAGTGGGCGGCGCCGAACTCGCCCGTACGGAGGGCGAGCTGGCCGCCCACGCCGTCGCCGCGCGACTCCTCGGACGCCGCGCCGACGGGGACCGGATCGCCGGACTGCGGCGCCGCCGGGACCGGTTGCGCGCCTTCGCCGAGGTGATGTCCGCCGCGCACGCCCCGGGCCCCGGCTGGCAGGACTGGCTCACCGACGACACGGACGTGTGCCGCTGCGAGGAGGTCACCGCCGGGCGGATCCGCGAGGCGGTGACCGAGCTCGGCGCGCGGGACGCGAGAACCGCCAAGCTGCTCACCCGGGCCGGCATGGGCTGGTGCCAGGGGCGAATGTGCGGGACGGCCGTCTCCTGTCTCGCCGCGCACGGCGGCGCTCCCGAACCGCCCGCCGAGCGCCGCCCGTTCGCCGTGCCGGTCCGGCTCTCGGCGCTCGCCGCGCTCGACGGGGAACCGGACGATCCGCACCCCCGGGCCCCCTGAGGGGAGGGGCCCGCACGGGCCCCTCTTCTTCACCCTTCCATAAAATGTCACACGCTACAGAAAGGTCATCGCCATGACCACCACCACCTGGAACACCGACCGCCCCTGGCGCGGGATCATGGTCGCCACCACCCTCCCCTTCCGGGAGGACCTCTCCGTCGACCACGACGCCTACGCCGAGCACGTGGCCCGGCTGATCGCCGA
>NZ_BMTQ01000006.1 GCF_014649755.1 Streptomyces litmocidini | reverse complement strand
TGCGAGAACTGGGTGAAGGCGCGCGGGGGCGCGTTAAAGTGCCGGTAGATCACAGTGGAGTCGCATTCCATTAGTGGTTCAGGCCCTCGCTGATGGTTGGCGCCATCGACGGGGGCCGTTTTGCGCGAACCTACCGCACGCAGTGTGTCCACCCCGACACGCACGGTCGACAACCCTCGTACGGGTGACATGTGCTCCGGGCCCACAGGGGCTTGCACCCGAGAGCGAACGCCCTTGGATCCGGGGCGTGTCGGGGGGAAGGTGGGGGCACGCATCCCGGACACCGGAGGTCGGTCATGAGCGCCGAGCACACGAACACCCTGTACGAGGCCGTGGGCGGCGCCGACGCGCTGCGCCGGCTCTCCGAGACGTTCTACGAGGCGGTCCTGGCCGATCCCCTCCTCGCCCCCGTCTTCGCCGACTTCACCGCCGCCCACGTGGAACACGTGGCCGTGTGGCTGGCGGAGGTCTTCTCGGGGCCGGCCGATTTCACGGCGGAGCTCGGCGGGCACCAGGCCCTGCTCCGCGCCCATCTCGGGCTCGGCATCACGGAGGAACAGCGGCTCCGCTGGATGGAGTTGATGACGGCGGCCGTGGAGAAGGAGCTGCCGGACGACGCCCTGCTGCGCCGCCGGGTGGTGGAGTACTTCGACTGGGGCACGCGGATCGCCAAGGACGTCTCGGCCTCGGCCCCGGGCACCGACCTCGGCACCCCCGGCCCCACCCCGCGCTGGGGCTGGGACGGCCTGGTCTGACCGGCGGAGCGAGGGAAAACCCTTTGCGGGGCGGGGCGCGGGGCGCCACGCTCTCCGGCATGACCAGTCATTCCT
Organism: Streptomyces litmocidini; assembly: GCF_014649755.1. GTDB lineage: Bacteria > Actinomycetota > Actinomycetes > Streptomycetales > Streptomycetaceae > Streptomyces > Streptomyces litmocidini. The sequence goes on along the minus strand of NZ_BMTQ01000006.1, from coordinate 398,318 downwards.
CCCGCCCCGTCGCGGAGCTCCGCCCCGTCGCGGACCTGTTCTCCGTCGACGGGCGCCTCAAGGCGGTCCCTCGCAAGGCCGCCCGCCGCGAGGCGCTGCTCGCGCACCTCGCCGAGACCCTCTTCGAGGCGGACCGGACCTACCGCGAGGCCGAGGTCAACGACGCCCTGCGCACCGTGCACGAGGACTTCCCGGCGCTGCGCCGCCACCTCGTGACCGGCGGTTTCCTCTCCCGTACCAAGGACGGCGCGGACTACCGCCGACAGCAGCGGCCCGGCTCCCCCGGAGGCGCGATCCCCGCCGTCGCGTGACGGCCGCGGTGGTGGCCGGCGCCCTCGCCGGCTACGGCATCGCGATCCCGGTCGGCGCGGTCGGCGCCTACCTCGTGGCCGTCACGGCCCGCACCGGCTGGCGCACGGGCGCCGGCGCGGCCCTCGGCGTCGCCACGGCCGACGGGGCCTACGCCCTGCTCGCCGTGGCGGGCGGTTCCGCGCTCGTCCCCGTACTCGCCCCGGTGACGACCCCGCTGCGGTGGGCGTCCGCACTGGTGCTCACCGTGCTGGCCCTGCGGGCCGCGTGGGGCGCGCTGGCCGCGTACCGCGACGGCGGGCTCGCTTCCCGCGACGACGGTACGGCCCTGACGCCGGCCCGTGCGTACGCCACCTTCCTGGGGATCACGATCCTGAACCCCATGACGGTGGTCTACTTCGCCGCCCTCGTCCTCGCCACGGGCCCCTCGGCCCCCGACACGCTGCCCGACCGCACGGCCTTCGTCCTCGCGGCCCTCCTCGCCTCGGCGAGCTGGCAGCTCCTCCTCGCCCTCGGAGGCACGCTCCTCGGCCGCGCCCTGACGGGCCCACGGGGGCGCCTGGGCACGGCCCTCGCGTCGAGCACGCTGATCGTCGTCCTCGCGGTGCGGCTCGTCGCGCGGGGGTGACGCGCGGCCGTCAGACCTCGGGCGGCAGCCGGATCATGTCGATGCCGGGGCGCACCTCGGCGAGGGCCGTGAAGTCATCGTCCGCGTCGCACAGGCTGCGCAGTGCTCCTCGCCGGGGCGCGCTCGTCCTGCTGGTCGTCGCGTGGGCGGGGAACCTCGGGAGAGCGCCGAGCGGGCCTACCGCGCGTACCGGGCCAGGAACAGATCCACTCCCGAGCTGATCACCCGCGTCAGCTCCGCGTCGTCGATCTCGGCGTCGGGGGAGAAGGTGCGGACGAGCTGCGGCACGCCCACCGTCGCCGCCACCAGCTGCTGCACGGCGAGCGCCGGGTCGGGCGCGTCGAGGACGCCGCGCGCGTTCAGCCCGGTGAAGGCCTCGATCAGGGGGCCGTTGTTCATGTCGTGGCTGACCCGGTACCAGAGCTGGCCGAGCTGCGGGAAGCGGTCGATCTCGCCGATGACCAGACGGCGCAGCTTCATGATGTCGGGGCGCAGCAGGATCCGGGCCCAGTCGGTGGTGAGCCGGACGAGCGCGGCCCGCAGGTCGGGGGCGTCGGCGATCGTGGAGTTGGAGGGCTCCAGGCCGGCGTACGTCTTCGGCAGGACGCCGCCGATGACGGCGAGGAACAGGCGCTCCTTGCTGCCGAAGTGCTTGTAGATCGTCGCCTTCGAGACGCCGGAGCCGCGGGTGATCGCGTCCATGGACGCCGCCGAGTACCCCTCCGCGAGGAACTCCGCGAGCGCCGCGTCGATGATGGCCTGGCGCTTGCGCGAGGCGGCGTCCGCCGGGTCCGGGATGATCGGGATGCCGTACTCGTCGATCGCGTCGGCGTGCTGTGCGTCGGCTCCGGCTCCCATGGGTGGTCCTTCGGTGGTGGCGGCTGGAGCTTCCACTATATGAACTGAACGGTTTGGTCTGCAAAGGCCGCCAGGGCGGGGCCCGCCGCGACGCCGATGAGGAAGGCCAGGTTGAACAGGCCGATCGCGAGACCGTGCCGGGCGGGCGGCAGGCCCTCGGTCGCGGCGCCCGTGAGCAGCCCCTGGCCGCCGGCCGTGACGAGCGCGCTCGTCCCCGAACCGATCAGGACGGCCACCGGCCAGGGCGCGGCCACGGCGAGCGCGAGCGCCCCGGCCGAACCGAGCGCGAGGAGCACCCGCAGCCGGACCGGACCGAGCCCCGGGGCCGCGCGGACCAGCTGCCAGGACGGCAGCGCCCCGGCGAGCGCGGCGACGGACGAGGCGGCTCCCGTCTCCACCGCGCTCCAGCCGGTGAGGGCGGTGACGCGGCGCGGCGCGGCGTACAGCAGCACGAAGTTGACGGTCGAGAGGGCCGGCATCAGCCCGGCGGCGGCGAGGAAGCGGCGGTCGCGGAGGATGTCGAGGGACGGTCCGGTTCTGTGTCCGGGGGTACGGGGGGTGTCGTCGCCCGGTGCCGGTGCCGGTGCCGGTGGCCCGCTCGCGAGGCGGAGTGCCGGGCGCAGGAACGGCAGGCTGAGCAGCGGCAGGACCAGGGCCGCGCGCCAGCCGAACGCCCCGGCCGCCGCCCCCACGAACAGGCCGGCGGTGCCGCCGACCGCGCTGCCGATCGCGACCAGGCCCGGCGTCCGGGAGGGCCAGGCCGGGCCCGGAGACCCCCATCGAGGCGAGGGCGGCGAGAGCGCCGAGCAGGAGGCCGGTCCGGAGGGCGGTCCCCCGGGCGGCCGTGCTCGGGGCCGACGGGGCCGACGGTGCCGACAGCGTCGTCATGCCGGCATCCGGCCCATGAGGCCCTGCCCGAAGTCGCGCTCCGCCTCGCGGAGCTCCGCGGCCGTGTTCATCACGAAGGGCCCGCTCCGGGCCACCGGTTCGCCGATCGGCTCGCCCGTCAGGACCAGGACCTCGGCGGCCGCGTCCGGCGCCTCGACCGTGAACCGTTCGCCGTCACGGGCGAGGACGGCGAGGTGGCCGTCGGGGAGGTGCTCCCCGGCCACCGTGGCCCCGCCCCGCATCACGTACACCATCGCGTTGTGGTCGGCCGGGGCGGTGAACTCGGCGCGGGTGCCGGGAGCGAGGCGCCCGTGGGCGACGAGCACCGGCGTGCGGGTCTCGAAGGGGCCGGTCACGCCGTGGCTGGTCCCGGCGAGGACGGTCAGTTCGGCGCCCTCCGGGGTGACGGCCACCGGCAGGTCGCCGGGCTCGGCGTTCTGGCTGCGCGGCGGGACGCCCTTGAGGCGGGCGGGGAGGTTCAGCCAGATCTGGAGCATGTGCTGCCGCCCGCCCGAGGCGAGGAACTCCGGGGTGGGCAGGGCCTCGTGGACGATCCCGGAGCCGGCGGTGAGCCACTGGACGCCGCCCGCGCGGACGACGGCGCGGTGGCCGCGCGAGTCGGCGTTGGCGATGTCGCCGTCCAGGACGTACTGGATCGTCTCGAAGCCCCGGTGCGGGTGCGGGGGCGCGCCCTTCGCCTCGCCGGGCGCGAGGTCGACGGGACCCACCTGGTCGACCATCAGGAACGGGTCGACGAAGGGGAGTTCCTCGGTGGGGAAGGGGCGGCGGACCGGGAACCCGGCGCCTTCATGGGTGTGGAGGGGGCGGGCTGCCCGGGCGACGGTCCGCTCTGCGGCGAGTGTGCTCATGCCATCGAATGAACTACACCATTCAGTTCAGTGTCAAGACTGAACGGTTCGGTTGACGAAATGAACCGATCGGTTTAGTTTCGTGGTCGTCGAGTCCGGCGCCCGCCGACTCGTCCGACCAGCCGGGGGTTCCCATGACCGCGTCCACGCCTCCGTCCACGATCCCCGCCATCTCCGGATCGCTCCGCGCCACCTCGCACAACACGCAACTGCTCCGCGCCGCACAGAAGTTCACCTACTCCGACCCCGGCGTCCCCAAGAACGCGCTCGACCGGCTCTCCACCGGCCGGACCGGGACCGAGGACCTCCCGCCGCACCGCAAGCCCGTCGCGATCCTCGGCGCCGCACCCACCGACTTCGGCACCGTCCGGGCCCAGCCGGCCCTGCGCCAGGTCTTCGTCCGGACCGACAGCGACGTCGTCGTGAAGCCCGAGGTCCACCTCCTCCGCTCCCACGAGCGCTTCGACGCCGACGGCAACCTCACGGACGAGACGACGATCGAGCTGCTCCAGGGCCTGCTCGGCGCGCTCCGGACCAAGAGCGAGGCCCGGTCGTGAACATCACCGCCACCTACCTCGGCACGGCGACCGTCCTCCTCCGCATCGGCGACCTCACCGTCCTCACCGACCCCGCCCTGGATCCGGCCCCCGCCGACCACCCGGGCCCCCGCCCCCTCCGCCGCACCACGGGCCCGGCCCTGACCGCCGCCGAACTCCCGCCCGTCGACCTGGTCCTGCTCTCGCACGACCAGCACGCCGACAACCTGGACCCGACCGGCCGAGAGGTCCTGGCCGACGCGGACCTGGTGCTGACCACTCCCGAGGGTGCCGAGCGCCTGGGCGGCCGGGCGGAGGGGCTCGCCCCCTGGGAGAGCCGGAAGGTCACGGCCGGGACGACGACCGTCACGGTCACGTCGACCCCGGCCCGCCACGGCCCGGAGGGTACGGAACGGGCCACCGGCCCCGTCACGGGCTTCGTCGTCGCGTACGAGGGCGGCACGCTCTACGTCTCCGGCGACACCGTCCGCCACGACGCCCTGACGGAGATCGGCGACCGCTTCCGCATCGACACGGCCTTCCTCCACCTCGGCGACGCGCACTTCCCGTCCACCGGGGACCGCGCCTTCTCGATGAGCGCGACGGAGGGCGCCGCCCTCGCCCGTACCCTCGGCGCCCGCACGGTGGTCCCCCTCCACTTCGACTCCTGGGACCACCTCGCCGAGGACCCGGCCCGCATCACGGAGGCGTTCGAGGGCGACCCGGACCTCGCGGGGCGGCTCCGATGGCTCCGCCCAGGAGTGACCGAGACGCTCGAGACCACCTGAACACCACGAGCCAGGAAGGGCCCTCCATGGCCGAGCAGCGCCCCCCGCTTCCCCCCTTCACCGCAGAGACCGCCGCCGCCAAGGTGCGGGCCGCCGAGGACGCCTGGAACACCCGCGACCCCGACCGGGTCGCCCTCGCCTACACGCCCGACTCCGTCTGGCGCAACCGCGAGGAGTTCCTCAAGGGCCGTGACGGGATCAGGGCCTTCCTGGCCCGCAAGTGGGCGAAGGAGAACGGGTACGCGCTCCGCAAGCAGCTGTGGGCGTTCACGGACGACCGCATCGCCGTCCGCTTCCCGTACGAATGGCACGACGAGACGGGCCGGTGGTACCGCAGCCACGGCAACGAGCTCTGGGAGTTCACCCCCGACGGCCTGATGTCCCGGCGCGAGGCCGGCATCAACGACGTTCCGATCGCGGAGTCGGAGCGCACGCTCTTCGGACTGCGCACGGACCCGGAGCGCCAGGACTTGTCCGGTCGATCATGTGGCTGCGCCGCACCTGGGTCGTCGATGCGGGTATGGGGCGGGGCGATCTGAGTGATGCCGAGTGGGAACGGCTGCGGCCGTTCCTGCCGGTCAGCAACAGGCGTTGTGGCCGGTGGCGTGACCGCCGGCAGGTGATCGACGGGATTCTGCACCGGGTGCGGGCCGGGGTGCAGTGGCGTGACCTGCCCGAGCGGTTCGGGCCGTGGAAGACCGTCTACGAACGCCGTCGACTGTGGTCCGCGGACGGGACGTGGGAGCGTCTGCTCCAGCAGACCCAGGCCGCGGCCGACGCGGCAGGTGAGATCGACTGGGACATCTCGGTCGGCTCCACCATCGTCCGTGCGCATCAGCATGCGGCCGGCGTCCGCACCGACCCACCCTTGCTATCTGGCTCCGAACGTGATCAGTCGGACAAATTCCTAGTGGTGGTCGAGCCAGCGGCGTGCCGCCACGCTCAGCGGCAGGTCGTTCGGATCGCCCATGTCATCCATGGAGCCGTCCGTCAGCCCCTCCGCCCAGTGGCGGAGGACATGCGAACGGTGCGGCGCCTTCAGCACCGAGGTGCTGATCGCGTGCTCCCACGTCGTGGCGAAGCACAGCACGTTCCCGTCGAGCGACAGCATGCTGAACTCGGGCCGGTAGGGGGCGCTGCCGAGCAGCCCGTCAGCGCCCTTGCTCATGATGTCCCACTCGCTCTGCAGCTCGACGCAGTGCCATCGCGAGAGGCGGTCCCGGCCGGGGCTGAGGGCGATCAGGAACCTGCGGTCGGTCTCGGAGAAGAGTCCTCCTTCGACCGCCAGCCGGTACCAGTCGGCGTTCGCCTTCTCCTGGAGGAGCGGATCGAGGAAGTCCCTCAAGGCCTCGACGCGCCCGTCCTCGAACGGGACGCTCGGCGCCTGTCCGATGACGGTGGGCGGAACGAGCCTGTCGGGCGCGGTCCACTCCTCCACGATGCGCAGCCCCGCCGCGGTGAGAGACTTCATAAACCCCATCATGCAGTCCCCGCTGATCAGCAGGCGGGGCAGGGCGGTGCTTGAGTTCGCGCCTGGGCCGTTGCCGCCCGTTACGGCAGACGCGGCCATATGTTCCTCGGTACCACCATCGCAGCGATTGGGGTCATCCCGCTCCGGACATGATCGGCCGGACAAGTCCTAGCGCTTGTCGTCACGTTCCCGCCGTCGCCCGAAGGGCGGCCCCGCGGCGTCCGGTGCGTGCTCCCCGCGGCCGGGTGGAAGCCCTCGTACTGGACGTGCCTGGGCTTTCGCCCGGTGCGGCGAAGGGGGCGCGCGCCAGGCCTCGCGGGGCAGACGGGAAGGTGACGACAGGCCCTAGCCGAGATTCAGAACCTCATCGTCGGCATGCGTGCCGAACTCGGCGACGCGCACCTCCGCGATGCGCTCGTACCGGCCGATCCGGTCGGTCCGCTCCGCGTCCACACCGAACGCCACCTGCGCGAAGCCCACCCGGCCGACGGCCTCGGCCAGGCCCGGATCGCCAGGGGCCAGCAGCCGCACCGGTGCGCCAAGCGCCACGGTGTGCGGCGGCACGAAGTACTCGTCCGGCAGAACGGTGCGCGCATGGACGAGCGCGCCGACGGCGACAACCGAGCCGGCCCCCAGCCGTGCGCACTGCAGGACCGTCGTCGTGGTCGCCACGTAGACGCACCTGCCGACCTCGCAGCCCAGCAGCGTGGCATGCGGCCCCACGAAGACGTGGTCGCCGACAAGCACCGGCTGATCGCCGGCGACCGCAGACCCGCGAAGCACCGCGTTCTCGCAGATCACCGCAGCTTCCCCGACCTCGATCCGGGACCCCTCGGCATCGAGCACGGCACCGTACATCACCCGCGCCCGCGGTCCCACGCGGACATCGCCGACCAGCGTGGCCGTCGGGGCGACGTAGGCGGTGGGATGGACCTGCGGTTCGTGCCCGCGATGCCGAATACGGATTCCCTGCTCTTCAGCGATCATGAGCGGATCCTCGCCCGATCGACCGCGAGCGTACTGGCGGATTTCGGACGTCGCGTTCGTCGAGATCTGTGCCGACCGCGATCTGAGGCACTACGGGACGAACTCCGGCTGATGCGGCACCAGGATCCGCCTGATCGAAAACCGTTCGTACAGGGGGATCCTGATGTCGGATCAGGACAAGAAGGCCGTGCTCGGCTTCTTCGAGGCGGTCAGCGACCGCCGCCTCGAAGGCCTGCCGCAGTTCATGGCGCACGACGTCGTCGACCACAACAAGATCATCCACGGCGAGGCCGACGAGCCGGGAGCGGCGTTCGACGGCCTGCGCCGGCAGCTCGCCGCGTTCGACCCGCTCACCGTCCGCGTGGACGAGCTCGTCGCCGAGGGCGACCGCGTGGTCGCCCGCGTCACGCAGCGGGGCGTCCACGACGGAACCCACCCGCGCATGCCCGAGCCCACCGGCCGTGCCTTCGACGTCGAGGCGATCTGGATCCTCACGCCGGTCGACGGGAAGATCTCCGAGATCCGCGCCGTGAGCGACCGCCTCGGCCTCTTCCTCCAGCTCGGCTGGGACTGGCCGCAGGCCGACTGAGCCGTACGGCGGGAGTGCACGGCGGCGGCGTACGGAGGGTCAGCGGCCCCGGCGCGCCCCCGCCGTCACCGCGACGGCCCCCGCCACCGCGAGGGCCGCGCCCGCCGCCATGACGCCCCGGCCGGAGCGGTACGAGAGCACCGACCAGCACGACCGCGCCGACAGCAGGGAGCCGACGCTCGCCCAGGACCCGACGGAGAGCGCCGAGGCGGCGGAGCCGATCGACCCGACCGAGAGGAACGACCCGACCGAGCCGATCGACAGGGTCGAGCCGACCGAACCGATCGACAGGAACGAGTCCCGGGACCAGAGCGAAAGACGCGAGGAGGAGCTCGAAGAGACGGCCATGGACGGATCGTAAGCGCTCACGCGGCGAACGTTTCGGGACCGAACCGCCCCCACGCCAGGAACAGGCACAGGCCCAGGCAGATCACGCCCCCGCGATCGTCGCCCGCCGCCTGAGACCTGGATCACAGCGGAGACCGTGTCACAGGACGCCGCGCTGTCTCGTCTCGGGAACGCAAGCCCACCGGCCCGCACCGAACCGAGGAGACACCACGATGGACGCGCGACTCGACTTTTTCGCCAGCCCCACCGCCGGCAAGGCCCTCAAGCACCTCATGGCCGCCGGCCGGATCCTCAAGGACTCCACCCTTCCGGCCGCCGTGCAGGAGCTCGTCTCCCTCCGCATCAGCCAGATCAACGGCTGCGGCGTCTGCCTCGACATGCACACCAAGGAGGCCCTCGCGGCGGGCGAGAGCCCCGTCCGCCTCGGCCTCGTCGCCGGCTGGCGCGAGGCCACCGTCTACACCGAGGCCGAGCGCGCCGCCCTGGCCCTCGCCGAGCAGGGCACCCGCGTCGCCGACGCCGGCGAAGGCGTCAGCGACGAGGTCTGGGAGCGGGCCGCCCAGCACTTCGACGAGGAGCAGATGACGGCCCTCGTCCTTCTGGTTTCCTTCATGAACGCCGCCACCCGCATGAACATCATCAGCAAGCAGCCGGCCGGCGGCTACGAGGTCGGCGCGTTCCACTGAACGGGGAGTGACATGGGCAAGGTCGAGGAGTTCCAGGAACTGCGACCCCTGCTGTTCTCGATCGCGTACCGGATGCTCGGCAGCGTCAGCGAGGCCGAGGACGCCGTCCAGGAGACGTGGCTGCGGTACGACGCCTCCTCGACCGTGCCCGAGTCCCCCAAGGCGTTCCTCTCCGCCACGGTCACCCGCGTCGCCATCGACGTGCTCCGCTCCGCGCGCGTCCGCCGCGAGGAGTACATCGGCCCGTGGTTCCCCGAGCCCCTCCTCGACGACCCGTATGAGGACCCCGAGCGCGCCGCCGAACTCGCCGACTCCGTGTCCATGGCCGCGCTGCTCCTCCTGGAGCGCCTCAGCCCCCTCGAACGCTCCGTGTTCGTGCTGCGCGAGGTCTTCGGCTTCGGCTTCGACGAGATCGCCTCCGCCGTCGGCCGCACGGAGCAGGCCTGCCGCCAGCTCCTCGTACGCGCCCGGCGGCACATGCGGGACGGCCGGCCCCGCTTCGAGGCCGACCGCGCCGAACGTCAGGAACTCGCCGCCCGCTTCTTCGACGCGCTCAAGGGCGGCGACGTCGACGGCCTGCGGGGCCTCCTCGCGGCCGACGTCCAGATGGTCGGCGACGGCGGCGGCAAGGCCCCGCAGTTCGCCCGCGCGATCGCCGGCGCGGACAACGTGGCCAAGCTGCTCGCCGCGGTCTTCCCCGTGATGCTCCGGATGGACCTGACGCTGGAGCCGCACGAGGTCAACGGCCAGCCCGGCGCCCTCGTCCGCGACCGCGACGGCAAGGTCCTGCACACGCTGTCCCTCGACGTCGTCGACGGCCGCGTCCAGACCATCCGCTCGGTCATCAACCCCGACAAGCTCGCCCACCTGGGCCCGGTCGCCGACGCCTGGGCGATCAACGACCAGGTCCGCGCGGCCCGCCGGGGATAGGCCTCAACCCGCCTTGACGGCCTCGACGAACGGCGCCCACGCGGCGGCGGGGAGAAGGAGGACGGGGCCGTCGGGGCGCTTGGAGTCACGGACGGGGACGAGGCCGGGGAGGTCGTCCCGTACTTCGAGGCACTCGCCGCCATCGCCATTGCTGTAGCTGCTCTTGCGCCAGCGCGCGAAGCCCTCCGCCACTTCGACGCACATGCCCTCGGCAGCGTTGCTGTAGCTGCTCTTGCGCCAGAAGGCGGCGCTCAAATCAACGGGGGAGCTTGCCATTTCGGTAGTCCTCTGCTGCTGCTTCGATCATCTTCAGGGACGCCGCGGGCGACAGGGCTGCGGCCCTGAGCCGATCGTAGGCCTTCGTGTAGTACCCCAGGATTTCCGGATCATCGATGATCTGGCCGCTGTACATACCCTCGGTGTACATCAGCGGTGGGGCGTCTCCGAAAGACATCAGCCATGCCGTGCCCATCATGAACGGGTGAGCTCCCGCGCTCCACGGAAGGATTTGTGGAATGAAGGTTCGGCGACGGGCTACGGCGGCGATGTGCGCCAACTGCTCGGCCATGTCGTTCGCCCCGATGATGGGCTGCCGCAGGATCGACTCGTGCATGACGGCCCAGGATGCGGGGCCTTCCCGGTCCTCGAAGATCCATGCCCGGGAGCGTCGTGTGATGACCTTGGCCGTGACCTCTTCGTCGGTGTCGAAGGGGCGTGAGGCCTGGACGACCGGGACGCGGCGAACGGCGCCGAGTCGGGGCGCGGGCTGGCGCTGCTGGACGCGGTGGCGGCGCGGTGGGGCGTGGAGCAGGGGCCGTACGGGAAGACGGTCTGGTGCGAACTGGTCGCCGGGCGTCAGGCGCGGCCCGTCGCGACCGCCTGCGTCGGGCCGGGCGTGAAGATCCGGTCCAGGTGGTGGTGGAGCACCGCGACGGCCGACTCGGGATCGCGCTGGCCCACCAGGATGCTGGTGCCCATGGTCGCCGTCATGGCGAGCAGGCTGATCGCCTCCACGCGCGCATCGATGTCCGGGGCGGTGAGGCCCGCTTCCCGGGCCTGTTCGAGGAGACCGGTCAGCGCGTTCTCCGCGGCGTCGGGGTGGTCGACGAACGGCTGGGAGGCCAGTGCCTCGTCCGTCACGGACAGGATGGCGTAGGAGCTGTAGACGAGGTGGAAGGTGCGGCCCTCCTCGTCCGTCGGGAGGGAGGCCAGCAGCAGCGCCTCGGCGGTCGCGCGGGGGCCCGGTTCCGGCCCCGTGGCGGCCAGGCGGGCTCCCACCCGCGCGGTGAAGCGGTCGGTCAGGTGCTGGAGTCCGTGGAAGAGGAGTTTCTCCTTGGTCTCGAAGTAGTACTGCACGAGTCGGAGCGAGACGCCGGCCTCCGCGGCCACGTCGCGCATCCCCACGGCGTGCAGGCCCCGCCGCCCCGCGACCCGGATGAGCGCCTCGGCGATCTGTGCGCGTCGCTCCTCGTGATCCACACGCTTCGGCATGGGCCGGTGGCTCCGTTCATCGGTGACGGGTTCGCGGGACGGGCTCCCGGACCTCTTTCATGATACCGCCGTATCATTTTTATGGTACGGTCGTACCATCAAGAGTTGATCTTTCCGGAGGTGTCCCGTGTCCGAGAACGCCACCCGTGTACGACGCGACGTCGGCCGCTACGTCGACGACGCGCTCCGCGACCGCTACTTCGCCGCCGCCGATGTGCTCTACGCGAAGGGGGCGCCCGTGCGCTCCGAGACGGACGTCGAGACCGGCTTCGGCACCACCCACGTCTACCGGTACGGGCCTGCGGACCCCGCCACCGAGTCCCGGACCCCGATCGTCCTGATCCACGGCGCCGGCTACAGCTCGGCGATGTGGTACCCCAACACCCCCGGTCTCAGCCTCGACCGCCCCGTCTACGCCCTCGACACCCCCGGCGACGCGAACCGCAGCATCCACCGCGAGCCCATGTGGCAGCCCGAGCGCGCCGCCCAGTGGATGGACGAGGCCCTCGACGCGCTCGGCCTCGACCGCGTCCACCTCGTCGGCTCCTCCTACGGCGGCTGGCTCGTGCTCAACCAGGCCCACCGCCGGCCCGGACGGCTCGCCTCGGTCACCGCCCTCGACCCCGGCGGCCTGGAGAAGGTGGGCCTGCGCTTCTTCGCCTGGGTCTTCGTCAGCCTCTTCGCCAGCTTCGCGCCCGAGGTGCTGCGACCGCGCCTCGCGGCCTGGCTGGACCAGCCGGTCCTCGCCGTCCCGGAGATGCGCCGGTGGATCCAGCTCGGCGCCCGCGCGTACCGGATCCGCCGCCCCGCCCCGCTGCCGCTCACCGAGGACGCGCTGCGCTCCATCCGGACCCCGCTCTACGTCATCATGGGCAAGCACAGCCTGCTCGTACACCCGAAGCGGCAACTGGAACGGGTTCCGCGCCTCGTCCCCGGGGCCCGTGCCGAAATCATCGCGGCGACGGGCCACGGACCGCAGATCGACCACCCCGAGGTGGTCAACGCCCGGATGCTCGCTTTCATGGAGGGCGTCGACTCCCTCGACCCCTCCACCACCGACGCGTAGGCCCCGTGGCCCGGGCCACCGGCGCCGGTGCCGCGGGATGCGGCGGACGACGCCGAGTCGGCCCGCTCCGCGCGGCCTTCCGCTCAGGAGCAGGAGCGGACCGCGTCGTCCCAGGCACCGGGGCTGCGGTAGTGGTTCCTGTGCCCCGCGGCGAGCACGTGGCGCAGTTCGGCGAGGTGCCGGGTGTCCGCGGGGAGTTCCAGCCGGTCGAGGAGGGCCGGTGCGCCAGCCGGTTCCAGGTCGCCGTGGACGTCGTGGAAGCCCGCCCGGAGAGTGTGGAAGAGGGCGGGGTGCAGGGCGGGAAGCCGCACGGCGGCGCGGTGCGTCGGCTCCTTCACCGTCCAGCGCACCGGGCCCGAGCACTCCAGGACCCGACGGGCCCCGCGGAGCGGGGCTTCCGACGCCTCGGTCACCACGCGGTCGACGTCGTCGCCGAGGACCTCGGCGAAGGCCGTCGCGGACGTGGCGGGGTCCTCGAACCAGTCCACCCACAGCGAGTAGGTGACGGCCTCGGCATGTCGGTCCGCCTCCGGGCGCTCACGGTAACCGTCCCCCAGCACGTCGGCCGGCAGGGGACCTCTGCGCCCTCGTTCGCGAACCGGATCTCGCACGTGACCCAGTATTCGTCGAGGAGGTCCAGCAGCCCGAAGGCCAGCCGCAGCCGGGCGGCGGCGTCCAGATCTTCGGCGAACACGTCGCCGGCCCGGGAATGCGCCACTTCGCCGGCGGTGAGCAGCACGTCCGGCTTCCCGTCGCTCACCCAGCCGCCGGGCACCCGGCGAAAGCCCTCGGCCGCCGGCCAGCGCCGCGCCGCCTCCACGGCCTGCACCTCCCCTCGGGAAGTACGTCCCACCGCCTCACGCGTCCGGCACGGGCGTGGACTGGTGGTAGTACATCCGCCACCCGGATTCCTCGTCCAGCTTCCGCCAGATCGAGCTCCTCCGGGCTCGCGTGCCGTCGAGCACGGTCTCGAAGGTCAGGTGCACGAGCCCCGGTGCCAGGAGGGCGCCGGTCATCTCGGAGTGCGCGAACCGGGGTCCGTCCTCGGAGGCGCCCTGCATGGCGGGCAGGGCCGCGAGCATCGACCGGCGGTCCCACCTGCGCCCGGAGGTGCCCACTTCCGTGAACTCCGGGTCGAGGAGCCGATCCGCCAACGCCCGGGACGACCGCCCGGCCGGACTCAGCAACTGCAACTCCCGCTCGACGGCCTCGGCCACGCTGTCTTCGCCGTTCATGTTCATCGCAGCATCTTGCCCCGGATGGCCTCGGCGGTCGACGGGACGGGAGTCCTGCGGCGCTGCCAGGATGCGGGCATGACACAGATCATCAAGGGGGGAAACCTTCCGCTCGGCGGCGAGCCGATGCGGGTCGCCGTCGTCCGCCGGTCCAGTGGGGCGGAAGCGCCGAAGGTCGACGCGGCCGCGTTGCTCGTCGACGCGGACGGCAGGGTCAGGGGCCGGGGCGACCTGGTCTTCTACAACCAGCCCGAGCACGCCGGGAGCGGCATACGGCTCCTGGGGGAGGCCCGGGGCGAGGGCGGGGTCGTCGCGGACTGGCTGGAGATCGACCCCGGCCGGATCGAGGCCTCCGTGGAGCGGGTCGTGGTCGCGGCGTCCTGCGACGGCGGGACGTTCGGAGAGGTCGAGGACCTGTACGTACGGGCGGTGAGCGCGGCCACCGGGGCGCAGTTGGCGCTGTACGCGGTGGAGGACGCGACGACGGAGACCGCGATCCTGCTGGGCGAGTTCTACCGCAGGAACGGGGGGTGGAAGTTCCGGGCGGTGGGGCAGGGGTACGACTCGGGGCTGCCGGCCCTCGCGACGGACTTCGGCTTCTCGGCGTCGGACGAGGAGACGGGGGAGGAGGACGAGGTCGTGGCGGAGGCGCCCCTCGCCACGCCTCCACAGGCTGCCCCCGCGCCCCTCGCCGCGCCTCCGCAGACCGCTCCCGCGCCCCTCCTCGTCGAGAAGGCCGCCGCCCCCGCCCCGTACTCCGGGATCCCCGCCCCGTACTCCGGTGCTCCCGTCGCCGTGCCCCTCGGCCGTCTCAACGCCCTCCCCGCCGCATTCGGCCCGGAGTTCACGTACGTCGAGTTCCAGGGCGAGGGCAAGGAGGACGTCGAGACCGGCCTCACCCTCCCGCGCGGCTTCCTCGCCGTCGACGTGGTGAAGAAGGGCGCCGGGTACCTGGACGTCGTCACGCTGACCGTCCGCAAGCGCCGGTGGCGGCAGGTCATGCGGAGCGGCATGGACGACCTGCGCGGGGTGGGCGTCCTGCACCACGACGGGCAGTCGCCGTTGCGGCTGAGGGTCGACACGCGCGGCCGGTGGATGGTCCGGCTGCGGCCGGTGTCGACGCTGCGGGCGTTCGACGGGCCGGTGGAGGGGTACGGGCCGGACGTCCTGGCGTACACCGGCGACGAGACCGGCGTCAGGTTCCGCTTCGAGGGCGACGAGGACGAGAAGGGGTACTTCGGCGTCGCGGCCCACCGGAAGGGCGGCCACTGGGAGTACCGGTTCAGCCGGCGCGACCGGGGCCGCGGGAAGGGGGACCTCCCCCGGGGGCCGCGCCTCCTCGTCGTCGAGGCGGACGGGGCCTGGTCCATGGAGCCCCGCCCGGGAGGGAACGGGGGGTTCTGGAGCCGGTCCGGGCGCTGAAGGAGCGGGTGGGGGCCGCGCGTGGCTCATCGGGCCGGATCGGTCCGGTCGCGCGCATCGTTCCAGTACGCGCGCGTGGTCGCCGGGCGCGGCACACGACCGCCCGGCAAATTGGTCTAGTCCAAGTTTGGTCCAGGCCATTGACGCGGTCATGGTGACGGGGGTTACTTCGTACCTCAACAGTCGTGCCCGACAACGGCGTTGGCGCACCCGCAGCCCGTACCCCCCACCGTCATTGGATTGCCATGAGACGACGCGTACGTTCGCTCCGTTCGGCCCTCACCGCCGCCGTGACCGCCGTGGCCGCCCTCGGCCTCGGCGCCGTCGCCACCGCCCCCGCCCAGGCCGCGACCCCGCTCCCCGCCCGGGTCTTCGCCCCGTACTTCGAGTCCTGGACCGGGGAGAGCCCGGCCGCCCTCAGCGCGCAGTCGGGCGCCAAGCACCTCACGATGGCGTTCCTCCAGACCGCCACGAAGGGCTCCTGCACCGCGTACTGGAACGGCGACACCGGCCTGCCGGTCGCCCCGTCCTCCTTCGGCGCCGACATCGCGACCATGCGGTCCCGCGGCGGCGACGTCATCCCCTCCTTCGGCGGCTACACGGCCGACACCACCGGCACCGAGATCGCCGACAGCTGCACCGACGTCAACCAGATCGCCGCCGTGTACGAGAAGGTCATCACGACCTACGACGTCACCCGGCTCGACATGGACATCGAGGTCGACTCCCTCGACAACGCCGCCGGCATCGACCGCCGCAACAAGGCCATCAAGGTCGTCCAGGACTGGGCCGCGGCCAACGGCCGCCAGGTCCAGATCTCGTACACCCTGCCGACGACCACCCACGGCCTCGCCGACAGCGGGCTCGCGGTGCTCAGGAACGCCGTCGCCAACGGCGCGAAGGTCGACGTCGTCAACCTGATGACCTTCGACTACTACGACAACGCCGCCCACGACATGGCCGCGGACACCAAGACCGCCGCCCAGGGCCTGTACGACCAGCTCGCCAGGCTCTACCCGACGAAGACGTCCGCCCAGCTCTGGGGCATGGTCGGCATCACCGAGATGATCGGCGTCGACGACTTCGGCCCCGCCGAGACCTTCACCCTCGCCAACGCCCGCACGGTCTACGACTGGGCGGTCGCCAAGGGCATCAACACCCTCTCGTTCTGGGCGCTCCAGCGCGACAACGGCAGCTGCGCCGGCGGCGCGGCCGCCGACAACTGCTCCGGCATCCAGCAGAACACCTGGGACTTCTCGCACCTCTTCGCCCCCTTCACCAGCGGCACCACCGCCCCGGCCGACGACTTCTCGGTGACGACGACCCCGTCCGCCGCCACCGTCACCGCGGGCGCCTCCACCTCCGCCACGGTGAAGACCGCCGTCACCTCCGGCGCGGCGCAGACGGTGAACCTCACGGTCGGCGGCCTGCCCGCCGGCGTCACCGCCACGCTCAGCCCCGCCTCGGTGACGGCCGGGGGCTCCTCGACCCTCACCGTGAACACCACGGCGGCCACGGTCTCCGGCACGTACCAGATCGTCGTCAACGGGGCGAGCTCCTCGGCCGGGCACGCGGCGGTCCTCTCCCTGACCGTCACCGGCGGCGCCACCCAGTGCACGGCGGCCCCGTGGGCCTCCTCCGCCGTCTACACCGGCGGCCAGCAGGTCTCGCACAAGGGCCACACCTGGAAGGCCAAGTGGTGGACGACGGGCGAGGAGCCCGGCACCACCGGCCAGTGGGGCGTCTGGCAGGACCTCGGCGCCTGCTGACCCCGTAGTGCGGAGTCCGTACGGGAAGAGGCCCGGAGTCCATGACTCCGGGCCTCTTCCCGTCGCAGCCGCCCGCCTGGCGGTCAGTCGATGTGGACGATCTGGAAGGCCTCGGCCATCCGGCCCGGGGGCAGGCCGCCGGCCGTCGCGTGCTCGCCGAGCCAGTCGCGCAGGAGGCCGGCCAGGTCGTCGAAGTGGGCCGTCTGGGAGGTGTGGATGCGCAGGGCCTCGACCTTGCGGTCGAAGACGGAGGTGACGTCGACGTACTGGTTGGGGGTGGGGCCCGTCATCAGCCACAGCTCGTGGACGGTCCACGGCTCCAGGCCCTCCTCCTTGAGGAGTTCCGGGTGGGCGAAGGGGTTGCGGGCCTCGGGGTAGACGGCGCGCAGGCAGGCGTCCCCGACCGCCCGGTGGTCGGGGTGGAGGTCGGCGACGCGGGCCCAGTTGATCTCGGGGGACGGGACGATGGCGCGTTGCGGCCGTACTTCGCGGATGACCCGGCACAGGTCGCGGCGGAGCTCCACGGAGGGCTCCACGAAGCTGTCGGGGTAGCCGAGGAAGCGGACGTCGGCGACGCCGATGAGCTTGGCCGAGTGGACCTGTTCGGCGCGGCGCAGGTCCGCCATGGCCTGGCGGGGGAGCGCTTCGTCGTAACCGCCCGCGCCGCCGTCCGTGACGATGCAGTACGTGACGCGGGTGCCGCGCTCGATCCACTGCATGACGGTGCCGCTGACGCAGAACTCGATGTCGTCCGGGTGCGCGGCGACGACGAGCAGGGACTCGGGGGTGGTCCGGTTGAAGTCCTCCATGGGGCCAGCCTGTTGGGGCGGAAGGGGCGTCGCAAGGCCAAGTCGTGGCGTGAACAGGACATGGCACTTACGCGCCATTCAAAAACTTGGTAGATTCAAATCATTGGGTGTGACCAGTAAGTCGGCGGGATGCGTCGATCGGGTACGTCGATTCGGAGGCGACCGGCATGTGCAGGATTCTCGGCTCCTTCGCCGCCGGGGCGGACCGCCCCGAGCCGGCCCAGCTCGCGGCGGTCTCCGCCCGCCAGCGCCACGGCGGCCCCGACGAGCACCAGGTGCTCAGCGGGCCCGGCTGGTCGCTCGGCTGCGACCGGCTCGCCGTGACCGACCCCCGCGGCGGACAGCAGCCCTACCGGCTGCCCCACCTGCCCGGCGTCCTCGCCGTGCTCAACGGCGAGATCTACAACCACGCCGAACTCCGCCGCGCCCTCGCCGCCCGCGGCCACCGCTTCCCCGACCTCTGCGACGGCAGCGTCCTCCCCGCGCTCTACGCCGAGTACGGGCCCGCCTTCGCCGAACACCTCGACGGCATGTTCGCCGTCGCCCTCCTCGACCTGCGGCCCGGCAGCACCCGACTCGTGCTCGCCGTCGACGACATGGGCATGAAACCGCTCCACCTGCACCACGACCCCCACGACGGCTCCACCCGCTTCGCCTCCGAGATCCCCGCCCTCCTCGCCTTCGAGGGCGTGCGGATCTCCCCCCGCGACGACGCCCTCGACACCGTCCTCGCCACCCGCACCTCCTTCTCCGCCCACACCGCGCTCGACGGCATCGACGTCCTCCCGCCCGGCGCCACCGCCCTCGTGCGCCCCGGCGCAGCCCCCGTCGTCCGTCGCCGCGGCCCGCGCCGCGCCACCCCCCACGGCGACACCCAGGACGTCCTGCGCCACGAGGTGCGCCGGCTCGCCCGCGCCGACGTGCCCGTCTGCGCCGTCACCAGCGGCGGCCTCGACTCCGGACTCGTCACCGCCCTCGCCGCCGAACACGCCCGCGAGACCGACGCGCCGCCGCTGCACACCTTCCACCTCACCTACCGCGGCCGGTGGCCCGACTCCGAGGCCGCGCACGCCCGCTCCGTCGCCCGCCGCGCCCGGACCGTCCACCACGAGGTCGCCGTCGACCCCGACGAACTCGGCTCCCTCCTCACCCGGACCGTCCGCCACCTCGGCCAGCCCAACGCCGACCCCATCGCCCTCTCCACCTACGCCCTCTTCCGCGCCGTCCGCGAGAACGGCTTCACCGTCGCCCTCACCGGCGACGGCGCCGACGAACTCTTCGGCGGATACGACCGGATGCGCGCCGCCCTCGCCGCGGGCCCCGAATGGGCCGACACCTACACGGACGCGCTCTCGGCCGCGCCGAGGCTCGTACGGGAGCACCTCTACACCTCCCACTACCGCGCCTACATCGCCGACCGGGGCTCCGCCGCCGACCGCATCACCCAGGAACTCCGCTCGGCCGAGGCCGTCGGCGCGGACCGGCTCACCGCGATGACCGCCTTCGAGACCCGGTGGCGGCTCCCCGCGTACCACCTGCGGCGCCTCGACCACCTCTCCATGGCGTGGGCGGTGGAAGCGCGGCTGCCGTTCCTCCAGCCGTCGGTGGTCACCCACGCGCGCTCGCTGCCGGCGGCCGCCCGGACGGGCAAACGGGCGCTGTACGAGGCGGGTGCGGAGCTGCTGCCGCCGTCGGTCCTCCGCCGCCCGAAGCAGCCCTTCACCCTGCCGGTGGCGGCGATGCTGTCCCCCGGCGGCCCCTTGCTGGACCTGGTCCGGGAGATGCTCTCCCCGGCGCGGCTGGTCCTCGGCGGGAAGATCCGCGCGGACCGGGCGGCGAAGCTCCTGGCGCGGCACCTGGACCGCCCCACCCCGCAGGCGGCCCTGACGCTCTGGTCCCTCGCCGTCCACGAACTCTGGACGGAGGTCGTCCAGGGCATGCGGATCCCGGTGGGCTGTGCGGCCTGACGTCCCGGGACCTCCCCGTCCCGAACCCGCCGAGACCGCCGCCGGGGCTTCCGCGCCTCCGCGCGGGCCCGCGCCCCGCGGGGCGGTGGTGCCCCCGTCCACGACGGCCGTCACCGTCGTCCGCGCCCACGACGCCCCGGGCCCCACCCTCGTCCTGAGGGGCGATCGGCTTCCCCCCGGCACCCTCGCCCTGCGGGGCGAGCTCGCGCGGTTGCGCCGGGCCCTCGCCGGGACCCCCCACGCCGGCATCGGCAAGATCGCCCTCTACGACCCCACCTCCCCCACCCTCCGCTACCGCTTCGTCCAGGCCCTCCCCGACGGCTCCTTCGACTTCCGGGCCGGCTGCGGGCACTCGCTGCTCGCCTGTGTCGTCGCCGACGGGCGGCGCGAGCCCGTCACCGTCCGGTCGGTGACCACGGGGGACACGGTGCTCTGCGAGCCGTACGGCGACACGTACACGCTCAGCTTCCTCAGGCCGCCCACCGCCCCCGGCACCCTCCCCACCGGCCGCCCCGTCGACGTCCTCGACGGCGTGCCCGTCTCGCTCGTGCGGTACGGCAATCCGTACGTGTTCGTCGACGAGCGGCACCTCCCCGAGGACGCGGCGTACGAGCGGCTCCAGGCGCTCCGCGCCGAGGCCGCCCGGCTCCTCGGGCACCACCCGGACTCCGCGCTCCCCAAGATCGCCGCCTTCGCCGACGGGCCCGAGGGCCTGGCCGTCCGCGCGCTCACCGTCGGCGGCTGGCACCCCCGGCTCGCCCTCACCGGCGCCGCCGCCCTCGCCGCCGCCGGGGCGATCGGCGGAACCGTCGTGCCCCCGGTGCGCGGGCCCGTCCGCGCCCCCACCGGCACCGTCACCGTCTCCACCGCGCCGGACCGCGTCCGCGTCCACCACAAGCGCGCCGAGGTCCTCGAAAGCCTCGAACTGCCCTGGCGTATCCACGCAACGGCGTGAACGCGCACCCTTCTCACCAGGCCCGCGACCCCTCTCCTCTGCCACGCTGAATCCACGCTGAAAAGGATCGGCACCGGTATCCGTGGGGAGAGCAGACACACATGAAATTCGAGAATCTGCGTGTCGTCGTGACCGGGGCGTCCCGCTATTTCGGTCGCGCGCTCGCCGTCGGATTCGCGCACCTCGGCGCCGAGGTCTACGTGTCGGCGCGGACCGTGGAGGCCGCCGAGCGGACCCGTACCGAGGTCGTGGGCTCGGCCCGGGACCGCATCCACGCCTTCGGCTGCGACCTGAGCAGGCCCGCCGAGATACGGGAGTTCGCGGCCCGGGTCGGCGAACGGACCGACCGGATCGACCTGTTGGTCAACAACGGCGCGCGCTGGCTCGACGGCATGGACCTGGAGTCGGCGAGCGACGCCGAGATCGTGGAGACGATCGAGTCGACGGCCGGCGGCACGGTCCTCATGGTGAAGCACTTCCTGCCGCTGCTCCGCGGTTCGCTGCGGCCCGACATCGTGAACATGGTCGCCGTCCGCGACGCCGAGGGCGCCTCCGCCTCCGCCGCCCACGAGGCCTTCTGGGCGGCGAAGAGCGCCCAGGCGGGCTTCGCGGACATCCTGTCGCGCCGGCTGCGGCCCTCCGGGGTCCGCGTCTTCTCCCTCTTCCCGCCCGACTTCTCGACCTCGGACCCGCGCTTCGCGGAATGGGACGGAGCGAATCGGGACGGAACGGCGCCCGACGAGAAACTCACCACGCAGGCCCTCTTCGAGTGCATCGTCTACGCCGTCGAGCAGCCCCGCGACTGCTTCATCCGCTCCTTCCACTTCGAGCCCCGCTGACCGTCCCGCCGACCGCCCTGCGCCCCGCGGCGCCCCGCCAAGGAGGTCCCACATGAGCACCCCCGTCTGGATCACCGCGACCCCTCCCGCCACCCACGGCGAACTCCACATCGGCCACCTCGCCGGACCGTACGTCGCCGCCGACGTCCTCACCCGCTTCCTGCGCGCGGAGGGCGAGGCGGTCCGGTTCACCACCGGCACCGCCGACCACGCCAGCTCCGTCGAGGTCCGGGCGCTGCGCCACCACCGCAAGCCCGAGGAGGTCGCGGAGGGCTACCGCGCCGCGATCACCGCCGACTGGCTGCGGTCGGGCGTGGAGTTCGACCACATCGTGCGCCCGCGCCGCGACAAGGGCTACGGGCGCTGGGTGCAGGACCTCTTCGCGAAGCTGTACGCGCAGGGCGTCATCGCCCCCCGGACCCGGCTGCTCCCGTACTGCGAGCCGTGCGGCCGCTGGCTGCACGGGGCGCACGCCACCGGAACCTGCCCGCACTGCGGCGCGGCCAGCGACGGCGGGATGTGCCACGAGTGCGCCCGGCCGAACGACGGCGGCGATCTGATCGGGGCGCGCTGCGCGCTCTGCGACACCCCGGCGGTCGCCCGCCGCTGCCGCCGGCTCTACGTGCCCCTGGAGCCGTTCCGGGACACGCTCGCCGACTACTGGGCGACGGCGGGCCTGCCGCCGAGGCTCGCCGCGCTGTGCGAGTCGCTCGTCGAGGACGGGCTGCCGGACATCGCGGTCGGCCACCCCGGCGAGTGGGGCCTGCCGGTGCCGGTGGAGGGATTCCCCGAGCACCGCGTCGACGGCTGCTTCGAGGCGGCCGCGATGCACCTCTTCGGCTACGACGCGACGGGACCGCTGCCGCGCCGCGCGATCCACTTCTGCGGCTTCGGGCACGCCTTCTGCCACGCGGTGCTGCTGCCGGTGCTGCTCCTCGCGCAGGACGTGAAGCTGCCGCAGGACTTCAACGTCAACGAGTCGTACGTCATCGAGGAGGGCGTCCAGGAGGGCAACGTCTGGGCGCTCGACCTGCTCACCGAGTACGGCTCCGACACCCTGCGCCGGCACGTCCTGCAGGCCCGCCCGCTGGGCCGGCGCACGGTCTTCCGGCGGGAGCGGCTCGCCGCGGCCCGGCGCGAGCTGGACGAGAACTGGAACAGCTGGCTGTCCCGGCTCTTCGCGGCCGTACGGGAGGAGTGCGGCGGCCTCGCCCCGCAGGCGCTGCCCGGCGGCACCGGCTGGGAGATCCTGGAGCGGCGGCTGCACCGGGGCGTGGACGACCTGCGCGAGGCGTACGGCCCCGACGCGTTCGATCCGCGGCGGGCGGTCGCCGTCCTGGACGAGATGGTCCGCTCGGTGGCCGACTTCGGTCACGTCAACGCCCACGAGCGGTGCCGGCCCAGCACCTCCTGCCGTCACCTCCCGGCGCTGGCCGCCCAGCTGGCGGTGGCGTCGGCGCTGGCGGCCTGGTCGCGGCCGGTGATGCCGGAGGGCGCCGACCGGCTGGCGTCGGCGCTGCGGGTGGAGCCGGGGCGGCCGGTGGACTGGCACGCGCTGATGCCGCCGCTGCCGGGGACCCGGCTCGCACCGCCGTCGGGGCCGGTCTTCGGGTTCTGACCCGCCGGCTCCGAATCCGTACTACTAAGCAACTAAGTACCTCCGTAGGAATGACCCTGCCGCGTGACCGTGCGCGCGACGCGCAGGGACACGCGGCCCCCCACCTCCCTCTCACAGGAGCCCCACGTGTCCCTGCGCGTCGCCATGCTCAGCGTCCACACCTCCCCGCTCCACCAGCCCGGGACGGGGGACGCCGGCGGCATGAACGTCTACATGGTCGAGCTCTCCCGCGCCCTCGCCGAACAGGGAGTGGAGGTCGACCTGTTCACCCGCTGCCGGGGCGAGGGCGCGCCCCCGCTCGTCGAGCTCGCCCCGGGCGTGCGGGTCCGGCACCTGCACGCCGGGCCGCGCCGGGCGCTGCCCAAGGAGGCCATGCCCGGCCTGGTGGTGCCGTTCTCGCTGGCCCTGCTCAAGGAGGAGCGGCGCTACGACCTGGTCCACTCGCACTACTGGCTCTCCGGGCAGGCGGGCCGGATCGCCTCGGTGGGCTGGCGGATACCGTTCGTGCACACCGCCCACACCCTGGCCCGGGTGAAGAACGCCTCGCTCGCCGAGGGCGACACCCCCGAGCCGGAACTCCGCGTCCGGGGCGAGCACCAGGTGGTGGGCAGCGCGGACCGGCTGATCGCGAACACGGCCGACGAGGCGGAGGCGCTGCGCTCGCTGTACGGGGCGGAGGGGGCGCGGACCGAGGTCGTACGGCCCGGGGTGGACCTGCGCACCTTCCACGTGGGGGACGGGCGGGCGGCGGCCCGGGCCCGGCTCGGTCTGCCGGCCGACGCGTTCGTGCCGCTCTACGCGGGCCGCATCCAGCCCCTGAAGGGCCCGGACGTGCTGGTCCGGGCGGTGGCGGAACTGCTGCGGGAGGCGCCGGGACTGCGCCGCCGGCTCCTGGTGCCGGTGCTGGGCGGGCACTCGGGCGCCTCCGAGCGGGGCTCGGCCCGGCGGCTCGCGGAGGAGCTGGGGGTCGCCGACGTGCTGCGGCCCTGCCCGCCCGTACGGCAGGAGCTGCTCGCGGACTGGTACCGGGCGGCGGACGTGCTGGTGGTGCCGTCGCGCAGCGAGTCGTTCGGTCTGGTCGCGGTGGAGGCGCAGGCGTGCGGGACGCCGGTGCTCGCGGCGGCGGTGGGCGGGTTGCCGACGGCGGTGTGGGACGGGGTGACGGGGCTGCTCGTGCGGGGTCACGATCCGGTGGAGTACGCGCGCCGGCTGCGGTGGCTGGCGGAGCACCCGGAGGCGGTGGAGACGATGGGGGCGGCGGCGGTGCGCCATGCGCGCGGGATGAGCTGGCGGGTGTCGGCCGCGCGGACCGTCGAGGTGTACCGGGGGGCGCTGGAGCGGGAGGTGGGGCAGGGGCGGCGGCACGCCCCTGCCCCGGCGGCCCCTCTCTCCTGGAGGAACGAGAAGGCCGTAGCACAAGTCTAGCAGCTCTTTTGGTCCGACCAAAGGTGCGGTGGGCTCCGGATGCCTCAATTCCGTTGCCACGACGGCGCATTGACGCATCCACGCCATGGCGGATCCACGCACGGACGACCCCTGGATTCGATTCGGGGACCGGGCCAGAATGGAGATGTCTTCAGGGAAAGCCCGGCGGCACGGGCCCCGGAAGACGGAATTGACATTACAAGTCCTGGAGGAATCATGTCCGTTCAGCAGAACTCCGGTATCCGCACGGCCCTCCGCCGGCTCGTGGTCGCGGCGGTGGCGTGTACGGCGGTCGCGGCAGGCGCCGCCTTCGCCGTCTCCCCCGACAGCGCCGCCCCGGTCACCCCCCACACCATCGCCGGTGTCGCGGAGGACAACGGCTGGCCGATCGTTCCGCCGAACCCGACCCCCACCAACTGACGTCGACCACCGGTCAATTCCCCAGGAATTCCGGAAACGACTCCGGGCCCCGCCGTCGCTGCCACGATTGCGGGGCCCCGCCCATTACCGGAAAGAAATCAGTCCAGCCAGCCGAGCCGCACGGCCCGCGCACCCGCCTCGAAACGGCTCGTCGCCCCCAGCTCCTGCATCAGCTCCGAGATCATCCGGCTGACCGTCCGCAGCGACACCCCCAGTGTGCGCGCGATCCGCTCGTCCTTCATCCCCGAGGCCAGCATGTGCAGCGCGGCCCGCTGCTGCTCCGAGAGGCCGTCACCGCCCGCCTCCGCCGTCGCCTCGTTCCCGTACGGGGTCGCCGTGTGCCAGCAGTGCTCGTACAGGCTCAGGTACGGACGCACCAGCGCGCTGCCCCGCGCCAGGATCGCGCCCTCGCCCGGCTCCTCGGGCCGGATCGGCACCAGGGCGAACTGCTGGTCGGCGATGATCAGGTTCATCGGCACCACCGGCGCGAGCCGGATCTCCACCCCCAGCTCGGCCCGCTGCCCGAGGAACTTCTCCATCCACGGGTCCGTCGCCTCCTGCCGGCCGTAGACGGCGCGCACCCGCACCCCGTTGGCGAGCTGGCGCCGGTCCCGGTCGAGCATCAGCTCCGGGTTCTGCCGGCCCGGCATCCCCGGGTGCATCGAGGCCGAACTCTCCTGCATCACATCGGTGATGTCCTCGATGGCCTGCTGGATCCTGCGGTAGTCCGTCAGCGCCTCGACGTGCGCCTCCGCCCGGGTCAGCGCCTCGGCCCGCAGATAGGAGCCCGCCAGGACCTCCAGCGTGCTGTACGCCTCGTCCGCCTCGGCCAGGTGCTCCCGCAGCCGCTCCCGCTCCCGCTCCAGGAGCCGCAGCAGCGCGATCTCCGGATCGATCGCCGCCACCGTGTCCGTCTCGGACCGCCAGCTGCCGTCCTGCACGGCGTCGATGGTGGCGTGCACCTGCCCGGTGGGCACGATGAGGCCGAGGGCGAGCAGTTCGCGGCGACATCGTTCGTACTCCTCCGCCGCCAGCCCGAGTTCCCTGCGGACCTCCTCGAAGTCCGAGACGCCCCGGTGGCGCAGCTCCTGGTACACGGCAAGCAGGACGTCGGTCGTGCCGTCCCCCGTGCCGTCGCCCGCGGTGACCATGGCGAAGTGACCCCCTCATCCTCCGAGTCGACCCCGCCCTCACCCGTCATACGGCGCGGCGGGATTCCGTCGTGCGTTTTCCGCGGCCCGCACGGCCCCCGTGGACCGTGCGCGTCCCCCATGACATCCGAACTCCTCGTACTAGCCCACGGGTTCCGGCCCCTCGCCGTCGAGCAGCCCGAGCCGGGCCGCCTTGACGCCGGCCTCGAAGCGGCTCGCCGCCCCCAGCTCCTGCATGACCTCGGACAGCAGCCGGCTCACCGTCCGCAGCGAGACGCCGAGGCTGCGCGCGATCTGCTCGTCCTTGATGCCCGAGGCGAGCATGCGCAGCGCGGCCCGCTGCTGGTCCGACAGGCCGTCGCCGCCGGTCTCCCCGGGCTCCTCGCCGTACCGGGCCGCGGTCTGCCAGCAGTACTCGTACAGCGCGAGGTACGAGCGGACCAGGCCCGGCCCGCGGGCGAGGATGACGGGCGAGCCGGGGTCGTGCGGGTCCGTCGGCAGCAGGGCGAAGTTCTCGTCGGCGAGGACCATGTTCATCGGGACGACGGGGGAGAGGCGCAGCTCCACGCCGAGCGCCGCCCGGTCCTCCAGGTGCTGGGTCATCTCGGGCACGGTGCCGACCCGGCGGCTGTACATGGCGCGGACCCGCACCCCGCGGGCGGCCCGGGAGCGGTCCCGCTCCAGCTCGGCGGCCATGTCCTCACGCCGCACGGACCCGGTGTGCATCACGTGGACGGCGGTGCGCACCGACTCCGTCAGCTCCGCCAGCTCCCGCAGCACCCGCTGCGGATCGGTGACGATCTCGACCTCCACCTCGGAGCGGGGTGCGGCCCCGGCCCGCAGGAACGGCCCCGCGAGGGCTTCGAGGGCGGTGTGCGCGCGGCTGGTCGCGGCGAGGCGGTCCTGGAGCCGGTCGCGCTCCCGGCGCAGCAGCCGCAGCAGGGCGACGTCCGGGTCGAGGACGACGGGGCGGCGGTCCGGGTCCGCGGCTCCGGGGGCGGCGGTGAGTCCTAAGGAGGCGAGTTCGCCGCGACATCGCTCCCGCTCCTCGGCGGAGAGTTCGAGCCGGTCGGCGACCTCGTCGAAGCCGGCCTCGGGGCGGGCGCGAAGCTCCTGGTAGACGGCGAGAGCCTGATCGCTCCCCGCCCGGGACACGGCGGCGTTTCTGGACACGGCGCAGCAGACTCCCCTCGGATCCGGCGGACCCTGTCGAATCGCCCCGCTAGACCCTGCCACAAAATCGAACGACACGCACGGAGTTGATCGGGGCCGGAACGGCGGGCGCGCGGAGCGGCGACGGCGGCTCAGACGCCGGAGCCGGCCGCCCGGCAGTCGGGGCACAGACCCCTGAAGACGACCTCCGCGCCGTCCACCCGCCACTGCGGCAGGGCGCCGCGGGGCGGCTCCGGCACGGTCGCGGAGACGTTCTCCACGCGACCGCACGCGGTGCACAGGGCGTGCTGGTGGGGCGGCCCGGAGATCTCGAACACGGCGGGCAGGCCGGGCCGGTCGAACTTGGCGACCAGGCCCGTCTCCTGGAAGTGCCGCAGCATCTCGTACACGGCCTGGCTGGTCAGCGTCCCGAGCCGCTCGCGGGCCGTCGTGGTGATCGCCTCGACGTCCAGATGGCCGCCGGAGGCGAGCACCGTGAGCACCTCCAGGCGCGGACCCGTGACCCGCAGCCCGACATCGCGCAGGCGCTGGATCACCGCCTCGCGGCCCGTCAGCTCTTCCACGACTGCCATCTTCTCCGCCCGCCACCTGGTCGGCCCAAACTTTTGTGGGCATCGTACCTCTTGCTCGTCAACCTCGGCAGGTGCTCTTCGGCCGACCCTCCGCCCGGTACCGGCCGACCCTCCTTCCGCGTCCGCGGGGGCCGGCCCCCCGCCCCGGATCAGTCGTCCGCCCTGCACACGAGGAGGACGGACTCGGTGCGCTCGTCGATCCGGTGCCGCCGCCGGCCCTCGATGTGCAGCCCCGCCGAGTGCAACTCGGCCGCGAGCCGCTCGGGATCGACGATCCACTTGTCCGTGGTCAGCACCACCCGCTCCGAGGAGAGCTTGCCGGTCCTGGCGGCGTAGTACGTGATCCGCTCGCTCATCGACGGCAGGTCGAAGACCTGCCGGGCCACCACCCACTCGTCGATGCCGTCGAAGCGCGGCACCTGGAACGCCCAGGTCCGCCGCGGCTCCGCGATCAGCCCCGGCAGCTGGTGCGCGGTGTAGTCGAGGGCGAGCGCCCCGCCCGTCTCCAGATGGGCGGCCACCTCGCGCAGCAGCTCCGGCCGGCCGGCCGGGGGGACGGCCGCGACCATGGCACCCGCGAGCAGCGCCAGCCGGTAGCTGCCCTCCAGGCGGAGCTCGGTCAGGTCCGCGCGGTGGGTGACGACGAGCCCGGACACCTGCGGGCCGATCCGGCGGGCCCAGCCTTCGAGGCGCTCCAGGGCCGAGGCGTCCCGGTCCACGGCTTCCACGGCGAAGCCGTGCCGGGCGAACGGGACGGCGAGCCGCCCGGCGCCGGAGCCGAGGTCGAGGACGGGTCCGCCGGTGGAGCGGGCGAGGCTGAGGTAACGGACGATGTCCGCGCTGTGCGGGCCGAGCAGGGCGTCGTGCAGCCAGACCGAGCCCTCGTCGGTGGGGGAGACCGATTCGAGCCCGGGGAGGGTGTCGGCGGTGACCCGGACGCCGGCGCCGGGGGCGGGCTCCTGGCCGAGGCCGTATCGGGACGGCAGGACCGGAGCGAGCGCTGCGGGCACGACGGGCAGGGAAGTGCCGCTCGGTGTGTGCATCGCTCCTCCAGGGGCTCGCTCGGTCCATGCCGTCCGGACGGGGTACCCGTGCCGCCGGGCCCGCGCCGCTGAACCCATCCTGACCTGGGAGCGAACCCCCGATCCACCGGATCGGGCTGCGTGAACACGCGATGGCGTGGATCTGCCACGGTCGGCCGGGCGGTC
Organism: Streptomyces litmocidini; assembly: GCF_014649755.1. GTDB lineage: Bacteria > Actinomycetota > Actinomycetes > Streptomycetales > Streptomycetaceae > Streptomyces > Streptomyces litmocidini. The sequence goes on along the minus strand of NZ_BMTQ01000006.1, from coordinate 369,311 downwards.
GGGGGACCGACCGGACCGTCGGCCGGAGGCGAGGGCCGGAGGAGAGCGGCCGGTCAGTCGAGCGGCCGGCTCCACCGCCTCGGGGAGAGTGCCGCGAAGCCGAGGCGGGCGTAGAAGGGGAGCGCCGGGTCGGCCTCCGCCGGGAGCTCCACGCGCTGCTCCCGGGCGCCGTAACCGCGCATCCGCTCGGTCGTGGCGGCGAGCAGGGCCGTACCGACGCCGGCGCGGCGCACGCCGGGGTCCACCGCCAGCGCGTACACCTCGCCCTCGCCGGGGACCGGGACGCCGCCGGCGGCGACGCCGACGACCTCGCCCTCCGGGCCCGTGGCGACCAGCCAGCCGAGCCAGCCGGGCGCGCCTCCCGGAATTTCAATTTCCGCGCGTATGCGGGGGAGCGCGCATTGGGCCGAGATCAGCCGGCGCATCGGGATTTCGTCCAGTATTCCGGCGTAGCTGCTCCGGATGGTGTCGGCAAGCAGTCTGGATATCGTGGTCGCGTCGCCGGCCGCTGCCGTACGAACGCCGGCGAGCTGCATTGGTTGTGCACCCTTCGACGTGCCGAGTCCGAGCCCCAACGTACCCACAATAGCGGCGTATTCCACGATCCGTGACCGATGCGAAATCTACGAATTCGCTTAGTAAATAACGGTGTTCACGTATTACCCGGGAACGAGCAGCACGCGATGATCAGAGGGGCCATCGCGAGGCCCGCCGCCGTGATCGTCAGCACCCCGTACAGCACGGGGTGGCCCGCGCTGTACGGGGTGAGGATGCGCCGCATCCGCAGCGCCGCCGAGGGGCCGCCCGCCGCGAACGCGGACCGCGGCGCCCGCCCCGAGGCCAGCGCGTACAGGGCCGTCGCCAGCGCGTCCCGCGTGCAGCGGCGCAACGCCCGGTCGTCCGCGGCCATTTCGAGCAGCAGGGGTACGGCGGACCCGCCGTGGCGCGCGAGCGGGAGGTGCGGGAAGACGGCGGCGAAGGACTCCGCCGCCGCGACGAGCAGGTGGTGCCGGCCCGCGATGTGCGCCCGCTCGTGCGCGAGGGCCGCCGCGAGCTGGGCGGGCGTCAGGGCGTGCACCGCGCCGGAGGAGACGACGACCCGGCGCGAACGGCCCGGAAGGCAGTAGACGGCGGGCCGTTCGTCGTCGAGGACGGTGGCCCGCAGCGCGGGGTCGTAGCGGCCGACGAGCCGCAGCACCCCCGCGTGCCGGGACCGCATCCGCCGGGCCCTGGCGAGGCGGCGCACGAACGCGGCGGTGGGCGCCGACAGGACGAGGAGCGAGAGGCACAGGGCGAACCGTTCGCGCCCGTCGAGGTGCAGGAGCTGGTCGAGGGTGGGGAGCCGGAGCCCGAACATCATGTCGGCCAGACGGTGGCTGTCGGCGCTCGACAGGACCAGCTGGGCGGGCAGCAGCGCGGAGGCCGCCGCGAAGCCGGTGCCGCACGCGGCCCAGACGCCGAGGGCGAGCCGGGGCACCTGCTGGGCCCACCGGGCCCGGGCCACCAGCCAGGGCACGACGAAGCCGGTGAGGAGGGCGAGCCCGAGCGGGACGAGAAGGTGGTGGTTCACGCGTGACCTCCGGTGGGGACGGGCCGGTTCACGCGTGGCCTCCGGTCCGGCCGCCCGGGGCGGCCGGGTCCTCGCTCCGGGCGTCGCGGAGGGCCTGCGGGTCCTGGTCGCCGCGGGCGGCGCGGAGGGCCGCGTCCAGGGCGGCCATGTCCTCGTCCGAGATGACCTCGACGAAGCGGAGGAGGGCGGCGGGGCGGTCCTGGCTGTCGCCGAGGGCGTCCCGCATCAGGCCCGCCGTGTACTCCTCGCGCCCGCGGACCGGCTCGTACAGCCAGGCCCGTCCGGACTTCTCGCGCCGGAGCCAGCCCTTGCGGTGCAGGATGTCCGCCACCGTCATCACCGTCGTGTAGGCGACCCGGCGGCCCCGGTTGATGTCGTCGACGATCTCGCGGACCGTGGCGGGCCGCTGCCATGCCCACAGCCGGTCCATGATCTCGGCCTCCAGCTCTCCCAGCCGGCGCACGCGCATCCCCTCCCCCCTAGGGCCTGTCATCGTACGGGCCGCTTCCCCGCGCCAGGTATACCCCCCAGGGGTACAATGGCGGGATGTCGACCCTCATGAAGAACCGCCCCTGCGCGAAGGCCTGCGACTCCGGTCTCCCCGGTTCGGTGGAGCTGGTGCTCCTCCGTCAGCTGCTCGGACTCTGCCTCCGGCTGAGTCTCACGCTGTCCGCCGACTGCCCTTCGCGCAAGGGCGGTTGATGTCCGTCCGCGTGTCCGTCCGTGGATCCTTCAGGTCCGGATGAGGCGGGCGATGGCCTTGGACGCCTCGCCCACCTTCACCTTCGCCTGGTCCCCGCCCTGGGCGATGGCCTCCGTGACGCAGCAGCTCAGGTGCTCGTCCAGGAGGGCCACCGCGCAGGACTGGAGGGCCGCGTTGATGGCGGAGACCTGGGTGAGGACGTCGATGCAGTAGACGTCCTCGTCCACCATCCGCTGCACCCCCCTGACCTGGCCCTCGATGCGCCTCAGCCGTCTGATGATGTCTTCCTTGTGCTGTCCGTAACCGGCCACGACGGGCTCCTCGGGGATCAGGGGTTCACAGGGCGGGATGATCAGCGGTCGGCGGCCTGGAAGCCCCGCAGGCGGAGGCTGTTGCCGACCACGAAGACCGAGGAGAAGGCCATGGCGGCGCCCGCGATCATCGGGTTGAGCAGTCCGGCCGCGGCGAGCGGCAGGGCGGCCACGTTGTAGGCGAAGGCCCAGAAGAGGTTGGAGCGGATGGTGCCGAGGGTCTTGCGGGAGAGCCGGATCGCGTCGGCCGCGGCCCGCAGGTCCCCCCGGACGAGGGTCAGGTCGCCGGCCTCGATGGCGGCGTCCGTGCCCGTGCCCATCGCGAGCCCCAGGTCGGCCTGGGCGAGCGCGGCGGCGTCGTTCACGCCGTCGCCGACCATGGCGACCGAACGGCCCTCGCCCTGGAGGCGCTTGACCACGTCGACCTTGTCCTGCGGCATGACCTCCGCGATGACCTCGTCGATGCCGACCTCGCCGGCGACGGCCTCGGCGACCGCCTTGTTGTCGCCGGTGAGCAGGATCGGCGTCAGGCCGAGCGCGCGGAGCCGCCTGATGGCCTCGGCGCTGGTGTCCTTGACGGCGTCGGCGACCTCCAGGACCGCGCGGGCCTTCCCGTCCCAGGCGACCGCGATGGCCGTCTTGCCGGCCCTCTCGGCCTCGTCCTTCGCGGACTTGAGCCCGGCGGGCAGCTCCATCGCCCACTCCTCGAGCAGCTTCTCGCGGCCGACGAGGACGGCGTGGCCCTCGACGACGCCCTGGACGCCGAGACCGGGGACGTTGGCGAAGTCCTCGGGGGTGGGCAGGGTGCCGACCTTGGCGGCGGCGCCGGTGGCGACGGCCTGGGCGATGGGGTGCTCGGAGGAGTGCTCCAGGGCGCCGGCCAGGCGCAGGACGTCGGTCTCGTCGGTGCCCTCGGCGGTGTGGACCTCGATGAGGGTCATGCGGCCGGTGGTGACGGTGCCGGTCTTGTCGAGGACGATCGTGTCGACGCGGCGGGTGGTCTCCAGGACCTCGGGGCCCTTGATGAGGATGCCGAGCTGGGCGCCGCGGCCGGTGCCGACCATGAGGGCGGTCGGGGTGGCCAGGCCGAGGGCGCAGGGGCAGGCGATGATCAGGACGGCGACGGCGGCGGTGAACGCGGCGGTCAGCCCCTGTCCCGTACCCAGCCAGAAGCCGAGGGTGCCGAGGGCGAGGGCGATGACGACCGGCACGAAGACGGCCGAGATCTTGTCGGCGAGGCGCTGGGCGGCGGCCTTGCCGTTCTGCGCGTCCTCGACGAGCTTCGCCATGCGGGCGAGCTGGGTGTCGGAGCCGACGCGGGTGGCCTCGACGACCAGGCGGCCGCCGGCGTTCAGGGTGGCGCCGGTGACGGAGTCGCCGACCCCGACCTCGACCGGCACGGACTCGCCGGTCAGCATCGAGGCGTCGACCGCGGAGGAGCCCTCGACGACGGTGCCGTCGGTGGCGATCTTCTCGCCGGGGCGGACCAGGAAGCGGTCCCCGACCTGGAGTTCGGCGGTCGGCACGGTGACCTCGCGGCCGTTCTTCAGAACGGTCACTTCCTTGGCGCCCAGCTGCATCAGCGCCTTGAGCGCGGCGCCCGCCTTGCGCTTCGAACGGGCCTCGAAGTACCGGCCGGCCAGGATGAAGGCGGTGACGCCGGCCGCGGCCTCCAGGTAGATGTTCCCGGCGCCGTCGGTGCGGGCGATCGTGAACTCGAAGGGGTGCGTCATCCCCGGGGTGCCGGCCGTGCCGAAGAACAGCGCCCACAGCGACCACAGGAACGCGGCGATCGTGCCGACCGAGATCAGGGTGTCCATGGTGGCCGCGCCGTGCCGGGCGTTGGTCCAGGCGGCCCGGTGGAACGGCCAGGCGGCGTAGACGACGACCGGGGCGGCGAGCGTGAGGCTCAGCCACTGCCAGTACTCGATCTGGAGGGCCGGGACCATCGCCATCGCGATGACGGGCACGGCGAGCGAGACGGCGGTGATCAGTCGCTGCTTCAGCGGCCGCAGCTCCTCGTCGGCCTTCTCCTCGTCGGTGGGGCCGTGCTCGCCGGGGGCGTCGGCCTTCGGCGCCTCGGGCTCCTTGGCGGTGTAGCCGGTGGCCTCGACGGTGGCGATCAGGTCGGCGACGTCGACGTCGGCGTCGAAGGTGACCTTCGCCTTCTCGGTGGCGTAGTTGACGGTGGCCTCGACCCCGTCCATGCGGTTGAGCTTCTTCTCGATGCGGGCCGCGCACGAGGCGCAGGTCATGCCGCCGATGGCGAGCTCGACCTGGGCGGTGCCCGGAGTGGTCGTGGTCATTTCCTGCTCCTCGGGTGTAGCGGGGTTCGGGGGCCGGGGTCCGTGCGTGAGGGGCGGACCCCGGCGGCCGGGGTGGTGCGGGCGGTGTCCGCTGCCGGGCGGACCGTCGGGTACCGGGACGGGGGACGCCGGCGGGGTGCCGGTCTGCCCGGCGGCGGATCAGGCCCGACCGGTCAGCTCGTAGCCCGCGTCGTCGACGGCCGCGGTGACCGCGGCGTCGTCGGGCTCGCCGCCGGTGGTCACGGTCACCAGGCCGCCGTCGACGTCGACGTCGACGGAGATGACCCCGTCGAGGGCGCTGACGGACTTGGTGATCGCGCTCTTGCAGTGGCCGCACGTCATGCCGGAGACGGCGTAGACGGTGACGGTGCTGTCGGCGACCGCGACGGCGGTCGCCTCGCCGGAGTTGGTCGAGCAGCTGTTGTCGGGGGTGCAGCAGGAGCCCATGGCTTCCTCCTCGGTCGGTTCCTCTCGGCGATACCCTCAGGGGGTATCCGGTCGTGTGTCCATGTATACCCCCCGGTGGTATCCGGCGCAAGCGCGGAAGACGACTTGACTTGATACCCCCCAGGGGTATGGTGAAGTGCATCGGGCGCACGAATGCCCGCGCCACCCACGTACGGGAGAGCAGTCATGAACACCGGAGTGAAGATCACTGCCTTTGCCGCCGCGCTCGCCGCGACCTTCGGGACCGCGTACGGGGTCGGCAAGGGGGTCGGCCCCGTCGAGGAGCCGAAGAGGACCGAGCACGCGGGCCACGCGGCCCAGGACCCGCAGAAGGAGGGGGGCGACGGGCACGCGGGCCACGAGGAAGGCGCCGCCGCCCCGGCCCCGGACCTCCCCGGCGGCCTCCAGGTCTCCCAGGACGGCTACACCCTCGCCCTGGAGACCCCCACCCCCGCCGCCGGCCGCAGCACCCTGAAGTTCTCCATCAAGGACGCGGCCGGCAGGAAGGTCACCGCCTTCGCCACCGAGCACGGCAAGGAGCTGCACTTCATCGTCGCCTCGCGCGACCTCAACACCTTCCGCCACCTGCACCCGGTGAGGGCCGCCGACGGCACCTGGTCGGTGGACGCGGACCTGCCGGCCGCCGGCGGCTACAAGGCCTTCGCCGACTTCAAGCCGGCGGCGAAGGGCGCGCGGGGCGTCACGCTCGGCGCCGACCTCGCCGTCCCGGGCGCGTACGCGCCGAAGCCGCTGCCCGCCGTCGCCCCCACCGCGAACGTCGACGGCTACCAGGTCCGGCTCGGCGGCGTCCTGGACCCGGGCAAGGCGGGCGAACTGAAGCTCACCGTGACCAGGGCCGGGAAGCCCGTCACCGACCTGGAGCCGTACCTCGGCGCGTACGGGCACCTCGTCGCCCTGCGCGACGGCGACCTCGCCTACCTCCACGTGCACCCGAACGAGGGCGGCCCCGGCCCGGACGTCTCCTTCACGGCGACGGCGCCCAGCGCGGGCACGTACCGCCTCTTCCTCGACTTCCAGCACGAGGGGAAGGTCCGCACGGCGGCCTTCACGGTGAAGGCGGGCGCGTCGGGCGGGGCGCCCGCTCCGGCCGCGAGTGGGGCGGGTGAGGCGGGGCACGGTGCGGGAGAGCACGCACACGGCTAGTCTGGACATTGGACTAGACCTGTAGCCGTCATTCATGGAGGAATGGGCGCGATGACCAACCGTGCAGTCCTTGAGGTGATCGCCCTCGACGAGGAAGACGCGGTCGCCGCCCAGACCGGTGGCGCAGACCGGCTCGAACTCGTCACCGACATGGCGGCGGACGGACTCACCCCGTCCACGGCGTCCTTCGCCGCCGTCCGGGCGGCCGTCGACATCCCGCTGCGCGTGATGCTCCGGCTCACCGACGGATTCGCGGCCGGCGACCTCGACGCCCTGGTCGGCCGCGCGGAGGAACTCCGCGCGGCGGGCGCGACCGAATTCGTCCTCGGCTTCCTCACCCCCGACGGCGAACCGGACCTCGTGGCCGTCGAGCGCCTGATCGCCGTCCTCGACGGCTGCCACTGGACCTTCCACCGGGCGATCGACCGCGCCGCCGACCGCGACGGCCTGCGCAAGCTCCTCGCCGACCTGCCCGGCCTCGACACCTACCTGACGGCCGGCGCGGCGGCCGGCGTCGACGACGGCCTGCCGACCCTGCGCGCCGAAGCCGCCCGCACCGGCGAACCGGGCTACGAACCCCGGATCCTCGTCGGCGGCGGCCTCCGCCTCGACCACCTCCCGACCCTCCGCGCGGCCGGCCTCACCGCCTTCCACATCGGCGGCGCGGCCCGCCCCCGGGGCTGGACCCACCCGGTCGCGCCGGAAGCGGTACGGACGTGGCGCGAGGCGCTCGACACCTAGGGGGTGTCCTGCCGGTCGGGCCGGGCTCGCGGCGTCCGCCGGACACCGCCTGCGCCCTGAGGGGTTCGGCTCCCCGGGGGGCCGGCCTCCCTAGGGGTGCTGCCCGGGCAGCCGCTCCCGGTCCCGCCAGGCGGTCTCCCACTGGCGGGTCATCGCCGGGTAGACGATCAGGTGCCGGAAGGGTGCGATCAGGGCCATGTAGAGGCGGCCCGAGCGGCCGTTGGGCTTGACCAGGACCGCCATGCGGAGTTCGTGGCCGCCGTCGGGGGTCTCCACCCAGCCCAGGTGCAGGACCCCGTGGACGGTCTTGTTCGCCAGCTCCCTGGCGCACTCGTCGTGGAGCTCGTACAGCGGGACGAAGGAGCCCGGGCCCGGGACGGGGTCCGCCGTCGCCGTCAGGTCCTCCGGCATGCGCTCGCGCAGCGAGCGGACGCGCGGGCCGAGGCCGGCCTCCGGGCCGTCCCAGCCGAGCAGGGCGCCCAGCTTCCGGCGCACCGCGAACAGGAACCCCGACGCCCCGGACTGCCGGGAGGCGCCGGCCGCGATCGCCGCGAGCACGCGCGGGAAGTCGTCGGGCCCGGCGCCCGGAGTGCGGAAGGACCAGACGTCCTCCACCGTGAAGTCGGGGGTGTGGGCGTGGATCCGCCACGGCCGGGCGGTGTGTTCGGTGACGGGGAGCTTCATGGCGCTGTCGCCTTCCCAGTTCTATACGCTTGCGTATAACGACGAGGCCAACGATGCCAGACCTGATGTACGGAGGCGTATATTCGGTCGGCGAGTGAGGGAGGACACACCGTGGGCGCCGCACGCACACCGCGCGAACGCTGGGTCGAGGAGGGGCTGGCCGTCCTCGCCGACGGCGGGCCCGACGCCGTCCGCGTCGAAGCGCTCGCCAAACGCCTCGGCGTCACCAAAGGCGGTTTCTACGGGTACTTCGCCGACCGCGACGCCCTCCTCGCCGCCATGCTCGACACCTGGGAGCGGGAGGCCGCCGACCAGGTCGTCGACCGCGTCCGGCAGGACCCGGGCGGCGATCCGAGGGCCCTCATCACCCTCGCCGGCGTGCTCACCTTCTCCGGCGACCGGCTGCGCCCCATCGACCTCGCCGTCCGCGACTGGGCCCGGCGCGACGAGACCGTCGCCGCCCGCCTGCGCCGCGTCGACAACCGGCGCATGGAGTTGCTCCGCGAGATGATCGGCACCTTCTGCGCCGACCCCGACGAGGTCGAGGCCCGCTCCCTCCTCGCCTTCTGCGTGGCCATCGGCCACCACTTCCTCGCCGCCGACCACCCGGGCCGCACCCGTGCCGAGGTCCTCGCCCGGGCGGGGGACCTGGTCCTGGACCGGCCGGAGGAGAAGCCGAAATCCCGTGGCCCGGAAGGACCTTGACGGCTAGCGTCGACCGCATGACCGTCCCCGCCCTCGACACCGCCCTCGTCGAGCGGCTGATCGCCGCCCAGTTCCCCGCATGGGCGGGACTTCCCGTGCGGGAGGTGGACTCCGCCGGCACCGACAACGTCATGTTCCGGCTCGGCGACGAGTACGCCGTACGGCTGCCGAAGGCCGACTGGGCCGTCGGACAGGCCGAGAAGGAGCAGAAGTGGCTGCCCCGCCTCGCGCCGCACCTTCCCCTGCCCGTGCCCGTGCCCGTCGGGCGGGGAGTGCCGGGGGAGGGGTACGACCGGCCGTGGTCGGTGTTCGCCTGGCTCGACGGCGACGACGCGTACAACGCGCCGATCACCGATCTCGCCCACGCCGCCGTCGAGTTGGGCCGCTTCGGCGTCGCCCTGCGCGAGGCCGGAGCGGCCGGCGGCCCCGCCTCCTGGCGGGGCGGGCCGGTGAGCGGGCGCGACGCGGAGACGCGGGAGGCGGTCCGCGTGCTCGGCGCCGACGACCCCGCCGCGGCGCGGGCCGCCACGGCCGCCTGGGAGGCGGTGCTGCGGGTGCCGGAGTGGGACGGGGAGCCCGTCTGGCTCCACGGCGACCTGCTGCCCGGCAACCTCCTCGGCCGCGCCGGACGCCTGACCGCTGTCATCGACTTCGGCGGCCTCGGCACCGGGGACCCCGCCGCCGACATGATGTGCGCCTGGACGCTGCTCACCGCCGGGACCCGGCCCCTCTTCCGGGAAGCCGCCGGGGTCGACGGCGCGACCTGGGCACGGGGCCGTGGCTGGGCGCTCTCCTGGGGCCTGATGACGGAGCAGTACTACCGCGTCGAGAACCCCGTCCTGGCCGCGGTCGCCCGCCGCACCTTCACCGAAGCCCTCGCCGACCCCCCGTGACGACCCGCTCCGGGGCGCGGCTCACTCCCGGGGCGCGGCTCACCCCCGGGCTGCCGGTTCCGCCGCCACCAGCTCCACCTCGAAGCCGTCCTCGTCCTCCAGGTACGCCGCGTAGTGACCCGCCCCGCCCGCGTACGGGTGCCGGTCCGCGAACAGCAGGCGCCAGCCGTGCGCCGGGGCCTCGGCGACGAGGGCGTCGACGGCCGCCCGGTCGCCCGCGTGGAAGGCCAGGTGGTTGAGGCCCGGACGGAGGCGGTCGTGGCGGTCCGACGTACGGGCCGGGGACTCCTCCACGACCAGGTAGCAGGAACCGAGCGCCCAGCTGCGGCCGCCCTCCCAGGACTGGAAGGGCGCGTATCCGAGCGCCCCGAGCAGCCAGCCGAGGCTGCGTTCGGCCCGCGCCAGGTCACCCACCCACAGCTCGACGTGGTGCAGCGCCCCGACCGCGGTCACGGGGTCCCCAACTGCTCGGGCAGCGGGGCCGAGTGGACGACCGTCAGGCCCGACACCGCACGCGTCAGCGCCACGTACAGCCGGCGCAGGCCCGTCCGCTCGTCCGGTTCGCCGTCGACGACGGCCGCCGGCTCGTCCAGGACCACGTAGTCGTACTCCAGGCCCTTCGCGAGCGAGGCCGGGACCAGCGTGAGGCGCGACTCGGCCGTCGTCTCCTCGCCGGGGGAGAGGTACGCCAGACCGGCCGCCGTCAGCGCCTCCGCGAGCGGCGCGATCCGCGCGTCCGCGGCGATCAGGCCGGTCGAGCCCTCGTGCGTCAGCGCCTCGACGCAGGCCGCGACGACGTCCTCGTCGAGCGCGTCACCGGAACGGACCTCCAGCGAGCCCGGGTTCTCCCGGACCGACTCCACCGCCGCGAGCCCCGGCGACATGTGCGGAAGGAGCCGCGAGGCGTACGCGATCACCTCGCGCGGCACGCGGAAACCGGCCGTCAGCTCCTCCACCACCGCCTCCGGCTTCCCCAGGTGCCCGAGCGCCTGCGCCCAGCTCTCCGTCGCCCACGGCGTCGTGCCCTGCGCCAGGTCGCCCAGGACCGTCGCCGAACCGGTCGTGCAGCGGCGGCCCACCGCCCGGTACTGCATGGGGGACAGGTCCTGCGCCTCGTCGAGGACCACGTGCCCGAGCGAGTGCGTCCGCTCCACCAGGTCCTTCGCCTCGTCGATGAGGACGGCGTCCGCCGCCGACCACTTCGCCGCCCTCGCGCTCCGCGCCGGCTTCGCCCACAGCAGCAGCTTCTGCTCGTCCTCGGTGAGCAGTCCCTCGGCGTGCTCGGCGAGGAAGTCGGCGTCGCTCAGCAGCCGCAGGACCAGCTTCGCGGGCTCGACGAGCGGCCAGCACTCCTTCACCAGGGCCTTCACCGCCGTGTTCCGCGCGACCGCGTTCTGCACGCGGTCGTCGGGCGCCTCGCCGGCCTCCTCCATCCGGACCAGGACGGCGTGCGCGACGCGCTGCGGGAGGGCCTCGCGGGCGGCGCCGTACCGGATGTCGCGGTCGAGCAACTCCCTTACGATCTGCTCAAGTTCGTGCGCCGGGACCCGCCAGCGCCGGGAGCCGCGCACCACCGTCAGGGGTTCCTCCGGCAGCGTCACGTGCGAGCGGACCGCCCGCCGCAGCACCTCCGCCATCCGGGCGTCGCCCTTCACGACCGCCGTCGCCGCCTCGTCCGTGCCCCGCACCTCGACGTGCGCGACGAGGTCGTCGACCGTCGCCTGCCGGACCTCCAGTTCGCCGAGCGCGGGCAGGACCTGCTCGATGTAGTGGAGGAAGGAACGGTTCGGCCCGATGACCAGGGTGCCGGTGCGGGCGAGCCGCTCCCGGTGCGCGTAGAGCAGGTACGCGACACGGTGCAGGCCGACGGCCGTCTTCCCGGTGCCCGGCCCTCCCTGCACGCACACCGTTCCCGACAGGTCGGAGCGGACGATGCCGTCCTGCTCCGGCTGGATGGTGGCGACGATGTCGCGCATGGGGCCGACGCGGGGCCGCTCGATCTCGGCCTGGAGGAGGCGGCTGGTGCGTTCGAGTTCCTCCGGGTCGGAGAGGTGCTCGTCCTCGTACGCGGTGAGTTCGCCGCCCGTGTACCCGAAGCGTCGCCGCAGGCCCACGTCCTGCGGGTCCTTCTTCGACGCCTGGTAGTACGGCTGCGAGACCGGCGCACGCCAGTCGATCACCATCGGATCGCCGTCGGCGTCGTGGACGTGCCGCCGCCCGATGTAGAACCGCTGGCCCTCCTGCGTGGTGTGCAGGTAGTCGAGCCGCCCGAAGAAGAGCGGGGTGTCGGCGAGGTCCGCGAGCGCCTTGATCCGCTCCTCGATCTGCCGCCCGAGCACCAGGGAGTTGACCCAGTTCGCGGTGACGTCCTTGATGTCGAGCGCCTCGACGTCCTCCCGCATCGCGCGCAGCGCGGCGCGGGACGAGGTCAGATGGGCGCGCTCGCGCGCGAGCGGGTCGGACGGGTCGGACGGATCGGATGCGGACACGGTGAAGCCTCCGGGCAGGTGGATACGCGGACACGACGGAGTGGCCGCCGGTTTCCGACCGGACGGCGGCGCTCCACGGAGGGAGGCGGGGAAGCGGACGAGTGTAGCTCCGGCGGTCGGCCGGGGCGAATCCTTTTCCCCCTAGGGGGAGGGGTCCGACGCGAGGGGGACCCGGGTTCCACCCCCAGGCCGATGTATCCGCAATGTCCGGATTCCATCATGGAGGCATGACCGCGACGACCTTCCCCGCAGCGACGCCCCGCCCCCGCGTGACCACCGCCCCCCGCCCCCACCGCCTCGCCACCGCCCTCCGCGCGATACGCGCCTTCGGCGGCGCGGCGGCGACGGTCGCCCTCCTGGGCGGGTACGGACCGCCGGAGGCGGGAGTCCGGAACCCCCGCCCCGAGTACGCCCCCGGCCCCGACCGAGTACGGGAACGCCCGGGCGGGCCCGGCGCGCCCTGAGGGGACCGGGCCGCGACGACGCCCGCGGCCGCCGACCCGGCCCGCACGACCCGCCCCTGCGTTTCGCCGCCCTCGCCGCCCCGCGGGACCCGAGGGCGACCACGCCCCGCCGGGCGCCCGTCACCGCCGGTGCGCCCCCGTGACCACCGGAGCCGTCCCCCGGCTCACGGACCGGGCCGCGGCGGCTAGGACCCCAGCAGCTCGTCCGCGTCCACGATCCGGTACGCGTACCCCTGCTCCGCCAGGAACCGCTGCCGGTGCGCCGCGAAGTCCTGGTCGATCGTGTCCCGCGCCACCACCGAGTAGAAGTGCGCCTGGTGACCGTCCGCCTTCGGCCGTAGCACCCGGCCCAGGCGCTGCGCCTCCTCCTGGCGCGACCCGAAGGTGCCCGACACCTGGATGGCGACCGTCGCCTCCGGCAGGTCGATCGAGAAGTTCGCGACCTTCGACACCACGAGCACGCTGATCTCGCCGTTGCGGAACGCGTCGAAGAGCTTCTCCCGCTGAGCGTTCGACGTCTCGCCCTTGATCACCGGTGCGTCCAGGTGCTCGCCGAGCTCGTCCAGCTGGTCGATGTACTGCCCGATGACGAGGATCTGCTGCCCGGCGAACTTCTTCACCAGGGCCTCCGTCACCTTCCGCTTCGTCGCCGTCGTCGCGCAGAAGCGGTACTTCTCCTCCGCCTCGGCCGTCGCGTACGCGAGCCGCTCCGCGTCGGTCAGGTTCACCCGCACCTCGACGCAGTCGGCGGGCGCGATGTACCCCTGCGCCTCGATCTCCTTCCACGGCGCGTCGAACCGCTTCGGTCCGATCAGCGAGAACACGTCGGACTCCCGCCCGTCCTCCCGCACGAGCGTCGCGGTCAGCCCGAGCCGCCGCCGCGCCTGCAGATCGGCGGTGAACTTGAAGACCGGCGCGGGCAGCAGGTGCACCTCGTCGTAGACGATGAGCCCCCAGTCCCGGGAGTCGAAGAGCTCCAGGTGGGGATAGATCCCCTTCCGCTTCGTCGTGAGCACCTGGTACGTGGCGATGGTGACCGGACGGATCTCCTTGCGCGTGCCGCTGTACTCGCCGATCTCGTCCTCGGTCAGCGAGGTCCGCTTCACCAGCTCGTGCTTCCACTGCCGTGCGGAGACCGTGTTCGTGACGAGGATCAGCGTCGTCGCCTTCGCCTGGGCCATCGCCCCGGCCCCGACCAGCGTCTTGCCCGCGCCGCACGGCAGCACGACGACACCCGAGCCGCCGTGCCAGAAGCCGTCGACGGCCTGCTTCTGGTACGGGCGCAGCGACCAGCCGTCCTCGGCGAGGTCGATCCGGTGCGCCTCCCCGTCCACGTAGCCGGCGAGGTCCTCGGCCGGCCAGCCCAGCTTCAGCAGCGTCTGCTTGATCTGCCCGCGCTCGGAGGGGTGCACGGCCACGGTGTCCGCGTCGATCCGCTCCCCGACCAGCGGCTGCACCTTCTTCGACCGGAGGATCTCCTCCAGGACGGGCCGGTCGGTCGAGGTCAGCACGAGCCCGTGCGTGGGGTGCTTGGAGAGCGTGAGCCGCCCGTACCGGGCCATGGTCTCGGCGATGTCGACGAGCAGCGCGTGCGGCACGGGGTACCGCGAGTACTCGACGAGCGCGTCGACGACCTGCTCGGCGTCGTGCCCCGCGGCCCGCGCGTTCCACAGCCCCAGCGGCGTCACCCGGTAGGTGTGGATGTGCTCCGGAGCCCGCTCCAGCTCCGCGAACGGCGCGATGGCCCGCCGACAGGCCTCGGCGAGCTCGTGGTCGACCTCCAGGAGCAGCGTCTTGTCGCTCTGGACGATGAGTGGCCCATTCACGTGCGATCTGGTCCTTCCCGGGCCGCTTTCGGTGACGGCCAATCCTCCAGTGTGCAGCATGGTCGTGCCCGGCGTTCCGGGCGTGCGACGCCCGTGTGACGGGTGCACGGCGCGTGGTGCGAGGGCCCGTCCGGGACCACGGTCGCGCTGATCACCGGCACGCCCGGACCGACGGAGACCCATGGGGCCGTCGGCCCGGGGAGCGGCCCCGGGACGTACGTGGACCGCACGGAACCGCACGCGGCCGGCAAGCCCCGCCTGCGCCGCGTGCTCGGCCTGCTCGCGCCGGCCGAACGCGCCGCCGCCGGGGAACGGGTCCGCCCGGTGCCGGAACCGGACCGACCCCGGCCCCCGTCACACCTGGTCGTCCGCCAGTTCCGCCACGCCCGTGATCCGGTGCAGGGGGTACGTGCGGACCTCGTCGGCCGTGTGGTCGTAGCCCGTCACGAAGCCGCCCTCGACGCGGACCGGGGCGATGACGCGCTGGCTCGCCGCGCCCTCCGCGTTGACGTAGCCGATCCAGACCGCCGTGCCCGTCATCGCCGCCGCCTGGACCGTCGCCAGGGTCTCGGCCGCCGAGGTGCGCGGGAGGCCGCCCGCCGACGCCACGGGCGCTGCGGGCTCCTTCCGTACCGCCGTCGCCGCCCGGTCGCCCGCCCGGATCGCCCTCACCGCCGCGCCGAGGAGCGTCGTGTCGGGGACCGGCGGGCCCTCCGGGACGGGCGCCGGGGCCGTCCGGGCGGGCGTGCGGTACGCGTCGGCGCGGGTGACCAGGACGTCGCCCTCGGCGGACTCGGCCGCCGGGGCGTACCCCATCGACCGCAGCCCCTCCAGCAGCGACGCCGGGTCCGTCTGTGCCGCGAGCACCGTCGGCGCGAGGCGGCGCAGGCCCAGGGCGGCGGAGCGCCGGTCGGCCAGGATCTCGCCGAGGACGGTGTCGTCGTCGCAGCGCACGTACGCGGAGGCCGCCCCGACCCGCAGATGGCCGTGCCTCCTGGCCACGTCGTCGATCAGATACGCGAGCGGCTGCGGCACCGGCGTCCGGGAGTGCGCGGCCAGGAAGTCGTGCAGGTCGGAGGCCGACCGCCCCGAGTCGAGGGCGCGCCGCACGGAACCGGGCGTGAACCGGTACACCGTCGCGCCACCCTTCGATTCCACGTCCGCCAGGACCGCGAGCGCGTCGGCCAGCGGCCGCCGCAACGGCCCGGGCGCGACGGCCGTCAGGTCGGCCTGGAGCAGCACGTGGTCGACGGCCTCCGGAAGCAGCGGCGCGAGCAGGGTCGCCGCCCGCCCGGCGGCCACCGACAGCTCGACCCGGCCCCCGTGGTCGGTGGGCGTCGCCGCCTCCGCCAGCGGCAGGTTGAGCAGCGCCCGGGCGGGCGACGCGAGCGCGCCCCGGCCCGTGAGCCCCAGCAGCTCGGCCTCGGCGAGCGCCCACCGCGCGAGCCGGGACCGCAGGTCGCCGTGGGCCTCGGGGCGGGTGCCGGTGCCGGTTCCGGTGGTCTCGTCCGTCCCGGCCGCGGCCTGCGGCGCGCGCGGCGGGACCGGC
This sequence comes from Streptomyces litmocidini, assembly GCF_014649755.1. Taxonomy (GTDB): domain Bacteria; phylum Actinomycetota; class Actinomycetes; order Streptomycetales; family Streptomycetaceae; genus Streptomyces; species Streptomyces litmocidini. Next base: position 353,459 of record NZ_BMTQ01000006.1, on the reverse strand, counting down.
TGCGCCGCGCCCCGCGGCGGCCGCTCCCAGCGCAGCCGGGCGAACACCGTCCCGGGATCGGCCGCGGCGCCCGGCGGCAGGGTCGCGAGGAGCTCCAGGACCCGGTGGCGGACCTCCGGCGCGGCCGCGCGGTCCAGATCCGGGCCGAGAACGGCGAGCGTGCGGCCCTTCGCGTCCTGGCCGCCCACCAGGCCCGCCGTGCGGGTCGCCGTGAGCCAGGGCGCGACGAGCCGCGCCCAGCGCTCGGCGGGCGGCAGGTCGAGCCAGTCGTCGTACGCGGGCGTCGGCGCGTACCGCTCGTCCGCCTCCCCGTCCGAGGCCAGCAGCCCCGCCCCGAAGCACAGCTCCAGCCAGAACGCGGCGACCTGCTCCGTCACGTCGAGGGCCGCCGCCGTCCGCTTGAGGTCCCGTACGGACATCCCGCCCGCCCGCAGCACCTGCGGACCGCCCTGGTCCCAGGACTTCAGCAGCTCCTCGACGGTCGCGAGCGCCGTGTACGCCTGCCCGGCGGCGGCGCTGTCCACCACCTGGGGACGGTACTCGCGCGCCACCTCCACCACCGGCGCCACCGGCTCCGGCGCCCGGTGCGCCCGCCCGCCCCGCAGGTGCAGCGCCACCTCGCGCGGCAGCACCATCGTCCGTGCCGACACCGGCAGCAGCAGCCCCCGGTCGCGCAGCCAGCGCACCGGAGGCGCCGGATTCGCCGTCACCTCGCCGTACGGCGGACCCCACACCAGCCGGTCCAGGACGGAGAGGGCCTCCGGGGACGCCTCGTCGAGCAGCGCGCCCATCCGCGCCCGGTCGGTGAACAGCTCCGTGAGCGCCGCCACCGCCGACACCGGATCGTGCGTCGCCGACAGCCCGGCCGCCGCGATGATCTCCTGCACCCGGCCCGGCGACATCCCCGCCGTCGCCTCCGCGACCGTCGGCCCGAGCCCGGTCGGCGACGGATGCTGGGCCGAGGGCGCGAGCAGCTCCCGCGCGGTCCGCACCAGCCGCAGCCGGTCGTCCTCGCCCCACACGAGGGCCTGCTCGCGCAGCAGCGCCACCGCGCCCGGCAGCGCCGCCTCGATCGCCGGGTCGCCCTCGTCGCCGGCGAGCAGCGCGAGCAGTACGGGGTACGGGGCGGGGTCCGGGGCGACGGCCAGCGCCTCGGCCGTCTGGAGGGCGAACCGGTCGAGCCGCTCCAGCGCCCGCACCACCGAACCCCGCGTGCCCGCGCGGGTCGCCAGCTGCGTCAGGTCGTTCGGTACGGGACTCAGCAGGTCGGGCCGGGCGCGCAGCAGCGCGGCGAGCCCTTCGTCGCCCCGCGCGCGCAGCGCCTCCGCGAGCGTGCGCGGCGCCGCGCCGGCGCTGGTTGCTTCGGGCACGTGCGCCTCCCGGTCGAGCTCACCGATCCCCATCCGGACCACGTTAGCCGCTGTTCAGGCGCTAACGTCGGGCCGTACCGGGTGGACCGGCCGTGGAGGGGCGCCGTGGGGATCGAGAGCGACCAGTTGGTCTACGACTATCTGAGCCGGGTCGGCGATCTGGCCCAGCAGCGGCAGCTGCCGGCGAGCGACCGGCGGAAGCTCGTGTCCGGCCTGCGCGACGAGATCGACCGTCGGCGCGCCACACGGGGCGAGGAGAGCACGGCGGCGGTGCGGGGCATCCTCGGCGCCCTGGGCACTCCGGACGAGGTCGTGGACCGGGCGGGGCCGCGGATGCCGGAGCCGCGGGCGGGGGAGGACGGAGGGGGCGCGACCGGGACCCCCGGAAATCGGAGCGGGACCTCCGGCGCGTCGGCCCCCCGGCCCCCCCGGGCCACCGAGGCCTCGGAGGCCTCCGAGGCCTCCGAGGCCTCCGAGGTCCCTGCGATCCCGGCCCAGGGCGGACGGGACCCCGACGGCACGGCGGCGGACTGGTGGAACACGGACGCCGACGACCTCGGACTCCTGGGCTTCGTCGGGGGCGTCGAACGCCCGGACCTCTTCGCGCCGCCCGCTCCGGCGGAGGACGAGAAGGACGAGGCCGAGGAGCCCGCGCCGGGGAAGGCCCGCCGCCTGGCGCGGATCCTCCGGCTCCGCAAGGCCGGGGCCCCGGCCCCCGAGGAGCCGGAGGCCGGGGCGGAACCGGCGGCGGCACCCCGCACCCGGGCCCGCCTCGCGAACCCCTTCGTCCTGCTCGCCGCGCTGCTCCTGCTGGGCGGGGCCGTCTTCGGCTCGCTGATCGCCCTCGCGGCGGGCTGGCTCCTCGCGTACTCCTCCCGCCGGCTGACCCAGGGCGAGATCAGGACCGCCGTCCTGGTGATCCCCGGCCTCGCCGCCGCCGGCGGGGCCGCCTGGATCTGGGGCCGCGTCGAGGGCCGCTGGGGGGAGGCGGTGGCGCCGGGCGGGGAGGCGATGGGCGCGGCGATCTCCGAGACCTGGCCCTGGACCCTCCGGGGCGCGGCGATCGCCTCGTCCCTCTTCCTCCTCTGGCGCTCCCGCCGCCGCTGAACCCGGCGCGCCCCGGGCCCCGGGCCCCGGGCCCCGGGGCGGGGCCCGGGGCCGAGCGGGCCGGGTCAGTCGGGGACCCGCTCCTCCGCGTGCCACGGTGCCCCCGGCACCACCAGGGGTGACCCCGTGACCGGGTCGGGGACGACGACCGACGAGAGCCCGAAGACGTCCCGTACGAGGGACTCCGTGACGATCTCCGACGGCGGCCCCTCCGCGACCACCCGCCCCGCCTTCATGGCGACGAGGTGGTCGGCGTACCGGGCGGCCTGGTTCAGGTCGTGGAGGACGAGGACGACGGTCCGGCCGCGCAGCCGGTTGAGGCGGCGGACCAGGTCGAGGACCTCCACCTGGTGGGAGATGTCCAGGTAGGTGGTGGGCTCGTCGAGGAGGAGCAGGTCGGTCTCCTGGGCGAGGGCCATCGCGATCCACACCCGCTGCCGCTGCCCGCCCGACAGCGCGTCGACGGGCCGGTCGGCGAGGGCGGTCACGTCCGTACGGGACATGGCGTCGGCGACGGCCCGCTCGTCCTCCTCCGACCACTGCCTCCACCAGGCCTGGTGCGGCTGGCGGCCCCGGGACACCAGGTCGGCGACGGTGATGGCCTCGGGCGCGACGGGGGTCTGCGGCAGCAGGCCGATCGAGCGGGCGATCCGCTTGGTCGGGAGCTTCGCCAGCGACTCCCCGTCGAGGAGGACGGCGCCGCCCGCCGGCTTCAGCAGCCGCCCGAGCGCCCGCAGCGTCGTGGACTTGCCGCAGGCGTTGGGGCCGACGATCACGGTCACCCTGCCGTCGGGGACCGCGAGGTCGAGCTCCTCGACGACGGTCCGGTCCTCGTAGGCGAGCGTCAGCTCGCGGGCCCGCAGTCTGCTCACGAAGCACCTCCAGTGGCTCGGCTCCGGACGATGAGCCAGATCAGGTACGGGGCGCCGACCGCCGCCGTGAGGACGCCCACGGGCAGTTCGACGGGGGAGAACAGCCGTCGGCCGAGCAGGTCGGCGACGACCACGATCACCGCGCCGGTGAGCGCGGAGCAGAGCAGCGGGATCTGCGCCGTCCGGGCGGTGCGGCGGGCGATCTGCGGGGCGAGCAGGGCGACGAAGTCGACCGGTCCGGCGACGCCCGTCGCCACGGACGCGAGGACGACGCCGACGGCGACGAGCCCGAGCCGGACGCCGCCGAGCCGTGCGCCGAGCGCGGTCGCCGTGTCGTCGTCGAGGGAGACGGTCCGCTGGGCGCGGGCCGCCCACAGCACGGCGGGCAGCAGGAGGAGCAGCGTCCAGCGGATGGGCGCGGACTCGTCCCAGCCGCGGCCGTTGAGGGAGCCGGTCATCCAGATCTGGGCCTGCTGGGCGACGAGGTAGTCGCCCTTCGTCATGAAGAGCGTGATGAGGGACCGCAGCGCGACCGCGATGCCGATGCCGATGAGCACGAAGCGGGTCGCGTGCAGTCCGCCGCGCCAGGCGAAGGCGTACACGAGGGCGGCGGCGAGGACGCCGCCCGCGACGGAGACGTACGGCAGGACGGCGTACGAGGTGAGGCCGAAGGTCATCGCGGCGACGGTGACGGCTCCGGCGCCCTGGCTGATGCCGATGATGTCGGGGCTGGCGAGCGGGTTGCGGGCGACGGTCTGGACGAGGCCGCCCGCGATGCCGAAGGCGGCGCCGACGGCGAGGGCGACGACGAGCCGCGGCTCGCGCAGCTCCTCGACGACGAACGCCGACGTCGACGGCCGGCCGAGGAGGATCCGCACGACCTCGCCGGGCGCGACGAACCGCTCGCCGACGCAGAGGTACGCGACGCAGGCGGCGGCCAGGAGGGCCAGGAGGCCCGTGGCGACGAGGGCGGAGCGGCGGTGGACGAGGAAGGAGGCCCGTCCGGCGCGGAGGAGTCCGGCGGGGGCCGCGCCCCTCGCGGACGGATCCTTCGCGGGCGGGACCGGCAGGGTCGTGCTCACGCCGCCACCGCCTTCCGCCGTACGAGCGGGGCCGGGGACGGCCCGCCGGTCGGGATCGCGCTCACGCCGCCACCGCCTTCCGCCGTACCAGCGTCACCAGGAACGGCACGCCGATCAGGGCCGTCATCACCCCGGCCGGGATCTCGCCCGGCGGGAAGACGATCCGGCCGGCGACGTCGGCGACGAGCAGCATCACCGGGCCGACGAGCGCGGCCATCGGCAGGACCCAGCGGTGGTCGGAGCCGACGATCGCGCGGGCGATGTGGGGGACGGCGAGGCCGACGAAGGCGACGGGGCCGGCGGCGGCGACGGCCGTGCCGGTGAGGACGGTCGCGCCGAGCCCGCCGACGATCCGTACGGTCGCGACGCGCTGGCCGAGCCCCTTGGCGACGTCCTCGCCGAGGGCGAGGGCGTCGAGCCCGCGCGCCACGGAGACGACGAGGACGGCGCCGAGCAGCAGGAAGGGCCAGACGCGGCCGACGATCTCGGTGTCGCGTCCGTCGAGGGAGCCGATCTGCCAGAACCGGAACTCGTCGAGGGCGGAGGCCCTGGTCGTGAGGACGCCGGTGGTGACGGAGAGCAGCAGCGCGTTGATCGCGGCCCCGCCGAGCGCCAGTTTCACGGGGGTGGCCCCGCCGCGCCCGCCGGAGGCGATCGCGTGGACGGCGACGGAGGCGAGGGCGGCGCCGGCGAAGGCGAACCACACGTACCCGCTGAGCTCGTGCACGCCGAGGAAGGCGATGGCGAGGACGACCGCGACGGAGGAGCCCTGGCTGATGCCGAGGATGCCGGGGTCGGCGATCGGGTTGCGGGTGATGCCCTGGAGGGCGGTGCCGGCGAGCGCGAGGGCGGCGCCGACCATCAGCCCGATGAGGGTGCGGGGGACGCGGAGCTGCCGGACGACCTCGGCGTCGTCGCCGGTGGCGCCGTGCAGCAGGGCGTCGAGGACGGTGGAGGGCGCGACGGGACGGGCGCCGACGGCGAGGCTGAGGAGGACGGCGAGGAGCAGGGCGACGAGGGCCGCCGAGGTCGCGAGGACCCGTCTGGTTCGGAAAGCGGCTGGCATCGGGCCCCATCGGCGGAGTACAGGTTTGGTTAGGCTCACCTCAGTCTAAGCAGCGCCCTTATTCGAACACCCGGCCCCCGGGGACAGCGAGAATGAGCCCATGACAACCGCGCCCACGAACCCGCTCACCGTCGGCTTCGACCTCGACCTGACGCTGCTCGACACCCGTCCCGGCATCAAGGCGGCCTTCGTCGCCTTCTCCGCCGAGACGGGCGTCCCGATCGACGCCGACCTCGTCGTGAGCCGCCTCGGGCCGCCGCTGGAGCAGGAGATGGCGCACTGGTTCCCCGCCGAGCACGTCACGGAGATGACCGCCCGCTACCGGGCGCTCTACCCCTCGTACGCGATCGGGCCCACCGTCCCGATGCCGGGGGCCCGGGACGCGATCGAGGCCGTGCGCGAGGCGGGCGGCCGCACGATCGTCGTCACCGCGAAGAACGGCCCGCACGCCGAGCTGCACCTCGCCCACCTCGGCATCGAGCCCGACGCGGTCGCCGGCGGCCTGTGGGCCGAGGGCAAGGCGAAGGCCCTGCGCGCGCACGGCGCCGGGGTGTACGTCGGCGACCACGTGGGCGACGTCCGGGGCGCCGCCACCGCGGGCGCCTACTCGGTGGCCGTCGCGACCGGTCCCTGCCCCGCCGAGGAGCTGGCCGCGGCCGGCGCGGACGTGGTCCTGACGGACCTGACGGACTTCCGTCCCTGGTGGGAGGGCTACCGGGGCTGAGCGGCCGCGGCCGAAGCCTTTCGGGCCTGCCGCCGCTGGGCCGCGACCGAACGCAGGAGCCCGGCGGCGGCGACGAGGAATCCGACCCCCATCAGCATCGACACGAGGTACGCGACGGTGGGGAACGGGTCCGTCCCGAGGAACAGCGGGGCCACGGTGACCAGCGTCGCGACCGCGCCGATCGCGAACAGGACCACACCGGCCTTGACCAGACCGTCACCCGGGGCACTGTCGTCCACCGGCGCGGCGGGGGTTTCACTACGCATCCGGCCAGGGTAGTTCCCAGGCCGGAGGAACACGCAGGCGGCGTCTTGTCACCGGCCTCCTGAGCATTAGCCTGGTGCCGGCGGGTCGGTCGACGACCCGCCGTTTGCCATCCCCATCGACGAGGACGAGGACGAGGACAGACGTGCCTACCGGCAAGGTCAAATGGTTCAACAGCGAGAAGGGCTTCGGCTTTCTCTCCCGCGACGACGGCGGCGACGTCTTCGTCCACTCGTCGGTGCTCCCCGCCGGAGTCGACGCACTGAAGCCGGGGCAGAGGGTGGAGTTCGGGGTCGTCGCAGGTCAGCGAGGCGACCAGGCGCTGTCCGTCACGGTCCTCGACCCGACCCCGTCCGTCGCCGCGGCGCAGCGCCGCAAGCCCGACGAGCTGGCGTCCATCGTGCAGGACCTGACGACGCTCCTGGAGAACATCACGCCGATGCTGGAGCGCGGCCGCTACCCGGAGAAGGCGGCGGGCAAGAAGATCGCCGGCCTGCTCCGCGCGGTCGCCGACCAGCTCGACGTCTAGTCCTCCGGCCGCCCCCGCGCTGCTCCGCGGACTTCGGGCGGCTGCCGGACCCCGTCCGGCGCTCCCCTCACGGGAACCGCAGCGCGTCCGGGCCGAGGGGCGGTACGAGCCCCTCGGCCGCGGCCCGCGTGAGCAGCCCGCGGACCGCCGCGTAGCCGCGCTCGCCGAGGTCGGCCGTGAACTCGTTCACGTAGAGACCGATGTGCTGGTCGGCCACCTTCGGGTCCATCTCCTGGGCGTGCTCCAGGACGTACGGCCGGGAGGCCTCGGGGTCGTCCCAGGCCATCCGTACCGACGCGCGGGCGGACTCGGCGAGCAGCCGGAGGGTCCCGGCGCCCAGCGAACGGCGGGCGACGATCGCCCCCAACGGGATCGGGAGCCCGGTCGTGGACTCCCAGTGCTCGCCCATGTCGGCGAGGCAGTGCAGCCCGTAGTCCTTGTACGTGAAGCGGGCCTCGTGGATGACGAGCCCCGCGTCGACCTTCCCGTCCCGCACGGCGGGCATGATCTCGTGGAACGGCATCACGACGACCTCGCCGACGCCCCCGGGCACCGTCTCGGCCGCCCACAGCCGGAACAGCAGGTACGCGGTGGAGCGCTCGCTCGGCACCGCGACCGTCCTCCCCGTGAGGTCCGTGTGCGCGTCCCGCGTCAGCACCAGCGGGCCGCAGCCGCGGCCCAGGGCGCCGCCGCAGGGCAGCAGGGCGTACTCGTCGAGGATCCACGGCAGCACGGCGTACGACACCTTCAGGACGTCGTGCGTGTCGGTGCCGCCCTCCGCCCAGCCGTTGGTGACGTCGATGTCCGCGAACGTCACGTCGAGCCGGGGCGCGCCCGGGACCCGGCCGTGCGCCCAGGCGTCGAAGACGAAGGTGTCGTTCGGGCAGGGCGAGTAGGCGATCTTCAGTTCCACGCGTGCGCCTCCACGAAGACGGTACGGCCGAGCAGCTCGAAGGTGTGCCGGAGGGCGCCCAGGGCCTCGCCGATGCGCCAGGCGGCGCGGTCGCGCGGCCCGACGGCGTTCGACACGGCCCGGATCTCGACGACCGGCACGCCGTGCGCGGCGGCGGCCTCGGCGACGCCGAAGCCCTCCATCGCCTCGGCGGCGGCCCCCGGATGGCGCTCCGCGAGTTCGGCGGCGCGGCGGGCGGTGCCGGTGACGGTGGAGACGGTGAGGACGGGCGCGAGGGCGTGCGGCGGGCCGCCGGCGTCCAGGGCGGCCGTGATCCGGCCGGTGAGCGCCTCGGACACGGGGTGGACGGAGCGGCCGAAGCCGAGCTCCTCGACGGCGAGGTACCCGTCCGGGGTCTCGGCCCCGAGGTCGGCGGCGACGATCGCCGAGGACACGACCACGGACCCGAGCGGCGCGGCCGGCCGGAACCCGCCGGCGATCCCGGCGGAGACGACGAGGCCGTAGCCGCCCCCGGCGAGGGCCTCGCACGCGAGGGCCGTCCCCGTCGCGGCGGCGACGGCCGCGGGGCCGACCCCGCCGACGAGGACGTCGACGCGGTCGTGGCGGCGCAGGACGAGGCCCCCCGGCAGCGGGAGGAGCTCAGGGCCGCCGGGGCCGAGGCCGGCGGCGACGGAGTCCGCCTCCGCCGCCACGGCCGTCACGATCAGGATCCGGTGGACCACCGGCGGATCAGGAGTCCTTCTTCAGCTGGAAGTGCCAGACGCCGGTCAGCTTCTTGCCGGTGTTCTCGACGATGGTCACCTGGGTCTTGTCGGTGGCCTCGCCGGTCTGGCTGGAGAAGAAGGCGCTGGCCGGGATGGTCCGGTACGTCTTCTTGTACGGCTCGGGCTCGGCCTGCTGGCCGCCGAGGAAGATCGTCCAGCCGTTGTCCGCGATCTTCGGGTCCACGCCGAAGCGGATCTTGTCGTCCGCGGAGACCGTGATGGTCTTCTCGGCCTTCTTGTTGAGGCACTGCTGGATCTGCGACTCCTTGATGGCGTCGCCGTCGTTGTAGCAGGCGGCCTCGGTGTTCACCGATTCGGTCCCGACCGTCAGGGTCGCGAGCGGAGTCGGCTTGTCGCAGGCGGAGAGTACGAGGAGCCCGGCGGAGACGGCCCCGAGGGCGACGGCGGCCCGGCGGCGCGAGCCGGAGAAGAACGCAACGGTCATGAGCCGAAGGCTATCGGGCCGCCGCGCCCGCGCCACGCGGGGGTACGGCGTGCCGCCCCGGCGTACCGCTTCGTACGGAGTGTCCGGGGCTTCGTCACGGGGCGTCCGGAGCTTCGGGACGGAGAGTCGCGGGCGTGGTGGCGGGGCGCTCCGGGCCCCGCCACGGGACGGCCCGAGCCCTTCATGCGGGCGCCCCCGGCCCCGTACGGGGTGTTCCGGGCCCCGCGCCGGACGGCCTCGGCCCCGTGCGGGAGCGCCCTCGGCCTCCTCCGGGGTGCCCAGGGGCCCCCGTACGGGCGCCCAGGGGCCCCGTACGGGCTGCGCGGGTTCGGCCTAGGGCACCTTCGCCCTGGGGCGGCCCTTGGGGCCCGAGCGGCTGCGGGACGCCGAGAGGAGGCCACGGACGGAGAAGAGCGCGCCCAGACCCAGGATGGCGGCGGCGACGGACATGCCGAGGGTGCCGTTCAGGGGCAGGGCGATGCCGATCCCGCCGCCCACCACCCACGCCATCTGCAGGGCCGTCTCGGAACGAGCGAACGCCGAGGTCCGCACCAGCTCCGGCACGTCCCGCTGGATCAGCGCGTCCAGCGACAGCTTCGACAGGGCCTGGGTGAGCCCCGCGACCGCGCCGAGGACGGCGACCATCAGGCCGCCGAAGAAGACGGCGGTGAAGACCGCCGTGCCGAACACCGTCGTGATCATCGCGGCGATGATCACCTCGGGCCCGTGGCCCCTGTCCCGCAGCAACGAGCCGGCGGCCGTACCGCAGGCGTTCCCGGTGCCCGCCGCCACGCCCACGATCCCCAGGGAGACGGCGGCGCTCTGCCCCGACAGCGGATGCTCCCGCAGCAGGAACGCCAGGAAGAAGATCAGGAAGCCGGACAGCATGCGCTGCGACGCGTTCGCCGTCAGGCCGCGCAGCACCGACGGGCCCACCGTCCGCAGACTCGGCTTCTTCTCGCCGTGGGTCAGCAGGTGCGCCCGCCGCTCGCCCTTCGCGGAGTCCACCTTGTGCGGCATCCGCAGGGCCCAGAACGTACCGAGCAGGAACAGGGCGCACGCCCCGTACAGCGGCCACCCCGACCCGACCATCTGCAGCCCCGCCCCCACGGGCGCGGCGATGCCGGTGGCGAGCAGCCCGGCGAGGGTGACCCGGGAGTTCGCCTTCACGAGCGAGAAGCCCGGTGGCAGGAGCCGGGGCACGACGGCGCTGCGGACCACCCCGTACGCCTTGGAGGCCACGAGGACGCCGAGCGCCGCCGGATAGAGCTCCAGCCCGCCCGTCGCCACCGCCCCCGACATCATGATCGCGAGGACCGCGCGGGTCAGCATCGCGCCCGCCATCGCCGCGCGCCGCCCGTGCGGGATCCGGTCCAGGAGGGGACCGATCACGGGGGCGAGGAGGGTGAAGGGGGCCATCGTGACGGCCAGGTAGAGCGCGACGCGGCCGCGGGCCTCGTCGGTCGGCACGGAGAAGAAGACGGTGGAGGCGAGGGCGACGGTGATCATGACGTCGCCGGCGCCGTTCACGGCGTGCAGCTCGATCAGCTTCCCGAGGCCCGACTCGCCCGCGCCGTGCGCGTGAGTGGCCTTGCGGATGCCCTTCGCGGTCCCGGTGAACGGCAGGTGCAGGGCACGCCCGACCTTCCGGCCCGCTCGGCGGAGCGGCCCGGCGGGATCATGCGATCGTACGGGGGACCGTGCGGCTGCCACTCCGTCATAGTGCCCCACGGGCGCGCCCCGCGAACCGGGGCACGACGAGGACGGCCGGGAGCGATCGGTGACGGACGGCCGCCGCACGGCTCCGTCCCGGGCCCCCGGCCCGGCCCGTACGCCCCCGCTCCCGGGCCTCCGGCCCGGCCCGTACGCCCTCGCTCCCGGGTCCCCGGCCCGGGCCCGTACGCCCTCGCCCCCGTCGTCCGCCGCGGCCCGTACGGGGGCGGTTCGGGCGGGCGGGTCGTCCGGGATGCGGGCCACTTGGAGCGGGCATGTGGGCGGAGGCCCGCGAACGGGGTAGCGTGCGTAGCGCGTCACCGGCGGAATCTCTCGGCCGCGCGCCTCTTCGGCATCCCGCAGAATGGATGACGTTAGGTGTGCCCGAGACGCGCGAGACAAGTCGGGTGCGGACGTCGATGCGGCCCCCTGGTCCGCTCCGCCCGCCGCCCGTGGCTTCGCTCCCGCCCCTCGGCCGGCGCACCCGTGAGACGGCGTAGGAGAGAAGCGAGACCTGTGAGTGCTGCGACGACGCGAAGCGGTACCCCGCGTACCCCGCGAGCCACGCGTACCCCCGACCGCCTGTGCGCGGAGGCCGTAGACCTCGCGCGGGAGGCCGCCGAGGAGGCGGCCGCGCCAGGGATCGTGGGCGCGCACGTCGAGGTCGTCGCGGAGGGCGACCGGGTCGTCACGCACTTCTTCGAGTCCAAGGAGCCCGGCTACCGGGGCTGGCGCTGGGCGGTGACCGTCACCCGCGCCTCCCGCGCCAAGAACGTCACGCTTGACGAAACCGTCCTGCTGCCCGGCGCCGACGCGCTCCTCGCCCCCGAATGGGTGCCGTGGAGCGAGCGGCTGCGGCCCGGCGACATGGGGCCCGGCGACCTCCTCCCCACGGAGCAGGACGACCTGCGCCTGGAGCCCGGCTACTCCGGCGAGGACGCGCCGCCGCCGAACTCCGTCGTCTCGGAGGAGATGGAGGAGCACCTCGACGAGGAGGACGCCGAGCTCACCTCGCGCACCCCGTCGCGCGGCGCCATCGCCGCGGTCGCGGAGGAACTCGGCATGCGCCGGGCGCGGGTCCTCTCCCGCTACGGCCTGCACGTGGCCGCGGACCGGTGGGACGAGGCGTTCGGCGCGAAGACGCCGATGGCCCAGGCGGCGCCCGCCTCCTGCGAGTCCTGCGCGTTCCTGGTGCCGCTGGCCGGGTCCCTGAAGCAGGCGTTCGGCATCTGCGCCAACGAGTTCTCCCCGGCGGACGGCCGGGTCGTGTCCCTCGCGTACGGCTGCGGCGGTCACTCGGAGGCCGCCGTCATGCCGAAGCCGCCGCGGCCGGCGCCGCCGGTGCTGGACTCCATGGCGGCGGACGAGTTCCCCCTCCGCCCGGCGAAGGACTCCGGCTCCACGACGGAACCGGACGCGGCGTCGGAGGACCTGGGCCACTCGTAGCCCGCCCACCGGCCCGGGCCGCGCCCCGCCTCCGGGCCGCGTGCTCGGCGGGCGCGGCCCGCGGTACCTTCGGGCCCCGGGCCCAATGGTCCGGGAACGACCGCCCCGAAGAGTGGAGTCAGACGTGAGCGTCAGCGTCCGGACGACGACCGACGGAACCGACCCCTTCGGCACCGCACGGCTGCGGCGGGGCGTGCTCGACGCCTGGGGCGCCAGTCCCGCCCGGTTCCGCGAGGACGCCAACGCCGAGGAGGACCTCGCGCTCGGCGGCTACCGCGACCGCCTCGTCGTCGAGCTCGCCCAGAACGCCGCCGACGCCGCCCACCGCGCCGGCGTCACGGGCCGCCTCCGGCTGACCCTGCACCCCGCGGACCACGAGGGCCCCGCCGTCCTCGCCGCGGCGAACACCGGCGCCCCGCTGGACGCCGCCGGAGCCGAGTCGCTGTCCACCCTCCGCGCCTCCGCCAAACGCGAGCAGGGCCACGGCGCCGTCGGCCGCTTCGGCGTCGGCTTCGCCGCCGTCCTCGCCGTCACCGACGAGCCCGCCGTCCTGGGCCGGCACGGCGGCGTCCGCTGGTCCCTCGCCGAGGCGCGGGAGCTGGCCGCCGAAGCCGCCCGGTACAGCCCGGGCCTCGGCGACGAACTGCGCCGCCGCGACGGCCACGTACCGCTGCTGCGCCTGCCGCTGCCTGCCGAGGGCACCGCCCCCGAGGGCTACGACACCGTCGTCGTCCTCCCGATGCGCGACACCGCCGCCGAGGACCTGACCGAGCGCCTCCTCGCCTCCGTCGACGACGCCCTCCTCCTCACCCTTCCGGGTCTCGCGGAGATCGTCGTCGAGACACCCGGAGGAGGGGTGCGGACCCTCCGCCGCTCCGACGAGGACGGCTACGTCCGGATCGACGACTCCGCGGCCGGCGGCCACCGCTGGCGGACCGTCACCCACGGCGGCCCGATCGAGTCCGGGCTCCTCAAGGACCGCCCGGTCGAGGAGCGCCTGCGCCCCCACTGGTCCGTCACCTGGGCCGTACCCGTGGACGCCGAGGGCGCCCCGAAGCACCCCCGCACCACGCCCGTCGTGCACGCCCCCACCCCGACCGACGAGCCGCTCGGCATCCCCGCGCTCCTCATCGCGTCCCTCCCGCTGGACACCGCCCGCCGGCACCCGGCGCCGGGGCCGCTCACCGACTTCCTGGTGCAGCGCGCGGCCGACGCGTACGCCGAACTGCTCTCCGACTGGCGGCCGGTGACGACCGCGGCCCTCGACCTCGTGCCCGGGCCGCTCGGCAAGGGCCCGCTCGACGGGGCGCTGCGCGAGGCGATCCTGGACCGGCTGCCGAGGGTGGCGTTCCTGGCGCCCGCCGCGCCGTCCGAGGAGCTGCCCGCGCTCCGCCCGATCGAGGCGGAGGTCGTGGAGGGCGCGGGCGCGGAGACCGTCGAGGTCCTCGCCGAGGTGTTCCCGACGCTCCTCCCGGCCGGCCTGGAGCGCCGCCCCGAGCTCCGTACGCTCGGCATCGGACGCGTGCCCCTCACCGAGGCCGTCGACCGACTCGCCGGGGTGGACCGGCCGCCGACGTGGTGGTGGCGGCTGTACGACTCGCTCGCCGGCGTCGACCCGGACCGTCTGACGGGCCTCCCGGTGCCGCTCGCCGAGAACGCCGAGGGCGCCAGGATCCGTACGACGATCGGCCCCCGCCAGGTCCTCCTGCCGCAGGACCGCACCCCCGCCGAGCTGACCCGGCTCGGTCTGAAGGTGGCGCACCCGGAGGCGGCGCACCCGCTCCTGGAGAAGCTGGGCGCCCTGCCCGCCACGCCCCGCGCGGTCCTGACGACCCCGCAGGTGCGGGCGGCGGTCGCGGCCTCCCTCGACGCGGGGGAGATCTGGGACGAGGACGCCGACACCCTCGACGCGGAGGAACTGGCCGAGACGGTCCTCGCCCTGGTCAGGGACGCGGAGCTCGACCCGGGCGACGAGCCGTGGCTCGGCGCGCTCGCCCTCCCCGACGAGGACGGCGAACTCTCCCCCGCGGGCGAGCTGGTCCTCACGGGCTCGCCCTTCGCCTCGGTGATGCGCGAGGACGAACTCGCCTTCGTCGACGGCGACCTGGCCGCCCGCTGGGGTGAGCAGCCGCTCGCCGCGTGCGGGGTGCTCGCGAACTTCGCCCTGATCCGCGCGACCGACCTGGTCCTCGACCCGGACGAGGTCGAGCCGCGCGAGGGCGACTATCCCGAGCCGGACGACGCGGGTCTCCTCGACGCGGTCGACGTCTGGTGCGAGGACGTCCTGGACCGGCTCCCGGAGACCCCCGTGCCCCCGGTGGCGACGGAGATCGTGGCCGTACGGGACCTGGATCTGGTCGACGACGACTGCTGGCCCATGGCGCTCGCCCTCCTCGCGCAGCCGCCGCTCCGGGACGCCCTGACCCAGCCGGTACGGGTGCTCCTCCCGGACGGCACGACGGAGACCGTCCGCTCGTACACCGCCTGGTGGCTGCGCGACCACCCGGTCCTGGACGGCCGCCACCCGGCGGGCCTCCGCGCGGAGGGCTCGGACCCGCTCCTCGCCGGACTGTACGACTCCGCCGACGCGACCGGCTTCGAGGACGAGCAGGTCCTGCGCGCCCTGGGCGTCCGCACCTCGGTCGCGGCCCTCCTCGACGAGCCGGGCGGCGCGGCGGAGCTCCTGGCCCGCCTGGCGGACCCGTCGCGGGAGGTGACGGCCCCGCAGCTGCACGCCCTGTACACGGCCCTGGCGGACCTGGACCCCGATCAGGTGACGCTCCCCGACGAACTGCGGGCGGTCGTGGACGGCACCCTGGTCGTGGTCGACGCGTCGGAGGCCCTGGTGGCGGACGCCCCCGACCTCCTCCCGCTGGCCGGCGGCCTCCCCCTGCTCCCCGTCTCGCCGTCCCGCGCCGCGGACCTGGCCGACCTGTTCCAGGTCCGCCGGCTGAGCGAGGCGGTCGAGGCCGGGGTGACGACGGTCGGCGAGGAGCACGAGGTGCCGCCCTCGGTGCACGCCCTCCTGGGCCCGGCCACCCCCGCCTCGTACGTCGAGCACGAGGAACTCCACGCCGGCGGCACCGAACTCGACTGGCGCCGCACCCCCGACGGCGTCGTCCACGCCGCCACCCTGGAGGGCGTGGCGGCCGGCCTCGCCTGGGCGGCCGGCCAGTGGCCCCGCCGCTTCGAGGTGGCGGCCCTCCTGGAGGACCCGTCGAGGACGGCGGAACTGGCGCGGGACCGCTGGTTCGACTGAGGGACGGCGGTCGTCGCCGCCCCTCCGTGGACGGCGTCGTCGCCGGACGTGCGGAAAGCGACGTCAGTCCGAGGGGCGGCGGCCGCCCGCCGGAGGCCGGGTCCTCACGTCGGGAACCTCCGGCCCACCCACCGCCACGCCAGTTCCAGCAGGGCGCAGCCCGCCGCCGCGATCGCCACCGCCGTCCACGGCATCGTCACGCCCACCAGTTTCAGGGCGAAGAACTTCTGGAGCCAGGGGACGGCGAGGACCAGGAGGAAGGCCCCTCCCATGGCGGCGACCAGGGCGAGGCGCCACCAGGTGTAGGGGCGGGCGATGATCGCGAGGACCCACAGGGAGACCAGGAAGAGCGTGAGGGTGGCCGCGCTGGTCTCGGCGCCCAGGGAGTCCGTGCCCGTGTAGTGGTGGCGGGCCAGGAGGTACGTGGTGAAGGTGGCCGCCGCCGCGATGACGCCGCCGGGGATCGCGTACCGCATGACCCGCCGTACGAAGTTCGGCCGCGCGCGTTCCTTGTTGGGGGCCAGTGCGAGGAAGAAGGCCGGCACGCCGATCGTGAGGGTGGAGAGCAGGGTCAGGTGCCGGGGGAGGAAGGGGTACTCCACCTGGGAGACGACCACCAGGATCGCCAGGAGGACCGAGTAGACCGTCTTCGTGAGGAAGAGGGTCGCCACGCGCGTGATGTTGCCGATGACCCGGCGGCCCTCCGCCACCACCGACGGGAGCGTCGCGAAGCTGTTGTCCAGCAGGACGATCTGGGCCACCGCCCGCGTCGCCTCCGAGCCCGAGCCCATCGAGACGCCGATGTCCGCGTCCTTGAGCGCGAGGACGTCGTTGACGCCGTCCCCCGTCATGGCGACGGTGTGGCCCCGGGACTGCAGCGCCGCCACCATGTCCCGCTTCTGCCGCGGGGTGACCCTGCCGAAGACCGCGTTCTCGTCCAGGGCCTTCGCCATGTCCTCCCGCTCGGCGGGGAGGGTGCGGGCGTCCACGGTGTGCTCCGCGCCCGGCATGTCGAGCTTCGCGGCCACCGCGCCCACGGAGACCGCGTTGTCCCCGGAGACGACCTTGGTGGCGACCTGCTGGTCGGCGAAGTAGGCGAGGGTGTCGGCGGCGTCGGGGCGCAGTCGCTGTTCCAGGACGACGAGGGCGGTGGGGCGGGCGTCGGTGGCCACGGCCGGGCTGTCGAGTTCGTGGACCGCACGGGCGAGGAGGAGGACCCGCAGGCCCTGTTCGTTGAGGTGGTCGATCTCGCCGAGGGCCGGGTCCTCGGCGGCCAGGAGGACGTCCGGGGCGCCCAGCAGCCACGTCGAGCTCTCGCCGTCGCCCTCGCTGAACGACGCGCCGCTGTACTTGCGGGCCGAGGAGAACGGCAGGCTCTCCGTGCAGCGCCACTCCACCGTGTCCGGATAGGCGTCCTTGATGGCCTGGAGGGAGGCGTTCGGGCGCGGGTCGGATTCGCCGAGGGCGCCCAGCACCTTCCGTACGTACGTCTCGTCGCTGCCGTTCAGGGGGCGGAGGTCCGTGACGTCCATGCCGCCCTCGGTGAGCGTGCCCGTCTTGTCGAGGCAGACGACGTCGACCCGGGCCAGGCCCTCGATCGCGGGCAGTTCCTGGACGAGGCACTGCCGGCGGCCGAGCCGGATCACCCCGACCGCGAAGGCGACCGAGGTGAGCAGGACGAGGCCCTCGGGGATCATCGGGACGATGCCGCCGACCGTGCGGGCGACCGCCTGCTTGAAGGCGTTGTCCTTGACGACGAGCTGGCTGACGACGAGCCCGATCGCGGTCGGGACCATCATCCACGTCACGTACTTGAGGATCGTGGAGATGCCCGTGCGCAGCTCCGAGTGGACGAGGGTGAAGCGGGACGCCTCCTCGGCGAGCTGGGCGGCGTACGCCTCGCGGCCGACCTTGGTGGCGGTGAAGGCGCCGCCGCCGGCCACCACGAACGAGCCGGACATCATCCGGTCGCCGGGCTTCTTCACCACCGGGTCGGCCTCGCCCGTGAGCAGCGACTCGTCGATCTCCAGGCTGTCGGCCTCCGCCACCTCGCCGTCGACGACGACCTTGTCGCCCGGTCCGAGTTCGATGAGGTCGCCGAGGACGATCTCGGAGGTGGGGATCTCGGCGGTGGCGCCGTCGCGCCGGACGGTGGGTCTCGCCTCGCCGATGACCGCGAGTCCGTCGAGGGTCTTCTTGGCGCGGAGTTCCTGGACGATGCCGATGCCGGTGTTGGCGACGATCACGAAGCCGAAGAGGCTGTCCTGGATCGGCGCGACGACCAGCATGATCACCCACAGCACGCCGATGATCGCGTTGAAGCGGGTGAGGACGTTCGCGCGGACGATGTCGGCGGTCGAGCGGGAGTTGCGGAGGGGGACGTCGTTGACCTCCCCGCGCGCGACCCGTTCGGCGACCTCGGCGGAGGTCAGGCCGGCGGGGCGGTGCACGACGGGCGGTTCCGTCGGCGTGGTCCCGGTGGCCCCGGCGGTTCCGGCGGGGGGTCCGTCGCCGGTCCCGTCGCCGGCCGTGTCGATCTTCGCCCGCTGAGTCATGTTTTCGACGGTACGACCGGTTCGGGTCGTTCACCTGCCGAGCAGGGCGAACCGGCGTCGGGCGCCGGGACGGGGTGGGGCGGGGTGGGGCGGGTCGGCGTCAGGCGCCGGGGCGGGCCTCCGGGGGCTCCGTCGTCCGCGCCGCCGCGTTCGCCGCCGCGTGCCGCTTGATCGCCGCGTCCCGCTTCCTCACGTACCAGATGCCGATCAGGCCGAGTCCGGCGCCGGCCAGGCAGGTCCAGACCCAGGAGGTGAGGCCCCGGTCGGCGAACCAGCCGTAGAAGGGGACCTGGACGACGAAGAGGACGAACCAGAGGATCGTTCCGCCGGTGATGGTGGCGACGACGGGCCCTTCGAGGGGCTCGGGTGCCTCGTGCTTCGGTGTCCACTTCGCCATGGGCTCAGTCTAGGCGGCCCGTTTTCGTGTCCTCGTACGGTCTACGCGCGGAGATGGACTCCCGCTCGTTCATGTGTTCATACTGAAACGGTTTGCCTCTGGCGGGTTCCCCTCGTATGAACCGCCAAAAAAGGACTTTCTGAACCTCCGAAGAGGAACCCCCATGAGCTCGACGGCCACCGCCAAGGCCACATCCCCGGAGACCCCCGGCACCCCCGGTGCCCCCGTCTCGGGCCTCGACCGCTACTTCCGGATCTCCGAGCGCGGCTCCACCGTCGCCCGCGAGGTCCGCGGCGGCTTCGCCACCTTCTTCGCGATGGCCTACATCATCGTGCTGAACCCGATCATCCTCGGCAGCGCCAAGGACATGTACGGGCACCAGCTCGACGGCGGCCAGCTCGTCACCGCCACCGTCCTCACGGCGGCGTTCACGACCCTCCTCATGGGCGTCATCGGCAACGTCCCGATCGCCCTCGCCGCCGGCCTCGGCGTCAACACGGTCGTCGCGCTCCAGCTCGCGCCCAAGATGTCCTGGCCGGACGCCATGGGCATGGTCGTCCTCGCCGGCATCGTCGTGATGCTGCTCGTCGCGACCGGTCTGCGCGAGCGCGTCATGAACGCCGTCCCGGTCGGCCTGCGCAAGGGCATCGCGATCGGCATCGGCCTCTTCATCATGCTGATCGGCCTCGTCGACTCGGGCTTCGTCTCCCGCATCCCCGACGCCGCCCACACCACCGTCCCGCTCCAGCTCGGCGGCGGCGGTCACCTCACCGGCTGGCCCGTCCTCGTCTTCATCCTGGGCACCCTCCTCACCCTCGCCCTGATCATCCGCAAGGTGCCGGGCGCGATCCTGATCTCGATCGTCGTCATGACGCTCGTGGCCATGGTGATCAACGCGGTCGCGAAGGTCCCCTCCTGGGGCCTCACCACCCCGGAGTGGCCGGGCAACCCGGTCGCCTCGCCCGACTTCGGGCTCGTCGGCAAGGTCAGCCTCTTCGGCGGCTTCGACAAGGTCGGCCTGCTGACCGGCGTCCTCTTCGTCTTCACCGTCCTGCTGTCCTGCTTCTTCGACGCGATGGGCACGATCCTCGGCGTCGGCGACGAGGCCAAGCTGATCGACGAGGACGGCAACTTCCCCGGCATCAACAAGGTCCTCCTCGTCGACGGCCTGGCCGTCGCCTCCGGCGGCGCGACCTCCTCCTCGGCCACCACCTGCTTCGTGGAGTCCACGGCCGGCGTCGGCGAGGGCGCCCGTACGGGCCTCGCCTCGGTCGTGACCGGCGGTCTGTTCTCGGTGGCGCTGTTCCTCACGCCGCTCGCGACCATGGTCCCGTCGCAGGCGGCCACGCCCGCGCTGCTCGCGGTCGGCTTCCTGATCCTGGCCGGTTCGGTCAAGGACATCGACTGGAGCGACTTCACCATCGCGGTGCCGGCGTTCCTGGCCATGGTGATGATGCCGTTCACGTACTCGATCACGAACGGCATCGGCATCGGCTTCATCGCGTTCAGCGTGCTGCGGCTCGCGGCCGGCCGGGGCCGCGAGGTCCCGGTGGCCATGTACGTCGTGTCCGCGGTCTTCGTCTTCTACTACGCGATGCCGGCGCTCGGCCTCACGTGATCACCGGTTCCGGTACCGGTTGAGGCCGGGCCGTAGAACCTTTCCGTCTCGTCGACCGCGGTCTTGAACCGCTCGTCGAAATCCTCGCGAATGAGCGTCCGGGCCACGTAGTCCTGGACGCTCATTCCTCTTTTCGCGGCGTGGCTCCTGAGCCGGTCGAGCAGCTCACCGTCGATGCGCAGGCTGAGCACTGTCGATCCCATGTCGTTCAGGGTCGGGGCAGCCGGGGCTTCTTTGCGTCACTTTCTGGATCCGACTCACTCGTTTGGGTGATACATGGATGCCGAAGCGTGATCTGGCGTGCGCCGTGCTGCCGTGCGGCGCGCCGGGGCGGCGTACGGCGCCCCGGCGGTGCCGCCCGCCGTGGTACCGGTGTGATTCGCGCTACCTCCGGGGGCTCCCGTTGGTATTTAGACAGAGTAATGAGTTAGCCTAATGAACATGCCTGACCTGTCCCACGGCACCGCCGACGACGCCGCGGCCGTGAACGCGCTCCGCTCCTCCGTCATGCGACTGGGCCGACGCCTCAAGCACCAGCGCGTCGACGAGTCGCTGAGCCCCACCGAGATGTCGGTGCTCGGCACCCTGTCGCTCTGCGGCTCCGCCACCCCCGGTGAGCTGGCCCGCAAGGAGCACGTCCAGCCGCCGTCGATGACCCGCATCGTCGCGCTGCTCGAAGCCAAGGGACTGGTCCGGCTCGAGCCGCACCCCGACGACCGCCGACAGAAGGTGGTCAGCCAGACCGAGCAGGCCGAAGCCATGCTCGAGGAGTCCCGCCGCAAGCGGAACGCCTGGCTGGCCTCCCTCGCCGAGGGTCTGGACGAGGACGAGTGGGCCAAGCTGCGCGCGGCCGCCCCGGTCCTGGAGAAGCTCGCCCACCTGTGACCGAGGCGCCAAGGAGGCGACGCACTTTGAGTACGGGACCCGGAGCAGACTCCGCACCCGTCCACAAACCCACCCTCGACACCCGCGGGCGGGGAGGCACCTTCTCCTCGCTCGGGATCCGGAACTACCGGCTGTTCTTCACCGGGGCGATCGTCTCCAACACCGGTACGTGGATGGCCCGGATCACCCAGGACTGGCTGGTCCTGAGCCTCACCGGCTCGGCCGCCGCCGTCGGCGTCACGACGGCCCTCCAGTTCCTGCCGATGCTGCTCTTCGGGCTGTACGGCGGCGTCATCGCCGACCGCTACCCGAAGCGGCGCCTGCTCCTCGTCAGCCAGGCCGCCCTCGGGCTGTGCGGGCTCGCGCTCGCCGCCCTCACCCTCTCCGGCCACATCCAGGTCTGGCACGTCTATCTGATCGCCTTCCTGCTCGGCATGGTCACGGTCGTCGACAACCCCGCCCGGCAGACCTTCGTCTCCGAGATGGTCGGTCCCGGCCAGCTCCGCAACGCCGTCTCCCTGAACTCGGCGAACTTCCAGTCCGCCCGGCTCATCGGCCCCGCCGTCGCCGGCGTCCTCATCGCCGGGGTCGGCAGCGGCTGGGCCTTCCTGCTCAACGGCCTCTCCTTCCTCGCCCCGCTCGCGAGCCTCCTGCTCATGCGGACGAGCGAACTCCACAAGGTGGAGCGCGCCCCGCGCGGCAAGGGCCAGCTGCGGGAGGGGCTGCGGTACGTGGCCGGGCGGCCCGACCTGATCTGGCCGATCGTGCTGGTGGGGTTCATCGGGACCTTCGGGTTCAACTTCCCGATCTGGCTCACCGCCTTCTCCGGCGACGTCTTCCACGTCGGAGCCGGCTCGTACGGCTTCCTCAACACCCTGATGGCGGCCGGCTCCCTCGTGGGCGCCCTCGCCGCGGCCCGCCGCGGCTCGACCCGGCTGCGGATGCTGGTCGTCGCGGCGGGCGTCTTCGGCGTCCTGGAGATCGCGGCGGCCCTGTCGCCCGCGTTCTGGCTCTTCGCGCTGCTGCTCGTGCCGATCGGACTGCTCGGCCTCACGGTGAACATCACCGCGAACTCGGCCGTCCAGATGGCCACCGACCCCGCCATGCGGGGACGGGTCATGAGCCTCTACATGATGGTCTTCGCCGGCGGCACGCCGATCGGGGCCCCGCTGCTCGGCTGGGTCACCGACACGTACGGCGCCCGCGTCGGCTTCGCCGCGGGCGGCGCGGTCTCGCTCGCCGCGGCGGTCCTCGTGGGACTGGTCCTGGCCCGGGTCGGCGGCCTCAAGGTCGCGATGGGATGGCACCGGGGACACCCGCAGGTGCGGTTCGTGCCGCGGGAGCGGTTGGTGACCGCGGCGTAGCCCTCGGTCGGGCGGCGGCCTCGGCGCGGCTTCGGTTCGGGGGCGGTGCCGGCCTCGATGCGGGTGCGGTCCAGGCTTCGGCGCGCGTGCGCGTGCGGCTTCGGTCGGGGCGCGGCTTCGGTTCGGGGGCGGTGCCGCGGCCGCCCCCGGCCCTCCCGCCGTCGTCGTCAGAACCGCCGTTCCAGGACCTGGCCCGGCCAGTCGCCGACCTCGAACGCGGTGGTGCGGGTGAAGCCCTGTCGTTCGTAGTACTCGACGAGGCGGCCCCCGCCGCCCGCGAAGCAGTCCACGCGGAGGAGCTCCACCCCTCGGCGCCGGGTCTCGGCCTCGGCGTGAGCCAGGAGCGCCGCTCCCACCCCGTGGCCGTGGAAGTCCGCGTCCGTCGCCAGGAAGCGCACGTACACCTCCGGCTCGTCGGCCGGTTCGACGTACTGGCCGGGGTGCGGCGTCAGCGTCATCGTGCCCGCCGGGACGCCGTCGACCTCCACGATCCACGGGTCGCCCTCGGACATCGTCCGCGCGACCTGTTCCACCACCCTGGGGCGGGTGGAGAACGGCTCCGTGCCCCACTGGGCGGTGATCCCCTTGCCGTTGAGCCAGACCACGGCGCTGTCGAGTATCGCGAGCATCGCGGGGAGGTCCTCCGCCCCGCCCTTCCGGATCTTCATTCCGGAGAGGCTAGCCGTACAACCTTTCGGCGGAGCGGGGTGTCGTAAGGGGCGTATCCACAGGGTTGGGGGGAATTGCCTTGCGTACTGCTTTGTCACGCCGTGTCTCCATGTCGGTGGGAATCGTCCTGGCGGTGGCCGCCGTGACGCCGTTCGTCGCGCCGACGGCCACGGCCGCCCCCGCGGCGGTGGCCCCGGCCGCCGAGGCCGCCACCGCGTCGATCCGGGTGCCGTTCCTGGCGGCGGGGGGCAAGCTGCTCGGCGCCGGGAGGACGGGCTTCCTGTCGGAGGACGCCGACGGCCGGGCGCGCTGGACCCGGTACGCCGACGGGGTGTCGAAGGCCGTCGAGAAGAGCGAGGGCGAGTACGTCCTCGGCTCCGGACCCGGATCGGACGTCGTCGTGGTCGCGCGCGCGGTGGACGAGGCGGGGGCCGAGGAGATCCACACCTCGACCGTGCGGATGTACGACATGGCGACCGGCGCCGCGCCCGTCACCCTCGACCTGGCGGCGAGCCAGGAGACCCACGGGTCCCTCTCCGGCGTCGTCGGCCCGACGCTCCTGGTGAGCGGCCGGCAGACGCTGAAGCTGGTCGACGTCACCGGCGGGAAGCCGACCGTCCGCACGGTGGGCGACGGGTACAGGGAGCCCGTGTGGATGCCCGGCGCCCTGCCCGGCGCGGCGGTCGCGATGAACTACGACGAGTACGTGGTCGTCGACCTGGCCGACGGGCGGGAGACCGGCCGCTACCCGATGTCCCCGGACACCGGCCGGCCGAGGGCCTCCTTCCTCTCGTCGACCCGCGTGGCGTGGACGGAGCGCACCGGCGGCGAGCTGGTTCTCGCCACGGCCGTACGGGGACGGAGCGAGGTCGCGCGGACCCCGCTCGGCCCCGACGACTCGCCGGACATCACCGGCGGGCTGCTGGGCGACTGGTTCCTGTGGGGCGCCACCACCGGGAACGCGACGCCGTGGCACGCGTTCTCGGCCCGCTCCCTGGAGGACGGGTCGACGGTCCGGCTCCTCGACCACGCGACGCACGCCGTCGACGGCCCCGACGGCACCCTGCTCGTCCTCGGCACCACCGCCGCCCACGGCGCGGGCGTCTACCGGGTCGCGGTCGGCGCGGACGGCAGGCCCGCGGCCGAGCTGATCGCCTCCACCGGCGAGCCGAACGACGGGGCCGCCCCCCTGTCGTACGTCGGGGGCGCCCCGGCCGCCGTCGACTTGGACGGCGTCGCCAGGGCCCGCCTGTCCTGGAAGTTCTCCACGGCGAGGGCGGACCTCACCGTCGAGCTGCGGAGCAGGGCGACGGAGGAGAAGTTCCGCACGACCGTCCGGCCGGCGTCCGGCTCCGGGGCGTACCCGGACGGATCCCTCGGGTTCGACTGGACCGGCGAGGTGACGGACGCCTTCACCCTGAGGCCGAAGTCCGCCCCCAACGGCGCGTACGACTGGACGGTGACCGCCACGCCGTGGAACGGGATGCCGTCGGTCACCACCTCCGGCACCCTCACCGTCACCCGCTCCCCCGGGGCGCACGACTTCGACGACAACGGGGCTCCGGACCTGGTCGCGCGGGACAGGAACGGCTACCTCGACCAGATCGGCACGCGCTGGGACGACGCCACGGGACGGCTCGTCGCCCCGCCGAACCACAGCTCCGGTCTGCGCGGCTGGAACGTCTACGACCGGGTCGAGTCCGTCGGCGACCTCGCCGGTTCGAACGCCGCCGACCTCGTCGCCCGCGACCGGGACGGGGTCCTCTGGCTCCACCGCGGCACCGGCAGCAACACCCGCACCGGCTACGAGTCCCGGGTGCGCATCGGCGGCGGCTGGAACACGTACACGCAGCTCACCGGCGGCAGCGACCTGACGGGCGACGGGAGGGCGGACCTCGTCG
The DNA here is from genome assembly GCF_014649755.1 of Streptomyces litmocidini. Taxonomy (GTDB): domain Bacteria; phylum Actinomycetota; class Actinomycetes; order Streptomycetales; family Streptomycetaceae; genus Streptomyces; species Streptomyces litmocidini. The sequence continues at coordinate 328,516 of NZ_BMTQ01000006.1, read as the reverse complement.
CCGTCGACAGGGCCGGCGACCTGTACCTGTACAAGGGCACGGGGGACACCGCCGCGCCCTTCGCGCCGAGGAAGAAGACCGGGCACGGCTGGGGGATCCACAACCAGCTCACCGCCACCGGCCAGATCGGCGGCAACCCGACCGGTGACCTCGTCGCCCGTGACGGGGACGGCGTGCTGTGGCTGTACCTGGGCAAGGGCGACGGCACGTTCGCGCCGCGCACGAGGATCGGCGGCGGCTGGAACGTGTACGCGGACGTGGTCGGGATCGGTGACGGGAACAAGGACGGCCGTCCGGACCTGTACGCCCGGACGGCGGCGGGTGCCGCGTACTTCTACGCCGGTACGGGTGACTGGAAGGTTCCGTTCAAGGCCCGGACGTCGACCGGGGCGGGTACGGGGAACAGCTGGGCCGGGGGGCCGTACGACCAGGTCTCCTGATCCGGTCGTCCGGCCCCGTCCCCTGCCAGACTTCTCCCATGAGGCTTTTCGCCGCCGTCGTGCCGCCGCCGGCGCGGCTGGACGAGCTCGGTCGCGTCGTCGACCGGCTGCGCCGGCTGCCCGGTGCGGACGGGCTTCGCTGGACCTCGCGGCCGGGGTGGCACTTCACCCTGGCCTTCATGGGGGAGGTCGACGAGGGGCTGCTGCCCGAGCTGCGGGCGCGGCTCGGGCGGGCCGCGTACCGGACGCCGGCGTTCCCGTTGCGGCTCCACGGCGGCGGGCACTTCGGCCGGCGGACGCTGTGGGCCGGTGCCGCCGGGGACCTGGACGAGCTGCGGCTGCTCGCCGAGCGCGCCGACGCGGCCGCCCGCCGCTCCGGCGTCCCGATGGAGGAGCACCGCCGCTACCAGGCCCATCTGACGGTCGCCCGGGCCCGTGGGGGCGGGGCGGCGGGCCTGCGCCCCTTCCTCGACGAGCTCGCCGGGTTCGAGGGCGGCCGCTGGCAGGTCGGCGAGCTGGTCCTGGTCCGGTCGAACCTGCCGGTGAGCGGAGTGCCGGGGGATCAGCCCCGGTACGAGACGGTGGAGCGCTGGCCCCTGGCCGGGGACGGGGAGGGCGCGGGTTAACCTCGACGGGTGGATCCGAAGACTCGAAACCTGATCATGGCCGGCGCCCTCGTCCTGATGTTCGCGATCATCGCGGTGTCGTCGCTGGTCGGCCGGTAGCCCCTCGCCGTCGATCCCTGCCACGCCGTGGGAAGGGCCTTGCTTCGAGCGCGCTCGAAGCAGTTGGCTTGACGACCATGGAGTACACGCAGCTCGGACGCACCGGACTCAAGGTCAGCCGACTCGTCCTCGGGACGATGAACTTCGGACCGCAGACGGACGAAGCCACCAGTCACGCCATCATGGACACCGCCCTCGACGCGGGGCTCAACTTCTTCGACACCGCGAACGTCTACGGGTGGGCGGAGAACAAGGGGCGGACGGAGTCGATCATCGGCTCCTGGTTCGCCAAGGGCGACGGCCGCCGCGACCGTACGGTCCTCGCCACCAAGGTCTACGGGAACATGGGCCCCGACGGCGAGGCCTGGCCCAATCACGACAAGCTCTCGGCGCTCAACATCCGGCGGGCCGTGGAGGCCAGCCTGAAGCGGCTGGGGACGGACCACATCGACGTGTACCAGTTCCACCACGTCGACCGGGCCACTCCCTTCGAGGAGATCTGGCAGGCCGTCGACGTGCTGATCCAGCAGGGGAAGGTGCTGTACGCCGGCTCCTCGAACTTCCCCGGGTACAAGATCGCCCAGGCCAACGAGGTGGCCGCCCGGCGGGGCTCGGTCGGGCTCGTCAGCGAGCAGTGCCTCTACAACCTCTTCGAGCGGCGCGCCGAGATGGAGGTGATCCCGGCCGCGCAGGAGTACGGCCTCGGGGTCATCCCCTGGTCGCCGCTGCACGGCGGTCTGCTCGGCGGGGTCCTGAGGAAGGAGACCGAGGGCAAGCGGCGCACGGAGGGGCGCGCGGCGGCCACGCTGGCCGACCCGGAGAAGCGGGCGAAGCTCCAGGCGTACGAGGACCTGCTCGACAAGCACGGCCTGCAGCCCGGTGAGGCGGCCCTGGCGTGGCTGCTGACCCGGCCCGGCGTGACCGGCCCGATCGTCGGTCCCCGCACCCCGGAGCAGCTGGCGGGCGCGCTGCGCGCTCTGGAGCTGGAGCTGAGCGAGGAGGTGCTGGCCGGGCTCGACGAGATCTTCCCCGGGCCGGGGCCGTCCCCGGAGGCCTTCGCCTGGTGACCGTTCCCGGGGGGCCACCCGTTCCCGAGGGAGCACCCCTCGCCGAGGGGCCCCGTTCCTGAGGGCCTGGTTCCTGAGGGTCCCGGTTCCTAGGGGGTTCCCAGCCAGCTCGTGGCGTCCAGGCGGAACGCCGTCTCGGCGGGGACGACGTTCCGCAGGGCCGCCTCCACGTCCCGGACGCGGTCTCCGCCGAGGACGGCGATCCACTCCGCCCGCAGGTCGTCGAAGATCGCGGCGGAGCGGGCGAGGGCGTCGTACCCGCGCGGGGTGAGCCGGACGAGCTTGCGGCGCGCGTCGGCGGGGTCGTCGGCGCGCTCCGCGTAGCCGGCGGCGAGCAGGCGGTCGACGGTCTTGCCGGCGGCCTGCTTGGAGACGCCGAGGCGCCGTCCGATGTCGCTGGCGGTGCCGCCGTGGACCCCGATGGCCTGCATGGCGAAGCCGTGGGCGGGGCGCATGTCGGGGTGGCCCTCCTCGGCGAGGCGGGCGTGCAGCCGGTCGATGAGGGTGCGGAAGCCGCCGAAGAGGAGCAGGGGCAGCTCGTACCCGGGGGTGTCGTGCGGGGGCACCTCCTTGCCCTTATCGACAACCTGGTTTACGTTTTCTCCAGCGACATGGTCAACCATGTTGTCCATTCTAGTCAGGGGGAACCGCCTTGTCCGCACCGCTCGACATGTCCGCCCGCACCGCCACCGCCGTCGCCCTCCTCAAGGAGACCTCCCCGGAGACCCTCGACGGCTTCCTCAAGCTCAGCGCGGCCTTCGAGTCCACCACCCTCGACCCGCACTCCCGCGAGACGGTGATCCTGACCGTCGCCGAACGCAACCAGTGCCACCTCTGCGTCGACATGCACGAGGCCAAGATGGCCGCCCTCGGACCGGCCCCCGACGCCGAACGCCTCGCCGCCGTCCGGACGTTCACCCTCCGGGTCCTCGCCTCCTCCGGCGCGGTGAGCGACGAGGACCTCGCCGCCTTCGAGGAGGCCGGCCACACCCGCCGCAACGCCCTGGAGGTCGTCCTCGGCATCGGCGCGTACACGGTGTCGACCTTCGCGAACCGCCTGGTCCGCGCCGCCTGACCGTCAGGGGACGTACGGGCCGCCCAGGCCCCACGCCTGGTGCATCGCATCGGCGAAGGCGGCCGCCAGCTTGCGCTCGCCGCTCGGACCCGGGTGGGTGCCGTCGTACGTGTCGGCTCCGAGGTCGTACGACTCCGGAACCGTCGCGAGCAGAAGCGGCGAGGCCGCCGTGTCCAGGTCGGCGACCGCCTTCGCGAGGAGCTCGTTGAAACGGGCGCACTCGGCGGCGAACGGCGCGTCGTACCCGGCGCGGACGTTGGGGATGACCGGCAGGAGGACGGCCCGGACGCGCGGGTTCGCGGCCCGCGCCGCCGCCACGAACGCCCGGACGTTCTCCTCCGTCTGGTCGCTGTTCGTGTAGAAGCCCAGGTCGATCAGGCCCAGGGAGATCAGCAGCACGTCCGCCCCCGTGGCCGCCACCGTCCCGCCGATCACGGGCGCCATGTGCAGCCAGCCCTCGCCCCAGCCCGCCAGATGACGCCGGGCGTCGGCGGGGAACGCGGGATCGGGGTACGCCGCCGACGACGGCGCGTCGGCGGCGGGGTCGTACAGGCCGGAGCGCGGGCCGACGATCTCGTACCCGCCGGGGAGCGTCGCCTCCAGGTGCTCCCACATGCGGTACCGCCAGGTCCAGTCGCCGGCGCGTCCGATGGTCATGCTGTCGCCGACGAACAGAAAACGCATGGTCACATCATCGCGGACCGCGTCCCGGGCCTGCGACGTGATCCGGGACACGGGCGTCCTTCAGCGCTTCAGGAAGGTGCCCACCGTCGCCGCCGTCCACCCCGCGTCGTCGTGCCACGGAAAGTGCCCCGCCCCCGCCAGGACCGCGATCTCCGCCTTCGGGAACAGCGCCGCGTACGCGGCGGCCGTCGGCACCGGCGTGTTCGCGTCGCCCTCCCCGGCGACGACGAGCACCGGCCGGTCGAACTCCGCGAACGCCGCGCGCGTGGCCTCCGGTGCGAAGGCGCCCTCGCTCGCGTAGACCCCCGCGGCCTCCCCGTTCCGCTGCCGCACCATGGTCGCGTTCCGCTCCCGCGCCGCCTCGTCCCAGGTCCCGTGGAAGAACGGCGCGACCGCCTTGAAGGTCTCCGCCGAGCCCCGCCCCGCAGCCAGCTCCTCCAGGGCCGCGTACGCCTCCGCGAACCACGGCTCCGCCTCGCGCCACGGCCGCCGCGCCGCCGCGAGCCGCTCCTCCCCGCTCGTGTCGAGCCCGACCGCCGCCGTGCCCGGTGCGAGGAGGACGAGCCGGGCCACCCGCTCCGGGTGCCGGGCCGTGTACAGCGCGGCCAGGTTCGCGCCCGCCGAGTGCCCGAGGAGGTCGATCGTGTCGAGCCCGAGGTGCGCGCGCAGCGCCTCGACGTCCTCGACCTGCCGGTCGCAGCGGTACGAGGCCGGGTCCTCCGGCACCGCCGAGGCGCCGGTGCCGCGCAGGTCGAGCCGGATCAGGGCGCGGTGGGCGTCGAGGCCGCCGAGATCGTCCAGATAGGCGGAATCCTGCATGGGGCCGCCGGGCAGGCAGACCAGCGGGGCGCCGGAACCGGACGCGTGGTACGCGAGCAGGGTGCCGTCGGAGGCGGGGAAAGTGGGCATGGGCGCGACCATGACAGGGGCCCCGGTACGGGTCAATCGGGTTTCCGTGCCGTCGTGGCACGCTTGATCCCATGCGATCTGCTCTGTGCGCCCTCGGCGCGGCCGCCGCCCTCGCGCTGCTCCCGGCCGGCCATGCCCGTGCCCAAGGGCAGGAACCCGACCGGGACTTCACGATCGAGGACGCCCGGATCACCGAGTCCAGCGGCCTCGCCGCCAGCCGGGCCCACCCCGGGATCTACTGGACGCACAACGACCAGGACGCGCCCCTGATCTACGGCATCGACTCCCGTACGGGAAAGACCGTCGCCACCCTCACCATGGCCGGCGTCGGCACCCCCCGCGACATGGAGGCGATCTCCGTCGGCCCGGACGGCGACATCTACGTCGGCGACATCGGCGACAACCTCGACGGATCCTGGGACCACGTCTGGATCTACCGCTTCCCCGAGCCGAAGACCCTGAAGGACCAGACCGTCCGGGCGAAGCAGTACGTCGTGAAGTACGCCGACGGGGCCCGCAACGCCGAGGCGCTGATGGTCCATCCGAAGACCGGCCGGGTGTACATCGCGAGCAAGAACGAGGACGGCGGCGGCCTGTACGCGGGCCCCGAGCGGCTCTCCCCGTCCGGCACGAACGTCTTCCGGCGCGTCGGCGAGGTGCCCTGGGTGACGGACGGCGCCTTCTCCCCGGACGGCGGCCGGCTCGTCCTGCGCGGCTACTTCACGGCCGAGGAGTACGCCTGGAAGGACGGGCGCCTCGGCGACGGGGGCACGGCGGTCGGGGCCCCCTTCCAGGGCCAGGCCGAGTCGGTGACGTACACCCCGGACGGCTCGGCCTTCATGTTCGGCTCCGAGGGCCGGGGCAGCCGGGTGGTGCGGGTCGAGCGGGACGGGGCGGCCGGGCCGTCGGACGGCACCCCGGGCCCGTCGTCCCCGCACGCGCCGGACGCGCCGAAGTCCCCGACGGCGCAGGGCGAGGACGGCCAGGGGAGCGCCACCACCGGCTTCCTCGTCCTCGCGGGCGCCACGGTCCTCGTCCTCGGCATCAAGCGCCTGCTCCGGAAGGGATGACGAAGGGCCCGGCGCGGACGGTGTCCGCTGCCGGGCCCTTCGTACGGCGAGAAGGCCGGAGCCTCTCGATGGCGTAAAGGTCAGAGCTTCTCGATGACGTGGTCGATGCAGGCCGTCAGGGCCCGCACGTCCGCCGGGTCGACCGCCGGGAACATCGCGATCCGCAGCTGGTTGCGGCCCAGCTTGCGGTACGGCTCGGTGTCCACGATGCCGTTGGCGCGCAGCATCTTCGCGACCGCCGCCGCGTCGATCTCGTCCGCGAAGTCGATCGTGCCGATGACCTGCGAGCGCTTCGCCGGGTCGGTGACGAACGGGGTCGCGTGCTTCGACTCCTCGGCCCAGGTGTACAGGGCGTCCGAGGACTCCTTCGTCCGGGCCACCGCCCAGTCCAGACCGCCCTGGCCGTTGATCCACTTCAGCTGCTCGTTGAGCAGGAAGAGGGTCGAAAGGGCAGGGGTGTTGTACGTCTGGTTCTTCAGCGAGTTGTCGATCGCCGTCGGGAGGGAGAAGAACTCGGGGACGTGCCGGCCCGAGCCGTGGATCTTCTGCGCCCGCTCCAGGGCGGCCGGGGAGAAGGCCGCGAGCCACAGGCCGCCCTCGGCGGCGAAGGACTTCTGCGGGGCGAAGTAGTAGACGTCCGTCTCGGTGATGTCGACCGGGAGGCCGCCCGCGCCCGAGGTCGCGTCGACCAGGACGAGCGCGCCCTCGTCGGCGCCCGCGACCCGCTTGATCGGGGCGGCGACGCCGGTGGAGGTCTCGTTGTGGGTGTACGCGTAGACGTCGACGCCCGCCTCGGCCACCGGCTCCGGGTGGGTGCCCGGGTCGGAGGAGATCACGGTCGGCTCGGCAAGCCAGGGGGCCAGCTTGGCGGCCTTCGCGAACTTGGAGGAGAACTCGCCGAAGGTGAGGTGCTGCGACTTGTTCTCGATGAGGCCGTGGGTCGCGACGTCCCAGAAGGCGGTGGAGCCGCCGTTGCCCAGGATCACCTCGTAGCCCTCGGGCAGCGAGAAGAGGTCGGAGATGCCGGCACGTACCTCGCCGACCAGGTTCTTGACCGGAGCCTGGCGGTGGGACGTGCCGAGGAGGGAGGTGCCGGTGGCGGCCAGGGCGTCCAGCGCCTCCGTACGCACCTTGGAGGGGCCCGCGCCGAAACGGCCGTCGGCGGGCTTGATGTCAGCGGGAATCCGGATCTCAGCCACGAGGCGGAGAGTATCGGGTCGCGGAGGCGCCGGTCGTCGGATGTCCGCCCGATGAGACGAGGACTGAGACATCCTGGGCTTGTGGGAACACACGATCACGACCCGTCCGGACTCGCCGCCGACCTGCGTGCCGCCGTCGCCGGGGAGGTCGACTTCTCCGCCGCCGCCAGGGCCCTGACGACGATGGACGCCTCCAACTACCGCCGCGTGCCTGCCGGTACGGTCGCGCCGCGCGACGCCGCCGACGTCGCGGCAGCCCTGGAGGTGTGCCGGGCGCACGGCACCACGCCGGTCGTCGCCCGGGGCGCCGGGACCTCGATCGGGGGCCAGGCGACCGGCACCGGCGTCGTGCTCGACCTCACACGGCACATGGGCGGGATCGTCTCGCTGGATCCCGGGGAGCGGACGGCCGTGGTCCGGCCGGGGCTCGTCCTCGACCGGCTGCGGGCGGCGGCCCGCCCGTACGGGCTGACCTTCGGCCCCGACCCGTCCACGCACAGCCGCTGCACCCTCGGCGGCATGATCGGAAACAACGCGTGCGGGGCGCACTCGGTCGCCTGGGGGACCACGGCGGACAACGTGCGCTCGCTCGAAGTGGTGACCTACGGAGGAGCCGAGTTGACACTGGGGCGGGGTGGACGGGGCGCGCCGCCCGGACTCCTCGACCTAGTCGACCGTCACCTCGCCCTCCTCCGGACCGGCTACCCGGCCGGACTGCCCCGCCGGATCTCCGGCTACGCCCTCGACGCGCTGCTCCCCGAGCGGGGCGTGGACGTGGCCCGCTCCTTCTGCGGCAGCGAGGGCACGCTCGGCGTGGTGACGGAGGCGACGGTGGCCCTCGTCCCGCTGCCCGCCGAGCCCGTCCTCGTCGTCCTCGGGTACGCGGACGAGAGCGCGGCGGCCGACGCGGCGGCCGGGCTGCTGGAGCACGGGCCGCTGACGGTGGAGGGCATGGCGGCCGATCTCGTGCGGGGCGCCTCCGGGCTGCCGGAGGGCGGGGCGTGGCTGTTCTGCGAGGTCGACGGGGAGGCGGCGGCGCGGGCGCTGGTCCGGGCGGCGGACGCCGTCGACGCGGCCGTGGTCCGGGATCCGGCCGGGCAGCGGGTGCTGTGGCGGATCCGGGAGGACGCGGCGGGGACGGCGACCCGGATGCCGGGGGGCGGGGACGCCTGGCCGGGCTGGGAGGACTGCGCGGTGCCGCCGGCACGGCTCGGCGCCTACTTGCGGGAATTCCGGTCGCTGCTCGCGGACTTCGGCCTCCGGGGAGTCCCGTACGGGCACTTCGGGGACGGCTGCGTGCACGTGCGGATCGACTTCGACCTGTGGACGGGCGAGGGCGTACGGGACTTCCGCCGGTTCTCGGAGGCGGCCGCCGACCTCGTGGTCGCCCACGGCGGTTCGCTCTCCGGCGAGCACGGCGACGGGCAGGCGAGGGCCGAACTGCTGCCGAGGATGTACGGCGAGGAGCTGGTCGGCCTCTTCGGCGCGGTCAAGGACGTGTGGGACCCGGACGGGGGCCTCAACCCGGGGATGCTGGTGCGGCCGAAGCGACTGGACGAGGGGCTGCGGTTCGAGGGACTGCCCGTGGTGGGGGTGGGCAGGGCCGCCGCCCGGTGCGTGGGGGTGGCCAGGTGCCGGGTGGCCGGGCCGAGCACGGGGCCGGGCGTGATGTGCCCCTCCTACCGGGTGACGGGGGAGGAGAAGCACTCCACCCGGGGCCGGGCGCGGCTCCTGCACGAGATGGCGCTCGGCGAGGTGATCACCGACGGCTGGCGTTCGGAGGAGGTGAGGGAAGCCCTCGACCTGTGCCTGTCCTGCAAGGGCTGCCGCAGCGACTGCCCGGTGGGCGTCGACATGGCCGCGTACAAGGCGGAGTTCCTCGACCGGCACTACGCGGGCCCCGGCGGGCTGCTGCGCCGGCCGCGCTCGCACTGGACGATGGGCCGTCTGCCGGGGTGGCTGGCGCACTTCGGGAGGGGGCTGAACGCGGCGCTGGCGCTGCCGTTCGCGGCGCGGCTCGCGGGGGTGACGCCGGAGCGGACGATGCCGAGGGTGGCGGAACGGTCCTTCGCGTACTGGTTCGCCCAGCGCGCCTCGACCCGCGCGCCGGTCCTCACCCTGTGGCCGGACACCTTCACGAACCACCTGGCGCCCGGGGTCGGCGAGGCCGCCGTCCGCGTCCTGGAGGACGCGGGCCTCGGCGTGGACCTGCCGCCGGGCCGGGTCTGCTGCGGGCTGACGTACGTGTCGACGGGGCAGCTGGGAGCGGCGCGGAAGGTGATGCGGCGGACGCTCGACGTGATGGGGGACGGGGAGGGCTCCGGTGGTTCCGGGGGCCGCGTCCGCCCCGTCGTCGTCCTCGAACCCTCCTGCGCGGCGACCCTCCGCACCGACCTGCCGGAGCTGCTCCCGGACGATCCCCGCGCGGCGCGGCTCGCGGGGGCGGTCCGCACCTTCGCGGAGGCCCTGGAGGAGCTGGCCCCCGGCTGGGTCCCGCCCCGCCTCGACCGGCCGGTCACCGGCCAGACCCACTGCCACCAGCACGCCGTCCTGGGCGACGCGGCGGACCGCCGCCTCCGGGAACGGGCGGGCCTGACGGGCGACCTCGCGGGCGGCTGCTGCGGCCTGGCGGGCAACTTCGGCTTCGAACCGGGCCACTACGAGGTGTCGGTCGCCTGCGCGGAGGACCAGCTGCTTCCGGCGCTGCGGACCGCCGCTCCGGACGCGGTGGTCCTGGCGGACGGCTTCTCGTGCAGGACGCAGATCGGGGACCTGACGGACGCGCGGGGACGGCACCTGGCGGAGGTGCTGGCGGAGGCGCTGGACGAGGAGGGGGACGAGGCGCTGGACGAGGAAGGGGACTCCTGACCGGCCCGGTCCGGCCCGGCGGACCTGCCTCCGCTGCCTTCGCCGACGCCGCCGCGCAGGGGCGCGCCCGGCCTGCGTAGGGTGCGGGAATGAGTGCTTCCGACCCCGCCCCCACCACCTGTTCCTGCTGTGGTGACGCCCTCGCCGACGAGCGCCGCGTCGACGTTCGCTTCGGGCTGCCGGACGTCGCCCTCGAACTGCCCGAGGAGGCGCGGCGGTCTCCCGGGCCGGGCGCGCTCCTCGCCCTCGACGGGGCCGGGTTCTTCGTGCGGTGTCTGGTGCCGGTGCGGCTGACCGGGGACACCGAACTCGTCCTCGGGGCCTGGATGGAGGTCGACGAGGAGACCTTCCGGCGTGCCGCCGAGGTCTGGGACGACGAGGTCGCCTATCCCGAGCTCGTCGTGCGCGGCCGGCTCGCCAACGCCGTACGACCGTGGGGCGAGGCGATGCTCGGGGCGGAGTTCACCGGGCGGATCTCCGACCCGGAGGAGCTTCCGTACCTGGCGGAGGGGCACGGACCGGAGGCCGTACGTCTCCTGGGAGAGACCTGGGACCGGGACGACGTCCTCGCCCGTTTCCCGCACCCCCTGCCCGTCGCCGTGCGGACCGATCTCGACGAGGGGTGGTCGGTGGAGCGCACCGCCGGGTTCTCCGCGCGGTTCGAGAACGGGGCCGACCAGTTCGCGGCACAGGACCGCGGCGTGGCCGTGGGGCTCTTCCGGGACACCGTGCCGGGCCGTGCCGCCGAGGACTTCCTGGCCGCGCTCCTCGAAGGGGCCCCCGCGGTGCCGGAGGGGCAGGACCACACCGAGCGTCTGCCGGACGGCGGGGTGCGGTACGCCTTCTGGTCCACTCCGCGGGACACGGGGCGGACGCGCCACGAGCTCACCGCGTACGCGGTCGAGCCGGACGGTTCGGCGGCCGGACTGTTCTGCTCGTACGAGCAGCCGGAGCAGCACGCCTGGGCGCTGCACGTCTGGCGCTCCCTCCGGCGGGACGCCGCAGCCGTCACCTCCCGCTGACGATCTCCCGGGCCATCGCCACCAGCGCCTCCGTCGCCGGGTGCGGGAAGGCGTCCCGCCAGGCGAGGAGCACCGGGAGCGGGGGTGTGCCGGGGAGCGGGCGGTAGGTGACGCCCGGATGGGGGTGGAGGGCCGCCGTGGAGGCGGAGGAGACGCCGATGCCCCGGCCGGCGGCGATCGCCGTGAGCCAGTCGTCGGTGTTGGCGACGGTGAGGGTGGCCGTCGGGCGGGCCGCGGGGGGCCAGAGCGCGAGGGTGGTCGCTCCCGAGACGGTGTTGAGGACGACCGTCTCGCCCGTCAGGTCGGTGAGCGCGAGGGAGGGACGGTCCGCGAGCGGGTGGTCGGCGGGCAGCGCGGCCACCCGCTCCTCGGTCGTCAGCTCCGCCGTGACCAGGCCGGGCGCCTCCACGGCCCCGCGCAGCAGCGCCGCGTCGACCTCGCCCCGGGCGAGGCCGGCGGTGCGGTCGTCGATGCGGAGGAGTTCGAGCGGGGTCTCGGGGTGGGCGCGCTGCCAGCGCCGGAGCAGGGGAGTGGTGTACGGGCCGAAGGCCGACCAGGCGTGCCCGAGGCGGAGCGGGCGGTGGCGCAGCCGCGCGGGGTCGACGGCGGCCTCGAAGGCGGCGAGCGCGGCGGCCGCCCGGTCCTGGAACGCGCGGCCTTCGGCGGTGAGCGCGAGGTGGTGGGTGGAGCGGTCGACGAGCCGGGCGCCGAGGTGCTGCTCCAGGGCGGCGAGCGTGCGGGAGACGGCGGGCTGGGTGAGGTGGAGCCGGGCGGCCGCCCTGGTGAGGCTGGACTCTTCGGCGATGGCGAGGAAGCAGCGGAGGTGGCGCAGCTCGATGCTCATGCGTCCGGAGCATAACCGCAGCGCAATCGGCATTTCCGGTGCGGCGCGTGGGCTCTTAGCGTGGGAAGGGTGTTCCGGCCCCCGGCCGGACGGAGGGTGCACTATTCTGTACTGATGGTTCAGTCGGATGGACTGGCGCGTGGGTGAAGGAGTCTTCGGTGGACGGTCCCGTCAAGGAGGTGGCCCCGGCGGCGCCGCCCGCGGCGGCCGGGGCGGAGGCGCCCCGGTCCGCGGCCGGGCGCCGGCTCGGGCCCGTCGCGCTCGTCGTCGCCGGCGGGCTGTCCGTGCAGTTCGGCTCCGCCGTCGCCGTCCTGCTCATGCCCCGCGCGGGCGCCCTCGGCGTCGTCACCCTGCGGCTCGTGCTCGCCGCCGCCGTCCTGCTGATCGCCTGCCGGCCCAGGGTCCGCGGCTACGGCCGCGCCGACTGGGGGACGGTCGTCGCCTTCGGCACCGCCATGGCCGGCATGAACATCCTCTTCTACCAAGCCGCCGACCGGATCCCCCTGGGCGCCGCCGTGACCCTGGAGGTCCTCGGCCCGCTGATCCTCTCCGTGGCCGCCTCCCGCCGGCTGGTGAACCTCCTGTGGGCGGGGCTCGCCCTCGGCGGCGTCGTCCTCCTCGGCGGCGGCGGCTTCGACCGCCTCGACCCGCTCGGCGCGGCCTTCGCGCTCGCGGCGGGCGCCATGTGGGCCACGTACATCGTCTTCAGCGCGCGTACGGGACGCCGCTTCCCGCAGGCCGACGGGCTCGCGCTGGCCATGGCCTTCGGCGCCGTCCTCAGCCTGCCGTTCGGCATCACGGAGGCGGGCGGCGGGCTCCTCGTGCCGTCGACGATCGGCCTGGGCCTCGTCGTCGCGCTGATGTCCTCGGTCCTCCCGTACACCCTGGAACTCCTCGCGCTGCGCCGGCTGCCCGCGCCCACCTTCGCGATCCTGATGAGCCTGGAACCGGCCATCGCCGCGACGGCCGGCTTCCTCGTCCTCGACCAGGCGCTGTCCGGCACCGACGCCCTCGCGATCGCCCTCGTCGTCGCGGCGAGCATGGGCGCGGTCCGTACGCAGTCCCGGCGGGCCCGACGGGAGGCCCGCGGGCCGGTGGGAGCGGACGGGGCCTCGCGGGACGGGGCGGGGGCGGCGTAGGGTGATCGAACTGCCGCCCGGTCGATCACCGCACGAGGGCGTCGGGCCCCGTGGCCGACGACCCCGCGCGACACGGATCCCGGTCACCGCGGCCCGGATCGTGTGACGGAGGCGCAGGTGCTGATCACTGTCGAGGACGTGGAAGCGGCGGCCGAGCGGATCGCCGAGCACGTCGTGCGGACCCCGACGGTGCCGAGCCCCGGGCTGTCCGCCCTCCTGGGCGCACCGGTCACCGCGAAGCTGGAACTGCTGCAGCGCACCGGCTCCTTCAAGGCGCGCGGCGCGACGGCGAAGCTCCTCACGCTCGGCGAGGCCGAACGGGCCGCCGGGGTGGTGGCGGTGAGCGGCGGCAACCACGGCATCGCCGTGGCGGTCATGGCCGGGGCGCTGGGCGTCAAGGCGACCGTCGTCATGCCGCGCTCCGCGCCCGCCCGCGCCGTGGACCGTGCCGGTGCCGCCGGGGCGAACGTCATCCTCGCCGACTCCATGGACGACGCGTTCGCCCTGGTGGACGAAGTCCGGGAGCAGGGGCTCACCCTGGTCCACCCCTTCGACGACCCCGTCGTCATCGCCGCCCAGGGCACCGTCGGCCTGGAGTTCGCGGAGGACGCCGGGGAGCTCACCGACGTGCTCGTCAGCATCGGCGGCGGGGGACTGGTCTCCGGGGTCGCCGCGGCGCTGCACGCGCGCCGTCCGGGGGTGCGGATCTGGGGCGTGGAGACCGAAGGGGCGCGGGCGATGTCGGCGGCCCTGGCCTCCGGTGGGCCGACGCCGGTCGAACTGTCCTCGATCGTCTCGACCCTGAGCGCCCCCAGCGCCTCGCGGCTCACCTACGAGCACGTCTCGACGCTGGTCGCCGACGTGCTCACGGTGACCGACGCCGAGGCCGTGCGGGGCACCCTCGACCTGGCGGAGCACGCGAAGCTCTGGGCCGAGCCCGCCGCCGGCTGTCTGCTGCCCGCGGCACGCCAGGTGCTGGAGCGCGTCGGCGAGGGCGCCAGGCTGGGTCTGGTGGTCTGCGGGGGCAACGCCACGACCGCCGATGTGACCGCCTGGGCCGAACGCTTCGGACTGCGCTGATCCCGCGGGGCCGACGGGGGCGTCGAGGAACGGACGGATCACGTCCACGTGATCGCCTCGGGCCCGGTGCCGCTCCGGGCGGTCGCGCGGTGGATCCCGCCGGCCGGTCCGCCGGGGCGCCGGTGCCGGGGTGTCGATGCCGGCGGACGGGCGCCGGGGGACCGACCGGGTCCGTGGCCGTCGCCGTCCCGATCCCGTCGGTCTTTGGCCGCCCGGCTGTTGAGGGGGGCCGGGCCGGTGCCGATCATGGAGGGGTCGTCAGTCGTACGAGGAGGGGGAGCCGGTCATGGCCCTGGAGATGCGCGAACGGTGCGAGCGTTGTGAGGTCGAGGCGCTGGCGCCGGACGGGCCCGCCCGGATCTGCTCGTTCGAGTGCAGCTTCTGCGTGCCGTGCGCCGACGCCATGCACGACGTCTGCCCCAACTGCGGCGGCGAACTGGTGGCGCGTCCGCGGCGCGTCCGTGGCTAGGGGGCGGGACGTGCGGAAGGGGAACCGGGCGCTGACCGCGGTGGTCGCCGCGGTCCTGCTGGGCGGCTGTTCGTCGTCCGACGCCGACGAGGTGAGGGCGTACTGGCAGGACTACTGCACCAGGCTGGGCACCTGGCAGGAGGCGCGGAACTCCGTGGACGCCTTCCCGAAGAAGCCCGGCGGCCCCGCGGACGGAGGTGCCGGGGCGCTCGCCCCGACCGTGGTCTCCGCCGCCCGGGTGCTCGACTCGAAGGGGCACGACGAGGACAGCGCCCGCGTCCTCGACGACACCGTCGCCGCGGTCACGGGCGCCGATGTGAGGGCCGAGGGGCGCGTCGTGTCCTCCTGCGACCGGGCCGGTTTCGAGACCCTCGTGAAGTAGACGGGGGCCGGGGAGGCGCCGGAGCGCCGGGGTCCGCATCGGTGGGCGTCCCGGCGCTCGCGCAGGTCGGAGGGGGAGCCCCCGGCGGGGTCCATCAGCGTCGCTGATGATAGTTGATACCTTCGCGAAGGTTTTTATTTCATGGGTCCATGACCGCATCCACCAGCTCCACTCCGGAGCCGGCGACACCGCCGGCTCGTTCCGGGGCCTACCCGGACGGCAGGACCCCCCTCGCTGACGCCGTGCTCGCAGTCGCCCGACGTGACATCGCCACGTTCCACGCGCTGCCGCTCTCGCACGGCCGGTCTATCCGCGACTCCCACATGCGGGAGACCTACGAGGCGCTCTTCGGCGTCGCGCAGCTCGCGGCCGACGTGTCCTACAGCGGCACGATGCTCGACTCCTTCTTCCGGCCACGGGGCCCGCTCCGCGAGGCCCAGCGCCTCGCGGCCCGCAGCTTCGGCGCCGACGCCACCTTCTTCCTCTCGGCCGGCACCAGCACCGCCAACCGGGTCGCCCTGACCGCGCTGACCCAGCCCGGCTCGCGCGTCCTCGCGGACCGCTCCTGCCACCAGTCGGTGCACTTCGCCCTCAACTCGCTCGGCGTCCAGGTCGCGTACGCCCCCATGCAGCGCTGCTGCGACGGCTGCCCCCGGACGTACGCGGACCTGCCCCGGCTCCTGGAGATGTTCCGCGCCGCCGCGGCCGAGGGACGGCCGTTCGACACCGTCGTCCTCTCCGCCGTCTCCTACGACGGCGTCCGGTACGACCTGCCGACCGTCCTCGCCGAGCTCGCCGCCGTCCACCCCACCGTCTCCGTCCTCGTCGACGAGGCCTGGGGCGCGGCGCACCGCTTCCACCCCCGGCTGCGCCCGCTCACCGCGCTGCACGCCGTCGAGGGGCTCCGCGCCGCCGACCCGCGCCTCGCCATGAACGTGGCCGTCACCCACTCCGCGCACAAGTCGATGTCCGCGCTCCGCCAGGGCTCGTACCTGCACCTCATCGGCGACGGGGAGGCCCAGGAGCGCACCGCGCAGGCACTCTTCCAGCACCACACCACCTCGCCCAGCTGGCCCGTCCTCGCCAGCCTGGACCTGGCCCGGCTCCAGGCCGAGACCGAGGGCGAGTCGCTCCTCGGCCGCTCCCTCGGCCTCGCCCGCACCCTGCGCGTCGAGCTCGCCACGGACCCGAGGCTCTCCGCGTACCGCCCGCTCGGACCCGACGGCCACCTCACCGACGCCGCGCAGCTCGTCAGCGACGACCCCACCCGGGTCCTCGTCGACATCAGCGCCCTCGGCATCACGGCGGCCGACTTCCGCCGGATGCTCTTCGACGAGTACGCGCTGTACGTGGCCCGGGAGAGCGGCGACGCGGTCCTCTTCCACATCCACATCGGAGTGGACGAGGCGACCCTGCTGCGGCTCCTCGACGCCCTGCGCACCATCCAGCGCACCTACCGGAGCGCCTCCGCGGCCCTGGCCACGGGCACCTCCGAGCACTTCATCATCGCCTACCCGCCCGGCATCCCCATCACGGTGCCCGGCGAGAAGCTCTGCGAGCGGACGCTCAGTCAGATCGACACCCTGCGTTCCAGCGGCTGCGAGATCTACACGCTGCGGAACCCCACCGTCTCCGCCCGCGAACTCGCCGTCCGGGCCGCCGCCACCGGCTCCGTGCCGGCCACCGCCGACCACCTGACCGTCGAGCGCCTGGCCGGCGAGAACCTCCGCACCGGGAGCCCCGGCACCGAGCAGCTCCGCACCGGGAGCCCCGGCCCCCAGCAGCTCGCCGGCGCCGAGCGACTCAGCACCCAGCAGCTCGCCGGCGCCGCCGCCGCCGTGTCGGCCGCCGGCACCACCGCGGCCACCGTCACGGCCGCCGCGACCGCCGTCGCCACCAGCTGATCCGCCACCCTCCGACTTCGAGGAGAGCACCTCCATGATCAAGATCGCGGACATCCGCAAGCACGCCGCCCGCTGGCCCCAGCGCGTCGCCGTCGTCGACGGCGAGACCCGCGTGACCTGGGCGAGCTTCGCCGACAAGGTCAGCCGGGTGGCCTGCGCCATCCAGGACCTGCTGCCCGAGACCCGGCCCGCCCGCGCGGTCTTCCTCGCCGAGAACAGCTGGGAGCTGGTGGTCTCCATGGCCGCCGTCAGCTCCCTCGGCATCCCCTGCGTCGGCCTCGACTACACCGCCGGGCCCGTCGCGACGAGCGCCGCGCTCGACCAGCTGGAGCCGACCGTCGTCATCACCTCCCAGGCCCACCGGAGCCTCGTCGAGGAGTGCGGCTGGCCGGGCGGCAGGGACATACTCGACATATTCATCGACAGCGAGCCCGTGGGCCTGCCCGACGGCCAGACGGTCTCCGTCAGCTTCACCGACCTCCTCGTGTCGGCCCCCGGCGAACCGCGGCCGGTGGAGCAGCCCTTCGAAGCCTTCTCCTTCACCTCCGGCACCAGCGGCGTTCCCAAGATGGTCGTCCGGCGCACCTCCTTCGAGGCCCGCCGCTTCGCCGACCTCGTCGACCAGTACGCCTTCGACGAAGAGGACGTCCACCTCGTCACGGTGCCGCTCTACCACGCCTCCGGGCCGGGCTGGGCGCGCATCTTCCTCACCCTGGGCGGCACCGTCGTCCTCGGCCCCCACGACGACGCCGAGGAGCTCGTCCGCATCATCCAGGACGAGGGCGTCTCCACCACCCTCATGGTGCCGCCGGTCCTGGCCCGGGTCGTCGCCCACCCGAACTCCGAGCACCTGCACAAGACCTCCCGCCTGCACTTCGTCCTCTCCGGCGGCCGGCACCTCAACCGGTGGGTCATCAACAACGCCTGGGACCGGCTCGGCCCGGTGCTCCACCTCTACTACGGCACGACCGAGACCGGCGTGAACGTCATGATCGGTCCCGAGGAGCTGCACGTGGCCCCCTGCCGCTCCGGCCGCCCCATGCCCGGCAACACCGTCGTGGTCCTCGACCCCGAGAACAAGCCGCTCCCCAAGGGCAGCCGGGGCCGGGTCGCCATCGCCAGCTACCAGCTGATGGACAGCTACGCGACGAGCGAACCGGACTTCATGACCCTCGACTACGGCGGCCGTACGCAGCGCTTCCTGCTCACCGGTGACAGCGGACTCATCGACGAGGCGGGCCGGCTCGAACTCACCGGCCGCAACGACGGCGTGGCCAAGGCCGAGGCGGGCAAGCCGCTCGACGTCAACATCTTCGGTCTCGAAGCCGACCTGATGGACCTGCCCTGCGTCCGGGAGACGGCCGTCCTGCGCACCAGCCTCCCCGGGGTCGGCGAGGCGCTCGTCGTGCCCTTCACGCCGGTCGCCCCCGAGCGCCAGGAGAGCGGCTACCGGGCGGTCAGCGCGGCCTGCGCCCGCCGGGTGCCGTGCCTCCCGGCGTACGTGGTCCCCGTCGACGCCATCCCGTACAGCCCGACCGGCAAGGTCCGGGCCGCCCAGCTCCTGGAGTCGGTCCTGCCGCTGCTCGACATCCGCCCCGCGGAGTCCCGCGAGCCGGAGCCGGCCGGGGTCTGACCCGCGACCGTACGGCCCGCGACCGTGCGGCCCGCCCCGTACGACCGCCTCCGTGCGCACCCGTACGACCCCCCCCCGCACGCGGCCGGGTCCCGGAGCCCGTACCCCCTCCTCCGGATCCGGGACCCGGCCGCCCCCCCGTACTCCCCCCGCACGACCCCCGAAGTCCCTGAAGTCCCCTCAACTCCCCTCCGGCTCAGGCCCGACAGGAAGACTCATGAACAGTCAGAACACGTACACGCGAGGCGTTCTCCTCTGCCTCCTGGCCACGGTGTCCTGGGGCGCGATGTTCCCCCTCATGGACTCCACCCTGAAGCACATCGACCCCTTCACCTTCACCGTGATGCGCTACACCATCGCCGGTGCGATGTTCCTGGTCTTCCTCCGGATCCGGGAGGGGAAGGCGGGCCTCCGCCTCAAGGGCGAACGCATCGGTCTGGCCTGGCTGTTCGGCACGGCCGGCTTCGCGGGCTTCCAGTTCCTGGTCTTCTTCGGACAGGACCTCATCGGCGAGCGGGGCGCCCTGAACGCCTCGATCATGATGGCGACCATGCCCATGATGGGCTTCCTGGTGAACTGGGTGCTGAAGAAGGTCGTTCCGCCGAAGTTCTCGCTCGCCTTCATCGCGATGTCCTTCGTCGGCACCATCCTCGTCGTCTCCGACGGTGACATCGGCTCCCTGATCGCCTCCCCGAAGACGGCCGGCGCCGACGCACTGCTGCTCTTCGCCGCGCTGTGCTGGGTCGTCTACACCTCGGGCGCCGGCTACTTCCCGACCTGGTCCCCGATCAAGTACACGGCGATCACCACGGTCCTCGGCCTCGCCAGCGCCGCCGTGATCACGGCGGTCATCCTGGCCGCCGGCGGCGTCCCGGTCCCGACGGCGGGCGCCGTGGGCTCGATCCTTCCCCAGCTCGCCTACATGAGCGTCATCGCCGGTTTCGTCGGCGTCCTCGGCTGGAACTTCGGCAACCGCTACCTCGGCCCGCTCAACGGCGTCCTCTTCATGGACGTCGTGCCGATCACGGCCTTCGTGATCTCCGCCCTGACCGGTGTCGTCCCGGCCGGCATGCAGATCGTGGGCGCCACGCTCACGGCGGCGGCGCTGGTCCTCAACAACCTGTACCTGCGCCGGGTCGCCGCCAGGGCCGCCGCGGCCGCCCCGGCCCCCGTCGTGGCTTCCGGTTCCGGTACGGCTTCCGGTACGGGTTCCGCTTCCGCGCCGGCTCCGGTCGCCTCGGGCAGCAGGTCCTGACCGGCACCGACCCGCTGAACGCGTACGGCGTGGCCTCCCGCACCCGTGGGGGGCCACGCCGTTCTCCGGTTCCTCACGGCGGGCGCGCGGCCGATCAGCCGCGCAGTCCTTCGAGGAGGACGGCCCGCAGCTCCTCGTGCCGCTCGGCGAGGTCCCTGCGGCGGCTGAGGACGTCCGAGATGTGCTGCATGCCGAAGAAGGCGGAGACCAGGACGCGGGCCGCCGCGCGCGGTTCCACTCCGGCCCGCAGTTGTCCCGCGTCCCGGGCCTCGGCGATCAGCCGGCTGAGGTACTCCTCCCAGCCGACGTACGGCTCGGGGAGCTCGGCGTCGATGAGGGCCCGCTCGATCTGGAGCCGCGCGCCGGCCTGGACGACGATGTCCCGCGCGAACGCCCGGGTGACCGCGTCGAGGACGGCGACGAGCGTCTCGAACGGCTCCTCGTGGTCGCCCTCGGCGCCCTTGAGGATCTCGGGCCAGCGCGCGTAGTGCTCCTGCACGACCGCGACCGCCAGGGCCTCCTTGTTCGTGTAGTGGAAGTACACCGCCCCCTTGGTCATCTCCGCGCGTTCGGCCACGTCCTGCAGGGTCACGGTCGCGTAGCCGCGCTCGGCGAAGAGCTCGGCCGCCGACTGGAGGATGTGCACCTTCGTGCGCCGGGCGCGCTCCTGCTTCGGTTCGCTCCGGGGCTTGGATTCGGAGCCCCGCTGCTTGGGCTCGGCGCTTCGCTGCTCGGGTTCGGCGCCCCGCCGTCCGGGTGCGGTGCCCCGTGGCCGGGGCTCGCTTCGTGGTGTCGTCATGTCCGTCCGCCTCTCTCGTTCCTACGCCTTGCAATATACATTCTCGAAGGTATATTTCTTGCTGCCGAGGGGCCATCGAGGTCCCTCGTCGCCACGATGCTTCACCTTGAGGGGGATAAGGATGTCCATCGGTGTGCTGCAGACCGTGTTACCCGTCGAAACGCCCACGCCCGTCGGGTCCCTGGAGTCGCTCATCCGGGAGGCCAAGGAAGGCCTGAGCTTCGACCGCACGATCTCCCGCCGGTTCGTGCACCGCGCCTCGGTGACGGAGGTCTTCCTCACCGACGCCGTCGTCGCCGGGGCCGACCGCTTCCTGGTCGGTGCGCAACTGCCCCGGAACCACGCCCTGTACCGCCCGGAGACCACCGGGCAGTGCGACTTCATGCTGCTGGTCGAGACCGTACGACAGGCCGGCATCTTCCTGAGCCACCGGTACCACGACGTGCCGCTCGGCCACCACTTCATCTTCAAGGCGCTCTCGCTGCGCATCAGCGACCCGGCCGCCCTCCGGGTCGGCTGCGGGCCCCTCGCGGTCGTCCTCGACGTGAGGGTCGTGACGCCCGCCGGCGGCCGCAACCCGCGCCGCTTCGACGCCCGCTTCGACATGGTGGTCGAGGTCGACGGCCGCGAGTGCGCCCGCGCCTCCGCCGGAGTCGTCGTGATCGACGGCGTCCGGTACGGACGGCTCCGGCAGCGCGGCCGGGTCGCGGAGGCCGCACCCGCGGAGCCCGGGACCCCCGCGCACGGGACGGCCGCGAGCGCCGACGACGACCGGTACGTCCTGCGCCCCGTACCCGCCGCGGAGGAGCGGGCCCGGCCGGCCGGCGCCCGGGAGTGGCGGCTGCACGTCGACCCCACGCACCCCGGCTACTTCGAGCACCCCTCGGACCACGTGCCCGGGATGCTGCTCCTGGAGGCCTTCCGCCAGGCCGCCCGAGAGACGACGGGAGGCGCCGCGCTGACCTCGCTGGACGCCGACTTCGCCGTCTTCGGCGAGCTGGCCGAGGCCGTGGCCGTCGAGGCCGTGCCGACGGAGGACGGCCGGGTGCGCCTCTCCGCCACCCAGGGCGGACGCGCCCTCGCCAACGCCGTGGCCCGCTGCGCGTGACGGTGCGGCACCCCGTGCGGCCGCACGTCCCGCCGCCGCACGTTCCAGGCAAGAACGGACGAGCGTAGAAAGGCAGAAGGATGGAACTCCAGCACTTACGGGCCTTCCGCGAAGTGGCCCGGGAACTCAGCTTCACCCGCGCGGCCCACAACCTGCACTACTCCCAGCCCGCCGTGACCGCGCAGATCAAGGGCCTGGAGGAGGACATGGGGGCCTCGCTCTTCCAGCGGCGCGGCAACCGCTCCGTGGAACTCACGCCGGCCGGCGCGCGGCTGCGCCCGCTGGCGGAGCGGATCCTCGAACTCGTCGAGACGGCGCAGTACGAGATCGCCGACCCCGCACCCTCCGCGGCGGTCCGCCGGACGGCCCCGCCGGCCGGGACGACCGGCCGCTTCGCCTCCGACCACCTCGTCGGCAGAGGGGGCAGAGCATGAGCATCGCCCCGGTCCGGGCCGCGTTCTTCGACGTGGACGAGACCCTGATCACCTGCAAGAGCATGGCCTGCGTCCTCGCCCGGTACTGGGGGCGCGGCGAGGTGGCCGCCCGCAGGCTCGCCGCCGCGCGCGCCTCCCTCCAGCGCCAGATCCGAGAGGGAGCGCCCCGCGAGCAGGTGAACCGCTCCTTCTTCCGCTTCCTCGCCGGCAGTCACCTCGACGACCTGGAGGCCAGCGGCCGGGAGTGGTACGAGAAGGCCCGCGCCGGCGGCCTGCTCCACCGCCCCGTGTACGAGGCGCTGCGCCGCCACCGGGACGCCGGCGACCTGGTCGTCCTCGTCTCCGGAGCCTTCTCCGCCTGCCTCGACCCGCTGGCCCGGGAGGTCGGAGCCGACCTCGTGGTGTGCACCGTGCCCGAGGTGACTTCGGAGGGCCTGCTCACCGGGGAGCTGTCCGGCCCGCCCATGATCGGCGAGGCCAAGGCCGAGGCCGCCCGGCGGATCATGTCGGTCTTCGGCATCGCCGCCGGGGAGTGCTTCGTCTACGCCGACGACGAGAGCGACCTGCCGTTGCTGCGCTCCGTCGGCCACCCGGTCCTGGTCGGCGACGGGCCGGTCTCCGCCCCGCCGTCCGAGACGGCGTCCTGGTCCTGGCTGCCGGGCCCCGCGCCGGTGACCCCGCCCGCCGCGCCGGCCGGATCCCCGACCGGCCTCCCGGCGGCCGCGCGCCCCCCGCACGCCCCGGCGGCCCGGGCGGCCTGAGGCCCCGCACCGGGGCGCGGACCCCTCCGCCGCCGCAGCCCCCACGGACGCCGCAGCCCGGCCCCCCACGGAAGCCCCGGCCCGGCCCTCCACGGGAGTCCCGGCCCCGGCCTCCACGGGAGTCCCGCCCGTACGGGAAGACCCGCTCGTACGAGAGTCCCGCCGCCACGGCGACTCCGAGGGACCGGGAAGCGCCCGTGGCCCGCGTGACTTCCGTACTCCCGCGCACTCGCGCGCATCCTCCACAGGCGCGGGCCCCACCCGTACGACCTCACCCGTACGACCTCACCCGTACGACCCCACCCGCGCGATCCTGCTCGTGCAAGCTCCACCGCGCAGCCCCCACCTGTGCGGGCTCCACCGCGCGGCCCCGCTCCGGCTCAGCCGCTGCGGGAGGCCGACAACGCGGGCTCCAGGATGTCCCAGACCTCGCTCACCAGCTCGGCGGGACCCGTCGCGTCCGTCGCCGTCACCACGGCCGGCGCACCGACGAGGAGGGCGACGACGAGCCGGGCCAGCAGGTCGGCCGGATGGGCGGTGCGGACCGAACCCTCTCCCTGCCCCTTGCGGATCAGGCGCGCCACGACGTCGCAGAGCCTGCCGATGGGGGCGGGCGTGATTCCTTCGGCCCGGGCGGCGTCCAGGACCAGGCGCAGTCCGGCGGCGAAGGGCAGGTCCTCGTGCACCCTGTGGGCGAGGTCGAGGAGCAGTCTCCGCAGGGTGGGCAGTGCCGCGCAGCTCTCCTCCGCCTCGCCGGCGGCGGTGGCGAGGGCGTCGGCCCAGGCCGACTCGAAGGAGCGGGTCAGCTCACCGGCGAGGTCGGCCTTCGAGGAGAAGTGTCCGTAGAGGGCTCCCTTGGTCAGTCCGGTGCGGGCCGTGATGTCGGCCAGGTTCGTCCCCGCGAATCCGTGCAGGGCGAACTCGGCCGCTGCCGCGCCGAGCACCAGGTCATAGGTCATGCGGGCCCTGTCCTGTTGCCTCACCGGGCGTCCGCCTCCCTTCCGCTGTCGCGGCCCTCCATGTCTCTCATGACGGCCTCTCAGAAAATACCTTCCAGGCAGAATCTTTTTCTAGTCGCATCAGTACCACCACTGAACCTCCACTCAAGGAGTACGAGTCATGACTGTCGTCGACGCCCCGATCTCCCTCGCCGCCCCCTCCTCCCTCTCTCCCGCACCCCTCGCCGCGGGCCGGCTCCGGGCCGCCGCCGCGCGCCACGCCGAGGAGGCGGAGCGGAACGGCCTGCTCCACCCCGAGGCCGTCGAGGCGATGACCGCCTCCGGCCTCGCCCGGCACTTCGTGCCCCGTCGCTGGGGCGGCAGAGCCGGAGGCTTCGCCGAACTGCTCGGCACGGTCGCCGAGACCGGCACGGCCTGCGCCTCCACCGCCTGGTGCGCGGTGCTGCTCGCCGCCCACGGCCGCCTCGCCGCGCACCTGCCGGCCGAGGGGCAGCGCGAGCTGTGGGGCGACTCGCCCGACGTGCGCGTCGCGGCGGCGATCGTGCCCCCCGCCGGCCGGCTCGCCCGGGTGCCCGGCGGCTGGACCCTGTCGGGGGAGTGGGCCTTCGCCAGCGGGATCGAGCACGCCGACTGGGTCCTCCTCGCCTCCCTCGACCACTCGGGGGACGGCGCCCCGGCGTACCGGATCCTCGCGGTGCCGTGCGGGCAGGTCGGGATCCGGAAGACCTGGGACGCGGTCGGGCTCCGCGCCACCGGCAGCCACAGCGTCACGGTCGACGGGGTGTTCGTGCCCGAGCACCGCACCTTCCTCCGGGAGACCCTGGTGGCCGGCGTCACCGACGCCGACGCCGCCCCCTGTCACCGGGTGCCGTACCAGCTGGTCGCCGCGCTCCTCTTCGCCGCACCCGCGCTCGGCGCGGCGCGCGGGGCCCTGGAGGCCTGGACCCTGCTCGTCGGCATGCGCCGCCTGCCCGACGGGCGGCCGCTCACCGACGACCCGGCGGTCCAGCAGACCCTGGCCCGCTGCTCCGCCGAGATCGACGCGGCCCGCCTGCTCCTGGAGGCGGCCGCCGCCCGCGCCGACGGTCCGGCCCCGGGCCCGGCCGCCGTCGCCCTCAACCGGCGCGACTCGGCCCTCGCCGTCGACCTCCTCACCGGCGCGGTGGAACGCCTCGTGCGCACCGGCGGCGCCCGCGGCCTCGTCGCGGGCGGCGATCTGGCGCGCGCCTGGCGCGACATCCACGCGATCGCCGCCCACGCCGCCCTCCAGCCCGCCCCGGCGGCCGCGGCCTACGCGGCGACGGTCTTCCCGGCGGGCGTCTGAGGCCCGCCGCCGTCGGCCCTCCGAGGTGCGCCGCCGGTGGCCGCCCGGACTCCGCCGCCGGTGGGCGGCACGGGGAGTATACGTGCGATGTATACACGGAGCGTATAGTCAGGGCCCATGGCACCGTCCGCACCCACCGCCCTCGTCCCCCGCCTCCTCAAGGCGCTGATCGTCTCGACGCTCGGCGTCGCCGCATCGCACCTGGTCCTGTCCGACACGCTCTATCTGTCGTTCGCCGGCCAGGCGGCCTCGGCGCTCGGGGACGGGCCCGGGTACTCGGCGGACCAGGCGTTCACCGCGGCCCTCGTCAACGCCTTCCTCGTCATGCCCCCGGTCCTGTGGACCGGGATGCTCGTCGCGGGGGAGCGGCGGGTCGGGGCGATGGTGCTGGTGGGGGAGATCGCCTGGATCGCGGCCGTCGGGAACGGCGTCGACGTGATCGACGACGCCCCGGGCGCCCTCCTCCCGCCGCACTCCCTGCTCCTCGTCGTCGCCGTCACGGCCCTGGCCTCCCTCCTGCGGAGGGGGAGCGGTCGCCGGGGCCCGTCTCCCGGATCGGGCCCCGCGGACCCGGCCTGATCCGAAAGGCGGGCCCCGGGGTGCCCGGGGCGCGCCCGCGGCGGGGCCCGGCAAGGGACGCCGCCCGTCGCGCGCGAGGAGGTCCAGAAACTAAAGCAAGCACGCTTGATTGTTTCTGGTCCCGCTGGCATGCTCCTCCGCGAAGGCCCGTGACCGCCCGTCCCCCGAGGGGAGCGCACCGTGTCCGACCCCGCCGTCGTCCTCGACGACCTGCGCGACGAGAGCGAAGAACTCGACCGTCTCGTCGGAGAGTTGAGCGAGGAGGGGTGGGCCGCCCCCACCCCCGCCCCCGGCTGGACGATCGCCCACCAGATCGCCCACCTCGCCTGGACCGACCGGGCCGCCCTCCTCGCCGCCACCGACGCCGACGCCTTCGCCGCCGAGACCCAGAAGGCCCTCGCCGCCCCCGACCGCTTCGTCGACGAGGGCGCGGAGGAGGGCGCGAAGCTGCTGCCCGCCGAGCTCCTGGCCCGCTGGCGCACCGGCCGCGAACGGCTCCAGGAGGCCCTGCGCGCGGTCCCGCCCGGGGCCAGGTTCCCCTGGTACGGGCCGCCGATGAGCGCCTCCGCCATGGCCACCGCCCGGCTGATGGAGACCTGGGCGCACGGCCAGGACGTCGCCGACGCCCTCGGCGCGGCCCGGGTGCCCACGGCCCGGCTCCGGCACGTCGCCTGGATCGGTCACCGGGCCCGCGACTACGCCTTCCTGGTGCGGGGCCTCCCGGCGCCCGCCGAGCCGTTCCGCGTCGAACTGGAGGCACCGGACGGCACGTCGTGGACGTACGGTCCCGAGGACGCCGCCCAGCGGGTCACCGGCCCCGCCCTCGACTTCTGCCTGCTCGTCACCCAGCGCCTCCACCGCGACGACACCGCCCTGGTCGCCGAGGGCGAGGACGCCGAACGGTGGCTGGCCATCGCCCAGGCCTTCGCCGGCCCGGCGGGCGGCGGCCGCGCGCCGCACGGAACTCCCGCCGCCGAGGGGACCGCATGACGAACGTCCTCCGCGTCGGGAACGCCTCCGGCTTCTACGGCGACCGCTTCGACGCCGTCCGCGAGATGCTCACCGGCGGCGGACTCGACGTCCTCACCGGCGACTACCTCGCCGAGCTGACCATGCTCATCCTCGGCCGCGACCAGCTCAAGGACCCGTCCGCCGGCTACGCGAAGACCTTCCTGCGCCAGATGGAGGAGGGCCTCGGCCTCGCCCACGAGCGCGGGGTCCGGATCGTCGCCAACGCGGGCGGCCTCAACCCGGCCGGTCTCGCCGACGCCCTGCGCGCCCTCGCCGCGAAGCTCGGCCTGCCCACCCGCGTCGCCCACGTCGAGGGCGACCTGCTGCCGCCGCGACCGGGCGCGCTGACCGCCAACGCCTACCTCGGCGGCGCCGGCATCGCCGCCTGCCTGGCCGCCGGAGCCGACGTCGTCGTCACCGGCCGCGTCACCGACGCGGCCCTCGTCACCGGGCCCGCGCAGTGGCACTTCGGCTGGGGCCCGGAGGCGTACGACGAGCTGGCGGGCGCGGTCGTCGCCGGGCACGTCCTGGAGTGCGGCACCCAGGCCACCGGCGGCAACTACGCCTTCTTCCGGGGCCACGACGTGCGCCGCCCCGGCTTCCCGGTCGCCGAACTCCACGCCGACGGCAGCGCGGTGGTCACCAAGCACCCCGGCACCGGCGGCCTCGTCGACACCGGCACGGTCACCGCCCAGCTCCTCTACGAGACGGCCGGCGCCCGCTACCCCGGCCCCGACGCGACGGCCCGGCTCGACACCGTCCGGCTCACCCAGGAGGGCCCCGACCGGGTCCGGATCTCGGGCGTGCGGGGGGAGGCCCCGCCCCCGACGCTCAAGGTGGGGCTCAGCAGGCTCGGAGGCTTCCGCAACGAGGTCGTCTTCGTCCTCACCGGCCTCGACATCGAGGCCAAGGCGGCCCTCCTCCGGGAGCAGCTCCACGACGCGCTGGTGAAGAACTCGCCCGCCGAGGTCCGCTGGGAACTGGTCCGCACCGACCGCCCCGACGCCCCCACCGAGGAGACGGCGAGCGCCCTGCTCCGCCTCGTGGTCCGCGACCGGGACCCCGACAGGGTCGGCCGTGCCGTCACCGGCGCCGCCGTCGAACTGGCCCTCGCGAGCTACCCCGGCTTCCACGTCACCGCCCCGCCCGGCAAGGGCGCCCCCTACGGGGTCTTCGAGACCGCGTACGTGCCGGCCGCCGAGGTCCCGCACACGGCCGTGCTCCCCGACGGGACCCGCCGGGAGGTCCCCGCACCCCCGGGGACCCGGGAACTGGAACCCGTACCCGACCCGGACCTTCCGCCGCCCCTCCCCGAGGGCCCCACCCGGAGGGCGCCCCTCGGCCGGATCGCGGGGGCCCGCAGCGGAGACAAGGGCGGTGACGCGAACGTCGGCGTCTGGGTCCGTACGGACGAGGAGTGGCGCTGGCTCGTTCACGCCCTGACCGTGGAGAGGTTCGGGCAACTCCTCCCGGAGACCGCCGGACTGACCGTCACCCGGCACCTCCTCCCGAACCTCCGCGCCCTCAACTTCACCGTCGCCGGGATCCTCGGCGAGGGCGTCGCCTCCCAGGCCCGCTTCGACCCCCAGGCCAAGGCCCTCGGCGAATGGCTCCGCTCCCGCCACGTGGACGTCCCGGCCGCGCTCCTGTCCGACGCGTCGTCCGACGTCCCGGCCGCGCTCCTGTCCGACGCGTCGTCCGACGTCCCGGCCGCGCTCCTGACCGGCACCTCGTCCGACGTCCCGGCCGCGCTCCTGTCCGACGCCTCGCCCGGCCTCCCCACCGACCTCCTGCCCGAGCACCCGGAGGAAACCCCGTGACCGTCCTCGCCTCCGCCCTCGACACCGGCGGACCGGACTACGCGGCCCACCGCGCCGCCATGCTCGACAAGCTCGCCGCCCTCGACGCCGAGCACGCCAAGGCCCTCGCCGGGGGCGGCGAGAAGTACACCGCCCGCCACAGGAAGCGCGGCAAGCTCCTCGCCCGGGAGCGGATCGAGCTGCTCGTCGACCCCGACAGCCCCTTCCTGGAGCTGTCGCCGCTCGCCGCCTGGGGCAGCGACTACACCGTGGGCGCCTCGCTCGTCACCGGCATCGGGGTCGTCGAGGGCGTGGAGTGCCTGATCACCGCCAACGACCCGACCGTGCGCGGCGGCGCCTCCAACCCGTGGACGCTGAAGAAGGCCCTGCGGGCCAACGAGATCGCTTACGCCAACCGGCTGCCCGTCGTCTCGCTCGTCGAGTCCGGCGGCGCCGACCTGCCCTCCCAGAAGGAGATCTTCATTCCGGGCGGGGCGCTCTTCCGCGACCTCACCCGCCTCTCCGCCGCCGGCATCCCGACCGTCGCCGTCGTCTTCGGGAACTCGACGGCGGGCGGCGCGTACGTCCCCGGCATGTCCGACCACGCCGTGATGATCGGGAAGCGGTCGAAGGTGTTCCTCGGCGGGCCGCCGCTGGTGAAGATGGCGACGGGCGAGGAGAGCGACGACGAGTCGCTCGGCGGGGCCGAGATGCACGCGCGCACGAGCGGCCTCGCCGACCACTACGCCGTCGACGAGGCCGACGCGATCCGCCAGGCCCGCCGGATCGTCGCCCGCCTCAACCACCGCAAGCACCACGAGGACCCCGGACCGGCCGAACCCCCGAAGTACGACCCGGAGGAGCTGCTCGGGATCGTCCCCGGCGACCTGAAGACGCCGTTCGACCCGCGCGAGGTGATCGCCCGGATCGTCGACGGCTCGGACTTCGACGAGTTCAAGCCGCTGTACGGGCCCTCCCTCACCACCGGCTGGGCCCGTCTGCACGGCTACCCGGTGGGCGTGATCGCCAACGCGCAGGGCGTCCTCTTCTCGGCCGAGTCGCAGAAGGCCGCGCAGTTCATCCAGCTCGCCAACCAGCGCGACATCCCGCTCGTCTTCCTCCACAACACCACCGGCTACATGGTCGGCAAGGAGTACGAGCAGGGCGGCATCATCAAGCACGGCGCCATGATGATCAACGCGGTGTCGAACTCGAAGGTCCCCCACCTCTCCGTCCTCATGGGGGCCTCGTACGGCGCCGGGCACTACGGCATGTGCGGCCGGGCCTACGACCCGCGCTTCCTCTTCGCCTGGCCGAGCGCGAAGTCCGCCGTCATGGGTCCGCAGCAGCTCGCCGGAGTCCTCTCGATCGTGGCCCGGGCCTCCGCCGCCGCGAAGGGGCAGCCGTACGACGACGAGGCCGACGCCGGGCTGCGCGCCCTCGTCGAGGCGCAGATCGAGTCCGAGTCGCTGCCGATGTTCCTCTCCGGGCGGCTCTACGACGACGGGGTCATCGACCCCCGCGACACCCGCACGGTCCTCGGGCTGTGCCTCTCCGCGATCCACACGGCACCGGTCGAGGGCGCGCGCGGCGGCTTCGGCGTCTTCCGAATGTGAGGCACTGATGATTTCGACCGTACTGGTCGCGAACCGGGGCGAGATCGCCTGCCGGGTCTTCCGCACCTGTCGTGACCTGGGCATCTCCACCGTCGCCGTGTACTCCGACGCGGACGCCGACGCCCTGCACGTGAGGGAGGCCGACGCGGCGGTGCGCCTGCCGGGGGCCGCGCCCTCGGAGACGTACCTGCGCGGCGATCTGGTGGTCGCGGCGGCGCTCGCGGCGGGCGCCGACGCCGTCCACCCCGGCTACGGCTTCCTCTCCGAGAACGCCGACTTCGCGCGGGCGGTCACCGACGCGGGCCTGGTGTGGATCGGGCCGCCGCCCGAGGCGATCGAGGCGATGGCGTCGAAGACCCGCGCGAAGGAGCTCCTGGGCATCGAGCCCCTGGGCGAGGTGACGGAGGCCGACCTGCCCGTCCTGGTGAAGGCGGCGGCGGGCGGCGGCGGCCGGGGCATGCGGATCGTACGCGAACTGGACCAGCTGGAAGAGGAGTTGCGGGCCGCGTCGGCGGAGGCGGCGAGCGCCTTCGGGGACGGCGAGGTGTTCGTCGAGCCGTACGTGGAGAACGGCCGGCACGTCGAGGTGCAGCTCCTCTGCGACGCCCACGGCACCGTCTGGGCGCTCGGCACCCGCGACTGCTCCCTCCAGCGCCGCCACCAGAAGGTCGTGGAGGAGGCCCCGGCGCCCGGCCTGCCCGCCGCCCTGGAGGCCTCCCTCCTCGACACCGCCGTACGGGCGGCCAAGGCCGTGGGCTACGTCGGCGCGGGCACGGTCGAGTTCCTGGTCGCCGACGCCCCCCGAGCGTTCGGCCCCGCTCGAGCGGGGGGGACCCCCCAGGCGCACTTCCTGGAGATGAACACCCGCCTCCAGGTCGAGCACCCGGTCACCGAGGAGGTGTACGGCGTCGACCTCGTCGCCCTCCAGCTCGCCGTCGCCGAGGGCCGCGCCCTGCCCGCCGAGCCGCCGGCCCCGCGCGGCCACGCCGTCGAGGCCCGGCTCTACGCCGAGGACCCGGCGAAGGGGTGGGCCCCGCAGACGGGCGTCCTGCACCGCTTCGACGTCCCCGGCGGCGTGCGCGTCGACACCGGTTACGTCTCCGGGGACACGATCGGCGTCCACTACGACCCGATGCTCGCCAAGGTGATCGCCCACGCCCCGACCCGGGAACAGGCGCTCCGGAAGCTCGCCCACGCCCTGGAACGGGCCCGTGTGCACGGCCCCGTCACCAACCGCGACCTGCTCGTGGCGTCCCTCCGCCACCCGGAGTACGCTGATCCGGCCGCCCTCGACACCGGTTTCTACGAGCGGAACCTCGACGCCCTGACCGCGCCCCCGCCGGGCGGGGAGCACGCGGCCGTGGCCGCCGCGCTGGCCTCGGCCGCCTCCCGGGAGGGCCGCTTCGGCGGCGGCTGGCGCAACGTCCGCTCGCAGGAGGAGACGAGGACGTACGGCGACCACGAGGTCCGCTACCGGCCGGCCCGGGGCGGCGGCTACGAGGTGGTGTCCCCGGAGGGCGTACGGGTGGTGTCGGCGGGCCCGGACGCCGTACGGCTCGAAGTGGCGGGCGTGGCCAGGACCTTCGAGGTCACGGCCTACGAGGACGCCGTCCATGCCGGCCGCCACCGCCTCACCGCCCGTCCCCGCTTCACCGACCCGGACGACCTGCGGGAACCCGGCTCCCTGCTCGCCCCCATGCCCGGCACCGTCGTCCGGGTCGCGGACGGCCTCGCCGTCGGCGACCGGGTGGCCGCCGGGCAGCCCCTGCTCTGGCTGGAGGCCATGAAGATGGAGCACCGCGTCTCCGCACCCGCCTCCGGCACGCTCACCGCGCTCCACGCCGTCCCCGGCCGCCAGGTCGAGGTCGGTGCCCTGCTCGCCGTCGTACAGACCGATGCACAGGAGGAAGACCCCGTATGAGCACCGACATCGAGCCGCAGGAACACACCGCGCTCCGGGCCGCCGTCTCCGCCCTCGGCCACCGCCACGGCCCCGGCTTCGACCGCGCGGAGCTCTGGGCGGAGGCGGGCAAGCTCGGCTATCTGGGCGTGAACCTGCCCGAGGAGTACGGCGGCGGGGGCGGCGGTATGGCCGAGCTGTCCATCGTCCTGGAGGAGGCGGGCGCCGCCGGGGCTCCGATGCTGATGATGGTCGTGTCGCCCGCGATCTGCGGCACGGTCATCTCCCGCTTCGGCACGGAGGAGCAGAAGCGGGCCTGGCTCCCCGGCCTCGCGGACGGGTCGAGGACGATGGCCTTCGGCATCACCGAGCCCGACGCGGGCTCCAACTCGCACCGCATCACGACGACGGCGACCCGCACGGAGGAGGGCTGGGTCCTGAACGGCCGCAAGGTCTTCGTCTCGGGCGTCGACATCGCCGACGCGACCCTGATCGTGGGCCGCACCTCCGACGCCCGCACGGGGAACCTGAAGCCCTGCCTGTTCATCGTCCCGCGCGACGCGCCCGGCTTCGGGCGCCGGCACATCGAGATGGAACTGGACGCGGACGAGAAGCAGTTCGAGCTGACCCTGGACGACGTCCACCTCCCCTTCGAGGCGCTCGTCGGCGACGAGGACGCGGGCCTCCTCCAGCTCTTCGCGGGCCTCAACCCCGAGCGGATCATGACGGCGGCGTTCGCGATCGGCATGGGCCGGTACGCCCTCGCGCAGGCGGTGAGGTACGCGAAGGAGCGCCAGGTCTGGAAGGCCCCGATCGGCGCCCACCAGGCCGTCGCCCACCCGCTCGCGCAGGCGCACATCGAACTCGAACTGGCCCGCCTGATGATGCAGAAGGCGGCGCGGCTGTACGACGCGGGCGACGACATGGGGGCGGGCGAGGCCGCGAACATGGCGAAGTACGCGGCGGCCGAGGCCTGTGTGAAGGCCGTGGACACGTCCGTCCACACCCTCGGCGGCAACGGCCTCACCAAGGAGTTCGGCCTGGCCCGTCTGGTCACGGCCGCCCGCGTGGCGAGGATCGCCCCGGTCAGCCGGGAGATGATCCTGAACTACGTCTCCCACCAGACGCTGGGGCTGCCCAAGTCGTACTGACGTGTTCCCGGCCGTCACGGGTGCCACCGGGGTATGACCCGGAGGTCGGCCCCGCGGTGTGACGACGGGGCCGCCGAGGGGCCGCGAGGGCGCGGGCGTCCGCCGAACGACCCGAGGAGCCCGTCGATGTCCCCGTCGACGACCCCGGTCCGCCGCACCGCCGCCCGCACCGCCCCGATCCACCGGGGGGAGGGGGGAGAGCCCGGCTGCGGCAGCCACCTCGACCGCGACGGCGACGAAGCGGCCTGCGAGCGCCGACCCACCGGCCATGAACCATGCAGGCACGCTTGATTGTTTTTCGGCGGGCTGACAGGGTCTCCCCGAGTCCCGCCCGCAACACCGATCCTGGCGACCACCTTCCACCTCTCCAGGGGGCCGACGCATGGTGTTCCACAGCGACTACGAGGCCGTTCCCACCCTCTCCCTGCCCATCCACGACGCCGTCCTCGGAAACGCCGCCGCGTTCGGGGACGCCCCGGCCCTCGTCGACGGGGCCGGGGAGCTGACGCTCACGTACGGACAGGTCGACGCCTTCCACCGGCGGGTGGCCGCCGGGCTCGCGGAGGCCGGGGTGCGCAAGGGGGACGTCCTCGCCCTGCACAGCCCCAACACCGTCCTGTTCCCGATCGCGTTCTACGCCGCCACGCGCGCGGGCGCGTCCGTCACCACCGTGCACCCGCTGGCCACGCCGGAAGAGTTCGCCCAACAGCTCCGCGACTCCTGCGCGCGGTGGATCGTGACCGTCTCCCCGCTGCTCGCCTCCGCCCGCGCCGCCGCCGAACTCGCGGGCGGCGTCGAGGAGATCCTCGTCTGCGACCGGGCGCCGGAGGGCGAGGGCGTCCGCTCGCTCCAGGAGTTCCTCGCCTCCACCGCGCCCGTCCCCGAGATCGCCGTCGACCCCGACGAGGACGTCGCCGCCCTCCCGTACTCCTCCGGCACCACCGGCGTCCCCAAGGGCGTCATGCTCACCCACACCTCCATCGCCACCAACCTGGCGCAACTGGAGCCGCTGATCCCCATGGGACCCGGCGACCGCGTCCTCGCCGTCCTGCCCTTCTTCCACATCTACGGGCTCACCGCCCTCATGAACGCGCCCCTCCGCCGGGGCGCCACCGTCGTCGTCCTGCCCCGCTTCGAACTCGACGCCTTCCTCGGCGCCATCCAGAAGCACCGCATCAACGGCCTGTACGTCGCCCCGCCGATCGTGCTCGCCCTCGCCAAGCACCCGGCCGTCGCCGACTACGACCTGTCCTCCCTGGAGTACGTCGTCAGCGCCGCCGCCCCCCTCGACGCCGCCCTCGCCGAGGCCTGCTCCACCCGCCTCGGCCTGCCGCCCGTCCGGCAGGCGTACGGCATGACCGAGCTGTCCCCGGGCACCCACGTCACCCCGCTCGACGCCGCCGCGCCCCCGCCCGGCACCGTCGGCCGGCTGCTGCCCTCCACCGAGATGCGGATCCTCTCCCTCGACGACCCCGCGAAGGACGCCGCACCCGGCGAGGAGGGCGAGATCGCCATCCGGGGCCCCCAGGTCATGAAGGGCTACCTCGGCCGCCCCGACGCCACCGCCGCCATGATCGACGCCGACGGCTGGGTGCGCACCGGCGACATCGGCCGCGTCGACGAGGACGGCTGGCTCTTCGTCGTCGACCGCGTCAAGGAACTCATCAAGTACAAGGGCTTCCAGGTCGCCCCCGCCGAACTCGAAGCGCTGCTCCTCACCCACGAGGGGATCGCCGACGCCGCCGTCATCGGCGTCACCGACGCCGACGGCACCGAGATCCCGAAGGCCTTCGTCGTCCGCCAGCCCGCCGCGCCCGGCCTCACCGCCGAGGAGGTCGTCGCGCACGTCGCCGCGCGGGTCTCCCCGTACAAGAAGGTCCGCGCCGTGGAGTTCATCGACACCGTCCCCCGGGCAGCGTCCGGGAAGATCCTCCGAAGGCAACTGAGGGAGCGCGCATGACCCTGCCCCTGATCGACGTCACCGAGGAGCGGGGCGTCACCACCCTCGCCCTGAACTCCCCGGCCACCCGCAACGCCCTCTCCGCCCCGCTCGTCACCGAGCTCGCCGACGCCCTCACCGCCTGCGGCAAGGACCCGGCGGTCCGGGCGGTCGTCCTCACCCACACCGGCTCCACGTTCAGCGCGGGCGCCGACCTGAAGGCGCCGCCCAGCCCGTACGCCTTCGTGGACCTGCTCCGGCAGGTCGTCGAGCTGCCGAAACCGGTCGTCGCCCACGTCACCCCCGGCAGCCACACCCGCGCCGGCGGCCTCGGCCTGCTCGGCGCGGCCGACATCGTCCTCGCCGGGGAGGGGGCCGACTTCGCCCTCACCGAGGTGCGGATCGGGGTCGCGCCCGCCGTCATCTCCCTCACCCTCCTGCCGCGCCTCGCACCGCGCGCGGCCGCCCGGCACTACCTGACCGGTGAGCGGTTCGGCGTCCCCGAGGCGATCGGCATGGGCCTCGTGACCGCCGGCGACCAGGAACTGCCCGGCATCCTCGACTCCCTCCGCGCCGCCTCCCCGCAGGGCCTGCGGGAGGCGAAACGACTGGTCACCGCTAGAGTCCTGGAGACCTTCGAACGCGACGCGGAGGACCTGGTGCAGAGGTCGGCCACGCTCTTCGCCTCCGCCGAGGCGCGCGAGGGGATGACGGCCTTCCTCGAACGACGGGACCCCGCATGGCGGCTCTGACCGCGCCCAGACCGGACCGGAGCGACCGGAACCCCAAGCAGGACAGGAGCCGCGCCACCCGGCAGCGGCTCCTGGAGGCCGCCGTGTCCTGCCTGGCCGAACACGGCTGGGCGGGCTCCACGGTCGCCGTCGTCGCCGAACGGGCCGGAGTCTCCCGGGGCGCCGCCCAGCACCACTTCCCGACCCGCGAGGACCTCTTCACGGCCGCCGTCGAGTACGTCGCGGAGGAGCGTTCGCAGGCCCTGCGGGCGGTCCCCACGGACGACCGCGAACAGGCCGTCGCCGCCCTCGTCGGCCTCTACACCGGCCCCCTCTTCCGGGCCGCGCTCCATCTGTGGGTCGCCGCCTCCGGCGAGGAACAGCTCCGCGAGCGGGTCACCGAGCTGGAGGCCCGCGTCGGGCGCGAGTCCCACCGCATCGCCGTCGAGGTCCTGGGCGCCGACGAGGCCCGGCCCGGCGTCCGCGAGACCGTCCAGGGCCTCCTGGACATGGCCCGCGGCCTGGGCCTCGCCACCCTCCTCACGGACGACCGCGCCCGCCGGGAACGCGTGGTGTCCCAGTGGGCGCGGCTGGTGAGCGAGGCGCTGAGCGACTAGACGCCGGGGATCGCCCGCGCCCGGAAGGCGTCCCGCACCGCGGCAGCGGCCTGCGTCCCGTACATCTTCTGCGCGGTCGCGACCGTCGTGAGGGCCGCGTCCTCGAAGCTGGTGTCGGCGGCGAAGCCGAACTGCGCGTTCACGATGATCCGGTCGGCCGTCCGGGGGCCGAGCTTGCCGCGGATGTCGAAGAGCGCCCGGGACCAGATCTCGCCGTCCGCGTGGACCTCGCCCACGCGGTCCGCGTAGGTCTTGGTGCCGTCGATGCGGCGCAGGCAGTGCGGGGCCGCGCTGTAGCCGGTGGAGTCCCAGTCGGCGACGCACGCCAGGTCGGTCTTCATCGGCCAGCCGTACCGGGCGTCCGCGTTCGCGCCGACCTCCACGGCCAGGTAGTCGCCGAAGGCCTCGCCGATCGCGCCGGCCTCCGGGGAGCTGCCGAAGCCGGGCACCTGGGCGTTATGCACCGCGTGGCCGTACTCGTGGACGATGACCTCGGCGTCCTCGGCGTCGTCCACGCCGCCCTTGCCGAAGCGGATCTCGGCCTTCTTGTCGGTGAAGAAGGAGTTGTCGGCGCCCCACTGGTTGAGGCGGACCGGCTGCACCCGGTCGTTCGCCCCGGGCAGCTCGGTGCCGAAGCCGAGGCCCTGGAGGTACTCCTGCGCCTCGTTGACCCAGAAGTACGCCATGACCTGCTCGAACTCGTCGTCGGAGCGGTCGTACGAGGCGGCGTCGGCGGCCTTTGCGGGGTTGCCGGTCTCCGAGCGGACCGCGGCCCACCTGCCGGAGAGGGCGCCGCTCGCGTCGAGGTTGCGCAGAGCGACGGAGGCGTACGCGGAGGCGGGGACGTCGCTCGCCGCGTCCTTGTGGTCGGTGAGGGACTGGTCGCCCGAGGACTGGACCGGGTTCACCATGAAGACGCGGGCCTGCGGCGCCGCGGTGACGGCGGAGGCTCCCGCGGACGGGAGCAGCGCCGCGGTGGCGGCGGCCACGGTGACGGCGGCCGCGGCGGCCGGGCCACGAGAGGTGCGGCGGGTCATGGACGTCCTCCTGCGATGGGATGCGACGACGGGAAGCTTGGCGTGTACTCGCCAGGCAATGGCGGCGATCTTCGCGCAAGCCCGCCGTTTTGAACAGACTTTGAGCCATCCCGGCCCAGGACGTGACGGGGACCACAGTGACCCGCCCACCCCCGCAGTACGCTGACTCCATGCCTCTGCTCGTACGCCGTCGCCACGTGGACTACGTCCGCGTCACGAGCATGGGCTGTCGCCGCTCCGCCTGACCTTCCGGGGTACCACTCCACACCCCCGCGGTCCCTCGTACAGAGCCCCAGCCGACCGGCACCCGTGGCCCCCGCCCCACCCTCGGCGGCCGCCCCGGGCACCCGTATACCCCGCGGATGCATACATGACGAACAGCTCGTACTCCTCGCAGCTCCCCATCGTGGACCTCTCGGCCGCCGACCGGGACCCACAGGCCCGGAAGCTGCTCCACGCCCAGCTCCACTCGGCCGCCCACGACGTGGGCTTCTTCCAGCTCATCGGGCACGGGGTCACCGAGGCCGAGACGAAGGCCCTCACCTCGGCCATGCACGCCTTCTTCGCCCTTCCCGAGGCCGACCGGCTCGCCCTGGACAACATCAACTCGCCGCACTTCCGCGGCTACACGCGCATCGGCGACGAGCGCACCGGCGGCGCCCGCGACTGGCGCGACCAGCTCGACATCGGCGCCGAGCGCCCCGCGCGCGAGCCCGGCCCCTGGGAGGCCCCCTACTGGTGGCTCGAAGGCCCCAACCAGTGGCCCGCCGCCCTCCCCGAGCTCCGCACGGCCGCCCTGCACTGGATCGACCGCCTCAGCGGCGTCGCCGAGCGCCTCCTCCACGAGCTGCTCGCCTCCATCGGCGCGCCCCGGGACTTCTACGACGACATCTTCGGCCCGCGCGCCCACCCGCACCTCAAGCTGGTGCGCTACCCGGGCAGCAGCGGCGAGGGCGACGACCAGGGCGTCGGCGCGCACAAGGACTACGGCTTCCTCACCCTGCTGCTCCAGGACCACGTCGGCGGACTCCAGGTGCAGCGCGAGGACGGGAGGTTCCACGACGTGCCGCCGCTGCCGGGCGCCTTCGTCGTCAACCTGGGCGAGCTCCTGGAGGTGGCCACGAACGGCTACCTGGTCGCGACGAACCACCGGGTGGTCTCGCCGCCCGGGGCGACGGAACGCTTCTCCGTGCCGTTCTTCTACAACCCGCGCCTGGACGCCCGCATCGCGCCGCTGGAGTTCCCGTTCGCGGACCGGGCGCCCGGCGTCACCACCGACCCGGCGAACCCGCTGTTCGCCGAGTACGGACGCAACGAACTCAAGGGCAAGCTCCGCGCCCACCCGCTGACGACGGCCCGCCACCACGCGGACCTGCTGCTGCACCCGCAGGACCAGCAGGCCCAGCTGGTGTAGCGGGAGCGGGACCGGCGGGCCCGCCGCGCCGGCTCGGAACATCAGGTCGTAGACGTTCCAGCCGCCGCCGACGAGGGTGCGGGTCGGGCCGGGGACGATGCCGTGGTGCCAGTACGGCTCGGGCAGGGTCCTGCGCACGCCCTGGTGGAGCCAGGGCTCGCCGGCACTGTCACGGGCGACCAGGTCGTTGTTCTCGTCACGTCCGAGCTCGCCCGTACCGGCGAGGGCCGGCGGATCCGCCGGCCGGTCGTCGACCGCGCAGGGCAGGGACCACGGACACGCGCCGTGGGCGGCGCCGTCGACCGAGCGGGTGGAGCGGAGCGCGTCCTCGCTCAGGGGAGGGCCGCCCGCGCTCTCGACCAGGACGACGCCGGACAGGCGGAGCACGCCGGTCACCGGGCCCCGGACGCCCGCCGGCAGCGTGGCCGTGAACCGCAGCGTCACCGCCCCTTCGTCACCCGCCGGAACGGCCACGGGGCCGCCGCCCTGGACGACCGTCCCGACCTCGGCGGCCGCCCCGGGGGCAGCCGCCGCGGGGGCGGCGACCGCCGCCGGCCCCCCGAGCGTCACCGGCGCCAGTGCCGCGACCAGCACCGCCGCCACCACGGCCGTACGCACCCGTGGCGCGAGAACCTCCTGCCCCGGGAAACGCTCTTGCGCCTCCTCGTGCCCCGTTCGACACGGCGAGGTCGCGAAGGGTCGCACCCGCCCGGCGGACTTCCCGGTGGCCTCCCCGCGGAGAGCGCCAGGCCCTTCGTCGCCCTAGCCGGCGATGTCGGCGAAACCCTCGATCTCGCGCGGGTTCCGCTGGCCGGGGCCCGTGTAGCGGGCCGAGGGGCGCACGAGGCGGCCGGTGCGCTTCTGCTCCAGGATGTGCGCGGACCAGCCGGCCGTGCGGGCGCAGGTGAACATCGACGTGAACATGTGCGCCGGGACCTCGGCGAAGTCCAGGACGATGGCCGCCCAGAACTCGACGTTCGTCGCCAGGACCCGGTCGGGGCGGCGGTTGTGCAGCTCCTCCAGGGCGGCCTTCTCCAGTGCCTCGGCGACCTCGAAGCGCGGCGCCGCCAGCTCCTTGGCCGTACGGCGGAGCACGCGGGCGCGGGGGTCCTCGGCGCGGTAGACGCGGTGGCCGAAGCCCATGAGGCGCTCGCCCTTGTCGAGGGCCTGCTTCACGTACGCGGTGGCGTCGCCGGTCCGCTCGATCTCCTCGATCATGCCGAGGACGCGGGAGGGCGCGCCGCCGTGCAGCGGGCCGGACATGGCGCCGACGGCGCCGGAGAGGGAGGCGGCCACGTCCGCGCCGGTCGAGGCGATGACGCGCGCGGTGAAGGTGGACGCGTTCATGCCGTGCTCGGCGGCCGAGGTCCAGTAGGCGTCGACGGCCTTGACGTGCTTCGGGTCGGGCTCGCCGCGCCAGCGGATCATGAAGCGCTCGACGATGGACTCCGCCTTGTCGATCTCGCTCTGCGGGACCATCGGCAGGCCCTGGCCGCGCGCGGACTGCGCGACGTACGAGAGGGCCATGACGGCCGCGCGGGCGAGGTCGTCGCGGGCCTGCTCGGCGGAGATGTCGAGGAGCGGTTTGAGGCCCCACACGGGCGCGAGCATCGCGAGCGCGGACTGCACGTCGACGCGGATGTCACCGGAGTGCACGGGGATCGGGAAGGGCTCGGCGGCCGGGAGGCCGGGGTTGAAGGCGCCGTCGACGAGCAGCCCCCAGACGTTGCCGAAGGAGACGTGACCCACGAGGTCCTCGATGTCGACCCCGCGGTAGCGGAGGGCACCGCCTTCCTTGTCGGGTTCGGCGATCTCCGTCTCGAACGCGACGACTCCCTCGAGCCCGGGTACGAAGTCGGACATCAGGCAGCTCCTCTATCGATGATCGATCAACCGTGTGGGGCGATCGTGGGGAATCAACAGTCATCCAGCGGAAGAGTCTGTACGGTTCCGATGATGCGGGGAAGCGTGACATCCGGCACACTGCGCCGATCCGGCGAGAGAGGATTAACCCCCCGTGGTGCCGGGCAGACTGGGCCGCTGCGGCAGGATGGCCCTGTGACCGATCCCGTGACCGACGCCCTGGATCCCGCCGACATGCGCGAGCAGTACCGCACCACGGAACTGTCCGCGGCCGACCTCGCCCCCGAACCGATCGGGCAGTTCGCCCGCTGGTTCAAGGAGACCGCCGCGAACCCGGCGATCCACGAACCGAACGCGATGATCGTCTCGACGGCGACCCCCGAAGGCCGCCCGTCGTCCCGCACGGTCCTCCTCAAGCACTACGACGAGGCCGGCTTCGTCTTCTTCACCAACTACGAGTCCCGCAAGGGCAGGGAACTCTCGGCGAACCCGTACGCCTCCCTCCTCTTCCCCTGGCACCCCCTGGCCCGCCAGGTCATCGTCACCGGCCGCGCGACCCGCGTCGGCCGCGACGAGACGGTCGCCTACTTCCGCACCCGCCCCCACGGCTCCCAGCTCGGCGCCTGGGCCAGTCCCCAGTCCACGGTGATCCCGTCCCGCGCGGATCTCCTCGCCCGCTACGAGGAACTGGCCGCCCGCTACCCCGCCCACGAACAGGTCCCGGTCCCCCCGGCCTGGGGCGGCATCCGGGTCGTCCCCGAGACGGTCGAGTTCTGGCAGGGCCACGAGAACCGCCTCCACGACCGCCTGCGCTACGTCCAGGAGCCGGACGGCGCCTGGCGGGTGGAGCGGCTGGCGCCCTGACGGGCCCCGGAGACGCAGACGACCCGTGAGTCTCGGCTCCGTCCGCCTAGGTTCGGACGGAGACCGGCCGGCCGGACTTGCCGGCGACTCACGGGTCGGGTGACTGCGTTGGTGTTCGGCAGAAGGCCTGCCGAGGTGCACAGAGTGCGACTGGCAGGCCTCAGCCCGCAGTCACCTCACGAGTCCGAAAAGAAACCATTTTTTCGGATCACCTCCTTTCGCGTGTACCCACACCCTACGAACGGTCCGTCCCCCGCTCAAGCGGTTTTTTCAGGTGATTCGAAACGAACGATTCGAGCGAAGACGGTGTGCGCTGGGTCACGTTCCAGTTGAATGGGTCGCAGCATGGGGGGTGCCTGGATGAGCGCATTCACAGAGGCCACGAGCGACGCCGTGTCCGTCCCGGGGGCGGATCTGCTGGCCGCGCTGCTCGACGGGATGGACGCCGCGCTCTGCGCGTTCGACGCCGACGGGACGATCACGCACTGGAACCGGGAGGCCGAGCGGATCCTCGGCTGGTCCGCCGCCGAGGCGGTCGGGCGGCGCGGGTTCGAGGGGTGGGCGGCGCGCAGCGCGGACGCCGAGGAGACCCTGGGCCGGCTGATGCGGGCCATGAAGGGCACCGGCCGCCAGGTCCACGAGTTCGTGCTGCTGCGCAAGGACGGCGGGCGCGTCCTCGTACGGAGCCAGGCCGCGGGCGTGCGCGGCGCGGACGGCAGCCCGGCGGGCGTGTACTGCGCGTTCAGCGAGGTCCACGTCCAGCTCGACCTGGAGCGGTCCGTGGCCCTCAGCGAGGCCCTGTTCGACGACGCCTCCTGGGGCGTCGTCCTCGTCGACGCCGACCTGCGCCCCGCCATGGTCAACGCCCACGCGGCCCGCGCCTTCGGGACCGGCCGCACGGCCCTGCTCGGGCGGCCCCTCGGCGACGTCGTCGTGCACGGCGCGGAGGAGCTGGAGGCCGCCCTCCAGCACGTCCTGGCCGAGGGCACGCCGCCCGCGCCCGCCGAGGTGTGGGTGACGCTGCGGACCGGCACGGAGGAGCGGCGCCGGTGCTGGCGCAGCGGATTCCTGCTGCTGTCCTCGCCGATGGCCGAGGAGCCGGTGCCGCTGGGCGTGGCCTGGCTGTTCCAGGACGTCACGGAGGAGCGGGTCGCGGCGCGCGAGGCCGACCGGCTGCGGTTCCGGTGGAGCCAGCTGCACCGGGCGGGCGCGGCGGCCGCGGAGTGCGAGGACCCGGCCGAGGCGGCGACGGTCCTGCTCGACTTCGCCCTGGCCGGGTTCGCCGACCACGCCCTGGTGGACCGTCCCGCGGGGGAGCGGCGCCTCACGCGGACCCTGGCCACCCCGGCGGGCGCCGCCCCCGGCCCGTCCTCGCCCGTCGTGGGCGGCGGCATCCCGCTGCGGTACGGGCCCCGGCACCCGGCGCTCCAGGCCTGGGACCGGGTGGGCACGGTGCGGGCGAGCGCGGGCCGGACGGCCGAGGTGTGGGCGGAGGCCCACCAGTGGCCGGGGGACGCGGCGCACGCCCTGTGCGTGGTCCTGCGCTCCCGGGGGCGCACCCTCGGCGTACTGACGTTCCTGCGGGCCGCCTGCCGCGCGTCCTTCGAGCGCGAGGACGTGGTCTACGCGGAGGCGGTGGCGTCCCGGGTGGCGGCGTGCCTGGACCTCGGCGACGCGCCCTAGCCCTCCCGTACACCCACTTTTTTGTGGGTGCTTGTCGGGGCCGGGCGCCCGGGAGAACCTGGTGGCGGCCCGGGAGGAGAGGGGAACGACAGGGCCTCAGGAGGAGGTCCGCGCCTCCTTCATCCGGTCCAGCCGGCGAGGGCCCCAGTCCGACAGCGGGCCGAGCAGTGCGGACAGTTCGCGCCCGGACCCCGTCAGCGAGTAGACGGTCTTCGGCGGCAGCACGTCGTGCACCTCGCGGTGGACGAGACCGTCCGTCTCCATCTCCCGCAGCGCCTGCGTCAGCACCTTCTCGCTGATCTCGGGGATCCTGCGGCGCAGTTCGCCGGGCCGGTGCGGTCCCGACTCCGGCAGCCACAGCAGCGACGTCTTCCACTTGCCGTCGATCACGGCGATCGCGGCCGTCACGCCGCAGACGTTCGTGTCCTGGGCCTTGAGGCGTGTCATCCGCGTCCCTTGGGCG
Organism: Streptomyces litmocidini; assembly: GCF_014649755.1. Taxonomy (GTDB): domain Bacteria; phylum Actinomycetota; class Actinomycetes; order Streptomycetales; family Streptomycetaceae; genus Streptomyces; species Streptomyces litmocidini. The sequence goes on along the minus strand of NZ_BMTQ01000006.1, from coordinate 284,699 downwards.
GCGGAGCACGGGATCGGCTACCTGGACGGCGCGATCATGACCCCGACGCCGACCGTCGGGACGTCCGCCGGGGTGTTCCTGCACAGCGGCCCCGAGCCGCTGTACCGCGAGCACCGGGCGGTGCTCGACGCGCTGGGCGGTTCCCCCACCCGCCTCGGGGAGGACGTCGGCCGGGCCGCCGCGTACGACGTGGCGCTGCGCGACGTCTTCCGGACGGCGGTGACGGGGTACGTGCACGCCCTCGCGGTCGCCCGCGCGGAGGGGATCCCGGCGCGGGAGTTCGCGCCGTTCGCCCGGGGCGTCGGGGCGATCCTGCCGCCGCTGTTCCAGGAGTGGGCCGAGGACGTGGACGGCGGCTCGTACTCGGGCGAGGGCAATCCGCTGACCTCGGCCGTGTCGACGACGGGCCACGTCGTGCACGCCGCCGAGGCGCACGGCATCGACGCGAGCGTCATGCGCGCGGCGGAGGCCCTGGCGCTCCGGGCGGTGGAGCGGGGCCACGGGGCGGACGGCTTCACGCGGGTGACGCAGGTGATGGGCCGCGCCTGACCGGCAACGAGGGGGGCCGGACGCTGCCGGGCTCCGGCATGGACGGTCCCCGGCGGGCGGGACGACGATGGGCTCACGTCCGGGAACTTCGTGGGGGGCCGTCATGATGGCGTGGATCATGGGCGCGACCGTGCCTTTCGGCGTGGTGGCAATCGCGATGGGCGTGGCCGCGTTCCGCACGGGCTGGGTGATCGCTCCGGCACGCCGGAGCGTCCGGCGGCCCCGGGTCTACGGCATCGGCGCCGTGCTGGTGGGCACGGGTCTTCTCGCCTCGGTGGCCGCCTACTTCGTCCTGCCGATCGACGTCGTGTCGCGTGACCCGTGGCTCGCCTTCGTCGGAAACTTCCTGGAGCTCATCGGGATCGCCCTCGTCACGGCGAGCCGACGGAGCCCGCGGTGCGGGCGGGCCCCGCATCCGGCGGCATAGCCCGTACGGGCCTCAGCGCCGGTAGAAGATCCGGTCGCCGTACTCGTTCATCACGCGGCCGTTCCACTCGTGGCCGCCGTCGACGTTGCCGGAGCGCAGCAGCGGGGGCTCGACGCCGAGGCGCACGAGTTCCTCGGCGGCGGCGGCCATCGCGGCCTGCATGAGGGCGCAGGTGACCACGGTGGAGGCGGGGGCGAAGGGCGCCTCGATGCCCTCGTGGGTGAGCTCCGCGTCCCCGACGGCGATCTTCGAGTCGAGGACGATGTCGCAGTGGTCCTTGAGGTACGTCCCCGACACGTGGCGTGACTTCGTCTCCGTCGCGTACGCCACCGAGGTGACGCCGATGACGGTGAGGCCGAGCGCGCGGGCGTTCATGGCCATCTCCACGGGCAGGGCGTTGCGCCCGGAGAGGGAGATGACGATCAGGACGTCGCCGGCCCTGACGGGGGAGGAGTCGAGGACCGCTCCGGCGAGGCCGTCGACGCGCTCCAGGGCGGAGCCGAGGGTGGCGGGCATGACGTCGACGCCGACGACGCCGGGGACGGCGAGCAGGTTCATCAGGGCGAGGCCGCCGGCCCGGTAGACGACGTCCTGGGCGGCGAGCGAGGAGTGGCCGGCGCCGAAGGCGAAGAGCCGGTTGCCGTTCGCGACGGCCGCGGCGATCGCGGCTCCGGCGGCGGAGATCTCGGCGGAGCCCCCGTCGCGCACCTCCTGGAGCAGGCCGATCGCGGCGTCGAAGAACTGTCCGGCCAGCTTGCTCTCGCCCATCGCGGCGGCTCCCTCTCGTCGTGGCTGCCCTCGGTTCCCGGCGTGCGTTCTCCCCGAGGCCGCGGATCACGGTGCGGTCTGGACCATTGCTCTGTCAATACCGCCTCGCCCCGGCGTGGCCCGGTTGTCGGTCCGATGCGCAACAATTGCGGCAGGGCCAGCGCACGACTCATCGAGGGGCACGTATGTCCGGACTGATCGACACGACGGAGATGTATCTCCGCACCATCCTCGAGCTCGAGGAAGAAGGTGTGGTCCCGATGCGTGCCCGGATCGCGGAGAGGCTCGACCAGAGCGGTCCGACGGTGAGCCAGACGGTGGCGCGGATGGAGCGCGACGGTCTGGTGGCCGTGGCGAGTGACCGCCATCTGGAGCTCACGGACGAGGGCCGGCGCCTCGCCACCCGGGTGATGCGCAAGCACCGCCTGGCCGAGTGCCTGCTCGTCGACGTGATCGGCCTGGAGTGGGAGCAGGTCCACGCCGAGGCCTGCCGCTGGGAGCACGTGATGAGCGAGGCCGTGGAGCGGCGGGTCCTGGAGCTGCTGCGTCACCCGACGGAGTCGCCGTACGGGAATCCGATCCCGGGCCTGGAGGAGCTGGGCGAGAAGGCGGAGGCCGAGGCCTTCCTGGACGACTCGATGGTGTCGCTCGCCGACCTGGACGCGAGCGAGGGCAAGACGGTGATCGTCCGCCGGATCGGCGAGCCGATCCAGACGGACGCCCAGCTGATGTACACGCTGCGGAGGGCGGGCGTGCAGCCCGGCTCGGTGGTGTCGGTGTCGGAGTCGCCGGGCGGTGTCCTGGTGGGCAGCAGCGGCGAGGCCGCGGAGCTGGACGCGGACATCGCGGCGCACGTGTTCGTCGCGAAGCGCTGACGCCTTCCGGTACGTGATCGAGGGGCGCCCGTGCGGGCGCCCCTTCTTCGCGTGCCGCCGTCAGATGTACGGGGCGAGCACTCCCCACAGGCCGAGCGCGAGGAGCGCGAGTGAGGCGGACGCGTAGAAGGCGTGCTTCACGACGGTGACGTAGAGCGGCTCGACGGCGACACTGGTCGAGGGCCTCTCCGGGTCGTAGACGATGTGGATCTCCTGGGTGGAGCGGCCGGATCCGTAGCCGGTGGTGTGCTCGTTGCCACTGGTGTCGGTGTACTTGTAGGAGCTCGCCCGCTTGCCGTTCGGGTGGTAGTGCCGGGCGGCGGCGACGGTGATGCCGCGACGGCGGAGGGTCGCCCGGGTCCTGATGCTGAAGAGGACGCCGACGCAGGACAGTCCGCCGAGTAGGGTCCCGGGTGCGGCGAAGAAGGCGGTGAAGCCCATTCCGGCGCCGTGGGTGGATCCGGTCCACCACACGTAGCCGCCGAAGGCCGCGAGGAGGGTCAGCGCGCCGATCCACACCTGCCACACCTTGATCACGGCCCCGGTCTCCTCGGTCGTGACGAGGGCGCTTCCGGCCGGGTCGCGCTGCTCGGGCAGGGCGGCGGTCAGGGCGGTGAGGAAGGCGGAGGTGGCGTACGCGTTGCCGCCCGGGAGCCGTCGGGTCGCCCCGTCGGTCAGGACGATCTGCAGGGCCGTGTCGCCGTCGGCCCGGACCTCCTGGACGGCGGCCAGCGGTATGTGCGTGACCTGCCGTCCCTCCGTCGTGGTCAGGCGGTCGGGCCGGAGGACCGTGTACTGGTCGCCCTTGCTGAGGACTTGTGGACTGAGCATGCCCCGATTGACGCATGGGGCGTCCGGTCGGTCGTAGGGGTGGGAGATCACGGATCCGGCTCGATCACGGAGCCGTATCGGCCCGGTCTCCGGGACCGAACGATCCGTCATGCGCCCCGTTTTACGCCGGAATCGCCACGCCCGCGGCCTCGTCGTGCCACGCTGGTACGAGCGGTGCGATGAGCGGGTGCGGGGGTGGGGTCATGAGGGCCGTGGACGACAGAGGGCCCCGGCGCCTTCCGGCGCCGGGGCCTGTCCTCCCCTGTGCTGACCTGGAGCCCCGAGCTCTCAAGGTCATTCCCCTCGGACCGTTTTTCCCCGAGCGGTCCGCCTCCCGTTCAAGATCTCCCCTCGGCAGCGCGCATCAACCCTTGAGCCCTGTCACTCGAACGAGGGGTGTTGTGTGGCAGGAGCGCATTTTCGAATGCGAGTTCGATACTCTGGCGAGGTTCGACGGAAAAGAGGGGGTGCCGGATCCATGGCGCGACGACTCGACGTCACCGGGGCCGACGGCGTCCGGCTGACGGCCTGGGACCACACGGCCCCGGCCCGCACGACGCCGGCCCGCACGGTCCCGGACCGGACGGTCCCGGCCCGCATGGCCCCGGACCCCACGGTCCCGGCCCACAGGAGCCCGGACCGCACGGACCCGGCCCATCCTGCCCAGGCCCACATGAGCCCGGCCCGCGCGGCCGGGCCCGGCGGGCACGGGATCGTCCCGCAGCCCGGCCCGGACGCCCCCGCGCGCCCCGGCGGCCGTCCCGTCCCCCGTCCCGCGCGGGGCCCGCAGGCCCCGGTGGCGCCGGCGCGGCAGGCGCCGGGGGTTCCCGCCCCCGGGGTGTTACTGCTCCACGGGCTGATGGGCCACGCCGGCCACTGGACCCCCGCCGTCCGCCGGCTCACCGGCGGCCACCGGGTCGTGGCCCTGGACCAGCGCGGCCACGGGGCGAGCGAGAAGCCCGCCGGCGGCCCCTTCACGCGCGAGGCGTACGTGGCGGACGCCGCCGTCGTCGTCGAGCAGCTCGGCCTCGGCCCGGTCACCCTCGTCGGGCACTCCATGGGTGCCCTGACCGCCTGGCAACTGGCCGCCGAGCGTCCCGACCTCGTCCGCGCCCTCGTCATCTGCGACATGCGGGCCTCGGCCCTCGGCGCGGCCTCGCAGCGCGCCTGGCAGGACTGGTTCCGCGGCTGGCCCGTGCCCTTCCCGTCCCTGGAGGCCGTGCACCGCTGGTTCGGCGACGAGGACCCGTGGGTGGAGACCCCGAACCCGGCGCGGGGCGCCTTCTTCGCCGAGGTGATGGCCGAGCACCCCGACGGCTGGCGCCCCGTGTTCGACCCGGAGCAGATGCTGACCTCCCGCGAGACCTGGGTCCACGACGCCCACTGGGACTCCCTCGCCCAGGTCCGCTGCCCCACCCTCGTCGTCCGCGGCCTGGACGGCGAGCTGGGCCGCGCGGAGGCCCAGGAGATGGTCCGGGTCCTGCCCCACGGGGCGTACGCGGAGATCCCGGACGCGGGCCACCTCCTCCACTACAGCCACCCGGAGGCCTGGAGCGAGGCCGTGGAGCCCTTCCTGAACGGGGTGTTGACCCCCTGAGCGGGGCGCTGACCCCCTGAACGGGGTGACGACTTCCTGAACGGGGTGACGACCCCTTGAACGGGGTGTCGACCCCCTGGCGGAGCAGGATCACCCCCGGCGGCCCCCTCCCTTACCATGATCGCTCCATGACAACCGGCCGGAGGTCGACCCATGTCGGAGCTGTCCCGTCGCACGGTCCTGCGCGGTCTCGGAGCCGGAGCGGGCGTCGCCGTCGCGGCGCCCGGAGCCCTGGCGGGCACGGCGGAGGCGGCGCCCGTCCCGCCCGCCCGGAACGGTGACAACCCCGTCGTACGGGAGAACGGCGCGCCCGGCTCCGACCGTTGGGCCGTCGGCTGCGCGGAGACCCGCGGGGTCGACCCGGCCCGCCCGCAGATCGCGGGCCGTCCCGACCGGGACTCCGTCGCCCCCGGCGAGACCCTCCGCCTCCGCGTCTCCCGGGCCGGCGCGACCGTGTCGGTCTACCGCGTCGGCCACTACGGAGGCGTGCGCGCCCGGCACCTCCTGACGGACACCGACGCCGGGACGGTCTGGACCCTGGAGGTCCCGGACGCGTGGGTCTCGGGCCTCTTCCTCGCCGTCCTCACCACGCCCGACGGCCACCGCACCCACGTCCACTTCGTCGTCCGGGAGCCCGCCCGCGCCTCGGGCGTCCTCCACCTCGTCTCCGGCCGGGCGGACGTGGAGGCGAGCGTCGTGCGCTGGCTGGAGGAGGAGGGGTACGACGTCACGTACGCCACCGTCGGGGACGTCCGCGAGGGCCGCGTGGACCCGGCCCGGTACGGCGTGCTGACCCACGTCGGACCCCGCCCCGTCGCGGCCCGGGGCACCCGGACCGTCGCCCTGCCCCGTCCGTTCGCGCTCAGTGAGCCGGGACGGATCGAGGAGGCGGCCCGCCGGGCCGCCTCCGAAGACATCGAACGGGCCGTCAGCAGGTCCAGAAGCTGACGTCCGCGCCGATCCACCCCTTGAAGCCGCGGTCGTCGAAGAGCGTCACCCAGCCGTCGGCCGTCACTTCGAGCCGTACGGTCAGGGGCTGTCCCGTCACGAACGCGCCGGAGACCACGCCGACGAGCCGCTGCGTACGGTTCGGCCGGGCGGGCACCGGCAGCTGGAACAGCTTCGTCCCGCTGGCCCAGGGCCCCTTGTCGACCCGGTCGAGCGAGAAGTGCAGGTGCACCTGGTCGCCGGCGATCCGGTACTGCGGCGCGTAGCTCGCGCCGTTCGGCGCGAGCACGGCGGTGTCGTAGGGGAGCGGCACCCACGGGTTGGTCTCCGGCCGGGGGAACCGGCCCGCGTTGAAGCGGCGCGCGCCGTCGGCCCCGCTCACGACGCCGAAGGCCAGGGTGGGAGGCGCCCCGGCGATCTCGTACACGCACAGCCCCTCGGGCTCGCGGCCCACGACCGAGGGGAAGGCGGTGAGCGGCTCGTCCTGCACCACCTCGCCGGTGTCCCAGCGGGTGCAGGTCACCCGGGACTCCTCGCCCGGCAGGCCGTAGAGCGTGTAGATGTGGTCGCCGAGGCTCGTGTACCCCTGGAGGGACCGGCCGGAGGCCGGGAAGGGGCGCGTGGCCAGCGGGGTGTACGTGCCGGCGACGACGGCGTCCAGGGCGTAGCGGTCGATGCCGCCGACCGCCTTGTCGGAGGAGACGTCGTTCGACTGCCAGCGGTAGATCAGCTCGCGCCGCGTCGGGTCGATCGTCGCCGACACCCGGTGGACCGAGCCGCTCGGCCGGGGCCGGTGGAAGGTGATCGTGGACGCCGGGAGGGTGGTGTCGGAGGCGTTGACGTCGCCGCCGGGGACGTACGGGATGCGGGCGACGGCCGAGGCCCAGTGGCCGTTCGGCAGCGCGTCGGTCCACAGGAAGACCGAGTTCCCGGTGTGTTCGACGCCTATGTTCGCCCCGTGACCGGCGTGGCTGATGTGCATCGAGTCCACGACGTCTCCTTCGGCGGTGAGCCGCGTGACGAGGATGCGCTCCTCGTCGCCCGTGGTGACGTTCCGCTGGCACACGTACCAGTGCCGGCCGACGAGGTCCCAGAAGAAGGACTGGGCGACGCTGCCCGCGTAGGCGAGCTGCGCGGCGTTGAGGAGGACGGGCGGCGGGACGGCGGAGGCGAGTGTGATCATTCGGCAACCTCTCAAGATCGACAAGAGGGGCCGAGACTACGGCTCCGGCGCCGTGGCCGGACGGGAGGCCGCCAGGAAGCGGGCATTCCGGAAATGGGGTGCCCCCGCGGTGACGGGAGGGACCCGGCACGGTACGGTCCCTCCCACGGCGCGTCGAGCAGTAGGTCTCCGCGCCGGTGGGAGGGAACTCGATGCGCAATTCCATGCTGCGGCGCGTGGCCACGGTGGCCACGACGCTGGGGCTCACCTCGCTCGGCCTCTTCGGCGCGGGCGCGGCGCCGGCGCAGGCCGCGATCAGCGACTGCCCGTCCGGCTACTTCTGTGCCTGGAAGTCCGACAACGGCACCGGCACGATGTACAAGACGAACGTGAACACGGCGACGCTCGGGACGTGGGACAACACGTTCCGCTCGATCGTGAACCGGACGAACAAGTTCGCCTGCCTGTACGAGGACGCGAACTACGGCACCTCGGGGGCCGTCTACTCCACGCCCCCGGACCCGGCGGGCACCGAGTGGGGCGGCCCGGGCACCAACTCCGTCAGCTCGCTGAAGTTCGTACCGACGGAGCGCGAGTGCGCCCTGCCCGCGTACCCCGAGTGGTACGCCTCGACCGCCCCGAAGGCGGCGGGCTTCGGCGACCTCAACGCGGACAAGAAGTCGGACGTCGTCGTCCGTGACACGGCCGGCCGCCTGTGGTTCCTGCCCGGCGACGGCTCGGGCAAGCTGATCGGCAGCGGCGGCTGGAACGCCATGAACGCCCTGGCCCGGCACGGCGACTTCACCGGCGACGGCCGTGAGGACGTCATCGCCCGCGAGAAGTCCACCGGCAAGCTGTGGCTGTACCCGGGCACGGGCACCGGCGCCGTCGGCACGCGGAAGCTGATCGGCTCCGGCGGCTGGAACGCCATGGACAAGATCACCGCCTTCGGCAACCTGACCGGCGACAGCCGCTCGGACCTCCTCGCCGTCGAGAAGTCCACGGGCAAGCTGTGGCTGTACCCGGGCACCAGCACCGGCCTCGGCGCGCGGAAGCTGATCGGCAGCGGCGGCTGGAACGCCATGAACGCCCTCGTCGGCGCCGGTGACCTGAACGGTGACCTCCGGCCCGACCTGATCGCCCGCGAGGGCTCCACGGGCAAGCTCTGGTTCTACCCGGGCACCAGCACCGGCGGCGTCGGCTCGCGCGCCCTGATCGGCAGCGGCGGCTGGAACGTCATGGCGACGTTCCTCGCGGTCGGCGACTACAACGCCGACGGCCGCAACGACCTGGCGACGATCACCAACAGCAACTACGTCGGCGAGGGCTGCCGAGGCGTGGGCTGCCTGGTCCTCTACACGGGCAAGGGCACGGGCGCGTTCAACGCGGGCGTCCCGGAGGACGGCAATTGGTGGGGCCTGAACGGCGCGTTCTGATCCACTGAACAGCAGCTACTGAGGGCCTCCACCCCTGACGGGTGGAGGCCCTCGGCTTTCACACCGCGTCGATGAAGGCGCCCCAGGCGTCGGGAGAGACGGAGAAGGAGGGGAGGGCGGTGTCCTTGGAGTCACGGACGTGAACGGAGTCGGGGGAGGAGGCGACCTCGACGCAGTCGCCGCCCTGCTCGCTGCTGTAACTGCTCTTGAACCAGTCGAGGTCGGTACTCATAGCCTTCGTGCCACCTGTTCGATGAGTCGTGCGGAGTCCTCCGGCGTGAGGGCCTGCGCCCGCAGGGCGCTGTAGCGGGCGAAGACGATCCCCACGTCCGGCTGTTCGCTGAGAAAGTACCGTCCGACCTGTCCTTCGACGTAGACCAGTTGACTGCGGCGCTCCTCCGTCTCCAGGAGGGTGAAGGACCCGCTCAGCCCGGCATGTGACCGACGGTTGTCCGGCATCACCTGGATGGTGACGTTCCGCAGGTCGGCGCACTCGCGCACGTACTCCAGAGCCTTACGTAGTACGTCCGGTCCCCCGAGAGGCTTGGTGAGAGCCGACTTCTCCAGGACGAAGGTGACCAACGGTGACGGCTTGCGGAAGTACAACTCGTGCCTCTTGATCCGGGCCGTGACGCCTGCCTCGACCTCGTCGTCCTCCAGGGCGGGGACGGCGCTCTCGAAGACCGCTCGTGCGTAGTCCGGGGTCTGCAGCAGTCCTGGGATGAGGTGTGTTTCGTACTTGTGGATGCCAGTCGCCTTCGACTCCTCCTCCAAGTAGTCCTCGAACCAGGCCGCGATCCCGCTCGCCGACAGTTCCTCCGCGACCTCCAGAAGTGCACCTTGTGCACCTAAGAACGGGTCCGCGATTTCGACGAACCTTCCCTTCGGCCGTCGCTGTCCGCGCTCGATCATGGCCACTTGGGACTTGGAATACCCGGTCTCCTTGCCCAGGCCTTCCTGCGAGACTCCTGCCTGTTCCCGGTAGAAACGCAGAAGTCGCCCGAAGGCCTTGGCCGCGCCCACGTTCCCCGTGGTCTCCTTGTTCACACCCGACCTCCCGAGTGCACAGTCCTGCACAACCGGACTGTGTCGCTGGTCACAGGAGATCACGGCGGCCAAGCTGGCCGCATGAATCTGCGCAAGTCGCTTGACAGCGTGCCTTCTTGGGTGCCCGCGTCCGGTCACGCCCTCCGTCACGCCGGGGTCCACTTCGACGCCGTACGGATCGGGGGTTTCCTCGGTGAGGACGTGGCGTACCGCCTGATGGAGTTCACGGACTTCCAGGCGGGGCCGATCGTCCGCGAGGCGACGGGAGAGAAGAACCACTACTTCCTGTTGCCGCCGCAGACCGCCGCCGCGCACGCGTGGCCGGCTCCGGCGCGGGCGCTGAGCCGGAACGGGAGGGGTCAGGCGTTCGTCGGGATTCCGGCGCTGCACGGGGTGACCTGGCCGCTGGACTGGAGGTCCCGGCCGACCATCGAAGATCCGTTCGTGGAGCCGGAGTTGTTGCATCAGATGGTGAAGTGTGCGCTACGGTGATCGCATCGTCACGCTCCGTGAAAACGGAGCGGCCCCCGGCTGGTGCGCCAACACCAGTGAACCCGGGGACCTTCACTCCAGTGGAATCACGAGGTCCACCGGAAATGCTTCGGCATGCTATCGCCCCCGTTCAGTCCTTCACCAAGGTTTCGAACGGTGTCGTGCGTCATCCGCGCCTGAACAGCGACGCGAAGATCCTCCTGATGTACGTCCAGGGCCTCCCCGCCTCCGCTTCGTACAAGCCGCTCGGCGAGCACGCGGCGGACCTGGGGATGAAGCCCCGGGCGTACCACCGGGCCAAGGAGTGTCTGATCCAGAACGGATACCTCGACGAGTGGCGGTGGCAGAGCCGACGCGGGCATTGGACCACCGAGCAGCTGATCTCCAATGTCACCCTCACGCGTGACGAGCCGAACGGGGTCAGGGACGGGGTGCCGACCGAGTCGCCGAGTGTGCGGGAACGGGCGGTCGGTTCGACAGGGGGCCGGAATCCGGTGACCTCTTCTCCGAAAGACAAAGACGGAGAGAAGACTTCTCCCCACCCACCCACCGAAGAGCCGGCGCCGAAGCCGAAGCCGGAGCCGGAAGCGGACACGACCCCGGAAGCCGTCGACGCCACACCCGAAACCGTCGAGGCCGAGCGCCTGTTGCTGTCGCTCCGGCACCAGAACCGGGACCTGCTGCTCGGCGTCAGGGAGGCCCGTGGCCTGGCCGAGGCGGCGGCGGAGTGGCTCCGGCGCGGGGTGTCCGTCGCGGACCTCAGGCACGCCCTGACGGCCCATCTGCCGCGTACCGGCGTCCGTTCGGCGGTCGGGTTCCTGCGTCACCGCCTGACGGAGAAGCTCCCGGTCCCGCTGCTGCCCGCGAGGCCCCAGGATCGCCCGGCCGAAGCAGCCCGGCCGGGCCTGGTCACCTGCGAGGGGTTCGGCGACGAGCACGTCTTCCGGCCGGTCGGCGGCGAGACGCACTGCGGCGGCTGCCGCGGGGAACTGGCCCGCCGAGCCAACGGGATCCAGCTCCGGGAGCCCGCTGCCGGCCCCTCCTGGCGGACACGGGTCGACCGGGTGAGGGCCGAGGGCGCCGTTCCCGTCACGTGACCGGGGGCGGAGCCTCGGCTCCGCCCCCGGTGTCCGGCCCCTGCTGCCGCGACCAGGGGGACGCCCGCCTGCCCCGTGCACGCCTCACCCCCTCGTGGGCCGGTCCCGCGCCGGAGGGTGACGCGTCCCCGTTCAGTCGTCGCAGTCGATCGCCCCTCCCCCGACGTCCGCCGTCGCCTCGACGCGGAAGCCCGAGCCGGCGGCGAGCTCGGGGGGAACCGGGCCGCTCTCCCGGGCGAGGACCGTGGGGGTGAGGGAGGAGACGGTCAGGATCGTCGGGGTCCCGTCCACGCTGCGGGTGAAGCACAGGTCGACCGGCACGCCGGGGACCGAGCGGCCGGTCGAGCCGGGGCGCCAGCCGTCCCGGGCCGCCGCCGTCCGGTAGTGCCGGATCACCTCGGCGGGGGTGCCCGAGAAGGCGTACGTGCGGTCGGCCTGGACCGAGGCGTAGCCGCTGTCCTCCCGGCAGCCCGCCTCGACGCCCTCGTACCCCCGGGGCTCGGTGGCTCCCTTCGGCGGCGTGTCGAGGAGGGCGATCGACCGGAGCCGCTCCACCCGCTCCTCGCTGCCCCCGCAGTCGCTGAACCCCGTGGCGGCCGTGAGCGCAGAGCAGCCGGCGAGGCCTCCGGCGGTCAGGGCGACCGCGAGCAGCAGGGCCGTTCTCGTACGTATCGGCAAGGCCGTCTCCCTGTCGGATCCTGCCCGCGAGCGGGCGGGTGCGGTGACCGAGGACCTCGGTCGGTTCGGCGGTGAAGGCCGCTCTCGAAGGCCCGTCAGTCCTGTCCGTCGGGGAACGAGGCCGAGGCCGTCAGGCCCTCGACGAACGTCCGGAAGTCCCCGGCCGGCGGCAGTTCGGACGCGCCCCCCGGGTCGGACCACGCGACGGACGGCTCCCCGTCCGCTCCGCACGTCCGGTGGTCGAGCGCGATCCACCCCTGGGCCCCGCCGGAGAGCAGGGCCGGGGGGACGGCAGCCCCCACTCCTCGACCAGGTAGGGCGAGTCGAGGAGCGAGGGGCGGTCGCCGTGCTCCTCGCCGATGCCCATCAGCAGGTCGAACGGGACGTAGTCGTCGCTCCAGGAGGTCGGCGCGTCCGTGGGGTACGCGTCCCGCGCGTCCGCGACGACCCCGCCCTCGCGGTCCCGCAGGAGCGCGAGCAGCGACGACGGCAGGCGGACGCCTGGCCGGCGTTCGGCGTCCCGTACGGCCGCGTCGGTCAGCGGCGGGTCCCCGTGCGGGTCCTCGCCCCGGAACGCCGCCCTCACCCCGCCGAAACGCGTCACGCGCGCATCCTAGGGAAGACCGTTCACCGGTTCGGCCGCCGGCCCGGCTCCCCGACGGTCGCCGCCGGCCTCCGCCGGCACGGGCGTCCGCAGTCGGGCGAGGTCGATCAGGATGAAGACGACCGCCACGACGCACAGGATCGTCGACTGGAGGGAGGAGTCGAGCGACTTGAGGGAGAACAGCGTCTGCAGGGAGCCGGCGAAGAGCGAGCCGACCGCCACGTCCAGGACCGTGCCCTCGCCGCTCTTCAGGCTGCAACCGCCCGCCGTGAGCGCCAGCAGGCAGGCGATCATGAACTCCTTGCCCAGTTCGCCCGGCACGGTCGCGCCGATGCGTGCCGTGTAGAGCAGCCCGACGAGCGCCGCGAGCAGGAACGCCGGCAGGAAGAGGAGGACCGTGACCCGTGCCCACGACGGCTCCCGCGCCCCGAGCCGCGCCTCCTGCCGGGGCAGGTACCAGGCCGTCGCCAGGAACAGCGCGGCCGCGACCAGGGCGACGCCGGGGATCCGCAGGTCGTTGTAGGCGAGCGAGGTCAGGATCGACGCCCGGATCGGTTCCATCTGCGGCGGGGCGATGTCGGTGACCAGTTGGTCCGCCCCGATGAGGACGGCGACGGCCGAGAACAGGGCGTGTCCCGTCCGGGCGTTGAGGGAGAGGAAGCCGCTGAGGAAGGCGAAGGGGACGGCGGCGAGGAGCGCGAGCAGCACCCCGAACAGCATCGTGCCGTTGCTCCCGCCGGTGCTGTTCACCCCGATGACGGCCGCGCCGAGCCCCGCGACGCCGATCGTCGCCGGCTCGATGCGGCCGCTGCGCAGCAGCAGGAGCTGGGAGAGGGCGAGGATGCCGGGTATCGCCGCCATCGTGGCGATGTTCTCGAACAGCCTCTCCGGCCTGCCCGCCTCCACGGCGCAGAGGCCGACGAGGACGAGCGTGGCGGCGCCCACGGCGCCGAGCCAGACTCCCTGCCCCCGCCGGACCGGGCCCGCCGTCACGGGCGGGGTCGTCGTTGCGGTGTCCTCCATGCGCGCTCCAAGCCGGTCGACGATCGGACGGACGGTCATCATGGAGGACGGCGGGGAGATCGACGAGGGTTCCCTACGGGCGCCGCCCCGCTCGCCTACCCCTTGCTGACCGACGCCAGGATCTCCGGCAGGCGCCGCGCCGTGCGCGGGGCCGCCAGCTTGAGGCCCGCGAGGACGAGGAGCGCGCCGTGGAGCGGGCCGGCCGGGAGGAGGAGCCACAGCAGGGACCGCTGGTCGGAGACGTGGAGGTAGATCGTCGCGGCGATGAGCGGGGAGCTCAGGACCGCTGCCGTGATCATGCCGCCGAAGATCGAGATCCAGGCCAGCCCGGCCTGTCCCGGCACCACGTTCTTGTAGCCGCTGTCCTGGGGGACCGAGTACGGGAAGCGCGCCGAGGTCACCGCGCCCGTCCCGACCATCGCGCCGAGCAGGCCGAACGCCAGGCCGAGGCCCTCGGGGAGCTTCGTCCAGTCGCCGAGGACGGCGGCCGTCACCACGGTCACGAACACCGTGTACGGCACGGTGACCGACAACAGGGCCAGGGCCCTCGCCCGGAGTTCGGCGTACGCGTCGGCCGGCGTCGCGATGGTCTGCGCGACCATCCAGAAAGCCGAGGTGTCCTGCCCGAACTGGTTGTACATCAGCATGCCGAGCATGCCGGAGGCGAAGCAGGCGAAGTAGATCGAGCCCCCGCCCTGGAAGGCGTTGAACAGCGGCACGATCAGGCCGATGGCGAGCGAGGTCACCCACGCCGCCTTCGTCTTCGGGTCGCGCCAGACGTACCGCAGGCTGCGCTCCATGACGGCGCCGGTGCGCCCGCCCGGGAGGATCCGGGCGAGCAGCCCCGTACCGCTCCTCCCGTCGGCCTTCGCGTCGGAGGCCGCGCCGATCGTGGAGCCGTCCGGCTCGACCATGAGCCGCACCAGGCTCCGCCGCCACCAGTGCACGAGCGCCGCCAGGGCCGCCGCCGTGAGCAGCAGCCGGGCCGCCGCCACCGCGTGGTCGCCCCGGCTCGCGGAGTCGACCGCGCCGATCGCGGCGGCCGGCGGCAGCCAGCCGACGACGGACGCCGCCGGCTCCAGGGAGTCCAGGCCCCCGGCCCGGCCGAGGCGCTGGGCGCCGAAGTTCACGAGCTGCATGCCGATCGCGATGACCAGACCGCTCAGCAGGGCCAGGTCGCGTCCCTTGCGGGAGGTGAGCAGCCGGATGTTGGCGGCGGCCACGGACCGGGACAGCGCCACGCACGTCACGGTCGCGAGCGGCACGCCGAGGACGGCGACGACGGTGCCGGCCGCGCCGTGCGCGAGGGACAGGGCCGCGCCCAGGGTCAGGACGAAGGTGAGGACGGGGCCGACGCCCACGAGGGAGGCCACGAGCAGCGCCCGCACCAGTGGCCGGGGCCGCAGCGGCAGCATCACGAGCCGCGAGGGGTCCAGGGTCTCGTCGCCGGTCGGGACGAACAGCGGCATGACCGCCCAGGACAGCGCGAGGGCCCCGGTGACGAGGACGGCGACGGTGGCGGCGGGCGCGTGCCCCCGCAGCAGGACGAAGGCCAGCACCGTGCCGGCGGCGAAGAGGGCGCCGAAGACGATCGACGAGACGTACGCGGCGGTCCGCCCGCCGGACTGCCGCAGCCCGTTCCGCAGCAGCGACAGCTTGAGCCGTACGAAGACGGACGTGAGGGACGGCGCGGGGGCGGTGGTGTCGGCGCTCATCGCGGGCCCCCGCCCGGGCCCGCCCCGCCGCCCAGCCAGTCCAGCGAGTCCCCGGCCGCCTCGCGGCCGTTCGCGCCGACGAGTTCGAGGAAGGCCGCCTGGAGGGAGGGCGCGGAGCCCCGGACCTCGGCCAGCGGGCCCTGGGCCCGGATCTGGCCGGCCGCCATGACGGCGACCCAGTCGCAGAGGGACTCGACGAGTTCCATGACGTGGCTGGAGAAGACGACGGTCGCGCCGGAGGAGGTGTACCGCTCCAGGACGCCGCGGATGGTCTGCGCGGAGACCGGGTCGACGCCCTCGAAGGGCTCGTCGAGGAAGAGGACCTCGGGGTTGTGCAGGAGCGCGGCGGCGAGGCCGATCTTCTTCCGCATGCCGGTCGAGTAGTCGACGACCAGCTTGTTCTGCGAGCCGGTCAGGTCGAGGACGTCGAGGAGCTGCGCCGCCCGCTTGTCGACCTCGGCGCCGGGCAGTCCGCGCAGCCGGCCGGTGTAGGCGAGGAGTTCACGGCCCGAGAGGCGCTCGAAGAGCCGCAGGCCCTCCGGCAGGATGCCGATGCGGGCCTTGACCTGCGCGACCGACTCGGGGTCGGCCCACACGTCGTGGCCGGCGACGAGGATCCGCCCGTGGTCGGGCCGCAGCAGGCCGGTGATCATGGAGAGGGTGGTGGTCTTGCCGGCGCCGTTGGGCCCGACGAGCCCGATGAACCGGCCGGCGGGCAGGACGAGGTCGATCCCGTTCACCGCGATCTGCTGTCCGAAGCGCTTCCACAGCCCCTCGACGCGCACGGCGGGCACCGCGCCTTCCCCCGGTGCGGTGCCCTCTCTGTCGGACGTTCCGTCAAATGCCTGGTCGGGCATGGTCCGTCAACCCTTCGGTGGTCCCCGTGGTACGTACGGGTCACACCCTACAAACGCGGCTGACGGGCCCTCCGGGTCACTGCGCGCGGCTCCGGGCCTCCGCCGCCTCCCGGCCGCACGCGTACGCGAGGGGGCTGATCAGCTCCTCCGCGTCCGGCAGCCAGCGGTTCGCCGGGGTGGGGCGCCGCGCCCACTGGACCGCGCCGAAGCCCCCGATCCGGGTGGGCGGGGCCGCCACGTAGTGGCCCTCGCCGCGGGTGGAGAGGTCGATGGAGGCCGGGGTCCAGCCGAGCTTGCGGACGAGGTCGGGGACCTTGGCGGCGGCGCCGGGGAGCACGAAGAAGTACATGCGGCGGTCCGGGGTGCAGGTCACCGGGCCGAGCGTCAGCTCCATGCGCTCCATGCGGGCGAGGGCCAGGAAGCCGGCCGACTCGGACACCTCGATCGCGTCGAAGGTGCGGCCGGTCGGCAGCAGGATCGACGCCTTCGGCGTCTTCGACCACATCCGCCGCGCCCCGACCCCGCTGCCGGTCGCCTGGGTCGACCAGTCGGGCCTGACCGCGTGGGCGCCGGGCACGGCGCACGCGTCCGCGCCGCAGGAGCAGCGCTCCCTGCCTTCGACGGCTTCCAGCCAGGTCCCGGGAAACACGTCCCAGTGCCGCTCTTCCGCGTACCGCACGGCGCTGTCCAGCAGCTGCTCGCCCCGCTGCCCGGGGATCCGTGCGGCTTCCGTGACTCCCATGGTCTCTTCCACGCTGAGCACAACTTGCCACGTCACCCGGGGTTACGGGCGCGGCGGTCGGCGTGTTGACGCATCGATCCTGCACGCGGGGCGCACGGGTGCACCGGCGGGGGCGCGTGGAGGCCCGGGGAGCGGGGGTGGGTACGGACAGGTGGGGGCGCCGGCGGCGGGGGTTCCTCCGCGCGGCCGACGTGTCCGGTTTCGCGTGTTCACATCGGCATTGACCGGATATCAACCGGGCAGTGATCCCTCCTCCGGTGATCACCGCACGGCCTCAGGGGGTTTTCATGGCAGCCAGGCCACTCGTTCCGCGTCAGCTCAACGAACGGCTCCAGGCGCTCATCCAGGAAGCCGGCTGCTCCAACGCCGGCCTCGCCCGCAGGGTCAACATGGTCGGCGCCGAGCGCGGCCTCGACCTGCGCTACGACAAGACGTCGGTGGCGCGCTGGCTGCGCGGCCAGCAGCCGCGCGGCCGGGCGCCCGGCATCATCGCGGAGGCGCTGAGCCGCAAGCTGGGCCGCACGGTCTCGATCGACGAGGTCGGCATGGCCAACGGCCGGAACCTCGCCGGCGGGGTGGGACTGCAGTTCGCGCCGACCGTGACCGGCGCGATCGAGCAGGTCTGCGAGCTGTGGCGCAGCGACGTGGGGCGCCGGGACTTCCTGAACGGCTCGGCGGTCGCGGCCTCCGCCCTCGTCGAACCCAGCAGGGACTGGCTGATCACGAGCCCCGACGCGCACGTGGCCCGGACGACGGGGGCCCGCGTCGGGGTCGCGGACGTCGCGGCGGTGCGGGAGATGACGGCCGCGCTGGTCGACCTCGACCGGCGCTTCGGCAGCGGCCACGTGCGGCCGGTGGTGGCGCACTACCTCAACAGCGTGGTGTCGGGGATGCTGTCGGGCTCGTACCGGGAGGCGGTCGGGCGGCAGCTCTTCGCGGCGGTCGCCCGACTGACCGAGCTCGCCGGGTACATGGCGGTGGACACCGGTGAACCGGGGCTCGCGCAGCGGTACTACATCCAGGCGCTGCGGCTCGCGCAGGCGGCGGGCGACCGGGGGTACGGCGGCTATGTGCTCGCCGCCTCGATGAGCCACCTCGCCGCGCAGCTCGGCAACCCTCGGGAGATCGCCCAGTTGGCACGGGCGGCGCAGGAGGGGGCGCGCGGAAAGGTGCCGCCGCGCGCGGAGGCGATGTTCCTCGCGGCGGAGGCGCGCGGGCACGCGCTGATGGGCGACGCGCGCGCCTTCGAGACGGCGGCGGGCCGCGCCGCGCGGGCGCTCGACCGGGCCGATCCGGAGGCGGGCGACGACCCGGCGTGGATCGCCCACTTCGACGCGGCCTACCTCGCGGACGAACTGGCGCACTGCCACCGGGACCTGGGGCGGGCGGAGGCGGCGGCGCGGGCGGCGGAGGAGTCGATCGCCGGGCATCCGGAGTCACGGGCGCGGCGGCGCGCGATCGGCCTGGCGCTGCTGGCCTCGGCGCAGGTCCAGCTGCGGGAGGTGGAGCAGGCCTGCCGGACGGGCACGCAGGCGCTCGAACTGCTCGCCACGCTGCGGTCGTCGCGGGGCGCGGAGTACCTGGAGGACCTGAGGGAGCGCCTGGAGCCGTACGCGCGGGAGGCGGTGGTGCGGGAGTTCGACGCGCGGATGGAGCTGTACGCGGCGTAGGCCCCGCCGTCGCGTTCCCGTCGTCGCACGGAGGACGGGCCCCGCGGCGCCGGGTGCGTGCTCCCGGCGTGCCGGGCGCACGTCCTCGTACCGGAGCGCTCGGGCGTGCGACCGGCGCGGCCCCGCCCGGGCGAAGCCGGGGGCTCGCGGGCGCGCGCGGGGCGCCGCGGGGCGGGCGGGAGTCCGTCGACGGGGCCCGGGAGCCGTCCGGCGGATCGGGGCCGGACGGGCCCCGACCGTCTCAACCGTGTAATGGGTCTCACACGTGTGTGCGGAGCCCCGTCGGCACCCGGTAGCGTGAGCCGACGATTCCGTAGGTTCATGGGTGGGAGTCCCGGTGACGCAGAACGGACAGGGTCCGGAGCATGGCGGCGGTCAGCCGTGGGGCGGCGCCTGGGGTCCCGCCGGGGGCCAGGCGGGCGGGCAGCCGCTGCCGCCCGCGCAGCCGCTGCCCCCGGAGGCGCCGCAGGGCGCCGCCGACGCGCAGTCCACCCAGTACCTGCCGTCGATGCCCCCGCAGCAGGGCCCGCCGCAGCCCGGCTACGGCTACCCGGGGCCGGGCGCCCCGGACATGCAGGCGACCCAGCACATCGCGCCGGTCCCGGGCGGGATGCCGCCGGTCCAGGGCGCGCCGCAGCCGGGGTACGGCCACCCGGGGCCCGGCGCACCGGCCGCTGCTCCGCAGCCGGGGTACGGCTACCCGCCGCCGGCCGGCTCCTCGGACGCGACCCAGTACATAGCCCCCGTGCCGCCGCAGCAGGGCGGGGGCTCCGACACCCAGTTCCTCGGCACGGGCCCGCTCGCCCACCAGGGGCCCGCCGCCCCGGCCGGCTCCTCGGACGCGACCCAGTACATCGCCCCCGTACCGGCGCAGACGCCCGGTGAGCGGCAGCCGCCCGCCGAGTTCGACAGCCTCTTCCGCACGGAGGCCCCGCGGCCGCCCCAGCAGCCGCACGCGCCGCAGGGCTACCAGCAGCCGGGCCCGGCCCCGTACCAGCAGCAGCCCCCGCACCACCAGCCGCCGCAGCAGCACGCCTACCAGGACGCCTACTACGACGACGACGAGCCCGAGCCGCGCCGCAGGTCGCCGCTCGCGCTGATCGCCGCCGTCGTCGTCGGCTGCGCGGTCGTCGGCCTCGGCGCCGGGATGCTGCTCAGCGGCGGGGACGAGGAGAAGGACCCCAAGACCCCCGGGCAGAACGTGGCGGCGAGCTCCGCCGCGCCCTCCACCGGGGCGCCCGCGCCCACGGAGAAGCCGGCCGACCCGGCGGAGCCGCAGGCGCAGGAGCTCAGCAAGCTGCTCGCGACCAGCAGCAGCAGTCGCCAGACGGTGATCAGCTCGGTCGCGGCCATCAACCAGTGCAAGGACCTCGACAAGGCCGCGGCCGACCTGAAGGGCGCCGCCGAGCAGCGCCGGGGGCTGATCACCCGGCTCCGGGCGCTGTCGGTCGACAAGATCCCGGACAGCGCGGCGCTGACGGCGGCGCTCACCCAGGCCTGGCAGGCCTCGGCCGCCGCCGACGACCACTACGCGGCCTGGGCCGGGCAGATGAAGGCCAAGAAGGCCTGCAAGGGCGGCCACGCCCGGTCGACCAGCCAGAAGGCCGCGGGCGACGCGAAGAGCGGCGAGGCCTCCGCCGCCAAGAAGACGGCGGCCGGGCTGTGGAACCCGACCGCCGCGAAGTACGGCCTGGAGAAGCGGAGCTGGTCGCAGCTCTGAGCGGGCTCAGGGGGCGCTGAGGACGGTCTCGCCGACGTCGACGAAACCGGGCTTCTGCGCCACGAGCCGCCCCTGGCGGACCACCTGGAAGGTCACCTCGCGGTTGACGATCCGGGTGAACCCGGGGGCGCCGAGCATGTCCTCGTACTTCCAGCGCAGGCTCGGGGTGAGGCCGCCGGTGTCGATCCGCTCGCCCCGGTCGAGGGAGTGGCTGATGTCCTCGGCGGTGATCGTGTCCTGCTGGAGGGACTCGATGACCTCCTTGAGGACCGTGTACGCGATCCAGGTGGTCTGGACGCCGGCGTCGGCCGGGTCGACCCGGTTGTCGGCGAAGGCGTACTCCTGGATGACCTTGCGCATCGGCGCCCAGCTCTTGTCGCCCGCCTCCGGGTACCAGCCGGTGACGAAGGCGCCCTCGAAGGGGCTGTGGGGGCCGCCGGTGCGGTCGATGACGGGCTGGTCGACGCTGCCGAGGACCGAGGAGATCCGGACGGAGTCCTTGTCCCGCTTCTCCTCCTGCTGCCCGGGGAGGCGGCGGAAGGAGTCGAAGAAGGTCTGGGTGCGCTCGCCGAGGACGGCGGTCACGCAGCCCTTCTCGCCGCCCGCCCGGCTGCGGGCCCGGTCCGCCGGCTCGGTGTACTCGGCGGCGTCCTCCTGGGCCGGGATGTCGACGGCGCCCCGGTGACTCGCCTTGTGCAGGCCGGAGTCGAGGAGTTCGGGGAGCCTGTCGCCCGCGGTGGTGTCGGGTCGGACGAGGGAGACCCGGTCGCAGGAGCCGGCGAGCTGCATGCCGTGTCCGGCGACGAGGGCGGCCACCCCGCCGTTCACGGGGTAGGAGAGCGGGCTGGTGAACTCGTCCTCCGCGATGCCGTAGCCGCCGATGTACGGGATGCCCGCGGCTTCCAGCGGGGCCATGAAGGCGCGGCCGTTCTGGCTGTACGAGCCGACGACGGCCACCGCCTTCTCGCGCACGGCCCGGCGGGCGCAGGCGGCGGCGCCGGCGGTGGTGTTCTGCTCGTTGCAGGTCAGCACGCGCAGTTCGTGCCCGTCGATGCCGCCCCCGGCGTTGACCCACCGGGCGTAGGTCTGCGCCATGGCGGGCATTCCGGGCATGTTGGTCGCCCGGGTCTGGTCGGGAGCCCAGGTCATCACCGTGACGGGCTCCCTGGAGCCCCCCGTGGCCCCAGGGAGCACGCCGCAGCCGGCGAGCAGCGACGCCCCGGCCGCCGCGGTCGTGACGTGCGTGAGGAGTGAGGTCAGTCGCCTACCGGTCATGGGCATGCACATTTCCGCCTCATGGGTAACGCGGGAGTGAGCGCGGTTCAACGGTGGGTGACGTGAAGGTGAATTGCGGGGGTGGGTCACCGGAGGAGGGAGGGGGCGAGTCCGCTTACCGGACAAGGGAACGTACGATCGAAACGTGTCCAGTCCAGTCCCCGGTCCGGTCCCCGGTTCGGTTAACTCTTCCCGTCGCGGCCGTCGCTCCTCCACCATGGGCGGCATGCCGCTCAACGACATGCCGTGGTGGCGCTGGCGCAGCAACGTGCGCTCGGCGCTGCACATGCTCTCCGACCCCGTGTTCCACGAGACCGCCTGGCTGGCCGGCCAGGAGGGGTACGGCGACGTCACCGACGCCGTCTACCGCCTCGTCGAGGACACCTGGCTCGACAACTGGTCCGCCGAGAAGTACGTCGGCGCGATCTTCCGGGACTCCGGTGAGGCCGCCCTCGTCGACGTCGCCGTCCTCCGGGTGCTGCGCATCATGCACCAGGTCGGACCGGACGCCCCCGTCACCGCGTACGTCGCCCACCCCGGCTGGCCGGAAGCCGTACGCGCCGCCCGCGAGGCACACGTACGGATGGCGCGGGCCGACGGCGAGGACCCCGACGCGCCGCCGCGCTCCCTCGACGCGCTCCGTGTCCTGACCCGGTCCTGAGGCGTTCCGCCTGGCGGACGCCCGCCTCCCGGCCGGGCGTCGTGTGGCAGGCTGGCAGGATGACCGACCAGTACGTCCTCACCCTTTCGTGCCCCGACAAGCAGGGCATCGTGCACGCCGTGTCGAGCTACCTCTTCATCACCGGGTGCAACATCGAGGACAGTCAGCAGTTCGGAGACCGTGACACGGGTCTCTTCTTCATGCGGGTCCACTTCTCCGCCGAGGCGCCGGTGACGGTCGAGAAGCTCCGCGCGAGCTTCGCCGCCGTCGGCGACTCCTACGCCATGGACTGGCAGATCAACCGCGCCGACCAGCCCATGCGGGTCGTCCTCATGGTCTCCAAGTTCGGCCACTGCCTGAACGACCTGCTCTTCCGGTCGCGGATCGGGGCGCTGCCGGTGGAGATCGTCGCGGTCGTCTCCAACCACACGGACTTCCAGGAGCTGGTGGGCTCGTACGGGATCCCGTTCCGGCACATCCCGGTGACGAAGGAGAACAAGCCGCAGGCGGAGGCGGAACTCCTGGACCTCGTCCGCTCCGAGAACGTGGAGCTGGTCGTCCTCGCCCGCTACATGCAGGTCCTGTCGGACGACCTGTGCAAGCAGCTCTCCGGGCGGATCATCAACATCCACCACTCCTTCCTCCCCAGCTTCAAGGGCGCCAAGCCCTACCACCAGGCGCACGCCCGCGGCGTGAAGCTCATCGGCGCCACCGCGCACTACGTGACGGCCGACCTCGACGAGGGCCCGATCATCGAGCAGGAGGTCGAGCGCGTCGGCCACGAGGTGACGCCGGACCAGCTGGTGGCGATCGGGCGGGACGTGGAGTGCCAGGCACTGGCGCGGGCGGTCAAGTGGCACGCGGAGCGCCGGATCCTCCTGAACGGCCGCCGCACGGTCGTCTTCGGGTAACCCCCGACCCCCGTCCGGGTAACCCCCGGCCCCCGCCCCGCACACGTCCGCCGGGCACCGTCCCGACGGGCGCGGGGTGCCGGGGCGGGGCTACAGGCGGCTCAGGGACGCCGTCGCCGAGAGGACGTCCTTGATGGCCTCCCGGTCGCCGTCCTGCCCCGCCGCCGCCTCCTCCGGCGTGATGTGCCCCGCCACCAGCTGGCAGAACTCGACCCCGTCCATCGCCACCTGCGCCACCGCCCGCTCCGGCGAGCCGATCGCCGCGGGGGAGTCCAGGGAGATGTACCAGTGGCCGCCGCCCGCGCCCTCCACCTCCAGGTGGAGCGAGCGGCCCGGCGCGCCCGCCGCGACGAGCTCCTTGGCGGGGCCGGCCAGGCCCGCGCGCCGACGGTTGGCGAGGGCGCCGGGGAGCAGCCGGGCCGCGAGGTCGATCATGCCGTGGAGGTGCGGTCCGCTGGGCGGCGCGTACGGGTAGGCGACCGCGGTCGCGATGTCGTCCGCGTGCCGCCAGCACTCGAAGGCCCGCTCCAGGAGCGAGTCCTGGAGCGGCAGGGCGAAGTCCTTGTAGGTGACGGTCAGGTCCGCCACACCTCGGCCCGCGAAGGCGATCGTCCGGATCAGCGTGTGCGACTGGTCGCGCCAGGGCCCCCGGACGGACCGGTTCGGCGGCCGGTCGAGCGCCGTCCAGAACGCTTCCGTCCGTTCCGTCGGCGACAGCTCCGGCACGTCCGGGCCCAGCGGATCGTCCAGTCCCAGTGCCGTCGTCACCAGGCCGTCCACGGCGAAGAGATGGCCGATGACCCCCGCGACGGTGGCCTTGCGGCGCACGACGCGGTCCTCCTCGTACCACTTGAGCCGTACCGGCGCGTGCCATTCGGACTCGCCGATGTCCCTCAGGAGCGCGTCGAGCCGGGCGGTCTCCGCGTCGTACGGGGTGACCCAGTCGGGGACGGGGATGCGGGCGGGGCGGCGGCCCAGGCAGTTCTCCAGGACCCGGGAGCGGAGCAGCGGGTCGAGGTCCAGGTCGCGGTCCTCGTGGAGGAGCGTGACGGCGTCGCGGAGCCGGAGGGCCTCGTCGGCGCAGGGGGCGCACGCGGTGAGGTGGTTCTCGACGGCCCGGGTCTCGCCGGCGGAGCACGCCGAAAGCGCCCAGGCCCCGAGGAGGGACTTGAGCACGTTGTGGCTGAGGTCCGGTACTTCCGGTACTTCCGGTTCCTCCGTCTCCTCCGTCTCCTCCGTCTCCGTTCCCGACGCCTCCGGCGGTCGCGTCGTCAGGTCAGCGTGGTCGTCGGCCGCGCGGCGCGGTCCCGGTATCCGGGGAGCGCGCGCGACGTCGTCCGCGTCGTCGGCGGCCCCGGTCACAGCGGCCGTCCGTAGCCGGGCGGCGAGGACCCTTCGAGGGGGCGGGCGTGCGCGGAGGAGAGCAGCTGGAGTCCCAGCCGGAGGCGTCGACGGGCCTCGTCCTCGGTGACGCCGAGGTCGGCGGCGGTCTGGCGGTAGTCGCGGCGCTGGAAGTACGCCAGTTCGAGCGCCTTCCGGAGCGGCGCCGGCATGGAGGTCACGATGTAGTCGGCGCGGGCGGCGACCGTGGCCCGGTGGACCTTCTGCTCCAGCTCCTCGGCGGAACCGACCCCCGTCTCCGCGTACGCCAGGGCCTCGGCCTGCCGGAGCCGGTGCACGGCCTGCCGCTGGGCCAGCTTGGCGACCCACGAGCGCATGTTGCCCTGCTTCGGGTCGTAGGAGTCGGGGTTCTCCCAGACGTAGCCGAAGACCTCGCGGGTGACCTGGTCGGCCGCCGCGTCGTCGTCGAGGACCCGGTGGGCGAGGCTGTGCACGAGGGCGGCGAACCGGTCGTAGAACTCGCCGAGGGCGGCGGCCTCTCCGCGCGCCAGCCGCTGCTGCATCCTGCGGTCCCAGCGCGGTGGTGTGTCCATCCCCATGCGGCCCTCCGTTCCGGTTCTCCTCCAAAGTAGTGGGCCGCTCCGACGGCGCACGCCTGTTTGCCGCAAGTGCGCCCTTGACGCGGGCGCGGATGGTAAGGAAAACGTCTTTCCCGGCCCCCGGGGGTTTCGGCGCCTCCCGTCGGGGCAGGCGGCGTGCGTGACGACGATCGAGGTCGACGAGGACGAGCACGGCTCCTGGACGGTTTTCCGCGTCCGGGGGGAACTGGACCTGGTCACCTCCCCCCGGATACGCCGTCGCGTCCACGACGCCGTCGCGGGCGGCCGGCACGACCTGGTCATCGACCTGTCCGCGGTGCGGTTCTGCGACTCCAGCGGCGTCGGCGTGCTGATCGGGTCCCGCCGGCTGCTCCGCTCGTGCGGCGGCCGGCTTCGCCTGGTCCTGCCGGAGCAGCGGGCGGACGGGGAGGCTCACGTCGGCCGGGTGCTCTCCGCGCTCGGCGTGCACCGCCTCTTCGACGTGTACGAGGGCACGCCGGAGGCGCTCAGCGGGATGCCGGACCGGCCGATTCCGGAGCCGCGCCGAAACGCTCCCTGAGCTTGTACTTGAGCACCTTGCGCAGGGTCTCGTTGCGGGGGAGCGCGTCCACCACCTCCAGCTGTTCGGGCAGCTTGTGGACGGAGAGCCCGGCCTCCCGCAGGAACGCCGTGACCTGCGGGAGCCCGAGCGGGGCGGCGCCGGGGGGCTGTTCGACGACGGCGCAGACGCGTTCGCCGCGCTCGGCGTCCGGGAGGCCTATGACGGCGGCGTCGCCCACGTCCGGGTGCCGGTGGAGGAGGTCCTCGATCTCCTTGGCCGAGATGTTCTCCCCCTTGCGGATGATGACGTCCTTGACCCGGCCCGTGAGCACGAGGTGGCCGGTGGGCGTGAGGTGCCCGAGGTCGCCGGTGACGAGGAAGCCGTCCTCGTCGAAGGCGGCGGCCGTCTGCGCCGGGTCGAGGTAGCCCTGGCAGACGGCCTCGCCGCGGAGCCGGACCTCGCCGTCGTCGGTGATCCGGATCTCCATGCCGGCGGGCGGACGGCCCTCGGTCGTGGCGAGGTTCTCGGCGGTGTCGTCGGGGGCGCCCATCGTGATCATGGGGACCTCGGTCATGCCGTACCCGTGGGTGAGCTGGCAGCCCAGCTCCTTCCGCACCGCGTGGTAGAGCTCGGGCGGCTTGGGCGCGCCGCCGCCCGCGAGCAGGCGGAGGGTGGGGACGACGGGCTTACCGGGCTGCTTGCGCTGCTCGGCGAGGAACATCGAGTAGAAGGCGGTGGAGCCGCCGGCGACGGTCACGCCGTGCCGGTTGTACGCGTCGAGGGCCTCCGGCAGTGCGAACTGTTCGAACATCACGGCCGGGAAGCCGTACAGCAGGAGCATCACCGTGTAGTCGGGCCCGCCGATGTGCGCGTACGGGAAGGCCATCGAGCCGACGTCCTCGGCCGTCGGGCGGAGGGCGTGGGCGAGGCAGGAGCCGCCGGCGAGCAGTGAGCGGTCGGTGTGCAGGACGCCCTTGGGGTCCGAGGTGGTGCCGGAGGTCCAGTAGATCCAGCGGACGTCGGTGCCGGAGGCGGGCGGGGGAGGGAGAACGGCCGGGTCGCCGTCGGGCAGGCTCCCGGGGGAGTACGCCTCGAAGGTCCCGCGCGCGCCGAGCCTCCTCGCCATCTCCGCGTGGTCGAATCCGCGCCAGGTTCCGGGGACCGCGAAGAACTCGGCCCTCGACTCGCGCAGCGCGAAGCCGACCTCCTTGTCCCGGTAGAACGGGATCACGGGGGACTGCACGGCGCCGATGCGGGCGAGCGCGAAGGAGAGCACGGCGGTCTCGATGCGGGTGGGCAGCTGCCAGGCGACGACCGTGCCGGGGCGCACGCCCCTCCCGTACAGGCCGGCGGCGCAGCGCTCGGCGCGCTCGCGCAGGCCCTCGAAGGTGAGGACGCGGTCGTCCTGGAGGAGGACGGGCCGGTCGGGGGTGAGGGCGGCGCGGCGCTCGACGAGTTCCCAGAGCGTGCGGGACCCGCCGAGCGAGTGTGCGGTCTCGTTCATCCCGTACTCCTCCTGGCTGACGTTCCGTCAGATGGTGCGGTGAGCGTAGAGGTCCGGCGCTTGTCGGTCCAGGGGTGCGGGGCTAGCCTGATGCCGACAGATCTGACGGTTCATCAGAAACGGACCGGGAGCGGTCCGCCGAATCCGGGAGGGCTCCATGACGGAACTGCCCCGCATCATCAGCGTCGACGACCACGTGATCGAGCCCGCCCACCTCTTCGAGACCTGGCTCCCGAAGAAGTACCGCGACCGAGGGCCCCGCCCCCTCACCGCCGGCATCGGCGAGCTCGCCTACGTCGGCGGCAAGTACCGGATCACGATGGACCCCGAGGGTCCGCCCACCGACTGGTGGATCTACGAGGACCTCACGTTCCCGTACAAGCGCAACATCGCCGCCGTCGGCTTCGACCGCGACGACATGACCCTGGAGGGCATCACCCGCGAGGAGATGCGGCGCGGCTGCTGGGACCCGAAGGCCCGCCTCGCCGACATGGACCTCAACCACGTCGAGGCCTCCCTCTGCTTCCCCACCTTCCCCCGCTTCTGCGGCCAGACCTTCGCCGAGGCCCACGACAAGGAGGTCGCCCTCGCCTGCGTCCGCGCCTACAACGACTGGATGGTCGAGGAGTGGTGCGGGGACAGCGGCGGACGGCTGATCCCGTTGTGCCTCATCCCCCTGTGGGACGTCGGTCTGGCCGTGGCCGAGATCCGGCGCAACGCCGCCCGCGGCGTCAAGGCCGTCACCTTCTCCGAGATCCCCACCCACCTGGGGCTCCCGTCGATCCACTCCGGCCACTGGGACCCGTTCTTCGCCGTCTGCCAGGAGACCGGGACAGTGGTGAACATGCACATCGGCTCCAGCAGCCAGATGCCGGCCGCGTCCCCCGACGCCCCGCCCGCCGTCCAGGCCAGCCTGAGCTTCAACAACGCGATGGCCTCGATGATGGACTTCCTCTTCAGCGGGGTCCTGGTGAAGTTCCCCCGGCTCAAGCTCGCCTACAGCGAGGGCCAGATGGGCTGGATCCCGTACGCCCTCGAACGCGCCGACGACGTCTGGGAGGAGCACCGCGCCTGGGGCGGCGTCCGCGACCTCGTCCCCGAGCCGCCCTCCACGTACTACTACCGGCAGATCTTCTGCTGCTTCTTCCGCGACAAGCACGGCATCGCCTCGCTGGACGCGGTGGGCCGGGACAACGCCACCTTCGAGACCGACTACCCGCACGTCGACTCGACCTTCCCGCACACCAAGGAGGTCGCCCTCGACCACGTCCGGGGCCTCGACGACGAGACGGTCTACAAGCTCATGCGCGGCAACGCCATCCGCATGCTCGACCTCGACCTCGACCGCGATCTCGACCGCGACCTCGACCGGGGCGTCGCCTGATGGACCTCTCCTGCACCGAAGAGGAGGAGGCCTACCGCGCCCGCCTGCGGGAATGGCTCGCCGCCACCCTGCCGGACCTCCCCGAACGCCCCGACCCGCTCGACTGGCCCGCCCGCCGCGCCTACGACTGCGGCTGGCAACGCCGCCTGTACGACGCCGGGTACGCCGCCACCCACTGGGAAGCCTCCCCGACCCAGCGCCTCGTCTTCCTGGAGGAGACCGAACTCGCCGGGGCCCCCTACGTCGGCGCCAACTTCGTCGGCCTCCTCCACGCCGGACCCACCATCGCCGCCGAGGGCACGGCCGCGCAGCGCGAGCGGTGGCTGCCGCCGATCCTGCGCGGCGACGAGGTCTGGTGCCAGGGCTTCAGCGAACCCGACGCCGGATCCGACCTGGCCTCCCTCCGCACCCGGGCGGTACGGGACGGAGACGCGTACGTCGTCACCGGACAGAAGATCTGGACCTCGCACGCCGAGGTCGCCGACTGGTGCGAACTCCTGGTGCGGACCGACCCGGACGCGCCGTCCAAGCACCGGGGCATCACCTGGCTCGCCCTGCCCATGGACGCCCCCGGCGTCACCGTCCGGCCCCTGCGCACCCTCGCCGGGTCGACCGAGTTCGCCGAGGTCTTCCTCGACGAGGTGCGGGTGCCCGTGGCCAACCGGGTCGGGGAGGAGAACGACGGCTGGCGGGTCACCATGGTCACCCTCTCCTTCGAACGCGGCACCGCCTTCGTCGGCGAGGTCGTCGCCTGCCGCCGCCTCCTCGGCGAACTCGCCCGCACCGCCCGGAAGAACGGCACCTGGGACGACCCCGTCCTGCGGCGCCGGCTCGGCAGGCTCTCCGCCGAGTTCCAGGCCCTGTGGCGGATCGTCCAGGCCAACGTCAGCGAGGCCCGGGCGACCGGCGGGGTCCCCGGGGCGGGCGGCTCCGTCTTCAAACTGCACTACTCGCACGCGCGTCAGGAGCTGTACGACGCGGCCGCCGCCGTCCTGGGCCCCGACGCGCTCGACCTCGGCCGCGACTGGAACCTCGACCGGCTGTCCTCGCTCTCGTACACGATCGCGGCCGGCACGTCCCAGATCCAGCGCGACATCGTCGCCGAGCGCATCCTCGGCCTCCCGAAGGGCCGGTGATCCCGTCATGGACTTTCGACTCACGGAGGACCAGCGGGCGCTGCGGAAGGGAGTGCGGGAACTGCTCGCGCGGCGCTTCGACCGGGGCGCGCTGCGGGCCGCCCTGGACTCCCCGTCGCTCGACCGGGAGCTGTGGCGGGAGCTCGGCGCCGCCGGGTTCTTCGCGCTGCGGCTCCCGGAGGGGGAGGGGGGCGTGGGGCTCGGGCTCCCCGAGGCGGTCCTCGTCTTCGAGGAGGCGGGGAGGGCGTTGCTGCCGGGGCCGCTGGTCTCCACGCACCTGGCGGCGGGAACCGTGCCGGGGGCGGCGGACGGTTCCGTCGTGGTGACCTCCGCGGACGAGGGACTGGTCCCTTGGCTGGACGAGGCGGACGTGGTGCTGGGGGACGTCACGGGCGCCGTCCCGGTGCGGTCGGTCGATCCGCTCACGCCGCTGCACCGGGTGCCCGGGGCCGCGGGTGCCGTAGGCGCGGGGAGCCCGGGCACGACGGGGGCGGGGGTTCTCCTGCTCGCCGCCGAGCAGGTCGGCAGTGCGCAGGCCAGCACCGACGCGGCCGTCTCGTACGCCCGGACGCGGTCGCAGTTCGGGCAGGTCATCGGGGGGTTCCAGGCGGTGAAGCACCTGTGTGCCGGGATGCTCGTGCGGACGGAGCTCGCGCGGGCGGCCGTGTGGGCCGCGTCCGTCACCGGTGATCCCGTCGAGGTCGCCGGGGCCAAGCTCCTCGCCGACGAGGCCGCCGTCGGCAACGCGCGGGACTGTCTCCAGGTGCACGGCGGCACGGGGTTCACGTGGGAGGCGGACGTGCACCTGCACCTCAAGCGGGCCTGGGTGCGGGCCGAACTGCGGATGCCCGCGGCGCGGGCGGAGGAGACCGTGGCGGCGGGGCTGTAGCGCTGCGCTTCCGGCGGGTCACGGAATGTCGATACCGGGTTGTGTCCTTCGGCGGGGCCGTCACGGCCCGGAGTCGGCCCCCGCCTCCGGTACGCTCCGTGGGATGCGAGTGCTCGTTGGCCCGGATCGTCCCGGTGTCGCCCCTGCGGCGGCTCCGTGCCCGGGAATGCCCGCCGCTCGCGCCCGACGTTCGACTCCCCGCAGCGTGCGTCGCACAGTATGGACCATGCGTACTCCTTCGCGCTGGAATATGCCCGAAGCGCTTGTTGCGGTGACTGTACGTCAACCATGCTGTTCCACAAGGGAATCACGTTCCGTGAAGGTGTGTTGTCCGCCGGTTCGGATGGTGTGAGCGGTGCAGGTGCTTCAGGTTCAGTTGGTGGTCGGGCCGGACCCGGCAGAGGTGGGGCGAGCACGGAAGTGGGCCCGGTCGCGGCTCGCCGGATCGGGCATAGGGGCCGACGAGCCGCTCGCCGAGACGCTGGTGCTGCTCATCTCCGAACTCGTGACCAATGCCGTGGTGCACACCGGCTGTCCGGCCGTGCTGCGGATGCTGTTCGCCGCGGAGGGCGGGGTGCGGGTCGAGGTGACCGACGCGAGCGACCGGCCGCCGCGGCCCCGGCACGCGAAGGGCGAGGACACCAACGGGCGCGGCCTGGAGCTGGTGGACGGTCTTGCGGACCGGTGGGGCTGGCAGCCGGAGGGTGCCGGCAAGAGCATCTGGTGCGAGGTGGACCGGGTTCCGTCCGTCGCCGTCGTGGCGCCCCTGTCGCCCGGCAGGGTGCACTGTTGACGATTCGTTCCGTTTTGCCCACTCTGGGGTGAGCGATTCGTGGCGAGGGGAGCCGAGGGCCGTGGCCCTCGGCGTGTGCGGGTCGCGTTCGGGCGGCGGCGGGTCCGCGCCGTGCTCGGGGCGCGTGCGAGCGCGCCGCCGCCCGCGGGGGGTCTTCGGGGCCCGGAGGGTCAGAGGACCGCGACCGGGGCCACCGGCGTGCCCGTGCCGCCGACGAAGGGCTCGGGCATCGCGGAGAGCAGGAAGGCGTACCGCCCTTCCTGTGCACAGGCTGTGGACAGGGCCTCCAGATTCCAGTTCTGCCCCTGGAGCATGCCCATCTCGACCAGGTCGAGGGCGTGCACGGGCAGCCAGAGGTCCTCGATCTCGGGCGGGAAGATCTCGAAGGTGAGCGTGTCGTTGGCGACGGCCGCGACGTCGTGGGCGTGGAACCACTCGGGCGTGCGGACCGACAGGCCCGGTGACGGAAAGGCGTACCCGTGCCGGTCCCCGGCCAGGTACAGCCGGATCTGACCCGTCCGTACGAGCACGACGTCCCCGGACCGTACCGTCACCCCGCCGAACCCGGCCGCCTCGTCGAGGTCTTCGGGGGTCACGGCGTGGTCGCCCGGCAGCCGGTCCACGCCCTTCGCGGCGGCGACGTCCAGGAGGACCCCGCGGCTGACGAGGTGGCGGGCCGTGTGGATGCCGCTGAACCCGGAGCGGCCGTGCGGGGTGATCGAGGCGGCGGGGCGGCCGTTGTAGATGTGCCCCGAGTGGGAGACGTGCGTCAGGGCGTCCCAGTGGGTGCCGGCCTGGAGGCCGAGGGTCACGGCGTCGTCGCTGGTGGCGACCGTGCCGGGGCCGAAGAGCTCCTGGTTGATCTGGACCATGACGTGGAGCGGGTTCACCCGGCCGGGGATCATGCCGGTCTGTATGCCGTCCTGCTCGAGGTCGACGGCGAGCGGGACGCGCAGGCCGGTGCGGACGGTGGCGACGGCCTCCCGTACGACCTCGTCGGTGACGAGGTTGAGCGTGCCGATCTCGTCGTCCCGGCCCCAGCGGCCCCAGTTGTTGACGCGCTCGGCGATCTCGTGGAAGGCGGCGGGGAGGGACATCGGGGCCTCCGGGGGCTTGTTTTCCGGTATCTGACGGACCGTAGAATCCTGACGACGAACAAATCTAACGGGCCGTCAGAAAATGCGGGAAGGGGCCGGGCGTGGGGAACTTCTTGGCTGGCAAGGTCGTCGCCGTGACGGGAGCGGGGCGCGGCATCGGCCGCGCCGTCGCCCTCGCCTGCGCGGCGGAGGGCGCGAAGGTCGTCGTCAACGACCACGGGGTGTCGATCGAGGGCGGCGAGCCCACGTCGGAGATCGCGGCGGCGGTCGTGAAGGAGATAGAGGCGGCGGGCGGCACCGCCGTCGCCGTCGCGGACGACGTCTCCACGATGGCGGGCGGGGCGCGGGTCGTCGAGACCGCCCTCACCGCGTACGGACGCGTCGACGGGGTCGTGTGCGTCGCCGGCATCCTGCGCGAGCGGATGCTCTTCAACATGTCCGAGGAGGAGTGGGACCCGGTCGTCGCCACCCATCTGAAGGGCACCTTCACCGTCTTCCGGGCGGCCTCGGCGGTCATGCGCAAGCAGGGGGCGGGAACCCTCATCGGCTTCACCAGCGGCAACCACCAGGGGTCCGTGGCGCAGGCCAACTACTCGGCGGCCAAGGGCGGGATCATCTCCCTCGTACGGAGCGCGGCCCTCGGCCTCCACAAGTACGGGGTCACCGCCAACGCGGTCGCGCCCGTGGCGCGCACCCGGATGTCCGCGAACGTCCCGATGGAGCTCAAGGAGATCGGCGAACCGGAGGACGTGGCCGCGCTCGTCGTCTACCTGCTGAGCGAACGGGCCCGGCAGGAACGGATCACCGGTCAGGTGTACACCGTCGCCGGCCCCAAGATCGCGGTGTGGGCCCAGCCGAGGGAGCTGCGGGCGGGATACGCGGAGGCGGGCTCCTGGACCCCCGAGCGCATCGCGGACTTCCTGCCGGGGACGGTGGGGACGGACCCGATGCCGATGCTGGCGCGCCTGGAGGAGATGGCGAAGGCGGCGGCGGAGGGCGCGCGGCCCAACGCCGGGGAGCGCCCCGGGGCGGGCGAGGGGGAGCGGTCATGAGGGGGGTCGTCTTCGACGGGAAGCGGGTCCGGGTCGTCGACGACCTGGAGGTGCGGGACCCCGGCCCCGGCGAGGTGCTCGTGGCGATCGCCGCCGCCGGGCTCTGCCACAGCGATCTGTCCGTCGTCGACGGGACCATCCCCTTCCCCGTGCCCGTCGTCCTCGGGCACGAGGGCGCCGGTGTCGTCGAGGCCGTCGGCCCCGGGGTCGTCCACGTCGCGCCCGGCGACCACGTCGCCCTGTCCACCCTCGCGAACTGCGGCGCCTGCGCCGACTGCGACCGGGGCAGGCCGACCATGTGCCGGAAGGCGATCGGGATGCCGGGGCGGCCGTTCTCGCGCGGCGGGCGGCCGCACCACCAGTTCGCCTCGAACTCGTCCTTCGCGGAGCGGACCGTCGTCAAGGCCGTACAGGCCGTGAAGATCCCCGAGGACATCCCGCTGACCTCCGCCGCCCTCATGGGCTGCGGCGTCCTCACCGGCGTCGGAGCCGTGCTGAACCGGGCGAAGGTCGACCGCGGCGACACCGTCGTCGTCATCGGCACCGGCGGCATCGGCCTCAACGTCCTCCAGGGCGCCCGGATCGCGGGGGCGCCGACGATCGTCGCCGTGGACACGAACCCGGAGAAGGAGGCGGTGGCCCGGCGGTTCGGGGCGACGCACTTCCTCGCCTCCGCCGACGCCGTACGGGAGGTCCTGCCCACCGGCGCCGACCACGTCTTCGAGTGCGTCGGCCACACCGGCCTCGTCCGGACCGCGATCGACCTCCTCGACCGGCACGGCCAGGCGGTCCTGCTCGGCATGACCGCGCCGAAGGCGGAGGCGAGCTTCCCGCCGGCCGCGATGTTCCTGGACAAGTCGATCCTCGGCTGCCGGTACGGCTCCTCCCGCCCCCAGAAGGACATCGCCCTCTACGCGGAGCTGTACCGCTCCGGCACCCTCCTCCTCGACGAACTGGTCACCCGCACCTACCCCGTGGAGGACTTCGCGCGGGCGGTGGAGGACGCGGAGGCGGGGAGAGTGGCGCGGGGGGTGCTCATGTTCTGAGGGGCGCGGACGGGGACGTACGGGGCGGGGACGGGCGTACGGGGCGCGGGCGCGGCGGACGTACGGGGTCGCGGGGGGAGAAACGCGCTGGGCCCCAGGGGCGTACGGCCGTTACGGTCCTGGACATGTCCTACCGCGAGCTCGCCGTCCGACCCGTCCTCGCCTGGTCCGCCGTCACCGTCGCCGGCCGGCTGCCCGTCGCCATGGCGCCGCTCGCGCTCGTGTTCCTCGTACGGGAACGGCCCGGCGGTTACACGCTCGGAGCGGTCCTCGCCGCCGCGTACGTCCTCGGGGAGATCCTCGCCGCGCCCGTCCTCGGCATGCGGATGAACGCCGAGCGGGCCCGGCCGCAGCTCGCCGCCGGACTCGCGGTCGGCGCCGCCGGGTTCGCCGGGCTCGGGCTCGCGCCCGGCGCGCACCCCGCCGTCCTCGCGGCCCTCGCGCTGCTCGCGGGTGCCGGTCCCGCCGCCGTGCCCGGCGGGCTGCGCGCCCTGCTGACCAGCCTGGTCCCCGAGCGGGCCGTCACCCAGGCGATGAGCATGGAATCGGTGCTGACCTTCGCCATCTGGGCGGCCGCGCCCGCCCTCACCACCGGTCTGGCGCTCGGCGTCGACCCCGCCGTACCGCTGCTGTCGCAGGGCGTCCTGATGGGGCTGTCGGTGGCCGGGCTGTGGGCGCTGCCCGCCGGTTGGTCCGGTGCGGCGCGGGAGGAGGGCGCCGCGATGCGGAGGGCGCTGCTGCGGGCCTGGCCCGTGTACGTCCTGGGGGCCGCCGGCCTCACCCTGCTCGCGCTCGCCGAGCTGATCCTGCCCGCGCTCCTCGAACAGCGCGGGATCGGCATCGGCTGGGCGGGACCGCTGCTCGCCGGGTTCTCGATCGGTTCGGCGGTCGGCGGTTTCGTGTACGGCCTCCGGGGGAGCTGGCCCGGTCCGCTGGCCGTCCAGTCCCTGGTCCTGGTCCTCGCGGTGGCCGCGGGCGTCGCCCTCGTCGCCGTGCTGCCGTGGACCGCGGCCATCGCGGTGGCCCTGGTCGCCGCCGGGCTCCTCCAGGCTCCCGCGAGCCTCACCCGTAACCTGGCCCTCCGGCAGGTCCTCCCGCCGTCCGCGATCGCCGCCGGGTACTCGGTCATGTACGCGGCGGTGGGCGCCGGTTACGCGGCGAGCGGCACGCTCGCCGGCGCGCTGCTCAAGGTGGCGGCCCCGTCGACGGCGATCCTCTGGGGGGTGGCCCTGACGGTGCTGCTCGCGGTGATCGGCGCGGCGGGGGAGCGGCGGCTGACGCGGCGCACCCCCGACGTGCCGGAGGTTCAGACGGAGGACGCCCCCGTGCGGAACGTCCGCCGGTAGGACGTCGGCGTCACCCCGATCGCGCTCATCAGGTGCGTCCGCAGCGACTGGGCCGTGCCGAAGCCCGCGTCCCGGGCGACCCGGTCGACCGGCAGGCCGGTGGACTCCAGCAGGTGCCGGGCGCGTTCGACGCGCTGCTGGGTGAGCCACTGGCCGGGGCTGACGCCGACCTCGTCGCGGAAGCGGCGGGTGAACGTCCGGACGCTCATCGCCTCCTTCTCCGCCAGGTCCCGCAGCTGGATCGGCTCGTGGAGGTGGGCGAGCGCCCAGGCCCGCGCGGTGGTCGTGGTGTGGGTGCCGGCCTCCGGCAGGGGCCGCTCGATGTACTGGGCCTGGCCGCCGTCCCGGTGGGGCGGCACGACGGTCCTGCGGGCGACGTCGTTGGCGACGGCCGTGCCGTGGTCGCGGCGCACGATGTGCAGGCACAGGTCGATGCCGGCGGCCACCCCGGCCGAGGTGAGGACGTCGCCGTCGTCGATGAAGAGGACGTCCGCGTCGACCCGCACGCGCGGGAAGAGGCGCTGGAAGTGCTCGGCGGACGCCCAGTGGGTGGTGGCCGGGCGCCCGTCGAGGAAGCCGGCCGCGGCGAGCACGTACCCGCCGGTGCAGATGGAGACCAGCCGGGTGCCGGGCCGGATGCGGGCGAGCGCCGCGGCCAGCTCCTCGGGGAGCCTGCCCTCGTCGTGGACCGGCCCGAGCTCGTAGGAGGCGGGCACGACGACCGTGTCGGCGGTGGCGAGGGCCTCCGGGCCGTGCTCGACGTGGATCGAGAAGTCGGCGTCCGTCTGCACCGGACCGGCCTTCGGGGCGCAGGTCACGATCTCGTACAGCGGTCGGCCCCCGGGGCCCTTCGCCCGGCCGAAGATGCGGTGCGGGATGCCCAGCTCGAAGGGGAGGAGGCCGGGCAGGGCGAGGACGGCGACGCGGTGCGGCTGCTGCACGGGCGGGGTGCTCCTCCGTAAATCGGTGGTGGTCCAGACCATACGACTGGTACGAGTACGTGTCCGTGACGGACAACACGTACAAGTCTGAGGCCACCGGGCGGATTCCCGCCCCGGTCGTGCCGCCCGCGCTGTGGAACCGTAACTTCCGGCTCTTCTTCGTCGCCCGGGGCGTCGCCGTCTTCGGCGAGGGCATGGTCCCGGTCGCCTTCGCCGCCGGACTCCTCGGCGCAGGCCACCCCGGCTCCACCGTCGGCTACGCGCTGGGCGGCTGGACCGCCGCCTTCGCGCTCTTCGTGCTCTTCGGCGGCGTCCTCGCCGACCGCTTCACCGCCCGCCGCATGATGATCCTCGCCGACCTCCTGCGGCTGCCCGGCGCCGCCGTCCTCGCCGTCTCCTTCACGCTCGGCGGCCCGCCGCTCTGGGCCGTCTACGCCCTCTCCGCCCTCAGCGGCGTCGGCGCCGCCCTCTTCCAGCCGGGCGTCGCCTCCACCATCCCCCGCATCGCCCCCGACGTGCAGCGCGCCAACGCCGTCCTGCGGGTCGTCGAGGCCCTCATGACCATGGCGGGACCGGCCGCCGCCGGTCTGCTCGTCGCCGTTCGGAACGCCGGTGCCGCCTTCGCCGTCAACGGCGTCACGTTCGCGGTGAGCGCCGTCTGCTTCCTGCTGATGCGGCTCGCCCCGATCCCCTCCGACACCGCGCCGCGCGCCTCCCTCGGTGCGGAACTCGCCGGTGGATGGCGGGAGTTCAGGTCGCGGAGCTGGCTCTGGGGCGTCATCTCCATCTGGACGGTGTACGGGCTGACCGTCGCCGGACCCATGGTCCCGCTCACCGCGAGCCTCGTCACCGGGGAGCACGGCTCGGCCGCGTACGGCACGCTCATGGCCGTCAACGGCGCCGGCAGCGCCGCCGGCGGCCTCCTCGCGATCCGGCTGCGCCCGCGCCGCCCCCTCGCGGCGGGCGCGGTGGCGCTCCTCGGCCTCCCGGTGAACCTGACCCTGCTCGGCACGGGCGCGCCGGTCGGGGCCCTCGGCGCCGGGCAGTTCATCGGCGGGGCGGCCTTCGCCTTCTGGCTGGTCATGTGGTCCACCTCGGTCCAGACGCACGTGCCGCAGGAGGCGCTGAACCGGATGCACGCGTACGACGTGGCCGGCTCGCTCCTGATGATGGGCGTCGGCCGCACCCTGTCGGGGCCGGTGGCGGCGGCGGTCGGCACGGAGGAGGTGCTGCTCGCGGGGGCGGGGATCGCGGTGCTCGTGGTGGCGGCGCTGCTGGTGGCGCGCCCCGTCAGGACGCTGCCGCGGGTGTAGGGGTGCGTGGCCCGATCCGTTGGAAACCTGTCGTTCGGGCCAATGGCGGGGGAGGGAGCGGCCCGGAATGCTCGGTGGCATGGCCCAGACAACCGAGACGTCCGCCGCCACCACGCCGGCCGGTCCGTCGCCCCGTGTCCCCCGCACCCCCCGCGTCCACCGCGCCTGGTTCGTCGCGGCGGTCACCTTCGTCACGATCATCGGCGCCGCGGCCTTCGCCTCCCTGCCGGGCCTCCTGATCGAACCGCTGCACGAGGAGTTCCACTGGTCGCGGGGCACCATCGGCTTCGCCGTCTCGGTGAACCTCGCCCTCTACGGCCTGACCGCCCCGTTCGCCGCCGCGCTCATGGACCGCTTCGGCATCCGCAGGGTGGTGGCCGTGGCCCTCGGCGTCATCGCTCTGGGCTCGCTGCTCACCGTCTGGATGACGGCGGCCTGGCAACTGGTCCTCTACTGGGGCGTCCTCGTCGGCCTCGGCAGCGGCTCCATGGCCCTCGCCTTCGCCGCCACGGTCACCAACCGCTGGTTCGTCGCGCGGCGGGGGCTGGTGACGGGCATCCTCACGGCGGCGGGCGCCTCGGGCCAACTGGTCTTCCTCCCCCTCCTCTCCTGGCTGGTGGAGCACCACGGCTGGCGCCCGGCCGCGGTGACGGTGGCCCTGGCCGCCCTCACCGTCGTCCCCTTCGTCTGGCTGCTGCTCCGCGACCACCCGGCGGACGTCCGGCTCGCCCCGTACGGCGGGGAGTACGCCGACAAGCCCACCCCCGCCCCCGGCGCGGCCCGCCGCGCGCTCGCCGTCCTGCTCAAGGCGGCCCGCACCGGCCCCTTCTGGCTCCTCGCCGGCTCCTTCGCGATCTGCGGAGCCTCGACGAACGGCCTCGTCAAGACCCACTTCGTGCCCGCCGCCCACGACCACGGCATGCCCGTGACGGCGGCGGCCGGACTGCTCGCGGTGATCGGCGTCTTCGACGTCGTCGGCACGGTGGCCTCCGGCTGGTTCACCGACCGCTTCTCGCCGCGCCGGCTCCTGGCGGTCTACTACGCCCTCCGCGGGATCTCGCTCCTCTTCCTCCCCATGCTCCTGGCCCCGGCCGTGCACCCCCCGATGCTCTTCTTCATCGTCTTCTACGGCCTCGACTGGGTCGCCACCGTCCCGCCCACCATCGCCCTGTGCCGCGAGCACTACGGCGAGGACTCGGCGATCGTCTTCGGCTGGGTCCTCGCCTCCCACCAGGTCGGCGCGGCGGCCGTCGCCTTCGCGGGCGGCGTGGCCCGCGACGTCTTCGGCACGTACGACGTCGTCTGGTACGCCTCGGGCGCGCTGTGCGCGGCGGCGGCCCTGATGGCCCTGGTCATCAGCCGCCCCCGGACGGAGCCGGCGCCCCTGGCGGGGGCACGA
Organism: Streptomyces litmocidini; assembly: GCF_014649755.1. GTDB lineage: Bacteria > Actinomycetota > Actinomycetes > Streptomycetales > Streptomycetaceae > Streptomyces > Streptomyces litmocidini. The sequence continues at coordinate 245,233 of NZ_BMTQ01000006.1, read as the reverse complement.
TGACCGCCGATGAGCGGCCCTGACGAGGGCACGCCCGACTCCCCCCGGTCGCCGCGCCCCCCGCCCGCGTGGGGCCCATGCCCTACTGGGCGGTGCCCCCGCCCGCCGTGTGGGCCCGCGCCCTGATGGGCGATGCCCCGGCCCACCCCCTGTGTGGGGCCCGCGCTCTGATGGGCGATGCCCCTCCCGCACCCCCCGTGTGGGCAATCGTCCCGCTGGGCGGGACGGGTGGGCACACGGGACGGCGCCCTCCAGCGGCGCCTCCGCGTTCCGGGCCCCGACCCGCACCACGTCGTGCGGCGCACGTTCGGTGCGGGTCCAGGCGCAGCAGCCTCGGGCGCCGGCAAGGGGCGCCGTTCCGTTGTGCCCACCCGTTCCGCCCCAGCGGAACGACTGCCCACAACGGGGGGGGTGCGGCCCACAACGGGGGCGGGCGCAGCCCACGGCGGGGGTGGGTGCGGCCCACGGCGGGGGTGGGCGCAGACCGCAACGGCGGGGTGCGCCCGCGCCGGGGGCGGCTACCCGCTGAAGCGGCCGAACCGCCCCCGGTGGAAGAGCAGCGGCCCCCCGGCCCCCTCCGTCGCGTCCAGGCCCTCCACCCGCCCCACCACGATCAGGTGGTCCCCGCCGGTGTGGACCGTGGTGACCGTGCAGTCGATCCAGGCGGGCGCGCCGGCGAGGCGCGGGGAGCCGGTGGCCGGGGCCGGGTCCCACGCGACGCCCGCGAACTTGTCCGCGCCGCTCACCGCGAAGGACCGGCACAGTTCGTCCTGTCCGGCGCCGAGGACGTTGACGCAGAAGGTTCCGGCCGCCGCGATCCGGGGCCAGGTGGTCGACGTCCGGGCGACCATGAAGGCCACGAGGGGCGGGTCGAGGGAGAGGGAGGCGAAGGACTGGCAGGCGAAGCCGGTCGGCCCGTCGGCGTCGAGGGCCGTCACGATCGTCACCCCGCTCGCGAAGTGGCCCAGGACGCGGCGGAATTCGGCCGGGTCGACGGGTGGGCGCTCGTCCTCCCGTACCGCGCGCAGGGCGGGTCGGGGCAGTGGTTCCACGGCCGTCGGCGAACCGGCCGCTCTCAGGTGTCGGACGGCGGTGGCCGCCATCCCCGCGTGTCCCATCACGCCGTCCATTGAAACTGACGGTTCGTCAGATGGGAAGCCTCCGGGGACGATGGCCACCGACTCGGCCGGCCCGCGACGGTTCCCGTCGCCCGGGTCCCCGCGACGCCGGTCGGGAACCGGGTCCTGCGGGGGTGTCGCGCTGGACGGCGCCGGGGCCGCCGTCGCCGCCGGGCTCGTCGGGACCACCGGCTCCACGAGGGCCGTCAGCAGGGCGGGAGCCAGGAGAGGGGACCTTCCGGGTCTTTCGCGCGAGCGCTCGGAGCAGGGCCTTCCGTTCCCCCGGAGCGGTGTGTCCGGCGTGTGCGCGACGCCCCCCGGGGCCCCGGTGCGACGGCCCCCGCTACCGTCCCTCGTACCGCGCCTCCCGCCGCTCCACGAAACTCGCCACGCCCTCCTGGGCGTCCCGGGTGGTCATGTTCAGTTCCTGGGCGACCGCTTCCGCCGCGAAGGCGGCGGCGCGGTCCACGTCCAGCGACGCGTTGACCAGCTGCTTCGTGAGGGTCAGGGCCCGCGTCGGGCCCTGGGCCAGGCGTTCGGCCCATTCCCGTGCCGTCTCCTCCAGCTCGTCCGCGGGGACGACCCGGTTCACCAGGCCCATCCCGAGGGCCTCCGCCGCCGGCACCGCGTCGCCGAAGAACATCAACTCCTTCGTCCGGCGCGGCCCGATCAGCCGGGGCAGGAGGTACGCCCCGCCCCCGTCCGGGACCAGCCCCCGCCGTACGAACACCTCGATGAACCGTGCCGAGTCCGCCGCGAGCACCAGGTCGCAGGCGAACGCGAGGTGCGCCCCGATCCCGGCCGCCGTCCCGTTCACCGCCGCGATCACCGGTTTCTCGCAGTCCAGTACGGCGGAGACGAAGCGCTGCGCGCCGAGCCGGATCATCCGCGCCACGTCCCCCGCGACACGCTCGCCGGTGGACGGCGCGCCCCGCAGGTCCGCGCCCGCGCAGAAGCCCCGTCCGGTGGCCGTCACCACCACGCAGCGCACGTCCGGGGTGGCGGAGGCCTCGGCCAGCAGGGCGATGATCCGCTCCCGCTGGTCCCAGGTGACCGCGTTCATCGCCTCGGGGCGGTTGAGCGTGATCCAGGAGACGCCGTTCTCGACGGTGTGCAGCAGATCCGGCACGAGGGCTCCTATCGGCAGACCGCCAGCGCGTCCAGGGCCACCGCCCCCTGCCCGCGCGGCAGCACCATCAGCGGGTTGACGTCCAGTTCGGCGAGGTCGCCGTCGAGTTCGAGGGCCATCCGCTGGACGCGGAGCACCACCTCGACGAGGGCGTCGACGTCGGCGGGCGGTGCGCCCCGTACGCCGTCGAGCAGGGCCCGGCCGCGCAGTTCGCCGAGCATCGAGCGGGCCTCGCGCTCGCCGAAGGGCGGGACGCGGACGGCGGTGTCGTCCAGGACCTCCACCAGCACTCCGCCGAGGCCCACGGTGACCGTCGGGCCGAAGAGTTCGTCGTGGGTCACGCCCACCACCATCTCGACGCCGCGTCCGACCATCTGGCAGACGAGGATGCCGTCGAGGTCCACCGACTCGTACCGGGCGATGTCGGTGAGTTCGCGGTACGTGTCCCTGACCTGGCTGGCCGAGGTCAGGCCCACCTTCACCAGGCCCAGTTCCGTCTTGTGGGCGAGCTGCGCGCCCGAGGCCTTCATCACGACCGGGTAGCCGACGAGCCCGGCGGCCCGGACGGCCGCCGCCGCGCTGGTGACGAGCTGCTCGCGCGGCACCCGTATCCCGTACGCCCGGAGCAGCTGTTTCGCCGCGTGCTCGCTGAGCCGCCGGCCGGGCCGCAGGAGGGCCCGGGCCTTGCGGAGGGAGGGGGAGGGGGTGCGGGGGGCCTCGTCGAAGGGGGAGCGGTAGGCGGCGGTGAAGCGGTGGTGGTCGAGGTGGGCCTTCACGGCTCCGATGCAGTTGGCGAAGGTGCGGAAGGTGGCGACGCGGGAGGAGCCGAGGAGGGTCTCGCGGTAGGCCGCCTCCGTGCCGACCGGGGAGCCCCAGACCACGCACACCAGTTTGTCCGTGGCCTCGGCCGCGTCGACGAGGTCCTGGGCGAGCTTGTCGCTCATCGGGGGGAAGGGGCCGGTGATGGGGCAGATGAGGACGCCGACGGAGGGGTCGGCGAGGATCGCGTCGATGATCTTCCGGCCGCGCCAGTCGCCCACGGGGTGACCGCCGTTGTCGACGGGGTTGGCGACGTTCAGGTACTCCGGGATCCACTGGTGCAGTTCGTCCTGTTTGGCCTGGCCGAGCGTGGGGAGTTCGAGTCCCGCCGCCGTGGCCAGGTCGGCGAAGTGGGCGCCCGTACCGCCGGAGATGGAGTAGACGACGACGCCCTCGGCGAGCGGCCGGCGCGCCCGGGCGAGGAGGGCGGAGGTGTCCTGGAGCTGGTCGAGGCCGTCGACGCGGATCACCCCGTACTGCCGCATGGCCGCGTCGACGACCCGGTCGGCGCCGGTGAGCTTGCCGGTGTGGGAGGCGGCGGTGCGGGCGCCGGTCTCGGTGCGGCCGACCTTCACGGCGACGACGGGGACGCCCCGGCGCGCGGCCCGGTCGGCGGCGAGGAGGAAGGAGCGGCCGTCCTTGAGCCCTTCGACGTAGCAGGCGATGGCTCCGACCTCGGGGCGTCCGGCGAAGTAGGCGAGGAAGTCGGCGGTCTCCAGGTCGGCCTCGTTGCCGGTGGGCGCCCAGTGGGAGAGCCGGACGCCGATTTCCTGGAGGGTGAAGACGGGCCGCCCCTGGTGGCCGGACTGGGTGATGAGGGCGACGGCGGGGCCTTCGAGGTCGTCGCGGAAGCGCTCGAAGGCGTTGAGGTTGGTGTTGGGGCCGAGGAGGCGGATTCCGGAGCGGCGCACGGCGGCGGCGAGGCGTTCCTGCGCGGCGGCCCCGGCCGCCCCGGTCTCGGCGAAGCCGGAGGCGAAGGCGACCGCGAACCGCACCTTGGCCGAGGCGAGTTCCTCGATCACGGGCAGCGGGTCGGCGACGAGGAGGACGGCGAGGTCGACGGGTTCGGTGAGCGCGCCGACGGAGGGCACGCAGTCGATCCCGAAGACGGTCGTACGGGTCGGGTGCACGGGCACGAGCCGGGCGCCGACCCGTTCGGCCCAGGCGAGCAGCTGCCGGGTGATGCCGGTGTTGGGCCGGCCCTCGGCGTCGGAGGCGCCGATCACCGCGACGGACTCGGGCCGGAAGAACCGGTCGAGGTCGGGGACGGGGGCGTGCAGCGGCCGGCCGCTGACGTCCAGGTCGCCGGGGGCGGCGGTGACGCCGTGCACGACGGTCGGGGGCGCCTCGCCGCAGGCGACCACGCGGGCGCGCAGATCGGTGGTGAAGGTGCCGTGTGTCGATCCAAGCATGTGTGTCGCCCGCCCTTCACCCGTCCGCATGTACCTGACGTTCAGTCAGATTACAGAACTGACGCCCAGTCAGGAATGGGTGCGCGGGGGGCAGTCCGAGCCGTGCAGGTCAAACGTCCTGATCGGCTCCTCGCCCGTCCTGATCGGCCCCCCGCCCGCCCCGGTCGGACCCTTGCCCGCCCCGGCCGGTCTCTTGCCCGCCCCGGCCGGCTCCGCGTTTCGCCGCCGTCCGTGCGATCCGCCGTGCGATCCGCTCCGCGTCCCTCGCCAGCTCCCGGAGCATCCCGCTGATCGGGTTCGTGAACCCCGTGAAGTACAGCCCGGGCGCCTCGCGCGGGCTGCGCGCCCCGTGCGCCACCGGCAGCCCGCGCCCGTCGAGGACGTCCAGGTGCCCGAGGAGCGGCTCCAGGGCACGCCGGTAGCCGGTCGCCGCGATCACCGCGTCCGGGGTGATCCGGCTGCCGTCCGCGAGGAGCACCCCGCCGTCCTCGAAGCCCTCCACGGCCGCCACGATCTCGACCTTCCCGGCCCGTACGGCGTCGATCAGGCCGACGTCCTGCACGGGGATCGCACCCTCCCGCTGCCGGGTGGCGAGGCCCTTGTCCGGCCGGGGCAGTCCGTGTGCGGTGAGGTCGGGCGAGGCGAACCGGGCGAGGAGGGCGCCCATCCGGTCGACCAGGGCCACCGGCAGCCGCCGCACCAGGATGCCGGAGCGCTGGGCGGGCCAGCCGAGGGTCGTGCGGCGCACGATGTGCGGGACGGTCCGCACCGCGAGCCGCACCCGGGCCGCGCCGCCCTCGGCGAGGTCGGCGGCTATCTCGGCGCCGGTGTTGCCGATGCCGACGACGAGGACGTCCTGTCCGGCGTACGGCTCGGGGGCGCGGTACGCGCACGCGTGCACGAGCCGGCCGCCGTACTCGTGGAGACCGGGCCAGTCCGGCAGGTGCGGGGTGTGGTTGTACCCGGTGGCCACCACGACCGCGCTCCCGGTGAGCAGGCGCCCGCCGGTGGCGTGCAGGACCCAGTCGGCTCCGGAGCGCTCGACGCGGTGGACCTCGACGCCGGTGACGATCTCCAGCTCGTGCTTCTCCGCGTACGCCTCCAGGTAGCGGACGACGTCGGCGCGGGCGACCCAGCGGCCGAAGGAGCGGGGCATCTTCAGGCCGGGGAGGGCGGAGAGCCGTCGGGTGGTGTGCAGCCGCAGTCGGTCGTAGTGCGCGCGCCAGGAGGCACCGACGGCGTCGGACTTCTCCAGGACGACGGCCCGGACGCCCCGCGCGCGCAGGGCGGCGGCGACGGCGAGCCCGCCGGGGCCGCCGCCGATGACGTACACGGGGTGAACGGCCTGCGGAGGGGGTGTTCGGGGGGTGGTGGCCATGAAGGCTGAGCGTAATGACGTGTACACGCGGTGGGTCTCGGTCAAGAGGGATTTCGGTTGCGAATCGGTCACGCTCGCCGGCTTCTCTCGGGCGGACGGGCCGTGCGCGCCCGCCCCTTGCGCTCCCCGCCCGCCCTGCGCTGAACTGACGTACCGTCAGATCCGGTTCACGGGGAGGGTCCGCATGCAGACCGTCTGGCTCACCGGCGCCGAATGGCTCGCCGTCCTCCGCATCGGCCTCGGCCTGTGGTGGCTGGAGAGCTGGCGCCACAAGGACAAGAAGGGCTGGTTCGAGCGCGGCACCGGCATCGCCTGGGCGGCGGACGTGGCCGGCAGACACCGGTGGGCGGTGGTGAGGAACGGCTTCGACGCCGTCGTCGCCCCGCGCCCCAAGCTCATGGCGTACGTCGTCGTCCACGCCGAACTCGCCCTCAGCCTCGGCCTCGTCACCGGCCTCCTCACCCCCGTCGCCCTCGTCGGCGGCCTCCTCCTCAACCTCCTCTACCTCGTCCTGATGATCCACGACTGGGCCGAGCAGGGGCAGAACGCGATGATGGCGCTGATCTCCCTCGTCGCGCTCCTCGCCGTGTCCTGGCAGACCTGGTCCCTCGACTCCGCGATCGGACTCCTCCGATGACCGCCACCCCGGCGAACCTCCCCGACGTCGACGCCTTCACCCGCCCCTACTGGGACGCCGCCGCCGAAGGGCACCTGCTGCTGCGCCGCTGCGCCGCCTGCGGCCGCGCCCACCACTACCCGCGCGAGTTCTGCCCCCACTGCTGGAGCGAGGACGTCCGCTGGGAGCGGGCGGGCGGCCGCGCCACCCTCTACACCTGGTCGGTCGTCCACCGGAACGACCTCCCGCCCTTCGGCGACCGCGTCCCGTACGTCGCGGCCGTCGTCGACCTCGCCGAGGGGCCCCGCATGATGACGGAGGTCGTGGGCGTGGCGGAGGAGGACCTCCGGATCGGGAGGGAGCTGGAGGTCGCGTTCCGCACGGAGGGCCCGGACGGGGGCGTCACCGTCCCCGTCTTCGGCCCGGTCTCAGACGGGTGAGATGTTCCGCCAGAACTGGCTGCTGTCGGAGCCGCAGGCGTAGACCGTCGCGGAGAACGAACCGGCCGTCAGGCACAGACCGCTGCTCACGTTCTTGAGGGCCCGCCCCGAGGACGACGAGGAGACGACCTTCCACGCCTGGAGGGAGGAGCTGTTGCACGTGGCGGTGGTGACGGTCATGTTGCTCGAGGGCTGGAGGCAGCGACCGCTGTGCCTGTTGGCCAGCCGGAACGTCCCGTTCGCACCGGCCGAGTACGACCAGGAGAACCAGTAGGGGGACGTCCCGTTCCCCTGGGAGCCGCACGTCGTGGTCGTGACGAGCTCGGCGAAGCCCGCGTTGTACTCCGCCAGGCAGTTGCCCGTGGTCGCGTTCTCCAGGGAGTACGTCCCGGAGGGTGTCGAGCCGCCGGTCGACGGCGGGGGCGCGGGCTGGGTGGTGGTGGCCGGCGGCGGGGCGGGCTGCTGGGACGTCGACCCACCGGACGTGCCGCCGGAGGAGGTGGAGGAGCCGGACCCGGACCCGGAGGTGCCGGACCCGCCACCGGTCGTGGTGGAACCCCCGGAGGACGAGCCCCCGGAGGGCGAACCGCCGGAGGACGAACCGCCGGAGGACGAGGAGCCTCCGGGCAGCGTGCCCGTGCCTCCCGCCCCACCGCCCGTACCGGGCGGCGGCGGGACGGCCGTGGCGGGACCCGAGGGCTTGGCGCCCGGTTTCTTGGACGCCGACGGCTTGACGGACGGCTTGGCGGTCGTCGGGCCGGCGGACCCGACCTGGGCCGGCTGCGAGGCCACCGCCGACGGCGACGCCTCCGGGGCCGCGCCGAGACGACCGACGTACGGGCTGAGGGCAATGGTCAGGGTGGTTCCGGTCGCCACGACGACGGGCACGGCGAGCATGACGAACCGGTTGCGCCGCCGCCTGTCGGGAGCGCCCGTGCCCGTGAGGGCGATCGGGTCGGGCCCGCCGGTCGCGGGCTCCTTCGGGGCCTGCGGGGTCAGCGGGGCCGTCGCCACGTCCTGCGTCGGGTCGGTCCGCTCCAGCTCCGCGAGCTGCTCGGCGGTGGGCGCCCCGGCGGCGAAGACCGCCCGCTCGGCGATCCGCTCGGCGACGGCGGCCGGCCAGACGGCGCCCGCCGCCTGCTCCTCGGTGAGCCCGACGAGCTCGCCGGCCGTCGGCCGGTCCGCCGGGTCCTTGGCGAGACACCTCCGTACGAGCTCCGCCAGCTCGGGGTCGCCCTCCGCGAGCCGCCCGAAGTCCGGCTCGCCGTGGACGACCCGGTAGAGGAGATCGGGCCCGGAGCCGTCACCGAACGGAGGCCGCCCGTTCGCCGCGTACAGCAGGAGGCTGCCCAGGCCGAACACATCGGCGGCACCGGTCAGCCGGCGGTCGGCGACGGCCTGCTCGGGGGCCATGTAGGCGGGGGTGCCGATGACCATGCCGGTCTTGGTCAGCCGGCTCTGGTCGGCCGCGCGGGCCACGCCGAAGTCGATGAGCGAGAGGCCGGTGCCGGTCAGCATCACGTTGGACGGCTTGAGGTCGCGGTGCACCATGTCCGCGCCGTGCACCACCCGCAGCCCGGCCGCCGCCTCCCGGAGGAGCCGCCACAGGGCACCGCCGGACAGCGGACCGCCGTTGAGCCGGACGGCCTCGTTGAGGGTGATGCCGGGGATGAACTCGGTCGCGAACCACGGCGGCTTCGCCGTGCGGTCGCTCGCGAGGAGCTTGGTGTTGGCCCCGGCGGGCAGCCGGGCCAGGTTGTCGAGCTCGTGCCCGAAGTGCCTGAGGAAGTCGGCGTCCTCGGCGAGCACGGGAAGGACCCGCTTCACCGCCGCGAACTTCCCGGGCACGGCACCGAGATAGACCCGTCCCATCCCGCCGGACCCGAGCACGCCGAGCAGCCTGAACGCCCCGATCTGCCGTGGGTCGCCCGATTCGAGCGGCATCGCCCCGCTGCCGCGCAGACCGTCGGGACTGGACTGGTCTTCCGATTCCCCCTGCATGGGCCACACAGTAGCCGAGCGGGTCGGAGACCTGAATGGAGCTCAAGTTCTCGTTGCCGAACCGTCGTTGCGGTTTCGGGCGAACCGGGTCGCCGGTGTCCGACCGTCATGGGACGGGCCCCGATCCGAGCGGAGGCGGGACGGACGAGCCGCTTGTGGGAGGCGGGGAGCGGCTCGTCCTCGATGACGTCGGAGGCCGACCGGGTCACCCCGGTCCGGCGGAGGTTCAGGCGACGATCGCGATGACCTTCGCGGCGTATCCCACTGCCTGGACGGTCGAGTCGACCAGGGCGCCCACGTTGAGGTTGACCCTGTTGCTGCAGCGTGCCTTCCAGGCACCGTTCGAGTCCCGGAAGGCGTCACGGATGGACTGGCGCGAAGCGCTTCTGTTCCAGTTGTAGTCCCGGGATCCCGATTCGAAGGTCCCGTGCATCCGGCCGGACGTCTGGAACACGAAGGCCGTGCCGTTGCCGAAGCGCACGACGCAGACACCGGCGAAGTCGTAGCTCGGTGCGCCCGAGTCGTGCATGTGACCCGAGTAGCTGTAGGACCCGCTGGGGAAGACGCTCAGCGAGTACCAGCCGCCGACCGGGACGCCTCCGCCGAAGGTCACGTTCTTGTTGATGATGACCTGCGTCGGCAGGATGGAGGGGCTGTCGGGTGCGAGGTTCGCGGTGCCGGGCGTCGCCGCCCCCGCCGCGGTCGGGCCGGCGACGGTTCCCGCCGCCACCAGGGCGGCTGCGAAGCCCGTCGCGACGCGACGCTTGAGAATGCTGACCATGACTCCGTCTCCTTCGAGCAACGGAGAAGGTGTTGGTTTTTCAACCGTTGAACAGTGGCGTTTCTCCACTGTGAGAACGACCGGCCGGTCCTCTGCCACCTGTCACCGGTCGTGTCGACCGGTGCTCACCCATAAGGGGCACCAGTGACCACACTAGTCAGTCGTCCGCTTCTTTGCGCGGTGGGGAACCGGCCGTCGCCGGAACGGTCGTTCAGCGGCGGGCGGGGACTCGACGCCGCACCTCACGCGAGGGCCCAGGGCGCGGCCAGCAGGTCCGCGACGCTGCGCCGGTCGCGGCCCTCCGGCGGCTCCCCGGCCGCCTTCCCCAGCGCGACCATGGAGACGATCGACCATCCCGGGTCCGGGTCCAGCTCCTTGGTGAGGCGCTCCATGTCGAAGGCCCGGAACTGGTGCGAGGACAGGCCCAGCGCCTCGGCCTGGAGGGTCATGTGGGCGACGGCCTGGCCCAGGTCGTAGTCCGCGAACTCGGAGTGGAGCAGCTCCGTGCCGTCCACATGGCGTCGCGTCAGGGTGACGACGAGCAGTCCCGCGTCCGTCGCCCACCGGGCCGAGCTGGGCGCGAGGTGGCGGACCACCCGCTCGTGGTCCGGCTCCCCGGGCCGGCTCGCGAAGAAGCCCCACGGCTGGGAGTTCCCGGCGGACGGCGCCCACCGCGCGGCTTCCAGCAGCAGGCGCAGGGCGTGGTCGTCGACGACGGCCGACGGGTCGAACCGGTACGGGCTGAACCGCCCCGCCAGCAGGGGGTGGATGCCGTCGGACGGCTCCGGGTCACGTCGCATGTCCCGGTCCAACCGGCCGTCGAACAGGTGTATTCCGGTACTCGGCCAGGCCTTCCCCCGCACCCCTTCGTCACCTCCACCCGTGCCGTCGACGGCGTTTCCCTCCAGGCCTGCTCGTGGGGCGGCCCGCACGACGTGGCCACGCTCCCGGAGGCCGACACCCGGGCCGGGTACGAAACGACCCTGACGTACGACATCCGCGTCGACGCCCACGGCTATGCCGAGCATCTCGGGAACGTCACGGCCATCCTCGAAGTGGCCGACGGGGCCGGGGCCGTCACCGACCGCGGCCCCGTCGCCTTCCGGTCCGTCGAGGGCGCCCCCGAGGCGAACCCGCGGACGGCCGTGCTCGCCCGCGACACGTCCGGCAGGCTCTGGCAGGGCGAGTCCTCGGGGCACCCCGACAAGCCCCTCGAGGCCCGCGAGCAGATCGGCTACGGCTGGGACGTCTACGACACGATCCTCTGACTCGGCCCGGCGCCGCCCCTCCGAAGGCCCTCCGGGTCGGTGACCGGCCGGGCGCGCCCGTAGATCCCGGTGGAGGCGGCCTCACGTCGTCCCCCGGGAGCCGGCGGGGTGAACGGGCCTCCCGGGCAAGGATGTTGAGGAGACCCGCCCCTGCCCGGGAACCGGACGAGGGCGGCGACGGGCTGCTGCCCGTCGCCGCCCTCGCCACGGCGTGGGGCGTGAAGCACCGGTCCGTCGGCAGGGCGGTCCGGGCGACCGTGCCGCTGACGGGCCGGTGACCGGTCAGAACAGCGTGGTGTACCAGCCGGGGGCGGGCAGGATCGTGCCGGCTCCGGCGCGCGGGGCGAAGGGGACCTTCCAGTCGCCGGTGCCCCGGTAGAGGGCGAGGGTGCTGTCGAGGTGGCCCGTGCGCCCGTTGGCCAGGAGGTCGGGGCGGCCGTCGCGGTCGGCGTCGCCGACGGCGACGATCTCGTTGTACGCGTTCCAGCCGCCGCCGATCCGGGTGCGGGCCGCGAAGGTGCCGTCGCCCTTGCCGAGGTAGAGCCACAGGACGCCGGAGGCGTCGCGGGCGATCAGGTCGCCGGTGGGGTTGCCGCCGATGTTCCCGGTGGCGACGAGCTTGTTGTAGACGCCCCAGCCGTAGCCGATCTTCCTGCGGGGCGCGAAGGGCGCGGAGGCGTTTCCGGTGCCCTTGTAGAACCAGAGGTCGCCCGCCTTGTCCGCGGCGACCAGGTCGGGACGGCCGTCGCCGTCGAGGTCGCCGTTGCCGGTGACGTCGGTGTACGTGTTCCAGCCGCCGCCCACCCGGACGGGCCGGGCGAAGGGGGAGGCGGCGTCGCCGGTGCCCGGGTGGATCCGGAGGACGCCGGTCTTGTCCCGGGTGACGAGGTCGGAGTACCGGGAGCCGCTGACGTTTCCGGGGGTGAGGACCCGGTCGTAGGCGGCCCAGCCCGCTCCGGCGTTCGTCGCGGCCGGCACGCCCGTGTGGGCGAATTCGAGCGCCTTGCGGCCGTCGAACACGTACAGGTCGTCGTTTCCGCGGACGAGGAGGTCGGGCGAGCCGCTGTCCGAGAAGTTGTGCGGGCCCTGCCCGCTGTCGACCTTGAGGGTGCCGGTCCGCTCGACGGCCGGTCCGATGCCGTTGCGGGGCGTCGCCGTCATCCGCCAGGTGTAGTCGCCGTTGTAGGCCGTGTAGAAGTCGTCGAACAGGCCGTTCCACGTCACGGTGACCCGCCCGAGGGGGTCCGCGCCCTCGGTGTACGTCCTCCGCTTTCCGGAGGCGGTGTGGATCAGCTCGATGCGGGCCGACGTGGGCTGGGAGAACCGCCACGTCAGCTTCACGTCGCCGCCTGTCCTACGGAAGTCGGCGGTGGTGGGGACCGACTGCTCCACGACCTGGAGGACGATGGGCACCCCCGTGCTCGCCACGAGGGTGGCGGTCGGCGTGCCGTCGGGGCCGGGCGCGATCCGGTAGATGCCCTCGCCCTGGTCGACCGTGCCGCCCTGGACGAGGAGTTCGGTGTCCGACTGGCTGCGGATGGTGTCCAGGCTGTCGAGGACCTTGACGGTCTGCCCGGTCGTCAGCGAGCGGAGTGACAGCCCGTGGAGGGGGTTGGGGTAGGAGGTCGTGTTGGTGTCCCCGTACGCCAACCAGTCGCCCATCAGTTCGGCCTGGACCCGGCTCCCGTAACCGATGGGGATGCGCGTGGTCTCGGGCTGGTTCCTCCGGGCCACGTTCAGGGCCACCGTCCCGTTGGCGGCCGGGCTCTCGGCCCAGGCCAGGTGCGTGGCGGACAGGGTGAGGTCGGTGTCGTGGTCGGCTCGTGCCACGCGGCGTTCCTCCACCACCGTGGCGGTGGCGACGTCCACGACGGCCGCGTGCCATTCGGCCCCGTTGTCCACGACCTCGTAGTACAGGAGGGACAGGGTGTCCGGCGAGTCCACCTGGCTGGTGAGGGAGCGGGCGTCCGCGTCCTCGGGCAGCCTGGACACCGGCCGGTCGACGATCGTGCCGTCCGGCTTGCTGATCAGGTGGACGTCCCGGCCGTCGCCGCCGTCGGCCCTGGGGACGCTGACGACGAGGGTGCTGCCGACGAGGTCCACGAGGGTGGCACCGGTGCCGAGGTAGCCGATGTCGATGGTCACGGGGGAGGAGGCCCCGGACATGTCGTACACGGTGTGGACGGTCCCGGCCGAGGCCACGACGGTGTCCGCGCGGACCGTGCCCGCGGAGCCCGCGGGCAGGGCGGTCGTGACCCCGTCCGCGTACCGGGTCCAGGAGAAGCCGCCGTCTTCGTGACGGGTGAGGAACCCGGACGGGCCGTTGCCGACCAGCCGGGAGCCCGGCGGCAGAGTGAGCGCGGGGGCGGGCGCCGCGACGGCCGCCGTCTCCGCGTGCGTGCCGGTCGCCGCCACGGCGGGCGGGGCGAGGACGCCGGCGGTGACGGCGAGGGCGACGGCTACGGCGAGCCGGTGCCGGGTGTGGCGCGTGGGGTTCAAGCGTCTGCCTTCCCTGGTGTTTCGGTTTCTCGGCTGCTCCACCGATCCGTCGGAGCAGGGCGTCGGGGTGGCCGCGGAGGCTTCGATCGGGACCGTCCGGCAGGTGGGCGGTCCGGCGGTCTCGCTGCCGATCCGGCCCGAGAGCGGCGCCGTCCGGTCCCCGGTGCCGCGGGACGCGCCGTGGGGAGGGCGCGCCCCGCGGCAGCGGGTCGTACGGGCGAGGAGGCCGTGCGGATCAGGCGACGCTGTTGAACTTCGTGCCCTCGTTCGCGTACAGCGTGGTCGTCTGGCGGCTGAACGGGGCCGTGGTCGACCCCGTGGAGCGGTAGACGGCGGCGCCGCCCGCCCCGTACGCGATCAGGTCGGGGCGGCCGTCGTTCGTGACGTCGCCGGCGCCGACGAGCTGCGAGAAGGCCCCCCAGCCGCCGCCGACCCTGATGCGGGGCGCGAAGGTGCCGTTGCCGTAGCCCAGGTAGAGCCACAGCACCCCCGAGGCGTCGCGGGCGACGAGGTCGCCGGCGCCGGCGCCGGCGATGTTGCCGGTGGCGGTGATCTGGTTGTAGACCCCCCAGCCGCCGCCGACGCGGACGCGCGGGGCGAAGGGCGCGGTGGAGGAGCCGGTCCCCTTGTAGAGCCACAGGACGCCTGAGCCGTCGGTGGCGAGGAGGTCGGAGCGGCCGTCGCCGTTGAGGTCGGAGCCGCCGGTGAGCTGCTTGTAGCCGCCCCAGCCGCCGCCGATCCTCACGCGCGGGGCCAGGGTGCCGTCGCCCTTGCCGAGGTGGTGCCAGAGGTAGCCGGAGCCGTCCAGGGCGACCAGGTCGCCGTGGGCGGAGCCGGCGATGTCGCCGACGGCCTCGATCTGCCGGTAGACCTGCCAGCCCGTGCCGATCCTCGTCCGCCGGGCGGACGCGGCCTGCCCGTTGACCGGCCAGTCGAAGAGGTCGTCCCGCCACAGGTTGCCCGAGGCGTCCCGGGCGATGACGTCGGTCGAGCCGTTGTCGTTGAGGTCGTGCGCGTTGGCCCGGCGCCGGACCTCGAAGCTGCCGGAGATGCCGGCCGGGCCGCCGATGCCGTCGGTGGGGGTGGCGGTGGCCTTCCAGGTGTAGGAGCCGTTGGGGGCGCTGATGCCGTCCAGGAGGCCGTTCCAGGCGTAGGTGAAACGGTTGCCCGGGGCGGGCGGGTCCAGACGCGCGGTGAGCTTCCTGCCCGTGGCGACGTGCGTGAGCGTGAGGTCCACGACGGCGTTGCCCCGCGACAGGGTCCACTCCATCGGGACCGGGGTGCCCGCCTTCTCCAGGTCGACGTGGGCGGGGACCCGGGCGTCGGTGAACTGCACGGCCAGGACCCGGCCGGTGGAGGACTCGAGCGCGACCCCGCCGTCGGTGATCCGGAAGAGACCGTCGCCCTCCGCGTTGAACCCGCGCACGAGCAGGGAGCCGTCGGGGGCGTGGGCCACGGTGGAGAAGTTGTCCAGGACCTTGTACGGCCGGGCGCCCGCGTCCATGAGGTTCCGTGCGTACAGCGGGCCCGGCGTCTCCGCGGTGGCCGTGCCCGGGACGCCGTAGAAGACGGTGTCCCCGACGATGCCCGCGACGACGGCCCGGGTCAGCTCGCCGGTCAGGGGGATGCGCGTGACCGTCGTGGTGCCGGTCCGCTGCGCGCTGAACTCGAGGCCGCCGTCCTGCGTCGCGTGGACCCAGCCGTTCCAGTCGGCGGTGAGGGCGCCGGTCGACGACTGGTCCCACTGGAGGGTGCCCGAACTGCCGCCCCAGTCGACGACCGAGGCGCTGTTCACGTCCGACGTGGCCGACCAGTACACGATCCGGTCCGTGGGGATGTACGGCTCCCGGACGCTGCCCAGGACGACGAACCGGTTGCCGGAGGAGGCGACGACCTTGTAGTCGATGTTCTTGGGGCGGGAGGAGAGCTTGCTCTTCTTGGTGACGCCGTTGACCTTCGAGAGCTGCCAGAGCTCGTGGTAGTCGTCGGTGGTCGACACGCTCACGAAGAGGTTCTCGTTGACCACGCCGACGAGCTTCGTGCTGCCCGACGGGAATTCGGCCCCGATGTTGAAGGAGGCGCGCCAGGCGCCCCCGTCCTTCATGTCCCGCACGGAGACGGTGTTGCCGTCGCCCGTCACGAGGAAGTCGGAGTTGCTGTCGTAGCCGACGATCCCGGTGCCGACCGTCGTCACCGAGCCGTCTCCGTACGCGTGCCACTCCAGCACCGTGGTGCCGGTGTCGTCCTTGCGGGACGTGAGGTAGCCGGTGGTGCCGGCGCTGACGACCTCGGCGTCGACGGGCAGGTTCGCCGCGTCGGCGGCGGAGGCGGCCGTCGCGGCGGCCGTCGGGACGGCGGCGACGGCCGGTACGGCGACGAGCGTTCCGGTCAGGGCGGTGACCGTGGACAGTGTGAGCAGCGCGGCGGCGAGCCGGCGCCCGGACGGACGGTGCTGCAAGAAAACCCCCTGTGCAAACGGGTGCGGCGCATGCCGCACCCGTTTCCAGACCCCTGAGCGACTCGGAGGGTTGTACGACCGTCGAGAAGACTTCCGGGAGGGCCCGCCTCAGCCCCGCCGCTCCACCACGCCCCGCGCGTACGCCGCCTGCCCGGCGTGCTGGAGGTCGTCCGCGATCACCGACACCAGCCGGACGCCGAGGGTGACGGGCGGGTCCCAGCGGGTGTCGACGATCCGGTCCAGGTCCGCGTTCGTGACCGTGCGGACCAGTTCCTCCGTACGGGCGTGCACGGCGTCGTGGTAACCGAGCAGCAGCTCCGCCGGCGCGCGGACCTCGCCGACCTGCGCGCTCGTCTGCCCGTAGCCGGTGGCGCGCTTCGGGAAGGGCAGCCCGAAGCGGTCCGCCCAGCCGTCCGAGGTCCACAGCTGGTCCGTGTCGAAGGCGTCCGCGAGGTGGTCGTCCTGGACCCGGGTGAGGTGCCAGACGAGCCAGGCGATCGAATTGGCGTCGGGATCGACGCGTACGGAGAGTTCCTCGTCCGTCAGCCCCTCCACGACCTCGTGGACGACCTCACGGATCCGCCCGAACGCGTCGAGCAGCAGACCGGCACTGTTCATGGGAGCTCCTCAGGGTCGGGGACCCGGGGCCGCCGGGGCCCGGGGTTCAGGAACGATCCTGCCGCCACCGTTCCACCGCCGCCTCCACGTCGAAGGGCCTCAGGTTCAGCGGGGGACCCGCCGGCGGGCGGACGAGCGCCTCGGCGATCCTGGTGTTGATCTCCCCGAGGACGCGGCGGACCTGGCTCTCCGAGACGGCCGCGGCCGCCTCCGCCTCCGCGTCCTCGGCCGCCTTGCGCAGGGCGAGGGAGGGCGGCAGCACGGACGCGCCCTCCCGGTGCATCTTCCCCTTGATCCACCACAGCTCGTCGTACGGGGCCGAGTCGTCGGGGAGGGGCTTGCCGAAGCCGGGCAGGCGGCGGAAGTCGCCGCGTTCCGCCGCCTCGCGGATCTGTTTGTCGACGAACGACTCGAAGCTGACTCCGGGCGGCTTGCGTTCGGTCATGTGTCCAGACTACGTACGCGCCGCCCGACCGGTGTGGTCCTCGCGGGCTACTGCCGCGCGCGGTCTTCCGGCACGCTGTGGTCCGTTCCACGCGCGTCGACCCCTGCTCCGCCCCTGTCCCGCCGCTCCCCGACCCCGTACCGGAGGACGCATGCGTGCACGGATCACCCCCCTCGGCACCCTGCTCGCGCTCGTCGCGGGCCTGCTCACCGCGCTCGTCACGACCACCCCCGCCCAGGCCGCGCCGCTCTTCAAGGCGCCGTACCCCTGCGGGCAGACCTGGACCTACAGCCACCACTCGGCCGAGGTCCGCCAGGCGCTCGACTTCGTCCGCTCCGACGGCGGCACCACCGCCGGCACCCCGGTCCTCGCCTCGGCGTCCGGCACCGCCCACCGCTACTCCCAGCCGACCGGTGCCGGGAACTACATCGTGATCGACCACGGCGGCGGCTGGAAGACGTACTACTTCCACCTCGGCGCCTACTCCGTCGCCGACGGCGCCCCGGTCGTGCAGGGGCAGCAGATCGGCACCACCGGCTCCACCGGCAACAGCTCCGGCGCCCACATCCACTACGAGCAGCTCTACAACGGCGTCGGCCAGAGCATCGCGATCAACGGCGTCTCCCTCGCCCCCTACCCCGGCTCCTACGGCTCCAAGTTCCTGACCAGCGACAACGGCTGCCCGGGCGGGGGCGGCGGGAAGTACTGGGTCGACACCTTCGCCGACGCCACCGGCTACGCCCAGGCGAACACGAACGACCCGCAGGGCGTGCTGGACGCGGGCACGAACTACGTCTACTGCAAGGTCTGGGGCGCGGAGGTCCGCGACGGCTCCGGGAACTACAACCACTGGTGGCTGAGGACCGACCTCGACATCGTCTACGCCGGGAAGAACGGCCGCGGGGCGTACGTGTCCGCGTACTACCTGTCCCGCTGGGGCAACGACGAGGCCCGCGACAACGACGGGGCCGTGATCCCGAACTGCTGAGACGCCCGTGCCCGGAAAAGGGCAGGAGCCCCGGCTCGCGCCGTGAGGCACGGAGCGGGGCTCCTTGGGTACTGCTCTAGTCGTGCGTTCGTCGACCGGGCAACTTAGTTGGCCGGGGAGACGTTCTCCGCCTGCGGGCCCTTCGGGCCCTGCGTGACGTCGAAGGTCACGAGCTGGTTCTCCTCGAGCGAGCGGAAACCGTTCGCGTTGATCGCGGAGTAGTGGACGAAGACATCCGGGCCGCCGCCGTCCTGGGCGATGAAGCCGAAGCCCTTTTCAGCGTTGAACCACTTCACGGTTCCGGTAGCCATGAGCCCTCCTATGGGCCAAAGGGTCGCCCTGCTCCAGAACCTGCAAACAAGTCTGAAAACTACAAAAGCCTGCGGGTTACATGCTCCGCAGGCTCTGTACTGCAAGGGAAACCAAACTGCAACTTGCGTCGAGCGTAGCACGCAGAACGCTCTCGGCGGTAGAGGTAAAGATCACGTCACCCGCATGTTTGATTCCGCTCCGTGTGCTGACGCGCGTGCCCCGCCGATGCCCACACTGCGAGACGGGTCTAGCCTCACGATGTGGACAAAACAACCGACGACCAGCAGCGCAGCCGGCCCCGCGTCGGACACATCCAGTTCCTGAACTGCCTCCCCCTCTACTGGGGCCTCGCCAGGACCGGGACGCTCCTCGATCTCGAGCTCACCAAGGACACGCCGGAGAAGCTCAGCGAGCGGCTCGTCCGGGGAGACCTCGACATCGGGCCGATCACCCTCGTCGAGTACCTCCGCAACGCGGACGACC
Source organism: Streptomyces litmocidini (assembly GCF_014649755.1). Classification (GTDB taxonomy): domain Bacteria; phylum Actinomycetota; class Actinomycetes; order Streptomycetales; family Streptomycetaceae; genus Streptomyces; species Streptomyces litmocidini. The sequence goes on along the minus strand of NZ_BMTQ01000006.1, from coordinate 226,468 downwards.
TGGTCGCGCTCCCCGACATCGCCGTCGGCTGCGACGGGCCCGTCATGTCCTGCGTGATCGTCTCCCAGCGGCCCCTGGCGGAGCTCGACCACGCACGCGTGGCCCTCGGTTCCACCTCCCGCACCTCCGTGCGCCTCGCCCAGCTGGTCCTGGCCGAGCAGTACGGGGTCGAGCCCGACTACTACACCTGCCCGCCGGACCTCGGCCTGATGATGCAGGAGGCGGAGGCCGCCGTCCTCATCGGCGACGCCGCGCTCCGGGCCTCCCTGCACGACGCCCCCCGGCTCGGCCTCCAGGTCCACGACCTGGGGCTCATGTGGAAGGAGTGGACGGGCCTGCCGTTCGTCTTCGCCGTGTGGGCGGCGCGCAGGGACTTCCTGGCGCGCGAGCCGGAGACCGTCCACGAGGTGCACCAGGCGTTCCTGGCCTCGCGCGACCTCTCCCTCGAAGAGGTCGCCAAGGTCGCCGAGCAGGCCGCCCGCTGGGAGACCTTCGACGCCGAACTCCTGGAGCGGTACTTCCGCACGCTCGACTTCCGGTTCGGCCCCGAGCAACTCGCGGGAGTGCGGGAGTTCGCCCGCCGCACCGGCCCCACGACCGGCTTCCCCGCGGACGTCGCCGTGGAACTCCTGCCGGCCCCGGCGCGATAAGCGGCACGGCCGCGGGAATGGCGCGGCAAAGGAATAGGGGCGGGCCCTCCCGCGCGCCGGGCGGGCCTTTCCCCGGGCCGGGCGGGCCTTTCCCGGGCCGGAGGGGGCTTTCCGGACGCCGGGCCGGCCTTTCCGCGCGGCGCCCGGAATGCGGTCGCTCTCCCCGGACCGCCGGGGCCGGGACGACGGTGCCCGGACGCCGGTACCGGACCGCCGGTAATGGGACGCGCCGGAGACGCGCCCGGAATTCACCGGATATTCGCCGGACCCCCGCCCGTCCCTCCCCGGCGCCCCGCCCGCCGTCCACCCGCCCCGGCCCCCGGCGGGCGCGGAACCGCACCCTGCGGAAGTCGCCGGAAGCGCTGGCGTAGGCTGGCTCGGTCTGTCATAACCCCTCCGAAAGGGACGCACCCGGTGACCGAGAAGGCCGAACTCCAGTCTGTTCTCGACCGCGCCGCCGCGGGTGGCCGGATCACCCCCGAGGAGGCGCTCGACCTCTACCGCTCGGCGCCCCTGCACGCACTGGGCGCCGCCGCCGACGCGGTGCGCCGCCGCCGGTACGCGGGGACCGAGCACATCGCGACGTACATCATCGAGCGGAACATCAACTACACGAACGTCTGCGTGACGGCGTGCAAGTTCTGCGCGTTCTACGCCGCCCCGAAGGACACCGCGAAGGGCTGGACCCGGGACCTCGACGACATCCTGCGCCGCTGCGCGGAGACCGTGGAGCTCGGCGGCACCCAGATCATGTTCCAGGGCGGCCACCACCCGGACTACGGCGTCGAGTACTACGAGAAGCACTTCGCCGCCATCAAGAAGGACTTCCCGCAGCTGGTCATCCACTCCCTCGGCGCCTCCGAGGTCGAGCACATGGCCCGCATCTCCGGCGTCTCCGTCGAGGAGGCCATCACCCGCATCCACGCGGCCGGCCTCGACTCCTTCGCGGGCGCCGGCGCCGAGCTGCTCCCCGAGCGGCCGCGCAAGGCCATCGCCCCGCTCAAGGAGAGCGGCGAGCGCTGGCTGGAGATCATGGAGACCGCCCACAAGCTGGGCGTCGAGTCCACCTCCACCATGCTGATGGGCACCGGCGAGACCAACGCCGAGCGGATCGAGCACCTGCGCATGATCCGTGACGTGCAGGACCGGACGGGCGGCTTCCGGGCCTTCATCCCGTACACGTACCAGCCGGAGAACAACCACCTCAAGGGCCGGACGCAGGCCACGATCTTCGAGTACCTGCGCATGATCGCGATCGCCCGGCTCTTCCTCGACAACGTCGCCCACATCCAGGGCTCGTGGCTCACCACGGGCAAGGAGATCGGCCAGCTGACCCTGCACTACGGCGCGGACGACCTCGGCTCGATCATGCTGGAGGAGAACGTCGTCTCCTCCGCCGGAGCCAGGCACCGCTCCAACCTGCGCGAGATGATCGACATGATCCGCACGGCCGACCGCGTCCCCGCGCAGCGCACCACGACGTACGAGCACATCGTGGTCCACGACGACCCGGCGAACGACCCGGTCGACGAGCGCGTCGCCTCGCACATCTCGTCCACCGCCATCGCCGGGGGCACGGCGCACCCCGAGCTGAAGCTCCTCGACGCCCACTGACGCGCCGGTGCTGACCCTCCACGTCGCCGAGGCGACGCCCGAGAGCGCCGTCCTCGTCGACGGCGCCCTCGTCGCCGCCGTCGGCCCGTACGAGGACCTGGCCGCCGCCCGCCCCGAGGCGCGGGTGCGGCGGTGGCCCGGCATCCTCACCCCCGGGCTGCTCAACCCGTACGGCCCCGAGCTGCTCGAACAGACCTACCACCCGGACCCCCGGGAGGCGGCGGAGTTCGGCACCGAGCCGATCACGGGGGAGCGGGCGCGGGCGATCTTCCGCGCCGACCCGGCGCGGCTCGGCGCCAGTGCCCGGCGCGGGGTGCAGCGGATGCTGGCGCACGGCACGGTCGCGGTCGCCGGCGAACTGCGCGGCCGGGCCGCGCAGGACGCGGTGCGCCGGGCCGGTCTCGCCGTCGGGCAGCGGCCCCCGTCCCCGCCCGGGACGCCGTCCCTCTCCCCGGCGCCGCTGATCCTGCTGCCCGCCCTGGCGCCGGGCGGCCCCGCCCGGTTCGCCGTCTTCGACGTCCCCGACCGGGCGGCCCTGGTCCGCCTCGGCGCGTCGACCTGCGTCGCCACCGTCCTCGGCGGGCGCCTGGTCCACCGGCGCCGGTAGCCGGGGCCCGGCTCACCCGCCCCGGACCGGGACGCCCCTCTTCTGCACCGGGTGCGCGTCCGCGTGCTTCAGCAGATCGGTGCAGCGGGCGTCGCGCACGACGGCGAGCAGCCGGTCCGGCGCCGAGGTCGCGGGCGGTCCCCGCGTCTCCGCACAGGAGGCACGCGGTGCGGTACGGCCGCGTCCGCGCGGATCGGGCGAACTCCTCGAACCCGACGTCCGAGCCGGGCGGTGACGGCGTCTCGCTCCCTTCGCCAGCGCTGTCGCCCTTCCTCGAGCGCGCCCGGCCGGAAAAGGCCGAAGCCGATTCCCGGAAATCCCCCGGGCGCCGGGGCCGGTCCCCGGCCGCCCGGGGGGTGGCTGCCACAATGGCCGGGTGAGCCGAGCATCCCTGGACAAGCAGCCGCACGAAGTCGCCTCGATGTTCGACGACGTGGCGGCGAACTACGACCTCACCAACGACGTGCTCTCCCTGGGGCAGGACCGGCGCTGGCGCAAGGAGGTCGCGAAGGCGGTCGACGCGCGGCCCGCGCAGAAGATCCTCGACCTGGCCGCCGGGACCGCGACCTCCTCGCAGCCGTTCGTGAGGGCGGGGGCGTACGTCGTCCCGTGCGACTTCTCCCTGGGGATGCTGCGGGTCGGCAAGAAGAACCACCCGTGGATGCCGTTCACCGCGGGCGACGGCATGAACCTGCCGTTCCGCGACGACGTCTTCGACGCGGTCACCATCTCCTTCGGGCTGCGGAACATCCAGGACACCGGCCGGGCGCTGCGCGAGCTGCACCGCGTGACGAAGCCCGGCGGCCGGATCGTCATCTGCGAGTTCTCGCACCCCACCTGGGCACCGTTCCGCACGGTGTACGAGGAGTACCTGATGCGCGCGCTGCCGCCGGTGGCCCGCGCCGTGTCCTCCAACCCCGACGCGTACGTGTACCTCGCGGAGTCCATCCAGTCCTGGCCGGACCAGCCGACCCTGGCGGGCATGATGCAGAAGGCCGGCTGGTCGAAGGTGGCCCACCGGAACCTGACGGGCGGCATCGTGGCCCTCCACCGGGGCTTCAAGGCCTGACCCGCGCCCCTCCGCCCATGAACTTCCCCCCTCCTTCCCTCGACCCCTCCGGGAGACCCGCCGTGACCGAGCAGCCCCTCTCCGAGCACACCGCAGATGTGATCGTCGTCGGGGCAGGCCCGGCCGGCTCCACCACCGCGTACTACCTGGCCAAGGCCGGACTCGACGTCCTGCTCCTGGAGAAGACCGCCTTCCCCCGCGAGAAGGTCTGCGGCGACGGCCTCACGCCGCGCGCCACCAAGCAGCTCGTCGCCATGGGCATCGACATCTCCGAAGAGGCCGGCTGGCTGCGGAACCGGGGCCTGCGGATCATCGGCGGCGGCGTCCGCCTGGAGCTCGACTGGCCGGAGCTCGCCTCGTACCCGGACTACGGACTCGTCCGCAAGCGCGACGACTTCGACGAGCAGCTCGCCCGTCAGGCGCAGAAGGCCGGCGCCCGGCTGTACGAGCGCTGCAACGTCGGCGCGCCGATCATCGACGACCGCACGGGCCGGATCACCGGCGTCCACGCCAAGCTCGGTGAGGAGAAGCGCGAGGTCACCTTCCACGCCCCGCTCGTCGTCGCCGCCGACGGCAACTCCACCCGGCTCTCCCTCGCCATGGGCCTGCACCGGCGCGAGGACCGGCCGATGGGCGTGGCGGTCCGGACGTACTTCACGAGCCCCCGCCACGACGACGACTACCTGGAGTCCTGGCTGGAGCTGTGGGACCGGCGCGGCCCGCAGGACCGCCTGCTGCCCGGCTACGGCTGGATCTTCCCGATGGGCGACGGCACGTCCAACGTCGGCCTCGGCATCCTCAATTCCTCGAAGGCGTTCCGGGAGCTGGACTGGCGCGAGGTCCTCAAGGCCTGGTGCGCCTCCATGCCGGAGGACTGGGGCTACACCCCGGAGAACATGACGCAGCCGATCCGCGGCGCGGCCCTGCCGATGGCGTTCAACCGCCAGCCGCACTACACCAAGGGCCTGCTGCTGGTCGGCGACGCGGGCGGCCTGGTCAACCCGTTCAACGGCGAGGGCATCGCGTACGCCATGGAGTCGGGCCAGATCGCGGCCGACGTCATCGTCCAGGCGCACGCGCGCGCGACGCCCGCCCAGCGCGAGCTGGCCCTGCGGAACTACCCGCAGGTCCTCAAGGACACCTACGGCGGCTACTACACGCTGGGCCGCGCCTTCGTGAAGCTCATCGGCAACCCGAAGATCATGAAGATCGCGACCCAGCGCGGTCTGACCCACCCGCTGCTGATGAAGTTCACCCTCAAGATGCTGGCGAACCTCACGGACCCGACGGGCGGCGACGCCATGGACCGCATCATCAACGGACTGTCGAAGGTGGCGCCGAAGGCCTGAGCGGCCCCAGGCGCAGCGCTCGACGGCCCCGGCGGACTGCCGGGTCACCGGGGGCCGGGGCACGCGGGCGCCACGTCACCGTCCGGTTCCTCATGGAACCGGGCGCTCCGGGCACGATGGGCGGGCGCGTGGGCACGGGGCTCGGCGCGTCCACGGTGATCGCGGTGGCGCCGGTGCGGGACCGGACGCCGGTGGTGCACACGGGCACGGTCGTCGCGGCCCCGGTCGTCGGCCTGGTCACGGGAGTCGTCGCCGGGCCGCACCCGGCCCGGCGCGCCTCGCGCATCGAACCGGCCGAGGCGCTGCGCGGCTGGTCCCCGGTACGCCGAAGGGCCGTCGCTCCCCCGAGGAGTGACGGCCCTTGGCCATGCCGTGGGACGGGTCAGAGGATGCGGACCGCGCCCGAGGGGGTGTCCCAGTCCATGGAGTGCTGGACCACGCCGCTGGAGGGGTTCTGCGCGCCCACGTACTGGCCGCCGCCGACGTAGATGGCGACGTGGTACGAGCCGCTGCGGCTGCCCCAGTACAGGATGTCGCCCGGCTGCAGGTCGCTCAGGGAGACGGAGGTGCCCATGCTCGACTGCTCGTACGAGATGCGGGGCAGGTCGATGCCGGCCGCGCGGTAGGCGGCCTGGACGAGGCCGGAGCAGTCCCAGGAGTTGGGGCCGGTGCCGCCGGAGACGTACGCGTCGCCGATCTGGGCCTTGGCGAAGGCCACGATCGCGGCGGCGGAGCCGGTGGGGGCCTGCGTCTGGCTGCCGCTGTCCGAGGCGGTGGAGCCGCTGTCCGACGACGAGCCGCCGTCGTTCGAGGAGCTCTGGGCGGAGAGCTGGGTGCGGACGGTGTCGCGGGAGGCGCGTGCCGCGGCCTCCTGGCGCTCCTGCTCGGCCTTGAGGCGGGCCTCCTCGGCGCGCTCGGCCGCGGCCTTGCGGTCGGCCTCGGCCCTGGCCTTCTTGGCCTCCTTGGCGGCCTTCTGCAGCGCCGCGTCCTCCTGGGACCGGAGGCTCTGGTCGAGCGCCTCCTGCTGGGAGGCCTCGGCGGAGGCGGCGACGGCGCTGGCGAGGCCGCCGGCGGCGTCGAGGGAGCCCAGGGCGGGCATTTCGATGGTCTCGGTCACCGGCTCGGCGTTCGCCGGCCCGGCAGCACCGGCCACCGCGATGGTGCCGAGGACGCCACCGGCAACTCCGGCGCGGAGCGCGAGCTTCGAGGCGCTGCGGCGGGGCTTCCGGTGGCTGGGTATGTGAGCGGTGTGGGACATGGGAACAACCGCTATCAGGGCGCGACGGTTCCCTTCAAGAAACGTGGGGTGCGCCACAGTTGCGTTTGGAATCCGTGAATCCGCCCCCGTCGCAACCTTATTGACGCCGTAACGGGCAAATCGGGCACGGCCCATCCAGCCCTTGATCACGGGTTTTCATTGAAAAGCCCGAATTGCCCGACGCTTACCACCTCTTGACGCCGATGGCCAAGCCCTCTTCTTTTGAAGCTTCCGTGACGTGACGCAGGTCACACGTTGCTCGTGAAAACGCGCACGCGTCCACCTCCGTACGCGCCAACCCCCTACCGGGCGAAGGGCGGTTCCTTTATCACCCGGACGCGTCCATCGCCAATTTGCCTGCACTGGGCATCTCTTGATAGAGCGACACCCCTCCCGAGCAGCGATTTCCGGTCCGGATGTCACATCTGGTGATCACCTGCGTGCTTCGCGCAACAAGATCACTGCTCATCCGACTTCATGATCCTTCGCCTGGTGGTGGAGATCACAAAGTCCGCGCTGCACCCCGTGTCGCAGATCACAGAGGGGCAGGCATAAGATGCGGGGCAACCGGGCTTGTGAACTGCCTCACATGGGGGCGATCTTCCACGACCCGGCGGTGCGGTCCAACGGTCAAGGACGACTGGAAGGAGCGAGGAGCGTGAATGCGTACGCGCCCGTCCTCGTGCTCGGTGCCCTGGGTGCGGGGTTTGCGATCTTCTCCGTGGTCATGGCCACGCTTATCGGGCCAAAGAGGTACAACAGGGCAAAGCTTGAGGCGTACGAGTGCGGCATCGAACCGACGCCCACTCCCGCCGGGGGCGGTCGCTTCCCGATCAAGTACTACCTGACGGCGATGCTCTTCATCGTCTTCGACATCGAGATCGTCTTCCTCTACCCCTGGGCCGTCACCTTCGACGCCCTGGGGCTTTTCGGGCTCGTGGAGATGCTGCTCTTCGTGCTCACCGTCTTCGTCGCCTACGCGTACGTGTGGCGACGCGGCGGCCTGGAATGGGACTGAGGGGCTGAGAGGCACACTCATGGGACTCGAAGAGAAACTCCCCAGCGGCTTTCTGCTGACGACGGTCGAACAGGCCGCGGGCTGGGTGCGCAAGGCGTCCGTGTTCCCCGCGACCTTCGGCCTCGCCTGCTGCGCCATCGAGATGATGACCACCGGAGCCGGCCGGTACGACCTGGCCCGCTTCGGCATGGAGGTCTTCCGCGGCTCGCCGCGCCAGGCCGACCTGATGATCGTGGCCGGGCGGGTCAGCCAGAAGATGGCGCCCGTCCTGAGGCAGGTCTACGACCAGATGCCCAACCCCAAGTGGGTCATCTCCATGGGCGTCTGCGCCTCCTCGGGCGGCATGTTCAACAACTACGCGATCGTGCAGGGCGTCGACCACATCGTGCCGGTCGACATCTACCTGCCCGGCTGCCCGCCGCGTCCGGAGATGCTCCTGGACGCGATCCTCAAGCTCCACCAGAAGATCCAGTCCTCCAAGCTCGGCGTGAACGCCGAGGAGGCGGCCCGCGAGGCGGAGGAGGCGGCGCTCAAGGCGCTGCCGACGATCGAGTTGAAGGGTCTGCTCCGTTGAGTGACGAGACACCCAACCCCGACAAGGAACTCAGCGCCCAGAACCTGCCGGGCCAGCGCGGTGACCACGGCGAGGAGGTCCGCGTCCAGCGCGGCATGTTCGGCGCCCAGAGCGGGGCCGACACCTCCGGCTACGGCGGCCTGGTCCGCTCGATCCGGCTCCCCGGACCGGCCGCCCGCCCGTACGGCGGCTGGTTCGACGAGGTCGCCGACGAGCTCGAGGGCGCCCTGGAGGAACAGGGCCTCCTGCCCGAGAACGCCCTCGAGAAGACGGTCGTCGACCGCGGCGAGCTCACCTTCCACATCGAGCGCGAGCACCTCGTCCGCGTGGCCCGCACCCTGCGCGACGACCCGGCCCTGCGCTTCGAGCTCTGTACCGGCGTCTCCGGCGTCCACTACCCGGCCGACAAGGGCCGCGAGCTGCACGCCGTCTACCACCTGCGCTCGCTGACCCACGGCCGGCTGATCCGCCTGGAGGTCTCGGCCCCCGACGCCGACCCGCGCATCCCGTCCCTCGTCGCCGTCTACCCGACGAACGACTGGCACGAGCGCGAGACGTACGACTTCTTCGGCATCGTCTTCGACGGCCACCCCGCCCTCACCCGGATCATGATGCCGGACGACTGGCAGGGCCACCCGCAGCGCAAGGACTACCCCCTCGGCGGCATCGCCGTCGAGTACAAGGGCGCCCAGATCCCGGCTCCGGACCAGCGGAGGTCGTACTCGTGAACAGCACCGACGCGTCGTCCGCACGCGAGACCACCGAGGGCGCCGTCTACACGGTGACCGGCGGAGACTGGGAAGAGGTCGTCCAGTCCGCCGCGAAGGCCGACGACGAGCGCATCATCGTCAACATGGGTCCCCAGCACCCGTCCACCCACGGCGTGCTCCGCCTCATCCTGGAGATCGACGGCGAGACCGTCACCGAGGCGCGCTGCGGCATCGGCTACCTCCACACCGGCATCGAGAAGAACCTCGAGTACCGGACCTGGACGCAGGGCACCACCTTCGTCACGCGCATGGACTACCTCACCTCGTTCTACAACGAGACGGCGTACTGCCTGGGCGTGGAGAAGCTCCTCGGCATCACCGACCAGATCCCGGACCGCGCCAGCGTCATCCGCGTGATGCTGATGGAGCTCAACCGGCTCTCCTCGCACCTGGTCTGCATCGCCACCGGCGGCATGGAGCTCGGCGCCACCACGATCATGATCTACGGCTTCCGGGACCGCGAGATGATCCTGGACCTGTACGAGCTGATCACCGGCCTGCGGATGAACCACGCGTTCATCCGCCCCGGCGGCCTCGCCCAGGACCTCCCGCCCGGCGCCGTCGACGCCGTCCGCGAGTTCGTGAAGACCATGAAGAAGAACCTGCCGGAGTACGACAAGCTCGCCACCGGCAACCCCATCTTCAAGGCCCGCATGCAGGACGTCGGCTACCTCGACCTCACCGGCTGCATGGCCCTCGGCGCCACCGGGCCGATCCTCCGGTCGGCGGGCCTCCCGCACGACCTGCGGAAGACCGACCCGTACTGCGGCTACGAGAACTACGACTTCGACGTCCCGACCGCCGACACCTGCGACTCCTACGGACGCTTCCTCGTCCGCCTGGAGGAGATGCGGCAGTCCCTGCGGATCGTCGAGCAGTGCCTCGACCGCCTGGCCCCCGGACCGGTCATGGTCGGCGACAAGAAGATCGCCTGGCCGGCGCAGCTCGCCCTCGGCACGGACGGCCTCGGCAACTCCACCGACCACATCGCGAAGATCATGGGCACCTCCATGGAGGCCCTGATCCACCACTTCAAGCTGGTCACCGAGGGCTTCCGGGTCCCCGCGGGGCAGGCCTACGCGGCCGTCGAATCGCCCAAGGGCGAGCTCGGCGTCCACGTCGTCTCCGACGGCGGCACCCGCCCCTACCGGGTCCACTTCCGCGACCCGTCCTTCACCAACCTCCAGGCCATGGCCGCGATGTGCGAGGGCGGCCAGGTCGCCGACGTCATCGTCGCCGTCGCCTCCATCGACCCCGTGATGGGAGGCGTCGACCGATGACCGACCAGATCAGCCTGGGCATGCCCCAGCTCCCCGCCCCCGAGTACCCGGCGGACGTCCGCGCCCGCCTGGAGGAGGACGCCCGGGCGATCATCGACCGCTACCCGGGCTCCCGCTCCGCGCTCCTGCCGATGCTGCACCTCGTGCAGTCGGAGGAGGGCCACGTGACCCGCACCGGCATGCAGTTCTGCGCCGACATGCTCGGCCTGACCACCGCCGAGGTCACCGCCGTCGCCACCTTCTACACGATGTACCGGCGCAAGCCCTCCGGCGACTACCAGGTCGGCGTCTGCACCAACACGCTCTGCGCGGTCATGGGCGGCGACGCCATCTTCGAGGAGCTCAAGCAGCACCTCGGCGTCGGCAACGACGAGACCACGGCCGACGGCAAGATCACCCTCGAACACATCGAGTGCAACGCGGCCTGCGACTTCGCACCCGTCGTGATGGTCAACTGGGAGTTCTTCGACAACCAGACGCCCGAGTCCGCCAAGAAGATGGTCGACGACCTCCGGGCCGGACGCACCGTCGAGCCCACCCGCGGCGCCCCGCTCTGCACCTTCAAGGAGACCGCCCGCATCCTCGCCGGCTTCCCCGACGAGCGCCCCGGCGCCGTCGAGGCCACCGGCGGCGCGGGCCCGGCCTCCCTCGTGGGCCTGCGCCTGGCGAAGGGCGAGAAGCCGCACCACCGAATCGTCCACCCGCGTGGTGAGACCTCCGGACAGGAGGGGGAGGAATGACCTTGGCCGCCGAGATCAACAACAGCAGCCCCGAGAAGCTCCTGGCGCCCGTCCTGTCGGCCTTCTGGGACCAGCCCGACTCCTGGACCCTGGAGACCTACGAGCGCCACGAGGGCTACCGGGGCCTCAGGAAGGCCCTCGCGATGAGCCCCGACGACCTCATCGCGTACGTCAAGGAATCCGGCCTCCGCGGACGCGGCGGCGCCGGCTTCCCCACCGGCATGAAGTGGCAGTTCATCCCGCAGGGCGACGGCAAGCCGCACTACCTCGTCGTCAACGCCGACGAGTCCGAACCCGGCACCTGCAAGGACATCCCCCTCCTCTTCGCCAACCCGCACTCCCTCATCGAGGGCATCGTGATCGCCTGCTACGCGATCCGCTCGAACCACGCCTTCATCTACCTGCGCGGCGAGGTCGTCCCCGTCCTGCGCCGCCTCCACGAGGCCGTCCGCGAGGCCTACGCCGCCGGCTACCTCGGCACGAACGTCCTCGGCAGCGGACTCGACCTCGAACTCACCGTCCACGCCGGCGCCGGCGCGTACATCTGCGGCGAGGAGACCGCGCTGCTCGACTCGCTCGAAGGGCGCCGCGGCCAGCCCCGGCTGCGCCCCCCCTTCCCCGCGGTCGCCGGTCTGTACGCCTGCCCCACCGTGGTGAACAACGTCGAATCCATCGCCTCGGTTCCCGCGATCCTCAACAGGGGCAAGGACTGGTTCACGTCGATGGGGACCGAGAAGTCCCCGGGCTTCACGCTGTACTCGCTCAGCGGGCACGTCGCCTCGCCCGGCCAGTACGAGGCCCCCCTCGGCATCACCCTGCGCCAGCTCCTCGACATGAGCGGCGGCATGCGCCCCGGCCACCGGCTCAAGTTCTGGACCCCCGGCGGCTCCTCCACCCCCATGTTCACCGACGAGCACCTCGACGTGCCCCTCGATTACGAGGGCGTCGGCGCCGCCGGCTCCATGCTCGGCACCAAGGCGCTCCAGTGCTTCGACGAGACCACCTGCGTCGTCCGGGCCGTCACCCGCTGGACCGAGTTCTACGCCCACGAGTCCTGCGGCAAGTGCACGCCCTGCCGCGAGGGCACGTACTGGCTCGTCCAGCTGCTTCGCGACATCGAGGCCGGGAAGGGCGCGATGTCCGACCTCGACAAGCTCAACGACATCGCCGACAACATCAACGGCAAGTCGTTCTGCGCCCTCGGCGACGGCGCCGCCTCGCCGATCTTCTCCTCGCTGAAGTACTTCCGCGAGGAGTACGAACAGCACATCACGGGCCGGGGCTGCCCCTTCGACCCGGCCAAGTCGACCGCCTGGGCGGACAACCACAAGGAGGTGACCGCATGACCGTCATCGCGTCCACCCCCAGCGGCGGCGGCAGCGCGCCGGTACCGCCCGAGGACCTCGTGACGCTGACCATCGACGGCGCCGAGATCTCCGTCCCCAAGGGGACGCTGGTCATCCGCGCCGCCGAACAGCTCGGCATCGAGATCCCGCGCTTCTGCGACCACCCGCTCCTCGACCCCGCCGGCGCCTGCCGCCAGTGCATCGTCGAGGTCGAGGGGCAGCGCAAGCCCATGGCCTCCTGCACCATCACCTGCACCGACGGCATGGTGGTGAAGTCGCAGCTCACCTCGCCCGTCGCCGAGAAGGCCCAGCACGGCGTGATGGAGCTGCTGCTCATCAACCACCCGCTGGACTGCCCGGTCTGCGACAAGGGCGGCGAGTGCCCCCTGCAGAACCAGGCCATGTCCCACGGACAGGCCGAGTCCCGCTTCGAGGGCGTCAAGCGGACCTACGAGAAGCCGGTCGCGATCTCCACCCAGGTGCTGCTCGACCGCGAGCGGTGCGTCCTGTGCGCCCGCTGCACCCGCTTCTCGAACCAGATCGCCGGCGACCCGATGATCGAGCTCGTCGAGCGCGGCGCGCTCCAGCAGGTCGGCACCGGCGAGGGCGACCCCTTCGAGTCGTACTTCTCCGGCAACACCATCCAGATCTGCCCGGTCGGCGCCCTCACCTCGGCCGCCTACCGCTTCCGCTCCCGCCCCTTCGACCTGGTCTCCTCGCCGTCCGTCTGCGAGCAGTGCGCCGGCGGCTGCGCCACCCGCACCGACCACCGGCGCGGCAAGGTCATGCGGCGGCTCGCCGCCGAGGACCCGGAGGTCAACGAGGAGTGGATCTGCGACAAGGGCCGCTTCGGCTTCCGGTACGCCCAGCAGCGCGACCGGCTGACCACCCCCCTCGTCCGGAACCCCGAGTCCGGTGAACTGGAGGCCGCCTCCTGGCCCGAGGCCCTGGAGGCCGCCGCCCGCGGGCTCGTCCGCGGCCGGACCGGCGTCCTGACCGGCGGGCGGCTGACCGTCGAGGACTCCTACGCGTACGCCAAGTTCGCCCGGGTCGCCCTCGACACCAACGACATCGACTTCCGGGCCCGGATCCACTCCGGCGAGGAGGCCGACTTCCTGGCCTCCGCCGTCGCCGGCCGGGGACGCGACCTGGACGGCACGGGCGTCACGTACACCTCCCTGGAGGCCGCGCCGGCCGTGCTCCTCGTCGGCCTGGAGTCCGAGGAGGAGGCCCCCGCCGTCTTCCTGCGGCTCCGCAAGGCCTGGCGCAAGCACGGCCAGAGGACCTACGCGGTCGCCCCGTTCGCCACCCGGGGCCTGACGAAGGCGGGCGGCACCCTGCTGCCCGCCGCCCCCGGCACCGAGACCGAGTGGCTCGACGCCCTCACCTCCCGGGTCGGCCTCTCCGAGGAGGGCGCCGCCGCGGCCGAGGCCCTCCGCCGGGAGGGCGCCGTCCTCGCCGTCGGCGAGCGGCTCGCGGGCGTGCCCGGCGCGCTCACCGCCGCCCTGCGCGCCTCGGCCGCCACCGGCGCCCGCCTCGTGTGGATCCCGCGCCGCTCCGGCGAGCGCGGCGCCGTCGAGGCGGGGGCGCTCCCCGCGCTGCTGCCCGGCGGCCGGCCCGCCACCGATCCCCGCGCGCGTGAGGAGGTCGCCGCCGCCTGGGGCGTCCGCGAGCTCCCGCACCGCTACGGCCGCGACACCGGCCAGATCGTGGAGGCCGCGGCCGCCGGCGAGCTCGCCGCGCTGCTCGTCGCCGGCGTCGAGGTCGCCGACCTGCCGGACCCGGCACGCGCGCGTGAGGCCCTCGACACGGCGTTCGTGGTCTCCCTGGAGCTGCGGCCCGGCGAGGTCACCGAGCGCGCCGACGTGATCCTGCCGGTCGCGGCCGTCGCCGAGAAGGCCGGCACCTTCCTCGACTGGGAGGGCAGGGCCCGGCTCTTCGAGGCCGCGCTCAAGCCCGAGCAGATGACCCGGCCCCTCGCGCCGACCGACGCCCGCGTGCTCCACATGCTGGCCGACGCCCTCGACGCCCACCTCGGCCTGCCCGACCTGCGGTCCGTGCGGCGGGAGATGGACCGGCTCGGCGGCTGGACCGAGGAGCGGGCGACCGAGCCCGCCTCGCCCGGCCGTCCGGCGCCCCGGCCCGGCGACGGCGAGGCCGTCCTCGCCGGACACCGGCTCCTCCTCGACCTCGGCAGGCTCCAGGAGGGCGACGCCGCCCTGGCCGGCACCCGGCACGCGGCGGTCGCCCGGCTCTCCGCCGCCACCGCCGCCGACACCGGCGTCAAGGACGGCGACCTCCTGGAGGTGACCGGCCCCGCAGGCTCGGTCGCCTTCCCGCTCCAGGTCACCGAGATGCCCGACCGGGTCGTCTGGCTCCCGCTGAACTCGGCGGGCCGGGGCGTCCTCTCCGACACCGGCGCCCGCCCCGGCTCCCTGGTCCGCATCGGCCCGGCGACCCCGCAGGAGGTGCAGGCATGACCCCGAACGTCCTCGCCGCCGAAGACCTGTCCATGTTCGGCACGGACCCCTGGTGGCTCGTGCTGGTCAAGGCCGTCTTCTGCTTCGCCTTCCTGATGATCACCGTGCTCTTCTCCATCGTGTGGGAGCGCAAGGTCGTCGCCTGGATGCAGCTGCGCATCGGCCCCAACCGGCACGGCCCCTGGGGTCTCCTCCAGTCCCTCGCGGACGGCATCAAACTGATGCTCAAGGAGGACGTGATCGTCCGGCGGGCCGACAAGGTCGTCTACGTCCTCGCGCCGGTCGTCGCCGCGATCCCCGCCTTCATGGCGATCGCCGTGATCCCCTTCGGCCCGGCCGGCAACGAGGTCTCGATCTTCGGGCACCGGACCGCGATGCAGCTCACCGACCTGCCGATCGCGATGCTGTACGTCCTCGCGGTCGCCTCCGTCGGCATCTACGGCATCGTCCTCGCCGGCTGGTCCTCCGGATCCACGTACCCGCTGCTCGGCGGCCTGCGGTCCTGCGCGCAGATGATCTCGTACGAGATCGCCATGGGCGCGGCCTTCGCCTCCGTCTTCCTCTACTCCGGGTCGATGTCGACCTCGAAGATCGTGGAGGCGCAGGCGGACCGCTGGTTCGTGATCCTGCTGCCGGTGTCGTTCATCATCTACATCGTCACGATGGTCGGCGAGACCAACCGCGCCCCGTTCGACATGCCGGAGTCCGAGGGCGACCTCGTCGGCGGCTTCAACACCGAGTACTCGTCCATCAAGTTCGCGATGTTCATGCTCGCCGAGTACGTGAACATGGTGACGGTCTCGGCCGTGTCGGTGACCCTCTTCCTGGGCGGCTGGCGGGCCCCGTACCCGATCTCCTCCTTCTGGGAGGGCGCCAACCACGGCTGGTGGCCGATGCTCTGGTTCGTGGTGAAGGTGCAGCTGCTGCTGTTCTTCTTCATCTGGCTCCGCGGCACCCTGCCCCGCGTCCGCTACGACCAGCTGATGAAGCTCGGCTGGAAGGTCCTCATCCCGGTCGCCGTGGTCTGGCTGATGCTGGTCGCCACCGTCCGCGCGCTGCGGAACGAGAACATCGCCTTCTCCAACATCGTGCTGTACGTGGCCGGTGCCGTCCTCGCCCTGCTCCTCCTCTCCTTCGTGGTGGACGCGCTGCGCGACCGGAAGGCGAAGGAGGCCGCGGCCGGCCCCGCCGACGAGCGGGCCTTCGACCCGATGGCGGGCGGCTTCCCCGTACCGCCCAAGCCCGGACAGTCCCTGCCGCCCGTGCCGCGGCGCAGGTCGCGGTACGACCGGGACCTCGTTGTCAGTGGCGCCCCCGATACTGCTACTGCGAGTGATGGAAAGGAGACGGACGGTGTCTGATTTCCAGAATCCGGTGGCCGGCTTCGGCGTGACCTTCAAGGCCATGTTCAAGAAGCGGCTGACCGAGCAGTACCCGGAGCAGCAGAAGACGACGGCACCCCGCTTCCACGGCCGGCACCAGCTCAACCGTCACCCCGACGGCCTGGAGAAGTGCGTCGGCTGCGAGCTGTGCGCCTGGGCCTGTCCCGCCGACGCCATCTACGTCGAGGGTGCGGACAACACCGACGAGGAGCGCTACTCGCCGGGCGAGCGGTACGGCCGGGTCTACCAGATCAACTACGCCCGCTGCATCCTCTGCGGACTGTGCATCGAGGCGTGCCCCACGCGCGCGCTGACGATGACCAACGAGTTCGAGCTGGCCGACTCCTCCCGCGAGGCCCTGATCTACACCAAGGAGCAGCTCCTCGCGGGCCTGGAGGAGACCATGGTCGACACCCCGCACGCGATCTTCCCGGGCATGACCGAGCAGGACTACTACCGGGGGCTCGTCACCGAGGCGGCGCCCGGCACGGTCCGTCAGGTCGCCGTGTCCAAGGGGGAGAAGGGCGAGCCGGAGGGGGCGGACGCATGAGCGCGAACCTCGCGGCCTACGCCACTTCCACCGGTGAGGCCTTCCAGTTCTGGGTCCTCGGCACCGTCGCCGTCGTCGGCGCGCTGTCCACGATCCTGATGAGGAAGGCCGTGCACTCGGCGCTCTCCCTCGCCGGCACGATGATCGTCCTCGCGGTCTTCTACCTGGCGAACGGCGCGTACTTCCTCGGCATCGTCCAGATCGTCGTCTACACCGGCGCGATCATGATGCTCTTCCTCTTCGTCGTCATGCTGGTCGGCGTCACCGCCGCGGACTCGCTGAAGGAGACCCTCAAGGGCCAGCGGTGGCTGGCCGTCGCCTGCGGCCTCGGCTTCGGCATCCTGCTCGCCGCCGGCATCGGGAACGCCTCGCTGACGGAGTTCGCCGGCCTCGGCACGGCCAACAGCGCCCACGGCGGGAACGTCGAGGGCCTCGCCGCCCTCATCTTCACCAAGTACGTCTTCGCCTTCGAGATCACCGGCGCGCTGCTGATCACGGCGGCCGTCGGCGCGATGGTGCTCACCCACCGGGAGCGGACCGAGCGGGCCCGCACCCAGCGCGAGCTGTCCGAGCAGCGCGTCCGCGAGGGCAAGCACGTGCCGCCGCTGCCCGCGCCCGGCGTGTACGCCCGGCACAACGCCGTGGACATCGCCGGTCTGCTGCCCGACGGCACCGCGGCGGACCTCACCGTCATGGGGACCCTGCGCAAGCGCGGCCAGATCCGGGACGTGTCCACCGAGGCGATGGCCGACCTCAAGGCCCTGGAGCAGCGCTCCGAGGAGCGGCTCGGCCGCGACCGGGACGAAGAGGAGGCCACCCGGTGAATCCCGTCAACTACCTGTACCTCGCCGCCCTGCTGTTCACCATCGGTGCGGCCGGGGTGCTGATCCGGCGCAACGCGATCGTCGTCTTCATGTGCGTCGAGCTCATGCTCAACGCCTGCAACCTCGCGTTCGTCACGTTCTCCCGCATGCACGGCAACCTCGACGGCCAGATCATCGCCTTCTTCACGATGGTCGTCGCCGCCGCGGAGGTCGTCGTCGGGCTCGCGATCATCGTGTCCGTCTTCCGTGCCCGCCACTCGGCCTCGGTCGACGACGCCAGCCTGATGAAGCTGTAAGGGGCGGAACCGTGGACAATCTGATTGCGCTGCTCATCGCGGCACCTCTGCTCGGAGCACTCGTCCTGCTCCTCGGCGGGCGGCGGCTCGACAAGTCCGGGCACTGGCTCGGCACGCTGCTCGCGGCCGTCTCCTTCGTGATCGGCCTGGTGCTCTTCGCGGACATGCTCGGCAAGAGCGCCGACGACCGGGCCCTGCACCAGACGCTCTACACCTGGATCCCCGTCGAGGGCTTCCAGGCGGACATGGCGTTCCGGCTCGACCAGCTGTCGATGACCTTCGTCCTGCTGATCACCGGGGTCGGCACGCTCATCCACGTCTACTCCATCGGATACATGGAGCACGACGAGCGCCGCCGCCGGTTCTTCGGCTACCTCAACCTGTTCGTCGCGGCGATGCTCCTGCTCGTCCTCGCCGACAACTACCTGCTGCTGTACTTCGGCTGGGAGGGCGTCGGCCTCGCCTCGTACCTCCTGATCGGCTTCTGGCAGCACAAGCCCACCGCGGCCACCGCCGCGAAGAAGGCCTTCCTGGTCAACCGGGTCGGCGACATGGGCCTCTCGATCGCCATCATGCTCATGTTCACCACCTTCGGCACCTTCGCCTTCGGGCCGGTGTTCGAGGCGAGCGGGCAGGCGTCCGAGGGCAAGCTGACCGCGATCGGCCTGATGCTGCTCCTCGCCGCCTGCGGCAAGTCGGCCCAGGTGCCGCTGCAGTCCTGGCTCGGGGACGCGATGGAGGGCCCGACCCCGGTCTCGGCCCTCATCCACGCGGCCACGATGGTGACCGCCGGTGTCTATCTGATCGTCCGCTCGGCCGACATCTTCGACGCGGCGCCGGACGCCCAGCTCGTGGTCACCGTGGTCGGCGCGGTCACGCTCCTCTTCGGTGCGATCGTCGGTTGCGCCAAGGACGACATCAAGAAGGCCCTCGCCGGCTCGACGATGTCGCAGATCGGATACATGATCCTGGCGGCCGGCCTCGGCCCCATCGGCTACGTCTTCGCGATCATGCACCTGGTGACGCACGGCTTCTTCAAGGCCGGGCTGTTCCTCGGCGCCGGTTCGGTCATGCACGGCATGAACGACGAGGTCGACATGCGGAAGTACGGCGGCCTGCGGAAGTACATGCCGGTCACCTTCGTCACCTTCGGCCTCGGCTACCTCGCGATCATCGGATTCCCGGGCCTGTCCGGCTTCTTCTCCAAGGACAAGATCATCGAGGCGGCCTTCGCCAAGGGCGGCACCGAGGGCTGGATCCTCGGCGCGGTCACCCTGCTCGGCGCCGCCATCACCGCGTACTACATGACCCGCGTGATGCTGATGACCTTCTTCGGCGAGAAGCGCTGGCAGCCGGCGCCGGACGCCGACCAGGCGCCCAGCGCCGAGCCGGCCGCCGAGCACGCGGCGGGCGCCATGCCCCACCCGCACGAGTCGCCCAAGTCCATGGTCATCCCGATGATCCTGCTGGCCGTCGGCTCGGTCGCCGCAGGCGCCGTCTTCGAGTTCGCCGGCTTCGTCGAGTGGCTGGAGCCGGTCACCGGCTTCGAGCACGGCCATTCGCCGGTCAGCGCCGCCGCCGTCACCGCCGCCACCGTCGCCGTCATGGTGATCGGCGTCGGCCTCGCGTACCTCCAGTACGGCCGCCGGCCCGTCCCGGTGGTCGCCCCGCGCGGCTCGCTGCTCACCCGGGCCGCCCGCCGCGACCTGCTCCAGGACGACTTCAACCACGCCGTCTTCGTCACCGGCGGCACGCACCTGACCCGCTCGCTGGTCTACGTCGACCACAGCCTGGTCGACGGCGTCGTCAACGGCACCGCGGCCGCCGTCGGAGGACTCTCCGGCCGGCTGCGCAAGCTCCAGAACGGCTACGCCCGCACGTACGCGGTCTCCATGTTCGGAGGTACGGCGGTGCTGATCGCCGCGACCCTGCTGATGAGGGCGGTGTGACTCCCATGTCCCCAGTGGTCAACGCGGGCTTCCCGCTCCTCACGGCGACGGCGCTGCTGCCGGCGGCCGGCGCGGTCCTCACCGCCGCCGTCCCCGCCGCCCGGCGCACCGCCGCCAAGTGGCTGGCACTGCTCGTCTCGCTCGCCACCCTCGTGCTCGCCGCCGTCGTCTTCGCGGGCTTCGAGCCGGGCGGCGACCGCTACCAGTTCGTCGAGTCGTACTCCTGGATCAAGGACTTCGGCGTCCGGTACGAACTCGGCGTCGACGGCATCGGCGTGGCGCTCATCGCGCTCACCGCCCTGCTGATCCCCTTCGTGATCCTGGCCGGCTGGCACGACGCCGACCCGCTGGAGACATCCTCCAAGCGGTGGCGGCCGACGCAGGGCTTCTTCGCCCTGATCCTCATGGTCGAGGCGATGGTGATCCTCTCCTTCGAGGCCACCGACGTCTTCCTCTTCTACATCCTGTTCGAAGCCATGCTCATCCCGATGTACTTCCTCATCGGCGGCTTCGGCGACCGCGCCCACAGCGGCTCCGACGAGAACGCGGCGGCCCAGCGGTCGTACGCGGCGGTCAAGTTCCTCCTCTACAACCTCGTCGGCGGCCTGATCATGCTGGCCGCCGTCATCGGGCTCTACGTGGTCGCGGGGAACTTCTCGCTCACCGAGATCGCCGAGGCCCGGGCGAACGGCTCGCTGGAGATGGCGACCAGCACCGAGCGGTGGCTGTTCCTCGGCTTCTTCTTCGCCTTCGCCGTGAAGGCGCCGCTCTGGCCGCTGCACACCTGGCTGCCGAACGCGATGGGGGAGGCCACCGCCCCGGTCGCCGTCCTCATCACCGCCGTCGTCGACAAGGTCGGCACCTTCGCGATGCTCCGCTTCTGCCTCGGGCTCTTCCCCGAGGCGTCGAAGTGGGCGACGCCCGCGATCGTCGTCCTCGCCCTGATCAGCATCGTGTACGGCGCGCTGGTCGCGGTCGGCCAGCGGGACATCAAGCGACTGGTCGCCTACGCCTCGATCTCGCACTTCGGCTTCATCATCCTGGGCATCTTCGCGATGACCAGCCAGGGCCAGTCGGGCGCCACGCTCTACATGGTCAACCACGGCATCTCGACGGCCGCGCTCATGCTCGTCGCCGGCTTCCTGATCTCCCGGCGCGGCTCGCGGCTCATCGCCGACTACGGCGGCGTGCAGAAGGTGGCCCCGGTGCTCGCCGGCACCTTCCTGATCGGCGGCCTCGCGACCCTCTCGCTGCCCGGACTCGCCCCGTTCGTCAGCGAGTTCCTGGTGCTGGTCGGCACGTTCGCCCGGTACCCGGTGGCCGGGATCGTCGCCACCACCGGCATCGTCCTCGCCGCGCTCTACACCCTCGTCCTGTACCAGCGGACGATGACCGGGCCGGTGAAGGAGGAGGTCCGGGCGCTGCCCGACCTGCGGGCGCGCGAGCTGGCCGTGGTCGTCCCGCTGATCGCCGTCCTGATCTTCCTCGGGGTCTTCCCGAAGCCGCTGACGGACGTCGTCAACCCGGCCGTGCGGCACACCCTGTCCGACGTCCGGCAGAAGGACCCCCAGCCCCAGATTCAGAACGTGGAGGCGGCCAAGTGAGTTCCATGGCTGTCCACAGCTTGTGGACGACAGCTGCCGGGCCGCTGGACAAGATCCCGGCGCCCCACATCGAGTACACGCAGCTCTCACCCGTGCTCATCGTGCTCGGCGCCGCGCTCGTCAGCGTCCTCGTCGAGGCCTTCGTGCCCCGCAAGGCCCGCTACCACAGCCAGGTCTTCCTGTCGGTCCTCGCGCTCGTCGCCGCCTTCGCCGCGATCGTCGGCCTGGCGGCGGGCGGTTACGGCTCCACCAAGGCCCACATCGCGGCCATGGGGGCCGTCGCCGTCGACGGACCCGCCCTCTTCCTCCAGGGCACCATCCTCCTCGCCTCCCTCGTGGCGGTCTTCACCTTCGCCGAGCGCAGGCTCGACCCGGCCGACCACGGCCACAGGGTCGACTCCTTCGCCGCCGAGGCCGCCGCCGTCCCCGGCAGCGACCAGGAGAAGGCCGCCGTCAAGGCGGGCTTCACCACCACCGAGGTCTTCCCGCTCGCGCTCTTCGCGATCTCCGGCATGCTGGTCTTCCCGGCGGCCAACGACCTCCTGACGCTCTTCGTCGCCCTGGAGGTCTTCTCCCTCCCGCTGTACCTGCTCTGCGCCGTCGCCCGCCGCAAGCGGCTGATGTCGCAGGAGGCGGCCGTCAAGTACTTCCTGCTCGGCGCCTTCTCCTCGGCCTTCCTGCTCTTCGGGATCGCCCTGCTCTACGGCTACGCGGGCTCCGTCTCGTACGCCACGATCGCCCGCGTCGTCGACGGCTCCATCGGCGCCGTCGACCCGGCGCTCGCCGACACCATGGGCAACGACGCGCTGCTGCTCATCGGCTTCGCCATGGTCCTCATGGGGCTCCTCTTCAAGATCGGCGCCGTGCCGTTCCACATGTGGACCCCGGACGTCTACCAGGGCGCCCCGACGCCGGTCACCGGCTTCATGGCCGCCGCGACCAAGGTCGCCGCGTTCGGCGCGCTGCTCCGCCTGCTGTACGTGGTGCTCCCGGGCCTCACCTGGGACTGGCGCCCGGTCATGTGGGGCGTCGCCGTCGTCACCATGCTGGGCGGTGCGATCGTCGCCATCACCCAGACGGACATCAAGCGGCTCCTGGCGTACTCGTCGATCGCGCACGCGGGCTTCCTGCTCGCGGGCGTCATCGCCGCGACCCCGAGCGGGATCTCGTCCGTCCTCTTCTACCTGGGGGCGTACTCCTTCGTGACGATCGGCGCGTTCGCCGTCGTCACCCTGGTCCGGGACGCGGGCGGCGAGGCCACCCACCTGTCCAAGTGGGCCGGTCTGGGCCGCCGTTCGCCCCTGGTCGCGGCCGTCTTCGCGGTCTTCCTCCTCGCCTTCGCCGGCATCCCGCTGACCTCCGGCTTCTCCGGGAAGTTCGCGGTCTTCAAGGCGGCGGCGGACGGCGGCGCGGGCGCCCTCGTGGTGGTCGGCGTGATCTCCTCGGCGATCGCCGCGTTCTTCTACATCCGGGTCATCGTGCTCATGTTCTTCAGCGAGCCGAAGGCGGACGGCCCCACGGTCGCCGTGCCCTCGGCCCTGACGAGCATCACGATCACGGCGGGCGTCGTGGTCACCCTGGCCCTCGGCCTCGCCCCGCAGTACTTCCTGGACCTGGCGAACCAGGCGAGCACGTTCGTCCGGTAGCCCGGACGGCACGCGCGAAGGGCCCGGCTCGGGGGCGAGCCGGGCCCTTCGCGTTCCTGACACCGCCCGCGGCGCATGGCATCGTGGACGACCGAATGGTCTGGACCAGGCGGGAGGCGGACGATGCGCGGGACGACGGTCTTACCGGGGACCCCCTGTCCCGCCCCCCGGGGCGGGGAGCCGCCCGTCCACCGGCTGGAGGTCCGGACGCCGGGGGAGGTGCCCTTCGCGGCGGGCGGGTTCGACGCCATGGGGCCGATGTCGCGGGCCGCGTTCCCGCACCGGCACACCTTCTACGAGATCGTCCACGTGGTGGAGGGCAGCGGCGTGCACGTGCTCGACGTCGAGCGGTACGAGGTGCGGCCGCCGCAACTGGGGGTGATCCTGCCCGGACAGGTGCACCACTGGGAGGGCGTGCGGGGCCTGGAGGGCTCGCTCGTGCTGTTCACGCCCGAGTTCCTGCTCGGCGGCGCCGGGGACGAGGACCTGCTGCGGAGGCTCGGCGAGCGGCCCTGGGTGGGCCTCGACGGCGCCTCCCACGAGCGGACCTCGCTGCTGATGGCGGAGCTCGCCGAGGAGTACCGCTGCGGGGCCGACGGATTCGCCGGGGTGCTGCGCTCCCTGCTCCACGTGCTCCTGGTGCGGGCCGCCCGGCTGCCCGGAGCCGCCGCCCGGCCTGCGCCCGCACGGGGGCTCGCCGAGGAATTCGTCCGGCTCGCCGGGCGGGCCGGGGCCGAGGGGCTGTCCGTACGGGAGTGCGCCGAGCGGCTCGGGGTCAGCTCCGGCCACCTCGCCGAGGCCGTCCGGGCCGCCACCGGCCGTACCCCCGCAGCACTCCTGCGCGAGGCCCGCACCCGTGAGGCCCAACGCCTCCTCGTCAGTACGGAACTGTCGATACGGCAGGTCGCGACCCGGGTCGGCTTCGCGGATCCCGCCTACTTCTGCCGCTTCTTCCGCCGGGAGACCGGCCGGACCCCGGGGGGCTTCCGAAAACACCACGACCGCCGGGATCCGTCCATCGAAGACGCCGCCCCGCGCGCCTAGGTTCGTTGCCATCCCCCCAGGCCCCCACGGAGGAGCAGGCATGGACAACGAGACCGCCGCCGGACACCTCACCCGCAAGACCGTGCTGCGCGCCGCGCTCGCGGCCGGGATGGCGGCGCCCGCCGTCCTCATGGGCGTCCCGGCGCTCGCCCGCACGCTGACCGACGCGGAGGCGGCGCCCGCGCTCACCCCGGAGTGCGACGACGGCGACGACCCCACCCCGGAGCAGACGGAAGGCCCGTACTTCAAGCCGAACTCCCCGCTGCGCAGCAGCCTCCTGGAGGCCGGCACCACCGGTGTCCGGCTCACCGTCAGCGGCTACGTCTTCGGGCTGGCCTGCCGGCCGATACCGGGCGTCCTGCTCGACTTCTGGCAGGCGGACGTCAACGGCGCCTACGACAACACCGGATTCCGCTTCCGCGGCCACCAGTTCACCGACGCCACCGGCGCCTTCGAGCTGACCACGATCGTGCCCGGCCTCTACCCGGGCCGCACCCGCCACCTCCACGTGAAGCTCCAGGCCCCGGGGCGGCCGGTGCTCACCACGCAGCTGTACTTCCCGGGCGAGCCGCGGAACAACACCGACACGATCTTCGACCCCCGGCTCCTCATGACCGTCCGGGACGCCGGCACCGCGAAGGAGGCCGCCTTCGACTTCGTCCTGAACGTCCCGCAGGACCCCGGCCCGACGCCGACGCCCACCCCGACCCCCACGGGGGTCCCCGGCGGGACCTGGGCCGCCGGGACCGCCTACCGGGCGGGGGACGCCGTCACGTACGGCGGCCGGGGCTATGCGTGCCTCCAGGCGCACACGGCCCAGGCCGGCTGGGAGCCGCCGAACGTCCCCGCCCTCTGGCGCGCGGGTTAGGCGGACGGAACGATCCGGCCCCGGACCTCGCCGAGCGCCACCCGGGTGCCGTCCGGGCCCGGCGCCCAGGCCGTGAGGACGACCTCGTCGCCGTCCTCCAGGAACGTCCGCTTGCCGCCCGGCAGTTCGAGGGCGTCGCGACCGTTCCAGGTGAGCTCCAGGAGCGAGCCGCGCTGGTTCACCTCGGGCCCGGAGACCGTGCCGGAGCCGTACAGGTCGCCGGTGCGGAGCGAGGCGCCGTTCACCGTCATGTGGGCGAGCTGCTGGGCCGCCGTCCAGTACATCGACGAGAACGGCGGCTCGGCCACCACCTCGCCGTTGATCTCCACCGAGATCCGCAGGTCGAAGCCGCCCGGCTCCTCCTCGGCCGCGTCGTCCAGGTACGGAAGGAGCGGGAGGTCCCGCGCGGGCGGGGCGGTCCGGGCGGCGTCCAGGGCCTCCAGGGGCGTCACCCACGCCGACACCGAGGTCTGGAACGACTTGCCGAGGAACGGGCCCAGCGGCACGTACTCCCAGGCCTGCACGTCCCGCGCCGACCAGTCGTTGAGCAGCGTCAGACCGAAGACGTGCTCCCGGAAGTCGGAGAGCGGGACGGGCCGGCCGAGCTCGGACGGGGTGCCGACCAGGAAGCCGACCTCCGCCTCGATGTCCAGCTTCACGGACGGACCGAAGACCGGCGCCGGGTCCGAGGGGGCCTTGCGCTGCCCGGAGGGCCGCACGACATCGGTGCCGGAGACCACGACCGTGCCCGCGCGGCCGTGGTAACCGATCGGCAGGTGCTTCCAGTTGGGCGTGAGCGCGTCGCCGTCCGGGCGGAAGATGCGGCCCACGTTCGTCGCGTGGTGCTCGCTCGCGTAGAAGTCGACGTAGTCCGCGACCTCGTACGGCAGGTGCAGCGTCACCGCGTCCAGCGGGTGCAGCAGCGGCTCGATGTCCGCCCGGTGCGCGGGCACCGTCACCCAGGCCGTCAGCGCCCGGCGGACGTCGCGCCAGGCGGTCCGCCCGGCCGCGAGCAGCGGGTTGAGGCTGGGCTGCGCGAGCAGCGCCGCGTACGGGGAGCCGAGCGCGTGCGCCGCGGCACCCGCGTCCAGGACGTGCCCGCCGATGCGGACGCCGAGCCGGCGCCGCCCGGGCTCGTCGGCGGTGGAGAAGACGCCGTACGGGAGGTTGTGCGGGCCGAAGGGGTCGCCCTCGGCCAGATCGAGCGGGCTGTGCTCGGACATCGGTGCGTGCCTCGCTTTCCACGTGTGTGGGGGACACGTTACGGGGCGGGCCGCCGGGCGCTGATGACATGGATCACACAGAAAGTGCGGCCTCCGTGGGCAACTGCCCGCATTCGCGCGGTTTGTGTCCCGAGCGCTCCCGGAACGCCCCGGCGAGCTGCGGAAACAGGGCTCCCCGCGACCTCCTCCCCGCCCTACGATCATGCCGGGTGCCGCGCCGCGTGAGGTAGCCGCTGGCACGCACCCGCCACCCTTCTTCGCAGTCCTCCTCTCTGACCAGGAAAAGGTCCACAACGTGAAGATCCGCCGCATCCTGGCGACCGCCGTGGCCGCCGCCGTGACCACCCCGGTCGTGTTCCTCTCGGCCGCGCCGGCGTTCGCCGAGACCAAGCCGTCCGCGTCGACGCAGAAGCCCGCGACCCACGAGGACGACCCCGACGAGGACATGCCGTCGATCGAGGAGCTCAAGGCCGCCGTCGCGCTCGCGCAGAAGGAGTACGACGAGGCCGTCGCCGACCTCGACAAGGCCATGGCGGACCTGAAGGCCCTCGACAAGGACGACCACCCCCTCCGGGTCGCCGTCGCCGAGGCCAAGAAGGCCGCGGACGAGGCCGCCGCCGAGAAGACCGCCGCCGACGCGGCGCTCGCCAAGGCGAAGCAGGACGAGCAGGCCGTGAAGGACCGGCCCGAGGCCACCGACCAGGAGAAGGCGGACGCCGCCGCCGCCGTCACCGCCGCGCAGACGGCCGTCGACGAGGCCGCCGCCGCGCAGACGGCCGCCGACGAGAAGCTGGCGAAGGCCGGCACCGCCCTCGGCGACGCCAGCGTCGCCGCCTCCCGCGTGGTCGGCCTCGCCCAGAAGGTGAAGAAGGCCGCCGAGGAGAAGCTCGCCGAGGCCAAGGAGGAGCTGGAGTTCGCCGAGGAGATGGAGGGGGAGTGCGCCGACGAGGCCGCCCTCAAGGTCGCGCTGACCGGCCCCGGGAAGGTCACGGCCGGCAAGAGCGCCCTCTTCTCGCTGCGCGTCAGCAACGAGACGGGCCGGAACCTGGACGCGGTCGAGGCCTACGTCAACGCCCTGCGGGCCCCCGAGTCCGACGACGAGGTCATCGACGAGGACACGGACCTGACCGACCGCTTCATCAAGGTCGAGTGGTCCTCCGCCGACCACCTGGAGTGGACGCGCTTCACCGAGAATTCCCCCTCCATCGAGATCGGCAAGATCGCCAAGGGTGGTCACGCCGACGTGAAGCTGCGTCTCACCGTCGACGCGGACGCCCCGGCCGGCAAGGGCGTGGCCTTCGCCTTCAGCGCGTACGAGAACAACGACGGCAGCTGCGGCACCGGCGACGACTTCGCGACCCTGGACTTCCAGATCGACGCCGCCGACAAGGGCGACAAGCCGAAGCCGAAGCCCACGGACACGCCGACCCCGGTGCCGACCGCCACCACCGGCGGCAACACGAACACCACCCAGCAGGGCGGCTCGTCCGTCACCCCCGTGAACGGCACCCTCGCCGCCACCGGTGCGAACGACACCCTGCCGCTCGGCCTCGCCGCCGCCGGGGCCGTCGTCCTGGGCGCCGGCGCGCTGGTCGTCGCCCGCCGCCGCAAGGCCGGCGCCGACGCGTAGGACCCCCGGGATCCCCCGTACGGCCGCGCTCCGGCCGCCGTGCGGGGGATCCGTCGTACCGGGGGCGTCGCCCGCCGTTCGTATCGCCGTCGCTCGCCGTTCGAGACAAAACGCCCAGTTCCGATCGTATGAGCTGATCGCGAACATACCGGGGGTGACGGGAAGGCGCCCACGGTGATCGAAACGTGACCGGATACGCTGGCTTGAGTGCATGGACCGACACATCGACAATCCGAATGAGCGGTGTGCGGTCCGGACAGCGTCAGCAGGCGTCAGCAGACAGGAGACCCCCTCGTGACCGTCGTCGGGCCGTTCGGTCTTAGCGTGCGGGACCAGGCTCTTGAGGCCGATGTCCAGACCGGTTTGGCGGCCGTGGAGGCGGGCCTCCTGGACGCCACCAAGAGCGATGTCCCCTTCATCACGGAGGCCGCGCAGCACCTCGTCCTGGCCGGGGGGAAGCGGTTCCGCCCCCTGCTCGTGATGCTCGCCGCCCAGTTCGGCGACCCCTACGCGCCGGGCGTCGTGCCCTCCGCCGTGGTCGTCGAGCTCACCCACCTGGCCACGCTCTACCACGACGACGTCATGGACGAGGCCGACGTCCGCCGCGGCGTCGACAGCGCCAACACCCGCTGGGGCAACTCGATCGCCGTCCTCACGGGTGACTTCCTCTTCGCCCGCGCCTCGCACACGCTCGCGGACCTCGGCCCCGAGGCCGTACGCATCCAGTCCGAGGCGTTCGAACGGCTCGTGACCGGCCAGATCCTGGAGACGGCCGGCCCGATGGACGGCCGCGACCCCGTCGAGCACTACCTCGACGTCCTCGGCGGCAAGACCGGCTCCCTCGTCGCCGTCTCCTGCCGCTTCGGCGCCATGATGTCCGGCGCCGACGAGAGCGTCGTCGACACCCTCACCCAGTACGGCGAGCGGCTCGGCGTCGCCTTCCAGCTCGCCGACGACGTCCTCGACATCGCCTCCGACTCCCACGAGTCCGGCAAGACCCCCGGCACCGACCTCCGCGAGGGCATCCCGACCCTCCCCGTCCTCCACCTGCGGGCCGCCGCGGCCGCCCACGGGCGCCCGGAGGACCTGGAGCTCGTCGCCCTGATCGACGGCGACCTCGGCGACGACGAGCGGCACGCCGAGGCCCTGCGCCGGCTGCGCGCCCACCCCGCCCTGGAGCAGGCCCGCCGGGACACCGTGCGGTACGCCGAGGAGGCGCGCGCCATGCTCGCGCCGCTGCCCGACGGGTACGCGAAGGCGGCCCTGGCGGAGATGTGCGACGCCGTGGTCCACCGCGCGGGGTAGCCCTTCTCGGGGTCGGGTCATCCCCAAGCAGTACGTGAGGTTGATCCCGGGGTCTGACGATTCCGCGCGCCCGCCCTGGTGAGATGGAGACATCATCCACAGGGGCAGCACGGCACGGAGGTAGCGCAGACCATGGCAGAGACCCGTAAGGCGAGCCGGTTCGTCGTCCCGGTCGCGGTGGCAGGAGTGGCCGCGGCCACCATCGGGCTCGTCCCGGCGCTGGCGGCGTCCGGCGACCCGGACCTGCCGGAGATCACGGCCCGGCAGCTCATCGAGAAGATCGCCGCCTCGGACACCCAGACCCTGTCCGGCACCTTCAAGATCTCCACTGACCTGGGGCTGCCGTCCCTCGGCGGCCTGGCGTCCGGCCTCGGGGGCACGGACGGCGGCTCCTCCTCGGCGGACCCGTCCGAGAAGCTCACCGAACTCGTCTCGGGCAGCCACACCCTGCGGGTGGCGGCGGACGGCCCCGAGCGCCAGCGGCTCACCCTGCTCGACGGCTCCGACGAGTACAGCCTGATCCACAACGGCGACGACGTCTGGGCCTACGACAGCAAGTCGAACGAGGCCTTCCACGAGAAGGGCGCGCCGTCCGGCGCCCCCGAGAAGGACCGGGAGCTCCCCGGCACGCCCAAGCAGCTCGCCGACGAGGTCCTGAAGGCGGCGGGCGCCACCACGTCGATCACGGTCGACGGGACGGCGAAGGTGGCCGGCCGGGACGCGTACCAGCTGGTGATCAAGCCGAAGCAGAGCGGTTCGACGGTCGAGTCGGTGAAGATCGCGGTGGACGCGGCGAACGGCACCCCGCTGAAGTTCACCCTCTCCTCGGTCGAGGGCGGCAAGCCGGTCGTCGACGCGGGCTTCACGAAGGTCGACTTCGGGAAGCCGACCGCCTCGGAGTTCACCTTCACCGCGCCGAAGGGCGCGAAGGTGACGGAGGACGCGGCGGAGAAGGGCGAGGAGGCCCCGGGGGACCTGCCCAAGGGCTTCGGGAAGGGCATCCCGGGCCTCGGAGAGGTCTTCGGCGGCGCCGGCGCCGGCTCCGGGGAGGGCCCGGACGTCATCGGCGAGGGCTGGACGACGATCGCCAAGATCGACACGGGCGCGCCGGCACCCAGGACCGACGAGGCGCCGAAGGAGATCCAGGGCTTCCTGGACTCCTTCGGCGACAAGGTCACCGGGAAGTTCGGCTCGGGCACCGTCTTCAGGACGAAGCTGGTGAACGCCCTCCTCACCGACGACGGCAGGGTCTACGTCGGCGCGGTGACGAAGGACGCCCTCGTGGAGGCGGCGAACGCCGGCAGGTGACGGCGGGGTTGGGACCCCGGGCGGGTCGGGGGCTGTGGTCACCGACCCGCCCGGGAGTTCTGCGTCCTACGGGAACGTCAGCTTGAATCCGCTGATGTAACCCGTGTCGGCCGACGCCTTGTCCTGGACGCGGAGCTTCCAGGTGCCGTTGGCGACCTCGGTGGAGGCGTTCACGGTGTACGTCTGGTTGATGTTGTCGGCGCTGCCGCCGGCCCGGTTGCTCAGGTTGTAGACCGAGCCGTCGGGGGCGATGAGGTCGACGACCAGGTCACCGATGTAGGTGTGGACGATGTCCACGCCCACCTTGAGGGTCGAGGGCGCGTTGCCCGCGACGCCGCTGACGGTGACGGAGGAGGTCACCGCGACGCCGTTGTCCGGGATGGCGACGTCCGCGGTGTTCTCGAAGACCGTGCCGGTCGGCGGGGTGGTCGTCCCCGAGGACAGGTTCCAGACCGCGTACGCGATGGCGTCCGCGTTCCGGTCCAGGGCCGTGTCGTTGATGTTGGCCGTGGTGTCGCAGGACGAGTGGTAGCAGCGGTCGAAGGCCTGCCCGGCCGTGCCGCCCCACTTCTGCGCCTGCGCCGACGTCTTGGTGTAGTCGGCGCCGGAGAACAGGCCGCCGACCGGTATGCCCACGTTCTTGAAGGGCGCGTGGTCCGAGCGGCCGTCGCCCTCGGTCTCGATCTCGGTGGGGATGCCGAGCCCGGCGTAGTAGTTCTTGAAGGTCTGCTCGATCGTCGGGTCGTCGTCGTAGACGAAGTAGCCCGGGTTCGGCGAGCCGATCATGTCGAAGTTCAGATAGCCGCTGATCTTCGAACGCTCGGTGCTGGGCAGGTTGTTGACGTAGTACTTCGACCCGACGAGCCCGAGTTCCTCGGCGCCCCACCAGCCGAAGCGCAGGTGCTTCGTCGGCTGGAGCTGGGCGCGGGAGACGGCGAGCGCGGTCTCCAGGATCGCGGCGGACCCGGAGCCGTTGTCGTTGATGCCGGGGCCCGCGGTGACCGAGTCCAGGTGCGCGCCGGACATGATCACCTGGTTCGGGTCGCCGCCCGGCCAGTCGGCTATCAGGTTGTAGCCGGTGGCGCCGTTGTAGCTGAACTGCTGGAGCGTGGTGGTGTAGCCGGCGGCGTCCAGCTTCGCCTTCACGAAGTCGATCGAGGCCTTGTAGCCGGTACGGCCGTGGGCGCGGTTGCCGCCGTTGGCGGTGGCGATCGACTGGAGGTCCGCCAAGTGCTGCTTGACGTTGGCGAGGGAGATGTCGGGCGGCGTGACGGCCGCCGGGTCGGCGGAGGCGCTGGTGCCGGTGAGGCCGGCGAGGGCGAGCGCCGCGAGCGCGGCGACCGCGGTGGCGCGTCTGGGAACGGAGAGGTTCATGTGGGGGCTCCGGATTCCGAACGGGGATGGGACGGAACGTGCGAGACGCCCCGGGCGTGGGTGCCACGAGGCGGCTGGAGCTGTACGAGTGCATGTGCGGTGTTCGTTTGTTCTGTTGTGCGTGCTGAATGTTCAGTGAGAATTTGACTTCACGTCAAGAGCGGAAACCGGTCAGGTGTGTTCGCTCACCGGACGGTGGCACCGGAACGCGATCTGCCGCTTCGTCACAGGTCACGGCGGATCATGCCCGGACGGTCGAGGATCCCGACGAAGCGGATCCGGCCGTGGACGACGTGGAGGCCGAGCACCCCCGTCCCGGCGCCCGACGGCAGACGCGGTGACCTTCGTCGTGGGGGGCGCCCGGCCGGTGGCCCGAGGCGCGCGGGCTCCGGCGGAAGCCCCGTCGGAGCGGCCGCTCCGGGACCGGCGCGGGACGACCGGACGGGCGCGTTCAGGCATTAGGGTCGGGCTCCCCCGATCCGCCGTCCCCGAAGGAGCGCACGCACA
Organism: Streptomyces litmocidini; assembly: GCF_014649755.1. GTDB lineage: Bacteria > Actinomycetota > Actinomycetes > Streptomycetales > Streptomycetaceae > Streptomyces > Streptomyces litmocidini. Next base: position 194,203 of record NZ_BMTQ01000006.1, on the reverse strand, counting down.
TGAAGATCGCCGTACTGGGAACCGGCGAGGTCGGACGCCGGCTCGCCACGAAGCTGGTCTCCCTCGGGCACGAGGTCGCCATGGGGTCCCGTACGGCGGACAACGCCGACGCCGCCAGGTGGGCGGAGGAGCACGGCGGGACGCACGGCACCTTCGCCGACGCCGCCGGCCCCGCCGAACTGGTCGTCAACGCGACCGGCGGCCTGGTCTCCCTCGCCGCCCTCCGGGCCGCGGGCGCCGCGAACCTGCGCGGCAAGGTCCTGGTCGACGTGTCCAACGCGCTCGACTTCTCGGAGGGCTTCCCGCCCAAGGTCGGCCTGCCCGACGGCAGGAGCGTCGCCGAGCAGCTCCAGGACGCCTTCCCCGAGACGCGCGTCGTCAAGACCCTCAACACCATGACCAACACCGTCATGGTCGAGCCCGGCCGGGTCCCCGGACACCACAACGTCTTCCTCAGCGGCGACGACGAGGACGCGAAGGCCGTGGTCGCCGAACTGCTCGCCTCCTTCGGCTGGGCCGCCGACCGGATCGTCGACCTCGGCGACCTGACGAGCGCCCGCGCCACCGAGCAGCTCCTGCCCCTGTGGCTGCGGCTCTACGGGATGCTCGGCACCGGCGACTTCAACTTCGGCGTCGCGGGGACGGGAGCCGGGGCCTAGGGGGCGTCCCGTCGATCGGGCCGGGCCCGCGCCTCGGCCGGGACCCGGGGCCTCAGGTGGTCCAGGAGGCCCTCCGGCTCCGGGTAGGGATCCTCCCGGGGGAGCAGCCGGCCGGCGGCCTCCAGGTCGCCGGTCCGGACCAGGGCGTGGACCTCGTGGGCGAGCGGGGTCACGTCGGTGACGGAGACCGTCCACTCGTCCGCGTACCGACGGGTCGCCTCGCCCGCCAGGCCGAGCTGGAGCGAGCGGTACGGGAGGGGGCGCAGGCGCGGGTCGCGCTCGGGGTCCCACTGGACCCGGGCCGGCGACCGCCGCAGCTGCCGCTTCCAGGAGGCCTGGTCGGTGTGGAAGCCGTGCGCGTAGTGGGAGAGGCAGGCGTTCCGCAGGGCCCACTCGAAGCCCTCGCGCGTGATCTCCACGGCGAGGACGGTCTCCTGCCCCTCCTTCGCGCCCCACCCGGAGCGGTACATCATCCACAGGAACGACGGCTTGATCCACGTCATCCGGTCCCGCTTCCAGACCGCCGGGAAACGGCCGTCGCGGGCGGCGGCCCGTCCGATCTCGGGACGGTACGCCTGGTAGACGGTGATCGTGCGCCCGGTGTGGAGCGCGCGGATCCGGTACTTCGGTTCTTCCATGCGCCTCAGGGTGCGGGGCGACCGCCGGGCGGGGCCACCGGATTTCCGCCCGCCCCCCGAGGGGGCGCCGGGGCCGGAGGCTGCGACGAACGTCACGGTCCGTCCCCTTCGGCCCGCCCCTAATCTGGAGGAATGAACGATTTGCCCGGCAGCCCGCTGATCGACGTCGCCGCCACGTACATGCCCCGGCTCTCGGAGTTCTCCTTCGAGCCGGGACTCGTGGCCGCCGTCGACCAGCACGCGGCGGCCGTGTGCGACGCGCTGATCCCGCCCCGGCGGGACCCGGAGGGACGGACCGTCCGCCGGGAGGAGCTGGCCGACTACGTCCTCGGGTTCACCGACTGGCTCTCCGAGGTCGACTGGACCGAGCCCCTGGGCCACGACTTCGCGACCCTCCGCCTGACGGCGGTCTGCTGGCTGATCCGGGAGCACGATTTGCTGGGCGTGTGAGCCCCGGGGCGCAGGACGTCCGTCTCCGGGGCCCCGGCCCGTGGACCGCCGTGCCCCCATCGGTCCATGGGCGGCTCGCGGGACCCGCCGCGCTCGTCCCGCTCCCGTCGCGCCGTGCTCTCCTGCGCCGCCGGCATCCCGCTCCGGGCGTCCTCGATGCCGTTGATCACGACGCTGACCGGGTTGACCGGGTTGACCGGGTTGGGGCCGAAGACCCCGAAGGCCGGCTGAAGGGCGATCGGCAGGATCGCGGGGAAGCCGATGGACTTCGGGACGAACGCGGCGACGGCGGACCAGGCGTTCGTGAATCCCTTGCCGGAGTCGACCGGGGGTGAGGGGCTGCGGCACGGAGCCGTCACCCCGCTCGGGAGGGGCCCCGTACCGCCGGGGCCTGGTCCTCCGACACGACTACGCGCGCGTCCCCCCGCCCCCCGTCAGCGTCCGGGCGGGGCCGATGGGGCGGAAACCGGTGCCGCCCCGGCCTCTCCGCCGGCGTGTCCGGCCGCGGGGGCGGTCGGTGCGGGAGCGGCTTCCACGGGAGCGGTCTCCGCGCGACCGGCCTCCGCGGGAGCGGTCTCCGCGCGACCGGCCTCCGTACGGGCGGCGGCGACAGCGGCCTCGACCGCGGCGCGGTTCTTCCGGGCCGTCCGGAGCGCGTCCCAGGTGAGGAGCGTCAGCGCCAGCCAGACGAGGGAGAACCCGGCCCAGCGCTCCGGCGGCATCTCCTCGTGGAAGTAGACGACCCCGAGCAGGAACTGGAAGGTCGGCGCGAGGTACTGGAGCAGTCCGAGCGTCGACAGCGGCACGCGGATCGCCGCCGCCCCGAAGCAGACCAGGGGGGCCGCCGTGACGAGGCCGGTGGCGGCGAGCAGTGCCGTGTGGCCGGCGCCGTGGGAGCCGAAGGCCAGGGTGCCCCGGGTCCCGAGCCAGACGAGGTAGCCGAGGGCGGGCAGGAACTGGACGGCGGTCTCGGCGGCGAGCGACTCCAGGCCGCCGAGGTTGACCTTCTTCTTCACCAGGCCGTAGACGGCGAAGGAGAACGCGAGGGTGAGCGAGATCCACGGCGGCCGCCCGTAGCCGACGGCCAGGACGAGGACGGCCGAGAAGCCGACGCCGACCGCCGCCCACTGCGCGGGGCGCAGCCGCTCCTTGAGGACGAGGACGCCGAGGGCGATGGTGACGAGCGGGTTGATGAAGTAGCCGAGGGAGGCCTCGACGACGTGGCCCGTGTTGACGGACCAGATGTAGAGGCCCCAGTTCACGGTGATGACGGCGGCGGCCAGGGTGATCAGGCCGAGCTTGCGCGGGCTGCGCACGAGTTCGGACACCCAGCCCCAGCGGCGCAGCGCGAGCAGGGCGACGCCGACGAAGAGCAGGGACCACACCATGCGGTGGGCGAGGATCTCGACGGCCCCGGCGGGTTTGAGGAGGGGCCAGAAGAGCGGGACCAGTCCCCACATACCGTAGGCGCCGATCCCGTAGAGCAGTCCTGCTCGTCCTTCGTTCTGCTCGGTCTTCACCCTGGACCTCCCGCCCCGTGCCGCGCTGTCCTGTCGAAGGTAGCGCCGCACGGGGCGGGTTGTCATGCCCGTACCGGCATACGGTCATGACAGCGTCACGAGGCGGCGAGCGCCTCCTCGATCGACTCGGCGATCGGGGTGGTCGGGCGGCCGATGAGCCGGGCCAGGTCGCCGGTCCGCAGGGCGAGCGCGCCGCCCGCGACGGCCCGGTCGACGTCGACCAGGATCTCGGCGAAGGGCCGCGGCACCCCGGCGCCGGTGAGGATCTCCAGGTGGGTCGCGGCGGGGACGTCGCTGTACGTGATCTCCCGGCCGGACCGGGCGGCGACCTCGGCCGCGTACTCGGCGAAGGACCAGGCGGTGTCGCCGCTCAGCTCGTACGCCCTGTTCAGGTGCTCCTCGGCCGGGCCGGTCAGGACGGCGGCCGCGGCGGCGGCGTAGTCGGCGCGGGAGGCGGAGGCGATCCGGCCCTCGCCGGCGTTGGCGACGACGGCGCCGTGGGCCAGGACCGGGGCGAGGTTGGCCGTGTAGTTCTCGGAGTACCAGCCGTTGCGGAGGAAGGTGTACGGCAGGCCGGACGCCAGGATCAGCTCCTCGGTCGCCTTGTGCTCGTCCGCGAGGGCGAAGTCGGCCTCCGGGCCGCCGAGGATGCCGGTGTACGCGAGCTGGGCCACGCCGGCGGCCTTCGCGGCGCTCACCACGGCGGCGTGCTGGGCCACCCGCTGCCCGACCTCGCTCCCGGAGATCAGGAGCACCCGGTCGCCGGCCCCGAAGGCTCCCGCCAGGCTCTCCGGCTCGCTGTAGTCGGCGACGCGGAGCTCGACCCCGCGCTCGGCCAGGTCGGCGGCCCTGGTCTTGTCGCGGACGACGGCGACGACGGACCCGGCGGGGACGCGGGTCAGCAGCTCGCTGATGACGAGGCGGCCCAGCTGACCGGTGGCGCCGGTGACGACGATGCTCATGGCTCTCTTCTTCCCGTGGGGTGCGGTGGGCGATGCACTCACCGTACGACGGGCGCTAACCATTCGTAAGTACCCACTTTGAAGTAAGGTACTGATATGGGAGTAAGTGAGCCGCCGAACGTGAACGAGCCGATGTGCCCCTCGCGCCTCGTCCTGGAGCACGTCACCAGCCGCTGGGGCGTCCTCGTCCTCGCGGCCCTCCTGGAGCGCTCGTACCGCTTCAGCGAGCTGCGCCGCACGATCGGCGGCGTCAGCGAGAAGATGCTCGCGCAGACCCTCCGGACCCTGGAGCGCGACGGCTTCGTCCACCGCGACGCCAAGCCCGTCATCCCGCCCCGCGTCGACTACGGCCTCACCCCCCTCGGCGAGGAGGCCGCCCGCCGGGTCTGGGAACTCGCCCGCTGGACCGAACGCCGGGTCCAGGCCGTCCAGGAGGCGCGCGTGCGTTACGACACGGTGCGCGAGACGTCCCAATGACGTTGTAGCCCGGGCGAGTTGACCCCTGGACCCGTACGATCTCCTTCACCGACCGGGGGATCGTGTGAGCGACCGTGGGGGAATCGTGAGGGACGCGTACGGAAGAACGCTGCGCACCGCCGCCGCACTGGCGGCGGGCGCGGCACTCCTGGCGGGCTGTTCGTCGGGAGGCGGGGACGACGGGAAACCGGCCCGGAGCACACCGAGCGCGAGCGCGTCGGCGCCCTCGACCGCGAAGCCCACGCCCACCGCCCTCGATTTCACCGCGGACCCGAAGCGCGTCCCGAAGAACGCCGCCGAGGGCCGTCGCCTGGCGCTGGCGATCGTGGCAGGGCCCGAATCCTGGGGCCCCGACTTCGTCAAGCGCAGCCCGTACCTCAGCGACCCCGACTCCTGGCCGGTCCTCGACGCGAACTGCGAGTGGGAGACCGGCACCCTCCCCCGCTCCGTCCTGGCCAGCGTCACCGCCCACAGCGAGATCCCGGCGGCCGGAGGAAAGGGCTCCCTGAGGGTCGCCGCCACCGTCACCGTGCACCGCACCGAGTCCGACGCCGACTGGGAGATGGCCGAGACCCTGGAGGAGGCGCTGCGCTGTCCCGACCAACAGTTGCGGCAGGGCGAACGCATCACCGGCCTCGGGTCCCTCGGCATGCCCTACGGCGTCGGCGGCAACGGCCATTCGACCGACTCCCTCTCCGAGACCGGCTCCTACGTCAACGACGCCTTCAAGGGACGGCAGGGCTACAACTGGTACCAGGTCCGCATCGGCCAGGTCACCATGGCCACCGTCGTCAAGGGCGCGCCCGGCCGCACCGAGGACCTCGTCACCGTCCTGACCCAGGCCCAGCTCACCATGGAAGAACGCGTCAAGGCGCAGATGGGAGTCGCGTCGTGAGCCCGACGTCCCAGCCCGCCCCGGCCCCCGGGCCCGATCCCGCCGCGCTCCAGCCGCTCCTCCCCTCCGACCCCTCCGCCCTCGCCGGCTACCGGCTCCTCGGCCGCCTCGGCGCCGGAGGCATGGGCGTCGTCTACCTCGGCCGCACCGACACCGGCGAACTCGCCGCCGTCAAGGTCACCCACGCCGACCAGGCCGACCAGCCCGACTTCCGCGCCCGCTTCCGCCGCGAGGTCGAGGCCGCCCGCCGGGTCTCCAGCCCCTGGGCCGTGCCCGTCACCGGCGCCGACCCCGACGCCCCCGAGCCGTGGATGGCCACCGCCTTCGTGCCGGGACCGTCCCTCGGCGAGGCCGTCCGCGCCCACGGGCCGCTGCCGGAGCGGAGCGTACGGATCCTCGGCGGCGCCGTCGCCCGCGCGCTCGCCGCCGTGCACACGGCCGGGCTCGTGCACCGCGACGTGAAGCCCGGCAACATCCTGCTGGCCGTCGACGGGCCCCGGCTCATCGACTTCGGCATCGCCCGCGCCACCGGGGAGACCGGGCTGACCTCGACCGACATGGTCGTCGGCACCCCCGGCTTCCTCGCCCCCGAACAGGCCGAGGCCCGCGCCGCCGAGATCGGCCCCGCAGCCGACGTCTTCGCCCTCGGCTGCCTGCTCGCCTTCGCGACGACCGGCCGCCCCCCGTTCGGCACGGGCGCCCCGGACGCGCTCCTCTACCGGACCGTGCACGACGAGCCCGACCTCGCCGGCGTACCGGGGCCGCTGCTCGACCTCGTACGGCAGTGCCTCGCCAAGGAACCGGCGGCCCGGCCCACCGCCGACGAGATCGCCCTCCGGCTCACCGAGGACACCCCCGGTGCCCCCGCCGACTGGCTGCCCGCGCCCGTCGTCACCACCATCGCCACCCGCTCGGCGGCCATGCTGGCGCTCCCCGACATCGACCCGACCGCGCCCGGCACGGACCCCGCCGCCCCGGCCGGGCCCGGCAGACGCGGCTTCCTGCTGCTCGGCGCCGGGGCCGCCGTGCTCGCGGCGGGCGGCGGCGCGTACGCCCTCTGGAACTCCCGGCGCGACGACACCGACGGCACCGGCGACGGGAAGCCCCCCGCGCCGAAGCCCCGGAACACCTGGGCCATCGGCGTCCTCGCCGACCTGTCCGGCCCCGCCCAGGAGATCGGCAAGGCCCAGGAACGCGGCGCCCGGCTCGCCGTCGAGCGGTTCAACGCCGTGCACAAGGGCAAGCCCTTCACCCTCGAACTCAAGGTCTCCGACGACCGCGGGGACCGCGGCGGAGCCTTCGCCGCCGCCCGCCGGCTCACCTCCGACCCCTCGGTGATCGCCGTCCTCGGCCCCACCTCCGACGCCACCGGCATCGCCGCGCTCCCCGCATTCGAGGAGGCCGGCGTGCCGCTCCTCACCACCTCGGCGGGGTACAACCTCTTCACCCTGCGCGGTGAGACCGGCCCGCCGAACACGACCGTGCTGCGCGCCATCCCGAGCCACTTCATGGCGGGCACCTTCCTCTCCTGGGCCGTCACGCTGCTGCCGCAGGTCCGCCGCCCCGGAATCCTCCAGGAACGCACCGACGACCAGTACAGCTGGCAGTACGTCCGCGGCGCCGGCTTCGGCTTCCGACAGGCCGGGCTCAAGCCGCACTTCCGGGTGGTCCCGGGCCGGGCCACCGACTACCGCTCGATCCTCGGGGAGATGATCGACGCCGGCATGGACGCGTACGTCCACTGCGGTGTCCGCTCCACGGCCGTGCTCGCCGCCCGCGCCCTGAACCAACTCGGCTTCACCGGAGCCCGGTTCGCCGGCCAGCACGTCTTCGGATCGGAGTTCCTGGAGGAAGCCGGCAGCGACGCCGAGGGCTGGTACGTCTGCGCGCCCGTCATCGACCCCGTCCAGCGGGCCGCCGACACCAAGCAGAAGGCCGCCGACCGCAAGCTCACCCAGGACTTCCTCACCGCCCACCGCAAGCGCTACGGCACCACTCCGGCCTTCTACACCGGAGAGTCCTTCGACGTGGTCAACCTGGTCGTGTCCTGGCTCTCCTCGAACGCCGCCAGGGGCCCGTTCACCCGCAAGGGCCTGTGGGAGGCCCTGCGCGCACAGAAGTACACCGGGGCCATGGGCGGTTACACGTTCGACAAGAACGGCGACCTGTCCGGCGTCGGCACCTTCCTCTACGGCGTGCAGAAGGGGACCTACAAGTTCCTCGGCGCGGCGCCCGCCGGGCCCGCCAACACCACGTCCGGAAAGAGCTGAGGGGTGCAGCCGCTCAAGAAGGCCGACCCTTCCGCCCTCGCCGGCTACCGGCTGCTCGGACGGCTCGGCACCGGAGGCATGGGCGTGGTCTACCTCGCCCGGTCCGCCGGCGGTGCGCTCGCCGCGCTCAAGCTCATCCGCGCCGAGCACGCCGCCGACCCCGGCTTCCGGGAGCGGTTCCGCCGCGAGGCGCGGGCCGCCGAACGGATCACCGGCCGCTGGGTCGTCCGCGTCCTCGGCGCCGACCCGGAGGCCCGGGAACCGTGGCTCGCCACCGAGTACGTGCCCGGGCCCTCGCTCGCCGAGGCCGTCGCCCTGCACGGCGCCCTGCCCGAGCCGGCCGTACGGGCCCTCGGCGCCCGGCTCGCCGACGCCCTCGCCGACATGCACACGGCCGGACTCGTGCACCGCGACGTCAAGCCCGGCAACGTGCTCCTCGCCCTCGACGGGCCCCGGCTCATCGACTTCGGCATCGCCAGGACCGCCGGGGCGACCGCGCTCACGGCCACCGACGCGATGATCGGCACCCCGGGTTTCCTCGCCCCCGAACAGGCCCGGGTCGCGGGCGCCGGCGAGGTCGGCCCGGCCGCCGACGTCTTCTCGCTCGGCTGCGTCCTCGCGTACGCGCTGACCGGGGAGCGCCCCTTCGGCACGGGCGCGGTGGCAGCGGTCGTCTACCGCACCGTCCACGAGGAGCCCGACCTCGACGGGCTGCCCGAGCGACTGCTGCCCCTGGTCGAAGCCTGCCTCGCCAAGGACGCCGCCGACCGGCCGACCGCCGCCGAGGTGCGGGACGCCCTCGGTCCGCACGAGGGGCCCGCGGCGGGCGACTGGCTGCCGCCCGGCCTGCCCGCGCTGATCGCCCAGCGCTCGTCGCGGGTCCTGGACCTGCCGGTCGCCGACCCGACCCTCCTCGACCCCGAGGAGGTGCCGGGGACTTCGCGGCGCCGATTCCTCGCCCTCGGCGCGGCCGGGGCCGTCGCGGGCACGGGCGGCCTCACCGCCTGGCTGCTCGGCCGTGATCCCGCGAGCGGCGCCGACAGCGGTACGGGGGTGCCGAGGAGGGCCTACACGCTGGGCGTGCTCACCGACCTCAGCGGCCCGGGCAGGGCGGACGGACGCGCCCAGGAACGCGGGCTGCGCCTCGCCATGGAGACCTTCAACGCCCGCGCGGACCGGCCCTTCGACCTGGTGCTCCGGGTGACGGACGACGGTGGGGACCCGAAACGGGCCAGCGCAGGGGCCCGCGCCCTGCTCGAGGATCCGGCCCTGGTCGCCGTGTTCGGCCCGACGACCGCCGACACGGCCGTCGCCACGACGGACGCGCTCGTCGACGCGAAGGTGCCGGTGCTGAGCGTGGTGGCGTCGGTCCCCGCCGGGACGACGATCCGGGGGCAGATGCCGGACATGCGCACCTACTTCGAGGCACGGCCCTACGCCCAGGCGATGATCCTGCCCTTCGGCCGCTACCTCACCGCGCACCACCGGGACCGCACCGCGGTCATCGAGGACCGGGCCGCCGGCACCTACGGCTGGCTCACCGCCCAGACCGTGCGGCAGTCACCCCCCGCCCGCGGCACGGTCACCGTGCACCGGGTCGCGGCGGACGGCGAGGACTTCGGTCCGGCGGTCCGAGAGGCGCTCGCCACCTCCCCGACGGGCGTGATGTACGTGGGGATCTCGCCGCGCCGGGCCGCCCTGTGCGCCAAGGCCCTGCGACAGCAGGGGTACCGGGGGCCGTGCGGAAGCGTCGAGGCGGCGTTGCAGCCGGAGTTCCTCGCCGTGGCGGGCCCGGCCGCCGAGGGCTGGTACTTCGGGACGGGCTACACCGATCCCGACACGGTCCCGGCCGCGAAGGCCTTGGCGGCCGCGTATCGCAAGCGCTGGCGGATCGCCGCCTCGGAGCCCCTCGACCGCTTCGCGGCGGAGTCGTACGACGTCCTGTTCTGGGTGGGGCAGGCACTGCGCACCGCCGTCCGGAGGAACGCGGAGCGGCCGGGCGCGGCGATGTCGACGGTGTTCATGAAGGACGACCGGCAGTACCGAGGTGTGGTGAGGTCCTACGAATCCATGGCCGGCGAGGGCGCGGACGCCACACTCGACGGCCTGACCCTCTGGCGGATCCGCTCCGGAAGGCCCCGCTGCCTCGGCCCGTTCGCCGAGGCGGCGAAGCGCGACGACTGACCGCGCGGGCGGTCGGGGGCGGTGGACCCGGACCGCCCGCGCGGACGGACGTCAGCCGACGACCGTCCAGGTGTCGTTGCCCGTGAGGAGCTGGCCCAGGTCGCCCTTGCCGTACCGCTCGACGGCCGTCTCCAGCTGCTCCGCCATCAGCGCGTCGTACACCGGGCGGTCCACCGACCGGAAGACGCCGATCGGGGTCTGGTGGAGGGTGTCCGGGTCCGCGAGGCGCGACAGGGCGAACGCGGTCGTCGGGGTCGCCGCGTGGGCGTCGTGGACGAGGATCCGGGCCTCGTTCTCCGGGGTGACCGTGACGACCTGGAGGTCGCCGGTGGCCGGGTCGCGGACGACGCCCTTCTCGTTCCCGGCGCCGAAGCGGATCGGCTGCCCGTGCTCCAGGCGGATCACCGCCTCCTCGGCCCGGTCCTTGTCCTTGAGGACCTCGAAGGCGCCGTCGTTGAAGATGTTGCAGTTCTGGTAGATCTCGACGAGCGCCGTGCCGTCGTGCCCGGAGGCCTGGCGGAGCACCTCGGTGAGGTGCTTGCGGTCGGAGTCGACCGTGCGGGCCACGAAGCTCGCCTCCGCGCCCAGCGCCAGCGACACCGGGTTGAAGGGGGCGTCGAGGGAGCCCATCGGGGTCGACTTGGTGATCTTGCCGACCTCGGAGGTGGGGCTGTACTGGCCCTTGGTGAGGCCGTAGATCCGGTTGTTGAAGAGGAGGATCTTGAGGTTCACGTTGCGGCGCAGGGCGTGGATCAGGTGGTTGCCGCCGATGGACAGCGCGTCGCCGTCGCCCGTGACCACCCACACCGACAGGTCGCGCCGCGAGGTGGCGAGACCGGTGGCGATGGCCGGGGCGCGGCCGTGGATGGAGTGCATCCCGTAGGTGTTCATGTAGTACGGGAAGCGGGAGGAGCAGCCGATGCCGGAGACGAAGACGATGTTCTCCTTCGCCAGTCCGAGCTCGGGCATGAAGCCCTGCACGGCGGCGAGGACCGCGTAGTCGCCGCAGCCCGGACACCACCGGACCTCCTGGTCGGACTTGAAGTCCTTCATGGACTGCGCGGCCTCGGCCTTCGGCACCAGGTGCAGCAGGGACTCAGGCATCGATGACCTCCTTGAGGGCGGCGGCGAGCTGCTCGGCCTTGAACGGCATGCCGTTGACCTGGGTGTGGCTGCGGGCGTCGACCAGGTACTTCGCCCGGACGAGGGTGGCGAGCTGGCCGAGGTTCATCTCGGGGACCACGACCTTCTCGTACCGCTTCAGCACCTCGCCGAGGTTCTTCGGGAAGGGGTTGAGGTGGCGCAGGTGGGCCTGGGCGATCGGGCCGCCCTCCCGCCGGATGCGGCGGACGGCCGCCGTGATCGGCCCGTAGGTGGAGCCCCAGCCGAGGACCAGGGTGCTCGCGCCGTCCGGGTCGTCGACCTCGACGTCCGGCACCTCGATGCCGTCGACCTTGGCCTGGCGGGTGCGGACCATGAACTCGTGGTTCGCGGGGTCGTACGAGATGTTGCCGGTGCCGTCCTGCTTCTCGATGCCGCCGATGCGGTGCTCCAGACCGGGGGTGCCGGGCACGGCCCAGGGGCGGGCGAGGGTCTCGGGGTCGCGCTTGTACGGCCAGAAGACCTCGGTGCCGTCGGCCAGCTCGTGGTTCGGCCCGGTCGCGAAGGGCGTCTTCAGGTCGGGGAGCTCGTCGACCTCGGGGACGCGCCAGGGCTCGGAGCCGTTGGCCAGGTAGCCGTCGGAGAGCAGGAAGACCGGCGTGCGGTACGTGAGCGCGATGCGGGCGGCGTCGAGGGCCGCGTCGAAGCAGTCGGCGGGCGTCCTCGGGGCCACGACCGGCACCGGCGCCTCGCCGTTGCGGCCGTACATGGCCTGGAGGAGGTCGGCCTGCTCGGTCTTGGTGGGCAGACCGGTGGACGGGCCGCCGCGCTGGATGTCGACGATCAGCAGGGGCAGCTCCAGGGAGACCGCGAGGCCGATGGTCTCGGACTTCAGCGCCACACCGGGGCCGGAGGTGGTGGTGACGGCGAGGGAGCCGCCGAAGGCGGCGCCCAGCGCGGCCCCGATGCCGGCGATCTCGTCCTCGGCCTGGAAGGTCCGCACGCCGAAGTTCTTGTGCTTGCTGAGTTCGTGCAGGATGTCCGAGGCCGGGGTGATCGGGTACGAGCCGAGGTAGAGCGGCAGGTCGGCCTGCCGGCCGGCGGCGATCAGACCGTACGACAGGGCCAGGTTCCCCGAGATGTTCCGGTACGTGCCGGTGGGGAAGGACCGGGTCGCGGGGGCCACCTCGTACGAGACGGCGAAGTCCTCGGTGGTCTCGCCGAAGTTCCAGCCGGCCCGGAAGGCGGCCACGTTGGCCTCGGCGATCTCCGGCTTCTTCGCGAACTTCTGGCGCAGGAAGGTCTCGGTGCCCTCGGTGGGGCGGTGGTACATCCAGGAGAGCAGCCCGAGGGCGAACATGTTCTTGCTCCGCTCGGCCTCCTTCCGGGGCAGGCCGAACTCCTTGAGCGCCTCCAGGGTCAGCGTCGTCAGCGGCACCGGGTGGACCCGGTAGCCGTCGAGCGAGCCGTCCTCCAGGGGCGAGGTCGCGTACCCGACCTTGGCCATCGCCCGCTTGGCGAACTCGTCGGTGTTGACGATGACCTCGCCGCCGCGCGGCACGTCCCCGATGTTCGCCTTGAGGGCGGCGGGGTTCATCGCGACCAGCACGTTCGGGGCGTCGCCCGGGGTCAGGATGTCGTGGTCGGCGAAGTGCAGCTGGAAGGACGACACGCCCGGCAGGGTCCCGGCGGGTGCCCGGATCTCGGCCGGGAAGTTCGGCAGCGTGGAGAGGTCGTTCCCGAAGGACGCCGTCTCCGAGGTGAAGCGGTCACCCGTGAGCTGCATGCCGTCACCGGAGTCACCCGCGAAGCGGATGATCACCCGGTCGAGCCGGCGCACTTCCTTCTCGGTGCCGTGGTGGGGCTTCGCCGGGGCGCTGCGCTGCTCCCCGACCAGGGCCTCACCGGCCTCGCTACTGACCTGGCTGGTCACTGAACTGGACCTCCCTCGCGGCAAGGGGACTCTCCGCCGGAGGCGGGGAGAAGGCTCGGGGCGCGGCCGGTGGGCACCGGTCGATCGTCGATCACTCGTCGATCCCCGGAGATCACCTTCCGTCCCGAGGCCCACCCTACGACGGTAAGGGGGCCCTTCCCGGGACTTCTCGCATCATGGACCTCTTTTTGAGACGCCCCTTTGTGTGGAATTGTCACGGTCCGTCGCCACTCGGAGGTTCCGGAAAGTCGGATTCCGCCTCATCCTTCGGGCCCGGGACTCCGAACCAGGCTATCTGACAGAGTGTCAGACGATCAGGACTTCAGGTACGTCAACACCGCGAGTACCCGGCGGTGATCACCGTCACTCGGGGAGAGGCCCAGCTTCAGGAAGATGTTGCTGATGTGCTTCTCCACCGCGCCGTCGCTCACCACCAGCGCCTTCGCGATCGCCGAGTTCGTCCGGCCCTCCGCCATCAGACCGAGGACCTCCCGCTCGCGCGGGGTCAGGTTCGCCAGCACGTCCTGCTGACGGCTCCGGCCCAGCAGCTGCTGCACGACCTCGGGATCGAGCGCCGTACCGCCGCCGGCCACCCGGACGACGGCGTCCACGAACTCCCGGACCTCCGCGACCCGGTCCTTCAGCAGATACCCCACGCCCCGGCTGGAACCGGCCAGGAGTTCGGTGGCGTACTGCTCCTCCACGTACTGCGACAGCACCAGCACCCCGAGCCCCGGGTACTCCTTGCGCAGCCGCACCGCCGCCCGCACGCCCTCGTCCGTGTGCGTCGGCGGCATCCGCACGTCCGCCACCACCACGTCCGGCAGCGCGCCCCCGTCCGCGAGCCCCGCCACCGTCCTCACCAACGCCTCGCCGTCACCGACCCCGGCGACGACCTCGTGCCCCAGGTCCGTCAGGAGCCGGGTCAGCCCCTCCCTGAGCAGGACGGAGTCCTCGGCGATGACCACCCGTACCCGCCCCGCCACGTCTTGCGTGCTCACGCCCTGCGCCCCCATGCTCCGGTCATCCGACAAGACCCTCAGCATGGCACCCGCGCCCCCCGCCCGCGCCCACCCGCCCCCACTCGCACGGGCCCGCGCCCGGCGGACGCCGCCCCTGCCCGCACGGGCCGCACCCGGCGGGGCGGCGCCCCCGCCCGCATGGGGCCCGTGCCCTGCGGAGCGGTGCCCCCGCCCACCCGCCGTGCGGGACCCGCGCCCTGCGGGGCGGTGCCCCCCCCTGCCCGTGTGGGGCCCGCGCCTGGCTGGGCGGCGCCCCCGCCCACCCGCCGTGTGGGCCCGCACCCGGCGGCGGAGCCGCTTCCGCCGCCCGCCGTGTGGGCAATCGTCCCGCTGGGCGGGACGGGTGGGCACACGGGACGGCGCCCTCCAGCGGCGCCTTCGCGTCCCGGGCCTGGACCCGCACCACGCGCGCGGCGCACAACGGGGTGCGGGTCCAGGCACGGGAGCCTCGGGCGCCGGCAAGGGCGCCGTCCCGTTGTGCCCACCCTCCCCCGAGCTCTCGGCTTCGCTCGAGCAGGGGGGACCCCCCTCGCCCCAGCGGAACGACTGCCCACAACGGGGGGCGGGGAGGGGCGCCGCCCCAGTGGGCGCCCACGACGGGGGGCGGGCACCGTGCGCCGGGCGCGGGCGCGGGCACCGCACCGGCGGGGCGGGCGTCGGGGCGGCGGGCATCCCGGGAGGTCCGCCCGCCGCAGGCCCGGCCCGCCGCAGGCCCGGCCCGCCGCAGGCCCGGCCCGGCGCGGGCTACGCCCGCCAGGGCAGTTCCGCCGTCACCGTCGTCGGCCCACCCCCCGGCGAGTCCACCGCCAGCACCCCGTCCACCGCCCCCACCCGCCCCGAGAGGTCCGCGAGGCCACCCCCGGCCCCCACCTCGGCGCCGCCCGCCCCGTCGTCCCGCACCTGGAGCATCAGCCGGTCCTCCGTGCGCCACACGTCCACCCAGGCGCGCCGCGCGCCCGAGTGGCGGGAGACGTTCCGGAGGAGTTCCGAGGCCGTGAAGTACGCGATGCCCTCGATCGCCGGCGCCGGCCGGCCCGGCAGGTCCACGTCCACGGAGACGGGCACCGCGCACCGGGAGGCCACCGCCGAGAGCGCCGCGTCGAGCCCCCGGTCGGTGAGGACCGCCGGGTGGATGCCCCGGGCGAGGTCGCGCAGTTCCTGGAGGGCGAGCTTGACCTCGCCGTGTGCCTCGTCGACGAGTACCGCCGCCGCCCGCGGGTCCCGCGCCAGCTTCTCCTTGGCGAGCCCCAGGTCCATGGCGAGCGCGGCGAGCCGGGCCTGCGCGCCGTCGTGCAGGTCGCGTTCGATGCGCCGCAGGTCGGCCGCGGCGGTGTCGACGACGGCGCCCCGGTCCGATTCCAGTTCGGTGACGCGGGAGGCCAGCCGGGACGGGCCGAGGAGCCCGGAGACGAGGAGCCGGTCGACGGAGACGAGTCCGCGCAGCACCCACGGCCCGGCGAGGACGAACACGAGCCCGATCAGGCTGGTCACGGCCAGTTCGAAGGGCGTGTCGAGGTAGAAGGCGTGGTTCCGGTCGCCGTACAGCTGGATCCCGTCCTGCCCCGCCCACAGGGGGAGGGCCCACTGCCACAGCGGATACGTGAAGAGGCTCCAGCCCCAGCCCCACAGTGCCACCGTGACGGAGAAGGAGAACACCGCCCACGGCATGTGCAGGACCGCGTACAGCAGGTGCCGCCACGACGCGCCGCTCTTCAGCATGGCGCCCATCCAGGAGAACGCCCCGCCGGTCCGCCCGCGGACCGGCTCGGGGGCGGCCACGTCGAGGTCGAGCAGTCCGCGCGCCCGGGCCCGCTCGACCGCGCCGAAGCCCCGGCACATCGCGAGCGTCCCGGCCAGGACCGGCACGCCGAGGAAGGTGACGAGCAGTCCGGCGCCGGCCGAGGCGAAGGCGATGGAGAGCGCGAACCAGCAGATGCTCAGCGGCAGTCCGATCAGCACGTACAGGAAGGCGCGCCAGGTGCGGGCCTCGAACGGCGCGCGGATCGCGGCGGGGAGACGGTGGGAGGCCATCGCGGTGTTCCTTCTCTGCTCGGAGACCCTGTCGGGGGACCTGGCCGGAGGGGCGGGCGGTACGTGTTCCAGCGTCCCGTCCGGTGCCCTGCCGGACCATGAGGCGGGTGGGCGTCTGCGGGCGGGGGTTTTCCCCACCTCCGCGTCGCCTCCGGGTCAGGCCCGCGGCCGGGAGCGCCACGGCAGCTCCGCCGTGACCGTCGTCGGACCGCCTTCGGGGGAGTCGAGGACGAGCACCCCGTCGACCGCGCCGAGCCGCTCCGCGAGCCCGGCGAGCCCCGTGCCGCCGTCGAGGCGCGCCCCGCCGGCCCCGTCGTCGCGCACCTGGAGCAGCAGCCGGTTCCCGGCCCGCCAGACGTCCACGGAGGCGGACCGGGCACGCGCGTGCTTGGACACGTTCTGGAGGAGTTCGGACACGGTGAAGTACGCGATGCCCTCGATCGCCTCGGCCGGCCGTTCTGCCAGGTCCGCGTTCACCCTCACCGGCACCGTGCAGCGCGCGGAGACGGAGGAGAGGGCGGCGCCCAGTCCCCGGTCGGTGAGGACCGCCGGGTGGATGCCCCGGGCGAGGTCGCGCAGTTCCTGGAGGGCGAGCTTCACCTCGCCGTGCGCCTCGTCGACCATCGCCGCGGCGGCCTCCGGGTCCTCCAGCAGCTTCTCCTTGGCGAGGCCGAGGCCCATGGCGAGCGCCACGAGCCGGGCCTGCGCGCCGTCGTGCAGGTCGCGTTCGATGCGCCGCAGGTCGGCCGCGGCGGTGTCGACGACGACGCCCCGGTCCGACTCCAGCTCGGCGACCCGCCGCTCCAGTTCGTCGGAGGGGGAGAGCAGCCCCCGGACCATGCCCCGGTCGCCGTGGGCCAGGCCGCGGGTCAGGAAGGGCAGGACGGGCCAGAGGACGAGGAGCGAGACGAGCGAGACGACGAACGTCAGGATTCCCCAGGGCAGCCGGATCAGCCCGTACAGCTGGGTCCGCCAGGCCACCGGGTCCTTCAGCGAGGCCCACAGCCAGCCGAAGAAGCCGTGGCGCCGCGGCGGTGGGGAGGGCTCGGCGACCTCCACCCCGAGCAGCGCGCGGGCCCGTGCGCGCTCCGACCGGCCGATGAGGCGGGCGCCGCCGAGGCCGAGGGCGAGCAGGGGCAGCCCGATCACGGTGACGGAGAGGCCCACGCCGACGGAGACGGTCACGACCGCGTAGACGAAACCGCCCAGGGCCGTGAAGAGGTTGGAGAGGAGGAAGGCGATCTCCTTCCAGGTCTCCTTCCCGTAGGCGAGCCGCAGGGGCGGGCGGGGCGTCTCGGCGGAATCAAGATCGGCGCTCATGGTCCCCAAGACTGCCGGTCGGGGGCGGCGCGACGCCATGGGGGAGGTGGGTGAGCGGGAGGGGGGATATCCCCACCGGCGCGGCCACCGCGGGGCACCGCCGCCACGGGGCGCCGCGGGGCGCGGGGCAGCGGCCGCGGGCCGCCGGCGCGGCTCCCGCCAGGTACCGGCGCGGTTCCCGCGAGGCGTCGGTGAAGCTACTGGCCGGGCTACTGACGGGGCAACCGCGGAGCCGTCGGCGAGGCACCCGCGAAGGCACCCGCACCTGCTTACGGTCCCTTTAGCAGGGCCTAGACTCGCGTCCGTACAGAAGTGACTCATGAGACACCGAGACCGAGGGGCGGACGTGCGGGAACCGACCGTTGTCGCGGCCGACGCGGCGGACTACTTCCAGACGTACTCCGTCGTCGGCGTGCTCGCCGTCGTCGGCGTGCTCTTCGTCGCCGTGGCCTTCTCTGCCAACCGGCTGCTCAGGCCCGTCGTGCCGACGCCCGAGAAGCTCCTCACCTACGAGTGCGGTGTCGATCCCGTGGGGGAGGGCTGGGCCCACACCCAGGTCCGCTACTACGTGTACGCCTTCCTCTACGTCATCTTCGCCGTCGACTCGATCTTCCTCTTCCCCTGGGCGACGGTCTTCGCCGCGCCCGGATACGGCGCCACGACCCTGGTCGAGATGTTCGTCTTCCTCGGCTTCCTGGCCGTGGGGCTGCTCTACGCGTACAAGAAGGGCGTCCTGGCATGGACGTAACACCCCTGCCGGCTCCGAAGCTGGGGCCGCTCGCCCGCCTGGCCCCCGAGCCGATGAAGGTGGTCCTGAACTGGGGCCGCCGCTACAGCCTGTGGGTCTTCAACTTCGGCCTCGCCTGCTGCGCGATCGAGTTCATCGCCGCGTCCATGGCCCGGCACGACTTCATCCGGCTCGGCGTGATCCCCTTCGCGCCGGGCCCGCGCCAGGCCGACCTGATGATCGTCTCGGGCACGGTGACGGACAAGATGGCGCCGGCGGTGAAGCGCCTGTACGAGCAGATGCCGGAGCCCAAGTACGTCATCTCCTTCGGCGCCTGCTCGAACTGCGGCGGCCCGTACTGGGACTCGTACTCCGTCACCAAGGGCGTCGACCAGATCATCCCGGTGGACGTCTACGTGCCGGGCTGCCCGCCGCGCCCCGAGGCGCTGCTCCAGGGCATCCTCAAACTCCAGGAGAAGATCGCCCGGGAGAGCCTGGCCGAGCGGTACGCCACCGCCGCCACGGTCTCCCAGCTGACGAGCCCCCTGGTCGAGCGGCCGGGAGGCACGGCATGACCGCCTACGACTCCCTCCCCGACTCCGTGACGGAGATCTTCGGCGAGGAGGCGGCGGCGGAGCGGGCGTACGACCTGCTGACCGTCGACGTCCCCCCGTCGGCCTGGCTCACGGCGCTCGAGACCGCCCGGGACGTCCTCGGCTGCACGTACTTCGACTGGCTGAGCGCCGTGGACGAGCCGGGCACGGGCTTCCGCGTCTGCGCGCACGTCGTGGCGCTCGGCGCCGGTCACCCGCGCCGCCTGCTGCTGCGTACGACGGTCCCGCACGAGGCCGCCGTCCTCCCGACGGCGATCGGGGTGTACGCGGGCGCGGGCTGGCACGAGCGCGAGACGCACGAGATGTTCGGCGTGGGCTTCGAGGGCCACCCGCACCTCGTCCCCCTCCTGCTCCCCGAGAACTTCGAGGGCCACCCGCTCCGCAAGGACTTCGTCCTGGCGGCCCGGGTCGCCAAGGCGTGGCCGGGTGCGAAGGAGCCGGGCGAGTCGCACGACGGCGGCGGGCCCAAGCGCCGCCAGATGCTTCCGCCGGGCGTTCCGGACCCCAACGAGTGGGGCCCCCTCAAGGGCCAGCTCCCGCCGGCCCCCGCCCGCCCCGCCCGCGCGACGGCCGGCGACCGGCCGGTCCGCCGGACCCGTACGGCCGCGGAGGGCTCGGCCGGCCAGGCGGCCGCGGAGCCCACGGCTCCGGTCCGCCGTTCCCGCTCGGCGTCCGAAGGCTCGGCGAGCCAGGCGGCCGGGGAGCCGACGGCTCCGGTACGCCGTTCCCGCTCGGCGTCCGAAGGCTCGGCGAGTCAGGTGGCCGCGGAGCCCGGTGCGCCGGACGCCCCGGCGGCCCGTCCGCCGCGCCGTTCCCGCTCCGCGTCCGACGGCTCGGCGAGCCAGACGACCCCGGAGCCGGGCACGACCCCGGAGCCGGGCACCTCCCCGGAGACCGCGGCCCGTCCGCCGCGCCGCTCCCGCTCGGCCGCGGACGGCTCGGCGAGCCAGCAGGCCCCGGACACGGCGGCGCCCCGCGCGGGGGCCGCCCCTGCGCGTACCCGCAGCTCGGACGCCCCGTGGCACCACGCCCGCCCGGCCTTCGACGACGAGACGCCACCCCCGGCCACGCCTTCCACAACGGAAACCCCGGCCCCACCGGCCACAACGGAAACCCCGGCCCCACCGGCCACAACGGAAACCCCGGCGACCCCGGCCCCACCGGCCACAACCGAAACCCCGGCCGCCCCGGCCACCCTGGCCTCCGGGCCCGAGGCCCCGGCCTCGGAGGGGACTCCGGCTCCCGAGCCCGAGCCCCCGGCGGACACCCCGGCCCCCGGGCCCGGGGCCCCTCCGACCACCCCGGCCCCCGGGCCGGGCGCCCCCGAATCCGAGGGACCCGCCCCGGCGGAGCCCCGGGCCCCCCGGCCCGAGGGCGCCCGTGCCGTCGGCGAGGACGGAGACCGCACCGACGAGCCGCCCGCCGGGCGGGACCGTACCGACAACCCCCACGACCCCGCCGGAGGCGATCCCGCGTGAACGACGTACTCGACGTCGCCCTCCGGCTGGTCGCCGTCTTCGTGTGCTTCCTCGTGCTGCCGCTGGTCGTCGGGCAGACCGAGCACAAGGTCATGGCCCACATGCAGGGCCGCCTCGGCCCCATGTACGCGGGCGGCTTCCACGGCTGGGCCCAGCTCGTCGCCGACGGCGTGAAGTTCGCGCAGAAGGAGGACGTGGTCCCGGAGAACGCGGACCGGCGGATCTTCCAGCTCGCGCCGGCCGTCGCCCTCCTCCCGTACCTCCTCGTCCTCCTCGCGATCCCGATCGGCCCGAGCGAGGGCGCGGTCGGCCAGGTCGTCGACGCGGGCGTCTTCTTCGTGCTCGCCGTCATGGGCGTCGGCGTCCTCGGCAGCCTGATGGCCGGCTGGGCCTCGGCGAACAAGTTCTCGCTGCTCGGCGGCCTCCGCACGGCCGCCCAGCTCCTCGCGTACGAGCTGCCGATGCTGCTCGCCGCCGCGTCCGTCGCGATGGCCGCCGGCACCGTCTCGCTCCCGGGCATCCTGAACGCCTTCGCGTGGTGGTGGGTGCCCTGGCAGATCGTCGGCGCGCTGGTGTTCTTCACCGCCGGGCTCGCCGAGCTCCAGCGCCCGCCGTTCGACATGCCCGTCGCCGACTCGGAGATCATCTTCGGCGCGTACACCGAGTACACCGGCCTCCGCTTCGCGCTCTTCCTGCTCGCCGAGTACGCGGGCATCGTCGTCCTCTGCGGTCTCACCACCGTCCTCTTCCTCGGCGGCTGGCACGGCCCCTTCGGCGGCGACGGCCTCGGCTGGGTCTGGACCCTCCTCAAGACGGCCGTGCTCGCGTTCGTCGTGATCTGGCTCCGCGTGTCCTACCCGCGGCTCCGCGAGGACCAGCTGCAGAAGCTGGCCTGGACGACGCTCGTCCCGCTCGCCCTGGCGCAGATCGCGCTCACCGGCATCGTGAAGGTGGCGATCCAGTAACCATGCCCCCCATCCCCGGCTCCGGCCTCGCCAAGGGACTCGCCGTCACGCTCCGCACGATGACGCGCAAGAACGTCACCGCGCAGTACCCGGACGTGCAGCCCGAGCTGCCGCCCCGCACCCGCGGGGTCATCGGTCTGTTCGAGGAGAACTGCACGGTCTGCATGCTCTGCGCCCGTGAGTGCCCCGACTGGTGCATCTACATCGACTCCCACAAGGAGACGGTGCCGCCCGCCGCCCCCGGCGGCCGCGAGCGCAGCCGGAACGTCCTCGACCGCTTCGCCATCGACTTCTCGCTCTGCATGTACTGCGGCATCTGCATCGAGGTCTGCCCCTTCGACGCGCTGTTCTGGTCGCCCGAGTTCGAGTACGCGGAGACCGACATCCACGAGCTCACCCACGAGCGCGACAAGCTCCGCGAGTGGATGTGGACGGTCCCCGAGCCGCCCGCGCTCGACCCGCGCGCGGAGGAGCCCAAGGAGATCGCCGCGGCCCGCAAGGCGGCGGAGAAGGCCGCCGCCCAGGCGGCCGCCGAGGCCCGGGCCGCCCAGGCCGAGGCCCAGGAGGACCAGCAGTGACCCTCGCAGCGACAACAGCGGCAGCCCACGGCTTCCTCTCGCCCACCGGCGTCGAGGTCGCCTTCGTCCTCGTCGGCCTCGCCACCCTCGGCGCCGCCCTCGTCACCGTCACCACCCGCCAGCTGGTGCACGCCGCCCTCTGGCTGGTCGTGGCGCTCGGCGGGCTGGCCGTCGAGTACCTCCTCCTGACCGCCGAGTTCATCGCCTGGGTCCAGGTCCTGATCTACGTCGGTTCCGTCGTCGTCCTCCTCCTCTTCGGTCTCATGCTCACCAAGGCCCCCATCGGCCGCTCCCCGGACGCCGACTCCGGCAACCGGCCGGTCGCCCTCGCCGTCGCCCTGGCCGCCGCGGCCGCCCTCGTCTGGGTCGTCGTCGACGCGTTCCGCACGACCTGGATCGACCTGGACGGGCCCGCCCAGGGCTCCACGGACGTGATCGGCCAGATCCTCTTCCGGCACTGGGTGCTGCCCTTCGAGGCGCTGTCCGTGCTGCTGCTCGCCGCCCTCGTCGGCGCGATCGTCCTCTCCCGCAAGAAGAAGGAGGACGAGCGCTGATGCACCTCGCCTACCCGGCCGTCCTCGCCGCCCTCCTCTTCGCCGTCGGCCTCTACGGCGTCCTCGCCCGCCGCAACGCGATCCTGGTCCTGATGTCCGTCGAGCTGATGCTCAACGCCGTCAACCTCAACCTGGTCGCCTTCGACGTCTGGCTCCGTGACGCCCTCCACGCCGGCCAGGCCCTCACCCTCTTCACCGTCGCCGTCGCCGCAGCCGAGATCGGCATCGGACTCGCCATCGTCCTGATGGTCCACCGCAACCGCGGCACCTCGGACGTCGACCGTCTGCGCGACACCAGGGAACAGCCGTCCGCCGAGGAGAAGGCCGAGGCCGCCGCGTGACCACGACCACCCTCGCCGTCCTCGTCCCCCTCCTCCCCTTCCTCGGCTCCGTCGCCGGACTCCTGCTGGGCCGCACCGCGCCCGGCCTCGTCCGCCCGCTGGCCGTGCTGCCGACGCTCACCGCCGCCGTCCTGGCCGCCCTCGTCGCCGCCCGCCAGGGCGGGGGCAGGGCGATCGACGCCGCCACCCAGCTCACCCCGACCGGCTCGGTCCCCATCGACCTGGCCCTCCACATCGACGGCTTCGCCGCCCTCGTCGCCGTCCTCGTCGGCGTGGTCGCCACCTGTGTGCAGGTCTACTCGACCGGCTACCTCCGCGACGACCCGCGCTACCCCTCGTACGCCGCGCTCGTCTCCCTCTTCACCTCCGCGATGCTGCTCGTCGTCTACTCCGGCGACCTGATGGTGCTCCTGGTCGGCTGGGAGGTCATGGGCATCTGCTCGTACTTCCTCGTCGGCCACTACTGGGAGACCCCCGAGGCCCGGTCCGCCTCCCTGAAGGCCTTCCTCGTCACCAAGCTCGGCGACGTCCCCTTCCTGATCGGTCTCTTCGCGCTCGCCGCCGACGCGGGCACGTTCCGGATCACGGGCGTCCTCGGCGCCGTCGCGAGCGGCGGCCTCGACCACCCCACCGTGATCGCGCTGCTGCTGCTCGCCGGCGTCGCGGGCAAGTCCGCGCAGTTCCCGCTCCACACCTGGCTCCCGGACGCCATGGCCGGCCCCACCCCCGTCTCCGCGCTCATCCACGCGGCGACGATGGTCGCCGCCGGCATCTACTTCACGGCCCGGCTCCTCCCGGTCTTCGCCGCCTCCGCCGCCGCGATGACCGTGCTCGCCGTGATGGCCGCGATCACCATGGTCGGCTCGGCGCTCGCCGCGCTCGCCCAGGACGACATCAAGCGGGTCCTCGCCTACTCGACGATGGGACAGCTCGGCTACATGGCCGGGGCCCTCGCCGTCGGCGACCGCGGGGCCGCCGTCTTCCACCTCCTCTCGCACGCCGCGTTCAAGGCGCTGCTGTTCCTCGCCGCCGGCGCGGTCATCCACGCCGCCGGCACCAACTCGCTCACCGCGATGTCCCGCATGAGCGGCCTCGCCCGGCGCGTCCCCGACGCGTACTGGACGATGACCGTCGCCCTCCTCGCGCTCGCCGCGATCCCGCCCTTCGCCGGCTTCTTCTCCAAGGAGGCCGTGCTCGTGGCCGCCGAGCACACCGCCCTCGGCGAGCGGGACGTCGCCCCCGCCGGGGCCGGCTGGACCGTCCTCGTCGCGGGTCTGCTGACCGCCCTGCTCACCGCCGCCTACGCGCTCCGCCTCTGGCTGCGGACCTTCCGCGGCCGCGGCCCCGAGGCCCCCGACCACGGGCGCCAGCCGATCGCCATGACGAGCGTCCTGTGGGTGCTCGCGATCCCCTCCCTGGGCTTCGGTACGACCGTCACGTACCTCGACGACTGGTTCGACGGGCACGCCCTCACCCCGACCCTGACCACGGCCGTCCTCGGCACCGGCCTCGCCGTCGCCGGAGCCGTGATCACCTACGCGGTCTGGCGGACCCTCGCGACCCGCACCCCGGTCACGGCCTCCGTGCCCGCCCCCGTCCCGCGCGTCGCCCACCCGGACGCCGAGGCGGGTCAGGTCGAAGCCGAGGCGCTGCACCTGCCGCGGCCCGCCGAGGACCCGGCCGACCCCGGCCGCGCCCTCCTGGGACCGCTGCACGGACCGGCCGCCGCCGGCTTCCACCTGGACGCCGTCTACCGGACCGCCTTCGTCCGCCCCGTACTCGCCGCCGCCTCCCTGGTCCGCTTCCTGGACCGCGAGGTCGTCGACACCTACGTACGGGCCGCGGGGAACGGCGCGAAGGGCCTCGGATGGCTCGTCCGCCGCGCCCAGACCGGCAACGTCCAGACCTACCTGAGCGCCCTGCTCGCCGGCTCCGTCGTCCTGGCGATCGTCGCCGTCGCCCTCGCCAACGCCGTCGCCGGAGCGTGAGCCGTGATCGATATCAGCGAATCCGTGATGCAGTTCCTCCTCGCGTCGATCGTCGTCGGCCCGCTGGTCGGCGCCGTCGCCGCCTTCCTGCCCGCCCCGCCCGGACTGAAGGGGAAGTCACCCGACCAGGCCGTGCTGCGCCACGGCGTCACCGTCACCGGCGTCATCCTGCTGGCCGCGCTCGTCCTCGCGCTCGGCTTCGACCACGACCACCCGTCGACGATGCAGGCCACGACGGACATCAGCTGGATCAGGGCGCTGGACGTGCGCATCCACCTCGGTGTCGACGGCATCTCCCTCCCCCTCCTGGTCCTGACCGCGCTGCTGACCTTCCTCTGCGCGCTGTACAGCTACTTCAAGCAGCAGCACCAGCGGCCGACGCCGGGGGCCCCGGGGCCTTCCCCCAAGGCCTTCGTCGCCCTGCTGCTCGTCCTGGAGTCCGGCACCCTCGCCACCTTCGCCGTCCTCGACCTCGTCCTGTTCTTCCTGGCCTTCGAGACGGTCCTCATCCCGATGTACTTCCTGATCGCCCGCTGGGGCGGCGAGGGCAGGCAGGCCGCCGCCTGGAAGTTCATCCTCTACACGCTGCTCGGCTCCGTCGTCATGCTGCTCGGCCTGCTCCTCATCGGTGTGAAGGCGGGCACGTTCGACATGGTGGCACTCGCCGCCGACAACGGCCGCGGACTGACCACATCGGTGCAGGTCATCGCCGTTCTCGCGATCGGCCTCGGGCTCGCCGTGAAGACCCCGATGTGGCCGCTGCACAGCTGGCTCCCGGACGCCCACACCGCCGCCCCGACCGTCGGCTCCGTCCTCCTCGCCGGCGTCCTGCTCAAGATGGGCACGTACGGCTTCGTCCGGATCGTCCTGCCGATCGCCCCCGACGGCATGCGGACCTTCGCCCCGTACCTCGCCGCCTTCGCCGTCGCCGGGATCATCTACGGCTCGCTCGCCTGCCTCGCCCTCGCGAGGCCCGGCAGCAAGGGCGACCTCAAGCGCCTCATCGCGTACTCCTCCGTCGGCCACATGGGCTTCGTGCTCCTCGGCATCGCCACCATGACCCCCACCGGCGTCAACGGCGCGCTCTTCGCCAACATCGCCCACGGCCTCATCACCGGCCTGCTGTTCTTCCTGGTCGGAGCCGTCAAGGACCGCTACGGCACCGCCGACCTCGACACCCTCGCCGGCGCCACCGGCGCAGCCCTCTACGGCCGGGCCCCCCGCCTCGGCGCCCTCCTCGCCTTCGCCGCCGTCGCCTCCCTCGGACTGCCCGGCCTCGCCGGATTCTGGGGCGAGATGCTCGCCCTCTTCGGCGCCTTCGACCCGGCCGCCGGGCTCAACCGCCCCGCCTTCCTCACCTTCATGGCGATCGGCGCCTTCGGCACCCTCCTCACCGCCGCCTACCTCCTCGTCGTCGTCCGCCGCGTCTGCATGGGCGGCCCGCGGCCCGCCGGGGAGACGGCCGTCGCCGACGTCCAGGGGTACGAGTTCGCCGCCTGGACCCCGCTCGTCGCCCTCACCGTCCTCGCCGGACTCTGGCCCGCCGTCCTCCTCGGCCTCACCGACCCGGCCGTCCAGCAGCTCCTCGCGGGAGGCCCCCGATGACGTCCCTCGTCCAGTCCGTCGACTGGCTCGCGATCGCGCCCCCGACCCTCACCGCCGTGGTCGCGCTCGTCGTCCTCGTCGCCGACCTCTTCGTCCCCCAGGAGCGCAAGCAGCTCCTCGGCTGGACCGCGATCGGCGGCCTCACCGCCGCCCTCGCCCTCCTCCTGCCGCTGCGGTCCGGCGACCGCGAGACCTTCTGCCTCACCGCCGACACCCGCACCCAGGCGTGCAGCTACACCGCCGACCACTTCACCCTCGTCATCCAGCTGCTCGTCCTCGCCGGCGCGCTGCTCACCGCGCTCCTCTCCCTGGACGCCACCCGCGAGAGGCTCCCGGCCGGCGAGTACTGGTTCCTGCTGCTCTCCTCCGCCGCCGGCGCCGCCCTGCTGCCCGCCTCACGGGACCTGGCGACCCTCGTGGTCGCCCTGGAGGTGGCCTCGCTGCCGGCCTTCGCGCTGGTCGGCCTCAAGCGCGGCGACCGCATGTCCGGCGAGGCCGCGCTCAAGTTCTTCCTCTCCTCCG
The DNA here is from genome assembly GCF_014649755.1 of Streptomyces litmocidini. Taxonomy (GTDB): domain Bacteria; phylum Actinomycetota; class Actinomycetes; order Streptomycetales; family Streptomycetaceae; genus Streptomyces; species Streptomyces litmocidini. Next base: position 167,369 of record NZ_BMTQ01000006.1, on the reverse strand, counting down.
TCACCGCGACCGCCGTCACCCTCCTCGGCGTCAGCTTCGTGTACGCGGCGACCGGCACCCTCCACCTCACGGAGGTCGCCCAGCGCCTCGACGACGTCCCCGGACAGCTCCAGACCCTCTCCGAGGCCGGCGTCGCCCTCACCCTCGTCGGCTTCGCCTTCAAGACGGCCGCCGTCCCCTTCCACTTCTGGGTGCCCGACACCTACGTCGGCGCCCCGCTGCCCGTCGCCGCCTACCTCTCCGTCGTGGGCAAGGCCGTCGGCTTCACCGGTCTCGTCCTGGTGACCGTCGTCGCCTTCCCGTCGTACGCGGACGTGTGGGGCCCGGCGCTCGCCGTCCTCGCCGCGCTCACCATGACCGCCGGCAACGTCGCCGCCCTCCGCCAGGTCTCCACGCGCGCGTGGAGCGCGGTACGGCTCCTCGCCTGGTCCTCCGTCGCCCAGGCCGGCTACCTCCTGGTGCCGATCGCGGCCGCCGCGTACTCCGGCGACGACCAGATCGGCGCCACCGTCGCGTACGCCCTGATGTACGCCGTCGTGAACCTCGGCGCCTTCGCGGTCGTCGCGCTCGTCGCCCGCACCCGCCCCGAGAACCGGATCGCGGACTACCGGGGCCTGTACGCCGCCCGCCCCGCCGCCGCCCTCGCGCTCGGGTTCTTCCTCCTGAATCTGGCCGGTTTGCCCCCGGGTATCATCGGCCTCTTCGCCAAGGTGACCGTCTTCTCGGCGGCCGTCGACGCGGGCCTCGGATGGCTGGCCGTGATCATGGGCGTCAACGTCGTGATCGCGCTCTTCTACTACCTGCGCTGGACGGCCCTGCTCTTCCGCGCGCCGGAGGGGGCGGCCGAGAAGGCCCCCCACAGGGCCCCCGTTCCGGTCACCCTGGCGATCGTGCTGACCGCCGTCGCCGGAGCCGTGCTGTCGGGCTACCCGCAGTTCGCCCTCCGCTTCGCGGCGACGACCCTGTTCTGACCCCCGCAGAGACATACCGAGGAGCAACACCCCGTGCTGAACGGATTCAAGGACTTCATCCTTCGCGGGAACGTCATCTCGATGGCCATCGGCCTGGCCGTCGGCTCGGCGTTCACGGCCGTCGTCACCGGCTTCAGCAAGGCGTTCATCACCCCGCTCATCGGCCTGGCGACCGGTTCGGTCGGCGACTTCAGCGAGGCCAGCTTCTCGATCCAGGGCACGGTCTTCCCGTACGGTCTGGCCATCGCCGCCGTCATCGCCTTCGTCATCACGGCGGCCGTCCTCTACTTCCTGATCGTCGTCCCCATGACGAAGATCCAGGCGAAGTTCGCCAAGGAGGAGGCGAAGGACCCCAAGGCGGAGAAGCGCGACTGCCCCCGCTGCTTCACCGAGATCCCGGCCATCGCCTCCCGCTGCGCCCACTGCACCAGCGAGGTCGAGCCCGTCGCCCTCGGCCTGGAGAAGATCCCGGCGCCCGTCGGCCGCTAGGGGCGCCTTTCACCCGTACGGCCCACACGGCGCCCCGTGCGAGCCGGGGAACCCGAACCTTCCGCCTGGCGTTGACCGGTACGGAAGGGTCCACTGGACATGGGGGTCCCCTCCGGACGAAATCCGGGGGAGGTCACCGCGAGGAAAAAAAAGGGTTCCCCTGCCGCACCACCTGGAGGGCGTACCGTGCACCGCCGGCACAACGGGCTGAGGACCGCCGTCCTCCTCGGAGGGCTCTCGGCCCTCATCATCGTCATCGGCAGCTTCTTCGGGCGTACGGGGCTGATCGTCGCGCTGCTCGTGGCGCTCGGCACCAACGCGTACGCGTACTGGAACAGCGACAAGCTGGCGCTGCGGGCCATGCGCGCCCGCCCGGTGAGCGAGTTCGAGGCGCCTGCCCTGTACAGGACGGTCCGCGAGCTCTCCACCCAGGCCCGCCAGCCCATGCCGCGGCTCTACATCTCACCCACCCAGGCGCCCAACGCCTTCGCGACCGGCCGCAACCCGCGCAACGCCGCCGTCTGCTGCACCGAGGGCATCCTCGCCCTCCTCGACGAACGCGAGCTCCGCGGGGTCATCGGACACGAGCTGAGCCACGTCTACAACCGGGACATCCTCATCTCCTCGGTCGCCGGAGCGCTCGCCTCCGTGATCATGTTCCTGGTCAACTTCGCCTGGCTGATCCCCGTCGGCCGCTCCGACGACGACGAGGGCCCCGGGCTGCTCGGCATGCTGTTGATCATGATCCTCGGCCCGATCGCCGCCTCGGTCATCCAGCTCGCCATCTCCCGTTCCCGCGAGTACGAGGCCGACGCCTCCGGCGCCCAGCTCACCGGAGACCCGCTCGCCCTCGCCGGCGCCCTGCGGAAGCTGGAGGCCGGCACCCGGCAGCTGCCGCTGCCGCCCGAGCCGAAGATCGAGACCGCGAGCCACATGATGATCGCGAACCCCTTCCGGCCCGGGCAGGGCCTCTCCAAGATGTTCTCCACCCATCCGCCGATGGCCGAGCGCATCGCCCGGCTCGAACAGATGGCAGGTCGACGCCCGTGAAGACGCTCCTCAACGTCATATGGCTGGTCCTGTGCGGCTTCTGGATGTTCCTGGGCTACATCGCCGCGGGCGTCCTGCTCTGCATCACGATCATCGGCATCCCCTTCGGGCTCGCCGCGTTCCGCATCGGCCTCTACGCGCTCTGGCCCTTCGGCCACATGGTCGTCGACCGCCGCGACGCGGGCGCGCCGTCCTGCGTCGGCAACGTGCTGTGGCTGGTCCTCGCGGGGTGGTGGCTCGCGCTCGGTCACATCACGACCGGGATCGTGTTGTGCGTCACGATCATCGGCATCCCGCTGGGCGTCGCGAACTTCAAGCTGATCCCGGTGTCGTTGCTGCCGCTCGGCAAGGAGATCGTCCCCACGGACCGGCCGTACCCCTACTCGGGCCGCTGACGCGCCCCCCGCCCGTCGCGGGCGGGGGGACCGGAAGGGCCCCGCGGGCTCACGTGGGGGGTGTCGCCCGGCCCCGGCTGATCGCCCAGGCCACCACCCCCGCCGCCACGACCCCCGAGCCCGCGAGGACGGAACCGAGGGGGAGGGCGAAGGCGAGGGCGGCGCAGCCGGTGAGGCCGAGCGCGGCCAGCCGGCGGGCGCGGCCGCCGAGGGTCCAGGCGGAGGCGTTCGCGATCCCGTAGTAGACGAGGACGCCGAACGACGAGAAGCCGATCGCGCCCCGCACGTCCGCCGTCGCCGCCACCACGGCCACCACCGCGCCCACCGCGAGCTCCGCCCGGTGCGGGACCCGGTGGCGGGGGTGCACGGCCGCGAGGGCCGTCGGCAGGTACGCGTCGCGGGCCATGGCCAGGGTCGTGCGGGACACCCCGAGGATCAGGGAGAGCAGCGAGCCCAGGGCGGCGACCGCCGCGCCGGCCGTGACCAGCGGCACCAGTCGGTGCGCGTCCGCGGCGCGGACCGCGTCGGCGAGCGGCGCGGGGGAGGCGGCGAGGGCGGAGGGGCCGAGGACGGCGAGCACGGCGACGGCGACGAGCGCGTAGACGGCGAGCGCGAGGCCGAGGGCGAGCGGCACCGCCCGGGGGATGGTGCGGGCCGGATCGCGGACCTCCTCGCCGAGCGTGGCGATCCGCGCGTACCCCGCGAACGCGAAGAAGAGCAAACCCGAGGCTTGGAGGACCCCGCCCGTGGTGAAGTCGCCGCCGGGCGCCGCGAGTCCTTCCCCGCCGGCTCCGAGGGAGGCCGTCACCACGCAGGCGAGCACCGCCAGGACGAACGCCACGATCACCCGCGTGAGGAGCGCCGACTTCTGAACTCCCCCGTAGTTGACGGCGGTCAGGGCGACGACGGCGGCGACCGCCACCGCGTGCGCCTGTTCCGGCCACACGTACGCCCCCACCGTGAGCGCCATGGCCGCGCACGAGGCGGTCTTGCCGGCGACGAACGCCCAGCCGGCCAGGTAGCCCCAGAACGAACCGAGGCGTTCGCGACCGTACACATAGGTGCCGCCGGAGGCCGGGTAGAGGGCGGCGAGCCGTGCCGAGGCCATGGCGTTGCAGTACGCGACGGCGGCGGCGGTCCCGAGCGCCCAGAGCAGTCCGGCCCCGGAACCGGCCGCGTCCGCGGCGGGCCCGAGCGCGACGAAGATCCCGGCTCCCACCATCGAGCCGAGGCCGATCACGACCGCGTCGAAGAGGCCGAGGGAGCGGCGCAGTTCCGGTGTCATGCCCCGCACATTAAACGCTCACGGAACGCTGAGGCCGGTCTCCCTGAGCGTGATGTTCAGCCGCCCCACCAGGCCGAGCCCCGGTTCGGCCGTCCCCGGGAACACCTTGGGGACCCCGTGGTGAACCCGGCGCGAAGCCCCGCCGAAGACGAAGAGGTCCCCGGAGCCCAGGTCGACGTCCCGGTACGGCCGGCCGCGGTTCTCCTCGTTCCCGAAGCGGAACACGCACCGGTCCCCGAGGCTCAGCGACACCACCGGCGCGGAGGAGCGCTCCTCCCGGTCCTGGTGCATGCCCATCCGCGCCCCCGGCGCGTAGAAGTTCACGAGCGCGGTGTCGGGGGCGAAGCCGCCGTGCTCGCCGTACGCCTCGACGAGCGCCTCCCGGCCCAGCTCGACCAGCCAGTCCGGCAGTTCGATCCCGACCGCGTCGAGGTAGCGGTACGGCACCCACTGCCGGCCCAGGGCCAGCGAGCGCACCGACATGACGCCGCCGCCGGGCAGCACGGTGTGCCGGTACGGGAAGGGGCCGCGCCCCCACTCCCGGCAGGCGTCCACCAGCTCCCGCCGGCGCGCGAACGGCAGCCACCCGGGCACGTGCACCGCCCCGGGCGCGACCTCGGCCCGCTCGCGGGGGAAGAGGCCCTCGGTCACGCGGGGGAGCCCACGAGGGCCCCCTCCAGGCCCAGGAGCCGCTCTTTGCGCGCGAGGCCCGCGGCGTATCCGCGCAGGCTTCCGTCGGCGCCGATCACCCGGTGGCAGGGCCGCACCACGAGCAGCGGATTGCGGCCGACGGCGGTGCCCACGGCCCGTACCCCGGCGCCGGGCGAACCGACCCGCCGGGCGATCTCCCCGTACGAGACGGTGGTCCCGTACGGGATCTCCTCCAGGGCCCGCCAGACGCGCCGCTGGAACGCGGTCCCGGCGTCGTCGGCGAGCGGCAGGTCGAACCGGTCCCGGCGGCCGGCGAAGTACTCGCCCAGCTGCCCGGCGGCCCCGGCGAACGCCCCGGGCGCGAGCGTCCAGCCGTCCTCGACCACGACGGCGCCCTTCTGCCCCGGCAGGGACAGCGAGCGCAGCACGGCCCGGCCCCCTTCGGCGAGCTGCCCGACGAGGAGCATCTCGCCCAGGGGGCCGTCGACGTACGCGTACACGGTCATGGCTGGTTCCTCTCCCCGCACGGGTCTTTCCGGGACCCAGTGTGCGGGGACCGCCGGGCGTGGGGCTGGCGGTATTCGGACACGGCCCTCGTGGCCCGGCACGGCACCGGCGCGAGGTCAGCGGTAGTTCACGAACTGGATCGCGAAGTCGAAGTCCTTGCCCTTGAGCAGCGCCTGCACGGCCTGCAGGTCGTCCCGGCTCTTCGAGCTGACGCGCAGCTCGTCGCCCTGCACCTGCGCCTTGACGCCCTTGGGGCCCTCGTCGCGGATGGTCTTCGCGACCTTCTTGGCGTTCTCCTGGGAGATGCCCTCCTGCACGGAGGCGAAGAGCTTGTACTCCTTGCCGGACAGCTGCGGCTCGCCCTCGACGTCCAGCGACTTGAGCGAGATCCCGCGCTTGATCAGCTTGGTCTGGAAGATGTCGAGGATCGCCATGACGCGCTCCTCGCCGTTCGCCTGCATCAGGATCTTCTCGCCCGACCAGGAGATCGAGGCGTTGGTTCCCTTGAAGTCGTAACGCTGGGAGATCTCCTTCACGGCCTGGTTGAGGGCGTTGTCGACCTCCTGCCGCTCGACCTTGGAGACGATGTCGAAACTGGAGTCGGCCATGACTCGTGGCTCCTTGCTCGGATGCTGTGGGGTACGCCCCAAAGCCTAGGGGGTGAGCCGCCGGCCGAACCGCTGATCAATCGGGTGGCGAAGCACCCCCGGGGATCAGGTATTGTTTACGTCGTTGCCGGGGAACACCGCAGGAAAGCGGTGAACCGGGGCAGCGAACCCATGGCGATGTGCCCGAGTGGCCAATGGGAGCGGACTGTAAATCCGTCGGCTTAGCCTACCCAGGTTCGAATCCTGGCGTCGCCACACTGAAGAAGGCCCCCGGTGCTTGCACCGGGGGCCTTCTTCGTCGTTCCGCGTCAGTTGCCGGCCACGTCCTTCACCGCGACCGAGACCGGGACCGAACCGGCGACCAGTTCCAGCGTCAGGCCGGCGGTCGCCGGGGTGTCGAGGAGTTCGGCGAGGACCGCGGCCACGTCGTCCCGGGGGACCGGGCCGCGGCCCGTGCGGGCCTCCAGGCGGACCATGCCCGTGCCCGCGTCGTCCGTCAGGGAGCCGGGACGCAGGATCGTCCAGTCCAGGGCCGTGCGGGAACGGATCTCGTCGTCGGCCGCGCCCTTCGCGCGGAGGTAGGCGTCGAAGATCCCGTCGCCCGCGTGGGAGGCGTCCGCGCCCATCGAGGAGACGACGAGGTACCGGCGCACGCCCGCGCGCTCCGCCGCGTCGGCGAAGAGGACGGCCGCCGCCCGGTCCACCGTGTCCTTGCGGTCGGCGCCGCTGCCCGGGCCCGCGCCCGCCGCGAAGACGGCCGCGTCGGCGCCCTGCAGGACCGCGGCCACCATCTCGACCGACGCCGACTCCAGGTCCAGGACGACGGGCTCGGCGCCCGCCTCCCGCAGGTCGGCGCCCTGTCCGGGGCTGCGGATGATCCCCGCGACCTCGTGCCCGGCGTGCGAGAGCAGCCTCTCCAGGCGCAGGGCGATCTGTCCGTGTCCTCCAGCGATGACGATGCGCATACTCACGACCGTACGTCGGGTCCGGCCGGAGGGCCCCCCGGCTCGGGCGGCCGCTCCGGGCGCGCCTGGCGGGGCAGGTCCAGGGCCGCCGCCGAGTCGCAGTACTCCCGCACCGCGCTCGTCCGGGCCACCACCCGCCCCCGGTGCACCACGATCCGGCTGTACGCGAGGGACAGCACGCCCGCCAGCCGCTCGCCGCGCACCGCGAGCAGCTCCGCCGGGAAGCCGGCCTCCACCCGCACCTCCGGCAGGCCCATCGCCGCCCGCGCCCGCGCGCTCACCGTCCCGTACGCCTCCTGGGGCGGCAGTCCGCCGAGCGAGGCCAGCAGGTAGGCCGCCTCCAACGGGTCCCCGCGCCCCACGGGGTTGGCCACGTCCCGCAGCGCGCCGCTGCCCGCCGCGACCCGCACCCCGGCCGTCCGCAGCAGCCGCACCGGCGCCGCCCCGCGCACCTCGGTGCCGCCGCAGCCGCCCTGCGGCAGGCAGACCACCGTCACCCCGGCCTCCGCCAGCCGGTCCGCCGCCCGGCCCGCCGCGTCGGGGGGGAGCCGGGCGAGGCCGGCGCACGGTCCGATCGTGACCCCGGGCCGCAGTCCGCCGGCCATCGCCGCGAGCCGGGCGAGCCGGGCCGGGTCGTCCCCGTCGGTGTGCAGGTCGACCGGGACGCCGTGCTCGGCCGCGACGCCGAGGACGGCCTCCACGTATCCGGCCGGGTCCGGATCGAGGTCCGGGCAGCCGCCGACCACCCCGGCGCCCATCTTCACCGCGTCCCGCAGCATCGCGAGGCCGTCCGCTCCCGCGACGCCCGTGAGCAGCCGGGGCACGGCGACGGCCGTCAGGTCGGCGAGGCCGCGCAGCGAGCGCCGGGCCTGCAGCACCGCCTCGAGCGGGCCGAGTCCGTGGACGTCGCCGATGCGCACGTGCGCGCGGAGCGCCGTCGCGCCGTGGCCGAGCTGGAGGAGCGCGGCCTCGGTGGCCCGCCGCTGCACCTCCTCGGGGGCGTACGAGACGGGCCCCGGGGTGTCGGCGGAGAGCGCGGTGTCGGCGTGGGCGTGGGGCTCGGCGGCGGCGGGCAGCAGGAGGTAGCCGCCGAGGTCGACGCGGGCGCCCACGGTGGTGAGGCTGCCCGCGGTGCCGACGGCCTCGATCCGGCCGCCGGCGAGCCGTACGTCCACGGTCCGTCCGTCGGTGAGCCGCGCGTGGGAGAGCAGGAGCGAGGTCGAGTCGGCGGCGGTGGCGGCCCCGTCCTCGGGCGGCTGGGGCTGCTTGCTGTCGGCTGACATCGGCCTCCTCAAGGCTCCTCAAGATCGAGATCACGCAGCGTGGGGCCGAGCCTAGGGGTGCTCGGAGCGGCCTTCGAGGAGGAGCGCAATAGTCGTACCGATGAGGCCACGAGTGGCGTACGAGACGCCTGGTGGGGGCCGTCGGGAGGCCCCGGGGAAACGGATTTGGGCGATGGGGCGGAGACCGTGTAATGTCTTCCTCGCTCGCCCCAATAGCTCAGTCGGTAGAGCGTCTCCATGGTAAGGAGAAGGTCTACGGTTCGATTCCGTATTGGGGCTCTGGTGAGAGGGGTCCCGCCTTCGGGCGGGGTCCGGATCATCAAAGCGGTGTAGCTCAGTCGGTAGAGCAAGCGGCTCATAATCGCTGTGTCACCGGTTCAAGTCCGGTCACCGCTACAGACAGTAGCCGATTGTGGGGTCGGTCCTGCGATCGGCTACTCTTCTATGCGTTCATCCGTCCATCCGTCCGTCAAGGAGCACTCACGTGGCTGCCACCGACGTCCGCCCGAAGATCACGCTGGCCTGCGTGGAGTGCAAGGAGCGGAACTACATCACCAAGAAGAACCGGCGTAACAACCCGGACCGTCTTGAGATGAAGAAGCACTGCCCCCGCTGCAACTCGCACACGGCGCACCGCGAGACGCGCTAATCAGGCTCGTACACGAGGCCGTCCCCACCAGGGGGCGGCCTCGTGTCGTTTATCGGCACCACCGGCAACATCGGCAACAAATCCAGGAGGTATCGAGTCCATGGCGCTCGACCAGTCCTTCGTGGGCCGGACCTATCCGCCCACCGCGCCCTACGAGGTCGGCCGCGAGAAGATCCGCGAGTTCGCCGAGGCGATCGGTGACGCCAATCCCGCGTACACCGACACCGAGGCGGCCAAGGCGCTCGGGCATTCCGATGTGATCGCCCCGCCCACTTTCGTGTTCGCCATCACGTTCAAGGCGGCCGGTGCCGTCATCGAGGACCCGCAGCTGGGCCTCGACTACAGCCGCGTCGTCCACGGCGACCAGAAGTTCGCCTACACCCGGCCCGTACGCGCCGGGGACCGGCTCTCGGTCACCTCCACCATCGAGGCGATCAAGTCCCTCGCCGGCAACGACATCCTGGACATCCGCGGCGAGGTCCACGACGCCTCCGGCGAGCACGTCGTCACCGCCTGGACCAAGCTCGTCTCCCGCGCACCCGAGGGGGCCTGACCATGACCGCGAAGATCGCCTACGACGAGGTCGAGGTCGGCACCGAGCTGCCCGCGCAGACCTTCCCCGTGACCCGCGCCACGCTCGTGCGGTACGCCGGCGCCTCCGGGGACTTCAACCCGATCCACTGGAACGAGAAGTTCGCGGTCGAGGTCGGCCTCCCGGACGTCATCGCCCACGGCATGTTCACCATGGCCGAGGCGATCCGCGTCGTCACCGACTGGGCCGGCGACCCCGCCGCCGTCGTCGAGTACGGCGTCCGCTTCACCAAGCCGGTCGTCGTCCCCGACGACGGGTCCGGCGCCCTGATCGAGGTCTCCGCCAAGGTCGCCGCCAAGCTGGACGACCAGCGGGTGCGGGTCGACCTCACGGCCACGAGCGCCGGGCAGAAGGTCCTGGGCATGAGCCGGGCCGTCGTACGACTGGCCTGACGGTCCGCGAGGGTGCTTGCCCGCCGGGGTAAGTACCCTTGGCCCGTGCAGCTCCTCAACGACGCCCCCCTCGCGCCCCTGACCACCTTCCGGCTCGGCGGCCCCGCCACCCGGCTCGTCACCGCCACCACCGACGACGAGGTCATCACCGCGATCCGCGAGGCCGAGGCCACCGGGTCCCCGCTGCTGATCATCGGCGGCGGATCCAACCTGGTCATCGGGGACAAGGGCTTCGACGGCACCGCGCTGCGCATCGCCACCACCGGCTTCGCCCTCGACGGGACCCGGCTCGAGGTCGCCGCCGGCGAGGTCTGGACCGACGTCGTCGCCCGGACCGTCGAGGCCGGACTCGCCGGGATCGAGTGCCTGGCCGGCATCCCCGGCTCGGCCGGCGCGACCCCCATCCAGAACGTCGGCGCGTACGGACAGGACGTCTCCGCCACGATCACCGAGGTCGTGGCGTACGACAGGAACGACCACCGGGTCGTCACGCTGACGAACGAGCAGTGCGACTTCTCGTACCGGCACAGCCTCTTCAAGAAGCTGCCGGACGCCTACGTCGTGCTGCGCGTCCGTTTCGAGCTGGAGGACGCCGGCGGCATGTCCGCCCCGATCGCCTACGAGCAGACCGCCCGCGCCCTCGGCGTCGAGATGGGCGACCGGGTGCCGCTCGCCCACGCCCGCGAGACCGTCCTGGGGCTGCGCGCGAGCAAGGGCATGGTCCTGGACCCCGAGGACCACGACACCTGGTCCGCCGGATCCTTCTTCACCAACCCGATCCTCACCCACGAGGAGTTCGACGCCTTCCGGGCCCGCGTGGCCGAGCGCCTCGGCCCCGGGGCCCAGGCGCCGGCCTTCCCCGCGGGCACCTCCTTCACCAAGACCTCGGCGGCCTGGCTGATCGACAAGGCGGGCTTCACCAAGGGGTACGGCTCCGGGCCCGCCCGCATCTCCACCAAGCACACGCTCGCCCTCACCAACCGCGGCGGGGCGACCACCGAGGACCTCCTCGCCCTCGCCCGCGAGGTCGTCGCCGGAGTGCGCGAGGCCTTCGGGATCACCCTCGTCAACGAGCCCGTGACGGTGGGCGTGGAGCTCTAGGGGGCGCCTCGCCGATCAGGCCGGATCGGCGAGGCACCCCCTAGTACGCGACTCCGACGGCCTGCTTGACCGTCGCGGGGTCGTCGATCATCGCCAGCATCGCGTGCGCCACGTCCGCGCGGGCCAGGGATCGGCCCCGGGGCGGGGTGCCGCCGACGACCTTGCGGTACCGGCCGGTGCCCGGCTCGTCCGTCAGTCTGGGCGGCCGTACGGACGTCCAGTCGGCGCTGCTCGCGGCGAGCTCCGACTCCATGACCCGCAGGTCGGCGTAGACGTCCTTCAGGACGTTGTTGACGATCGCCAGCATCGCCTTGTCGACGAGGGCCTGACCGTCCGGGACCGGGCCCAGCGGGGCCGCGCTGACCACCAGGAGCCGGCGCGTCCTCTCGGCCTCCATCGCCGCGAGCACCGAGCGGGTGAGCCGGGCGGTCACGCCCGCGTCCGCCCGCGTGCGGGCCCCGAGGCCCGAGAGCACCGCGTCCCGGCCCGCGACCGCCCCGCGCAGGGCCTCGGGGTCGGACAGGTCGGCCCGCCGGACCGTCAGGCGGGAGCCCGTCGCCGCGAGCCGTGCGGGGTCCCGGACCACCGCCGTCACCTCGTGGCCCGAGGCCAGCGCCTGCCGGACGATCTCCCGGCCGATGCCGCCGGTCGCACCGAAGACTGTGAGCTTCATGTCGCACCCTCCCCGGGTGGGTAAGTATTCACTCACCCCCAGGGTGAGTGGATACTCACTCACACGTCAAGCGTGGCTGGAGGATGCATGGAACAGAGGCCGACCCGGACCCGGATCGTCGACGCCGCACGCGACCTCATGCGGACGGCGGGGCTCGCCCGCACCACCACCAAGGAGATCGCCAAGGAGGCCGGCTGCTCGGAAGCCGCGCTCTACAAGTACTTCAGCAGCAAGGAAGAGATCTTCCTGGCCGTCCTGGACGAACGCCTGCCCCAGCTCGGCGGCCTCCTCGGCACGCTCGTCGCCGACCCCGGCGGCCGCACCGTCGAGGAGAACCTCACCGAGGTCGCCCGACAGGCCGCGCTCTTCTACGAGCAGACCTTCCCGGTCGTCGCCTCCCTCTACGCGGAGCCGCAGCTCAAGCGGCGCCACGAGGAGGCCATGCGCACCTACGGCATGGGCCCCCACAAGCCCATCGAAGGCCTCGCCGCCTATCTCCGCGCCGAGCAGCGGCACGGCCGCGTCCACCCCGACGCCGACCCGGTGGCCGCCGCCTCCCTCCTCCTCGGAGCCTGCGTGCAGCGCTCCTTCGCCTGGGAGATGAGCCCGGACCGCAGGCCGCCGGACTCCCTCGACGACTTCGCGCGCGTGCTCGCCCGCACCCTGCTCCGGGGGATCAGCTAGCGAGCCAGTCGTCGATCCCCGCGAGCAGCTTCGCCCGGACGTCCTCGGGCGCCGCCGAGCCCCGCACCGACTGCCGGGCCAGCTCCGCCAGCTCCGCGTCCGTGAACCCGTGGTGCCGGCGGGCGATCTCGTACTGCGCCGCGAGCCGCGAACCGAAGAGCAGCGGGTCGTCCGCGCCGAGCGCCATCGGCACCCCGGCCTCGAAGAGGGTCCGCAGCGGCACGTCCTCGGGCTTCTCGTACACCCCGAGCGCGACGTTCGACGCCGGGCAGACCTCGCAGGTCACGCCCTTCTCCGCGAGCCGCCGCAGCAGCCTCGGGTCCTCCGCCGCCCGCACCCCGTGGCCGACCCGCGCCGCCCGCAGGTCGTCCAGGCAGTCCCGTACGGACGAGGGGCCCGTCAGCTCGCCGCCGTGCGGGGCCGCGAGGAGGCCGCCCTCCCGCGCGATCGCGAAGGCCCGGTCGAAGTCCCGGGCCATGCCCCGCCGCTCGTCGTTGGAGAGCCCGAAACCGACCACCCCCCGGTCCGCGAACCGCACCGCGAGCCGGGCCAGGGTCCGCGCCTCCAGGGGGTGCTTCATCCGGTTCGCCGCGACGAGCACCCGCATCCCGAGCCCGGTCTCCCGGGAGGCCCCGTCCACCGCGTCCAGGATGATCTCCAGGGCCGGGATCAGACCGCCCAGGTGCGGGGCGTACGAGGTGGGGTCGACCTGGATCTCCAGCCACCCGGCGCCGTCCCGCACGTCCTCCTGCGCCGCCTCGCGCACCAGCCGCCGGATGTCCTCCGGCTCGCGCAGGCAGGAGCGGGCGATGTCGTAGAGCCGCTGGAAGCGGAACCAGCCGCGCTCGTCGGTCGCCCGCAGCCTGGGAGGCGTACCGCTGCTCAGCGCCTCCGGGAGGTGCACGCCGTACTTGTCGGCCAGCTCGATGAGCGTCGTGGGCCGCATCGAACCGGTGAAGTGCAGGTGCAGATGGGCCTTGGGCAACAGGGTGAGATCGCGTACATGCTCCATCGGCCGATACTGCCGCACCCGAATGGACGAATACAGCCCGTTTCCCCGATCGGGACCTTGCTAGAACGCGAGAACGGGCCCCTGCTTCCGGAGAAGCAGGGGCCCGTTCCCGCGCGGACGTCCGGGCGTGCGTGTTCAGTCGCGCGCCTCGGCCAGGAGCTTCTGCATCCGGGACACGCCCTCCACCAGGTCCTCGTCGCCCAGCGCGTACGACAGGCGCAGGTAGCCCGGGGTGCCGAAGGCCTCGCCCGGGACGACCGCGACCTCGGCCTCGTCCAGGATCAGGGCGGCCAGCTCGACCGAGGTCTGCGGGCGCTTGCCGCGGATCTCCTTGCCGAGCAGCCCCTTCACCGACGGGTACACGTAGAACGCGCCCTCCGGGGTCGGGCACAGCACGCCGTCGATCTCGTTCAGCATCCGCACGATCGTCTGGCGGCGGCGGTCGAAGGCCTTGCCCATCTCCGCGACCGCGTCCAGGTCGCCCGAGACGGCGGCCAGCGCGGCGACCTGCGCCACGTTGGAGACGTTGGAGGTGGCGTGCGACTGCAGGTTGGTCGCGGCCTTCACGACGTCCTTCGGGCCGATGATCCAGCCCACGCGCCAGCCCGTCATCGCGTACGTCTTGGCGACGCCGTTGACCACGATGCACTTGTCGCGCAGCTCCGGCAGGACGGCCGGCAGGGAGGCCGCGGAGGCGCCGCCGTACACCAGGTGCTCGTAGATCTCGTCCGTCAGCACCCACAGGCCGTGCTCGACGGCCCAGCGGCCGATCGCCTCGGTCTCGGCCTCGCTGTAGACCGCGCCGGTCGGGTTCGAGGGGGAGACGAAGAGGACGACCTTGGTCTTCTCCGTGCGCGCCGCCTCCAGCTGCTCCACCGAGACCCGGTAGCCCGTGGTCTCGTCGGCCACGACCTCCACCGGGACACCGCCCGCGAGGCGGATCGACTCGGGGTACGTCGTCCAGTACGGCGCCGGGACGATGACCTCGTCGCCCGGGTCGAGGATCGCCGCGAAGGCCTCGTAGATCGCCTGCTTGCCGCCGTTGGTCACCAGGACCTGGGAGGGGTCGACCTCGTAACCGGAGTCGCGCAGCGTCTTGGCGGCGATCGCGGCCTTCAGCTCGGGCAGACCGCCGGCCGGCGTGTAGCGGTGGTACTTGGGGTCCTTGCAGGCCTCGACGGCCGCCTCGACGATGTAGTCCGGCGTCGGGAAGTCGGGCTCACCCGCGCCGAAACCGATCACCGGGCGCCCGGCGGCCTTGAGGGCCTTGGCCTTGGCGTCGACGGCGAGGGTGGCGGACTCGGAGATCGCACCGATCCGGGCGGAGACCCGACGCTCGGTGGGAGGGGTAGCAGCGCTCATGCGGCCCATCGTCCCAGACCGCGTCGAGGCCCGGCACACAGGTTTCACGGACCGGACAGGAACGGTCATTCCCGGTCGTACGCGCGTCCGGCGGCAGGTCGGCGCGCTTTCTGTTCGACGTAGGGGCCCATGACCACGTATGCTCACTGCTCGTTGGCCCGCAACAAACGCGTCTCACGATGCGGTAGGTTGGGGGACACCGACAAAGGGTCGTAGCTCAATTGGTAGAGCACCGGTCTCCAAAACCGGCGGTTGGGGGTTCAAGTCCCTCCGGCCCTGCTACACACACCGCCAGGTGTTGTGCGCATGTACGTACTTCATTGCACCGCCGTGCGGCTCCACCCGGGCGCGGCACGGCCGACCCGGAATCAGGTGAGAGATCGTGACGGACGCCGTAGGCTCCATCGACATGCCTGATGCCGACGAGTCCGCAGAGTCGAAGAAGAAGTCCCGCAAGGGCGGCAAGCGCGGAAAGAAGGGCCCTCTGGGCCGCCTCGCGCTCTTCTACCGCCAGATCATCGCCGAGCTCCGCAAGGTCGTCTGGCCCACGCGCAGCCAGCTGTCGACGTACACCACCGTGGTGATTGTCTTCGTCGTCATCATGATCGGCCTCGTCACCGTGATTGACTATGGCTTCCAGGAAGCAGTCAAGTACGTCTTCGGCTGACTTTTTGTTCCACCCATCTGTATCGCAGGAAGAAGCAGCCACCGTGTCTGACGCGAACCTGAACGACGCCTTCGAGTCCGAGTCCGTCGAGGACGAGCTGGACATCGTCGAGGCCGCCGACGAGGACGTCGAGGTCGACGCTGCTGAGGACGCTGCGGACGAGGACGTCGAGGTCGACGAGAGCGACGAGGACGACGCCGTCGAGGCCGAGTCCGACGAGGCTGACGAGGACGACGCCGTCGAGGCCGAGGTCGAGGACGCCGGGGAAGAGACCGAGGAGGAGGCCGAGCCGGCCGCCCCGGTGGACCCGGTCGCCGCGCTCCGCGAGGAGCTCCGCACCCTCCCCGGCGAGTGGTACGTCATCCACACCTACGCGGGCTACGAGAAGCGCGTGAAGGCCAACCTCGAGCAGCGTGCCGTCTCGCTCAACGTCGAGGACTTCATCTACCAGGCCGAGGTCCCCGAGGAAGAGATCGTCCAGATCAAGGGCGGCGAGCGGAAGAACGTCAAGCAGAACAAGCTTCCCGGCTACGTCCTCGTCCGCATGGACCTGACGAACGAGTCCTGGGGCGTCGTCCGCAACACCCCCGGCGTCACCGGCTTCGTGGGCAACGCCTACGACCCGTACCCGCTGACCCTGGACGAGATCGTCAAGATGCTCGCCCCGGAGGCCGAGGAGAAGGCCGCCCGCGAGGCCGCCGAGGCCGAGGGCAAGCCGGCTCCGGCCCGCAAGCTGGAGGTCCAGGTCCTGGACTTCGAGGTCGGCGACTCGGTCACCGTCACCGACGGCCCGTTCGCGACCCTCCAGGCCACGATCAACGAGATCAACCCGGACTCGAAGAAGGTCAAGGGCCTCGTCGAGATCTTCGGTCGCGAGACCCCGGTCGAGCTCAGCTTCGACCAGATCCAGAAGAACTGATCTCACCGTCTTCCGACCAGGTCAGAGTGGCTCTCGCAGCCGCTCTGACCTGCTCGGTTTTTGGCCGCGCGACTCTACCCGTTATCGTTGTGCGGTATGCCTCCATCCGGATGACCGGATGGCGGGCTGAACACTCTCACTAGGACCCGGAGAGAGCAATGCCTCCCAAGAAGAAGAAGGTCACGGGGCTTATCAAGCTCCAGATCAACGCCGGTGCGGCCAACCCGGCCCCGCCGGTCGGCCCCGCGCTGGGTCAGCACGGCGTCAACATCATGGAGTTCTGCAAGGCCTACAACGCCGCGACCGAGTCGCAGCGTGGCATGGTCGTGCCGGTGGAGATCACGGTCTACGAGGACCGCACCTTCACCTTCATCACCAAGACTCCGCCGGCCGCCAAGCTGATCCTCAAGGCCGCGGGTGTGGAGAAGGGCTCCGGCGAGCCGCACAAGACCAAGGTCGCCAAGCTCACGGCCGCCCAGGTCCGCGAGATCGCCACGGTCAAGCTCCCCGACCTCAACGCCAATGACCTGGACGCCGCGTCCAAGATCATCGCCGGCACCGCCCGTTCCATGGGCATCACGGTCGAGGGCTGATCACCCCCCTCGTGACCTAGTGGTAGGGCCAGCGCCGGCCCGCACCACGACTCCATACCTGCCACGCGGCGACAGCCGCATGGTGTAACTGCACAGGAGAAGCAGTGAAGCGCAGCAAGGCTCTCCGCTCCGCGGACGCCAAGGTCGACCGCGAGCGGAACTACGCGCCCCTCGAGGCCGTCCGTCTCGCCAAGGAGACCGCCACCACGAAGTTCGACGGCACCGTCGAGGTCGCCTTCCGCCTGGGTGTCGACCCGCGCAAGGCCGACCAGATGGTCCGTGGCACCGTGAACCTCCCGCACGGCACCGGTAAGACCGCCCGGGTCCTGGTCTTCGCGACCGGTGAGCGTGCCGAGGCCGCGATCGCCGCGGGCGCCGACATCGTCGGCTCCGACGAGCTCATCGACGAGATCTCCAAGGGCAACCGCCTGAACGAGTTCGACGCCGTGGTGGCCACCCCGGACCTCATGGGCAAGGTCGGCCGCCTCGGCCGCGTCCTCGGCCCGCGTGGTCTCATGCCGAACCCCAAGGTCGGCACCGTCACCCCCGATGTCGCGAAGGCCGTCAACGACATCAAGGGCGGCAAGATCGAGTTCCGCGTCGACAAGCACTCGAACCTGCACTTCATCATCGGCAAGGTCTCCTTCGACGAGACGAAGCTGGTCGAGAACTACGCCGCGGCCCTGGAGGAGATCCTCCGTCTGAAGCCGTCCGCCGCGAAGGGTCGCTACATCAAGAAGGCGACCGTCACCACGACGATGGGCCCCGGCATCCCGCTGGACGCCAACCGCACCCGCAACCTCCTCGTCGAGGAGGACCCGGCCGCGGTCTGAACCCCACCGGTTCACTGAGTGGTCAAGCCGGCCCCGCACCTCTCCGGAGGTGCGGGGCCGGCTTCTTGCTACGGTTCGAAGGACCGCGAAGTCATGGATCAAGGGGTGGGGACTCATGAGCACGTCCACATGGAGGCGCGCGGGCGTCGCGCTGACGGCCGCGGCCGTCGTCACGGGGGTCGCGGGCTGTCAGGACGGCGACGCGAAGGCCGGGGGCGCCGCACCGGGGGCACGGAGCCACGACGACGTCACGAAGGTCATCCGGGCCGCGTACGAGAAGACGTCCGCCGCCAAGGCCGCCAAGGTCAAGATGACCATGAGCATCGAAGGCGCCGGCGCGGGGTCGGGCACCATCCGGATGACGGGGATCCAGGGCTGGTCCCCGGCGGTGATGGACATCACCATGGACGGCTCCATGCTCGGCGCCGGCGGCCCGGACGCCCCGCAGCAGATGCACATGATCATGCTCGACCAGGTCATGTACATGGACATGGGTGCCAAGCAGGCCGCCGAGGTGGACGGCAAGCGCTGGATGAAGCTGGACATGAAGGCCGCGGCGGACGCCTCCGGCGACAAGGCGCTGCAGAAGCAGTTGACCGGCGGCCTGGACAACATGAACCAGGACCCGGCCCAGCAGCTCGCCCTGCTCCTGGACTCCCCGGACCTGAAGCACCTCGGTGCCGAGAAGGTCAACGGCATGGAGACCCAGCACTACAAGGGCGCGCTCACCCTCGAGCAGATGCTCAAGGCGAACGAGTCGTCCGAGCTCCTCTCCGAGAAGGACCACGACGAGCTCGTCGCCAACGCGAAGAAGGTCGGCCTCAAGGGCTACGACACCGAGTTCTGGGTCACCGGGGACGGCTACCCGGCGCGCATGGACATCGGCATGACCATGGCGCAGGGCACGATGAGGGTGCGGGCCGACTACAGCGACTACGGCACCCGCGCGGCCGTCCAGGCCCCGCCGGCCGAGGACACCGTGGACCTCTTCGAGATGATGAAGGACTTCGGGAAGGAGCCCGGTCAGGGCTGATTTGCTCCTGGCCCGGACCATCACGTACTCTTCCACAGAAGCCAAAGACCGCTGGTCGTTGCTGTGCCCCTACCGGGTGCGGTGGCCGAAGGATCCGCTGACAACGGACGACCCGCGCAGGTGACTGTGGAAAGTTCCCGGACGTTCTCGTCCGGTCGAGCTCAGCCCCGTGCGCCTGCGCCGGGGCGTTTTGTTTGTCCAGCCTCCTTCTGAGCGGTCCTCATCACCCGGAAGGAGGCTGACGCACTATGCCGACGCCCAACAAGGCTGCATCGGTGGCCGAGCTCAAGGACGCGTTCCAGAGCTCCAACGCCGCCGTGCTGACCGAGTACCGGGGTCTCACCGTCGCGCAGCTCAAGACGCTGCGTCGCTCTCTCGGTGAGAACGCCCAGTACGCCGTGGTGAAGAACACGCTGACCAAGATTGCGGCCAACGAGGCCGGGATCACCGCACTGGACGAGCACTTCGCTGGTCCGACCGCGGTCGCCTTCGTCACCGGTGACCCGGTGGAGTCGGCGAAGGCCCTGCGTGACTTCGCCAAGGAGAACCCGAACCTCATCATCAAGGCCGGTGTCCTTGACGGTAAGGCTCTCTCCGCCGACGACATCAAGAAGCTTGCGGACCTCGAGTCCCGCGAGGTTCTGCTCAGCAAGCTGGCCGGTGCCTTCAAGGGCAAGCAGTCTCAGGCTGCTCAGCTCTTCCAGGCGCTGCCGTCGAAGCTCGTCCGCACCGTGGACGCGCTGCGCGCCAAGCAGGCCGAGCAGGGCGGTGCCGAGTAATTCGGCTCGCGCATTGATCCGCGCCGCCTAGTGCGCGGGTCGTAGCGGGCCGTTACGCCCGCCTCTATAGACACATCGGCACCTGCCGAATTAGTGGAAGGATCGCCCATCATGGCGAAGCTCTCTCAGGACGACCTCCTCGCCCAGTTCGAGGAGATGACCCTCATCGAGCTCTCCGAGTTCGTGAAGGCCTTCGAGGAGAAGTTCGACGTCACCGCCGCCGCGGCCGTCGCCGTTGCCGCCCCGGCCGGTGTTTCCGGTGACGGTGCCGCCGCCGCCGAGGAGCAGGACGAGTTCGACGTCATCCTCGAGGGTGCCGGCGACAAGAAGATCCAGGTCATCAAGGTCGTGCGCGAGCTCACCTCCCTGGGCCTCAAGGAGGCCAAGGACCTCGTCGACGGCACCCCGAAGCCGGTCCTCGAGAAGGTCGCGAAGGAGGCCGCCGAGAAGGCTGCCGAGTCCCTCAAGGCCGCCGGCGCCTCCGTCACGGTCAAGTAAGACCGTTTCGGCTCGCTGAGCTGACTCCTGCCCCCGTGTAACGCGGAGGCACCGAGAGGCGATCATCCATCTGGGTGGTCGCCTCTCGGCGTTCCCGGAACGGGCGTGGCGGGGGTCCCGGGGGTCGCCGGAAGCGGAGTATGGTGATCTTCGCCGTGCGCCCCGGGGACCAACAGGTCTTGACGAACCGCACGCAGCGCGCAATTCTCAGGACGCGTCGTCACAACGATCCGTTTCCGAGGCATGGATCGACGACTGAACGGGCAGTATCGAGGTGCGCCGCACGGCGCGAGGTACCGCGGAGTTGAGAGCAACGAGGGTCGCGAATTACTCGCCCTGGACATCAGTGGGCCAAGTGGCTACACTGACCCTTTGCGCTGCCTGTTAGCTGCCCCCTGCCCGTCACCAGGGGCATACCTTCGCATCAACTTCGTGGACCGACCCCGTCTGACCTGGCCTTTCGGTCATCTCAGGAAAAGTCTGCCGTGAAGTGCTGCAGGGGACCGGTACGCGCGTAGTGAGTCCGAGCCCTCGGAAGGACCCCCTCTTGGCCGCCTCGCGCAACGCCTCGACCAATACGAACAACGGCGCAAGCACCGCCCCGCTGCGCATCTCCTTTGCAAAGATCAAGGAGCCCCTCGAGGTTCCGAACCTCCTCGCGCTGCAGACCGAGAGCTTTGACTGGCTGCTCGGCAACGCCGCCTGGAAGGCTCGCGTCGAGGCTGCCCTTGAGTCGGGACAGGACGTCCCCACGAAGTCCGGCCTGGAGGAGATCTTCGAGGAGATCTCCCCGATCGAGGACTTCTCCGGGTCGATGTCGCTGACCTTCCGCGACCACCGCTTCGAGCCGCCGAAGAACTCGATCGACGAGTGCAAGGACCGTGACTTCACGTACGGCGCCCCGCTCTTCGTCACCGCCGAGTTCACCAACAACGAGACCGGCGAGATCAAGTCCCAGACGGTCTTCATGGGCGACTTCCCGCTCATGACCAACAAGGGCACCTTCGTCATCAACGGCACCGAGCGCGTCGTGGTGTCGCAGCTGGTCCGTTCGCCGGGTGTCTACTTCGACTCGTCGATCGACAAGACGTCCGACAAGGACATCTTCTCCGCCAAGATCATCCCCTCCCGGGGTGCCTGGCTGGAGATGGAGATCGACAAGCGCGACCTCGTCGGTGTCCGCATCGACCGCAAGCGCAAGCAGTCCGTCACCGTCCTCCTGAAGGCCCTCGGCTGGACCACCGAGCAGATCCTGCAGGAGTTCGGCGAGTACGAGTCCATGCGCGCCACCCTGGAGAAGGACCACACCCAGGGCCAGGACGACGCGCTGCTCGACATCTACCGCAAGCTCCGTCCGGGCGAGCCGCCGACCCGCGAGGCCGCTCAGACGCTGCTCGAGAACCTCTACTTCAACCCGAAGCGCTACGACCTCGCGAAGGTCGGCCGCTACAAGGTGAACAAGAAGCTCGGCGCCGACGAGCCGCTGGACGCCGGTGTCCTCACCACCGACGACATCATCGCCACGATCAAGTACCTGGTGAAGCTCCACGCGGGCGAGACCGAGACGATCGGCGAGAACGGCAACGAGATCGTCGTCGAGACCGACGACATCGACCACTTCGGCAACCGTCGTCTGCGCAACGTCGGCGAGCTCATCCAGAACCAGGTCCGCACGGGTCTGGCCCGCATGGAGCGCGTCGTCCGCGAGCGGATGACCACCCAGGACGTCGAGGCGATCACGCCGCAGACCCTGATCAACATCCGGCCGGTCGTCGCCTCCATCAAGGAGTTCTTCGGCACCAGCCAGCTGTCGCAGTTCATGGACCAGAACAACCCGCTGTCCGGGCTGACGCACAAGCGTCGTCTGTCCGCGCTCGGCCCGGGTGGTCTGTCCCGTGAGCGGGCCGGCTTCGAGGTCCGAGACGTGCACCCGTCCCACTACGGACGCATGTGCCCGATCGAGACCCCCGAAGGCCCGAACATCGGTCTGATCGGTTCGCTCGCCTCGTACGGCCGCGTCAACGCGTTCGGCTTCATCGAGACGCCGTACCGCAAGGTCGTCGACGGCCAGGTCACCGACGAGGTCGACTACGTCACCGCCGACGAGGAGGACCGCTTCGTCATCGCGCAGGCCAACGCCGCGCTCGACGAGAACCTCCGGTTCACCGAGAACCGCGTCCTGGTCCGCAAGCGTGGTGGCGAGGTCGACTACGTCGAGCCGTCGGACGTGGACTACATGGACGTCTCGCCGCGCCAGATGGTGTCGGTCGCGACCGCCATGATCCCGTTCCTCGAGCACGACGACGCCAACCGCGCCCTCATGGGCGCGAACATGATGCGTCAGGCCGTCCCGCTGATTAAGTCGGAGGCCCCGCTCGTCGGCACCGGCATGGAGTACCGCTGCGCCACCGACGCCGGCGACGTGCTCAAGGCCGAGAAGGACGGTGTCGTCCAGGAGCTGTCGGCCGACTACATCACGGTCGCCAACGACGACGGCACGTACATCACGTACCGCCTGCACAAGTTCTCCCGCTCCAACCAGGGCACCTCTGTGAACCAGAAGGTCGTCGTGGACGAGGGCGACCGCGTCATCGAGGGCCAGGTCCTCGCCGACGGTCCCGCCACCGAAGACGGCGAGATGGCGCTCGGCAAGAACCTGCTCGTGGCGTTCATGCCGTGGGAGGGCCACAACTACGAGGACGCGATCATCCTGTCGCAGCGCCTCGTGCAGGACGACGTCCTCTCCTCGATCCACATCGAGGAGCACGAGGTCGACGCCCGTGACACCAAGCTCGGCCCCGAGGAGATCACCCGGGACATCCCGAACGTCTCCGAGGAGGTCCTCGCGGACCTCGACGAGCGCGGCATCATCCGCATCGGTGCCGAGGTCGTCGCCGGCGACATCCTGGTCGGCAAGGTCACGCCGAAGGGCGAGACCGAGCTGACCCCGGAGGAGCGCCTGCTCCGCGCGATCTTCGGCGAGAAGGCCCGTGAGGTCCGTGACACCTCGCTGAAGGTGCCGCACGGCGAGATCGGCAAGATCATCGGCGTCCGCGTCTTCGACCGCGAGGAGGGCGACGAGCTTCCCCCGGGCGTGAACCAGCTGGTCCGCGTCTACGTCGCCCAGAAGCGCAAGATCACCGACGGTGACAAGCTCGCCGGCCGTCACGGCAACAAGGGCGTCATCTCCAAGATCCTCCCGATCGAGGACATGCCGTTCCTCGAGGACGGCACCCCGGTCGACATCATCCTCAACCCGCTGGGCGTCCCGTCCCGAATGAACCCGGGACAGGTCCTGGAGATCCACCTCGGCTGGCTCGCCAGCCGCGGCTGGGACGTCTCCGGTCTCGCGGACGAGTGGGCGCAGCGCCTCCAGGCGATCGGCGCCGACCAGGTCGCCCCCGGCACCAACGTCGCCACCCCGGTCTTCGACGGTGCGCGTGAGGACGAGCTCGCGGGTCTGCTCCAGCACACCATCCCGAACCGCGACGGCGAGCGCATGGTGCTCCCGACCGGTAAGGCGAGGCTGTTCGACGGCCGCTCCGGCGAGCCGTTCCCGGACCCGATCTCCGTCGGGTACATGTACATCCTCAAGCTCCACCACCTGGTCGACGACAAGCTGCACGCGCGTTCGACCGGCCCGTACTCGATGATCACCCAGCAGCCGCTGGGTGGTAAGGCCCAGTTCGGTGGCCAGCGCTTCGGTGAGATGGAGGTGTGGGCGCTGGAGGCTTACGGCGCCGCGTACGCCCTCCAGGAGCTGCTGACGATCAAGTCCGACGACGTGACCGGCCGCGTGAAGGTCTACGAGGCCATCGTCAAGGGCGAGAACATCCCTGAGCCCGGCATCCCCGAGTCCTTCAAGGTCCTCATCAAGGAGATGCAGTCCCTGTGCCTCAACGTGGAGGTGCTGTCCTCGGACGGCATGTCCATCGAGATGCGCGACACCGACGAGGACGTCTTCCGCGCAGCGGAGGAGCTCGGCATCGACCTGTCCCGGCGCGAGCCGAGCAGCGTCGAAGAGGTCTGACGGGAGTCCGGCGCGGGGACTCGGTGAAACACCGCCGAGTCCCCCCGCCGGCCCCAGGACCCCCGTATCAGACCCACAGCCTTACAACCCTGAGAGGGATTGACGCATAGTGCTCGACGTCAACTTCTTCGACGAGCTCCGGATCGGTCTGGCCACCGCTGACGACATCCGTCAGTGGAGCCACGGCGAGGTCAAGAAGCCGGAGACCATCAACTACCGCACGCTCAAGCCCGAGAAGGACGGACTCTTCTGCGAGAAGATCTTCGGTCCGACCCGGGACTGGGAGTGCTACTGCGGCAAGTACAAGCGCGTCCGCTTCAAGGGCATCATCTGTGAGCGGTGTGGCGTCGAGGTCACCCGCGCCAAGGTGCGCCGTGAGCGGATGGGCCACATCGAGCTCGCCGCGCCCGTGACCCACATCTGGTACTTCAAGGGCGTTCCGTCGCGCCTCGGCTACCTGCTCGACCTCGCCCCGAAGGACCTGGAGAAGGTCATCTACTTCGCGGCGTACATGATCACGTACGTCGACGACGAGCGTCGTACGCGTGACCTGCCCTCGCTGGAGGCGCACGTCTCCGTCGAGCGCCAGCAGATCGAGAACCGTCGCGACTCCGACCTGGAGGCCCGCGCCAAGAAGCTCGAGAACGACCTCGCCGAGCTGGAGGCCGAGGGCGCCAAGGCCGACGTGCGCCGCAAGGTGCGCGAGGGCGCCGAGCGCGAGATGAAGCAGCTGCGCGACCGCGCGCAGCGCGAGATCGACCGTCTGGACGAGGTCTGGTCCCGCTTCAAGAACCTCAAGGTCCAGGACCTGGAGGGCGACGAGCTCCTCTACCGCGAGCTGCGTGACCGCTTCGGCACGTACTTCGACGGTTCGATGGGTGCCGCGGCGCTGCAGAAGCGCCTGGAGTCCTTCGACCTGGAGGAGGAGGCCGAGCGCCTCCGCGAGATCATCCGTACCGGCAAGGGCCAGAAGAAGACCCGTGCGCTCAAGCGCCTCAAGGTCGTCTCCGCCTTCCTGCAGACGGCGAACAGCCCCAAGGGCATGGTCCTCGACTGCGTCCCGGTCATCCCGCCGGACCTGCGTCCGATGGTGCAGCTGGACGGTGGCCGCTTCGCGACCTCCGACCTGAACGACCTGTACCGCCGCGTGATCAACCGCAACAACCGCCTGAAGCGCCTGCTCGACCTCGGTGCCCCCGAGATCATCGTGAACAACGAGAAGCGGATGCTCCAGGAGGCGGTCGACGCCCTCTTCGACAACGGCCGTCGCGGTCGCCCGGTCACGGGCCCCGGCAACCGTCCGCTGAAGTCCCTCAGCGACATGCTGAAGGGCAAGCAGGGTCGTTTCCGTCAGAACCTGCTCGGCAAGCGCGTCGACTACTCGGCGCGTTCCGTCATCGTCGTCGGTCCGCAGCTGAAGCTGCACCAGTGCGGTCTGCCCAAGGCCATGGCCCTGGAGCTCTTCAAGCCGTTCGTGATGAAGCGCCTGGTCGACCTGAACCACGCGCAGAACATCAAGTCGGCCAAGCGGATGGTCGAGCGCGGCCGCACGGTCGTGTACGACGTCCTCGAAGAGGTCATCGCCGAGCACCCGGTCCTGCTGAACCGTGCGCCCACGCTGCACCGTCTCGGCATCCAGGCCTTCGAGCCGCAGCTGGTCGAGGGCAAGGCCATCCAGATCCACCCGCTCGTCTGCACCGCGTTCAACGCGGACTTCGACGGTGACCAGATGGCCGTCCACCTGCCGCTCTCCGCGGAGGCGCAGGCCGAGGCCCGCATCCTGATGCTGTCCTCGAACAACATCCTCAAGCCCGCCGACGGCCGTCCGGTGACGATGCCGACCCAGGACATGGTCCTCGGTCTGTTCTTCCTCACCACCGACGGCGAGCTCCGTGACACCAAGGGCGAGGGCCGCGCGTTCGGCTCCACGGCCGAGGCGATCATGGCGTTCGACGCCGGCGAGCTCGCGCTGCAGTCGCAGATCGAGATCCGCTTCCCGGTCGGCACCGTCGCTCCC
The DNA here is from genome assembly GCF_014649755.1 of Streptomyces litmocidini. Lineage (GTDB taxonomy): Bacteria > Actinomycetota > Actinomycetes > Streptomycetales > Streptomycetaceae > Streptomyces > Streptomyces litmocidini. The sequence continues at coordinate 141,331 of NZ_BMTQ01000006.1, read as the reverse complement.
CGTGGCTGGGTCCCCCCGGTCGCCGAGGAGGGCGAGCCGGAGTGGCAGCAGGGTGACTCGTTCCGTCTGAAGACCTCGCTGGGCCGCGCGCTCTTCAACGAGCTGCTGCCCGAGGACTACCCGTTCGTCGACTACTCCGTCGGCAAGAAGCAGCTCTCCGAGATCGTCAACGACCTCGCCGAGCGCTACCCCAAGGTCATCGTGGCGGCGACGCTCGACAACCTGAAGGCGGCGGGCTTCTACTGGGCGACCCGCTCCGGCGTCACCGTGGCCATCTCCGACGTCGTCGTTCCCGAGGCGAAGAAGGAGATCGTCAAGGGCTACGAGGCGCAGGACGAGAAGGTCCAGAAGCAGTACGAGCGCGGTCTGATCACCAAGGAAGAGCGCACGCAGGAGCTCATCGCGATCTGGACCAAGGCGACCAACGAGGTCGCCGAGGCGATGAACGCGAACTTCCCCAAGACGAACCCCATCTTCATGATGGTTGACTCGGGTGCCCGAGGAAACATGATGCAGATGCGGCAGATCGCCGGTATGCGTGGTCTGGTGTCGAACGCGAAGAACGAGACCATCCCGCGTCCCATCAAGGCGTCCTTCCGCGAGGGCCTCTCCGTCCTCGAGTACTTCATCTCGACGCACGGTGCCCGTAAGGGTCTCGCCGACACCGCCCTGCGCACCGCCGACTCGGGTTACCTGACCCGTCGTCTGGTGGACGTCTCGCAGGACGTCATCATCCGCGAGGAGGACTGTGGCACCGAGCGCGGTCTGAAGCTGCGGATCGCGGCCAAGGACGAGGCCGGTGTCCTGCGGAAGACGGACGACGTCGAGACCTCCGTGTACGCGCGGATGCTCGCCGAGGACGTCGTCGTCGACGGCAAGGTCATCGCGCCGGCCAACGTCGACCTGGGTGACGTGCTCATCGACGCCCTGGTCAACGCGGGCGTCGAGGAGGTCAAGACCCGTTCGGTCCTGACCTGTGAGTCCGCCGTCGGCACCTGTGCGTTCTGCTACGGCCGTTCGCTCGCCACCGGCAAGCTGGTCGACATCGGTGAGGCGGTCGGCATCATCGCCGCCCAGTCCATCGGTGAGCCCGGTACCCAGCTGACGATGCGTACCTTCCACACCGGTGGTGTGGCCGGTGACGACATCACCCAGGGTCTGCCCCGTGTCGTCGAGCTCTTCGAGGCGCGGCAGCCGAAGGGTGTCGCCCCGATCTCCGAGGCGGCCGGTCGCGTCCGCATCGAGGAGACCGAGAAGACCAAGAAGATCGTCGTCACCCCGGACGACGGCACCGACGAGACGGCCTACCCGATCTCGAAGCGTGCCCGTCTGCTCGTGGGCGAGGGCGACCACGTCGAGGTCGGCCAGAAGCTCACCGTGGGTGCCACCAACCCGCACGACGTGCTCCGGATCCTCGGTCAGCGCGCGGTCCAGGTCCACCTGGTCGGCGAAGTCCAGAAGGTCTACAACTCGCAGGGCGTGTCGATCCACGACAAGCACATCGAGATCATCATCCGGCAGATGCTGCGCCGCGTGACGATCATCGAGTCCGGCGACGCGGAGCTCCTCCCGGGCGAGCTGGTCGAGCGCTCGAAGTTCGAGCAGGAGAACCGTCGTGTGGTCACCGAGGGCGGTCACCCCGCCTCCGGCCGTCCGCAGCTGATGGGTATCACCAAGGCCTCGCTGGCGACGGAGTCCTGGCTGTCGGCCGCCTCCTTCCAGGAGACGACCCGAGTCCTGACGGATGCGGCGATCAACGCCAAGTCCGACAGCCTCATCGGCCTCAAGGAGAACGTCATCATCGGTAAGCTCATCCCGGCCGGTACGGGCCTGTCCCGCTACCGCAACATCCGGGTCGAGCCGACCGAGGAGGCCAAGGCCGCGATGTACTCGGCCGTCGGCTACGACGACATCGACTACTCGCCGTTCGGCTCGGGCTCCGGCCAGGCCGTTCCGCTGGAGGACTACGACTACGGTCCGTACAACCAGTAAGCAGCGCGAACCGAAGGGCGGTCACCCCGATCACGGGGTGGCCGCCCTTCGGCGTTTCACGGAGGGGTCACCTGACGGCCAGCTCCCAGAGCGCCACGAGCACGCCGGCGCTCGCGGTCAGCGCCGCGATGCTGGCCACCGGCCAGCGGGCCCGTTCCAGCTCGTCGAGGCGGGCCTCGTGGTCGGCGAGCTGCTTGTCGGTCTGGTCGCTGCGCTGCACGAGCAGCGCGAGCGAGCCGTCGACGCGGGCGAAACCGGCCTCCAGGGTGCCGCGGAGCCGCTCCAGTTCGAGGGCGACGGCGACGGGATCGTTCGGATCAGGCTCGGTCATCGGCACCGCCCGGGGTGCTGCGCAGCCAGGACGGCAGCAGTTTCTGCACCGGGTCGAGGGCCATCACCCGGGCCAGTCCGCCGGCGACGGCCAGCGCCCCGGCGACCCAGGGGAGGGTCGCGGGGATGCCGGAGGCGTCGACGAGGGCGGGGAGCACGACGGCGATGCCGACGGCGGACTGGAGGACGGTACGGGCCGTGCGCTTGGCGGCATCGGACATCACAGCGCTCCTTGCGTTACTTCGTGTACGGGACCTTCAGCGCGTTCCAGGACGCGGCGCCCGGGATGCCGTCGGCGTCGGAGCCGCGGAAGCCGAGCTTGTGCTGCCACTTCGCGTAGCTGAGCCGGTCGGCCTCGCCCCAGCGGGGGCCCGGGCCGACGGTGTACGCGGAGCAGCCCTCGGCGACGAGACGGCGGCCCATGGCGGTGATGACCGGGGAGCTCGTCTCCCTGCGGAAGAACGAGGTGCCCGGGAAGGGCTGGAGGCGGGGGACGGCCGGCTTGCCGGCGTCGGGGGCGGGCTTGGCGGGGGCCTTGTTCAGCCGGGCCTGGACCCGGTCGCGCATCGTCGGCATGGCGAAGCCGCGGGGGTCGTCCTTCCAGTCCGACCACTCCTTGTGGCCGATGACGGAGCGGGCGCCCCAGCCGTGGGCCCGGCACAGGGCGGCGGAGACCCGTTCGATCGCGTCGAGCTGGGCGGGCGGCCAGGGGTCGGTGCCGTTGCCGAGGTTGACGCACTCGAAGCCGTAGAAGCGGGAGTTGCCGTCGACGGCGCCGGAGCTGCCCTGGTGCTCGCGGGGGGCGGGCGGCCGGTCCCCGTACGTCTCGGAGACGACGGCCCTGAGGACGGCCGGGTCTCCGCCGCCGGCGTGGTTGGCGCGCCCGTTGCCGACCAGGTGGACGGTGCCGTCCTTGGCGATGACGCCGTGGCAGAGCGGGCCCGGCAGCCCTTCGTATCCGTCGAAGCACATCTCCACGGTGTTGGCGGTGCCGGCGGAGACGGTGTGGTGGATGATCACGCCGGTTACGGGGCCCCAGGCGCCGTGACCATTGCGGTTGTGGGTGCGCCAGCCGGGGTGCTCGACGACGGTGACGCCTTCGGCGCGGAGCGCGGCGACGAACCGGTCCGCGGTGAGGGGGGTGGCCATCTGGTGTCCTCCGGACATGAGAAAGGCCCGCGTCCGGCGGGCCTGCGGTTTTTCGTACGGGGGTTTTACGGGACGGGTTCCGGGGCCGGCGGGACCGCCCAGGCGGCGCACAGCGCGGCATACGCGGAGCGGCGGTTCTCGAAGTCGGCGAGCGCGGCCGTCACCGCGCGCTGGACGGCGGTCTGGTCGGGGACGGCCGGGACGCCGTCCCGGGCGTCCACGACGATCAGGCCGGAACCGCGCAGGGAGGTGTCGCCGGTGCCCTTCTCGGTGACCTCGGCCGTCACGTACACCGGCGGGTACTGCCCGGTCACCGGGTCGCGCTGCAGGATGTAGCCCATGGTGTTGTCGTACACGCGAATGGTGAGGGTGTGGCCGTTCTCGGTGACGGTGGCGCGGCCCGCGTAGTCGATGGCCACGCCCCACGGCTGGGTGGGGTCGATGTTCATGGGTGCTCCTCGTGGGTCAGGTCTGGGCGCCGTGGATGAGGGAGGGCTGGGCGTAGACCGTGCCGGCGCTGGCCAGGGCCTGGATCTCGACGACCATCGTCTGGCCGAACCGGGACTTCATGTCGCCGGGCAGCAGGCCGAGGTAGTCGTAGGTGATGCCCGCGGTGACCGTGGGTCCGAACGGGACGCCGTCGACGAGGACCCGCACCTGGCCGGTGCCGCCGCTCGACGCCGCGGTGTTGACGGCGAGCCGCATCTTCGGCTGCCAGATGGGGTTCATGCAGCGGGCGATGGTCGTGAAGGCGGGGGCGGTGGTGGAGGGCCACTTGGCCGGGTCGGTCGCCAGGGGCGGCATCAGCTGCAGCCAGGGCCGGGCGAGACCGCCGGTCATGATGTCGTCCGCGAAGATCTCGTGGTTGTAGCCGTCGAAGATCCGGAACAGCGGCCGGGTGATGGTGACGCTCCCGGACGGCGCCGGCCGGAACTCGTTGACGGCGGGCCGGGTGTTCACGGCCGTGGACAGGGCCTTGATCCGGCGTTCCATCTGGTTGAGCCGGTCGATGATGTCCTCGGGCAGCTGGGGCATCAGGCCTCCTCGAGGTAGAGCTCGGCGGTGTCGGGGCGGCCGCGCTCCGGCGGGGTGATCTTGGCTCCGATGATGCGGTAGCGGGCGTCGAGGCCCTGGGAGTACCACTCGTCGGTGATCCGGATGCGGGCGACGCGGCCGAGGAGCTGCGGCGGGACGATCCCGCCGAGGTGGATGGAGACCGAGGGGATCACCACGGCGCCGCGGGCCTGCTTGAGCTCCGTGGCGGCCACCGAGTCGAGCGCGAGCTGGTCGGTGATCTCGTTGTGGTCCGAGGACAGGTCGATCAGCGGCCAGCCGTCCACGAGCAGGTCGCTGGCGTACTGCTGGGTGGAGTAGATCGGCCGGGACTCGGCGGCGGCGTTGGCGTTGACGGAGGCGCCGCGGGCCAGGGCGGTGGTGCCGCCGCGGGTGGCGTCGTACGGGAAGGAGTACGACAGGATGACGCCGGGCCGGTCGAAGACCAGGTCGGTCGCGCCCGTGACGATCCTGGGCTCGCCGAGGCGGAGCTGCCGGATCCGCTGCCCGGTGACCGGGTCGCGGTAGACCAGGATGTGGTACTCGAAGCCGTTCTCGGTGGCGGCGAGCTGGTCGAGCGCCTCCAGGTAGACGGTCTCGTCGCCCTTGCGCCACGAGGCCGTCTTCTGGAACTTGGGGGCCTCGTCGCCGAACGTGATCCCGAGGCGGCGGGGCTCCTCGCCCTTGGGGGCGTCGGGATAGGTCTGGAGGTCGAGCTCGCGCCAGAGCCGGCGGGCGATCTCCACCTGGTCGGTGGGGGTGTCGTACGTGATGTCCGTGCGGATGCGGCGGCGCCCGGCGTACGAGTCGAAGGTCGCGGCCTGGATGCCGAGGGTCAGCACCCCGCGGCCGCTGGACTGCAGGGTGCTGGTCCAGACGATGCCGCCCCACCACAGGTCGCCGCCGCGCTCCAGGTAGATCGCGGTGCGGCCCTCCCGGACCTTCTTGACGCGGTCGGCGATGGCCTTGTCGGGGATGGGGATCGTGCCGGAGAGCGAGCCCGCCTTGCCGATGTAGTCGTCGAACGAGACGTCCCGCAGGGGGAGGATGTCGAGCGTCTGGTCGGTGAGCAGGTCGCAGAAGATCGCCCGGTAGGGCGTGTCGATTGCCATCGGTGGGCCCCCTTACAGGACGTAGGTGGCGGAGATGCGGATGTTCCGCCCGGCGGCCAGGGTGCCGTTGTAGGACCAGGTCCGCAGGTCGACGCGTCCGTCGGCGCGGATGTTGGCGGCGCCGTCGCCGTACCCGTCGCTGGCCGTGGCCTCGAAGTCCGTGGCCGGACGCCAGCCGGCCGGGATGGTGCACAGCTGCTCGTCGGTGATGTTGCCGGAGCTGTCGACGTTGACCTGGGCGCCGGTGCGGGTGACGGTGGCGGTGATGGTGCACAGGCCGCTCTTGGTCCTGCGGCCGGAGAACGCCACCATCGACCAGTTGGTGAGGGCGACGGCACCGGTGTTGGTGGTCTCGATCTCGACGGGCGGCTGGTAGGCCGCCCAGGCGCTGCCGTTCCAGCGCTGGAGCTGGCCGTTGTAGTCGCGGTACTGGCCGCTGTAGCTGCCGGTGGTGACCGTGCCGCTGGGCGCGATGCCGCCGATCTCCTTGGGGTAGGCGACCCAGGCGGTGCCGTCCCAGCGCTGGAGGAAGTGGGCGTTGTCGTTGTCCTGGTACTGGCCCGGGTAGGCGCCGGGCACGCCGGCGTTGTTGTAGACGGGCAGGATGCCGCCGGAGGAGACGGTCGTGGTGCGCAGGTCGGTGGAGGCGCCGCCCGCCCAGTCGATGCCGCCGGTGCCGGCGGAGGCGCCCTTCTTCACCTTCACCGTGAACAGGGCGAGGGAGCGGGCGGGGGCGGCCGGGGCGACCGGCGCGGCCGCCGGGGTGCCCTTGACGATCTCGATGCCGGCCTCGTACTTGCCGAGGGCGTCCACGTCGTTGTCGTAGACGCGGACCACGACGAGGTCGATGCGGTCGTTGAGCGGGTCGCCGTCGGCGAAGGTGATGGTGATGTCCTGGTCGAGGGCGACCGGGTAGGCGCCGTCGGTGACGGCGGCACCCTGGACGACGGCCTTGCCCTGGTAGACGGTGGCCGTCATCGGGCCGGTGGAGCTCATCCACAGACCGCCGACCCGGTACTTGCCGTCGTACGTGCCGGGCAGGACGCCGGACCGGACGCCGAGCGGGTTGACGGGGGTGGTGGCGCCGATGTTGGTGATGCGGGTGTTCTGGCGGGTCTGACCGGTGGGCATCAGCCATCCGGAGCGTACGGGCATGGGGATCTCCTGGGGTAGGGGCGGCGGCCCGGTGGACTCAGTACTGCGGGGTGACCTGGATGAAGGTGTTGTCGAACCAGGCACGCACGTTGGTGTTGGTCGTCCGGTAGTACGCGGTGATCGCGTAGGTCGCCCCCGGCGTCAGGTTGTAGAGGCGCTGGGTGGTCGAGACGGAGACGGCGTCCGTGGGGTCGGCCGACTTGGAGCCGACGACGGCGAATTCGTCGTCCACCTCGCGGATGACGGTGGTGCCCTGCGTGATGCGCACGCACATCCAGGCCGAGCTGGCGACGCCCGTGGTGCCGGAGTTCAGGTCCAGCTCCACGCGCGAACCGAAGCTGAGGATGGCCTGCCGGGTCTCCGGGGCGACGAAGGTCACCGTCAGCGGGTTCGTCGCCCGGTCGACCAGCGTGTCCACGTAGGTCGTCGAGAGCGTGTAGCCCGCGTCCAGCGAGTCGATGAAGTACGGGCCCGGGTACGCCGGCACCCACGCCGTGCCGTTCCAGCGCTGGAGCGGACCGGCCGCGGTGCCCCGGTACTGGCCGGTGTAGCTGCCCGGGAGGGAGGCGGCGGAGCTCGGGACGATGCCGCCGATCGCCTCCGGGTAGGCGACCCACTTGCCGCCGTCCCAGCGCTGCAGCTGGTTGTTGGGGGTGTCCTGGTACTGGCCCGGGTGGGCGCCCGGGAGGACCGGGCCCTCGACCGGGAGGATGCCGCCGACGGCGACGACCGGGGTGCGCAGGTCCTTCAGGGAGGTGTTCCACGGGATGCCGCCGTTGCCCGCGCTGGCGCCGGCCGGCACCGTCACCTCGTACAGCGGGAGGCTGCGCGGCGGGGCCACCGGGGCCTTGGGGGAGGCGTCCGGCACGCCCTGGATGACCTCGATCACACCCTCGTTGCGGGTGCCGCCGTCGTAGAGCTTGTCGTAGATCCGCAGAACCACCAGGTCGATGCGGCCGTACGTCGCGGAGCCGGCGGCGAAGGTGACCTGCTCGGCGGCCGGGAGGGTCACCGGGTAGACGCCCTGGGAGATGTCGCCCTGGATGACGGCCCGGCCCTCGGAGACGGTCGCCGTCATGGCGGAGACCTTGTCCATCCAGAAGCCGGACAGCCGGAACTGACCGCTGTAGGAGCCCGGCAGGATGCCGGAGCGGACCTGGACGGGGTTGACCATGGTGGTCGCGCCGACCTGGTTGAGTCGGGTGTCCTCGCGGGTCTGGCCGGTCTCGGCGACCCAGCTGCTGCGCAGGTTCATGTGAGTTCTCCGATCGGTGGAGGGAGGGCGTTCAGGCCTTGAGCCATTCGGCGGTCAGGGTGCAGGCGTAGCCGGAGCCGCCGAGCGTCTTGATCGCCGCGGTGTGGTTGTGGAAGCCGGCGAGCTGGACCGGGGTGCCGGCGGTGAGCTTGATCAGGCCCTGGCCGCCGACGGAGATGGCGCCGTTGCCGGCGGGGGTGAGCCAGGTCATCCGGGACTGCCCGACGCCGCCGGCCATGACGCGAGCGCCCCGCATGCCGGTCTGGGCGTCGTTCGCCCAGGTGATCTGTGCGGAGATCCGCCACCAGCCGGTGCGCGGGACGACGTAGGTGTCGGTGCCGTTCCAGCCGCCGGCGTCGTCGCCCTCGACCTTCGGCATGGTGATCACGGTCCACGCGTTGGAGGGGATGCTCTGCGCCTGGTCGGCCGTCCACTGGGTGACGGCGAGGAGGATCTTCGCCGTGCCCTCGGCGTACTGCCAGGCCGAACCGTCCCAGCGCTGCAGGACGCCGGCGTTGTCGCGGTACTGGCCGGTGTAGGCGCCGGTCGTCATCGTGCCGTGCGGGGCGATGCCGCCGATCGGCTTCGCGTACGAGACCCAGGTCGTGCCGTCCCAGCGCTGGAGCAGACCCGAGACGTCGCGGTACTGGCCGACGTAGGCGCCCTTGAAGCCGCTGGTCGGGATGATGCCGCCGAGGGCGGTCATCGGGTAGTGCAGGGTGGTGACGACGCCCGGGGAGGTCCACTGGACGCCGCCGGTGCCGGCCGAGGTGCCGGCCGGCACCGAGACGGTGTAGAGCGGGAAGGCGCTGCCGGGGCCCGAGGGGGGTGCGACCGGGGCGGCCGCCGGGGTGCCCTTGACCAGCCGGATGACGGCCCCGGTGGAGCCGCTGCGGTCGTAGGCGTCGTCGAGCACGGCCAGTTCGATCAGGTCGATCCGGCCGTACTGCGGGTCGCCGTCCGGGACGGTCAGCGTCTCGGGAGCGGTCACCGCGAGCATGTACGGCCCCTGGGCGGTGTCGACGCCCTGGATCACGGCCCGGCCGGTGCCGATCGAGCACTGCATCGCGGACGTGCCGGTCAGCACCAGGCCGCCGGGCACGATGCCGGGCCGCGAGCGCAGCGGGGTCTCCGCCGCGCTCTGCCCGTTGGGCGTGAGGAGCGCGGCCAGGGCGAGCCGGGTGTCCTCGCGGGTCTGGCCGGTGGATTGGAGCCAGGCGGCCCGTACGGTCATGGGTTCACCTCTTCTGTGCGGGATGGGAAGGGGTTCGGCGCTCAGGGGGCGTGGGAACGCCCCCTAGGCGGCGGTCACCATTCGGCGCTGCGCCAGCGGACCGTCATCAGGGCCTCGGGGGTGGCCGAGTCGGGCCGGAACGACAGCTCCGTGCGGCCCGGTTCGAGGAGGAACAGCTCCTCCGGGCTGGAGTCGGCCATCGCCGTGTGACGGCGGGAGGCGGTGTTGTTGAGCATCACCGTGCCGTTGGCGGTGTCGACGACGAGCTCGTCGCCGGCGGCCAGGTCGATCGCGTACCGCAACCGGCGCTTGGAGGTCCGTTCGGTCACGGTCGGCATGGAGCAGGGGCCCCGGAAGACGATCACCGGATGGGTGGCGGCGGAGCCGGTGTTCTCGGCGACGGCGTCGCCGGTGGACTTGGCCTGGCCCCAGTTGAGCGGCCAGGTCAGCGGCCAGGTCAGGCCCGTCTCCGGCTGCGGCGGCGTGGTGGAGGCGCTCTGTTCGTTGACGCTGTAGCGGCGCGGGTCGTAGGCGAGCCACTGGATCGACATCTTCGAGCTGCCCTGGGTGGCGAAGCCCTGGTCGGCGGGGACCACCCGCTGGGCGATCCGGGCACGCACGGCGAGGAGTTCGCCGTGCAGCCGGACGGTGAGCCAGCGCTCCTCGTCGAGCAGGGCGAGCGACTGGCGCAGGGCGCGGATGACCTCCGTGGCGCCGTCGTACTCCGGCGTCAGCACGACCGTGCCGCTGATCTTGCGCGGCTTGGCGTACCGGGAGCCGGGCCAGGCGCCGTGCGAGGTGGGCCGGTCGGCGTCGGAGGAGTCGTACTCCGGCAGGTCCTCCCAGCCCTGGAGACCGGACCGGTCGACGTTGAACGGCGTGCCGGGGCCGATGAGGAGCCCGGCCCACTGGATCTGCCCGTCCTGGGTGATCAGCGAGCCGGGCGCGAGGTCGGCGGTGAGGTCGTTTCCGGCGTATGTGGTTGTGGTCTCGGCCATGGGGCCGTCACCTCACTTCTGAGGGGCTGTCGGGCTTCTGGGGTCGGGTGAGGGCTTCAGCCGTGGGCGGCGACGAGGAAGAGCAGGTCCTCGGCGGTCGACCGCGGGCCGGCGCCCGGCTCCTCGTGGAACTCCGCGATGCGGTGGGGCCGGCGGGGGGCCTCGGTGAGGGCCGGGACGCGCCGTTGCTCCAGGACGGTGAGCGGGTCGATGCGCGGCGCGCTGTCGGCGCCGGGGAAGACGACACCGCCCTCGGCGAGCATCGGGATCTTGTCGATGTCGACGCCGAACTTCTTGCCGAGGAGGCTGAAGCTCAGCTTGTTGAGCCCGTCGATGATCCAGTTGGCGAAGGCGATCAGTCCGTTGATCGGTCCCTTGACGACCCCGAGCACGGCGCTGAGGGCTCCCTTGACCAGCTCGCCCATGCCGCGCAGGGCCTGGGAGACGGCGTCCTTCGCGTGCCGGAAGAAGCCGGGGATCTTGTCGGTGATGAAGGACAGGACCGGCTTGACGGCACTCCTGACGCCGTCGAACGCGCGCGAGGCGATGCCGCGCAGGGCCTGGGAGGCGGAGGTGACGGTGGTGCGGACCCTGGAGACGCCGCTGATGCCGGAGCCGATGAGCTTCAGCGCGGTCGTGAACAGGGCGAGGTAGGCCTTGAAGTAGGTTCCGACGGCCTGGCCGATGAGCTTCATCACCGGCTGGAGGAACTTCCAGACGGACTGGAAGCCCTTCAGGGCCTGCTGCATGACCTGCTTGATGATCCTCTGACCGGTCTCGCTGTTCACCGCGTACTCGATGAGCCAGGAGATGACCGGCATGAGGATGCCGAGGACGAAGCCGAGCGGGTTGCCGCGCATGGCGAGGTTGACGCCGGTCATGGCGACGGAGGCGATCTCCATCACCGTGCCGTAGGTGTCCATCAGTCGGGTGAGGGTGTCGACGAAGGGCAGCAGGGGGAGGAGCATCTCCAGGAGCATGCCGACGGCGGGGCCGGCGAACAGCCCGGCCACGGTCCCCGCCGTGCCCGCCGCGACGCCGATGCGCCGGAAGCCGTTCGCCGCCTTGGACCGCTGGACGCGGCGGACGGAGCCGACGGCGCCGGACGCGTTCCTGCCGAGGGCGCGTACGGAGGTGCCTGCCGTACGGAACCCGGTGGCGAACCTGTCCAGCCCACCGGACGCCCGCTGCGCGTCCTGCCGGAGCCGTTTCAGTCCGTCGCTCGCCTGGCCGATCCCCCGCTTGAGGGAGTTCATCACCGGCGGGCCGCCGGCGAACGGGTTCCGGAAGGCCGCGACGGCACTCATCCGCGCGCCTTCGCCAGGTACATCAGCGCGTCCGCCGTGGACTGCGGGTCGCTGTTGCGGGCCGCGTGGTAGTGCTCGATGTGCAGTCCGGCGCCGCCGCCGCCCCGCCCCGACTGCAGCTGCGCCGTCATGCGGGCGCGCCGGGCGGTGAGGGCGAGCAGCCGGTCCAGCTTGGACAGCGGCAGGACGGCCTCGGCCTCGCCGGCCTCGGCGAGGATCGCCGGGACACCGCCGTTGCGGGGCATGACGACACCGCCGGTGGCGAGCATGGGGATGGTGGGGATGTTGACGCCGAAGGTCTTGCCACCGACGAGCGGCACCCAGCCGGGGACGCTGACCTTGACGCCGTTGACGGCCCTGATCATCCGGTTGATCAGGCCGATGACGGCGTTGATCGGGCCGGACACACCGCTCTTGATGCCCTCGAACGCCCGGGACGCGATGCCCTTCAGGCCGTTCCAGATGGAGGACATCTTGTCCTTGACGGCGGTGAAGGCGTTCGGGATCGCGGACTTGATCCAGTTCACCACCGGGGTGATGACGGCCTTGATGCCGTTCCAGACGGCGCCGACGACCGACTTGATCGCCTTCATCACCGTGGTGATGACCGTCTTCCAGATGGTGACGTAGGTCTTGATGACGGTGGCGACGGCCTTGACGACGGTGGAGACGGCCTTCTTGATGCCGTTCCAGACCGTCTTGATCAGGTCGCCGGCCTTCTTCATGATCGGGCCGACGGCCTTCATGACCGCGCTGATCACGGTCTTGATGCCGTCGAAGGCCTTCTTCAGGACCTTCTGCATCGTCTTCGACTGCATCGCCATCTCGACGATCTTCTCGATGAGAGGCATGAAGAGTTCGATCAGGCGGGCGAGGAAGTTGCCCTTCATGGACTTGTTGAGCTTGTCCTGGCCCTTGGACGCCTTGCCCGCGCCGGACTCGTACTTGCCGAGCTTCGTCCCGGCGGTCTCGCCGGTCTTGCCGGCCTTCGCCATGGCCTTCTCGGCGTTGTCCGAGGCGGTCTTGAGGTTCTTGAGCTGCGAGCCGGCGCCGTCGGCGCCCGACTTGAGGTTCTTCAGCTGACCGGACGCGCCGTTGCCGGCGTCCCCGACCTTCTTGATGTCGCCGGCGGCGCCGGAGGCCTGCGTCTTGAGGGTGCGCAGGGTGTCGGCGGCCTTCTTCGAGGCGCTGAAGAGAGACATGGGTTACCTCCTTCCGGGGGTGAGGGGATCAGTTGGAGGGGGCGATCTCATCGGCGGCGCGGTGGGCGGCCGACTTGAGGTCGTTGAACGCCCGGGCCACCTCCCTGCCGGCGTCGGCGAGCTGCGAGGCGGCCCGGGCGGACGACGAGAGGGTGGCGGCGTCGGGAAGGTTCCGTGGCTGGAAGTGCCGCTGGGCACCGGAGAGCTTGCCGACGGCCTTCGCGAGCGCCGTCATCTTGGTGGGGTTGGACTTGCCGACGGTTTTGTTGATCTTGTCGAGTTCGCGGTGGTCGGGCGTCTTCGCGGGGTCGAACTTCTCCAGCGCGTCGGCGAGCTGGCCCATCTTGGTGGGGTTGGACGCCGTGACGGCCGCGCTGATCTTCTCGACGGCGCCCGCGGTCTTGGTGATGGCGCGGGCGCTCGGCAGCCTGTGGAGGTGGGAGAGGAAGTCGGGGGCGTGCTGGTTGAAGGTCTCCAGGTGCGGATTCAGCAGCTGGAGCTGGTAGCGCAGAGGCGCGAAGTTCGCATTCCTCGGGATCGCGGCCAGGTTGCCGCCGGCGGCGTCCTCCCGGTTCTCGACATCGGTCCGGTTCTGGAGGCGGATGCCGCGGCCGCTGTCGGAGGTGGCCAGCACCCGGCCGTCGGCGTTGCCCATCAGGCGGGCCGGCAACTGCTGGATGTCCCGTTGGAGCTTGACCACCCAGGCCGTCAGGATGACGCCCATCGCGGGAATCATGAGACCCACGATGGCCGACCCGAGGTACCAGCCCCACTTGGTGTCGGCCCCGCTCCTGCTCTCGTAGTACTTCTCGAGCGCGGCACCGAAGCCGTCGAGGCCCATGGTCTCCAGGAACTCGGACTTCTTCGCCTTGGTGAGCTCGTCGTACATCGACTGGAAGCGCTCGGTCCACTTCTCCGGCAGCTGCTTCTGGAAGAAGTGCTCGGTGACCAGCGGGGAGTCGTCCGACTTCTTGAGGTAGGTCTTCAGGTCCTGGATCTTGTTGGAGATCTCTGTGGGTGTGGGTTCGTCTGCCATGGTTGCTCCGCTTCCGGCCGGTGACGGCCAAGCGCCGAAAAGCCCCTGCCGGCATGGAACTTCGGCAGGGGCTCGTGCGTGGGCGGGCGGTTCGGGCGGCTAGGCGTCGTCCCGGCGGGCGCCGTGGCGCACCGTCGCGAGGGCGTCGTTCCAGCCCGCCGCGTACGCGAGGGTCTCGTAACGGCTGACCTCGGCGTACAGCGTGCCGAGCAACGCTCTCTTGTCGAGGGCGACGGGTCCGTCGAGGAGCTGGCGGAGGCGGTCCTGGAGCGGGATGTGCGGTCGGGATGCCTCGCCCTGCTGAGTCATGGACGCCTGCCTTCCGGTTACTTGCCCGTGCGTGCGTGGCGGCGCCGCGGAGTGAGGCGGGGGCACCACGTTATCGAACTACTGTGCGAACAGAGTCTGGAGCACCTGTTCGGGATTTGTCGAGCGGGAAACGTCTGACGGCGTGTCTTCTTGCCAGTTCCCCGTGGCTGTTGGTCCTCGAACAGAGCTTCTGTTCGACCGGGGTACTCTGGAAGGCGCGTTCCCCGGACCTGACTCATTCGGGGAGCCGGGGGCGCGAGGGGCGCGTGGGGACCCCAGGGGGTCGGAAGGCAGTGCTGACGCATGGACACGGAGCCGGGGAGTAACCGGCGCGAGCAGGTCACCGACTGGCTCGAATCCCACCCTGATCTGCCCCACCTCTTCGCGCGGCTCGCCGAGCTCGTCCACGTCGCCGGATACGCGCCGGAGGACCTCGTCGTGCTGCCCCGCGCCGAGGTGGACCGCCGCGAGACCACCGCGTTCACCGCCGGCTGGGCCGAGGCCGTCTCCGACGAACTCCCCCGCATCCGCAGGGAGTACGAGCGGCGCGTGGCCGACGCCTACGCACAGGGCCAGGGTGACGCGCGCGGCATACGGCGCCCGCAGCGGCGCACGGACGCCGCTCCCCCGGACGGGGCGCGGGTCATCCCGCTGCCCTTCGCCCGGCTGATGGAACCCCCGGCCGCGGTGGTCGAGGCCGAGGAACGCGTCCGCCGGGAGCGCGAGCTGTTCGAACAGCGCCCCGGGCCGGAGCCCGCGCCGCCGCCCGCACCCGTCCTCGGGTACGAGCCCGTGCCCCTGCCCGGGTACGGACCCGAGCCGGAGCACGCGTCCGACCGCGAACCGGACCCCGGACACGGATCCGCGTCCGACCCGGAGCCCGAGTCCGGCGCGGACGCGCGGGTGGGCGCCCAGGAGAGCCGCCCCCGCAGGAACGCCCAGCCGGTGCGGAAGGTCGTCCGGGGCAAGGGCGGCCGCCCGATCGTGCCGCCCATCGGCGGCGTGCCCGGCCAGGCCGGGGGAAGCCCCGAGCGGCGCGGCCGCCGGCTCTCCGAGCGGGCCAGGACCCTGGAGGAGGAGCTGGCCGAGCGAGCACAGGAAACGCCCCCGGATCCCGCCTCCTGACGGCGGGATCCGGGGGCGAAGGGGCGTCAGCCGAAGAAGCGGGCGAGGGACGAGGGGGAGACCGCCCCGGCGGCGTTCTCCGGAGCGGACTCCCCGTCCTGCTCCTCCCCGTCCTCGTCCGTGACGCCGGGCCGGGGGACGGGCTTCGGCGGATCCGGGGTCTCGTCGTCCTCGCCGGTGTTGACGCACTGGAACATCCAGTTGGCGGCGGCCAGGTGGTCCACCGCGGCGGCGAGGAGATGGTCGGTGAGCGACCACTCCGCCGCCTCCCCGTGCATCTCGCGCTGCACCGCGCTGTCCGCCGGCAGGTGCCTGATCATCACCGTCAGCCGCCGGCTGGAGAGGTCGCCCCGGTGCCAGTCGAGGAGATCGGTGGCGTAGTAGCGGAGCAGGTCCGCCTCAAGGGCCTCGGCGTGTTCGTCGACGAACTCGACGAGGCTCAGTCTTCCCCCAGGCCGAGCCCGGTCTCCTTGCCGTAGGCCTCCAGGATGGCGGCGATGTCCTGCATCGTGAGGTCGTGCTCCTCGAAGCGGACGTACTGCTCCTCACCCATCAGGAGTTCGAGCAGACCGTCCACGTCGTTGTCGTCGAGCTTCCGCAGCGCCTTCGCGGTCTTGCGGGAGAGCTCGGTGGGAAGCGTGTAGGACTCGCCGTCCAGCTCGAAGGACCAGGTGCGGCCGTGGGCCTCCAGGCGCTGGGCGCGGGCGGCGTTGACGTCGAAACGGGCCATGGTGTGCGTACTCCTTGTTCGCGTGGTGCGCGTGGGTGAAGAGGAGAGGGGGTGGGGCGGGACGGCGGTGCGCCGTCCCGCCCCGGGCGGACCCCCCGCAGAGGACGGACCCCTGCCGGGGACAGACCTCTGTCGGGGAGCCCTGTGGGGATGGATCAGACGGACGCGCTGTACTGGGTGTCCTTCATGAGGAAGGTCGCCAGCGGCTTGCCGTCGCCGTTCGACATCGCGCTGAAGGTGATGCCGAGGGAGGCGGCACCCTTGCGGTTCAGCTTGATGTCGTCGGTGGCGGTCACCTGGCCGCGCGGGATGATGAAGCGGTAGGTGACGGCGGTGGTGCCACCGGCCTTGACGTCGGTGAACTCGAGGCCGAGGGCGCGGGCGTCCGCGTACGGACGCTCGGCGATGTCGTACGTGTAGACGTCGGTCGCCGGGGCCGGGGCGGCCTTGACGCTGCCACCGCCCATGAAGAACGGCAGCGTGTCCTCGTTGAACTGGAGCATCGAGAACTTCAGGGACAGGTCACGGGCCGAGTAGACGTAGTGGATCGGGGAGACCGACTGCCACGAGTCGATGGCCTCCAGCTTGTCCTTCTTCGAGAACGTGACACCGTCACCGGTGGTGTAGCCGAGGTTCGTCCAGGTCGTGGACGCCCAGTCGGTCGCCGGGTCCGCGCCGAAGGCCGGGGCGGTGGCACCGGCGTTGGCGACGAAGAGCTTGCCGACGCCGGCGACGCGGATCTCGGCGGAGTTGTTTCCTGCCATGGTGGGGTTTCTCCTTGGTGAGGGGGTGGGGGCGCCGCCCCGGCCGGAGGGCTTCCGGGTCCGGGTACGGCAAAGGCCCCGCCGGATGGGCCGGCGAGGCCTGGTCTGTGGGGAGCGGTCGCGGGGGCGACGCGCTCGGGGTGGGGCGCGCGGAGGTCTAGAAGACGTCCAGCGCGAGCTGGATGACGCAGAGGTAGCGGTTGGCGCCGCGGTAGAGGTAGTCGGGCATCCAGCGCGGCCCGTCCTGCTCCTCGACGTCGCTCACGAAGACGGAGCCGAGCTGCTTGCCCATCGTGGCGAGCAGCGCCTTGCGGGCCGCGTTCGCGGTGACGTGGGCCGCGGGCTTGGTCGGCCCGTACACCTCGAACTCGATCAGCGGCTTGTCGACGTGCAGGTCGCCGATCCAGGCGCCGCCGCGGCGGTTCACCAGGACGGCGTTCTGCGTGCCGTCGAAACCGGCCGGGGCCTGGGCCGCGATCGTGACGCCGGCCAGCGCCGGGTCGGCCTTGAGGACGTCGACGACCAGCTTCTCGACGTCCGGGAACGCACTCGGGGGAGTGGTCATGACGGTTCTCCTCGTGAGGAAGGGGAGGGGCGGGACGGGTGGTGCGGGGCCCGCGCGGTGCGCCGCCGGGGCGCGGTGCGCGGGTGGTGCGGGGTGCCGCCCGGGGCGCTCGACGCGGGGAAGGGGGGGAGCCGCGGAGCGCTCCCGGACGGCGGACGGCGGAGTCTGCGGCCCGTCTCGCGGGCACAGCTCCGCCGCTGCACCAACTGTGACAGAGAGCGTGCGCGCACGCAACTAGTTGCGGGATCGGGCCGGAAAGCGGCGCGGCGGCACACCGGCACGGGGCTCCGCCCCGGGTCCGCCCCCGGTCCGGCCTGCGGCTCCCGCCGGACCGGCGCGGGGCGCCCGCCGGACCGGGGGCGGGTCCGGCCCTGGCCGGCACCGGGCCGGGTGACCCTCCGGGCCGGGCGACCTTCCGGGCCGGGCGACCTTCCGGGCCGGGCGACCTTCCGGGCCGGGCGACCTTCCGGGCCGGGCGACCTTCCGGGCCGGGCGACCTTCCGGGCCGGGCGACCCTCCGGGCCGGGCGACCCTCCGGGCCGGGCGACCTTCCGGGCCCGGTGACCCTCCGGGCCGGGCGACCCTCCGGGCCCGGTGACCCTCCGGGCCGTCCGCCGGAAGGGCCGGTTACCTTGGGCGCCCCGAACCACCAGGAGCCGCCCCGTGTCCCTCCGCCCCCGCCTGCTCTACGTGACCGACCTCGCCTACCCCGCCCGCGGCCGTCGGTACGGCGACGAGGACGTCCGGCTCACCGCCCGGCTGCGCGAGGACTTCGACCTGGCGCTCTGTCACCCGCTCGACGCCGCCGCCCTCATGGACGGCTTCGACGCCCTCGTCGTGCGCAACAGCGGGCCGGTCATCGGGTACCGGGAGGAGTACGAGGCCTTCCGCGAGCGGGCCCGCGCCCTCGGCGCCCGGGTCTACAACCCCCTCCACGGCCGCGGCGACATGGCCGGCAAGCAGTACCTCCTCGACCTCACCGCCGCCGGGCACCCCGTCATCCCCACCGTCGACCGGGCCGAGGACCTCCACCTCCTGCCGGAGGCCGCCGCGTACGCGGTCAAGCCGAAGGCCGGCGCCGACTCCATAGGGCTGCGCTTCCTCCCGTACGAGGAGCTCGCCGGGCTCGCGTACGGCGAGCTCCTCGTCCAGCCGCGCGTCGACTTCCGGTACGAGGTCTCCTTCTACTTCGTCGACGACCTCTTCCAGTACGCCCTGTACGCCCCCGACCCCGAGCGCCGCTGGGTCCTGGAGCCGTACGAACCCACCGCCGACGACCTCGCCTTCGCGCGCCGCTTCGTCGACTGGAACACCCTCGACCACGGCATCCAGCGCGTCGACGCCTGCCGCGCTCCCGGCGGCGAGCTGCTCCTCGTCGAGCTGGAGGACCTCAACCCGTACCTCTCCCTCGACCGCGTCCCCGAGGAGACCCGCGACCGCTTCGCCGCCGCCTTCACCCACTCCCTCCACCGCTTCCTGGAGGCGTGACGCGGCGGCACGACGAAGCGCCCCGCGTCCGGAAGGGACGCGGGGCGCTTCTCGTACGAGTCGTACGCGGGATCAGGCGGTGCGGGGCCGGCGGCGGGCCAGGCGCTCCGCCGCGAAGACGTCCTCCAGGCGGAAGAGCTGCGCCCGGCCGGCCCGGCCCGCGGCCCGCAGGTGCCCGAGCTGGACCCACTTGCGGATCGTCGCGGGTGCCACCCCCGCCTCCTCGGCGGCCAGCGGGCCGGGGACCAGCGTGGGCAGGGCGGGCGAGCTCAGCATGAGGTCTCCTTCGTGTCGTCCATCGCGGTCTCGATCTCCTCGGTACGGGTCCCCGAGGCCTCCGACAGCTCCTGCCACCGGTCCTCGGCCCAGAGGTGCCGGTAGGCGGGGTCGTCCTGACAGCCGCACACCTCGTCGGCGCAGACGCAGGCCGGGTTCACGCACAGCACCGCGCGCCGGTCCGGGAACGCCCGCAGCGACACCGAGTCGCACCAGGGGCAGCGGCCCGAGACCCGCACGATCGTCTCCGCGTCACCGAGCGTCCGGGCGCAGCGGCGGGCCATCCGGCGGATCTCGTCCCGCACGTGCCGGGCCAGGTCCGGGTGGGCCGCGATCCGGTCGAGCAGCGCCACGAGGCGCCGGAGGCGGTCGACCACCCCGGCCCGGGGCGGGCGGGGCAGGGCGAGCCGGGCGCAGACCGCCTCCTCCAGTTCCACCACCCCGTCGGTGATGTCGCGGATGGCGTCGGAGACGTGCAGCCGGATCGGGGCGGCCCCGTGACCGGGGACGACGAGGCCGTGCCGCTGTTCGAGCAGCAGGGCCTCCCGGCGCTCCTCGCGGATCAGTTCGTCGCGGCCGGCGGGGGAGGGCCCGGTGGGGGAGGGGGCGGGTCCGCGCCGTCCGGGCGCGAGCTCCTCGGCGAGCTCGGGGAACTGCCGCACCAGGGAGGCGGTCCAGAGCGTGACGTCCCGCAGCACGGACTCGGTGTCGGTGCGGTCAGCCACGGCGGACGCCACCCTTCGCGGCGAGCGCCTTCGCCACGCGGTGGGTGTCCGCCGGGCGTCCGTTGCGCCAGAGGCGGCCCGCGCAGACGCCGTCGAAGTAGCTCTCGGCCGGGGCCACCGTGGTCTCGCACTCGCTCCGCACGGGGCAGGAGGCGCAGGCCCGCAGGGCGGGGGCGGCCTCCTTGGCGCGGCGGGCGAAGACGACGGACGGGGAGAGGCCGGCGCACGCGGCGGAGGCCTGCCAGGGGGACGGGTCGGGATGGAACAAGGGGTTCTCCACGGGCCGGGGCCCGCCCGGGCCGTCCATGGGGCCGGTGGGGCGCCTGGGGCTCAGGGGGCCGACGAGTGCGGCGGCGAGCCAGACTTGCACGTTGCGTGCGAGCGCGCAACAAAAATCGGGAGGGTCCCGGCACACCCTTCACCGATTCGACACGATTGCGTGCCCGAAAGCACGTAATTCCGTGCGCGCAAGCACGCTAAGGTATGGGATCCGGAGGGTGGGGAGCGAGGAGCGGTACACATGAGCACTCAAGGGCTCGACGAGTTCGCAGGCTGGGTGGAAGGCCTGATGAGACAGCGCGGTTACGACATCGACAGCCCGCGCGGCGGCGGCAAGTCCCGGATCGCGGACGAGGCCGGCGTCCACCGCGCCGCCGTCACGCGCCTGCTGCAGCGGCAGAGCATGCCCGACCTGGAGACCATGCGCCGGATCGCCCCGCTGCTCGGCGTCTCCGTCCGCGACATGCTCATCCGGTCCGGCCGCGTGACGCCCGAGGAACTTCCGATGGCGGCGGACCTGCTGCCGCCGAGCGACTGGCAGCCGTCGTTGGAGGACTTCGCCCGCTGGCTCGGGGTCCCCGACGAGCGCATGGGCGTCTTCGTCAAGGTCGTCAACCAGTTCCTGGAGCCCGACGCCGACACGGCGGACGCCGGCGAGACCGCCGAACCCCGCCGCACCGCGCGGGACTGACCGGGGCCGACCGGAGCCGGGTCGCTTCCGCGGGCCGCTCCGGCGCGAGCTCCGGCCGCGGGGCGCGACGCCCCGGGCCGGAGCCGGGACGTGGCGTCCCGGCCCCGGTCCGGACTCCTGCGCCGGAGCGGTCCGGACTCCTGCGCCGGAGCGGTCCGGACTCCTGCGCCGGAGCGGCCCGGACTCCTGTGCCGGAGCGGTCCGGGCCCCTGCGCCGGGGTGTCCCGGACCTCGTCCGGGCCCGTGCCCCGGAGCGGCCGGGCCCCCTCCGGGCCCGCGGGCCGGGGCCTCCCGGGGCCGGTCCGGGGTGCCGTGCGGGAGCGATCCGGGCCCGCCCCCGGCCGGAGCCCCGTGCGCGTGGGCATTTGTTTTGACCGGAGTCCGTGCGATAGGTACGCTCAAGCCTTGTGCCTGGGGTGTGCCTGGGCTCCCGTGCGTGTCCTCAACCGCACGGCGAGTCAGATACCGGCCGCCGCGATCCGCGCTTTTTCCGCCTCGTGCGGAGGTCCGCGAGATTCGACACACCCGACCGCGTGGGTCGGTGAATGTTCCAGGTTAGTTTTACCGACGGCACACAGAAACCGGAGAAGTAGTGCCTACGATCCAGCAGCTGGTCCGTAAGGGCCGGCAGGACAAGGTCGAGAAGAACAAGACGCCCGCACTCGAGGGTTCCCCTCAGCGCCGCGGCGTCTGCACGCGTGTGTTCACGACCACCCCGAAGAAGCCGAACTCGGCCCTCCGTAAGGTCGCGCGTGTGCGTCTGACCTCCGGCATCGAGGTCACGGCCTACATCCCGGGTGAGGGTCACAACCTGCAGGAGCACTCCATCGTGCTCGTGCGCGGTGGCCGTGTGAAGGACCTGCCGGGTGTTCGTTACAAGATCATCCGCGGTTCCCTCGACACGCAGGGCGTCAAGAACCGTAAGCAGGCTCGCAGCCGCTACGGCGCCAAGAAGGAGAAGTAAGAATGCCTCGTAAGGGCCCCGCCCCGAAGCGCCCGGTCATCATCGACCCGGTCTACAGCTCTCCTCTTGTCACCTCGCTGATCAACAAGATCCTGCTGGACGGCAAGCGTTCCACCGCCGAGCGCATCGTGTACGGCGCCATGGAGGGTCTTCGCGAGAAGACCGGCCAGGACCCGGTCATCACGCTGAAGCGCGCTCTCGAGAACGTCAAGCCGGCCCTCGAGGTCAAGTCCCGCCGTGTCGGTGGCGCCACCTACCAGGTGCCGATCGAGGTCAAGCCGGGCCGCGCGTCCACGCTGGCCCTCCGCTGGCTCGTCGGTTACTCCCGCGCCCGTCGCGAGAAGACCATGACCGAGCGCCTCATGAACGAACTCCTCGACGCCTCGAACGGCCTCGGTGCGGCCGTCAAGAAGCGTGAGGACACGCACAAGATGGCCGAGTCCAACAAGGCCTTCGCGCACTACCGCTGGTAGTCGCAACCCACATCGAGACCGAGAGAAGACTGAAGCCTTATGGCTACCACTTCGCTTGACCTGGCCAAGGTGCGCAACATCGGCATCATGGCCCACATCGACGCGGGCAAGACGACCACCACCGAGCGGATCCTGTTCTACACCGGCGTTTCGTACAAGATCGGTGAAGTCCACGACGGCGCTGCCACGATGGACTGGATGGAGCAGGAGCAGGAGCGCGGCATCACCATCACGTCCGCCGCGACGACCTGCCACTGGCCGCTCGAGAATGTCGATCACACGATCAACATCATCGACACGCCGGGTCACGTCGACTTCACCGTCGAGGTGGAGCGTTCGCTGCGCGTGCTCGACGGTGCTGTCACCGTGTTCGACGGTGTGGCCGGCGTCGAGCCCCAGTCCGAGACCGTCTGGCGTCAGGCGGACCGCTACGGCGTTCCGCGCATCTGCTTCGTCAACAAGCTCGACCGGACCGGTGCCGACTTCCTCCGCTGCGTCGACATGATCGTGGACCGCCTCGGCGCGACCCCGATCGTCATGCAGCTCCCGATCGGTGCCGAGGCCGACTTCCAGGGCGTCATCGACCTGGTCCGCATGAAGGCTCTTGTCTGGTCCGCCGAGGCCACCAAGGGCGAGATGTACGACGTCGTCGACATCCCGGCGGACAAGGCCGAGCTGGCCGAGGAGTACCGCGCCAAGCTCGTCGAGGCCGTCGCCGAGAACGACGAGGAGCTCATGGAGCTCTTCCTCGAGGGCACCGAGCCCACCGAGGAGCAGCTCTACGCGGCGATCCGTCGCATCACCATCGCCTCCGGCAAGGGCGGCGAGACCACGGTCACCCCCGTGTTCTGTGGCACCGCGTTCAAGAACAAGGGCGTTCAGCCCCTGCTCGACGCCGTCGTCCGCTACCTGCCGTCCCCCCTGGACGTCGAGGCCATCGAGGGCCACGACGTCAAGGACGCCGAGGTCGTCGTCAAGCGCAAGCCGTCCGACGACGAGCCGCTGGCCGCCCTCGCGTTCAAGATCGCGAGCGACCCGCACCTCGGCAAGCTCACCTTCGTCCGGATCTACTCCGGTCGCCTGGAGGCCGGCACCGCGGTGCTGAACTCCGTCAAGGGCAAGAAGGAGCGCATCGGCAAGATCTACCGCATGCACGCGAACAAGCGTGAGGAGATCGACTCGGTGGGCGCCGGCGACATCGTCGCCGTCATGGGCCTCAAGCAGACCACCACCGGTGAGACGCTGTGCGACGAGAAGAACCCGGTCATCCTGGAGTCCATGGACTTCCCGGCGCCGGTCATCCAGGTCGCCATCGAGCCCAAGTCCAAGGGTGACCAGGAGAAGCTGGGTGTCGCCATCCAGCGTCTCGCGGAGGAGGACCCCTCCTTCCAGGTCCACTCGGACGAGGAGACCGGCCAGACCATCATCGGTGGCATGGGCGAGCTTCACCTCGACATCCTCGTCGACCGCATGCGTCGCGAGTTCAAGGTCGAGGCGAACGTCGGCAAGCCGCAGGTCGCGTACCGCGAGACGATCCGCAAGGCCGTCGAGCGCGTGGACTTCACCCACAAGAAGCAGACCGGTGGTACCGGTCAGTTCGCCAAGGTGCAGATCGCGATCGAGCCCATCGAGGGTGGCGACGCCTCCTACGAGTTCGTGAACAAGGTCACCGGTGGCCGCATCCCGAAGGAGTACATCCCTTCGGTCGACGCGGGTGCGCAGGAGGCCATGCAGTTCGGCATCCTGGCCGGCTACGAGATGACGGGCGTCCGCGTCATTCTTCTCGACGGTGCCTACCACGAGGTCGACTCCTCCGAGCTCGCGTTCAAGATCGCCGGTTCGCAGGCCTTCAAGGAGGCCGCGCGCAAGGCTTCTCCCGTCATCCTCGAACCGATGATGGCCGTCGAGGTCGTCACGCCCGAGGACTACATGGGTGAGGTCATCGGCGACATCAACTCCCGCCGTGGCCAGATCCAGGCCATGGAGGAGCGCAGCGGCGCTCGCGTCGTCAAGGGCCTCGTGCCTCTCTCGGAGATGTTCGGCTACGTCGGCGACCTCCGCAGCAAGACCTCGGGTCGCGCAAGCTACTCGATGCAGTTCGACTCCTACGCCGAGGTTCCGCGGAACGTCGCCGAGGAGATCATCGCGAAGGCCAAGGGCGAGTAACTCTCCCGAGTTCACGCTTTAGGCTTGACACCAGTCACCGGGGCTCGACCCCCGAAACCCGAGGAATCGGGCCCCGGTTACTGGCATCCCAGCAAAGATCACCTGGCGCCGATGAAGCAAGGCGTTCAGAACCACTCCAGGAGGACCCCCGTGGCGAAGGCGAAGTTCGAGCGGACTAAGCCGCACGTCAACATCGGCACCATCGGTCACATCGACCACGGTAAGACGACCCTCACGGCCGCCATTACCAAGGTGCTGCACGACGCGTACCCGGACCTGAACGAGGCCTCGGCCTTCGACCAGATCGACAAGGCTCCCGAGGAGCGCCAGCGCGGTATCACCATCTCGATCGCGCACGTCGAGTACCAGACGGAGTCGCGTCACTACGCGCACGTCGACTGCCCCGGTCACGCCGACTACATCAAGAACATGATCACGGGTGCGGCGCAGATGGACGGCGCCATCCTCGTGGTCGCCGCCACCGACGGCCCGATGCCGCAGACCAAGGAGCACGTCCTCCTTGCTCGCCAGGTCGGCGTTCCGTACATCGTCGTCGCCCTGAACAAGGCCGACATGGTGGACGACGAGGAGATCCTGGAGCTCGTCGAGCTCGAGGTCCGTGAGCTCCTCTCCGAGTACGAGTTCCCGGGCGACGACCTGCCGGTCGTCCGCGTCTCCGCGCTCAAGGCCCTCGAGGGCGACAAGGAGTGGGCGGACAAGCTCCTCGGTCTGATGAAGGCCGTCGACGAGTCCATCCCGCAGCCCGAGCGTGACGTCGACAAGCCGTTCCTGATGCCGATCGAGGACGTCTTCACGATCACCGGTCGTGGCACCGTCGTCACCGGTCGTATCGAGCGTGGTGTCCTCAAGGTCAACGAGACCGTCGACATCATCGGCA
Source organism: Streptomyces litmocidini (assembly GCF_014649755.1). Lineage (GTDB taxonomy): Bacteria > Actinomycetota > Actinomycetes > Streptomycetales > Streptomycetaceae > Streptomyces > Streptomyces litmocidini. The sequence continues at coordinate 116,055 of NZ_BMTQ01000006.1, read as the reverse complement.
TCAAGACCGAGAAGACCACCACCACGGTCACCGGCATCGAGATGTTCCGCAAGCTGCTCGACGAGGGCCAGGCCGGTGAGAACGTCGGTCTGCTCCTCCGTGGCATCAAGCGCGAGGACGTCGAGCGCGGCCAGGTCATCATCAAGCCGGGCTCGGTCACGCCGCACACCAAGTTCGAGGCCCAGGCCTACATCCTGTCGAAGGACGAGGGTGGCCGTCACACCCCGTTCTTCAACAACTACCGCCCGCAGTTCTACTTCCGTACCACGGACGTGACCGGCGTCGTGACCCTCCCCGAGGGCACCGAGATGGTCATGCCGGGCGACAACACCTCCATGTCCGTCGAGCTGATCCAGCCCGTCGCCATGGAGGAGGGCCTCAAGTTCGCCATCCGTGAGGGTGGCCGGACCGTCGGCGCCGGCCAGGTCACCTCGATCACCGCCTGATCGTGATCTGACCTGGTAGCTCGTACGAGCTGCTGAGCAGTGAGGGAAGGCCCCGCACCGAAAGGTGCGGGGCCTTCTCGCGCGTCCGGAGCCGTGGGGCCGCCCGGTGCGACCGCCCGGAGCCCGTACGCCGCCCGATGCGACGCCGGAACCACCGGAGAGGCCCTACGGCCGCCAGGACCACGGGCGGGCGTCCGCGCCCAGGCCCACCACGGTCGCCCCGCGGGGGCCCAGGTGGAGCGAGGCCGCCACGGCCGCCCCCTTCCGCGTGCGGAGCCGGCCGCCGCTCCTGAGCACCGGCCGCCCCTTCCCGTCCGTGCCGAGCAGCACGGTCCCGAGCGCCGCCGAACGCGCGGCGACCACGTCCCCGTACCCGTCGAGGCCGGCGTCGCCGCCCGGGCCGACGAGCCGCGCGGACGCCGGCGCCCGGTGGTACAGCGCGCCGTCCGCGCTCGCCACCGTGGACCCGGAGAGCGGCAGCGCGGCCTCCTGGAGGACGCCGTCCACCCAGTACCGCACGGCGTCCCGGCCCGCCGCGTACACGTGCACCCGGCCGGCCGCGTCCGCCGACACGGCCAGACCGTCCTGGACCTCCGCGTCGCCGGGGAGCGGCCGCCACGGGGACCAGGAGCCGTCCGCCGCCCGGACCCGCTTCGAGACGCCCTTGTCGGCGTTCCGCACGAAGAGGTGGACCCGGCCGTCGGGAGCCGCGAGGGCCACCGGGGCGCCGATCCTGCGGCCCCGGTCGTCCGAGCGCTCCGGGTTCCCCAGGCCCCGCCAGGCCAGGAAGGCGCCGCCGGGGGAGCGCTGCTCCAGGAGCACCACCTCGCGCCGGTTGGCCCCGCCGTGCCCGTCGAGCGCGGCGAACCGCACCCCGAGGAGCAGCACCCGGCCGTCGCCGAGCACCGCCGAGCCGAGCGCGGGCGCGAGCGGGCCGCCGCCCAGGTCCACCGGCTCGCCCCAGACGCCGGGCGCGGACTCCCGCCAGCGGACCGCGCGCAGCCCCAGCACCCCGTACGCCGCGAGCCGGCCGTCCGCCTCCTCGGCGAGGGCCGGGCCCGCGCCCGGCCAGCGGTGGTGCGTGGAGCGCACCCAGCCCTTGCGGTTGGTCAGCGGCCGGTCGCCGCCGACTCCGTAGTCGCCGCAGCCGGAGGGGTTCCCGCACCGCCAGGACGGGTCGCCGCCGTACGGGACGAGCCGGGCGGCCTTCTCCGCCAGGACCGCGGGCGGGAGGTTCTTGGGCCAGTGGCGGTTGTAGTAGCCGCGGAAGGCGGTGGTGGTGAAGGCCGGGACCGGTTCGCCGTCCCGGACCGCGTCCGTGACCCAGCGGCACAGCGCGGCCCAGGTGAAGGAGGCGACCGCCGTGTGGTCCCCGTGGTCGGCGTACCCCGGCTGCTCGGAGTCCCGCTGCCGGGTCGCCTCGTCGCTGTGCTGGACGTCGGGGTCCGGGTCCAGGGTGTGCACGACCGTGGGCCGGTGGCGGCGGAGCAGGCCGACGAGGACGTCGACCAGCTGGTCGTAGTCGTAGGTGTCGGCGCGGGTGACGGGGGAGCCGGCCGACAGGTGGGTGCGCAGCTCCAGGGCCCGGTCCTGCCAGAGCGCGGGCACCGCCATGTAGCGGCGGTGGGTGTGCATCGGCAGGTTGAGGAAGACCAGTTCGACCCTGCGGGAGCCGTGCACGAGGGTGTCGGCCTCCGCCCGCCGGCCGCCGGGGAGGGCCAGCACCTCGCGGCGCCACGGCGCGAACGCGGGGAGGCCGAGCGCCACCGCGTACGACTGGCGCAGGCCCTGGTGGCGGGCGGAGGAGTAGGCCGCCCGGTCCGGGGGGGTCTCCGGCATCCCCGCGACCCGGTTCCGGCCGGTGTGCTCGCCGGCCGTCACGTACACGGAGACGAGCGGGACGCCCGCGTCGATCAGCCGCTGGGTGTCCGGGTTCATGAAGTACAGGTCGTCGTCCGGGTGCGCGGAGAACTGCATGAGCAGCGCCCGCCGGGCCCGCGCCGAGGCGATCGGCCTGCCCGGCGCCGGATCGGCCGTCGGCGCGGTCCGGCGCGGCTCCGGCACGGAACACCCGGCGGCGGCCGCGGTGACCGCGAGGGCGGCGGCGAGAACCGTCCTCCGGCGGGGTGGAGTGTGCAAGGCGTGGCCCCTTCGCTCATCAGTCCACGGGAAGACGGATGTGCGAGCGGCGGGGTTGTGTCCCGGCTGCCCCTCGGAGGGATATCCGAAGAAGATCTCGAAGATGATGCGGCCGGATGTCGAGAGCGAGATCCTGGCAACGACCGGAGGGTGACAGCGCGCCACCGGGGCGGGCGGGACGGGGAGGACACCCGAGATGAAGTACGTCGCGATGATCTACGGCAACCAGGCCAAGTGGGACTCCTTCCCGGCCGAGGCCTGGCCCGAGGCGATCGCCCGGCAGGAGGCCTTCAACCGCAGGTACCGGGAGAGCGGGGAGCTGATCGGCGCGTACGGCCTCGCCGACGCGGCCGCCGCCCAGCTCGTCCGGCGCGAGGGCGGCGCCCCCGCCGTCACCGACGGCCCGTACCTGGAGACCAAGGAGTACCTCGCCAGCTTCTACCTGCTCGACTGCGACAGCCTGGAGCGGGCCCAGGAGATCGCCGCCGACATGCCCTTCGCGGACGTCGACCCCGTCGAGCTGTGGCCGGTCCTGCACGAGTCCGCGGCGGACGTGTGACCGGCGCGCACGAGACCGGGGACCGACCCGTTGTGACCGGCGCGCACGAGATCGAGGACCTGCTGCGCACCCACGCGCCGCAGGTCCTCGGCGCGCTCGTCCGGCGCCACGGCGCCTTCGACCTCTGCGAGGACGCCGTCCAGGAGGCCCTGATCGCGGCCGCGCGGCAGTGGCCCGAGGAGGGGGTGCCCGAGCACCCGCGCGGCTGGCTGCTGACCGTCGCCGGCCGCAGGTTCGTCGACCTGGTGCGCGCCGAGGCCGCCCGGCGCCGCCGGGAGGACGCCGTCGCGCTCGCCACCCCGGACGCCGAACTCCTCGCCCGCGCCGCCGACGACGCCCCGGACACCGACCGGGACGACTCCCTGTCCCTGCTCTTCCTCTGCTGCCACCCGGACCTGTCGCCGCCCAGCCGGATCGCGCTCACCCTGCGGGCCGTCGGCGGCCTCACCACCGCGCAGATCGCCGCCGCCTTCCTCGTGCCCGAGTCGACCATGGCGCAGCGGATCAGCCGGGCCAAGCAGACGATCAGGGCCGGCGGCTGGACGCTCGCGCTGCCCGAGGGCGAGGACCGCACCGCCCGGCTCGCCGAGGTGCGGCACGTGCTCTACCTCGTCTTCAACGAGGGCTACACGGCCAGCGGCGGCGAGGCGCTCACCGCGCCCGAGCTGTCCACGGAGGCGATCCGGCTGGCCCGGATGCTGCACCGGCTGGTCCCCGACGACACCGAGACGGCGGGCCTGCTCGCGCTGATGCTGCTCACCGACGCCCGCCGCCCGGCCCGCACGGGCCCGCACGGGGAACTCGTACCGCTCGCGGAGCAGGACCGGGGGAGCTGGGACGGCGGGCTGATCGCCGAGGGCGTGGAGCTGCTCGGCCGGACCCTGCCGCGGGGCCGGGTCGGCCCGTACCAGCTGCAGGCGGCGATCGCGGCCGTGCACGACGAGGCCCCGTCCGCCGAGGCCACGGACTGGCCGCAGATCCTCGCCCTGTACGAGCTCCTGGAGCGCACCGGGCCGAATCCGATGGTCACCCTCAACCGCGCGGTCGCCGTCGCCATGGTCCACGGCCCGCGGGCCGGGCTGGACCTCCTCGACGGCCTCGCGACGGACCGGCTGCTCGCCCGGAACCACCGCCTCCTCGCGACCCGGGCGCACCTCCTCGAACTCCTCGGCGAGAAGGGGGAGGCGGCCGACGCCTACCGCGAGGCGGCCCGGCACGCCACGAGCGCGCCCGAACGACGGCATCTGACGGAGCGGGCCCGGCGTTCGGGATGACGGCGAGGCGGGGGCGCGCGGGTCAGGAGTACGCGCCCCGGCGCATGGTCATACGTGACGTGGGGTACAGTCTTCGATTCCCGATTGGCGGCCGGATGGCCCCGTATGGCAGACTGTCGGGGTTGCTCGGTTGAGTGCCGATGCTGCGCGCCTCCCGTCGGGAGGACCGGAAGCGAGTCCCACAGTACTCGTCGCTCCTTCTCAGGGGCGGACGTACGGGAATCTTCTGGGAAGCGTCAGCGGGGTGCCGACCAGGCACCCGGTGGGTGATTGCCCCCGAACTGCGGTCATGGCGACCGCGCCCCCTTGGTTGGGAAGTCCTCAGGGACTTCTGCGTAGAGGGAGCGCGACACGCCCGACCGCGTGGGTCGGAGGAAACCGCGAACGCACCGGGTTCCAGAGCGTTAACGAGACAAAGGACTACTAGTAGCCATGGCGGGACAGAAGATCCGCATCCGGCTCAAGGCCTACGACCACGAGGTCATCGACTCCTCGGCGAAGAAGATCGTCGAGACGGTGACCCGCACTGGTGCGTCGGTCGCGGGCCCGGTGCCGCTGCCCACTGAGAAGAACGTGTACTGCGTCATCAAGTCGCCGCACAAGTACAAGGACTCGCGCGAGCACTTCGAGATGCGCACGCACAAGCGCCTCATCGACATCCTCGACCCCACGCCGAAGACGGTTGACTCGCTCATGCGCCTCGACCTGCCGGCGGGCGTCGACATCGAGATCAAGCTCTGAGGTGACGCGCGAGATGGCTAAGAACATCAAGGGCATCCTGGGCGAGAAGCTCGGCATGACGCAGGTCTGGGACGAGAACAACCGGGTCGTCCCGGTGACCGTCGTCAAGGCCGGTCCGAATGTCGTGACCCAGGTCCGTACGAACGACGTCGACGGCTACGAGTCGGTCCAGATCGCCTTCGGCGAGATCGACCCGCGCAAGGTGAACAAGCCCCTCAAGGGTCACTTCGCCAAGGCCGACGTCACCCCGCGCCGCCACCTGGTGGAGCTCCGCACCGCTGACGCCTCCGAGTACACGCTCGGCCAGGAGATCACCGCCGAGGTCTTCGAGGCCGGCGTGAAGGTCGACGTCACCGGCAAGAGCAAGGGCAAGGGCTTCGCCGGTGCGATGAAGCGCCACAACTTCCGTGGTGGCAAGGCCTCGCACGGTGCCCACCGCGTGCACCGCAAGCCCGGTTCGATCGGTGGCTGCGCCACCCCGGGCCGTGTCTTCAAGGGCATGCGCATGGCCGGTCGCATGGGCAACGAGCGTGTGACCACCCAGAACCTGACCGTCCACGCCGTTGACGCCGAGAAGGGTCTGCTGCTCATCAAGGGCGCCGTCCCCGGCCCCAACGGTGGCCTCGTCCTGGTCCGCACCGCGGCCAAGGGGGTTTGAGGAACCGATGAGCACCATTGACATCCTTTCGCCGTCTGGCGACAAGGCCGGGACCGTCGAGCTCCCCGAGGAGATCTTCGGCGCCAAGGTCAGCGTCCCGCTGATCCACCAGGTCGTCGTCGCGCAGCTGGCCGCGGCCCGTCAGGGCACGCACAAGACCAAGACCCGTGGCGAAGTCCGCGGTGGTGGCAAGAAGCCTTACCGCCAGAAGGGCACCGGCCGCGCCCGTCAGGGCTCGACCCGCGCCCCGCAGTTCGCCGGTGGTGGCGTCGTGCACGGTCCCGTGCCGCGTGACTACTCGCAGCGGACCCCGAAGAAGATGAAGGCCGCCGCCCTCCGCGGTGCCCTGTCGGACCGGGCGAACCACTCCCGCATCCACGTCGTCACCGGCGTGGTCGAGGGTGAGATCTCCACCAAGGCCGCCAAGACGCTGTTCGGCAAGATCTCGGAGCGCAAGAACCTGCTCCTGGTCGCCGAGCGCTCCGACGAGGCCGCGTGGCTGTCCGCCCGCAACCTGCCCCAGGTGCACATCCTGGAGCCGGGCCAGCTCAACACGTACGACGTGATCGTCTCCGACGACGTGGTCTTCACCCAGGCCGCCCTCGAGTCCTTCGTGTCTGGCCCCCAGACCGCTGAGACCGAAGGGAGCGACGCCTGATGACTGAGGCCGTCGTCACCAGCAAGACCTTCTCGGACCCGCGCGACATTCTCGTCAAGCCGGTCGTCTCGGAGAAGAGCTACGCCCTGCTGGACGAGAACAAGTACACGTTCATCGTCGCGCCTGGCTCCAACAAGACCCAGATCAAGCAGGCCGTCGAGGCGGTCTTCTCGGTCAAGGTCACCGGGGTCAACACGATCAACCGCCAGGGCAAGCGCAAGCGCACCAAGGCCGGTTTCGGCAAGCGCAAGGACACCAAGCGCGCCATCGTGACCCTTGCCGAGGGCAACCGTATCGACATCTTCGGCGGTCCGACCGCCTAACGGCGGTCTGGATCGTCCGGAATCGGACGAGGACTGAGAAATGGGAATCCGCAAGTACAAGCCGACTACGCCGGGCCGCCGTGGCTCCTCCGTAGCCGACTTCGTCGAGATCACGCGGTCCACGCCGGAGAAGTCGCTGGTCCGCCCCCTGCACAGCAAGGGCGGCCGTAACAACACCGGTCGTGTGACCGTCCGTCACCAGGGCGGTGGCCACAAGCGCGCCTACCGTGTGATCGACTTCCGTCGTCACGACAAGGACGGCGTGCCGGCCAAGGTCGCTCACATCGAGTACGACCCCAACCGCACCGCGCGCATCGCGCTCCTCCACTACGTGGACGGCGAGAAGCGCTACATCATCGCCCCCAAGGGTCTGACCCAGGGCGACCGCGTCGAGAACGGCCCGGGCGCGGACATCAAGCCCGGCAACAACCTGGCGCTCCGCAACATCCCGGTCGGTACCACGATCCACGCGATCGAGCTCCGTCCCGGTGGCGGCGCCAAGTTCGCCCGCTCGGCCGGTGCCTCCGTGCAGCTGCTGGCGAAGGAGGGCACGATGGCCCACCTCCGCATGCCGTCCGGTGAGATCCGTCTCGTCGACGCCCGCTGCCGCGCCACCATCGGCGAGGTCGGCAACGCCGAGCAGTCGAACATCAACTGGGGCAAGGCCGGCCGCAAGCGCTGGCTGGGCGTTCGCCCGACCGTCCGCGGTGTGGCGATGAACCCGGTCGACCACCCGCACGGTGGTGGTGAGGGCAAGACCTCCGGTGGTCGCCACCCGGTCTCCCCGTGGGGTCAGAAGGAGGGTCGTACTCGTTCGCCGAAGAAGGCTTCGAACAAGTACATCGTCCGCCGCCGCAAGACGAACAAGAAGCGCTAGGAGCGGGTTTAGATGCCGCGCAGTCTCAAGAAGGGACCCTTCGTCGACGGCCACCTCGTCAAGAAGGTGGACGCCCAGAACGAAGCCGGTACCAAGAACGTCATCAAGACCTGGTCCCGTCGCTCGATGATCATCCCGGCCATGCTCGGCCACACGATCGCGGTGCACAACGGCAAGACCCACATTCCGGTGTTTGTCACCGAGTCGATGGTCGGCCACAAGCTCGGCGAGTTCTCGCCGACGCGCACCTTCCGGGGTCACGTGAAGGACGACCGGAAGTCGAAGCGCCGCTAACAGCGGGGTGGAATGACCATGACAGACACTGGAAGGACAACCATGGAAGCCAGGGCCCAGGCGCGGTACATCCGCGTCACGCCCATGAAGGCCCGCCGCGTGGTGGACCTTATCCGTGGCATGGACGCCACGGAGGCTCAGGCGGTCCTGCGTTTCGCCCCGCAGGCCGCGAGCGTGCCGGTTGGCAAGGTGCTGGACAGCGCCATCGCCAACGCCGCGCACAACTACGACCACAGTGACGCCTCTTCGCTGTACATCAGCGAGGCGTACGTGGATGAGGGCCCGACCCTGAAGCGGTTCCGTCCGCGTGCCCAGGGCCGCGCCTACCGGATCCGTAAGCGGACCAGCCACATCACCGTGGTCGTCAGCAGCAAGGAAGGAACCCGGTAATGGGCCAGAAGGTTAACCCGCATGGGTTCCGACTCGGCATCACCACGGACTTCAAGTCCCGCTGGTACGCCGACAAGCTGTACAAGGACTACGTCAAGGAAGACGTCGCCATCCGTCGGATGATGACGTCCGGCATGGAGCGCGCCGGCATCTCGAAGGTCGAGATCGAGCGCACCCGTGACCGCGTGCGTGTGGACATCCACACCGCCCGTCCGGGCATCGTCATCGGCCGCCGTGGCGCCGAGGCCGACCGCATCCGCGGCGACCTCGAGAAGCTCACGGGCAAGCAGGTCCAGCTGAACATCCTCGAGGTCAAGAACCCCGAGATGGACGCCCAGCTGGTCGCCCAGGCCGTTGCCGAGCAGCTCTCCTCCCGCGTCTCCTTCCGTCGTGCCATGCGCAAGAGCATGCAGGGCACGATGAAGGCCGGCGCCAAGGGCATCAAGATCCAGTGCGGCGGTCGTCTCGGCGGCGCCGAGATGTCCCGCTCGGAGTTCTACCGCGAGGGCCGCGTGCCCCTGCACACGCTCCGCGCGAACGTCGACTACGGCTTCTTCGAGGCCAAGACGACCTTCGGCCGCATCGGCGTGAAGGTCTGGATCTACAAGGGCGACGTCAAGAACATCGCCGAGGTCCGCGCCGAGAACGCCGCCGCCCGTGCGGGCAACCGCCCGGCCCGTGGCGCCGGCGCCGGCGACCGCCCCGCCGGCCGTGGTGGCCGTGGTGGCGAGCGTGGCGGCCGCGGCCGCAAGCCGCAGCAGTCGGCTCCGGCCGCCGAGGCCCCCAAGGCCGAGGCTGCCGCCGCTGCTCCGGCTGAGAGCACCGGAACGGAGGCCTGACCGACATGCTGATCCCCCGTAGGGTCAAGCACCGCAAGCAGCACCACCCGAAGCGCTCCGGCGCCAGCAAGGGTGGTACGCAGGTCGCGTTCGGCGAGTACGGCATTCAGGCCCTCACGCCGGCGTACGTGACCAACCGCCAGATCGAGGCGGCTCGTATCGCGATGACCCGCCACATCAAGCGTGGCGGCAAGGTCTGGATCAACATCTACCCGGACCGCCCGCTGACGAAGAAGCCCGCCGAGACCCGCATGGGTTCCGGTAAGGGTTCTCCGGAGTGGTGGATCGCGAACGTCAAGCCGGGTCGGGTGATGTTCGAACTGTCCTACCCGAACGAGAAGATCGCGCGCGAGGCCCTGACCCGTGCGGCCCACAAGCTGCCGATGAAGTGCAAGATCGTGAAGCGCGAAGCAGGTGAGCTGTGATGTCGGCCGGTACCAAGGCGTCCGAGCTGCGCGAGCTGGGCAACGAGGAGCTTCTCAACAAGCTCCGCGAGGCCAAGGAAGAGCTGTTCAACCTCCGCTTCCAGGCGGCGACGGGCCAGCTCGAGAACCACGGTCGGCTCAAGTCCGTCCGTAAGGACATCGCCCGGATCTACACCCTGATGCGTGAGCGCGAGCTGGGCATCGAGACGGTGGAGAACGCCTGATGAGCGAGAACAACGTGACTGAGAAGACCGAGCGCAACGCCCGCAAGGTCCGTGAGGGCCTCGTCGTCAGCGACAAGATGGACAAGACCGTCGTCGTCGCTGTCGAGGACCGCGTCAAGCACGCGCTGTACGGCAAGGTCATCCGCCGTACGAACAAGCTCAAGGCTCACGACGAGCAGAACGCTGCCGGCATCGGCGACCGCGTCCTCCTGATGGAGACCCGGAAGCTGTCCGCCACGAAGCACTGGCGCGTCGTCGAGATCCTCGAGAAGGCCAAGTAAGGAATTTCCCGCAAGGGAAATCCAAAGTTCAGCCTGAGGGGTTTCCCTCAGGTCAGTTCCGCCAGGCTCGGCAGGGGCACCCCGGTGCCCCTGCCGGGAACCGGCAGACAATCAGGAGATAGACGTGATCCAGCAGGAGTCGCGACTGCGTGTCGCCGACAACACTGGTGCCAAGGAGATCCTTTGCATCCGTGTTCTCGGTGGCTCGGGTCGCCGCTACGCGGGCATCGGTGACGTCATCGTCGCCACCGTCAAGGACGCGATCCCCGGTGGCAACGTGAAGAAGGGTGACGTCGTCAAGGCGGTCATCGTTCGCACCGTCAAGGAGCGCCGCCGCCAGGACGGCTCGTACATCCGCTTCGACGAGAACGCCGCCGTCATTCTCAAGAACGACGGCGACCCTCGTGGCACCCGTATCTTCGGCCCGGTCGGCCGTGAGCTGCGCGAGAAGAAGTTCATGAAGATCATCTCGCTCGCGCCGGAGGTGCTGTAAGCATGAAGATCAAGAAGGGCGACCTGGTCCAGGTCATCACCGGTAAGGACAAGGGCAAGCAGGGCAAGGTCATCACGGCCTTCCCCCGCGAGAACCGCGTCCTGGTCGAGGGTGTCAACCGGGTCAAGAAGCACACCAAGGCCGGCCCCTCGCAGGCCGGTGGCATCGTCACGACCGAGGCTCCGGTCCACGTCTCCAACGTCCAGCTGGTCGTGGAGAAGGACGGCAAGAAGGTCGTCACGCGTGTCGGTTACCGCTTCGACGACGAGGGCAACAAGATCCGCGTTGCCAAGCGGACGGGTGAGGACATCTGATGGCTACCACCACTCCGCGTCTCAAGACGAAGTACCGCGAGGAGATCGCGGGCAAGCTGCGTGACGAGTTCAAGTACGAGAACGTCATGCAGATCCCCGGCCTCGTCAAGATCGTGGTCAACATGGGTGTCGGCGACGCCGCCCGTGACTCGAAGCTGATCGACGGTGCGATCCGCGATCTCACCACGATCACCGGTCAGAAGCCGGCCGTCACCAAGGCCCGCAAGTCCATCGCGCAGTTCAAGCTGCGCGAGGGTCAGCCGATCGGTGCCCACGTCACGCTCCGTGGCGACCGCATGTGGGAGTTCCTGGACCGCACCCTGTCGCTCGCGCTCCCGCGCATCCGCGACTTCCGCGGCCTGTCCCCCAAGCAGTTCGACGGCCGTGGCAACTACACCTTCGGTCTCACGGAGCAGGTCATGTTCCACGAGATCGACCAGGACAAGATCGACCGTGTCCGGGGTATGGACATCACCGTGGTGACCACGGCGACCAACGACGACGAGGGCCGTGCCCTTCTGCGTCACCTCGGCTTCCCGTTCAAGGAGGCGTAAGCGAGATGGCGAAGAAGGCTCTCATCGCGAAGGCTGCCCGCAAGCCCAAGTTCGGCGTGCGCGGCTACACGCGCTGCCAGCGCTGTGGTCGTCCCCACTCCGTGTACCGCAAGTTCGGCCTGTGCCGCGTGTGCCTCCGTGAGATGGCTCACCGTGGCGAGCTGCCGGGCGTGACCAAGAGCTCCTGGTAATCCCCTAGTTGGGATGACCGGAGTCTCTCGGTAAGCATTGGGTCGGCGGAGGCCCACCCCCGCATGCCTTAGGCTTGTGGGGTTGGGCGTCCGCCGCCCGTACGACTTACTACGCCGTAGGTCCCCGCGCCGCACCCGTCCCGCCCCTGTGTGGGGAGAGGGATGGCGCACTGGAAACCCCGGCGAGAGAGGCCGAAGGCCAATTCATGACCATGACTGATCCGATCGCGGACATGCTGACTCGTCTGCGTAACGCGAACTCGGCATACCACGACTCCGTGACGATGCCGCACAGCAAGATCAAGTCTCACATCGCGGAAATCCTCCAGCAGGAGGGCTTCATCACGGGCTGGAAGGTCGAGGACGCCGAGGTCGGCAAGAACCTCGTTCTCGACCTGAAGTTCGGTCCGAACCGTGAGCGCTCCATCGCGGGCATCAAGCGGATCTCGAAGCCGGGCCTCCGGGTTTACGCGAAGTCCACCAACCTGCCGAAGGTCCTCGGCGGCCTGGGCGTGGCGATCATCTCCACGTCCCACGGTCTCCTGACCGGTCAGCAGGCGCAGAAGAAGGGCGTGGGTGGGGAAGTCCTCGCCTACGTCTGGTAGTCGGGAACGGAGGAATAGCTAATGTCGCGTATTGGCAAGCTCCCCATCACGGTTCCCGCCGGCGTGGACGTCACCATCGAGGGCCGCACGGTCACGGTCAAGGGTTCCAAGGGCACCCTGACCCACACCGTCGCCGCGCCGATCGAGATCGTTAAGGGCGAGGATGGCGTGCTCAACGTCAACCGTCCGAACGACGAGCGTCAGAACAAGGCCCTGCACGGCCTGTCCCGCACGCTGGTGGCCAACATGATCACCGGTGTGACCCAGGGGTACGTGAAGGCGCTCGAGATCAGCGGTGTCGGTTACCGCGTGGCCGCGAAGGGCTCCGGTCTGGAGTTCCAGCTCGGCTACAGCCACCCGATCGTGGTCGAGGCGCCCGAGGGCATCTCGTTCAAGGTCGAGTCGCCGACCAAGTTCTCGGTCGAGGGCATCGACAAGCAGAAGGTCGGCGAGGTCGCCGCCAACATCCGCAAGCTTCGCAAGCCCGACCCCTACAAGGCCAAGGGCGTGAAGTACGCGGGCGAGGTCATCCGCCGCAAGGTCGGAAAGGCTGGTAAGTAAGCCATGGCATACGGTGTGAAGATCGCCAAGGGCGACGCCTACAAGGGCGCCGCCAAGAAGCGCCGCCACATCCGCATCCGCAAGAACGTGTCGGGTACGGCGGAGCGTCCGCGCCTCGTCGTGACGCGTTCCAACCGCGGTATCACCGCTCAGGTCATCGACGACCTCAAGGGTCACACCCTTGCGTCGGCGTCGACCCTGGACGCGTCGATCCGCGGCGGCGAGGGTGACAAGTCCGCGCAGGCCAAGCAGGTCGGCGCCCTGGTCGCCGAGCGCGCCAAGGCCGCCGGCGTCGAGGCTGTCGTGTTCGACCGTGGTGGCAACAGGTACGCCGGGCGCATTGCCGCTCTGGCTGACGCCGCCCGCGAAGCCGGGCTGAAGTTCTAAGCCCCGGTTCCGGGACTAACGGACGTAACAGAGAGAGGTAATCCAATGGCTGGACCCCAGCGCCGCGGAAGCGGTGCCGGTGGCGGCGAGCGGCGGGACCGGAAGGGCCGCGACGGTGGCGCTGCCGCCGAGAAGACCGCGTACGTTGAGCGCGTTGTCGCGATCAACCGCGTCGCCAAGGTTGTCAAGGGTGGTCGTCGCTTCAGCTTCACCGCGCTCGTCGTGGTGGGTGACGGTGACGGCACCGTAGGTGTCGGTTACGGCAAGGCCAAGGAAGTTCCCGCGGCCATCGCCAAGGGCGTCGAGGAAGCCAAGAAGAACTTCTTCAAGGTTCCCCGCATCCAGGGCACCATCCCGCACCCGATCCAGGGCGAGAAGGCGGCCGGCGTTGTCCTGCTGAAGCCTGCTTCCCCCGGTACCGGTGTTATCGCCGGTGGCCCGGTGCGCGCCGTCCTGGAGTGCGCCGGCGTTCACGACATCCTGTCGAAGTCGCTCGGCTCCGACAACGCGATCAACATCGTGCACGCGACCGTGGAGGCCCTGAAGGGCCTGCAGCGTCCCGAGGAGATCGCGGCTCGCCGTGGTCTGCCCCTCGAGGACGTCGCTCCCGCGGCTCTGCTCCGTGCGCGTGCTGGGGCGGGTGTGTGATGGCTCGCCTCAAGGTCACGCAGACGAAGTCGTACATCGGCAGCAAGCAGAACCACCGCGACACCCTCCGTTCCCTGGGCCTCAAGCGCCTGGGTGACGTGGTTGTCAAGGAGGACCGCCCCGAGTTCCGCGGCATGGTGCACACCGTCCGCCACCTCGTGACGGTCGAGGAGGTTGACTGACATGGCGGAGAACAACCCGCTGAAGGCCCACAACCTCCGTCCCGCCCCGGGCGCCAAGACCGCCAAGACCCGTGTGGGTCGTGGTGAGGCGTCGAAGGGTAAGACGGCCGGTCGTGGTACGAAGGGTACGAAGGCCCGTTACCAGGTTCCGGAGCGCTTCGAGGGTGGGCAGATGCCCCTCCACATGCGTCTTCCGAAGCTGAAGGGCTTCAAGAACCCCTTCCGCACCGAGTACCAGGTCGTGAACCTGGACAAGCTGGCCGAGCTCTACCCGCAGGGTGGCGAGGTCACGGTGGCCGATCTGGTCGCCAAGGGTGCCGTTCGCAAGAACCAGCTCGTCAAGGTCCTGGGCCAGGGCGAGGTCTCCGTGGCGCTGCAGGTGACGGTCGACGCCGTCTCCGGCTCCGCCAAGGAGAAGATCGCCGCCGCCGGCGGCACGGTCACCGAGCTCGTCTGAGCCTCGGTCGGCAGCTGAAGAAGCCCGGCCGGTTCCCCCTCGGGGGAGCCGGCCGGGCTTCTTTTCGTACGCCGGGGGACCGGGCCGCGGACGGGGCGGGCCCGCGGGCCCCGTCGTCGGACGGGCCTGGCGGACGGGTCGGACCGCCGTCGACGGCCGCGGGGAGTCCTCGGTCCGGGGCGCCCCGGTGGAGGGACGGCGGACCGTCGGCCGCTCCGGTGGGCGGCGTCCCCACGGGGGTTCCCCCGGAAGTGGTAAAGGCGGGCGCCGGGGCGTCCCGCCCGGTCGGTCGGGAACCGGCTCGGCCGGCCTTCCGGGGCGGGACGCGCCGCCGGGACGGCTCCTGGTCGGAACGGACGTCCGGCCGCGGTCGCACGCCCGGGACCGGGGAGCCCCTTCCCACCGGGGAGGCCTCCCAAAAGGTGCATCCTCGGTTGGTCGTTCCTAGGGGGGCATGGTCGCCGGTAAGGTGGCGTTCACTGTCTAAACTCCGTGCGGTATGCCCGCACGGGAGCGAAGACCGATAACCAATCGTCGAACCTCAAGACCGTCACCCTTGACGCATAGCGCGGGGGTCGCAGGAGGCACCGTGCTCACCGCGTTCGCCCGGGCGTTCAAGACGCCCGACCTGCGCAAGAAGCTGCTCTTCACGCTCGGCATCATCGTGCTGTACCGCCTGGGGGCCCACATCCCGGTCCCCGGCGTCAGCTACGAGGCCGTCCAGCAGTGTGTCAAGCAGGCCAGCGAGGGCAACAACAGCCTGTTCGGCCTGGTCAACATGTTCAGTGGCGGAGCGCTGCTGCAGATCACCATCTTCGCGCTCGGCATCATGCCGTACATCACGGCGAGCATCATCCTGCAGCTGCTGACCGTCGTGATCCCGCGCCTCGAAGCCCTCAAGAAGGAGGGTCAGGCCGGCACTGCCAAGATCACGCAGTACACCCGGTACCTGACCGTGGCCCTCGCCATCCTCCAGGGCACCGGTCTCGTCGCGACCGCCAAGAGCGGTGCGCTCTTCAGCGGCTGCATCGTCGCCGACCAGGTCGTGCCCGACCAGTCGATCTTCACCATCGCCACGATGGTCATCACCATGACCGCGGGCACCGGCGTCGTCATGTGGCTCGGCGAGCTGATCACGGACCGCGGCATCGGCAACGGCATGTCGATCCTGATGTTCATCTCGATCGCGGCCGGCTTCCCCGGCGCCCTGTGGGCCATCAAGAAGAGCGGCAAGCTCGCCCAGGGCTGGATCGAGTTCGGCGTCGTCATCCTCATCGGCTTCGTGATGGTGGCCCTCGTGGTCTTCGTCGAGCAGGCCCAGCGCCGCATCCCGGTCCAGTACGCGAAGCGCATGATCGGCCGCAGGTCGTACGGCGGTACGTCCACTTACATCCCTTTGAAGGTGAACCAGGCCGGTGTGATTCCTGTCATCTTCGCGTCGTCGCTGCTCTACATCCCGGCCTTGATCGCGCAGTTCTCGAACAGCACCGCGGGCTGGAAGACCTGGATCGAAGCCCACTTCGTCAAGGGTGACCACCCCTACTACATCGCCGCCTACTTCCTCCTGATCGTGTTCTTCGCCTTCTTCTACGTGGCGATCTCGTTCAACCCCGAGGAAGTTGCGGACAACATGAAGAAGTATGGTGGCTTCATCCCGGGTATCCGGGCTGGTCGACCTACTGCCGAGTATCTGAGCTACGTGCTCAACCGGATCACTTGGCCGGGCTCGCTGTACTTGGGTCTGATCGCTCTTGTGCCGACGATGGCGTTGGCAGGCTTCGGTGGGGCCAATTCCAACTTCCCCTTCGGCGGGACGAGCATCCTCATCATCGTGGGTGTGGGGCTGGAGACCGTGAAGCAGATCGAGAGCCAGCTCCAGCAGCGCAATTACGAAGGGTTCCTCCGCTGATGCGAATCGTCCTCGTCGGACCGCCCGGTGCGGGCAAGGGCACGCAGGCCGCGTACCTCGCCAAGAACCTGGGCATCCCGCACATCTCTACGGGCGACCTGTTCCGTGCCAACATCTCGCAGGGCACGCCGCTGGGCGTAGAGGCGCAGTCGTACATGAAGGCCGGCCAGCTCGTGCCGGACTCCGTGACGATCGGGATGGCCGAGGACCGCATGCGCCAGGCGGACGCCGAGGGCGGCTTCCTGCTCGACGGGTTCCCGCGGAACGTGGCCCAGGCCCAGGCTCTGGACGCGTTCCTCAAGGCCGACGGCATCGAGCTGGACGCGGTCCTGGACCTCGAGGTCCCCGAGGACGAGGTCGTGAAGCGGATCGCGGGTCGCCGCATCTGCCGCAAGGACTCCTCGCACGTGTTCCACGTGACGTACAACGCTCCGAAGACCGAGGGCGTCTGCGACGTCTGCGGCGGCGAGCTGTACCAGCGCGACGACGACACGGAGGAGACCGTCCGCAAGCGCCTGTCGGTCTACCACACGGAGACCGAGCCGATCATCGACTACTACCGGGCGCAGAACCTGGTCGAGACGATCTCGGCGCTCGGCAAGGTGGACGAGGTCACCGCCAAGGCGATGGCCGCGCTCAAGAAGTAACCCCCGGTTCGTTCGATACGGCCGCGGTGCCCCTCGGGGGCGTCGCGGCCGTATCGTTGTTCTGTTCCCCGTACTCGATGGAAAGGCCGCGGCCACGATGGTGCAGATCAAGACCCCCGAGCAGATCGCGAAGATGCGCGAGGCGGGGCTGGTCGTCGCCGCCATCCACGCGGCGACCCGGGAGGCGGCCGTGCCGGGCGCCACGACGAAGGACCTCGACGAGGTCGCGCGGAAGGTCATCGCCGACCACGGGGCGAAGTCGAACTTCCTCGGGTACGGCGGCTTCCCCGCGACGATCTGCACCTCGGTGAACGAGGTCGTCGTCCACGGCATCCCCGACGAGAAGACCGTCCTCAAGGACGGCGACATCATCTCGATCGACTGCGGCGCGATCGTGGACGGCTGGCACGGCGACGCGGCGTACACCGCCTTCGTCGGCACCGGTCACGCCCCGGAGCTGATCGAGCTCTCCCGGGTGACCGAGGAGTCGATGTGGGCGGGCATCGCGGCGATGAGGCCCGGCAACCGGCTGGTGGACATCTCCCGGGCGATCGAGACGTACATCAAGCGGCAGCCGCGGCCGGCCGTGGGCGACCACAGCCTGGGCCGCTACGGCATCATCGAGGACTACGGCGGCCACGGCATCGGCACCGAGATGCACATGGACCCGCACCTGCTGAACTACGTCTCCCGCAAGCGCGGCAAGGGCCCGAAGCTGGTCCCCGGCCTCTGCCTGGCGATCGAGCCGATGGTCTCCCTGGGCACCCCGCACACGGAGGTCCTGGAGGACGACTGGACGGTCATCACGACCGACGGCACCTGGTCCTCCCACTGGGAGCACTCCATCGCCCTGACGGAGGAGGGCCCGCTGGTCCTCACGGCGGTGGACGGCGGCAAGGCGAAGCTCGCCGAGCTGGGCGTGACGGCGGCGCCGGACCCGTTGGCGTAGGGGTCCGGCCGGCCGCGCCGGGAGCACGACGGCGGCAGGAATAGGGATCTTCCACCGTGGGCAGACTTCTCGATTCGTTTTTTCCTGGGGCCTGACGTAGACTGATGCGTCGGCTCTCGTGTACCCGTGTGCCTGCACACGGCGGCGAGAGTCGATCAAGGTAGCCGATTCGAAAGGCGAAGCGTGGCCAAGAAGCAAGGTGCCATCGAAATCGAGGGCACCGTGATCGAGTCCCTCCCGAACGCCATGTTCAAGGTGGAGCTCCAGAACGGTCACAAGGTCCTCGCGCACATCTCCGGCAAGATGCGGATGCACTACATCCGAATCCTCCCGGACGACCGGGTCGTCGTGGAGCTCTCTCCCTACGACCTGACGCGTGGCCGGATCGTCTACCGGTACAAGTAGATCTTGCCCGCACCCGCCTTCCGCGCGGGTGGTGGCACTGACCCGGAGAACCTCACATCCCATGAAGGTCAAGCCGAGCGTCAAGAAGATCTGCGACAAGTGCAAGGTGATCCGCCGTCACGGCCGGGTCATGGTCATCTGCGACAACCTGCGCCACAAGCAGCGCCAGGGCTGACGCACGCCGACCGACCTGCAACTTCGCAGTTCTTCGCGCGACGCATAGCAACACGTACATACGCAGAGCCCGTCGGGCCGTGTCCGCACGGTTGACGGCACCTCCGGCGGGGGCCGGGGACCCGACCTGTACCTCATACGGCAGCCGGGAACGGTTCTGCAGCAGACCCCCGAGAACACAGGAGCCATTGAATGGCACGCGTTTCCGGTGTTGACATCCCGCGCGAAAAGCGTGTGGTGGTCGCACTCACCTACGTCTTCGGCATCGGGCGCACCCGGTCCGAGGAGATTCTCGCCGCGACCGGCGTGAACCCGTCCACCCGTGTCCGCGACCTTGCCGAGGAAGACCTCGTCAAGATCCGCGAGTACGTGGACGCCAACCTCCAGACCGAGGGTGACCTCCGCCGCGAGATCGCCGCCGACATCCGCCGCAAGGTCGAGATCGGCTGCTACCAGGGCCTGCGTCACCGTCGTGGCCTGCCCGTCCGCGGTCAGCGCACCAGCACGAACGCCCGTACCCGCAAGGGCCCGCGTCGCGCCATCGCCGGCAAGAAGAAGCCGGGCAAGAAGTAGTCCTCAGCGGACGCTTACCAAGCGGTCTTCGCTGTAGGACCGACCACCTCCCGTAGGAGTTATAGATGCCCCCCAAGGGTCGTCAGGGTGCCGCCAAGAAGGTGCGCCGCAAGGAAAAGAAGAACGTCGCTCACGGCCACGCGCACATCAAGAGCACGTTCAACAACACGATCGTCTCGATCACGGACCCCTCGGGCAACGTGATCTCCTGGGCCTCCGCCGGCCACGTCGGCTTCAAGGGCTCGCGCAAGTCCACCCCCTTCGCCGCGCAGATGGCCGCCGAGTCGGCCGCCCGCCGCGCGCAGGAGCACGGCATGCGCAAGGTCGACGTCTTCGTCAAGGGTCCCGGCTCCGGCCGTGAGACCGCGATCCGCTCCCTCCAGGCCACGGGCCTCGAGGTCGGTTCGATCCAGGACGTCACCCCCACGCCGCACAACGGCTGCCGTCCCCCCAAGCGCCGCCGCGTCTGACGCACGGGCTGCTTGAGCAGGACCTTTCGGGCGGTGCGTCCCCTTGTGGGGCGTACCGCCCGTACCCTTGCAGTACGCGCAGTAGAACCATCGGGCCGCCGCCCGGTGTCTGTCGGGCGTCAAATAGTGGGCGTCCACGACTGAAGGAAACACAGACATGCTTATCGCTCAGCGTCCGTCGCTGACCGAAGAGGTCGTCGACGAGTTCCGCTCCCGGTTCGTCATCGAGCCGCTGGAGCCGGGCTTCGGCTACACCCTCGGCAACTCCCTCCGCCGTACCCTCCTCTCCTCGATCCCGGGTGCCGCCGTCACCAGCATCCGCATCGACGGCGTCCTGCACGAGTTCACCACCGTGCCGGGCGTCAAGGAGGACGTCACCGACCTCATCCTGAACATCAAGCAGCTGGTCGTCTCCTCGGAGCACGACGAGCCGGTCGTGATGTACCTGCGCAAGCAGGGCCCGGGTCTGGTCACCGCCGCCGACATCGCGCCCCCGGCCGGTGTCGAGGTGCACAACCCCGACCTCGTTCTGGCGACCCTGAACGCCAAGGGCAAGCTGGAGATGGAGCTGACCGTCGAGCGCGGTCGCGGCTACGTCTCCGCCGTCCAGAACAAGCAGGTCGGCCAGGAGATCGGCCGCATCCCGGTCGACTCGATCTACTCGCCGGTCCTCAAGGTCACCTACAAGGTCGAGGCGACCCGAGTCGAGCAGCGCACCGACTTCGACAAGCTCATCGTCGACGTCGAGACCAAGCAGGCCATGCGCCCGCGCGACGCCATGGCGTCCGCCGGCAAGACCCTGGTCGAACTGTTCGGTCTGGCGCGCGAGCTCAACATCGACGCCGAGGGCATCGACATGGGCCCGTCCCCGACGGACGCCGCCCTGGCCGCCGACCTGGCGCTGCCGATCGAGGAGCTCGAGCTCACCGTTCGTTCGTACAACTGCCTCAAGCGCGAGGGCATCCACTCCGTGGGTGAGCTCGTCGCCCGCTCCGAGGCCGACCTGCTCGACATCCGCAACTTCGGTGCGAAGTCGATCGACGAGGTCAAGGCGAAGCTGGCCGGCATGGGCCTCGCGCTCAAGGACAGCCCGCCCGGATTCGACCCGACCGCCGCCGCCGACGCCTTCGGCGCCGACGACGACGCGGACGCCGGTTTCGTCGAGACCGAGCAGTACTAGTCGCAGTCTTGCTGCGGACCGGTTCCGGCCGGTCGCGCAGTTCCCCGCGCCCCTTTCCGGGGCGCGGGGTCTCCGACGGGTGACCGCCCGCTCGGACACTGACACCGGTACCTCATACGGCCGGTGCAGATCACAAGGAGAAACACCATGCCGCGTCCCGCGAAGGGTGCCCGCCTCGGCGGTTCCGCCGCGCACGAGAAGCTGCTCCTCGCCAACCTGGCGAAGTCGCTCTTCGAGCACGGCCGCATCACCACGACCGAGGCCAAGGCCCGTCGCCTGCGTCCGGTCGCCGAGCGCCTGATCACCAAGGCGAAGAAGGGCGACATCCACAACCGTCGCCTGGTGCTGCAGTCGATCACGGACAAGGGCGTCGTCCACACGCTCTTCACCGAGATCGCCCCGCGCTACTCGGAGCGCCCGGGTGGCTACACCCGCATCACCAAGATCGGCAACCGTCGTGGCGACAACGCCCCGATGGCCGTGATCGAGCTGGTCGAGGGCGAGATCGCCAAGAAGGCGACCGTCGCCGAGGCCGAGGCCGCCACCAAGCGCGCCGTCAAGGAGGCCGACGAGGCCGCCGCCGTCGAGGCGACCGAGGACGAGGCGAAGGACGCGTAAGCGTTCTGCCCACGTTTCTCGTGAGCGGGCCCGTACCCCCTGGGGTGCGGGCCCGTTCCCGTGCGTCCGGCGCGCGTTTGAGAGGATCTCCGGGTGAGCGATGACGTGCAGGACGGTTTCGTACGGGTTCGGCTGGACCTCTCGTACGACGGCAAGGACTTCTCCGGGTGGGCCAAGCAGGCCCAGGGGCAGCGGACCGTGCAGGGAGAGATCGAGGACGCCCTGCGGACCGTGACCCGGTCCGGGGAGACCTACGAGCTGACCGTCGCCGGCCGGACCGACGCCGGCGTGCACGCGCGCGGCCAGGTCGCCCATGTCGACCTGCCCGCGGAGGTGTGGGCCGAGCACCGCGACAAGCTGCTCCGGCGGCTCGCGGGACGGCTCTCCCACGATGTGCGGGTGTGGCGCGTGGAAGAGGCCCCCGCGGGCTTCAACGCCCGGTTCTCCGCCGTCTGGCGCCGCTACGCCTACCGCGTCACCGACAACCCCGGCGGCGTCGACCCGCTGCTCCGCGGGCACGTGCTGTGGCACGACTGGGCCCTCGACGTGGACGCCATGAACGAGGCCGCCACCGCGCTCGTCGGCGAGCACGACTTCGCGGCGTACTGCAAGAAGCGCGAGGGCGCCACCACCATCCGCACGCTCCAGGTGCTGCGCTGGGAGCGGCGCGAGGACGGGATCCTGGAGGCGACCGTCAAGGCGGACGCCTTCTGCCACAACATGGTCCGCTCGCTCGTCGGCGCCCTGCTCTTCGTCGGCGACGGCCACCGGCCGGTCGACTGGCCCGGCAAGGTGCTCGCCGCCGGGGTCCGCGACTCGGCCGTGCACGTCGTGCGGCCGCACGGCCTCACCCTCGAAGAGGTCGGCTACCCGGAGGACGCCCTGCTGGCCGCCCGCAGCCGGGAGGCCCGCAACAGGCGGTCACTCCCCGGGAGTGCCGGCTGCTGCTGAGGCCTGGGCGCGGCCCCGGGCGTAGATCTGGTTGAAGGCGAAGGTGCCGAGGTCGTCGCTGGCCCGGAAGACGGGCGCGTCGGCCTTGGTGACCTTCTTGCCGTCGGCGAAGCCGCCCTGGGTGAAGTACGCGTACCGGCCGATCGCGTTCGAGCGGCGCAGGCAGACCGTGGCGTGGCAGAAATCACCCACGCCCGCCCCCGTCAGGGGCGCGACGCCACCGGTGGCCTGGTCCTTCGCCTTCTGGGCCGCCGCCTCGGACGGGAAGACGGCGACGCCGACGGTGATCGCCACGCCGTCCTTCACGTAGGTCGCGCGGAGCATCCGCTGGCAGCCGTTCCGCTGCAGGACGCCGCCGAGGCCGCCCTGCGTGACGGCCGCGCAGTTCGTCGTGGCGGAGGTCGCGCCCTTCTTGTACGCGCGGCCGTTCATGCTCATCTTCCTGCCCGGGAAGAGGCCCTCGGCGGTGAGCGGGGCCCTGTCCTTCTTCGGGTCCGAGATGTAGTCCTTCGGGTTCGGCGGGGGCGGCGGCGCCACCGACGAGAAGGTCGGCTCGGGGGTCGGCGCGTCGGTGGGGGAGACCGTGCCGGTGGACACCGGGCCGTTCTTGGCCTCGTCGTTCTTCTTGTTGGTGCTCACGACGGCGGTCGCCACGATCGCGCCCACGGCCACCGTGGCCAGGACCCCGCCGGCGATCAGCAGGAGGCGCTTGCGTCGGCCCCGCGAGGCCGAGGCGTCGGCCAGGGCGCCCCAGTCGGGGGTGTCACCGCTGCCCTGCGCGCCGGGGAACGGGTCCGGCTGCCGGGGCGGCGGATACCCGTAGCCCGACTGCTGCCCGTCTCCCTGCCGCGGCGGGTACCCGTACCCGGGCTGCTGTCCGTACCCCTGCTGCCCCTGTTGCTGCGGCTCCTGCGGCCACTGCGGTCCCCCAAAGCTCATGCCGCGCATCCTAAACCGGTTGGGTCGGGCCCCGGCGGGCGGTGACAATGCATCCCATGGGACACGTCGAGGCCGCGCATCTGGAGTACTACCTTCCCGACGGGAGGGTCCTGCTCGGGGACGCCTCCTTCCGGGTCGGGGAGGGCGCCGTCGTCGCCCTCGTCGGGGCCAACGGCGCCGGCAAGACCACACTGCTCCGGATGATCGCCGGAGAGCTCCAGCCGCACGGCGGCACGGTCAAGGTCAGCGGCGGCCTCGGCGTGATGCCGCAGTTCGTCGGCTCCGTACGGGACGGGTCCACCGTCCGCGACCTGCTCGTCTCCGTGGCCCAGCCCCGGATCCGGGAGGCCGCGAAGGCCGTCGACGAGGCCGAGCACCTGATCATGACGGTCGACGACGAGGCCGCGCAGATGAAGTACGCGCAGGCCCTCAGCGACTGGGCCGAGGTGCAGGGCTACGAGGCCGAGACCCTCTGGGACATCTGCACCGTGGCCGCGCTCGGCGTCCCCTACGAGAAGGCGCAGTTCCGGGAGGCCGGGACGCTCTCCGGCGGCGAGCAGAAGCGGCTCGTCCTGGAGTCGCTGCTGCGCGGCCCCGACGAGGTGCTGCTCCTCGACGAGCCGGACAACTACCTCGACGTGCCGGGCAAGCGGTGGCTGGAGGAGCGGCTGCGGGAGACCCGCAAGACCGTCCTCTTCATCTCCCACGACCGGGAGCTGCTCTCCCGGGCCGCCCAGAAGATCATCGCGGTCGAGCCGGGCCCGGCCGGATCGGACGTCTGGGTGCACGGCGGCGGCTTCGACACCTTCCACGAGGCCCGGCGGGAGCGCTTCGCCCGCTTCGAGGAACTGAAGCGGCGCTGGGACGAGAAGCACGCGCAGCTGAAGAAGCTGGTGGTCACCCTGCGGCAGGCGGCCGCGGTCAGCCACGAGATGGCCTCCCGGTACGCCGCCGCGCAGACCCGGCTGAAGAAGTTCGAGGAGGCGGGGCCGCCGCCGGAGCCGCCGCGCGAGCAGGACATCCGGATGCGGCTGCGCGGCGGGCGGACCGGGGTGCGGGCCGTGACCTGCGAGAACCTTGAGCTGACCGGTCTGATGAAGCCCTTCTCGCTGGAGATCTTCTACGGGGAGCGGGTCGCGGTCCTCGGTTCGAACGGCTCCGGGAAGTCCCACTTCCTGCGGCTGCTCGCGGGGGACCCGTCGGTCGCCCACACGGGTACGTGGAAGCTCGGCGCCCGGGTCGTGCCGGGACACTTCGCGCAGACCCACGCGCACCCGGAGCTGACCGGACGGCCGCTCGTCGACATCCTGTGGACCGAGCACGCCAAGGACCGGGGCGCGGCGATGTCGATGCTGCGGCGGTACGAGCTGGAGCGGCAGGGGGACCAGTCGTTCGACAAGCTGTCGGGCGGGCAGCAGGCGCGGTTCCAGATCCTGCTGCTCGAACTGGCGGGCACGACGGCGCTGCTCCTCGACGAGCCGACGGACAACCTGGACCTGGAGTCGGCGGAGGCGCTCCAGGACGGTCTGGAGTCGTACGAGGGGACGGTGCTGGCCGTCACCCACGACCGGTGGTTCGCGAAGTCCTTCGACCGGTACCTGGTCTTCGGTTCGGACGGGGTCGTACGGGAGACCGCCGAACCCGTGTGGGACGAGCGGCGGGTGGACAGGGTCCGGTAGGCGGTCGTGGGGCGGGCCCCGGCACGGGAGGCGCGTCCGGGGCCGTGCCCGCCCCCCGAGCCCTCGCCCTCCTCCGAGCCCTCGCCCTCGCCCGAGCAGGGGCCCCCGCCCTGCGGAATGATCGCCCACGGCCGGGTCACCACCCGTTTTGACCCGTCCGGGGTGGCGCGGGTACTGTTGCGGTTTGTTATGCGTAGTGGCTTCGTCGTTCTCACGCGAAGGGCCCTTACGCAAGTTCCCTGGAGCAGTTACCAGTGGCTCGCATACGGGCGGTGTCCCGGCAGTGCAGGCCCCAGCTGCATGATCGCTTCAGGTGTGTCTGGACTCCATCCACTGAAGAAGCGAAGGCTACGAAGTGCGTACGTACAGCCCCAAGCCCGGCGATGTCACTCGCCAGTGGCACATCATCGACGCGCAGGACATCGTCCTGGGCCGTCTGGCGACGACGGCTGCGAACCTCCTGCGAGGCAAGCACAAGCCCGTCTACGCCCCGCACATGGACATGGGCGACTTCGTCATCATCATCAACGCTGACAAGGTCCACCTGTCCGGCAACAAGAAGACCCAGAAGATGGCCTACCGCCACTCCGGCTTCCCGGGTGGTCTGCGCTCCGTCCGCTACGACGAGCTGCTCGCCAAGAACCCCGAGAAGGCCGTCGAGAAGGCCATCAAGGGCATGATCCCCAAGAACTCCCTGGGCCGTCAGATGCTCTCGAAGCTGAAGGTCTACGCGGGCGAGAACCACCCGCACGCTGCCCAGCAGCCGGTCCCGTTCGAGATCACCCAGGTCGCGCAGTAGTTCCGGCCACACCCCCTAAGAACGAAAGAAATCTGAGGAGAATCGTGGCCGAGACCACCCCCGAGACCCCCGTCGACGAGTTCGAGGGCGTCGAGGAGTACACCACCGAGACCGAGCTCGTCGAGGGTGAGTACACCTCCGAGTCGCTCGCGTCCCGCTTCGGCGACCCGCAGCCGGCCGCCGGCCTGGGCCGTCGCAAGAACGCCATCGCCCGCGTCCGGATCGTTCCGGGCACCGGCAAGTGGAAGATCAACGGTCGCACCCTTGAGGACTACTTCCCCAACAAGGTGCACCAGCAGGAAGTCAACGAGCCCTTCAAGGTGCTCGAGCTCGACAACCGCTACGACGTCATCGCCCGCATCGCGGGTGGCGGTGTCTCCGGCCAGGCCGGCGCCCTGCGCCTCGGCGTGGCCCGTGCGCTGAACGAGGCGGACGTCGAGAACAACCGCCCGGCGCTGAAGAAGGCCGGCTTCCTCTCCCGTGACGACCGCGCGGTCGAGCGGAAGAAGGCCGGTCTCAAGAAGGCCCGCAAGGCTCCGCAGTACAGCAAGCGCTAATCACGCCTGCTCGGTCTGCTTTCGTACGCCCCGGCGGCACTGCCCGTGCCGTCGGGGCGTACGTTTTTTCATAACCTCTTTCTCTTTCGCTTGGGCACGTATTTTCGGAGGACAGCTGTGGGACGACTCTTCGGCACGGACGGCGTACGCGGCGTCGCCAACGCGGACCTGACGGCGGAGCTGGCGCTCGGCCTGTCGGTCGCGGCCGCGCACGTGCTCGCCGAGGCGGGCACCTTCGAGGGCCACCGGCCGACCGCCGTGGTCGGGCGGGACCCGCGCGCCTCCGGAGAGTTCCTCGAAGCGGCCGTCGTCGCGGGCCTCGCCAGCGCCGGCGTCGACGTGCTGCGCGTCGGCGTCCTGCCCACCCCGGCCGTGGCCCACCTCACCGGCGTCCTCGGCGCCGACCTCGGCGTGATGCTCTCCGCCAGCCACAACGCCATGCCCGACAACGGCATCAAGTTCTTCGCCCGCGGCGGCCACAAGCTCGCCGACGAGCTGGAGGACAAGATCGAGGCCGTGTACGAGGAGCACCGCACCGGCGCCCCGTGGGAGCGTCCGACCGGTGCCGGCGTCGGCCGCGTGCGCGACGTCGGCGAGGGCTTCGAGACGTACGTCTCCCACCTCATCGCCGTCCTCCCCAACCGCCTCGACGGCCTCAAGATCGTCCTCGACGAGGCCCACGGCGCCGCCGCCCGCGTCTCGCCCGAGGCCTTCTCCCGCGCCGGCGCCGAGGTCGTCACCATCGGTGCCGAGCCGGACGGCCTCAACATCAACGACGGCTGCGGCTCCACCCACCTGGACCTGCTCAAGGCCGCCGTCGTCGAGCACGGCGCCGACCTGGGCATCGCCCACGACGGCGACGCCGACCGCTGCCTCGCCGTCGACGCCGCCGGCAACGAGGTCGACGGCGACCAGATCCTCGCCGTGCTCGCCCTCGCCATGCGCGAGGCCGGCACCCTGCGCGGTGACACCGTCGTCGCCACCGTCATGTCCAACCTGGGCTTCAAGCTCGCCATGGAGCGCGAGGGCCTGAACCTCGTCCAGACCGCGGTCGGCGACCGCTACGTCCTGGAGTCCATGAAGGAGAACGGCTACGCGCTCGGCGGCGAGCAGTCGGGACACGTCATCGTGCTCGACCACGCCACCACCGGCGACGGCACCCTCACCGGTCTGATGCTGGCCGCCCGCGTCGCCGCCACCGGCAAGTCGCTCGCGGACCTCGCCGGCGTCATGGAGCGGCTCCCGCAGATCCTCATCAACGTCAAGGACGTCGACAAGTCCCGCGTGACCACCTCCGGCGAGCTCGCCGCGGCCGTCATCGAGGCCGAGCGCGAGCTCGGCTCCACCGGCCGCGTCCTGCTGCGCTCCTCCGGCACCGAACCGCTGGTCCGCGTCATGGTCGAGGCCGCCGACATCGAGCAGGCCCGCGCGGTCGCGCAGCGCCTCGCGGACGTCGTGAAGTCCGCCCTGGGCTAGCCTTCCTGAGGCACCGTCATGCACACGGGGAGGCCCCGTCGCACCGGACTCCGGTACGGCGGGGCCTCTTCGCTCCGGGCCGGGGTCAGCCCCTGCGCAGGTGGCGCCTCAGACGGCCGCGCTGGGTCCGCCACAGCCTCTTCTGGAGGGACAGGGTCGCCGTCCCCGCCAGGATGATCCCCAGCAGGTTGAGCAGCAGCTGCTGGATCGACCCCCACATCTGTCCGACCTCGCCGTAGCTGAGCGCCACCGCCGCGTTCGCCGCCGCCGGGACCGTCGTCACCGAGATCGCCACCCCCACCATGGCGCCCGACTTGGACGAGGTCAGCGAGAGCGTGCCGGCGGCGCCCGCGAGGAGCGCCACCACGAAGGAGAACGGGTCCGGCTGCCAGATGAAGCTGGTCTGCGGCCGCTGCGCGTCGAGCATGGACTGGCTGAACAGGTCCATCCAGTCCATGAGCAGGCTGAACAGGGTGGTCGCCAGGATCGCCGACGCGAAGCCGACGAGGAGCGCCACCAGCGAGCGCGCCGCCAGTCTCGGCGCCCGTTGCACGATCGCCGTGCACACTCCGGCGAGCGGGCCGAACTCCGGGCCGACCGCCATGGCGCCCACGATCAGGATCGCGTTGTCCAGGACGACACCGCAGGCCGCGATCATCGTCGCCAGGCCCATGAAGGAGAAGTACGTGAAGGAGAGCGTCGAGTCCTCGTGGGTCGCCTCCGCCAGCTGCTCCCAGATGACGGCGTCCGCGCCCTCGCCCGGGGCCTCCTCCTCGGCCGTGTCGGCCCGCGCGGACATCGACAGGTCGATGTTCTCCACCGCGATCGAACCGTCCCGGTCGATCCCCAGTTCCCGCAGCCCGTGCAGCAGCTCGTCCCCCGCCTCGCGGGCCGCGTCGCACAGGACCAGATCGCCCGAGGGGTTCCGGGCGGCTCCGGGCAGCACCACCAGATGGGTGGTGCCGACGGTCGACTCGATCAACCGGACCGCGGCGGAGGTGCGGTCGGGCGGGACGATCATCCTCAGATGCAGCATGGGGAGAGCGTACGGAGGTCAGAGCTTCCGCAGGCTCAACCGCTGGACCTTGTGGTCGGGGCCCTTGCGGACGACGAGGGTCGCCCGGCCGCGGGTCGGGGCCACGTTCTCCAGCAGGTTCACCTTGTTGATGGTCCGCCACATCGTACGGGCGTAGTCGAAGGCCTCCTCCTCGGAGACCTGCGTCCAGCGCCGGAAGTACGAGGACGGGTCCTGGAAGGCGGTGTCGCGCAGCTTCCGGAAGCGGTTCAGGTACCAGCGCTCGATGTCCTCCGGACGGGCGTCCACGTACACCGAGAAGTCGAAGTAGTCGGCGAGGCCCACCCGGGTGCGGCCGTCCTTGCCGGGCAGGGCCGGCTGGAGGACGTTCAGCCCCTCCACGATGAGGACGTCCGGGCGGCGCACCACGAGCCGCTCGCCGGGCACGCGGTCGTAGATCAGGTGCGAATAGACCGGGGCCGAGACCTCCTCCTTGCCCGCCTTGACGTCCGCGACGAAACGGGTCAGCGCCCGGCGGTCGTACGACTCGGGGAAACCCTTGCGGGACATCAGACCGCGCGCCTTCAGCTCCTCCATCGGGTAGAGGAAGGCGTCCGTGGTCACCAGCTCCACGCGCGGGTGCTCCGGCCAGCGGGCCAGCAGCGCCTGCAACAGCCGGGAGACCGTGGACTTGCCGACCGCCACCGAACCGGCGACCCCTATGACGAAGGGGGTGCCGCGCTGCTCGGCGCTCTCGCCGAGGAAGGTGTTCAGCGCGCCCCGGAGGCCGCTGGTGGCCTGCACGTACAGGTTGAGCAGCCGGGACAGCGGGAGGTAGACGTCCCGCACCTCGTCGAGGTCGATGACGTCCCCGAGGCCGCGGAGCCGCTCGACCTCGTCGGCGGTCAGCGGGAGCGGCGTCTTGTCGCGCAGGGCGCTCCACTCGGCCCGGGTGAGGTCGACGTACGGGGTCGCCTCGGACGGCCGGCGGTGCCCGGTCCCGTTCCGGGGGCTCCCGTGGCCGGCGCCCTCTCCGGTCCCGGCACCGCTGCCGGGGTCTGCGTCGGGGCCGTCCCCGCTGGCGCTTCGTGGCGGCGAAGTGATCACCCCGCCATTGTCGGGGGTCGGCGGGCTCCGTGGGTCGTGGGGTCGGTCACGCCGCAAAAGCCGTTGTCGGACCCTCGCCCCGGAGCGATCATGCTGATGCCGCGTGGACTCCCGATCCTTCACGCGGGGGGAGCCGCCCGGGGCGGCACGAAGAGAACAGAGAGCACCACGCGCATGCGTACGTTCGTCAGAAGCACCGCCGTCGCCACCACCGCCGTCTCCCTCGCGCTGCTCGTCACGGCGTGCGGGGGCGGGGAGAAGAGCGACCCGGGCAAGGGCGGCGAGGACTCCGCGCCGAGCGCCTCCGCCACCGCCGCGCCCGCCGCCAGGGCGCTGTCCGCCGCCGAGCTGGACGAGCTGATCGTCGAGAAGGGCGACCTGGAGGGCTACCAGGTGCAGAAGGCCGGGGCCGAGGACGTCGTCACGGCGGACGGGGTCACCGCCGGCAAGCCCGCCTGCACGCCGATCGCCCACGCCATGTCCTTCATCTCGCCCGGCTCGCCCGCCGCGTCCGCCGAGCGCAAGGTGCTCGCCGAGCCCAGGAAGGACGCGACGGCCTCGCCGAAGGACGCGCTCCTCGGGGGGCTCGGCGTCCAGATGACCGCCCTGACGCTCGGTTCGTACGACGGCCGGGGCGCCCAGGACGCCTTCGCCTCCGTGAAGAAGGCCGGCACCGAGTGCGCCGACGGCTTCGACGTCGTCCACGGCGCGGAGAAGACCAAGGTCAGCAAGGTCGCCCCGGCGAGCGTGACCGCCGGTGACGAGGCGGTCGCCTTCACCGTCACCTCCGACCTGGAGGGCGAGCCGTTCACGAGCAAGCTCGTCGTCTTCCGCAAGGGCAACACCCTCGCGTCGTTCTCGACCGTCAGCTTCGCCCCCGGCGGGGTCCGGGAGCTGCCGACGGCCGTGATCGACGCGCAGGCCGCCAAGCTCGGCTGACCCCGGCCCGCACCCTCCGCCGCGCCCCCCGTGACACGGGCGGGGCGCGCCCCGCGTCGACTCCGGTCGGTGGGAGGGGTTCCGGCGTAGCCTGCCGTCATGTGCGGAATCGTGGGTTACGTCGGCGGGCAGTCGGCGCTTGATGTGGTGGTCACGGGCCTCAAGCGGCTCGAATACCGGGGCTACGACTCGGCCGGGGTCGCGGTGCTCTCCGACGGGGGGATCGCCGCGGCCAAGAAGGCGGGCAAGCTCGTCAACCTGGAGAAGGAACTCGTCGACCGGCCGCTGCCCGGCGGCTCCGTCGGCATCGGGCACACCCGCTGGGCCACCCACGGCGGGCCCACCGACGCCAACGCGCACCCGCACCTCGACAACGCCGGGCGCGTCGCCGTCGTCCACAACGGCATCATCGAGAACTTCGCCGCCCTCCGGGAGGAGCTCGTCGAGCGCGGCCACACGCTGCTCTCCGAGACCGACACCGAGACCGTCGCCCACCTCCTCGCCGAGGAGTTCTCCTCCGTCGGCGACCTCGCCGAGGCCATGCGGCTCGTCTGCCGCCGCCTCGACGGGGCCTTCACCCTCGTCGCCGTCCACGCCGACCAGCCCGACGTCGTCGTCGGCGCCCGCCGGAACTCGCCGCTCGTCGTCGGCGTGGGGGAGGGCGAGAACTTCCTCGCCTCCGACGTGTCCGCGTTCATCGCCCACACCCGCTCCGCCATCGAGCTCGGGCAGGACCAGGTCGTCGAGCTGACCAGGGACGGCGTCACCGTCACCGACTTCGACGGCGGGCCCGCCGACGTCCGGGCCTACCACGTCGACTGGGACGCCTCCGCCGCGGAGAAGGGCGGCTACGCCTCCTTCATGCTCAAGGAGATCGCCGAGCAGCCCAAGGCCGTCGCCGACACCCTCCTCGGACGGATCGACGCGGCCGGCCGGCTCACCCTCGACGAGCTGCGGATCCCCGCCACCGTGCTCCGCGAGGCCGACAAGGTCGTCGTCGTCGCCTGCGGCACCGCCTTCCACGCCGGACTCATCGCCAAGTACGCCATCGAGCACTGGACCCGCATCCCCTGCGAGGTCGAACTCGCCAGCGAGTTCCGCTACCGCGACCCGATCCTGAACCGGCGCACCCTCGTCATCGCGATCTCCCAGTCCGGCGAGACCATGGACACCCTCATGGCGCTCCGGCACGCCCGGGAGCAGGGCGCGAAGGTGCTCGCCGTGTGCAACACGAACGGCTCGACCATCCCCCGGGAGTCGGACGCCGTCCTCTACACCCACGCCGGGCCCGAGGTCGCCGTCGCCTCGACGAAGGCCTTCCTCACGCAGCTGGTGGCCTGTTACCTGCTCGCCCTCTACCTCGGCCAGGTGCGCGGCACCCAGTGGGGCGACGAGATCAACGCCGTCGTCCGCGACCTCGCCCGCATCGGCGACGACGTCGAGCGCGTCCTGGAGACCATGGAACCGGTACGGGCCCTCGCCCGGACCCTCGCCGACAAGGACACCGTCCTCTTCCTCGGCCGGCACGTCGGCCACCCGGTGGCCCTGGAAGGCGCGCTCAAGCTCAAGGAGCTCGCGTACATGCACGCCGAGGGCTTCGCGGCCGGCGAGCTCAAGCACGGACCGATCGCGCTCATCGAGGAAGGCCTGCCGGTCGTCGTGGTCGTGCCCTCGCCGCGCGGCCGCTCCGTCCTCCACGACAAGATCGTCTCCAACATCCAGGAGATCCGGGCCCGTGGAGCGCGGACCATCGTCATCGCGGAGGAGGGCGACGAGGCCGTCGTCCCGTACGCCGACCACCTCGTCCGCATCCCCGCCACGCCTACGCTGCTCCAGCCGCTGGTCGCCACCGTGCCGCTCCAGGTCTTCGCCTGCGAGCTCGCCACCGCGCGGGGCAACGAGGTCGACCAGCCGCGCAACCTGGCCAAATCAGTGACCGTGGAGTGAGTGGTAAATGATCATTGGGGTGGGGATCGACGTGGCGGAGATCGACCGTTTCGCCGCGTCCATCGAGCGGACACCGGGGCTGCTCCAGCGCCTCTTCGTCGAGCGCGAGGTGCTCCTCCCGAGCGGCGAACGGCGCGGACCCGCCTCGCTCGCGGTGCGCTTCGCCGCGAAGGAGGCCCTCGCGAAGGCGCTCGGCGCGCCGGGCGGGCTGCACTGGACGGACGCCGAGGTGTACGTCGAGGGCAGCGGGCAGCCGCGGCTGCGGGTACGGGGGACGGTGGCGGCGCGGGCGGCGGAGCTGGGAGTCCGGCACTGGCACGTGTCGTTGAGCCATGACGCGGGGGTGGCGTCGGCGGTGGTCATCGCCGAGGGCTGACCCCCGGGCCGGGGGCCGTCCGGGGCGCGGGCCCGCGCGGGCGGCGCGTCGGCCGACGGGACGATCGGCCGGGCGGCGGGCAGACTGCTGGGCATGCGTACCGCTTACCGCGTGGAGACCGTCCGGGCCGCCGAGGCCGAACTCATGGCGCGCCTGCCCCCCGGCGCCCTCATGCAGCGCGCCGCCGCCGGCCTCGCCGCCGCCTGTTGTTCGCTGCTCGGGAAGGGGCGCGTGTACGGCGCCCGGGTCGTCCTGCTCGTCGGCAGCGGCGACAACGGCGGCGACGCCCTGTACGCCGGGGCCAGGCTCGCCCGGCGCGGTGCCGGCGTGACGGCCGTGCTGCTCGGGGAGCGGGCGCACGAGGGCGGCCTCGCGGCGCTCCGGGCGGCCGGCGGACGGGTCGCCGACGAGCCGTTCGGGCCCCTCGCCGCCGCCGACCTCGTCCTCGACGGCATCACCGGCATCGGAGGGCGCGGCGGCCTGCGCCCCGAGGCCGTGCCCGTCGCCCGGGCCGCGCGCGGCTCGGACGCCGTCGTCGTCGCCGTCGACCTGCCGAGCGGCGTCGACGCCGACACCGGGGAGGTCCGCGGCGAGGCGCTGCGGGCCGACGCGACGATCACGTTCGGGACGTACAAGCCGGGGCTGCTCGTCGACCCGGCCAGGGAGTGCGCGGGGGCCCTGCGGCTCGTCGACATCGGACTCGGTGAGGTGCTGCCGGGCGTGCCGGACCTGGAGGCCCTCCAGCACGAGGACCTGGCGCGGCTGCTGCCGGTGCCGGGCGCCGAGAGCGACAAGTACCGGCGGGGCGTCGTCGGGGTCCTCGCCGGTTCCGTCCGCTACCCCGGCGCCGCCGTGCTCGCCGTGGCGGGCGCGCTGCGCGGCGGCGCGGGGGCGGTGCGGTACGTGGGTCACGCCGGTGACGCCGTGATCGCCGCGCACCCCGAGACACTGGTGCACCCCGGTCCCCCCGACAAGGCGGGGCGGGTCCAGGCGTGGGTCGTCGGGCCCGGCATCGGGGAGGGGCCGGGCGCCGGGGTCGCCGTCGAGGAGGTCCTGGCCTCGGACGTGCCCGTGCTCGTCGACGCGGACGGTCTGCGGGGGCTCGCGCCGGACGCCGTCCGGGCCCGTAGGGCGCCGACCCTGCTGACCCCGCACGCCGGCGAGGCGGCGGCGCTGCTCGGCGTCGCGCGGGAGGAGGTCGAGGCGGGGCGCCTCGCGGCGGTGCGCGAACTGGCGGGCCGCTTCGGGGCGACGGTCCTCCTGAAGGGGTCGACGACGGTGGTGTGCGGGGCGGACGGGGCCGGACCCGTGCGGGTGAACCCGACCGGGACGTCCTGGCTGGCGACGGCGGGCAGCGGCGACGTCCTGTCCGGCCTCGCCGGTTCTCTCCTCGCGGCCGGTCTTCCCGCCCTGGACGCGGCCTCCTGCGCGGCCTATCTGCACGGTCTCGCCGCCCGGCGGGCGGCGGAGGGGGGCGCGCCGGTGACGGCCACGGAGGTGGCGGCCTCGCTGCGGGGGGCGTGGCGGGACGTGACGGCGGGGATGTAGCGGACGACGCCGGCTCCCCCCACTCGGCCGAACACCGTTGACCCGGCCGTGGGTTCCCGCGCGCTGCCGGGGCGGCGGGCGGTTTGGGTGGGTGGGGTGACCCGCCGGAGAAGTCGTACCTTGCTGTCGTCGTTCGCCCTCGCCGCCTCCCTCGCGCTGGGCCCCGCCGCCCTCGCCGCGTCGCCGGGCCCTGGGACGCCCGTCCCCGCCGCGTCGCCTGGCCCTGACGCCCCCGCCCTCGTCGCCCCTCCCGCCGGCGGTCCCGATCCGCTCGTGCCCGGGGTCGTCGGGGGCGGGACGGCCGAGTATCCGATGGACACGCCCGATCAGGCGCCGCCGCCCCTCCGGCCGGAGGGCGACGTCCCCGTGCCCGAGCCCGAGGAGGAGGTCGACGAGCTGGTCGAGTACCTGCCGCGCAGCGCCGTCGGCGCCGCCTGCACCGCGAAGGCGGGCGCCCACCAGCGGCGGGTGGAGCGGCTGCTGGGACTGCGGGTCGACGGGAAGCAGTCCGCCGCCGACTGCCGGGCGATCCGCGCCTTCCAGGTGAAGGAGAAGATCAAGCCGGCCACCGGGTACGCCGGGCCCGTCACCTGGGCCCGCGCCGAGCTGCTCGCCGCCCGGAAGAACCTCGACCCGGGCCGGCGCTGCCCCGTGAAGGCGTACGCGGTCGCCTGCGTCGACCTCGACCGCCAGCTCATGTGGGTGCGAAAGGGGAAGAAGGTGACGTACCGGGTCGTCAACGTGCGGACCGGGCGGCCCGGTTACGCCACCCGCACCGGCTGGCACACCGTCTACCGGCGCCACAAGGACCACTGGTCGTCCCTCTACGACACCCCCATGCCGTACGCCCAGTTCTTCAGCGGGGGCCAGGCCTTCC
The DNA here is from genome assembly GCF_014649755.1 of Streptomyces litmocidini. Taxonomy (GTDB): domain Bacteria; phylum Actinomycetota; class Actinomycetes; order Streptomycetales; family Streptomycetaceae; genus Streptomyces; species Streptomyces litmocidini. The sequence continues at coordinate 80,400 of NZ_BMTQ01000006.1, read as the reverse complement.
ACGCCGTCCACGGGCAGCTCGCCACGCCCGGCGGCAGCCGCGGCTGCGTCAATCTGAGCCACGCCGACGCACGGAGACTCTGGGGTGTCCTCCGTAAGGGTGACCGGGTCTACATCTGGGGAAAGCGGCCCGGGCACTGACACCTGAGAGACTGGGCGCGATGACTGAGACACCTCCGCCCCCCAGGGCCCGCGCCGAGATCGACCTCGGCGCGCTGCGTGCGAACGTCCGCACGCTGCGCGCCCGCGTCGCCCCCCACGTCCGGATCATGGCCGTGGTCAAGGCCGACGCGTACGGACACGGCGCCCTGCGCTGCGCCCGCGCCGCCCTGGAAGCGGGCGCGGACTGGCTCGGCACGGCCACCCCGCACGAGGCGCTCGCGCTGCGCGCCGCCGGGATCACGGACGTGCCCGTCCTGTGCTGGCTCTGGACCCCCGGTGACCCCTGGGACCAGGGCATCGAGGCCGGCCTCGACATGTCCGTCAGCGGCACGTGGGCCCTGGACGAGGTCGTCGAGGCGGCCAGGGCGGTCGGGAGGACCGCCCGGATCCAGCTCAAGGCCGACACCGGTCTCGGCCGCAACGGCTGCCAGCCCGCCGACTGGCCCGAGCTGGTCGGGGCCGCCCTGAAGGCGGAGGCCGACGGGCACGTGAAGGTGACCGGTCTCTGGTCGCACTTCGCCTGCGCCGACGAGCCGCACCACCCCTCCATCGCCGCCCAGCTCGACGTCTTCCGCTCGATGCTGGACCACGCCGAGCGGGCGGGCGTCCGGCCCGAGGTCCGGCACATCGCGAACTCCCCGGCCACCCTCACCCTGCCCGAGTCCCACTTCGACCTGGTCCGGCCCGGCATCGCGATGTACGGCGTCTCGCCGAGCCCCGAGCTCGGCACCTCCGCCGAGCTCGGCCTGCGGCCCGTCATGTCGCTCAAGGCGAGCGTGGCGCTGGTCAAGCACGTGCCCGCCGGGCACGGGGTGAGCTACGGACACCACTACGTCACCGAGGGCGAGACCACCCTGGGACTCGTCCCGCTGGGGTACGCGGACGGGGTTCCCCGGCACGCCTCCGGGCGCGGCCCGGTCCTCGTCGGCGACCGGGTCCGCACGGTGGCCGGGCGCGTCGCCATGGACCAGTTCGTGGTCGACCTCGACGGGGACGCCCCCGAGCCCGGCACCGAGGCCGTGCTCTTCGGCCCCGGCGACCGGGGCGAGCCGACCGCCGAGGACTGGGCGGTGGCCGCCGACACCATCGCGTACGAGATCGTCACCCGGATCGGGGCGCGCGTCCCGCGGGTCTACCTGGGGGAGTAGCCCGCCATGGCGGAGTCGAGCGGGAGCAGTTGGAGGCGCGCCGGGTTCGCCGGGGCCGCGATAGGCGTCCTCGCCGCGGGAGCGGCCGCCGGGGTCGCCGTCGAGCGGCTCACCGTCGGCCGTTCCGTACGGCAGAAGGCGCGGCTCGCCCTGGACGCCACCGGCCCGTACGGCGGGCTGCGCGGCACGCCCGGCCGGGCGCTCGCCGACGACGGGACCGTCCTGTACTACGAGGTGGACGAGGTCGAGGAGGACACCCCGCCCGCCCGCCGCCGACGGCTCTTCGGGCGGAAGGAACCCGCCCCCGTCACCGTCGTCTTCAGCCACGGCTACTGCCTCAACCAGGACTCCTGGCACTTCCAGCGGGCCGCGCTGCGCGGGCTCGTCCGCACCGTCCACTGGGACCAGCGCGGCCACGGCCGCTCCGGGAACTCCCAGGCCGGGCCCGAAGGGGCGCCCGTCTCCATCGACCGGCTCGGCCGCGACCTCAGGGCCGTCCTCGACGTCGCCGCGCCCGAGGGGCCGCTCGTCCTCGTCGGGCACTCCATGGGCGGCATGACGGTGATGGCGTTCGCCGAGCAGTACCCGGAGCTGATCCGCGACCGGGTCGTCGGCGTCGCCCTCGTCGGCACCTCGGCGGGGAAGCTGGCGGAGGTCACGTACGGGCTGCCGCTCGCCGGGGTCAACGCCGTCCGGCGGATCCTGCCGGGCGTCCTGCGGGCCCTCGGCTCCCAGGCGGAGCTGGTCGAGCGCGGGCGCCGGGCGACCGCCGACCTCTTCGCGGGGCTGATCAAGAAGTACTCGTTCGCGTCGAAGGACGTGGATCCGGCGGTCGCCCGCTTCGCGGAGCGGATGATCGAGTCGACCCCGATCGACGTGGTCGCCGCCTTCTACCCGGCCTTCGCCGAGCACGACAAGGCGGCCGCCCTCGCCGTCTTCGGCGAGCTGCCGGTGCTCGCGCTCGCCGGGGACAACGACCTGGTCACCCCCAGTTCGCACACCGAGGCCATCGCCGGTCTGCTGCCGGACGCGGAGCTCGTCATCGTCCCGGACGCGGGCCACCTGGTGATGCTGGAGCACCCGGAGGCGGTCACCGACCGGCTGGCCGACCTGCTGGTGCGGGCCGGGGCCGTCCCGGCCGGGGAGCCGTTCCGCACGAGCTAGATTTGCCGGTATGGAAGCAGCGCACCCGCCCGTCTCCGGCGCCGACCCGTCCGTCACCGAGGCCTCCCGGCCCGTCTCCGACGCCACCCTCTCCGTCGAGTCCCCGCAGCAGATGCAGGAGCTCGGCCGCCGGCTCGCGAAGATCCTCCGCCCCGGCGACCTCGTCATGCTCACCGGTGAGCTCGGCGCGGGGAAGACGACCCTGACCCGTGGCCTCGGCGAGGGGCTCGGGGTGCGGGGCGCCGTCACCTCCCCGACCTTCGTCATCGCCCGCGTCCACCCGTCCCTGGTCGGCGGCCCGGCGCTGGTCCACGTCGACGCGTACCGCCTCGGCGGCGGGCTCGACGAGATGGAGGACCTCGACCTGGACGTCTCGCTGCCCGAGTCCGTGGTCGTCGTCGAGTGGGGCGACGGCAAGGTCGAGGAGCTGACCGACGACCGGCTGCACCTCCTCATCCACCGGGTGACCGGCGACACCGACGACGACCGCCGCACGGTCGTGCTGCGAGGGATCGGCGCGCGCTGGGCCGAGGAGGACCTCGCGCTGGTCTGAACGCACGGAGGTTCCGACAACGTGTCGGGAAGGTGTTGCGTGGGTCCCACGAGCCGTGGTCACATGGATGCACGAGCTGGTTAGGTGCACCTAACCTACGGGAGGCATGCATGGCGACGCCCGAACGCGCGGAAACCGCCCGGGACCACGTCCCGATGAGTGAGCTGCTCGCGTCCTGCGCGGCCGCCCGGGCCCTCTCGACCCCGCCGCCGGAGCCGTCCGAGCAGGGGGAGGACGGGGACGAGACCGTGCGGGGCGAGGCGGCGTAGAGCCCGGACGCGCCTCACGGCCGGACGCGCGGGTCAGGCGGCTGGATGCCGCACGGGCGCGTGGACCGAGGCGGCCGGGGCGCCGCACGGGCGCGCGGACCGAGGCGGCCGGGGCGCCGCACGGGCGCGCGGACCGAGGCGGCTCGGGCGCGTCGACCGGGCGCGCGGGTCAGGCGACGACGACGACCTTCGCGCCGATCACCGCGAACGTCCACATCACGTCGCCGTCGGCCCGCTTCATCCGGATGCCGCCGGTCTTCCGGGCCGGGTCCGGGGACGGCGTCGAGCCGTCGACCGCCGCGCTGAAGCCGATCGCCACGTCCTGGGCCGTCGCGAACCGCACCACGTGCTCGATCTGCACGCCGTCCGAACCGCGCACCGAGCCCGAGCGCGAGGTCACCGCGTACGCGCCGGGGACCGGGTCGACCGTGCTCGGCCACACCTTGAACGTGCGGGTGACCCGGCCCTTCTCGTCCACGAGCCACACCCGGCGGTCGGCGAGCGAGTACACCACCCGCTCGCCGCTGCCCGAGCCGGCGGGGACGGCGAGGGGGTCCCTGGCCGGCTGCTCGGGGCCGCCGCTCGGCGCGACCGAGGGGGCCGCCGTGCCCGGCGTCCGCGGCTTCGCCGACAGATCGGCCGGTGCGTTCGCCGAGGCCTGGTAGGCGAGGACGCCGACCGCGACGACGGCCGCCGCGGTGAGCCCGGCCACGAATCCCGAGCTGCTCCTTGCCACCGTGCCCACCTCTCGTACGTACGTATCGAAGGGTGACGGTAGCAGCCGACGCCCCGGGGTTCGGGGCAGCGTGCCCGGGAGCCGTAGGCTGTTCGCGTGCTGTTGCTCGCCATGGATACCGCCACCCCCGCCGTCACCGTCGCCCTCCACGACGGAGAGGCCGTCGTCGCCTCGTCGAGTCAGGTCGACGCCCGCCGCCACGGGGAGCTGCTGCTGCCCGCCGTCGACCGGGTCCTCTCGGAGGCCGGGCTGAAGCTCGACGCGGTCACCGGGATCGTCGTCGGCGTCGGCCCCGGCCCGTACACCGGCCTCCGGGTCGGCCTCGTCACGGCCGCGGCCTTCTCGTCGGCGCTCGGCGTGCCCGTGCACGGCCTGTGCACCCTCGACGGCCTCGCGTACGCCTCCGGGATCGAGGAGCCCTTCGCCGTCGCGACGGACGCGCGCCGCAAGGAGGTGTACTGGGCGCGGTACGAGGACTTCCGCACCCGCGCCACCGACGCCTCCGTCGACCGTCCCGCCGACGTCGCCGGGGAGCTCGCCGGGCTCCCCGTCGTCGGCGCGGGCGCCCGTCTCTACCCCGAGGCCTTCCCGGACGCCCGCGACCCCGAGCACCAGTCGGCCGCCGCCCTCGCCGGGCTCGCGGCCGAGAGGCTGGCCGGGGGCGGGGACGGCTTCCTCGACCCGCTGCCGATGTACCTGCGGCGCCCCGACGCGCAGGTGCCGAAGAACTACAAGGTGGTCACCCCCAAGTGAGCGCCGCCGTGACCGGGGCCGGGGAGGCGACCGGGGCCGTGCTCCGCGAGATGCGCTGGTGGGACATCGAGCCCGTGCTGGCGCTGGAGGCCGAGCTGTTCCCCGAGGACGCCTGGTCCGAGGGGATGTTCTGGTCGGAGCTCGCGCACGCCAGGGGAGAGCGGGCCACCCGCCACTACGTCGTCGCGGAGGACCCGTCCGACGGCCGTCTCGTCGGGTACGCCGGGCTCGCCGCCGCCGGCGGACTCGGCGACGTGCAGACGATCGCCGTCTCCCGCGACCAGTGGGGCACGGGCCTCGGCGCCCGGCTCCTCACCGACCTGCTGAAGGAGGCCACCGCCTTCGAGTGCGAGGAGGTCCTCCTCGAAGTGCGCGTGGACAACACCCGGGCCCAGAAGCTCTACGAGCGCTTCGGCTTCGAGCCCATCGGTTTCCGGCGCGGCTACTACCAGCCGGGCAATGTCGACGCGCTCGTGATGCGACTGATCGTTCAAGGAACTGGGACTGAGATCTGATGGCTGCTGACGAACCGCTGGTACTCGGCATCGAGACCTCCTGCGACGAGACCGGCGTCGGCATCGTCCACGGGACCACCCTCCTCGCCGACGCCGTCGCCTCCAGCGTCGACACCCACGCCCGCTTCGGCGGCGTCGTGCCCGAGATCGCCTCCCGCGCCCATCTGGAGGCCATGGTCCCGACGATCGAGCGCGCCCTGAAGACGGCCGGGATCTCCGCGAGGGACCTCGACGGCATCGCCGTCACCGCCGGGCCCGGCCTCGCGGGCGCCCTGCTCGTCGGCGTCTCCGCCGCCAAGGCGTACGCCTACGCCCTGGGCAAGCCGCTCTACGGCGTCAACCACCTGGCCTCGCACATCTGCGTCGACCAGCTGGAGCACGGCAAGCTGCCCGAGCCGACGATGGCGCTGCTGGTCTCCGGCGGGCACTCCTCGCTGCTGCTCTCCACCGACATCACCTCCGACGTGCGGCCGATGGGCGCCACCATCGACGACGCGGCCGGCGAGGCCTTCGACAAGATCGCCCGCGTCCTCGACCTCGGCTTCCCCGGCGGCCCGGTCATCGACCGGCTCGCCAAGGAGGGCGACCCGGAGGCGATCGCCTTCCCGCGCGGCCTCAGCGGCTCCCGCGACCCCGCCTACGACTTCTCCTTCTCCGGCCTCAAGACCGCCGTGGCCCGCTGGATCGAGGCCAAGCGGGCGGCCGGCGAGGAGGTGCCCGTACGGGACGTCGCCGCGTCCTTCCAGGAGGCGGTCGTCGACGTGCTCACCCGCAAGGCCGTCCGGGCCTGCAAGGACGAGGGCGTCGACCACCTGATGATCGGCGGCGGCGTCGCCGCCAACTCGCGGCTGCGGGCCCTCGCCGAGGAGCGCTGCGAGCGCGCCGGGATCCGGCTGCGGGTGCCCCGGCCGGGCCTGTGCACCGACAACGGCGCGATGGTCGCGGCCCTCGGCTCCGAGATGGTCGCCCGGGGCAGGGCGGCCTCCGACCTGGAGCTGTCGGCGGACTCGTCCCTGCCGGTGACCGACCCCCACGTGCCGGGTCGCTCCCACGACCACGACCACGTGCACGAGGTCAGCAAGGAGAACCTGTACTCGTGAGGCTCACGCTCATGTGGGAGGCCAGGGCCGCCCGGGGCCGGGGTGCCGAGCTCCTGGAGTGGGCGCGGTCCCAGGTCCTCGCCCGTGAGCCGGTCCGCCGGGAGCTCTTCCGGGCCCCGCAGGACCGGGTCCTCGTCCTCACCTGGTGGGAGGCGGAGGCCTTCGACGCGGAGCTGCCCGAGCTGCCGGAGCCGGACGCGGAACTGATCACCCGTCCGGTCCACCGCTGGCGTTTCGAGTCGATCGAACAAGAATCGGTCGAATAGGCGGGGGTCGAGCAACCTTTCGACCCTCCGAGGCATCCCACAGCGCGTGAAGAAGACGATCGCGCTGTGGGCGGCCCTGACCACCGTCGCCCTCCTGGTGACCGGCTGCACGGTGGAGGAGCCCTCCGCGGCCGCCGCCCCGACGGCTTCCCCGTCCACCCCGCCCACCAGGGAAGCCGGACGCGAGGCGCCCGGAGCCCCGGGAGCCGCCGCTGCCGCCGCGTACCGGAGATGGGGCCTGAGGCCCTTCGCCGCCCCGCCCGCCCCGCCCGCGGCCAAGCCGGTGGTCCGCGCGGCCGGCGGGCCGGTGCCGGTCGTCAGCGAGATCCCCACCCGCGAGAAGATCGTCTTCATCACCATCGACGACGGGGCCGAGAAGGACCCCGAGTTCGTCCGGATGATGAAGGACCTCAAGGTCCCGGTCACGATGTTCCTCACGGACGCCGCCATACGCGCCGACTACCGGTACTTCGAGCCGCTCCTCGCCCAGGGCCACGGCCTCGCCAACCACACCCTCACCCACCCCGACCTGCGGACCCTCTCCCCGGAGGCCCAGCACCGGGAGATCTGCGGCCAGCAGACGAAGCTGAAGCAGCGGTACGGCACCACCCCGCGGCTCTTCCGGCCGCCGTACGGCAACTGGAACGAGGCCACGCGCGCGGCGGCGGGGGAGTGCGGCCTCGACGCGATCGTGCTGTGGCGCGAGTCCATGCAGATCAAGAACATGCAGTACCAGCGCGGCGACCGGAAGCTGCACCCCGGCGACATCATCCTGGCCCACTTCCGGGGCCCGTCCGAGCTCAAGGGCCGGACGATGACCGAGATGACGGCGACGCTGCTGAAGAAGATCCAGGAGCAGGGCTTCACCGTGGCGCGCCTGGAGGACTACGTCTAGGGGCGTCCTGCCGGTCGGGCCGGCAGGACGCCCCCGGAAATTTCCCGGGCGCGGTGTCGATGCGGACGGATCCCGTTCGACGTATGGGTGGACGGCGGGGAACGGCCCCGCCCACCGCACACCGAGGAGTCGTCATGCCCCGCTTCCTGTCCCTCGTCCGCATCGAGGAGAACACCATCGACATGGAGAGCGCCGACCCCGGCTTCGAGCAGCGCATGGGCGCCCTCTTCGAGGAGATCACCAAGGCCGGCGCCATGGTGGACACGGCCGGGCTGAGGCCGACCGCCGAGGCCACCCGGATCAGCTGGTCGGACGGGAGGCTGTCGTTCACCGACGGCCCGTTCACCGAGACCAAGGAGGTCGTCGGCGGCTACGCGATGCTCCAGTGCAAGGACATGGCCGAGGCCGTCGAGTGGGGGAAGCGGTTCCTGGCCGTCCACCCGCCGCACTGGAAGGTCGGCCTGGAGGTCCGCCAGGTCGAGGAGATGCCGGAGGGCTGACCCGCACTGTGCTGTCATGTGAGACGTGACGGTGGTGGAGAGCACGCTGGAGACGGTCTTCCGGATGGAGTCGGCGCGGATCATCGCCACGGTGACGCGGATCGTCCGGGACGTCGGCATCGCCGAGGAGCTCGCGCAGGACGCGCTCGTCTCCGCGCTGGAGCAGTGGCCGCGGTCGGGCGTCCCGGGCAACCCGGGAGCCTGGCTGACGGCCGCCGCGAAGCACCGCGCCGTCGACCTCGTGCGGCGCCGCGAGACGTACGCCGGGAAGCTCGCCGAGGTGGGCCGGACGCTCGACCTCGGCGAGGCGGCGTACGACCCCGAGCCGTCCGGCCCCGGCGACATCGACGACGACGTGCTCCGGCTCGTCTTCACCACCTGCCACCCGGTGCTCTCCGCCGACGCCCGCGCGGCGCTCACCCTGCGGCTCGTCGGCGGGCTCCGGACGGACGAGATCGCCCGCGCGTTCCTCGTGTCCGAGGCGACGGTCGCGGCGCGGATCACCCGCGCCAAGCGGACGCTCGCGAAGGCGGGCGTGGAGTTCGAGGTGCCGTACGGGGAGGAGCGCACGGCCCGCCTCGGCTCCGTCCTGGAGGTCGTCTACCTGATCTTCAACGAGGGGTACGCGGCGACCGCCGGCGACGACCTGCTCCGCCCCGGCCCGTGCGAGGACGCCCTGCGGCTCGCCCGGGGCCTGGCCGCCCTGATGCCGGGGGAGAGCGAGGTGCACGGCCTCTGCGCGCTCCTCGAACTGCAGGCCTCCCGCACCCCCGCCCGCACCGGCCCCGACGGGCGGCCGGTGCTCCTCGCCGACCAGAACCGCAGCCGCTGGAACCGTCTCCTCGTGCGCCGCGGGTACGCGGCCCTCGCCCGCGCCGGGGACGGCCGCGCCTACGGGCCGTACGCCCTCCAGGCCGCGATCGCCGCCTGCCACGCGCGGGCCGCCTCGTACGAGGAGACGGACTGGGCGACCATCGCCGCGCTCTACGGACGGCTCGGCGCCCTCGCGCCCTCCCCGGTGGTCGAACTGAACCGCGCGGTCGCCGTCTCGATGACCGAGGGCCCCGCCGCGGCCCTCGCCCTCGTCGACGCCCTCGCCGACGAACCGTCCCTCGCCCGCTACCACTTGCTCCCGAGCGTCCGCGGCGACCTGCTCGTCCGCCTCGGCCGGACGGAGGAGGCCCGCGCGGAGTTCGCACGCGCCGCCGCGCTCACGAGGAACGAGAGCGAACGGGAACTGCTGCTCGGGCGGGCCCGGAAGCCGGGCGGGGCGTAGGGGAGTCGGGGGCGTAGGGGGGGCGGGGCGCAGGGGATGCGCGTGCGGTGACGGGAGCCCGCGCGGAGGAGGTGCCGGGGGGTGTCCGGCGGGCTCGGCGGGGCGCGCCTTAGGGTGCTGGACATGTCCCCGCGTACCCCGCTCCCCCCGCCGCCCCCGCCGGCCGAACTCCAGAGCTGGCCCGACCGGGAGGCGCGGCTCGCCGACCGGGCGCTGGCGCTCGACGAACTCGGCAGGCGGCTGCTCGGCGGCGGGCGGCTCGCGCTGTTCCTGCTCCGGTTCCTCCTGCTCGCACTGGGCTGGTCGCTGATCGGCGTGCTGCTCATCGCGATCGGCGCGCCGTTCACCGACCCGGTGACGATGGTGACCGGGGTCTTCGCGGCGGCCCTCGGCGTCGGGATCCTCGTCCCGGCCGTGTGGCTGACCGTCCGCGGCCTGCGGCGCGACCGGACCGTCCGTGAGCGCCTCGCGCTGTGGGCGGCCCTCGACCGGCACGGTCCGACGGACGCCCGGCTGCGCGCCCCCGTCCTCAGCGCCTGCTGGATGCTGCTGTCGTTCGTGATGTGCGGGACCGGCCTCTGGCTGGGCTTCGCGGTCCCGGCGGGCGCCGGCCGCGACGACGGCTACGGCCTGGTCGCGTACGGCATGGGCATCGCCCTGATCCTCTGGGTCACGGGGCTGACCGGCCTGGCGAAGGCCGTCGGCCACTACCGCCTCGCGGTGCGGCTCACCGCCCCCCGCCCGCCGGCCGGCCGATCAGCATCGTCGGGGCTCCCGCGACCCGAGTGAGCAGTACCGTCGCGGCGTTGGGGCCCTTCGGCTTCACCTTGCGGCGGATCTCCTCGGGTTCGACCGCCGAGCCGCGCTTCTTCACGGTGAGGGTGCCGACCTCGCGCTCCCGCAACAGGGCCTTCAACTTCTTGAGGTTGAAGGGGAGTTCGTCGGTGATCTCGTAGGCGGCGGCGTACGGCGTGGGGACGAGGGCGTCCGCCGTGATGTACGCGATCGTCTCGTCGATCAGGCCGCCGTCCAGCTCCTGGGCGACCTCGGCGACGAGGTGCGCGCGGATCACGGCGCCGTCCGGCTCGTACAGGTAGCGGCCGACCGGGCGCACCGCCGGATCGGGCAGCCCCCGGCCGGTGAGCCCGGCGCCGGAGGGCAGCAGCGTGGCCCGGCGGGCGCCCGGCTCCGTGCCGAACCAGAGCACGGCCTCCTTCACGTCCCCGCCGTCCGAGATCCACTCGGCCTCGGCCTCCTCGGGCACGGCCTCGTGCGGGATGCCCGGCGCCACCTTCAGCGCGGCGTGCGGCGCCCGGCGGGCCGCGTCGACCGCCCAGGAGAGCGGCGGGGAGTACGCCTCGGGGTCGAAGATCCTGCCCCGGCCGCCGCGCCGCGCCGGGTCCACGAAGACCGCGTCGTACGGGCTCGTGTCGATCCCGGTCACGTCCGCGCACCGGACCTCGATCAGCTCCGCGAGGCCGAGCGCCGCCGCGTTGGCCCGGACCACCTCGGCGGTCAGCGGGTCCCGGTCGACGGCGAGGACGGAGATCCCGGCGCGGGCCAGCGCGATCGCGTCGCCGCCGATCCCGGAGCAGAGGTCCGCGACGCCGCCGACGCCGAGGGCCTTCAGCCGGGCCGCCCGGTACGTGCCGACCGAGGCGCGGGTCGACTGTTCGACGCCGTGGGGCGTGAAGTACATCCGGTACGCGTCCTCGGCGCCGAACTTCGCCACCGCCCGCTGTCGCAGCCGCGCCTGGCCGAGGGCCGCGGTGACGAGTTCGGCGGGGTGGTCGCGGCGCAGCCGGGAGGCGACCGCCAGCTCCTGGGCGGGGTCGTAGTCGCGCAGGGCGGCGAGGAGCGCCTGCCCCTCGGGGGCGAGCAGGGCGGCGAAGGAGGCGAGGTCGGTCACCCGTCCCATTCTGGGGCCTGTGGGGCTGTGGGCCGGCCGGGGGACGGCGGGTGCGGTACGGCGGTGTCGCGGCCCGGAAGGAGCTCTCGCGCTGACAGGATGCGGCGCCATGCAGCTCGTACGACAAAAGGACCAGATGATGGCAAAAGGCGCGCACCGCCCCCGTCGGACACTCGGGGCGGCGCTCGCCGTGGCCGCCCTCGCCTCCGCCGCCACGGCCTGCTCCGGCGGCGCCGCACCCGAGCGCGGCGCACCCGCGCCCGCCCCCGCCGCCGGACAGCAGGCCCCGGCGGCCGGAGCCCTCACCGCGTACGTCGAACGGGTCCGCGCGCAGCGCGCCGCCCGCGTGCTCGCCGCCAAGAAGTGGGGCCTCGCCCAACCCCCGCTCGAAGCCCCCGCCCCACCCGCCGTCAAGCCGAAGATCACCACCCGCAAGGGCTTCGAGACGGACGGCGAGGGCCTCCCGCCCGTCTTCACCACCGTGCCGACCAAGCAGAAGGTCGTCTTCCTGACGATCGACGACGGCGCGGAGAAGGACCCCCGGCTGCTCACGATGATGAAGGAGCTGCGGATCCCCTACAGCGCCTTCCTCAGCGACTACGTCGTCAAGGACGACTACGGCTACTTCGCGAGGATGCAGAAGTCGCAGGAGGCCGGCGTCTCCCTGCACAACCACACCCTCCACCACCGCTACCTGCCCGCCCTCTCGTACGGCGAACAGAAGCGCGAGATCTGCGGCATGCAGGACGTCATCCAGAAGCAGTTCGGCAAGCGGCCCCCGCTCTTCCGCCCGCCGTACGGCAACTACAACGAGGACACCCTGCGCGCGGCCAGGAGCTGCGGCGTCAAGGCCGTCCCGCTCTGGGCCGCCGAGGCCTTCCCCGACCACATGGAATGGCGCGAGTGGGACCGGGACCTGCACCCCGGCGACATCGTGCTCACCCATTTCCGCGGCAAGGAGGACTGGAAGGGCACCATGCCGGACATGATCCGCCGTGTGATGAACGTGATCACGTCCAAGGGGTACGCGGTGGCGAAACTCGAGGACTACGTATGACCCGAGGACCGCGTGCGACTCGCGGACCGCGTACGAGGTGGGTCGCCGCCCTCGCCGTGACCGGCGCGCTCCTCGCCCTCCCCGCCTGCGCCTCCTCGGTCGACCCCATCGAACGGCTCGGCCGGAAGGCGGCGGAACGGGTGCACCCCCGCCCCTCGCCGGTCCAGCACGTACGGGCCGCGGTCGACGCCGAGCGCTGCGAAGAGGCCCGGGCGCCCCGCACGGTCACGCGGATCGTCACGCCACGGAGCGATGAATTGGCACTCCGCTTGACCGAGTGCTAACCGCGGTCATAGTCTCGGCTCTGGCACTCCCCACCGGAGAGTGCCAACACAGCGACGGGCAGGTCCGGCACCCGCGACGACGGATCCACCTGGTCGCCACCTCAGACAGTTAACCCCGTGAGATCTCCGAAGGGGGAGGTCGGATCGTGACGACCACCAGCTCCAAGGTTGCCATCAAGCCGCTCGAGGACCGCATCGTGGTCCAGCCGCTCGACGCCGAGCAGACCACCGCCTCTGGCCTGGTCATTCCGGACACCGCCAAGGAGAAGCCCCAGGAGGGCGTCGTCCTGGCCGTGGGCCCGGGCCGCTTCGAGAACGGCGAGCGTCTGCCGCTCGACGTCAAGACCGGCGACATCGTGCTGTACAGCAAGTACGGCGGCACCGAGGTGAAGTACAACGGCGAGGAGTACCTCGTCCTCTCGGCCCGCGACGTGCTCGCGATCGTCGAGAAGTAATTCTCCGAAGTACCGAAGTACCTGAAGCAGATGCTTTGAGCTGCGCCCCGAGGCCCCTTTCCCAGGCGCCCCGGGGCGCGGTTCGTTCCACCCGAATCCGAGAGGGCTGAACCGCTCCCATGGCGAAGATCCTGAAGTTCGACGAGGACGCCCGTCGCGCCCTTGAGCGCGGCGTCAACAAGCTTGCCGACACGGTGAAGGTGACGATCGGCCCCAAGGGCCGCAACGTCGTCATCGACAAGAAGTTCGGCGCCCCCACCATCACCAACGACGGTGTCACGATCGCCCGCGAGGTCGAGATCGAGGACCCGTACGAGAACCTCGGCGCCCAGCTCGTGAAGGAGGTGGCGACCAAGACCAACGACATCGCGGGTGACGGCACCACCACCGCCACCGTGCTCGCCCAGGCCCTGGTCCGCGAGGGTCTGCGCAACGTCGCCGCCGGCGCCTCCCCGGCCGCCCTGAAGAAGGGCATCGACGCCGCCGTCAAGGCCGTCTCCGAGGAGCTCCTCGCCACCGCGCGCCCGATCGACGACAAGTCCGACATCGCCGCCGTCGCCGCGCTCTCCGCGCAGGACCAGCAGGTCGGCGAGCTCATCGCCGAGGCGATGGACAAGGTCGGCAAGGACGGCGTCATCACCGTCGAGGAGTCCAACACCTTCGGCCTGGAGCTCGACTTCACCGAGGGCATGGCCTTCGACAAGGGCTACCTGTCCCCGTACATGGTGACCGACCAGGAGCGCATGGAGGCCGTCCTCGACGACCCGTACATCCTGATCCACCAGGGCAAGATCTCCTCGATCCAGGACCTGCTGCCCATCCTGGAGAAGGTCATCCAGGCCGGCGCCAGCAAGCCGCTCCTGATCATCGCCGAGGACGTCGAGGGCGAGGCCCTCTCCACCCTCGTCGTCAACAAGATCCGTGGCACCTTCAACGCCGTGGCCGTCAAGGCCCCCGGCTTCGGTGACCGCCGCAAGGCGATGCTCGGCGACATGGCCACCCTCACCGGCGCCACCGTCATCGCCGAGGAGGTCGGCCTCAAGCTCGACCAGGCCGGTCTCGACGTGCTGGGCACCGCCCGCCGCGTGACCGTCACCAAGGACGACACCACCATCGTCGACGGCGGCGGCAACTCCGAGGACGTCGCGGGCCGCGTCAACCAGATCAAGGCCGAGATCGAGTCCACGGACTCCGACTGGGACCGCGAGAAGCTCCAGGAGCGCCTCGCGAAGCTCGCCGGCGGCGTCTGCGTCATCAAGGTCGGCGCCGCCACCGAGGTGGAGCTGAAGGAGAAGAAGCACCGCCTGGAGGACGCCATCTCCGCGACCCGCGCCGCGGTCGAGGAGGGCATCGTCTCCGGTGGTGGCTCCGCGCTCGTCCACGCCGTCAAGGTCCTCGAGGGCAACCTCGACAAGACCGGCGACGAGGCCACCGGTGTCGCCGTCGTCCGCCGCGCCGCCGTCGAGCCGCTGCGCTGGATCGCCGAGAACGCCGGCCTCGAGGGCTACGTCATCACCTCCAAGGTGGCGGAGCTCGACAAGGGCCAGGGCTTCAACGCCGCCACCGGCGAGTACGGCGACCTGGTCAAGGCCGGCGTCATCGACCCGGTGAAGGTGACGCGCTCCGCCCTGGAGAACGCCGCCTCCATCGCCTCCCTCCTCCTCACCACCGAGACCCTCGTGGTGGAGAAGAAGGAAGAGGAGCCGGCGGACCACGGCCACGGCCACGGTCACGGCCACTCCCACTGAGGCAGCTGATCAACGGCTGAGGCCCGGTGCTCCCGTCGCGGGAGCACCGGGCCCACCTCTTTCCGGGGCCCGTCCCTAGGGGGCGTCCACGGCCCCGAGCTGCTCCATCAGCCCGAGCAGGTCGTACTGCCACCAGCCCTCGACGGCCTTGCCGTCCTCCCGGAAGCGCTGGACGAGCATCCCGGTCATGCTCGCCTCCATCCCGGTCGGCTGGAGCCCCATGAAGTCGCCGACATGGGTCCCGTTCCAGGTCCAGCGCGTGCAGACCCGGTCGCCGTCGGCGATCTGGTCCTCGACGGTGAAGCCGAAGTCGAAGGCCGCCCGCCACATCTCGGCCTCGCGCCGCAGCGCGTCCATGCCGTACGAGTCGTTCGGCGTGCTCGGATCGTGGGAGTGGTACCCCTCGGCGCACACCTCGTCGAGCGGCGGGAGCTCCCCGGCCTCCGAGAGCAGCTCGAAGAACCGGCGGGACGCCGCCTTGAACATCTGCTCGTCCCGGACCACGTCCAGATCGGTGAAGGTCGGCATCTCGTCACAGAGCGCGACCATCTCCCGGAAGATCCGGTCGGTCTCGGGGAGCTGCGAATTCCGCATGGCCACGTCGTACGAGGCGAACTCGACGATCTCCACGACGTGCGAGGCGTCGGAACGGTCCTTCCCGACGATGCTGTGCGTCGCGGTCCGCTTGCCCTTGGTCTGCTCGACCCACCGGTCCATCAACCGGTTCAGGTCGTCGACCCGGCTCGTCCTGCAGTCGATGATCTGCACGAATGTCATGACGCCTCCCGACCCAGGTGGGATCTTTCCAGTCTAGGTCGGCGGGGCGCGGATGCCCTGGCAGCATGGGGGCGTGGAGCGGGGGATCGGCGTCGACAACGGCGCGGGAATCGTGGTGATCGGCGACGGCAACCGGGTGGGGGCCGGGGCGGCGCCGGAGGTCGCCTCGGCCTACCGCGAACAGCTCCGCAGGATCGCCCCGCCCGAACTCCTCGACCGGGAGGAGGAACTGGCCGAACTGGCCGCCTTCTGCCGGACGGGACGCGGATACCAGTGGTGGCGGGCGGACGCGTGGGCGGGGAAGTCGGCGCTGATGGCGTGGTTCGCCCTCAACCCGCCGGCCGGGGTGCGGATCGTCCCCTTCTTCGTCACCGCCCGCCGGGCCGCCCAGAACGACGCCGCCGCGTACGCGGAGGTCGTCATCGAGCAGCTCGCCGAACTGGCGGGCGAGGGACTGCCCGCACTGCTCACCCCCGCGACCAGGGAGGCCCATCTGCTGCGCCTCCACCGGACGGCCGTCCGCGTCTGCGCCGGGCGCGGCGAGCGCCTCGTCCTCCTGGTGGACGGCCTGGACGAGGACCGGGGCGTGACCACCGGCCCGGACGCCCACTCGATCGCCGCCCTGCTCCCGTACGACCTGCCGGTCGTCGTCTCCGGCCGCCTCAATCCGCCGCTCCCGGGCGACGTCCCCGACGACCACCCCCTGCGGGACCCCGCGATCGTGCGGATCCTCGCCCCGTCCCCGAAGGCCCGCGCGATCCGCGTCGAGGCCGAACGCGAGCTGAAGCACCTCCTGGAGGCGGGCGGGCTCCCGTACGACCTCCTCGCCCTGCTCACGGCCGCGGGCGGTGGTCTGACGGCGGACGACCTCGCGGAACTGACCGACGAAGTCCCCTTCCGGGTCAGGGACGTTCTGCGGACGGGGCCGGGCCGGACGTTCGCGGTGCGCGGCGATTCCTACCTGCTCGCGCACGAGGAACTGGCCGCCGGGGCACGGGAGATGCTGGGGGAGCGTGAACTCGGCCGGTGGCGGGCGGTGCTGCGCGACTGGTCGGAGAACTGGCGGCGGCGGGGCTGGCCGGAGGGGACGCCGGAGTACCTGCTGCACGGATACGTGCCGATGCTGCGGGCCGCCGGGGACGTGAACGGGGTCGTGGGCTGCGCGCTGGACGCCGTACGGCACGACCGGCTGCTCGCGGCGACGGGTGGGGACGGGGTGGCCCTCGGAGAGGTACGGGTGGCCGGGGAGATCGTCCTGGCGGGCGGTGACCGGCCGGACCTGGTGCGGACGCTGCTGCGGCTCGCGCTGCGCCGCACCGGGCTCCGGGACCGGAACGGGCACGTCCCGGTCGAGCTGCCGGCCGCCTGGGCGGAGCTCGGCGAGCCCGACCGGGCGCTCGCGCTGGCGCGCGGCCTCGAACCGTCGGCCGCCGCCCGGGCCCTGTGCGGGGTGGCGCCCGTCCTCTACGAGAAGGGCGAGCGGGCCCGCGCGTACATGACCGCGGCGGAGGCCGGGGACCATGCCGCGCTGCCGCAGAGCGACCCGGCCGTCGGGCGGTACCTGGTCGAGGCGTGGATCGCGCTCGGACGGCTGGAGCGGGCCGAACGGCTGTGGCGGGCCCTGCCGCCGGGGCGGTTCCTCCGGCCGCTCCGGCAGACGCCCGGGAACGCCTGCCTGCCCGGCCTCGTCGAGGCGTGGTGCCGGGCGGGGGAACCGGAGCGGGCGCTGGCGCTCTGCGCGGAGGTGACGGACGCACAGGGGAGGTTGCCGGCCGTCGCGGCCGCGTGCGGCGGCCTCGCCGGGACCGGACGGGTGGCCGACGCGGAGGGGTTCGCGCGGTCCTCGGACGGCGTCGCCCGCGCCATCGGCCTGCTGGCCACGGCTGCGGTCCTGCGGCGCGCCGGCCGCGCGGAAAGGGCCGCCTCCCTCGTCGCCGAGGCCGTGGCGGAACCCTGGAGTTTCCCCTTCGGTACGGAGCGCGACACCCCGCCGCTGCTGATGTCCCTCCTGGTGGAGTCCGGTGCGGTCGCGGAGGCCGAGGAACTGGCCGCTCGGTACGAGGACCTGCCCTACTGGAGGGAATCGCTGCGCGGCGCGCTGGCCACGGCCCTCGCGCGGACGGGCGAGACCGAGCGTTCCTGGGAGCTGGCGCTCGGCCTCGACGGGCCCCGGCGGGACGCGGGCTGTGCGGACGTGTGCCGCGCCTGGGCGGAGGCGGGCGCTCTCGACCGGATCGACCTGGCGGCGACGCACGACTGGACGGCGGCCGAACGCCACCGGGTGAACGAGGCCTGGATCCGCGCCCTGGTCCGCGCGGGCCGCGTCGAGGAGGCGGAGCGTGCCGTGCCGGGCCCCGTCTGGGCGCCTGCCGCCACCGTGGTCCTGGCGCGCGCGCTGACGAGGGCGGGTGAGCGGCACCACGCGCGGGCGGCGGGGCTGCTGCGGGCGACCGAGGCCGCGAGCCGCAGGCCCCGGCGGGACGAGCAGCGGCGAACCCTGGGGACGGTGGCCGAGACGCTGGCGGACGCGGACCGCCCCGACCTCGTGCTCGGCCTGGTTCGCGGGGCGACCCACGGCCCGGGAACCGTGGGGGTCCGGGTGCGCGCCGCCGCCGCCCGCGGCCGGGGCGACGAGGCGTGGCGGCTGGTGGCGGAGGAACGCCGGTCGCGGGCGGGGCTCGCCCGCCCGGCGCTGAGGGCCCTGGTGCGGGCGGGCGCCCCCGGTGCCGCCGAGGAGCACGTGCGGGGTGCGAAGCTCTGGGAGGACCGGTTCGACGTCATGGACGTCCTGGTCCAGGAGCTGCTCGCGGCCGGGCAGACCGATCGTGCCCTGGCCGCGCGCCCGCACACGATCCGGGCGTGCGCCGACATCGCCCTGGCCCTGCACACCGAGGGGCGGCACGAGGAGGCGGACCGCCTGCTGAGGCGGGCGGTGGACCGTACGTACCGCTCCCTCTTCCGGAACCTCCGGCCGCTCGGCCCCGTCGTCCGGGCCCTGCGGGGCTGCGGTCACGAGCGGGCGGCCGCGGATCTCCTCGACGAGGGGGCGCGCCACTGCGACGCGTCGTCGCCAGGCGGGTGGCAGGAGGCCGGTCACCTCCTGGCGGGGCTCCTCGCGGGGGGCCGGTACGGGCCGGCCCTGGAACACGCCCGCGCGACCGCGGCGGACGACCGGCAGCTGCTCCGGTTCGCCGGGACGCTCGCCCGGGGCGGCGCGTACGAGCAGGCCGAGGTCCTCCTCGACGAACTCGCGCCCCTGGGCGCCGTCTGCGCCCCGGCCCACGTGGCCCTCGCCCTGGCGCATCCCGACACCGCGCGCGCCCGGGAGCACGCCGCCCTCGCCCTGCACCTCGGGCCCTGGCACGAGGCCCTGCCCGCCGTCCTCCACTGCGCCCCCGACGCCGTCCCCCTCGTCCTCGAAGAGGCCGAGCGGCTACGCCGAGCGCTGGAGGTCTGAGGCCCGCACCTCCTCCGCGAAGGGCTCGCCGCGGGCGTACCGCGCCACCTCCTCCAGCGCCTGGTCCGCCATGCGGTGGAGTTCGTTGCCGAGGGAGCCGGCGACGTGGGGGGTGAGGAGGACGTTCGGGAGCGTCCACAACGGGGAGTCGGGCGAGGGGAGTTCCGGGTCCGTCACGTCGAGGATCGCGTGGAGGCGGCCCGAGACGAGGTGGGGGAGGAGGGCCCGTTCGTCGACCAGGGAGCCCCGGGCGGTGTTGATCAGGGTCGTGCCGGCCGGCATCGCGGCGAGCTGTGCCGCGCCGATCATGTGGTGCGTGGCGGGGAGTTGCGGGGCGTGCACCGAGACGATCGTGCTGCGGGCGCAGAGTTCGTCGAGGCCGGCGAGGGCGGTGCCGGGCGGCGGGGTCGTCACGTACGGGTCGTACAGCAGGATCTCGAAGTCGAAGGGGCGGAGGAGTTCGAGGACCCGGCGGCCGATGCGGGAGGCGCCGACGATGCCGATCGTGCGGCGGTGGTTGCCCCAGGCGGCGGACTCCTCCAACCAGGCGTGGTCGGTGCGCAGTTCGGCGTACCGCTGGGCCGAACGCAGGACCCGCTTCCCGGCGAAGAGGATCGCGGCGAGCGTGTACTCGGCGACCGGCAGCGCGTTGGCGGCGGCGGCCGAGGTGACGCGCAGGCCCCGTTCCCAGCAGGCGTCGGTGATGTGGTGCTTGACGGAGCCGGCCGCGTGGACGACGGCCCGCAGGCGGGGCGCGCGGTCGAGGACCTCGGCGGTGAGCGGGGTGGCTCCCCAGCAGGTGAGGAGGAGCTCGGCCTCGGCGAGGGCGGCGGTGACCCGCGGGCCGGGGGCGGTCAGGTCGTGGGCCACCAGGTGGGGGTCGGTGTGCGCGAGCCGGGCCAGGCGGGTGCGGTGGGCGGGCGTGAGGAGGCGTTCGTCGACTCCGGGGCCCATCGCGAGCAGGAGCGTCGGGCGGTTGTCAGTGGTGGGGTGCATGGTGGTCACGGGCCTTCCTCACTTGACGCTGCCGGCCGTCAGGCCGGCCTTCCAGTGGCGCTGGAGGGAGACGAAGGCGATGACGAGGGGGAGGACGGCGAGCAGGGATCCGGTGACGACGAGGGGGTAGTAGCCGGGTTCGGCGTGGGCGTTGCTGTTCCACGCGTACAGGCCGAGGCTCAGCGGGTAGAGCTTCTGGTCCGAGAGCATCACCAGGGGGAGGAAGAAGTTGTTCCAGACGGCGGTGAACTGGAAGAGGAAGACGGTCACGAAGCCGGGCATGACCATGCGCAGGCCGATGGACCAGAAGACGCGCATCTCCCCGGCGCCGTCGATACGGGCGGCTTCGAGGGCCTCGTCGGGGACGTAGCCGGCGCAGAAGACGCGGGAGAGGTAGACCCCGAAGGGGTTGACGAGGACCGGGATCAGGACCGCCCAGTAGGTGTTGACGATGCCGACCTCGCTGGCGAGGAGGTACATCGGGAGGGCGAGCGCGGTGGTGGGGACGAGCACGCCCAGGAGGACGAGGCCGAAGAGCTTCTCCTTGCCCCGGAAGTCGTAGACGTGGAAGGCGTATCCGGCGGCGACGCTGATCAGGGAACAGGCGAGGGCGCCGAGGCCCGCGTAGAGGAGGCTGTTGGCGTACCAGTGGAAGTAGACGCCGTCGTTGTACTCGGCGAGCCGGGAGAGGTTGCCGCCGAGGTCGAAGCCCTCGAAGGAGAAGGCGTTTCCGGCGAGGAGGCCCCCGGCGTCCTTGGTGGCGGCGGTGAGCAGCCAGACCAGCGGGAAGAGCATGTAGACGACGGCGAGGACGAGGGCGCCGTTGACGGCCGTCCTGGACAGCCACCGGTGGGGGGAGCGGGTGCTCATGCCGTCTGTTCCTTCCGTGCCGCCGTGCCCGGCCCGTCCGCGGTGACGGGCTCGTTCGCCGTGTTCGCCGTGCCCGTCCTGCGGCGGCCCGTCAGCCGGGTCACGGCGAAGGAGAGCAGCGCCGCCGTCAGGGCGAGGAGGACGGAGGCCGCGGCGGCGAGTCCGTAGTCGTTGCGGTCGAAGGCCGCGGTGTAGGCGTACATGTTCGGCGTCCAGGTGGAGGTGACGGCGGAGCCGGTGCCCTTGTTGAGGATGAGCGGCTCGGTGAAGAGCTGGAGGGAGCCGATGATCGTGAAGAGGCCGACCATCGCGAGCGAGGCCTTGACGAGGGGGACCTTGATGGCGAAGGCGATGCGCCAGGCGCTCGCGCCGTCGACGGTGGCGGCTTCGAGGACGGAGCGGTCGATGGCCTGGAGGGCGGCGTAGAAGATGACCATGTTGTAGCCGAGCCACTCCCACAGGGCGATGTTGACGACGGAGGGCAGGGTGCCTTCGGGGGAGAAGAAGTCGAAGCCGACGCCTCCGGCGTCCATGGCCTGCACGACCGGGCTGAGCTGGGGCGTGTAGAGGTAGACCCAGATCAGGGCGGCGATGATGCCGGGGACGGCGTGCGGCAGGAAGAGCGCGAGCTGGAAGAAGCGGCGGGCGCGGGCGAGCGCCGAGTCGAGCAGGAGGGCGAGGCCGAGGGCCCCGGCGAGCAGCAGCGGGATGTAGAGCAGGCAGTACCCGAGCAGGACGCCGAAGCCCTCCAGGAAGGCCCGGTCACCCAGCGCCGCGGTGTAGTTGTCGAGGCCGGTGAAGACGGTCTCGGTGCCGCCGAAGCCCAGTCCGGACTGCTTCTCGGTGAAGAGGCTGAGCCAGACCGCGTATCCGATCGGCACCACCATCACCGCGGTGAACAGGACGAAGAAGGGGGTCAGCAGGAGCGTGGCGGCGCGGGTGCGGGCCTTCATCCGGTCAGCCCTCGACCTTCAGGCCGCGCTTGGTGAGTTCGGCGACGGTGGCGTCGTGGCCGGCCTTGACGGCGTCGGCGATGGACGGGCCGCCCTGGGCGATCTTGCCGAACCCGTCCTTGATCGCGGTGTTGGTGGTGCCGGTGGTCGGGCCCCAGGACCAGTGGGGGTTGATGGAGGCGCCGGCGGACTCGAAGAGGGCGTAGATGTCCTGGCCGCCGTAGTAGCCGGCGTCGAAGGCCTTCTTGGCGACCGGGCGCAGGGACGCGGCGGCGGGGAAGGCGGAGGAGGTGCCGGAGGCGATCCGGGCCTTCACGCCCTCCTCGGTGGTGGACATCCACTCGGCGAAGGCGACGGCGGCGGCCTTCTGCCTGCTGTCCTTGGTGACGGCGAACGAGGTGCCGCCGAGCATGCCGCTTGCGGGCTTGCCGTCCCAGGTGGGGACGGGGGCGACGGCCCACTTGCCGCTCAGCTCGGGGACGTTGCCCTTGAGGACGCCCGCTCCCCAGGAGGCGCCGAGGTAGCCGATGGTGGTGCCGTTCTTGAGGGAGCCGACCCATTCGGGGCTGAAGGAGGCGTTCTTGTGGACGAGGCCGGCGTCGAGGAGGCCCTGCCAGTAGGCGGTGACCTTGGCGGTGGCCGGGTCGGTGGTGTCGACCTTCCAGGTGTCGTTCTCGGCCTTGAACCACTGGGCGCCGGCCTGCCAGGCCATGGCCTCGAAGGTGGTCGGGTCGTCGGGGAAGAAGGTGGCGATGCGGGCCTTGGAGTCGGCCTTCTTGACCTGCTCGGCGGCCTTCTTGAACGCGTCCCAGGTGGTGGGGACCTGGAGCTTGTACCGGGCGAAGAGGTCCTTGCGGTAGAAGAAGGCCTGCGGGGCGGCGTCGAAGGGGACGGCCCAGGACTTCCCGCCGAGGGTGGTGAGTTCGACGGTCTGCGGGAGGAGCTTGGCGCGGTCGGCCCCGGTGAACTGGTCGCCGATGTCCTGGAGGGCGCCGGAGCTCACGAACTCGGGGAGCGAGGAGTACTCGATGGAGACCAGGTCGGGGGCGTTGCCCGCCTTCACGGCGTTGGAGATCTTGGCGTAGCCGCCGGCGGTGCCGGAGGGGATCTCCTCGAACTTCACCCGGATGTCGGTGTGGGAGGCGTTGAAGGCGTCCACGACGTCCTTGGAGCCCTTGGCCCAGCCCCAGAAGGTGATGGTCACGGGCCCGTTCGGCTTGCTTGCGGTGTCGTCACCGCCGCCGCCGCAGGCCGTGAGGACGGCCAGGGCGGTGGCGGTGCCGGCTATGACGCGGGACGTTCTGCTCCAAGTACGGGTCACGGCACGGCTCCTGAGGGCGGGCGACTGGAGGTTGTGGCCGTGATCCTGTGACCGTTCATGACCGAAGTCAAGAGCGAAAGATTGTTTGATCGAAAAAAGATCAGATCGAAGGTGCGGGGCCCCCGGTCGGGCCCGCGTGGGAGCCGGCCCCGCACGACTCCCGCACCCGCAGCCACGGCAGCAGGCTCAGATGCCGCCGCGCGGCCTCCTCCCCGGCCCCTTCGGTGAGCCGCTCCACCAGCAGCTCCGCGGCGTGCCGCCCCACCTGCCGCTTCGGCGGCGCGACCGCCGTCAGCGGGGTGTCGGCGAGGGCGGCGACCTCGTCGTCGTACGCGATCAGGGCCAGGTCCTGCGGCACCCGCACGCCCAGCTCGGCCAGGCGCTGCACGATCTCGATGGCGTCCACGTCGTTGTGGACCAGGGCCGCGCTCGCCAGACCCGAGCCGACGGCCTCGTGCAGCGCCCGCACCGCCCGCTCGAAGCCCTCCGGGTCCGCCTCGGCCGGTACGGAGTCGATGACCGGGCGCGGCTCCTCCAGGCCCAGCGTCCCCAGCGCCTCGGCATAGCCCGCGCGCACCGCGAGCGCGGTCGGGGAGTCCCGGCGGGCCACGAGCAGCGGGGTCGCGTGGCCGAGCGAGAGCAGGTGGCGCAGGGCGAGCAGCACGCCGTGGGCGTGGTCGGAGGAGACCCGGTCCAGGCCGTCGAGCGGGCTGCCGGGCTCGGCGCGGCGCTCCAGGAGCACGGTCGGCACGGGCAGTTCGGCCAGCCAGTCCCCGTACGCGAGCCGGTCCTCGGGCCCCCGCCAGCCGGGCGCGACGAGGACGCCCTCGGCACCGGCCGCGAGGAGGCCCTCGGTGCGGGCGCGGTCCTCCTCGGGCCGGTAGTCGGAGATCCGCAGCACGAGCCGCGCCCCGGCGCGGGCCGCCGCCTCGTGCGCCCCCCGGATGACCTCGGCGAAGTAGTACGTGGCGGAGGGGGCGAGCAGGCCGAGGACCAGCCCCTCGCCGGGGCGCCCGCCGCCGGGGGCGCCCTGCCGCCGGGGCCAGGAGACCTGGCCGTGCACCCGGTCGAGCAGGCCCCGGCCGGCCAGGACCTCGACGTCGCGGCGGGCGGTGACGGGGGAGACCCCGAGGCGTTCGGCCAGTTCGGAGACGCGGGCGGTGCCGCGCTCGCGCACCAGGGCCAGCAGTCGGTCGTGTCGTTCGGCAGCACTCTCGCGCACGGCGCGGTTCCCCCTCGCGGTGGTGGTGGTCCGTGGACCCCGGTGGTGCGTCGGTCCCGGTGGACGCGTCGGCGTCCCCTGGACGCGTCGGCGTCCGCAGATGCGTCGGCTCCGGTGGTCCGTCGACCCCGGGGTGGGTCACCCTAACCCAGAAATGATCGAACGACAGGAGTTTCGATCATTCGCTCCGACTCTCTTGACGTTCGATCGGAGTC
The DNA here is from genome assembly GCF_014649755.1 of Streptomyces litmocidini. Taxonomy (GTDB): domain Bacteria; phylum Actinomycetota; class Actinomycetes; order Streptomycetales; family Streptomycetaceae; genus Streptomyces; species Streptomyces litmocidini. The sequence continues at coordinate 55,800 of NZ_BMTQ01000006.1, read as the reverse complement.
TGTTCAGGATTCCCGGCGACGCAGAGGCCGTCGCAGGGAGCCCCAGGGAGCATCATGCCCACGCCGCCCGAGAACCGTGAGATCAGCCCGTACACCGGCTGGACCCGTGCCCACTGGGAGGCCGCGGCCGACCGACTCCTCCTGGACGTCCGCCCGTTCGCCTCCCCCCGGGGCGGCCTCCTCGACCTCCCCGGCCCCCGCCCCAGCTGGTCCGGCCCCCGCTCCGACGGCCTGGAGGGCTGGGCCCGCACCTTCCTCCTCGCCGCCCTCCGCGTCGCGGGCGCCCACGGCGAGGACCCCCACGGCCACCTCGACCGGTACGCCGCGGGGCTTGCCGCCGGCACCGGGAAGCCGGGCCGCGACGACCACGACTCCTGGCCCCCGATGGCCGACACCCGCCAGGCGGTCGTCGAATCCGCCTCGATCGCCCTCGGCCTCCGCCTCACCCGCCCCTGGCTCTGGGACCGCCTCGACGACCGCGTCCGGCAGCAGGCCGTCGACTGGCTCCTCCCCGCCCTCGGACCGTCCCCCGTCGACAACAACTGGTGGCTCTTCGGCCTCACCGTCGCCGGCTTCCTCCAGGACATCGGCGTCGAGACCGACCGCGCCGCCGCCACGATCGACCGCTCCCTCGCCCGCGTCGAGGACTGGTACCTCGGCGACGGCTGGTACAGCGACGGCGACAACCGCGCCTTCGACCACTACAACGCCTGGGCCCTGCACTTCTACCCCGTCCTCCACGCCCACCTGTCCGGCGACCGCGCCCTCCTCGGCCGGTACGGACCCCGGCTCCGCGCCCACCTCGACGACTACGTCCACCTCTTCGACGCCAACGGCGCCCCCGTCCCGTACGGGCGGTCCCTGATCTACCGCTTCGCCGCGGCCGCCGCCCCCTGGCTCGGCGCCCTCACCGGCCACACCCCGCTCACCCCCGGCGCCACCCGCCGCCTCGCCTCCGGCACCCTGCGGTACTTCCTCGACCGAGGCGAGGGGCGCGACGAGGGACGCGGCGAGGGGCGCGGCGCCACCGACGAGCGCGGGCTCCTCACCCTCGGCTGGCACGGCCCGTACCCGCCGCTCGTCCAGGAGTACTCGGGACCCGGCTCCCCCTACTGGGCCTCCAAGGGCTTCCTCGGCCTCCTCCTGCCCGCCTGCCACCCCGCCTGGACCGACCCCGAGGAACCCCTGCCCGCCGAACGCGCCGACACGGTCCGCGCCTTCGCCCCCGCCGGGCTGCTCGTCCAGACCACCGCCGCCGACGGGCTCGTACGCCTCCACAACCACGGCAGCAACCACGTCCACAGCGCCCCCGGCGAGGAGGACGACCCCGGCTACGCCCGCCACGCCTACTCCACCCGTACGGGGCCCACCACCGGGCCCGCCCCCGCCGACAACCACTTCGCCCTGATCGTCGAAGGGAAGGCCACCACCCGCGGCCCCGCCGTCCCGACCGGCACCGGCCCCGACCGGGCCGCCTCCCTCCACCACCCGCTGCCCGGCGTCCGGGTCCTCTCCGCGACCCTCGTCCACGGCCGCGCCGAACTCCGCGCCCACCTCGTCCTCGACGCCCCGGAGGGGACCCCCGTACGGCAGACCGGCTGGGCCGTCACCCCCGACGGCCCGCACGCCCAGCTCCACCCGGTCCACGGCTACGCGCCGGACGTCGGGGAACTCCCCACCGAGGAGACCCTCCAGGGCCCCGGCAGCCGCACCCTCGCCCTGCACGGCGCCACGAGCGGCCCGGCGACCCTCTTCGTCGCCCTCGCCTCCCTCACCGCCGAACCCGACCCCGCCCCCCTCCCGGCCCTCGCGAACGTCCGGGTCACCGGCCCCCACGCCCTCACGGTGACCTGGTGGAACGGCACCACCGCACACCTCGATCTCGAAGCCCCCGATGCGGAAGATCAGTGACCCGGCGCCGTACCCGCACCGCCCTCGCCGCCGCCCTCGCGCTCCCCCTGCTCGCGGCCGCCCCCGCCCAGGCCGCGCCCCCGCCCGGCGACCGCCACTACGCCGACTGCTCCGCGAGCGGAGCGGGCGACGGCACCGTCCGGCACCCCTGGACCACCTGTCGATCCACGACGTGCGCGGCGGCGACTTCAAGACCCTCACCGGTTCCAGCGCGATCCACGTCGCCGTCGAGGGGACGACCGTCCCCAGCTGGTACGACGGCCTGGAGATCCACCACAACGACATCCGGGACGTCGACCGCGAGGGCATCTACTTCAGGTCGCGCTTCTCCCGGCGCGACCTGGTCGGCGACCAGCAGGACCCGAACGCCTGCCCCGGAGCCTGGACCCCGAGCCTGAACGTCCGGATCCACCACAACGCCCTGACCTCGCTCGCCGGCGACGGCATCAAGATCGACACGACCGGTGGGGCCCGCGTCGACCACAACCGGCTCGACGGCTTCCAGCTGCGTTCCCGGGCCGCCAACGCCGGCATCTGGACCTTCGACACCGACGACACCGTCGTCGAGCACAACGAGGTCTCCGGCGGCGGAAACACCAGGGACGGCATGTCCTTCGACGCGGACGGCGCCTCCCGGGGCACCGTCTTCCAGTACAACCACAGCCACGACAACGCCGGCGGTTTCCTGCTGGTCTGCCCCTACAGCGGCGCCAAGACCCTCGGCACGGTGGTCCGTTACAACCTCAACAGGACCGTCCGTCCCGGATACCTCGTCCAGGACGACGCCGGCAGCCCCGCCGCCACCCGGCACGAGCCGTCGATCCGCAACAACGTCTTCGTGAACGAGGGCGCGAGCGGCGGCTACGGCTTCAAGAACCCCACGCCCGGGCTCTCCTTCTCGCACAACCTCTTCCACGGCGTCGCCATGACCCGTCCCGACCCCGGCGGCGTCGACGCCGATCCGCTGCTCCTCCCCGACCTCCGTCCCGCCGCCGGCTCCCCGGCCCTGTCCGCCGGCACGCCCATCGCGGACAACGGCGGCAGGGACTGGTTCGGCAACGCCGTGTCGGCGACGGAGGCCCCGAACATCGGGGGGTACGAGGGACCGGGGCTGTAGCGAGCGCCATCGAGCCGACCGGGCCTCCGGCGAGCGCCGCCGAGCCGACCGGGCCTCCGGCGAGCGCCGCCGAGCCGACCGGGCCTCCGGCGAGCGCCGCCGCGGGCCTCCGGCGAGCCCTACCGCGGACCGTACTTGCGGCCCGCCTTGGAGGAGACCCCGCCGAGCAGACCGCGCGGCGCCAGCTTCACCACACCCATGAGGGCCTTGTAGCGGGGGTCCGGGACCGACAGCGTCCTCCCCCGCTCCAGGTCGACGAGCGCCGCCGCCACCAGCTTGTCCGCGTCGAGCCACATCCAGCCCGGGATGTTGTCCGTGCCCATCCCGGCCCGCTCGTGGAACTCGGTCCGTACGAAGCCGGGGCAGAGCGCCATCAGCCGTACCCCGCTGCCCGCGAGGTCCCGCGCCGCGCCCTGCGTGAACTGCACGACCCAGGCCTTCGACGCGCCGTAGGTGCCGCGGGGCACGAAGGCCGCCACCGAGGCGACGTTCACCACGGCGCCCCGGCGGCGGTCCTTCATCGAGGCGGCGGCGGCCGAGGTCAGCCGCAGCACCGCCTCGCAGTGCACCGTCAGCATCTTCAGCTCGTCGGCCATGGAGACCTCGAGGAAGCGGCCCTTGTTGCCGAAGCCGGCGTTGTTCACCAGCATGTCCACCGGCTGCTTCCGGTCCGAGAGCCGGGCCTCGACGGCGGCGATCCCGTCCTCCTCGGAGAGGTCGGCCGCGAGCACCTCGGCCTCGACGCCGTGCCGGTCGTGCAGCTCGGTCGCCTGCTCCCGGAGGCGCTTCATGTCCCTGGCCACGAGCACGACGTCATGGCCGTCCGCCGCCAGTCTCCGTGCGAAAGCGGCCCCGATGCCCGCGGTGGCGCCCGTAATCAGTGCAGTCGTCATACGGGCAACCTAGTGCCTGTCCTCCGGGCCGGTCCGGGCCGCCGGGTCCCCGCTCGCGCGGCTACGCCGTGGCGTACTTCTCCGTGTACTGGCGGGCGAGCGCGAGGAGCCCGGACTCCATCCACTCGGCGGCGGCCAACGTGGAGGGCAGCAGGGCGCGTTCGGTGGTCGCGGCGCGGTGCAGGAGCGACACGGTGATGTCGTGGTCCGGCCGGTGCAGCACCGTGATCGGGTCGCCGGCCCGCACCTCGCCCGGCACGATCACCCGCAGCAGCGCGCCGGGGCCGGCCTCCGACTGCGTGAACCGCTTCACCCAGCCCTTCTCCCCGAGGAAGCCCGCGAACGTACGGCACGGGATGCGGCCGCCGGTCACCTCCAGGACCACCTCCCCGCCGATCCGCCACCGCTCGCCGATCAGGGCCCCGTTCACGTCGAGGCCGAGGGTGGTGAGGTTCTCTCCGAAGGAGCCGTTGGCCAGTTCGCGGCCGAGCTCCCGCTCCCACAGGTCCATGTCCTCCCGGGCGAAGGCGTAGGCCGCCCGGTCGTCGCCGCCGTGGAAGCGCAGGTCGCAGACCGTGTCGCCGGCGAGCCCGCTCGCCCCGACGCCGGGCGCCCCCGGTGCCTCGATCCGTACGGGCCCCTCCACCGGGCGCTTGTCGATGCCGGTCATCCCCGAGGCGGCGTCCGTGTACTCCACGGGCCTGGCGCGGCCCACATTCACACTCAGCAAGGTCATGCGGGCACTGTACGGGCGGGGATCTCAAAGGCACCCACGGAAATATCCATCTTCACCCAAGAGCCGCTTATGCTGGACGCATGATCGAGGCCCGCCACCTCCGCGTCCTGCGCGCCGTCGCCGCCACCGGCTCCTTCTCGGCCGCCGCGCGCGAACTCGGCTGCACCCAGCCCGCCGTCAGCCAGCAGATGAAGGCGCTCGAAGCCTCCGCCGGCACGCCGCTGCTGATCCGCACCGGACGCGAGATGCGCCTCACCCAGGCCGGCGAGGTCCTGGTCCGTCACGCCTCCGGCATCCTCGCCGGGCTCACCGCGGCCGAGGAGGAGGTCGCCGCCATCGCCGGGCTCCGGGCGGGCCGGGTCCGCCTGGTCTCCTTCCCGAGCGGCAGCTCCACCCTCGTGCCCACCGCGCTCGCCGCGCTGCGGGCCGCGCACCCCGGCACCCGGGTCTCCCTCGTCGAGGCCGAACCGCCGCGCTCGATCGAGATGCTCCGCGAGGGCGACTGCGACATCGCCCTGGCGTTCCGGTACGGGGCGGGGCAGGCCGAGTGGGACGACCTGGTGGTCCGCCCGCTCCTCGCCGACCGGCTCGTCGGGCTGGTGCCCGAGGGGCACCGGCTCGCCGGGGCCGAGGCGGTCGGGATCGCGGAGCTGGCGGACGAGTCCTGGATCGCCGGCTGCCCGCGCTGTCGCCGCCAGCTCGTGGACGTCTGCGAGGACGCGGGGTTCGTCCCCCGCATCGACTTCGCCACCGACGACTACCCGGCCGTGGTGGGTCTGGTCGGCGCCGGTCTGGGCGTGGCCGTCCTGCCGGAGCTGGCCATCGAGTCCGTACGGCCCAAGGGCGCGCGGACCGTGGCCGTGGAGCCCGCCGTGGAGCGGGAGATCGTGGCCCTGACGCTGCCGGACCTCGCACAGGTCCCGGCGGTCGCCGCCACGCTCGACGAACTGATGCACGCCGCCAGGCGCGCGTAGCCGGCCGAGCCGGGTCGATCCGCGCCGCCGCGCGCGTGCGGCCGGGTCACGGCGTACGCGGGCGCGTGGATCCGTTCATCGTCCCCTCGGCGCTCGACGCGTCCCCTCGACGCTCAGCGCGATAGAGAAACGTTCCTTCACATACGTTCCCCGAGCGATGTCATCGTCGTCATGGATGTCGCGGACGCGCCGGACGCGGCCGATGCGGAGGCCGGTGCCGTCGCGATCAGGCGGTTGCGCGCGCGTCCCATGAGTTCTTCGCGTTCGTCCTCGGTGAGGCCGCCCCATACGCCGTAGGGCTCCCGCACGGCGAGTGCGTGTGCCGCGCACTCCGCGCGCACCGGGCACCGCATGCAGACCTCTTTCGCCGAGTTCTCACGCGCACTCCGTGCCGCGCCGCGCTCTCCCTCGGGGTGGAAGAACAGGGAGCTGTCGACCCCGCGGCAGGCCGCGAGCAGTTGCCAGTCCCACAGATCGGCGTTGGGTCCGGGAAGGCGGGAGAAATCTGCCATTGCGCTTGTCCCCTTGAAACCGTGTCGAACGGATAGGTGGGCGGGTGGATGGCTGATGGCCGGGGTTCCTCGTCTTCCCCGACAGGTCCGGGCGATACACCTACTGTCGAAGTAGATGTAAATATGACTCATTGCGAATCTAGTCACAGACACTGCGAAAAGGGAAGAAAACCCGCCAAATGGGGCAGAGCTTGCGATGTTTGGGCGAACGGGCCGCGCCGCTCTCCTCCGCGCACGTCCCCTCACGTAGAGTGCCGAAGACGCCGTCCGACCCGTAACTCTTTCGAGTGACCGTCGTTGAGAGTGCGGAGGCGGTTGAAGGAACAAGCGCTCGGGCACACGTCCGAGAGCGTCAACCGCACAGGTGACGATACGTACAGCCCTGGAGGCTCAAGGTGACGCGCAACAGCTGCGAGAGCCGCGGAGGTCAGGCATGACATCCGTCCTCGTCTGCGACGACTCCCCGCTTGCCCGAGAGGCGCTCCGCCGCGCGGTCGCGACCGTGCCCGGCGTCGAGCGCGTGACCACCGCGGCCAACGGCGAGGAAGTCCTCCGCCGCTGGGGCGCGGACCGCTCGGACCTGATTCTGATGGACGTGCGCATGCCCGGCCTGGGCGGCGTGGAAACCGTCCGCCGGCTGCTCTCCGCGGACCCCGGCGCCCGCATCATCATGCTCACGGTCGCCGAGGACCTCGACGGCGTCGCGCTCGCCGTCGCCGCGGGCGCCCGCGGCTACCTGCACAAGGACGCCTCGCGCGCCGAGCTGCGGGCCACGGTCACGCAGGCGCTCGCCGACCCGACCTGGCGGCTCGCCCCCCGCCGCCTCCGTTCGGCCGAGATGGGCGCCGCGCCCACCCTCACCGCGCGCGAGATCCAGGTCCTCGAAGGCATGAGCCACGGCCGGTCCAACGCGGAGATCGGGCGCGAGCTCTTCCTCTCCGAGGACACCGTCAAGACGCACGCCCGGCGCCTCTTCAAGAAGCTCGGCGCCTCCGACCGGGCGCATGCCGTCGCGCTCGGATTCCGCTGGGGCCTGGTCCGCTGAATCGCAGGTCACCTGCCGTCTCCCCGTCCTCACCCGCGTCCGTCGTGGGGTGGACGGGGTGGGCTTGTGTCACTTCCCCGCCGAATGCCGCATCCTTGAGATGTGGAGTTCCTCGGGGACGAGTCGATCGAGCGGGAGGGGAGGGCGCGGGAGATGAATGCCGGCGCACCTGCTCATAACGCTTCGGTGCACAACTACGGACGCGGTGCCGCGAACCGAGAGGCATCGGGGCACCATGGAGCGATGCGCGACGACGAGACCGTGGGTTCCCCCATGCCTGCCGGGCAGGGGGAGATCGGCGCGCTCGTGCACCGCGCGGTCGACGGCGACGCGCAGGCCACCCACGACCTGCTCGCGCGCGTCCACCCGCTCGCCCTGCGGTACTGCCGCACCCGCCTCAACCGGCTGCCCGGCGACGCCCGGCACTTCGTCGAGGACCTCGCCCAGGAGGTCTGCGTCGCCGTCCTGATGGCGCTGCCGCGCTACAAGGACACGGGCAGGCCCTTCGAGGCCTTCGTCTTCGCCATCGCCGGACACAAGGTCGCCGACCTCCAGCGGGCCGCCATGCGGCACCCGGGATCCACCGCCGTGCCCTCCGACGAGATGCCCGAGCGGCCCGACGACTCCCTCGGCCCCGAGGAGCGCGCCCTGCTCAGCGACGACGCCGAGTGGGCCAAGAAGCTGCTCGCCAACCTCCCGGAGAACCAGCGCGAACTGCTCGTGCTGCGGGTCGCGGTCGGGCTCACCGCCGAGGAGACCGGTCAGATGCTCGGCATGTCCCCCGGCGCCGTCCGGGTCGCGCAGCACCGCGCCCTCAGCCGGCTGCGCGCGCTCGCCGAGCAGTGAACCCGGCGCCCGCCGGGCGCCGCCCGCCCGCACTGGCCGAGCAGTAAGCCTTGCCGGCCCCCGTCGTCCCTTTCGTACACGTGTGAACGTCCAAAGCTGCCCGCTGATCTTGCTCGTGGAATGAGACACCGCTCCAGGCCGTTAGCATGGACATCCCGCACCGATCAAGGCCATTTGGGAAGGTGTCATGACTGCCAACGTCGACGGAGTGCCCGAGAAATTCGCGACACTCGGGCTGACCTACGACGACGTGCTGCTGCTGCCCGGCGCGTCCGACATGGCGCCCGACCAGATCGACACCGCCTCGTACATCTCGAAGAACGTGCGGGTGAACATCCCGCTGCTCTCCGCCGCGATGGACAAGGTCACCGAGTCCCGCATGGCGATCGCCATGGCGCGACAGGGCGGTGTCGGCGTGCTGCACCGCAACCTCTCCATCGCCGACCAGGCCAACCAGGTCGACCTGGTGAAGCGGTCCGAGTCCGGCATGGTCACCGACCCGATCACGGTCCACCCGGACGCCACGCTCGCCGAGGCCGACGCGATCTGCGCCAAGTTCCGCATCAGCGGCGTCCCCGTGACCGACCCGGCGGGCAAGCTCCTCGGCATCGTCACCAACCGCGACATGGCCTTCGAGTCGGACCGCGACCGCCGGGTGCGCGAGGTCATGACCCCGATGCCGCTGGTCACCGGCAAGGTCGGCATCTCCGGCGTGGACGCCATGGAGCTGCTGCGCCGCCACAAGATCGAGAAGCTGCCGCTGGTCGACGAGACGGGCATCCTCAAGGGCCTCATCACGGTCAAGGACTTCGTCAAGGCCGAGAAGTACCCGAACGCCGCCAAGGACAAGGAAGGCCGCCTGATCGTCGGCGCCGCCGTCGGCGTCGCCGGTGACGCGTACGAGCGCGCCCAGGCCCTGATCGAGGCGGGCGTCGACTTCATCGTCGTCGACACCGCGCACGGCCACTCCCGCCTGGTCGGCGACATGGTCGCCAAGATCAAGTCGAACTCCTCGGTCGACGTCATCGGCGGAAACGTCGCCACCCGCGACGGCGCCCAGGCGCTGATCGACGCCGGTGTCGACGGCATCAAGGTCGGTGTCGGCCCGGGCTCCATCTGCACCACCCGCGTGGTCGCCGGCATCGGCGTCCCGCAGGTCACCGCGATCTACGAGGCCTCCCTCGCCGCCAAGGCGGCCGGCGTCCCGGTCATCGGCGACGGCGGCCTGCAGTACTCCGGCGACATCGCGAAGGCCCTCGTCGCCGGCGCCGACACGGTGATGCTCGGCTCGCTGCTCGCGGGCTGCGAGGAGTCCCCGGGCGAGCTGCTCTTCATCAACGGCAAGCAGTTCAAGTCGTACCGCGGCATGGGCTCGCTCGGCGCCATGCAGTCCCGCGGCGAGCAGCGCTCCTTCTCCAAGGACCGCTACTTCCAGGAGGGCGTCGCCTCCGACGAGAAGCTCGTGCCCGAGGGCATCGAGGGCCAGGTGCCCTACCGCGGCCCGCTCTCGGCCGTCGTCCACCAGCTGGTGGGCGGTCTGCGCCAGTCGATGTTCTACGTCGGCGGCCGCACGGTGCCGGAGCTCCAGGCGAACGGCCGCTTCGTCCGGATCACCTCGGCGGGCCTCAAGGAGAGCCACCCGCACGACATCCAGATGACGGTCGAGGCGCCGAACTACAGCAGGAAGTAACGCAGCGCGACGCGTGGGGGCGGTTCCGGCATGTGGCCGGAGCCGCCCCCCACGCTTGTGTCGGGGATACTGGTAGGCGCAGACGTAGAGGGAAAGGCCACACATCGTGACTGAGATCGAGATCGGGCGCGGCAAGCGCGGCCGCAGGGCGTACGCGTTCGACGACATCGCCGTCGTGCCGAGCCGGCGCACCCGGGACCCGAAGGAGGTCTCGATCGCCTGGCAGATCGACGCCTACCGCTTCGAGCTGCCGTTCCTGGCCGCCCCGATGGACTCGGTCGTCTCGCCGCAGACCGCCATCCGCATCGGCGAGATGGGCGGCCTCGGCGTGCTGAACCTGGAGGGTCTCTGGACCCGGTACGAGGACCCGCAGCCGCTCCTCGACGAGATCGCCGAGCTGGACGAGGCGACCGCGACCCGCCGCCTCCAGGAGATCTACGCCGCGCCGATCAAGGAGGAGCTGATCGGGCAGCGCATCAAGGAGGTGCGCGACTCCGGCGTCGTCACCGCCGCCGCGCTCTCCCCGCAGCGCACCGCGCAGTTCTCCAAGGCCGTCGTCGACGCCGGCGTGGACATCTTCGTCATCCGCGGCACGACGGTCTCCGCCGAGCACGTCTCGGGCGCGGCCGAACCGCTGAACCTGAAGCAGTTCATCTACGAGCTGGACGTCCCGGTCATCGTCGGCGGCTGCGCCACGTACACCGCGGCCCTGCACCTGATGCGCACCGGCGCGGCCGGCGTCCTGGTCGGCTTCGGCGGCGGCGCCGCGCACACCACCCGCAACGTCCTCGGCATCCAGGTCCCGATGGCGACCGCGGTCGCCGACGTGGCCGCGGCCCGCCGCGACTACATGGACGAGTCCGGCGGCCGGTACGTGCACGTCATCGCCGACGGCGGCGTGGGCTGGTCCGGCGACCTGCCGAAGGCGATCGCCTGCGGCGCCGACGCCGTGATGATCGGCTCCCCGCTGGCCCGTGCCACGGACGCGCCGGGCAAGGGCCACCACTGGGGCATGGAGGCCGTCCACGAGGACGTGCCGCGCGGCAAGCTGGTCGACCTGGGCATCGTCGGCACCACCGAGGAGATCCTCGCGGGCCCGTCGCACACCCCGGACGGCTCGATGAACTTCTTCGGCGCCCTGCGCCGCGCGATGGCCACCACGGGCTACAGCGAGCTCAAGGAGTTCCAGCGCGTCGAGGTCACGGTCGCGGACGCCCAGCACAAGCGCTGACCTTCCGTACGCACGCCGAGGGGCCCCGCACCGGGTGGTGCGGGGCCCCTCCGCGTGCGCGGCTCACCGGGCGGCGGCCTTCTTGGCCCCGGAGAACGCCGCGAACGCGGCGAGGCCGAAGAACAGGAACGTCAGCGGGTCCAGGTCTTCCTTCCAGGCCGAGGTGAGGACGTCGAAGTGCTGGAAGAGGAGCTCGGTGGGGGAGACGCCCAGCTCCTTGCCGCCGATGACGGAGAGGGCGACCAGCTGGCCCAGGTACACCGAGCCGAGCGAGAACACGGCGCTGACCACGGACAGCACGGGGTTGTCGCCCCCTGCCTTGCCGGCCGCGAAGCCGACGAGGAAGCCGACGCCGACGGCCGCCCAGCCGATCTCGCGCTCGACGGCGCCGGCGATGCCGCCGTAGAGACCGGCGGCGACGAGCGCCGCGACCAGGCCGGCCACCAGGCCGAGCCCCACGTTGGCGCGGGCGGGCGCGGGCGGCGGGGCCATCGGGTACTGCTGGGGCGCGGCGCCGCCGGCGAACGGGTTGCCGGGCGGCGGGACGGGCTGGCTCATGCTGTGGATCCCCCCGGGGAAAGTGAAGAGCGGTCGGTCCTGAACGCGTGTCGGCCGGTGAACGCGGTGCTCGGCGCCGCGGAGACCGGTCCGAACGTGACCAGCGCCATCGACCCACCGGTCACGCGGACGCCGAAGGCGGTGGCGATCCGGTCGGGCGGGGACAGGTCCCCCTGGCGTGCGCGCGCGTGGAACGGTGCGCGCTGAGACCCCGGAGGTTAGCAGCTGTACATGACAATGGCGGAAGGATTTCCGGCCGGGGCCGTCCTCAGAGGCGGTGGGCCGCTCCGGCGGGCGTCGCCCCCCGCGTGTCCAGGAGGAGCTGGGCCTTCACCGAGAGGCCCTGGAGGTCGTACGTGCGGTGGTGCTGGAGGAGGACCGTCAGGTCGGCGTGGGCGGAGGCCTCGTAGAGGGAGTCCGCCCGGGGGACGGGCAGCTCGCGGACGCGCCAGTCGGGGACGTGGGGGTCGTGGTAGCTGACGGCGGCGCCCAGGTCCATGAGGCGGCGGGCGATCTCGTCGGCGGGGGAGCCCTGCCGGTCGGGGAGGTCCGGCTTGTACGTGATGCCCAGGAGGAGGATCCGGGCGCCGCGGGCCGACTTGCCGTGCTCGTTGAGGAGGGTGGCGGCGCGCTGGACGACGTACTGCGGCATGCGCTCGTTGACCTGGCCGGCGAGTTCGACGAGGCGGAGCGGGCGGTGGGCGCCGACCGTGTCGACGGGGACGCCGTGGCCGCCGACGCCGGGACCGGGGCGGAAGGCCTGGAAGCCGAAGGGCTTGGTCTCGGCGCAGCGGATGACGTCCCACAGGTCGACGCCGAGTTCGTGGCAGAGGACCGCCATCTCGTTGACGAGGGCGATGTTGACGTGCCGGAAGTTGGTCTCCAGGAGCTTGACGGTCTCCGCCTCGCGGGGGCCACGCGCGCGTACCACCTTGTCGGTGAGCCGGCCGTAGAAGGCGGCCGCGGACTCGGTGCAGGCCGGGGTGAGGCCGCCGATGACCTTGGGAGTGCCGGCGTAGCCGTGGGTGCGGCTGCCGGGGTCGAGGCGGCCGGGGGAGTACGCGAGGTGGAAGTCGCGTCCGGCGCGCAGGCCGGAGCCCGTCTCCAGCGTCTCGCGGAGGAGGCCCTCGGTGGTGCCCGGGGGGACCGGGGACTCCAGGAGGACGGTGGTGTGCGGGCGCAGCCGGGCGGCGAGCGCGCGGGCGGCGTCGGTGACGGCGGTGAGGTCGAGCGTCCGGTCGGGGCCGAGGGGGGTCGGGGCGCAGAGGACGGCGGTGCGGACCCGGCCGAGCTCGGCGGGGTCGGTGGTCGGCCGGAAGCTGCCCGAGAGCATCCGGCGGATCTCGGGGGCGGTGAGGGAACCGTCGACCGGGGAGCGGCCGGCGGCGAGTTCGGCGGCGGGGCGGGGGTCGGTGTCGTAGCCGATGGTGTCGATGCCTGCGGCGGAGGCGGCCTGGGCCAGGGGGAGTCCGTGGTGGCCGAGGCCGATGACGGCGAGGTCAGCGGGCATGGGGGTGGGCCGTCCTTCCCAGTAGCCGGAGGGGACGCGGGGCGCAAGCCCGGTGGACAGAACGGGTCGAGCGCAATGTCAGACTAGGCGTAAATATGACCGATATGCGGCATTGTGGGGCCGAAGATCGCCGAGTGTTATCCACAGGTTGGCGGCGAGACGGTGGCCGAAGCCGCGGGGGCGGGCCAGAATCGAGCTGTGAGCCGGACCACACGGGCCCGGTTCACGGCTTGTGCGCGTCCCGCCCGGGAAGGGGGGACGAGGGCGTGCGGAGACCGTGCGGGACGGACGGGGGACGACGGGAGGCAGCACCGTGAGGACAGCGACACTGGGACCCGCCGAGCGCGCCGAGGCGCTCGCGGCCATGGCCGACCGAGAGCTGGACGTGCTGGTCGTCGGCGCCGGAGTGGTCGGCGCCGGGACCGCCCTCGACGCCGTCACCCGAGGACTCTCCACCGGCATCGTGGAGGCCCGCGACTGGGCCTCCGGCACCTCCAGCAGGTCCAGCAAGCTCATCCACGGCGGCCTGCGCTATCTGGAGATGCTGGACTTCGCCCTCGTGCGGGAGGCGCTCAAGGAGCGCGGACTCCTCCTGGAGCGGCTCGCCCCCCACCTGGTGAAGCCGGTCCCCTTCCTCTACCCCCTCCAGCACAAGGGCTGGGAGCGGTTCTACGCCGGCTCGGGAGTCGCGCTGTACGACGCGATGTCGCTCTCCTCCGGCCACGGCCGCGGCCTCCCCGTCCACCGGCACCTCTCCCGGAAGGGCGCCCTGCGGGTCGCGCCCTGCCTGAAGAAGGACGCCCTGGTCGGCGCCCTGCAGTACTACGACGCCCAGATGGACGACGCCCGCTTCGTCACCACCCTCGTGCGCACCGCCGCCTCCTACGGCGCCAGGGCCGCCAGCCGGGCCCGCGTCACCGGCTTCCTCCGCGAGGGCGAGCGGGTCGTCGGCGCGCGCGTCCAGGACGTGGAGGCCGGGATCGCGTACGAGATCCGGGCCAAGCAGATCGTCAACGCCACCGGCGTGTGGACGGACGACACCCAGGCCCTCATCGGGGAGCGCGGCCAGTTCCACGTCCGCGCCTCCAAGGGCATCCACCTCGTCGTGCCCAAGGACCGCATCCACTCGACGACCGGACTGATCCTGCGCACCGAGAAGTCCGTGCTCTTCGTCATCCCCTGGGGACGCCACTGGATCGTCGGCACCACCGACACCGACTGGGACCTCGACAAGGCGCACCCCGCCGCATCCAGCGCCGACATCGACTACCTCCTGGAGCACGTGAACACCGTGCTCGCCACCCCGCTCACCCGGGACGACGTCCAGGGCGTCTACGCCGGCCTGCGCCCCCTCCTCGCCGGCGAGTCCGACGCCACCAGCAAGCTCTCCCGCGAGCACACCGTCGCCCACCCGGTCCCCGGCCTCGTGGTCGTCGCCGGCGGCAAGTACACGACGTACCGCGTGATGGCGAAGGACGCCGTCGACGAGGCGGTGCACGGCCTCGACCAGCGCGTCGCCCCCTGCGTCACCGAGGACACCCCGCTCCTCGGCGCCGAGGGCTACCGGGCCCTGTGGAACGCGCGGGCGAGGATCGCCGCGAGGACCGGGCTGCACGTCGTCAGGATCGAGCACCTCCTCAACCGCTACGGCTCCCTGACGGAGGAGGTCCTCGACCTCGTCGAGGCCGACCCGAGCCTCGGCGAACCGCTCGCGGCGGCCGAGGACTACCTGCGGGCCGAGATCGTCTACGCCGCCTCGCACGAGGGCGCGCGCCACCTCGACGACGTCCTCACCCGGCGGACCAGGATCTCCATCGAGACCTTCGACCGGGGCGCGCTCAGCGCCCGCGAGTGCGCGGAACTGATGGCCCCGGTGCTCGGCTGGGACGAGCACCAGATCGGGAAGGAGGTCGAGCACTACGCGAAGCGGGTGGAGGCGGAGCGGGAGTCGCAGCGGCAGCCCGACGACCTGACCGCGGACGCCGCACGGCTCGGGGCGCCGGACATCGTCCCCATCTGACAGGGTGTCCGGGGGGCCCGCGCCCGGTGGGAACCTCGGGGGCGAGCGGAGGCGTCGTATCCCGGAGTGCGGACCCGGGGGCGTCACCCGCCCCGAGGTGAGAGACAATGGCCTCTCTTCCAGGGCGGGTTACCGCATCGCGCGGGAAGCGGCAGACGCGGCGAAGATCAGGGATCGCAGAGGGGACGCATGTCGGAGGCGGAGCAGTCGCGGGACAAGGCGAGGGACCCCAGGCGGGACGCCGCCGCGGGGGCCGCGACCGACGGCGACCGAGGAGCGGTTCCGGCCGCGCGCGAGTCGGCACGAGACGCGAAGGACGCGCAGGTCAGCAGGGGTGCGCAGGGCCCGGGAGGCGGACGGGAGCCGGGGCGGGGCGTCGAGGACGCGAAGCCCGCGGAGCCCGTGGGATCCGAGGAGCCCGAGGAGCCCGAGAAGTCCGCGGCGCCCGCGAAGCCCGCGGAGTCCGCGGGTCCCACGCCGGTCCCGGCGGCCCGGGAGGCCGGGTCGGACGTGAAGGAGCCTCAGGACGCGCCGCCCGCCCGCGCGACGGGTTCGGGTGCGACGGGTTCCGGAGCCGGTGGCGACGACTCCGTCGTGGGCGGGCGGCTGCGCGGCACCGAGCCCTCGACCGGGAGCGCCGGTTTCGGGGCTGGTGACGGCGACGGCGAGAGCGACCGCCGGACCGGTCCTGCCGCCACGCGCGGCGGCGACAGGTTCCGCAAGGCACCGGTCGGCGAGGGGCGGCTGCTCGCGGGCCGCTACCGGCTCGGCGCGGTCCTCGGGCGCGGCGGCATGGGCACCGTGTGGCGCGCCGTCGACGAGACCCTCGGCCGCACCGTCGCCGTCAAGGAACTCCGCTTCCCCACGAGCATCGACGAGGACGAGAAGCGACGCCTCATCACCCGGACCCTGCGCGAGGCGAAGGCCATCGCCCGGATCCGCAACAACGGCGCCGTCACCGTGTACGACGTCGTCGACGAGGACGACCGTCCGTGGATCGTCATGGAGCTCATCGAGGGCAAGTCGCTCGCGGACGCCATCCGCGAGGACGGCACGCTCACGCCCCGGCGCGCCGCCGAGGTCGGCCTCGCCATCCTCGACGTGCTGCGTTCGGCGCACCGCGAGGGCATCCTGCACCGCGACGTGAAGCCGTCCAACGTCCTGATCGCCGAGGACGGCCGGGTCGTCCTCACCGACTTCGGCATCGCCCAGGTGGAGGGCGACCCCTCGATCACCTCCACCGGCATGCTCGTCGGTGCCCCCTCGTACATCTCCCCGGAGCGCGCCCGCGGCCACAAGCCCGGCCCGGCCGCCGACATGTGGTCGCTGGGCGGCCTCATCTACGCGGCGGTCGAGGGCAGCCCGCCGTACGACAAGGGCTCCGCCATCGCCACCCTCACGGCCGTGATGACCGAACCGGTCGACCCGCCGAAGAACGCCGGCCCCGAATTGGAGCAGGTCATCTACGGCCTGCTCGCCAAGGACCCGGCGCAGCGGCTCGACGACGCCCGCGCCCGGGTCCTGCTGAGGGCCGTCCTCGACGCGCCCGAGCCGGCGCCCGCGGTCTCGCCCGAGGCCACCACCGTCATACCGCTGCCGCCGCGCCCGGAGACGGCCCCGCCGGTTCCCGCGGCCGAGAAGGGCCCCGACGCCGCCGCCGAGCGGATGCGGGGCGCGCTGAAGTCCGTGCGGAACGCGGCGGCCTCCGCGAAGGCCGAGCCGGCGCAGGCCCCGAGGCTCGCGACCGAGCCGCTGCGGGGCGGCGGAAAGCCCGCCCCCGCCCGCGCGCCGCTGACCGACGTCGTGCCCCGCCGCACCCTGGTGATCATCGCCGCGGTCGCCGTCCTCGCCGTGCTCGGGACGATCCTCGCGGTGTCCCTCGGTGGCGGGGGCGACGAGGCCGACCAGGGCAAGGGCGACGGGGGCACCACCGCCTCGGCCGGCGCCACGGCCGGTGGCGCCGGAACCGGCGGCGCCGCCGGTTCCGGCGGAGCCCAGGGCCAGTCCACGGGGGGCTCCGGCCAGCAGGGCGGCGTGCAGCCCGGCGACAACGGCGGCACGGGGTCGACGGGCACCGACGGCACGACGGGCGCCACGGGCGGAGGGAACGGCACCACGCCCTCCGGCAAGCCCGGCGGTGACGCCGGCAAGCAGCTGCCCGCCGGCTACGCCCTCGTCACCAACGGCCCGCTGCACTTCGCGATGGCGATGCCGGCGTCCTTCGAGCAGCGCTCGATCCCGGGATACTCGCTCGGCGCGATCTTCAGCGAGAGCGGCGGCTTCCCGCGCGTCCAGGTCGACTACAACGACAGCCCGAAGGACAACGCGGCGACCGCCTGGGAGCTGGCCAGGTACGGCGTGGCCGCCACCAGCCAGGACTACCGGCACCTCGGCATCAAGCCCGTCTCGTACAAGGGTTACCCGACGGTCGCCGACTGGGAGTTCGAGCGCACGCAGAAGGGCGTCCGCGTCCACGTGCTCAACCGAGGCTTCAAGGTGGACGCCACGCACGGCTACTCCATCATGATCAGCTGCGCGGCGGACGAGTGGAACGGCGCGGAGTGCAAGACGCTGCGGGAGACGGCGTTCGCCACGTTCCGCCCCAAGGACTGACCGGTGCCACGTATCGTGAGGTTCGCGGACCGAACGCAGCCGAACAGAGCCGACAACTGCGCGGTGCCGGACCGGAACTGACGGATTCGCGCGATCCCGGGGGATCCGTGGGTCCACGGGGGACATCGTGCGCGCGTGGGGAGGCGTCGTGGACGACTACGCGGGAAGGGTGCTCGCCGACCGCTACCGCCTGCCGCTGCCACCGGCGGACGCCGACGCGTACGACCCGGTGGAGACGCGCGCCTTCGACACGTACAGCGGGCAGGAGGTCCTGGTCCGCCAGGTTCCGCTCCCGGAGTTCGTCGATGCCGAGGTGCTCGACGGACGGGACGGCCCCGTCGACGCCTACGACGGAGCGGGCGCGGCCACCCGCCGACCGGCCGAACCCGTCGTGCGCCGGGCCATCGAGGCGGCCCAGGCCGCCGCGCAGATCCCCGACCACCCCCTGCTCGACCAGGTCTTCGACGTCTTCGCGGAGGCCGGCTCGCTGTGGATAGTGAGCGAGCGCGTGGCGGCCAGACCGCTGGCCGCGCTGCTCGCCGAACGGCCCCTCAACCCGTACCGCGCGGCCGAGATAGGCGCCGACGTCCTCACCGCCCTGCGCGCCCTCCACGCCCACGGCTGGGTGCACCGGAACATCACGGCCCGGACCGTGCTCGTCTGCGACGACGGCCGCGTGGTCCTCAGCGGCCTCGCGGTGGGCGCGGCCGAGGAGGCCCTCTGCGGCTACGCGGCGGTCCCGGAACAGCCGGACGCCTTCGCGCCGCCCCCGGCGCCCGAACACGGGGAGCACGGGGAGGACGAGGAACACGAGGAGCACGAGCCGGCGGTGCCCGGACAGGGCGCCCACCCGGCCGATCCGTACGTCGCCGATCCGTACGGGCCTGAGGGGTACGGGCCTGAGGGGTACGGGCCTGAGGCGTACGGATCGGAGGAGCGCGGCTCCGAGGGGCACGGGTTCGAGGAGTACGGCTCCGAGGCGTACGAGACGGAGGGGTACGGCCCCGAGGGGTACGGCTCGGAGAGGTACGGCTCGGAGGAGTACGGCTCCGAAGAGTACGGTTCGGAGGAGTACACGTCCGGCGGGCACGGCTCCGAGGCGTACGAGGTGGAGGTGTACGAGGAAGGCGACGGGGACGAGGAGGACGGCGGGTTCGACGGCGAACCGTACCCGGACGGCACAGGCGCGGGCACCGGCACCCGCACCGGCCACGCCCCCGAGGGCCCCGCCGCCCCCGACCCCTACGGTGCCGACCCCTACGGGCGGGCCGCGCCCGCCGCCGAGACGCGGCCCGTGGCCGCGCCGCCCACCGCCGACGTACGGGCCGCGCGGGCCGGGGCCATCGCCGCGTACCGCGCCGGCGCGCGCGCCGCCGCCCGGCTCGGCGAGACCGGTGCGCTCCCCGCCCAGCGCCCCGCGTCGCCGGAGCCGCCCCCGCCGCCGACGGCACAGGCGTCCGGAGCGCCCGAACCGCAGTGGTGGGCGCGGATGGCCGAGGACGAGGGCGACGAGGACGAGGGCGACGAGCCGTACGGCGGCGGCCCGCAGACCGGCCCGCCGCGCGTGATGCTGGCCGGCAGCTGGAGCGACGGCCCGCACGCCTCGCGCGACGGCTCCGGACCGATCCCGGCCGGTGGCGGCCCCCTGCTGCCCGGCTCGGGCCGTCCCGCCCTGCCCGCCGGGTACACCGCGGCGACCCCGGACCCCACGCGGCTCCCGGTTCCCGTCGGCGCCCGGGACGAAGCGCCGGTCGCGATCCCGGCCCAGGCGCACCGGGGTCCGACCACGCGGCTCGCCGCCGAGCGTGCCCGCCAGACCCGGATCGCGGTCGTCGGCGCCGTGACCGAGCGCTGGGCGCCCGAGCAGGCCGGGCCCGTGCACGAGAACTGGCGCCTCGCCCCGCCGATCGGCCCCGCCACCGACCTGTGGGCGCTCGGCGCGCTCCTCTACCGCGCCGTCCAGGGCCACGCCCCGTACCCCGAGGACAGCGCGGCCGAGCTGGTCCAGCTGGTCTGTGCCGAGCCGCCGGCCTTCGCCGAGGAGTGCGGGCCCCTGCGCCCGGTCGTCGAGTCCCTGCTGCGCCAGGACCCCACCGAGCGGCCCGACTTCGAGGAGCTGCGCGGCTGGCTGCGCTCCCTCGTCCGCTCGGCGCCGGAGCCGGACGCCGGGTTCGGAGTCGTACCGCTGCCGTCCTTCGACGAGGCGCGGCTGCCGATCGTGCGCCGGCGCGGCGAGCTGGTGCGCCGGTGGCGCGGGGGAGCGGGAGCGGGCCGCCACCGTCACAAGCGCGGCAGGGTCCCGGGCCCCGCCGCCCGGCAGGAGGCCCCGCACGACCACGAGTACGGCAACGCGCGCGTACAGCCGGATCACCGCCAGGAGTTCCGTGAGGAGTTCTGGGAGGAGTCCCGGAGCGGCTTCCGCGAGGAGTCCGGGGGCGGCTTCCGCGAGGAGTTCCAGGACGGCCTCCACGAGGAGTTCGACGGGGAGCTCCCGCAGCGCGCCCCGCGCACCCCGCGGTCCTCCGCGCGCGCGTCGTCCTCCCGGGCCCCGGGCTCCCCCCGTTCCCTGGGCCGTACGCTCCTGATCCTCGTCCTCCTGCTGCTCGCGGGAGCCGTCGCGTACGCCGTCCTGTTCATGCCGGGGAAGGAGGGGCGGTCCGCCGCGCCGACCGTGCCCGGGACCGCGACGGGCTCTGCGTCCGGCCCGCCCGCGACCACGGGGCCGCCCGCCGGAACGACCGCGAAGCCGACCACGAGACCGACCACGCGCCCGGCCACCACCCCGCCCCCGGCGGATCCTTCGGCCCCCGCGCTCGCCGCCGGGTACGACCTGCGCCAGGACCCGGAGGGCTTCCGGATCGGGGTCCCGAAGGGATGGCGGCGCAGCCCGGTCAACGACGCCGGGCAAGTGCGCTACACCGGCGGGGACTTCACGCTGATCGTCGTTCCCGGCCGGGACAGCGTCCGGGACAACGGCGCGGATCCGCTGGAGTACCAGAACGCCAAGGAGCGCGAGCTGGCGCCGTACCGGTCCTCCAGCTGGTCACAGGTGGTGCGGGCGCGCCGGGTGGACATCGGCCGGACGCCGACGGCGGAGGGCGACTACACCTGGCTGGACAGCACGGGCCGCGAGGTGTTCGTGCGCAACCTCGCCCTGATCGACGGCGGTCGGTACCACGTCGTCCAGGTCATCGGTCCGGAGAGCGAGCGCGACAAGGTGTCCGAGGTGTACGAGCAGGCCACGAAGGCTTTCCGTCCGGGACGTTGATACGTATGTCCCACCGGCCCCCGGTCACAGTGCTGTTCCTATGACCGCCCCGAGGTTCCGCCACCCGCACCTCCCTCCGTAACCTGGCATCAGAAGGAACGGGCGGGGGCAAGTGGAACATTCTCAGAGCACAGGGGCGGGGCTGCTGCTCGCCGGTCGCTACCGGCTGGGCGAGTCCATCGGGCGCGGCGGCATGGGCAAGGTCTGGCGCGCGCACGACGAGGTGCTGCACCGCGTGGTGGCGGTGAAGGAGCTGACGGCGGGTCGCTTCGTGGCCGAGGCCGACCGGCTCGTGCTGCACGCCCGTACGCAGAAGGAGGCGCGGGCCGCCGCTCGGATCACGCACCCGGGCGTGGTGACCGTCCACGACGTCCTGGAGCACGACAACCGGCCGTGGATCGTGATGCAGTACGTCGACGGCCCCTCGCTCGCCGACGCCGCCAAGGCGGCCGGCACGATCGAGCCCCGGGAGGCGGCCAGGATCGGTCTGCACGTCGTCGGCGCGCTGCGCGCCGCGCACGCGGCCGGGGTGCTGCACCGGGACGTCAAGCCGGGCAACGTGCTGCTCGCCCGGGACGGGCGCGTCCTCATCACCGACTTCGGGATCGCGGCGATCGAGGGGGACTCCACGATCACGCGGACCGGCGAGATCGTCGGCTCCATCGACTACCTGGCGCCCGAGCGGGTGCAGGGCGGCGACCCGGGGCCCGCGTCCGACCTCTGGTCCCTCGGTGCCACGCTGTACACGGCGGTGGAGGGCACCTCGCCGTTCCGCCGCACCTCCCCGATCAGCACCATGCAGGCCGTGGTGACCGAGGAGCCGCCGCGCCCGGAGAAGGCGGGGCCGCTGGCCTCCGTCATCGTGGCCCTGCTGCGCAAGGACCCGGCGCAGCGGCCGCGCGCGGACGAGGCCGAGCGGATGCTGCTCGACGCGATGGAGGGGCGCTCGCCGGCGGCGGCGCAGGCGTACGTGCCGACCCAGCGCGTGGCCAGGGAGGACCTGGACTCGGTGGCGGACGGTCACGGGCCGGGCGGCGACGCGCGTAGCACGGACGCCGTGAGCGGCGGTACGGGCACCGGCACGGAGAGCCTGACGTCCGGCGAGCCGCGGAAGGCCACCGCGCAATGGCCCCACCCGCCTCACCAGACCGACCAGTCCCCTCTGCCTCACCAGCCCTCTCTGCCTCACCAGCCCTCTCAGCCTCACCAGCCCCAGCCGTCACCCGGACCTCCCCAGCACCCCAGGCTCGTCCCGGCCTCCCCGTCCGCCTCCGGGCGCGGCCGCTGGCGCACCGCCGTGCTCGCGGCGCTGCTCGCCGGGGTCGTCGCGGGCGGCGCCGTCTTCGCCGCCATGAACTACGCGGGCGGCGACCGCGCCGGCGGACGCACGGCGGCGACGTCCCCCGCCGCCCAGGGACCGGGCGGCGGCGTCCCGGCCGGCTGGCACCGCGTCAAGGACCCGGAGGGCTTCAGCCTCCTCGTGCCGGACGGCTGGAAGCGGCAGACGGAGGGCGACCAGATCGACTACACCCCGGACAACGGCCGCCACCGCATCCGCATCAGCATCGACCGCAGCCCCGACTTCGAGAATCCGTACATGCACGCCCTCGACCTGGAGGTCCTCCTCCAGAAGCGCATGAACTACCAGCGGATCAAGCTCGACCAGGTCACCTATCGCGACCAGGTCCGCTCCTGCCTGTGGGAGTTCACCTGGACCGAGAAGAAGAGCTTCCCCGGGCCGCGGCACGCGATCGACCAGATGTACTACGAGGACGACGGCACCGAGTACGCCCTCTACATGTCCTCGCCGGAGTCCAGCTGGGAGACCACCCGGGAGCAGTTCGACATCGTCGTCCAGCACTGGCGCGCACCGGGGGACTGAGGGCGCGCACCGGGGGACTGAGGGGCGGAAAAATCTCCACGGGCGACCTTCGAGGGCCGTAAGCCCCTGATCAGGGCTTATGTGCCAGTGATCGCTGGCGCGATGTGTGCGGACGGTGAAAACGCGTTACCGACGGGTACCCAAAGGTCGGAACGCGGCCTACGCTCGGCCCCATGACGGACTCGCAGGCCCCCGCCGCCCCCACGGTTCCCGCCGACGCCGCCGCCGAGGCGGCCCGCCCGGCCGCGCCCGCCGGCGCGACCAACCCGGTCGCGCCCGCGCCCGCCGGCGCGCGGACCGCCGCCGACGTCGTGACGCCCGAGCTGATCGCCCGGCTCACGCGCGGAGTCGTCGGCTCCGGCCGGACCGCCAACCACACCCCCTTCACCGGGGAGAAGCTGGCGGACCTGCCCGAGTCCACCCCCGAGGACGTCGCCGAGGCCTTCACGCGCGCGCGTGCCGCCCAGACCGCCTGGGCCGCCACCCCGGTCAGGACCCGCGCCGCCGTCCTCCTGCGCTTCCACGACCTCGTCCTCCAGCGGCAGGCCGAGGTCCTCGACCTCATCCAGCTGGAGACGGGCAAGGCCCGCCTGCACGCGCACGAGGAGGTGCAGGCGGTCGCCGTCGCCGCCCGCCACTACGGCCGCAAGGCCGCCTCGTACCTGCGTGCCAAGCGCCACACCGGCGTCGTGCCGACCCTCACCAAGGTCACCGAACTGCGCCAGCCGCGCGGGGTCGTCGGCCAGATCGCCCCCTGGAACTACCCCCTGGAGCTCTCCGTCGGCGACGCGCTCCCCGCCTTCGTCTCGGGCAACGCCGTCGTCATGAAGCCCGACACGGAGACCGCGCTCACCGCGCTCTGGGCCCGTGACCTGCTCATCGAGGCCGGGCTGCCCGCCGAGGTCTTCCAGGTCGTCCTCGGCGAGGGCCCGGTCGTCGGCCCCGAGGTCGTCGCCCACGCCGACTACGTCTCCTTCACCGGCTCCACCCGCACCGGCCGCGAGGTCGCCCGGGGCGCCGCCGCCCGCCTCGTCGGCGTCTCGCTCGAACTCGGCGGCAAGAACGCGATGCTCGTCCTCCAGGACGCCGACGTCGAGAAGGCCGCCGCCGGAGCCGTCCGCGCCTGCTTCTCCTCCGCCGGGCAGCTCTGCATCTCCATCGAGCGGCTGTACGTGCACGAGTCGATCGCCGACGCCTTCCTCGACCGCTTCGCCGCCCGCACCAGGGCCATGCGCCTCGGCAACTCCCTCGCGTACGGGGCGGACATGGGCTCCCTCGTCGGCGAGCGGCAGCTGGAGACCGTCACCAAGCACGTCGAGGAGGCCGTCGCCAAGGGTGCCACGCTCGTCGCCGGCGGCGTCGCCCGTCCCGACATCGGCCCCCTCTTCTACGAGCCGACCATCCTCGACGGCGTCGAGGCCCCGATGGCCGTCTGCGGCGAGGAGACCTTCGGCCCCGTCGTCTCCGTCTACCGCTTCACGGACGAGGACGAGGTCGTCGAGCTCGCCAACGCCACCCCGTACGGCCTCAACTCCTCCGTCTGGACGAAGGACTCGCGCCGCGGCCACGCCGTCGCGGCCCGGCTGCGCACCGGCACCGTCAACATCAACGAGGGGTACGCCCCGGCCTACGGCAGCGTGCAGTCCCCGATGGGCGGCATGAAGGACTCCGGGCTCGGCCGCCGCCACGGCTCCGAGGGCATCCTCAAGTACACCGAGGCGCAGACCGTCGCCCAGCAGCGGCTGATCCCGCTCGCGCCCTCCTTCGGGATGGACGACGAGAAGTACGCCGCGTTCATGAGCGCGTCCCTGAAGGCGATGAAGGCCCTGCGCCTGCGCTGACGTCCGTCCCTTTCCCACCTTTCCGCACGAGGAGAGCCATGGCCGCGGTACCCCCTACCCAAAATCAGGAGCTCGCGGACGACGCCGCGTACGACTACGACGTCCTGGTCGTCGGCTCCGGCTTCGGCGGTTCGGTCACCGCCCTCCGCCTCACCGAGAAGGGCTACCGGGTCGGCGTCCTGGAGGCGGGGCGCCGCTTCACCCGCGCGAGCCTGCCCAAGAACTCCTGGGACCTGAAGAACTTCCTGTGGGCCCCCGCCCTCGGCCTCTACGGCCTCCAGCGCATCCACCTGCTCGGCAACGTCATGGTGCTCGCGGGCGCCGGCGTCGGCGGCGGCTCCCTCAACTACGCCAACACCCTCTACGTACCGCCCAAGCCCTTCTTCGACGACCCGCAGTGGAAGGACATCACGGACTGGCAGGACGAGCTGCGGCCGTACTACGACCAGGCGAAGCGGATGCTCGGCGTCCGCCTCAACCCGACGATGACCCCCTCCGACGTGCACCTGAAGTCCGCCGCCCAGGCCATGGGCATCGGCGACACCTTCCACATGGCGCCCGTCGGGGTCTTCTTCGGCGACGGCGACGACGCCGACGGAACGGCGAGGGCGAAGCCCGGCGAGGAGGTCGCCGACCCCTACTTCGGCGGCGCGGGCCCGGCCCGGCGCGCCTGCACCGAGTGCGGCGAGTGCATGACCGGCTGCCGCCACGGCGCCAAGAACACCCTCAACGAGAACTACCTGTACCTCGCCGAGAAGGCGGGCGCCACCGTCCACCCCATGACCACGGTCGTCACCGTCACCGAGGACTCGCGGGGCGGCTTCGCGGTGAGGACCCTGCCCACCGACGACCGCAGGAAGGGCAAGGGCCGGACCTTCACCGCCCGGCGGGTGGTCATCGCCGCCGGCACGTACGGCACGCAGACCCTGCTGCACCGGATGAAGGACAGCGGACTGCTGCCCCGGATCTCGAACCGGCTCGGCGAGCTCACCCGCACCAACTCCGAGGGACTGGTCGGCGCCCAGACCACCGACCGCCGCTACCGCAAGCGGCACGGCAAGGAGAAGGCCGACTTCACCAGGGGCGTCGCCATCACCTCGTCCGTCCACCCGGACGAGAACACCCACATCGAGCCGGTCCGGTACGGCAAGGGCTCCAACTCCATGGGCAGCCTGACCGTCCTCCAGGTGCCCTACGGCGCCCACCGGGTGCGGAGCTGGTTCCTCAACCTGCTCAAGCATCCGGCGCTCGCCGTGCGCTCGCTCTCCAACTGGCACTGGTCCGAGCGGACCATCATCGGCCTCGTCATGCAGTCCCTCGACAACTCCCTCACGACCTACCGCAAGCCCGGCGGCCTCGGGAAGGGCCTGCTCACGGCCCGCCAGGGGCACGGCGCGCCCAATCCGGTCCAGATCCCGGAGGCCACCCAGGCCGCCACCCTCCTCGCCGAGGAGATCAACGGCTTCGCCGGATCCAACGTCGGCGAGCTGATGGGCACCCCGCTCACCGCGCACTTCCTGGGCGGCTGCCCGATCGGCGCCGACGGCGCGACCGGTGTCATCGACCCGTACCACCGGCTCTTCGGCCACCCGGGGATCTCCGTCGTCGACGGCGCGGCCGTCTCCGCCAACCTCGGCGTCAATCCGTCCCTGACGATCACGGCCCAGGCGGAGCGCGCCATGTCCTTCTGGCCGAACAAGGGCGAGGAGGACCCGCGCCCGCAGCAGGGCGAGGCGTACGTGCGGCTCTCGGCGGTCGAGCCGAAGTCCCCCGCCGTCCCGTCCGAGGCCTTCGGCGCCCTGCGGCTGCCGTTCCTGGGGATCCCCGCGGTCCCGCCGAAGAAGGACTGACGGCCGACACGCGTAGACGAAAGGGCGCTGCACCCCCCTCCGAGTGCAGCGCCCTTCCAGCTCTGGTGTTGCTGCATAGATGACCTGCGACCGGTGGGATTGGTTGTAGCGGTTGCACAGGATCTTTATGTGATGCGCGTCACATGCCGCTGGGGTCGGGTTCCGGGCACGAGGAAGGGCCCCGCGCTCGCGATTCCGGTCGCGGCGCGGGGCCCTCGGGGTCGGCACCGGTGTCAGGGCAGCGGCGGTGCCGAGCGGGGCGGCGCCGGGGGGTTGCGCCGCAGGGGGAGGGGATCAGGGGGCTCGGGGATCAGGGAGGGATCAGGGATCAGGGGGACGGGGAGGGTCGGGAGATCGGCCGGTTGCGGCCGGCCCCGGGCGTCCCCGGGACCGACCGCCCTTTCTGGGTGACCGGGCTGCTGTCCCCTGCTGTCCGGTCACGCGCGCTGGTGCGAGGTCCCACGACGTACCCGAGGGGTACGCCACACGCCCCAGCGAAGCCACGCGTGGTTTCTTTCGGGCCCGCCCCTGGCTGGCACGGACAACCGGACCAACGAAGCCCGGCCCGAGCCGGTCACGCGCCGTACGGGTGAGAGCCGTACCGAACTCGGGTACGGGCACGCACCCGGAGGGCATCCCCAGGCGATCCCCCCCCGCAGATCCTCCGCAGGTCCCTCCTCCGCAGATCCCTCCTCCGCAGATCCCTCCTCCGCAGGTCCCTCCTCCGCAGATCCCTCCCCCTGGGGCGCCTCTTCTCAGATGCGGCCCCGGCACAGCTCCAGCATCGTCATCGCCAGCGCCGTGCCCGGCTTGCCCAGCGCGTCCCTGTAGTGGCCGAGGACCTCCATCTCGCGGGCCAGGTTCACCCGGCGGCCGCCGGAGGAGATCCGGGCCTCCTGGATGACGGTCGAGATGGCCACCCGTTCCTGGATGAGACCGATGATCCGGTCGTCGAGGGCGTCGATGC
Source organism: Streptomyces litmocidini (assembly GCF_014649755.1). GTDB lineage: Bacteria > Actinomycetota > Actinomycetes > Streptomycetales > Streptomycetaceae > Streptomyces > Streptomyces litmocidini. The sequence continues at coordinate 28,336 of NZ_BMTQ01000006.1, read as the reverse complement.
GCTCGCGGGCGTCGCCGATCAGCGTCGCCGCCTCGTCGGTGCGGGCGCCGGTCTGCTCGGCGAGGGTCTTCGCGGTGGCGGTGGTCGTCATGGCGGGGGCTCCTTGGGGTGTCGGGTCCGGGAGCCCCGGGGCGACATCGCCCGGAGACAAGCAGAACGCCCCGGGCCTTGTCGGCCCGGGGCGCCTGGGAAGTCGCTTGTCAGTTGCTCAAGCAGCACGACCATGGCAGCCGGTGGGCCGGTTGCCATAGGTAAAGACGAAGGTCGGGTGCTTGCGCATGGCGACAGTATGGACCCCTTCGCGCACCCCGTCACAACCCGGGTTCGGATGGTGAGACGAAAAGAGTCACCGGCGCGCCGGTAGAATCGACAAATAGCCCCCCTTTCGAGGGAACCCCCGGGACCCCCTCAGGACCCCTCGGGGAACCTCGCCAGGGAAACCTCTCCTACCGCCGGAAGGCCGCCGTAGTGTCATCAGCGACTCCCGCTGCCGCGCCCGACGTCTCCAACCCGGACGTAGTCCTCGTTGTCGACTTCGGCGCCCAGTACGCCCAGCTCATCGCCCGTCGCGTCCGTGAGGCGCGGGTCTACAGCGAGATCGTCCCGTCCACCATGCCGGTGGCCGAGATGCTGGCCAAGAACCCGAAGGCGATCATCCTCTCCGGCGGTCCGTCCTCCGTGTACGCCGAGGGCGCCCCGCGTCTCGACCGCGAGATCTTCGAGGCCGGCGTCCCCGTCTTCGGCATGTGCTACGGCTTCCAGCTGATGGCGACGACCCTCGGCGGCACCGTCGACAACACCGGCGCCCGCGAGTACGGCCGGACCCCGCTGCACGTCTCCAAGGCCGGCTCCACCCTCTTCGAGGGCACCCCGGTCGAGCAGTCCGTGTGGATGTCGCACGGCGACGCCTGTTCCGCCGCCCCCGAGGGCTTCACCGTCACCGCCTCCACGGACGTCGTGCCGGTCGCCGCCTTCGAGAACGACGAGAAGAAGCTGTACGGCGTCCAGTACCACCCCGAGGTGCTGCACTCCACGCACGGCCAGCAGATCCTCGAGCACTTCCTCTACCGCGGCGCCGGCATCGAGCCCAGCTGGACCACGGGCAACGTGATCGAGGAGCAGGTCGCGGCCATCCGCGCCCAGGTCGGCACCAAGCGCGCCATCTGCGGCCTCTCCGGCGGCGTCGACTCCGCCGTGGCCGCCGCGCTCGTGCAGAAGGCCATCGGCTCGCAGCTCACCTGCGTCTACGTCGACCACGGCCTCATGCGCAAGAACGAGACCGAGCAGGTCGAGAAGGACTTCGTGGCCGCCACCGGCGTCCAGCTGAAGGTCGTCGACGCGCAGGAGCGCTTCCTCACCGCCCTCGCCGGCGTCTCCGACCCGGAGACCAAGCGCAAGATCATCGGCCGGGAGTTCATCCGCGTCTTCGAGCAGGCGCAGGCCGAGATCGTCGCCGAGGGCGCCGCCGACGGCGAAGAGGTCGCTTTCCTCGTCCAGGGCACGCTCTACCCGGACATCGTCGAGTCCGGCGGCGGCACCGGCACGGCCAACATCAAGTCCCACCACAACGTGGGCGGCCTCCCCGAGGACCTGGAGTTCGAGCTCGTCGAGCCGCTGCGCCAGCTCTTCAAGGACGAGGTCCGCATGGTCGGCCAGGAGCTCGGCCTGCCCGAGGAGATCGTCCAGCGCCAGCCGTTCCCCGGCCCCGGCCTCGGCATCCGCATCGTCGGCGAGGTCACCAAGGAGCGCCTGGACCTGCTGCGCGAGGCCGACGCCATCGCCCGCGAGGAGCTCACCGCGGCCGGCCTCGACCGTGACATCTGGCAGTGCCCGGTCGTCCTCCTCGCCGACGTCCGCTCCGTGGGCGTCCAGGGCGACGGCCGCACCTACGGTCACCCGATCGTGCTGCGCCCCGTCTCCTCCGAGGACGCCATGACGGCCGACTGGTCGCGCCTGCCCTACGAGGTGCTCGCCAAGATCTCGACCCGCATCACCAACGAGGTCGCCGACGTGAACCGTGTCGTCCTCGACGTCACGAGCAAGCCGCCGGGCACCATCGAGTGGGAGTGAGCGTGGGGGAGGAAGCCCTCCCCCTCGCGCACGAGGCCGCCGTCCCGCACTCCGGGGCGGCGGCCTCGCCGCTTCCCGGCCGGGACCGCTTCCCGGCAGGGACCGCTCCCCGGCTGAGATCGCTTCCCGGCCGGGACGTCCGTCCGGCCTCGCCGCCTCCCGGCCGGGAGGTCCGTCCGGACTCTGGTGACTTGACCGGCCGGGCGTTACCTTCCGGCGCATGAGCGTGATACCGGGCCCCGTCCCCGTCGAACGGCTCCACTTCGCCCTGCCGCCCGTCCACGCGACGGTCGAGGAGGAACGCACCCACCGCAAGCAGCGGCTCGCCGGCGCGCTCCGGATCTTCGGGCGGCTCGGGTACGAGGAGGGAGTCTCGGGCCACATCACCGCCCGCGACCCGGAGCACCCCGACTGCTTCTGGGTGAACCCCTTCGGAGCCCCCTTCGAGGAGCTCACCGCCGGCGACCTCATCCTGGTCAACGGCGACGGACAGGTCGTCCGGGGTGGCCACCACGTCAACCAGGCGGCCTTCACCGTCCACGCCCAGGTCCACCGCGCCCGGCCCGACGCGGTCGCCGTCGCCCACACCCACTCCGTCCACGGCCGGGCCCTCGCCGCGCTCGGCGAACTCCTCGACCCGATCACCCAGGAGGCCTGCGCCTTCTACCAGGACCACGCCCTCTACGACGCCTACACCGGCGTCACCGTGGACCCCGAGGAAGGCCGCCGGATCGCCGTCGCCCTCGGCACCTTCAAGGCGATCGTGCTCCGCAACCACGGCCTGCTCACCGTCGGCACCTCCGTCGACGCGGCCGCCTGGTGGTTCATCGCCCTCGAACGCTGCGCCCAGGTGCAGCTCACCGCGCGGGCGGCCGGCAAGCCGGTGCTCATCGACCACCGTGAGGCGGTCGCCACCCGGGAACAGCTCGGCAGCGACCTCGTCGCCTGGATCAACTACCAGCCCCTGTGGCGCAGGATCAGCCGAACGGACCCCGAACTCCTGTCGTAACACCATCGCTTCACCCTTCTGTACGTCAATGGGATGACGCGGCAATCACCCTCCGGCGGGGCGCACGCGGCGGGCGCGAGAGCCGCAGGTACGGCACAATTCCGTGGAATCAACGGCTGGTTGGCCCTTCGGGCCGCGCCCGGACGCATCGAAGCGGATCGAAGCGGGCCGTGCAGTGAGCTCGGGAGTGAGCACCGTGGCGGTTCAAGAGGCGAGACAGTACGGCGAGCACGCGACGGCCTGCGCCGGCTGCGCCCACTGCGGGCAGGCCGGACACCGACGCGCCGTCGCCGCCTTCCTGGCCCGGCGCGACGAGCTCGCCGCCGGACACGGCGTCCCCGCCGCCGTCGCCCACTCGCCGGTCGCCGCCCGCCAATGGGTCTCCGACGAACTCGCCCAGTCCGCCCGCGCGGTGGCCGCGCGCGACCGGGAAGCCGGGCTCGCCCGGCTCGACCGAGTCCGCCGCGGCGGTCTCGGCGCCGTCTGGGGTTCCGTCCTCGCCCTCCTCCTCGGCCAGGCCCTCACCGCCATCGGCGGCGGCTGGACCGGCGCCCGCACGGCCGGCCTCTGCACCGGCCTGGTCCTCGCGCTTCTCCTCAGCGCCGCCGCCCACGCCCATCGCGCCCGGGGCGGTCTCCTCGCCCCGCTGATCGGCGAGGACAACCGGCTCTCCACCACCCGCGCCGTCGCCGCCGGCTGGCTGCTGCTCCTCGGCTTCACCCTCCTCTTCCTGGCCTTCCGGTCGCCCGGCACGACCGCCTTCGGCCTGGCCCGGGGCGCCGGCCTGCTGACCGTCCTCGCCCTCGTCGCCTCCGTCACCGTCACCGCCCGTCTCGTCGTCGCGCGGGGGATCGTGGCAGGCCGCCTCCAGAAGGTGCGGGCCGACCGTCCGCGCGCCGCCGACCTGGTCTGCGACGACGGCGGCCGGGCCGCCCTCGCCGACGTGCAGTACCTCCTCGTCCCCGGTGCCGTCCTCGCCCTGGCCGCCGTCGGTCTGGCCCGCGACCCCGACCGGCTGCCCGAGGTGCCCTGGTCCCTCGTGCTGCTCGTCGGCGTCTCGGCAGCCTGGCACCTCGCCGCGAAGGTCACCGAGGGCGTCCGCCCCACGATCCACTCCGTGGTCCGGTCCCGGGAGGCGGGCGACCTCGACGCCCCGATCCGCACGGGCGACGACATCGAGATCCGCGGCTGCGGCTTCGTCCCGCCCGGCGCCGGTGCCCCCGATCCGCTGACCCGTCTGGTCGTCCGCATCGGCCCCGTCCACGCCCACGTGCCGTTGGTCCCGGTCCCGGGCGGCTTCGCCAACCCCACCGACGCGGCCCTGACCGTCCCCCTCCCGGCGGACGTGGAACCGGGCCGGGTGGAGGTCTCGGTCGTCACGGCGGCCGGCGTGGAGACCAACCGGGTCACGATCGACGTCGTGGACTGAACGTTCGCGCCCCCTTCCCGTGTCCCCGGCGGCAGGTGCGAGGAGAATCGTTCCGCGAACAGTCGTCCGGGACGTGGAGAGGTGACCGACGATGACGGGACAGACGGACCGGCCACACGACACGGGCGACGACCCGAGCCGGACCGGAGCCACCGGTGGTGCCGGCGCCTCGGGCAGGACCGGCGGTACCGGCGGTCCGTCCGGGACCGGGTACCGCAACGGTGCGGACCGGACCGGCACCGGCGGCCCGGGCGGCGCCGACACCGGCGACACGGGTGGGGCCGATGGGCGTTTCGCCGAGCGGAAGGCCACCTTCGACCTGTGGAGGGCGACCGCCTCCCGCTACGCCCTCCTTCCGTTGCGGATCTTCCTCGGGATCACCTTCGTCTACGCCGGACTCGACAAGCTCACCGACTCCGCCTTCTTCGCCGACACGGGCAGCGGCTCGATCGGCGAGATGATGCGCGGCGTCCGCGACAGCTCCGCGATCCCCGCCCTCGTCGACCTCGCCCTCGAGAACCCGGCCGGCTTCGGATACGCCATCGCCTTCGGCGAACTCGCCGTCGGGCTCGGGACCCTCTTCGGTCTCTTCGCCCGCTCGGCGGCGCTCGGCGGCGCGCTGATCTCGCTGAGCCTCTGGCTGACCGTGAGCTGGCAGGTGCACCCGTACTACCTCGGCAACGACCTGGCCTATCTGATGTCCTGGCTCCCGCTGCTGCTGGCCGGGGCCCCGGTGCTCTCGCTGGACCGGCTCCTCGCCGAACGACGTCGTATTCGATAGGCGACCCAGGTCGCGAGGGCGGCGGTGCCGAGGCCGCCGCAGAGCACGGGCACCACCGCGTACCACGGGGTCGTCCAGGCGTCGGCGGCGTCGCCCGCGTAGGCCGCGGCCAGGGCGAGGGCGGTCAGGCCGACGAGCAGCCGGCCGGGGCGGAACTCATGAAGCAGCACGGGTGACCTCCACCTGTCCGAGTCCGACCTCCAGCGAGAGGTCCAGGGTGCCGGCCGGGGCGGTCCCGGTCGGCGGGGCGAGCGTCCGGGTCACGGAACGGTCCGGCGCGATGTCGATGTCGCCGGCGGGCGCGCCCGACAGCCGCAGGTCGCCCAGGCCCACCTCGGCGTGCAGCTTCACCACCGCGCTCTTCGGAACGATCACCTTGACCCGCCCGGCACCCACCCCGACGTGTGTCGCCGCCGTCGTGCCGGCCGGGAGCGGGAGCCGGGACAGGTCGAGCGTGCCGACCCCGGTGCCCAGTTCGTACTCCGGCCGCACGTCGGCGACCGAGACGGGCCGCCAGGTCTCGCGGACCCAGTCCGTGGTGATGCGGTCGGGCAGCGCCGACGCCAGGGCCAGCAGGCCCGCCGTGACCACGGCCAGGAAGACCGTGCCGAAGCCGGTCCGTCCGACGAGGCTGCTGACGACGAGCCCCAGGCCGAACACCGCGAGCGCGGCCGCCAGACCGATCTGCAGGCTGGTGCCCAGCGGGTGGGTGTCCCAGCTCAGGCCCGTGCCCAGACCGCCCGCGATCAGGGCGAGCAGGAAGACGAGCCCCCCGATGGAGAGCGGGCTCCGGCGGACGGAGGGCGCCGGGCGCCCGGCCGCCGCGGGGTCGGGGCCCCACTGACTGCCGGGCTTCGGCACCTCGCCGTTCACCCGGCCGTCCTCGTCCAGGATTCCGTGCGGACCCCACAGATAGCCGACGGCGATCTTGCCCGTCGAGCCGTCCTTGACGATCGGGTCCTTCCACCAGGAGGGGGACTCGAAGAGCGGTGGCGCCTTGGTCTCGGGCGGAGCCTCGGCGACCGTGAGGACGGTCGCCGCGTCCGACCCGCCCTCGGTCTCGCCGCCGACCCGCCGCCGCTGCGACCAGACCGCCGCCCCGCACACCGCGAGCGACAACGTGAGCGTGAAGCCCAGCACCTCCCCGCTGTGCAGGGTCGACAGGAAGATCCCGCAGCCGATCAGCGCCATCAGCAGGGCCGCCAGGGAGGCGCCGGACACCCGGCCCGTCAGCAGTCCGCGCCCTTCGCTCTCCTCCTCGCCCGCGAGCGGGATCAGCAGCCACGCGAAGCCGTAGAACACCAGCCCCAGGCCGCCCGCCACCGACAGCACGCCGATCACCACCCGGAATATCACCGGGTCCAGGTCGAAGCGCCGCCCGAGGCCTCCGCAGACGCCGCCCACGACGTTGCTTCCGCGCGAGCGCCGGAGCGGCGGGGCGGGATCGGCCTCCGCCGGCGGCGGGGCCTCGTGCTGCGAAGGCGTCGAACTCGTCATGCCTCCATGGTGACGGCCCGTGACGTTCCGCGGCACCGGGGCCGACCCTGGCCCGACCCTGATATTCGTGGGGCCTTCGCCCCCGAGCCGGTACCAGGGACGATCTCAGGGCCGACCCTGATGTCCGGGGCGGGCCGGACGTGTGACGATCGGTGCATGTCCGCAACCGCTCGTGTCACCGACACCGACGAACCGCCCGTGCGCAGGCTCTACCGGAGCGCCGACGGGCGGTGGCTCGGCGGTGTCGCACGCGGTCTCGCGGGACACCTCGGGCTTCCGGTCGTCTGGGTGCGGGCGCTCTTCGTGGTGCTGTCGTTCTCGAACGGCCTGGGCATCGTGCTCTACGCGGTCTTCTGGATCGTGGTCCCGCTCGGTGTCGGTGGAAGGTCCGCCCCGCGCTCCCTCTTCGAGACCACCTCGGACGGGCGCCGCAGACTGCGCAAGCCCGACCGCGGCCAGGTCGTCGCCCTGATCGCGCTCGGCATCGGCCTCGCGGCCCTCGCCGGGAACGTCAGCGTGGACAACGAGACCGGGCGCTACATATGGCCGCTGATCCTCATCGCCGTCGGCGTCGTCCTCGTCTGGAGACAGGCGGACAACGCCCGCCGGGCCAGCTGGACCGACACCGGGCGCAACAAGCGCGCGTTCCAGATCGTCCGCGGTTTCGTCGGCGTCGGTCTCGTCGGCACCGGGCTCGCGGTCTTCGTGGTGGTCCGCGGCTCCGTCGCCCAGTTCGGCACGGCCGTCACCGCCGCCGTCGCCGTCCTCACCGGCATAGCGCTGCTCGCCGGCCCCTGGCTGGTCCGCATGTCGCAGGACCTCAACGACGAGCGGACCATGCGCATCCGCGCCCAGGAGCGTGCCGAGGTCGCGGCCCACGTCCACGACTCCGTGCTGCACACCCTGACCCTGATCCAGCGCAACGCCGACGACCCCGGCGAGGTCCGCCGCCTCGCCCGCGCGCAGGAGCGCGAGCTGCGGAACTGGCTCTACAGGCCCGAGGGCACCGGCAGGGACGAGGAGCCCGAGACCCTGGCGGAGGCGGTGAAGAGAGCGGCGGCCGAGGTCGAGGACAACCACGGGGTCCCGCTGGAGGTGGTCGTCGTCGGAGACTGCCCGCTCGACGAGAAGCTGGCCGCGCAGATGCAGGCCGCGCGCGAGGCGATGGTCAACGCCGCCAAGTACGGTGGCGAGGGCGGGGCGGTGCAGGTGTACGCCGAGGTGGAGGGCCGTACGGTCTTCGTCTCGGTGCGGGACCGGGGGCCGGGCTTCGACCTGGACGCGGTGCCCGAGGACCGGATGGGCGTACGAGAATCGATCATCGGCCGTATGCAGCGCAACGGCGGTACGGCCCGGCTGCGGTCGCCGCAGGGCGGGGGCACCGAAGTGGAGCTCGAGATGGAGAGGGCGGACGGATGAGCGACGAGACCGGAGCGACGACCGGAACCGATGCGGAGGCGTCGGGCACGGAGCGCCGGGTGCGGGTGGTGCTCGTCGACGACCACCGGATGTTCCGCACCGGGGTGCAGGCCGAGATCGGCCGGACCGAGGTCACCGGCGTCGAGGTGGTCGGCGAGGCCGCCGACGTCGACCAGGCGGTCACGGTCATCACCGCGACCCGTCCCGAGGTCGTCCTCCTCGACGTCCACCTGCCGGGCGGCGGCGGGGTCGAGGTGCTGCGCCGCTGCGCGAGCCTGATGGGCGCGCCCGAGGACCCGGTCCGTTTCCTGGCCCTGTCGGTCTCGGACGCGGCCGAGGACGTCATCGGGGTGATCCGGGGCGGTGCCCGCGGCTATGTGACCAAGACGATCACGGGGACCGACCTGGTCGACTCGATCTTCCGCGTCCAGGAGGGTGACGCCGTCTTCTCGCCGCGCCTCGCCGGCTTCGTCCTGGACGCCTTCGCCTCGACGGACGCGCCGCCGGTGGACGAGGACCTGGACCGGCTCACCCAGCGGGAGCGCGAGGTGCTGCGGCTGATTGCCCGGGGATACGCGTACAAGGAGATCGCCAAGCAGCTCTACATCTCGGTGAAGACGGTCGAGTCGCACGTCTCGGCGGTGCTGCGGAAGCTCCAGCTCTCCAACCGTCACGAGCTGACCCGCTGGGCCACCGCCCGCCGTCTGGTCTGAGCGGGCCCTCAGCCGACCCGGGTGGCCCCGGCGAAGGGCATCTCGTCGATGGGGGCGATGCGCACGGGGGCGCCCGGCCGGGGGGCGTGGATCATCTGGCCGCCGCCGATGTAGAGCCCGACGTGGCTGATGCCGGAGTAGAAGAAGACCAGGTCACCGGGGGCGAGCTGGGAGCGGGAGACGCGCCGGCCGGCGTTGATCTGGGTGTACGTGGTGCGGGGCAGGGAGATGCCGGCGGCGCGCCAGGCCGCCTGGGTGAGGCCGGAGCAGTCGTAGGCGGAGGGGCCCGTCGCTCCCCACACGTACGGCTTGCCGAGCTGGGCGCGGGCGAAGGAGACGGCCTCGGCGGCCCGGCCGTCCGGGGCGGTCACCGGTTCGCGCCCGCCGCCCGAGGAGCGGTCGGCCCGTACCGTCGGGGAGGCGCCGGCCGGGCCCGTGGCGCCCGAGCCGTCGGTCCGCGTCGAGGTGCCGGAGCCGTCCCGGGCCGCGGCGGCCGCCTCGTACCGGGCGCGTTCCTCCTCGGTCAGCCGGGCGAGCAGCGCCCTGGCCTCCGCCAGCTTGCCGACCACGGCCGCCTTCTGCCGCCGCAGTTCCGCCTCGTGCCCGCGCAGCGCGGTCAGTTTTCCCGCGGACTCGCCGCGCAGCCGCCGGATCGCGGTGAGCTCGCGCCGTACGGCCGCGACGGCGGCCGCCTGCCGGTCCCCGGCCTTCTCGGCGAGCGCGGCCCGTTCCAGGTACTGGTCGGGGTCGGAGGTGAGGGCGAGCTGGACGGCGGGGTCGAGCCCGCCGGAGCGGTACTGGGCGGCGGCCATGGCCCCGAGGGCGTCCCGGGCGGTGTTGAGGCGCTCGGTCCTGCGGGCGGCCTCGTCGCGCAGCCGGTCGAAGGCGGCGCGCGCCTCGTCGGCCTTCTCCTTCGCCCCGTTGTACCGCTCCGTCGCGACCTCGGCCTCCTCGTAGAGCCGGTCGACCTTCGCCTTGACCTGGGCGGTGGTGGGCCGGGGGTCCGCGTGTCCGGACCCTTCGAAGAGCGTCGCCGTCGCCGCGGAGGCGAGGGCGAGGGTGGCGGCGGCGCGGACCGCCGAGGAGCCGAGGGGGGACTGTTTGGACTTCCGGTGCGCTGCCACGAGGGCGGGTCACATCCTCTTCCCTGGGGGACGGTGGCCGCCGGGCCGGCGGCGGGCCGCACAGGGGAGACGGGCCGCCGCCGGGTCTTCTCGGCGGGGGTGACCGGCGCCGCCGGAGCACCGGCGGTGGTGGGGAGCCGGTCACCTGGGGGAGGACGCTAAACCTGGGGTCACGGCCGGACGGGGAGTTGACCGCTATTGGCGACAGTTGACGGGTCGGGGACCGATCCCTTTCGTCCGGAGTGAGGGGACGGGGTCATTCCGGCGGCCGTCCGACCGAAGCGGCGAGGGGAGTGGACCCGGCCGGAGGGCAGTGGTAGGGGCCCGGTTAGGCTCCGCCCATGGACGTCCTCATCAATGTCTTCGTCGCCCTGCACATCATCGGTATCGCCTCCCTCCTCGGCGGCTTCCTCACCCAGATGAAGGCGATGGGCGCGGGTACGGCCCGCTTCAGCCCCGCGATGCTGCACGGCGCGCTGACCATGCTGGTCACGGGCGTCGCGCTCGTCGGCCTCAACCAGGCCGACGACCACACCGTGAACAACCTCAAGATCGGGATCAAGCTGGCGATCCTCGTCGTGATCCTCGGCCTCGTCTACGTCAAGCGGGACGAGGAGAAGGTCGACAAGGGCCTCTTCGCCGCCGTCGGCGGCCTGACCACGGCGAACGTCCTCATCGCGACCCTCTGGGTGTGAGCCGCCGGGGTCGCCGGGAGTCGGCCGGGGCCACCGGATGTGAGCCCTTCCACAGCCTCCGTCCCGAAGGCGGACCCGGATGTCGGCGGGGCGTCCTAGACTCGTGAGGCGATGAGCAGCCTCTTTGACGACAGCTTCCTGGCCGGCCTCCAGAACCACGCGGAGGAGCCGCCGCCCCACCCCGAGGACGAGCACGGCTCCCCGGCCGATGAGGAGGTCCCGCACGACCTCTTCGGGGAGCACTTCGACGTGCCTCCGCCGGCCCGGGAGACGCACTACCGCGACGGCCACCCCCGGCCCGTCGTGGACCCCGCCGCGCTCCTGGAGGGGCTGAACGAGCAGCAGCGCGCCGCCGTCGTCCACACGGGCACCCCGCTGCTCATCGTCGCCGGCGCCGGCTCGGGCAAGACCCGGGTGCTCACCCACCGCATCGCCCACCTCCTGGGCACCCGGCACGTCCACCCCGGCCAGATACTGGCGATCACCTTCACGAACAAGGCCGCCGGCGAGATGAAGGAGCGCGTCGAGCAGCTCGTCGGGCCGCGGGCCAACGCGATGTGGGTCATGACATTCCACAGCGCCTGCGTCCGCATCCTGCGCCGCGAGTCGAAGAAGCTCGGCTTCACCTCCTCCTTCTCGATCTACGACGCGGCCGACTCCAAGCGGCTGATGGCACTGGTCTGCCGGGACCTGGACCTCGACCCGAAGAAGTTCCCGCCGAAGTCGTTCAGCGCCAAGATCTCGAACCTGAAGAACGAGCTGATCGACGAGGAGACCTTCGCCGACCAGGCCGCCGACGGCTTCGAGAAGACGCTCGCCGAGGCGTACCGGATGTACCAGGCGCGGCTGCGCGAGGCCAACGCCCTGGACTTCGACGACATCATCATGACGACGGTCCACCTGCTCCAGGCGTTCCCGGACGTCGCCGAGCACTACCGGCGCCGCTTCCGCCACGTGCTCGTCGACGAGTACCAGGACACCAACCACGCCCAGTACACGCTGGTGCGCGAGCTCGTCGGCACCGGCTACGAGGACCTCGGCCCGGCCGAGCTGTGCGTCGTCGGCGACGCCGACCAGTCGATCTACGCCTTCCGCGGCGCGACCATCCGCAACATCCTCCAGTTCGAGGAGGACTACCCGGACGCGACGACGATCCTCCTGGAGCAGAACTACCGCTCCACCCAGACGATCCTCTCCGCGGCCAACGCCGTCATCGAGCGCAACGAGTCCCGCCGCCCCAAGAACCTGTGGACGAACGCGGGCGCGGGATCGCAGATCACCGGCTACGTCGCCGACACCGAGCACGACGAGGCCCAGTTCGTCGCCGACGAGATCGACCGGCTCACCGACGCGGGCGAGGCCAGGGCCGGGGACGTCGCCGTCTTCTACCGGACCAACGCCCAGTCCCGCGTCTTCGAAGAGATCTTCATCCGCGTCGGCCTGCCCTACAAGGTCGTCGGCGGCGTGCGCTTCTACGAGCGCAAGGAGGTCCGGGACGTCCTCGCGTACCTGCGCGTCCTCGCCAACCCCGAGGACACCGTCCCCCTGCGCCGCATCCTCAACGTCCCCAAGCGCGGCATCGGCGAGCGCGCCGAGGCGATGATCGACGCCCTGTCCCTGCGCGAGAGGATCACCTTCCCGCAGGCCCTCAAGCGGGTCGACGAGGCGTACGGCATGGCCGCCCGCTCGGCGAACGCCGTGAAGCGGTTCAACGCGCTCATGGACGAACTGCGCACCGTCGTCGAGTCCGGCGCGGGACCCGCCGTCGTCCTGGAGGCCGTCCTGGAGCGGACGGGTTACCTGGCCGAGCTCCAGGCCTCGACCGATCCGCAGGACGAGACCCGCATCGAGAACCTCCAGGAACTCGCCTCCGTGGCCCTCGAGTTCGAGCAGGAGCGCGGTGAGGAACCCGCGACCCTCGCCGAGTTCCTGGAGCAGGTCGCGCTCGTCGCCGACTCCGACCAGATCCCGGACGAGGACGAGGAGGGCCGGGGCGTCATCACGCTGATGACCCTGCACACCGCCAAGGGCCTGGAGTTCCCGGTGGTGTTCCTCACCGGGATGGAGGACGGCGTCTTCCCGCACATGCGCGCCCTCGGGCAGACGAAGGAGCTGGAGGAGGAGCGGCGCCTGGCGTACGTGGGCATCACGCGCGCGCGTGAGCGGCTCTACCTCACCCGCTCGTCGATGCGCAGCGCCTGGGGCCAGCCCTCGTACAACCCGGCCTCGCGCTTCCTGGAGGAGATCCCGTCCGCGTACCTGGAGTGGAAGCGGACCGGTTCGATGGCCAAGCCCGCCGGGCCGACCTCGGGGATCACCTCCTCGCTCTCGTCCTCCCGCTCGCGCTCCGGCCCCTCCGGCTTCGCCACCCGGCGCGCGGGCGAGAAGCCGGTCATCTCCCTCCAGGTCGGCGACCGGGTCACGCACGACCAGTTCGGGCTCGGCACGGTCATGGCGGTGCAGGGCGCCGGCGGGGAGGCCCAGGCGACGATCGACTTCGGCGACGACAAGCCGAAGCGACTGCTCCTGCGGTACGCGCCGGTCGAGAAGTTGTAGCGAGGCGGTACGAGGAAGGGCCCCGGCGTCATCCGCCGGGGCCCTTCTCGTGGTGCTCGGATCTCGTACGGGGGAAGGCTCAGCCGAGCGGGTTGAGGCCGTGGCTCAGCAGCCAGGGCAGCGGGTCGATCGCGGAGCCGCCGCCGGGCCGGACCTCGAAGTGGAGGTGCGGGCCGGTGGAGTTGCCGGAGTTGCCGGAGTAGGCGATGACGTCGCCGGCCTTGACGTAACCCGAGCGGAGCTTGGTGCTGCTGAGGTGGCAGTACCAGGTCTCGGTGCCGTCGGGGGAGGTCACGATCGCCATGTTGCCGTAGGCGCTGTTCCACTGCGTGCGGACGGTGCCGTCGGTGGCGGCCATGACGGGGGTGCCGTACTGCACGGGGAAGTCGATGCCGGTGTGCAGCGACATCCAGTTGACGCCGGCCTGACCGAACCGGGCGCTGAGCTGGTGCAGCTTCACCGGCAGCAGGTACTTGGGGCGCAGCGCCTCCTTGCGGGCCGCCTCCTCCTCGCGCTTCTTCTTCTCGGCCGCCTGGCGGGCGCGGAGGTCGATGCGCTCCTGGGTGCGGCTGGCGCGGTCGCCGAAGTCGCGGGCGTCGGCGCTGAGCGCGGCGAGCTGGGTGTCGAGCGCGTTGTTGGCGGCGACCTGCTTGACCGAGGCCGGGTCGGCGGCGGCCAGCGAGGTCGTGTCGTCCTTCTGTCCGCCGGTCGTGTCGGAGCCGGTGAGGCCGCCGACGGAGGCGGCGGCGATGCCGGCGACTCCCATGACGCAGGCGGAGGGGACGGCGACGGTCAGCAGCGCGGACCGTTTGGCGGGGGTGCGGCGACGGGCGCGGCTGCCGCCGGAGGAGCGGCGCACGGGACGGCCGGCGAGGGGCGGTTCCGTACGGAGCCCGACGGCCGGTCCGGCGGTCGGCTCGTCCTGGTCGTAGGCGTCGTCGACGTCCTCGCCGTCGAGGCCCTCCGGGGCTCCGGCGTCGGCCTCGGCGGGGTCGTAGGTCTCGTCGGCCTCGTGGGAGGAGAGCTCCTGGTGTCCCTCGTGTCCCTGGTGCCCCTCGTGTTCCGCGGGGACGTACTCGAAGGCGAACTCGGCCGTGTGCTCGGCCTGCGGGGCGTACTGGTGGGGCACGACCGGCTCGGGTTCCGGGGCCGCGTGGTTCCACGCGGTCGCGTCGAAGGCGCCGGTCTCGGTCGCGAAGGCGGGGGCGGCCCACTGGCCGGTGGCGTCGTAGGCCTCGTGGCCGTACGTGCCCTGGGCGGCGTACGTGCCGGCGTGGGCGGTCTCGTACTGGCCGGTGTGCTGCGCCTCGGTCCAGGCGGAGGCGTCCCACTGGCCGGTGGCGTCGTACTGCGTCGCGGCGGTCTCGTACGCGCCGGTGGTCTCGTACGCGCCGGTGGTGTTCCACTGCCCCGTGGTGTCCCACTGGCCGGTCGTGTCGTACTGCCCGGTGGTGTCGTACTGCCCCGTCGTCGCGTACGTGCCGGTGGCCGCGTACTGGCCGAGGTCCCACTGGCCGCTGTGATCGGCCTGACCGTCGGGGTAGGCGCCGAACAGCGGGTCGATGGCGAAGCTGCCGGTGGTGTGGGCGCCGTCGCCGGCGTATCCGGCGTGGGGGTGCTGGTCGTTCACCAACGTCTCTCTCGCCTCGGCAGCAGGAGCAGTCCGGGGCAGGCCCGTGAGGGGTGTCCCGGGGGTAAGCAGTGGCGCGACTGTACCCGGCGGTATGCGGGGCGGACAATCTTCGGAGGGGTTTGAGCCCGCAGGAAACGGGCAATCGACCGCGTTTTGCCAGGTCGGGTGGAGAGCTTTGGCCTTGTGTTCGATGAACGTTCGAAGAACGGTGTCGTGCGGTCAGGCGACCGAGGTGGCGCCGGGCTCCTCCTCGCGCGTTCCGACGGCCACCGGCCCGCCCGCGTCGAGGGCCTCCCGGACCCCGGCGGCCACCGTCGGATGCACGGGCAGCGCGAGATGGCCGATGCCGCTCACCCGCACGTTGTGCACGAGCAGGTCGGGATGGTCGAGACGGGCGGTCTCCACCGGCACCATCACCTGGTCCAGGTCGCTCCAGAAGCTCACGAACCGGGTACGGCAGCCCGGCGCGGGCCCGGCGAGCTCCCGCAGCACCTCCGAACCGGGCCGCATCTGCCGCACCAGCGGATGCGCGTCGGCGAGCGGGGCCACCGTGGTGCCCGCGTGCGGAGTGCCGAGCGTCACCAGGCTGCGCACCCGGGAGTCGCCATCCAGTCGCTGTACGTAATAACGGGCGATCAGGCCGCCGAGACTGTGCCCGACGATGTCGACCTCGGCGTGCCCGGTGCGGGCGCGCACCTCGTCCACCCGGCGGCCCAGCAGCTCGGCGGCGGCCCGCAGGTCGCAGGTGAGCGGGGAGTAGTTGAGCGACTCGACGCAGTCACGGCCGTGCCGGAGCAGGGAGCGGCGGAGCATGACGAAGACCGACCGGTTGTCGACGAAGCCGTGCAGGAGGATCACCGGGCGGTCGCCCGGGGTGATCGTCGTGGGCGGTGGGGCGGGGGAGAGCCGCTCGGCGATCATCCCGGACGGGTAGAGGACGAGGTGGCCGGTGAGGATCGCGACTTCCAGGGCGGTGGCCTTCATGAAGGCGGTGACCTTGCCGAACTCCATGGCCGGCCTCCCGAACGGCACGCGGGGCCGAACGGTACGCCGGCCCACCGTGCGCCGCACCGCCCGGACGGCGGTGCGAGGCGCGGTGACCTCGTCACGGCTCCCTTCGCGACCGGCCCCGCTCGCGGCTGGTGGGCCCAGGAGAAGGGCCCGGAGCGGGGACGGCGCAGAGCGAACATGTCCCATGTGTGATTTCCCCCCCGGGCGCCGTCGCGAAACGGTTCCGGTGCGGGATGCTGGGGATGACGTTCGTTCACCTCCCCGGCCGTCAGGCGCGGGGTCGCATGTGGAGGCAGTGATGGGTGTGAGCGGTCCGATCCGTGTGGTCGTCGCCAAACCGGGTCTCGACGGCCACGATCGCGGAGCCAAGGTGATCGCACGGGCCCTGCGCGACGCGGGCATGGAGGTCATCTACACCGGGCTCCACCAGACCCCCGAGCAGATCGTCGACACCGCGATCCAGGAGGACGCCGACGCGATCGGCCTCTCGATCCTCTCCGGAGCGCACAACACGCTGTTCGTGAAGGTCCTGGAGCTCCTCAAGGACCGCGACGCGGAGGACATCAAGGTCTTCGGCGGCGGCATCATCCCCGACGCGGACATCCCGCCGCTCAAGGAGAAGGGCGTGGCGGAGATCTTCACTCCGGGCGCGACGACCGCGTCCGTCGTCGAGTGGGTGAACGCGAACGTCCGCGTCACCGCGTGATCCGCTGAGCGGTGCGCCCGCGCCCCGGCCGGCAGGGCCCTTCCCCGCCCGGGGGTCCCTGCCGTCGTCCGGGGGCGTGCCGACCGGGCCGCCCCCTCAGGGGCCGGGTGCCGGTGCCGGTGCGGAAGCGGTCGGCGGGGGCGGCGGTGTGAGTTCGGCGTGCATCGCGGCGCGGAGTCCGAGGGTGGAGACCAGGCGCTGGAAGGCCTCCGCCCAGTAGTCGCCCGCGCCGGGGGAGCTGTCCTCCGTCTCGTACGGACGGGCCGTCAGGGACTCCAGCCGACGTGCCGCCTCCGGGGCGAGGCAGCGCTCCGCCAGGCCCATCACCCCGCTGAAGCTCCACGGGTAACTGCCCGCCTCACGCGCGATGTCGAGCGCGTCGATCACCGCGGCGCCGAGCGGCTCCGCCCACGGGACGGCGCAGACGCCCAGCAGCTGGAACGCCTCCGACAGCCCGTGGGCCGCGATGAACGAGGCGACCCAACGCGCCCGTTCCTCCGCGGGCAGCGTCGACAGGAGCTGGGCGCGCTCGCCCAGCGACGAGGTGCCGGGGCCCGTCGCGGGCGGAGCGGAAGGGGATCCGAGCAGCGCGCGCGACCAGGCCGGGTCCCGCTGTCGCACGGCGGCCCGGCACCAGGCCGCGTGCAGTTCGCCCTGCCAGTCGTCGGCGACCGGCAGCGCCACGATCTCCTCCGGGCCGCGCCCCCCGAACCTGGCCGGCCAGGAGGGCAGCGGCGTCGCCTCGACGAGCTGGCCCAGCCACCAGGAACGCTCGCCCCGGCCCGCCGGGGGCGTCGCCACCAGTCCGTCCCGTCGCATCGCCGCGTCGCACTCGTGCGGGGCCTCGACGGCGATCGTCGGCGTCGGGGCCGTCCGGTCCAGGCCGACGCAGGAGGCGGCCCGGGCCGCCATCCGGCCCGCGAGGGCGGACGCGGGCAGGGCGGAGAGCAGCTCGGCGGCGGTGGCCCGGACGTTGCGGCTGCGGTCGTCGAGGGCCTCCTCCAGGAACGCCTCGTCGGCGTCGGAGAGCCCGGCCCGCAGCGAGTCCAGGAACATCAGCCGGTCCTCCGCCCGCTCGGTGGACCAGGTCGAGGCGAGCAGCGCGAGACCGGCGGCCGGGTCCTCGCTCCGTACGGCGGAGAGCAGGGCGACCCGCTCGGCGAACAGGCCCTCGTCCCACAGCGCGCGGACCCCTTCGGCGTCCTCCGGGGACGGAAGGCGGCCGCCCGCGCCACGGCCCCGGAGGGCGAACCCCCACTCGGGGTTGAGCCGGGCCAGCCACAGGCCGCGCGGACCCGCCAGACGCAGCGCCCGGGGGCGCAGGTCGGTGCGGGCCCTGGCCGCGTCGAGCAGCGCGGGCAGGGCCGCGGGCGGCGCCTTGTAGCCGTACCGGTCGGCGAGGGCCAGCCACTGGGGGAGCAGCTCGGCCAGGTCGGGGGCGGCTCCGCGCCGCCCGGCGGGCGAGGGCGCGGTCCGGCCGGCGAGCAGCTGGGCGAGGCGGAGCCGGGCGGCCTCGGGCAGCGGCGCGCGCGGATCCTCCGGCGCGGGCTCCGGAAGGGGCGCGGCGGTGCCGGGCCGCAGCCCCGCCCTGCGCCGTACGGTGTGCAGCGCGGCCGCGTCGAGCAGCGCGCCCGGCAGGTCCCGGGCCGTGGCGGAGCCCCCGGGCGCGGTGGGGGGCCGACGGTCCGTCCCCAGCATCGCCGAACTGACGAGCTCCTCCCAGGACGGGGTGGACGCCTCGTCGGCGGTCGTTCCCGCCGCCGGCGCGGCGGGGGTGGTCGCGGTCGTGTCCATCGGGCTCCTCCGGTGGGTCGGTGCGCGGTGGCCGGACGTCATGTGAGGGGGACCGTCTCGCCCGGGGTCTCCGGCGACCAGGCGGCGAGCGGGGTGAACCCCCGGTGCCCGACCTCCCCGAAGACGGTCACCGGGGCGCCGCCGGACAGGGCGGCCAGGCGCCACAGGCCGGGCCGGGACCGGGCGGCGGGCGTCAGGGGCAGCGCCTCGCGGCCGTCGGCGTCGGCGAGCTGCCAGCCGTACTCCGCGGGCGCCGGGACGACCCGGCTCAGCGTCACGGGCCAGGAGTCCAGCCACGGGTCCTCGCGGAGCGCGCGGCCGTACGCGTCGAGAGCCGTGCCGACCGGCCCGCCCGCCGGCGGGACGACGGGGCCCGCGACCGGGACGAACCGCTCGCCCGGCTCCGCCCGCACCTGGCCCGAGCCGGTGTGCGGCGTCAACTCCCCGTCCAGCAGCGCGCCCACGGGGAGCGCGAGCTGCGGCGCCCGGCCCGCCGCGCCGAAGGAGAGGAGGAGGGCGGTGCGCCCGGTCGTCGTGCCGTGCAGCCAGATCCGCCGGGTCGTCAGCCGGGCGTCGGCCGCGTCGTACTGCGCGAGGACCAGCCAGTGGTCGCGCACCGGGACGCCGTCGGCCGGGGCGGTGAGGCCCACCCGGGTCCGCACCGTCGTCGCGAGCGGGGCGGGCAGCCGGTCCGCCGCCAGCCACGCCCGGCCGAGGAGGTGCGTCAACGCGCACTCCTCCAGGAGCCGCACCGGCCAGCCCGGCCCCGAGCCGGGTATCGCCCCCAGCTCCCGGACCCGCCCGGCGAGCCCCGGCGCCTGGGCGTCGACCATGCGGGCCGCCGTCTCCTCCCACAGCCCGTACCCCGCCTGCCCGGCCACCGCCAGACCGCCGCGCAGCAGGTCGGCGAGGCGCTGCTCCAACTCCCTCGCGCCCGAGGTGATCCGGGCCGCCCTGCGCTCGGCCCGGCGGCGCGCCGCCTCCGGATCCGCCGTCGCTCCCGGGGGCCCGTCCCCGGCCGGAAGGCCCGCGCGCGCGGCCCGGCCGCGCCGCGCGGTGAGCCACTGCGCGGCCCAGTCGGGAGCGGGGCACCCCTCGGCGGCGATCCCGTCCGCGGCCCGGAGCAGCAGCAGGCCCAGGGCGTGCTTGCAGGGTGACTTCCTGCTGGGGCAGCCGCAGGAGTACGCGGGCCCCGTGGTGTCGACGACCGCCCGGTACGGCGTGCTTCCGCTGCCCTTGCACAGACCCCAGACGGCGCCGTCACCGCAGCCCGTCTCCGACCAGGGCCCGGCCGTGCCGAGCTTGCTCCCCGCTCTGCGCGACGCTTCGTCAGGAGCCAGCGCGAGCACCTGTTCCGCCGTCCAGCGCACCCCCATGGCATTCATGTCGTCGAAGGTAGGGGCCGCCACTGACAACGCCCTCCTCCGGACGGCTCCGGGCCGCGGGACCGCGAGGTCACGGAGGAGGCCGGCGGCAGGAACACCGAGTCGACCGGCGATCGTCGGCTGACCCTCCCTCACCTCCCCGACCGGCGCCGACCAGCGGCGACATCCGATTGTCAGTGGCGTGGTGCACGGTGGATCGCACAGCAGGTCGAACGATCTGGAGGGGGATCCATGCCCGTGCCCGAAACCATCGCGAAGCCCGGTTCCGGTGTCGAGACGGACACCGGAACGGGACGGCCGCAGACCGCCGACGAGGTCCTGCGGCCGCACGCGGAGCACGCCTTCGCCCATGAACTCGCGGCCCTCGCCGCCGCCGACGACCGGCCCCGGCCCGCCCGCTGGCGGCTCTCCCCGTGGGCCGTCGCCACCTACCTCCTCGGCGGCACGCTCCCCGACGGAACCGTCGTCACGCCCAAGTACGTCGGACCGCGCCGCATCGTGGAAGTCGCCGTCACCACGCTCGCCACCGACCGGGCGCTGCTCCTCCTCGGCGTCCCCGGCACCGCCAAGACCTGGGTCTCCGAGCACCTCGCCGCCGCCGTCAGCGGCGACTCCACCCTCCTCGTCCAGGGCACCGCCGGCACGCCCGAGGAGGCCGTCCGGTACGGCTGGAACTACGCGCGACTCCTCGCCCACGGCCCCAGCGAGGACGCCCTGGTCCCCAGCCCCGTGATGCGCGCGATGTCCCAGGGCACGACCGCCCGGGTCGAGGAGCTCACCCGCATCCCCGCCGACGTGCAGGACGGCCTCATCACGATCCTGTCCGAGAAGACCCTGCCCGTCCCCGAGCTCGGCCAGGAGGTGCAGGCCGTCCCCGGCTTCAACCTGATCGCCACCGCCAACGACCGCGACCGCGGCGTCAACGAGCTCTCCAGCGCGCTGCGCCGCCGCTTCAACACCGTCGTGCTGCCGCTGCCCGCGACCCCCGAGGCCGAGGTCGACATCGTCGCCCGCCGGGTCGAGCAGCTCGGGCGCTCCCTCGAACTGCCCGTCCTGCCCGACGGCGTGGACGAGATCCGCCGGGTCGTCACCGTCTTCCGCGAACTGCGGGACGGGGTCACCACCGACGGCCGGACGAAGGTCAAGTCCCCCTCGGGGACGCTCTCCACCGCGGAGGCGATCTCCGTCGTCACCGGCGGACTCGCCCTCGCCGCCCACTTCGGCGACGGCGTCCTGCGCCCCGGCGACATCGCCGCCGGCATCCTCGGCGCGGTCGTCCGCGACCCGGCGGCCGACCGGACCGTCTGGCAGGAGTACCTGGAAACGGTCGTGAGGGAGAGAGACGGCTGGAAGGACTTCTACCGCGCCTGCCGCGAGGTGAGCGCATGACCTGCGCGGCCACGGCCCCCCGCACACCCCGCCCACCGGACCCGCCCCCGGCCTCCGGCGCCCTTCGGGGGGAGCCCCTGCTGCTCGGGGTGCGGCATCACGGACCCGGGTCCGCGCGGGGGGTGCGGGCCGCGCTGGAGGCGGCGCGGCCCGCCGCGGTGCTCGTCGAGGGACCCGCCGAGGCCGACGCCCTCGTGGCGCTCGCCGCGGACCCGGACATGCGGCCGCCCGTCGCCCTGCTCGCCCACGCCGTGGACGACCCGGGGCGGGCCGCGTTCTGGCCGATGGCCGAGTTCTCGCCCGAGTGGGTCGCGATCCGCTGGGCCCTCGACCACGGCGCGGCCGTCCGCTTCGTCGACCTGCCCGCCGCCCACACCCTCGCCGCCGCCGACCCCACCTGGAGGGACGAGGGGGACGGCGAAGAGGAGGTCAGCGGTGGCCCGCGGATCGACCCGGTCGCCGAACTCGCCGGAGCCGCCGGGTACGAGGACGCCGAACGCTGGTGGGAGGACGTCGTCGAGCTGCGCGGGGACGGCGACCCCACCGCCCCCTTCGAGGCCCTCGCCGAGGCCATGGGCGCCCTCCGCGAGACGTACGGAGACGGCGGACACCCCCGCGACCTGATCCGCGAGGCGCACATGCGGCTCAAGCTGCGCGCCGCCCGCAAGGAGTTCGGCGACTCCGTCGCCGTCGTCTGCGGCGCCTGGCACGTGCCCGCCCTCGCCCGCAGGACCACCGTCGCCGCCGACAAGGCCCTCCTGAAGGGCCTGCCCCGGGCGAAGGCCGAGCTGACCTGGGTCCCCTGGACCCACCGCAGACTCGCCCGCCGCTCCGGCTACGGCGCCGGGATCGACGCGCCCGGCTGGTACGGGCACCTCTTCGCCGCCCCCGACCGGCCCGTCGAGCGCTGGATGACGAAGGTCGCCGGGCTCCTCAGGGCCGAGGACCACCCCGTCTCCTCCGCCCACGTCATCGAGGCCGTCCGGCTCGCCGAGACGCTCGCCGCCCTGCGGGGCCGCCCGCGCCCCGGCCTCGACGAGACGACCGACGCGATCCGCGCCGTCCTCTGCGAGGGCTCCGACGTGCCGCTCGGCCTCGTCCGCGACCGCCTCGTCGTCGGCGACGTCCTCGGCGAGGTGCCGGCCGGCGCCCCCGCCGTGCCCCTCCAGCGCGATCTGGACCGCCGCCGGCGCGCCCTGCGCCTCAAGCCCGAGGCCCAGGAGCGCGAGCTCGGACTCGACCTCCGCAAGGAGACCGACGGCGAGCGCAGCCGACTGCTCCACCGGCTGCGCCTCCTCGGCGTCCCCTGGGGCGAACCGGCCGCCGGACGGGCCGGCACCGGCACCTTCCGGGAGACCTGGCGGCTGCGCTGGGAGCCCGAGCTGCACGTCCGGGTCGCCGAGGCCGGCGTCTGGGGCACCACCGTCGAGGCCGCCGCCACCGCCAGGGCCGAGTCCCGGGCCCTCGCCGCGACCGCCCTCGGCGACATCACCGCCCTCGCCGAGCAGTGCCTCCTCGCCGGGCTCGGGGACGCGCTGCCGGTCGTCATGCGGGCGCTCGCCGACCGGGCCGCGCTCGACACCGACGTCGCCCACCTGGCGCAGGCCCTCCCGGCCCTGGCCCGCGCCCTGCGCTACGGCGACGTCCGCGGCACCGGCACGGAGGCCCTCGGCGAGGTCGCCGCCGGGATCGCCGAGCGGATCTGCGTCGGCCTGCCGCCCGCCTGCGCCGGACTCGACACGGACGCCGCCGCGCAGATGCGGGAGCGGCTCGACGACGTCCACACGGCGATCGGCCTCCTCCCGGACCGCCCCGACCTCGTCGACCGGTGGGCCGGGGTGCTGCGCCGGCTCGCCGACCGCGACCGGACACCGGGCGTCCTGCGGGGGCGGGCCGCCCGGCTCCTGCTCGACGAGGGCCGGACGGCCGACGGCGAGGCCGCCCTGCTCATGAGCCGCGCCCTCTCGCCCGGCACCCCGCCGGCCGACGCCGCCGCCTGGATCGACGGCTTCGTCGGCGGGGCCTCCGGCGGCGGACTGCTCCTCGTCCACGACGAGCGGCTCCTCGGGCTGGTCGACGCCTGGCTGACGTCCGTCCCGGCCGGGGCGTTCACCGACGTCCTGCCGCTGCTGCGGCGCACCTTCTCCGGCTACGAGCAGGGCGTGCGCCGCAGCCTCGGGGAGCTGGTCGCCAGGGGGCCCCGCCCCGGCGGCCCGGGACCCTCCGCGCCCGGCGTGCCCGGCTTCGCACCGGACCCCGACCCCGAGCGGGCGGACGCCGTGCTGCCGCTCCTCCACCTCATCCTCGGAACGGAGGCCCTCGCATGACGCACCCGACGCCCACCGACGACGAGCGGCTGCGGCGCTGGCGGCTGGTCCTGGGCGGTGGGGAGGCCGACGGCACCGGCCGGGCGCTCACCGGCACCGACGCCGCCATGGACGGAGCCCTCACCGCGCTCTACGACCGCCCGGGCGAGAGCGGCCCCCGCACCGGACGGGACCGATCGGCCGGGCTCGGCGCGTCCGCGCCCTCCGTCGCCCGCTGGCTCGGCGACATCCGCACGTACTTCCCGAGCTCCGTCGTCCAGGTCATGCAGCGCGACGCCATCGACCGGCTCGGCCTCGCCGCCCTCCTCCTGGAGCCGGAGATGCTGGAGGCCGTCGAGGCCGACGTGCACCTCGTCGGCACCCTCCTCTCCCTCGGCAGGGCGATGCCCGAGACGACCCGGGAGACCGCCCGGGCCGTCGTCCGCAAGGTCGTCGACGACCTGGAGAGGCGTCTCGCCGCCCGCACCCGCGCCACCCTCACCGGCGCGCTCGACCGCTCCGCCCGGATCAGCCGCCCCCGCCACCGGGACATCGACTGGGACCGCACGATCCGCGCCAACCTCAAGCACTACCTGCCCGAGCACCGCACGGTCGTCCCCGAGCGACTCGTCGGCCACGGGCGCGCCTCCCGGGGGGTCAGGAAGGAGGTCGTGCTCTGCGTCGACCAGTCGGGTTCCATGGCCGCCTCCGTCGTCCACGCGGCCGTCTTCGGCGCGGTGCTCGCCTCGATGCGGTCGCTCGCGACCCGCCTCGTCGTCTTCGACACCTCCGTCGTCGACCTGACCGAGCAGCTCGACGACCCGGTCGACGTCCTCTTCGGCACCCGGCTCGGCGGCGGCACCGACATCGACCGCGCCCTCGCCTACTGCCAGTCGAGGATCACCTGCCCCGCGGACACCGTCGTCGTCCTCGTCAGCGACCTCTACGAGGGAGGCATCCGGGACGGGATGCTGAAGCGGGTCGCGGCCATGAAGGCCTCCGGCGTCCAGTTCGTCGCGCTGCTCGCGCTCTCCGACGAGGGCGCCCCCGCCTACGACCGGGACCACGCGGCGGCGCTCGCCGCGCTCGGCGTCCCGGCCTTCGCCTGCACCCCCGACCTGTTCCCGGAGATCATGGCGGCCGCTCTGGAGAAGCGCCCCCTCCCGCTGCCGGAGGGCTGACGCGGGGCGGGCCGAGGACTGCGGAATCCGTCGTCGCGGGACCACCCGCACGGGCGCGCGCGATCCGACTGAGGTCCATATCACACGGGTGGCGGAACGGCCCTCACTCCGGGCCCCGGCGCGTCGTGAGAACCCCGAAGGCCGGTCCCCGCCTGCCGCGAGGGGCCTCCGGGTCCGTCCCGCCACCCCTACGGACAGCCCTCCGGTCCGTACGTTCTGTGACCCGTATCACCGCTCTCGCGCGACCTGCGATTTAGGGACCCACGGCCCACGGGGATAACCTGCGAGACGGACATGCCGCGTCCACGGACTCCGTGAACGCCTCCCTTGTGACAGCGCAGTCACGTTGCCCTCCGCGGCACGCCCACGCAGACAACGAACCGCGATCATCAGAAAAGGGACGGACGCGCGTGGACCTGTTCGAGTACCAGGCGAGGGACCTCTTCGCCAAGCACGGTGTACCGGTGCTGGCCGGTGAAGTCATCGACACGCCTGAGGCGGCGCGCGAGGCCACCGAGCGTCTTGGCGGCAAGTCGGTCGTCAAGGCGCAGGTGAAGGTCGGCGGCCGCGGCAAGGCCGGCGGCGTGAAGCTGGCCGCCACCCCGGACGAGGCCGTCGCCCGCGCGACGGACATCCTCGGGATGGACATCAAGGGCCACACGGTCCACAAGGTGATGATCGCGGAGACCGCTCCGGAGATCGTCGAGGAGTACTACGTCTCGTACCTCCTCGACCGCACCAACCGCACCTTCCTCGCCATGGCGTCCGTCGCCGGTGGCATGGACATCGAGGAGGTCGCCGCGACGACCCCCGAGAAGCTCGCGAAGGTGCCGGTCGACTCCAACAAGGGCGTCGACATCGAGAAGGCCCGCGAGATCGTCGCCCAGGCGAAGTTCCCGGCCGAGGTCGCCGAGAAGGTCGCCGAGGTCCTCGTGACCCTGTGGGACACCTTCGTCGCCGAGGACGCCCTCCTCGTCGAGGTCAACCCGCTGGCCAAGGTCGCCTCCGGCGAGGTCATCGCCCTCGACGGCAAGGTCTCGCTGGACGCCAACGCCGACTTCCGCCAGCCGGAGCACGAGGCGCTCGAGGACAAGGCCGCAGCCAACCCGCTCGAGGCTGCCGCCAAGGCCAAGGGCCTGAACTACGTCAAGCTCGACGGCCAGGTCGGCATCATCGGCAACGGCGCGGGCCTGGTCATGTCGACGCTGGACGTCGTCGCGTACGCCGGTGAGAACCACGGCGGCGTGAAGCCGGCCAACTTCCTCGACATCGGCGGCGGCGCCTCCGCCGAGGTCATGGCGAACGGCCTGGAGATCATCCTCGGCGACCCGGACGTCAAGTCCGTGTTCGTCAACGTCTTCGGTGGCATCACCGCCTGTGACGAGGTCGCCAACGGCATCGTGCAGGCCCTGGAGCTCCTCGCCTCGAAGGGCGAAGAGGTCACCAAGCCGCTGGTCGTCCGTCTCGACGGCAACAACGCGGAGCTGGGTCGCAAGATCCTGTCGGACGCCAACCACCCGCTCGTGCAGCGCGTGGACACCATGGACGGCGCGGCCGACAAGGCCGCCGAGCTCGCGGCTGCGAAGTAAGGGACAGGGGAAACCACAGCCATGGCTATCTTCCTCAACAAGGACAGCAAGGTCATCGTCCAGGGCATGACCGGTGCCACGGGCATGAAGCACACCAAGCTCATGCTCGGTGACGGCACCAACATCGTCGGCGGCGTGAACCCGCGCAAGGCCGGCACCAAGGTCGACTTCGACGGCACCGAGATCCCGGTCTTCGGCACCGTCGCCGAGGCGATGAAGGAGACCGGCGCCAACGTCTCGGTCCTCTTCGTGCCGCCGGCCTTCGCGAAGGCCGCCGTCGTCGAGGCGATCGACGCCGAGATCCCGCTCGCCGTCGTCATCACCGAGGGCATCGCCGTCCACGACTCGGCCGCGTTCTACGCGTACGCCGTCGAGAAGGGCAACAAGACCCGCCTCATCGGCCCGAACTGCCCCGGTCTCATCACCCCGGGCCAGTCCAACGCCGGCATCATCCCGGGCGACATCACGAAGCCGGGCCGCATCGGCCTGGTCTCGAAGTCCGGCACGCTGACGTACCAGATGATGTACGAGCTCCGTGACCTCGGCTTCTCCTCCGCCGTCGGCATCGGTGGCGACCCGGTCATCGGCACCACGCACATCGACGCCCTCGCGGCGTTCGAGGCGGACCCCGACACCGACCTGATCGTCATGATCGGCGAGATCGGCGGCGACGCCGAGGAGCGCGCGGCCGACTTCATCAAGGCCAACGTCACCAAGCCGGTCGTCGGCTACGTCGCGGGCTTCACCGCCCCCGAGGGCAAGACCATGGGCCACGCCGGCGCCATCGTCTCCGGCTCCTCCGGCACCGCCCAGGCGAAGAAGGAGGCCCTCGAGGCCGCCGGTGTCAAGGTCGGCAAGACGCCGACCGAGACCGCCAAGCTGGCGCGCGCCATCCTCGCGGGCTGAACAGGCTGAAACGCACAGCGGCCTGACAGGCAGCACGCGAAGGGGCCCCGCCCCTCCCGGGAGACCGGGAGGGGCGGGGCCCCTTCGCATCGGTCACCCGACCGCCGGGACCAGCCGTTCCGGGCCCGGGTTGGGCTCGGCGCGCAGCTTGTCGCGGAGCTCCAGGTCCTCCGGGCCGAGCCTCTGAGGGCCGCCGCGCACGGGCACGCCGTTGACGGCCTCGCCGGGGGCGTTCACCGGGATGTAGCGGGTCGGCGCGGTCGCCGCCGTGAAGCCGGTCACCACGACGAGGGCCGCCGTCACCCCGAGCACCGTCCGCGTCCAGCCGCGGGTCCGGCGCTCGCTGCCCGTCCGGACCGTGCGGGCGGGCGGCAGCGTCGTCGTCGGCGCTGCCGCGACCAGCGCGCTCAGGCACCGGTGCAGGGCCTCCGGCTCGGCGAGCTCGGGGATCCGCCTGCCGAGGACGGTCCGGGCGTGCAGCAGCCGGTTGGCCGCGGCGGGCGTGCTCGCCTCCGTCTCGGCCGCCGTCTCCGGCAGGTCCAGGCCGAGCCCGTCGTAGAGCAGGAGGGTACGGCGGTACGGCGGAGGCAGTTCGAGGAGGGCGCCGAGCAACGCCCGGAGGTTCGCCTCGGCCGGCGGGGCGTCGGGGTGCCGGTGGGCGCGCCGGAACCGGTGCCAGGGGGAGAGGGCGTACTCGTACGCCGTCGCCCGCACCCAGCCCACCGGGTCCGCGTCCACGGCGACCTCGGGCCAGCGCTGCCAGGCGTGGTGGAAGGCGTACTCGACGGCCTCCCGGGAGAGCCGGCGGCGCCCGGTGAGCAGGTACGCCTGGTGGACGAGGCCGGGTGCGGCGTACGCGTACAGCGCGTCGAAGGCCTCCTCGGGGGTGAGGGTCGGCGGCTGCGCGGGGCCCGCGGGGGCGGCCGGTTCCGCCGGGGCCTCCGCCGCCACCGGTCTCAGCCGCTCCGGCGGCTTCGAGGGGCCTTTGCGGGCGGGGCCCGGTGAGATGGCCGGCGCCGGGGACGGGGCCCGCGGCGGCTTGGCGGCCCGCTTGACGGCGGCCCTGGGCCGCACGTTGCCCGAAGCCTGCGGCTGCGCCTGGGCCTGCGCCTGCGGCTGCGCCTGGGCCTGCGCCTGCGGCTG
>NZ_BMTQ01000005.1 GCF_014649755.1 Streptomyces litmocidini | reverse complement strand
CTGCCGCAGCCCTCGTCATCTGGCTCCGCACATGATCGGCCGGACAAGTCCTAGTCGGCAGGCAGCCGCCGGGCCAGCTCCGACGCGAGCTGTCCGGCCGCCGCACCCCGCGGGGACAGATCCAGCTGCTCGAGCAGGAACAGGTGCCGGACCGCGTCACGGGCCTCCGCGGCAGTCAGCAGGGGCAGGCGGGGAGCGGACGGGTAGTCGCCGGTCACAGGCTCAGGAGTGTTCACGGCAAGAGCAACGGCGACGGTCGACGGCAGGACACGACGAAGCCCTCCACCCGATCGGGTGGAGGGCTCGTTCGCCGTTACTCGGTCTTCTTCGGGTGCCTGCTGGCCGCATGGAGGAGCCACACGATCTTGCGTTCCTCGTCGACCACGTACCAGACGCGCCCGCCGCTCGTGACCTCGATCTGCCACTGGTCGCGGCGCTTGCCGTCGAAGACGACCGTTGCCAGGTCGTACTTCAACTGATGATGGCGAGCGGTCTGCACTGCAGGCGCCGGCCCGGTCCGCATCGTGAACCAAGCATCGGCAGTGTTGCTGGGGGCTTCGGCGCAAAGCTCCTGCCACCCGGTCCCAACACCCTTGACCCCGAATCGGATCTTGTATTCGCCCGGCTTGGGCGGCGGGACGACGAAGTCCCCCCTCTTATTGCTCAATCTGCAGGTACCTCCGGAGGCTCGACTTCCCCGAAGTCGCCCGCCTCCGGACTGGTCAGCTTGCTGTAGAGCTCCTGGTCCGCGTACACCTCGGCGGTCGACTTCCATGCCGCGATGAGCGGCACGATCGGCCCAACGGTACCGAGGTCGGAGGCCGCGCGTGCGGTCTCCATGAACTCGACAAGGAACTCCTGGACGGCCTTCTTAGGCAGGAAGCGGACCCACGGGAACGCCTCCGGGAAGACCTCGGTGAGCATGGTGACTGCCTGAGGGTTGCTCTTCATGAGTGCGACAAACAGTCGGGTGGTCGAGTCGACGACCTCAGTGACCTGCTCGGCCCGAGCGGCCGTGGTCAGGTAGAGGTCCTCTTCGTCGCCACGGCGGTGCAGCAGCAGACCCTTGCGGGGGCTGTCCTGCAGCCGCGCGACGGTAGCTACGGGGCTCTTCACGAGCTCCGAGAAGTTCACTTCTGCTGGCATGGCGGTCATGACTTCTAAAGTAGTTCAGAACTCGACACGTGTCCACACGTCTCGATGAGTCTCAGTGAGTTTCACCAGGTCACAAAGGGTGACATTGGTGCAGGCGTGGACACTGCGTTCACAGAGGCGGCCAGAACCAGGCCGCAGACCCATCAGCAGGCGCGACGAAGCCCGCCACCCCATCGGGTGGCGGGCGCTTCGTTCTCCCCCGGTGTCGTCCCAGTCGGCGCTATCCCAAACCCGTGAACGACTACACACACGCCCTCCAGCAGCAGCACGCACTCCAGCACGCCCTCGAAGAACGCTTCGGTCGGGCCGCCGACTGGCCCATCGGAACCCAGGCCGCACACGCCACCCTCGAAACCATGCAGCGACTCATGGGCAACGACTACGTCTACTTCGTCGAGTGCGCCCAGCAGGCCATCACGCGCCACCGCGAACGGCACAATCGGACGACCCTCTGCTACCGGCGAGATCACCTCAGCCAGATCCTCCGACCCGGCGCCATCCGCGACCTCCCCGACACCCTCGACGTCGGCTGGGCACTCAACAACGCCCTCGAAGGACTCCTCAGCGAAGAGCGGTACGAACAGCTCATCGACGCGGCCGTCGAAGCCGCACGCCCCGCTGTCACTGCCTGATCCAGCCGGTCCGCATCCAGACCGGCCCCAACCCCAGAACCATGATCGAGCGCCCGTCTTCATCCCCCCGAGAGGCGGGCGCTCACCCATGGCCGGATACGCCCCTGCCGACTGGCCGGGGCGTGGCATGATCCCCGCACAGTTACGAACCGTGGGGGCACCATGCGCTTGACAGCCGCAGTACGCCAGCAGCTGCTCGACCAGAACGAAGGCTTCAAGAAGACCATCCCTACAAGGCAGAAGAACCTCACGATGGACACGACGTACCGGATCGCCAGCGGACAGCTGTACATCAGCACCAGCGGCAAGACCTCATGGGCGGACAGCCGCTTCTCCGAGCCCGAGGCCCCCGCCACCCCCGAGCAGACACACCGATTCCTGTACGCGTACCAGCACCTGCTCAACACCGACGGCCTGTAGACGCCCGCAAACCCACGACGAAGCCCGCCACCGTGAGGTGGCGGGCTTCAGTGCGTTCGGGGTCAGGCTTGCTCCTTCTGCCTAGCTCGCATTCGGCGAGCCCGCGCAGCCTCGCAGAGCTTGCAGCAGACGTACCTTCCCCTGATTCGAGTGTTCTCTGCCGTCATGGCGTGCCCGTTCTTGCAGAACTTGCGGATGACCGCGGGCGGCTTATCCCGCAATGCAGCCTCATGCAGGAGGCGAGCGCAAGTCCGGCACGACCTGTGCCCATTCGCGTCTATATACGTGGTCTCGGGGGTGTATCGGTGTCCCCGGATGCAGGTGTCCATGAGGATCCGACGGCCGGCGTGTGTGTTCTTCGACCGTTCCTGGTTTTCGACGTTGGTCACCGGCTCAAGGTGCGCGGGATTCACGCAGCGGCGGTGGAGGCATCCGGACCCCCCGCCGCATGACTCATCAAGGTTGTGGCATGTGTGGTCGAGCATGACTCCATCGGGGAGCGGTCCGACCACTTCCTGGTAGACCACGCGATGGGCGAGGTGCATTTCCTTCTTGATCGATATGCGCCCATAGCCGTGCTCGTTCAAGCTTCCGGTCCAGTGGATGCATCCGTTGGACTGTGCCGCAGTTCTCTCGTTGACTCGCTCGAGGATCGGGCGATTTAGCCGCCTCACCTTGGACGCGTTGCTCGGGTTCGCCACCCAAGCGCAGTAGCAGCGGTTGCACATCTTCCGGCGAAGACGCTGATGGGCCGGGATCTGGATGGTGCATTGCTCGCAGGTCTTGCCAGTCATCGCCCCTCCGGCTGGTAGGTCCACTGACTGCCGGTCCCTCGGTACTCCGATACAGGAATCGGCTCAACACCCGGCCGCATCTTCGACCGGTAGAGCTGGCCGTGCAGGTGGTCGACCTCATGGGCGACGAGCCGGGCATGGCCACGCTCGAAGATCGTGATGCGTTGCGTGCCGTCGATGTCCGTGTGCTCGACGCTGATCGACATCGGACGCGGCACCATGCCGCGGACATCGAAGAACGACAGGCAGCCCTCGTACTGTTCGTCAAAACCGCCGGCCTCCTCGACGATCCGAGGATTGAACAGCGTGATCGCCTCGCTCTCCGGGGTGCGGATGATCGCGGCAGCACGGTTGATGCCGATCTGGGGAGCAGCGATCCCCATGCCCTTGCCGAAGTTGTGGACGCCTGCCGCACGGTCGGCGGCCGAGTTCAGTTCGGCGACCACTCGGCGGGCGTCCTCGGCCTCGTCCGGCAGGGAGAACAGGCGGGCAGGGGTCGTCAGGATCGGGTCGCCCTCCTGGACGATGCCGATCTCCCGCATGCGGCCGCTGGCCGTGTCAGCAGTGCTCAGGTGAGTCTCCTTGATCGCTTTGGCCCGGAACTTCCATTCAAGGCGGAAACGGGCGTGTAGTGGTGGTTCGTCGGTACTCCAGGAGAACACGCGTCGGCCAGCCTCCGTGGCCGAACGGACCGGATTCCGGAAGGGGTTGCCCGTTGCGGTCATCGTCGTCTCGGTGCCCCACACGGCCGGCTCCAGCTCAGCCGGGAAGTCCAGCGAGACGCTCAGGCGCTTTGTCGGCAGGCGAACCGCGCGCTGGAACCAGGTGCCCCACTTCGCGTCGGACACGGTGTAGCTGTACTCCAGCCACGCCGACTCGCCCGGGTACAGCGGGTAGCGGCCGTCCTCGTTCTCGAACAGCAGCCAGAGCTCCTTGAACGCGTCCCGGTCGTGCTGCACCCGCCAGCCGATCGGCTCGCCGTCGACGCTCGCGCTGAGCTGGATCTCCTCCCAGGTCAGCGGGTTCTCGCGGTAGTGCTGGTTCGACCGCTCCGGGTCGCCCGGGTAGCGGTCAACGCTGATGCGGATCAGGTAGCTGGTGATCGGCTCGGAGCCGCCGTTGAACAGCCGGCGTCGCTGCGTGGCCCGGTAGACGCGACCGTCGTAGTGCAGCGACGTGTCCTCGTGCTCGACGATCAGGCTCGACAGTGGGTCGGGCGCCGGGGCCAGGCGGGGAACCTCGGCCTTCGGCTTCGCGCCGAGCGCCTGGAAAGCTCGCCGGATTGCACCGCCGGCCTGAAGGTGCTGATCGGCGAGCGCGGCGAACTCGCGCGACGGCGAAAGCATGCCGTTCTCCACCTTCGAGATGTACGACGGCGCGTACCCGACCAGCTGCGCGAGCGCCTTCTGCGACAGGCCGCGGACATCCCGCCAGCGCTTCAGTTCGGCAATGAACTCGTCCGTCGCTAACGCGCGGTCCGCCATCGCGTCCCCCTGTGAATGTGAGTGAGGTGTGAGTGAGCGGCGATCAGCCTGCCGTCACAGGATCTGTACGCAGTTCCGTAGCGGCATGGCGATCGACTCAGCTCTCGTCCTGCAGAGGGCGCACAGTGCGCTTGCGCAGTGGGGGAACCCCGCCGGCACGGGCGATGCGGCCCACGTGCACTCGGTCGTAGTGAGTGCTCGTGGATACCTGCGTAGGGGTGAGAGTTCGGCTCATCAGATTGCTGATGATCGCCTGGTGCAGGGCGTCCCTGGCTTCTTGGTGGGCCTTCTCGGTCGCCAGGAACTTGGCGTCGAGCGCTTCCAGCTCCCGCATGGCGGCTTCCTGCGCCGCTCGCTCCTCGTCCGTCATCTCGGCAGTTTCCCACACCAGGTTGCAACCCAGTGCGACTCGTCTGCGGCCGTTTCGTGCGACCGCTTGCAATTGAAGCGTCATGTTGCAACTATAGGTCTCACCGGGCCGCAAGGCCAGGGCATGAAAAAGCCCCGCCGGTGCTGGAACACCGAACGGGGCGAGGTTCAGACCCTTCTTGACCAAGGAGTCCAACCTATGAGCACCACTGTACCTACTCGTACCTGCGGGAACAGCCCCGCCGCCCCCCTCACCGTCGACCGCCTCCTCTCGGCCCCGCTGCCGGAGCTGCTGGCGTCGTCGAACGCCCAGATCGTCGACTCGTCGATCACGGACGCCGGCTTCTACGGCGCGGCGGTCCAGCGTCGTGATGGCGGGATCAGCCTGCACCT
The DNA here is from genome assembly GCF_014649755.1 of Streptomyces litmocidini. Lineage (GTDB taxonomy): Bacteria > Actinomycetota > Actinomycetes > Streptomycetales > Streptomycetaceae > Streptomyces > Streptomyces litmocidini. The sequence continues at coordinate 582,513 of NZ_BMTQ01000005.1, read as the reverse complement.
GCCGAAGGGCCGGTCCGCCGCCGAGCGCGACGTCATGGTCCGCTCGCTCGTCGGCCGCCTCATCAGCGCGATTCACGAGAACGACGGTGCGAAGTGACCGCCCCCGCGGTCGAGGCCGCCACCGTCGCCCCGCAGCGTCGCCGGATCGTCGTCGGCAAGAAGATCGGCCGCGGCCCGTTCGTCGTCGAGATGTCCGAGGCCGACAAGGCCGCGCACGCCGCCGCTTCCTACGTCAGCCCCCGCGGCCGGCAGGGGAGGGCCGCCTGATGGACGAGTTCACCCGCCCCCTGTACGACCCGTCGATGGACGTCCCCGGACCGCCGCTGCCGCTCGACCGGGTGGTCGAGCGGGCCCGCGAGGTCCTCGCCGAGACCGCTGGCGCGAACATCCACAACCCGGCTGAGATGCTTCGGGCCTCGACCTCGCTCCACATGCGGCTCCGTCGTCTGGTCGCCGCCATCGAAGCCACCCAGGCCCGGTGATCGCCGTGTCGGACATCGCCGAGCAGCAGGCCGCTGACGCTCTCGCCCAGCAGCGCATCGAGGCCGCCATGCAGGCCGCCGCCGACGCCGAGGCCGCCGAGAAGGCCCGCCTCGAGGTCCAGGCGCAGCGCTAGCACCCCCTCTACTGCCGGGGCCAGCAGTCCATCCCCCGCCCGCCGGCCCCGGCGCTCCACCACCCCTTTCCCGCACCTCTGCCACGAGGAGATTCGCCATGCCCGCTCTCGCCCTGATCCCGTCCGACGGCCCGTCCGAGCAGCAGCTCGCCGAGATCGAGGCCGGTATCCGCGCCGGCATCGTCGCCGACTACCTGACGGCCGTCCGGACCGGCAACGTCCTCGACCAGCTGTCCGCCGAGTACCTGGCCGCCCGGATCGACGAGTCCACCCCCGACGGGCCGCGGCTCCTCGACGAGCTCGCCGACCTCACCCAGCCCGCCGCGGCCTGAAAGGAACATCCTCGTGCGCTTCAGCCGCCGACAGGCCGAGACCCCCGAGCAGAGCTACACCCGGGCCGCAGCCGCCCGTCAGGCCGACATCTCCCGCAAGCAGGCCTACGCCGCAGACCAGGAAGCCCAGAAGTACCAGATGACTGCCGACGTCTACGGGCGGCCCGGCACCGACTACCACGACCCCGACACCGCGGCCGAGGCCGTCAAGAGGCGTGACGCCGCCCTGAACCGCCGCGACCGACACCAGCAGGCCGCCGACCGGCAGAAGCAGATCGCTGCCCCGCCGCCGGCGAAGCGCCGCTGGTTCTGACCTGACCCGAAGGAGCCCCAGCCATGGTCACCCCCGACCAGGCGCTCGCCCTCGCGGCTGAGGGCCTCGCCGTTCTCGTCGCCGAGCAGCAGGCCGGTGGCACCCCGGAGACCGACATGCAGTTCGACGCGGTCCTCGACGCCGCCATCGTCATCGCCCGTGACATCCGCGATCACCAGTAGGAGCCCGCTGTGCGCCTCGCCATCTCCGTCTTCGCCGTCCTCGGCCTGTCCCTGATCGGCCTGTACCTGGCCCCGGTCCTCGCCCAGGCCGCTGACATCACCGAGATCCAGGCCGGACTCATGACCGGTGCCGTCATCACCTGGGCCGCCTTCCGGATCGTGGCGATGCTCCCCGACACCCAGCCCGAGGCCGCCCCCACCCACCAGGACTGACCCGAAAGGAGCCCCGTCATGGGCCTGTTCGACCGCTTCAAGTCCAGCCAGCCCGCCGACCCGGAGCCCGACTGCCCCCCGGACTGCGTGAAGTGCGCCGAGTCCGCCTCGATCGACCCCGACTACATCCCGCAGACGGAGGATTCCTGATGGGCACCGTGTGGCACGGCGCCTGCACGATCGGCGACCTCGGTCAGAACATGGCCGACTGGCTGGAGGGGCGGGTCCCGTCCTGGCCCGGCTACCTGGCCGACGAGTTCGGCGACGAGGAGACGGACGGTGCTCGCCACCTGGTGCCGACGATGGTCGCCCTGAACCGTGCCGGGTTCGTCACCACCGGCTCCCAGCCCGGGGAGACCGGCGGCGGCTACCGGCAGCGGGCCTGGGTCGAGGGCGTCGTCCACGACCACAACCCGCTCCTCGGCCGGCTCCTCGGCCTCCATGGTCAGGGGCTCACCGTGATCCGCGGCTGGCCGGAGAAGCAGCACGTGCTCACCGAAGGCAACGGCCGCCCGTACACCACGGTCGGCGGTTGGCGGTGGCGCCGCGACTACATCCACTCCAACTGGCGGGGGATCGGCCACCGGGCCCTCCGCGAGCTGCGACAGCACGGCGCCGTCATCAACATCTACGACCCCGTCTGGGGCCGCGACGACCGCCTGTGGCCTGCGCTTGACGCCCTCACCACCGCCGCCACTCGGTAACCGAATCCGTCCACGGTCCCGCCGAACCAGGGACCGCCACCAAGGAGAACTCTCATGCTGCGCCGCCCCGCCGTCCTCGCGCTCGCCGCATTCGTCGCCTTCCTGATCGCCGTCGGCATGTGGCCTGCTGCGATCGCCCCCGTCACTCTCGCCGCCTCCGGGCTCGCCGCGGTCCTCGCTGTCATCCCCGGCCCCGTCTACCTCCTCGCCGGCGTCATCGCCTGGCTCAAGTACCGGCCCCAGCCCAAGCCCGCCACCGCCTGACCTTCCGAGCCCCCGAAAGGACGCAGTATCCATGAGCAGCTGGCACGAGGAGCGCCGCACCGACCGGGCCGCGGACGCCAGGGAACGCCGAGAGGACCGGGCGTTCGACGCGAAGCTGCGCCGCGACGAGCGCCGTAAGGACCGCGAAGAGCAGCGGCAGGAGAAGACCCAGGCCCGACGAGACCGAGCGCAGCGCCGCGCCGCCCGCGCCGCCAAGCGGGAGAAGACCCTCACCCCCGGCAACGTGTACCGCAAGGGCACCCTCGGCCTCGTCAGCATGTCGGCCCTCGCGTCCCTGCCCGCCCAGATCCTGCACTTCGCCGCCATCCACTGGATGCTGCTGCCCATCGGCCCGGCCGTGGAAGGCGCCGCCTGGGTCATGGCCGCCGGTGTCGCCTACGCCGACGAGCGGAAGCTGCCCGCCTGGGTGCGCTGGCTGCTGCGGGCCCTGTCCCTGTCGGCCGCCGCGTTCGCCGCCAACGTCAACTACAGCTACGGACTCAGCCTCACCGAGCACGGCGTCAGCGCCTCCAGCGCCCAGGCCGCGGCCATCGGACTCGCCGCCGTCACCATGCTCGGGCCGCTGTTCTTCGAAGTCCGCCAGTGGGTCCTCACTCTCACCGCCGCCGCGAGCGATCCGCGGAAGCGAGCCGATGAGAAGGAGCGGGCCAAGCACGACCGGAAGCGCCGCCGGCACCACAAGACCGTCGCCGACGTCGCCGACCGACTGATGTCCGCCGCCCCCTTCGGAAGCCTCAAAGCGGAAGACGCGTGGACGCAGGCATGGAGCATCGTCCACGGCAGCAGCGACTCGTGGATGACACCCAAGCTCCACGCCTACGCGGTTCAGTCCGCGGCCTCTCTCGCCGCCGCCCAGGTGCCGGTGCAGCTCGACTCCAAGACGATCCGGCAGCGCATCCTCGCTCTCTTGCGGCGCCCCGCCGAGGCCGTCTCGTCGACGCCCGTCTACGTGCTGCCGACGCCGCCCTCGATGGCCCTCAGCAAGGTCAAGAAGCCGCAGGTCGTTACCGATCTCCCCCTGTCGAAGAAGGGGACCGAGAACAACCCCGAAAAGACCCCCGCGAAGGGCGCCCGCAGGCAGCCCCCGCCGCACCGCCGGACCAAGGGTGACGCCCTGCCGTTCCACCCCATCGCCAAGGCCGTCGCCGCCGACACCGGGCGCAAGTTCGCCGTCGTCAACGGAAGCCACTGAGGAACTGAGGAGCAGCCGTGACCATCGAGACCCTTCCCGGCGCCACCCCCGACCCCGAGTGGGACCGCCTGATCGCCAACTACGGGGCCACCTACAAGGAGCCCGCCCCGGACCCGATGGCGGACCTGCCGCTCGTTCCCGACTGGACGCGCAGCAGCAGCGGCTGGAAGAACCGCAGCGGCGCCGCCCGCCTGAACTCCACCCGCGCGTTCCGCCGCTGGGTCCGTCGGCAGACCACCGAGCACGGCCACGCCTCCCAGATCGGCCGCGGCCTGCGCCGCACCTTCACCTGGGTCCAGGGCGTCGAAGGCGTCCACGTCGCGGTCGCCAAGCACGAAGCCGCCCGCGCCCACCAGGCCTACAAGACGGCCAAGTGGGCCCACGACAAGCGCCTCATCCCCGGCAAGGAGAAGGACAAGCGCCGCGGCGACATGGACAAGGCCTCGACCGCGTCCGTGTCGGCGATGGCCGGCTACAAGAAGGCCCGCGCCGAAGCCCGCACCAAGCGGGCCCTGCGCGGAGCCGTCGCCCTCGCCCCGATAGCGGCAGCCGAAGCCACCGGCCTGTACCTGATCGGGTCGCCCGGCGGGATCCTCGCCACCGGCTCCGCTCTCGTCGCCTTCGCCCTCATGGGCCGCCGCACCGACAACGGGCAGGTCTACACCGACCGCACCGCCAAGATCGGCGACGGCGACCGCATGACCGACGACATGATCGACCGGGCCTTCCGTGAAGCCGGCATCATCAAGGCCGACCAGGCCGTCGTCTTCCGCAGCCCCGTCATCCAGGACGGCAAGGCCTGGCTCGTCCACATCGAAGTCACCGGCAGCGTCACCGTCGACGACGTCCGCAAGAAGACCAAGCCCCTCGCCTCCGCCCTCGGCATCCCCCGCCACCAGATGGACATCCGCGACGAAGGCCGGGAGGACCACCTCAGCCTGTGGGTGTCCATGACCGACCCGTTCGGCCGGGCCATCCCCAACCCACTCATCGGCACCGACGGCAAGGTCAACGCCTGGCGCGACGGCCTGCCCCTCGGCTTCGACAAGCGTGGCTCGATCATCCTGGCCACCATCTCCGACTACTCGCTGCTCGTCGGCGGCACCACCCGCTCCGGCAAGGGCATGGCCGTCGCCAACATCCTCGTCGGCGCCATGCTCGACCCCCGCATCCGTGTTCGCCTCTTCGACGGCAAGGGCACCGGCGAGTACGTCGGCATCGCTGGCAGCCTCGACACCTTCGTCCGCCGCAACCCCGAACGGCTCCTGCAGTTCCTCAAGATCCTCGCCGTCGAGCTGGAGCGGCGCACGGAGATCCTCGTCGATCTCGGTGTCTCCAAGGCCACCGAAGAGCTGCTGGAGGAGCTCGGTGGGATCGAGCTCGTCATCGTCGACGAGCTCGCCACCTACACCGTCAAGGGCGGCCTCAACGGCCAGCACGCCGAGGAGATCGTCGAACTCCTTGCCCAGATCGCCGCCGTCGGCGCCGCGGTCGGCATCGTCCTCGTCCTCGCCACCCAGGCGCCGAAGGTCGACGTCGTCCCCTCTCGGCTTCGCGGCAACTGCGCTGGCAAGTGGGCCATGCGCGTCGAGTCCGCCGCCGCCTCCAACGCCATCCTCGGCGACGGCGCGGCCGGTGACGGCTACGACGCCAGCGAGATCCCCAACAGCAAGGCGACCCGGGGCCGCGGCTGGCTCACCACCCCCGACACCGGCTTCATCGAGGCCCGCAGCCTCTTCGTCGACGTCGAGAACGGCGACCTGCGCAAGGCCGCCAAGGCCGGCCTCGACCTGCGGCAGGCCATCGGCAGGGCCCCTGGCCACTGCGCGGACCCGATCGAGGACCAGCTGGCCAAGGAGACCGGCATCTCCATGGCGGCCGGCGGCCCCACCGGCAAGGGCACCGCCGTCCAGGCCGAGCGTGAACCCGACCTGCTCGACCACCTGATCAAGGCCGCGACCGCCACCGGCGAGGGCGACCTGTCCCGAGCGGAGGCGTTCGCCTACCTCGCCGGCGTGGACGTCGAGTTCGCCAGGGGCGACGAAGAGGGAGACACCGCCTACGCCACCCGAGCCGGAACGCTCGTCAAGGCCCGCCTCGACGCCCTCGGCGTGGAGGTGCCCGTGGCGAACGTACAGCGCGGCGCCAAGCGCGGTCGCGGATGGCGCCTCAGCGACCTGACTGACGCCCGCAACAGCGTCCAGTAAATCCCGATATGGCAGGTGCGTAGAGGGTGTACACCCCTGCGTATCCGCAGGTCACAGGTTGCGCACCGGGTGCGCACCGCCTTCTGAGGCTGCACAGCCCCGCGCACCCTCCAGGCTCGTCACACACCCGGTGAGCACCCGCCAATCCAGGACAAAGCACCCCAAGGAGCAGGCCACGGACACCCTCCCGACCGTCTACCGCGCGACCCCCCGCGACTTCACCGCCCTCGTCCAGCACCTCCAGGTCGGCGACGCCCTCTACACCCAGACCGACACCGACACCCGCCGCTGGATCGTCACCGAACACCGCAGCGTCACCAGCAAAGCCCCCATGGTCGCCCCCGCCGACACCGACGGCCAGGCGCCCCTCATTCCCCTCCAGCAGCTTCTCGTCCGCTACGGAGCCATCCACATCCAGCCCCCCGACCAGACCTGACCCCAGGAGTAGTCATCCCGTGTCCACGATCGCCGCCCCCGCCCCGGCACTCGACGTCGTCGACGCGGCCAGCCTCATCGCCGACATCGAGGCCTACCTCGCCGACCAGGCCCCCCGCACCGCGCACCCGCTCGTCACCAAGACCACCGCCCAGCTCGTCGCCGAAGCCCTCGCTACGCCGGAGGCCACGCCCGACACCGCAGCGCCCGTCCTCACCGCCCCTCGGCGGCTGTGGCGGATCATCCCCGACTGGGCCATCGCCCTCACCCCCGCTCGCCGCCTCCACGGCGCCGGCCGGGCCGTCACCGTCCAGCAGCACCTCGAACTCACCGCGCTCGTCATCCAGCAGTACGGCTGGAACCCTCGCGGACTCCGATCCCGAAGCGGCACGCGCTGCATCCTCGGCGCCCAAGCCGTCCTCTACCGGCTCGGCTACGGCGACGAGAACACCGCGCTGGCCGCCGGCGCCCGCCTCCAGTCCGTCCTCGCCGCTCGCGGGATCACCGAGCCCTTCCACGCCTGGAACGACCGCCCCGGCCGGACGGAAGGCGAGGTACTGCAGCTCATCCGCGAAGCCACCAGCAACGCCGACAAGCCCACCCCCGGCACGCCGAAGAAGGGATGATGGCCCGCATGAGCAACACGTCGAAGGACCTGATTCCACTCACGGTCGAGGAACTCACCAGCCTCCACAACGGCCTGTTCGAACAGCAGCTCTCGGTTCTCAAGGGCCTCAGCGATCCGGTGCGGCATGGGCGGACGCTCCCAAGCTGCCCCCGATGCGGGAGGACGCCGACGCAGATCACGCAGTCTCACCGAGACGTTCCTGAGATTGAGCTCTCCTTCGACCCGTGTGGTCACCAGTTCCGCGCCGACGAGGAGACGACCCTGGCCGTCTTCCGCGGCCCCCGCCGCCGGCCGTTGCGAGAGGAGACGGACCCGTGGACGACCTGATCGCGTTCCTCCGCGCCCGCCTCGACGACGACGGGCGGGAGGCCAAGGCGCGCCGCGGCGTCTTCCCCTCTCCGTCTGTGCAGGACGACGGGTACGTGTGGCTGCACGTTCGGCCGGGCGGCAACGCAGTGATCACGCGCTACCCGCACCCTGTCGAGGGGTACGACGACATGGCGAAGCTGCGGAACTGGGCCGACACTGAGCACGGCTGGACGCAGGAGCGGGTGCTGGCCGAGGTCGACGCCAAACGGCGGATCACGGAGTGCCACGAGCCGTGGACCGCAGCTAACGGCGACATCATCTGTGGCCGGTGCGGGCGAGAACACATCGACGGTCGGCCGGGCGGCCACTTCCCGTGCCAGACGCTCCGCCTGCTCGCCCTGCCGTTCGCTGACCACCCCGACTACCAGGACGCCTGGCGGCCTTAGCCCCGACTGTCAGTGGCCGGCCGTACCGTAGACCGCATCCCATCCGAGCTTCACAGGCTGCGACTCGGACCCGAAGCCCCGCCCCGGAACAGCGCCCGGGGCGGGGCTTTGCCATGCTGATAGCCGTTCTCTATGGCGATAGAAGAAGACATAGGTTGACTTGATCGAGGACCGAACGTATCGTCTGCTCAATCGGTGCTTTGTGCCTGCTGAGGCCGCCCACGACGGGCGGCCTTTCGCGTACCCGGAGGTGACCATGGCCTCCCTCGCCCTCGTCGACGAAGAAGCCGCCGCCTACTACACCGGCCGGCCACGCGTCACCATCCGCCGCTGGGCCCACGAAGGCCGCATCCAGCGATACGGCAAAGGCCGCGGCCGGGTCCGCTACAACGTCTTCGAACTCAACCCCGCCCGGCGCGACGAAGACACCGGAGAACTCCTCGAAGCCGGCGGGCCCCCGCCGCTGCCAGCCGGAGCCCGAGCCGCATAGGTCACAGCCCAGCCACAACGCCCCCAGCACCCCAGCCAGTCCGGCACGCTAACCCGATGCGCAGACTCACCACCGCCGCCCTCGCGGCCACCCTGTTCCTCGGGCTCACCGCCTGCGGCACCAACACCAAGCCCGACCAGCCCGCCGCGGCCACCACGGCGACATCCCCCTCCCCGGCCCCGGTCGACACCGAAGCCGCCGCCCAGGCCTGCACCAACGCCGTCTACGCCGCCGTCCAGGACGCAAAGACCGCCGACGACCTCATCCGACCCCCCGAGTGCGCCAGCATGACCGAGGACGAGTACCTGGACACCGTCCTCGCCGTCGTCCAGCAGTCCAACAAGGCTGGCCAAGACGACCTGAGGAAGGCCGTCGAGGACGCCGCCTCCGCCGCCACCCCCAGCCCCTGACCATGAGGAGGCGCCCGTGCCCAGCAACCCCCGCAACGGGCGCCCCTACCGCCGGCTCGTAGCCGAACTGAAGGCCAAGGGCCTGCCGTGCTGGATCTGCGGCCACGACATCAACCCCCGGCTCGACGCCCGGCACCGGTTGTCGTTCACCCTCGACCACCTCGTCCCCCTCAGTCGCGGCGGCGACCTCCTCAACCCCGCCAACGCCCGCCCAGCGCACCGCGCCTGCAACAGCAGCAAGGGCAACAGGACGACCGCCACAGCCCCACAGCGGACCTCACGGAGGTGGTGACCATGAGCGACACGGTCTGGATCGTTGCCCAGGTGAAGACCTTCAGCCCAGACGGCTGGGCCCTCGCCTGGGACCTCGGCGGCGTCTTCACCACAGAGGACGCGGCCAGAGCACAGTGCACCGAGCCCAGCGATGCCATGTGGTCAGTGGAGCTCGACGTACCCCTCGGGCGCGAGACAGTAGAGCCCCCCGACATCAGCTACCCGGCCGCCCCTCGCGCGGGGTAGCGCCGTGCTGTACGTCGACATCGGCCCACAGCGAGCCTCGCGGAGGTGGTGATGACCGACAAGGCCGACGTCTACCTCGCGGCTGCACTCTGGTTCATCGTCCTTGCCGCAGCGCTCGACAGCCTGCTCGGCAACGAGACCGCCATCAATGGGGTGATCGGGGCAGGCATCCCCGCCCTGGTAGTCACTGCCTTCGCGGCCGGCCACCGACTGCGGAGGCGGTGACCATGGGCTCCCTCCTCCGGCGGCTCGCCAGACGCTGCGAGGCCCACGACAGGCCGTCACAGCCCCGCATCCGCGACTTGGAACAGCAGCTCGGCATCGACCCCAGTGCCACCCCTGACGACCCCGTGGCGGCGTACACCGACCCGGCACTCATCGAGTGCGGCCACCGGTGGTGCCAGCGACGGAGGTGACGTCGTGCTGTACGTCGTCACCGGCCTGATGCGAGCCGCACGGAGGTGGTAACCATGCAGATTGTCAGAGCGGTGCGCACCTGCCCCGCCTGCCCGTCGCAGTGGGACGCCTGGACCACCGATGGCCAGTACCTCTACCTCCGCTACCGGCACGGCATCGGCTCAGTCGAACAGCACCCCAGCCCCGATCTGGACACCTGGGGCCCCGAGTACGCACCCCTCGCCGAGTGGGACGACGGAACCGGCAACGGCGAGATCAGCCTCACCGAGTTCCTCGCCACCTCCGGACTAACGCTGGCGCCCGGCGCCACCGTAGAGGGCGAGCCGCAGGGAGGGTAGCTGCCTTGCTCTACGTCGTCACCGGCCCGCCCGCGGCCGGGAAGTCCAGCTGGATCCAGGCCCACGCCACCGCGCGGGACATCGTCATCGACCTCGACCGCATCACCGTCGCCCTCACCGGACCCGGCGCACCGCAGTGGAACCACGCCCCGATCGCCCAACGGGTAGCCCAGCGGGCCCGGTACGCCGCTATCGACGAGGCGATCCAGCACCTCGACCAGGTGGACGTGTACCTCATCCACACCCTGCCCAGCCCCAAGTGGATGGCCAAGTACAAGCGTCTCGACGCCAAGGTCATCGCGGTCGACCCAGGCGAAGCGATCGTCATGCAACGCATCGAGGCCATGCGGTCGCCGACCATGCAGGCCGTCGCCACCAAGTGGTACCGGCAGCGCTCCCGGCTCCCGCAGCCGGCCATGCCCCAGGCCTCCCGCGACTGGTGACCTGACGCCCCCACCGCCCCCCCAGTCGGGGCCATGAGCCCGGCAGACCGGGGTGCGACGAGCGGCGGCAGCCGGCTCGGCCCCGGGGGGCTGGATCAAATCTTCAGCTGGGGGGTGGGCGACCCAAAAGCCCTTGTCGCCCGCTTTTTTGCGTGGCCCGATTCCGAGATGGCGATCATGGCCCTTGTCAACCCCTTATGTCGATTTGCTTCAGTGAATCTCATGCGCTAGGGGGTGATCGTGAACGAGGACGCCATCCGGCGCGAGCTGGAGCGGCTCGGCGTCATGGATGCGCACCCGGGGCTCTCTGAGCTGGCACTTTGCCTTGCTCGGTCGGCCGATGAGGCCACTGCACCCACTGCTCTCGCGGCGGTCGCGGCCCAGCTCCGGGCGGTCATGAAGGACCTTTGCAGTTTGGCAACTCCGGTCGAGGAGGGGGACTCGCTCGATGACCTCGCTGCTCGACGCGCCAAGCGTCTCGGTGCCTGACCCTGCTACCGGCTCGCAGACCCCTCGGATCACGACCGTGCCGTCGACGCGGCTGTCCTCCTCGGGCCAAGAGGCCGTTGAGCTGGCCGCACTTGCTGGGCTGAAGCTCGACCCCTGGCAGCAGCACGTCCTCGACCTCGGTCTCAGCGAGCGGGCCGACGGCCGATGGGCCGCGTTCGAGGTCTGCGTCAACGTCCCGAGGCAGAACGGCAAGGGCGGGATCATCGAGGCCAGGCAGTTGGCCGGCCTGTTCCTCCTCGGCGAGAAGCTCATCCTGCACAGCGCGCACGAGTTCAAGACCAGCATCGTGGCGTTCAAGCGGATCGAGCAGCTCGTCATGGGATGCCCTGACCTGCGGAAACGCGTCCTTCGTGTGCGGCGGACGACGGGCGAGGAAGCGATCGAGCTCGTCACCGGGCAGGTGCTGCGGTTCCTGGCCCGCAGCGGCGGCTCCGGCCGCGGCTTCACGGGCGACTGCAACGTGTTGGACGAGGCGATGATCCTCGGCGACGACGCGATGGGCGCGCTCATGCCGACCATGTCGGCCGTGCCGAACCCTCAGATCTGGTACCTGGGTTCGGCTGGCATCGGCGGCCCGTCGGTGCAGCTCGGCCGTCTGCGGGCCCGCGCGCTGGCCGCTGTGGAGTCCGGGGAGCCGGATCCCTCGCTGGCGTACTTCGAGTGGTCGGTGGACCCGCACCGGGCCGAGTGCGGCCCGGCGTGCACCGAGCACTCGGACCCGGACGATCCGGCCGCGTGGGCGGTCGCGAACCCGGCGCTCGGCATCCGGATCACGGAGGAGCACGTCCGCAACGAGCGGCTGTCCATGGGCAGCGGCGGCATCTTCGAGCGGGAGCGGCTCGGCGTGGGCGACTATCCGAGCGACGGGGCCGACACCTGGCAGGTCATCGGTGAGGACGCGTGGCGGGCGCTGGCGGACCCGCAGTCCCGCCCGGAGGGGGCGATGGCCATGGCGATCGATGCCACGCCGGAACGGTCGCATGCGGCGATCGCTGTAGCGGGCCCGTGGCGGGGCGGTACGCACGTCGAGGTCATCGATCACCGGCCAGGCCTCGGCTGGGTTGTCGAGCGGGCGCTGGAGCTGCACGAGCGGCACAAGCCGAAGTGTTGGGTGGTGGATGCGGGCGGGCCGGCCGGGTCGCTGCTCCAGGACCTCGCCGATGCCCTCGGCGTGGAGATCGTCTCGCCGAAGCCGAGGGAGATCGCTCAGGCCGTCGGCCAGTTCTACGACGCGGTCGCCGAGCAGGGGATCAGCCACCTGGACCAGCCACCCCTCGCGGTGGCCCTGGCGGGCGCGCAGAAGCGCCCCCTGGGCGACGCCTGGGCCTGGGCCCGGCGGGGCGTCAGCGTGGACATCAGCCCGCTGGTGGCGGCCACGCTGGCCCGCTGGGGGCTCGGTGTCGAGGTCGAGGACGAAGGGACGCCGAACCTGTGGTGACCAGGCTGCTGTTCGTGCTGGAGGCGCTGTTCGTCCTGGCCGCGGTGGCTGGGGTGGGGATGTGGTCGGTGCCGGCGAGCTTGGTGCTGGCCGGGGTCCTGGGTGTCGTGGCGGTCGAGCGTGAGCAGGCCGGACGGAAGGCGAAGGAGGTGAGGCGACGGTGAGTCTCTTCGGGCTGTTCGAGCGACGGGGCGTGGAGAATCCGGCTACGCCGCTGACGTCTGCCTCACTGGCGCCGCTGCTGGGCGGCGGGATGCCGCTGGAGTCGGGTGAGGTGGTCACGGAGACCACCTCCCTGCGGATGCCTGCGGTGTGGCGGGCGGTGTCGGTGGTGGCGAACGTGGCGGCGTCGCTGCCGCTGCACACGTACACGACCGGGACGAAGGACCGGGTGACGGTCGAACTGCTGGAGAACCCCCACCCGGAGCTGACCCGCTTCGAGCTGTGGCGGCTGGTGTATGTGCACCGGCTGCTGTGGGGCAACGCGTACCTCCAGAAGGTCACCAACGGCGCCGGGCAGGTCGTGCAGCTCTGGCCGATTCGGCCAGACCGCGTGAAGGTCGACCGCGAGAGGCCAAGCCCGGAGAACCCCAGCGGCAAGGCGTTCTGGGTCCAGGCCGAGCAGGCCGGTGCCCGGCTGCGCCTGACGTCCCAGGAGATCCTGCACCTGCCGGCGCTGGGGTACGACGGGGTGACGGGCTGCTCGCCGATCCGTGCGGCGGCTCAGGGCATTGGTCTGGGGATCGGGGCGGAGCGGTCGGCGGCTCGACTGTACGGCTCGGGCAACATGATCTCCGGGGTGCTGCAGACGGAGCAGCGGCTCCAGCCGGACCAGGCGGCGGCGCTGAAGGCGTCGTGGCGGTCGAAGATGGGCGGCTCGGGTGCGGCGCACGACGTAGCGATCCTGGACTCCGGAGCGAGCTTCCAGCCGGTCGCAATGCCGTACAAGGACTCCCAGTTCTTGGAGTCCCGGCAGTTCCAGGTGACCGAGGTCAGCCGCATGTTCGGCGTGCCGCCCTTCCTGCTGATGTCCACCGAGAAGTCCACTAGCTGGGGCACGGGCCTGGAGCAGCAGGCGCAGGGATTCGTGACTTGGGACTTGGCGCCGACGTGGCTGACGCCGACCGAGCAGCGTGTGAGCAAGGAACTGCTGCCGACGACGCAGTACGCGAAGTACCAGCTCGGCGGCCTGCTGCGGGGCGACTCGGCAGCGCGGGCCACGTTCTACCGGGCGATGCGGGATGTGGGCGCGTTCTCGGCGAACGACATTCTCGCGCTGGAGGACCAGCCCCCGATCGACGGCCCCGAGGGCGACATCCGGCTTCAGCCGATGTCGATGGCACCGCTGGGCTACGACCCGAGCATCAAGGCGCCGGCAGCTTCGCCGGAGGCAGAGGAGGGCAGCGATGCCGAAGACACCAACGACTGAGCGCCGCGGCCTGAGTCTGGCCACGGCCGGATTGCAGGTCCGGGCGGCCGACGAGGAGGGCGGCGCGCGGCCGGGGTTCACCGGCCATGCCGCCGTCTTCAACTCGCGGACGGCGATCGGAAACCCGCTGACCTGGGGCTTCTACGAGGAGATCGCCCCGGGCGCGTTCACCAAGACGATCAGAGAGGGCGATGCCCGGATGCTGGTCGACCACGACACCCGCCTCGTGGTGTCCCGGGTGTCGGCCGGGTCGCTGCGGCTGGCGCAGGACCAGATCGGCCTGGCGGTCGACGCGGACCTCGACGACCGGCTGTCCTACGTCAGCGACCTGGTGGTCAACCTCGACAACCGCAACATCACGGGCATGAGCTTCGGCTTCCAGGTCGTCAAGGACGACTGGCAGATGGTCGACGTCGAGACGGTCGATGGAGACAGGGCCGAGGCCGAACTGCGGATCATCCGCGAGGTGAAGCTCTTCGAGGTGTCGGCCGTCACCTTCCCTGCCTACGAGGACACCACGGCCGCGCTGCGGTCGGTCGGTGTTGCGCTGGCCGCTCGCGGTGACGACGCCGCGATCGCACGCCGGGCCGCGTTCCGGCCCGAGCTCAACGACTTCCGCCGCGAGCCGGAACCGGAGCCGGTCTCCGACCCCACTCGCGACGACGACGCAACCCAGCCGGGAGAGACCACTGGGGCCCGTCAGGCGATGCGCATGGAGGCGCTCGCCGCCCGCTTCCGCCTCGCGCGGTAGCTGCTCTCACGACCACTCTCCGCCCCCGCCGAATCCGGCGCCGGGGCTATTCGTGCTGGGAGGCACACGTGACCACCACTCTTCAGGGCCTGCTCGACAAGCGGGCTGCCGCCTGGGAGAAGGCAAAGGAAATCGAGTCCCGGGCCGCATCCGAGGCGGAGATGTCTGCCGAGGACCGCTCAGCGTGGGACGCCGCGCTCGCCGACGTCCAGCAGCTGTCCGAGGACATTGAGCGCTTGGAGCGCCACCAGAAGCTCGCGGCCGTCGACTACTCGCAGGTCATCACCCCGGACGCCGACACCAAGGAGGCGGAGGAGGCCCGCGAGCGCCACGGCGGCAAGCAGGGTGTCGAGGCGTACACCATGGCGTGGCGGTCCTGGATGCGTGACGGCAACCAGGACCTCACCTCCGAGGAGCGCAGCGTGCTGCGCACCGGCTGGATCGACGGCAAGGAGCTGCGAGCGGCGGGCGTGGCAACCGGCGCCGCCGGCGGCTACGTCGTGCCGACCGAGTTCCGGGCCAAGATGGTCGAGTCGATGAAGTTCTTCGGCGCGATGCGGCAGGTCGCCGAGGTCATCACCACGGAGTCCGGCGCGAAGATCCAGTGGCCGACGAACGACGACACCGCGAACGTCGGCGCGATCCTGTCGGAGAACACGCAGGTCACCGAGCAGGACGTGACGCTCGGCCAGCAGGAGATCGACTCCTACATGTACACCTCGAAGCTGGTGCGGGTCTCGCTCCAGCTCCTCCAGGACAACGTCCTGGACTTCGAGGGCTGGCTGGCCCGCAAGCTCGGCGAGCGCATCGGCCGCATCCAGAACGCCCACTTCACCACCGGCACCGGCTCCAGCCAGCCGGAGGGCATCCAGACGAACGCCGGCATCGGCAAGACGGGCGGCACCGGGCAGACCACGTCGGTCACCTACGACGACCTGATCGACCTCATCCACTCCGTCGACCCCGCCTACCGCCTGTCGGGCCGGGTGCAGTTCATGCTCGCTGACTCCACCCTCGGGTCCGTCCGCAAGCTGAAGGACTCCCAGAACAGGCCGCTGTGGGAGCCGTCGATCCAGGCCGGCGTGCCGGACCGGATCCTGGGCTACTCCTACACCGTCAACCAGGACATGCCGGCCATGGCCGCGAACGCGAAGTCGATCCTCTTCGGCGACTTCTTCGCCGGCTACCTGATCCGCGACGTCCAGGACGTGCAGCTGCTGCGTCTGTCGGAGCGCTACGCGGACTACCTGCAGGTCGGATTCTTGGCCTTCGCCCGGTCCGACGGCACGCCGCAGGACACCGCCGCCTACAAGGCGTACCGCAACTCCGCGACCTGATCGGCCAATCCCCGCCCGCCACGAGGCAGAAGGAGCAGGACATGGCGACCACGCCGAAGAAGGAGGAGGCCCCGGAGTCCGGGGTGCTCCAGGACAAGCCCACCGCCGCCGCGGCGAAGGCGGGCGACCATGACCGGATCGTCATGGCGTCGCGCCGCCCGGACGGCACGCCGGACCAGATCGCGCCGGAGTTCATCGGCGACAAGGACGTGGCGCTCGCCGCGGCCAAGGAGCAGCTCGCTGTGCAGGCCGCGTCCGCCGTGGACGTCGCGGCCCGCGGGGTGTCCTCCTCGCCGGAGGGCGACGGGGCGACCGCACCGCCGGACCCGGAGATCCAGGCGCTGAAGGACGCCCAGGACAAGGCCCGCGAGGAGGCCGAGGCCCGCGCGGAGCGCGAGGTCGGCAAGCTGCACCAGGGCCTGGGGGACTGACCCGTGGCCCGGATCCGCATGCTGACTGGCGTGTCCGGGCCGGGGTTCGTCTGGCGGCCGGGCGAGATCGTCGATCTGCCCGGCCCCGAGGCCTCGGTCTGGGCCGACGGTGTTCGCGCCGAGCTGGTCCGCGACGAGCCGATGGAGACCCCGGAAGGGGCAGCGGCCAAGCCGGAGCGCGCGGCCCGCAAGAAGGCGGCCACGGGGCGTGGCCGCCGCGAGCCTCGCACCTCGTAGAGGGGAGGACCTGTGCCGCTGCTGACCCTCGACGAGGCGAAGTCCATCCTGGCCCTGCCCGCTGGGACGCAGTACGACGACGAGCTGACCGTGTACATCGAGGCTCTGACCGAGGTCATCGAGGGGTTCGTCGGCCCGATCGAGGCCCGCGAGGTTGTCGAGCAGGCCGACGCCCGCGGGCAGACCCTGGCCCTCCTCCAGGTCCCGGCCCTGTCGCTGACGTCCTTCTCACCGGTCCTGTCTGGCGGGTCGGCTGTCGACGTGGCAGGCCTGCACCTGGACGGGGCGAGCGGCGCTGTTGGGCGGCTGGACGGCGCCGCCTGGACCGGCGGCCCGTGGACCGTGACCTACCAGGCCGGCCGGACCACCGTGCCTGCCTCGCTCACCGTGGCTGCACGGCTGCTGCTCCAGCACTGGTGGCGCACCCGGTACGGCGCGGCCCGCGGCAACCCGGGCGGCGGCGAGGACTACGACGTCAACGAGCCCGTGCCCGGCTACGGATATGCGATCCCCAACCGGGTGCTCCAGCTCCTGGAGCCTTACCGCCGTCCGCCGGTGGTGGCGTGATGGCGACCTCCCGCGTCCCGGCCGCCGTCGATGCGCTGCTCGCGATCCTTCGCGCGGATCCCGCCCTGGCCGATGTTCTGGTCCTGGACGGGCCGCCGTGGCAGGACCTCACCGGTACGGAGCGGATCTACGTCGGCTGGCAGCCGTCGGAATCTCCTGCTGTGTCCTTGGTGCAGGACTTCAACTCGGCCGGGGCTCGCACCCGGGACGAGGAGTTCACGATCAGCTGCTACGCCGAGGCCTGGGCCGGGGACACGGACATGCAGCCTCGGCGGGCCCGAGTGTTCGAGCTGGTCGCAGTGGTCGAAGAAGCGCTGCGGGCGACCGACGCGGCACCCGAGGCGCCGACCCTGAACGGCGCGGTCCTGTGGGCCCACATCACGTCCGGGGATCTTGCCCAGGACCAGACCACCGACGGCGCGCGCGCTGGCCTCCCGTTCGCGGTTTCTTGCCGCGCCCGTATCTGACCCCCCCTTCCTGAAGGAGTACTGCCATGGCGCGTGTGCGCTTCATCGGCCCGGAGCCGGTCACCGTGCCGGAGCTCGGGGGCCGAGTAGTCGAGCCCGACCAGCTCGTCGAGGTCCCGGACGACAGGTACGAGGGCTACGTCTGCCAGACCACGATGTGGGAGCCGGTCGAGGAGCCCACCTACCGCGGTGAGGACGAACCGGAGACGGTCGCCTTCACCGGCACCGAGACCGTGGCCGTCAAGAAGACCACCGCGGCCAAGCCGCAGAAGTCGGAGGGCTGATCCATGGCGATCGGATCCGGGCTCGGCGCGCAGATCGGCATCGCGACCGAGAGCAGCTACGGCACCTTCGTGGCGCCGACGCGCTTCATCGAGTTCACGAAGGAATCGCTGGCCCTAAAGAAGACGACGGCCCAGAGCTCGGGCATCGCCGCGGGCCGGCTGATGGCGCTGTCGTCGCGGCGTGTGGTGACGCAGCGGCAGGCGTCGGGCTCCATCGAGATGGAGGTCACCAACAAGGCCATGGGCGTCCTGCTCCAGGCGTTGATGGGGACCTCGGTCACGCCGGTGCAGCAGGGCGTGACGACCGCCTACCTGCAGACGCACACCCTGGCGGACACGTGGGGCCGGAGCCTCACGATCCAGAAGGGCGTGCCGATGACGACCGGCACGGTGACCGACAAGACCTTCCTCGGCTGCAAGATCGTCTCGGCCGAGTTCAGCTGCGAAGTCGGCGGCATGCTGACCGCCAGCTTCGAGTTCGACGCCAAGGACTGCGACGAGACGCAGACGCTCGCGGTCGCGAGCTACTCGTCGATGTCGCCGTTCCACTTCGGGCAGATGGGCCTGAAGACGGGCAGCTTCGGCGCCGAGACCGCGCTCGACGGCGTCCGCAAGGTCAGCATCAAGATCGAGCGCCCGCAGGCCACCGACAGGTTCTACGCGAACCAGTCCGCGCTGAAGGCCCAGCCCATCAGCAACGACTTGGTCAAGGTGACCGGCTCGCTGGAGATGGACTACGTCGCCACGACCGTGGACGACCTCCACACCAGCGACGGTGCGACGTCCCTCGTCTGGGAGTTCATCGGCCCCATCATCGCGTCGACCTACGCGGAAACGTTCCGGATCAAGGTCCCCGCCATCAAGATCGACGACGCTCCGCCGACCGTCGACGGGTACGGCGTGGTCCGCCCGACCTTCAACTTCACGGGTCTGTACGACGGCACGAACCCGGTCGCCATCGAGTACATCAGCTCGGACGTCACTCTGTAGGAGGTCGCTGTGGCCGTCGGCAACGTGCAGATCACCGGGACCGGTCAGCTCATTGAGCTGTCCCGGCGTCTGAAGATGGCTGGCGGCCCACGCCTGAAACAGAACTTCTCCCGCCGGATTCGCCGCGCGGGCGAGCCGCTGAAGAACGACATGCAGCAGACGATTCGGTCCCTGCCAATCACCGCCGACCCACGTAAGCCTGGATCGCGCGGCGGGCCCTCGCCGACTACGCGCCCGCTGCGAGCAACGGTTGCCGAGGCCGTTCGACTGTCCGTCCGAACGGCTGGCAATCCGGGTGCACGGATCTGGATGGACACCAGCCTTCTGCCCTCCGACTTGAAGGGCATGCCGAAGGCCATGAACAAGGCAGACGGCCGGATCCGCCACAAGGTCTTCGGCAACAAGAAGCGCTGGGTGAACCAGCACACCACCCCTTTGTGGTGGGACAAGACCGTCCAGCGTCACCAATCCCGGATGCGCGCCGAGGTCGCCCGCGTCCTCGACGACGTGCGCCGCACCATCACCTAGGAGAAACCTTGATCATCGTGTATGCCCCGGCCGGCGGGGAGGAGCAGCACTTCGACGCCCGGACGATGCGGGTGTCGGAGGTGTCGATCGTCTCGCGGACGATCGAGCAGAAGTGGCCGCAGATCCAGCAGGGCCTGGCCGACGAGGATCTCGACGCGATGCGCGGCGTGGCCTGGGTCCTTGCCAAGCGGGTGAATCCGTCGCTGCGCTTCGGGGACTTCGACCCGGCTGTCGACGAGCTCAGCACGCGGATGGACAAGGCCGAGATCGAGAACTACGTAACCGGCGCAGTGCTCATCGCCCGGCAGGAGCCGGACATCACCGAGGAGAGGGTCCGCACGCTGGTCGAGGGCGTCGTCCTGGCGGTGGCGCTCGACCCCGAGCACGCCCAGCGCATGATCGACAAGGCGCTCGCCGAGGCCCCAAAAGACCAGCCGGAGACGGCCGGCCTGTCGAACGGCGACCCGACACCTGCGTCGACGAGCAGCGATCTCAGTACCTCGGACTCTTCGCCCACCTCCTCCACATCCCCCCTGCCGGAGTCGACGACCTCCTGATCGAGGACTTCGAGCGGCTGGTGGCCTGGATCGACCGGCATCTCGCAGCCCAGACCGCAGGGAGTGACTGATGGCGTCCAGCCGGCTCAGCTTCGTTCTCGATGGCCGCGACAACCTGTCTCGCGTCTTCGACCGGGCTGGGGATGCCGCGACCCGTATGTCTCGCCGGGTCCTGGTTGCGTCCATCAACTCGGACGCGGCTGTCAGACGGTTCGCGAACAACTCCATCCGCAGCATGGCGGAGATGGACACCTCCTCGCACGACAGCGCGAAGGCCATGGAGGCACTGCGGGGTGCCGCGATCAGCCTGGCGCCGGCCGCCATCCCGATCGCGGCGGCTTTCGCGCCGATCGCCGTCAACGCAGGCGCGGCGGGGCTTGCGGTGGGAGCGTTCGGCGCCGCGCTGGCCGGACAGATCGGCCCGCTGGGCGAGGCGGCGGAGGCGGAGAAGAAGTACACCGACACGGTCGCGGAGAGCGGTGCCCGGTCGGAGGAGGCGATCAAGGCTCAGGCTGACTATGTCCGCCAGGTGGGGAAGTTGCCGCCGGCGACACGGCAGGCGGCGGCTGCACTGTCGGTGCTGAAGGACGAGTACAAGGGCTGGTCCGACAGCCTGGCCGAGCAGACCATGGCGCCGGTCACGAAGTCGTTTGCTGTCCTGGGTGCGCTTCTCCCGAAGCTGACGCCGCTGGCGCAGGGAGCCTCGCACGAGCTGGACCGGCTGGTGACGGTCATCGGCGGGGCGGTTGCGTCGCCCGGATTCGACTCTTTCGCGAACCGCCTCGACGGGTTCGCGACGGGGGCGATTCGGCGTGCGAACGATGCGCTGATCCACCTGATGCGGACCACGGACAGCGGGCAGATCGGCGGTGCGTTCTCCGAGTTCATGGACTTCGCCCGCGCTCAGGGCCCCGTGGTCGCGGACACCCTTCGGTCTGTGGCGACCGCCCTCCTCAACGTGCTGCAAGCCGGCACGGATGTCGGCGTGGGGATGCTAACCGTGGTCAACGGGCTGGCGGGCCTGGTGGCCGCGGTCCCGCCGGGGGCGATCACCGCCCTCTTGCAGCTCGCGATCGCTATCAAGGCCGTCCGGCTTGCCGCTATCGGCTTGGCGGCTGGCCGGGCGGCGCTGGCGGGGTTCGCGACCACGGTTCTCGCGATGCGGACCGCGGCGGCCGGGGCGAGCGGCCCTATGGCAACGCTGACCGCGTCGTTCGGCGCCCTGTCCCGGGGCGCGAAGCTCGCCCTGGCTGGCACTGGCATCGGTCTGTTCGTGATTGCGCTGTCTGAGCTGTCGCAGATGGGCCGGCAGGCGCCGCCCGATGTGGACCAGCTGACGCTGTCCCTGAAGCAGCTGAACGCCACAGGGCAGGCGACAGGCGAGGCGGCGAAGACGTTCGGCAGTGACCTCGGCGGCCTGTACGACAAGGTCCGGTCGCTGACCGATCCGAGCACAACGGACGATGTCCAGCAGTTCATCGTCACCCTCGGCGGCCTGGGTAGCTGGGATTCCACCCCGGTCAAGGACGCCAAGGACAACCTGGACGCGATCGACCAGGCACTCGCGAGTCTGGTGTCGAGCGGTCGGCCGGAGCAGGCCGCGGCGGCGCTGGAGCGGTTGACGGCCGAGTACGGGCAGGGTGGCCGGGACACGGCTGCGTTCACGGGGGCGATGGACGCGTACCAGTCGGCGCTGGCCGACTCCAAGTTCGAGCAGGACTTGGCTGCGGCGTCGATGGGGCTGTTCGGTCAGCAGGCGGTCGCGACGAAGGCGAAGCTGGACGCGCAGAAGGCCAGCGCAGACGGGCTGCGGCAGTCGCTCCAGGCGCTCAACGACGTCAACCGCGCGGGCCTGGGCGGGCAGATCGCTTTCGAGGCGGCCCTCGATGCGACGGCCAAGGCGGCGCAGACGAACGCGGGCGCCTGGGGCAAGAACGCCAGCACCTACAACCTGGCGACGGAGAAGGGCCGGGCGGCAGCCACTGCGCTGAGTGATCTGGCGGCGAAGACCGACGCGGCCACGGCGGCCGCGCGCGAGTCCGGGGCGTCGTGGTCCACAGTCAACGGGATCTACGACCGGGGCCGGACCGCACTCATCGCGTCCGCCCAGCAGATGGGTCTCAGCGAGACGGCTGCCCGGAACCTGGCCAATCAGATCCTTCGGACGCCCGACAAGACCGCGCGCCTCAAGGGCAACATGGAGGACCTGCAGGCGAAGCTGAACTCTGCGAAGGCACAGCTTGGCAGGGTCCCGGACTCTCGAAAGGCACAGGTCCGGGCGAACATCGCCCAGCTGGAAGCGCAGCTGGCGGAGGCCCGCCGGAAGCTGGCCGCGATCGACGGCACGGTCGCGACTGCCTCCGTGATGGTCACCTACCGCCAGCAGCACTCCGGAGCCAGCGACTTCACGAAGGCGATCGGCGGCTATGCGGGTGGCGGTGACCCCCGTCCGGGCGAGGTTGCGTGGGTCGGAGAGAACGGCCCGGAGCTTGTCCGGTTCGGCCGGGGCGGCGCTCACGTCTACGACCACGACACCTCGATGGGCATGCTGCGCCAGCTCGGCGCCGGGCAGGATGTGGGCGCCGGCCTGGCGGCCGGGATGCTCCAGTCCCGGACCGGCGTGGAGCAGGCGGCGCGCGGCATGGCGGCCGGTGTCGAGGCCGGCGTCCGGGCCGAGCTCCAGATCGCCAGCCCGTCGAAGAAGATGATCGCCCTGGCCAAGGACACCGGCCGAGGGATGATCGTCGGTCTGACCGGGACGAAGGCCCAGATCAAGGCCACGGCTATGGACCTGGTCAAGGACGTCTGGGCGGCGTGGAAGGGCCAGAAGACCAACGTCGACAACGACTTGGTCAAGCTGATCAACCGCGATCACGCCAAGCTCCAGGCCCTGGCCAGCAAGCGGGACGCGCTGCGGACCAAGCTCGGGAAGGCCCAGGAGCTCCTGAAGTCGCGGATCGAGGAGCGGGACCGGTACTCGTCCGACATCCGGTCTCAGGCGCGGTCGGACTCCGGCCTGTCGAGCCTCGGCCTGGAGGCGAAGCAGGTCACCGCTTCGTCGATCAAGCAGGGCCTCGGGCAGAAGCTCGCCAAGCTGCGGCAGTTCACCAAGTGGGTCGGGATCCTGACGAAGCGCGGGATCAACCGGAACCTGCTGCGGCAGGTCTTGGCGATGGGTCCGGAGGAGGGCTACGCCTACGCGAGCGCGCTGGTCGGCATGTCCAACGCCGACCTCAAGGCCGTCAACTCCCTGCAGTCCCAGATCGACAAGGAGTCCGACACCCTCGGCAAGAACGCTGCGAACACGATGTACGGCGCCGGCGTGGCCTCGGCCCAGGGGCTCGTCGCGGGCCTGAAGTCGCAGGAGAAGGCCGTCGTCGACCAGATGTACAAGTTGGCGAAGGCGATGGAGAAGGCCATCAAGAAGGCCCTCGGCATCAGGTCGCCGTCGAGGGTCGCCCACGGCATCGGCCTCAACTTCGGCCAAGGCCTCAGTGGCGGCACTCTCGCCTCCCTGCCGCTCGTCGGCCGGGCGGTCGACACGGTCGCAGGCCGGATGGCAGGCATCCGGCCCATGGCCGGCGCGTCTGCCGGCCTCGGCGTCCCGGCCGCAGCTGGGGGCGGATCACCGGTGTACATCACGGTCCAGGGGGCGGTCGATCCGGTGTCGACCGCCAAGCAGATTCGGACGCTGCTGCTGAAGGACAAGCGCACCAACGGCGGAAAGGATCTGGGGATCGGATGAGCAGAGTGACCGTGCAGTGCGGGTTCGGGTACTCGCCGATCGCATCGGACATCGCGTGGACCGACATCACCCGGTACATCGCGTTGTCCGACAGCGAGGGAATCTCCATCGGCCGCGGAGCGGGGGATGAGCTGTCGGACACGCAGACCGGGACTTTGTCCGTGGCCGTTGACAACTCGGATGGACGGTTCACGCCCGGAAACGCGTCATCGCCGTACTACCCGAACGTCCGCCGGAACGCACCGATCAGGGTAATCACGACCGTGCTGGGCGGGATCAACTTCCTGACCCAACCGGGCTTCGAGACCAATGACGGGAGCTGGACCGCAGTCGCCGGAGCCGCGCCTGCCAGCGTCGGACTGGACGCGGCTCACGTGAAGTCTGGGACGAACGCGCTGAAGATCGCGTGGGCAACCGCGGGGACCGGCGGCGTGGTGGCTTGCCAGCTGTACGGGCTTACGGTGGGCGTGTCGTACACGGCGTCGGTCTACGTGTGGGTGCCG
Source organism: Streptomyces litmocidini (assembly GCF_014649755.1). Classification (GTDB taxonomy): domain Bacteria; phylum Actinomycetota; class Actinomycetes; order Streptomycetales; family Streptomycetaceae; genus Streptomyces; species Streptomyces litmocidini. Next base: position 558,260 of record NZ_BMTQ01000005.1, on the reverse strand, counting down.
GCCGGAGATCCGGCGGTCCGGCTCGACGTCGACGGCACCACCGTCGGCGCCGCGTCGACACTGACCGGAACGTTCCAGCGGATCTCCGTCACATGGACCACGACTGCGGCCTCCCATCTGCTGCGGATCACCACGACCACGACGTCACCGTCCGCGGGCGACTTCGTGTGGATGGACGAGGCCCAGGTCGAACAGGGATCCACGCCGACCGCCTGGTCGTCGACTCCGGCCACGCATCACACTCGCTTCTACGGGATGGCCACGTCCTGGCCGATGAGCTGGGAGGGCCTGTACTCGCAGGCGCAGATCACCGCGAGCGACATGCTGAAGTGGACGTCAAGGCGGCCGGCGCTGGGCCCGATGTTGGTCGAGGAGATCCAGTCCGACGGGGCCCAGCTGTACTACCCGCTGTCCGAGCCGGAGTCGTCCGCGACAGCTGGGGATCAGTCGGGGTACTCGCGGCCCTCGATGACGATCGGGCAGTCCGGGGCTGGTGGGACGCTCACGTTCGCGGCCGGGGTCGGGGCGTCGTCCGACGGCCTGGGCGCACCGCTGTTCGCCCCGGCGTCGGCGACGGACGGCAAGTACCTGCGGTGCAGCGTGTCGCCTCTGCTGACCTCCAGCGGAGCGACTGGCACGCCGATCCCGGGAACCCAGATCTACGAATGCTGGTTCAATACGGGCACCAGCGGCCGGACCATCATGACGTGGTCATCCGGGGCCACCCCCGCTTTCGACAGCGGGATCCGCTTCCTTCTGGAGTCCGGCACAGGGAAGCTGCAGGTTACCGAGTTCTTCTCGGTCGGGCCGACGACCTACACCCTCGCCACCCCGAACCTCGCCGACTCGACGATCCACCAACTCGTATGGGACGAGGCTGCACAGAAGGTTTGGGTCGATGGCGTTCAGTACTCCGTGGCTACGAGCACGTGGCAGGACCGCCTCGTCCTGACCATCGGCGCCACCGAGACCGGCACCAGCCTGTGGGTGGGCACCATCAGCCACGTTGCCGCCTACGTCGTCAACGGCGCCGGCCCCGCGACCGCCGACATCGTCGACCACTACGGCGTCGGTACCACCGGCAAGTCGGGCGAGACGGCGGATGCCCGCATGACCCGCCTTGCGTCATATGTGAAGATCCCCGGGGTCGTCACGTCCGGCACGTTCTCGACGGTCGCGTCGCAGGGCGAGCTGGGGGCGAGTCCGCTGTCCCACATGCGGGACGTGGAGCGCACGGAGGGCGGGAAGCTGTTCGCCGACCGGGCCTCGGCTCAGCTGGTGTTCCAGGCGAGGACGGTCCGCTACAACCCGGCCAGCACGGTGACCCTCGCCTACTCCGACCTGGAGACACCCGGCGTGGAATTCTCCGACGATGACCAGAAGCTGATCAACCTGATCACCGCGAGCAGGCCGGGCGGAGCCACGCAGCGGATCCAGGACGCCGACTCGATCAGCCTCTACGGCGTGTACGAGGAACAGCTCGACGTCCTCAAGACGTCGGACTCTGCGGTGATCGACGCCGCGACGTGGGCGATCATCCGATATGCCGACCCTCTGCCGGAGATGCGGCAGCTCCCTGTCGAAGCCTCCACCCTCGGGGTCACTACGTACCGGGCTCTGCTCGACGCGGACATCTCCAGCGTCATGACCGTCACGACTCTGCCGAGCCAGGCCATGGCGTCCACGGTGACCGTGACGGCGGAGGGCTACACCGAGCGCATCCTGCAGAACCGTCACTTCCTCGACTTCCACGTAAGCCGCTCGGACACCGACAGCGTGTGGGTCCTCGACGACTCCACCTACTCGGTCCTGGGCAGCACGACTCGCCTCGCCTACTGAGAGGACTCCCATGGGAGCGATCACCAGGGCGGAGGACTTCTACCGTCCCCCGCCCACCCTCGACCCTGCTGCTTGGGACGGGGATGCCCCGGCGGAACGAGTGATCCGCTGGACCGAGCACCACCAGCAGCGGCGCATCACCACCGACCCGGCCGCCCAGGCAGGCGAGCTGTACGCCCGGATCAACCACAGCAGGTGGGTGGCCGACTGTACCTGTGGCTCCGCGCAGATTGTCACGCCTGCCGACCCGCGCATGTGGTGCGTGGTGTGCGGCGCCGGCTGGTGGTCGCTCGTTTTCCCTGCAGACATCGATGCCGTCGAGGAGTCGCTCGCCGCCCTGCCCGTCATCGAGCGGAACTGGTGGGCGGTAGCTGACCCCGTGTTCCCAACTCTGGAGGTCTGACCCATGGCTCTTGCTGTACCCCGCACGTGGGTTGTCGGTGAGGTCGTGACCGCGGCCTACATGAACGCTGAGATCCGCGACCAGTTCACCGACCTGCTGGCGGCATGGACCGCGTACACGCCGACCTGGACGGCAGCCACCACGAACCCGGTCCTCGGCAACGGAACGATTGTCGGCAAGCACCGGAAGATCGGCCGGCTGGTCAACTTCCAGATTGACCTGACCATGGGCTCGACGACCACCTACGGTTCCGGCGCCTGGTCCCTCACGCTGCCGTTCGCGGCCGCGGCCTCGTCCGGCAGCCGCATCGGCGTGGCGCAGGCCCTCGGCGGCAGCCGCTTCCCGGGGCAGGTCGTCATCAGCCCCAGCGCCACGGGCACCAGCCCGTTCTTCCCGGCATCGGCATCCGTCTCGAACCTGTCGTCCGTGGCCGCGACCACCCCGTTCGCCTGGGCCAGCGGCAACGAACTCCGCATTACCGGCACATACGAATCCGCCACCTGACCCCTGACCACCCCGCACGCCCCGAGCCGTCGGCCGGGGCTTTCGTCATGTATGGAGGCCTCATGGCCTGGTACCCCGGTGCCATCAAGCTGGAGCTGCAACCGGAGTCGGACTCCCAGCCGGCCATCAGGCCGACGCAGTTCATCTTCCACAGCATCGCCGCCCCCTGGGACGAGCGCCGTATCTACGAGTACTGGCGCGACTCGACGAACCTGGAAAGCCACTTCGGGCTCGACTTCGACGGCAGCCTGGGTCAGTTCATCGGAACGCAGACTCGGGCCGACGCGAACTACCGGGCGAACCTTCGCGCCGACGGCACGGGCGCCATTTCTCTCGAGAGCGCCTCGAACCTCGAGCACACCGACCCGTGGACACCGGCGCAGATCGAGGAGCTGATCAACGTCGGCGTCTGGGCTCACCAGACCCACGGCATTCCGCTGCGGATCTGCCGCTCGTGGGATGACCCCGGCTTCGGTTACCACGCGCTGTACCCGGAGTGGGCCGTCTCGGGCACCGCCTGCCCGGGCGCCGCTCGCATCAAGCAGTTCAAGGAGATCGTCTTCCCGGGCATCGTAGCCCGCGCGAACGGACAGCAGGAGGAACCCGACATGGACGCCACGCAGGCCAAGCAGCTCGCCGAGCTCCACAAGGCGCTCGTGCCCTACAAGGGCTGGGACTACAGGGGCAAGGGCACCCTCGACGCCTGGGCCCTGCTCAACAACCTGACCGCGCAGGTCTCCGCGCAGACCGCCGCGATCAAGGCGCTCGCCGGGCAGCTCGGCGACGATGTCGACACTGCCACGGTCGTCGCCGCCGTCGAGAAGGCCATCGCCGACGCCGTCGTGAAGGTGTCCGTCGACGTCACCGGCCCCACCAACTCCTGACCAGAACGGATCACCCATGAGAATCTTCGGACGCGAACCCGTCTACATCCTGGCCCTCGTGGCCATCGCCCTGAAGTTGTCGGCTGCCTACGGTCTCGACGTCTCGGCCGCACAGCAGGGCGCCATCATGGCCGTCCTGTCCCTGGCCGTGGCGCTCGTCACCGCGATCGTGCTGAAGACCGGCGCCGTCGGGGCCGCGATCGTGAACCTCGCGCAGGGCGCGCTCGCGCTCTTCCTGGCCTTCGGGCTGCACATAGACGCTGAGACCCAGTCTTTGTGGATGGCCGCCGTCGAGGGCACTGTGGCCCTCCTCATCCACCGCGAGGTCACCGCCCCCGTCGGCCCGCTCGCGATCGAGCAGCGCAGCCCGGTCAAGGCGGGCGCCTGACCTTGCCCGTGCCCAATCCACCTCAAGGGGGAGAAGCGGCCGTGACCGAGATCCTGGGTTTCACCCCCACCAACATGAGCCTGTCCGGGCTCCTCGCCCTCGTCGTCCTCCTCGTCCTGACCGGCCGGCTCGTGCCCCGCTCCACCCTGCAGGACATGCGGGACGAACGGGACACCTGGCGGGCCGCGCACATGGAGTCCGAGGCGGCGCGGCAGGCCGAGCGGGAGCAGGTCACCGAGCTCCTCGAACTGTCCCGCACGGCAGGCCACGTGCTCACCTCGCTGCCGAAGCCCGGGGAGGTGGCCGATGCTGAGCTGGCTGAAGCGCCTGACACGTAAGCGCCGCTCCACCCCGGGGCAGCGAGCCGCGAGTGGGGCCCTGGCCCGCGCCCAGCGGGACCGGATCGCCGCCGAGGAGCGCCGGCCCGAGGTCGAGGAAACCGCCCGGCTCCTGCGCGCGGCCCGGTACGAGAACCATTTCGCGGAGAGGATCGCCGCCGCGTACCGGGGGGTGCCCGATGCCTGACCTGACCGTCGACCAGTGGATCAACGTGGGCGCGTCCGCCCTCGCGTTCCTGACGTGCTGCGTGTGCGCGCTCGTCTACCACCTGCGGGCGCCGTGGTGGAAGTCGGACGTGGGCCGCAACCTCATGCTGTTCGCCGGCGCTGTGGGCGGCCTGTGCCTCTATACGATGCTCATCACCCTCTGGCCGACGGGCTGCCCTGCGGTCGTGCTGCGGGGCATGCGCACTGTGGTCCTGCTGGCCGTCGCGGCGCTCATGCTGCAGCGGACCCTACTCATCGTCCGTGCGCAGGCTAAGGAGCGCGTGAAGTGACCGATAGCTCTCCCGACCAGCCCGTGCAGCCGCTCGTCGACCTGTCGGTCGCGGACGCCGAGACCCTCGTCGACATGGGCGTCCTTGAGCCACAGCCCGAGCCGGAACCGCACCCCGAGAGCTGACAACGCCCCTCCTTCGCTATGGCGAGGGAGGGGCAATTTTGCGCTAGCCAACTGATATCGGTAATCCCTGTGCACTATCAGCCACTTCGGCTAAAGTTGGCCCCACAACTTCATGCACCTCCCGGTGCGCTGGCCGCGGTTACTTCTTCTGGTGAAAACACCGCAGCCGACATTGATCTCGGGAGGCACAGCATTGGGGGTGCCCGGTGCGAAGGCGACGGATACTTCTCCTGCTAAGAGAGAGACCCGGGTTCGAATCCCGGCCATCGACCCATGCGGTCGAAGGTAGCTCAGCGGCCCAGAGCACTTTGTCCCCGTCGCCGACCTTGATCTCGGGCACCCCACTGCTGCCCTCCCCTCCACGTGAGGGGCTTTTTCATGACCCGCTTCAACAGTCGCGGCACCCGTCCGGCCGTCAGCTCTCCCGTCGCCACGACCGGCGAGCGCACCCGTACCCACGAGGGTGGTGCCGGCCACCTCCGCGACAGCCGCTCCGAGCTGTTCCTCCTCGCCGTCGCCAACATGGTCGGCCAGGACACCTTCTACGAGACCGGCGGCCAGCGCGACGACCGCTACACCGCCCTCGTCCGGCAGCTTGCCGTCGAGGACCCCGCATGGACCGCCGGACTCCTGGCTTGGCTCCGCGGCCCCGGCAACATGCGCACCGCGTCCATCGTCGGCGCCGCCGAGTTCGCCTACGCCCGCCTCGCCGCGGCGAAGGGCGACAGCGGCCTCGGTCACCAGGTCGCCATCGAGCAGCAGGACGCGGGCTGGAACCGCCGCGTCATCGGCTCCGTTCTCCAGCGCGCCGACGAGCCCGGCGAGCTCCTCGCCTACTGGACGTCCCGCTACGGCCGGGCCATCCCCAAGCCGCTCAAGCGCGGCATCGAGGACGCCCTCGGCTCGCTCTACACCGAGCGGTCCCTGCTGAAGTACGACACCGCCGGCAAGGGCTACCGCTTCGGTGACGTCGTCGAGCTCGTTCACCCCACGCCGAAGGCCCTGTGGCAGGGCGACCTGTTCGGGCACGCCATCGACCGCCGCCACAACCGCGACAAGCCGATCCCCGAGTCCCTGCAGCTTCTCCACACCCGCGCCGCCATCAGCGAGTGGGACACCGACAAGCGCCGCCAACTGCTGCGCCGACCGGACGCCGCCGAGTTCCTGAACCACGCCGGGATGACGTGGGAGGCCCTCGCCGGGTGGTTGCAGGGCCCCATGGACAAGGAGGCCTGGGAGGCGATCATCCCGTCCATGGGGTACATGGCCCTGCTGCGGAACCTGCGGAACTTCGACGAGGCGGGCGTCTCTGACGACATCGCCGAGCAGGTCGCGAAGCGGCTGTCCGACCCGCAGGAGGTGGCGCGCTCGCGACAGTTCCCGTTCCGGTTCCTGGCCGCGTACAAGCACGCCCCGTCGCTGCGCTGGGGTCACGCGCTGGAGAAGGCGCTGGGCTACTCGCTCGCGAGCGTACCGGCGCTGCCGGGACGGACGCTGGTCCTGGTGGACCGGTCGGGGTCGATGTTCGGCGGGCTCTCGGAGCGCACCCAGCTGAACCGGGCCGACTCCGCCGCGGTGTTCGGCACGGCGGTCGCCGCGCGCGCGGAGCAGGCCGACCTGGTGGAGTTCGGTACGACCAGCCGACTGGTGCCGCTCGGGAAGGGTGAGTCGGTCCTGCGCGTCCTGGAGCGCTTCCACGACCTCGGCGGCACGAACACCACCGAGGCGGTCCGAGCCCACTACCGTGGCCACGACCGGGTCCTGATCGTCACCGACGAGCAGGCCTCGTACAGCTACTACGGAGACCCCACCGCACAGGTCCCGGCCAGCGTGCCGGTGTACACCTGGAACCTGGCTGGCTACCAGGCCGGGCACGGGCCGTCCGGGAGCGCGAACCGGCACACGTTCGGCGGCCTGACCGATGCCGCGTTCAGGATGGTGCCGCTACTGGAAGCCGGGCGGGATGCGTCCTGGCCCTGGGAAGCCTGACCTGAACAGCACTCCGCCCCCTCCCGCTTCGGCGGGAGGGGGCTGCTTTGTCGTACCTACTGGAGAGTTCTCGCCACACCTCTACCCCGATGGCTGATTTCGGGTGCATGCTGTCGGCACGGCCTCCCCGCCACCCCCGTCGGGGGAACCGCCACGGCCCCGCCTGCTGCTGCGATGCAGGCGGGGCCGGGCGCTGCCCGGACGCGACGGGCCAGGGCGGGCGACTCTACTTCTTCGCCTTCTCCGCTTCCTTGCGCTTCTTCTCCGCGTACTTCTCGGGATGGAGTACGGCGAGCTTCAGCTCGGCCTCCACCTCAAAGCGCGGCTGGCCCGTAGCTTTTGCATGCGTCGTGACGGCTTCCTGGCAGGCCTCTGCGGAGGTGAGCCAGGGCCGCCATGCTTCGGCGCTGTAGGGGCTTGCGGTGGCCTCGCGCTGGGCGTCGACCGCGGCCTGCTGCAGCTGGATGAGTTCGTCGGAGAGTTCGATTGGCACAGCGGGATCCTAGGCCGCAAGGGCCTGCTGGCTCTGCATCGCCTCGCCCCAGGCGGCCACGAGCACCTGGTAGATCCGCTGCTCGTCCGCGGTCAGCGGGCGCCGCTGCTCGCCGGCGCGGGCATGCAGCTCGCAGATGGCGTCGTTCAGAGCTTCGGGACTGAGGCTCTCCCTGTGCGAATCGGGCATGCGCCAAGGCTACGGCCCGGGTCTGACAGTGGCCCGCCTTGCGGGGCGCGCGTAGCCAAATAGATGCACTAGGCCACTGTTGCTGTCCGGAAACGTTCGGCATGCTCGGGTGTCGTGACCGGTGGCGGGGCTGTGGTCAGGGGAGGAGGTCTCGCGTGGGCAGGTTAAGGGCGCGGGCGACGCGGGCGAGGTGGCTGAATTTGGCGTCGTTCTGGCCGCGCTCTATGCGCTGAAGAGTTGAGCGATCGATGCCGGCGCGCTCGGCCAGCTGCTCTTGGGTGAGGTCGGCGTAGAGGCGGGCGTCACGGACTCGCAGCCCGAGCGCCTGCTGGGCGCTGATGATCCATTCGGGCTGGTCGGCGGGCACGCGTCCAAGCTCGAACGGTCATGATCATTTGTCAGCAGCTACTCTGCCGCTTTCTGTGATCATGGTTCAACTCTGGCCGGAAGGGTACGACCGGAAGTGGCTTGTTCGTCCCTAGCCCTGCGGCGCCCTGGCATATGCCGCAGGGCTAGAGGTACCTTTCGGAATAGAACACGTGTTCACTCGAAAGGATGAACCACCAGGTGACAGGCATCTCCGTTGGTCATAAGGAAGGGCAGGCTGAACAGCTGCGCCCTCTATGTACTGGTGCGGCTCCGAGCCGCCACACGGCCACAGCAACGGAGACCGCCATGACTCCAGACGCGATCCTCGCCCTCTACGACTGGACGACCGGAGCCTGCTTCCGGTGTGGCCAGGCGGATCTGTTCGTGACGCGTCTCGACGAGATCATCACCCCGAGAGGGGAGCGGTACGAGCTCTCATCGTGCGGGGCCTGCGTGCTCGACATGGAAGAGGAGCGCCGGCGCTTCGCTGAACGCAGGGGGCGAACCTACGAACCCGGCGAGCTGGGGGGCGCGGGTTCGTAGACAAGGCAGTCGCCTTCGACGCAACGCTCTGACCTGCCTGTAGACACTCTGGATGGCCGACCTGGCGGGGGAGTGGCTGGGGAGAATGTGGGGAGTGGGGAGCGTCAGGGGAGGGGCAGATCGGAACCCGTTTACCCCTCGTCGCTCCCCATCGGAACAGATCGGAACGGGTCGGAACAGGGAAAACGCAAGGGTCGACCGCCCTTGCGTTTCACTCCTCAGGTCAGAAAAGATTGGGGCACAGAACCCGGCGTACAGCCCGACTCGTCTGTCGGCCCGCGTGGGGAGGGCCTTCGACCGGGTTCCGCCCGGTCGGAGGCCCTCCTGCGGTTCCAGTGCTTGAATGGACCGTCCTCTTCGGCCTGACAAGGAGAAGTGCTGTGCCCCTGGTGTCCGTCGTGATGCCCGTGTACAACTCGGCAGCGACGCTCGGTGCGGCGGTTCGCTCGGTCCTCACGCAGACCCATGGCGATCTGGAGCTGCTGGTCACCGACGACAAGTCCTCCGACGACTCCATGGACCTGCTCATGGAGTTCGCCCGGCAGGACGAGCGCGTCAAGCCTGAGTCGGCCCCGGAACAGGGCGGTGCCGGCCGGGCACGGAACCTCGCCATCGAGCGGGCCCGGGGGGACTACGTCGCCTTCCTCGACAGCGACGACATGTGGCTCCCGGAGAAGACCGAGAAGCAGCTCGCCTTCGCCGCGGAGGGCACCGCGCCTCTGACGTTCACCTCGTACTTCAAGATGGACGCCGACCACGAGGGCGAGAGCACCGACTTCGTTCCGAACGGCCGGGTGGTCCGTGCGCGGGAGCACGTGGACTACCGGGCGATGCTGGTCCGGGACCACATCGGTGCGCTCACCGCCATGTACGACCGCAACGTCCTGGGCACGAGGCTGATGCCGGAGATGCGCAAGCGCCAGGACTACGCACTCTGGCTGTCGATCATGCGGGACGGCGCCGACGCCCGGGGCCTGGCCGAGCCGCTCGCGGTGTACAGGGCCCACCAGGCGGGTTCGCTGTCCTCGAACAAGCTGTCTCTCGTCCGGTACAACTGGGAGCTGTACCGCGAGCACGAGCGGCTTTCGGTCCCCCGGTCGACGCGGGCGCTGGCCGGCGCCGCGTGGCAGTCGCTGCGCAACTCGCGGATTTAGCACGTCCGGCGCACGGTGAAGCCCCGCCTGAACCCGTCCGTCGGCATCGCGGGAACGCGGTGTCAGGGGCGCCGGACCTCGAAGTCGAAGCAGCCGTACTCGACCGCCCGGACGTGTACCAGGACCACCGCCGGGTCGGCGAAGGCCTCGGCGAGGGCCCGGTCGAAGCCGTCGGCGGGGACGGCGCGGGCGGTGGCGGTGTGGGTGCTCATGAGGCCAGGGTGCCGAGGGGCGCCCCGTACCGCCGGCGCGATTCGGACGGCGTGCTGAGGCGCCCGGTGTCCGCCGGACGATTGTCAGAGGGCTCCGATACGGTCGGCTCGCGAACCGCTACGAAGGGAGCGAGTCCCCATGAGCAACCGTTTCCAGGTCACCTTCGACGCCCACGATCCCCGTGCGCTGTCCTCCTTCTGGCGTGACGCGCTGGGGTACGTCCATCCCGGGCCGCCCGGGGTCGAACTGCCCGAGGGCACCGACCCGTTGGCGGCCTGGGACGACTTCCTCGCGAGGATCGGCGTACCGGAGGCGGAGCGCGACGCCAGGTCCGCCATCGAGGACCCGGACGGGCGGGGCCCGCGCGTCTTCTTCCAGCGGGTGCCGGAGGACAAGGCCGCCAAGAACCGGGTGCACCTCGACGTCCGCGCCGCCCCCGGGCTCGTGGGGGAGGAGCGCATGGCGGCCCTGGAGGCCGAGTGCGACCGGCTCGTCGGCCTCGGGGCGAAACGGGTGCGCCGCTTCGAGCCCGCCCCGCCGATGAGCGGCGGCCACATCGTGATGACCGACCCCGAGGGCAACGAGTTCTGCCTGGACTGAACCGTCCGACCCCGGGTGCGGGCGGCGAATCCGCAGGTCATACCCTGTGGGCGCTGAGACGTCATCAGGGAGGGGCAGGGGCGCGTGGGCGTGTCGCTGGACAAGGGCCCGGTTCGGGAAGAGCGGTGGTGGCGGCGGCCCGGCTTCGTCGTCTTCTGCCTGTTCCTCGTGCCGCCGGCCGGCATGGTGCTGGCCTGGCGGACCCGTTGGTCGCCCGGCCGGAAGGTCCTCGCGACCGTCCTGTCCGCCGTCTGGTTCGTGGCGGTCGGCACCAGCGACCCGCCGGCGGACCGGCCCGCGGCGGCCGACGCCCGGCCGCGGGCCGCCGCCTTCCCGTCCTTCACCCCGTACACCCCGCCCACGCCCACCCCGCCGCCGGTCGTGCGGCGGGTGGTCGCCGACTACACCGGCCAGAACCTGGAGACGGCGTCGAAGGCGGCGTACGAGGCGGGGTTCCGGACGCGCTCGCACGACGCCACCGAGGACGACAGGTCGCAGTTCGTCGACAGCAACTGGAAGGTCTGCTTCCAGGAGCCGGGCGCCGGGGAGACCACCACGACCCAGGAGGGGCGGCGGGGCCGGATCGAGTTCGCCGTCGTCGGGAAGGCCAGTCCCTGCCCGGCGCGGGACGGCGAGGCCGTCGTCTTCCCCAAGGTGCCGAACGTCGTCGGCAAGACCTTCGCGTCCGGCTCCGCGGTCCTCCGGAAGGCGGGTCTGACCGGGATCCGGGGCGACGGCGTCTATACGGACGTCGACCTGGCGGCCGGTCACGACGACTGGCGGATCTGCTTCCAGGACCCGGAGGCGGGCGAGGACATCGAGGACCCGCGGTACCTGTCCGTCCGGCTCTCCCTCGCCCGTCCCGGCCTCTCCTGCCCGAGCGGGGACCACGCCCGGCTGCACCCGGACCCCGACCCGGACCGTCACGGCGGCAGCGGCAGCGGCTCGGGAGGCTCCGGCTCGGGTTCCGGCGGATCCGACGGCGGCGGCCTCGTCTACTACAAGAACTGCGACGCCGTCCGCGCCGCCGGCAAGGCCCCCATCCACCGGGGTCAGCCCGGCTACCGCTCCGGCCTCGACCGGGACGGCGACGGCAAGGCCTGCGACTGGTCCTGACGGTTCGGAGGCCGCTGTCGGGGGGACTCCACGGCCGGGGCGCCCGGGAACGGGCGCCCGGCGGGTGTACGGGTGGGGCATGACCATTCCCGTGAACCAGCTCAGCGACCCTGCCGTGCGTGCCTTCGTCACGGCCCTCAACGCCAACGACGAGTCCGCCCTCTTCGAGGTTCTGACGCCCGGGGCGACCATGTCCGACGACGGCTCCGACCGCGACGTGAAGGACTGGCTCGACCGCGAGGTGTTCGGCTCGCGCGGGCACATGGACGTCGAGAGCGAGGCGGACGGCGGGCGGGCGCTCGTCGCCCGCTACCGGAACGACACCTGGGGCGAGATGCGCACCACGTGGGCGTTCACCGTCGACGGCGGAAAGGTCTCCCGGTTCGAGACCGGCCAGGCCTGACGCCCCGTCGGCCGGGGGCGGGCCCCGTCCCCGGCCGACGGGAGGCACGGAGGCTCACCCCGGGCCGGCGTGCGGTACGAGGCTCACCCCGGGCCGGCGCCCGGCACGGCGTCTCGGCTCCGGCCGGCGCCCGGCGCGGGCCCTCAGCCCCGCCCGATGTAGGGCATCGTCGTCGCCATCACCGTCGCGAACTGCACGTTCGCCTCCAGCGGCAGCCCCGCCATGTGCACCACCGTCGCCGCCACGTCCGCCGCGTCCATCACCGGCTCCGCCGCCAGCTCGCCGTCGGCCTGGAGGATGCCGGTCTGCATGCGGGCCGTCATCTCCGTCGCCGCGTTGCCGATGTCGAGCTGACCGCAGGCGATCCGGTACGGCCGTCCGTCGAGGGACAGCGACTTCGTCAGGCCCGTCATCGCGTGCTTCGTCGCCGTGTACGCGATCGAGTGCGGGCGCGGCACGTGCGCGGAGATCGAGCCGTTGTTGATGATCCGGCCGCCCTGCGGGTCCTGCTCCTTCATGGTCCGGAAGGCGGCCTGGGCGCAGAGGAAGGCGCCCGTCAGGTTCACGTCGACGACCGCGCGCCAGGTCGCCGGGTCCAGGTCCTCGACGGGGACGCCGCCGCCCGCGAACGTACCGGCGTTGTTGAAGAGCAGGTCGACCCGGCCCCAGTGGTCCCGTACGGACGCGAAGAGGGCCGTCACCTCCTCCTCGGCGGTCACGTCCGTCGGGACGGACAGGAAGTCGCCCGCCGGGAGGGCCGCCGCCGTCTCCTTCAGGGCCCCGGCCCTGCGGCCCGCGAGGGCCACCGACCAGCCGGCCGCCGCGAGGGCCAGCGCCACGCTCCGTCCGATGCCCGAGCCGGCTCCCGTCACCACTGCGATGCTCATGGGCGCGCAGCGTACGCGAGACGCGTGCCCCATGAACTCATCCGTCCGACACGTGGATGTTCTGTACTCGACAAGGGGAGGTCGTCCGACCCCCCTCGAATGACGGAAGGACAGCATCCGTCTGGGGAGGGGAAACATGGACCACGTACAGGACCACTCCGAGGAACTCCGTGTCGCCGCACGTCACTTCGGACGCCGCCGGTTCCTCACCGTCACCGGCGCGGCCGCCGCGCTCGCCTTCGCCACCCAGCTGCCCGCGGCCGGCGCCGCGGCCGCCGCCGAGCTGGACGCCCGGCGTGTCACGGAGGACCCGTTCACCCTGGGCGTGGCCTCGGGCGACCCCCTGCCCGACTCCGTGCTCCTGTGGACCCGCCTCGCGCCCCGCCCCTTCGAGCCGGACGGCGGGCTGCCCGCCGGCCGGGTCTCCGTGCACTGGGAACTCGCCCGCGACGAGCGGTTCGCCCGGATCGTCCGGCGGGGCCTGGCCGTCGCGCACCCCGAGTTCCGGCACGGCGTCCACATCGAGGTCGAGCACCTCGACCCCGACCGCGTGTTCTTCTACCGCTTCCGCGTCGGCGAGTGGATCAGCCCGGTCGGGCGGACCCGCACCGCCCCGGCCCCCGGCGCCCGGAACACCGCCCTCAGGCTCGCCGCCGTCTCGTGCCAGGCCTACCACGACGGGTACTTCACGGCCTACGGCCACCTCGCCCGGGAGGACGTCGACGTCGTCTTCCACCTCGGCGACTACCTGTACGAGTACGCCGTCGGCGCCACCGGCGGCGCCCGCGCCTACACCGACCGCACCCTTCCGGCCGTCTTCGACCGCGAGACGCTCACCCTGGAGGACTACCGGCTCCGCTACGCGCTCTACAAGTCCGACCCCGACCTGCGCGCCGCGCACGCCGCCCACCCCTTCGTCGTCACCTGGGACGACCACGAGACCGAGAACAACTACGCGGGCGACACCCCCGAGAACGACGTGCCGCCGGAGGAGTTCCTGCTCCGCCGCGCCGCCGCCTACCGCGCCTACTGGGAGCACCAGCCGCTGCGCCGCCCCCAGCTGCCCGAGGGACCCGACATGAGGCTGTACCGGCGGCTGCGCTTCGGGCGGCTCGCCCAGTTCGACATCCTCGACACCCGCCAGTACCGCTCCGACCAGGCGTACGGGGACGGCTGGCGGGTCCCGGGCCCCGAGTCGGAGGACCCGGCGCGCACCCTGACCGGCGCCGCCCAGGAACGCTGGCTGCTCGACGGCTGGCGCGCCTCCGAAGCCCGCTGGAACGTGCTGCCGCAGCAGGTGGTGTTCTCCGAGCGCCGCGACCGCCCCACCGCCGACTTCAAGCTGTCGATGGACTCCTGGGACGGCTACCCGGCCTCCCGGCGGCGGGTCCTCGCGGGGGCCGAGGCCGCCGGCGTCGAGAACCTGATGGTGCTCACCGGGGACGTCCACGTCGGCTACGGCCTGGACATCAAGGCCGACTTCCGCGACCCGGCCTCCCGGACGGTCGGCACCGAGATCGTCGCCACGTCCGTCGCCAGCGGCAAGGACGGCGCCGACCGGCCCTCGAACTACGACAGGCTCATGCAGGCCAATCCGCACCTGAGGTTCTTCAACGGGCGCCGCGGCTACGTGACCGTGGAGCTCGGCGAGGAGAGCGCCCGGGCCGACTTCCGCACGGTGCCGTACGTGACCCGGCCGGGCGCCCCCGTCACCACCGCCGCCTCCTACGTCACGGAGGCGGGCGCCCCGGGGCTCACGCCCGCGTGACCGCGAGTTCGGAGGGGTAGCGGACGCCGACGCGGTCCCGTACCGCGTCGAGCGTCCGCATCACCGCGAGCGAGCCCTCCAGGGGGACGAGCGGGGACTCCGTCTCGCCGGCGCGCAGACAGCGCATCACCTCCGCCGCCTCGTGCCGCAGCGAGTGCGGGTCGTCCTCGTTCACGTACTCCTCCGGTTCCGCGCCGTTGCGCAGCAGCGTGAACCGCTCGGGGAAGAAGAAGCCGCGCGGGACGTCGATCCGGCCCTCGGTGCCCGTCACCGAGGCCGTCAGCGGGGTGTCCGCCTCCAGCGAGCAGGACAGCAGGGCCGAGGCGCCCGAGTCCCAGCCGAGCAGCACGCCCGTGTTCAGGTCGACGCCCTCCGGCGAGATCCGCGCGTGCGCGTGGACCGTGGACGGCTCGCCGAGCAGCAGCTGCGCGAACGACACCGGATACACCCCCAGGTCGAGCAGCGCCCCGCCGCCCACCGCCGGGTCCCGCAGCCGGTGGCCGGCGTCGAAGGGCCCCGCGATCCCGAAGTCGGCCTGGACGGTGCGGACTTCGCCGATCGCGCCGTCGCGCACGAGTTCGGCGATCCGTCGGACCAGCGGGTTGCAGTACATCCACATGGCCTCCATCAGGAAGAGGCCGCGGTCCCGGGAGAGCGCGACGAGTTCCTCCGCCTCGCGGGCGTTGAGCGTGAGGGCCTTCTCGCAGAGCACCGCCCTGCCCGCCTCCAGGGCGAGTCCGGCCGCCGCCCGGTGCGCGTGGTGCGGGGTCGCCACGTACACCACGTCGACGTCGTCGTCGGCGAAGAGCCCGGCCCATTCCCCGTACGCCCGCGGGATCCCGAACCGGTCGGCGAAGGCCTTCGCCGACGCCTCCGTGCGGGACGCCACCGCGACGACCTCCGCGCCGTCGAGCGTCAGCACGTCCCTGGTGAACCGTTCCGCTATGCCGCCCGTCGCCAGGATCCCCCAGCGCACCGTCCTGTTCGCGTCCATCCCCACCCCATAGGTCTCGACCATGCCGGTCGAGCTGAGAGCATAGACAAGGATTCAACGAAATGGAGCAGTCGATGCCGGAGAGCGGCCAGAAAACAACACAAGGGCACATAAACGAAACCACCCCGGTCGTCACCGCCACCCGGCGGACGGGGCTCCTCGTCACCCTCGTCCTGGGCGGACTCACTGCCCTCCCCCCGCTCTCCATGGACATGTACCTCCCGGCCCTCCCGGAGGTCACCGGCGCGCTGCGGGCCCCCGCCGCCACCGTGCAGCTCACCCTCACCGCCTGCCTCGCCGGCATGGCCCTCGGCCAGCTCGTCGTCGGCCCCATGAGCGACAAGTGGGGACGCCGGCGCCCGCTGCTCATCGGCATGGTCGTGTACGTCCTCGCCACCGCCGTCTGCGCCCTCGCCCCCACCGCCGAACTCCTCATCGGCTTCCGGCTCCTCCAGGGCCTCGCCGGCGCCGCCGGCATCGTCATCGCCCGCGCCGTCGTCCGCGACCTGTACGACGGCGTCGAGATGGCCCGCTTCTTCTCCACCCTGATGCTGATCTCCGGCGCAGCCCCGATCATCGCCCCCCTCATCGGCGGCCAGATCCTCCGGCTCACCGACTGGCGGGGCGTCTTCCACGTCCTCACCGCGATCGGCCTCCTGCTCACCCTCGTCGTCTGGCGCTTCCTCCACGAGACGCTGCCCCCCGAGCGGCGGCACGAGGGCGGGGTCGGACAGGCCCTGCGCACCATGCGGGGGCTCCTCGCCGACCGGGTCTTCACCGGCTACATGCTGACCGGCGGCCTCGCCTTCGCCGCCCTCTTCGCGTACATCAGCGCATCGCCGTTCGTGGTGCAGGACCTCTACGGCGCCTCCCCGCAGACCTTCAGCCTGCTCTTCGGCCTCAACTCCATCGGGCTCGTCGCCGTCGGCCAGATCAACGGCAAGCTCCTCGTCGGCCGGGTCAGCCTCGACAAGGCCCTCGGCTGCGGCCTCGGCGCCATCCTGCTCGCGGCCGTGGCCCTGACCCTCATGACCAGCGGCGTCCTCGGCGAGGTCGGGCTGGCCCCGATCGCCGCCGGACTCTTCGTCCTGATGTCCGCGATGGGCCTGGCCATGCCCAACACCAACGCCCAGGCCCTCATGCGCACCCCGCACGCCGCCGGATCCGCCTCGGCCCTCCTCGGCACCTCCTCCTTCCTCATCGGCGCCGTCGCCTCCCCGCTCGTCGGCATCGCGGGCGAGCACACCGCCGTCCCCATGGCGGTCGTCCAGCTCGGCTGCGCCGTCCTGGCCCTGGCCTGCTTCCTGGGCCTCTGCCGCCCCTGGCGCACGCCGGAGAACCGGACCGGCGAGCCCGCCTAGACTGACTCGGTGAACGCCTCAGCTCCCTCCGCCGACTCCCTGCGCGCCGCCCTCGCCGGACTCCTCGACGGGCTGCCGCCCCACCGGGCCGCGCAGGCCGTCGAGCGGCTGATCGCCACCTACCGGGGCACCACCCCGACGGACGCCCCCGTGCTGCGCGACCGCTCCGACGTCGCCGCGTACGCCGCGTACCGCATGCCGGCGACCTTCGAGGCGGTGCGGGGCGCCCTCGACGCCCTCCGGGAGGCCGCGCCCGACTGGGCGCCGCGCACCCACACCGACGTCGGCGGCGGCACGGGCGCGGCGAGCTGGGCCGTCGCCGGGGCCTGGGAGGAGGAGCCGCCGCGCACCACCGTGCTCGACTGGGCGGAGCCCGCCCTCGCGCTCGGTCGCGAGCTGGCCGACGGCGTCCTGGACGCGGAGTGGCGGCGCGAGCGGATCGGCTCCGCCCTGGACCTCGCCGACACCGACCTCGTCACCGTCTCGTACGTCCTCAAGGAGCTGACCGGGGCCGACCGGGCGGCGCTCGTCACCGAGGCGGCCCGCGCCGCCCGGGCCGTGGTGATCGTCGAGCCCGGCACGCCCGACGGCTACGAGCGGATCATCGCGGCCCGCACCCTGCTGATCGACGCCGGCTTCACCGTCGCCGCGCCCTGCCCGCACAGCGGGGCCTGCCCGATCGTGCCCGGCGCGGACTGGTGCCACTTCTCCGCCCGGGTCAGCCGCTCCTCGCTGCACCGGAAGGTGAAGGGCGGGTCGCTGGCGTACGAGGACGAGAAGTACGCGTACGTGGCCGCCGTCCGCTTCCCCGTGACTCCCGCGACCTCCCGCATCACCCGCAGGCCGCAGACCCGCAAGGGGCTCGTCCTCCTCGAACTGTGCGGCCCCGACGGACTCGCCCGCGAGACCGTCACCAAGCGCCACGGGCCCCTGTACAAGCAGGCCCGGGACGCGGAGTGGGGCGACTCCTGGCCGCCGGAGGGCCGGGACCGGGACTAGGGCCGCAGCTCCTGGGTGCAGCACTTCACGCTGCCGCCGCCCTTGAGGAGTTCGCCCAGGTCCATGCCGACGGGTTCGAAGCCCCGCGCGCGGAGGGGTTCGAAGAGGCCCACCGCGGCCTGCGGGAGCAGGACGTGCCGGCCGTCGCTCACCGCGTTGAGCCCGAGGGCCGCCGCGTCCTCGCCGGTCGCGATCAGGGCGTCCGGGAAGAGCCGGGCGAGCACCGCGCGACTGCCGGGGGAGAAGGCGTCGGGGTGGTACATGACCTCGTCCCGGGCGTCGTCCAGGACGCACAGCGCCGTGTCCAGGTGGTAGTAGCGCGGGTCCACCAGCTCCAGGCCGATCACCGGACGGCCGAAGAACTCCTGCGCCTCGTCGTGGGAGAGCGGGCTGGAGCGGAAGCCGCGGCCGGCGAGGATCCAGGAGGCGGTGACGGCGAAGTCGCCCTCGCCCTCGTTCACGTGCTCCGGCACGCGCACGTCGTCGTCCGCCCAGCCGTTCCGGCGGAACCAGGACACGTGGGCGTCGGCCTCGCGGGCCCGCTCGGGGTGGGCGAACTTCGCGCCGAGCACCCGGCCCCCGACGACCGTCGCGCCGTTGGCCGCGAAGACCATGTCCGGCAGGGCCGGGTCGGGCTCCAGGAGCTCCACGCTGTGGCCGAGCGAGCGGTAGCGGTCGCGCAGGTCCTCCCACTGGGCGAGGGCGAGCGGCAGGTCGACCGGTTTCGTGGGGTCCATCCAGGGGTTGATGGAGTACGTCACCGCGAAGTGCGTGGGTGGGCACATCAGGTAACGGCGGGGCGAGGGCGTGCGCGGAGTGGGGCGCAATGAGGGCTCCTCACGGACGGGCGGCCGGAACGGCCGGTGATCGGTGGACCCCATGGTCCGCTCTCGACGGGCTCCGCGCTGTGGACCGTTCGGGTGGTTCGGACCCGTTCGGCCGGCGAGACGCCTCGTCTCGTTCGCTGCTAGATTGGGGTCCATGCCCGAGACCAGACCCGCCAAGGCCGCCCCCGACGCCTCCCGCCGCAGCGAGCGCTCCCGCCGCGCCATCTTCGACGCCGCCCTCGCCCTCGTCTCCGAGACCGGCTACGCGAAGACCACCATCGAGGGCATCGCCGCCCGCGCCGGCGTCGGCAAGCAGACCATCTACCGCTGGTGGCCCTCCAAGGCGGCCGTCCTCCTCGACGCCTTCCTCGACCTCGCCGCCCGGACCGGCGAGACGGCTCGGCGGAACGACGCCCACGGCGGGGAGGGCGACAGTGAGATCCCCGACACCGGAGACCTCGCCGCCGACCTCAAGCGCGTGCTGCGCGCCACCGTCGACGAGCTGACCGACCCCGCCTTCGACGGCCCCACCCGCGCCCTCGCCGCCGAGGGCGTCGTCGACCCCGAACTCGGCGCCCGCTTCACCGAGGCCCTGCTCGAACCCCAGCTCCGGTCCTACGTCCGCCGCGTCGAGGCCGCTCAGGCCAAGGGCGACATCGACCCGGGGGTCGATCCCCGCGTCGCCGTCGAACTCCTCGTCGGACCGCTCCACCACCGCTGGATCCACCGCACCCTGCCGCTCACCCACGCCTACGCCGACGCCCTCGTCGACCTCGCCCTGCGCGGCCTCGCTCCCCGCCCCTGACCCCCGCCCGGCCTCCGCTCCCGGACTCCGGGGGCACCCCGGTTCCGCACTCCGGTCACCCGGGGCGCAGGATGGTGGGACCATGGGCAGAGCCGAACGGGCGAGCATGAGGTGTGAGGGGATAGATGGGCGACGGCATCGGCCGCTACCGCGGCACGGAGAGCAGACTCGCACAGTGGCTGCGCAGGCGCCCCAAACGCACCGCGGCCGACGACGAGAACGACCGCGAGAAGCTGCTCCTGGCCACCGCCGCCGCCGGGCTGCCCCTGGCCCCCGCCGCGTACCCCGTGGGCTACAGCTGTTCCTGTGAGCGGATCGGCTGTCCCACTCCCGCCCGGCACCCCGTCTCCTTCGCCTGGCAGACGCAGTCGACCACCGACCGCGCCCAGATCGAGCGCTGGGCCCGCAACGAGCCCGAGGCGAACTTCATCACCGCCACCGGCATGGTCCACGACGTCCTCGACGTCCCGCTGGCCGCCGGCCGCGCCGCCCTGGAGCGCCTCCTCGCCGAGGGCGTGGAGGTCGGCCCCGTCGCCGAGTCCGCCGACGTCGACACGGTCGGCGGGCGGATGCTCTTCTTCACCGCCACCCGCGGCACCCCCGAGGACGAGGACGAGTGGTGGCCGTGCGAGCTGGACTGCCACCCCGAGACGATGGACGAGCACCCGGGGCTGCGCTGGCACTGCCGCGGCAGCTACGTCCTCGTGCCGCCGGCCCGGCTGCCCGGTGACGAGGAGGCCCACCCGGTCGTCGCCTGGGTCCGCGGCCCCGAGCACCCGCTGCCCGACCCGCTGAACCTCCTGGAGGCCCTCCAGGACGCCTGCGCCCGCCACGCGGCCGAGCGCGAGGCGGACGGGGACGGGGAGCACCCGGCCCACGAGATCGCCTGGCCGCTGACGCGCTGAGCCCCCCCACGGGGGCGGCGGGAGGAGGGGAGGGCCCGCCTCCCGGACGGACCGAGGTCCTACGAACCCCCGGACCGAGGCCCTACGAGCCCTCCGCCCCCACCACGCCCTGGAGCCGGCTCGCGACCGTGACCCCGTTCCGGTCCGTGCCCGCCGGCTTCACCAGGGCCGCCTGGCTCGACACCCACTCGCGGGTGACCGTGTTCTTGATCTCGCCGGTCAGCAGCGCCTTGGTGTCGGTGCCGACCTTCGGCCGGTAGCCCTTCGCCGCCGTCTGCCGCTCGAAGTACCGCGTCGCGAAGAAGACCAGCGCGCCGCCGTCCCGCGTCCGCAGCCCGAGCGGCGCGAAGTCCCCCCGGTCGGTGACCCGGTCGAGGTACTGGGTGGCCATGCCCGGCCGCTTGGCGGCCTTCTGCCGCTGCGCCCGCCACTCCGTGGTGTGGGTGCCCGGCGCGAACGGCCCCGGCCGCCCGTCCTTGAGGTACGCGACGTACTCCTTGCCGAGGTCCCGGGGCGCGACCGCCAGCGCGTCGGTGTCCGCGGCGACCGGCACCGCGTACCCCTCCTCCTCGGCGAACTCGGGCACCGCGGTCCGGGAGAGGATCGTGAGGTACGCGACCTCCCACAGCTGCTCGGGCCCGTTGCGCACGAAGACCAGGAGCCAGCGCTGGTCGCCGGAGGCCCGGTTGGAGGCGGTGTCCGCCACGAACCAGCGCGGCCAGCCCGCCTTCCGGGGCAGCACGAACCGCGCGTCGGTCAGCGCGAGGGGCTTGTGGTCCGGATTGCCGCCGGGGGTGTTGATCGACCGGGCGCGCAGGCCCGCCTGGTTGACCTCCCCGAGCGGGCCGGTGACCCGGCCCGCGTCCAGGGCCGGGTCATAGGCCTTGTCGGCCTTGTTGTAGGCCGCCGTGAAGTCCGCGAGGGCCTGCGCGGCCTCGGACTTCGTCGCCGGCGGCAGCAGCGCCAGTTCGCCGTGGACGGTCACGCAGCCGCTCGCCGTCAGCGACAGGACGGTCGCCGCCGCCGTGGCGGCAAGGAACCTCGCGGGCCGCGACGACAGCCGCTCAAGCGGTCGTCTCGGCGCTCGCCTCAGCCTCAGCCTTCTCATCGGTCGCCTTCTGCTTCTTCACCCGCACGGACGGACCCGACCCTATCGGGGCCAGGAACAGCGCGAGAGTCGGGATCAGATACAGCGCCCACACCGTGACCTGAAGGACCGTCGGGTCCGGCTGGAAGTTGAAGACGCCCTTGAGGAGCGTGCCGTACCAGCTGTCCGGCGGGATCGTCGCCGAGATGTCGAAGGCCTTGTCCGCGAGGCCGCCGAGGAAGCGGGCCTCCTGGAGGTCGTGCACGCCGTACGCGAGCACGCCCGCCGCCACCACGACCAGCATCCCGCCGGTCCAGGTGAAGAACTTCGCCAGGTTGATCTTCAGCGCGCCCCGGTAGAACAGCCAGCCGAGGAGGACGGCCGTGAGCAGGCCGAGGACGACGCCGATCAGCGGCGCGTACGAACCGTCCGAGGAGGCCCGTACCGACGCCCACACGAAGAGCGCCGTCTCCAGGCCCTCGCGGCCCACCGCCAGGAAGGCGGTGGCGACCAGCGCGCCCGTGCCCATCTGCAGGGCCGCGTCCAGCTTGCCGTGCAGCTCCGCCTTGAGGTGCCGGGCCGTCCGCCGCATCCAGAAGACCATCCAGGTCACCAGGCCCACGGCGAGC
The DNA here is from genome assembly GCF_014649755.1 of Streptomyces litmocidini. Taxonomy (GTDB): domain Bacteria; phylum Actinomycetota; class Actinomycetes; order Streptomycetales; family Streptomycetaceae; genus Streptomyces; species Streptomyces litmocidini. The sequence goes on along the minus strand of NZ_BMTQ01000005.1, from coordinate 535,951 downwards.
ACCGACAGCGAGCCGCCGAGCGCCTCCTGCGCCTCGAAGGTCAGCTCCTGGGAGCCGAACTCCAGGCCCGCGCCGAAGGCCAGGGCGACGCCGACGGCCACGCCGATGCCGATCCAGATCGGCTTCAGCGCGTCCCGGCGCCCGGTCTTCACCAGGTACGCGATGAGGATGCAGACGACCAGACTGGCTTCCAGACCCTCGCGCAGGCCGATCAGATAGTTACCGAACACGTCGGTTTCCCTCCTCGATCACGAGAACAGCGCCCGGCCCCACCAGTCGTCCTTGTCGCGGACGCCCGGCGGGATCGCGAACAGCGCCGAACCCACGTGCTGTGTGTACTCGTTGAGCGCGTCGGACTTGGCCAGCGAGCTCTGCACCGGGATGAAGCCGGTGCGGACGTCCCGCTGGTACGCCAGGAAGAACAGGCCCGCCTCCAGACGGCCGAGGCCGTCCGTGCCGTCGGTGAAGGAGTAGCCGCGGCGCAGGATCGTCGCCCCGTTGTTGCTGTCCGGATGGGCGAGCCGGACGTGCGAGTCCGGCTTCATCGCCTTCAGGAACGGCTCGTCGTGCTCCTTGGCCTTGCCGACCGGGGCGCCTTCCCTCTTGTCACGGCCGAAGATGTCCTCCTGCTCGGAGAGCGGGGTGCGGTCCCAGGTCTCGACGTTCATGCGGATGCGGCGGGCGACGAGGTACGAGCCGCCGTCCATCCAGGCCGCGGCGCCCTCGGCGTCCTTGCCGGACACCCACACGTGCTTCGCGAGCCGCTCGGTCTCGGTGCCCGCGATGTTGCGGGTGCCGTCCTTGAAGCCGAAGAGGTTGCGGGGGGTCTGGGCGTCCGGGGTCGTCGAGGACGTCTTGCCGAAGCCCAGCTGCGACCAGCGCACCGCGACCTTGCCGAAGCCGATCCGGGCGAGGTTGCGGATGGCGTGCACGGCGACCTGCGGGTCGTCCGCGCAGGCCTGCACGCAGAGGTCGCCGCCGCTGCGCGCCGGGTCCAGGTTGTCGCCGGGGAACTTGGGCAGGTCCACCAGGGCCCCGGGCCGCTTGTCCTTCAGCCCGAAGCGTCCGTCGAAGAGCGAGGGGCCGAAGCCGATCGTGAGGGTGAGGCGGGAGGGCTTCAGGCCCAGGGCCTCGCCCGTGTCGTCCGGCGGGGCCTCCGGCAGGCCGCCGTAGGCGCCCTCGCCGACCTCGGCGCCGGCCGTCATGCGCTCGGCGGCCCGCGTCCAGTCCTTGAGGAGCTGGATCAGCTCGTCGCGGTCCTTCGTCTTCACGTCGAAGGAGGCGAAGTGCAGCCGGTCCTGCACGGCGGTGGCGATGCCGGCCTGGTGCGGGCCGTGGAAGGGGACGGCCCCGCCGCTCTCGGCGACCGGGGCGGTGGAGTCGCCGTCACGGGTCAGGGCGACGGCGCCGCCGGCCGCGGCGGCACCGAGCGCGAGCCCGGCACCGCCCCAGCCGATGACCTTGCGGCGGGAGGGCGCGGCGGTCTGCTCCGCGGCGGTCTGCTCCGTGGTGGTCTCGTCGGTCATGGTGGCTCCCCCTGCTTACTTCACGACCGCGGCGGCGAGCTTGGAGAGCGGCTCGGCCAGCGCGTTGACGCCGTCGGAGAGCTCCTTGCGCTCGGCCTTGCCGACCTTGTCGTACGACGTGAAGACGTAGCTCGCCTTGTCCGTGCGGTACTTGTCGAGCAGCGCGTTCAGGGCGGCGAACTGCTCGTCGAGTTCGGCGACGAGCTTCGGGTCGTTCTTCGAGGCGACCGGCTTGAGCAGCTCGAAGGACTTCTGCGCGCCCTCGACGTTCGCCTTGAAGTCGACGAGGTCGGTGTGGGAGTAGCGCTCCTCCTCGCCGGTGACCTTGCCGGTGGCGACCTCGTCCAGGAGCTCCTTGGCGCCGTTGGCCATGGAGGTCGGGGTGATCTCGGCCTTGCCGACCCGCTTCTGCCAGTCCGCGAGGTCCTTGTCGAGGAGGCCGGCGAGCTGCTTCTCGTGGTCGCCGATCTTCTTGTCCTGCCAGAGGGCCTTCTCCAGGCGGTGCCAGCCGGTCCAGTCCTTCGCCGGGTCCTGGCCGTCCTCCAGGCCGTCCTCGCGGACGTCGACCTTGGGGTCGATGTCGCCGAAGGACTCGGCGACCGGCTCGGTGCGCTCCCAGCCGATGCGGGACTCGGCGTAGGCCTTCTTGGCGGCCTCCACGTCACCGGCGCGGACGGCGTCGGTGAAGACCTTGACCTTGGGGAGGGTTCCGTCGGCCTGCGCCTGGACGTACTGGCGGTAGGCGGCGACGGCGCCGTCCATCTCGGGGGAGCGCTTGGCGGCGGCCTTGCCGCCGGTGGCCTTGACCTCCTGGCGGATGCCGTCGCCCTTCATGCCGGGCTTGCAGGCGATGGCGTAGTCGCCGGCCTTGACCTCGGCGGTGATGGTGGCCTTGGTGCCGGGGCCGATGTTCTCGCGCTCGGTGACGATCCGGTCGTCCGGGAAGAGGACGTAGACCTCGGTGATCTTGGAGCCGCGGTTCTCGACGGCCAGCTTCACGTGCCCGGCCGGGAACTCCTTCTTCGAGACCTCGCAGGCGTCGTCCTTGGCGACGACGGTGATCGCGTCGTCGGCCGCCTTGGAGTCGCTTTTCTCGGCGCAGCCCGTGACGGCGGTCAGAGCAGCCGCGGTCGCGGCGGCGGTGACGACGGAGAGACGGACGGCTCGCATGGGGACTCCAGGAACGCGGGGACGGACTGAGGCGGACCTAACTTAACCGAGGCTTACCTCAGCAACGCCCGCGCGTCCAGTGATTCAGCTCTCAGGCGGGGCCCGGCGGACACGGTGGGGTCACGGAGGATCCACGGGGCCCTCATGACTTGGTCAAGGGAAGGTCAAGGGGGGCGGATTGTCCCGATTCCGGTTACGCCCCGGTAGGGCTGCGGGGAAACGGTCGTACGCCCCTGCGGGCGCGCCGCGGGTGGTTCAATTCGGTCATGAACACGACCGCCACTGACATCGACGTCCTCCGGGTCTTCTGTGCGGGCGACGGCCGGCACGGCAACCGTCTCGGGGTCGTACGGGACGCCCGCACCCACCCCGACGAGGCCTCCCGGCAGGCGCTCGCCAAGGAGCTCGGCTTCAGCGAGACGGTGTTCGTGGACGACCCGGAGCGCGGGACCGTCGACATCTACACGCCCGGCGTACGGCTGCCGTTCGCCGGACACCCGCTCGTCGGCGCCGCCTGGCTCCTCGACCTGGAGGTCGTCCACCCGCCCGCCGGCGAGGTGTGGGTGCGCGGGGACGGCGAGTTCACCTGGATCGAGGCGCGCGCCGAGTGGGCGCCGCCCCGCATCCTCCGCCAGTACGGCTCCGTCGCCGAGGTCGAGGCCCTGGAGGTGCCCGAGCCGGGACAGTGGATCTACGCCTGGGCCTGGGAGGAGGAGGCCGCGGGCCGGGTCCGGGCGCGCGGCTTCCCGGGGCGCGGGGACGGCATCGACGAGGACGAGGCGACCGGCGCGGCCGCCCTGCTCCTCGCGGCGGAACTGGGACGGGCCCTGAACATCACGCAGGGCCGCGGCTCCCAGCTCCTCACCGCCCCCGGCCCCGACGGCGTCGTGGAACTGGGCGGCCGGGTCCTCCTGGAGGGGACGCTCACGCGCTGAGGGAGTACTCCCCGCCCAGCTCCCGGAAGACCGCGGTGTTGAAGGCGAAGGCGCGTCTGCACTCGTCGACGATCCGCTGCTTCTCCAGGTCGTCGACGTCCACCCCGTCGAGCAGCTCCCGGTACGCCCGCTTGAACGCCGCCGGGTTGGGGATCTCCTCGAAGACGTAGAAGCGGACGCCGTCGCCCTTGCGGTCGAAGCCCCAGGTCCGCTCCGCCCTGTCCCGGATGATCTGACCGCCCGACAGGTCGCCCAGGTAGCGCGTGTAGTGGTGGGCCACGTACCCGGCGGGCCAGGCGCGGACGCACGCGGCGACCCGCTCGGCGTACGCGGCGGTGGCGGGCAGCGGGGAGGCGCCGGCGCGCCAGCCGGGGCCGCGCAGATGGGCGAGGTCCCGCTCCAGGGCGGCCGTGCGGAAGAGCTCGGGCCGTATGAACGGTCCGGCGACCGGGTCCTCGCGGAGCGTCTCCGCGCCCTCCTCCAGGGCCCGGTAGACGAACCAGAGCTGCTCGGTGTAGCGCGCGTACGCGTCGACGGCCAGCCGTCCGCCCAGCAGGTCGCCCATGAAGGACGAGGTCTCCGCCTCCGTGTGCTGCTCGTGCGAAGCCGTGCGGATCAACGTGGAGAAGGGCGTGTCCAAGGCGGGCCTCCGAGACCGATGGGACGGGAACCACTGACGATCCTGCCGAGTTAGGCTCGCCTAAGTCAATGGTTCCCGACGTCCTGTCGGTAAAACGCTACCCGTTCGAGGGGTCAGGGCAACGTGAGGATCTCGGCCCCGCTCTCGGTCACCACGAGCGTGTGCTCGAACTGCGCCGTCCGCTTCCGGTCCTTGGTCACCACGGTCCAGCCGTCGTCCCACATGTCGTAGTCGTGGGTCCCGAGCGTCAGCATCGGCTCGATCGTGAACGTCATGCCGGGCTTGATCTCGGTGGTGTGGTGGGGCGAGTCGTAGTGCGGCACGATCAGGCCGGAGTGGAACGACGCGTTGATGCCGTGCCCGGTGAAGTCGCGCACGACCCCGTAGCCGAAGCGCTTGGCGTACGACTCGATGACCCGCCCGATGATGTTGATCTGGCGGCCCGGCCTCACCGCCTTGATCGCCCGGTTGAGGGACTCCCGGGTGCGCTCCACGAGCAGCCGCGACTCCTCGTCGACGTCGCCGCAGAGGTACGTGGCGTTGTTGTCGCCGTGGACGCCGTGGATGTACGCGGTGACGTCCAGGTTCACGATGTCGCCGTCCCGCAGGACGGTGGAGTCCGGGATCCCGTGGCAGATGACCTCGTTGATCGAGGCGCACAGCGACTTCGGGAAGCCGCGGTAGCCCAGCGTGGACGGGTAGGCGCCGTGATCGCACATGTACTCGTGCGCGACCCGGTCGAGCTCGTCGGTGGTGACGCCCGGGGCGATGTGCTTGGCGGCCTCCTCCATCGCCTGCGCGGCGATGCGGCCGGCGGTCCGCATCCGCTCGATGGTGTCGGAATCCTGCACTTCGGGCCCGGTGTACGGGGCCGGGGCGGGCTTCCCGACGTACTCGGGGCGGCGGATGGAGCCCGGAACGGAGCGAGGGGGGGAAAGCTCCCCCGGTACGAGAAGCGACTGGCCAGACATGCCAGCGAGTCTAACGACCGGGTCTGGGGCAGCATGGTCCCGAAGGAAGGAGCCGAAGACGATGGCCCTGTTCAAGAAGCGCACCACGGGCAAACCGGGCGAGTGGTACTACTGCCTGGAACACAAGAAGGTCGAGGAGGGCCCCGAGTGCCCGGCGAAGAACCGCTTCGGCCCGTACGCCAGCCGTGAGGAGGCCTCCCACGCCATGGAGACCGCCCGCGACCGGAACCTGGAGTGGGAGACCGACCCCCGCTGGCACGACGCCGCGGGGAAGGACCGCGCGGAGGACGAGTAACGCCCCCGCGGGGGCGGCCGGGGCCCGTCAGACGGTTCCGGCCGCCCCCTCCCGCGTGCCCTCCTCCCGGACGCCCTCCCGCCGCGCCCCTTCCCGCTGGGCCTTCCGGCGCAGCGCGTCCTCGTCCGTCGCGGAGTCGTACGTGAGGAGCTTCGGCAGCGCCAGGCAGAGCAGACCCACCGAGGCCACGCACGCCACGCCACCCGTCCAGACGGCCGCCCGGGTGCCGGTCCAGCCGGCCGTCGCGCCCGCCCGGACCTGGCCCAGCTGCGGGCCCACGCTGTAGGAGAGCACCTCGATGCCGGCGAGCCGGCCGCGCAGCTCCTCCGGGATCGTCTGGTTCCAGATCGTGGCGCGCCCGAGCCCGCTCAGCATGTCGCCCGCGCCCGCCAGACCCAGGCAGAGCAGCACCAGCCACACGTCCCCGAACCGGCCGGCCGCCGCGATCGCCAGGCCCCAGCCGGCCGCGCCGCCGGCCACGAGCAGCCCGTGCCGCCGCACCCTCGAGGTCCAGCCGCTGGTCAGACCCAGGACCAACGAGCCGATCGAACCCGCCGCGTACATCAGGCCCAGCGACCAGTCCGCGTCCAGCTCGTCCGCGAGGAACGGGAAGATCGTGTTCGGGAAGGCGAAGAACATCGCCGCCAGGTCGATCACGTACGTGCCGAGCAGCACCGGCCGCGACCAGGCGTACCGCGCGCCCTCCGCGATGCCCCGCAGCGAGGGCTTCTCCGCGTCGTGCGCGGCCGGCGCGGGGGAGAGCCCGCGGCACATCAGCACCGAGACCGTGAAACAGGCGACCGTCACCCCGTACGCGGGCGCGTGCCCCGCGTACGCCACCACCAGACCCGCGACCGCCGGGCCCGCGATCGAGCCGATCTGCCAGCGCAGCGAGTTCAGGGCGGCCGCCGCCGTCTGCTGCTCGTGCGGCACGATCCGGGCGAGCAGCGAGTCGAGCGCCGGACGCTGGAGCCCCGCGAGCGCCGACACCCCGGCCGCCACCACGTACAGCGGCCAGAGCATCGGCTCCGGGAGCAGCGAGTCGACCAGCAGGAGCACGGCGATCAGCCCGAGGCCCGCCTCCGTCCAGAGGATCACCTTCCGCCGGTCGACCGCGTCCGCGAGCGCCCCGCCGTACAGGCCGAACACCACCAGCGGCACCAGCTCGACCGCGCCCATCGCGCCGACCGCCAGCGGCGAACCCGTCAGCGCCTTGATCTGCAGCGGCAGGGCGATCATGGCCATCGCGCTGCCGAAGTAGGTGACGAGCCCCTGCACCCACAGGAGCCGGAAGTCGCGGGAGGACCGCCAGGGCGCCGGATCGGGCAGCAGGGCGGCGAGCCCGGCGAGGAGGGAAGCGCGGGGGGAGGACACGAGAGGCCATGCTCCGTCCGCCCGGGGGCGGGGACAACCGAATTACCGCGGCAGGGGCGCGGCCCGCCGGGGACACCGGCCGGTCGGAGGGGCACGGGCCCCGGGGGTCTCCCGGCGGGGCGCGTCGGCCGGTCGCCGCCGTGCGGGCCCCGGGCGGACTACCAGCGGGTCGGCGGCGGGGCCGTCAGACGGTCCGCGAGGGCCGAGAGCCGGTCCCGGAAGCGGCGGCCGCCACGCGGCGACGGCAGGCTGTTCTCCCCGGCCGCCGCGCTCACCAGGTGCTGCACCGTGTCCAGGTCCACCTCCGCCCCCTCCGCCACCGTCAGCGTCTCGTGCGCGAGCCCCCGGACCTCCTCGTCGCCCCCGTCCAGCGCCAGCACCGTCGCCCCCGCCCGCCGGGCGTCGTGCACCCGCTGGAGCAGCCCCGCGCCCGGCCGCTCCGGAGTCACCATCAGCAGCGTCGCCCCGCGCCCCGCCGCCTCCAGCCGTCCGAGACCGACGGCCAGGTGCGCCGGCGCGCCCGGCCGCACCCGGTGCCGCACGAGCGTCGGCGCCAGCTCCGGCAGCCCCGACCAGGCGGACTCGTCGACCAGGTGCGCCGCCAGGTGCCACGGCTCGTACTCCTCCGTGCCCACCAGGAGCAGCCCGCCCCGGTGCGGCACCACCGACGACCGGAGCGCGCCCGCGAACCGGCGGGCCGCCGCCGGCCACTCCGTCCCGGCGAGCACTTCCCGCAGCAACGCGACCCGTACGGCATCCATGGGCCCGCATCCTGCCCCAGCCCGGCCCCGCGCGCGGCCCGGTCGCGGCGGTTCCACCCGTACGGGAGAGGCCCCACGGCACCGACCGGTCGGTAATGTCGGGGCCATGACTACGACTGACAGCAAGCCCGCCCCCAAGGACCCGTGGGACCTCCCCGACGTCTCCGGCCTCGTCGTCGGCGTCCTCGGCGGCACCGGCGACCAGGGCCGCGGCCTCGCCTACCGGTTCGCCAAGGCCGGCCAGAAGGTGATCATCGGCTCCCGCGCCGCCGAGCGCGCGCAGGACGTGGCCGCGGAGATCGGCCACGGCGTCGAGGGCGCCGACAACGCCGAGACCGCCCGCCGCAGCGACGTCGTCATCGTCGCCGTGCCCTGGGACGGCCACGCCAAGACCCTGGAGTCGCTGCGCGGGGAACTCCGCGGCAAGCTCGTCGTGGACTGCGTCAACCCCCTCGGCTTCGACAAGAAGGGCGCCTACGCCCTCAAGCCCGAGGAGGGCTCCGCCGCCGAGCAGGCCGCCGCGCTCCTCCCGGACTCCCGGGTCGCCGCCGCCTTCCACCACCTCTCCGCCGTCCTCCTCAAGGACACCTCCGTCGAGGAGATCGACACGGACGTCATGGTCCTCGGCGAGGAGCGCGCCGACGTCGAGATCGTCCAGGCCCTCGCCGGCCGCATCGCCGGCATGCGCGGCGTCTTCGCCGGCCGGCTGCGCAACGCCCACCAGGTCGAGTCGCTCGTCGCCAACCTGATCTCCGTCAACCGCCGCTACAAGGCCCACGCGGGGCTGCGGGTCACCGACGTCTGAGCCGGAGAACGGACCCTTCGGGGCATGGGGGACACTGGACGGGCACCATCAGCCGCACCCGCCCGACAGGAGCCGACCCCATGCCCCGCCTCGCCCTCTACTCCCTCGTGGTCTGCGCCCTGGCCGCCGCCGCGGCCGTCGTCTCCTTCGTCCAGGGCAGCTTCCTCGGCGTCGTCTGGGTGCTCCTCATGGGCCTCTCCTCCAACATGGCCTGGTACTACCTCCGCCGCGCGAAGGTCGAGAAGGCGGAGAAGGCCGCGGCGGCCCAGGACTGACCGGGGTCTAGACCCGGCAGAACTCCGGGGCCTCCTCCCAGATCCGGAACAGCTGCGAGCCGCAGTACCGGGTCGACTCCGGCACCCCGAGGGACCGCATCAGGGCGTCGATCGCGTCGAAGAAGGCGGCGTTGACCGCCGGCACGAACAGCAGCCCGATCACGATGAAGAAGCCGTACGGCGCATACGGCTCGATCTGCCGCTTCACCCCGTGCGACAGCCAGGGCTCCACCACGCCGTAGCCGTCGAGCCCCGGCACCGGCAGGAGGTTCAGGAGCGCGGCCGTCACCTGGAGGAACGCCAGGAACGCCAGCGCGTACCGGAACGCGACGGGCACCCCGTCGAGCGCGCCCAGCCAGAACGGCGCCGTGCAGACGAGCGCGAAGAGCACATTGGCCAGGGGGCCCGCCGCCGAGATCAGGCTGTGCTTCCAGCGCCCGCTGATCCGGCCCTGCTCGATGAAGACCGCGCCGCCCGGCAGACCGATCCCGCCCATGATCACGAACAGCACCGGCAGGACGACGCTCAGCACGGCGTGCGTGTACGCGAGCGGGTTGAGCGTCAGATAGCCCTTCGCGCCCACCGTGACGTCCCCGCCGTACAGGGCCGCCCGGGCGTGCGCGTACTCGTGCAGACACAGCGACACGACCCACGCCGAGGTCACGAAGAGGAAGACCGCCAGACCGGGCGAGGCGGCGAAGTCCGTCCACACCGCCCAGCCGGTGACGGCCATGACGGCGAGGATCGCCAGGAAGACGGGGCTGATCCGCCGCTCGTGGTGCCGGGTGGTGGCCGTGGTCATCGCGGGGGCTCCCAGGGGGGCGAAGGGGCTGCTGCCGGGGAAACGTACCGCTCCCCGGGGGGAGTTCCACCCCCGCCCCGGGCGTCGCCCGCGCGGCGGGCGGTCCCGGCGGGGAGGTCGTGGAGGTCCTCGCGGAGAATGGGGTCGTGCGTTACTCCGTCCTCGGCCCCACCCTCGCCCGCACCCCCGACGGCACCGACGTGCCCGTCGGCGGCCCCCGCGTCCGCGCGCTGCTCACCGTCCTCGCCCTGCGGGCCGGCCGGATCGTCGCCGTGCCCGACCTCGTCGACGAGGTGTGGCACGGCGACGAACCGCCCGCCGACGCGCCCGCCGCGCTCCAGGCCCTCGTGGGGCGGCTCCGCAGGGCCCTCGGCCGGGACCGGGTGGTCTCCGCCGAAGGCGGTTACCGGCTGGACGCCCGGCCCGAGGACGTGGACGTCCGCCGCTTCGAGCGCCTCGCCGCCGAGGGCCTGGCCGCGCTCGGCGCGGCCGATCCCGCACGCGCCGCCGCCCTCCTCGACGAGGCCCTCGGGCTCTGGCGCGGGCCGGCCTTCGCCGACCTGCCGGACCGGGAGGCGGAGGCCGCCCGCTGGGAGGCCCGCCGACTGGACGCCCGCCGGGCGAGGCTCGACGCCGCCCTCGCGCTCGACGGCGCCGCGGCCGCCCTCCCCGAACTCACCGCCCTCTGCGCCGCCCACCCCCTCGACGAGCCCCTCCAGGCCCTCCGGATCCGCGCCCTGCGGGACACCGGCCGGGCGGCCGAGGCCCTCGCCGCGTACGAGTCGGTCCGCCGCGCCCTCGCCTCCCGCCTGGGCGCCGACCCGTCACCCGCCCTGCGCGCCCTCCACGCCGAACTGCTGACCCCGGAGCCCCCGCGCGCCCTCCTCCGGGGCAACCTGCGCGCCCGGCTCACCAGCTTCGTCGGCCGCGAGGAGGAGATCGCCCTGGTGCGGGACGACCTGCGCGGCGCGCGGCTCGTGACGCTGCTCGGGCCCGGGGGCGCCGGGAAGACCCGGCTCTCGCAGGAGGCGGCCGAGCGGGGGACCGAGGACTGGCCGGACGGCGCCTGGGTGGCGGAGCTCGCCCCCGTACGGGACCCCGAGGCCGTGCCCGAGGCGGTCCTCGCGGCCGTCGGCGCCCGCGAGACCGTGCTCCGCGGCGCCGGGGCCGAGGAGCTGCGGGGCGGCGGCGACCCGCTCGCCCGGCTCGTCGAGCACTGCGCCGGGCGCCGGATGCTGCTCCTCCTCGACAACTGCGAGCACCTCGTCGGCGCGGCCGCCGCACTGGCCGAGACGCTGCTCGCGCGCTGCCCCGGGCTCAGGGTCCTCGCGACGAGCCGGGAACCGCTGGGCGTCCCGGGGGAGACGCTCCGCCCCCTCGGCCCGCTGCCGACCGGGATGGCCCTGCGGCTCCTCGGCGAGCGCGGCGCCGCGGTCCGTCCGGGGTTCCGCGTCGAGGACGACCCGGTCGCCGCGGGCGAGGTCGTGCGGCGCCTCGACGGCCTGCCGCTGGCCATCGAACTGGCGGCGGCCCGGCTGCGGATGATGACCCTGCGCCAGATCGCGGACCGGCTCGACGACCGCTTCCGGCTGCTGACGTCGGGCGCGCGGACGGTACTGCCCCGCCAGCAGACCCTGCGGGCGGTCGTCGACTGGTCCTGGGACCTCCTGGACGGGGCGGAACGGGGCGTCCTGCGCCGGCTCTCGGTCTTCACGGGCGGCTGCGACCTGGAGGCGGCGGAGGCCGTCTGCGCGGGCGGGCCCCGAGCCGGCGGACCCCACGCCGCCGGACCGCCCGCGCACGAGCCCCCCGTCCTCGACCTCCTCGGCGCCCTCGTCGACAAGTCGCTCGTCGTCGCCGCGCCCGGCGAGGACGGCATGCGGTTCCGGCTCCTGGAGACCGTCGCCGAGTACGCCGGGGAGCGGCTCGACGAGGCCGGGGAGCGCGCGGCGACGGAACGCCGGCACCTCACGTACTACCGCGAACTCGCCTGCCGCACCGACCCCGAGCTGCGCGGCTCCGGACAGGCCGGGGCCATCGCCCGGTTCGGAGCCGAGTACGGGAACATCCGCACCGCCCTGCGCCGGGCCGTCGACGCCCGGGAGGAGGACGAGGCGCTGGTCCTCGTCCACTCCCTGCTCTGGTACTGGGAGATGCGCGACCTCCGCGCCGACGCGCTGTACTGGGCGGAGTCCGTCGCCGCGCTCGGCCCCGACCCGTTCGGGACGCCCGCCGCCCCCGTCGTACCGCTGCACGAGCCGTGCACGGCCGCGCCTCCGCCGCTCTCCGAGGAGCAGCGCTGGGAGGCCCGGCGGGGGGTGCGGCTGATCGAACTGATCAACATGGACTACGAGACCGGCCGCTGGATGACCCCCGCCGGCGTCGAGCGGCTGCGGCGGATCAACACGATCTATCCGCCGGGGCTCCCGCAGACCTGCCGGCTGCCCGGCTCCTTCACGGTCTTCGCGGTCCTCCTCATGGGCGAACCGGACCGCATGGGCGAGGCCCTGGAGGCGCACGTCGACGCCTGCCGCCGCCACGGCGACGAGTGGGAGCTCGCCCACGCCCTCCAGCTGCGCGCCAACATGCTGGCCAACCGGGGCGACCTGGCCGAGCGGGCGAGCGCCGACGCGGAGGAGAGCCTGGAGATCTTCGTCCGCCTCGGGGACGCCTGGGGAGCGGCCGAGGCGCTGTCCTCGCGCGCCGAGGCCCGCGAGCGACGCCTCGAGTTCGAGGGCGCGGCCCAGGACTTCGCCGACGCCATCGCGTACGCGGAACGGATCGGCGCCCAGTCCCAGATGGCCCTGCTGCGCGCCCGTTACGCCGACATGCTGATCGAGACCGGCCGCGGCGAGGAGGCGGAGCGGATCCTGCGCCAGGTGGTGGAGGGCGAGCACGGACGCGGCCACGAGCCGATGCTGGCCGGGCGGATCTTCCTGGGGCTGCTGCTCGGCCGGACCGGCCGGACGGCCGAGGCGCGCGAGCAACTGGAGCGGCTGCTCGACGAGTTCCGTGCCGACAGCCTGTTCGCCTCCGAGACGTTCTCCATCTTCGAGGGCTTCGCGCTGGGCAGCCTGGCCTGGGTGTACGCGCTCGAAGAGCGGTACGACACGGCGTTCGAGCTGTCCTGGCGGGCGTACGGGCGTTCCCTCGGCGGTCTGTCGCTGATGGTCGCCCCGCAGATGCCGGCGATCCACCTGATCATCGCGGCCTGGGCGCTCGCCGGGCTCGGCGGCCCCCGTGCCCGTACCGCCGCGGTCCTCCTCGGCGGGTACGAGGGGCTGCTGCCGCCGGGACACCTGGCGCCGCCGATGGAGCGGGAGAACCTGGCGCGGGCGACGGAGCTGTGCCGGTCCGCCCTCGGGGACGCGGAGTTCGAGGCGGCGTACGCGGAGGGCGACGGCCTCTCCAAGGAGGAGGCCGCCGCCCTGCTCGGTCGCGCCGCCGACGCGATCAGTGAGCGCGCCGAGTCATGATCCCCCGGTCGGGACTCAGGTCTTCTTGCGGAACTTGGCGACCGCGAGCGGTGCCGTCACGACGGTGATCAGCGCCGCCCAGCCGAGGACCATCCACACCGAGTGGGCGACCGGGCCGCCGTTGATCAGGCCGCGGGCGGCGTCGGCGAGGTTGGACAGCGGGTTGTAGTCGGTGAAGGCCTCCAGCCAGCCGGGCATCGAGGTCGGCGGGGCGAAGATCGACGAGCCGAACTGCAGCGGCATCAGGACGAGCATGGCCACGCCCTGGACGGCCTGGGCCGTCTTCATGGTGAGGCCGAGCAGGATGAAGATCCACATGAGGGACGCCCCGAAGACCATCGACAGGCCGATGGCGGCGAAGAGGTGCAGGACCGAGGTGTGGATCTCCAGGCCGAGCAGGAAGCCCATGCCGAGCAGGATCGAGGTGGCGATGAGCATCCGGCCCGCCTCGACGACGATCTTCGCGACGAGGACCGAGGACCGGGCGATCGGCATCGTCCGGAACCGGTCCATGACCCCCTTCTTGAAGTCGTCGTTGATGCCGACTCCGACGGCCATGGCGATGTTCATGCCCATCATCGCCATCAGGCCGGGCGTCACGTAGTTCACGTACGCGTCGTTGTTGCCCTTGCCGGCGATGGCGCCGCCGAACACGTACACGAACAGCAGGATGAAGATGATCGGCATCAGGACGGCGTCGAACATCGACTCCGGATCCTGCTTGATCTGGAGGGCGTTGCGGCGGGCCAGGGCGCCGATGTGGCGGAGGTTGGCCCGCAGGCCGATCCGGCCCTCCGCGACGGGCGCGGGACGTGCCGCGGCCGGGCCCGGGTTCCGGTTGCCGGCGGGGGACTTGGTGACAGTGGTCGTGCTCACGCGGCGACCTCCTCGGTGATCGCGTCGGAAAGCTCGGAGTCGGCGGTCTTCTGACCGGTGATCGCGAGGAACACCTCGTCCAGGCTGGGCAGATGGGTGCCGATGTGGGCGATGCCGAAGCCGCGCGCGCCGAGCAGGCCCACGACGGCGGTCAGCTGCTCGTCGGTGAGGATCGGCACGTACAGCACGCCCTCGTCGGGCACGACGGTCGAGCCGGCGACCCCGTCGAGGCCGGTCTCGCGGAGCGCGGCGGCCATCTCGGGCAGCCGGTCCGGGTCCGTGGGGCGGACCTTCAGGGTCCGGCCGCCGACCTTGGCCTTGAGCTCGTCGACCCCGCCCCTGGCGATGACCCGGCCCCGGTCGATGACGGTCAGCTCGCTCGCGAGCTGCTCCGCCTCCTCCATGTACTGGGTGGTGAGCAGGACGGTCGCGCCCTCGGAGACCATGCGCTGCACCTCGTCCCACACCTCGTTGCGGGTGCGGGGGTCGAGGCCGGTGGTCGGCTCGTCCAGGTAGAGGACGGCCGGCTGTCCGATCATGGAGGCGGCGAGGTCGAGACGGCGCCGCATGCCGCCGGAGTAGTTCATGGCCGGGCGCTTGGCGGCGTCGGTGAGGGAGAAGCGCTCCAGCATCTCGTCGGCGCGGCGGCGGGCGTCGGCGCGGGAGAGGTCGAGCAGCCGCCCGATCATGTAGAGGTTCTCCCGGCCGGACAGCTTCTCGTCGACCGAGGCGTACTGACCGGTGAGGCCGATGGTGCGGCGCAGCTGGCGGGGGTGCTTCACCACGTCGTAGCCGGCGACGGTGGCGGTGCCGGCGTCCGGGACGAGGAGGGTGGACAGGCAGCGGACGAGGGTGGTCTTCCCGGCGCCGTTGGGGCCGAGGACCCCGAGGACCGTGCCCTCCCGGACGTCCAGGTCGACCCCGTCGAGGGCCTTCGTCGCGCCGAAGTGCTTCACGAGGCCCCGGACCTCGACGGCGTTGGTGTGTGATCGCGTCATGTCCACCATGGAACAGGGCGTCACCGACAAGCCCCCGACAGACGACCGACAGCCCCGCCGACACCGGTCGGCGGGGCTGTCGGGGAGCTGTCGGCGGGCTTGTCGGTGACGCGGCCGGCAGGCCGGGGCGCGCTCGGTGGGCCGAGGTGTCGCCCCACCGCGAGGTGCCGCCCGGGGCGTTGCCGGCGGCGCCCTCGGCGCACGGGGCGGTGGTGACCGTTCCGCACGCCGGATCCGCCGGACGACGCCGTCCCCGTCCCCTCCGGCCCCGTCCCCTCCGGCCCCGGGGCCGGAGGGGACGGGGCCGGCGCACGGGACGGCGAACGGGCGTCCCGCGCGCCTCAGTGGAAGGTGTGCTCCTCGGCGGGGAACGCCCCGCCGCCCACGTCCTCGGCGAAGGCGCGGGCGGCGTCGCCGAGCGTCTCGCGGAGGTTGGCGTACTGCTTGGTGAAGCGCGGCACCTTGCCGCCGGTCAGACCGGCCATGTCGGTCCAGACGAGGACCTGCGCGTCGGTGCCGGCGCCGGCACCGATGCCGATGGTCGGGATGTGCAGGGAGCGGGTGACCTCGGCGGCCAGTTCGGCCGGTACGAGCTCCAGGACGACGGCGAAGGCGCCCGCGTCCTGCGCCGCCTTGGCGTCGCTGAGGAGCCGGTGGGCGGCCTCGTCGGAGCGGCCCTGCACCCGGTAGCCCATGGTGTTGACGGACTGCGGGGTGAGCCCCAGGTGGGACATGACGGGGATGCCGGCCTGGACGAGCAGCTCGGTCTGCGGCAGCGAGCGTTCGCCGCCCTCCAGCTTGATCGCGCCGACGCCCGCGTCCTTGACGAGGCGGGTGGCGTTGCGCAGGGCCTGGACGGGCCCTTCCTGGTACGAGCCGAACGGCAGGTCGCCGACGACGAGGGCACGCCTGGTGCCCCGGACGACGGCGGCGGACAGGAAGGTCATCTCGTCCATCGTGACGGGCACGGTGGTGTCGTATCCGAGGTGACAGTTGCCCATCGAGTCGCCGACGAGGATGACCGGGATGCCGGCCTCGTCGAAGACCGACGCGGTCATCGCGTCGTAGGCGGTGAGCATGGGCCACTTCTCGCCACGGGTCTTGGCGGCGGCGATGTCGTGGACGGTGATGCGGCGCGTGCCCTTCCCCCCGTACAGCGCCTTGCTGCTGTCGGCGGGCGGTTTCTGGGCAGCCTGAAGCGTCATGGTGAACGGCTCCTCTTGTCATCTCGAGGCGCCCTGTGGCGTCCCCGGACCACGTCCATGGTGGCACTTCACCGGGTGGGCGGGGAAGTGGGCCGGAGTGGCGCTGTTCACACCGCCGTGACACCGGGCCCCGCCCGCCGCCGCACCGTAAAGCCTCCGTCAGTTTTTTCGATACGAGACGGTCTCGTATCGAAATTGCCCTAGGGTGGTGCTCATGTCACAGCCGTCCACCGCACCCGTCCCGCCCGCAGGGCCCCGCGTCCCCGAGGCCCTCCACCGGCGCCGCTGGGCCGTCCTCGGCGTCCTCATGCTCAGCCTGCTGATCGTCGTCCTCGACAACTCCATCCTCAACGTCGCGGTGAAGACGATCGCCGCCCCCGCGCCCACCGGCATCGGAGCCACCCAGAGCGAGCTGGAGTGGTCCATCAACTCCTACACGCTGGTCTTCGCCGGACTCCTCTTCACCTCCGGCCTGCTCGGCGACCGCCTCGGCCGCAAGAAGGTGCTGCTCTTCGGCATCACCGTCTTCGGCATCGGCTCCGCCCTCGCCGCCCTCTCCGGCTCCCCCGGCGAACTCATCGCCTACCGGGCCGTCATGGGCCTCGGCGCCGCCTTCGTGATGCCCGCGACGCTCGCCGTCCTCATGAACGTCTTCGAGCGCGACGAGCAGCCCAAGGCCATCGGCATCTGGGCCGGCAGCGTCGGCCTCGCCATCGCCGTCGGCCCCATCACCGGCGGCATCCTCCTCGAACACTTCTGGTGGGGATCGATCTTCCTCGTCAACGTGCCCGTGGTGCTCCTCGCCCTCGCCCTGATGCTGTGGCTCGTGCCCGACTCCCGGGACCCCGACCCCGGCCGCATCGACATACCCGGCGTGCTGCTCTCCGTCGTCGGACTCGTCCTCCTCGTGTACGGGATCATCCGCGGCGGCGAGCTGGCCGACTTCACCGACGTGACCGTCCTCGCCCCCGTCCTCGGCGGCCTCGCGGTCCTCGTCGTCTTCGTCCTCCACGAGCGGCGCAGCGACCACCCGGCCATCGACATGTCGTACTTCAGGAAGCCCGCGTTCTCGGCGGCCGTCGCCGCGATCGCGCTCGTCTTCTTCGCCCTCATGGGCGTGACCTTCTTCTCCGCCTTCTACCTGCAGAGCGTGCGCGGCTACAGCGCGCTGGAGTCCGGGCTGCTCATCCTGCCGCTCGCCGTCGCGCAGATGGTCTTCGCGCCCCGGGCCCGGCTCGTCGTCGAACGCTTCGGCGCCCGGGCCGTCTGCACCGGCGGCATGCTGCTCGTCGCCGCCGGCCTGGCCGCCTTCGCCTTCTTCGAGGCCGACACCCCCGTCTGGGTCCTGGAGGTCGTCTTCTTCCTCCAGGGCGCGGGCATGGCGCACATCATGCCGCCGGTCACGGTCTCGATCATGCAGGCGCTGCCCCGCGAGAAGGCGGGCTCCGGCTCCGCCATCAACAACACCTTCCGGCAGGTCGGCGGCGCGCTGGGCGTGGCCGTCCTCGGCTCGGTCCTCTCCTCCACGTACCGGGGCGAGATCGAGGGGCACCTGGGCGGCGTCCCCGCGGCCCTGCGCGACACGGCGGGCGAGTCCGTCGAAGCCACGCTCGCGGTCGCGGCGAAGCTCGGCCCGGCGGGCAAGGACCTGGTCGGCCCCGCGTACACGGCCTTCCTGGACGCCATGCACGTCACGGCGATCGCCTCGGCGGCGATCGGCCTGGCGGGTGCGGTGGTCGTGGCCCTCTTCCTCCCGGGCCGGGCGCCCGGCGGTGCGGGGGGCACGGGTGCGGCCGCCGGCGCTGCCGCGGCCCCCACCTCCGACGAGACCCCGACCCCGGCCCAGACCGGCTGACGCCGACCCCGCCCGTGTGGGGCCCGCATCCACCGGGGCGGCACCCCCCCCCGCACCTCCGTGTGGGCAATCGTCCCGCTGGGGCGGGACGGGTGGGCACACGGGACGGCGCCCTGAGTGGCGCCTCCGCGTTCCGGGCCCGGACCCGCACCACGTCGTGCGGCGCACGTTCGGTGCGGGTCAAGGCGCGGGAGCCTCGGGCGCCGGCAAGGGCGCCGTTCCGTTGTGCCCACCCTCCCCCGAGCTCTCGGCTTCGCTCGAGCAGGGGGGACCCCCTCGCCCCAGTGGAACGATTGCCCACAACGGGCGGGCACCGCCCCGGCGGGCGCGGCCCGCAACGGGGGCGCGAGGGGTGGGCGCCGTCCGCCGGGTGCGGCCCGCACGGAGGGGGCGCCCCGGTGGGGCGGTTGCCCGTGGCGGCGGGGGCCGGCGGGCCGCGGGGGAGAATCGGGGGGCGACGGGCAGTACCTGACGAGAGGCGGAGCGCACGTGTCCCTGCAGGACAGCGGGAACCCCGGACCCCAGCACGACGGGCCGACGGAGCCCCGCCCCGCGCCGGAGGCGACCCGGCGGGGGCGCCCGCGTTCCGAGGCGGTCGAGCAGGCCATCTTCGACGCGGTCACCGGCCTCCTGGAGGAGGGCGTCCCGCTCGCCGAGCTGTCGATCGAGCGGATCGCCCGCACCGCCGGGGTCGGCAAGGCCACCATCTACCGCCGCTGGCCCGGCAAGGAGGCACTCTTCGTCGAGGTCCTCCGCTCCGTGGAACCCGAGGACCCGGTGCTCACCGGCGCCTCGGTCCGGGACGACCTCGTGACGCTCCTGGAGGCGCTGCGTCAGCGCGGCCTCGTCAAGCGGGCCTCCGCCCTGCTCCACAACGTCTTCTCGCAGATGCAGGCCTATCCCAAGCTGTGGGAGGCCTACCAGAACACCGTCATCGAACCGCGCCGCCGCCTCGGCATGGACACGGTGCGGCGCGGCATGGAGCTGGGCGAGATCCGCGACGACCTCGACGTCGAGTTCGTGAACGACCTCTTCATAGGGCCCCTGCTCCTGCGGACCGTCATCCGGCCCGGCGCCACCCTGGAGCCGGGGCTCGCCGAGCGGGTCGTCGACACCGTCCTGGCGGGCCTGCGCCCCCGTCCCTGACAGACCCCCGCACCCCCGCCCCGACCCGTACGAATGTGCGCGTTCTGTCACAGCCTCCCCGCCGACGCCACCTGCAGGAACCCGCCACGCGCCGGTGTCGTCCCTGGGTGAGTACGACGGACCCGTCATCGCCTAGTGTCGATGCCGGGTCACGGAGCGGGACAGCACCACAGCAAGGCAGTGAGGACAGTGCGATGGCGCGGGTGGACATGACGGAGACCGACCACGGAGGCGCGGGGAGCGAGCGTCCCCGGTCCCGGTTCCGGACCGCGCTCGACGGGCTCCGCCGTGACCGCGGGATCTGGCGGCGGGGCATCCTGCTCGCCCTGACCGCCGTGGCGCTCACGCTGCTCATGGTGTTCCACTCCGACATCCCCAACCGGATCGGCAACCTGGGCAGCCTCACCGAGACGTTCCTGCCCTGGCTCGGCGTCTTCGTGCCGCTCCTGCTGGTGCTCGCCCTCGTGCGCCGCTCCGCGACCGCGCTGATCGCCCTGCTGCTGCCGGCCGCGGTGTGGCTCAACCTCTTCGGCGGTCTCGTCGCCGACAAGTCGGCCCCGGGCGGCGACCTGACCGTCGCCACCCACAACGTGAACGCCGACAACCCCGACCCCGAGGGCACGGCCCGTCTCCTCGCCGCCTCCGGCGCCGACGTGCTCGCCCTGGAGGAGCTGAAGGGCGACATGGTCCCGGTCTACGAGAAGGGCCTCGCCGAGACCTACCCGTACCACTCCGTCCAGGGCACGGTCGGCCTCTGGAGCAAGCTGCCGCTGCGGGCCGCGCAGCCCGTGGACATCCACATGGGCTGGACCCGCGCCATGCGCGCCTCGGTCGTCACGCCGAAGGGCGAGGTGGCCGTGTACGTCGCCCACCTCCCGTCCGTCCGGGTCAAGCTGAACGCCGGCTTCACCGCCAACCAGCGCGACACCAGCGCCAACGCCCTCGGCGAGGCCATCGCCGACGACCGGCACGAGCGGATCGTCCTCCTGGGCGACCTCAACGGCACCATGAACGACCGCGCCCTCAACGCCGTCACCTCGCAGCTGCGCTCCACCCAGGGCGCGGCGGGCGACGGCTTCGGCTTCAGCTGGCCGGCCTCGTTCCCGATGGCCCGGATCGACCAGATCATGGTCAAGGGCGTGGAGCCGGTGAGGTCCTGGGCGCTTCCGGAGACGATGAGCGACCACCTTCCGGTCGCCGCCCGCGTGGGGCTCTGAACCCCCTCCGCGTGGAGCTCTGGACCTCCTCCGCGTGGAGCTCTGGACCTCCTCCGCGTGGAGCTCTGGAACCCCCGCTCCGCGTGGAGGACCGAAACCTCCTCTTCATCCTCCGGAAGCCGCCGGGAAGAAAACGTCCGAGACGATTTGTTTCGTCGAAGAACTAATTCCGGAAAGGCTCTCCCCATGCCCCTGGCGCTGCTCGCGCTCGCCGTCTCCGCCTTCGGCATCGGCACCACCGAATTCGTGATGATGGGCCTGCTCCCGCAGGTCGCCGACGACCTCGGCACCTCCGTCCCCACCGCCGGGCACCTCGTCTCGGCGTACGCGATCGGCGTGGTCGTCGGCGCCCCGCTCCTCACGGCGCTCGGCTCGCGGGTCCCGCGCAAGCGGATGCTCCTGTCGCTCATGGCCCTCTTCACGGTCGGCAACCTCGCCTCCGCGCTCGCCCCCGGCTTCGGCTGGCTCGTCGCCGGCCGGGCCCTCGCCGGCCTCCCGCACGGCGCGTTCTTCGGCCTCGGCGCGGTCGTCGCCGCCCGGCTCGTGCGCGAGGACCGGCAGGCGCGGGCGGTCGCCACCATGTTCCTCGGCCTCACCGTCGCCAACGTCCTCGGCGTACCGGCCGCGACCCTGCTCGGCCAGCACCTCGGCTGGCGGGCCACCTTCCTCGTGGTCTCCGCGATCGGTCTGCTCGCCATGGCCGCGCTCGCCCGCCTCGTCCCGCACGTCCCCGTGGACGGGCGGCAGGGCCTCGGCCGCGAGGTGCGCGCCCTCGGCAGGCCGCAGGTGCTCCTCGGCCTGCTCACGGCCGTCTTCGGCTTCGCGGGCGTCTTCGCCGTCTACGCGTACCTCGCCTCGATGACCACCGAGGTGATGGGCTTCGGCGACTCCACCGTCACGATCGTCCTCGCCCTCTTCGGCCTCGGCATGACCGGCGGGGCGCTCGTCGCCGGACCGCTGACCGACCGGGCGCTGCGCCCCACGCTGTACGGCTCGCTCGCGGCCCTCGTCCTCGCCCTGGCCGCCTTCCGCCTCACCGTCCACGTGCCCTGGCTGGCGCTCGTCACGGTCGTCGTGCTCGGCGCGGTCGGCTTCATGACGACCACCCCGCTCCAGATGCTGGTCATGAACAAGGCGAAGGACGCCCCGACGCTCGCCTCGGCCTCCAACCACTCCGCCTTCAACCTCGCCAACGCGGGCGGGGCCTGGGCCGGCGGGGCCGCCGTCGCCGCCGGCTGGGGGTGGACCTCCCCGGCCCTCGTCGGCGCGGGCCTCACCGCCCTCGGCCTGCTGGTCGCGGCCGTGGCGGGCCTCCTCGACCGGCCCGGTACGGGGAAGGGGGCCTCCCGCGTCGTCGCGGGAAGCCCCCTCGGGGACGAGCGGGTCACCGAAGCGGCGTCTCCCGCCAGCGGTTCGTGATCGGCAGCCGCCGGTCCTTGCCGAAGCCCTTCGCCGAGATCTTGGTGCCCGGCGGGTACTGGCGCCGCTTGTACTCGGCCCCGTCCACCATCCGCAGCGTCCGCGTCACCAGCTCCTCGTCGAAACCGGCCGCCACGATGGCGTCCCGGCCCTGGTCCTGGTCCACGTACAGGGAGAGGATCGCGTCCAGGACCTCGTAGTCCGGCAGCGAGTCCGTGTCGACCTGGCCGGGGCGCAGCTCGGCGCTGGGCGGCTTGCTGATCGAGCTCTCCGGGATCGGCGGCGTCTGGCCGCGGTCCTCGGCCGCCCGGTTCCGCCAGCGGGCGAGCCGGAAGACGGTCGACTTGTAGACGTCCTTGATGGGGCCGAACGCGCCGACGGAGTCGCCGTACAGCGTCGAGTAGCCCACCGCCAGCTCCGACTTGTTGCCGGGCGCGAGGACGAGGTGCCCCTCCTGGTTGGAGAGCGCCATCAGCATCGTGCCGCGCAGCCGCGACTGGAGGTTCTCCTCGGCGAGGCCGGTGAGCCCCAGCGCGCCCATGTACGCGTCGAACATCGGCTCGATCGACACGGTGCGGAAGTGCAGCCCGGTCCGGCGTGCCAGCTCGGCCGCGTCGCCGCGCGAGTGGTCGGAGGAGTACTTCGAGGGCATCGACACGCCGTACACGTCGTCCGCGCCGAGCGCGTCGCAGGCGATCGCCGCGACGAGCGCCGAGTCGATGCCGCCGGAGAGCCCGACGAGCACCGAGCGGAAACCGTTCTTCGCGACATATGCCCGCAGACCGATCACCAGCGCCGAGTAGATCTCCTCGTCGTCGTCGAGCCGGTGCGCGTAACCGCCCAGCAGCTCCGGCTCGTACGCCGGCAGCGGCTCCTCCGACAGCACCACCCGGTCGATCCGCAGCCCGTCGTCCACGCGCTGCCCATGAGCGGCTCCGTCGCGGGCCCCGGGGTCCGCCGCCGGCAGCTCCAGGTCGAGGACCACGCTGCCCTCCACGAACTGCGGGGCGCGCGCGATCACTTCGCCGGCCGCGTCCACGACGATCGAGTCGCCGTCGAAGACCAGGTCGTCCTGACCGCCCGTCATGGCCAGGTACGCGGTGACGCACCCCGCTTCCCGGGCCCGCTTGCGGACCAGTTCGAGCCGGGTGTCGTCCTTGTTCCGCTCGTACGGCGAGGCGTTGACCGAGAGCAGCAGCCCCGCCCGGGCGCTGCGCGCCGCCGGGACCCGGCCCCCCTCCTGCCAGAGGTCCTCGCAGATCGCCAGCGCCACGTCGACGCCGTGGACGCGGACGACCGGCAGGGTGTCGCCCTGCACGAAGTAGCGGTACTCGTCGAAGACGCCGTAGTTCGGCAGGTGGTGCTTGGCGAACCGCAGCACCACCTCGCCGCCGTACAGCACGGCCGCCGCGTTCTCCGGCGACCCGGCGGGCCGGCCGAGCCGCGGCTCGGCCCGCTCGGAGCGGTCGAGGTAGCCGACGACGACCGGCAGCCGCCCGAACCCCTCGTCCGCGAGGCGCCGGGCGAGACCGCGCAGGGCGGTCCGGGACGCCTCGACGAAGGAGGAGCGCAGGGCGAGGTCCTCGACGGGGTATCCGGTCAGCGCCATCTCGGGGAACGCGACGAGATGCGCGCCCTGCCCGGCGGCGTGCCGGGTCCAGTGCACGATCGCCTCGGCGTTCCCGGCGAGGTCTCCGACGGTCGAGTCGATCTGATTCAGGGCGAGGCGTAGTTGAGGCACCCGCCCAGTGTAATCGTCAGACCGACGCTATGTCCTGGGGACAGCACGCGGAACCGCGCCCGGCCCCGCCCACCGGGCGCCCTCGACGGGGCGCCCCGCCCCCGGACGCCGCCCCCCGGACACCGCCGCCCGGACACGAAGGTCCGGGCGGCGGACCGGGCGGCGGCCCGAAACGGGATCGGGGCACCCGGGTGGAGAAGGGCGGCGGGAACCGGGTCAGGAACCGGAGTAGACGCTGGAGACGAACGCCTTGATCTGCTCGTCCGACAGGTGCTGGGCCAGATCGGCCTCACTGATCATTCCCACGAGCCGCTTGTCCTCGATGACCGGCAGCCGCCGGATCCGGTGGCTCTGCATCTCCTCCAGGACGACGTCCACGTCCGCGTCCGACTCGACCCAGCGGGGGGTGCCCTTCGCCATGTCGCCGCAGGTGACCCTCGACGGGTCGTGGCCCTCGGCCACACAGCCGACGACGATGTCGCGGTCCGTGATGATGCCGCAGAGCCGTTCGTTCTCGTCGGCGATGGGCAGCGAGCCCACGTTGTGGTCGCGCATCATCTGCGCGGCACGGTCGAGCGTCTCGTGTGCCGGGATCCACTGGGCCCCGGTGTGCATGATGTCCTTCGCCGTGGTCATGGGGTGCGTACCTTTCGTCGAACGTCGCCGTGCGAAGTCCCCGAGCCCCACCCATTGTGGGCGGACGGCACGGCCCCCGCGACCGCAGCGGGTCGCGGGGGCCGCGTGCCGGTCCGGCGGGGCTCAGGCCCCGCGCTTCTTCAGCATGTCCGCCATCAGCGCCATCTCCGACGTCTGCGCGTCGACCATGCCCTGCGCGAGGTTCCGCTCGATCTCCACGCCGCACTTCTGGACACAGCCCTCGGCCATGTGGACCCCGCCCTTGTGGTGCGCGGTCATCAGCTTCAGGTACAGGACCTCGGCGGCCCGGCCGTCGGCCCTCCGCAACTCGTCCAGCTGCGCGTTGGTCGCCATGCCCGGCATCAGGGCCCCGTCCGGATCGCCCGTGCCCCCCATGCCGCCCATGCCCATCCAGGCCATCGGCTCGACACCGGACTCGTTCTTGGGCAGCCCCCACAGGTCGAGCCAGCCGAGCATCATGCCCCGCTGGTTGGCCTGGGTGTTGGCGATGTCGTACGCGAGCCGCCGGACCTCCTCGTCCTTCGTCCGGTCCCGGACGATGAACGACATCTCGACGGCCTGCTGGTGGTGCACGGCCATGTCCCGGGCGAAGCCGGCGTCCGCCGACGAGGAGACCGGGGTGTCCGGCTCCTCGTCACGGTCGGCGGAGGCGACGGTGACCGCGCCCCCGGCGAACAGCAGCGCGAGGACGACGGCGGCGACCGCCGCCCCCTGCGTACGGTCGAGCCTCACTGGCCCATCCCCGTACCGCCCTGGCCGTCCGCGCCGATCCCGCCCGTGCAGGCCGCGCCCGGCTCCGGGGTCTGCGGGCCCTGGACGTACTTCGTGAAGAAGGCGTCGACGCGCGGGTCGTCCGCGCCGTCCACGGTCACCTGCTTGCCCCAGGCGGACAGCATGATCGCGCCGGCCTGGTCGTCCACCGGGCTCATCAGCGAGTACTTGGTCTTGCCGACCTTGTCGGCCAGCTTCTTCACGTCGGCCTGGGAGGCCTTCTTGTTGTACGTCACCCAGACGGCCCCGTGCTCCAGCGAGTGCACGGCGTTCACGTCGGCGATCTTCTTCGTGTAGACCACGCCGTCGCAGTTCTGCCAGACCGGGTTGTGGTCGCCGCCCACCGGCGGCTTCATGTCGTACTTGACGGCCGTCTGGACGTGGTTGCGGCCGAGCTTCTTCGGGTCCCACGACTTCTCGGCCGCGATGGGGGCCTTCGCGGCGGCGTCCTTGGCGTCCTGCTCGTCGGACTTCTTCATCAGCACGAAGGTGCCGAAGCCGACGAGGCCGAGCACGACGACGGCGGAGACGCCGATGGTGACGAAGCGGTTGCGGCGCTCACGGGCCTGCTCGGCGCGGCGCATCTCCTCTATTCGGGCGCGGCGGTCGGCGGTGGCGGAGCGGTTGGCGGCCATGGTGGTGTCGTCCTTCTTCGGGAGTGGGGTGGAGTTCGGGGGTGGACGTGCGGGGGCGGGCCCGCCGCGGAGGCGGGGCGCCCGTCGCCGCTACGTCCGGAGAACTTGAAGGACGTGCAGGTCCGGCGCGCGCGGCCGGGCGCCCGAGCGGCGCGACGGCCCGTCACCGGAGGGCGGCGCGAGGCGCGGCGCCCCGCCGTCCGCGTGCGGCGGGGCGTCGAGCGGGGGCGCGCTGAGCACCGCGGGGGAGAGCGAGGGGAAGAGGGAGCAGCCGCCGCGGTCGTACGGGCAGACGTACTCGCCGGTGGCGGCGACGGCCGTCGGCGTCCGCGGACCCGCCGCGTGAGGGGCGCCGTGCCGCTCCGGCACCGTTCCCTGACAGAGGAAGAGCGCGGCGAGGAGCGTCGCCACGGCACTCGCCAGTGCCATGGGACGCGCGTGTCGGGACGGGCGTACGAGCCGTGTGGCCCCCATGGGCGCAGATCGTAGTGGGCGAAGCGCCTCCGTGGGCCGAACGGGGTACCACCCGGTACCGGCGGGCGGATGCCGGACGGGCGGGGAAGCCTCCCGAATCCGGCCGATCCCCGTTACCCGAGTCACATCCGAGCAGGCAGTATGGGTGTGCAACGTGCGCGAAACCATGTGGTGGGATGCTCAGGTGCCCCCCGATGTACCGGAGGCGGTGGGAGCAGGCGGCCTGACCAGCGAGGATGGGTGTGGAAATGGACAAGCAGCAGGAATTCGTGCTCCGTACGCTCGAGGAGCGCGACATCCGCTTCGTACGCCTGTGGTTCACCGACGTGCTCGGCTTCCTCAAGTCGGTGGCCGTGGCCCCCGCCGAGCTGGAGCAGGCCTTCGACGAGGGCATCGGCTTCGACGGCTCCGCGATCGAGGGTTTCGCCCGCGTCTACGAGTCGGACATGATCGCCAAGCCGGACCCGGGCACCTTCCAGATCCTGCCGTGGCGCGCCGAGGCCCCGGGCACCGCCCGGATGTTCTGCGACATCCTCATGCCGGACGGCTCGCCCTCCTTCGCCGACCCGCGCTACGTCCTCAAGCGGGCCCTGGCCAAGACCTCCGACCTCGGCTTCACCTTCTACACCCACCCCGAGATCGAGTTCTTCCTCCTGAAGGACAAGCCGCTCGACGGCTCCCGGCCCACCCCGGCCGACAACTCGGGCTACTTCGACCACACCCCGCAGAACGTCGGCATGGACTTCCGACGCCAGGCCATCACCATGCTCGAATCGATGGGCATCTCGGTGGAGTTCTCCCACCACGAGGGCGCGCCCGGCCAGCAGGAGATCGACCTCCGCTACGCCGACGCACTGTCCACCGCCGACAACATCATGACCTTCCGCCTGGTCATGAAGCAGGTGGCCCTGGAGCAGGGCGTGCAGGCCACGTTCATGCCGAAGCCGTTCTCGGACTACCCCGGCTCGGGCATGCACACCCACCTGTCCCTCTTCGAGGGCGACCGGAACGCCTTCTACGAGTCGGGCGCCGAGTACCAGCTGTCCAAGGTCGGCCGCTCCTTCATCGCGGGCCTCCTCCGCCACGCGGGCGAGATCTCCGCCGTCACCAACCAGTGGGTCAACTCCTACAAGCGCATCTGGGGCGGCTCCTCCCGCACCGCCGGCTCGGGCGGCGAAGCCCCCTCGTACATCTGCTGGGGCCACAACAACCGCTCCGCGCTCATCCGCGTCCCCATGTACAAGCCGGGCAAGACGGGCTCCTCCCGCGTCGAGGTCCGCTCCATCGACTCGGGCGCCAACCCCTACCTGACCTACGCGGTCCTCCTCGCCGCCGGCCTCAAGGGCATCGAGGAGGGCTACGAACTCCCGGCCGGTGCCGACGACGACGTCTGGGCCCTCTCCGACTCGGAGCGCCGCGCGATGGGCATCGAGCCGCTCCCGCAGAACCTGGGAGAGGCGATCGCCCTGATGGAGAAGAGCGAACTGGTCGCCGAGACGCTGGGCGAGCACGTCTTCGACTTCTTCCTGCGCAACAAGAAGCAGGAGTGGGAGGAGTACCGCTCCGAGGTCACCGCCTTCGAGCTCCGGAAGAACCTGCCGGTGCTGTAGGGGCGGGCGTCCCCCGCCCTGCCGGCGGCACGGAACTCGTGCCCACGACCGCCGACCGGGCGGCCGGCGCGGTGCCCGGTCTCGCGCTCGGCCCCGGCTCCCCCGCCCAGGGGGCGGTGGCCGAGACCGGCCGGCCGGGGGCCGGCAGGGGGCCGGCCGGGGGCGGGCGGCGCGCGGCCAAACCCGTTGCCCGGGGCCCGGCGGGCGGTCCAGACTGCCGCGGTGAAGATCGAACCCGTCGCCACCGCGCGGCTCGTGTTGCATCCGTTGAGCGAGGCCGAGGCCGCGCGCATCGTCGCCCGGCAGGCCGGGGCCGGGGACCGCTGGGGAGAGGAGTACCCCGGCGACGGGGACGTCCGGGCCGCCACCGGCTTCCTGCGCGGGCTCGCCGAGCAGGGGGACCCGGGAGTGTTCCGGCCCTACGAGATACGACTCGACGGCGTCGTCGTCGGCGGCATCGGGTTCCACGGGCCGCCGGACGAGATCGGGGTCGCGACCGTCGGGTACGGGCTGACGCCCGCGGTACGGGGGAACGGATACGCCTCCGAGGCACTGCGCGCGCTCCTCGAAGTCGCCCGGGTGGCGGGCGTCGCCGGGGTGAAGGGCGACGCCGACCTGGACAATCCGGCCTCGCACCGGGTGATGGAGGCGGCGGGGATGCGGTGCGTGGCGGAGGACGACCGGCTCCGCCACTTCTACCGGGGCTTCTGACCGACCGGTCCTCCCCGCCGCCCCTTGCCCTCGCGGGCTGCACCGCCCTCGCCCGAGCACCCGCCGGGGCGGTGCCCCCGCCCGTGCGGGCCCGCGCCCTGCGGGGCGGTGCCCCCGCCGGTGTGGGACCCGCGCCCTGCGGGGCGGTGCCCCCGCCGGTGTGGGACCCGCGCCCTGCGGGGCGGTGCCCTCGCCCGCGTGGGACCCGCGCCCTGCGGGCGGTGCCCCTCCCCGCACCTCCGTGTGGGCAATCGTCCCGCTGGGCGAGGGGGGTCCCCCCTGCTCGAGCGGAGCCGAGAGCTTGGGGGAGGGTGGGCACACGGGACGGCGCCTCTCAGCGGCGCCTCCGCGTTCCGCGCCCCGACCCGCACCACGTCGTGCGGCGCACGTTCGGTGCGGGTTCAGGCGCGGGAGCCTCGGGCGCCGGCAAGGGGCGCCGTCCGTTGTGCCCACCCGTTCCGCCCCAGCGGAACGACTGCCCACAACGGCGGGGCGCCGCCCACAACGGCGGGGCGCCGCCCACAACGGCGGGGCGCCGCCCACAACGGCGGGGCGCCGCCCACAACGGCGGGGCGCCGCCCACAACGGCGGGGCGCCGCCCGCAGCGGCGGGGCGCGAGGGGCGGGCGCCGTCCCGGTGAGCGGCTGCTCGCGGCGGGAGGGGTCAGCGGCCCGCCGGGGTCCAGTGGAGGCGACCGTCCAGGCCGATCGCCGCCACCCCGTCCGTCCCCGCGTCCGGCGCGCCGGAGAACAGGAACTTCTCCAGCGTCCACACCGGGCGCGCCCCGGCCCGGCCGTGCGGGGCGGCCGTCGCCAGGAAGCCGGTGCGGGAGCGGACCGCGAGCACGCCGTCGCCTCCGCTCACCGGGCCGAAGCCCGCGACGCCGGTGCCGGGCAGTTCCGCGACCGGGGAGATCGGACCCGTACCGGAGAAGTCGGCGCTCCGCAGGTCGCCGGAGGCCGGCTTGCGGAACCAGAGGCGCACGCCGTCGCCGTCCGGCGCCGCGCTCGCGCTCAGCGCGAGGGTCGTCGGCGGCAGTCCGGTCGCCGCGGGCCCGGTCAGCGGCCCGCCGGGACCCTGCTCGGCCCAGGCGAGGACGGTGTTCGGGGTGCTGGCGAAGACGTGCCCCCGGCCCTCGGCGTCCGTCGCCGCCACCGGGTCGCCGTACACCTCCGTGCCGCCCAGGGACCGCCAGGGCCCCCAGCCGCCGTCGGGCCGCTGTTCACGGGCCGTCAGCCGGTGGCGGCTGTCGCGCAGGACCAGGGTGGCCCGGCCGTCGGGGGCCACGGTCACGGCGGGCGCGCTGATGTCGGAGGTGCCCTCGGCGTCGTTCCGTTCGGGCGTGCCGAGGGAGTGCCAGGGGCCGAAGCCGGCGCCCGGAGCGGTCTGGACGGTGGTGACCACCTCGCGCCGGTAGGCGGCGGCCTCGCCGCCGAGCGTCGTGCGGGTGCCGAAGACGGCGATGCGGCCGTCGGGCAGGGTCACGGAGGTGATCCCGCTGTCGAGTCCGGTGCCGGGCAGCAGTTCCGGTCCCTGCCAGGCCACGGAGGCCGCCGGCTTCCGCCAGGCGGCGAGGCGTCCGTCGAGGACGGAGAAGGCGTGCAGTCCGCCGGCCGGGTCGCGCTGGACCCAGGAGGTGGAGGTGCCCCGGGCGTACCGGACGGTCTGGGTCCAGCCCCGCCCGGCGGGCCGTGCGGCCACCTTCAGGTCGCCGCAGCCGGCGTCGGGCCCGCAGTCGTGGACGCCGTCCAGCCAGGCGTACGTCTTCAGGGTCCGCAGCTTCGCGTCGGCGGTCTCGGGGTCGAGGGTGTGCGGCAGGGCGCTGGTCGGGTAGCCGAGGTAGTTCTGCACGCCGACGTGGGGGTGGTCGGGCAGTTCCGCGTACCGGGCGAGCGCGGTCTGTACGAACCGCGCCCCGTACAGGTGGTCCTGGTGGTCCCGGAACTTCCCGCTCTTCGGGTACGTGCCGGGGCTCGGGTCCTGCATCCGGACGAAGGTCGGCCGGAACCGCTCCAGGAGTCCGGTCACCGTGGCCACGACCTGCTCCTTGGTGTAGGCGAAGTCGGCGGTGACGGGGGTGCCGGCGGAGCGCTGCGATCCGAGGGCGGTGATCCGGCCGTCCCAGAGGCCGTGGAGGCTGTGCGGCCGGTCGCCGTTGATGGCTCCGGCCTCGCGTATCTGCAGCCACACCAGTCTGATCTGCGGCCGGGCGCGCAGGGTGTCCAGTTCGGCCCATCCGCCGCCGGCCGTGGGTATCGCGGTCCGGTCCCAGGAGCTGGTCCGGCTGCCCGTCGCCATCTCGGCGTAGGCGGCGCGTATGCCGTTCTGCCGGGCCTCGGCGTAGCCGGCCTTGTCGGGCGCGATGGCCTTGGCGTCGCGGGGAAGGGCGTTGACCCCGTCGGACTCGCCGGCGGTGAGGTAGACGGCGGCGAGGGGGCTGCCGGAGCGGAGGGACTGGGAGACGTCCGGGTTCATGAAGAACAGGTCGTCGTCCGGGTGGGCCACGATCTGCATCACGGAGACGGGGGAGGGGGAGCCGGCGCCCCGCGCGGGGCCGGTCCCGGGCTTGTCGCCCTTCCCCGGTCCCTCCTGCTTCCCCTGCTCCCCGGTCTTCCCCCGCGCCTCCGTCGGCGGGACCTTCGTCGGCACGTGCGACGGATCCTCCGCCGCCTGCGGCGCTCCCGTCACCGTGAGGAGCCCGGCGAAGGCGCCGCCCACCAGGGCGGCCGTCACCGCCGTCCTGGCGGTCCTGCGGCGGGACGGGCGGGGGAGGGGGCGGAGGCGGCGGCGGACGGGCATGTCTCGGTGGTGTGCTTTCCCATGAGGTCGGACGAGCGGGATGGTCCCGCGGAAGGCAGGACGAACGTTCAAGGAATACGGTTCATCGGGTCCGAAAAGCCACCGATGTGCGGGACGTCACGTGTGATCCGCCGCGGTCCGCCACGATCCGCCGCGGTCCGCCGAGGGCCCCCGCGCCCCCCTGCGATCCACAACCCCGGACGCCCGGGCTCCGCGCTGCGGATAGGCTCGTTCCCCCGGGTTCGTCCCCGGGGTCGGACCTGTTCGGAGGGAGCGGCGGAATGACGGTGCCGGGACGCAGGAGCAGCACGTTCTCACGTCTGCTGCGGCACGGGTTCACCGATCCCTCGGAGGCCGAACGGCTCCTCGACGTGCCCGAGCTGTCCGCGCTGCGCGGCGATCCCGTCCTGCTCGACGCCCTCGGCGCCACCGCCGATCCCGACCTCGCCCTGCGCGGCCTGGTCCGCCTCGTCGAGGCGCAGGCCGAGACGGAGCGGCAGACCCTCACCACCACGCTGCTCTCCGCGAAGCCGTTCCGGGACCGGCTCCTCGGGGTGCTCGGCGCCTCCGAGGCGCTCGCCGACCACCTGGCCCGGCACCCCCGCGACTGGGAGTCCCTCGTCACGTACGAGGCGGTCGACCTGCACCCGGGGGTCGCCGAGTTCGAGCAGGGGCTCGCCGAGGCCACCGATCCGGTGTCGCTGCGGGTCGCCTACCGCCGCTGCCTCCTCGCCATAGCGGCCCGTGACGTGTGCGGCACCACCGACGTCGCCCAGGCCGCCGCCGAGCTCGCGGACCTGGCGACGGCGACCCTGCGCGCCGCGCTCGCCATCGCCCGTACGGCCGCGCCCGCCGACGCCGCCATGTGCCGGCTCGCGGTGATCGCGATGGGCAAGTGCGGCGGCCACGAGCTGAACTACGTCTCCGACGTGGACGTGATCTTCGTCGGGGAGCCCGCCGAGGGCGCCGACGAGGGGAAGGCGCTCCAGGCCGCGACCCGGCTCGCCTCCCATCTGATGCGGATCTGCTCGGAGGCCACCGTCGAGGGCACCATCTGGCCGGTCGACGCCAATCTGCGCCCCGAGGGCCGCAACGGTCCCCTCGTGCGCACCCTCTCCTCCCACCTCGCCTACTACCAGCGGTGGGCGAAGACCTGGGAGTTCCAGGCGCTGCTCAAGGCGCGCGCGGTGGCGGGCGACCCCGAGCTGGGCGCCCAGTACATCGCCGCCGTCTCCCCGCTCGTCTGGCAGGCCGCCGAGCGCGAGAACTTCGTCCCCGACGTGCAGCAGATGCGCCGCCGCGTCGTCGCCGGCATCCCCGTCGCCCAGGTCGACCGCGAGCTCAAGCTCGGCCCCGGCGGCCTCAGGGACGTCGAGTTCGCCGTCCAGCTCCTCCAGCTGGTGCACGGCCGCAGCGACGCCACCCTGCACAGCGGCACCACCCTCGACGCGCTCGCGGCGCTGGCCGCCGGCGGCTACGTGGGCCGCGCCGACGCCTCCCAGCTCGACGAGGCGTACCGGTTCCTGCGGGCCATGGAGCACCGCATCCAGTTGTACCGGCTGCGCCGCACCCACCTCGTCCCCGAGGACGAGGCCGATCTGCGCCGCCTCGGCCGCTCCCTGGGCATGCGCACCGATCCGGTCGCCGAGCTCAACAAGGAGTGGAAGCGGCACGCCGCCGTCGTGCGACGGCTGCACGAGAAGCTCTTCTACCGGCCGCTGCTCGACGCCGTCGCGCAGCTCGCCCCCGGTGAGATCCGGCTCAGCCCGAAGGCGGCCGGGCAGCGGCTCGAAGCGCTCGGGTACGCGGACCCCGCCGCCGCCCTGCGCCACCTGGAGGCGCTGGCCTCCGGGGTGAGCCGGAAGGCCGCGATCCAGCGGACCCTGCTGCCGGTGCTGCTCGGCTGGTTCGCGGACTCCGCCGATCCGGACGCCGGTCTCCTCGGCTTCCGCAAGGTCTCCGACGCCCTCGGCAAGACCCCCTGGTACCTGCGGCTGCTCCGCGACGAGGGCGCCGCCGCCGAGAACCTCGCCCGGGTCCTGTCCGCCGGGCGCCTCGCCCCCGACCTGCTGCTCCGCGCCCCCGAGGCCGTCGCGATCCTCGGCGACCCGGAGGGCCTGAAGCCGCGCGGCCGGGACCACCTGGAGCAGGAGGTCCTGGCGGCGGTGGGCCGCGCGGGCGGTGCCGAGCAGGCGGTCGCGGCGGCCCGCGGGGTGCGCCGCAGGGAGCTGTTCCGCACCGCCGCGGCCGATCTCATCGGCTCGTACGGCACCGAGGACAGCCCCCGCGAGCCCGATCCGGGCGCGCTCGTGGACCGGGTGGGGGAGGCCGTCACCGACCTCAACGCGGCGACGATCGCGGGCGCCCTGCGGGCCGCCGTGCGCGCCGAGTGGGGCGAGGAGCTGCCGACCCGGTTCGCGGTGATCGGCATGGGCCGCTTCGGCGGCCACGAGCTCGGGTACGGCTCCGACGCCGACGTGCTGTTCGTGCACGAGCCGCGCGAGGGCGTCGACGAGCAGGAGGCGACCCGGGCCGCGAACCGGGTGGTCGCGGAGATGCGGCGGCTGCTCCAACTGCCCACGGCCGACCCGCCGTTGCTGATCGACGCGGATCTGCGTCCGGAGGGCAAGAGCGGTCCCCTGGTGCGCAGCCTGAAGTCGTACGAGGCCTACTACCGCCGCTGGTCGCTCGTCTGGGAGAGCCAGGCGCTGCTGCGCGCCGCGCCGATGGCGGGGGACCTGGAACTGGCGGACCGCTTCATCGGACTCGTCGACCCGCTGCGCTATCCGGCGGAGGGCCTCGGCGAGGACGCGGTCCGCGAGATCCGCCGCCTCAAGGCCCGGATGGAGTCCGAGCGGCTGCCGCGCGGCGCCGACCCGACGCTCCACGCCAAGCTCGGGCGCGGCGGTCTCAGCGACGTCGAGTGGACGGTCCAGCTGCTCCAGATGCGGCACGGCTGGGCCGAACCGGCCCTGCGGACGACCCGCACCCGCGAGGCCCTGGCCGCCGCCCACGCGGCGGGGCTGATCCCGACGGAGGAGGCGCAGACCCTCGACGAGGCCTGGGTCCTGGCCACCCGCGTGCGCAACGCGGTGATGCTGGTCCGCGGCCGTCCCGGCGACACCTTCCCCTCGGAGCCGCGCGAACTCGCCGCGGTGGGGCGGTACCTGGGGTACGAGGCGGGTCACGTCGGGGAGATGGTCGACGACTACCGCCGGATCACCCGCCGGGCCCGCGCGGTGGTGGAGGAGCTGTTCTACGGGGCCTAGAGTCCCTCGTGCACCCGGAGCAACAGGCCCTGGAGCTGGGCCCGTTCCTCCGGGCTCAGCGGTGCGAGCAGGTCGTCCTGGACGGAGCGGGCCTCGGCGTCGAGTTCCGTGAGGAGGTTCCGGCCGGCCGGGGCGAGGGTGACGGAGACCCGCCTGCGGTCCTCGGGGTCGCGCGCCCGCTCGACGTATCCGCCGTTGGCCAGCTGCTCCACCACCTTGGCCATGTCGCTGGGGTCGACGCCGAGGCGGACGACGAGGTCGCGCTGGGCGTGCGGGCCGAAGTCGGCGAGGGCGGCGAGGACCGCCATGTCCCAGAGGCGCAGGCCGCGTTCGGCCAGCCGGTCGGCCAGTCTGCCCCGGGCGGCCTTGCCGATCCTGGAGAGCAGATAGGTGCTCAGGCCGAGCAGGGCGGGCGGGGCGGATCGCGCGGAAGACATGACCGAATTCTAAGGTCCACTCCTATAGTGGGTGCAGACCTACTGTTTTTCGAGGAGTCCGCCGTGCACGCCCCGTACCCCCGATTGCTCGTCGCCCGCTTCGCCGACTGCTTCCGCTTCTACGCGGCCGTCCTGCCGCCGCTGACCGGGGCGGACCTCGACAAGGGCGGGCCGGAGGGGCCGTACGCCAACTGGGAGGTGGACGGCCGGGGCGTCCTGGTGCTGTTCGACCGCGCCGCGATGGCCTCCGTCCTCGGCACCGGAGACCTGCCGGACCGTCAGGAGCCGTTCCAGGACACCGGGATGCTCGTGCTGAGGGTGGACGACGTCGACGAGGCCCTCGCCCTCTGCCTGGGGTCCGGCGGCGCCCCCGTGCTCGGCGCGGCCGACCGCCCGGAGTGGGGTCCCGGCCTGCGCACCGCCCACCTCCGCGACCCCGAGGGGCGGCTCCTCGAGCTCCAGTCCTACAGCTGACCCGTCCTCGCGGCCGGCCCGCCCTCACAGCTGCCCGCCCTCACGGCTGCCCGCCCTCAAGGCTGCCCGCCTCCGCGGCCGACCCGTTCCTCCAGTCGGTCCGGTCCCGCGGCCGATCCGTTCCCGTGGCCGGTCCGGCCCTACGGCCGGTCCGTGTCGAGCAGCGTCCGGACGTGGGTCAGATAGCCGGCGAGGGCCATTTCGAAGGCCCGGTCGGCGCGGCTCCCGGAGACCGCGCCGAGGGCTCGGGCCAGCCGGGGAGTGGCCGTCTCGTCGGCCAGCTCCCACATCATCTCGGGCGCGGCCATGTCGAGGGCCGAGCCGAGCACCAGGTTCTCCAGGCCGATGATCACCGGCATCACGTCCGGGAGCGGGAAGCCCGCCTCCAGGAGGCGGGCGACGGCCTTCTCGTACTGCTGGAGCACCTTGGGCGCGCGCACCGGCGAGGCGGTGAGCAGCGGGATCGTGCGGGGGTGGGCGGCGAAGGCGGCGCGGTACGAGCGGGCCCAGGCGGCCATGGCCGCGTCCCAGGGCGCCAGCTCGAAGGCGTCGTCGTCGATGGCGTCGCAGACCCGCTCGCGCAGCAGCTCCACGATGCCGTCCCGGCCGTCCACATGGTGGTACACCGAGGCCGTCTGCGCCCCGAGCCGGCGGGCGATCTGCGGGACGCTGAACTCGCCCTGCTCGTCGACGAGTTCCAGCGCTGTGGTGGTGATGCGCTCCCGGTCGAGGAGGGGTGTGCGCGGCCGGCCCATGAAGGTTTTCCCCCAGTTCAGGTCTTCCCGAATCGTCGGGCACGAGGCTACATTGCGCCAACCGAAAGGCTTTAGGTTTCCTGCTCCCGCCGCAGAAGGGCCTCCCCACCCCATGTCGTCCAGCACCTCCGACGAGCCGCCCGGGCTCCGCCCCGGCACGCTCACCACCGCCGACATCTCCTTCTTCGTCGTGTCCGCCGCCGCCCCGCTCACCGTCATGGCCGGCGTCGCCCCCATCGCCCTCGTCCTCGGTGGCATCGGCGCCCCGGCCGGATACCTCCTCGCCGGCCTCACCCTCGCCGTCTTCGCCGTCGGCTTCACCACCATGAGCCGCCACGTCCGCAGCGCCGGCGCCTTCTACGCGTACATCGCCCAGGGCCTCGGCAAACCCCTCGGCATCGCCGCCGCCCTCGTCGCGATGGTCGGCTACAACGGCATGGAGATCGGCGTCTACGGGCTCCTCGGCTCCGCCACCGCCGACACCGCCCACGCCCTGTGGGGCGTCGACCTGCCCTGGCTGCCGATCTCCCTCGCCGGACTGGTGATCATCTGGTACGGCGGCTACCGCTCCATCTACTTCGGCGCCAAGGTCCTCGGCGTGCTGCTCGTCGCCGAGACCGGCATCCTCGTGCTCCTCGCCGCCGGCGTCCTGGTCGAGGGGGGCGCCGACGGCCTCTCGCTCGACTCCTTCGCCCCCGGCAACGTGTTCGTCCCCGGCACCGCCGCCGTGCTCGCCTTCGCCTTCTCCGCCTTCACCGGCTTCGAGTCGACCGTCATCTACCGCCGCGAGGCCCGCGACCCGGCCCGCACCGTCCCCCGCGCCACCTACATCGCGGTCGGCTTCCTCGGCCTCTTCTACGCCTTCGTCGTCTGGACCGTCATCCAGGCCTTCGGGGACGACAAGGTCGTCGAGGCCGCCGCGGGCGACACCGGCGGACTCTTCTTCACCGCCATCACCACCTACGTCGGCGGCTGGGCCGCCGACCTGATGCACCTCTTCATCGTGACCAGCATCCTCGCCTCGCTGCTCGCCTTCCACAACGCGATCAACCGCTACGGCCTCGCGCTCGCCGAGGAAGGCGTCCTGCCCGCCGCGCTCGGCCGCGTCCACCCCCGCCACCGCTCCCCGTACCTCGCCGGCGCCGCCCAGACCGTGCTCGGCGCCGTCATCGTGCTCGGCTTCGCCGCCGCCGGCGCCGATCCGTACACCCAGCTGCTGCTCTGGGTGAACACCCCCGGCATGCTCGGCCTCATGGCGCTGATGCTGCTCGCCGCCCTCGCCGTCGTCCGCCACTTCCGGCGCGTCCCCCACCAGGAGGGCGCCCTGCGCACCCTCGTCGCCCCGGCCGCCGCCGCCGTGCTCCTCGCCGTCGCCCTCTGGCTCGTCGCCTCCAAGGTCGACCTGTTCACCGGCGCCTCCCCCGCCGTCAACACCGTCCTCGTCGCCGTCGTCCCCGCCGTCCTCGTCCTCGGGCTCCTCCTCGCGCACCGGCTGCGCCGCAACCGCCCCGAGGTCTACGCCCGCTTCGCCGCAGAGCCGTCCACCGAAGGAGCCGACCCCCAGTGCCCGCACCCGACCTCCTCCTCGTCAACGCCCGCGTCCGCACCCCCGAGCTCTCCCGGCACACCGCTGTCGCCGTCCACGACGGACTGATCACCGCCCTCGGCACCGACGCCGAGGCCCGCGCCTGGGCCGGCCCCGGCACCGAGACGGTCGACCTCGCCGGCGCCACCCTCACCCCCGGCCTCACCGACGCCCACAGCCACCCCGTCTGGGGCCTGGAGATGTTCACCGGCACCGACCTCTCGGCCGTCACCGACCTCGAAGGACTGCGCGCCGCCCTCCGCCGCGCCGAACGCCGCGACGGCTGGGTCCTCGGCCACGGCCTCGACCACAACGTCTTCGGCGGCCTCCCGATCCACCACGACCTCGTCGAGGACGCCCTCGGCGGCGCCCCCGCCCACCTGCGCCTCTACGACGGGCACTCCGTCCTCGTCAGCGGGGCCGCCCTCGAGGCCGCCGGCATCGAAGGCCCCCGCGCCTTCGCCCAGCACTCCGAGATCGTCTGCGACGCCGACGGCCGCCCCACCGGACACCTCGTCGAGCACGCCGCCATGGACCTGATGACCCCGGTCCTGCCCGCCCGGCCGTACGCCGAGCGCCGCGCCCGGCTCGTCGAACTGCTCGGCGCCATGGCCGCCACCGGCCTCACCGCCGCCCACGTCATGGACCTCGGCGGACACGACGTCCCCGGACTCCTCGCCGGCATCGAGGAGGACGGCGACCTGCCGGTCCGCCTCCGCCTCGCCCCCTGGTGCATGCCCGGCGCCACCGCCGAGGAGCTCGACGGATTCGTACGGCTCCAGGAGCGGGCCGGACGCCTGTGGCGGATCGGCGGCGTCAAGTTCTTCATGGACGGCACCGTCGAGGGCGGCACCGCCTGGCTGGAGCACGCCGACTGCCACGGCCGGGGCACCGACGCCTTCTGGCCCGACCCGGCCGCCTACTCCGCCGCCGTGCGCCGGCTCCACCGGGCCGGGGTCGGCACCGCCACCCACGCCATCGGCGACGCCGCCGTCCGGCACGTCCTCGACACCGTGGAGGGGCTCGGTACGGGCGGACCCCGCCACCGGATCGAGCACATCGAGACCGTCCCCGACGACCAGCTCGGCCGCTTCGCCGCACTCGGCGTCGTCGCCTCGATGCAGCCCCCGCACACCGCGTACACCCGCGCCGACCACACCGACGAGTGGTCCAGGCGGCTCGGCGGGGAGCGGGCCGCCCGCGCCTGGCGCTGCCGAGACCTGCGGGACGCCGGGGCGCACCTCGCGCTCGGCTCCGACTGGCCCATCGCCCACTACGACGCCCGCCAGGTCCTCGCCACCGCCCGCGCCCCGCGCGGCGCGGCCTCCGCCCGGCGCGGGCTCACCGGCCCGATGGCCCTGGAGGGGATGACCACGCACGCGGCGCTCGCGGCGGGGGAGGAGAAGGTCGCGGGCCGGATCGCCCCGGGCTTCCGGGCCGACCTCACCGCCTTCGCCCTGGACCCGGTGGAGGCGCCGGCGGACGAGGCCGCCGAGGCACCGGTACGGCTGACGGTCACCGGGGGCGGGATCACCTACAGGGGCTGACCGGGTCCGGGCCGCGCGCCGGGTCCCGTACCGGGGCCGGCACCGGGTCCGGGCCCCGCACCGGGGTGGCAAGCACGCACGGCGACCGGCCGGGCCCCGCGCGGGGCCCGGCCGGTCGGGGTCACTTGCCGGAGGCGACCGGCTCCGCGTCGTCCTCGCGGTCCGTCCCCGTCACCGGGGGCGGACCGCTCCGCCGCGGGGACGAGGCCGCCGGCTCCACCAGCTTCGGCAGGCGATGGGGGCGGGAGCCGTACCAGAAGTAGGAGACGGCGAAGCCGAAGGACAGGCAGAGCACGCCGCCGACCGCGTCCATCCAGAAGTGGTTGGCGGTGGCGACGATGACGACGAGGGTCGCCGTCGGGTAGAGCAGGCCCAGGATCCTCGCCCAGGGCGCCCGGGCGAGCAGGAAGATCGTCATCCCGCACCAGAGCGACCAGCCGATGTGCATCGACGGCATCGCCGCGTACTGGTTCGACACGTGCTTGAGGTTCCCCGAGGCCATCGAGCCCCAGGTGTGGTGGACGAGCACCGTGTCGACGAAGTTCTGGCCGTTCATGAGCCGGGGCGGCGCGAGCGGATACAGGTAGTAGCCGACCAGGGCCACGCCCGTGGTCGCGAACAGGACCGTGCGGAACGCCCCGTAACGGCCCGGATGCCATCGGTACAGCCACACCAGCACGCCGATGGTCACGACGAAGTGCAGCGTGGCGTAGTAGTAGTTCATCGAGACGATCAGCCACGTCACCGAGTTCACGGCGTGGTTGACGGCGTGCTCGAAGGCGAGGCCGAGGGACTCCTCGGCCTTCCAGATCCAGTCGGCGTTCCTGAGCGCCTCGGCCTTCTGCTCCGGCACCGCGTTGCGGACGAGCGAGTACGTCCAGTAGCTCACCGCGATGAGCAGGATCTCGAACCAGATGGTGGGACGGCGTGGTGAGCGCGCGCGCAGCCGCGCGAACCTTCCCTCGTCGGCCACGATGGGTGACGACGGGGTCGTCCGGCTGTCCAAGCTCTTCACGGTCGTTTCACCCATAGCGAGAGAGTCTGCCAGATCCCGCCCCCCGACCGATCATCCCTCGGTCGGGTTCGGGCTGCACCCGCTCCGCCTCAGGAAGGAGTGCGCGCGGGGGAGGGCGCCGACGCGGTCGAACCGCGAACCACCAGTTCAGGCATGAAGACGAACTCGGAGTGCGGAGCCGGGGTGCCCCCCACTTCTTCCAGGAGCGCGCGGACCGCGGCCTGCCCCATCGCCTGCACCGGCTGCCGGATCGTGGTGAGCGGCGGGTCGGTGAACGCTATGAGCGGAGAGTCGTCGAAACCGACGACCGAGACGTCCCGGGGGACGTCCAGCCCCTGCTGCCGGGCCGCCCGGATCGCTCCGAGCGCCATCATGTCGCTCGCGCAGACGACCGCCGTGCAGCCGCGGGAGAGCAGAGCCCCGGCCGCGGCCTGGCCGCCCTCCAGGGTGTAGAGGGAGTGCTGGATCAGCTCCTCGGACTCCTCGGAGGAGAGGCCGAACCGCTCCGCCATGCCCTGCTGGAAGCCCTCTATCTTGCGCAGCACCGGCACGAACCGCTTCGGCCCGACGGCCAGGCCGATCCGCGTGTGCCCGAGCGCGGCCAGGTGCGTCACGGCCAGCCGCATCGCCGCCCGGTCGTCGGGGGAGACGAAGGGCGCCTGGACCTTCGGGGAGAAGCCGTTGAGGAGGACGTACGGGACGCCCTTGCCGCGCAGCTGGTCGTAGCGCGTCATGTCGGCGGTGGTGTCGGCGTGCAGGCCGGAGACGAAGATGATGCCGGCGACGCCGCGCTCCACCAGCATGTCGGTGAGCTCGTCCTCGGTGGACCCGCCGGGGGTCTGGGTGGCGAGGACCGGGGTGTACCCCTGCCGGGTCAGGGCCTGCCCGATGACCTGGGCGAGGGCGGGGAAGATCGGGTTGTCCAGCTCGGGGGTGATGAGGCCGACGAGCCCCGCGCTGCGCTGCCGCAGACGCACGGGCCGTTCGTAGCCGAGCACGTCGAGGGCGGCAAGGACGGATTCGCGGGTGGCGGCGGCCACTCCCGCCTTGCCGTTGAGCACGCGGCTGACTGTGGCCTCACTGACCCCCGCCTGGGCTGCGATGTCGGAGAGCCGCGCGGTCATGAGGAAGGACTGTACCGGTCACGGGGCGTATTGCCCACCGCTACCGCCGGATCGCCCCGGTGCCGTCCTGCTGCAAGGCCTTGCAGTCCTTGCCGTCGCCTTGCGGGGGGCGTTCGGGCGGGAAAGGGGGACGATCGCCCCTGTCAAGCGATCCTTCGGCAACCTTCGGGACACGTGAATGTAACGATCGCCGGAGCTTGCAGAAAGTTCCCGCAAGGTCTTTCGGCGCGTTTTCATCCCTGTTACGTTCCTGGCAACCCGGAGCGCCGCGAGGGAGCGGTCGCATGAGGAAGGTTCAGCCCCTCGTCACCCCCGGGATCATCGAAGGAGTTCACATGCGGCGTGGCATAGCGGCTACCGCGCTGGTCGCGGCCCTGGGCGTGACCCTGGCGGCGTGCGGCGGCAGCGACAGCGGTTCCAACGGCGGCTCGAAGGGCTCGGGCGAGCTCTCCGGCACCGTGACCTGGTGGGACACCTCCACGGTCGGGTCCGAGGACAAGGTCTTCAAGAAGGTCGCCGAGGACTTCACCAAGGCGCACCCCAAGGTCACCGTCAAGTACGTGAACGTGCCCTTCGGCGAGGCCCAGAACAAGTTCAAGAACGCCGCGCAGTCCGGCTCCGGCGCGCCCGACGTCATCCGCTCCGAGGTCGCCTGGACCCCCGAGTTCGCCGACCTCGGCTACCTCGCCCCGCTGGACGGCACCCCGGCCCTCAAGGACCAGGGCGACTTCCTCAAGCAGGCGGCGGCCTCCACCAAGTACAACGGCAAGACCTACGCGGTCCCGCAGGTCATCGACTCCATGGGCATCTTCTACAACAAGAAGATCTTCAAGGACGCCGGCGTCGCGGTCCCCAAGACCATCGACGAGCTCAAGTCCGTCTCCGCCAAGATCAAGCAGAAGACCGGCAAGACCGGCCTGTACCTGCGCGGCGACGACGCCTACTGGTTCCTCTCCTTCCTGTACGGCGAGGGCGGCGACCTGGTCGACGCCGAGAACAAGAAGATCACCGTCGACAACCCGGCCGGCGTGAAGGCCTTCAAGGTCGTCAAGGACCTGGTCGACTCCGGTGCGGCCAAGACGGACGCGACCGACGGCTGGAACAACATGCAGACCGCCTTCAAGGAAGGCAAGGTCGCCATGATGATCAACGGCCCCTGGGCCGTCGCCGACACCTACACCGGCAAGGAGTTCGCCGACAAGGCCAACCTGGGCATCGCCCCGGTCCCGGCCGGCTCGGGCGGCCAGGGCGCCCCGCAGGGCGGCCACAACCTCGCCGTCTACGCCGGTTCGAAGAACCTCGACGCCTCCTACGCCTTCGCCGAGTACATGACCTCGGCCGAGACCCAGGCGAAGGTCTCGAAGGAGCTCAGCCTCCTCCCCACCCGCGAGTCGGTCTACATCAAGCCGGACGTCGCGACCAACGAGATGATCGCCTTCTTCAAGCCGGTCGTCGACAAGGCCGTCGAGCGCCCCTGGATCCCGGAGACCGGCAGCCTCTTCGCGCCGCTCGTCACCGAGTACACCAAGGTCCTGACCGGCCAGACCACCCCGGAGACGGGAGCCAAGACGGTGGGCGACGGCTACCGCAAGCTCCTGAAGGACTGGAAGTAACAGGAAGGCAGGCCGGCTGATGGCTGTGGACACCCCCAGCCAGTCGGTGGTGAAGACCGCGGGCGACTCCGTCGCCCGCGGTCGGAGCCGCGGAACTGGCAGTCACCGGGGCGCGTCGAAGCGCTCCCTCTCCACCCACTGGTACGCCTGGGCGATGGTCGCTCCGGTGACGATCGTGATCGCCGTGATCATCGGCTACCCGCTGGTCCGCGGCATCTACCTGTCGCTGACCGACGCCAACGAGCGGAACGTCGCGCGGTCCATCGGTGTCAACCAGATCCCGGCCAGCTACGAGTTCGTCGGCCTGGACAACTACACCGACGCGATCACCGGGGGCCAGTTCCTCGGGACGCTGGGCTGGACGGTCGTCTGGACCGTGTCCTGCGTGTCGCTGACGTTCGCCCTCGGCCTCGGCCTCGCCAACATCCTGAACCGGAGGATCGCCGGCCGCTCCGCCTACCGGCTGATGCTGATCCTGCCCTGGGCCGTGCCCGGCTTCGTCTCCGTCTTCGCCTGGCGCTTCCTCTACAACCAGGACAACGGCCTGCTCAACAAGGTCCTCGCGGGCGGCGGCATCGACGCCGTCCCGTGGCTCAACGACCCGACCTGGGCCAAGCTCTCGGTCATCGCGACCAACGTCTGGCTCGGCGTCCCGTTCATGATGGTCGCCCTCCTCGGCGGACTCCAGTCCATCCCCGGCGAGCTGTACGAGGCCGCCGAGATGGACGGCGCGAGCGCCTGGCAGCGCTTCCGGCACATCACCATGCCGGGGCTCCGGTCCGTCAGCACCACCGTGGTCCTGCTGAGCACCATCTGGACCTTCAACATGTTCCCGGTGATCTTCCTGCTCACCCGGGGCGGGCCCGGCGAGGCCACCCAGATCCTCGTCACCCAGGCCTACAAGTTCTCCTTCGAGGTCAGCCCGCGCGACTTCGCCCAGTCGTCCACGTGGGGCGTGCTCATCCTGGTCCTCCTGATGGTCTTCGCCGCGTTCTACCAGCGCGTCCTCCGCAAGCAGGGAGAAGTCTGGTGACCACCACGACCCCCACCCCCCAGACCCTGAACGCCCCGGTCCGGGGCCGCCGCTCCCCGCTCGCCTCGGTCGGCCTGCACCTCACGCTGATCGTCGCCTCCGTGATCGCCGTCTTCCCGGTGCTGTGGGTCCTGCTGACCTCGCTGAAGCCGGCGAAGTTCGCGACCACCACGGACTTCTTCAGAGAGACGACGTTCGAGAACTACACGAACCTGCTGAACGACACCCCGTTCCTCACCTGGTTCGGCAACTCGCTGCTCGTCGCCGGCCTCACCACCGTCCTCGGCGTCTTCGTCTCCGCCACCACGGGCTACGCCGTCAGCCGCTTCCGTTTCCCCGGCAAGCGCGGCCTGATGTGGACGCTGCTCGTCACCCAGATGTTCCCGGTCGCCGTCCTGATCGTGCCGATCTACAACATCATGGCGACGATGGGCCTGCTCAACCAGCCGGCCGGCCTGGTCATCACGTACCTGACC
This sequence comes from Streptomyces litmocidini, assembly GCF_014649755.1. GTDB lineage: Bacteria > Actinomycetota > Actinomycetes > Streptomycetales > Streptomycetaceae > Streptomyces > Streptomyces litmocidini. Next base: position 491,479 of record NZ_BMTQ01000005.1, on the reverse strand, counting down.
ATCGCCGTCCCGTTCTGCGCGTGGATGATGAAGGGCTTCTTCGACACCATCCCGCGCGAGATCGACGAGTCCGGCTACGTCGACGGCCTCACCCCGTTCGGCACCTTCTGGCGGCTCATCCTGCCGCTCGCCAAGCCGGGCATCGCGGTCACCGCCTTCTACTCCTTCATCACCGCCTGGGGCGAGGTCGCCTACGCCTCCGCCTTCATGGTCGGCGACGAGAACCTCACGCTCGCCGGCGGACTCCAGAAGTTCGTCAACCAGTACGGCGCCCAGTGGGGCCCGATGTCCGCGGCCTCCGTGCTGATCGCCGTCCCCGCCGCCCTGGTGTTCCTCTTCGCCCAGCGGCACCTGGTCACCGGCATGTCCGCCGGCGCCGTCAAGGGCTGACGGTCCTGAGCGCCCCGCCCGTACCCCCCTCCTTACCTCCCAGGGAAGACATGACCCAGCATCTCGCCACCCCGGCCGACGCCCACACCACCGGCACGCACACGGGCTGGTGGAGAGACGCCGTGATCTACCAGGTCTACCCGCGCAGCTTCGCCGACGGAAACGGCGACGGCATGGGCGACCTGGAGGGCGTCCGCAGCCGGCTGCCGTACCTCAAGGAGCTCGGCGTCGACGCCGTCTGGCTCTCCCCGTTCTACGCCTCGCCGCAGGCCGACGCCGGCTACGACGTCGCCGACTACCGGGCCATCGACCCCATGTTCGGCTCGCTCCTCGACGCCGACGCGCTGATCCGCGAGGCCCACGAACTGGGCCTGCGCATCATCGTCGACCTGGTCCCCAACCACTCCTCCGACCAGCACGAGTGGTTCCAGCGCGCCCTGCGCGAGGGCCCCGGCTCGGTGCTCCGCGAGCGCTACCACTTCCGCCCCGGCAAGGGGAAGAACGGCGAACTCCCGCCCAACGACTGGGAGTCCATCTTCGGCGGCCCCGCCTGGACCCGTACGGAGAACCCGGACGGCACCCCCGGCGAGTGGTACCTCCACCTCTTCGCCCCGGAGCAGCCCGACTTCAACTGGGAGCACCCCGCGGTCCGCGACGAGTTCCGCTCCATCCTGCGGTTCTGGCTCGACATGGGCGTCGACGGCTTCCGCGTCGACGTCGCCCACGGCCTGGTCAAGGCCGCGGGCCTGCCCGACATCGGCGCCCACGACCAGCTGAAGCTGCTCGGCAACGACGTCATGCCCTTCTTCGACCAGGACGGCGTCCACCAGATCTACCGCTCCTGGCGGCAGATCCTCGCCGAGTACGACGGCGAGCGCATCCTCGTCGCCGAGGCGTGGACCCCGACCGTCGCCCGCACCGCGAACTACGTGCGCCCCGACGAGATGCACCAGGCCTTCAACTTCCAGTACCTGGGCACCCACTGGGACGCCGCCGAGCTCCGCGCCGTCATCGACGCCTCGCTCGACGCGATGCGCCCGGTCGGCGCCCCCACCACCTGGGTGCTGTCCAACCACGACGTCACCCGGCACGCCACCCGCTTCGCCAACCCGGCGGGCCTCGGCACCCAGCTCCGCGAGGCCGGCGACCGCGAGCTCGGCCTGCGCCGCGCCCGCGCCGCGACCCTGCTCATGCTGGCCCTGCCCGGCTCCGCCTACGTCTACCAGGGCGAGGAGCTCGGCCTGCCGGACGTCACCGACCTGCCCGACGAGGTCCGGCAGGACCCGTCGTTCTGGCGGGCCAGCGGCCAGGACGGCTTCCGCGACGGCTGCCGGGTGCCGATCCCGTGGACCGTCGAGGGCTCCTCGTACGGCTTCGGCGACGGCGGCTCCTGGCTGCCGCAGCCCGCGACCTGGAGCGCCCTGAGCGTCGAGGCGCAGACCGGCGACCCCGGCTCCACCCTGGAGCTGTACCGCAGCGCGCTCGCCGTCCGGCGCGAGCGCCCCGAACTCGGTGCGGGCGACTCCGTCGAGTGGCTGGAGGCACCCGAGGGTGTGCTCTCCTTCCGCCGCGGCGGATTCGTCTGCACCGCCAACACCACCGGCCGGGCCATCACCGTCCCGCTGCCCGGCCGGTATCTCCTCTCCAACGAGGAGGTGGGCGGCTCCGCCGGGGAGGGGACGGTGGAGCTGCCCGCCGACACCACCGTCTGGTGGGCGGCGTGACGATCCCCCTGCCGCGGGGCGCCGGGAACGGCGCCCCGCGGCTCGCGGACATCGCCGCCCAGTCCGGGGTCAGCGAGGCCACCGTCAGCCGGGTCCTCAACGGCAAGGCGGGGGTGGCCGGCACGACCCGGCACAAGGTCCTGGCGGCGCTCGACGTGCTCGGCTACGAGCGTCCCGTACGGCTCAGACGCCGCAGCGCGGGCCTCGTCGGGCTCGTCGTGCCCGAGCTGACCAACCCGATCTTCCCGGCCTTCGCGCAGGTCGTCGAACAGGTCCTCGCCGGGCACGGCTACACCCCGGTCCTCTGCACCCAGATGCCCGGCGGCGCCACCGAGGACGAACTCGTCGACCAGCTGGTGGAACGCGGGGTGGCCGGCATCGTCTTCCTCTCCGGGCTGCACGCGGACGCCACCGCCGATCCCGCGCGCTACGCCCGGCTGACCGAGCGCGGCGTCCCGTACGTCCTCATCAACGGCTACAACGAGCACATCGACGCCAACTTCGTCTCCCCGGACGACCGGGCCGCGGCCAGGATGGCCGTCCGGCACCTGGTCGAGCTGGGCCACGAGCGGATCGGCCTCGCCGTCGGCCCCACCCGTTACGTGCCCTCGCGCCGCAAGGCCGAGGGCTTCACCGCCGAGCTGTACGAGCTCCTCGGCGTCGAACGGGCCGAGGCCGAACGGTTCATCAGACCCACGCTCTTCGGCGTCGAGGGCGGGCACGCGGCCGCCGACATCCTCCTCCGCGAGGGCTGTACGGGCATCGTCTGCGGCTCCGACCTGATGGCGCTCGGCGTGATCCGCGCGGTGCGCGCCCGCGGCCTCGACGTGCCCGGCGACGTCTCCGTCGTCGGCTTCGACGACTCGCCGCTCATCGCCTTCACCAGCCCCCCGCTCTCCACCGTGCGCCAGCCCGTGCAGGCCATGGCGACGGCGGCCGTCGGCGCGCTCCTGGAGGAGATCGAGGGGAATCCGGTGCAGCGCACGGAGTTCGTCTTCCAGCCGGAGCTGGTGGTGCGCGGTTCCACGGCGCAGCCGCCCGGCCGGCTTCCGCACGTCCTTTCGTAACAAGTTACGTCGAGGTGTCCGGAGGGTTGACCGGGCGCCGGGGCACTCATACGGTCACGGCTGAAAACAGTTGCTGATTTTTTCGGCAACTTCTTGCGACAGTGAAGTCAGCAGGAGGAGACATGGCCAGAAAGACCGTGGCAGCTGCACTCGCCCTCATGGCGGGAGCCGCTGTGGCCGTCACGGGCAACGCCCCGGCGCAGGCCGCCCCGCCCGGCGAGAAGGACGTCACCGCGGTGATGTTCGAATGGAACTTCGCCTCGGTGGCCAAGGCCTGCACCGACCAGCTCGGCCCCGCCGGATACGGATACGTCCAGGTGTCCCCGCCCCAGGAGCGCATCCAGGGCCCCCAGTGGTGGACCGCCTACCAGCCGGTCAGCTACAAGATCGCCGGTCCGCTCGGTGACCGCGCGGCCTTCAAGAGCATGGTCGACACCTGCCACGCCGCCGGTGTGAAGGTCGTCGCCGACAGCGTGATCAACCACATGGCGAACGCCTCGGGCACGGGAACGGGCGGGACCCCGTTCTCCAAGTACGACTACCCGGGCCTCTACTCCGGGGCGGACATGGACGACTGCCGCTCCGCCATCTCCAACTACCAGGACCGCGCCAACGTCCAGAACTGCGAACTGGTCCAGCTCCCCGACCTCGACACCGGCGAGGACTACGTCCGCGGCCGGATAGCCGGGTACATGAACGACCTGCTGTCGCTCGGCGTCGACGGCTTCCGCGTCGACGCCGCCAAGCACATGCCGGCCGCCGACCTCGCGAACATCAAGTCCCGGCTGACGAACCCTTCCGTCTACTGGAAGCAGGAGGCCATCTACGGCGCCGGCGAGGCCGTCTCCCCGAGCGAGTACCTCGGCAACGGCGACGTCCAGGAGTTCCGCTACGCCCGCGACCTCAAGCGGATCCTGCAGAACGAGAAGCTCGCCTACCTCAAGAACTTCGGCGAGGCCTGGGGCTACATGCCCTCCGGCCAGAGCGGCGTCTTCGTCGACAACCACGACACCGAGCGCGGCGGCGACACCCTGAACTACAAGGACGGCGCGAACTACACCCTCGCCTCCGTCTTCATGCTCGCCTGGCCCTACGGCTCCCCCGACGTCCACTCCGGCTACGAGTGGACCGACAAGGACGCCGGCGCCCCCAACAACCACCAGGTGAACGCCTGCTACAGCGACGGCTGGAAGTGCCAGCACGCCTGGCGCGAGATCTCCTCCATGGTGGCCTTCCGCAACACCGCCCGCGGGCAGGCCGTCACGAACTGGTGGGACAACGGCGGCAACGCGATCGCGTTCGGCCGCGGCTCCAAGGCGTACGTGGCGATCAACCACGAGCCCTCCGCCCTCACCAGGACCTTCCAGACCTCCCTGCCCGCCGGCACCTACTGCGACGTGCAGTCGAACACCGCCGTCACGGTCGACTCCTCCGGACAGTTCACGGCCACCCTCGCCGCGAACACCGCCCTCGCCCTGCACACCGGGGCCATGAGCTGCGGCACGCAGCCGGTCGCCGCCGGCGCCTCCTTCAACGTGAACGCCACCACGGTCACCGGCCAGAACGTCTACGTCACCGGCAACCGCGCCGAGCTCGGCAACTGGGCCCCCGCCTCCGCCCTCAAACTCGACCCGGCCGCGTACCCCGTCTGGAAGCTGACGGTGTCCCTGCCCGCCGGAACGTCCTTCGAGTACAAGTACATCCGCAAGGACGCGGCCGGAAACGTCACCTGGGAGTCCGGCGCCAACCGCACCGCGACCGTCCCCGCCTCGGGCCAGCTCGTCCTGAACGACACCTTCCGCAACTAGGGCCCGCCCGACGCTCCTCCCCTCTCCGCAAGGGCCGCCCCGCCGGGGCGGCCCTCTCTTCCCGTACCTCCAGGGAGCACCCCCGTGATACGCAAGAGAACGGCGGTCGCGCTGGCCGCCGCGCTGTGCGCCGCCCTCGTGCCCGCCGTCCCCGCCACGGCCACCGCCGCCGGCAGGGCCCCCGCCCCGCCCTCCGACGAGGCGCTCGCCGCCCAGCCCGCCCGGCACGACCTGACCCGCGAGCAGTTCTACTTCGTCCTGCCCGACCGCTTCGCCAACGGCGACACCGCCAACGACCGGGGCGGCCTCACCGGCAGCCGTACGGAGACCGGCTTCGACCCCACCGACAAGGGCTTCTACCAGGGCGGCGACCTCAAGGGCCTGACCGAGCGGCTCGACTACATCAAGGGCCTGGGCACCACCGCCATCTGGATGGCGCCGATCTTCAAGAACCGGCCCGTCCAGGGCACCGGCAAGGACGCCTCCGCCGGCTACCACGGCTACTGGATCACCGACTTCACCCAGGTCGACCCCCACTTCGGGACCAACGACGACCTGAAGAGGCTGATCGCCGCCGCCCACGCCAAGGGCATGAAGGTCTTCTTCGACGTCATCACCAACCACACCGCCGACACCGTCGACTACGCCGAGAAGAAGTACGGCTACCGCCCCAAGGGCGCCTACCCCTACCTCGACGCCTCCGGCCGCCCCTTCGACGACCGGACCGCGATCGGGAAGGTGGACGCGGACTCGTTCCCGTACACGCCGACGACGACCGGCGGCAAGGTCCCGTCCTGGCTCGACGACCCCACGATGTACCACAACCGGGGCGACTCCACCTGGGCCGGGGAGTCCGCCGAGTACGGCGACTTCGTCGGCCTCGACGACCTGTGGACCGAGCGCCCCGAGGTCGTCGACGGCATGAAGAGGATCTACGAGAAGTGGGTCCGCGACTTCGACATCGACGGGTTCCGCATCGACACCGTCAAGCACGTGGACCTCGACTTCTGGACGCAGTGGGCCACCGCCCTCGACGCGTACGCCAAGAAGCAGGGCCGCGAGGACTTCTTCATGTTCGGCGAGGTGTACTCCGCCGACACCGCCGTCACCTCCCCGTACGTCACCCGGGGCCGGCTCGACGCCACCCTCGACTTCCCCTTCCAGGACGCCGCCCGCGCCTTCGCCTCCCAGGGCGCCGGCGCCGACCGCCTCGCCGAGGTCTTCGCCGAGGACTACCGGTACACCACCGACAAGGCCAACGCCTACGAGCAGGTGACCTTCCTCGGCAACCACGACATGGGCCGCATCGGCACCTTCCTCAAGCAGGACAACCCCGACGCCTCCGACGAGGAACTCGTCCGCCGCGACCGCCTCGCCAACGAGCTGATGTTCCTCTCCCGGGGCAACCCGGTGGTCTACTACGGCGACGAGCAGGGCTTCACCGGCCCCGGCGGCGACAAGGACGCCCGCCAGACCCTCTTCGCCTCGAAGGCCGCCGACTACCTCGACGACGACCAGCTCGGCACCGACCGCACCCACGCCTCCGACGCCTACGACCCCACGCACCCGCTCTACCGCTCGATCGCCGCCCTCGCGAAGCTCACCCGGGAGAACCCGGCCCTCCGCGACGGCGTCCAGCGGGAACGGTACGCCGAGGGCTCCGTCTACGCCTTCACCCGCACCGACCCGAAGACGCGGACCGAGTACCTGGTCGCCGTCAACGGCGCCACCACCGCGAAGACCGTCACCGTCCCCGTCGACTCCACCGGCCTGCGCGCCCTGTACGGGGGCCGGGGCGCCGTCACGGCTTCCCACGGCGAGGTCACCGTCACCGTCCCGGCCCTCTCCTCCCTCGTCCTCAAGGCCGACGCGCCGCTCCCGGCTCCCGCCACGAAGCCCGCCGTCACCCTGAAGGCCCCGGCCGCCGGCTCCACCGGCACCGTCGAACTCTCCGCCGACGTCACCGGCGACGGCCTGAACCGGGTCGTCTTCGCCGCCCAGGTCGGCGACGGCCGCTGGCAGACCCTCGGCACCGCCGACCACGCCCCCTACAAGGTCACCCAGCACGTCACCGCCCCCGCCGGCACCGCCCTGCGCTACAAGGCCGTCGTCGTGGACGGCGCCGGCCGCACCGCGAGCGCCCTCGCCGCCACCACCGCCGGCGCACCCCCGGCCCCCGAGAAGCCGGTCGCCGTCGAGCGCCCCTACGCCGTCGTGCACTACCGGCGCGAGGGCGGGGACTACGACGGCTGGAAGCTGAAGGCCGCCGGCCAGGAGACCGCCTTCACCGGACGCGACGCCTTCGGCGCCTTCGCCTGGGTCAAGGTCCCCGAGGGCGCCTCCACCGTCCCGTACACCGTCGAGAAGGACGGCGCCGCCGACGGGCCGCAGCGCAGCGTCAACCTCGGCCGCACCGGCGAGGTCTGGATCACCCAGGGCGCCGAGGGCCAGTCCGACACCGCCCCGGCCCCCGCCGCCCCCGACAAGACCAAGGCCGTCATCCACTACCAGCGGGCCGACGGGAACTACGACGGCTGGGGCCTCCACACCTGGACCGGCGCCGCCCAGCCCACCGACTGGTCCAAGCCCCTCCTGCCCGTCCGCACCGACGCGTACGGCGCGGTCTACGAGGTCCCGCTCACCGAGGGCGCGAGCTCCCTCTCGTACATCCTCCACAAGGGCGACGAGAAGGACCTGCCCACCGACCAGTCCCTCGACCTCGCCACCTACGGCCACGAGGTCTGGCTGCTCTCCGGGCAGCCGAAGTACCTCCTCCCGACCGTCGGCGGCGCCCCGGACCTCGACCTCGGCAAGGCCGAGGCCCAGTGGATCGACCGGAACACCGTCGTCTGGAAGGTGAAGACCACCGACGCCACCAGCCAGCAGCTGGTCTACGCGAAGGACGGCGGGATCACCGTCACCGACGGCGCCCTGAACACCGAGGGCCAGTGGCTCCGCCTCACCCCGGCCGGTCTCACCGACGCCCAGAAGGCGAAGTACCCCCACCTCAAGGACTACCCGGCCTTCACCGTCGACCCGCGCGACGCCGACCGCGTCCGGGACTCCCTGCGCGGCCAGCTCGTCGCCACCCAGCGCGCCGCCAACGGCGCCCTCCTCGCCGCCACCGGCGTCCAGACCGCCGGCGTCCTCGACGACCTGTACGCGGCGAAGGCCACGAAGGCGGACCTCGGCCCGGTCTTCCACGGCGGCCGCCCCACCCTCTCCCTGTGGGCCCCCACCGCGCGGTCCGTCTCCCTCGAACTCGACGGGAAGACCCTGCCCATGCGGCGCGACCCCGCCTCCGGCGTCTGGTCCGTCACCGGCCCCCGGACCTGGGCGGGCAAGCCCTACCGGTACGTCGTGAAGGTCTGGGCCCCCAGCGCCCGGAAGGTCGTGGAGAACCGGGTCACCGACCCCTACTCCACCGCCCTCACCACCGACTCCGCCCGCAGCCTCGTCGTCGACCTCGCCGACCCGAAGCTCGCCCCCGCCGGCTGGAAGACCCTGAGGAAGCCCGCCGCCGTGCCGCTGCGGGACGCCCAGATCCAGGAACTCCACATCCGGGACTTCTCGATCGCCGACCCCACGGCCGAGGCCGGCCACCGGGGCACCTACCTGGCCTTCACCGACGAGGACAGCAGGGGATCGCGGCACCTCCGCGACCTCGCCGCCTCCGGCACCTCCTACGTCCACCTCCTCCCGGCCTTCGACCTCGGCACGATCCCCGAGAAGAAGTCCGCGCAGACGACCCCCGCCTGCGACCTGAAGGTCTACGCCCCCGACTCCGAGGAGCAGCAGGCCTGCGTCACCGCGGCGGCCGCGAAGGACGCCTACAACTGGGGCTACGACCCCCTGCACTACACCGTTCCCGAGGGCTCCTACGCCACCGACCCCGAGGGCACCCGCCGCACGGTCGAGTTCCGGCAGATGGTCCAGGCCCTCAACGGCGACGGACTGCGCACCGTCATGGACGTCGTCTACAACCACACCGTCGCCGCCGGACAGTCCGACAAGTCCGTCCTCGACCGGATCGTCCCCGGCTACTACCAGCGCCTCCAGGCCGACGGCTCCGTCGCCACCTCCACCTGCTGCGCCAACACCGCGCCCGAGAACGCCATGATGGGCAAGCTCGTCGTCGACTCGGTCGTCACCTGGGCCAAGGAGTACAAGGTCGACGGCTTCCGCTTCGACCTCATGGGCCACCACCCGAAGGCCAACATCCTCGCCGTGCGCAAGGCCCTCGACGCGCTGACCGTCGAGAAGGACGGCGTCGACGGCAAGGCGATCGTCCTCTACGGCGAGGGCTGGAACTTCGGCGAGGTCGCCGACGACGCCCGCTTCGTCCAGGCCACCCAGAAGAACATGGCCGGCACCGGCATCGCCACCTTCTCCGACCGGGCCCGCGACGCCGTGCGCGGCGGCGGCCCCTTCGACGAGGACCCCGGCGTCCAGGGCTTCGCCTCCGGCCTCTACACCGACCCCAACACGTCGAGGGCCAACGGCACCCCGGCCGAGCAGAAGGCCCGCCTCCTGCACTACCAGGACCTCATCAAGGTCGGCCTGACCGGCAACCTCGCCGACTACACCTTCACCGACACCTCGGGCCGTACGGTCAAGGGCAGCCAGGTCGACTACAACGGCGCCCCCGCCGGATACGCCGCCGCCCCCGGCGACGCCCTCGCCTATACCGACGCCCACGACAACGAGTCCCTGTACGACGCGCTCGCCTTCAAGCTGCCGGCGGACACCTCCCCGGCCGACCGCGCCCGCATGCAGGTCCTCGCCATGGCGACGGCCACCCTCTCGCAGGGCCCGGCACTCTCCCAGGCCGGCTCGGACCTGCTGCGCTCCAAGTCCCTGGACCGCAACTCCTTCGACAGCGGCGACTGGTTCAACGCCATCCACTGGGACTGCCGCGACGGCAACGGCTTCGGCCGCGGCCTGCCGCCGGCCGCCGACAACAAGGCCAAGTGGTCCTACGGCAAGCCGCTGCTCGTGAACCCGGCCCTCACGGTCGGCTGCGCGCAGATCGACGGCGCCTCCGCCGCCTACCGGGACCTGCAGAAGATCCGCACCACCGAGCCGGTGTTCTCCCTGGCCACGGCGGACCGCGTCCAGCAGGCCCTGTCCTTCCCGCTCTCCGGCCGCGACGAGACCCCGGGCGTCCTCACCATGCGCCTCGGCGACCTGGTGGTCGTCCTCAACGCGACCCCGAGCGGCACCTCGCAGAAGGTCGCCGACCTGGCCGGAAAGGGCTACCGCCTCCACCCGGTCCAGGCCGGCGGCTCCGACGCCGTGGTGAAGTCGGCCGCCTACGACCGGGCCTCGGGCACCTTCACGGTCCCGGCCCGGACGGTCGCCGTCTTCAAGGCCACCGCCTGACCGGAGGCCCTGGCGCGGCGTCCGTCACGCCAGGGCCTTCTCCATCAGCCGCACCGCGTACCGACGGCCGTCCGCCCCGACCTTCTCCAGGCGCGGGGCGGCGTCCGTGTACCCGGCCCCCTCGTAGTACGTCCCCAGGCGCGGATCGCGCGCCTCGCAGTCGAGACGCGCCAGCGTCCGGCCCGAGGCCGCGATCCGCGCCTCCGCGTGCGCCAGCAGCGCCCGGCCCGCACCGGAGGGCGCCGCCTCCCGGTCGGTCATCAGCCGGTGCACGTACCCGGCCACCGGCGGCCGCGGCCCCCACACCTCCGGGTCCTCCCACCAGAGCTCGTACGCCCCCACGGCCCGCCCGCCGTGCACGGCGATCCACACCTCGCCCTCGGCGATCCGCGTACGGAAGTGCCCGGGCCCCCGGGCCCCCGGTTCCCACTGCTCGATCCCGCTGCGCACCATCCAGCGCGCCACCCCGTCGAACAACCCCACCAGAAGGTCCAGATCGCGTTCGTCCGCCTGCCGGAAGGTCACTTGTGCGTCCATGGCCCTCACCGTAAAGGTGTGGCCACGAACCCGTTCCACCAGGAGTGACCCCCCCCATGCCGCAGATCACCGTCGACTACTCCGCCCCCCTCGACCGGCGCGGCTTCGCGCTCGCCCTGCACCCGCTCGTCGTGGAGGCGGTCGACACGACGCTCGACGCCTGCAAGACCCGGTTCCGGGAGGTCGAGGAGGTGGTCGTCGGCGGCGGAGCGACCGACGACGTCATCGTCCACGTCGAGATCGCCCTGCTGTCCGGCCGTACGGACGACGCCAAGGCACGGCTCTCGGAGGCCGTCCTCGCCCTGCTGCCCGCGTACCTCAAGGCCGGGGAGGGAGTCAGGCTGTCCGTCGAGGTCCGCGACCTCGAAGCGTCCTACCGCAAGGTCTGATCGGGCACGGCGGGCGGGGCCTGCGGCACCAGCGAGACGAGGCGGGCCACCAGGTCCCCGAACGGGCCGTCGGCCGGTTCGTCGGCGAGGATGCCGACCAGGATCCCGGCCATCTCCGCGTCGTACGCGGCGCTCACCGCCGCCAGCGCGGCGAAGTCGTGCACGAGCTGGAGCTCCAGCTCCGCGCGCGGGACCCGGCGGCCGTCCAGCCACAGCAGCGCCGTCGACTCGGCGAGCGACACCCAGGAGCGGACGACCAGTTCGAGCCGGGCGGAGGGCGCCTCGACCGCCAGATGGGCCAGGATCTGCTCGTACGCGGCCTGCCGGACCTCGTCGATCATCGCGTTCGTCGTGGACGAGCCGACCGCGGGCCCGCCGCGCATCAGCGCCGCGAAACCCGGCCCGTGCTCGTCCACGAAGTCGAAGAACCGGCCCATCACCCGCAGCAGCCGCGCCCCGAGCGGCCCGCGCGGCGGCTCCACGAAGCGCGCCGCCAGCTCGTCCGCAGCCCGCCGCAGCGCCGCCTCGTAGAGGCTCTGCTTGCCGGGGAAGTAGTGGTAGACCAGCGGCCGCGAGATGCCCGCGGCCGCGGCGATCTCGTCGATGGAGACCTCATCGGGAGAGCGGTGGCCGAAGAGTTCGAGGGCCACCCCGATCAGCTGCTGCTTGCGCTCCTCGACGCCCATCCTGCGGCGCACCCCGGTCGTCATACGAACAGCCTAACCGCGTCCGTTACGCTCCTGCCCCATGAGCGCTTCCGACCAGGACACCCCGACTGCCGAGACCCCGGAGGCCGACGAGCCCGGGAAGGCCGAAGAGGCCCAGGAGACCACGGAGTCCCCCGAAGTCCGCGAGGAGCCGGAGGAGTCCGGAGGGCCGGACGGGGCGGACGACGACTCCTCGGAGGACGCCGAAGAAGCCGCGCACGGCGGGGGGCTCACCCCGAAGCAGGCGCGGCGGCTGCGCGTCGCCGCCGCGTCCGTGCTCCTGGTCGCCCTGGCCGTGGTGCTCGTCGTCCGGCTCGCGAGCCGCACGTCCGTCCTGGTCGTCGGCGTGTACGGCCTGGCCATGATCCTCTGCGGGATCGTGATCGAGCTCTCCCGCAACGGCCGCACCCGCCTCGGCACCTGGCTCCTCGCGGGCGGCCTCCTCACCGCGCTGGCCCTGGACTGGCTGGTCCTGCCGTAGGGGGCGCGCCTCACAGGTCCAGGACGAGCCGCTTCCCCGCACAGCGCGAGACGCAGATCAGCATCGAGTCGTCCCGCTCGTCGTCGGTGAGCAGTTCGTCCCGGTGGTCGATCTCGCCCTCCAGAACCCGCTGCCGGCAGGTCCCGCAGAAGCCCTGCCGGCAGGAGTACATGAGGCCGGGCAGCTCCGCGCGGACCGCCGACAGGAGCGACTGGTCGGCCGCCACCGTCAACGTGCGCCCGGAGCGCCGCAGTTCGACCTCGAAGGCGGTGCCGCCGGTCGTCGCGGCGGCCGTGAAGCGCTCCAGGCGCGGCGTCCGGCCCTCCGACATCGCCGCGCCCACGGCGTCCATCAGGCCGTCGGGCCCGCAGCAGTACACGGCCGTCCCGACGGGGAGCCGGCCGAGGAACTCCAGTTCGGGGAAGCCGGATTCGTCCTCGGCGACGACGGTGACGCGGTCGCCCCCGAGCCGTTCGACCTCCGCCAGGTACGGCATCGTGGCCCGGCTCCGACCGCAGTACACGAGCCGCCAGTCCGCCCCGGCCGCCTCGGCGGCCCGGACCATCGGCAGGACGGGGGTGATGCCGATGCCGCCGGCGACGAAGACGTACGCGGGGGAGTCGACCAGCGGGAAGCGGTTGCGCGGCCCCCGGATCTCGATCTCCACGCCCTCGTGGAGCTGCTCGTGCACCTCGCGCGAGCCGCCCCGGCCGTCCTCGACGAGACGGGCGGCCACCGTGTACGCCGACGGGTCGCCGGGGTCGCCGCAGAGCGAGTACTGCCGGACGAGCCCGGAGGGCAGGACGAGGTCGATGTGGGCGCCCGGCTGCCAGGCGGGCAGCCCGGCGCCCTCCAGGCGGAGTTCGACGACGCCTTCGGCGGGCGTGCCGCGCCCGGCGACCAGGACCTTGCGCGGGACGGTGCTGCCCCGGCCGTAGCCGGAGACGGGCACGTCGAGGGCGGGCATCGGCCAGAGCGGTGCCGTGGACATGCGGCTGCGGACGGCGCGGCGGACGAGGAGCGCGGCCCCGGCGACGAGGGCGACGGTGGTGAACCGGGGCATCAGCGGCCTCCGTTGGCGCCGGGGGAGGAGGCCAGGTAGGCCACGGCCTGCGCGGTGTCGCCCTCCTGGGAGGGGTGGTAGGCGCGGCTGAGGTAGCGGGGTACGGAGCGCAGCATGGCCGGGGTGGAGGGCAGCACGCCCTGCCGGCCCTTGCGGACGAAGTCCGCGAAGGAGGCCTTCGGGTCGAGCAGCGTGGGGTCGTTCTCCATGAAGAAGCGGATGCCCCGCTGCCAGAGGAAGACCAGCGCGGAGAAGGCGAGCGCCCAGGTGCGGGCGCGGCGCCGGTAGCCGCCGTCGAGGTGCGTGAAGAGCTCGAAGGCGACCGCGCGGTGCTCGACCTCCTCCGCGCCGTGCCAGCGCAGCAGGTCCAGCATGGTCGGGTCGGCGCCGACCCGGTCGAGCGCGTCGGCGTTGAGGACCCAGTCGCCGAGGAAGGCGGTGTAGTGCTCGATGGCGGCGATCAGCGCGACCCGCTCCATCAGCCACCAGCGGCGCGGCCGGCCGGGCGGCAGGGTGCGGTCGCCGAGGAGCTTCTCGAAGAACCAGTCGACCTGCGCGGTGTACGGGGTGGGGTCGAGGCCCAGCTTCCGCAGGTGGGGGAGGACGTCGTCGTGGGCCTGGGAGTGGATGGCCTCCTGGCCGATGAAGCCGATGACGTCCTCGCGCAGCCGGTCGTCGGTGACGTACGGCAGCGCCTGCTCGTAGACGTGGACGAACCAGCGTTCGCCGGCCGGCAGCAGCAGGTGCAGCACGTTGATGGTGTGCGTGGTGAAGGGGTCGCCCGGTACCCAGTGGAGCGGGGTCTCTTCCCAGTCGAAGGAGACCTTGCGGGCCTTGAGCTCGACGTGCTCCGACGCCACCGGTGCAGGCTGCGTATTAGACATGATGTCAATGTACTGAGGGGTAGGGCGCGGCAACAGGCCCGTGCGCCGTCTTTTCGCTCCTGTTTCCTCCGGTCACGACGGGGCGGAGGCCGCCCCGCCGTGACCGCGGACGGCCGCTGCCCCGGCCGCCACGGGGCGGACGTCGCCCGGTCACGGTGGAGCGGACGTCCCCCGGTCACGGTGGAGCGGACGTCGCCCGGTCACCGCAGGGCCGTCCTCCGCGTGCCGTCACCCAGAGTGCCGTTCAGGTCCGCCCGCGCGCCCGCCGTCGCCCGCACGGCCAGGAGCGGCCCGGCAGAACGGCCCTTCACCCCGCCCGAGACCTCCAGGGACGCGAAGTCCCGGCTGCCCGCCGCCAGGACGAACCAGCCGCCGTCCGGCGCCTGCCACAGCACGCCCGCCAGGACCCGGGGATCCCGCACCCCGCAGGCCGGCGAGCCCTCGGAGCGGGCCGCGAGCGCCGCCGGGACGCCGGGCGACGGGACCAGGAACTGGGCGAGGACCCGGCTGCCCGTGCCCCGCCAGGTCTCCGCGCGCGTGCACACCCAGGTGCCGTGCCCGGCGCCCCCCGGCAGCGGCTGCCGCGCGAACCGCCAGGCGTTCACCGACCGCACCCCGCGCCCCCGCACCTCCGCCAACTGGCACGCCGTCCGCGCCCAGGCCTCCCGCGCCTCCGTCCCCGTCGCGTCCACGGGCGCGGCGGGCGGCCCCCACAGCAGCCGGGCGGGGGCCAGTTCGCCCAGATCGGTGAGGAGCCGCGTCCCCGAGCCGTCCCGCACCCGGAGGGCGTTCCACCGGGTACAGGCGCCGCTCCGCGCGGAACCCGGCACGGGATCGGTCACCCCGTCGGCGTCCCGCGCCAGCGGCCGGGGCGCCTTCGCGGGCGCGAGGAGGTCCCGTACGGCCGTCTCCCGCACCCACGGGGCCGTCAGGTAGCGGACGTTGCCCGCCGCACGGGAGACGACCAGTGCCGCCGAACCGACCGCGTCGGCCGCGTCCGTCCGCGCGAAGTCCAGCGCCGCGCCCGCCGTCCCCTCGACCGGCTCCGCGTACCGCACGGCCCGCAGCCCGTCGTGGAAGAGCACCACCCGCATGGCGTCGACCCGCCCCGCGAACAGCAGCTGCGGCGGCCCCATCGGCGGCCCGACGGGCGTCCCGGGCGTCGCGGAGGACCGTACGGAGCCGCCCGGCCGGGCCCACACGGCGAGCGCCCGCCGCAGCAGCGCGCCGTCCCCGGTCAGACCGCCGCGCGCGGGCCACACGGAGAAGTCCTGCCGCGTCGACCCCGGCCAGACCGCCGGGTCCACCCGCTTGACCGCACCGGGGTCGAGAGCGGCCTCGGCGGCGGGGTTGCGGGCGTACGAGGGTGCCGCAGCACCGTTTCTGCCCCAGCCGTCCCCGGGCAGCCCGAGCAGCGCCCCGCACACCACGAGCGCCACGACGGCGACGAACGCGGCCCGGGCGTGCTGCCGCCGCCGCATCAGATCGGTCGGCCGCGCCTGCAGGGCGCACGGATCGAACTCGTCGGACTCGAGCAGCGCCGCACCGCTGAGCCGCCGGGGGAGTCCGGGAGCACCACCGGTACGGGACGAGCCCGAAGGCCTCCCGACCACGGCATCGGCACCTGCCGGTGCCGGGGGGTTCCCGGCGGCGGGGTCGCCGCCTGCCGGGCCCGGAGGCCTTCCGGACGCGGCACCGCCGCCCGGCGGCACCGAGCCGCCGTCGACCCCGGCTCCGGCCCGCCCGCCGCCCCGGCCCGGCCCGCCCTCGCCGGAACGGCCACCGGCCCCGCCCGGACCGGCCTGCTCGCCCACCCGGTCGGAGCGGCCGCCCCGGGGGCCGCCCCCGGACGCCGCACGGGCACCGGCGGCGGGGCCCTCCGACGCGCCCGGGGCGTCCGACGCGTCCGCCGTCGAGTCCACCGCGTCCGCCTCCGCCAGGGCCGCCGCCGGGTCCCCGACGCCCGCCGCCGCCAGGACGCGCAGGACCTCCGGGTCGCCCTGGCGCTCCAGACCGCGGAGCACGTACGCCGCGCGGCCGGGGCCGGAGAGCCGGGACAGCCGCTGGTCCAGGGCGAGCTCGTCGGCGCCGCCCACCCGGGGGAAGAGACGGAGCCCCCACACGTGCGGGAGCAGCGGCGGGAACTGGGCCCGGCGCGGCAGCGCGAGGCGCCGGAGCGGCAACCCGGCGACCAGCGCCTGCCGCAGGACCTCGCCCCGCACGTACGCGTAGCCCGGATCCACCGCGTCCTCGTCCCGTCGCGGACCGGGCACCGCCGGGCCCGGGACCCGGCGGCGGGGCAGCGACCGCTGGACGAGGGCGTGCGCGGTCAGCACCCGGCGGTTGCGGCCGAGCGCCGGCGGCAGGACGAGATAGGCGATGCGGACGAGCCGTGGATACCGCTCGACGAGCGCGGCCTCGGCCTGTTCGACGTCGACGGGACCCACGGGCGAGGGAACGAGATCCTGGGTGCTCACGTTCAGCAGAACGAGCGATTCTTCCGATGGTCACCCCGGGCCCGCACGGGGGAGGTTCAGACCGCCGGGACCGTCAGGCGCTCGCGGATCAGGGCCGTCACCTCGTCCGGGACGCCGAGGCCCTCCCGCACGTACTTCTCCATCGTCCCGTGCCGGACCGCCACTTCGTCGAGCGCCGCGTCCAGGTACTCCGGCAGGACACCGATCAGTTCGAGCGCGAGCTCGGGGTCGCCGCCCTGCGCCGTGAAGCCCTCGATCATGGGCGCGAACGCCAGCCGTACCGCCGGGTTGACCGCCAGGTACTCGGACCGCACGGTCTCCTCGTCCGCTCCGAGCAGGGACAGGACGACCGTCGCCGCCCAGCCCGTACGGTCCTTGCCCGCCGAGCAGTGGAAGAGCAGCGGCCCCGCGCCCGGCGCGCCCAGCTCGTCGAGCAGGGTCCGGTAGGAGGCACGGGCGGAGTCGCCGGAGACGAAGGTCCGGTAGGTCCGGGCGAAGGCCGCCCGGACCCGGCCGCCGCCGAGGTGCTCCTCGGCGAGCGCCGGATCGGCGAGCAGGGTCTTCAGGCGCGCGGCGGGCGGCAGCCCGCTGCCGGCCAGGTGGTCGGCGAGGACGTCCGCGACGAGCAGCCGGGCGCCGGGCGGCAGCCGGTCCGGCCGGTCGGCGCGCTCGGTCGCCGTCCGGAAGTCGACGACGGTACGGATGCCGAGCCCGGCCACGGCGGGTTCGTCGGGGTCGAGCCGGTCGAGCAGCGCGGAACGGAGGACGACGCCGGGCCGGACCGCCCGCCCGTCGCCCAGCGGCAGGCCGCCGAGGTCGCGGAGGTTGGCGACGGAGGTGGCGGGGATGGCGGGCATGGCGTCGATTCCTTCGATTCGTACACGTTCCTGTCGAACGGTAATGGATCGCCCCCCTCCGAGCAGACCCTCACGAAACACCCGGCGCCCCGTTCCGCCGGAACGGCGCCCACTCCGCCCCCCGTCGCGGGCCGCGCCCGCCGGGGCGGTGCCCGCCCCGCGCCCCGCCGCTGCGGGCGGCGTCCCCGCCGTTGTGGGCGGCGCCCCGCCGTTGTGGGCATTCGTTCCGCTGGGGCGGAACGGGTGGGCACAACGGAACGGCGCCCCTGTCGGCGCCCGAGGCTGCTGCGCCCGGACCCGCACCGACGGGCACGGCGCACGCGTGGTGCGGGTCCAGGCCCGGAACGCGGAGGCGCCGCTGGAGGGCGCCGTCCCGTGTGCCCACCCTCCCCCAAGCTCTCGGCTTCGCTCGAGCAGGGGGGACCCCCCTCGCCCCAGCGGGACGATTGCCCACACGGGGGGTGCGGGAGGGGCACCGCCCCGCAGGGCGCGGGTCCCACACGGACCGGGGGGCGCCGCCCAGCCGGGCGCGGCCTCGCACGGGCGGGGCACCGCCCAGCAGGGCCGCGGCCCGTTCGGGGCCTCACCCCTTCGTCAGCGCCGCCCAGACCTCCGCCTCCCGTTCCGGGGAGAGCCCGGCGCCCTGCCGGTCCGGGCGTTGGGGCGCGGCGCCGCCGAGGGACTCCAGCCACGCCCAGGTGTCCGCGACCGTCTCCTCCACCGGCCGGCACCGCAGCCCCGTCGCGAGCGCCCGGGAGACGTCGGCGGTGTGCATCGCGTCGTACGTCTCGCCCGGCGGCAGCCACCCCGGAAGCTCCGTCCAGGGCGCCGCCCCGGCCGCGAGGAGCGCCTCCGGCTCCGTCCAGCGCAGCTCGGCGTCGGACCCGGTCGACCGTACGCAGGCGTCGAGGAGCCCGCCCATGGTGGTGTGGCCGGGCGGCGAGACGAGGTTGTACGGCCCCGAGAGCCCGGCGGCCACCGCGTCCAGCGTCCATGCGGCGAGGTCGCGGACGTCGATGTACTGGATCGGCAGCGTCCGCGGCCCGGGCGCGAGGACGGGACCGCCGCGCGCGATCCGGCCCAGCCACCAGGGGAGCCGGCCCACGTTCTCGTACGGGCCGAGGATCAGGCCCGCCCGGACGAGCAGCGTCCGGTCGGGCCCGAGGGCGGCGGTGGCGGCGAGCTCGCCGCCCCGCTTGGACTCCGGGTAGGGCACGTCCCCGTCGTCGGGGGAGCCCTGCACCAGCGGGCCCTCCTCCGTGAGCCCGGCGGCGGGCGGCCAGGCGTACACGGAACGGCTCGACACGTACGCGTACCGCCCCGCCCGGTCCGCGAGCAGCCGGGCCGCGTCCCGGACCGCCGAGGGCGCGGCCGACCAGGTGTCCACGACGGCGTCCCAGGAACCGGTGGCGAGCGCGGCGAGGCCGCCGGGGGCCGCGCGGTCCCCGATCAGCGACGCGGCCCCCGCCGGAGCCGCGTGCCGGCCGCGGTGGAAGACCGTCACCTCCCAGCCCCGTGCGAGCGCGTCCTCGACGATCGCGCGGCCGACGAACTCCGTGCCTCCGAGCATCAGCAGTCTCATGGTCCGAGCCTGCCCGGCGGGCACGGCCGGAGCCAGGGGGTTCCGCTCCGGGAGGATTCCGCCGGGGGAGGAACGAGGACCCCGGAGGTCCGGTCAGGGGGTGTACTTGTAGCCGACCCGCCGCACCGTCTGGATCGTGTGGCGGTGTTCGGCGCCCAGCTTGCGGCGCAGTCGGGCCACGTGGACGTCGACCGTCCGGCCGTCGCCCACGTGTCCGTACCCCCACACCGTCGTGACCAACTGGTCGCGGGTGTGCACCCGGTGGGGGTGCGCCACCAGGTGGGCGAGCAGCTCGAACTCCAGGTACGTCAGGTCGAGCGCCCGTCCGTCGACGTGGGCGATCCGCTGGACGCCGTCGATGGTCACCGGCCCCTGCTCCTCCGCCGCGCCGGGAGCCGGGACGGAGGCGGGGGCGGCGGGCAGGCGCGGCTGCCGGTCGGCCGGGACGAGGACGAGGTACCCGACCATCGGCGGCCGTCCCGGCAGCGTCGGCAACGCGTGCTGGGGCGCGGGCAGCAGGGTGGCGCCGGGCGGCAGGAAGTCCGCCACCTGGGAGAGGTCCACGACCTCGTCGGGGTCGACGGCGCGCAGTCGGTGCCGGCCGGGGCGGACGGCGGTGAGGGAGGCGGTCTGGAGGGGGGCGGTCTGGGTGTGGGCCATGGCGGGTCAGCTCTTTCGCGCGGGGAACGGACGGAGGGGTCTCGTACGTCGTGCGCGTGGGCCGAAGGCCGGGATCGGACCGTACCGATCGGGGCGTTAGAGGGCCGACGCGTTCCTCACGCGTCGACAGCACCGGTCGAAGTCGTGGTGCTGACGGGAAGGCCAGAACGGCTCGAGGTCGTGGCGACCCGTCGCGGTGTCGTTCTGCATGATGGCCATATCCCTATTAAACCAGGAGGGAAACGAGCTGAGCACCCCCTGTCACGTCACATCCCCGACCGGCCGGGGACCGGCGGCCCGCCCCCTGTGCCGTACGCGCCCGGCCGGGTCCTCCCCGGACGGCCGGACGCGCTTCTCCCCGTTCCCGGTCTCCACCGTGATGCCGGGCACGGCCCCGCCGTCGCGGGCGGCACCGACGACGCCGCAGGGGCGCCCGCCGTGCGAAACGGCGGGCGCCCCTGTCCGGGTGTGCGGGGGATCAGACCTGGCCGGCCTTCTCCAGGGCCTCGCAGCAGGTGTCCACGATGAGGCGGGTCACCACGTACGGGTCCACGTTCGCGTTCGGGCGGCGGTCCTCGATGTAGCCCTTCTGGTCCTGCTCGACCTGCCACGGGATGCGGACCGAGGCGCCGCGGTCCGAGACGCCGTAGGAGTACTCGTCCCACGGGGCGGTCTCGTGAAGGCCCGTCAGGCGCTCGTCGATGCCGGCGCCGTAGTTCTTGACGTGGTCGAGCGGCTTCGAGCCCTCGCCGAGCGCCTCGCACGCGGTGATGATCGCGTCGTAGCCCTCGCGCATCGCCTTGGTGGAGAAGTTGGTGTGCGCGCCCGCGCCGTTCCAGTCGCCCTTCACCGGCTTCGGGTCCAGCGTCGCGGCGACGTTGAAGTCCTCGGCCGTGCGGTAGAGCAGCCAGCGGGCGATCCACAGCTGGTCCGAGACCTCGAGCGGGGCCAGCGGGCCGACCTGGAACTCCCACTGGCCGGGCATGACCTCGGCGTTGATGCCGGAGATGCCGAGACCGGCCTTGAGGCAGTTCTCCAGGTGCGCCTCGACGACCGGGCGGCCGTGGATCTCGTCCACGCCGACGCCGCAGTAGTAACCGCCCTGCGGGGCCGGGAAGCCGTTCACCGGGAAGCCGAGCGGACGGGTGCCGTCGAAGAAGGTGTACTCCTGCTCGATGCCGAAGATCGACTCCTGCGCGGCGTAGCGCCCGGCGACCTCGGCCAGCGCGGCGCGGGTGTTGGAGGAGTGCGGCGTCATGTCCGTGTTGAGGACCTCGCACAGCACCAGGATGTCGTTGCCGCCGCGGATCGGGTCCGGGCAGGAGAAGACCGGCTTGAGGACGCGGTCCGAGGCGTGGCCCTCGGCCTGGTTCGTGCTGGAACCGTCGAAGCCCCAGATCGGCAGCTCCTCCAGGGCGAGGCCCTCACCCGCGATGATCTTCGTCTTGGAGCGAAGCTTCGCGGTCGGCTCGGTGCCGTCGATCCAGATGTACTCAGCCTTGAAGGTCACGGGTCTCATCCTTTGGCGTGCTGCTGCGGGGGTCCGCCGCGGCTCGCGGCACTGCGAGAAGCTGCGGTCACCGCGCCGACTGCGCGGTGTGTGTTCGACCGCAGCTTCGCAACACGGGATTTCCCGTCGGTTGCCCGAATGTGAACCCCGTGTTACTCAGCCTTCCCGGTCCTCGCGCAGCCGCCGCGCCACCACGTGGGCGTCGAGGAGCCCGCCGAGGCCCGCGCCCCGCACCCGCCGGACCAGCTCGGCGTACGAGGTCCCGAGCGCCTCCGCGGTCCGGCCGAGGTGCCAGTCGCAGTCCGCCAGCCGGTTCAGGAGGTACCCCTTCCGGATCTGGTTCTCGGAGAGCCGGAAGGTCTTCAGGTACGCCGCCCGCCCCTTCCGGTCGGTGATCACCTCGCCGATGTGCTGCTCCCGCCCGCCCCGTTCGAACGGCGGGAGGAACCGGTACAGGCCGAACCCGTCCATCCGGTGGACCCGCTCGAAGGAGTACGGCGTCTCCAGCAGGTCGCGCGCCATCAGCCCGTCGTGCGCCGTCGCCCAGGACCGCTCCTGCTCCCGCGCCGCCGCCCGCAGGTCGGCGAGGTCCCGGATGCCGCCGGCCGCGTCCCGGATCCGCGCCGTGAACTCGGGCACCGGGGCGCCGTAGTGGGCGTACTGGTGGACCAGCTCCCCGTACAGGTCCTCGACCAGCGTCGGGTGCAGCAGCCGGTAGTCGTCCGGGTGCGGCACCACGAACGCCGCCGCCGGCGCGTCCGCCACGTACAGGAGCAGCCCGCACTGGCCCGGATGCAGCTCGAAGACCCGCAGCGCCTCCGCGAGGCCCGGCACCGCCCACCCCGCGTACGCCGCCTCCGCGCGCGGCGAGAGACCGCGCCGCAGCGCCTCCCGGGACCAGTCGTCCCAGACCACGGACGGCCCCCCGAAGTGCAGCGCGAGGTACCCCTCCAGGGCCAGGTGCAGCGGCAGGAACCGCAGCCGCCGTTCGGCGCGCCCGTCCTTGCCGCGCCGGCGCCCGGCCATCCGGTGGATCCGCCGCAGGGGCACGCACCCCGGCACCGCCTCGCCCCCGAGCCGCGACCCGTACACGGCGGACTCCGCCCCCGCCCCCGTCCAGTCGGCGACGAAACCGTGCGGGACGTACGAGGTGTACGAGGTGCGGTCGCCCAGCTCCACGGAGGCCCCGCCCCACCCCTCGTACACCTCCCTGCGCAGCCGCAGCCCCGGCACCGGCTCGTCCCGCACCAGCGGCACGAGCCGCACCCCGCCCCACACCTGCGCGGGCCGCACGTCGAGTCCGGTCAGATCGATCCGCGTCACCCCTCCGCCCCCTCCAGGAACAGCTCCACCCTCCGGTCCAGATAGGCCCGCAGCTCCGCGAAGCCCGTCCGCCCCTCCGCGAACTGCGCGATCTCCACCAGGGCCGCCAGGTCCTCCGCGTCCCGGATCCCGGCCGTCGGCACGCTCGGGGCGAGCCGGCGCACGTCGAAGCCCTCGGCGTCGTATACGGGGTTGAGGTGCACCACGCTCGTGTGCCGCTCCGGATCGAGGCGCGTGCGCCACACCCGCAGCACCTCGCCCGCGAGCCCCGGCGGGGCGTTGTCCCAGCCGTCCGAGACGACCACCAGACGCTCGGGACCGGTCTCCAGGGCGTCCAGGACCCGCAGGCCCAGCGGGGTCGGCCCGTAGGGGTGGACGAGCAGGGGGTCGTCACGGCCCGACGTCCACAGCGGGGCGTACGCCCCCGGGGCCGCCAGGGCCTCCAGGAGGAAGTGACAGCCGAGGGCCACGGCCAGCGGCCGGCGCCGCTTCACCGCCGAACCGGAGGAGGAGAAACTGTCGTCGAGGACGGCCGCCACCCGCCCCCAGCTCCCGGCGTACGGCCCCGCCGCGCGCCGGGCGGCGGCGCGCAGCGCGTCCGTCAGCTCGGCCCGGCGCGCCACCCGCTCGCCGAACGGCAGGGCGAGGACGTACAGGGCGAGCCGGGTGAGCGGCATGACCGACAGGTCGGCCGCCCGGTCCGCGCGCAGCCGTTCCAGACGGGTCATCCGGGGCGCGATCCGCTCCAGGAACACCGCACGGGGCACCCCGTGCTTCGCGGCGAAGCCCTCGGCGACCGTGAACGGCAGCTCGTACAGCGCGTTCTGTTCGTAGTGCGCCCGGCGGTGCGCGTCGAGCGTGGCGTTCTCGTACCGGGTGCGGCGGCCCGGCGCGAAGAGGAAGTCGCCCGTCTCGGCGTCGGCGGGCCGCGCGTGGACGTGCCGGAGGGCGGTCTTCAGACCACTCCGGTACTTCACCGCGTCCAGCGCCGGATCGGGGCGGGCCGCGAGCCACGCGCGCACGATCGCGCGCGTGCGGCGGTTGTTGACCCTGGCGGCGCGGAGCGCGCCGAACAGGCGGTAGACCCGCTGCGGCGGCAGCAGCGCGAGGCGCGCGGCGATCAGCCGGCCCTCGCCCTCCTCCGCCTCCTTCGGCGTGCGGAGCAGGTGCTCGATGACGAGCGCGGCGTTGTGGTCGTTGACGTCGAGCGCGAGGGCGGCGGCGTACACGGGCCGGTAGTTCACGCGCACGTACTCGTGGAGGAACGCGAGCGAGAAGCGCTGCTCGGCGGCGGAGGAGCGGAACTCGCGCTGTCCGGTGGCGGTCACGGCGGCGTTGACGAAGAGGAGCACGTCCTCGGCGGCGACGAGTTCGGACACGGTGCTCTCCTTCCAGCGCGCGGGTGCCGGCCGGGGAATGAGGGCGCGAACAGCGAAGACGTTGCTTCAGAGGCAGGTTCCGGAAGTCGCACCGGAGTCCCGCGGCCGGCGCCGGAACGCTAACACCGGGCGGGGGGAGGTCCGCCAGCGGATTAGGGGCGGGGAGGCGGGGCCGGGGCGCGCGGTCGGACCACGGGCGGCGGGACGGCCGCCGGACGACCGGTCGCGGGGCGGTCGGGTCGGGCCGCGCGGGGAGGGGCGGCCGTGGTCCGGCCGGCCGCGGACCCCGGGCCGGACCACGGGCGGCGGGGCGGTCGTGGACGACCGGTCGCGGGGCGGTCGTGGACGACTGCCGCGGAGCCCCCGGTCGGACCACGGGCGCGGGGTGGCCCCGCCCGGACCGTTGTCGGTGCCGCCCGGCAGACTGGGGGCATGGCGAAGCACCTGGGCGCGAAGCCCCGCATCGGACTGCTCGGCACCGGCCCGTGGGCCGCGCGGACGCACGCGCCCGCGCTCGCCGGGCACCCGGGCGTCGAGTTCAGCGGGGTGTGGGGCAGACGTCCCGAGGCGGCGGCCGAGCTCGCCGCCGCGTCCGGCACCCGGGCGTACGAGGACGTGGACGCCCTCCTCGCCGCGAGCGACGCCGTCGCCCTGGCCCTCCCGCCCGACGTCCAGGCGTCCCTCGCGGTGCGGGCTGCGGAGGCCGGCTGCCACGTCCTGCTCGACAAGCCGGTCGCGACGACGGTGACGCTCGCCCGCCGGGTGGCCGAGGCCGTGGAGGCGGCCGGGGTCGCCTCGGTGGTCTTCTGCACCCTGCGGTTCGCGGAGCCGACGGCCCGCTGGATCGACGAGCAGGCGGCGGCGGGCGGCTGGTTCCTGGGCGAGGCCCA
Organism: Streptomyces litmocidini; assembly: GCF_014649755.1. Classification (GTDB taxonomy): domain Bacteria; phylum Actinomycetota; class Actinomycetes; order Streptomycetales; family Streptomycetaceae; genus Streptomyces; species Streptomyces litmocidini. The sequence continues at coordinate 466,369 of NZ_BMTQ01000005.1, read as the reverse complement.
CTGGCTGGGCTCGCTCTACGGCCCCGGCTCCGTCAGCGCCTACGCGGCCTCGCCGTGGCGGCGGGAGAAGGGCGGCCTCTGGGACGTCGGCCCGCACGTCCTCTCCGTCTACCTGCCGGTCCTCGGAGACGTCACCGACATCACCGCCGTCCCGGGCCCCGACGGCACCCACCACCTGGTGCTGCGGCACGGCTCGGGAGCGAGCAGCACGGCCACGCTCACCCTGAGCGCGCCCCCGGAGGCGGCGGAGGCGGCCCTCACCCTGCACGGCAGCCGGGGCCGGGTCGAGATGCCCCGCTGGGACGGCGCGGTGGGGGCCTTCGCCGCGGCCGTGGACGCCCTCGTCACCGCGGCCCGCACCGGCGAGCCCCATCCCTGCGACGCCCGCTTCGGCCTGCGCGTCACGGAGATCCTGGAGGAGGCGGAGCACCGGGCGGCCCGCGTCTGAGGGCGGCGGACGGCCCCGGCGCCGGGGTCCGGAGACGGACCCGTCCCGGGCTCCCGGCCCCGTCCTCGCGCTCAGCGGGAGAGCGCGTCCCGCACGGCCTCCTCGGTGCGGCCGACGACGGCCGTGCCGTCCTCCGCCGTGATGATGGGCCGCTGGATCAGCTCGGGGTGGGCGGAGAGCGCCCCGATCCACTTCTCCCGGGCGGTCCCGTCCCGGGGCCACTCCTTCACGCCGAGCTCCTCGGCGACGTCCTCGCCGGTCCGCGTGATGTCCCAGGGTTCGAGCCCGAGCCGGTCGAGCACCGCCCGGATCTCCTCGGGCGAGGGGACGTCCTCCAGATAGCGGCGCACGGTGTAGTCGGCACCCTCCGCGTCGAGGAGGGTGAGGGCGCCGCGGCACTTGGAACAGGCGGGATTGATCCAGATCTCCATGGCCCGTACGGTACCCCCCACGGTTCTCTGGAACACCCCCCAAACCCCACCTGGCCAGCAGCGATTGTCAGTGGGGGTCTCTAAAATGGGGGGTGAAGGTGAGGGTCCCGAGGAGGGCCCGCGCCTACCGTTCGCCAGGAGGTAGCCCATGGCTCTCGCCGTGATCCGGACGCCGTCCCTCGAACCCTGGAAGCCGCTCGAGAAGAAGCCGCTCCCCGCGGGCCGCCCCCGTGAGTGGTACGTGTCCCACAACCGCCGTCTGAAGGCCATGCGCCTCGCGATCGCGCTGCTCGACGCCGGCGTCTACGTCCCGTCGAAGGCGACGAACGCGGCGATAAGCGCGACGGCCGCCGACATCGGCATCCGCCCGCCTTCCGACACCACGTGCCGCATGGTCCGCGCCCTGATCCGCTACGGCCGCTGACACCGGCGATGGCGCTGCCCGGGCGGGGCCGGGCAGCGCCGTCGCCGGACCCCGTCCGCTACCAGGCCGCCGGCAGCCGCTCGGGGAGCCGCTTCATGAAGTTGGTGCGCCACACCAGCTGCTCGACCGGGACCGCGAGCCGCAGCCCCGGCAGCCGGCCGAGGAGCGTCTCCAGGGCGATCTCGGCGTGCCGCTTGCCGAGCGCCGTCGCCGGGCAGTAGTGCCGCCCGCCGCCGAAGGAGAGGTGCTCGGCGGCGTTCTCCCGGTCGGGCCGGAAGGCCAGCGGGTCCGGGAAGCGCTCCGGATCGTGGTTCGCGGCCTCCACGAGCACCAGGACGAGCTCGCCGGCCCGCACCTCGGCCTCGCCCAGCCGTACGTCCTCCAGGGCGAGGCGCGGCAGCCCGTCGCCGATCGACAGGTTGACCCGCAGCAGCTCGTCCATCGCCCCGGCGACCCCGCGCCCGCCGTCGGCGGTCAGCGCCTCCCGCACGTCCGGCCGGGTCAGCACCGACACCAGCGCCATCGTCAGGAACCCGGCGGTGGAGATCACCCCGGCCCCGAACAGCGTCACGCCCACCGTCGCCAGCATCTCGTCCGGCAGATGGGCGTACTCCGGGTCCTCGCGCAGCGCCGCGAGCTCCGCCATCAGGCCGCCCGTCGCCGGATCGTCGAGCCGCTCCGTCATGTACGCGATGTCCCGGTCCCAGTGGAGCCGGGCCGCCTCGATCTCGCGCGGCGCGTTCATGAAGGCCACGTCCAGACTGCGCAGCAGCCGCGGCCCGTCCTCCTCCGGGATGCCCAGCATCCGGCAGTGCAGCCCTGCCGAGTACGGATCGGCGTAGGCGCCCCGCAGCTCCCCGGGCGCCCCCTCGGCGACCAGCGCGTCCACCAGGGCCCCGGCCCGTTCCCGCAGCCACTCCTCCAGGCCGGGCGCCTTCGGGTTGATCGCCTTCATGACGGCCTTGCGCAGCCCGGCTCCGGTGATGTTGCCCATGTTGTTCACCACGTGCGGCGGGATCGTCAGCGCGTACTGCCGGGGCGCCCCCGGCGCCGAGGTGTCCTTCAGGCTGAACCTCGGGTCCTCCAGGACCTGCCGGCACAGCTCGTACGAGGAGACCAGCCAGGCCTCGGCCCCGGCGATCGTGCGGACCTTCCGCACCGGCTCGGCGCGCAGCGCGTCGACCTCGGCGGGCAGCCGGGTCCCGTCCCAGTCGAAGGGGAAGGCGGGCAGGTTCTCGACGGCGACGCTCATCGCGCGGCTCCTTCGACGGTGTTCTCGACGGGGGTGAGGATGCCGTGGCCCTGGTTGCGCGAGGCCCGGAGCCCGGACCCCCGCCCGTACAGCAGATCGGCCAGGGGCAGGGCCTGGTGGTAGCAGTTGAGCGAGGACGGCACGCCGAGGATCGCGGGCGTGTCCAGGAACAGCGGCACCTCGGCGCAGATGTACGCCCGGCACACCTCCCGCTGCCGTTCGTCCGTCCGCTGCCCCGGCGCCAGCTTCCCGGCCAGGAAGATCCCGGTCAGCGCATCGCAGGTCTCCCGCACCACGGGGTCCGCGGCCACCGCGTCGAGCACCGTGCGGTGCAGCTCGCGGTAGGCCGGGACGTCCCCGAACTCCGACATCCCGCGGGCCCGTACCCGCACCCCCGTGGGATCGGCCTCCGCCACGGCCGCGCCGACCTTCGCCCGCACCCCCCGCAGGTTCTTGACGGCCTTCCGCCGCGCCTCGTCGGCCCCGTACCCCAGCGCCTCGTACATGTCGGCGACATGCAGATCGGTGTAGACGAGATCGACCTGATCGAAGTGGTCCGAGCCCCAGCGCGTCAGCTCGCGCAGCCGCTGGGCGGTGAAATAACTGTTTCCCGGGGAGACGCCGATGACCACGTGCGCGCCCTCGTCGGCGATGACGCGGCAGTGATCGGTGTACGGCTGGAGTCGGAGCGTCTCGGCAGGGGCGAAAGCCGCCTGTGTCACGTAGGCAGTCCTCATCGCGCCAGCTAGTCCCAGCGGAGCCCTGTGCTCCGGGTGTGGCGGCAGCGACGACGACACGCTATCGGTCAGTCGCGGAGAGTGAAGACCCTACCGGCAGGTACAGACAGGAGTTCGTCAGCTGTTCGCACATTCGTAGTGCTTCACTCCTCCGCACCCCCGCCCTCCGGCTCGTCGAGCAGCGCCCGCCCTGTGCCGCGCCAGGCATCGAGGACCAGGCCGACCGCTGCCGCGCTCAGCAGCACCTCCGGGTCGTCCACGGCGAGGCCGAAGTGTGCGAGGACGGCCCGGGAGCCACGGGAGAGGGGCGCCGGAAACGGCCGTCGGCCGTGTCCCTCCCCGGAGGGAGGGACACGGCCGACGGCTTCGGGCGGTGGCCCCGCGGTTTAGAGGTCGAAGTAGAGCTCGAACTCGTGCGGGTGCGGGCGCAGCTGGATCGGGGCGATCTCGTGGGTGCGCTTGTAGTCGATCCAGGTCTCGATCAGGTCGGAGGTGAAGACGCCACCGGCCTGGAGGTACTCGTTGTCGTCCTCGAGGGCCCTGAGGACGGCCTCCAGGTTGGTCGGGACCTGCTGGACGTTGGCGTGCTCCTCGGGAGCGAGCTCGTACAGGTCCTTGTCGATCGGCTCCGCGGGCTCGATCTTGTTCTTGATGCCGTCGAGGCCCGCGAGGAGCAGCGCCGAGAAGGCGAGGTACGGGTTCGAGGACGGGTCCGGCGCGCGGAACTCGACGCGCTTGGCCTTCGGGTTCGAGCCCGTGATCGGGATGCGCATGGCGGCGGAGCGGTTGCGCTGCGAGTACACCATGTTGACCGGGGCCTCGAAGCCCGGCACCAGGCGGTGGTACGAGTTCACCGTCGGGTTGGTGAAGGCGAGCAGCGACGGGGCGTGCTTGAGGATGCCGCCGATGTAGTAGCGGGCGGTGTCCGAGAGGCCCGCGTAGCCCGTCTCGTCGTAGAACAGCGGCTCGCCGTTCGACCACAGCGACTGGTGGACGTGCATGCCCGAGCCGTTGTCGCCGAAGATCGGCTTCGGCATGAAGGTCGCGGTCTTGCCGTTGCGCCAGGCGACGTTCTTGATGATGTACTTGAACAGCATCAGGTCGTCGGCCGAGGCGAGCAGCGTGTTGAACTTGTAGTTGATCTCGGCCTGGCCGGCGGTGCCGACCTCGTGGTGCTGGCGCTCGACCTGGAGGCCGACGTTCTCCAGCTCCAGGGACATCTCCGAGCGCAGGTCGGCGAAGTGGTCGACCGGCGGGGCCGGGAAGTAGCCGCCCTTGTAGCGGACCTTGTAACCGCGGTTGTTCTCCTCCGCACCGGTGTTCCAGGCGCCGGCCTCGGAGTCGATGTGGTAGAAGCCCTGGTTCGCCGAGGTCTCGAAGCGCACCGAGTCGAAGACGTAGAACTCCGCCTCGGGGCCGAAGTAGGCGGTGTCGGCGATGCCGGTGGAGGCGAGGTACGCCTCGGCCTTCTTCGCGATGTTCCGCGGGTCGCGGCTGTAGGCCTCGCCCGTGATCGGGTCGTGGATGAAGAAGTTGATGTTCAGCGTCTTGTCGCGGCGGAAGGGGTCCACGCGGGCCGTCGACAGGTCGGCGCGGAGCGCCATGTCGGACTCGTGGATGGCCTGGAAGCCGCGGATCGACGAGCCGTCGAAGGCGAGCTCGTCCGCCGGGTCGAAGGCGGTCGCCGGGATCGTGAAGTGCTGCATCACGCCCGGAAGGTCACAGAATCGGACGTCGACCATCTTGACGTCGTTGTCCTTGATGAACTTCTGGACTTCGTCGGCGTTCTGGAAGCCGTTCTGGGACATCCAACTCCTCCTACTCCCGGCCCGGGGAGGGGCGGGGTTGCAGCTCGGTCGTGCGGCCAGTGCGGTGGCACACGCTGGACCCGACCATAGGCAGACGGGATTTCTCAAGCATGACCCATTTGTTTCGTCGAAGTTAACCGGGCCGGGTGTCGCTCCGCCTCCCCGGCCCCGTACGCCCACCCGCGCCGAAGTGATCGAAAACGGGCACAGTACCGTGGTCGGGTGGACAACAGGCAAGCACTCGGATCTTGGCTCTCCGGCCCCCGCGCGGCGGCCGAGGACGCAGGCGTCGACTTCGGCTACCGCGGTGAGCAGCTCGGGCTGCCCGAGGAGGGTCCCGGCTCGATCGCCCGCCCCGGGCGGCGCCTGGGCGCCCTCGCCGTCGACTGGGCCCTCTGCATCCTGATCGCATACGGCCTGATCACCGACGGCTACAACCAGGCGACGGGCAACTGGGCCCTGCTCATCCTGTTCGTCCTGGCCGTCCTGACCGTCGGCACCGTCGGCTCGACGCCCGGCAAGCGCCTCTTCGGCCTGCGCGTCGTCTCCGTGAACGGCGGCCGCCTCGGCCTCTTCCGGGTCGCGATCCGCTCCCTGCTCGTCTGCCTCGCGATCCCGGCCCTCATCTGGGACCGCGACGGACGCGGCCTCCACGACCGCCTCTCCGGCGCCGTCCAGGTCCGGATCTGAGACCAGGAGTCTCCGGATCCGAGATCAGGAGTCTCCGGATCCGAGATCAGGAGTCTCCGGATCGGGGATCAGGAGACGGGAAAGGCCCCGGACCGCTCGGTCCGGGGCCTTTCCGTCAGGTCGGGTGTCAGCGCGTCTTTCCGCCGCGCGGCATCCGCATGCCCTTCGGCATCGGGCCCTTCGGCAGCGGCATGTTGCTCATCAGGTCGCCCATCGCCCGCAGCCGGTCGTTGGCCGCGGTCACCTGCGGGCCGGTGAGCACGCGGGGCATCTTGAGCATGGTCGTGCGGATCTTCTTCAGGGGCACCTGGCCCTCGCCGTCGCCGACGATGATGTCGTGCACCGGCACGTCGATCACGACGCGGTTCATCCGCTTCTTCTCGGCCGCGAGCAGGGTCTTGACCCGGTTCGGGTTGCCCTCGGCCACCAGCACGATGCCGGCCCGGCCGACCGCGCGGTGCACGACGTCCTGGCTGCGGTTCATCGCGACCGCGGGGGTCGTCGTCCAGCCGCGTCCGACGTTCTGCAGCACCGCCGCCGCCGCGCCCGGCTGGCCCTCCATCTGCCCGAAGGCCGCGCGCTCGGCGCGTCGCCCGAAGACGATGGCCGCGGCCAGGAGGGCCAGGACGAAGCCCAGGATGCCCAGATAGACCGGATGACCGATGAGGAAGCCGATCGCGAGGAGGACACCGAGTACGCCGATGCCCACGCCCGCGACGACCAGACCGACCTTGGGGTCGGCCTTCCGGGTCATCTGGTACGTGAGGGCGATCTGCTTCAGTCGCCCGGGGTTCGCAGCGTCAGCGCTGCTCGTGTTTGCCTTCCTCGCCATGTCCAGAAGTTTACGTGGCCCGGGAAGCCCGGCCCGACGCGGCCTCCATCACGTGCTGGGCCTCCACCCGGTCCTTGGCGCGGCGGCGGTCCTCCAGGACGGAGTTCCAGGCGTTCCGCCGGGCGGTGCGCTGGCCGGCGCCCAGGAGCAGCGACTCCACGGCCTTCAGGGCGTCGGTGACGGACGGGATCGCGGTGACGCGGACGTGCGTCGATGCGGCCGGCATGTCGGGGTCCTCCCTCGATTGCGGGTGAGACGAGGCGGGGGTGTGAGCGGGGGGTGGCGGTGAGTGAAACCAGGCTCACAGGTCGGTGTTACCAGGGCGTGACCCGGTGGTCAAACACTGATGAAACGTTGATGCGGCCAGGTGGAGGACCGGACGGACACCGAAGCGGCCCGGACGCCCCCGCTGAGCTGCGGGAGCGTCCGGGCCGCGCCGGATCCGGCCAGTACCGACCGGTAACTACTTGTGCGCCGATTCACACGGCCTCGCGGACGGCTCAGACCGCCTGCGTCGCGTTGTCGACCGCGCCGCGCTTCTCGATCGCCTGCTGGTAGAGCCGGCCCGCGCGGTACGAGGAGCGGACCAGCGGGCCCGACATCACGCCGGAGAAGCCGATCTCGTCGGCCTCCTCCTTCAGCTCCACGAACTCCTGCGGCTTGACCCAGCGCTCCACGGGGTGGTGCCGGACCGAGGGGCGCAGGTACTGCGTGATCGTGATGAGCTCGCACCCCGCGTCGTGCAGCTGCCGGAGCGCCTCGCTGATCTCCTCGCGGGTCTCGCCCATGCCGAGGATCAGGTTCGACTTCGTGACCAGACCGTAGTCGCGGGCCCGGGTGATGACGTCCAGGGAGCGCTCGTAACGGAAGCCCGGACGGATCCGCTTGAAGATCCGCGGGACGGTCTCGACGTTGTGCGCGAAGACCTCCGGGCGGGAGTCGAAGACCTCCTTCAGGAGCTCCGGCACCGCGTTGAAGTCGGGGGCCAGCAGCTCGACCTTGGTGCGGCCCTCGGCGCGCTCCGCCGTCTGCCGGTGGATCTGGCGCACGGTCTCCGCGTACAGCCAGGCGCCGCCGTCCTCCAGGTCGTCGCGCGCGACGCCCGTGATGGTGGCGTAGTTCAGGTCCATCGTGACGACCGACTCGCCCACGCGGCGCGGCTCGTCGCGGTCCAGCGCCTCGGGCTTGCCCGTGTCGATCTGGCAGAAGTCGCAGCGCCGGGTGCACTGGTCACCGCCGATGAGGAAGGTCGCCTCGCGGTCCTCCCAGCACTCGAAGATGTTGGGACAGCCCGCCTCCTGGCAGACCGTGTGCAGGCCCTCGCTCTTCACGAGGCCCTGCATCTTCGTGTACTCCGGACCCATCTTCGCGCGGGTCTTGATCCACTCGGGCTTGCGCTCGATGGGGGTCTGGGCGTTCCGGACCTCCAGGCGCAGCATCTTGCGTCCGTCGGGGGCGACTGCGGACACATCGGCTCCTGTAGCTTCGATTCTTCGGCGCACACCAGGGTACGCCCGTTGCTTCCATGCCTTGCTCTACGCCTGGCCAACCCGTGGCCAGAGCTCGGCATTCCTCAGACCGAAGCCGGGGCCGAGGCCCGCTCCGTCTCGCGCGCGCCTTCGCCCGCGCTCTCGCGCTCGATCTCCCGCGGCTTCGGTTCCGCGTTCTCCAGCACGTCCCGCAGGTGCTTCTCCACCACCGGCAGCACCTCCTCGATCGTGACGTCACGGCCCAGCTCGTCGGCGAGCGAGGCCACGCCCGCGTCGCGGATGCCGCACGGGATGATCCGGTCGAACCAGGTGTTGTCCGGGTTCACGTTGAGGGCGAAGCCGTGCATGGTGACGCCCTTGGCGACCCGGATGCCGATCGCGGCGAGCTTCCGGTCCTCGCGGCGCTGGCCGGCGTTGGACGGGGCGTACTCGGGACCGTTCAGACGCGGGTCGAACTCCTCGTCCGTCAGCCGCGGGTCGAAATCGAGGGACAGCCCGCCGACCGACGGCCGCTGCTCGACCGGATCGCCCAGGACCCACACGCCGCTGCGGCCCTCGACCCGGGAGGTCTCCACGCCGAACTCGGCGGCCGTACGGATCAGGGCCTCCTCCAGGCGGCGCACGTGCGCGACGACGTCCACCGGGCGGGGCAGCTTCATGATCGGATAGCCGACCAGCTGGCCCGGACCGTGCCAGGTGATCTTGCCGCCCCGGTCCACGTCCACCACCGGCGTCCCGTCCAGGGGGCGCTCGTTCTCCTGCGTGCGCCGACCGGCCGTGTAGACCGGCGGGTGCTCCACCAGCAGACAGGTGTCGTCGATCTCGTCGGCGAACCGCGCGGCGTGCACCTCGCGCTGCTTGTCCCAGGCCACCTGGTAGTCGACGGATTCCTCGCCGAAGCCAAGGCGGACGAATCGCAGCTCACTCACGGCCATGCCTCCTCCTGGGTACCGGAAGCCGGGGACCGGGGATCATCCCGGGCCGGTGCGGCACCATGCGTCATTCGCGCCCATGCCACTGTACGGCGGTGCCGGGGACGGTCCTCCGGCAGGTGGACGGGGGCACCTACGTCAGCGGTGCCGTCAATCCTCACACGATCGGATGAATGTGGGGCGAAGGTGGCGGTACGGGCCGTGGAGACCGCTAAATTCACGCCGTTCCATGAGGGTCCGACGGGGCTGCCGCCCGGACCCGGAAGGCAGGAGACCGCACAGCTGATGACGGAACGACCACCGCAGCGCATCCCGAACCGCCAGCTCGCCGCGCTCATCGCCGAAGCCGGGTTCTCCAACGCGGGACTCGCCAGACGGGTCGACCAGCTCGGTCTGGAACACGGGCTCGACCTGCGGTACGACAAGACCTCCGTGACCCGCTGGCTCCGCGGTCAACAGCCGCGCGGCACCACCCCCGCCCTCATCGCCGAGGTCTTCACCCGCCGCCTCGGCCGCCGCCTCTCCGCCCAGGACCTCGGCCTCGACGCCTGCGCGCCCGTCTACGCGGGCCTGGAGTTCGCCGCCACCCCCGAGGAGGCCGTCGACATCGTCAGCGGCCTGTGGCGCAAGGACTCCGGCAGCCACGCCGAACTCCGCAAGATCGCCTTCACCCCGGCCGGCCTCGTCGTCCCCAGCCGCGACTGGCTGATCGGACGCGCCGACGACCGGGTCGCCCGCGGCGAACCCGCCCCCGGCCCGGCCGCCCGCCCACCGGGCGCCCCCGCCGGAGCGCCCCCGCACGAACACCGGGTGCCGTCCCAGGGCCGCTTCTCCGTCCCCCGCCAGCGCGGCACGGACAGGGGCCCCGGCCAGCGGGTCTCCAGCGGCGACATCGCCGCCCTCCGCTCCGTCGGCGAGCTCTTCCGCGCCCTCGACCACGCCTACGGCGGCGGCCACGCCCGCCAGGCCCTCGTCCGCTACCTGGAGCACGAGGCCGAGCCCATGCTGCGCGGCACCTACGGGGAGTCCACCGGCCGCCGCCTCTTCGCCGCCGCCGCCGACCTCACCCGGCTCGCCGGCTGGACCTCGTACGACATCGCCGCCCACGGCCTCGCCCAGCGGTACTTCGTCCAGGCGCTGCGCCTCGCCCAGGCGGCCGGGGACCGGGCCTACGGCTCGTACGTGCTCCTCACCATGAGCTGCCAGGCCGTCTACCTCGGCCACGGCCGCGAGGCCGTCCAGCTCGCCCGCGTCGCCCAGCAGGGCGTCGGCCCCGCCGCCCCGCCCGTCGTCCAGGCGATGCTGCACGCGATCGAGGCCCGCGGACACGCCGTCCTCGGCGACGCGCGGGTCTGCAGCGCCTCCCTGGCCCGGGCGGAACGGGCCCTGGAAGCGGCCCGGCCCGGCGACGAGGTCCCCTACTGGGCGCGTCACTTCGACGAGGCGCAGCTCGCCGACGAACTCGGGCACTGCCACCGGGACCTCCAGCAGTACCGGACCGCCGCGCAGCACGCCGAGCGCGCGCTCCAGCTCCGCGCGCCCGGTTTCGCCCGCAGCCGGCTCTTCTGCCGGGTCGTCCTCGCCACCTCGCGCCTGGCCCTCGGCGAGCTCGACCAGGCGTGCGCGCTGGGCGCGGAGGCGGCGCAGCAGGCCTCCGAGATGCGGTCCGCCCGCGCGCTCGAATACGTCCGCGACTTCGAGCGCCGGCTCGAACCGTACCGTGACGCGGCGGCGGCCCGCGGCTACCGCGACCGGGTGGCCACCCTGGGCTGACCCCCGGCCCCCGGCCCGCCCGGGCCCACGGCGCCCCGCCCACCACGCGGACCCGGTGCCGCTTCAGCCACCCGCCCGTACGGGCCCGCGCCCGGCGGGGTGCTGCCTGTGTGGACCCGCGCCCGGCGGGGCGGCGCCCCTGCCCGTGCGAGGCCGCGCCCTGCGGGGCGGTGCCCTCGCCCGTGTGGGGCCCGTGCCCTGCGGGGTGGTGCCCCTCCCCGCACCCCGCCCGTGTGGGCAATCGTCCCGCTGGGCGGGACGGGTGGGCACACGGGACGGCGCCCATAGCGGCGCCTCCGCGTTCCGGGCCTGGACCCGCACCCGTGTGCGCCGTGCACGGGGTGCGGGTTCAGGCGCGGGAGCCTCGGGCGCCGGCAAGGGGCGCCGTCCGTTGTGCCCACCCGTTCCGCCCCAGCGGAACGATTGCCCACAACAGGGCGGGCGCAGCCCACAACGGGGCGGGCGCAGCCCGCGACGGGGCGCGGGGACGGGCACCGCCCCGTGAGCGCAACCCACACCGGCGGGGGCGCGGGACGGGCGCAGCCCGTGACGGGGGTGAGGGCGGCGTCCCAGCGGGCGCCCACCACGGGGGACGCCACCCCGGCGGGTGCGCCCGCGAGGGGGCGGCGGGCGCACCCAGGGGGTACGGCGGGCGGGCGTCCGTGGCGGGGCGGTCAGGCCGCTCTGTCGTCCGCCGGGGCCGGGCGGTGGACCTTCAGGTCCGTCAGGAGGGCCTCCGTCGCCCGGTGGGCCGAGGAGAGCGCGCCCTGGGGCGTGCCGGCGTCCCGGTGGTCCCCGCACACGTACAGCCCGGCCAGCAGCCGGACCGGGCGCCGGGCGTCGTGCGGCGGCGGCATCGAGGGGACCGCCGCCGGGGTGTGGTGGAGGGCCAGCAGCTCCCAGTCGTCCGTGGACGTGCCGTACAGCGTGGCCAGGTGCTTGCGCACCCGCCGTTCCGTGTCGTCCGGCGGTGCCCCGAGCACCGTCGAGCTGATGAGGGTCCGGCCGGCCGGTGCCCGGGACGGGTCGACCGCGCTCATCACCGCCGTGTGGGCGACCGGTCCGCCCGGGTCGGACTCCAGGAGCAGCGTCGGGTCCGAGGTGGGCGCCACGGGGGCCGTGTGGTGCAGGACCGTGACGGGGTGGAAGGCGGGGACGCGCAGGCCCGGCAGCAGCTCCGCCGCCGTGCGCGCGCCCGTGGCCAGGAGGACCGAGCGGCAGCCGATGACGCCGTGTTCGGCGGTCGTGACCCGGGAGACCGACACGTCCGTGACCCGGACGCCGGTGCGGACGGTGCCGGGCGGCAGGGCGGCGGCGAGCCGTTCGGGGAGCGTCGCCGAGCCGCCTTCGGGAACGGCGGGCCGGGCGCGGGCGAAGGTCCGTAGCGCGAGGTCCGCCTGACGGCTCGACATGCCGAGGTCGGGGTCGGCGAGGAGCGCGGCGAGCAGCGGCCGCAGCACGCCCTGCACGGTCCGGGCGGGGAGCCGGGCGGTGAGGGCCTCCCGGGCGGTCCGTTCGGGGCGGGCGAGCAGGCGCGCGGCCGGGGTCGCGGCGAGCCGGACGAGGGAGGCGCCGAGCCGCGCCTGGTCGAGGGAGGCGGCCGGATTGCGGGGGGCGCTCGCGAGGGCGCGCGCCATGCTGAACGCTCCCCCCACGCCACGGTTGACCCCGCCGCCCCGGTGGCCGGCCGGCCGGCGCGGGTGCGGGACGCCCCACCGCGCGTAGCGCCCGTCGCTGTGCACGAGCACGCCGGGGGCGAACGGGCGCAGCGCGAGCCCGGCGAGCCCCGGTGCGGCCCGGAGCTCCTCGGGCGAGAGGGTGAGCAGCGGGCCCGTCCGGTCGAGCCGGAAACCGTCGACGAGGTCGGTGGCCAGCCGGCCGCCGACCTGCGGCTCCGCCTCCAGGACGGCGACGGCGAGCCCGGCGCCGGTCAGTCGGCGTGCGGCGGCGAGCCCCGCGATCCCGGCTCCTACGATGACGACGTCGACGGCTTCCACGACGTCCCTGTGCTGTGCGCTGCTTGCGGTACTGAGCACGTGCCCCTCCCCAGGTCGGCGCGCCGGTGGGAGGCGTTATGCCCCCAACGGGCCTCTGGAATACCCAAGTTCGCGTTCGTATCGAACAGTGGGCCTCGACGGTGGGCGTCGAGCCTAGGCAGTGCCGGGCGGGAAGTCGGCCGCGCGCGGCGGGGTGCACGCAGCACGGGGGCGCGCGGGCGGCCGTGTCAGCGCAGCGCCGCGCGGATCGAGTCGTCGATCGTCGGGAAGGCGAAGTCGAAACCGGTCTCCAACAGGCGCCCCGGCAGCACCCGCTGACTGCCCAGCACGTCCACCGCGAAGTCGCCGAGGGCGACCTTCAGGGCCGCTGCGGGCACCGGGAGGAGCGTCGGGCGGCGCAGGACCCGGCCCATCGCCGCCGTCACCTCGCGGTTGGTGACGGGGTCGGGGGCCGTCAGGTTCACCGGGCCGGAGAGGGAGGGGGTGTCGACGAGGTGGCGCAGGGCGGCCACCTCGTCGTGGAGGGAGATGTACGACCAGTACTGGCGGCCGTCGCCGATCCGTCCGCCGAGCCCCGCGCGGAAGACGGGGAAGAGCCGCCCCCAGGCGCCGCCCTCGCGGGCGACCACCAGGCCCGTGCGGGCGTAGGCGACCCGGATGCCGGCCTCCTCGGCGGGGGCGGCCGCGGCCTCCCACTCCACGCACACCGAGGGCAGGAAGCCCGTTCCGGCGGGGGCGCTCTCGTCCACCGCCCGGGTGCCGGTGTCGCCGTACCAGCCGAGCGCGGTGCCGCAGACCAGCGTCTCCGGCGGGTCGGCGAGCGAGGCGAGCGCCTGGGAGATCGCCGTCGTGCCGAGGACCCGGCTGTCCCGGATCTCCTTCTTGTACGCCTCGTTCCAGCGGCGCTCGCCGACGCCGGCGCCCGCCAGGTGCACGACGGCGTGGACGCCGACGAGCCCGGCGGCGTCCACGTACAGCCGTTTCGGGTCCCATTCGACCTCGTCGGCGGTGCGGGCGGGACGGCGGACGAGGCGGAGGACGTCATGGCCGTCGGCGCGCAGGGAGCGGACCAGGGCCGAGCCGATGAGGCCGGAGGCGCCGGTGACGGCGACGCGCTTGCGAGTGGCGGAACGCTGCATGCCCACCATCCTGCCCTCCCCGGCCGGTGCGTGGCACAGTGATCGTCATGACCGTGCCGGAGACGCAGATACGTACCGCAGTGCAGGACGACGAGGCCGCGCTCGCGGAGCTCGACCGGGCCACCTGGTCGACGCTCCACGCCGTGATGCCGGCCCCGGAGCCGGGCGCGCCCTTCTTCGGCGAGCGCCACGTGCCCGGGGACTACCTCGTGGCGGTGCGCGGGGGAGCGATCGTCGGCTACGTGCGGGCGGTGCCGCCGGCCCCGCTCGCCGCCATGGCCCACGTCCGTCAGATCCAGGGCCTCGTCGTCGCCGAGTCCGCACGGGGCGAGGGCATCGCGCGGGCGCTGCTGCGGGCCGTCATGGACCGGGCCCGGGAGCAGGGCGCCGTACGGATGACCCTGCGGGTCCTCGGCCACAACGCACCGGCCCGCGCGCTCTACGCCTCGGAGGGCTTCGTGGTGGAGGGGGTGCTGCCGGGGGAGTTGTTCCTCGACGGGGCGTACGTGGACGACGTGCTCATGGGCCGGTCGCTCCTGGGCTGACGCGCCCCGTCACGCATCTCCTCGCGCATCCCGTCACGCATCTCCTCGCGCATCCCGTCACGCGCCCCGCAACAGCCGCATCCCGCCGATCAGTTCGCGCAGGCAGCGAACCGCGAGCGCGGCCGGGGCGTTCTCTCCGCGCTCCGGGGCGTCCGTCTCCGCCCAGCTCTCCAGGGCGATCCGGATCGCGTCGGTGGCCGCCGCCGCCGCGAGCCGCACCTCCAGCGGGTCGGCCTCCGGGCCGGCGAGCCCGGCGACGACCTCGCGCAGCCGCTCCTCGGACTCCTGGTTGACCCGGTACCAGACGGCCCGCAGGGCGGGGTCCTCGGCGGCGGCCCGCAGCAGTCCGCGCGTCCAGCGCAGGCCCTCCGCGTCCGCCTCCGTCTCCGGGGTGAGCGACGCGGCGATCGAGCGCTCCAGGGCCTCGGGCACGCCGGCGCCCGGTTCCGTCGCGGCGAGGCGCTCCCGCCAGCGGTCGGCGCCGCCCGCGAGGAGCGGGGCGACGGCGTCCTGCTTGGAGCGGAAGTAGCGGTAGAAGGTGCGCAGGGCGACGCCGGCCCGCTGGGCGATCTCCTCGGCCGTGGTGCCGTCGGGGCCGCGCTCGGTGAAGAGCTCGGCGGCGGCGCGGGCGATGTCGAGCTGGGTGGCGGCCTTGCGGCGCTCCGTCAGGGAGGGGGGCGAGGGGGTGGGGGGCGCGGCGCCCTCGGGCTTGGTGCTCACCCACGAAGCGTACGCCTGCGCCCCCCGAAGATGCATGACGTGCAGGTGTGGCAAAACGTGCCACCTCGGCGTACGGTGGCGGCATTCCCCGGAAAGCTTGACATCGAGAGGTTGCCGCCATGAACCAGCTGACCCGTTACGAAGGACGCCGCGCCCTCATCACCGGCGGCGGCTCCGGCATCGGCCAGGCCACCGTCCTGCGCATGCTCGCCGAGGGCGGCCGGGTCGTCGCCGCCGACATCAGCGAGGACGGCCTCAAGGACACCGTCGCCAAGGCCGGAGACGCCGCCGACCGCCTCACCACCGTCGTCGTGAACATCGCCGACGAGGCCTCCGTACGGGCCGGCGTCGCCACCGCCGTCGAGGCGCTCGGCGGCCTGGACGTCCTGGTCAACGCGGCCGGCATCCTGCGCTCCTCGCACACCCACGAGACGAGCCTGGAATCCTTCGAGCAGGTGATCCGGATCAACCTCACCGGCACCTTCCTCGTGATCCGCGAGGCCGTCCCGGCGCTCCTGGAGGGCAACGACTCCGCCGTCGTCAACTTCTCCTCCACCTCCGCGATGTTCGCCCACCCCTACATGGCGGCCTACGCGGCCAGCAAGGGCGGCATCCAGTCCATGACCCACGCGCTCGCCTCCGAGTACGCCAAGCAGGGCATCCGCTTCACCGCCGTCCAGCCCGGCTCCATCTCCTCCGGCATGACCGACGGCTCCGGCGCCTCCGGGCAGTCCATGGGCCCCGGCCTGCCCGAGGACACCGACTGGTCCCTCTTCGGCAAGCTCGCCCCCGCCCTCGGCCAGGGCTTCGCCGGCCCCGAGACCGTCGCCGGCGTCGTCGCGATGCTCGCCTCCGAGGACGGGAAGTTCATCACCGGCACCGAGGTCCGCATCGACGGCGGGACCCACTTCTGATGACCGCCGCCGAGGTCTTCGGCGGGCGCACCGCCGTCATCACCGGCGCCTCCTCCGGGATCGGCGCCGGTCTCGCCCGGCACGCCGCCGGACTCGGCATGAAGCTGGTCCTCGCCGACATCGCCGCCGAGCGGCTCGCCGAGTTCGCCGGCGAACTGTCGGCCACCGGCGCCGAGGTCACCGCCGTCGTCACCGACGTCGCCGACCCCGCCTCGGTCGAGTCGCTCGCCGACACCGCGTACACCCGGTTCGGCGCGGTCGACCTGCTCGTCAACAACGCCGGGATCATGGCCATGGGCTACTCCTGGGAGATCCCGGCCGACCGCTGGGACGCCGTGCTCCGGGTCAACATCGGCGGATACGTCAACGGCATCCGGGCCTTCGTGCCGCGCATGCTGGAACGCGGCGAGAAGGCCTGGGTGGTCAACGTCTCCTCGATCGGCGGCCTGCTGCCGAGCCCGCTGATGGCGCCGTACAGCGTCACCAAGTTCGGCACGCTCGCCCTCACCGAGTCGCTGCACTACGAGATGCTGATGAAGGGCGCCCCGATCCAGGTGTCCGTCGTGACGCCCGGCTCGGTCAAGAGCGAGATCTTCAAGGCCGCCCGCCCCGGCGAGACCGCGCCCCCCGAGATCGCCGCCTTCAACGAGCAGCTGCAGAACCTCGCCGACGAACACGGGCTCACGCCCGAGGAGCACGCCGCGAGGGTCTTCGACATGGTCGCCGAGGGCAGGTACTGGGCGATCCCGCAGCCCGAGCAGCTCTTCCCGGCGCTCCAGCCGCGCACGGACATGATCCTCGGCCGGGAGAACCCCCGGCTCCAGCTCGGATGAACCCCCGGGGCGCGGATCCCTCCGTCCGCGCCCCGGATCTCACCCCGTCCCGAAGCGCTCCCACAGCCGGGGGAAGCGGGCCGCGAGCACCTCGTCGTCCCCCAGGTCGAAGGGGGTGCCCAGCGGCTCCCCGCCCGGCATCGGAATGCCCAGGTCGGGGGTCTCGCCGCCGGTCAGCTGCTCGTACGCCTCGTCGGCGGCGAAACCGATCTCCTCGCCGTCCCCGTCGATCTCCACGTCGAAGTCGCCGAGCAGCTCCGCCAGGGCGTCCGGCTCGTGCACGGCCCCCTCGTACACCTCCCGGCCCTGGCCGATCAGCCAGCAGCGGAACGAGTCGAAGGTCTCCTCGCCCGCCCCGTCGAAGAGGACGGCCGCCGCGCCCCACAGGTCCCAGAGGTACGCGCGGTTGAAGCGGGCCTCGAAATGGCGCGCGTAGTCGAGCACCGAGTCGGGGTCGAGCCGGGTCAGCCGCTCCACGAGCAGGTCGGCCTGCTCCTCGGGGTCGCCCTCGGCTTCCTCGCGGGTGGCGTCGATGAGCTCCCAGAACTCGGTCTCGTCCATCACCGCTCCAGCATCGTGGCTCCCGGAGTCCGACGCACCCGGAAAGCCCGAAAGAAAACCCGACAGAAGGTGTCGTGGTTGCCTGTCAGGCTGGCGCCCATGACGACTGAGACCACACCCCTGCACGGACGGATCTGCCTGGTCGCCGGGGCCACCCGGGGCGCCGGGCGGGCCATCGCCGTCCAGCTCGGCGCCCTCGGCGCCACCGTGTACGTCACCGGCCGCACCACCCGCGACAAGGTCAGCGAGGTCGGCCGCGCCACGGAGACCATCGAGGAGACCGCCGAACTGGTGACGGCCGCCGGCGGCGAGGGCGTCGCCGTCCCCACCGACCACCTGGACCCCGAGCAGGTCCGCGCCCTCGTCGACCGGATCGACCGCGAGCGGGGCCGGCTCGACGTCCTCGTCAACGACGTCTGGGGCGGCGAGCACCTCCTCGGCCCCGCCTTCGGCAAGAAGACCTGGGAACTCGACCTCGCCGGCGGCCTCCGCATGCTCGAACTGGGCGTGCGGACCCACGCCATCACCTCGCACCTCGCGGTCCCACTGCTCATCCGCCACCCCGGCGGGCTCGTCGTCGAGGTCACCGACGGCACCGCCGCGTACAACAGCACCCACTTCCGCGAGAACCTCTACTACGACCTCGCCAAGAACGCCCCGATCCGGATGGCCTTCGGCCTCGCCCGGGAACTGGAGGAGCACGGCGGCACCGCCGTCGTCGTCACCCCCGGCTGGCTCAGGTCGGAGCAGATGCTCGCCGGCTTCGGCGTCACCGAGGAGAACTGGCGCGACGCCACCGAGAAGATCCCCGACTTCGGCGTCTCCGAGTCGCCGGCCTACGTCGGCCGGGCCGTCGCCGCCCTCGCCGCCGACCCCGACCGGCACCGCTGGACCGGGCGGTCCCTCTCCAGCGCGCAACTGGCCGTCGAGTACGGCTTCACCGACGCCGACGGCTCCCGCCCGGACGCCTGGGGCTTCATCGCCGCGAGCGAGACCGGGACGCCGGACGTGGCCGACTACCGGTGAGGCCGCGGCCCCGGGGTGGAGCGCCGGCTACCGGTGAGGCCGCGGCCCCGGGGTGGAGCGCCGGCTACCGGTGAGGCCGCGGCCCCGGGGTGGAGCGCCGGCTACCGGTAGAGCTCCGCCAGGCCCCGGGCCGCCTCCGCGAACCGCTCCCGGAGCGCGGCCGGGGCCAGCACCTCGACCTCCGGGCCGAGCCCGAGCAGCTGGCCGAAGGCGACCTCCTCGCTCTCCACCCGGAGGACGACCCGCAGGAGGCCGCCCTCGGCGGTCCCCGCCGCCAGCGCCTCCTCGGCGGCCGCCCGGTCCGTGACGTACGGCAGCCGGCGGGCGCCCGCCTCCGAGAGCCGCACGACCACCTCCGCACGGAGCAGGGAGCGGGCGAACTCCGCCGACCGCTCCTCCCAGAAGACGGGCAGGTCGAACTCCGGGTCCCGGTCGAACCGTTCCTCGCCCACGGCCACCGCCGTGAACCGGTCCACCCGGTACGTGCGGAACGAGGAGCCCGCACGCGCGCACACGTACCAGACGCCCGCCTTCAGGACGAGGCCGTACGGCTGGAGCTCCCGTTCCACCTCGCCGCCGTCGCCGCGCCGGTACCGGGCCGACACCCACCGGTCGTCCCAGACCGCCTCCGCCACCGGCGCCAGCAGCTCCGGCGTCTCCGGCTCCTGGTACCAGCCCGGCGCGTCCAGGTGGAAGCGCCGCGCCGCCGACTCGTGCGCGTCCCGCAGCGAGGGCAGCAGCGCCGCCGACACCTTCAACCGGGCCGCCGAGGCGGCGTCCTCGAGGCCCATGTCCCGCAGCGCGCCCGGCAGTCCGGACAGGAACAGCGCCTCCGCCTCGCCGCGCCCGAGCCCGGTCAGCCGGGTCCGGTACCCGCCGACCAGCCGGTACCCGCCGGTCCGGCCCCGGGCCGCGTACACCGGCACCCCCGCCTCCGAGAGGGCGAGCGCGTCCCGGGTCACGGTCCGCTCCGACACCTCCAGCTCGGCGGCGAGCTGGGCGGCGGTCATGGACGGCCGGTTCTGGAGCAGCAGGACCATTTTGATGAGACGGGCGGCACGCATGGACCCAGGGTGCCGCACGCGCGCCGGGACTGGCCCGCACGCGCGCGAGGGAGCGCGAGGGCCCGCCCCGCACGCGCGCGCCGAGGGTTCGCCCCGTACGCCGCCCCGCACGCGCGCGCCGAGGGCCCGCCCCGTACGCACACGCCGAGGGGCCGCCTCCGCATGTGCGTGCGGAGGCGGCCCCTCGGACGGACCGGAGCCCTTACAGGCCGTAGCGCTCGCGCGCCTCCTTCACGGCCGTCGCCTGGACCTCGCCGCGGCGGGCCAGCTGGGCCAGGGCCGCGACGACGATCGACTGGGCGTCGACGCCGAAGTGGCGACGGGCCGCCTCGCGGGTGTCCGAGAGGCCGAAGCCGTCGGCGCCCAGCGAGGTGTAGTCCTGCTCGACCCACTGCGCGATCTGGTCCGGGACCTGGCGCATGTAGTCGGAGACCGCGAGGACCGGGGAGTCGACGCCCTCCAGGGCCTCGCGGATGTACGGCGTCCGCTCCTCGCCGCGCAGGAGGGCCGCGTCGGCCTCCAGCGCGTCGCGGCGCAGCTCGGTCCAGGAGGTGGCGGACCACACGTCGGCGGCCACGCCCCACTCGGCGGCGAGCAGCTTCTGCGCCTCCAGGGCCCAGTGGATGGCCGTGCCGGAGGAGAGCAGCTGGATGCGCGCGGCGTTCGCGGGCAGCTCCAGACCGGCGGACTCCGCCGTGTTGAAGCGGTAGAGGCCCTTCACGATGCCCTCGTCGACGCCGGCCGGCTTGGCGGGCTGCGGCATCGGCTCGTTGTAGACCGTGAGGTAGTAGAAGACGTTCTGGTCCTCGCCCTCGGCGGCCTCGCCGTACATCCGGCGCAGACCCTCCTTGACGATGACCGCGACCTCGTAGGCGAACGCCGGGTCGTACGTCAGCGCCGCCGGGTTGGTGGCCGCGATGACGGGGGAGTGGCCGTCGGCGTGCTGGAGGCCCTCGCCGGTCAGGGTGGTGCGGCCGGCGGTGGCGCCGACGAGGAAGCCGCGGCCGAGCTGGTCGCCGAGCTGCCACATCTGGTCGGCGGTCCGCTGCCAGCCGAACATCGAGTAGAAGATGTAGAAGGGGATCATCGCCTCGCCGTGCGTGGAGTACGCGGTGGACGCGGCGATGAAGTCGGCCATCGAGCCGGCCTCGGTGATGCCCTCGTTCAGGATCTGGCCGTTGACGGCCTCCTTGTAGTACATCAGCTGGTCGCGGTCGACCGGCTCGTACGTCTGGCCCTTCGGCGAGTAGATGCCGAGCGACGGGAACAGCGACTCCATGCCGAAGGTGCGGGCCTCGTCCGGGACGATCGGGACCCAGCGCCTGCCGGTCTCCTTGTCGCGGATCAGGTCCTTGATCAGTCGCACGAACGCCATCGTCGTGGCCATCGACTGCGCGCCGGAGCCCTTGTCGAACGCGGCGAACGCCTTGTCGGCCGGGGCCGGCAGCGGGGCGAGCGGGTGGGTGCGGCGGGCCGGGGCGGGGCCGCCGAGGGCCGCGCGGCGCTCCTGGAGGTAGCGGACCTCGGGGGAGTCGGCGCCGGGGTGGCCGTAGGGCACGACCCCGTCGACGAACTGGGAGTCCGAGATGGGCAGTTCAAGGAGGTCGCGCATGTTCTTGAACTCGTCCGTCGTGAGCTTCTTCATCTGGTGGTTCGCGTTCTTCGACGCGAAGCCCTCACCCAGGGTGAAGCCCTTGACGGTCTGCGCCAGGATGACCGTCGGCGCGCCCTTGAACTCCAGGGCGGCCTTGTACGCGGCGTACACCTTGCGCGGCTCGTGACCGCCGCGGGAGAGGTGGAAGCACTCGAGGATCTTGTCGTCGGACAGCAGCTGCGCCATCGCGACGAGCGCCGGGTCCTTGCCGAAGAAGTCCTGGCGGATGTAGGCGGCGTCGCGGGTCTGGTACGTCTGGACCTGCGCGTCCGGCACCTCGCGGAGGCGGCGGACGAGGGCGCCGGTGGTGTCGAGCGCGAACAGCTCGTCCCAGGCGTTGCCCCACAGCGACTTCACGACGTTCCAGCCGGCGCCGCGGAACTGGGCCTCCAGCTCCTGCACGATCTTGAAGTTGGCGCGGACCGGGCCGTCGAGGCGCTGCAGGTTGCAGTTGATGACGAAGGTCAGGTTGTCCAGACCCTCGCGGGCCGCCAGGGCGAGGGCCGCGGTCGACTCGGGCTCGTCCATCTCGCCGTCACCGAGGAACGCCCACACGTGCGAGGCGGAGACGTCCTTGATGGAGCGGTTGGTCAGGTAGCGGTTGAAGCGCGCCTGGTAGATCGCGGAGAGCGGGCCGAGGCCCATGGAGACGGTGGGGAACTCCCACAGCCAGGGGAGGCGGCGCGGGTGCGGGTAGGAGGGCAGGCCGTTGCCGCCGGACTCCTGCCGGAAGTTGTCGAGGTGGGCCTCGTTCAGACGCCCGTCGAGGAAGGCGCGGGCGTAGATGCCGGGGGAGGCGTGGCCCTGGATGTAGAGCTGGTCGCCGGAACCGTCGGCTTCCTTGCCCTTGAAGAAGTGGTTGAAGCCGGTCTCGTAGAGCCAGGCCGCGGAGGCGAAGGTGGCGATGTGGCCGCCGACGCCGTGCTTGGAGCCGCGGGTGACCATCGCGGCCGCGTTCCAGCGGTTCCACGCGGTGATCTTCCGCTCCATCTCCTCGTCGCCGCCGAACTCGGTGATCGAGGGCTCGGCGGAGGTGGGGATGGTGTTGACGTAGTCGGTCTCCAGGAGCTTGGGGAGGGCCAGGCCCGCGCCTTCGGCGTGCTGGAGGGTGCGGCGCATCAGGTAGGCGGCCCGGTGGGGGCCGGCGGCCTTGGTGACGGCGTCCAGGGAGGCCGCCCACTCGGCGGTCTCCTCGGTGTCACGGTCCGGGAGCTGGTCGAGCTCGCTCGGAATCTTGCCTACGGGATCGGTCATGATCGCCGCCTTCCGGACAGATGGGGGTGGAGATAAGGGGGCCTTGTCTGGCAGGACAGGGCGAAGGGCCGGGTGGCGGCCCGCCGAAGACTGTAAACCGGCGATCGATGATCGATCAAAGGGTTGAAGCAGAAAACCTCTTCGGATCGAGAAAGTAGGCACAGGGTGCCGCGAAAACGGGCACCCGGTGCCTTGTTTTCGAAGGGTTTCCGCAGGTGGGGAGAGCTGTCTGAGAAGGTGCTCGCACACATGAGCGGAGCCCCGCCGGGCGACGGGGCTCCGCTCGGGTCCCGTACGGGTCGGGCGCGGTCTCATGCGGGTCGGGCGTGCGGTCCCGTACGGGTCGGGCGTGCGGTCCCCGTGCGGGTCGGGCGTGCGGTCCCGTACGGGTCAGGCGCGCGGCGCGCAGCCCAGGACGTGGGCCTTCACCAGGGCGCCGATGTTCGGGTCGCCCCGCCGGAAGGCCTCCACCAGCTCCTGGTGCTCCTCCGCGTACGACTTCTGGACCGTGCCCAGCCAGCGGATCGACAGGGCCGTGAAGACCTCGATGCCGAGCGTCTCCCAGGTGTGCAGCAGGACGCCGTTCCCGGCCGCCTTCACCAGCTCCCGGTGGAAGGCCACCGTGTGCCGGACCTGCGCCGTCCCGTCCGAGACCGCGTCCGCCTCGTACAGCGCCGCCACGTGCGGCTCCAGGGCCGAGCAGTCCGTCGCGAGCCGCCCGGCGGCCAGCTCGGCCGCGATCTGCTCCAGACCGGCGCGGACGGGGTAGCTCTCCTCCAGGTCGGCCGCGGTGAGGTTGCGGACCCGGACGCCCTTGTTGGGCGCCGACTCGATCAGCCGCAGCGACTCCAGCTCGCGCAGCGCCTCGCGGACGGGCGTCTGGGAGACCTCCAGCTCGGTCGCGATCCGGCGCTCCACGATGCGCTCGCCCGGCTTCCAGCGGCCGCTGACGATCCCCTCCACGATGTGCTCGCGGATCTGCTCGCGCAGCGAGTGGACGACGGGGACGGTCATGAAGCGGCTCCTCGGGGAGTGTTGACCCTTAGACAATACGGCGGCGCCCCCGTCCGGAAACACTTCCGGACGGGGGCGCCGCAGGTGAGGCTCGTTACGTTGCGCCTCGGGGGACGGATCAGAGACCGAGGTCGACCTCGAACTCGCCGGCCTCCAGGATCGCCTTGACGGCCGACAGGTAGCGGGCCGCGTCGGCACCGTCCACCAGGCGGTGGTCGTAGGACAGCGTCAGGTAGGTCATGTCGCGGACGCCGATGACGGTGCCCTCGGCGGTCTCGATGACGGCCGGACGCTTGACCGTCGCACCGATGCCCAGGATGGCGACCTGGTTCGGCGGCACGATGATCGTGTCGAACAGCGCACCGCGCGAACCGGTGTTGCTGATGGTGAAGGTCGCGCCGGACAGCTCGTCCGGAGTGATCTTGCTGGCGCGGACCTTGCCGGCCAGCTCGGCCGTGGCCTTCGAGATGCCCGCGATGTTGAGGTCGCCCGCACCCTTGATGACCGGGGTCATCAGGCCCTTCTCGGAGTCCACGGCGATGCCGATGTTCTCCGAGTCGAAGTACGTGATCGTGCCCTCGTCCTCGTTGATCCGGGCGTTGATGACCGGGTGGGCCTTCAGCGCCTGGGCAGCCGCCTTCACGAAGAACGGCATCGGGGAGAGCTTGACGCCCTCGCGGGCGGCGAACGCGTCCTTCGCCCGGGCGCGCAGCTTCATCAGCTTGGTGATGTCGACCTCGACGACCGAGGACAGCTGGGCCTGGCCGTGCAGCGCCTTCATCATGTTGTCGCCGATGACCTTGCGCATGCGGGTCATCTTGACGGTCTGACCGCGCAGCGGGGAGGCCTCCAGGGCGGGGGCCTTCGGCGCGGCGGCGGCCGGAGCGGCGGCCGGAGCGGCAGCGGCGGCCTTCTTGGCCTCGGCGGCCGCGAGGACGTCCTGCTTGCGGATGCGACCGCCGACGCCGGAGCCCTTGACGGACGCCAGGTCGACGCCGTTCTCGCCGGCGAGCTTGCGCACCAGCGGGGTGACGTACGCGCCGTCCTCCGCCGGAGCGGCCGGAGCGGCGGCGGGAGCCGCCGGGACCGGGGTGACCACGGCCGGAGCGATCGACGGGGCGGCGGCCGGGGCCGGGGCGGCGGCCGGAGCGGCCGGGGCAGCCGGCGCGGGGGCCGGAGCCGGAGCGGCCGGGGCGGCCGGAGCCGGGGCAGCGGCGGCGGGAGCCGGGGCGGCAGGGGCCGGGGCGGCGGCGGGGGCCGGGGCGGCCGGGGCCGGGGCGGCGGCCGGAGCGGCACCCGCGGCGCCGATGACGGCCAGCTTGGCGCCGACCTCGGCGGTCTCGTCCTCGCCGACGACGATCTCCAGGAGAACGCCGGAGGCGGGGGCGGGGATCTCGGTGTCGACCTTGTCCGTGGAGACTTCGAGCAGCGGCTCGTCGGCCTCGACGGTCTCGCCGACCGACTTCAGCCAGCGGGTGACGGTGCCCTCGGTGACGGACTCGCCCAGCGCGGGCAGGACGACGTCGGTGCCCTGGGCGGAACCGCCACCGGAGGCCGCCTCGGCCGTCGGGGCCGGAGCCGGCTCCTGGACCTCGGTGGACGGGGCGGCCTGCGGGGCCTCGGGGGCGGCCGGGGCCTCGGCGGCCGGAGCCGGAGCGGCCTCGGCGGCGGGGGCCGGGGCGGCGGCGGGGGCGCCCGAGCCGTCGTCGATGATGGCCAGCTCGGCGCCGACCTCGACCGTCTCGTCCTCGGCGACCTTGATGGAGGCCAGGATGCCCGAGGCGGGGGCGGGGATCTCGGTGTCGACCTTGTCGGTCGAGACCTCGAGCAGCGGCTCGTCGGCCTCGACGCGCTCGCCCTCGGCCTTGAGCCAGCGGGTGACGGTGCCCTCGGTGACGCTCTCGCCGAGCGCCGGCAGGGTTACGGAAACCGACATGGTTTCAGTTGCTCCTAACGAATTGCGGAAAGTGGTCGTCGCGCCCTGTGATGACGTGAGCGTCAGTCGTGGGAGTGCAGGGGCTTGCCGGCCAGGGCCAGGTGGGCCTCGCCGAGCGCCTCGTTCTGCGTCGGGTGGGCGTGGATGAGCTGCGCGACCTCGGCCGGCAGCGCCTCCCAGTTGTAGATCAGCTGCGCTTCGCCGACCTGCTCGCCCATGCGGTCACCGACCATGTGGACGCCGACCACGGCACCGTCCTTGACCTGGACGAGCTTGATCTCGCCCGCGGTCTTGAGGATCTTGCTCTTGCCGTTGCCCGCGAGGTTGTACTTCAGGGCGACGACCTTGTCCGCGCCGTAGATCTCCTTGGCCTTGGCCTCGGTGATGCCGACGGAGGCGACCTCGGGGTGGCAGTACGTCACCCGCGGCACGCCGTCGTAGTCGATCGGCACGGGCTTCAGACCCGCGAGCCGCTCCGCGACGAGGATGCCCTCGGCGAAGCCGACGTGCGCGAGCTGGAGCGTCGGGACGAGGTCGCCCACGGCCGAGATCGTCGGCACGTTGGTGCGCATGTACTCGTCGACCAGGACGTAGCCGCGGTCCATTGCGACGCCCTGCTCCTCGTAGCCGAGGCCGGCGGAGACCGGGCCGCGGCCGATGGCGACCAGGAGGACCTCGGCCTCGAAGGTCTTGCCGTCGGCCAGGGTGACCTTGACGCCGTTGTCGGTGTACTCGGCGGACTGGAAGAAGGTGCCGAGGTTGAACTTGATGCCGCGCTTGCGGAACGCGCGCTCAAGAAGCTTCGAGCTGTTCTCGTCCTCGACCGGGACGAGGTGCTTCAGGCCCTCGATGACCGTCACGTCGGTGCCGAAGGACTTCCACGCCGAGGCGAACTCGACGCCGATGACGCCGCCGCCGAGGATGATCGCGGACTCCGGGACCCGGTCCAGGGTCAGCGCGTGGTCCGAGGAGATGATCCGGTTGCCGTCGATCTCCAGGCCGGGCAGGGACTTCGGCACGGAGCCGGTGGCCAGGAGGACGTGACGGCCCTCGACGCGACGGCCGTCCACGTCGACGGAGGTCGGGGAGGACAGGTGTCCGGTGCCCTCGATGTAGGTCACCTTGCGGGAGGCGACGAGACCCTGCAGACCCTTGTACAGGCCCGAGATCACGTCGTCCTTGTACTTGTGCACGGCCTTGATGTCGATGCCCTCGAAGGAGGCCTTGACACCGAACTGCTCCGCCTCGCGCGCCTGGTCGGCGACCTCGCCGGCGTGGAGCAGGGCCTTCGTCGGGATGCAGCCGTTGTGCAGGCAGGTGCCGCCGAGCTTGTTCTTCTCGATCAGTGCGACGTCCAGGCCCAGCTGCGCTCCGCGCAGCGCCGCGGCGTAACCGCCGCTACCGCCGCCGAGGATCACTAGGTCGAAAACGGTGCTGGCGTCGTTCGCCACGTCACGTCCTCCATGCATGTGCGCTCGTCGCCGGTCGTCGACGACCTGGCGGCGGCTGGTGTCCGGCCGCTTCATTTCGGCCCTGTGGTGGGGGCCCTGTCCTGCCGAGAACCCATCTTCGCACTTGTTGACGGACGACGGGACGTGGGGCCGTGGTCTGAGACGGCCGATCGTCCGTACGGAGGGGGCGCGAGGGCGTACGAACCTACGGATTTCGTCGCGAGCGAACAGCGGCCGGGGAACGGGGAAGGCCCCGGAGCCGAGGCTTCCGGGGCCTTCCGTCACACCGGTGCCGCTCAGAGCTCGCCGGCCGCCGTGCGCTCGGCCAGCTTCACCAGGGTGCGGACCGAGGAGCCGGTGCCGCCCTTCGGGGTGTAGCCGTACGGGGCGCCCTCGTGGAAGGCCGGGCCCGCGATGTCCAGGTGGGCCCAGGTGATGCCCTCGCCCACGAACTCCTGCAGGAAGAGGCCGGCGACCAGGCCGCCGCCCATCCGGACGCCCATGTTCGCCATGTCGGCGGTGGGGGAGTCCATCGTCTTGCGCAGGTCCGCGGGGAGCGGCATCGGCCAGGACTGCTCGCCGACCTCCTCGGCGATCTCGTGGATCGCGGTCCGGTAGTCGTCGTCGTTCGCCATGATGCCGAAGGTGCGGTCGCCGAGCGCCAGGACCATGGCGCCGGTCAGGGTCGCCACGTCGACGATGGCGTCCGGGTGCTCCTCGGAGGCCCGGGTGATCGCATCGGCGAGGACGAGGCGGCCCTCGGCGTCGGTGTTCAGGACCTCGACGGTCTTGCCGCTGTACATGCGCAGCACGTCACCCGGGCGGGTGGCGGAGCCGGACGGCATGTTCTCCGCGAGGGCGAGCCAGCCGGTGACGTTGACCTCCAGGCCGAGGCGGGCCGCGGCGACGACGGCGGAGAACACGGCGGCGGCGCCGCTCATGTCGCACTTCATCGTCTCGTTGTGGCCGGCCGGCTTCAGGGAGATGCCGCCCGAGTCGTAGGTGATGCCCTTGCCGACGAGGGCGAGGGTCTTCTCCGCCTTCGGGTGGGTGTAGGCGATCCGGACCAGGCGCGGCGGGTTCACGGAGCCGACGCCGACACCGAGGATGCCGCCGTAGCCGCCCTTGGCGAGCGCCTTCTCGTCGAGGACCTGGACCTTGAGGCCGTGCTCCTTGCCGGCGGCCTGGGCGACGGCGGCGAAGGCGGCCGGGGTCAGGTCGTTCGGCGGCTGGTTGATCAGGTCGCGGGCGCGGTTGATCTCCTCGGCCACGGCCTGGGCGCGCTCGGCGGCGGCCTTGTGGGCCTTGTCGCGCGGCTTGGCACCGAGCAGGGCCACCTCGGCGAGGGGCTTCTTCGCGTCCTTGCCGTTCTCCTGGTACGCCGTGTAGGCGTACGCGCCGAGCAGCGCGCCCTCCGCGATGGCGGCGGCGTCATCGGGGGCGGCGATCGGCAGCGCGAACGCGGCCTTCTTCGAACCGGTCAGGGTGCGGGCGGCGGTGCCGGCGGCGCGGCGCAGGGTCTCCGCACCGAAGGACTCGCCGTCCTCGGGGGCCTCGCCGAGGCCGACGGCCAGGACGACGGGGGCCTTGAGACCGGCGGGGGCGGGCAGCTTCGTCGCCTCACCTTCGGCACCCGAGGCGCCCAGGGTCTCCAGGACGGC
This sequence comes from Streptomyces litmocidini, assembly GCF_014649755.1. Taxonomy (GTDB): domain Bacteria; phylum Actinomycetota; class Actinomycetes; order Streptomycetales; family Streptomycetaceae; genus Streptomyces; species Streptomyces litmocidini. The sequence continues at coordinate 437,783 of NZ_BMTQ01000005.1, read as the reverse complement.
GGCGAGCCGGCCGTCGAAGGCCTTGTCGACGGCCTCGGCGCCCGGGGCGACGACCAGCGTCTTCCCGGACTTCGCGACGCCGACGACGAGGGCGTCGGCGCGCAGCGTCGCCGCGCCGGCAGTGCTGAGAGTGAGAGCAGTCACGGTGGTGAAATCTCGCTTCCATTGAGTTCTGTGGCGGTCGAGGGATGGGCCGACCGTGCCCGCCGCATCGTATTTCGGCCCGGAGAGCGCCGAGAACGAGCCTACGCTCGCTCGCAAGGTTCGATCACGGCGGCGCTGATTCACTCATCCGTGGTGTCTCTTTCATGTTTACCCTTTCGGCCTCGGTCGCCCGGTCACACTCGCCTCATTCACGCAAGGACGACACACCGTCCTTCGCCTCATCTGCGACATCTCCACGGGGCCTGCCGGTTCGGGCGGGGCCCGTCGAGGGGGGACATCCGCATGGACTCCGACCGAATCCGTACGCCCAGAACCGCACCCCGCACCGCACCCCGCACCGCACCCCGCACCGCGCTCCGCACGGGCAGGATCGCGACCCTCGCCGCCGCCGCGCTGCTCGCCACCGTCGTCCCGTCCGCGCAGGCGGTCGCCGAGACGGCGCCCCGCGTGGACCTCACCGTCCTCGTCGTCGACGACGGCGGCAGCGCGGTCGGGGCGATCACCGCCGAGCTGCGGGGCTCCGGCGTCCCGTACCGCAGGATCGACCTGAACGACCCGAACCGGCCCGTCCTGGACGCGGCCTTCCTCAGCGACCCCTCCGACAGCGCGACCGGACGGCCCCGCGCCAAGTACCAGGGCGTCGTCCTGCCCCACGAGAGCGCCTTCGGCCCCGACTCCGCCGAGCAGACCGCCCTCCGGGCGTACGAGCGGACCTTCGGCATCCCCCAGGTCGACGCCTCCACCTGGTCGCACCCCGGCGTCGGCCTCGACTACACCGACCGGGGCGGCTGGTCCGGCGTCCTCGACGGCACCACCGCCGGCGTCACCGCCGCCGGACAGGCAGGCCCCTTCCGGTACCTCGCCGGAACGCTCGCCTTCGAGGACAACGACCCCACGACCGGTGAGAGTTACGGCTACGCGGGCCGCCCCCGCGCCGGCTACACCAGCTACCTCGACATCCCCGTCGACGGCGGCCGGGCCAGCCTCGTCGGCGAGTACGCCGCCGACGGACGCCGCGAACTCGTCGTCACCTTCGCCTACAACCAGTACCAGCGGCAGTTCCGCGCCCTCGCCCGCGGCATCGTCGACTGGCTCACCCAGGGCGTCCACCTCGGACAGAGCCGCAACTACCTCTCCGTCCACGTCGACGACGTCTTCGCCCCCGACGCCCGCTGGGACCCCTCGCTGAACTGCACCCCCGGCGACTTCGACTGCGTCGGCGACGACGGGGAGGGCACGAACCCGATCCGCATGACGGCCGCCGACGCCCAGTACGCCGCCGCCTGGCAGAAGTCCTCCGGCTTCACGCTCGACATGGTCTACAACGGCGGCCAGGGCGAGCAGTGGAAGACCGAGCACGGCGGCACCGACCCGCTCACCGACCGGCTCGTCGCCGACCGCGCCCAGTACCGGTGGATCAACCACACCTACACCCACCCCTTCCTCGGCTGCGTCCAGGACAACACCGTCGTCCCCTGGCGCTGCGCCACCGACGCCACCGGCAACACCCTCTGGGTCAGCCGCTCCGAACTCTCCGGCCAGATCCGGAACAACCACGCCTGGGCCGTCGGCAAGGGCATCTCCGTCGACCGCTCCGAACTCGTCACCGGCGAGCACTCCGGCCTGAGGACCCTGCCCCAGCAGCCCGTCGACAACCCCAACCTCGCCGGCGCCCTCGCCGACAACGGCGTGAAGTGGACCGCGAGCGACGGCTCCCGCGAGCCCGCACAGCGGGCCGTCGGCACCGGCGCCGCGAAGACCGTGCCCCGCCACCCGATGAACGTGTACTACAACGTGGGCACCGCCGCCGAGATGACCGACGAGTACAACTGGATCTACACCTCCCGCGCCGACGGCGGCAGCGGCGTCTGCGAGTCCGACCCGGCCTCCACCTGCCTGCCCGCCCCGCTCCCCACGGCCACCGGCTACGCCGACCGCATCGTGCCGCAGGAGGCCCGCACCGCCCTCTCCCACGTCCTCGGCAACGACCCACGGCCGCACTACGCGCACCAGTCCAACCTCGCCGAGGAGCGCCTCCTCTACCCCGTCCTCGACCGCGTGCTCGCCGACTACCGGGCCCTGTTCGCGGCGAACACCCCCCTGGTGAACCCGGCCCAGAAGGACGTCGGCACCGAACTGGACCGCCGCGCCGCCTGGGACCAGGCCGTCGCCGCCGGAAAGGTCACCGCCTACCGCGTCGGCACCACGGTCACCGTCAAGGCGCCCTCCGGCGTCACCGTGCCCGTCACCGTCCCCGAGGGCACCCGCAAGCGGCTCCTCCTCGGCACCACCGCCTTCGGGACGCCCTACGCGGGCACCCGCTCCGCCTGGACGGCGCCCGAACCGCTCCAGACCACCGTCACGCTCACGCTCCCGACCGCCTGACCAGCACGTCCTGGGGGGACTCGCTCATGCCGAGCAGTGGCCGTCACGTCACCATGCTCACCGAAGGCACCTACCCGCACGTCCACGGCGGCGTCAGCACCTGGTGCGACCAGCTCGTCCGCGGCATGCCGGAGGTCGACTTCGACATCCTCGCCCTCACCGGCAGCGGCCGCGAACCCGTCACGTGGGAACTGCCGCCCAACGTCACCCGGCACACCGCCTACCCCCTGTGGGGACCTCCGCGGGGCCCGGCGGTGCGCAGGCCCCCGCGGGGGCGCGAACGCCGCCGCTTCCTCGACGCGTACGAGCGCCTCCTGCTCGCCCTCCTCGACCCCGAGGCGGACTGCGACTTCGGCACCGGCCTGTACGAGCTCGCCGAACTCGCCCGACGGGGCGGGCTGACCGCCGCACTCCGCTCCGAGCAGGCCCTGCGCTCCCTCATGTGGATCTGGACCATGCCGCACCTGCCCACGCTCGCGGCCCGGCCCACCGTCCACGACGCGCTCACCGCCACCGACCTGCTCGAACACGCCCTGCGCCCGCTCGCCGCCCGGATAGCCACCGGCGGCGTGGCCCACGCCGTCTCCAGCGGCCTCGCCACGCTGCCGGCGCTCGCCGCGCAGCACTTCGAAGGGGTGCCCTTCCTGCTCACCGAACACGGCATCTACCTCCGCGAGCGCTACCTCGGCTACCGCACCGAAGCGCAGCGCTGGCCCGTCAAGGCCCTCATGCTCGGCTTCTACCGCGAGCTCAACACCCTCGGCTACCGCAAGGCCGACCTCATCACCCCCTGCAACGAGTACAACCGGCGCTGGGAGGAGCGCGGCGGAGCCCCCGCCGACCGCATCCGCACCGTCTACAACGGTGTCGACCCCACCCTCTTCCCCGAGGCCGGTCCCGAACCCGAGACACCCACCCTCAGCTGGTGCGGCCGGGTCGACCCCATCAAGGACCTGGAGACCCTGATCAGGGCGTACGCGATCTCCCGCGCCGAACTCCCGGCGCTGCGGCTCCGCCTGTTCGGCCCGGTCCCGGCCGGGAACGAGGACTACCTGACCCGCCTGGAGAAACTCGCCGCCGAACTCGGCGTCGCCGACGGCGTCTCCTTCGAGGGCCGGATCAGCGACGTCCCCTCGGCCTACGCGGCCGGCAGCGTGGTCGTGCTCTCCTCCATCAGCGAGGGCTTCCCCTTCTCCCTCATCGAGGCCATGTCCTGCGGCCGCGCCACCGTCTCCACGGACGTCGGAGGCGTACGGGAGGCCGTCGGCGACACCGGGATCGTCGTCCCGCCCCGCGAACCGGCCGTCATGGCCGCCGCCGTCTCCGCGCTCCTCCGCGACGGCGCCCGCCGCGCCGAACTCGGCCGCCGGGCCCGCCGACGCGTGATCGACCGGTTCACCCTGCACCGCTCGGTGGACGGCTTCCGGCAGATCTACCGCGAACTCGCGGGCACCCGCCCGCCGTGCCCGGCCCCGGCCGTCACCCCCCTCCGCCTGAGCATCCCCGCCCCGCGCCGCACCTCCCCGGCCCTCGTCACCGGAGGCACCCCGGCATGAGCGGCTCCCTCTGGCTGAAACCCCCGAAGACGGGCGGGACCCCGCTCCCGGCGATCCCGCGCCCCCGCCGCGGGCCCCGGGCGAACCGCCCCGACGACGCCCCGCCCCGGGTCCTCGGGACGGCCGCCGCCGGGCCGGCCGGGCACCCGGCCCCGGCCGGCCACCCGGCCCCGGCCGGCCCCGCCGGGGCACCGGTCCCCGCCGCCCCGCCCCCCGCCGGAGACGGCCTCGCCGCCGATCCGCTCGACGAGCTCGCCGCGCGGCTCGACGGGTTCGTCGCCACCGCCGTGCACCCGGACGAGATCGCCGCGATCCTCGAGTCCGACGGCATGACCGACGAGCACATCCGGCTCACCTACGGCCGCGCCGACTCCTTCTCCCTCGCCGAGGACCTCTACGCGCGCGTGGAGCGCCGCCACCCCGAACCGTCGGCGCCGTCCGCCGGCGTCTGGCACGGCGAGCTGTGGGGCTGTCTGCTGCGCGGGCTCGTCTTCGCGCTCCCCGGCCTCGCGTACGTCCTCGCCGCCCCGCTGCTCGTCGCGGAGCACGGCCGGTCCGGACTCCCCGCCGGGACCGTCCCGCTGCTCGCCGGGGCCGTCACCGGCTGGGTCTGGAACCAGGCCCTCTCCCACCGCGCGTACACCTGGCTCGGCCTCGGCGACCGGCCCGCCGCCGCCCGCGCGCTGCTCACCGGCGCCCCGGCCGGCGCCCTCGCGGGGACCGCCGTCGCCCTCGTGACCGCCGGGCCCGGCGAGATCCCGGCCGCCGTCTTCGCCGCCGGCCAGTCGCTCTACCTCGCCGCCGCGACCGTCCTCCTCGTCCTCGGCCGCGAACGGGCCCTGCTCCGCGCCCTGCTGCCGCTCGCCGGAGCCGTCCCCGCCTTCCGCTGGGACCTGCCCGACGCGCTGCGCTCCGGACTGCTCCTCGCCTCGCTCGCCGCGTCCGTCGTCCTCGCCGCCGTCGTCCTGCGCCCCGGTCTCCGCCGGGGAGCGGCGGGCCGCGGCGGTCCCCCGCGCGCCGCCTCCCTCCCGTACGGCCTCTTCGGCCTCGGCAGCGGCCTGCTCGTCCTCCACGCGGGCGCGGCCGACACGCTGGTGAGCGGGGCGGGGGCGGTCATCGCGCTCACCCTCTCCATGGGCCCCGCCGAGTGGCTCCTGCACCGTTTCCGGGGCGAGAGCCTGATCCGGCTGCGGACCCTCACCACCGCCCGCGAGTTCCGCCGGGCGGCCACCGGCACCCTCGTGCTCTGCCTCGGCGGCTACCTCACCGTGCTCCTCGCCCTCACCCTCGCCGCGACCCTGGCCTGGCCCGGCGCGCCGTGGCCGACGTTCCCGCGCCTGGTCACCCTGCTCCTGATCGGGACCGTGCTCTGGCTGGGGCTGCTGCTCCAGGCCTTCGGCGCGGTGCTCAGCGCCGCCACCGTCTGCCTGTTCGCGGCGGCCGCGCAGACCGTGCACCCGGCGGCGGGCCCGCTCACCGCCGGGGGAGCGGCGGCGCTGCTCGCCGCCCTGACCTGTGTCCTGCTGGTACGACCGACCGCCCACCGCGCTTGAGGACGCCATGACGAACCCCTCCCTCCTGGTGCCGTACTACGAGCACCCGTCCGAACGTCCCGAGGCCTGGTCGGCGCTCGTCGACGCGGCCCCGGCCCTGTACGGCGTCGTCCTCAACCCGGCGAGCGGCGCCGGCGAGGCCCCCGACCCGGCGTTCGCCGAGGCCGCCGGGCGACTGCGGGCGGCCGGGGCGCGGGTCCTCGGCTACGTGGACACCTCCTACGGACGCCGCCCGCACACCGAGGTCGTCGCCGAACTGGTCCGCCACCGCGACTGGTACGGCGCCGACGGGGCCTTCCTGGACCAGGTGGCGACCGCGCCCGCCGCCCTCGCCCACTACCGCCGCATCGCGGTCGCCGCCCGCGCCGCAGGGGCCGCGACCCTGGTCTTCAACCACGGGGCCCACCCGGACCCCGGCTACGAGGCGCAGGCCGACCTCCTCGTCACCTTCGAGGGCCCCTGGGACACGTACCGGACGCTCGACCTGCCGGTCGCCGCCCACTACTGCCACCTCGTCTACGCGGCCCCGGCGGACTTCCGTCCGGCCACCCCGGTGCACTGCGCCGTACCGGGCACGGGCGCGCACCCCTGGGGCACCCTCCCGCACCTCCTGGAGCCCGCCCGATGAGAACGGTCCGTCCGGCGGCCCTGCTCACGGGGGCCCTGCTCCTCGCCACGGCCTGCACGGCCGCCCCCGGCCCGGACGCCAAGACGACCGGCGACCGCTGGCGGCCGGCCCCCGGCCTCGCCTGGCAGTGGCAGCTCAGCGGCGGGCTCGACCCGTCCGTCGACGTCCCGGTGTACGACATCGACGGCTTCGACCACCCGGCGTCGACCGTCGCCGACCTCCACCGCCGGGGCCGCAAGGTCGTCTGCTACCTGTCCACCGGTGCCTGGGAGGACTTCCGACCCGACGCCGACGACTTCCCGAAGGCCCTCCTCGGCAAGGGCAACGGCTGGGAGGGCGAGCGCTGGCTCGACATCCGCCGCACCGACCTCCTCGGGCCCCTCATGGCGAAGCGGCTCGACATGTGCCGGGACAAGGGCTTCGACGCCGTCGAGCCCGACAACATGGACGGGTACGAGAACCGCACCGGCTTCCCCCTGACCGCCGCCGACCAGCTCCGCTACAACCGCCTCATCGCCGGCATGGCCCACGAGCGGGGCCTCGCGGTCGGCCTCAAGAACGACCTGGACCAGATCCCGAAGCTGCTCCCGGACTTCGACTTCGCGGTCAACGAGCAGTGCGCGGAGTACGACGAGTGCGGCCGTCTGGCCCCGTTCGTCGCGGCGGGCAAGGCCGTCTTCCACGTCGAGTACGAGCTGACGACGGACCAGTTCTGCCCCCGGGCCCGGAAGCTGGGGCTCAGCTCCATGCGGAAACGGTACGAACTGGATGCCTGGCGGCAAGCCTGCCAGGGCCCGTCCCCCGGCCTGATCGGCACGTCCCCCTAGCCCGCCGAGCCCAGCGTCAGCGCGACCAGGGTCGCCGTCGCCGCCGTCTCCTCCACCGCGCCGAACACATCGCCCGTCACCCCGCCGAAGCGCCGCACGCACCGGCGGAGCAGCAGCGCCGCCGCGCCGAGGCCCGCGCCGACCGCCAGGACGTCGCGGACGGCGTCGTACGGGGAGAGCAGGAGGCCCGTCGCGGCGCCGAGGACCAGGACCAGGGCGGTCGTGAGGGTCGCGGAGCGGGTCGGGACCGTCGCGGCGACGATCGCGCCGAGGCCCTCGGGGCGGGCCGCCGGGACGCCGTGGCGGGACGCGTGGGTGAGGGCGAGGCGGGCCACGGTGGCGGCGAGGGCCGCGGCGACGGCACCGCGCACCCAGCCCTCCCCGTACAGCTCGTACAGCGCGGCGACCTGGGCGAGCAGGACGAGGACCAGGGCGATGACGCCGAACGGGCCGATGTCCGACTGCTTCATGATGCGCAGCGCGTCCTCGGCGGGCTTGGCGCTGCCGAGGCCGTCGGCGGTGTCCGCGAGGCCGTCGAGGTGGAGGCCCCGGGTGAGCAGGGCGGGGACGGCGGTGGTGGCGACGGCCGCGAGCAGCGGTCCCGAACCGAGCAGCAGGAACGCCGCGCCGGCCGCGGCGGAGCAGAGTCCGACGGCCAGGCCCGCGAGCGGGGCGCTGAGCATGCCGGCGCGTGCCGCGTCCCGGTCCCATCGGGTGATGCGGGCGGGGAACACGGTGAGGGTGCCGAAGGCGAAACGCAGGCCGTCCATCCGGGCAGGGTAATCGCCGTCTCCGAGCGGTAGATTGCGCATACCGTGCATATCGGAAGTGGGTGGCATGGGTCACTGGTTCTCCCGGAACATCGTCGAGCCGGGCAAGCTCCCTATGCTGCTCGCTCTGACCTCCTTCGTCCTGACATTCCTGGTCACCCGCACCGTCACCCGGCTCATCCGGGCGGGGAAGGGTCCCTTCCGGAACGTTTCCTCGGGAGGCCTCCACATCCATCACGTCGTGCCGGGCGTCGTCCTCACGGTCCTCGGCGGATTCGGCGCGGTGGCCAGCGACCGGCACGGCCTCGGCGCGGCCGCCTTCGCCGTCGTCTTCGGGATCGGAGCCGGGCTCGTCCTGGACGAGTTCGCGCTCATCCTCCACCTCGACGACGTCTACTGGTCGGACGAGGGCCGCAAGAGCGTCGAGGTCGTCGTCCTCACCGCGGCCCTGGTCCTGCTGGCCCTGAGCGGCTTCTCACCGCTCGGCGTCGACGGCGTGACGACGGAGGAGCGCCAGGACCGGACGGCCTTCGTCCTCACCATCGCGCTGAACTTCCTCATCGTCCTGGTCACCCTGGTGAAGGGGAAGCTCCGGATGGCCGTGTTCGGGATCCTGGTCCCGTTCGTGGCGATCGTCGGCGCCGTCCGGCTGGCCCGTCCCGGTTCCTGGTGGTCCCGGCACCTCTACGGCCGCCGCCACCGCGCCAGGGCCCGCTCCCGGCTCCGCGCCTACCGCCACGACAAGCGCTGGACCAAGGTGCGGCGCCGCCTTCAGGACCTGATCGGCGGCTTCCAGGAGCGCGTGCCCGGCCGGGGCTCGACGCCGTCCTGACCCCGCCCGCGCCGGGCCCGGACCGCGATCAGGGCGAGGACGGCGGCGATCGCCGCGATGTGCTCCTTGCCCGCGAGGTTCGCCTTGACCACCACCTCGATCACCATCGCGAGGACCACCACCGCGCCCGTCCACCGCGCCCCGTACCGCCAGCAGACGTAGACGGCGAGGCCCACCACGGCCGCCGAGGGGCCGGTGTCGACGACCTGCGCGTCGGAGGCGGGCAGCCCGAAGGGGCTGTCCGGGCCGAGGGCGATGCCCACGCGCGCGTAGAGCGTGCCGGCCAGCGTCGCCAGATAGGCGACGGCGAGCGTCCGCCACCGTCCGAGGCAGATCTCGGCGATCCCGAACACCAGCAGGACCTGGGCGAGGGCGCCCCAGACGGGCAGGTCGAGCGCGGGCACGAACAGCGACAGCGGCGTCCGCAGCAGCGCGAGCCACAAGGGGTCCTCGGCCCGTACGGAACCGATGTCCTGGACCGGCTGATAGCCCCAGTCCTGGTTCTGGACGAGCTGGAACAGGGCGGTCAGGCAGACGGCGCCGAGCGTCATCGGCGCCGCCCTCCACCGCTTCACGACCAGTGCCGTCCGCACGGTGGCGAACAGCGGCCCCCACTCGCGGCGGGCGAAATCCTTCGGGGCCCCTCTCAACGACCGCTCTCCAGGTGTTTGCGGTGCATCCACTTCGGCAGACCGGGGGCCTCCAGGAAGCCCTCGGCCCGCCCGGCCGCGAGGCCGATGCGCAGCAGGTCCGCGCTCTTCTCGAAGAGCATGAATCGGGGCTCCCAGATCGGTCGGTACTTGGCGTTGGCGCGGTACAGCGACTCGATCTGCCACCAGCGGGAGAAGAAGCTGAGCAGCGAACGCCACATGCGCAGCACGGGTCCCGCCCCGAGCTTCGAGCCACGTTCGAAGACGGAGCGGAACATCGCGAAGTTGAGCGAGACCTGAGTGATCCCGATCTCCTCGGCCCGCTGCAGGAGTTCGATGACCATGAACTCCATCAGGCCGTTCTCGGAGTCCCGGTCACGGCGCATCAGGTCCAGCGAGAGCCCCTTCGGCCCCCAGGGGACGAAGGAGAGCAGCGCCCGCAGCCCACCCGTCTCGTCGGTGCACTCCAGCATCACGCAGCGGCCGTCCCGGGGGTCGCCCAGCCGGCCGAGCGCCATCGAGAAACCGCGCTCGGTGGCCCCGTCCCGCCAGTCGTCCGCCTTGCGCAGCAGCTCGGCCATCTCCTCGGCGGGAATGTCCTCGTGGCGCCGGATCCGGACCTGGTACCCGGCCCGCTTGACCCGGTTGAAGGCCTGCCGGACCGTCCGCATCGCCCGGCCGTCCAGGGTGAACTCGTCGGTCTCCACGATCGCCTCGTCGCCCAGCTCCAGGGCGTCCAGGCCGTGCCGGGCGTAGATGACCCCGGCCTCCTCGCTCGCGCCCATCACCGCGGGGATCCAGCCGTGCTCGCGCGCCTCGGCGAGCCAGGGCTCGATGGCACCGGGCCAGGCCTCGGGGTCGCCGATCGGGTCGCCGGAGGCGAGCGAGACGCCGCCGACCACCCGGTAGGCGATGGCCGCCTTCTCGCTCGGCGACCACACGACGCTCTTCTCGCGGCGCAGCGCGAAGTAGCCGAGCGAGTCGCGCTCGCCCTGCTTGTCGAGCAGGAGCCGAAGCCGCTCCTCGTCCTCCTCGGTCAGCGGGTCGACGGCCCGCCGGGAGCGGAAGGCGGCGAAGAGCACCGCGAAGAGCAGCAGCGTGGACAGCACGTTGATGGTGACGTCGACCCAGCCGGGGGTGTGGATGCCGGTGAAGCCGGAGTCGTTGGAGGCCAGCGTGGCCAGCCGCATCAGACCGTACTTCCAGCGGTCCATGAAGGTGGAGTGGCCGGTCGACTCGTTGGTGACGGTCACCAGGAGGGCGGCGATCAGCGAGGTGACCAGCAGTCCGCCGACCGCCACCCCCGCCGCCAGCTTGGGATTGGAGCGGTCGCCCTTCGCGTAGAACTCCTTGCGCCCGAGCAGCAGCGCGAGGACGAACGCGGCGGTGAGGGCCAGCGAGATCCAGTTCTGCGCGTGCTGCCGGATCTCGGGGAAGAGCATCACGAGCGCGAAGAGCAGCAGGAAGAGACCGCTGAGCACCAGGTTGAGGATCCATGCGGCCCGCTTGCGGCGCCGCATGGTGATCGCCAGGAAGAGCGTGAAGACGCCCGAGGCGAAGCCCGCGGTGAGCATGTACGGGGTGAAGTAGTCGTCCTCGTTGTGACGGCGCAGGTCGTTGCCGAACGAGACCCACACGGCGCTCAGGAAGTTGATGAACGTGACGACACGCAGGTACCAGACGGCGAACGCGGCGCCGCGCCGCGAACGGGCGGTCGTGCCCCGGGGTGCTGCATCGGCAGACAAGCGGACTTCTCCCATGAAAAGCGATCATATGGGGCATTGCTTGCGGCGCGGAGACGCCCGGGGCGGCCACGCGCGCGTCGCGCGCGACCGCCCCGGAGACGACCGTTCCCCTCCGTCCGCGCTCAGACCCCCGCGGCGCCGTCGGCGTCCACGGCGTCCGGAGCCGGACGTTCGGGCAGCTCCGCGGCGAACGCCGCCGCGGCCCGGACGAGGGGAAGTGCGAGCAATGCCCCGGTTCCCTCACCCACATGGACGCCGTGGTCGAGCAGCGGGTTGAGCGCCATCCGGTCCAGGGCCTTCGCCTGCGCCGGCTCCCCGCTCACCTGGCCCGCCAGCCACCAGTCCGGCGCCCGGAACGCCGCCCGCTGCGCCACCAGCGCACAGGCCGCGCCCACCACGCCGTCCAGGATCACCGGCATCCGCCGCACCGAGGCCTGCAGCAGGAACCCGGTCATCGCCGCCAGGTCCGCGCCGCCGACCGCCGCGAGGAGCGACAGCTGGTCGCCCAGGACCGGCCGGGCCCGCCGCAGCGCGTCCCGGATCGCCGCGCACTTGCGCATCCACGCCAGATCGTCGATCCCGGCACCGCCCCGGCCGGTCACCACCGAGGCGTCCGTCCCGCACAGCGCCGCGATCAGCGTGGCCGCCGGGGTCGTCCCGCCGACGCTCAGGTCACCGAGCACCACCAGATCGGTGCCCGAGTCCGCCTCCTCGTCGGCGATCGCGATGCCCAGCCGGACCGCCGCCTCGGTCTCCTCGACCGTCAGCGCGTCCGCCACGTCGATCCGGCCGCTGCCGCGCCGCACCCGGTGCCGTACCACCTCGGCGGGCAGCAGCTCCGGATCGCAGTCCAGACCGGCGTCCACGACCCGCACCGGCACGTCCGTCGAACGGGCGAGCACGGCCACCGGGCTCGCCCCGTCGAGCACCGCCCGCACCAGCTCGTGCGCCGTGCCCGCCGCGCGGCCCGACACGCCGAGCGATGCCACCCCGTGGTCGCCCGCGAACAGCACGACCTTCGGCTGCTCGATCGCCCGCACCTCGACCGAGGCCTGCGCCGCGGACAACCACTCGCCCAGCTCGTCCAGCCGCCCGAGCGCCCCCGGCGGCACGGTCAGCCGCTCCCTGCGCTCCTCGGCGTCACGCCGTATCCCGCCGTCGGGGCGCTCGATCAGATCGGAGAAGTCGTCCAGGTTCAAGGGTTCCGCCTAGTGACAAGTCAGCGAGGGCCATCAGCGATCGGAACCCTACCCGCGCAGTACGAGCGCCTGCCCCGCGACCACGAGGACGACCTCCTCGCACTCCTCCGCGAAGGACGCGTTCAGCCGCCCCAGCTCGTCCCGGAACCGGCGGCCCGCCGCCGTCGCCGGGACCACCCCGGAGCCGACCTCGTTCGTCACCGCCACGACCGTGCGGCGCGTCGCCCGCACCGCCGCCACCAGCTCCGCCGTCCGCTCCCGCAGCGCCGCCCGCCCGCCGTCCGCCCAGGTCTCGTCGTCCCACGCCCCCACCCGGTCCATGGCGTCCGTCAGCCACAGCGACAGACAGTCGATCAGCAGCGCCGGACCGTCCTCCACCAGCAGCGGCACGAGCTCGCAGGTCTCGGCCGTACGCCACGAACCCGGCCGCCGCTCCCGGTGCAGCCCGACCCGCTCGGCCCACTCCGGGTCGCCCTCCCGCGTGCCGCCCGTCGCCACGTACAGCACCTCGGGGAAGGTCTCCAGGCGCCGCTCGGCCTCCACCGACTTCCCCGACCGGGCCCCGCCCGTCACCAGCGTCCGCCGGGGCACCTCCGGCACCTCGTGGTAGTCGCCGACGTACAGCGTCGTCCCGTCCGGCACCGCCCGCGCCCCGGCCGCCGCGAGCCGCCGGTCCAGCCCGGCGCCCGCCGGCACGTCGTGGTCCAGGTGCACCGCGATCACCTCGGTGGCCGGGCCCACCGCCCCGGCCGCCCGCAGCCGGGCCAGCCCGTCAGGCCGCCCCGTCACATCGGCGACCACCATGTCGTACGGATCGAGCCGGCCGTCCGTCAGCCCGGCGACCGCCCCGCCCGGCGGCAGGTACAGCAGCCGCTCGCCCTCGGCCGAGGTCACCTCGTACCCGGTCCCCGGGGAGTCCATCGGCACGGCCCGCACCCGGTGCCCGCTGATCAGCGTCAACTCCCGGCCGTCCGGCACCCGCCCTGCCGTCGGAAGCCCTGCGGGCACCTCGACGGCGGGCCCGTCGTGCGGATGCGTGAGGAGCACCTGCCGCACCCCCACCAGCGAATGCCCCGACCGGGCCGCCGCGAGCGCGGCCCCCGGGGTCAGATCGAGCAGCAGGGCCCCGTCCACGAGCAGCGCGGTCGCGGCCCGCGCGCGCGGCCCTCGGGAGAGCGCGCACACGGCGCAGGGGCAGTCGGGACGGGGGAGGCCGAGCGGGGCGCCGGTGCCGAGCAGAGTCAGTTCCACCCTCAGATCCTCCCGCGCCACCGCGAGGCGTGCGCGCCCGGCTACGCTGCGGGCAGGAAACCGATCATCCGGAGGCTGACATGGCATGGACGTGGCGGTTCGAGAAGTCCGACGGCACGGAGGTCGAGCCGGTGGTGACCCCCGAGGAGTTCACCACCCAGGGCGACGCGGAGAGCTGGATCGGCGAACACTGGCGTGACCTCCTGGGCGGCGGCGCGGACCAGGTGACCCTTTCGGAGGACGGCAGGAAGATCTACGGCCCGATGTCCCTCGACGCGGAGGGCTAGAACCGGGCGGCGGGGCGCGGGGCCGGGCCCCGCGCCCCGCGCCCCGCCCCCGTCCTACATCTCGCCCAGCGTCACCTTCGCCTGGTGCGTCGCCCCGTCCCGCACGTACCCGACCGTCACCACGTCCCCCGGCTTCATCGACGCCAACGCCTCCGAGAGCGACGTGATCGTCGTGATCTCGGCGTCGCCGAGACGCGTGATCACGTCCCCCGGCCTCAGCCCCGCCTTGGCCGCGGCCCCGCCCGCCGGCGCCTCGACCACCGCGACGCCCGTCGGCTTGTACCCGTCGTCGAGGACCGTACGGCCGGTGATGTTGAGGGCGGCCCGCCCCGAATCCGTCACCTTGCCGTTCTTGACGATCTGGTCCGCGATCGTCCGCACCATCGACGCGGGGATCGCGAAGCCGATGCCCGGAGCCGAGCCACCGCCCAGTTCGGGGTCGGTCGCGGCGAGGGTGGGGATGCCGATGACCTCGCCGTCGAGGTTCACGAGGGCGCCCCCGCTGTTCCCGGGGTTGATCGCGGCCGACGTCTGGACCATGTTCCCGATGGTCGCTCCGGTGCCGCCGCCGGCCCGGCCCTCGCTGACGGTCCGGCCGGTCGCCGAGACGATGCCCTGGGTCACGCTGCCGGACAGGCCCAGCGGGGAGCCCATCGCGAGCACGATCTGTCCCATGTCGACGCCGGTCGAGTCGCCGAACTTCGCCGCCTTCAGCCCCCGGGGCACGCTGTCCAGCTTGAGCACGGCGAGGTCCTGCTCCGGGTAGGAGAAGACGAGCCGGGCCGTCACGGGCTGTCCGCCGGTGGCCGCCGTGACCTTGAAGCTCTTCTCCTGGCCGACCACGTGCGCGTTGGTGACGACGTGCCCCTTGGCGTCGTAGACGACGCCGGAGCCGAGGCTGTTCGTCGCCTCGATCTGCACGACGGACGGCAGGACGTTCCTGATGACGGTCCGGTAGTCGTCCTGGAGCTCGTTGGCGGCGAGCGGCGCCGCCGCCTGGGTGGACCGTTCCGGGGCGGAGAGGTCCCCGTCGGCGGCGGAGCAGCCACCGGTCAGCGCGACGGCGCAGGCACCGGCGGCGAGGGGAAGAAGGACACGACGGGTACGGGCACGATCACGGGCGCGGGCAGGGGAGACGTCCATGTCCGGAGTATCCGATTCCGCCCCGCCCCCGGCCCGGCGAGCGCACCCGTTCAGGGGCGCGCGACCGCCCGCCGCGCCCCCCTCAGCCCCGTACCCCGCACAGGTGCAGCAGCGCCGCGAGCCGTCGGTACGGCTCCGTGCGCCCGGCCCGGTCCTCGGCGGCGAGCAGCCGCTCCAACTCCTCGGCGGCGGGCAGGCCCGCGTCGGCGGGGACGCCGTCCGTGAAGACCCGCACCCCGTACCAGGCGTGCAGCGGCGCCGCGATCCCCGCGAGCGTCGTCGTGAGCGCGTCCAGCCGGTCGGCCCGCACCTTCACGCCGTTGTCGTCCGTGTAGACGTCGGAGTCGAAGGCCGCGAGCGCCCCGGACCAGTCCCCGGCGAGCCCCGGCCGCATGGCCAGGGCCTCCGCGTTCCGCACCACCAGGGACAGCAGGCCGCCGGGGGCCAGCATCCGGGCCAGGCCCGCGAGCAGCGCGTCGGGCTCGTCCGCGTACATCAGCACGCCGTGGCAGAGGACCACGTCGAAACTGCCGGGCAGGAAGTGCACCCCGGTCTCGCGCCCGTCGCCCTCGATCAGCCGGACCCGCTCGCGGATCCCGGCGGGCTCCGTCGCCAGCGACTCACGGGCCGCCTTGAGGAGGTCGGGATCGGCCTCCAGACCGGTCACGGTGTGTCCGGCCCGGGCGAGGCGGAGGGCCTGGGCGCCCTGTCCCATGCCCGCGTCGAGGATCCGCAGGCGCTGGCCCACGGGATACCGGGCGGTTATCTGCTCGTCGAGCTGACGGGCGACGATCTCCTGCCGGATGGTGTCGCGCAGCCCGCCGGGCGCGGCGGGCCAGTGCGCGACGACGGGCAGCACGGGGCCCCCCGACTCCGACGTGGCCTCGCCGAACGCGCGCCCGTCGAACTCCGAGCTGTCGGCGCTCAGGGCCGCTCTCCGCGCTTGACCTGCGGCTTGGGCAGACGCAGTCGGCGCATCTGGAGCGTGCGCATCAGGCCGTAGGCGATGGCACCGCGCTTCGGCTCGTTCGGGAAGCGCTCGTTCAGCTGCTTCCGCAGACGGAGCCAGATGCCGATCGAGTCGATGACGATCAGGACGATCACACCGAGCCACAGCAGCAGGGAGATGTTCTGCAGCGCCCGGTTGGCGTTGCCGAACAGCGACAGCACGAGGATCACCACGGCCATCGGCAGGAAGAACTCGGCGATCGCGAACCGGGAGTCGACGAAGTCGCGCACGAAGCGCCGGACCGGCCCCTTGTCACGGACGGGCAGGTAGCGCTCGTCGCCGCTCGCCAGCGCCTCGCGCTGCCGGGCCAGGTCCGAGCGGCGTGCCTCGCGCTGGCGCTTGGCGGCCTCCTTGCGGTCGGTCGGCACCGTCGCGGCGCGCCGGCGCTGGGACTGCGCATCGCTCCGCTTCGGGGTCGGGCGGCCCTTGGGGGCCTCGGGGTCGCGGGGCTGCTTGGTGGAGAGGTCCGCCGTCACCTTGTCGGTGGGGGCCTTCTCGTCCTTCGAACGGCTACGGAACACAAAACCCAAGGGTACGGGGTGGCGGGCATGAACCCCATGCGGGCCGGGAACGATCCGCTAACGGACTGCGTCTTCGGCCGTACGTACGCGAGGACGGGCGTGGTCTCCCCGGGATCCACCTACTCCCTGCGCGGGAGGAAACCCCACGCGCAGTCGTCCTTGGGGAGGAGCGCATCCCGCTCCGAACAGTGCGGTAATGGAGACAGGGCCCGTACTGTGGATCCTGTTGGAGAGCTGGAGCCGAAGTCCGTCAGAAGGGGGCGCGCGAAGCCCATGAGCGGTGTCATGAAGCGTATGGGGATGATCTTCCGCGCGAAGGCGAACAAGGCCCTTGACCGGGCCGAGGATCCGCGCGAGACGCTCGATTACTCCTACCAGAAGCAGTTGGAGCTGCTGCAGAAGGTGCGGCGGGGCGTCGCCGACGTCGCCACCTCCCGCAAGCGGCTCGAACTCCAGCTGAACCAGCTGCAGGGCCAGTCCGCCAAGCTGGAGGACCAGGGCCGCAAGGCGCTGGCGCTCGGCCGCGAGGACCTGGCGCGCGAGGCGCTGTCCCGCCGGGCCGCGCTCCAGCAGCAGGTCAGCGACCTGGAGGTGCAGCACCAGACGCTGCAGGGCGAGGAGGAGAAGCTCACCCTCGCCGCCCAGCGCCTCCAGGCCAAGGTGGACGCCTTCCGCACCAAGAAGGAGACCATCAAGGCGACCTACACGGCGGCCCAGGCGCAGACCCGGATCGCCGAGTCGTTCTCCGGCATCTCGGAGGAGATGAGCGACGTCGGCCTCGCGATCCAGCGGGCCGAGGACAAGACCGCCCAGCTCCAGGCGCGCGCGGGCGCGATCGACGAGCTGCTCGCCTCGGGCGCGCTCGACGACCAGTCCGGTCTGGCCAAGGACGACATCCAGGCGGAACTGGACCGGCTGTCCGGCGGCACGGACGTCGAGCTGGAGCTCCAGCGGATGAAGGCCGAGCTGGCCGGCGGCTCCTCCGCGCAGCAGCAGGCCATCGAGGGCGGTGGCGCGGCCGCGCCGCAGGACCACACCCAGCAGTCCCACCCGCGCTTCGAGAAGTAGCTTCGGCGACAGACAGGACGCGTCATGATCGTACGGATCATGGGGGAGGGCCAGCGGAAGCTGGCCGACAGCCACTTCGCCGAGCTGAACGGGCTCGACGACGAGCTGCTCGAAGAGGTGGAGGCGGGGGACGAGGAAGGGTTCCGGCGCACGCTCGGCGCCCTCCTCGACGCCGTCCGCAGGCTCGGCTCGCCCCTGCCGGACGACGTGCTGGAGCCCTCGGAGCTGATCCTTCCGGCGCCGGACGCGACCCTGGACGAGGTCCGCGCCATGCTCTCGGAGGACGGCCTGATCCCCGGCTGACCCCCCCGCACCGCGGACACCCGCCCGTCGCGGCCGCCGCCCGCCCCGTCGCGGGCTGCGCCCGCCGGGGCGGTGCCCCCGCCGTTGTGGGCTGCGCCCGCGGGGCGGCGCCCCCGCCCACCCCGTTGTGGGCAGTCGTTCCGCCGGGGCGAGGGGGTCCCCCCTGCTCGAGCGAAGCCGAGAGCTCGGGGGAGGGTGGGCACAACGGAACGGCGCCCCTTGCCGGCGCTCGAGGCTCCCGCGCCCGGACCCGCACCCCGTGTGCGGCGCCGCTGTCGGTGCGGGCCCGGGCGCGGAACGCGGAGGCGCCGCTATGGGCGCCGTCCCGTGTGCCCACCCTCCCCCAAGCTCTCGGCTTCGCTCGAGCAGGGGCCCCCTCGCCCAGCGGGACGATCGCCCACACGGCGGGTGGGCCGGGGCACCGCCCAGCAGGGCACGGGCACCGGCGCGGAAGGGTGCGGCGCCCGGCAAGGCCCGCCCCACCCCACCCCACCCCACCCCGCCCGCCCCGCAGGGCCCGTACCGTTGTCCCCCGTGACCCCTACCGGCCCCGCCACCGGCACCCCCCACGCCCGTCTCCGCGACTGGTTCCGCGCGCACCCCCTCGCCTTCGACGCCGTGATCGCCGCCGGCTCGCTCGTCGCGATGGTCGCCGGGTCCTTCACCGATCCGCACGGCAGCCCGGACGGGCCGACCTTCGGGGACCGCACGCCCGACGTGTGGAGCGTGTTCGCCATGATCGCGGGGGCCGCCGCGCTGGTGATGCGCCGGCGCAAGCCCTTCGCGGTGCTCTCCTTCACCGTCGTGGTCACCCTCCTGGAGCTGGTCGACGACGTCCGGCCCGCCCCGATCGCGATGAGCGCCGTCGTCGCGCTCTACACGGTCGCCGCCCGCACCGACCGGCCCACCACCTGGCGGGTCGGCCTCGCCACGATGGCGGTGCTCACCGCCGCGGCCATGGCCTTCGGCCCGACCCCCTGGTACGCGCAGGAGAACCTCGGCGTCTTCGCCTGGACGGGGATGGCGGCCGCGGCGGGGGACGCGGTCCGCAGCCGCCGGGCCTTCGTGGACGCCATCCGGGAGCGGGCCGAGCGGGCCGAGCGGACCCGCGAGGAGGAGGCCGGGCGGCGGGTCGCCGAGGAGCGGCTGCGGATCGCCCGCGACCTCCACGACGTCGTCGCCCACCACATCGCGCTGGTGAACGTGCAGGCCGGGGTCGCCGCACACGTCATGGACAAGCGCCCCGACCAGGCCAAGGAGGCCCTCGCGCACGTCCGCGAAGCCAGCCGCTCCGCCCTGGACGAGCTGCGCGCCACCGTCGGCCTGCTGCGCCAGTCCGGCGACCCGGAGGCCCCCACCGAGCCCGCCCCGGGCCTCGCCGTCCTGGACGGGCTGCTCGACAGCTTCCGCAAGGCCGGCCTCCCCGTCGCCCTGGCCCGCGCCGACGAGGGCCTGACCCTGCCCGCGACCGTCGACCTCGCCGCGTACCGGATCGTGCAGGAGGCCCTGACCAACGTCCGCAAGCACGCGGGACCGGGCGCGAAGGCCGAGGTGAGCGTCGTCCGGGTGGGCCGTACGGTCGAGATCACCGTCCTCGACGACGGCACCCCGCGGACCGACCCGTCCGGGCCCGCCGAGCAGCCCCCGGTCGGCGGCCACGGACTGCTCGGCATGCGCGAGCGGGTCGGCGCGCTCGGCGGCACCCTCACCGCGGCACCCCGCTACGGCGGCGGCTTCCGCGTGCAGGCGATACTGCCGGTGACGTCCCGCACGGGGGAGGACAGCACGTGACGATCCGGGTACTGCTCGCCGACGACCAGGCCCTGCTCCGCAGTGCCTTCAAGGTCCTGGTGGACTCCGAGCCCGACATGGAGGTCGTCGGGGAGGCGCCCGACGGCGACGGGGCGGTCGCGCTGGCCCGTTCCACGCGGCCGGACGTCGTCCTGATGGACATCCGCATGCCGGGCACCGACGGCCTCGCCGCCACCCGGATGATCACGGCGGATCCCGGGCTGGCCGGCGTGCGGATCGTCATGCTGACGACCTTCGAGGTCGACGAGTACGTCGTGCAGTCGCTGCGTGCCGGCGCCTCCGGTTTCCTCGGCAAGGGCGCCGAACCGGAGGAGCTCCTCGGCGCGATCCGGATCGCCCACGCCGGCGAGGCGCTGCTCTCGCCGGCCGCCACCAAGGGCCTGATCGCCTCCTTCCTCGCCCAGGGTTCCGCCGCGGGGCCCCCGAACGCGGCCGGCGACGCCCGCACCGAGCGGCTCGCCGCGCTCACCGCCCGGGAGCGCGAGGTCCTCGTCCTGGTCGCGGGCGGCCTGTCGAACGACGAGATCGCCGAGCGGCTCGACGTCAGCCCGCTCACCGTGAAGACGCACGTCAACCGGACCATGGCCAAGCTCGGCGCCCGCGACCGGGCCCAGCTGGTGGTCACCGCCTACGAGTCCGGTCTCGTACGCCCGCGGGTGGAGTGAGCGCGTACTCCAGACGCGGTATGCGCGGCGTAAGGAAGTGCACCCGGGGGCCGAGGACTTCCGGCCGCGGATGACGGATCGTATGGACGGGGGGGCACCTCCGGCGGACCCAGCGGGTCCGGACCGGGGTCTCGGCCGCTCCCGCCCGTCGACGAGTACGCCACAGAAGAGAGACCCCATGTCCTGGCTGTCCAGATTCAGCCTCGCGCAACGGGCCCTGATCGGGCTGATGTCCATCGTCGCGATCGTGTTCGGGGCGATCGCGATCCCGCAGCTGAAGCAGCAGTTGCTCCCCTCGATCGAGCTGCCCATGGTCTCGGTCCTCGCCCCGTACCAGGGCGCCTCTCCCGATGTGGTCGAGAAGCAGGTGGTCGAGCCGCTGGAGAGGAACCTCAAGTCCGTCGACGGCCTCAAGTCGGTCACCTCCACCGCCTCCGAGGGCATGGCCGTCGTCATGGCCTCCTTCGACTACGGCGACGAGTCGACGAAGCAGCTCGTCGCCGACGTCCAGCAGGGCGTGAACCGCGCCCGCGCCCAGCTGCCCGACACCGTCGACCCGCAGGTGATCGCCGGTTCGACGGACGACATGCCGACCGTCGTCCTCGCCGCCGCCTCGGACAAGGATCCGCAGGCGCTCGCCGACCAGCTGGAGCGGACCGTCGTGCCCGCCCTGGAGGACATCGAGGGCGTCGGCCAGGTCTCCGTCAGCGGCGTCCAGGACCTCCAGGTCTCCGTCACCCCGGACGGGCGGAAGCTCGCCGCGGCCGGGCTCACCACGATGAAGCTCGCCGAGGCACTTCGCTCCGGCGGCGCCACCCTGCCGGCCGGCGCCTTCTCGGAGGCCGGCAAGTCCCGCACCATCCAGGTCGGCGGCGGCTACACCTCGCTGCAGCAGATCGAGGACCTGCGCATCCCCGCGGCCGTCCCCGGCAAGGGCAGGGCGGTCCGCCTCGGCGACGTCGCCACCGTGAAGCAGGAGGAGTCCCCGCGCACCTCCCTCACGCGAACGAACGGCAAGCCCACCCTCGCCGTGATGGCCACCATGGACAAGGACGGCAGCGCCGTCGCGATCTCGGACGCCGTCGAGGAGAAGCTGCCCGACCTGCGCCGTGACCTCGGCGCGGGCGCCGAGCTGACCGTGGTCTCCGACCAGGGCCCGGCCGTCGCCAAGGCCGTCTCCGGCCTGACCACGGAGGGCGCGCTCGGCCTCGTCATGGCCGTCCTGGTGATCCTGGTCTTCCTCGCGTCGGTCCGCTCGACCCTGGTGACCGCGGTCTCCATCCCGCTCTCGGTCGTCCTCGCCCTCATCGTGCTGTGGACCCGCGACCTCTCGCTGAACATGCTGACGCTCGGCGCGCTCACCATCGCCATCGGCCGGGTCGTCGACGACTCGATCGTGGTCCTGGAGAACATCAAGCGGCACCTGGGCTACGGCGAGGAGCGCCAGAGCGCGATCCTCACCGCGGTCCGCGAGGTGGCGGGCGCCGTCACCTCCTCGACCCTCACCACCGTCGCCGTCTTCCTGCCGATCGGTCTGGTCGGCGGCCTCGTCGGCGAGATGTTCGGCTCCTTCTCGCTGACGGTGACGGCGGCCCTGCTCGCCTCGCTGCTGGTCTCCCTGACGGTGGTCCCGGTCCTCTCGTACTGGTTCCTGCGCGCCCCCAAGGGCACGTCCGAGGACCCGGACGAGGCCCGTCGCCTGGCCGAGGAGAAGGAGGAGAAGAGCCGTCTCCAGCGCCTGTACGTGCCGGTCCTGCGGTTCGCGACCCGGCGCCGGCTCACCAGCCTGGCCATCGCGCTCGCCGTGCTGGTCGTCACCGTCGGCATGGGCGGCCTCCTGAAGACGAACTTCTTCGACCCCGGCGAGCAGAAGGTGCTCAACATCCGGCAGGAGCTGGCGCCCGGCACCAGCCTGAGCGCCTCCGACGAGGCCGCGAAGAAGGTCGAGAAGGTCCTCGCGGACGTCGAGGGCGTCAAGGACTACCAGGTCACCGTCGGCTCCTCCGGCTTCATGGCGGCCTTCGGCGGCGGCACCGGCTCCCACCAGGCCTCGTACAAGGTGAGCCTGGACGACTCCGCCTCGTACGAGGAGACGCGCGACGCCATCGAGAAGGGCCTCGACGCGCTCGACGGGGTCGGCGACACCACCATCGCCGCCGGTGACGGGTTCGGCTCCCAGAAGCTGAGCGTGGTCGTCAAGGCCGCCGACCCGGAGACCCTCAAGAAGGCCTCCGAGCAGGTCCGGGCCGCGGTCGCCGGGCTGAAGGACGTCACCGACGTCCAGAGCGACCTCTCGCAGTCCGTCCCGCGGATCTCCGTGAAGGCGAACGCCCGGGCGGCCGACGCCGGCTTCGACACCACCTCGCTCGGGGCGGTCGTCGCCCAGGCCGTCCGGGGCACCCCGGCCGCCAAGGCGATCCTCGACGACAGCGAGCGGGACGTCCTCATCACCTCGGCCCACCCGGCCACCACCCTGGCCGAGCTCAGGGCCCTGCCGCTCGGCCCGGTGAAGCTGGGCGACGTCGCCACCGTCGAGCTGGTCCCCGGCCCGGTCTCGATGACCCGGATCGACGGCGCGCGCGCCGCGACGATCACGGCCGAGCCGGTCGGCGACAACACCGGCGCGGTGGGCAACGCCCTCCAGGCGAAGCTCAAGGGCCTCGACCTGCCGGAGGGGGCCACCGCCACCGTCGGCGGCGTCACCGCGGACCAGTCCGACGCCTTCCTCAACCTGTTCCTGGCGATGCTCGCGGCCGTCGCGATCGTCTTCATGCTCCTGGTGGCGACCTTCAGGTCGCTGGTCCAGCCGCTGATCCTGCTGGTCTCGATCCCGTTCGCGGCGACCGGCGCGATCGGTCTGCTCGTGGTCACCGGCACGGCGATGGGCGTCCCGGCGATGATCGGCATGCTGATGCTCATCGGCATCGTGGTCACCAACGCGATCGTCCTGATCGACCTGATCAACCAGTACCGGGCGCAGGGCCTGGGCGTCGTGGAAGCGGTGATCGAGGGCGGCCGGCACCGGCTCCGCCCGATCCTGATGACCGCCCTGGCGACGATCTTCGCCCTGCTGCCGATGGCCCTCGGCGTCACCGGCGAGGGCGGCTTCATCGCCCAGCCGCTGGCGGTGGTGGTGATCGGCGGTCTGATCACCTCGACGCTGCTGACCCTGCTCCTCGTCCCGACGCTCTACGCGATGGTGGAGCTCCGCAAGGAGCGCCGCGCGAAGAAGAAGGCGGCGAAGCGGGCGGCGAAGTCCGGCGAGGTGCCGGTCCCGCCGCAGGCGAAGGAGCCGACGGCGGTCTGATCCGTACGGCACGAGGAAGGGGCGCCCCGCGAGCTCGCGGGGCGCCCCTTCCGGCGTACGGACGGGAGAACCGTTCCGGCAGGAACCGTTACGGCAGGGCCAGCATCCGCTCCAGGGCGAGCTTGGCGAAGCTCTCCGTCTCCTTGTCGACCTGGATCTGGTTGACGAGGTTGCCCTCGGCCAGGGACTCCAGGGTCCACACCAGGTGGGGGAGGTCGATGCGGTTCATCGTCGAGCAGAAGCAGACCGTCTTGTCGAGGAAGACGATCTCCTTGCCCTGGTCGGCGAAACGGTTCGCCAGCCGTCGGACGAGGTTCAGCTCCGTGCCGATGGCCCACTTGGAACCGGCCGGGGCCGCCTCCAGGGTGTTGATGATGTACTCGGTCGAGCCCACGTAGTCCGCGGCGGCGACGACCTCGTGCTTGCACTCCGGGTGGACGAGCACGTTCACGCCCGGGATGCGCTCGCGCACGTCGTTGACCGAGTCCAGCGAGAAGCGGCCGTGCACCGAGCAGTGGCCCCGCCACAGGATCATCTTGGCGGCGCGCAGCTCCTCGGCGGTGAGCCCGCCGTTCGGCTTGTGCGGGTTGTAGACCACGCAGTCGTCCAGGGACATGCCCATGTCGCGGACGGCGGTGTTGCGGCCCAGGTGCTGGTCCGGCAGGAAGAGCACCTTCTCGCCCTGCTCGAAGGCCCAGTTCAGGGCCCGCTCGGCGTTGGACGAGGTGCAGATCGTGCCCCCGTGCTTGCCGGTGAAGGCCTTGATGTCGGCCGAGGAGTTCATGTACGAGACGGGCACGACCTGCTCGGCGATGCCGGCCTCGGTCAGCACGTCCCAGCACTCGGCGACCTGCTCGGCGGTGGCCATGTCGGCCATCGAGCAGCCGGCCGCGAGGTCGGGCAGGACGACCTTCTGCTCGTCACCGGTGAGGATGTCGGCCGACTCGGCCATGAAGTGCACACCGCAGAAGACGATGTACTCGGCCTCGGGCTTGGCGGCGGCGTCGCGCGCGAGCTTGAAGGAGTCACCGGTCACGTCGGCGAACTGGATGACCTCGTCGCGCTGGTAGTGGTGGCCGAGCACGAAGACCTTGTCCCCGAGCTTCTCCTTCGCGGCGCGGGCGCGCTCCACGAGGTCCGGGTCGGAGGGCGACGGCAGATCGCCGGGACACTCCACGCCGCGCTCGCTCTTCGGGTCGGCCTCGCGACCGAGCAGGAGCAGGGCGAGCGGCGTCGGCTGGACGTCCAGGGGCTGGGCGGTGGTCACGTCACGCACCCTTTCTTCGAGGAGCCTTTTCGTCGAAATGACGCTATCTATCATAACCCGCTTCACGTCCTATGGACGATGTCCATAGTGTCGATGTGACGAATTCGCCGTCCGCGCTCCTGGACGGGGTGTGCGAGCATGAAAGGGGGAAGACCCCACTCGGCCCGGAATGAATCCGGGGCACCGTCGGTTGCAACCGTCGGCAAGCAGTCTCCGTACACACCGGGAGAGAAGCAGATGTCCGTATCGGACGAGAAGACCACTGTCAGCGACGGCATCCTCCTGTCCGACGCCGCCGCGGCCAAGGTCAAGGCCCTCCTCGACCAGGAAGGCCGCGAAGACCTGGCCCTGCGCGTCGCCGTTCAGCCCGGCGGCTGCTCCGGCCTGCGTTACCAGCTGTTCTTCGACGAGCGTTCGCTCGACGGCGACGTCGTGAAGGACTTCGACGGCGTCAAGGTCGTGACCGACCGCATGAGCGCCCCGTACCTCGGGGGCGCGTCGATCGACTTCGTCGACACGATCGAGAAGCAGGGCTTCACCATCGACAACCCGAACGCCACGGGCTCCTGCGCCTGCGGCGACTCGTTCAGCTAAGCCCGTACACGGGTGAGGGCGGCGGCCCCGGGAAGTCCCGGGGCCGCCGCCCTCACCCGTTTCCCGGGGCCACCGGCCCCGCTCGTGCCCGGGGACCGTCACCCGGGGACCGTCAGCGCCGCGGCACCGACTCCCCGCTCGCCGCGTCGACCACCGGCCGCCCGCCCAGCGGACTCCGGAGCTCCACGGTCAGCGTGATCTCCTTGGCGACCGCGATGCACGCCCGCCCGGGGTCCGACTTCTCGTCGATCCGCACGGTCACCTCCGCCGGCGACTCCACCGCCTTCGCGGTGTACGTGCTGCACACCCCGCCCCAGAAGGTGACCGACAGCTTCCGGCCGTCCCCCGCCGCCCGGTACGACTCGATGCGCCGGGCCGGCGCCGTGCCCTCGTCCGGCGAGGGCTTCCCCGGGGGCACCAGGTACTCCGGGGCGACCGCCGTCTCCGTCACCGTGTACGGCGCCGCGTCCACCGGGTCCGCCGTGAACAGCCACGACGGCACGAGCAGCCGCTCGCCCGCCACGTCCTGCGCGGCCAGACCGAAGACCGCGCCCGTCACCGGGACCTCGGTCGGCGGGGCCGCGTCCGCGGCCGACCGGCAGGGCGCGGCCGGGTCGGCCTTCCCGCTCCCGTCGACCGGCGCCGGGCCGTCCCCGCCGCTCCCCTCGACCCCGGCCGGCGGGTCCGTCGCACAGCCGCCGATGCCGACCGGGCCGGCGCCCCTCGCCTTCTCGTTCAGCTCCGCGAGCGCCTTCGCCGCCCCGACCACCGGATACGTGGCGCCCTTCACCGGCTCCTTCAGCGTCCCGCTCCCGGAGACCGGCCGGCCGTCCGGACCGATCTGCAGCCCCGTCGACCAGCCGTGGGTCGGCAGCCCGTCCACCACCGGATCGGCGTTGACCACCCGCACCGAACCGTCCATCACCTGGGACGCCGTCACCTTCGCGTCGTCCTGGCCCAGGGCCTTCAGGACGGGGGCGGCCGCCGCCTTCGCCGCCGCCTCGCTCACCGGCGAACCGCCGCGCGGGGACTTCGCCGCCCCCGGAGGCGGGCACGCCCTGCCCTTGAGGCAGGTGTCGCCCATCGGGCCGCCGTCGTACCAGGAGTACGTCCAGTTCCCCGGGGCCGCCTTCGCCACGTCCAGGCGCGGACCCCGACCGTCCTTCTCGGGCCGGATCGTCCAGACGTCCCCGACCAGCACGGGCCGGCCCTCGACGCCGAGCGCCTCGGCCAGCCCGGACACCTCCGCCGAGGTGACCAGGCCCTCGGGCCGGTGGACCGCGGCCGAGGAGGGCCCTTGGGGGAGCGGACCCTCGGCTTTGTAGACCGTTCCGTGCGCCCCGCCGCTCGGGTCCGGCTCGCCGGAGGCGATCCCGGGACCGCCCCCCGTACCGCCGCCACCGGCCTCCACGGCCAGGGGCGGCGGCGACCCGACCGCGTCGGCGGCCTTCCCCGCCGCCGCGTCCGGCGTGGCCCCGCCGGACGCGGCGGCCGCCAGGTAGACGCCACCGCCCCCGGCGAGCAGGACACCCGCCGCCACCGAGGCGGCCAGGACGTTCCGTCGCCTCCGCACGTTCTCCGTACCGCTCACCGCAACGCTCCCTCGTCTCGACCGGACGCCGATGGGACGGAGCGGACGCGCGGACGGTTCCGTCCGTCAGCCGCCGTACTCGACGGTGGCGTCGATCAGCCGGGCCGAGGCCGCCGGGACGACGACGCCGTGGATCGACGCGGGGGACACCCGGACGGGGTCCGGGCCGGCCGGAGCCGCCCAGTGGGGGGCCATCCGGGCACCGGCCCCGCGCAGCTCGGCGAGGCTCAACTCGGACTCGTGACGCTCACGAGGAGCGGGATACGTGGTCATGGGCGCACCGTATGCACCGCCCCGCCCCGGGGAAAAGACCTACTCTGGGGTAGTTTCCACTGTTCGGCAGGACGTCCCCCACCCGGTAGCGTGAACTGTCGTTCTCTCCCGTCGCCGTCACCACCTCCGTTCGGGCGCCTCGCGCGCTCCCACCGAATTCCGCAGGAGCACCCAGCCGTGCGTATCGCAGTCACCGGCTCCATCGCCACCGACCACCTCATGACCTTCCCCGGCCGGTTCGCCGACCAGCTCGTGGCCGACCAGCTCCACACGGTGTCCCTCTCCTTCCTCGTCGACAACCTGGACGTCCGCCGGGGAGGCGTCGCCGCCAATATCTGCTTCGGCATGGGACAGCTCGGCAGCCGCCCCGTCCTCGTCGGCGCGGCCGGCTTCGACTTCGACGAGTACCGCGCCTGGCTCGACCGGCACGGCGTCGACACCGGCTCGGTGCGCATCTCCGAGGTCCTGCACACGGCCCGCTTCGTCTGCACCACCGACAAGGACCACAACCAGATCGGCTCCTTCTACACCGGCGCGATGAGCGAGGCCCGGCAGATCGAGCTCAAGGCCGTCGCCGACCGCGTGGGCGGCCTCGACCTGGTCCTCATCGGCGCCGACGACCCCGAGGCGATGCTCCGCCACACGGAGGAGTGCCGGGCCCGGTCCCTCCCCTTCGCCGCCGACTTCTCGCAGCAGATCGCGCGCATGGACGGCGAGGAGATCCGCACCCTCCTCGACGGCGCGACCTACCTCTTCTCCAACGAGTACGAGAAGGGCCTCATCGAGTCCAAGACCGGCTGGACCGACGCGGAGATCCTCTCCCGCGTCGGCCACCGCATCACCACGCTCGGCTCGCGCGGCGTGCGCATCGAACGGGTCGGCGAGACCCCCATCGAGGTCGGCTGCCCCGAGGAGACGGCCAAGGTCGACCCCACCGGCGTCGGCGACGCCTTCCGCGCGGGCTTCCTCACGGGCCTGTCCTGGGGCGTCGGCCTGGAGCGGGCGGCGCAGGTCGGCTGCATGCTGGCGACGCTGGTCATCGAGACGCTGGGCACGCAGGAGTACGCGCTGCGGCGGGCGAACTTCATGGAGCGCTTCACGAAGGCGTACGGCGAGGAGGCCGCCACGGAGGTCCACTCCCACCTCCTCTGACCCCCACCCCACGGGCCCGCGCCCGGCGGGGCGGGGCCGCTTCCACCCCCACCCGCACGGACCCGCGCCTTGCCGGGCGGCGCCCCGCCGGTGTGGGGCCCGCGCCCGCCGGGGCGGCGCCCCTCCCGCACCCCCCCCGTGTGGGCAATCGTCCCGCTGGGGCGGGACGGGTGGGCACACGGGACGGCGCCCTCAGTGGCGCCTCCGCGTTCCGGGCCTGGACCCGCACCCCGTGTGCGCCGTGCCCGTCGGTGCGGGTCCGGGCACGGCAGCCTCGGGCGCCGGCAAGGGGCGCCGTCCGTTGTGCCCACCCGTTCCGCCCCAGCGGAACGACTGCCCACAACGGGGTGGGCGGGGGCACCGCCCCGGCGGGCGCGGCCCGCAACGGGGGCGCGGGGCGCCGTCCCGGCGGGAGGCTGCCCGTGACGGGAGGGGGCGCCGACCCGTGACGGCGGCGGCTACGACACCCGCCGGACCACGTACGCCGTCCCGCCCCCCACCCCCGGCGACTCCCCCACGTACTCCTGCCCCCGCATCTCGCACCACGCCGGAATGTCCAGTCGCGCCGCCGCGTCGTCCGAGAGCACCGTCACCGTCCCGCCCACCGGCACGTCGCCGATCACCTTCGCGAGTTCGATGACCGGGATCGGGCACCGCTTGCCCAGGGAGTCCACGACGAGCGAGTCCGAGGGCGTCGGGACCGAGGGGGCGGAGGCGGGGGCTCCGAGCCGCTCCCGCACCCCGGCCACCACGCCCGGCAGCACGGCCAGGAAGCGGTCCACGTCCTCCTCCGAGGTCCCGGAGGGCAGGGACACCCGGACGTTCCCCTCGCTCAGGACCCCCATCGCGCGCAGCACGTGGCTGGGCGTCAGCGTCGAACTCGTGCACGACGAACCGGACGAAACGGAGAAACCCTCCCGGTCCAGTTCCGACAACAGCGTCTCGCCGTCCACGTACAGGCAGGAGAAGGTGACCAGATGGGGGAGTCGGCGCACCGCGTCGCCCACCACCTCCACGTCCGGCACCACCTGGGGCACCCGCGTCCGGATGCGGTCGACCAGGGCCCGCAGCCGCGCCCCTTCGGCGGCCGCCTCCGCCCGGACCGCCCGCAGCGAGGCCGCCGCCGCCACGATCGCGGGCAGGTTCTCGAAGCCCGGTGCCCGGCCCGACTCCCGCTCGTCGGAGGGCCCTTGCGGCGCGAACCTGACCCCCTTCCGCACGGCGAGCAGTCCGACCCCCGCGGGCCCGCCCCATTTGTGCGCGCTGGCCGCGAGCAGCGACCAGCCGCCGTCCACCGGCCCCCAGCCCAGCGACTGGGCGGCGTCCACGAGCAGCGGGACGTCCGCCGCCCGGCAGGCCTCGGCGACCTCGGCCACCGGCTGTCGGGTGCCCACCTCGTGGTTGGCCGACTGGAGGCACGCCAGGGCCGTGCCGGGGGCGAGCGCGGCCGTGAAGGCGTCCGCGTCCACCGCTCCCGACCGGTCCACCGGCACCTCGGTCACCGTGCCGCCGGCCGCCGCGTGCGTCTCGCCCGCGTGCAGGACGGAGGAGTGTTCGACCGCGGAGACGACGAGCCGGTTTCCGACACGCCGACGTCCCGCGAGCGCGCCGGAGATCCCGGCGTGAACCGCGCGTGTCCCCGAAGGAGTGAACACGAGCTCGTCCGGACGGCACCCCACGGCCTCCGCGGCGGCCTCCCGGGCCGCGTCGAGGAGCAGTCGGGCGCGTCGCCCCTCCCGGTACAGCCGGGCGGGGTCGGCCCACCCCTCGTCGAGGGAGGCGAGCAGCGCCTGACGGGCGACGGGGTGCAGCGGGGCGGCGGACGCGGCGTCGAAGTACGGCATCCGCCCACGGTAGAGCCTGGGGGTGCCCCGGCCCGCGTCTCCCCGGGGCGACCGGCCGACACGGGCCGGACCGGCAGGGGCGGCCTGACGCGGACGGCCTGACGCGGGCCGGGCCGGTACGGGCGGGTCCGACGCAGGCCACGCAGACGCAGGCCGGCCCGGCGCAGCCCGGCCCGGCGCAGCCCGGCCCGGCACAGGTCGGGTCGACGCGGTCCGGCCTTCTCCCCGCCGGTGCGGTGCCCCGCCTCGGGCGCCCCCGCACCGGCCCGCACAACCCCCGCCCTCCCCCCGATGAGCCCCCGTCAAAACCCCGCCCCACCACCCCGGCAGCCCGCCGGACGGCCGTCTCCGGCCGCCCTCCGGAACCCCGGAGTCCACCCCTTCGGGGGCTCGGACGGCGCGTTGGGCACCCTCCCCGCGCGACCCCAAATAGCGTCCAGTAGGGTTTGGTCCGCATAAACATCCAAACCCCTGCCCGCGGCCGGGGCGGCGACCGACCAGCGAGACGGACGGCCGTGGCCGACCACTGCGGGCCGAGACTCTCGGGAAGGCGCTACGTGAGTCCCAACGGCTCCGACCGCTCGTCGCGGCGCCCGATGCGGCGGAAGCTGCCGCAGGTGCTGACTGCGGGCCTGATCCTGGCGACAGCCACCGGCTGCTCGTACAACTGGGAAGACTTCCCCCGCCTTGGTATGCCCACCCCCGTCACGGAAGAGGCGCCTCGGATCCTCTCCCTGTGGCAGGGCTCCTGGGCCGCCGCCCTGATCACGGGCATCCTGGTGTGGGGCCTGATCCTCTGGGCCACCATCTTCCACCGGCGCAGCCGGACCAAGGTCGAGGTACCTCCGCAGACCCGTTACAACATGCCCATCGAGGCGCTGTACACGGTCACCCCGCTCATCATCGTCTCGGTGCTCTTCTACTTCACCGCGCGTGACGAGTCCAAGCTCCTCGAGCTCACCCCGAAGCCGGCCCACACGATCAACGTGGTCGGCTACCAGTGGAGCTGGGGCTTCAACTACGTCGAGAACGTGCCCGGTGTGAAGGGTGACGCGAAGACGGACAAGGACCTGGCGACGCTTCCGGACCGCTACAAGGTCCAGTTCCCGGAGAACGCGGGCGGCGTCTACGACGCCGGCATCCCCGGCACCCGGAACCCCCAGACCGGCAACCCGGGACCGACGCTCTGGCTCCCCAAGGGCGAGAGGGTCCGGTTCGTCCTGACCTCGCGTGACGTGATCCACTCCTTCTGGGTGGTTCCCTTCCTGATGAAGCAGGACGTCATCCCGGGCCACCCCAACGCCTTCGAGGTCACCCCGACCCGGGAAGGCACCTTCCTCGGCAAGTGCGCCGAGCTCTGCGGTGTCGACCACTCCCGGATGCTCTTCAACGTCAAGGTGGTCTCCCCGGAGCGCTACCAGCAGCACCTGAAGGAGCTGGCGGAGAAGGGGCAGACCGGCTACATCCCGTCTGGCATCGAGCAGACGGACCCGGCCAGGAATGCGGAGAAGAAGCAACTGTGAGCATCCCCAACGAAACCCAGGGTGCCGCCGCAGCTGAGGACTCGTACGAGAACGAGCTGCCCGTACGGCGCAAGCAGCCCGGCAACGTGGTCATCAAGTGGCTCACCACCACCGACCACAAGACCATCGGCACGATGTACCTGGTCACCTCGTTCGCCTTCTTCTGCGTCGGCGGACTCATGGCGCTCTTCATGCGCGCCGAGCTCGCCCGTCCCGGCACGCAGATCATGTCGAACGAGCAGTTCAACCAGGCGTTCACGATGCACGGCACGATCATGCTGCTGATGTTCGCGACGCCGCTGTTCGCCGGCTTCGCGAACTGGATCATGCCGCTGCAGATCGGCGCGCCCGACGTGGCGTTCCCGCGGCTGAACATGTTCGCGTACTGGCTGTACCTCTTCGGCTCGCTCATCGCGGTGGCCGGCTTCCTCACCCCGCAGGGTGCGGCCGACTTCGGCTGGTTCGCCTACTCCCCGCTGTCGGACGCCGTCCGCTCGCCGGGCGTCGGCGCCGACATGTGGATCATGGGTCTGGCCTTCTCCGGCTTCGGCACGATCCTCGGTTCGGTCAACTTCATCACCACGATCATCTGCATGCGCGCTCCGGGCATGACGATGTTCCGCATGCCGATCTTCACCTGGAACGTGCTGCTGACCGGTGTCCTGGTCCTGCTCGCCTTCCCGGTCCTGGCGGCCGCGCTGTTCGCCCTGGAGGCGGACCGCAAGTTCGGTGCCCACGTCTTCGACGCGGCCAACGGCGGAGCGCTGCTCTGGCAACACCTCTTCTGGTTCTTCGGACACCCAGAGGTGTACATCATCGCCTTGCCGTTCTTCGGCATCATCTCCGAGGTCATCCCGGTCTTCAGCCGCAAGCCGATGTTCGGCTACATCGGTCTGATCGCCGCGACCATCGCGATCGCCGGCCTGTCCGTGACCGTCTGGGCGCACCACATGTACGTCACCGGTGGCGTGCTCCTCCCGTTCTTCTCCTTCATGACGTTCCTCATCGCCGTTCCGACCGGCGTGAAGTTCTTCAACTGGATCGGAACGATGTGGAAGGGCTCGCTGTCCTTCGAGACCCCGATGCTCTGGGCCGTCGGCTTCCTGATCACCTTCACCTTCGGTGGTCTGACCGGCGTCATCCTGGCCTCGCCCCCGATGGACTTCCACATCTCCGACTCGTACTTCGTGGTGGCGCACTTCCACTACGTCGTCTTCGGCACCGTCGTCTTCGCGATGTTCTCCGGCTTCCACTTCTGGTGGCCGAAGTTCACCGGCAAGATGCTCGACGAGCGCCTCGGCAAGATCACGTTCTGGACGCTGTTCGTCGGCTTCCACGGCACCTTCCTGGTGCAGCACTGGCTCGGTGCCGAGGGCATGCCGCGTCGTTACGCGGACTACCTGGAAGCCGACGGCTTCACCACGCTGAACACGATCTCGACGATCTCCTCGTTCCTGCTCGGCCTGTCGATCCTGCCGTTCCTCTACAACGTCTGGAAGACCGCCAAGTACGGCAAGAAGATCGAGGTCGACGACCCGTGGGGCTACGGCCGTTCGCTCGAGTGGGCGACCTCCTGCCCGCCGCCGCGGCACAACTTCCTCACCCTGCCGCGGATCCGTTCGGAATCCCCGGCGTTCGACCTGCACCACCCTGAGATCGCCGCTCTCGACCAGCTCGAGAACAAGCCGCACGAGGCCGCGGCCCTCACGGGCAGCAAGGAGGCCGGCAAGTGAAGATCCAGGGCAAGATGTTCATCTGGCTGAGCGTCTTCATCCTTGCCATGGCGATCCTCTACGGCGTCTGGTCCAAGGAGCCGGTCGGCACGACGGCGCTCTTCCTGGCCTTCGGCCTGGCCATCATGATCGGCTACTACCTGGCCTTCACGGCCAAGCGTGTCGACGCGATGGCGCAGGACGACAAGGAGGCCGACGTCGCGGACGAGGCCGGTGAGGTGGGCTTCTTCGCCCCGCACAGCTGGCAGCCGCTCTCGCTGGCCGTCGGCGGCGCGCTCGCCTTCCTCGGCATCGCGATGGGCTGGTGGATCCTGTACTTCTCCGCCCCGCTGATCCTCGTCGGCCTGTTCGGCTGGGTCTTCGAGTTCTACCGCGGCGAGAACCAGAACCAGTAGCGGTACCCCGCTCCGCACCGGAGCACACCGAGGGGCCCGGGCACTTCGTCACCGAAGTGCCCGGGCCCCTCTTTTGCAGCACTCGGCGCGCCGGTCGCGAGGATCGTCCTTAGCGTGAGGTCATGAACGACACGCCGCGCATAAGGACTGTTCTGAGCTGCACTCTTCTGGCCGTCACCGTCACCGCGGGCGTCTCCGCGTGCTCGGGCTCCGACGGTCACCCGCTGTCGGAGAAGACCTACGACGCGGCGGACCAGCTCACGGTCAGCGCTCCCGCCGGTGCCAAGGCGGACCCCGAGAAGCCCCTGGAGATCACGGCCAAGGGCGACGAAGGCCGGATCACCGACGTGACGGCCACCGACGCCTCGGGGCACCACCTCGCCGGCGAACTCACCGCGGACGGGCAGCGCTGGCGCTCCACGGCGGCCCTGGCGGCCGGCGCCCGCTACACGGTGCGGGTGGCCACCGAGGACGAGGACGGCGCTCCAGGCGCCCGCACGTTCACTTTCGAGACGGCCCCGGCCAAACGGGCCCTGACCGTGGCCTTCGGGCCGGAGGCGGGCACGTACGGCGTCGGGCAGCCCATCACGGCGGAGCTCAGCCTCCCCGTCAAGGACCGGTCGGCCCGCGCGGTCGTCGAGCGGGCCCTCAAGGTCCGCTCCACGCCCGCCGTCGAGGGCGCCTGGTACTGGGTGGACGACAAGAAGCTGCACTTCCGCCCGAAGGAGTACTGGCCGGCCGGGGCGCACGTCACGGTCACCGGGAACCTGGACGGCCTCAAGGTCGGCGACAAGCTCTACGGCGGCGCGTCCAAGCCGCTGAAGCTCACCATCGGCGACCGGATCGAGGCGGTCGCGGACGCCGGCGCGCACCAGATGACCGTGAAGCGCAACGGGGAGGTGATCAACACCATGCCGGTGACCACGGGGAAACCGGGCTTCTCCACCCGCAACGGGATCAAGGTGGTGCTCGGCAAGGAGTACTTCGTCCAGATGCGGAGCACCACCGTCGGCATCGCGGAGGGCAGCTCCGACTCGTACGACCTGCCCGTGTACTACGCCACCCGGGTCACCTGGAGCGGCGAGTACGTGCACGCCGCGCCCTGGTCCGTCGGCTCCCAGGGCGTCGAGAACGTCAGCCACGGCTGTGTCGGCATGTCGACGGAGAACGCGGCGTGGTTCTTCAAGACCGTCCGCCCCGGCGACATCGTCCGCGTCGTCAACAGCATCGGCGACACGATGGACACCTTCGGCAACGGCTTCGGCGACTGGAACATGGAGTGGGACAAGTGGCGCCAGGGCAGCGCCCTGGTGGAGGCCGCCGGAAACCCGGTGGCCCCCACGGAGAAGGCCCGGCTGAGGCCCTCGATCTGAACCGGGGCCCGACCGGCTCAGGCGCCGATCGACAGGCGCGAGCGCAGCAGGGCCGCCAGGGACGCCGCGAACTCGACCGGTTCCACCGGAAGGGTGACCGCGGCGTCCGCGCGGCTCCAGGTGGCCAGCCAGGCGTCCTGCGGGCGGCCGATCAGCAGCAGCACCGGCGGGCAGCGGAAGACCTCGTCCTTGATCTGCCGGCAGACCCCCATGCCCCCGGCGGGCACCGCCTCGCCGTCGAGCACGCACACGTCGATCCCGCCCTCGTCCAGGCGCTTCAGCACCGCGGGCAGCGTCGCGCACTCCACGAACTCGACCGGGGGAACGTCGGTCGCGGGCCTGCGTCCGGCCGCGAGCCGCACCTGCGCGCGGGTGTTCGCGTCGTCGCTGTAGACCAGGACCGTGGCACTCGACTGCATCGTTCCTCCGTGGGGAAGTCCGTGGGAAGGTCGTCGATCGATGCGCCGGATGCTACTCCGGTCCACACCCCGTCAACAGCCGTTCAACACCTGTTCGAACGGTGCTCCGGGGCCCCGGCGCTGGGCCGTTCGGGCTGGACACACCCCTCTGACACTCCGAACGGCACCCCCCGGAGTGAGGGCGGGATAAGCGACCGACATAATGTCGGTCGTGGCGACAGTAACGACAGTAGAAACAGGGCACGCGCACCCGTCGGTCAATCGACCGAACCTCACCAGCGTCGGAACCATCATCTGGTTGAGCTCCGAGCTGATGTTCTTCGCGGCCCTCTTCGCGATGTACTTCACCCTTCGATCGGTGATGGGCCCCGAGTTCTGGGCGGAAAAGGCCTCGGCCTTGAACTTCCCGTTCTCGGCGACCAACACCACGATCCTGGTGCTCTCCTCCCTCACCTGCCAGCTCGGCGTCTTCGCCGCGGAGCGGGGCGATGTGAAGAAGCTCCGGACGTGGTTCATCATCACGTTCGTGATGGGTGCGATCTTCATCGGCGGCCAGGTCTTCGAGTACACCGAGCTGGTCAAGAAGGACGGCCTCTCGCTGTCCTCCGACCCGTACGGCACGGTGTTCTACCTGACCACCGGCTTCCACGGCCTGCACGTGACGGGCGGTCTCATCGCCTTCCTGCTGGTCCTCGGCCGGACGTACGCCGCCAGGAGGTTCACTCACGAGCAGGCAACCGCCGCCATCGTCGTGTCCTACTACTGGCACTTCGTCGATGTCGTCTGGATCGGCCTCTTCGCCACGATCTACATGATCAAGTAATCGGCTCCGCCACCACGGCGGACCGAGACATCCAGCAAGCATCGACGCAGAAGATCCTGACACCGGGGTAATCCGTGAAAAAGCTCTCCGCACGACGACGCCATCCGCTGGCGGCGGTCGTCGTCCTACTTCTCGCGCTGGCGGCCACTGGGGGGCTGTACGCCGCGTTCGCGCCCGCGGGCACGGCGAAGGCCGATGAAACCGCCCAGTCCCTCGCCATCGAGGAGGGCAAGAAGCTCTACTCCGTCGGCTGCGCCAGCTGCCACGGAACCGGCGGTCAGGGCACCTCTGACGGCCCGTCCCTGGTCGGCGTGGGTTCGGCGGCCGTGGACTTCCAGGTCGGCACGGGCCGCATGCCGGCCCAGCAGCCGGGCGCCCAGGTCCCGAGGAAGAAGGTCATCTACTCGCAGGCTGAGATCGATCAGCTCGCGGCGTACGTCGCCTCCCTCGGTGCCGGCCCGATCAAGCCGACCGAGGGCCAGTACAGCCCTGACGGTGCCGACATCGCCAAGGGTGGCGAACTGTTCCGCACCAACTGCGCCCAGTGCCACAACTTCACCGGTGAGGGCGGCGCGCTGACCTACGGCAAGTACGCCCCGAGCCTCGAGGGCGTGGACCCGAAGCACCTCTACGAGGCCATGCAGACCGGCCCGCAGAACATGCCTTCCTTCCCCGACACCACGATGCCGGAGAAGGAGAAGAAGGACATCATCGCGTACGTCCAGGCCGTCAACAGCGACTCGTCCGCGAGCCCGGGCGGTCTCAAGCTCGGCGGCCTCGGCCCCGTCAGCGAGGGCCTGTTCGCCTGGGTCTTCGGCCTGGGCGCGCTGATCGCAGTTGCCATCTGGGTCGCGGCCCACACCGCTAAGGCCAAGAAGTCATGAGTAGCCAAGAGATTCCAGAAGAGACCCTGCCGGCAGGGCAGGACACCGCGCACGGCGCGGTGACGGTCGCCGACGACCCGTTCGCCGACCCGGGCCTTCCGCCCCACAAGCCCCGCATCCAGGACATCGACGAGCGGGCCGCCCGCCGGTCCGAGCGTGCGGTCGCCTTCATGTTCGTGCTGTCGATGCTGGCCACCGTCGGCTTCATCGCCTCGTACGTGATCTTCCCGGTCGACAAGATCGTGTACATCTGGCCCTTCGGCCACGTGTCCGCGCTCAACTTCGCCCTGGGCATGACCCTCGGTGCCGCCCTCTTCTTCATCGGCGCGGGCGCGGTCCACTGGGCCCGCACCCTGATGTCCGACGTCGAGGTCGCCGACGAGCGTCACCCGATCGAGGCGTCGCCCGAGGTCAAGGCGAAGGTCATGGCGGACTTCGCGGCCGGTGCCGCGGAGTCGGGCATGGGCCGCCGCAAGCTCATCCGCAACACGATGTTCGGCGCGCTGTCGCTCGTGCCGCTCTCCGGCATCGTCCTGCTGCGTGACATGGGCCCGCTGCCCGAGAAGAAGCTCCGGACCACCATGTGGACCAAGGGGCTCCAGCTCATCAACATGAACACGCACGAGCCGCTCCGTCCCGAGGACGTCGCGGTCGGCTCGCTGACCTTCGCGATGCCCGAGGGCCTCTCGGAGCACGACGAGCACTTCCAGACCCAGATCGCCAAGGCCGCCCTGATGATCGTCCGGATCCAGCCGGAGGACATCAAGGACAAGCGCGAGCTCGAGTGGTCGCACCAGGGCATCGTCGCGTTCTCGAAGATCTGCACCCACGTCGGCTGCCCGATCTCCCTGTACGAGCAGCAGACGCACCACGTGCTCTGCCCGTGCCACCAGTCCACCTTCGATCTCTCCGACGGCGCCCGCGTCATCTTCGGCCCGGCCGGTCACCCCCTCCCGCAGCTGCGGATCGGCGTGAACGACAAGGGCTTCCTCGAGGCGCTCGGCGACTTCGACGAGCCCGTCGGTCCGGCATTCTGGGAGCGCGGATGAGCACCGTGACCAACACGCAGAAGAAGGCGCCCGCCGGTGAGCGGGTCGCGGACTGGGCCGACGGTCGCCTGGGGATCTACACGCTGGCCAAGGCCAACATGCGGAAGATCTTCCCGGACCACTGGTCCTTCATGCTGGGCGAGGTCTGCCTCTACAGCTTCCTCATCATCATCCTGACGGGCGTCTACCTGACGATGTTCTTCCACCCGTCGATGAACGAGGTGGAGTACGTCGGACCGTACGTCCCGCTCCAGGGACAGCTGATGTCCGAGGCGTTCAACTCGACCATGCACATCTCCTTCGAGGTGCGCGGTGGTCTGCTGATCCGGCAGATCCACCACTGGGCGGCGCTGATCTTCCTCGCCGGCATGTTCGTGCACATGATGCGCGTGTTCTTCACCGGCGCGTTCCGCAAGCCGCGTGAGATCAACTGGCTGTTCGGCTTCCTGCTGTTCTTCCTGGGCATGTTCACCGGCTTCACCGGTTACTCGCTCCCGGACGACCTGCTCTCCGGCACCGGTGTCCGCTTCATGCAGGGCGCGATCCTGTCCGTGCCGGTCCTCGGCACGTACCTGTCGATGTTCCTGTTCGGCGGCGAGTTCCCCGGCGGCGACTTCGTCGCCCGGTTCTACTCGGCGCACGTGCTGCTGCTCCCCGGCATCATGCTGGGCCTCGTGGTCGCCCACCTCATCCTGGTGTTCGTCCACAAGCACACGCAGTTCGCCGGCCCCGGCCGCACGAACGACAACGTCGTCGGCATGCCGCTGCTGCCCGTGTACATGGCGAAGGCCGGAGGCTTCTTCTTCCTGGTCTTCGGCGTCATCGCGGTCATCGCGGCGATCGCCTCGATCAACCCGATCTGGGCCATCGGCCCGTACCGCCCGGACCAGGTGTCCACCGGCGCCCAGCCCGACTGGTACATGGGCTTCGCCGAGGGTCTGATCCGTGTCATGCCGGGCTGGGAGATCAACCTGTGGGGCCACACGCTGGTCCTCGGCGTGATGATCCCGCTGGCGATCTTCCCGGCGGTCCTGGCCGCGATCGCGGTCTACCCGTTCATCGAGTCCTGGATCACCGGCGACAAG
Source organism: Streptomyces litmocidini (assembly GCF_014649755.1). GTDB lineage: Bacteria > Actinomycetota > Actinomycetes > Streptomycetales > Streptomycetaceae > Streptomyces > Streptomyces litmocidini. The sequence continues at coordinate 398,102 of NZ_BMTQ01000005.1, read as the reverse complement.
CGCGAGCACCACATCGCGCAGCGCCCGCGCAACGCTCCGACGCGCACCGCCTTCGGCGTCGCCTGGATCACCGCGTACATGATCATGCTCGTGGGTGGTGGAAACGACCTCTGGGCGACCCACTTCCACCTGTCGCTGAACTCGATCACCTGGTTCGTGCGGATCTTCTTCTTCGCCGGCCCGGTCATCGCGTTCGTCGCCACCAAGCGGATCTGCCTCGGCCTCCAGCGCCGCGACAAGGACAAGGTGCTGCACGGCCGCGAGTCGGGCATCATCAAGCGCCTGCCGCACGGTGAGTTCGTCGAGGTCCACGAGCCGCTCAGCCAGGGCGAGCTGCACCGCCTCACGGCGCACGAGCAGTACGCGGCCGCGGAGCTTCCGCCGGCCGTCGACGAGAACGGCGTGGAGCGCAAGATCGGCGCCATGGAGAAGCTCCGGGTCAAGCTCAACAAGGGCTACTACGGCGAGGACAGCCAGGTCGCCAAGCCCACGGTCGAGGAGTACAAGGAGATCCAGAGCGGCCACGGCCACCACTGATCGCCTGAACACCTGACCCGAGGTCGCCACGGCAGGAGCCCCGTCCATTCGATGGACGGGGCTCTTCGCCGTCCCCGGGGGTGGATAGGGTGGGACCGTATCCGTCACGTGATCACCAGGAGCTGCCATGAGCGCTGCGACCCCCGCTGGAGGACCTACGTCGGCGGGCCGCTCCTGGCCCGTCCTGCTGAACGGTCTGCTCGACGGCGAGGACCTCTCCGCCGACGACACCGCCTGGGCGATGGACCTGATCATGAGCGGCGAGGCGACCGACGCGCAGATCGCCGGGTTCCTGGTGGCGCTGCGGGCCAAGGGCGAGACCGTCGAGGAGATCACCGGCCTCGTCCGCACCATGTACGCGCACGCCAACACGATCGAGGTGCCCGGCCCCGCCGTCGACATCGTCGGCACCGGCGGCGACGGCGCCAAGACCGTCAACATCTCCACGATGGCCTCGATCGTCGTCGCCGGCACCGGCACGAAGGTCGTCAAGCACGGCAACCGCGCCGCCTCCTCCGCCTCCGGCTCCTCCGACGTGCTGGAGAAGCTCGGCATCAACCTCGACCTCACGCCGCGGCGGGTCGCCGAGGTCGCCGAGGAAGCCGGCATCACCATCTGCTTCGCCGTGAAGTTCCACCCCTCGCTGCGGCACGTCGCCGCGGCCCGCGGCCAGCTGGGCATCCGGACCACCTTCAACGTCCTGGGCCCGCTGACCAACCCGGCCAAGGTGAAGGCCCAGGCCGTCGGGGTCGCCGACCCGCGCATGGCGCCGATCGTCGCGGGCGTCCTCGCCGAGCGCGGCAACTCCGCCCTGGTCTTCCGCGGCGACGACGGCCTGGACGAGCTGACGACCACCGCCACCTCCCGGGTCTGGGTGGTCCGGGACGGCGGAGTCACCGAGGAGCGCTTCGACCCGCGGGACGTCGGCATCGAGCTCGTCCCCCTGGAGGCCCTGCGCGGCGGCGACCCCTCGTACAACGCCGACGTGGTCCACCGGCTGCTCGCGGGGGAGACCGGCCCCGTACGGGACGCGGTGCTGCTCAACGCGGCGGCGGCGTTCGTCGCCCTGGAGCCCGGCACGGGCACCCTGGCGGAGCGACTGGGCGCGGGCATCGCGAGGGCGGCCGAGTCGATCGACTCCGGCGCCGCCCTCCGGTCCCTGGAGCGGTGGGTCGCCGCCAGCAACGCCTGAGCACGTGTGAACGGCGCGTTGCGACCCCGTCCCGGATGCCGGGACGGGGTTGCGACGTCGTGATCGTCTGGCATAAGTTCGGGAACAGGTCACGAGTGACAGCGTTTTGGCCCCGGCTTGCTGTCCGGCAACCCTCCTTCCGTGGCGGGGTGCCCCGGGTGATGACCAGGCCGTAGGCAGCGAGGTCTACGGCAAGCGCGGATCCCTCGAACACCAGGGGTCCTGGTCGGCCGAGGAGCTTTTTCCGTGAGCAAGCGAATGCGATAGGGCGAGTCCGCCCCTTCTTCACCCTCGGGACAGGGTCCCTTCCGCGTACCCCCACGTCCTCCGAGGCAGCACCCGTACCCCGCCGCACCCGGCCGCGTACGGGATCCACCGAAGCCATTCCGCACCGCCCGCCGGGAGATACCGCCATGTCCGCATACCCGAACGCCGCCGTCACCGCCGACTCCGACTCCGCCGGCCCCTGCTGCGACGCCCCGCTGCCGGTCCTCGGCCGGGACGTGACCGTGCCGCTCGTCACCGGCGGCGAGGTGACCTACGCGGCGCTCGACTACGCGGCCAGCGCACCGGCCCTCCAGCGGGTCTGGGACGACGTCGCCGCCTACGCCCCCTACTACGGCAGCGTCCACCGCGGCGCCGGCTACCTCTCCCAGCTCTCCACCGACCTCTTCGAGAACAGCCGCGCCACCGTCGCCGAGTTCCTCGACTGCCGCCCCGGCGACCAGGTCGTCTTCACCCGCTCCACCACCGACTCGCTCAACCTGCTCGCCCAGGTCCTTCCGGCGGACTGCCAGGTCTTCGTCTTCGAGACCGAGCACCACGCCTCGCTGCTGCCGTGGCGGGACGCCCACGTCACCTACCTCGACGCGCCGCGCACCCCGGCCGAGGCCGTCGAGACCCTGGAGCGGGCCCTCGCCGACCGCGACCCCCACGGCCCGGCGCTCGTCTGCGTCACCGGCGCCTCCAACGTCACCGGCGAGCTGTGGCCGGTGAGGGAGCTGACCGCCGCCGCGCACGCGCACGGCGCCCGGATCGTGCTCGACGCCGCCCAGCTCGCGCCTCACCACCCGGTCTCCGTGAGGGAGTCGGACGTGGACTGGGTCGCCTTCTCCGGACACAAGCTGTACGCGCCCTTCGGCTCCGGCGTCCTCGCCGGCCGCGCCGACTGGCTGCAGGATTCCGAGCCCTACCTCGCGGGCGGTGGAGCGTCCCGCAAGGTGGCCCGTCGGGCCGACGGTGGTGTGGACGTGGAGTGGCACACCACGTCGGCCCGACACGAAGCCGGTTCGCCGAACGTCATCGGCGTCTACTCGATCGCCTCCGCCTGCAAGGCGCTCACCGAGGCCGGCTTCGACTCCCTCGTCGCCCGCGAGCGGCACCTGATCGCGAAGGTCCGGGAGGGCCTGGCCGAGGTGCCCGAGGTGCGCGTGCTCTCGCTCTTCGGCGACGACGCGCCCCGCGTGGGCGTCATCTCCTTCGTCGTGGAGGGCTGGAACAGCTCCCACTTCGCCGCCGCGCTCTCCGCCGAGTACGGCATCGGCGTCCGCGACGGCCTCTTCTGCGCCCACCCGCTGGTCCGCACCCTGCTCGGCAGCGACTTGCAGGACCCGGGCGAGTGCGGCGCGCCCGAGGCGGCCCCGGGGGAGCGTTCCCTCAACGCCATCCGGGTGAGCTTCGGCGCCGGCACGCCGGACGAGCACGTGGAGCGGTTCGTCGGCGCGGTGAAGGAGCTCGTCCGGGACGGCGCGCAGTGGAAGTACCGCACCGAGGACGGCCGCTGCGTCCCCGACCGCGGCTGATCGCTCACTCGTACGGGTGAAGGGGGCCTCCCGATCGGGAGGCCCCCTTCAGCCATGCCGCGCGCGGTGTCAGGACTCCAGGCCGATGGCGAAGGCCGCCTCCAGGTCGTGCTGGGAGTACGTCCGGAAGGCGACGTGCGTGTCCGTGGCCTCGACGCCGGGGATCTTGCTGATGCGGCCGGGGATCACGTCCGCCAGGTCGTCGTGGCGCGGCACCCGGACCATGGCGATCAGGTCGTACGTACCGGTGACCGAGAAGACCTCGCTGACGCTGTCGAGCGCGGCGATCGACTCGGCGATCTCGGGGATGCGGTCCACGCTGGTCTTGATGAGCACGATCGCGGTGATCACGGCTGGCTTTCTCCCTCGGTCGCCGCGGCTTGGGCCTTCACTCTATCCCCACCCCGGAAGCGCCCCCAGGCGTAGAGGAAGCCGACCGAGAAGCCCACCACGTGGGCCAGATAGGCGACGCCGGGTCCCGCGCCCGCCGCCCGCGCGGCCAGCCACTGCAGCGTGAACCAGAAGATCAGGACGATCCAGGCCGGGAAGCGCAGCGGCAGGAAGAACAGGAAGGGGAAGAGGCTGGTGACGCGGGAGCGGGGGAACAGGAAGAGGAAGGCCCCGAGCACCGCCGAGATCGCCCCGGAGGCCCCGACCAGGGTCTGCTCGCTGTCGGCGTGCGCCACCGCGTACCCGCACAGGGCGACGTAGCCGGTGCCCAGGTAGAAGAGGCAGAACCCGAGCGGCCCCATGCGCTCCTCGGCCATCGCCCCGAAGACGTACAGGAAGAGCATGTTGCCGAGCAGATGGAGCCAGCTGCCGTGGACGAAGAGCGCGGTCAGCGGGGTGAGCAGGGCGTGCGGGTCGCCGCCCGTCAGCTCGGCGGGGACCACGCCCCAGCGGTGGAAGTAGGAGCCCTGGGCGGCCAGGAGCTCGTCGCCCGTGCCGTACGCCGGATCGAGTCCGGCGACCGGGCTGCTCACGAAGAGGAGGCAGCAGGCGGCGATCAGCCCGTACGTCACCATGGGGGCGCCGCGGACGCCCCGCCGGGCACCGAGGAACCGGCCTCGCCAGTCGATCATGGACAGATCATGGCGTACCGGGGCCGAAGTGGACAGAGTGCCTCGCCGTGCCCGTCCTTCCCGTGAGGCCGTAGGGTTACGGGCACCACCGACCGCAGTTCGACGGCGCACCGCGGCTCCCGTACCTGGTACCACGCAACAGGAAGAAGGACGGCACCGATGACGACGGTTCCCCTGCCGACCGACGAGACCCGCTGGCGCTGCACGCTCTGCGGCAACCTGACCCGCTTCGACGTGACCCGGTCCTCCAAGGTCGTGGAGTACGTCCATCTGGACCTCGCCGGAGAGCCGACGGTCGAGGAGCGGCAGGTGGTGAGTGAGACCATCGAGTCGGTCCGCTGCCGTTGGTGCAACGCGGTGGACCAGATCGAACTGGTGGACAGGCCTGGCGCCGAATCCTGAGGGACGGCGCGGACGACATAGGGGTGACGGATCGTGGAGCAGCCCGCGCACGGTGGTGAGCCGGCCGGCGCGGCAGGTGACGCTGCCGAGACGCTCGACCACCCATTGCCGGAAGGCGTCCGGCGGCGGGTCGTCGCGCTGGTCGCGGACGCCTTCGGCGGGCTCACCGTCGCGGAGCTGCCCGCGCCCCTGCGGCAGTACGCCCGCTTCACCCCGAGCCGGCGGGCCAAGTTCGCCGGCAACGCGATGGCCGCGGCGCTCGACGCCGATCCGCTCTTCCGGCAGAGGATCGGCGAGCGGTTCAAGCAGGGCCAGCCCGAGCTGGCCGGAGCCGTGGAGACCGGCGTCCTGCCCGCGGCCGCCGACCCCGTCGACGTGGCGGCGGCCGCCTACGTGCTGCGCCCGCCCGGCTGGGTCAAGCTGGTCGCCGCCGCCGGCGAGGAGGCCCAGCGGGCCGACGCCGAGCGGGCCGACGAGGCCGGCCGGCGTGAGCTGGAGCGGCTGCGCGAGGAGCTCGCCGTCGCCCGGGACCGCTCCCGGGGCGAGACCGAGCAGCTCCGGCACGACCTGGAGGCCGCCCGCAAGGAAGCGGAATCGCTTCACCGCAAGCTGCGCAGCGCCCAGAGCGACGTCAAGCGCGGCGAGGCCGCGCTGCGCAGGGCGCAGGGCGAGATCGAGGCCGCGCGGGCCGAGGCGGCGGCGCAGGTCTCGGCCGCCGAGAGCGAGGCGCGGCGGCTCAGGGCGCGGCTCGGCGAGGTCGAGGCCGCCCTGGAGGCGAGCCGCAGGACCGCCCGCGAGGGCCGCTCGGTGGAGGACGTGCGGCTGCGGCTGCTGCTCGACACGGTTCTCGACGCGGCCCAGGGGCTGCGCCGCGAACTCGCGCTGCCGCCCGTCTCGGTGTACCCGGCGGACACCGTGGACGCGGTGGAGCCGGGCCGGATGTCCCCGAAGGACATCGCGGCGCGGGCGCTCTCCGAGACGGACCCGGCGCTGCTCGACCAGCTGCTCGCGCTGCCGCAGGCGCATCTGGTCGTCGACGGCTACAACGTCACCAAGACCGGCTATCCGACGATGCCGCTGGAGAAGCAGCGGCTGCGGCTGCTCGGCGGGCTCTCGGCGCTCGCGGCCCGCTCGGGGGCCGAGGTCACCTGTGTCTTCGACGGGGCGGAGCTGGCGGCCCCGGTGCTGCTCGCGCCGCCGCGCGGGGTGCGGGTGCTGTTCTCCAAGCCCGGCGTCACGGCGGACGAGTTGATCCGGCAGCTGGTCCGGGCGGAGCCGCCGGGGCGGCCGGTCGTGGTGGTCTCCACGGACCGGGAGGTCGCCGACGGCGTGGCGAAGGCGGGGGCGCGGCCGGTGGCGTCCGCCTTGTTGCTCAAGCGGCTTTCGCGGCTCTCGTGACGCATCACAACCCCTGAGGTTTATGCCCGAATTGTGGATGGCGCACCGTCAAGTGCCCATCACTGGCCGTGCGATGCGTGTAAATAAAGTGGTGCGTGAGCGAGTTTTTTGCCAGCGGGATTTGAACTGATCACAACTTGGTCACTAGGGTCGGCCTTCGAACCTTCGCGCGGTTGATCACCCATCCGGGGTGACGGCGGAGGAACCGCCTGCCCCTGACCGGTTGGGCGGCTCGAGGAAGAAGGAGCTCGCCTTCGTGGCGTCCCACCGTCGACCCAAGCAGCCGAGCCGTACCCGTGTGACCGTGTTCACCGCGGCCGCGGCCGCGGCCGTCGCACTCTCCGCCCAGTCCGGAGCACAGGCGGCCCCCGCAAAGCCCAAGATCGACGAGGTCAAGTCGAAGGTCGACAAGCTGAACCACGAGGCCGAGGAGGCCACGGAGCAGTACAACCTCGCCGAGGAGCGGCGCGGCAAGCTGCAGAAGGAGATCAGCAACCTCCAGGACAAGGTGGCCCGCGGCCAGGAGGAGCTCAACACCCTGCGCGACCAGATCGGTTCGGTCGCCAGCGCCCAGTACCGCTCCGGCGGCATCGACCCGGCGCTCCAGCTCTTCCTCTCCGCCGACCCGGACACCTACCTCGACAAGGCGTCCGCGATCGACCAGCTGAGCGCCCAGCAGGCCGACGTGCTCACCTCGATCCAGGCCAAGCAGCGCACGCTCGCCCAGGAGCGGGCCGAGGCCACCTCGAAGCTGGCCGACCTCGAGGACGTCCGCAAGACCCTCGGCGAGAAGAAGAAGAAGTTCCAGGGCAAGCTGGCCGAGGCCCGCAGGCTCCTCAACACCCTCACCGCCGAAGAGCGCGCCAAGGTGCAGCAGCAGGAGCAGCGCGCCAGCCGCGCCGCCGGCGAGCGCGTCGACCTGGGCAACGAGGTCCCGGCCTCGCAGCGCGGCGCCGCCGCCCTCGCCGCCGCGGCCACCCAGATCGGCAAGCCGTACGCCTCGGGCATGGAAGGCCCCAACTCGTACGACTGCTCGGGTCTGACCCAGTGGGCCTACGGCCAGGCCGGCGTCAACCTCACCCGCACCACGTACACCCAGCAGAACGACGGCGTGAAGATCGGCCGCAGCCAGCTCAAGCCGGGCGACCTGGTCTTCTTCAACAACCTGGCGCACGTGGGCCTGTACGCGGGCAACAACACGGTCCTGCACGCCCCCTACACGGGCGCCTACGTCCGCTACGAGTCCATGAACACCATCGGTTCGTTCATGTTCGGCGTCCGCGTCGGCTGATCCCCCGCGACCCGCTCCGGCATGCCGCCCGAACGGGTGGTTCGCCGCGACGCGCGCTGACCCGACGCCCCGCCGGTGACCTGTGTTCTCCGGCGGGGCGTCACTTTGCGTGCCCGGCGCCTTCGTTGGACGAGGACTGATCAGCGGCTACTGTCTGCCGCGCCAGTCTGCGTCGAGCCGAACGGAGCGCGAATTCGTGGCGTCCCACCGTCGACCCGTGAGGGTCACCGTCCTCACCGCCGCCGCGGCCACCGCGGCGGCGTCCCTCGGGGCCGTCCCCGCGAGCGCCGACCCCGCGCCCGCGGCCACCCGCACCACGGTCGACCGCCTCTTCGAGGAGGCCGAGAAGGCCACCGAGGACTACAACCGGGCGGACGAGAAGGCGGACGCGCTGCGCAGGACGGTCTCCCAGGCGCAGGACAGCCTCGCCCGCGGCCAGGAACGCATCAACCGCATGCGGGGCGCGCTCGGTTCGGTCGCGGGAGCCCAGTACCGCTCCGGCGGCATCGACCCCGCCCTCGCCCTGCTGCTCTCCTCCGACCCGGACACCTATCTGGACCGGGCCTCCGCCCTGGACCGGGTCACCGCCCGTCAGGGCGCCGCGCTCGCCGAACTCCGGCGCGAGCAGCGCCGCCTGGGGCAGCAGCGGGCCGAGGCCCGCGCGGTCCTCGCCGAACTGGAGCGCAGCCGGGCCGAGGTCGCCCGCCACAAGCGCACCGTGGAGAAGAAGCTGGCCGAGGCCCGCCGGGTGCTCGCCTCCCTCACCGTCGAGCAGCGCGCCGACTACGACCGCGCCTCCCGCACCGGGGAGCGCGCCGGGGACCCGGCCGAGGGGCCCGTCGCGGAGCTGCCGCCGCTCGCCGACCTCGGTCCCTCGCGGGCCGCCGCCGCGGTGATCGCCGCCCGCAGCGCGATCGGCAGGCCGTACGTGTGGGGGGCGACCGGCCCCTCGGCCTTCGACTGCTCGGGCCTGATGGTCTGGTCGTACCGGCAGGCCGGGATCAGCCTGCCGCGCACCTCCTCGGCGCAGCGGTACGCGGGCCGGCAGGTGCCGCTCTCGCAGGCGCAGCCGGGCGACCTCGTCACGTACCGCGGCGACGCCAGCCACGTGGCGATCTACGCCGGCAACGGCCAGGTCATCCACGCCCCGTACCCGGGCGCGCGGGTCCGCTACGACCCGGTGAACATGATGTCGCACGTGACCGTCACCCGGGTCTGAGGCCGCCCCCCTTTCCGCCGCTCGCCTCCGGGGCGTTCGAGCCGGGCTCGCAGGCCCGTGAGCGCTCGCCCCCGTTCCCCGGGGCTCCGCGCTCCCGGGCCCGTTCCCGCGGCCGCGCCCCTCCGGGGCCCCGTACGATCGGGGGCGTGGCGGGACGGCGGAGCGGAGTGGCACGCGGCGCGGCGGCGGGGCTGCTGGCCGCGGTGCTCGCCCTCGCCGGGTGCGCGGCCCCCGAGCCGGCCGGACCGGCGGCCGGGGAGATCCAGGGCCTCCTCGACCGGCACGCGAGGGCACTGCTCGACCGCGACGAGGCCGGCTACCTCGCGGCCCTCGACCCCGCGCTCGCACCGGCCGCGCGCACCGAGTTCGACCGGCTCGCGAAGATCCCGCTGGGCGGCTGGACGTACCGGATCACCGATCTCGACCGGACCGGCGAGGGCCGGGCCACCGCCAGGGCCGAACTCGGCTACCGGATCGAGGGCTACGACTCCGGCCCCGCCACCACCGAACGGGTCCTCGACCTCGCCGAGCGGGACGGCCGCTGGTACGTGACCCGGGACCGCGCCGCCGACGGCGCCCCGCAGCAGCTGTGGCAGCAGGGCGAGGTCACGGCCGTGACCGGCCGGCGCAGCCTCGTCCTGGGCGTGGGGCAGGGCCGGGAACGGCTGCGGGAGATCGCGGCGGCGGCGGACCGGGCGGTGCCCGCGGTCGGGGACGCCTGGCGCGGGAACTGGGCGGGCCGGGTCGTGGTCCTCGTCCCCGCGTCGATCGAGGCGATGGGCCGGCTCCTCGGCGGGCCGGCCGCCTCCTACCGGGGCATCGCGGCCGTCACGACCGGCCGGACGGGCGGCGGTCCCACGGCGCCCGCTGACCGGGTGATCGTGAACCCGGACGCGTACGCGGTGCTCGGCGCGTTCGGCCGGCAGATGGTCCTCACCCACGAGACCACCCATGTCGCGACCCGCGTCCACACCACCGCGGCCACCCCGGTCTGGCTCTCCGAGGGCTTCGCCGACTGGGTCGCCTACCGGGGCACCGACCGCACCGCCGCCCAGGCCGCCCCCGAGCTGCGCCGCGCGGTCCGGGCCGGCGAGCTCCCGGCGGAGCTCCCCGCCGACGGGGCCTTCGCCTTCGGCGGGGACGCGGAGGCGATGGCCCGGGCCTACGAGGGCGGGTGGCTGGCCTGCGAGCTGATCGCGGACCGCTGGGGCGAGGAGGAGCTGACCGCGTTCTACCGGGCGGTGGGCGCGCACCCGACCCGGGAGGGCGCGGTGGAGAAGGCGCTCCGGGAGGTCCTGGACACCACGCCGGAGGACTTCACCGCCGACTGGCGCGCGTACCTGACCGAGCGGCTGGGCTAGGGGGCGGCCCGCCGGTCAGGCCGGGCTCGCGGCGTCCGGCCCGGTCCGGAAGGCGCCCCCCGGTCACCCCGGCCCTCCAGCAGGTCGAGGGCCTCCGCCAGCCAGGCCTTCTCCTCGGTGCCCGTCGCGCGGGCGATCCGCAGCATCCCCTGTCGGAAGAGGTCGGGCTCCCGCTCGACGCTGACCGCGGTCCCGTCCTCGTAGAAGAAGCTGGCCGGGGTGAGCAGGAACTCCTGGCGGCGGCGGAGGACGGCCGCCTGGTCCGCCCGGTCGGGGAGGTGCCCGAGGAAGGCGAGCAGGGTGAACCAGCGCTGGCCGTCGGTGATCTCGGCGTCCTTGGGCGCGCGCAGCCGGGCGAGGAGCTCCCGGCGGCCCTCGGGGGTGAGCGAGAGCGTCCGGCGCGGGGCCGCGCTCGCGCCCGGCTCCGTACGGCTGTCGACCAGGCCGTTCTTCACCAGGCGGGTGATGGCGGGGTAGAGGGCGCCGTCGCTGACGGGGCGGACGTGGCCGCTCAGGCCGTTGATGCGCTCCTTCAGCTCGTATCCGTGCAGCGGCTTCTCGTACAGGAAGCCCAGGATCGACAGCTCCAGCACCGGGCACCTCTCCTTCGCGCTCGATCGGGGGCCACCGGGTCGGCGACCGCTTGTCGGGGGGCCGCTCCTCATGCTACCTCTTTCCGAGGTACCTCTATTCGAGGTACCTCGGAAAGAGGGGGTCCTTCGTCATGTCCGCACACCGCCGCACGCTCGTCCGGCTCGCCCGCCCGGTCTACCTCGAACTCCTCGCCGGAGTCGCCGCCGGCATCATCAACATGGTCTGGGTCGCCCGCCTCGGCGGGGACGCCGTCGCCGCCGTCGCCCTCGCCGGCAACGTCGAGAACCTCCTCCTCGGCGTCGTCCTCATGGCAGGCTCCGGCACCACCGTCCTCGTCGCCCGCGCCCGCGGCGCCGACGACCCCGGAGCCGTCCGGGCCGCCGTCCGCGGCGGCACCGCCCTCTGCGCCCTGCTCGTGCCGCCCGTCGCCCTCGGCGGGTACCTGCTGCGCGACCCCCTCGCCGCCCTCCTGCTCGGCGGCCCGGACCACCCCGCCCACGCCCTGGCCACCGCCTACTTCGCGATCTCGCTCCCCGGCACGGCCGTCTTCTTCGCCACGAACGTGCTCGACGGGATCCTCAAGGGCGCCGGCGACACCCGCACCCCCATGCGGCTCGCCTTCCTCGCCAACGGGCTGATCCTCGTCCTCGACCCGCTGCTCATCCACGCGTACGGGGTGCCGGGCGCCGCCCTCGCCACCGTCACCGGCCGGACCGCCGCCCTCGCCGCGGGCCTCCTCGCCCTGCGCCGCGACCCGCTCCTCAAGGCCGCGCGGGCCGCCCGCGCGGCCCTGCCCACGGCCGCCGCGCTGCGCCGCACCGCCGCCACCGGACTGCCCATGTCCGTCGACTTCGTCGTCCGGATGGCCGGAGCCCTCGCCCTCGTCTCCGTCGTCGCCCGTCTCGGCGTCACCGAGATCGCCGCCTACGGCATCGCCACCAAGGCCATGTACGTGGCCACCATGGCCTTCTACTCCGTCCGGCAGGCCGCCGCCATCCACAGCGCCCACCTCCTCGGCTCGGGCCTGGACGAACGCCGGGCCGTCGGCCGGCAGGCCCTCCTCCTCGGCGGGACCCTCGGCGCGGGCGCCGCCGGGCTGCTGTTCCTCGGCGCGGGACCCGTGATGCGGGCCTTCGGCGCCGAACCCGAGGTGGCGGCGGCGGGCGCGCTCTTCCTGCGCTGCCTCGGCCCCTACCTGCTGCTCATGGCCGGGTACATCGCGCTCGCCGGCGTCTTCGAGGGCACCGGGGCGAGCCCGTACCTCGCCCGGATCACCGTCGTGGGCGTCCTCGTCCAGTTCCCGCTCGCGCACGCCCTCTCAGGCGCCGGCCTCCCCGGGATCTGCCTCGCCATGGCTCTCGCCATGGGGGCCCAGTGCGCGGCTCTCGCCCTGCTGCACCGCCGCACCCTCGCCGCCGTCCCCCGGGGGTCTCAGCGCGAGCCGGACAGGGTCTTCTCGCGCTCCGGCTGAGTCGCCTGCGCGGGGATCTTCGCGCCCCCGGCCACCGCGAGGCGCGGCTCCGTCACCGTGTGCCGCCACAGGATCCGGCAGGCGACGATCGTGGCGGCGATCAGCAGGCCGTTCCGGGTGAACAGCACCGCCACGCCCAGCGGATCGCTCCGCGTCACGTGCGAGAACCACACCGGGAACTCGAACTGCGTCACCGCCGTCGCCCAGAGCACCAGGTGCGCGGGCCGCCGCATCCGGCTCGACCGGTGGGCGAGGCACACCGCGGCCAGACCGACCAGCCACAGCATGTACTGGGGGGAGAGCACGCGGCTCGTCGTCGTGAACAGCAGCACCGCGACGAAGGCCGCGTCCGCCGCCGTCGACGAGGCGAAGTGCCGCGCCCGCAGCCGCCACACGAGCAGCCAGCCGAAGGCGGCGATCGTGAGGACCAGCGCGGCCGTCGAGACCGTGGACACGTACGGGCCGAGGAACTCGATCGAGCCGTAGTTCATCCTCGCCTCGCCGTCCCAGCCGAAGTGCCGGACGACGTGGAAGACCATCGCGCCCAGCGACTCGACCTCCGTGCCCCGGTCGCGCTGGTAGCCCAGGAAGGCCAGCGCCCCCGGCATCCACACCAGGCAGAACGCGAGCACCGCGGCCGCCGCGCCCACCGCCGTCGACCAGGAGCGGAGCGTCGCCCGTCCCTTCGGGGCGCCGGCGAGGAGCAGCACCGGCCACACCTTCAGGACCGCGCCGAAACCGGCCAGCGCGCCGAGCACGCGCGGGCTGCGGCCCGCCGCCAGCAGCCCCGCCACCGCGACGGCGGTGACCATCACGTCGTACCGGGCGTACGCCGTCGGCCCGAGCAGCGGGACGCCCGCGAGCCAGAACCAGGCGCCCCGGAGCGAACGGCCGGGGCGGCGGCCCGTGTGGAGGAGCAGCCCGAAGACGAGCGCGTCGCAGAGGAAGGCGAGGACGAAGAAGGCGGACGCGTAGCCGAGGAACGGCAGCAGGGCGGGGGAGAGGATCGCGAACGCGGCGGCCGGCGGGTACTGCCAGGTGACGTCGTCCAGCGGGTACGTGCCCGTCCGCAGCACCTCGTACCAGCCCTGGTAGATGTGCGAGACGTCGAAGGTGATGTCCGGCCCGGGGATCACCACGACCTTGAAGACGCACAGCAGCAGAAGGACCCGGGACAGACCCCACAGGCCGAGCGGAAGCCGCAGATCCGTGCGTGACCCGTTCCCCGCCGCACCCGTCGTCACTGTCGCGTCCTTCTGCTGTCGGCCCGCGGTGGCGGGGGCGGTCCTGGTCCTGTCGGCCCGCGGTGGCGGGGCAGGCGTGTTGCCGGGTGGTGCAGGCGATCGCGTACTGTCGGCCACGATGCACAAGACCCTGATCGTAACCAACGACTTCCCGCCGCGTCCCGGCGGAATCCAGGCCTTCCTGCACAACATGGCACTCCGCCTGGATCCCGACCGGATCGTGGTCTACGCCTCCACGTGGAAGCGCAGCCGCGAAGGGATCGAGGCGACGGCCGCGTTCGACGCCGAACAGCCTTTCACGGTCGTACGGGATCGCACCACCATGCTGCTGCCGACCCCCCGGGTCACCGCCCGCGCCACCGCGCTGCTGCGCGAGCACGGCTGCGAGTCCGTGTGGTTCGGCGCGGCCGCGCCGCTCGGCCTGATGGCCCCCGCGCTGCGCCGGGCCGGCGCCCGCCGGCTCGTCGCCACCACCCACGGGCACGAGGCCGGCTGGGCCCAGCTCCCCGCGGCCCGGCAGCTCCTGCGCCGCATCGGCGAGGGCACGGACACGATCACCTACCTCGGCGAGTACACCCGCTCCCGGATCGCGGGCGCCCTCACCCCGGCCGCCGCCGGCCGCATGGTCCAGCTCCCGCCCGGCGTCGACGAGAAGACCTTCCACCCCGGCTCGGGCGGCGACGAGGTCCGCGCCCGCCTCGGGCTCAGCGACCGCCCCGTCGTCGTCTGCGTCTCCCGGCTCGTCCCCCGCAAGGGCCAGGACACCCTGATCCGGGCCATGCCCGCGATCCTGCGCCGGGTCCCCGACGCCGTCCTCCTGGTCGTCGGCGGCGGACCGTACGAGAAGGACCTGCGCCGCCTCGCCGCCGAGACCGGCGTGGCCGGATCCGTACGCTTCACCGGAGCCGTGCCCTGGTCCGAGCTGCCCGCCCACTACGGCGCCGGCGACGTCTTCGCCATGCCCTGCCGCACCCGGCGCGGCGGCCTCGACGTCGAGGGCCTCGGCATCGTCTACCTGGAGGCCTCCGCCACCGGCCTCCCCGTCGTCGCCGGCGACTCCGGCGGCGCCCCCGACGCCGTCCTCGACGGCGAGACCGGCTGGGTCGTCCGCGGCGAGTCCGCCGAGGAGACCGCCGACCGCGTCGCCACCCTCCTCCTCGACCCCGAGCTCCGCGCCCGCATGGGCGAGCGGGGCAGGGCCTGGGTGGAGGAGCGCTGGCGCTGGGACCTGCTGGCGGAGCGACTGCGCGAGCTGCTGTAGGGGTACGGGCGAGGGGCCCGGGGCGATGTGATCGCCCCGGGCCCCTCGCCCGTACCCCTGCTCGGTGGAGACGGCCTACTTGGCGTAGATGGCCTCGATCTCGTCCGCGAAGTCCTTCGCCACCACGTTCCGCTTCAGCTTCAGGGACGGGGTGATGTGGCCCGCCTCCTCGGTGAACTGGGCCGGGAGGATGCGGAACTTGCGGACCGACTCCGCCTTGGAGACGGCGGCGTTGCCGTCGTCGACCGCCCGCTGGACCTCGGCGATCAGCTCCGCGTCCTCCCGCAGGGAGGCCGCCGTCGAACCGGCCGGCTTGCCGTGCTCGCTCGCCCAGCGGCCCAGGAACTCCTCGTCGATGGTGACCAGCGCGCCCACGAACGGACGCCCGTCGCCGACCACCATGCACTCCGCGACCAGCGCGTGCGCCCGGATCCGGTCCTCGATGACCGCCGGGGCGACGTTCTTGCCGCCCGCCGTCACCAGGATCTCCTTCTTGCGGCCGGTGATCGCGAGGTAGCCGTCCTCGTCGAGCGTGCCGATGTCACCCGTGTGGAACCAGCCGTCCGCCAGCGCCTCGGCCGTGGCCGCCGGGTTGTTCCAGTACTCCGTGAAGATGTGCTCGCCGTGCAGCAGCACCTCGCCGTCGTCGGCGATCCGCACCACCGAGCCCGGCAGCGGCTGGCCCACCGTGCCGATCTTCTGCCGGTCCCACGGGTTGAACGCGGTCGCCGCGCACGACTCCGTCAGGCCGTAGCCCTCCAGGACCGTGAAGCCGATGCCCCGGAAGAAGTGGCCGAGGCGCTCGCCCAGCGGCGCGCCGCCCGAGATCGCGTACTCGCCGCGACCGCCGAGCACCGCCCGCAGCTTGCTGAAGACCAGCTTGTCGAAGACCTTGTGCTTCAGCCTGAGCCCGAAGGACGGGCCCTGCGGGGTGCCGAGCGCCCGGCTGTACGCGATGGCCGTGTGCGCGGCCTTGTCGAAGATCTTGCCCTTGCCGTCGGCCTGCGCCTTCGCCCGCGCCGAGTTGTAGACCTTCTCGAAGACGCGCGGCACGCCCAGGATCAGCGTCGGCCGGAACGAGGCCAGCTCGTCCGTGAGGTTCTTGATGTCCGGGACGCAGCCCAGCCGGATCGGCGCCATCACGGACGCGACCTCGACGAGCCGCCCGAAGACGTGCGCGGCCGGCAGGAACAGCAGCACCGAGCACTCGCCCGTACGGAAGAGGGGCTTCAGCCGCTCCACCACGTTGCCGCACTCGGCGAAGAAGGCCCGGTGGGTCAGGACGCAGCCCTTGGGGCGGCCCGTCGTGCCCGAGGTGTAGACGATCGTCGCCGGGTCGTCCGCGTGCGCCGCCGACATGCGCTCGTCGAGCAGTTCGTCGGAGACGTCCGCGCCCGCGGCCGTGAGCCGCGCGACCGCGCCGTCCTCGATCTGCCAGACGCCCTCGAGCTCCGGGAGCCGGTCCCGCACGGACTCCACCGAGGCCTGGTGCGCCGGGCTCTCGACGAGCGCCAGGGTCGCGCTCGAGTCGCCCAGGATCCACTGGACCTGCTCCGGCGAGCTCGTCTCGTACACCGGCACGGTCACCGCGCCCGCGCTCCAGATCGCGAAGTCGAGGAGCACCCACTCGTAGCGCGTGCGGGAGAGCAGCGCGATCCGGTCGCCCGGCTCCACGCCGGAGGCGATCAGGCCCTTGGCGACCCCGCGGACCTCGGCGAGGAACTGCGTGGCGGTGACGTCCGTCCAGACGCCGTCGACCTTGCGCCCCATCACGGCGACGTCTGGGTGCTGGGAGGCGTTGCGGCGGATGAGATCCGTCAGGTTGCCGTCCGCGGGGACCTCGTACAGGGCCGGAAGGCTGAACTCGCGCAAGACTGCTGCTCCTCATCGGGCGCCGGCGCCACGGCTCTGTGTGATGCACCGGTGAAGTCCATGATCGGGCAGGTGCTCAGTGGGGGTGAGCACGACTGGACTGCCCGGACGTTACTCGTCAGTACTCGGTTCCGGATAGGGGGTCCCGGCCAGATGTTCCGTGCGTCACACCGGCGTGACGGTGCTCTGCGCACAGTAATCCACAGGTTTCACGACTCCCAAGTAACCGCAGGTGACACCCCCTAAGGTGGGCTCATGCGAGTCCACGTGGTCAGTGACGTACACGGCAACGCCGACGACCTCGCCGAGGCGGGGGAGGGCGCCGACGCCCTCATATGTCTCGGTGACCTGGTCCTCTTCCTCGACTACGCCGACCACAGCCGGGGGATCTTCCCCGATCTCTTCGGCACCGAGAACGCCGACCGGATCGTCGAGCTCCGCACCGCCCGCCGCTTCGAGGAGGCCCGCGACCTCGGCCGCCGCCTCTGGGCCGGACTCGACGTCGACCGCGACACCGCCATCGAGGCCGCCGTCCGCCGCCAGTACGCCGCACTCTTCGCCGCCTTCCCCACGCCGACGTACGCCACCTACGGGAACGTCGACATCCCCCGGCTCTGGGCGGACTTCGCCGGACCCGGGACGACGGTCCTCGACGGCGAGCGGATCGAACTCGGCGGGCTGACCTTCGGCTTCGTCGGCGGCGGCCTGCGCACCCCCATGCGCACGCCGTACGAGATCCCCGACGAGGAGTACGCGGCCAAGGTCGAGGCGCTCGGCGACGTCGACGTCCTCTGCTCCCACATCCCGCCCGACGTGCCCGACCTCACCTACGACACGGTCGCCCGCCGCTTCGAACGCGGCAGCCGGGCCCTGCTCGACGCCATCCACCGCGTCCGCCCCCGCTACGCCCTCTTCGGCCACGTCCACCAGCCGCTGGCGCGCCGCATGCGCGTCGGCGCGACGGAGTGCGTCAACGTCGGGCACTTCGCCTCGACGGGCAAGCCCTTCGCCCTGGAGTGGTGACGGCGGAGGCGCGGGGGCGCGATAGCCTTCCGTCGGCACGTCTGTGCCCTTTGCTTCCGCCGGACCGCACAGTGGAGGAGCCACCGCGATGGCCGAACACACCAGCTCGAGCATCACCATCGAGGCGGCGCCGGCCGACGTCATGGGCGTGATCGCCGACTTCGCCCGCTATCCCGAGTGGACCGGCGAGGTGAAGGAGGCCGAGGTCCTGGAGGCCGACGACGCCGGGCGGGCTTCGAAGGTCCGCCTCCTCCTCGACGCGGGCGCCATCAGGGACGACCACACCCTCGCGTACACCTGGACCGGGGACGACGAGGTCAGCTGGACCCTCGTCAAGTCCCAGATGCTCCGCTCCCTCGACGGCTCCTACCTGCTGAAGCCGCTCGGTTCCGGTGACCGCACCGAGGTGACGTACCAGCTGACGGTGGACGTCAAGATCCCCATGCTGGGCATGATCAAGCGCAAGGCGGAGAAGGTCATCATCGACCGGGCGCTGGACGGCCTGAAGAAGCGCGTCGAATCGGGCGCGTAACCCTTTCCGGAACCCGCACGCCCCGGCCCACCCGCCCGCGACGGCGGCCCACCCGCCCGCGACGGGGTGGGTGGGCGCGGCCCACGGCGAGGGCCCCCGGGCGGGGCCGGTAACGTCCCCCGCATGCGGATCATCCTTGTCACCGGCCCCGGCGGCGCCGGACGCACCACCCTCGCCGCCGCCACCGCCCTGGCCGAGGCACGGGCACAGGAGCAGGCGCAGACGGGGGCGCGGGCCGGCCGCCGGGTCCTGCTCGTCTCCGAGGACGCGGAGCCGATCGAGGGGCTCCGGATCCTCCGTCCCGACCCCGGCGCCGACTTCCGCCGGGAGTTCCTCGCCCTCCAGGCCCGTTCCTCCACCGCCCTCGACCTGCTCGGTGCCGCCCCCTTCGAGGACGCCGAGCTGACCGAGCTCCCGGGCAGCCGCCCGTTCGCCCTGCTGCGGGCCCTGCGCGACGCCGCCGCCGGCGACCACGACCTCGCGGTCGTCGACCTGCCCCCGCTCGACGAGGCCCTCGCCCTCCTCGCGCTCCCCGCGCAGCTCCGCCGCTATCTGCGCCGCCTGCTGCCGCCGGAGCGCCAGGCCGCCCGAGCCCTGCGCCCGATGCTCGCCCAGCTCGCCGGCGTGCCCATGCCCGCGCAGTGGCTGTACGAGGCGACGGCCCGCTGGGAGGCCGAGCTCGCCGCCGTCCAGGCCGTCGTCGAGGCCCCCACCACCACCGTCCGCCTCGTCCTCGAACCCGGCCCCGCCGCCGCCCGCGCCCTGCGCACCGCCCGGCTCGGTCTCGCCGTCCAGCGCCTCGCCCTCGACGCCGTCGTCGCGAACCGGATCCTCCCCGCCGGTTCCGAGGACCCGTGGCTGGCCGGGCTCGCCGCCGAACAGCACCGGCACCTCGCGGAGCTCCGTACCACCGCCGGCGAACGGCTGTACGAGCTGCCGCACCTCGGCCGTGCTCCGCGCGGTGCCGAGGACCTGGCCCCGCTCGCGCCCGTCCGGCCCGAGCCGGCCCCCGTCCCCGTCCCGGAGTGGACCGTCGAGGACCGGCGCGAGGAGGACGGCGTCCTGGTCTGGCACATCCCCCTGCCGGGGGCCGTCAAGGAGGAGCTCTCGCTCGTCCGCCGCGGCGACGAACTGCTCCTGACCGTCGGCGCGTTCCGCCGCGGCGTCCCGCTGCCGGGCGCCCTGCGCCGCTGCACGGTCACCGGCGCCGGGCTCGTCGAGGGGGACCTGCGGGTGCGGTTCACACCCGACCCCGGGCTCTGGCCCCGCACCTCCTGAGGCGGCGTGTACCGTCGAAGTACGCAGCCATTGAGGAGTACGCCATGAGCGATTCGGACGCCTGGGCCAAGGCCTGTGCCGAGGACATGGAGGCGGAGAAGGCCCGCCGCCGGGCGCAGCGCGCGACCGAGCCCGGCTCGCCCGCGGAGGAGTTCCGCAGGCTCTTCGAGGCCGTGGCCGACAAGGTCTCCGGCGGTCTCGGGAACCCGCTCCTCGGCGGCCGGGCCGCGCAGACCGCCGCGCAGACCGTGCAGCAGCTCGTCGACCAGGCGAAGGCCGCCGTCGAGCCGGTCATCGAACGCAACCCGCAGGTCTTCGACCACCTCGCCGCCGCCGGCAGCGAGCTGCTCGCCGCCTACCGCTCCGCCGTCGAGGGCCACGAGAGCCGCTGGACCCGAGGCGGCGCCGTGCCCGAGGACGACCCGCGCCGGGAGGCGGACCCGGGCCCGGACGTTCCCCGCAAGGACGACGAGGGGCCCGGAACCGGCCAGCACATCGACCTCGACTGATCGGTGGGGCACCTCCCCTCGGGTACGGTGGGCCTTAGCGGGGCTCGACCGAAAACTGAGGGACACATGGGACTCACCATCGGCGTCGACATCGGCGGCACGAAGATCGCGGCCGGCGTGGTCGACGAGGAGGGCAACATCCTCGACACGCACACCGTGCCCACCCCGCCGACCCCCGAAGGCATCGTCGACGCCATCTGCGCCGCCGTGTCCGAGGCCGGCAAGGGCCACTCGATCGAGGCCGTCGGCATCGGAGCCGCGGGCTACGTCGACGACAAGCGTGCCACCGTCCTCTTCGCGCCGAACATCGACTGGCGGCACGAGCCGCTCAAGGACAAGGTCGAGCAGCGGGTCGGTCTGCCCGTCGTCGTCGAGAACGACGCCAACGCCGCGGCCTGGGGCGAGTACCGCTTCGGCGCCGGCCAGGGCCACGAGGACGTCATCTGCATCACCCTCGGCACCGGCCTCGGCGGCGGCATCATCATCGGCAACAAGCTGCGCCGCGGACGCTTCGGCGTGGCCGCCGAATTCGGCCACATCCGGGTCGTCCCGGACGGTCTGCTGTGCGGCTGCGGCAGCCAGGGCTGCTGGGAGCAGTACGCTTCCGGGCGCGCTCTCGTCCGGTACGCCAAGCAGCGCGCCGCCGCCACCCCCGAGAACGCCACGGTGCTCCTCGGGCTCGGCGACGGCACCCCCGAGGGCATCGAGGGCAAGCACGTCAGCGAGGCCGCCCGGGCGGGCGACAAGGTCGCCGTCGACTCCTTCCGCGAGCTGGCCCGCTGGGCGGGCGCCGGTCTCGCCGACCTGGCCTCGCTCTTCGACCCGTCGGCGTTCATCGTCGGCGGCGGCGTCTCCGACGAGGGCGAGCTGGTCCTCGACCCGATCCGGAAGTCCTTCCGGCGCTGGCTGATCGGCGGCCGGTACCGTCCGCACGCGCAGGTCCTCGCGGCCCAGCTCGGCAACAAGGCCGGCCTGGTCGGCGCCGCGGACCTGGCCCGCCAGGGCTGAACCTCCGTACGGAGCCATACGACGGCCGCCCGTCGCGTCCTCCCGGACGCGACGGGCGGCCGTCGTATGTTGGCCGTCATGGCGATCAGTGAGCTGCCCAACTCCCGCACCGAGAGCGACGGTTCGGCCGTCCTCCGGGTCCTGAGCTACAACGTCCGCTCGATGCGCGACGACGAGGACGCCCTCGCCCGGGTGATCCGCGCCTGCGCCCCCGACCTCGTCTTCGTCCAGGAGGCACCCCGCTTCTTCCGCTGGCGCAAACACGCCGCCCGGCTCGCCGCCAAGAGCGAACTCGTCGTCCTGAGCGGCGGCGCCACCGCGGCGGGGCCGCTCCTGCTCTGCTCCCTGCGGGCCACCGTGGAGCGGACCGAGGACGTCCTGCTGCCGCTCACGCCGGGTCTGCACCGGCGCGGCCTCGCGACCGCGGTCGTCCGCTTCGCCGGGGCCCGGCTCGGTCTCGTCAGCTGCCATCTGAGCCTGCGGAAGGACGAGCGGTACGCCCAGGCCGGGATGGTCCTCGACCGGGTCGCCGCCCTCGGCACCCCGCACGCCCTCGTCGCCGGCGACCTGAACGAACGCCCCGGCGGCCCCGCCTTCACCCGCCTCACCGAGGAGCTCCAGGACGGGTGGGCGGTCAGTCCCTGGGGCGGCGAGTACACCTCGACCCCCGCCGATCCGCACCAGCGCATCGACGCGATCCTGGCGACCCCGGGCATCGAGTTCCTCGGCTGCGGAGTCCCGACGGACCTCGACCCCCGGGACCTGCGGGCCGCCACCGACCACCTCCCCGTGCTGGCGGCGGTCCGCGTCCCCGCCTCGTAGGGCCGGGGCTACACCACCGCCCCGCGTCCCGGGTCGTCGAAGCCGTCGTCGTCCTCGTCGTCGTGCTTCATCCGGGCCACCAGCGTCGCGAAGCCGCCCAGGAAGCCGCCCACGCAGAGCGTCGTCAGCCACCAGGTCATGTCCCACTGGAGCAGGACGGCGAGGAGCATCAGGACCGGGCCGCCGACGACCGCGAGCCAGGCGAACTTGGTCGTCGTGTCCGCCTCGGGCAGCGGAGGCGGCTCCGGAGGGACGAAGTGGCCCTCGTCGGCGCCGCCCGCCGCGTCGTCCGGCTCGGCCGGCGAGTGGTCCCGGGGGCCGCCCGCCCGCACCCCGGGCGCGAACACGATCGAGCTGCCCGGCGCCGGCCGCTCGGGACCCGCCTCCGGGTCCTCGGCCGGCCCGGTCTCCTCGGCGGGGTCCGGCAGGGGCTTGGGCCGCGGCTTCCAGGCCGTGCCCTTGACCGGCCGGACCTCCCCGGCGGCCCCGTCCTCCCCGTCCTCCGGCTCCGGCAGCGACAGGTTCTCGACGGGCCGGAACGGCTTCGCCCCCGGAGGGTCCGCGGGCTCCTCGCCGTACCCGGCGACGATCGCCGCCCAAGCGGCCTCCTCGTCGATGGGCTGCGGCTCCCGCCCGTCGCCGTCCTGCTGCTCAGCCACCGCTCCTGCTCCCCTTCCCGTCGACCAGCTCCGGGGCCAGACGCTCGACGAAGGCCAGGCTCTCGTCGAAGATCCGCTCCGCGTCATGGTCCAACGTCGCCACGTGGTAGCTCTGTTCCAGCAGGATCTCCTCGACGTCCGTCGAGGAGATCCGGGAGAGGATCCGGGCCGAGTCGGCGGGCGGCACGACGTGGTCCCGGGGGCTGTGGAGCAGTACCACCGGCTGGGTGACCTGGGGAAGCTGCGCGTCCACGATCCGGAAGAAGCGGCGCATGGTGTGCGCGGCGTGCAGCGGCACCCGGTCGTAGCCGAGCTCGGTCACGCCCTCCTTGGCGATGTCGCTGGCGATGCCCTTGGTGGAGGGGACCAGGTGCCGGACGACCGGCAGCGCGTGCGCGGCGAGGCCGTGCACCTTGTTCGCCGGGTTGACCAGGACGATGCCGCGCACCTCGTCGCCGTGCTGGGCGGCCAGCCGCAGCGTGAGGGCCCCGCCCATGGAGAGGCCGAAGACGAAGACGGTCCGGCAGCGCTCCAGGAGCTCGCGCAGGGCCCGGTCCACCTCCGCGTACCAGTCCTGCCAGGTGACGAGCTGCATGTCCTGCCAGCGGGTGCCGTGGCCCGGCAGCAGGGGCACCGACACCGACAGGCCGCGCTCGGCCAGGTACTCGGCCCACGGACGCATCGACTGCGGGGAACCGGTGAATCCGTGACAGAGAAGGACGCCGACCTCTCCGCCTTCGTGGCGGTACGGCTCGGCTCCGGGAAGGACCGGCACCGGGGTCTCCTGTTCGTTGCGACTCCGGCGTCTTCGGGTGCGCCGGAGCGACGGAATATGGGGAAGGACCTTCACGGTACGCGACCGGACCGACACCGACCAGGGCCGTAGCCGGGGCCG
Organism: Streptomyces litmocidini; assembly: GCF_014649755.1. Lineage (GTDB taxonomy): Bacteria > Actinomycetota > Actinomycetes > Streptomycetales > Streptomycetaceae > Streptomyces > Streptomyces litmocidini. The sequence goes on along the minus strand of NZ_BMTQ01000005.1, from coordinate 374,650 downwards.
TGCGCCGGTACGGGATAAAGTCGTGGCGACGGCACACGGAAGGCATGGCGAGTTGATCTACGGCGCAATGAAGTTCTCCATCGGAGGGTCCCTGAAGCTCGCCTTCCGGCCCTGGGTGGAGGGACTGGAGAACATCCCCGCCGAGGGACCCGCGATCCTCGCGAGCAACCACCTGTCCTTCTCGGACTCCTTCTTCCTGCCCGCCGTCCTGGACCGCAAGGTCACCTTCATCGCCAAGGCCGAGTACTTCACCACCCCCGGCGTGAAGGGCAAGCTCACCGCCGCCTTCTTCAAGGGTGTCGGCCAGCTCCCGGTGGACCGTTCGGGTGCCCGCGGCGCGGGCGAGGCCGCCATCAAGGCGGGCATCGAGGTCATCGAGGGCGGCGGCCTCTTCGGCATCTACCCCGAGGGCACCCGCTCGCCCGACGGCCGCCTCTACCGGGGCAAGCCCGGCGGCCTGGCGCGCGTCGCCCTGGCCACCGGCGCGCCCGTGATCCCGGTCGCCATGATCGACACCGAGAAGATCCAGCCGCCCGGCAAGGTCGTCCCCAAGCTGATGCGTCCGGGCATCCGGATCGGCAAGCCGCTGGACTTCACCCGCTACCAGGGCATGGAGGGGGACCGCTTCATCCTCCGCTCGGTGACCGACGAGGTCATGTACGAGATCATGAAGCTGTCCGGCCAGGAGTACGTCGACATCTACGCGACGGCCGCCAAGCGGCAGATCGCCGAGGCGGAGAAGGCGGCCAAGGAGGCCGTCAAGGCCGAGATCGCCGCTCGGGAAGAGTCCGGCGCGTAGGTCCCCGCGGGGACTCGGGGGGTGGGGGAGATGGCCAAGCGCGAGCGTGTCGTGCGCATGTCGGTCGAGCAGCCGCTGTGGCGGGCGCTGACCGGCTACCGCGTCCTGACGATGGTCTACGCGGTCCTGCTGTTCGCCTTCGGCCGGAGCGGTTACGAGCGGCCCTGGATCGCCGTCGGCTATCTGACGGTGCTGTGCTGCTGGACCCTCGCCACCCTCCCCAAGGTGGCGAACGCCGCCGGCTGCACCAGGCGCTTCCTCGTCGCCGACCTCGCCATCGCCCTCGTCGGCATCCTCCTCACCCCGCTCGCCGACGCCCAGGCCCAGTCGTTCGACGGCCCCACCCTGCCGTCGATATGGACCGCCGGCTCCGTCCTCGCCTACGCCATCAAGGGAGGCTGGCGCTGGGCCGGCGTCGCCTCCTCCCTCGTCGCCGTCGCCAACATCGTCGAGCGCGGCCACCCCAGCCGGGACACCTTCCACAACGTGCTCCTCGTCTGGGTCGCCTCCATCGCCATCGGCTACGTCGTCGAGGTCGCCCGCGCCTCCGAGCGCACCCTCGCCCGCGCCCTGGAGATCGAGGCCGCGACCCGGGAACGGGAGCGGCTCGCCCGCGACATCCACGACAGCGTCCTCCAGGTCCTCGCGATGGTGCAGCGGCGCGGCACCGCGCTCGGCGGCGAGGCGGCCGAACTCGGCCGGATGGCGGGGGAGCAGGAGGTCGCCCTCCGCACCCTCGTCGCGGGCGGGCTCGCCCGGCCCAGCCTGGTCTCCGAGGACGAGTCCGAGGGCGCCGTCGTCCGGGTCGTGGACGTGGACGACGAACCCGACGCGGACGCCCCCACCGACCTCCGCGTCCTGCTCGCCCCGCGCGCCGGGGCCCGGGTCACGCTCTCCGAGCCGGGCGCCCCGGTCCTGCTGCCGCCGCCCGCCGCCCGCGAGCTGGCCGCCGCCGTCGGCGCGGCCCTGGACAACGTCCGGGTGCACGCGGGCGAGGACGCGCAGGCGTGGATCCTGATCGAGGACTGGACGGACGAGGTGACCGTCACCGTCCGGGACGACGGCCCCGGCATCCCGGAGGGCCGCCTCGCGCAGGCGGAGGGCGAGGGCCGGATGGGCGTCGCCCTGTCCATCCGGGGGAGACTGCGCGATCTGGGCGGCACGGCCGAGCTGTTCTCCGTCCCCGGTCAGGGCACGGAGGTCGAGTTGAAGGTCCCACGGGGGAAGGCAGGGGAGAAGTGAGCGAGCAGCTGATCAAGGTGATGGTCGTCGACGACCATCCGATGTGGCGGGACGCGGTCGCCCGCGACCTCGCCGAGGCGGGTTTCGACGTGGTCGCCACCGCCGGCGACGGCGAGCAGGCCGTGCGCCGCGCCGTCGCGGCCGGCCCCGACGTCCTCGTCCTCGACCTGAACCTGCCGGTGAAGCCGGGCGTCCAGGTCTGCAAGGAGCTCGTCGGCGCCCGGCCCGAGCTGCGGGTCCTCGTCCTGTCGGCGAGCGGCGAGCACGCCGACGTCCTGGAGGCGGTCAAGTCCGGTGCCACCGGCTACCTCCTCAAGTCGGCCAGTACCGAGGAGCTGATCGACGCGGTCCGCCGGACGGCCGTCGGCGACCCCGTCTTCACGCCGGGCCTGGCCGGCCTCGTCCTCGGCGAGTACCGCCGGCTGGCCTCCGAGCCCGCACCGGCGGCCGGCGCCGACGAGCCGAAGGCCCCGCAGCTGACCGAGCGCGAGACGGAGGTCCTGCGGCTCGTCGCGAAGGGGCTCAGCTACAAGCAGATCGCCGAGCGGCTGGTCATCTCCCACCGGACGGTGCAGAACCACGTGCAGAACACCCTGGGCAAGCTCCAGCTGCACAACAGGGTGGAGCTCGTCCGGTACGCCATCGAGCGCGGCCTCGACGACGCCTGAGGCGGCGGGGACGGCCGACGGGGCGCAGATGCGCGAGGTGCGCGATATTCGCGCGCATCGCGCATATCGTGCACATCGAGCATGTGCGGCCCATCGTGACGGTGAGGGGACCTCGTGGAGATCCTGGCATTCGGCGTACAGGCGGACGAGAGGCCCCTCCTGGAGAAGGCCTTCGCGGGGCACCACGACGTCCGCTGCCTGGACGTCTTCCTCGACGAGGACACCGCCCCCATCGCCGTCGGCTACGAGGTCGTCTCCACGAGCGTCAACGCCGACCTGAACCACCGGGTCCTGGAGATCCTCGCGGCCGGCGGCACCCGGATGATCGCCCAGCGCTCCACGGGCTTCAACAACATCGACCTGAAGGTCGCCGAGCGACTCGGCCTCACCGTCGCCCGGGTCTCGTCCTACTCGCCGTACTCCGTCGCCGAGTTCGCCTGGACCCTCGCCCTGGCCGTCAACCGCCGGATCGTCCGCGCCTCCAACCGGACCCGCGACTTCGACTTCCGGCTCGACGGACTGATGGGCCGTGACCTGCGGGGCCGTACCGCCGGCGTCCTCGGCACCGGCAGGATCGGCGAGGCCTTCACCCGCATCGCCCACGGCTTCGGCATGAACCTCCTCGGCTGGGACGTCGCCCGGAACCCCGCCTGCGTGGAGCTCGGCATGGAGTACGTCGACAAGGACCGGCTCCTCGCCGAGGCCGACCTCATCAGCCTCCACGTCCCGCTCGTGGAGGCCACCCACCACCTCGTCGACGCCGCCGCCCTCAGGGCCATGAAGGACGACGCCATCCTGGTGAACTCCAGCCGCGGCGGCCTCGTCGACACCGAGGCCCTCGTCACCGAGCTCCGCGCGGGCCGCTTCACCGGTGTCGGCCTGGACGTGTACGAGGCGGAGGCCGGGCTCTTCTTCCTCGACAAGTCCCTGGGGGGCGTCGAGGACGACACCCTGGCCCGCCTGGTCACCTTCCCGAACGTGGTGGTCACCTCCCACCAGGCCTACTACACGGCCGACGCGGTCCGTCAGATCATCGACACCACCCTCCAGAACGTCCTCGACCACGTCGCGGGACGGCACAGCGAGAACGTCCTGGTGCCGAGGGCCTCCTAGACCAGCACTAGACCAGCACCCCCGCGAGCAGGGAGGCCGTCAGCGCCGCCCCGTCCGTCGTGAGCACCGACTCCGGGTGGAACTGCACGCCCGCGAAGCCCGGCCCGCGCAGGGCGTGCACCTCGCCGGTCTCCGCGTCCCGGCTCACCTCGATGCGGTGCAGCGCGAGCTCCGTCGCCGTCCGGTCGTCGCAGCGTGCGGTGAAGCTGTTGTAGAAGCCGACCGTCTGCTCCTGGCCGAAGAGGTCGATCCGCAGCTGTGCCCCCTGGAACGGGGTCCGCTTGCGGACGATGTCCAGGCCCAGCTCGGCCGCGATCAGCTCGTGCCCGAGGCAGACGCCCAGCAGGCCGTGGCGGTGGTCCCGCACCAGCTCGGCCGTCAGGCCGCGCAGGAAGCGCATCTTCGGGTCGGCGGCGTCCGAGGGGTTCCCGGGCCCGGGCCCCAGGACGACCGGCCCCTCGTGGGCGAGGGCCAGCTCCCGCAGCCCCGGCTCGTCGTAGCGGAGCACCGACACCTCCAGGCCCGAGGAGCGCAGGACGTGCGCCAGCATGGCCGTGAAGGTGTCCTCGGCGTCGATCACGAGCGCGTGCCCGGACAGCTCCGCGGAGCGGGCCTGCATCTTCAGCCAGAACGGCGCGAGGTCCGCGCGGCGCGCGTCGAGCGCGGCCCGCACCCGGGGGTCGTCGGCGAGCCGCGGCGGCACCGGGGCCGACGGGCCGGCCGGCCGGCCCTCCCGGACCCCCAGGGCCGTGAGGACGCCCGCCGCCTTGGCGTGGGTCTCGGCGACCTCGCCCTCGGGGTCCGAGTGCCGCACCAGCGTGGCCCCCACCGGCACCCGCAGCCGGCCGTCGGCGGCGATGTCGGCGGTACGGATGAGGATGGGGGAGTCCAGGGTCTGCGCCCCGCTCCCGTCCGTGCCGAGCAGGGCGAGCGCGCCCGCGTAGTACCCCCGGCCGCCCTCCTCGTGACGCTCGATCACCCGGCAGGCGTTCTGCACCGGCGAGCCGGTCACGGTCGCCGCGAACATCGTCTCCCGCAGCACCTCCCGCACGTCGAGCGAGGACCGGCCCCGCAACTCGTACTCCGTGTGCGCGAGGTGGGCCATCTCCTTCAGGCGCGGCCCGACCACCACGCCGCCCATGTCGCCCACCGTGCACATCATCTTCAGTTCCTCGTCCACCACCATGGAGAGCTCCTCGGTCTCCTTGCGGTCGGCGAGGAAGGCGAGCAGGTCCTCGGCGGTCGGGGCCGTCCCGGCCGGGTAGCGGTACGTGCCGCTGATCGGGTTCATCACGACCGTCCCTCCCGACATCCGGACGTGCACCTCGGGGCTCGCCCCGACGAGCGTCCGCTCCCCGGTGTGCACGACGAACGTCCAGTACGCGCCCCGCTCGCCCGCCAGCAGCCGCCGGAACAGGGCGAGCGCGTCGGCGCGCCCGAAGCCCGGGATCCCGCCGGTGTAGGTGCGCCGGATCACGAAGTTCGCGCCCTCGCCGGAGCCGATCTCCTCGTCGACGACCCGTCGCACGGTCTCCGCGTAGGCCTCGTCGGAGACGTCGAAGCCGCCGCCCTCCACCCGTACGTCGTGGGAGGGGAGCGCGGCCAGGGCGTCGGCGAGCGGCAGCTCGTACGCCTCGTCGGCGACGAGCACGGAGAGCGGGGTGCCGTCGTCCCGCACGTCGAAGCCGCGCTCCCGGATCTGCCGGAACGGCACGAGGGCGAGCGTGGGCGTCGGTCCCACGGGCAGGTCCGCGAGGCGTCCGGCCTCGTGGACCCGGCCGATCAGCACCTCGACGGTGTCGTGGTCACGGCCGGGGGTGCGGCGGCGCAGCAGGGCGAAGGGAGGGCAGGAGTCGTCGAGGAGACGGGAGAGGTCCATGGGGCGTGTCGTTCCTTCCGAGCGGAGTGCGGAGAGGAGGAACGGCCCCGGGTACGAGAAAGGCCGCCCCTCGGGCGGCCTTCGCGTGTCTGTCGGTGTACGCGAGATCAGTGGGCCGCCGGATGAGCGGTCCACCACCAGTTCTGGTTCGAGTGCGCGTACACGTGAGCACTGTAACCCGGCCGGGCACGCGAACGGGGCCCGGTCCGCACCGTGGACGGTGCGCGCCGGGCCCCGGGGCCGGTCGGACTGCTCGATCAGAAGATCAGGTTGTAGGGCTGCCAGCCCGGGCCGACCTGCACCCGCGCGGCGTACGGGGCGGTGGCGCTGCCGGTGCCCTTGTACAGCCACAGGACGCCGGCGCCGTCACGGGCGACGAAGTCGACCTTGCCGTCACCGGTGAGGTCACTCGGTCCGGTGACGCTGTTGTAGATCTGCCAGCCGGTGCCCACCTTGACGCGCGCGGCGTACGGGGCGGTGGCGCTGCCGGTGCCCTTGTACAGCCAGAGCGCCCCGGTGCCGTCGCGGCCGATCAGGTCCGGCTTGCCGTCGGACGTCAGGTCTCCGGTGCTGACGACGTCGTTGTAGATCTGCCAGCCGGTGCCGATCTTCACGCGCGGCGCGAACGGCGTCGCCGGGGTGCCGGTGCCCTTGTACAGCCACAGCACGCCCGACTTCTCGCGGGCGATCAGATCCGGCTTGGAGTCCCCGGTGAGGTCGCGGACGCCGATGATCCGGTCGTAGACCTGCCAGCCGCCACCGGTCTTCAGCCGGGCCTTGAACGGCGCGGACGGGTTGCCGCTGCCCTGGTAGTACCAGAGCACGCCGGAGGCGTCACGGGCCACGGCGTCACCGGTGCCGTCGGCGCGGAGCGCGGTCAGCGGGGTGACGGCGTTGTAGATCTGCCAGCCGCCGCCGACCCTGTACCGGGTCAGGAAGGGCGCGGTGGCGCTGCCGGTGCCCTGGTACTGCCAGAGGACGCCCGAGGTGTCGCGGGCGAGGAGGTTGTAGCGGTTGTTCGTGGCGACGGGAGGCGCGGTCGCGACCTCCTTGACGTCGCTCGCCTTCACCCAGGAGATGCGGTGGTTGTAGCGGATCGGGACGAAGACGTTGGTCGTGCCGACGACACGGGTGCCGTCGGTGTTGTAGGCGCTGTAGTAGTAGTCGCCCGGAACCGGGTCACCGGCCTTGGCGTACAGCTGCCCGGCCGGGAGGCTGTACTTCGTCAGCGACGCGCTGTTGTTGGCCTGCACCGGGACGCCGGTGCCCGTGTAGGCGGCGTCCTCGGGGTAGGTGCGGCCGTAGACGGGGATCGAGGCGGCGCCGTCCTTGGCGGTGATGGCCGTGCCCGTCTTCACCGGGGCCGTGTACTGGCCGCCGGGGTTGTAGAACCAGGCCTTCTTGCCGCCGTACCAGACGGCGGTCCAGTCGGTGCGCGACTCGGCGACGACGTGGGTGCTGCCGGCCGTGACCTTGTTCGTCCAGTTGGCGCCCTCCTGCCAGTTCGCCTGGACGTACGGGTCGGTCAGCGCCTTGGTCTGGTCGGCCACCGGCTCCGAGTAGAGGTAGCCGAAGTTCACCGGCAGCGCCACGGTGGTCTTGGTGACGCCGTCCTCCGTGTACTTCATCGACTGCTGGTTGGCCGAGGTGAAGGGCGGGACGATCCGCACCATCTGTCCGGCCTGGAGCGGGCCGCCCGCGCCACCGGCTCCGGTGGGGGCGCCCACCAGGCCCATGAAGTGGTTCCAGTCCCAGAACGGGCCCGGGTCCCAGTGGTCCTGCCGCGTGCCGTCCAGGATGCTCGGCACGTCGTCGTGGCCGATGACGTGCTCGCGGTCCAGCGGGATCGAGAACTTCGCGGCCAGGTACTTCACGAGGGCCGCGGAGGACTCGTACTCCGGCTCGGTGTACCAGCCGGCGTCGCCCTTGATGGCGTAGCCCTCGTGCTCGATGCCGATCGAGTGCATGTTGAGGGTCTTGTTGCCGGCGTGGTACGCCTCGTTCTTCGTCTCCACCATCTGCGTCACGCGGCCGTCGGCGCGCACGATGTAGTGGGCGCTGGCGTAGCTCAGCGGGTTCTGGAAGACGGAGACCGCCCCGTCGTGGTCGCCCTCGATGTCGTGGATGACGATCTGGCGGACGTCGAAGCCGTTCGCGGGACGGCTCGCGATGTTGTAGTTGCCGTCGTTCTGCGAGTAGGCGGCGGGGATGAAGGTGCAGGCGAGGCCGGAGGGGCACCCGACCGCCGGGGTCTCGGTCGTGGCCGTGAAGCTCGCCGCGAGCGGCACGTTCGACGGCTCGACCGGCTTCACCGACGGGTCCGCGGGCAGGACGACCTGCTCGCCGTCGGCGGTGGTCTCCCGCTCACCCGTCCTGATGGACTCGAAGACGCGCTTCGCGAAGAGGTCGGCGCCCTTCCGGTCCTCGGACTGGCTGTAGCGGGCCACGGCCGGGTACCAGGCGCCCGGGTCGTCGGACAGCTCGGCGCCGGCCTGCTTCTGGTACTCGGCGAGGAGCGCGGCACCGGCGCGGATCGAGGCGGCGGTGTCGTTCTGCACGGACTCGGTCGAGTCGTCGATCAGCCCGGCGGCCTTGTCGAGGGTGTGCAGCGCCGGGTCAGAGGTGTCGACCTTCGTCTTCGCCTCAGGGAGGGCGGCCAGCGCCTTCTTCCCGTCGAACCGCTTCTCGACGCGGGGGTCGCCGCTCCGGTTCATCAGGTCGAGCAGGTGCTCGTCCGTGTCCTGCTCGATGTCCTCGGGGTCGACCTTCGTCAGCCCCATGACGTTGTACGCGCCCGTGGTGCTGGGCTGCCCCTCGTGCGACTCCCACCGCGTCTGCCGGTACGACACCGCCATCAGCACGCTCTGCGGCACGTCGAATTCGCGGGCCGCGTTTGCGAACTGCCTCTGGAGGGGAAGGTCCCCCCCGGGACCGTCGCCCGTCGCGCCGAGGAGGCCCGGCGAGGCGACCGCGATGGTGCCGATGGTGGCGGTGGCGACGACAGCGGCCGCCGCTCCGTACAAGAGTCGTTTCTTCTTGCGATCCCTGCGGTGCCTCTGGGTCACGCCCACCCCTGTGAGTTCGGCTCTGCTCTTGTCAAACGGGCCAGAGGGTAACACCACTCGACGACCGGAAGATCCTCGGCGGACATTTCGGGTGGGGGCGCGGGAGGCGCGCGTCTCAGCCATTGAGCAGAGGGACAGGACCGGACGAAGAACCCCTTACTGTGGTGCTTGTGACCGTGAACGCCGAATCCCACGCCGTCGCCAAGGCGACCTGGCGAGACCTGCCCGCGGCGCAGCAGCCCGAGTACCCCGATGCCGAGGCTCTGCGCGATGTGATCGCGGACCTCGAGTCGTATCCTCCGCTCGTCTTCGCCGGCGAGTGCGACCAGCTGCGCGCCCGGATGGGAGCCGTCGCCCGTGGCGAGGCGTTCCTGCTCCAGGGCGGCGACTGCGCCGAGGCCTTCGACGCCGTGTCCGCCGACCACATCAGGGCCAAGCTCAAGACGCTGCTCCAGATGAGCGCCGTCCTCACCTACGCGGCCTCCGTGCCCGTGGTGAAGGTCGGCCGCATCGCTGGCCAGTACTCGAAGCCCCGTTCCAAGGGGACCGAGACCCGCGACGGCGTGACGCTCCCCACCTACCGGGGCGACTCCGTCAACGGCTTCGACTTCAACGAGAAGGCCCGCATCCCGGACCCCGAGCGCCTGAAGCGGATGTACAACGCCTCCGCCTCCACGCTCAACCTGGTCCGCGCCTTCACCACCGGTGGCTACGCCGACCTGCGCCAGGTCCACGCCTGGAACCAGGACTTCGTGAAGTCGTCCCCCTCGGGCCAGCGCTACGAGGCGCTCGCCCGCGAGATCGACAACGCCCTGAACTTCATGAAGGCCTGTGGCACCGACCCGGCCGAGTTCAAGGCCGTCGAGTTCTACGCCTCCCACGAGGCGCTGCTGCTCGACTACGAGGGCGCCCTGACCCGTACGGACTCGCGCACCGGCAGGCTGTACGACACCTCCGGCCACATGGTCTGGGTCGGCGAGCGCACCCGCCAGCTGGACCACGCGCACATCGAGTTCTGCTCGCAGATCGCCAACCCGATCGGCGTCAAGCTCGGCCCGACCACCACGGTGGACGAGGCGCTCACGTACATCGACCGTCTCGACCCGGACCGCGAGCCGGGCCGGCTGACCTTCATCGTCCGCATGGGCGCCGACAAGGTCCGCGACAAGCTCCCCGAGCTGGTCGAGAAGGTCACCGCCTCCGGTGCGGTCGTCGCCTGGGTCACCGACCCGATGCACGGCAACACCTTCGAGGCCGCCTCCGGCCACAAGACCCGCCGCTTCGACGACGTGCTCGACGAGGTCAAGGGCTTCTTCGAGGTCCACAAGGCGCTGGGCACCCACCCGGGCGGCATCCACGTCGAGCTCACCGGTGACGACGTCACCGAGTGCGTGGGCGGCGGCGACGAGATCTTCGTCGACGACCTGCACCAGCGCTACGAGACGGCCTGCGACCCGCGGCTCAACCGCAGCCAGTCGCTCGACCTGGCGTTCCTGGTGGCGGAGATGTACCGCGACCAGTAGCCAGAGGTCTACGGAGACGGGGCACGGATCGCTGTGATCCGTGCCCCATCTCCGCATCCGGGTCTTTTGGGCTTCCGGGACGCCAGGTAAGGTTAGGTTAGCCTTAACGATCTCGGCGGGAGGTGGACCGCGTGTACGTCTGCTCATGCTTCGGTGTCACGGAGAAGCAGGTCAAGGAGCATGCGGACGCGGGCGCGTGCACGCCCCGCCAGATAGCCTCGGCCAGCAAGGCCGGCACGGACTGCGGTTCCTGCGTCCGTCGCATCCAGGCCATCCTCGGGCGCGGCAGCTGCCCGCGACGCGAGCTCCTGGACCAGGGCGTGCCCGCCCTGGCGTCGGAAGCGGCCGCGCTGCCGGAAGCCGCCTAGAGCGGCCCTAGCTGGGCTGTTCGATCAGCGTCGAGACGTACAGCGCCTCACCCAGGGACTCGATCAGCTCCAGCTGCGTGTCCAGGTAGTCGATGTGGTGCTCCTCGTCGGCCAGGATCTCCTCGAAGAGGTTGGCGGACGTGACGTCCCCCTTGGCGCGCATGACCTCGATCCCGCGCCTGAGGCGGTCGATCGCCTCCACCTCGACCTGGCGGTCCGCCTGGAACATCTCGGTGATCGTCTGGCCGACCCGCACGTGGAAGAGCCGCTGGTAGTTGGGCAGGCCGTCGAGCATCAGGATGCGCTCGGTCAGCTTGTCCGCGTGCTTCATCTCGTCGATGGACTCTTCGCGGGTGTACTTGGCGAGCTTCGTCCATCCCTTGTTGTCCTGGATGCGGTAGTGCAGCCAGTACTGGTTGATGGCCGTCAGCTCGCCGGTCAGCTGCTCGTTGAGGAACTCGAGGACCTCGGGGTCGCCCTGCATCGCTCCAGGCTCCTTCCACGTTACGTGTCTACGCCGTCACCGGGCGGGATGGCCGCATCCTCGCACCCCGCATGGGGGGCGTCCAGTAAGTGCAGGCTTAGTCGCAGTTGCCCGAATCGTGCCACCCGTGTGGTCGCCTGGTCATGACCACCCCTCGCGGTCTGTCACCATGGATGGCATGGGTCAGCCGGAGAGCGGAGTACACCGGGAAGCGGGTCGGCCGGATCGTTCTCCGGACCTTCCGCCGGATCTGCCCCCGGGGCAGCGGCTGCAGCGCGGCTGGCCGGTCACCCATTACGGGCCCGTCCCCAAGTTCAAGCCCGACCGCTGGGAGTTCCGCGTCTTCGGGGCGACCGCCGACGGCGACAAGCGGTGCTGGAACCACGAGGAGTTCTCGGCCCTTCCGTTCTCCACGGTCGTGGCCGACCTGCACTGCGTCACGAAGTTCAGCATGCTCGGGGCCGAATGGGGCGGTGTCCCCGCCCGCACGATCCTGGAGCTCGCTCCACCCGCCCCCCACGTGACGCACGTGATGGTCTGGGCCGAGTACGGATACAGCGCCAACATGCGGCTCGCCGATTTCGCCGCGGACGGCACGATCTTCGCCACCCACAAGGACGGGGAACTGCTCACCGCCGAGCACGGCTTCCCGCTGCGGCTCGTCGTCCCGCACCTGTACGCCTGGAAGGGGCCCAAGTGGGTCCGGGGCGTGGAGTACATGGCGGCCGACCGCCGGGGCTTCTGGGAGGAGCGCGGCTACCACAACCTCGGTGATCCGTGGACGGAGCAGCGCTACTCGTACCAGGAGGAACCGGGGGACGGCCCGGAGCTGTAGCGGCTCCGGACCGTCCGTGGTGCGGTCAGTGGTGGTACTGGTGGACCACCGCGTGGCCCTTGCCGCGGCCGATCATCCACTTGTTGACCGGCGTGGTCAGCACGAAGGCGATGCCGAGCGAGACGGCGAGCACGATCCAGAAGAGCGGCTCGCCGAGGTGCGCGTCCATGGCGCCGGGCCAGAGCGCGATGACGCCGTTGTCGACGACCTCCATGACGGCGATGGAGAGGGTGTCGGCGGCGAGGGCGACCTTGAAGGCCGTCTTGAAGTCGACGCCGGCCTTCAGGATGCCCCGCAGGGTGAGCGCGTAGCCGAAGAAGAAGGCCAGGATGATCGCGAGGACCATCGTCGGCAGGTTGCCCCAGCCGAACGCGGTGCCGATGATCATGCCGAGGATCTCGCCGATGGCGCAGCCGGTGAGGCAGTGCAGGGTGGCCTGGGCGGCCATGGACCAGGAGACGGTGCCGCCGGGGGTGTGGTGACCTTCGTGGCCGTTGTGGCTCTGGTGGTGGTCGGCGTGGGCCGCGTGATCGTGGTGGCCTGCGTGGCCCTCGTGGCCCTCGTGGCCGGTGTGGTCACCGTGCTCCGCGTGCCCCGCGTGGCTCCCGTGGCCCTCGTGACCGTGATGTGCGTGCGCTTCGTGTTCCATGAGAGGTGCCCCCAACCTCGTGTGCGGTTCCTGCCGTCCTCAGGAACCGTATACCCCCCTAGGGTATTCCTCAAGGGGAAGTGATCATCCGCGGCGCTCGCGGAGCTTCTTCAGGAGCTCGATGTCGGCGACGTGTCCCTCCTTGCCGCCCGGGGTCTCGATGATCAACGGCACGTTCTCGGTGGCCGGGTGGCGCAGGAGCTTTCCGAAGGCCTCCTCGCCGATGTGACCCGCCCCGATGTTCGCGTGCCGGTCCTTGTGCGCCCCCACGACGTCCTTCGAGTCGTTGGCGTGGATCAGCTTCAGCCGCCCCTCGCCGACCGTGTCCACCAGCAGGTCCAGCGTCTGCGCCGCCCCCTGCGGGCCCGCCAGGTCGTGGCCGGCCGCGAAGACGTGACAGGTGTCGAGGCAGACGCCCAGCTTCGGGTGGTGGTCGAGCGCGTCGAAGTACGGGCCGAAGTCCCAGGTCCGCGAGCAGAGCGAGAAGCCCTGGCCCGCCGTCGACTCCAGGAGCAGGTACGGATCGTCCTCGTGCGTCAGCTCGTCGAGGAGCGGCAGCATCCGCTCCCGCACCTGGGCGAGGGCCACCTCGCGGGGCCTGCCGCCGGTCGCCGAGCCGGTGTGCACCACCACGCCCTTGGCGCCGATCTCCCGGCCCCGGCGCAGCGAGTGCCGCAGCGACTCCACCGACTTCTCCACCGTGGCCTCGGTGTGGGAGCCGAAGTTGATCAGGTACGGGGCGTGCACCCACGCCGAGATCGAACCGGCCTCGCACTCGGCCCGGAAGCGCGCGTCCTGGGCCGGGTTGCCGACCGGGGTCGCCCAGCCGCGCGGGTTGGCGACGAAGACCTGCACGGTCTCGGCTCCGAGCTCACGGGCGTAGCCGAGGCCGACCGTGGCGAGGCCACCGGCCACGGGGACGTGGCCGCCGACGGGGTTGCGCATGGGTTTCTAGAGTCCCTTGATCGTGATGGTGACGGTGGAGCCCTCGGGCGCGGTCTCGCCGCCCTCCACGGACTGGCTCGCGACCGTGTCGCCCAGGTAGGGGAAGGACTTCTTGACCTCCACCTCGAAGTCCGCGTCCTCCAGGGCCGCCCGCGCGTCCGCGACCGACTGCCCCGTCACGTCCGGGACCTCGACCGGCTTCGGCCCCTTGGAGACGGTGAGGGTGACGACGTCGCCCTCGGCGGCCCGGCTGCCCCCGGCGAGGGACTGGGCGGCGACGGTGCCGGCGTCCTCGGGGGAGTTGATCCGCTCCGGGGCGACCCGGACGGTGAGCCCCTCCTCCTGGAGGGCGGCCGTGGCGTCGGCGACGGTCTCGCCGCTGACGTCGGGCACGTCGATCGGGGAACCCTTGCTGACCACCAGGGCGACGGCCGAGTCGGGGCTGCGCCCGGTGCCGGGCTCGGGGTCGGAACCGACCACGGAGCCCTGCGCGACGGAGTCGCTGAACTCCCGGGTGATCACCCCGGGAGCCAGCCCCTCCTCCTCCAGGAGGCGCTTGGCCTCCGCGAGGGGCTTGCCCTTGAGGTTGGGCACCTTCACGACCTGCGGACCGCGGGAGAGCGTGAGGGTGACCGTGTCGTTGCCCCGGACGCGCTCGCCGGGGGCCGGGTCGACGGCCATGACCGTGCCGCGCTCGTACACGTCGCTGAAGGCGCGCTTCGTGGTGCCGACGTCGAGACCCGCGTCGGCGAGGCGCTTGGTCGCGGCGGCCTCGGACCGGCCGAGGACGGCGGGGACCCGGGTGAACTGGCCGGAGCTGATGTACCAGACGCCGGCGCCCAGGCCGAGGGCGAGCAGGACGGCGACGACGACGAGAAGGGGCCCGCGCGGGGGCCGGCGGCGGGCGGCGGGCGGCGCCTCCGGGGCGGGCAGCCGGTCGGTGTGCAGGACGTCGGTCTCCGCGGGTGCGGGACGGGCGATCACGCTCGTCCGGTCCTCGGCGGTGTCCCGGGCCTCGGACCGCGCGAGCGGGGGCTCCGCGTCCAGCTGCTCGTCGCCGAGCCCGGCACGGGCCTCCCGGAGCAGGGCGAGCAGGGCGACCGCGTCGTACGGACGGAGCTCGGGATCGCGCGCCGTGGCCGCCGCGACCACCCCGTCCAGCTCCGGGGCGAGCCCGGGGACGGCGGCCGAGGGGGCGGGGACGTCGGTGTTCAGGTGCTGGTAGAGCACCTGGGCCGGGGTGTCGCCGGAGTGCGGCTTGCCTCCGGTCAGCATCTCGTAGAGGACGACGCCGCAGGCGTACACGTCGGCGCGGGTGTCGGCGGTGCCGTGCTCGATCTGCTCCGGCGCGAGGTACGACACCGTGCCGAGGACCGCGCCGGTCGTGGCCGTCGCCGAGCCCACGGCCCGCACGAGACCGAAGTCGGCGACCTTCACCCGGCCGTCGTCCCCTATCAGGACGTTCTCCGGCTTCATGTCCCGGTGCACGAAACCCGCCCGGTGCGCGGCGCCCAGCGCGGCGAGCACCGGCTCCAGGATGTCGAGCGCGGCACGGGGCGAGAGGGCGCCGCGCTCGCGCAGGACGTCACGGAGGGTGCAGCCGGCGACGTACTCCATCGCCAGATAGACGTACGGGCCCTCGGCGCCCTGGTCGAAGACCCCGACGACGTTCGGGTGCGCGAGCCGGGCCACGGACTTCGCCTCGCGGATGAACCGCTCGACGAAGGCGGCGTCGGCGGCGAGGGCCGGATGCATCACCTTGAGCGCGAGGACGCGGTCGAGGCGGGTGTCGACGGCCCGGTAGACGGTGGCCATCCCGCCGACGGCGATGCGCGCGTCGACGCGGTAGCGGCCGTCGAGCAGCCGCCCGACGAGGGGGTCCTGAAGGGTCGTGTCCACGGCGACGAGTCTACGAGCCGGGGGCGGGGGGTCCGTCCGGTCGGCCCGCCACTGCAGCGCACCTGTGACGCACCCGCGCCCTGCGGGGCGGTGTCGGGCGGGCCGACACCCGCCCGTGCGGGCCCCGCGCCCTGCTGGGCGGTGCCCCTCCCGCACCCCCGTGTGGGCAATCGTCCCGCTGGGTGGGACGGGTGGGCACACGGGACGGCGCCCCTCAGCGGCGCCTCCGCGTTCCGCGCCCCGACCCGCACCACGTCGTGCGGCGCACGTTCGGTGCGGGTCAAGGCGCGGGAGCCTCGGGCGCCGGCAGGGGCGCCGTTCCGTTGTGCCCACCCGTTCCGCCCCAGCGGAACGATTGCCCACAACGGCGGGGCGCCGGCCACAACGGCGGGGGCGCCGCCCGCAGCGGCGGGGCGCGAGGGGTGGGCGCAGCCCCGGCGGGGCGTGGGTCAGAAGGCCGGGCGTTCGGGGTCCAGGTGGGCCCGGCCCGCCGTCGGGGAGGACGCGGAGGCGAAGTGGCGGCGCGGGATGCGCCCCGCCCGGAAGGCCAGACGCCCCGCCGAGACGGCGTGCCGCATGGCCGAGGCCATCAGCACCGGCTCCTGCGCCCGCGTCACCGCCGACGCCAGCATCACCGCCGCGCACCCCAGTTCCATCGCGAGCGCCGCGTCCGAGGCCGTTCCCGCGCCGGCGTCGAGGATCACCGGGACCCCGGCCCGTTCGACGATCAGCTGGAAGTTGTGCGGGTTGCGGATGCCGAGCCCGGAGCCGATGGGGGAGCCGAGCGGCATGATCGCCGCGCAGCCCGCGTCCTCCAGCTTCCGGGCCAGGACGGGGTCGTCGTTGGTGTAGGGGAGGACGACGAAGCCGTCGTCGACGAGGGTCTCGGCCGCGGCGAGGAGCTCCTCCCCGTCGGGGAGGAGGGTCCGCTCGTCCGCCACCACCTCCAGCTTGATCCAGTTCGTGCCGAGCGCCTCCCGGGCCAGGCGGGCGGTGAGGACCGCCTCGCCCGCCGTGTAGCAGCCCGCCGTGTTCGGCAGGACCCGGATGCCGAGGCGTTCCAGGACGGAGAGGACCGAGCCCTGGACCGTCGGGTCCAGGCGCCGCATGGCGACCGTGGTCAGTTCCGTACCGCTGGCGGCGAGGGAGCGTTCCAGGACGTCGAGGCTGGGGGCGCCGCCGGTGCCCATGATGAGGCGGGAGGCGAACTCCGTGCCGCCGAGGGCGAAGGTGTCGTCGGACATTCCGTCAGCCTCCCTGCACCGCGGTGAGGACCTCGACCCGGTCGCCCTCGCCGAGCAGCGTCGTGGCCCATTCGCCGCGCGGCACGACCGTCTCGTTGAGCGCCGCCGCGACGCCCGAGGGGGCCGTGGTCAGGGTCGCCACGAGGGCGTCCAGGGAGAGGGGGCCGGAGAGCTCGCGCGACTCTCCGTTCACGGACACGTTCATGCGGGCTGCTCCTGTCGTACGGGGGAGAAACGTCGGGGGGTGAAGGGGCGCGCCTCGTCGGGGAGGGCGCCGGTGGTGAGCGCCTCGGCCATGGCGTCGCCGGTGACGGGGGTGAGCAGCACCCCGTTGCGGTAGTGGCCGGTGGCCAGGTGCAGGCCGGGCAGGTCGGTGGGGCCGAGCAGCGGCGCGTTGTCGGGGGAGCCGGGGCGCAGTCCGGCCCGCGTCTCGGTGAGCGGCAGCTCGGTGATGCCCGGGACGAGTTCGTGGGCGTCGCGCAGCAGCTCGTACACCCCGCCCGCCGTCACGGTGGTGTCCCAGCCGAGTTCCTCGCTGGTGGCGCCGACGACGAGCTCGCCGTTCTCGCGGGGCACCAGGTAGACGTGGCTGCCGCGGACGACGGCGCGGACGGTGCGGGAGAGGAAGGGGGCGTAGGCGGGCGGCACCCGCAGCCGGAGGACCTGGCCCTTGACGGGGCGGACCGGCGGCAGCACCTCCTCGGGCACGCCCGCGAGCCGCCCGCTGAGGCTGCCCGCGGCGAGGACGACCAGGCCGGACGTCAGTTCCTGGCCGTCGGTGAGCACGGCGCCGCGCGCCCGGTCCCGCACGACCGTGAGCCGTTCCGCGAGGGTCCGGTGGAAGAGGACGCCGGCCCGTTCGCAGGCGCGCAGGAGCGCGGCGGCCAGTCGGCGCGGGTCGACCTGGTGGTCGCCGTCGACCCGGAGTCCGCCCCGGACGCCGGGCGCCAGCATGGGTTCGAGCCGGCGGCACTCGCGGCCGCTGAGCCATTCGGAGACGAGTCCGCAGCGGGTCTGCAGGGCGTGCAGTTCGCGCATGTGGGCCCGGTCGTCGGCGTCGAGGGCGACGGCGAGGGTGCCGCAGGCGCGGTAGCCGACGTCGTGACCGGCGGCCTCCTCCAGTTCGGTGACGAACGCGGGGTAGCGCGCGGCGGAGGCGAGGTTGAGCCCGAGCAGGGTCTCCTCGCCGTAGTGGAGTTCGGTGACGGCGGCGAGCATGCCGGCCGCGACCCGCGCGGCCCCGCCGCCCGGGTCCGGGTCGACGACGGCGGTGCGCAGTCCGCGCTGCGCGGCCCGCCAGGCCGTGACCAGGCCGATGATGCCGCCCCCGACCACGAGGACATCGGAAGAACGCATGGGCGTCCAGCCCCTCCCTTCGCCGGCATGACCCGGATCAGGTTCGTACGGTCGGAGGCCGTCCCAGCCTCCCTCTCAGCCCGGTGCGTCCGGGCTCCCGCGAGTGCTTTACGCCCGCCAGACTAGCCCGCGCCGGTGCGGGGCCACAGTCCCCTCCCTCGCCCCCACCTTCCTGACGTTTCGTCAGATGCGTAAGGTGGTCGGGTGAGCGAGCAGAAGCAGGCCCAGCAGCACGTCGTGATCGTCGGCGCCGGAATGGCGGGCGTCCAGACCGCCGTCGCCCTGCGCGAGCAGGGCTTCACCGGCCCCCTGACCCTCATCGGGGCCGAACCCCACCAGCCCTACGACCGGCCGCCGCTCTCCAAGGCGATCCTCCTCGGCAAGGCCGAGGACTCCGCCTTCGAGATCGACTTCGAGGACCTCGGCATCGAGCTCCGGCTCGGCCTGGACGTCACCGGACTGCGCGCCGCCGACCACGAGGTCGACACCGAGGCCGGGCCCGTCGCGTACGACGCCCTGGTCGTCGCCACCGGAGCCCACCCCGTCACCCTGCCCGGCACCGAGGGCGTCCCCGGCGTCCACCTGCTGCGCACCCTCGACGACGCCGTGCGCCTCGGGCCCGTCCTGGAGCGCCGCCACTCCGTCGTGGTCGTCGGCGCCGGCTGGATCGGCGCCGAGTTCGCCACCGCCGCGCGCGAGGCGGGCTGCGCCGTCACCGTCGTCGAGGCCGCCGACCGCCCCCTCGCGGGAGCGCTGCCCGCCGAGGTCGCCGCCCCCATGGCCGAGTGGTACGGGGCGAGCGGCGCCGAACTCCTCACCCGCGCGCGCGTGGCCACCGTCGAACCCGGTGAGCCCGGACGCGTCGTCCTCGCCGACGGCCGCGAACTGCCCGCCGACGCCGTCGTCGTCGGCATCGGCGCCCGGCCCGCCACCGGCTGGCTCGCCGGCTCCGGCATCGCCCTGGACCCGAACGGCGCCGTCACCGCGGACGACCGGCTGCGCACCTCCCTGCCCGACGTGTACGCCGTCGGCGACTGCGCCTCCTTCCCCTCCGCCCGCTACGGGGAGCGGCTCCTCGTCCACCACTGGGACAACGCGCTCCAGGGGCCCCGCGCGGTCGCCGCGGCGATCACCGGCGCCGCTGACGTTCCGTACGATCCGGTGCCGTACTTCTGGTCCGAGCAGTTCGGCCGCTTCGTCCAGTACGCGGGACACCACGCGGACGCCGACGAGCTGCTGTGGCGCGGCGACCCGGCCGACGAGGCCTGGTCCGTGCTCTGGCTGCGCGCGGGCGTGCCGGTGGCCCTCCTCGCGGTCGGCCGCCCGCGCGACCTGGCCCAGGGCCGCAAGCTGATCGAGGCCGCCGTGCCCGTCGATCCGGAGCGTGCCGCGGACCCGTCCGTCCCCCTGAAGGCGGCAGCCCGGTAGGGCCCGACTACCGGCCGTCAGTCCGGGATGGCAGGCTTGTCCTGTGACCGAGATTGACGTAAAGATCGATGCTCTCGTCCCCGCCTGGCTCAACCTGCCCGAGATCGCGGAGATGCTCGATGTCGAGGTGACGCGCGTGCGGCAGCTGGTCAAGGAGGGCCAGCTCATCGCCGTGCGCCGCGGACCCAACAACGCGCTGTACGTGCCCGCCGCCTTCATCCAGGGCGACAAGGTGGTCAAGGGTCTGGTCGGGACCCTGACGCTGCTGCGGGACGACGGCTTCACCGACGAAGAGATGCTGGAGTGGCTCTTCACTCCGGACGAGAGCCTGCCGGGCACGCCCGCGCAGGCGCTCAACGAGAACCGCGGCACGGAGGTGAAGCGCCGCGCCCAGGCGCTCGCCGTCTGACGCGCCCGCGCCGACGTCCGTACGCACCGAAGACACCACCCGCGGGTGTCGCGGCGCCCGCCCCCACGGGCCGGGCGCCGCGGCACCGGCGCACGAACGGGGGGAACCCATCCATGTCCACGCCTCGTGAGCGGCTCGCCGACGCCCGGCTCTACCTGTGCACCGACGCCCGGAAGCGTCAGGGCGACCTGCCGGACTTCCTCGACGCCGTGCTCTCCTCCGGCGTGGACGTCGTGCAGCTCCGCGACAAGGGCATGGAGGCCGGTGAGGAGCTGGAGCACCTCGCCGTCTTCGCCGAGGCCGCCCGCCGGCACGGCAGGCTCCTCGCGGTGAACGACCGGGCCGACGTCGCCCACGCCGTCGGCTCCGACGTCCTCCACCTCGGCCAGGGCGACCTGCCCGTCCCCGCGGCCCGCGCGATCCTCGGCGACGAGGTGCT
Organism: Streptomyces litmocidini; assembly: GCF_014649755.1. Lineage (GTDB taxonomy): Bacteria > Actinomycetota > Actinomycetes > Streptomycetales > Streptomycetaceae > Streptomyces > Streptomyces litmocidini. Next base: position 354,305 of record NZ_BMTQ01000005.1, on the reverse strand, counting down.
GATCGGCCGTTCCTGCCACGCCGAGGGCGAGGTGGCCGCGGCCGCCTCCGAACCGGGCGTGGACTACTTCTGCACCGGCCCCTGCTGGCCCACCCCCACCAAGCCCGGACGGTACGCGCCGGGGCTCGGCCTCGTGCGGTACGCGGCGGAGCTGGCCCAGGACCGGCCCTGGTTCGCCATCGGCGGCATCGACGAGACCAACCTCGACGAGGTCCTGGACGCGGGCGCCCGCCGGATCGTCGTCGTCCGCGCCATCACCGAGGCCGCCGACCCGGCCGCCGCGACGGCCGCCCTCGCCAAGCGCGTCCGCGAGCGCGCCGAGGCCTGAGGGGCACCCCCCCGGGTCCCGGTCCCGGCCCCGCCCGGTCCCCGTCCGACAGCTGTCCGAAAAGGTGTCCACCACTCGGACGGGGTGTACGCGGTTCCCTGGACCGCGTCTAACCTGCCCATATGGCCCTTGGTACCGCTTCCGTCCGATCGGACCGTGCGCGCACGGTCCGCGAGATCCTCGCTGACGGCGGCACGTCGTACTCCTTCGAGTTCTACGCGCCCCGCACCGAGAAGGGCGAGCAGGTCCTCTGGAACGCCATGCGCCGGGTCGAGGCGGTCGGCCCCAGCTTCGTCTCCGTGACCTACGGCGCCGGCGGCTCCACCCGCGGCGGCACCGTCAAGGCCACCCAGAAGATCGCCTCCGACACCACGCTCACCCCCGTCGCCCACCTCACGGCCGTCGACCACTCGGTCGCCGAACTACGGAACGTCCTCGGCCAGTACGCCGACGCGGGCATCCGCAACATGCTCGCCCTGCGCGGCGACCCGGCGGGCGACCCGCTGGGGGAGTGGATCGAGCACCCGGAGGGCGTGAAGTACGCCGCCGACCTCGTCCGGCTGATCAAGGAGTCGGGAGACTTCTGCGTCGGCGTCGCCGCCTTCCCGGAGATGCACCCCCGGTCCACGGACTGGGACACGGACGTCCGGCACTTCGTGGACAAGTGCCGCGCGGGCGCCGACTACGCGATCACCCAGATGTTCTTCGACCCGGAGAACTACCTGCGGCTGCGGGACAGCGCGACGAAGGCGGGCTGCGAGACCCCGATCATCCCCGAGGTCATGCCCGTCGTGAACGTGAAGACGCTCGACCGGCTGCCCCAGCTGAGCAACGCCGCCTTCCCCGCGGACGTGAAAGAGCGCATCCTCGCCGTCAAGGACGATCCGGCCGCTGTACGCTCCATCGGTATCGAGTTCGCGACGGAGTTCTGCGCGCGTCTGCTCTCCGAGGGTGTCCCCGGACTGCACTTCATCACGCTGAACAGCTCCACCGCGACGCTCGAGATCTACGAGAATCTCGGACTGCACCAGCAGTCGTGACCGGTCGTACCCGCCCCGACCCGCGGCGGTGACCGTGGAGAGGGGCGGCGGGGCATGGGGTGGACGGTCCTCTACATCGCGTTCGGCGTGGTCGCGCTGTGGCTGCTGGGGGAGGTGCTCCTCCAGTACAAGGCGCGGCTGCGCTGGCGCCTGCTCGCCTTCGGCGGCTTCCTCTGCGTGGTCCTGGGCGTCCTGCTGCCCTCGGTGCTCGTCATCGTCGCCGGGGCCGTGGCCTTCGCCGTCGGCCAGACCTATGTGACGCTCTCCTTCCGCCGGGGCTTCTCCACCGGCTGGGCGATCGGCGGCAACCCGGGCGCGAGCCGTCGCCGCAAGGCCACCGCGCCGGCCGACGCCGGCCCCACCCTGGAGGTCACCGAGCTCTCGTACGACACGGTGGACGGCGCGTACGGCACGGTGGACGACACGTACGGCACGGAGGACGGGTACGATCCCCGGCCCGAGAGCGGCGCCGGGACGACGGCGGTCTACGAGCCGCAGCCGATGCCCGACGAGACCGGCCAGTACGGGATCTACGACGCCGCCGCCCACCAGCCGGACCCCGGCTACCAGACGGGGTACGACCCCTACGCGCCCGCGTACGACCAGTCCGCCCACCAGCAGCCCTCCTACGAGCAGCAGCCGGCCTACGACTACGGTGCCGCCACCGGCCAGCAGCAGTACGCCGCGTACTCCGACCCGTACATCGGCCCGGGCACGGACAGCCAGCAGTACGCCCCGTACTACACCGACCCCTACGCCCCCTCGTACACCTACGACACCCCGCCCGGCGGCGTCTGGGTCCCGCAGCAGCGCGACGCCGACCACGCCCCGGAGCAGACCCCGTACGGCTACGAGCAGCCGCACCCGGACGACCAGCAGTACCGCTACTGAGGCCCCGGGCTTCCGCGGCCCCTACCGGGAGCCGCGGAAGTCCGCGCCCTCCACGACGAGGCCGGCCACCAGCGCGCCCGACATGCCGGCGTGGGCGAGCCCGCCGCCCGGGTGCGACCAGCCGCCCGCGAAGTACAGGCCGGGCAGCGGGGAGCGGTTGGCGGCCGGCAGGAGCCGACCGCCCGCCCCGGCGAGGGCGGGGCCCGGCACCTCGGCGGCGCCCGTGTCCCGCCGCACGTCCTCCGGGGTGCGGACGTGCCGCCACAGCAGCCGTTCCGCGAGCCCCGGCACCGCCCGCGCGGCCGCCTCGACCATCCGGTCGGCGAAGGGCTCCCGGTCCTCCTCGGGGGAGGTCCGCACGGTCGCCGTGACCGTCACCGACTCGTACGCGCCGTCCGGGCGCAGCGCCGGGTCGTCCGGCCGCAGCACGGTCACGGCGGGCCGCCCGCCCTCGCCGTGCACGACGGTCCGGTGGACCGCGTCCGCCTCCCGGGAGCCGCGCAGGGCCAGACAGACCGTCATCCGGCCGGTGCCGATCGCCTGGTGGCGCGGCCGGTCGTCGCCGTGCTCCCACTCCACGACGTGGTCGCGGTAGAGCGCCGGCACCGGGGCCCCGGACACCACGTGGTCGGCCCCGACGGTCCCGCCGCCGGCCAGCCGGACGCCGGCCGCCCGACCGTCCTCCTCCAGGACGTCCTCGACCGGAGCGTCGAACACGAACTCCACGCGCCGCTTCCGGCACCGCTCGTACACCGCGTCGGCGAGCGCCCGCAGGCCCCCGCCCACGTACCAGCTGCCGAAGGTCTGCTCCATGTACGGCAGGACGACGGCCGAGGCCGGGGCGGTCGCCGGGTCGAAGCCGTACGACCACGCGTACGCGTCGAGGAGCGCCGCGAGCCTGGGGTCCCGCAGCTCCCGCGCCCCGACCTGGGCGAGCGTCGTCGTCGGGCGCCGCAGCAGACCCGCCCTCAGGGCCGGGTACGGCTCACGGGACAGCGGTGCCGGGTCGGCCGGCTGCGGCTCCTCCAGGAGCGGGCGCCGGGTCCGGTCCCAGGCCTCGCGGGCCCGCGTCAGGAAGTCGCCCCAGCGCTCGCCCGCGCCCGCGCCGAGGGCCTCGTCCAGGGCGGCGACCGTGCCGGCGCGGGAGGCGTTCGGCAGGTCGACGCGGGTGCCGTCGGCGAAGACGTGACGGGCCGCCGGATCCACCTGCGCCAGGGAGACGCACTCCTCCAGGGGTTCCCTGCCGGTCTTCACGAACAGGTCCCGGTAGACGGCCGGCAGGTGCAGCAGCCCGGGGCCGGTGTCGAACGCGAAGCCGTCGCGCTCGAAGCGACCGACCGCGCCGCCGTACGTCGACGTCTTCTCGTACACCGTCACCGTGTGCCCGGCGACCGCCAGCCGGGCCGCCGCCGCCATGGCGCCGAGTCCCGCGCCGATCACCACAATCCGTGCCATGCGGCCGAGTCTATGGGGCGCCCGGGACGGTGGCGGAGGCCCGGTCGGCCGAGGTCAGAAGTGGTCGGACCCGTCGTCCGGAAGGCCCTGGGGCCGTGGTCGCGCCCTCGGGGCCGCGAGCCGTCCCTCCTCCCGCCGCCGGGAGCGGCGGCGCCAGAACCGGCGGATCTGCCGGGCCAGGAGGACCAGTATCGCCAGGCCCGACAGGAGCAGGACGGCCGCGATGACCGAGGCCGCCACCGGATGGAAGACCGCGAAAGTGATGATCGCGGCCACCCCGAGGTCCTCCGCCAGGCTCAGCGCGATGTTCGAGAACGGTTCCGGCGAGGAGTTGACCGCCATCCTCGTCCCGGCCTTCACGAAGTGACTGAGCAGGGCGGTCGAACCGCCGACCGCGCCGGCCGCCAGCTCGGGGAGCGAGCCGTTCTGCCCGGCGAGCAGGGCGCCGACCACGGCGCCCGCGATCGGCCGGACCACCGTGTGGACGGAGTCCCACACCGAGTCGACGTACGGAATCTTGTCCGCCACCGCCTCGCACAGGAACAGCACGCCCGCCGCGACGAGGACATCGGTGCGCTGCAAGGACTCGGGCACCTCGTCGGTCAGCCCGGTCGCGCCGAAGACGCCGAACAGCAGGATCACCGCGTACGCGTTGATCCCGCTCGCCCAGCCGCTGGTGAACACCAGGGGGAGTACGGACACGCCCGCGATCGTAACCAGGACTGAGTACCCGTACCTAGGGGGCGAGATGAGTAGGTGCGCGGATGGGACCGGGGGCGCCCGGAGGAGAGAGTGGAGCCCACGGAAGGGGCGCGGCTCCGGTACCGCCGGCACGGGGCTGCGGAACGGGGCCGTGCGCCTGTCGGCACGGGGGTGCGAAAGGAAGGCCGGTGCGGCGAGGCTCGGGGGGATCGAGCCTCACCGCACCGGCCTCTTCGTGACCCCGCGCGCGTGGCGACCGGCGTCAGCGGCCGCCGACGCGGCCGTGCAGCAGGCGGGAGAGCGCCGCGTGCACGTCGTCGAGCGACCGCTCGCTCTGGAAGGCCTGCCAGTCGAGCGCCGCCACCAGCACCATCCCGACCAGCGCCGCCGCCGTCAGCTGGACGTCGATCTCCTCGCTGAGCTCACCGGCCGCGACCGCCTCGCGCAGCACTCCCTCGACCACCGCCACGGCCTCCTGACGCACCACCAGGAGCGTCGAGTTCCAGGCCCGGTTGGTGCGCCAGAGCTCGGCCACGTACAGCTGGGTGAAGGCCGGGTAGCGGTCGATGAAGACGAGGCCCGCGCGGATCATCGCGTCCAGCGCGTCGACCCGGCTCCCGCCGCGCTCGGCGGTCTCCTCGGCCGCCGCGCGCAGGGAGGCGCTGAGCAGCGACACCCCGTGGCGCAGCAGCTCCTCGAAGAGCTCGGTCTTGCTCTTGAAGTTGTAGTAGACCGTGCCCTTGGCCACGCCGGCCCGCTCGGCGATCTCGTCCACCGTCGTCGCGGAGAAGCCCTGTTCCGCGATGAGGGTGACGGCCGCCTCGTAGAGCTTCGTGCGCGTGGCCTGGCGTCGGGTGCTGCTGCTGTCCATGGCGTCGATTCTCACAGGTTCAGAGCGACAGTTCGGGGTGGAGCCGGTCGAGCGTCCACACCTGCTTCTTGCGCGCCGAGAGGGCGGTCAGGGCCAGGGCGCCCGCGGTGAAGGCGGCCAGCACCGCGCAGGCCTGCCAGACCGGTCCGAGCCCGCCGCCGGTGATCAGCCGGCGCAGCGCCTCGACCACGTGGCTCATCGGCAGGAACGGGTGGACGGCGTTGAAGAAGGCCGGGCTGGTCTGGACGGGGTACGTGCCGCCCGCCGAGGTCAGCTGGAGCATCAGCAGCGCGAGCACCAGGATCCGGCCCGCCGCGCCGAAGCGGGCGTTGAGCCACTGGATGATCGCGGCGAAGCAGCAGGTGACGAGGGCGAGGAAGCCGATCGTGCCGGCGGCCCGGGTCATCTGGAGGCCGAGGCCCCAGTGCAGGACCGACATCAGGGCCGCGACCTGGAGGACGCCGATGGCCGCCACCGGGAGCCAGCCCGCCAGCGCGATCCGCCAGGCGGAGCCGCCGGCGGCGAGGGCGCGCCGGTTCAGCGGCTGGATGATCATGTACGCGACCATCGCGCCGACCCAGAGGGAGAGCGGGATGAAGTACGGGGCGAAACCCGTGCCGTAGTTCGGCGCCTTGTGCAGGGACTGCGAGGCCAGCTTCACCGGGTCGGCCATGACCTCCGTGCGCCGGTCGCGGTCCTGCTTGTCGTAGTCGGGGATCTGGTCGACCCCGTCCTTCAGGCCGGTGGCGAGGGTGCCCGAGCCGTCGGCCAGCTTGAACAGGCCGCCGTCGAGGGCGCCCGCGCCCTTCTTGAGCTTGCCGACGCCGGTGTCGAGGCTGACCGAGCCGCTCTTCGCCTCGGTGATGCCGGTGTGCAGCCGGTCCGCGCCCGACGCGACCTTCTGCGCGCCCGCGTTGAGCTCGTTGATCTTCTTGATGGCGTTCTCGACGTCCTCGTCGAGGTGCGGGGCGCGGACGGCCAACTCGTCGGCCTGCTTCCTGAGCTTGGTGAGACGGGCGTCCAGGGTCTTCAGGTCGTCGGCGTCGTCCTTGGTGAGCTCGTGCACGTCGTCGGCGATGGTGGCGACGTCGTCGGCGGACTGCGCGGCCTTCCCGAGCTTCTCGCAGACCCGGGGGTCGAGGGCGGGAGCGGTGCCGGGGACGGGGACGGGGACGGGGGAGGGGGCGTTCACGCACAGCTCGCGGTGGAGCCTGGCGAGGTCGTCGTCCGCCCTGTGCGCGGCGGCGCGGACCAGGGGCGCCCGCCTGACCAGGTCGTCCAGGTTGTTCTGGGCGGCCGCGGCGGAGTCGGAGACGAGCCGGGCGGTGTCGCGGATCGACTTGCCGTTGTTCGCCAGGTACGGGCGGACCTTGTCGGCGGTGCCGTTCACCTTGTCGGCGAGGGTCTGCGTGCCGTTCGCGACCTTGCGGGAGCCGTTCTCCAGGTCCTTGGCGCCCTTGTCGAGCTTCTTCAGGCCCGCGGCGAGGTCGCCGCTGCCGCTCTTGGCGTCGGTGAGGCCGTCCGACAGGCTCTTGGAGCCCTTCTTCGCCTTGTCCACGCCCTGCTTGAGGTCGGCCGCGCCCTTGGCGGCCTTCGCGGTGGCGTCGTGGATGTCGGAGAAGGAGATGAAGATCTTGTCGAGGAAGCCGCGCGAGGACTTCGCGGAGGCCGCGCTGCGCACCTCGGAGAAGACCGTCCGGGAGATCGAGCCGACGATGTAGTTGTTGGCGTCGTTCGTCCGCACCCGGAGCGCGCCGGTCTCGGGGGAGTCGCCGGAGCTGGAGGCGATGCGGGAGCTGAAGTCGCCGGGCACGGTCAGGGACAGGAAGTACGTCCCGTCCTCCACGCCCGCGCGTGCCTCGGCGTCGCTCACCCGGTGCCACTCGAAGGTCTTGCTCTCCAGGAGCCCCTCGGTGATGTCGTCGCCGGCGTGGATCTCCTTGCCGCCGGCGGTGGCGCCCCGGTCCTCGTTGACGAGGGCGACGGGGATCCTGTCGAGCCTGCTGTACGGGTCCCAGAACGAGTACAGGTACAGGGCGCCGTACAGCAGGGGCAGCAGCAGGATCGCGACGAGCGCGGCGCGCGGCAGCTTTCCCCTGCCGAAGCGCTTCAGCTCAAGCGCGGCCAGTTTCGGCGAGCGCATCGGCCGCCCCCTCCTCGGTCGTGGCGTCGGTGGTGTCGTCGGCGGCCGTCTCCCCGACGGCGGCCCGGTCGGTGTCGGCCGCACCGGTGGTGGTGTCCGCCGGGGTGCGGGCCTCGGCCCCGGTCTCCTCGGCGGCGGTCTCCGCGGGGGCGGTCTCCGTGGTGGCGGGAGCCGGGGTCCCGGAGGCCCGCGGGGCGGTCTCGCTGGTCTCGCCGGTCTCGCCGGTCTCGCCGGTCCCGTCGGTCTCGCCGGTCCCGTCGGTCTCGCCGGAGAGCGTCGTGACGCGGAGGGCGTCCTCGGGGGCCTCGCTGCAGACGGCGAGGACCGTGGTCCCGGCGGCGGCCAGGGAGCGCAGCAGCGCCCAGGCCTCGGCGCGCCCGGCGTCCGAGAGCTTCAGGTCCGTGTCGTCCACGGCGAGCAGCCGGGGACGGCCCATCAGGGCGAGGGCGATCGAGAGCCGCAGCGCCTCCAGCCGCTCCAGGTCCCGTACGGAGGTCCGCTCGCCCTTCGGCAGGGCGTCGAGGTCCAGCCCCGCGGCCTTCACGGCCTCGTCGATCCGGGCCCGGGCCGCCGCGGCCCGCTCGGCGGGGCGGCGCAGGAGCGCCCGTACGGAACCGTCGTAGCGGCGCTGGAGCAGGGCCCGCTCGCGCAGGTGCTCGGCGACCGTGAAGGCGGGGTCGAGCTCGTTGACGCCCGGGACCTGGCCGAGCGCGCTGATCCGGCGCACGGCGGCCATCCTGCGGGGCAGGGGGAGTCCGCCGACCTCCGCGTGGCCCTCCTCGGCCTTCATCCGGCCGGTGAGCGCGAGCAGCAGACAGGTGCGTCCGGAGCCCGAAGGACCCTCGATGGCCACCAGCGCGCCGGGCTCGGCACGGAAGGAGACCTGCCGGAAGACCCAGCCGCGCGGCCCCTTCAGTCCCAACCCGTCCACGACGACGGTGGCGCCGTGCGGCTGTTCCTCGGTTTCCGTGCCCACGGACTCACCCCCCATTCCCCTTTTTGAACTGACCAGTCAGTTCAAAAGTTACCCCCGAGTTGGGCTTCAGGCAAAACCACAGGTCAGCGTGATTGTCAGTGGGGCGCGACACGATGAACACATACGGCCACAGCGCCGTCACGCGACGACAGGAGGCTCGACATGGCCGACCCTTCCGCAGCGGCCGCGCCCCGCCGCCGACCCGCCCCCGGGAAGGCGGGACCCGCGTCCGACATCCACCCCGTCCCGCGCCGCTCCGCCGCCCCGCCCGCCGCCCTCGACCTCCTCGCCAAGTCCCGCGCCGGACTCGCCGAGGCGGCCGCCCTCGACCGCCCCCACGAGCGGTACGCCACCGCCCACCTCGCCGCCCTGCGCGCCGCGGCCGCCGTGCTCGCCGCCCGGGCCAGGCCCGACGCGCGCCCCCACCACCGGCAGCGGATAAGGAGCACCTGGGAGCTCCTCCCCGATCTCGCCCCCGAGCTGACCGAATGGAGCGCCCTCTTCGCCGCCGGCGCCCGGCGCCGGGCCCGCGCCGAGGCCGGCATCAGCGGCGCGGCCACCCGGCGCGAGGCCGACGACCTGCTCAGGGACGCCGCGCACTTCCTGCGCCTGGTCGAGCGGCTGCTCGCCCTGGGGGACGGCTGGCCCTCCGCGCCGGGTCCGGCCCGCCGACCAGGGGCCGACGAGGCCGGAGGATGATCCGGAAGACGGGGGCGAGGCCATAGGGTGGGGAGCGTCCGTACCCGTCACCGAGGAGTCAACAACCGTGCCGGACCCTTCCCCTGTCTTCGGTCGAGAGGCGTCGTCGCGTCCGTCGCGTGCCTCCCTGCGTACCGCCGTCGTCTGGGACGTCCTCAAAGAGGCCCTGGACCGTCGGGTCGAGGCCACCGGGAAGGACAGCCTCGGCGTCCTCGACACGGGTGGCGGCTCCGGGAACTTCGCGGTGCCGGTGGCCCGCCTCGGCCACCGGGTCACCGTCGTCGACCCCAGCCCCGACGCGCTCTTCGCGCTGGAGCGCCGGGCCGCCGAGGCCGGCGTCGCCGACCTCGTCACCGGCGTCCAGGGCGACATCCGCGGCCTCTTCGACGTGGTCGGGCGCGAGGAGTACGACACCGTGCTCTGCCACGGCGTCCTGGAGTACGTCGACGACCCCGCCGAAGGCGTGCGGAACGCCGCCGCCGCGCTCCGCCCCGACGGCAGCCTCAGCCTGCTCGCCGCCGGGGTCGGCGGCGCCGTTCTCGCCCGCGCCCTCGCCGGCCACTTCACCGAGGCCCGGCACGCGCTCGACGACCCCGCCGGCCGCTGGGGCGCCGGCGACCCCGTGCCCCGGCGCTTCACCGCCGAGCAGCTCACCGAGCTCGCCGGCGAGGCCGGACTCGAGATCGGCGCCGTGCACGGCGTCCGGGTCTTCGCCGACCTGGTCCCCGGCGCCCTCGTCGACACCGAGCCCGGCGCCGCCGAGGCCCTGCTCAAGCTGGAGGCCGCCGCGGCGGAGCTGCCCTCCTTCCAGGCCATCGCCACCCAGCTGCACCTTCTCGGCGAGAAGCGGGCCTGAACGGAACGCCCGTCCGGACGGCGGCGCGGGCCGGGCGCTCCATGGAGTACGCCACAGCCCGCCCGATGAGGGGCTCCGCCCCGTATGATCGGGGGACACCATCCGGCATGACGGGGAAGGGGCTGGGGAATCAACGCCTCAGCAACCGATCCGCATGGCGGCCCGGATTGGCTATTCGGCATTGAGGGCGGGTTTCACGGGGGCGATTCCCTGCCTATCCTGAAAGGGCCGCAAACCGGTCGCCCCCGCGACCGACGACTAGGAGGACTCCGTGCCGCTCTCGGAGCACGAGCAGCGAATGCTCGAGCAGATGGAGCGAGCGCTGTACGCCGAAGATCCCAAGTTCGCGACAGCGCTCGAGGGAAGCGGACTGCGTACGTACACCCGGCGACGGGTCTACCAGGCAGTCGTCGGCTTCCTGGTGGGTATCGCGCTCCTCATGGCCGGAATGGTCGCACAGCAGATCTGGATCAGCGTGGTGGGATTCCTCGTCATGCTGGGCTGCGCGGTCCTGGCGGTCACCGGATGGCGCAAGGCGCCGAAGCCGGGTGAGCAGCGGGCCAGGGGCGGGATGGCGGCCGGTGGCCGTCAGACCCGGCAGCGACGCTCCATGATGAACCGGATCGAGGAGCGGTGGCAGCGCCGCCGTGACGAGCAGCAGGGCGGCGGCCACTGACGGCGCCCGAGCGGTAGCCCCGCCCCCCTAAACGACCGAGCCCCGCAGGGCCGGCGCCCCTGGGCGCCTCCCTCGCGGGGCTCGTCCCGTCCCACGGACCCGCACCACGAGGACGACACACCTGACGATCCACCCTCGCCCGTGCGGGGCCGCGCCCTGCGGGGCGGCTTCCCCCTGCCCGCGCGGGGCCCGCGCCCTGCTGGGCGGCGCTCCTCCCGCACCTCCGTGTGGGCCCGCGCCCTGCTGGGCGTTGCCCCGGCCCACCCGCCGTGTGGGCCCGCGCCCTGCTGGGCTATGCCCCCGCCCACCCGCCGTGTGGGCAATCGTCCCGCAGGGCGGGACGGGTGGGCACACGGGACGGCGCCCCTCAGCGGCGCCTCCGCGTTCCGGGCCTGAACCCGCACCCGTGTGCGCCGTACCTGCCGGTGCGGGTCAAGGCGCAGCAGCCTCGGGCGCCGGCAGGGGCACCGTCCCGTTGTGCCCACCCTCCCCCGAGCTCTCGACTCCGCTCGAGCAGGGGGGACCCCCTTCGCCCCAGCGGAACGACTGCCCACAACGGGGGGGCACCGCCCCCGCGGGCGCAGCCCGCGACGGGGCGCGGGGCGGGCGCCGCCCCGTGAGCGCAACCCACACCGGTGGGGGCGCGGGGACGGGCGCCGCCCCGGGGGCGTCCGCGACGAGGGTGGCGTCCGGGGCGGTGCCCTCAGTTCGCCTCGTGGGCCCTCCGGCGGAAGAGGGACGACCAGCGGGCCGTCGCGGCGGACCAGCGGGACGCGGCGGTCCAGCGGAGGCGGGCGCCCGAGCGGGGCGCCAGGAGGGCGCGGAGCCGCCCGCGCCGGTCGGCGCCCGCGTGGAACCCGGCCCGGACCCGCCCGGCCTCGGCGGCCAGGCCCGCGACGGGCCGCGGCCGGGGCGCGTACAGCGCCTCCTCCACCGCCCGCGCCACCCGGTGCACCGCGTCCGCGGACTCGCCCCCCAGCTCACCGAGGCGCACGATCCGCGCCGCCGCCTTCCGGGGCGTCAGCGAGTCGTCGGGCTCGACCCCGTGGTCCCAGGCGGTGTCGTTGATCTCCTCCCAGACCGCGAGCGTGTCCGAGCCGAGCCGGCGGGCCCGGACCCGGTTCCGCCAGAGCAGCGGGAGGAGGGGGAGGGAGAGGAGGAGTGCGGCCGCCAGGGACAGCAGCGTCACCGTCAGGGGGTCGGGGCCCGAACCGCCCGGGGTCGCCCCGGCCACCGCCTCGTCCGGACCGCAGTCGCCGAGCTTCCGGTCCTGCGGGGTGCAGCCCGCCGTGGCGCTCGGCGCGGCGGACGGCTGCGCCGAGGCGCTCTGCTGCGGCTGCGCGGGCCCGGTGGCCGTGCCCGAGGGCGTGGTCTCCCGGGTGTACGAGGGGGTGGAGCCCCGTGAGGGGGTCGGTTCGAACCGGGTCCACCCGGTGCCCTGGAAGTACAGCTCGGGCCAGGCGTGGGCGTCCCGGATGCCGACGGAGACCGAGCCGTCGGTCTGGGGCGTGCCCGGCATGAAGCCCACGGCCACGCGGGCCGGGATGCCGAGCGAGCGGGCCATCGCCGCCATGGAGAAGGAGAAGTGGATGCAGAAGCCCTCCTTGTCCTTCAGGAAGCGGGAGATCGCCTGCGCACCGGTGCCGGAGTCCACGTCGACGTCGTAGCGGAAGCCGCCGTCACGGGCGAACCAGTCCTGCAGCTTCACGGCCCGCTCGTAGTCGTCGCGCGCGCCCTTGGTGACCGACAGGGCCGTCGCCCGCACGTCGGCGGGCAGCGCGGTGGGCACCTTGGTGTACTCGCGGCGCAGCTTCTCCGGGGCGGGCCCGGCGCCGGCCAGTTGCTGGGCCGTCGGCTGCACGTCCAGGCTGGCGACCTGGTAGCGGACGCCCTTGGTGGTCTGCTTGTCGTCGCCGACGAGCATCCGGCCGGCCGGCTCGTACCGCCAGCGGCCCTCGATGTCGACCCGGCCGGCGGGGTACGGCATGGGCAGCCACTTCTGCTCGTACGCGTCGGAGGCGACGAAGTTGCCGGTCACCTCGGTGATCTTGACGCTCTGGGAGAGGCCGTCCGGCCAGGGCAGCTGCCCCGGCACGTCCTCGATCGGGCGGACCGAGGACTTCCACGAGGTGCCGTCGAACTGGTCGAGCGCGACGAGCCGCAGGTACATGCCGCTGATGTCGCGGGCGTTGGTCCGGTAGCGGATGACCTCCCGGTCCTCCGGCTGGCGCAGATTGTTCTGGAGGGAGACCAGCGGGTTCACGGCGGAGATCGTGCCGCCCTTGCCGGGGCCTCCGTTCCCCTCGCCGTCGCCGCCGAAGAGCCCGCCGGAGAAGCCCGGCAGCGCGAGCGGTGCCACCAGCGCCACGCCCATGGCGACGGCGCCGATCCGGCGGCCGGTGCGGGCCGGGGCGAAGGCGGGGCCGCCGGCGGCCGAACCGGGGCGCCCGGAGCGCTGGGCACCGAAGACCCGCCCCCACTGGGAGAGCCGGTCACGGCCCTCGGCGAGGAGCAGCAGCAGATAGCCGGAGGCCGCGAGGAGGAACCAGAGCCAGCCCGCGCCGCCGCCGGAGAGCCCGGCGGCCACCGAGTACAGGGCGAGCAGCGGCAGGCCGGCCGGGGCGGCCTTGCGGAAGGTGACCGCGAGGGCGTCCACCAGGAGCCCTATCGCGACGACGCCGCCGACCAGCATGAGCCGGATGCCCTCGGTGTCGGGCGCGGGGATCGCGTACCGGCCGACGTCCTCGGCGCCCGCCCGGAACAGCTCGACGGCGTGCGCGAGGGCCTCGGGGCCGGGGAGGAACCAGAGGACGGCCTGCTCGCGGGCGAAGAACAGGGTCAGCGCGAGGAGCACGGTGGCGGTCTGGGCGAGGAGGGTCAGCGGCCGGGCCAGCGGCACCCGCCGTGCGAGCGTGCCGACGCCGCTCACCAGGGCGAGGACGAGGGCCGCCGTGAAGATCCAGGTCGCCGGCTTCACCAGGGGGAGCAGCGCCCCGGCCGCCATCAGGGTGGCGCCCCAGGAAGCGAGCGTCAGCCGTGTGCGGCCGCTCATGACCATCCTCCGTAGGTGTCGGCGGCGGTGGTCTCCGGACGGAGCCCGGCCGCCTGCTGCCACAGGTCGGCGAGCGAGGCGCCGGGCGGTACGGCGAGCGCCGTCCAGCCCGCTTCCCGCAGTTGCCGCACCCGGTCCTCGACGGCTCCGGCGGCCGTGCCGCCGGTGAGCCAGGCGTCGGAGTCCAGGACGAAGGCGACGGCCGCGCCGGTCCGCCCGCGCATCCGGGCGGTGAGGGCGGCCTGCTCCTCGTCGAGGTCGCCGAGGAAGGCGATGAGCAGTCCGTCGCCGCCTCGCAGCACGTCGGAGGCGCGGGAGAGTCCGGCTCCCTCGGAGTGGTCGACGACCGCGAGGGTGTCCATCATCAGCCCGGCGGCCTCGGCGGAGTCCTGCGCCGAGCCGGCGAAGCCCTCGGCCCCCTCGCCGGGGATCGCGCTGCCGGTGTCGGTGAGCAGCCGGACGGCGTAGCCGCGCTCCAGCATGTGGACGAGCGCGGAGGCGGTGCCGGAGACCGCCCATTCGAAGGCGGAGTCGGGGCCGGCGCCCTGGAAGGCGATCCGGCGGGTGTCGAGGAGGACGGTGCAGCGGGCCCGCTGGGGCAGTTCCTCGCGGCGGACCATCAGCTCGCCGTAGCGGGCGGTGGAGCGCCAGTGGACCCGGCGCAGGTCGTCGCCGTGGCGGTAGGCGCGCGGGAGGACGTCGTCGTCGCCGGCGAGCGCGAGGGAGCGCGACTGCCCGTCCCCGTACCCCGAGGCCTCGCCGAAGAGCTTCACCGGCGGGAGGGCCTCGGTCCGGGGCACGACGGTGAGGGTGTCGTACGCGCTGAAGGAACGGGTCAGCTCGCACATCCCGAAGGGGTCGTCGAGCCGCAGCTGGAGGGGGCCCAGCGGGAAGCGGCCGCGCAGGTCGGAGCGGACCCGGTAGGACACCTCGCGCCGTCCGCCGGCCTCGACCCGGTCGAGGACGAAGCGGGGGCGGGGCCCCAGCACGTACGGCACGTGGTCCTGGAGCATCAGGAGGCCGGTGGGGAGTTTGGAGACGTTCTCCATCCGGAGCTGGACCCGCGCCTCGGTACCGGCCTCCGCCCGCTGGGGGGTGAGCCGGCGGGCGGTGGCGACCCGGTAGCGGGTCCGGTGCAGCGCGAGGACGCAGATCAGCGGGAGGGCGGCGAGCAGCAGTCCGACGCGCAGCAGGTCGGCCTGGCCGAGGACGTACGCGCAGGCGGCGGCGGCCACCCCGGCGGCGAGGAAGGAGCGGCCGCGGGTGGTGAGACCGCCGAAGGCGGCCCGCAGCCCGCCCCGGTCGTCCTCGTCGCCCCGCTGTCCGTCCGGCACGGCGGCGCCACTCATCACAGCCGCCGGGCGCCGGGCTGCTGGCCGTAGAGCGGTCCGGAGGGCGGGGCCGCGGTCGGGACGGGGGTGCGCTGCAGGATGTCCTGGACGACCTGTTCGGCGGTGCGGCGGTTCAGCTGGGCCTGCGCCGTCGGCAGCAGCCGGTGGGCGAGGACGGGCGAGGCGAGGGCCTGGAGGTCGTCGGGCAGCACGTACTCCCGGCCGCTGAGCGCCGCGGAGGCCTTGGCGGCCCGCAGCAGGTGGAGCGTGGCCCGGGGGGAGGCGCCGAGCCGCAGGTCGGGGTGGGTGCGGGTGGCGGCGACGATGTCGACCGCGTACCGGCGGACGGCGTCGGCGACGTGCACCCCGCGCACCGCGTCGATCAGCTTGAGGACGTCGTGGGCGTGGGCGACCGGCTGGAGGTCGTCCAGCGGGGAGACCGAGCCGTGCACGTCGAGCATCTGGAGCTCGGCCTCGGCGCTCGGGTAGCCGATGGACACCCGGGCCATGAAGCGGTCGCGCTGGGCCTCGGGCAGCGGGTAGGTGCCCTCCATCTCGACCGGGTTCTGGGTGGCGACGACCATGAACGGGCTGGGCAGCTCGTACGTCTGGCCGTCGACCGTGACCTGGCGCTCCTCCATGGACTCCAGGAGCGCGGACTGGGTCTTCGGCGAGGCGCGGTTGATCTCGTCGCCGATCACGATCTGGGCGAAGATCGCGCCCGGCTTGAACTCGAAGTCCCGCTGCTGCTGGTCGAAGATCGACACGCCGGTGACGTCCGAGGGCAGCAGGTCGGGGGTGAACTGGATGCGGCGCACCGAGCAGTCGATGGACCGGGCCAGCGTCTTGGCCAGCATGGTCTTGCCGACGCCGGGGACATCCTCGATGAGGAGGTGTCCCTCGGCGAGCAGCACGGTCAGCGAAAGCCGTACGACCTCGGGCTTGCCCTCGATCACGCTCTCCACCGATCTGCGGACTCTCTCCACGGTGGTGGTCAGATCAGCGAGGCTCGCTCGATCGTCATAGGTCGTCACCCCGGCCCTCCTCGGCCTTTCGGAACTGTCGTCCGGGCATTCTGGTTGGCGCGGCGGGGCCGTGTCACTTGGCTGCGGGCAAGTGGGAGGGAAATGCCGGGGTTTGACTGGTTACGCCGGGTCGATCTCGCGCAGCAGGCCGGTCGTGACGTCGAAGACGAAGCCGCGGACGTCGTCGGAGTGCAGCAGGAAGGGGGAGGTCCGCACCCGCTGCATCGACTGCCGGACGTCCTGGTCGACGTCACGGAAGGCCTCGACGGCCCAGGCCGGGCGCTGGCCGACCTCGTCCTCCAGCTCGTGCCGGAAGTCCTCGGTGAGCGACTCGAGACCGCAGTTCGTGTGGTGCACCAGCATCACGCTGCGGGTGCCGAGGGCGCGCTGGCTGATGGTGAGCGACCGGATCACGTCGTCGGTGACCACGCCGCCCGCGTTGCGGATGGTGTGGCAGTCGCCGAGTTCGAGGCCGAGGGCCGCGTGCAGGTCGAGACGGGCGTCCATGCAGGCGACGACGGCGACGCGCAGCACGGGCCGCGCGTCCATTCCCGGGTCGGTGAAGTCGGAGGCGTAGCGGGCGTTGGCCTCGACGAGGCGGTCGGTGACCGTGGGGGCGGCGGGTATGACGTCGGCGGAGGGGTGCGCGGAGGTCGACATGGTTCCGACGTTAATGGTCACGGGCTTTCCGGGCCTGCTGTGAGAGGGGACAAAGAACCTCAATGGGTGTTGTTGTGACCCACGTCACAGACGTGGCGGCTCCGCCCCCGAACGGGTGAGCCGTCCGGAACGTCCGGACCGGCCGCCGGTGCCGGGCGACGCGCCAGTCGGTTGATTGACCGGCGGGTCCCGTGGACTAAAGTGACGCGGAGTTCACGGAGACAACGAGCGATTTCCCGCGGTTTCTCCCCCCGTGTGTGCGGCGGTACCTCCGGCTCGGCCTCCGCCCGCGGTACGTGCCTCCGCGCCGGACCTGAGAGGGCGCATTGAGCAACGACCGACACGTCCCGGTGATGCTCCAGCGGTGCCTGGACATGTTGGCCCCCGCACTGCAGCGCCCCGGCGCGGTCGTCGTCGACTGCACCCTGGGCCTCGGCGGCCACAGCGAGGCCCTGCTGGAGCGGTTCCCCGAGGCGCGGCTCGTCGCCCTCGACCGCGACAAGGAGGCCCTGCGGCTCTCCGGCGAGCGACTCGCCCGGTACGGGGACCGGGCCACCCTCGTCCACGCCGTGTACGACGAGCTGCCCGAGGTCCTCGACCGGCTCGGCATCCCGAAGGTGGACGGCGTCCTCTTCGACCTGGGCGTCTCCTCCATGCAGCTGGACGAGGCCGACCGCGGCTTCGCCTACGCCCAGGACGCCCCGCTCGACATGCGCATGGACCAGACGGCCGGCATCAGCGCGGCCGAGGTCCTCAACACCTACCCGGCGGGCGAGCTGGTCCGGATCCTGCGCGCGTACGGCGAGGAGAAGCAGGCCAAGCGGATCGTCTCCGCGATCGTGCGCGAGCGCGAGAAGGAGCCCTTCACCCACAGCGCCCGGCTCGTCGAGCTCATCCGCGACGCCCTGCCGCAGGCCGCCAAGCGCACCGGCGGCAACCCGGCCAAGCGGACCTTCCAGGCCCTGCGCATCGAGGTCAACCACGAGCTCGAAAGCGTCGAGAAGGCCATCCCGGCGGCCGTGAAGGCCCTCGCCGTCGGCGGCCGGGTCGTCGTCCTCTCGTACCAGTCCCTGGAGGACCGGATCGTCAAGGGCGTCTTCGCGGCCGGCGCGGCGACCACCGCCCCGCCCGGACTGCCGGTCGTCCCCGAGAAGTACCAGCCCCGGCTGAAGCTGCTCACCCGGGGCGCCGAGCTGCCCACGGAGGAGGAGGTCGCCGAGAACCGGCGCGCCGCCCCCGCCCGGCTCCGGGGCGTCGAGCGCATCCGGGAAGACGTCCAGTGAGCACGGCGAAGGGGCCCCTCAAAGGGCGGGCCGCGCAGCTCGGCCGGCTCATGCCGTCGGGGCCCAGCTCGGCCGCCCGCACCCCCTTCGTCCTGCTCGTCGTCGTCCTGCTCGGCGGCGGGCTGATCACCCTGCTCCTGCTGAACTCGGCCCTCAACCAGGGCTCCTTCAAGCTGAACGAGCTCAAGGACAAGACCACCGAGCTCACCGACGAGGAGCAGGCCCTCCAGCGGGACGTCGACGACTACGCGGCCCCCGACGCCCTGGAGCGGCGGGCCCGCAAGCTCGGCATGGTCCCCGGCGGCAGCCCCGCCTTCCTCGGTCCGGACGGCAGGGTCCTGGGCGAACCCTCGGTCGCGGTCGCCCCCAAGCCGACCCCGAAGCCGTCGGCCGGCACCGGTGCCCCGGGGACCCCGTCCGCCACCCGGACCGACGCCTCGACGGCCCTCCGCACGTTCGGCGGCCCGGCGGACACCGGCACGGGTCCCACCGGCGCTTTCCCCGCCGACGGGAGCCCCGCCGGCCCGGGGCCGGACGCCCAGGACCGCCGGGCGGGGACGGGCCCGGTACCCGCGCCCCCAGTGACCGTACCCGCACCGACACAGACCGGCAGGTGACCGCGAGTGCCTCCCAAGGAGCCCCCGGGCCGCCGCGTCCCGGGCCCCGCCCGGCCCGCACGCCCCCGGCCCGCCTCCGCCGGGGCCCGGACGCCCGGAGCCCGCCCGTCCCGCCCCGCCCCGCGCCCGGCCGCGAAGCGGCGGCCCGCCGCCCGGCAGCCCCGCACCATCCGGCTGGGCAGCCCCCGGCCCCGGCTGCGCCTGATCTCCCTCGGCCTGACCCTCGTCATGCTGGTCTTCGTCGTGCGGCTGCTCCAGGTCCAGGCCGTCGACGCCGGCGCGTACGCCGCCAAGGCCGACAAGTACCGTTTCCAGGAGTACACGCTCTCCGCCGAGCGGGGCGAGATCACCGACCGCAACGGCATCGCGCTCGCCGCCAGCGTCGACGCGTACGACATCACCGCCGACCCCAAGCTCTTCACCCGCGAGGAGTCGAAGACCGCCGACGCCCCCGAGCAGGCCGCCGCCCTCCTCGCCCCCATCCTCGGCAAGGAGCCGGCCGAGCTCGCGAAGAAGCTCCGCACCCCCAAGTCCCGCTACACCCTGCTCGCCCGCAAGCAGACCCCCCAGGTCTGGAACCAGATCAAGGACCTGAAGCGGGTCTACGGGCAGAAGGCCCAGGCCGTCGGCGGGAACGGGATCAACCTCCTCGGCGGCATCCTCAGCGAGCCCAGCACCAAGCGCGTGTACCCGAACGGCGAGCTCGCCGCCGGGATACTGGGGTACGTCAACGCCGAGGGCCGCGGCGCCGGCGGCCTGGAGTCCATGCTCGACCCCGAACTCGCCGGCCGGGACGGGAAGATCCGCTTCACCGCCTCCGGCGGCCGGCAGGTCCCCACCGCCGGCTCCCAGGGCACCCCCGCCGTCCCCGGCTCCGACATCGAGCTCACCATCGACCGGGACATCCAGTGGGCCGCCCAGCAGGCCATCAGCGACCAGGTCCGCAGGTCGAAGGCCGACCGCGGCTACGTCATCGTCCAGGACACCCGCACCGGCGAGGTCCTCGCCATGGCCAACGCCCCCGGCTTCGACCCCAACGACCTCTCCGCCGCCAACGCCGCCGCCATGGGCAACGCCGCCCTCCAGGACGCCTACGAGCCCGGCTCCACCAGCAAGATCATGTCCATGGCCGCCGTCCTGGAGGAGGGCAAGGCCGCCCCCGACACCCACGTCACCGTCCCCAACCGGCTCCACCGCGGCGACCGGCTCTTCAAGGACGACGTCGACCACAAGACCTGGTACCTGACGCTCAACGGAGTCCTCGCCCGGTCCAGCAACATCGGCACCATCCTCGCCACCGGCCGGCTCGGCGCCACCCAGGCCGAGTCCAACCGGATCCTCCACTCCTACCTGCGCAAGTTCGGCATCGGCAGCCCCACCGGCCTCCACTACCCGGGGGAGACCCCCGGCATCCTCGCCAAACCGCAGGACTGGTCCACCTCGCAGCAGTACACGATCCCCTTCGGCCAGGGCCTCTCCGTCAGCGCCATGCAGGCCGCCTCCGTCTACTCGACCATCGCCAACGGAGGCGTACGGATCGAACCGACCCTCGTCCGCGGCACCAAGGGCCCCGACGGGCGCTTCACCGCGGCCCCCGCGCCCAAGGAGTCCCGGGTCGTCAGCGAGAAGACGGCCAAGTCCCTCGCGCAGATGCTGGAGTCCGTCGTCGACGACGAGGACGGCACCGGCAACAAGGCCGCGATCCCCGGCTACCGCGTCGCGGGCAAGACCGGCACCGCCAACCGCGTCGACCCCGAACTCGGCCGCTACAAGGGCTACACCGCCTCCTTCGCCGGCTTCGCCCCCGCCGACCAGCCCCGCGTCACCGTCTACTGCGCCATCCAGAACCCCACCAAGGGCAACTACTTCGGCGGCCAGATCTGCGGACCCATCTACAAGAAGGTCATGGAGTTCGCCCTCAAGACCCTCCACGTAGCACCGACGGGCAGCGCACCCGCCCGACTGCCGGTCGACTTCGAACCCACCCCGTGACACTCCGGGAGCACCAGTGACAACCATCACCCCCCATTCCGGGAACCGGAAATCGAACTCCGGCGAGGCCCCGGGCTCTTTTGGCCCCGCACAGGGTGCGCCCGGTACGCTCACCGCCGTGCCACACGCTGATCAGTACCGAAACACCCCACCCCGGCCGGAGCAGGTCCGCCCGACACCCCTGGGCGACCTGGCCGCACGGCTCGGGGTCGACGCCCCGCGGGCCGCCGAGATCTCGGGCATCACGCACGACTCGCGGGCCGTGCGCCCCGGGGACGTGTACGCGGCCCTGCCCGGCGCCCGCACGCACGGAGCGGACTTCGTCGCCCAGGCCGCCGAACTCGGCGCCGCCGCGATCCTCACCGACCCGGCGGGCGCCGAGCGCGCCGCCACGACCGGCCTCCCGGTCCTCGTCGTGGAGAACCCGCGGGGCCGGATGGGCGAACTCGCGGCCGCGATCTACGGGAGTCCCGGCGAGGACCTCCTCCAGATCGGCATCACCGGCACCTCCGGCAAGACCACCACCGCCTACCTGGTGGAGGGCGGCCTGCGCGGCTCCGGACGGAGGACCGGTCTCGTCGGCACCGTCGAGATGCGGATCGGCGACGAGCGCATCAAGTCCGAGCGCACCACGCCCGAGGCCACCGACCTCCAGGCGCTCTTCGCCGTCATGCGCGAGCGGGGCGTCGAGGCCGTCGCCATGGAGGTCTCCAGCCACGCCCTGGTCCTCGGCCGGGTCGACGGCTGCGTCTTCGACGTCGCCGTCTTCAACAACCTCAGCCCGGAACACATGGAGTTCCACTCCGACATGGAGGACTACTTCCAGGCCAAGGCCGGGCTCTTCACGCCCGAGCGCAGCCGCCTGGGCGTGGTCAACCTCGACGACGCGTACGGCCGCAGGCTGGCTTCGGAGGCCACCGTCCCGGTCGTCACCTTCTCCGCCGAGGGCCGCGCCGAGGCCGACTGGCGGGCCGAGGACCTCGTCCTCGGCTCCCACGACTCGACCTTCACCGCCGTCGGGCCCGAGGGCGAGCGGATCTCCGCCACCGCCCCGCTGCCCGGCCCGTTCAACGTCGCCAACACCCTCGCCGCGATCGCCACCCTCGCCGCCGCCGGCCTGGACCCGAAGGCCGCGGCCGAGGGCGTCGCCGCCGTCCCCGGCGTCCCGGGCCGCCTGGAGCGGGTCGACGCCGGCCAGCCGTACCTCGCGGTCGTCGACTACGCGCACAAGACGGACGCCGTCGAATCGGTCCTCCGCTCCCTGCGCGAGGTCACCGAGGGCCGGCTGCACGTGGTCATCGGCTGCGGCGGCGACCGGGACACCACCAAACGCGGCCCGATGGGCGCCGCCGCCGCCCGGCTCGCCGACACCGCCGTCCTGACCTCCGACAACCCCCGCTCCGAGGACCCCCTGGCGATCCTCGGAGCCATGCTCGCCGGTGCCGTCGAGGTGCCGGAGCAGGAGCGCGGCCACGTCCTCGTCGAACCCGACAGGGCCGCCGCCATCGCCGCCGCCGTCGCCCGCGCACGGCCCGGCGACACCGTCCTGGTCGCCGGCAAGGGCCACGAGCAGGGCCAGGAGACCGCCGGGGTCGTCCGCCCCTTCGACGACCGCGAGGTCCTGCGCGCGGCGATTCTCAGCCAGCAGAGCCAGCAGGACGCACACCGTCACGAGAACAGTCAGGGATGAAGCAGTGATCGCCCTCTCCCTCGCCGAGATCGCCGAAATCGTCGGCGGGCAGGCGCACGACATACCGGATCCGGCCACCCGGATCACCGGGCCCGTCGTCATCGACTCCCGCGAGGTGCGGGCCGGCAGCCTCTTCGTGGCCTTCGCCGGCGAGCGCGTCGACGGCCACGACTACGCGGAGCGCGCCGTCGCGGCGGGAGCGGCGGCCGTGCTCGCCGCCCGGCCCGTCGGCGTCCCCGCCATCGTCGTCGACGACGTCCAGAACGCGTTGGGGGCCCTCGCCCGCGCGGTCGTGGAACGGCTCGGCACCGATGTCGTCGCCCTCACCGGCTCGGCCGGCAAGACCTCCACGAAGGACCTGATCGCCCAGGTCCTCGACCGGCACGCGCCCACCGTGTGGACGCCCGGGTCGCTCAACAACGAGATCGGCCTGCCGCTCACGGCGCTCCGCGCGAGCGACGAGACCCGGCACCTGGTCCTGGAGATGGGTGCCCGCGGAATCGGCCACATCCGCTACCTCACGGAACTCACCCCGCCCCGCATCGGCCTCGTCCTCAACGTGGGCACCGCCCACATCGGCGAGTTCGGCGGCCGGGAGCAGATCGCCCAGGCGAAGGGCGAGCTCGTCGAGTCCCTGCCGTCCGCAGAGGAGGGAGGGATCGCGGTCCTCAACGCCGACGATCCGCTCGTCCGGGCCATGGCGAGCCGCACCGAGGCCCGCGTGACCCTGTTCGGCGAAGCGGACGAAGCGGCCGTACGGGCCGAGAACGTCCACCTCACAGAGCTCGGACAGCCTTCTTTCAGGCTTCACACACCCACCGGGTGCAGCGACGTGACCTTGCGCCTGTACGGTGAGCACCACGTGTCGAACGCGCTCGCAGCGGCCGCCGTCGCGCACGAGCTGGGCATGCCCGTCGAAGAGATCGCCACCGCGCTCTCCGAGGCCGGCACCCTGTCGCGCTGGCGCATGGAGGTCACCGAGCGTCCGGACGGCGTGACGATCGTCAACGACGCCTACAACGCGAACCCCGAGTCCATGCGAGCCGCCCTGCGCGCGCTCGCGGCCATGGGCAGGGCCGCACAGGCCCGAGGGGCTCGTACGTGGGCGGTGCTCGGCAAGATGGCCGAGCTCGGTGACGCATCGCTCGTCGAGCACGACGCGGTCGGACGGCTCGCCGTCCGGCTCAACGTCAGCAAGCTCGTCGCGGTCGGGGGCAGGGAAGCGTCCTGGCTGCAACTGGGCGCATATAACGAGGGTTCGTGGGGTGAGGAGTCGGTGCACGTGTCCGACGCGCAGGCGGCTGTCGACCTGTTGCGCAGTGAGCTGCGCCCGGGGGACGTCGTCCTTGTGAAGGCTTCCAGGTCGGTCGGTCTCGAACAGGTCGCGCTGGCGCTCCTCGACACCGAGGGCGAGGTCACCGGCCGATGAGGCAGATCCTCTTCGCGGGGGCCATCGGGCTCTTCCTGACCCTGATCGGCACGCCGCTGCTGATCAAGCTCCTTGCCCGCAAGGGGTACGGGCAGTTCATCCGGGACGACGGCCCGCGCGGTCACGCCGGGAAGAAGGGCACGCCCACCATGGGCGGCATCTCCTTCATCCTGGCCACGCTCATCGCGTACGCGCTGGCCAAGGTCATCACCGGTGAGGACCCGACGTACTCGGGCGTCCTGGTGCTGTTCCTCATGGCCGGCATGGGCCTGGTGGGCTTCCTCGACGACTACATCAAGATCGTCAAGCAGCGGTCGCTGGGTCTGCGGGCCAAGGCGAAGATGGCCGGGCAGCTGATCGTCGGCATCGCCTTCGCCGTGCTCGCGCTGCAGTTCGCGGACCTGCGCGGGCTCACCCCCGCCTCCACGAAGCTCTCCTTCATCGCGGACTTCGGCTGGGCCATCGGCCCGGTGCTCTTCGTGGTCTGGGCGCTCTTCATGATCCTGGCCATGTCCAACGGCGTGAACCTGACGGACGGTCTGGACGGTCTGGCCACCGGCGCCTCGGTGATGGTCTTCGGCGCGTACACCTTCATCGGGCTCTGGCAGTTCCAGGAGTCCTGCGCCAACGCCATCACGCTGACCAACCCCAACGCCTGCTTCGAGGTCCGCGACCCGCTCGACCTCGCGGTCGTCGCCTCCGCGCTGATGGGAGCCTGTTTCGGCTTCCTCTGGTGGAACACCTCGCCCGCCAAGATCTTCATGGGCGACACCGGCTCGCTCGCCCTCGGCGGCGCCCTCGCCGGTCTCGCCATCTGCTCCCGTACGGAGCTCCTGCTGGCCCTGCTCGGCGGCCTGTTCGTGCTGATCACGATGTCCGTGGTCATCCAGGTCGGCTCGTTCAAGATGACCGGCAAGCGCGTCTTCCGGATGGCACCCCTCCAGCACCACTTCGAACTCAAGGGGTGGTCCGAGGTCCTGGTCGTCGTCCGGTTCTGGATCATCCAGGGCATGTGCGTGATCGTGGGCCTGGGCCTCTTCTACGCGGGATGGGCATCGGAAAAGTGACAGAACAGCTCGACTGGAACGGCAAGAAGGTCACCGTCGCGGGACTCGGCGTCTCCGGCATCCCGGCCGCCCGCGTCCTGCACGCCCGCGGCGCGCTCGTGACCGTCGTCAACGACGGCGACGACGAGCGCTCCCGGGCCCAGGCCGCGGAGCTGGAGGCGGAGGGCATCACCGTCCACCTCGGCGACGGGGCCACCCTGCCGGCCGGCACCGAGCTGATCGTCACCACTCCCGGCTGGCAGCCCGACAAGCCCCTCTTCGCGGCCGCCGCCGAGGCGGGCGTGGAGGTCTGGGGCGACGTCGAGCTCGCCTGGCGCCTGCGCGGCCCCGGAGCGGCTCCCTGGCTCGCGGTCACCGGCACCAACGGCAAGACCACGACCGTGCGGATGCTCGCCTCGATCCTGGAGGCGGCGGGCCTGCGGACCGCCGCCGTCGGCAACATCGGCGTCTCGCTCCTCGACGCGGTGCTCGGCGAGGAGGAGTACGACGTCCTCGCGGTCGAGCTCTCCAGTTACCAGCTCCACTGGGCGCCCTCCGTCCGCGCCCACTCGGCCGCCGTGCTCAACCTGGCGCCCGACCACCTCGACTGGCACGGCTCCATGGAGGCGTACGCCGCCGACAAGGGCCGGATCTACGAGGGCAACCAGGTCGCCTGCGTGTACAACGTCGCCGACAAGGTCACCGAGGACCTGGTGCGCGAGGCCGACGTCGAGGAGGGCTGCCGGGCCATCGGCTTCACCCTCGGCACTCCCGGCCCCTCCCAGCTCGGCGTCGTCGAGGGCATCCTCGTCGACCGCGCCTTCGTCGAGAACCGGCAGAAGAACGCCCAGGAGCTCGCCGAGGTCTCCGACGTCCAGCCGCCGGCCCCGCACAACATCGCCAACGCCCTCGCCGCGGCCGCCCTCGCGCGCGCCTTCGGCGTCGAGGCGAAGGCCGTACGGGACGGCCTGAAGGCCTTCCGCCCCGACCCGCACCGCATCGAACTGGTCGAGGAGGTCGAGGGAGTCACGTACGTCGACGACTCCAAGGCCACCAACACCCACGCCGCCGAAGCCTCGTTGGCCGCCTACGACCCGATCGTCTGGATCGCCGGCGGCCTCGCCAAGGGCGCGACCTTCGACGAGCTCGTCCAGCGGTCGGCGAAGCGCCTGCGCGGGGCCGTCCTGATCGGCGCCGACCGCGCCCTGATCCGCGAAGCCCTGGCGCGACACGCCCCGGAGGTCCCGGTGGTGGACCTCGACCGGACCGACACTGGGGCGATGTCCGAGGCGGTCCGCGAGGCGGCCCGGCTCGCCCGTCCGGGAGACACGGTCCTGCTCGCCCCGGCCTGCGCCTCGATGGACATGTTCACCAACTACAACAAGCGGGGCGAGGCCTTCGCGGACGCCGTCCGCGCCCTCGCCGCCACCGGGGACGCCTGACCCGACCAGTGGGAGGGTCCGGCCGGACCGGGCACGACCGGAGGGGACAGCGACCATGCCGAGCAAGATCGCCGGGACACGCCGCCCCTCCGCCGCACGCGGCGGAGGGCGGGCTCCCGCGACCCCGCGGCGAGCGCGCGGCGGCGTACGGGGGGCCTACGAGCGGCTCCGCAAGGCCTGGGACCGGCCCCTGACGGCGTACTACGTGATCATCGGCGCGGGGCTGCTCATCACCACGCTCGGCCTCGTGATGGTCTACTCCGCCTCGATGATCACGGCGCTCCGCTACGACCTGGTGCCCTCCTACTTCTTCCGGAAGCAGTTCTTCGCCGCGCTCCTCGGCACCGGACTGCTCCTGGTCGCCTCGCGGATGCCGGTCAAGCTGCACCGGGCGCTCGCCTACCCGATCCTGGCCGGCGCGGTCTTCCTGATGGTCCTCGTGCAGATCCCCGGGATAGGGCACGCGGTCAACGGCAACCAGAACTGGATCTCGCTCGGCGGCCCCTTCCAGCTCCAGCCCAGCGAGTTCGGCAAGCTGGGGCTGATCCTGTGGGGGGCCGACCTGCTCGCGCGCAAGCAGGACATGCGGCTGCTGACCCAGTGGAAGCACATGCTGGTGCCGCTGGTCCCCGGGGCCTTCATGCTGCTCGGACTGATCATGCTCGGCGGCGACATGGGCACCTCGATCATCCTCGCGGCCATCCTCTTCGGCCTGTTGTGGACGGCCGGAGCGCCCACCCGGCTCTTCGTCGGCGTGCTCACGGTGGCCGGTGCGATCGGCGTGCTGCTGATCAAGACGAGTTCGAACCGGATGAAGCGCTTCGACTGCATCGGCGCGACCGATCCCGGTGGCGAGGGAGCCCCCTGCCTGCAGGCCGCGCACGGAATCTATGCTCTGGCCTCGGGCGGTTGGTTCGGTTCCGGACTCGGTGCGAGCGTCGAGAAATGGGGCCAACTCCCCGAAGCGCACACCGACTTCATCTTCGCGGTCACCGGTGAGGAACTGGGTCTCGCGGGGACGCTGTCGGTACTCGCCCTGTTCGCGGCTCTAGGCTATGCGGGTATCCGCGTGGCCGGAGGCACGGAGGACCCCTTCGTGAGGTTCGCCGCGGGAGGTGTGACCACCTGGATCACGGCTCAGGCCGTGATCAACATCGGTGCGGTGCTCGGCCTGCTGCCGATCGCCGGTGTCCCGCTCCCGCTGTTCTCCTACGGAGGGTCGGCCCTGCTGCCGACCATGTTCGCCGTCGGGCTCCTCATCGCCTTCGCGCGACAGGAACCCGCCGCGAAAGCGGCCCTGGCCATGCGTCGCCCCGGCTGGGGCAAGCGGGCCGGGAAGAGATGGAAGTCGATGCGACGGCGCGTCAAGAAGCGCCCGTCCGGAGAGCGGTGAATTTCGGTGCATGTCGTACTCGCCGGCGGGGGGACCGCCGGCCACATCGAGCCCGCGCTGGCCCTCGCGGACGCCCTGCGCAGGCAGGACCCCAGCGTGGGGATCACGGCGCTCGGCACGGAGAAGGGTCTGGAGACCCGGCTCGTGCCCGAGCGGGGCTACGAGTTGGCGCTCATCCCCGCCGTGCCGCTGCCCCGCAAGCCCACGCCCGAGCTGATCACCGTCCCCGGGCGGCTGCGCGGCACGATCAAGGCGGCCGAGCAGGTCCTGGAGCGCACCAAGGCGGACTGCGTGGTCGGCTTCGGCGGCTACGTGGCCCTGCCCGGCTATCTGGCGGCCAAGCGCCTCGGGGTGCCCATCGTGGTCCACGAGGCCAACGCCCGGCCCGGCCTGGCCAACAAGATCGGTTCGCGGTACGCGGCCGGGGTCGCCGTCGCCACCCCGGACAGCAAGCTCCGCAACGCCCGCTACATCGGCATCCCGCTGCGGCACACCATCGCGACCCTCGACCGGGCGCGGATGCGGCCCGAGGCGCGCGCCGCCTTCGGCCTCGACCCGAACCTGCCGACGCTGCTCGTCTCCGGCGGCTCCCAGGGCGCCCGGCGGCTCAACGAGGTGATCCAGCAGATCGCCCCGGTGCTCCAGCGCTCCGGCATCCAGATCCTGCACGCGGTCGGCCCGAAGAACGAGATGCCGCGTGTCGACAACATGCCCGGTATGCCGCCGTACGTGCCGGTACCGTACGTGGACCGGATGGACCTCGCGTACGCCGCGGCCGACATGATGCTCTGCCGCGCGGGCGCGATGACCGTCGCCGAGCTCTCCGCCGTCGGGCTGCCCGCCGCCTACGTCCCGCTGCCCATCGGCAACGGCGAACAGCGGCTCAACGCCCAGCCGGTGGTCAAGGCGGGCGGTGGGCTCCTCGTCGACGACGCGGAGCTGACGCCGCAGTGGGTGCAGGGCAACGTCCTGCCCGTGCTGGCGGATCCGCACCGGTTGTACGAGATGTCCCGCGCCGCCGCCGAGTTCGGCCGCCGGGACGCCGACGACCTGCTCGTCGGCATGGTGTACGAGGCGATCGCCTCCCGCTAGCGGGAACGGCGGGGGACTGAGGGCAGGAGGCGCCGGGTGGCAGCCGGACCGACGACCGCGGAGAAGAGCGGTACCAGCAAGTCGAAGGGGTCGTCGGAGCGGTCGCCCGGCGCCCGCGACCGGAATCGTCGGTTCCGGTTGCCCGCCCCCCGGGTGCTCCTCGTGGCGCTCGGCCTCGTCGCGCTCGTGGTCGGCGGGGTCTGGGCGCTCTACGGGTCGACCTGGTTCCGTGTGGAACGTGTGAAGACTTCCGGCACCCGGGTCCTGACGCCGGCCGAGGTCGAGGCGGTCGCCGCCGTCCCGATGGGCGCCCCGCTCGTCTCCGTCGACACCGACGGGATCGAGGCCCGGCTCCGGCAGCGGCTGCCGCGGATCGGGTCGATCGACGTCGTACGGTCATGGCCGCACGGAATCGGGCTGAAGGTGACGGAACGGCAGCCCGTGTTGCTCATCGAAAAGGGGCGAAAGTTCATCGAAGTGGACTCCACGGCCCTGCGGTTCGCCACCGTCGACACGGCCCCGCGCGGCGTCCCCCTGCTCGTCCTGGACAGCGCCGCCTCGCCGAGCCTCCGCCGCTTCGGCGCGGACCGGCTGCTCGGGGAGGCGGTCCGCGTCCGTGGCGAACTCCCGCCGGAAGTCGCCCGGGACACTCGTGTCGTACGCGTCACCTCGTACGATTCCGTCACCCTGGAGCTGGCCGGGGGCCGAACGGTCTTCTGGGGCAGCGGCGAGCACGGCCCGGTCAAGGCGCGGGTCCTGACCGCCCTCATGAAGGCGAGCCCCGAAGCGGGGCACTTCGATGTAAGTGCCCCCACGGCGCCCGCCTCGTCCGGGAGTTGACGGCCATCTCCGCTGGCCAACACCCTGGTTGGCCAGCGCTACGGGTGATCACATAGGGTGAAAAGAAAAACGGGAGGTTCGGCGTGTTCGTTGAACGTGCGCCACTTGTCGACTTAGTGTCCTGTTCGGAAGAGTCCAGCGAACAGAGACACTGGTAACCCTAAACTTCAACGTTAGGGTTCGGGTCGGCGTTTCGGACCGTCCCAATCGGCATCCGTCGGAGCGGCGCGACCAACCGCGCAGCGACGACACGTAACTCGAGGCGAGAGGCCTTCGACGTGGCAGCACCGCAGAACTACCTCGCAGTCATCAAGGTCATCGGTGTCGGCGGCGGTGGTGTCAATGCCATCAACCGAATGATCGAGGTCGGTCTCAAGGGCGTCGAGTTCATCGCGATCAACACCGACGCGCAAGCGCTGTTGATGAGCGACGCCGACGTCAAGCTCGACGTCGGCCGTGAACTCACCCGCGGCCTCGGGGCCGGGGCCAACCCGGCCGTCGGTCGCAAGGCGGCAGAGGACCACCGTGAGGAGATCGAGGAGGTCCTCAAGGGGGCCGACATGGTCTTCGTCACCGCCGGCGAAGGCGGCGGCACCGGCACCGGCGGCGCACCCGTCGTCGCCAACATCGCGCGCTCGCTCGGCGCCCTCACGATCGGTGTGGTCACCCGGCCGTTCACCTTCGAGGGCCGTCGGCGCGCCAACCAGGCGGAGGACGGCATCGCCGAGCTCCGCGAAGAGGTCGACACCCTCATCGTCATCCCCAACGACCGGCTGCTCTCGATCTCGGACCGCCAGGTCTCCGTGCTCGACGCCTTCAAGTCGGCCGACCAGGTCCTCCTGAGCGGCGTCCAGGGCATCACCGACCTCATCACCACCCCGGGTCTGATCAACCTCGACTTCGCCGACGTGAAGTCGGTCATGTCCGAGGCCGGTTCGGCGCTCATGGGCATCGGCTCCGCCCGCGGCGACGACCGCGCGGTGGCGGCGGCCGAGATGGCGATCTCCTCGCCGCTCCTGGAGGCCTCCATCGACGGCGCCCGCGGCGTGCTGCTCTCCATCTCCGGCGGCAGCGACCTCGGCCTCTTCGAGATCAACGAGGCCGCGCAGCTGGTCAGCGAGGCGGCCCACCCCGAGGCCAACATCATCTTCGGCGCCGTCATCGACGACGCCCTCGGCGACGAGGTCCGGGTCACCGTCATCGCGGCCGGCTTCGACGGCGGCCAGCCGCCGGCCCGCCGCGACAACATCATCGGCTCGGTCTCGGCCAAGCGCGAGGAGCCGGCCCCGGCGCCCCGCGCCACCGAGAACCCCCGCCCGCTGGGCGGCCTCGGCACGGTCCCCCCGCGCGAGGAGCCGGCCCCGGCCCCGGCCGAGCCCGCCCCGGTCGTCAACGAGACCCCGCTGGCGCCCGTCCCGCCGGTCGTCCCCCCGGCCCGTCCGTACGCGGACAGCCAGGCCGAGGAGCTGGACGTCCCGGACTTCCTGAAGTGATAGGACACCGCTTCGACGCGAACGGCGCCCACTTCGCCTTCACCGACCGGTGGGGCGGGGTGAGCGCCGTTCCGTACGAGGAGCTCAACCTCGGCGGAGCGGTGGGGGAGGAGCCGGCGGCCGTGCGCGCCAACCGGGCCGCCGCCGCCGGAGCCCTCGGGCTCGACCCGGCGCGGGTGGTCTGGATGAACCAGGTGCACGGCGCGGACGTCGTCGAGGTCGACGGCCCCTGGGGGGACGCGGACGTCCCGTCCGTCGACGCGATCGTCACCGCCCGGCCCGGACTCGCCCTCGCCGTGCTCACCGCGGACTGCGTCCCCGTCCTCCTCGCCGATCCGGTCGCCGGAGTCGCCGCCGCCGCCCACGCCGGGCGGCCCGGGATGGTCGCCGGAGTCGTCCCCGCCGCCGTCGCGGCGATGGCGGAGCTCGGCGCCGACCCCGCCCGGATCGTCGCCCGCACCGGCCCCGCCGTCTGCGGCCGGTGCTACGAGGTGCCGGAGGCGATGCGCGCCGAGGTCGCGGCGGTCGAACCCGCCGCGCACGCGGAGACCTCCTGGGGCACCCCCGCCGTCGACGTCGCCGCCGGAGTGCGCGCGCAGTTGGCGCGGCTCGGGGTCCGCGACGTCGAGGACGCCGGGGTCTGCACCCTGGAATCGCGCGACCACTACTCGTACCGCCGCGATCGCACCACAGGGCGACTCGCGGGATATGTCTGGTTGAACCGAGAAGAGACATGACGGATCGCAAGTCGGAACTCGCCGCGAACCTCACCGCGGTGGAGGAGCGGATCGCCGCCGCGTGCGCCGCCGCCGGACGCGAGCGGAAGGAGGTGACGCTGATCGTGGTCACCAAGACCTACCCCGCGAGCGACGTCAGGCTCCTGCACGAACTCGGGGTGCGGCACGTCGCCGAGAACCGGGACCAGGACGCCGCCCCCAAGGCCGCCGCCTGTGCCGACCTTGATCTGACCTGGCACTTCGTGGGCCAGTTGCAGACCAACAAGGTCAGATCCGTGGTGGGTTATGCCGATGTGGTGCAGTCCGTCGACCGCCTGAAGCTCGTTTCCTCCCTCTCCGCGGCCGCGGGGAAGGCGGACCGCGAGCTCGGCTGCCTGATCCAGGTCGCGCTCGACGCCGAGTCGGGCGAGCGGGGCGACCGCGGCGGTGTCGCCCCGGACGGGATCGAGGAGTTGGCCGCGGCCGTCGACGCCGCACCCGGGCTGCGGCTCGACGGACTGATGACCGTCGCGCCGCTGGCCGGGGAGTACGCCGGCCGGCAACGCGCGGCCTTCGACCGGCTGATGGATTTGTCGACTGTCCTGCGCACGACCCGTCCGACTGCGAACATGGTGTCGGCGGGGATGAGTGCGGACCTCGAGGAGGCCGTCGCTGCCGGGGCGACACACGTACGCGTCGGTACGGCGGTACTCGGCGTCCGCCCGAAGCTCGGGTAACGTCGCGAAGCAAGTCGGACCACAGCAGAAAATATGGTCATTCCGCAGAACGGTGGGGTGGCCCGTGGATCGCCGGCACTTGGTGACGAGGCCGATCCACCACAGAGCGGAGGACTCAGAGAATGGCCGGCGCGATGCGCAAGATGGCGGTCTACCTCGGCCTCGTGGAGGACGATGGGTACGACGGCCGGGGCTTCGACCCCGACGACGACTTCGAACCCGAGCTGGAGCCGGAGCCCGAGCGCGACCGGCGCCACACCCCCCCGCGCCAGGTGGAGCGCGAGGAGCCGGTGCGAGTGGCGCAGCCCCCGGCCCCCCGGGAGCCGATCGCCCATTCTGTCCCGGTGCTCGCCGAAAGCGGACGTCCGGCCCGAATTGCCCCCGTGGCATCCATCACACCCGAACGCCCGAGCCTGGAGAAGAACGCACCGGTGATCATGCCCAAGGTCGTGTCCGAGCGGGAGCCGTACCGCATCACCACGCTGCACCCGCGGACCTACAACGAGGCCCGTACCATCGGGGAACACTTCCGTGAGGGCACCCCGGTGATCATGAACCTCACGGAGATGGACGACACGGACGCGAAGCGACTTGTCGACTTTGCCGCCGGACTGGTCTTCGGGCTCCATGGCAGCATTGAGCGCGTGACGCAGAAGGTGTTCTTGTTGTCGCCTGCTAACGTCGATGTCACGGCGGAGGACAAGGCCCGGATCGCAGAGGGCGGATTCTTCAACCAGAGCTGAGAACACGAGAACCGGACGGACCGGTCGCGAAGCGGCCGGACAAGCGAGAGCACGAAAGCCAGGGGAGAGGGAAACGCGGGATGGGCGTCGCACTACAGGTGGTCTACATCGTGCTGATGTGCTTCCTCGTCCTCCTGATCGCCCGACTTGTCATGGACTACGTCTTCCAGTTCGCCCGTTCATGGCAACCCGGTAAGGCGATGGTGGTCGTCCTTGAGGCCACCTACACTGTCACCGATCCACCGCTCAAGCTTCTGCGGCGACTCATCCCGCCGCTGCGTCTCGGGGGCGTGGCACTCGACCTGTCCTTCTTCGTTCTGATGATCATCGTTTACATCCTGATCTCCATCGTGAGCAGCTTCGCGAGGTGATGGTGGAGGAACAAGTGGACGATACGGTCTTGCCGACTGCCGACGACTACGTAGAGGTGAAGAAGAGATGCCGCTGACCCCCGAGGACGTGCGGAACAAGCAGTTCACGACCGTCCGCCTTCGAGAAGGCTATGACGAGGACGAGGTCGATGCCTTCCTCGATGAGGTCGAAGCCGAACTGACCCGCCTGCTCCGCGAGAACGAGGACCTGCGCGCCAAGCTGGCCGCCGCCACGCGTGCCGCCGCGCAGAACCAGCAGCAGCAGGGTATGCGCAAGCCCCCGGAGCAGCAGGACCGTCCCGGCGGTCCCGGCGCCCCCGTGCCCGCCGCCATATCCGGACCGCCGCAGCAGCA
Organism: Streptomyces litmocidini; assembly: GCF_014649755.1. GTDB lineage: Bacteria > Actinomycetota > Actinomycetes > Streptomycetales > Streptomycetaceae > Streptomyces > Streptomyces litmocidini. The sequence continues at coordinate 320,362 of NZ_BMTQ01000005.1, read as the reverse complement.
GCAGCAGCCGCAGATGGGCCCGCCGCAGCTGCCGTCCGGTGCCCCCGCGCTGCCCGCCGGTCCGATGCAGGGCGGCCCCATGCAGGGCGGGCCCATGGGCCCCGGCCCGATGCAGGGCGGCCCCATGCAGGGCGGCCCCATGGGCCCCGGCCCGATGCAGGGCGGCCCCATGGGTCACCCGCAGCAGCAGCAGATGCAGCCGCCGCAGATGCAGCAGCCGCAGCAGGGCCCCGGTGGCGACAGCGCCGCGCGTGTCCTCTCGCTCGCCCAGCAGACCGCCGACCAGGCGATCGCCGAGGCGCGCTCCGAGGCCAACAAGATCGTCGGCGAGGCGCGCTCGCGCGCCGAGGGCCTGGAGCGGGACGCCCGCGCCAAGGCGGACGCTCTTGAGCGGGACGCGCAGGAGAAGCACCGCGTCGCGATGGGCTCCCTGGAGTCCGCCCGCGCCACGCTGGAGCGCAAGGTCGAGGACCTGCGCGGCTTCGAGCGCGAGTACCGCACGCGCCTGAAGTCCTACCTGGAGTCGCAGCTGCGTCAGCTGGAGACCCAGGCGGACGACTCGCTGGCTCCGCCGCGCACCCCGGCCGCGGCCTCGCTGCCGCCGGCCCCGTCGATGGCCTCGGCGGGCGCGAGCGCGCCGTCCTACGGCGGCAACGGCGGGATGGGCGGTGCGCCGTCCATGGGCGGCGCGCCCTCCTACGGCGGCCAGCAGCAGATGTCCCCCGCGATGACCCAGCCGATGGCTCCGGTCCGGCCGCAGGCCCCGCAGCCGATGCAGCAGGCGCCGGCGCCGATGCGCGGCTTCCTCATCGACGAGGACGACAACTGAGGCGGCCGGTGACCGCGCTCTGAGCGCGTAGCCGTCGGCAGCCACGAAGGGCCGGCTCCCCCTGGGGAGCCGGCCCTTCGGCGTACCGCCCCCGCCCGCAGGGCGCGGCCCCGCCCCTGCCCGTGGGCCCGCGCCTAGCGGGGCGTTGCCCCACCTGTGGGGCCCACGCCCGACCGGGAGCCCGCGCCCCCTACCGGTGCGGGGCCGCGCCCTGCGGGCGGTGCCCCGCCCGTGTGGGGCCCACGCCCTGCTGGGCGGCGCCCCTCCCGCACCCTCCCGTGTGGGCAATCGTCCCGCTGGGGCGGGACGGGTGGGCACACGGGACGGCGCCCCTCAGCGGCGCCTCCGCGTTCCGCGCCCCGACCCGCACCACGTCGTGCGGCGCACGTTTCCGGTGCGGGTCCAGGCGCGGGAGCCTCGGGCGCCGGCAAGGGGCGCCGTTCCGTTGTGCCCACCCTCCCCCAAGCTCTCGGCTTCGCTCGAGCAGGGGGACCCCCCTCGCCCCAGGGGAACGGCTGCCCACAACGGCGGGGCGGCGCCCACAACGGCGGGGGTGGGTGCCGGTGCAGTGGGTGCAGCCGTACGGCGAAGGGCCCGGCCCCCTCAGGGAGGCCGGGCCCTTCGGCGGGGGGCTACGCCTTGCGGAGGCGGAAGGCGAGGGAGAGGGACTCGTCCTCGAACGGGGCGCCGTACGAGCCGTCGCCCTCGCCCTGCGCGTAGTCCGTCGCCAGGACCTCGTCCGCGATCAGGGACGCGTGGGCCGTCAGCGCGTCCACCGTCTCCGCGGACGCGGACGTCCACCGCAGCGCGATGCGGTCCGCGACGTCCAGGCCGCTGTTCTTGCGGGCCTCCTGGATCAGCCGGATCGCGTCACGGGCCAGGCCGGCGCGCCGCAGCTCCGGGGTGATCTCCAGGTCCAGCGCCACCGTCGCGCCCGCGTCGGAGGCGACCGACCAGCCCTCGCGGGGGGTCTCCGTGATGATGATCTCCTCCGGGGTGACGGTGACGTCCTCGCCGTTCACCGAGAGCGTCGCCTCGCCGGAGCGGAGGGCCAGCGAGAGGGCCGCCGCGTCGGCCGCGGCCACGGCCTTGGCCACGTCCTGGACGCCCTTGCCGAAACGCTTGCCCAGGGCACGGAAGTTGGCCTTGGCGGTGGTGTCGACGAGGCTGCCGCCCACCTCCGACAGGGAGGCGAGCGAGGAGACGTTGAGCTCCTCCGTGATCTGGGCCTGGAGTTCCGGCGACAGGGCCGTGAAGCCGGTCGCCGCGACCAGCGCGCGGGACAGCGGCTGGCGGGTCTTCACGCCGGACTCCGCGCGCGTCGCCCGGCCCAGCTCGACCAGGCGGCGGACCAGGAGCATCTGCTCGGAGAGGGTGCCGTCGATCAGGGCGGCGTCGGCCTCGGGCCAGGTGGAGAGGTGGACCGACTCCGGGGCGTCGGGGGTCACCGGGACGATCAGGTCCTGCCAGACCCGCTCCGTGATGAAGGGGGTCAGCGGGGCCATGAGGCGGGTGACCGTCTCGATGACGTCGTGGAGCGTGCGGAGCGCGGCGGCGTCGCCCTGCCAGAAGCGGCGGCGGGAGCGGCGCACGTACCAGTTGGAGAGGTCGTCGACGAACGCCGAGATCAGCTTGCCGGTGCGCTGGGTGTCGTACGACTCCATCGCCTCGGTCGTCTCGGCGACCAGGGTGTTCAGCTCGGAGAGCAGCCAGCGGTCGAGGACCGTGCGGTCGGCCGGCGCCGGGTCGGCGGCGCCGGGTGCCCAGCCGGACGTACGGGCGTACAGCGCCTGGAAGGCGACCGTGTTCCAGTAGGTGAGGAGGGTCTTGCGCACGACCTCCTGGATCGTGCCGTGGCCCACCCGGCGCGCCGCCCACGGCGAGCCGCCGGCCGCCATGAACCAGCGGACCGCGTCGGCGCCGTGCTGGTCCATGAGCGGGATCGGCTGGAGGATGTTGCCCAGGTGCTTGGACATCTTCCGGCCGTCCTCGGCGAGGATGTGGCCGAGGCAGACCACGTTCTCGTAGGACGACTTGTCGAAGACGAGGGTGCCGACGGCCATCAGCGTGTAGAACCAGCCGCGGGTCTGGTCGATGGCCTCGGAGATGAACTGGGCGGGGTAGCGGGACTCGAAGAGTTCCTTGTTCTCGTACGGGTAGCCGTACTGCGCGAACGGCATCGAGCCCGAGTCGTACCAGGCGTCGATGACCTCCGGCACGCGGGTGGCGGTCCTGCCGCAGCCGTCGGCGGGGCACGGGAACGTGACCGCGTCGATGTAGGGGCGGTGCGGGTCGAGCTCGGACTGGTCGGTGCCCGTCAGCTCGGTGAGCTCCGCGCGCGAGCCCACGCAGGTCAGGTGGTCGTCCTCGCAGCGCCAGATCGGCAGCGGGGTGCCCCAGTAGCGGTTGCGGGAGAGCGCCCAGTCGATGTTGTTGTTCAGCCAGTCGCCGAAGCGGCCGTGCTTGACCGACTCCGGGAACCAGTTCGTCTTCTCGTTCTCCTCGAGGAGACGGTCCTTCACGGCGGTCGTACGGATGTACCAGGACGGCTGCGCGTAGTAGAGCAGGGCCGTGTGGCAGCGCCAGCAGTGCGGGTAGCTGTGCTCGTACGCGATGTGCCGGAAGAGCAGGCCGCGCGCGTCCAGGTCGGCGGTGAGCGCCTCGTCGGCCTTCTTGAAGAAGACGCCGCCGACCAGCGGCACGTCCTCCTCGAAGGTGCCGTCGGGGCGGACCGGGTTCACGACCGGGAGGCCGTACGCCTTGCAGACCTTGAGGTCGTCCTCGCCGAAGGCGGGGGACTGGTGGACCAGACCCGTGCCGTCCTCGGTCGTGACGTACTCGGCGTTGACGACGTAGTGGGCCGGGGCGTCGAAGGGGATCAGCTCGAAGGGGCGCCGGTAGGTCCAGCGCTCCATCTCCGCGCCCGTGAAGGACTCGCCCGTGGTGACCCAGCCCTCGCCGAGCGCCTTCTCGAGCAGCGGCTGGGCGACGACGACGCGCTCGTCGCCGTCCGTGGCGACCACGTACGTCACCTCGGGGTGCGCGGCGACCGCCGTGTTGGAGACCAGGGTCCAGGGGGTCGTCGTCCAGACCAGCAGCGCCGCCTTGCCCGCGAGGGGGCCGGAGGTCAGCGGGAAGCGGACGTAGACCGAGGGGTCGACGACCGTCTCGTAGCCCTGGGCCAGCTCGTGGTCGGAGAGGCCGGTGCCGCAGCGGGGGCACCAGGGGGCGACGCGGTGGTCCTGGACGAGGAGGTCCTTGTCGAAGATCTGCTTGAGGGACCACCAGACCGACTCGATGTACGAGGGGTCCATGGTCCGGTAGGCGTCGTCGAGGTCGACCCAGTAGCCCATGCGGGTCGTGAGCTCGGCGAAGGCGTCGGTGTGCCGGGTCACGGACTCGCGGCACTTGGCGTTGAACTCGGCGATGCCGTACGCCTCGATGTCCTTCTTGCCGGAGAAGCCGAGCTCCTTCTCGACGGCGAGCTCGACGGGCAGGCCGTGGCAGTCCCAGCCGGCCTTGCGGGCCACGTGGTAGCCGCGCATGGTCCGGAAGCGGGGGAAGACGTCCTTGAAGACGCGTGCCTCGATGTGGTGGGCGCCGGGCATGCCGTTGGCGGTGGGCGGGCCTTCGTAGAACACCCACTCGGGGCGTCCCTCGGACTGCTCCAGGGTCTTGGCGAAGACCTTGCTCTCGCGCCAGAAATCGAGCACGTCGTGCTCCAGCGCGGGCAGGTCGACCTGGGCGGGCACCTGGCGGTACTGCGACATCGATCTTCCTCCGGCGGACGGTTCTCTTCCGTCGGAGGGACGAGAGCACTGCTCCCGCGGTACCACCCTCCTTGGCCCCGGACGTGATCGTCCTGAGCCCCCTCATTGGGGTCGCGACGCCGGGTCTAGTCACCGCCCTGTCGTGCGGCTTTCTTCCGACGGCTCCGGGGTGATGCTTCACATCGGGCTCGCCCCCGGGCTCTCACCGTCCCCGGGTCGCTCATGGCTGCTTGCGACGCTACTCGTCCCCATCCACGCCTTTCGCTGTGGCCAGTGTACGGGGCCCGGGAGCGGGCGGCAGACCGGTTTTCCCGTGACCCGAATGGCCATACGGGGTGTGCCGGACTTCCCTTGCGGCCATGTGGGGGAGGGGCGGGACGGATAACCGGGCGGGGAGCTGGGCACAACGGAGGCAGGCCCGCCCCGCGGGGAGCGGGGGCGGGTGGGAACGGCGGCGTGCCCCGTTGCCGCGGGCCTTGGGCCGATTTATCGTCCCAGCACGATTCGCGAGCAAGATCACAAAATGTGAAGGGGCCGCGACATGGTGGCGAAGAAGACCGCCGCGAAGAAGACCTCGGCCGCCGGTTCCACCGGCGCGACCGAGGTCGCCAAGGACGTGGCCGGCAAGAAGTCGACGGTCGCCGGGAAGCCGGTCGCGGTCGACGGGAAGACGCCCGCGAAGAAGACGGTCGCGAAGAAGGCGCCGGCCGGGAAGGCCGCGGCCCGGAGGAGGGCCGCCGAGGACGCCGCTCCCGGTGGGGGCGGTGCGGCGGTCTCCGCCCCCGACGCCTCCGCCCCGAAGACGCCCGCCGAGAAGGCCGTGGCGAAGAAGGCGGCCGCCAGGAAGGCGCCCGCCGCCAAGAAGCAGACAGGAGCCAGGACGGTGGCAGCGAAGAAGACCGCGGGTGGCGTCACGACCGTCGGGGACGGGGCGCCGGTGCCTCCCGCACGGGCCGGCGAGCTCGCGGTGCGGCCCGGCGAGGACCCCTGGACGCCGGAGGAGGTCACCGAGGCCCGCAGCGTGCTCCAGGCGGAGGCGCTGCGGCTGCGCAGCGAGCTCGTCCACTCCCAGGAGGAGCTGACCGGCCTGATGCGGGACTCGGGCGACGGCGCCGGGGACGACCAGGCCGACACGGGCACCAAGAACATCACGCGCGAGCACGAGCTGGCCCTCGCCGCGAACGCCCGGGAGATGCTGGAGCAGACCGAGCACGCCCTGGAGCGGCTCGACGCGGGCACGTACGGCCTGTGCGAGGTGTGCGGGAAGCCGATCGGCAAGGCGCGGATGCAGGCCTTCCCGCGAGCCACGCTCTGCGTCGAGGACAAACAGCGACAGGAGCGGCGCGGCTGACGGTCGCGGCTGCCGGTCTCGCACGCCTGTGCCGTACCCTCGACGCACGGTCAGGCATCGAGGTCGAGGGACTCACTCACGTGGCAGAGGCGGAGCGCATCACCAGTACGCCGGATTCAGCAGGGGCCGACGGGACGGCCGCCTCCGACGATCCGGCGGCCCGGGAGGGGACCGAGGCCCGGGACGGCGCGTCGGACCACGACGGCGCGCCGGCCGCCGACGGCGCGGCCGCTCCCGGGGAGCGGCCGAGGGGCAGGCGCAGGATCGTCGCCCTCTTCGTCGTGGCCGTGCTCGCCTACCTGCTCGACCTCGGCAGCAAGATGCTGGTGGTCGCCAAGCTGGAGGGCCACGAGCCGATCGACCTGATCGGCGACCTGCTGCGGCTCGACGCCATCCGCAACCCGGGCGCCGCCTTCGGCATGGGCGAGGCCTTCACGATCATCTTCACCGTGATCGCGGCCGTGGTCATCGCGGTGATCATCCGCCTCGCGCGCAAGCTCTACAGCCTGCCCTGGGCGATCGCGCTCGGCCTGCTGCTCGGCGGCGCGCTCGGCAACCTCACGGACCGGATCTTCCGCTCGCCGGGCGTCTTCGAGGGCGCGGTCGTGGACTTCATCGCCCCCGCGCACTTCGCCGTCTTCAACCTCGCCGACTCGGCGATCGTCTGCGGCGGCATCCTGATCGTCATCCTGTCGTTCCGGGGCCTGGACCCCGACGGCACCGTCCACAAGGACTGACAAGGCATACTCGACGGGTGAGCACGAGTCCCGAGATCCGCACGCTGCCCGTTCCCGATGGCCTGGAGGGCGAGCGCGTCGACGCCGCCATCGCCCGTATGTTCGGGTTCTCCCGTACGAAGGCGGCCGAGCTGGCCGCCGCAGGGAAGGTCCAGGTCGACGGCTCCGTCGTCGGCAAGTCCGAGCGGGTCAGCGGCGGCGCTTGGCTCGAGGTCGAGATGCCGGGCGCGCCCGCGCCCGTGCAGGTCGTCGCCGAGCCCGTCGAGGGCATGGAGATCGTCCACGACGACGACGACATCGTCGTGATCATGAAGCCGATCGGCGTCGCCGCGCACCCCAGCCCCGGCTGGACCGGCACCACGGTCATCGGCGGCCTCGCCGCCGCCGGGTACCGCATCTCCACCTCCGGCGCCGCCGAGCGCCAGGGCATCGTGCACCGCCTCGACGTCGGCACCTCCGGCCTGATGGTGGTCGCCAAGTCGGAGTACGCGTACACCTCGCTCAAGCGCCAGTTCAAGGAGCGCACGGTCGACAAGCGCTACCACGCGCTGGTCCAGGGCCACCCGGACCCGATGAGCGGCACCATCGACGCGCCGATCGGCCGGCACCCGAACCACGACTACAAGTGGGCGGTCACCGCCGACGGCAAGCCCTCCGTCACGCACTACGACCTCATCGAGGCGTACCGCTCGGCCTCGCTGCTCGACATCAAGCTGGAGACGGGCCGCACCCACCAGATCCGGGTGCACATGTCCGCCCACCGCCACCCCTGCGTCGGAGACCTCACCTACGGCGCCGACCCGACGCTCGCCAAGCGCCTCGGCCTGACCCGGCAGTGGCTGCACGCCGTCCGCCTCGGCTTCGAGCACCCGGGCGACGGGTCCTGGGTCGAGTTCGCCAGCACCTACCCCGAGGACCTGCAGAAGGCCCTCGACCGGATCGCGGCGGAGAGCCGGTGACCGTCCCGTACAGCGTCCGCGAGGCGCTCGGGGACGAGGACCGGGAGGCCTGCTTCGCGGTGCGCCGCGAGGTCTTCGTCGAGGAGCAGGGCGTCCCGCAGGAGATCGAGTACGACGCGTACGACGCGACCGCGGCGCACGTGCTGGCGGTGGGCGCGGACGGGCTGCCGCTGGGCACCGGCCGCCTGCTGCACGGGGCGGACGCGGTCGGCAGGACCGGCGCGGACGCCTCGGTCGGCTCCCTCGGCCGGCTCGCCGTCGCCAGGGCGGCGCGTGGTCTCGGGGTCGGCGCGGCGCTCGTGCGGGGCATCGAGGACATGGCGCGGGAGCGCGGACTGAGCGCCGTCGACCTGCACGCGCAGACCCACGCGCTCGGCTTCTACGAGCGGCTCGGCTACGTGGCGTACGGGCCCGAGTTCCCGGACGCGGGGATGCCGCACCGGGCCATGAGGCGGGCCCTGTAGGAACCCGGCGGCCTGCCCGCCCCGGGCCCCGTGGCGGACCCGGCGGCCTGCCCGCCCCGGGCCCCGTGGCGGGCCGGGCGGTCCTCCGCCTCCTGTGGCGTTCGTCGCTTCCCGGCGTACGCAGGGGGGCAATCGGCGCCAAAAAGGACGTACGTGACAGGGTGGGGCCGTGGATCAATTGGCCCTGCTCTTCCTGCTGCTCCTCGGCGCCCTGCTCACCGTGCCCCTCGGTGAGCGGCTCGGACTGCCCGCGCCGGTCCTGATGACCCTCGTCGGGATCGTGCTGGCCTTCCTGCCCTTCGTGCCGAACGTCGAGATCCCGCCGGAGTTCATCCTCCCGCTGGTGCTGCCGCCCCTGCTGTACGCCTCCGTGCAGCGGACCTCCTGGCGGCAGTTCGCGGCCAACAGACGGCCCATCTTCCTGCTCGCGGTCGCCCTGGTCTTCGTCACCACCGCCGCCGTCGGCGCGGTCGCGCACTCCCTCGTGCCCGGCCTCCCCCTGGCCGCCGCCCTCGCGCTCGGCGCCCTCGTCGCGCCGCCGGACCCGGTCGCCGCGACCGCCGTGGCCGGCTCGCTCGGGCTGCCCCGCCGGCTGGTGTCGATCCTGGAGGGCGAGGGGCTCTTCAACGACGTCACCGCCATCGTGCTCTACCACGTGGCGATCTCCGCCGTCGTCAGCGGCTCCTTCTCCTGGCCCCGGGCGCTCGGCGAGTTCGTGCTCTCCGCCGTGGTCGCCGTGGCCGTCGGCCTGGCGCTCGGCTGGCTCGCCAACAAGCTCATCGGACTCCTCGGCGACGCCACCCTGCAGACCGGCCTCACCCTCCTCGTCCCCTTCGTGAGCTACGTCGTCGCCGAGGAGCTGCACGGCTCCGGCGTCCTCGCCGTCCTGCTCACCGCGCTCTTCCTGGCCGAGCACGCGGCCGACGCCGACGACGTCATGGGCCGGCTCGCCGGACAGACCTTCTGGCAGATCGTCGACACCCTCGTCACCGGCATCGCCTTCGGCCTGATCGGCCTGGAGCTCATCCACGTCTTCGGAGTCGCGAAGGGACACGGCTGGCAGATGCTCGGCTGGGGCGCCGTCGTCGTCGGCGTGGTCGTCGGCGTCCGGCTGCTGTGGCTGCTCCCCGCCACCTGGCTGGCGAAGCGGCTGCACACGCTCCGGGACGTCGACGAGGAGATCCCGATGAGCTGGCGGGAGACCGTCGTCATGTGGTGGGCGGGGATGCGCGGGGTGGCCTCGGTCGCGCTGGCGCTCGCCATCCCGCTCCGCACCGACGACGGTGCCCCCTTCCCCGGCCGCGACCAGATCGTCTTCATCGCCTTCTGCGTGATCATCACCACCCTCGTCTTCCAGGGCCTCACCCTGCCCTGGCTGGTCCGGCGGCTCGGGGTGCGGGCCGACGCGGACGCCGAGCGCGCCCTGGAGCGCGAGCTGGCGATCCGGGCCGCGAAGGCCGCCAGGCGCAGGCTCAAGGAGATCGAGGAGGTCGAGGAGCTGCCCGAGGAGGTCCAGGAGCGGCTGATGCGCGGGGCGTACGACATCGGGGCGCGGATCAGCCCCGACATGGTGGACGACGAGCGGCGGGCGGCCTTCGTGGAGCGGACGAAGCGGTTCAAGGCGGTGCAGCGGATCCAGCGGGAGCTGATGTCGGCCGCCCGGCACGAGATCCTCGCGGCCCGCAGCGAACCCGGCGCCGATCCCGAGGTGGTGGACCGGGTGCTGCGCCACCTCGACGTGCGCAGCATGCGCTGACGGCCGGGGATGTCCTGTCGGGTGGCAGGATGGGACGCATGGACATCATGCTCTTCCACTCGGCCTACGGGCTGACCCCTTCCGTCGAGGCGGCCGCCGAGCGGCTTCGGGCCGCCGGTCACCAGGTCCGGACGCCGGACCTCTACGACGGCCGGACGGTCGGGACCGTCGAGGAGGGCGTGAAGCTCCGGGACGAGATCGGCAAGGACGAACTGCTGAAGCGCGCGGTCCTGGCCGCCGCCCCCTACTCCGAGCGGGGCCTGGTCTACATGGGCTTCTCCCTCGGGGCCTCGATCGCGCAGACCCTGGCGCTCGGGGACGAGAAGGCGCGCGGGCTGCTGCTGTTCCACGGCACCTCGGACCTCGCGGAGTCCGCCTCGGTGGACGAGCTGCCGGTCCAGCTGCACGTGGCCGAGCCCGACCCCTTCGAGACGGACGACTGGCTGTCCTCCTGGTACCTCCAGATGCGCAGGGCGGGGGCGGAGGTGGAGATCCACCGCTACCGGGGCGCGGGGCACATCTACACGGACCCGGAGCTGCCCGACTGGGACGAGGAGGCGGCGGAGCGCACCTGGTCGGTGGCGCTCGCCTTCCTCGACGAGCTGTAGGACGGTACGGAAAAGGGGTGTGGCCCCCGGGGAGTTCCCCGGGGGCCACACCCGTGTTCCGCCGACGGTTCGTCAGGCGCGGTACGCGACCCAGGAGTCGTTCATGCGGGTCACCTGGCCCGAGGTGAACTGGTACATGCAGGAGTCGTACGTGTAGTCCATGAAGTTGTGGATCGGGTCCACACCGGCCTTCGAGGTGCAGGAGTCACGGCCGGTCGGGCACTCGTACGCGGGGCTCTTCTCGGCCGGGGTGTCGGCGACGTAGTCGCCGTTGCCCGTGCAGCCGCCCTGGAAGGTGTGGTACAGGCCCATCCAGTGGCCCACCTCGTGGGTGGCGGTGTCGCCCTCGTTGTAGTTGGCGGCGGAGCCGCCCGGGAGCGAGGTGTCGAGGATGACGACGCCGTCCATCTTCGGCTGGGACGCGTAGGAGCTGGGGAAGGTCGCCCAGCCGAGCAGTCCGCCGCCGAGGTTGGCGGTGTAGATGTTCAGGGCGTTGGCGCCGCCCTTGCGCAGGGTGTTCTTCATGTCCTTCTCGGCCTGGGAGCCGGAGGACAGGTTGTACCAGGTGGCGTTGTCCGTGTAGTCGGTCGCGGCCAGCGAGAACTGGAAGCCCGTGTTCACGTTGCCGGTGCCCTGGCCCGCGTAGGCGGCGTTGAGGACGGCCATCTGGTTGCTGACGGCGGTGGCGGAGAGCTTGCCCGTCGTGCCGCTGTGGATCACGTGGAAGTAGACGGGGATGGTGGCGCCGGCGGCGGCGGTGGCGGCGCTGAGGCGGCCGGCGTTCCGGGCGGCGGCGACCTTCTTCTTCAGGTCCTCGTCCATGGCCTTGGCCTGGGCGGCGGTGACGTCGTTGGGCTCGGCCTTGGTGGCGTCGCCCTTCGCCTTGCGGGCGCCGGAGAGGGCGGTGGTGCCGTCCGCGCACTTCTCGGCCGACGCCAGCGTGGTGGTCGACGGGGTGGCCGCCGGGGCGGACAGCGGGGCCAGGGCCAGGGTTCCGGCCATGACGGCGGTGCCGATCATACGACGTGACATACGCGGTGATATGCGGACGAGAGCACGCACGGTGACTCCTTGCGGGGGGTTGTGAAGAGGGACTTCCTCGCCACCGCCCGGAGATTACGCGTCCATGTCAGAGGTCGTTGAGCATTGATCAAGCCCAATCATTCGTGGGGCAATTCGGGGCATCGGGAAGAAAAACTTGCGTCGCTTCCAGGGTTTGAGACGTGGACGTAACGAAGGGGGTGACAGAGGCGGGTGGTGTGTCCGGATTCGGTCTCCGGAACCCACCACCCGCCGTAGCGATGTGATCTCCCGTTAACACAAGAGATCATGACTGAAAATCGCCGTTCAGTCGGAGGTCACAGCACCGGCTGGTACACCCGCTCGACACGCTGCGTTCCGCTCGGCGTCCGGTACGAGCGCGCCCAGGCCGCCGTCGCGGCCGGATCCGTCTTGTCGGAGACCGTGTAGTAGTCCATCTGCGAGCGCGCGGCGGTCACGTCGAGCACGCCGTACCCGTGGTGGTCCATGTCCACCCACTTCACATGGCGGTTGGCGGCCTTCACGGCTCCCGCGGCCACCACCGAGAGCGTGCCCGGAGCCACGTGCAGCAGGTCGTCCAGGTTGTCCGAGGTCACCGAGGTGACCACGAACTCGGTCGCCGCCGACTCCGAGAGCGGGTACGTCGCGGCCTTCACCGGCACGTCGTTGGCCCAGGCCATGTGGATGTCGCCGGTCAGGAAGACCGTGTTCCGGATCGCCCGCGCGGTCAGGTGCGCGAGCAGCTCCTTGCGGTCGTCGGTGTAGCCGTCCCACTGGTCGACGTTGACCGCGAGCCCCTCCTTCGGCAGGCCGAGGAGCCCGGCGAGCGGCTCCAGGAGGTACGCCGGCAGCGAGCCGAAGGCGACCGGCGAGATCATCACCGAGGTGCCGACCAGCTGCCAGGTCGCGTCCGAACCGGCCAGCCCGGCCTTGAGCCAGTCCAGCTGCGCGCGGCCGGTGATGGACCGCTCCGGGTCGTCGACCGTGCCGCTGCCCGTCTTCGCCGGCGCGGACCGGAACGAACGCAGGTCGAGCAGATGCAGATCGGCCAGCCTGCCGAAGCGCAGACGGCGGAAGACCGTGCCCTCCGTGGAGGCGCGGACCGGCATCCACTCGAAGTAGGCCTGCTTCGCGGCGGCCACCCGGGCCGCCCACTCGCCCTCGGCACCCGGCGTGTGGTTCTCGGCCCCGCCCGACCAGGCGTCGTTGGCGAACTCGTGGTCGTCCCAGATGGCGATCACCGGGTGCGCCGCGTGCAGCGCCTGGAGGTCGGCGTCCGTCTTGTACTTCCCGTGCCGGGTGCGGTAGTCGGCCAGCGAGACGATCTCGTGGCGCGGCTCGTGCTGCCGGACGACGTACTTCGCCTCGGGGTAGGCGCCGGTGGCGTACTCGTACAGGTAGTCGCCGAGGTGGAGGACCGCGTCCAGGTCGGCGCGGGCCGCGAGGTGGCGGTACGCGGAGAAATGGCCGGACTCCCAGTTGGCGCAGGAGACCACGCCGAAGCGCACGCCGGGCGTGGCGGCGTCGGCCGCGGGCGCGGTGCGGGTGCGGGCGGCCGGGGAGACGACGGTGCCGACGGTGAAGCGGAACCAGTAGGCGGTGGCCGGGCGCAGGCCCCGGACGTCGGCCTTCACGGTGTGGTCGGAGGCGGCGCTCGCCGTGGTGGTGCCGGAGGCGACGACCCGGGCGAAGGAGCGGTCCTCGGCGAGCTCCCAGCCGACCTGGACGTCGGGGCCGAGGCCGGATCCGGGCACGGCCTCGGGGGTGGGGGTGACGCGCGTCCAGAGCAGGACGCCGTCGGGCAGCGGGTCGCCGGAGGCGACGCCGTGGAGGAAGGCGGGTGCCCCGGTGTCCGCGAGCGCCGGGGAGGCCGCGCCCAGGAGGGCGGGCGCGACGGCGGCGGTGGCGGCGGCGGCCTTGACGACCGAGCGCCGGGTGGGGGCAGGTGATATGAAACGACTGGTCACGGGCAGTCAGATTACTGACGGGTACGTCCGAGGGGCAGGCGAATTCCGGAAGTTCGCCCACTCGTCGCCCGGAGGACGCGCGGGTCGCATGACGCGCGGGTCGTACGACGCCCGGGTCGTACGACGCCCGGACGCGCGAGGGCCCCGGACCAGGAGGTCCGGGGCCCTCGCGCGTCCGGGGACGCGGCGTCAGGCCTTGAGGGCCGCGTCGATCGCCGTGTCGAACTCGGCCACCGTCATCGGCGGGTTGTCCGTGCCCTGGACCGTGACGGGCTTGCCGTCCATCTTCAGCGTCGGGGTGCCCTGCACCCCGCTGGCGTCGAAGGCCTCCGACATCTTCATCGCCCACGCGTCGAAGGTGCCGTCCTCGACGTTCTTCCTGAACCCGGCGTTGCCCTTGAGGGCCGGGACCGAGTCCGCCACCTTCAGGAGGTAGGAGTCCTCGGCGAACTTGTCGTCCTTCTCCTCCGGGTGGAACTCCGTGGAGTACAGGGCGGACTTGTACTTCAGGAAGGCCTCCGGGCCGACGTCGAGCGCGGCGCCCAGCGCCGAGAGGGCGTTCTTCGAGCCCTCGCCCGGGATGCCGTTGTCGATGAAGGTGGCGCCGACGTACCGGATCTTGTACTTGCCGGCCTCGACGTCCTTCTCGACCGTGGAGCCCACGGTCTGCTCGAAGGTCGCGCAGACCGGGCAGCGCGGGTCCTCGTACAGCTCCAGGGTCTTCTTCGCGGAGTCCTTGCCGATGACGACGGTCGTGCCGTCGGTGCCCGAGGTGTTCTTCGGGGCCGTCACGGTCTTCGCCTCGGCCGCCGACTCCCAGTGGGAGGGCTTGTTCGACTGGACCACCGCGAAGCCGATGCCGCCGGCGGCGGCCAGGACGGCCACGGCCGAGACGCCGACGATCAGCTGTCGGCGGGCCCGGTCCTTCTTCGCCTGGCGCTCGCGCTCCTCGCGCAGTCGCTCGCGGGCGGCGGCCTTGTTGGCGTGGCTGTTGCGTGCACTCATGATCGTGATCTCCGTGAAGGGTGGGAGGGCAGGGGGGCGCGTCGGGGCCCGCTCAGACGAGAGCGAGCACCGGACGCGGCGGCCCCCGCCGCCCGACGGAGTGCACGAGGAGCCGGGCACGGGAGGTCCGGGGCCGCCCCACGGGCCGCCCGGCCCGCCGCGGCGCCGGACCGGCGGCCCGGAAGAAGGCCGCCACCAGCAGCAGCGGCCGGAACGCGAAGCCCTCCACCGCACGGAGCAGCCGGGCGAGCGCCCGCTCGCCGCCGCGCAGCCAGCAGGCCGCCGAGAGCCCCACGCCCACATGGGCCAGGAGCAGCAGCCAGGGCAGCACCGGGTCGGGGGAGTCGACCAGGGCGGCCGCGCCCCCTCCCTCCGGGGTCACCACGCCGGGCAGCGGCGTCCCGACGGCGCCGCCGCAGAAGACCTCCACGCCCACCGAGCGCAGCGAACCGGCGACCGGCCCGCCGGCGGGGCCGTAACAGACCGCCTGACCGCTGGTGAAGAAGGTGTCGGCGGCCAGCTCCAGCGGGACGAGGAGCCCGGCGATCGGACCGAGGCCGCGCTCGCGGCCGGCCAGCGCGTACGCCACGGCGAAGACGCCGACCGCGACCGGGACGACCGTCCCGAGCGGCAGCGGCACGCGGGAGAGCAGCACGTGGGACGCCACGGACAGCGTCACGACCAGTGCCGTGAAGAACGCCGCCCGCAGCGCCCTCAGCTGCGTCCCTGCCATGTCCATCGTGGTGGAGTGTCCCATGAGGGCCGGTAAGAGGCCCTTAAACAGAACCTGTGAACGGCCCCACCGGCCCCTGCAGTCCCGGGATCCGGCCGTTGCGGAAGAGGTCCACGAAGATCTGGTGGTCCGCCCGCGCCCGCGCGCCGTAGGAGTGCGCGAAGTCGACCAGCAGGTCGGCGAAGCCCTCCTCGTCGGCGGCGATCGCCGCGTCGATGGCCCGCTCCGTGGAGAACGGCACGAGCGACTGGTCGCTGGAGTCGTCGGCCGCGGCGTGCATCGCCGCCGTCGCCCGGCCCAGGTCGGCGACGGTGGCCGCGATGTCCCGCGGGTCGTCGATGTCCGACCAGTCCAGGTCCACGGCGTACGGCGACACCTCGGCGACCAGCTGGCCGGAGCCGTCCAGCTCCGTCCAGCCCAGCCACGGGTCGGCGTGCGCCTGGAGGGCCCGCTGCGAGATGACGGTGCGGTGGCCCTCGTGCCGGAAGTACCCCCGTACCGCCGCGTCCGTGACGTGCCGCGAGACCGCCGGGGTCTGCGCCTGCTTGAGATAGATCACGACGTCGTTCTCCAGGGCGTCGGTGTGACCCTCCAGGAGGATGTTGTACGAGGGGAGGCCGGCCGAGCCGATGCCGATCCCGCGCCGCCCGACGACGTCCTTCACGCGGTACGAGTCGGGGCGGACGAGCGAGGACTCGGGCAGCGTCTCCAGGTACCCGTCGAAGGCCGCCAGGACCTTGTACCGGGTGGCCGCGTCCAGCTCGATCGCCCCGCCGCCGGCCGAGAAGCGGCGCTCGAAGTCGCGGATCTCGGTCATGGAGTCGAGCAGGCCGAACCGGGTCATGGCACGGGCCTGGCGCAGTGCGTCGAGCAGCGCGCCCTCGGCGGTGTGCAGCGTGAACGGCGGCAGCTCGTCGTCCTTGGCGCCGGTCGCGAGGGAGTGGATCCGCTCCCGGTACGCGCCCGCGCAGATCCGGACGAGCTCGGTGATCTGCTCGTCGCCGAGCGCCTTGGCGTAGCCGATCAGGGCGAGCGAGGCCGCGAGCCGCTTCAGGTCCCAGGTGAAGGGGCCGACGTACGCCTCGTCGAAGTCGTTGACGTTGAAGACGAGGCGGCCGTTGGCGTCCATGTACGTGCCGAAGTTCTCGGCGTGGAGATCGCCGTGGATCCAGACCCGGCTCGTCCGTTCGTCCAGGTAGGGGCCGCCGTGGGCCTCCTGCTCCAGGTCCGCGTAGAAGAGGCACGCGGTGCCGCGGTAGAAGGCGAAGGCGGAGCCGGCCATCTTCCGGAACTTGACGCGGAAGGCCGCGGGATCGGCGGCGAGGAGCTCGCCGAAGGCGGTGTCGAAGACGGTGAGGATGTGCTCACCGCGTTCGGCTGCGGCGGGCTGCTGGACCGACATTCGAGGTGCCTCCTGGTGCGGGGTGTGGCGCAAAATTGGTCATGACAATACGGACAGATGTTCTGTCTCTCCCAACGCGCGACCGTACCCCCCAGTGCCCGTCTTCTGTCACTCGCGCGACGTAGACTTCCACGCTGTCCCCCCAGAAATTCATCGGAGGCCTCCCCCGTGACCAAGCCGCCCTTCACGCACCTCCACGTCCACACCCAGTACTCGCTGCTGGACGGTGCCGCGCGGCTGAAGGACATGTTCAACGCGTGCAACGAGATGGGCATGACCCACATCGCCATGTCCGACCACGGCAACCTGCACGGGGCGTACGACTTCTTCCACTCGGCGAAGAAGGCCGGCGTCACGCCGATCATCGGCATCGAGGCGTACGTCGCCCCGGAGTCCCGGCGCAACAAGCGGAAGATCCAGTGGGGCCAGCCGCACCAGAAGAGGGACGACGTCTCCGGTTCCGGCGGTTACACCCACAAGACCATCTGGGCGGCGAACGCCACCGGCCTGCACAACCTCTTCAAGCTCTCCTCCGACGCCTACGCCGAGGGCTGGCTGCAGAAGTGGCCCCGGATGGACAAGGAGACCATCTCCCAGTGGTCCGAGGGCCTGATCGCCTCCACCGGCTGCCCCTCCGGCGAGCTCCAGACCCGACTGCGCCTCGGCCAGTTCGACGAGGCCCTGAAGTCCGCCTCCGAGTACCAGGACATCTTCGGGAAGGACCGCTACTTCCTGGAGCTGATGGACCACGGCATCGAGATCGAGCACCGGGTCCGCGAGGACCTCCTGCGGATCGGCAAGAAGCTCGGCATCCCGCCGCTGGTCACGAACGACTCGCACTACACGTACGCGCACGAGGCCGGCGCGCACGACGCCCTGCTCTGCATCCAGACCGGCAAGAACCTCTCGGACCCGGACCGCTTCAAGTTCGACGGCACCGGCTACTACCTGAAGTCCACGGACGAGATGTACGCCGTCGACTCCTCGGACGCCTGGCAGGAGGGCTGCGCGAACACCCTGCTCGTCGCGGAGCAGGTCGACACCGCCGGCATGTTCGAGGCCAAGAACCTCATGCCGAAGTTCGACATCCCCGAGGGCTACACCGAGGTCACCTGGTTCCGCGAGGAGACCATGCGGGGCATGCACCGCCGCTTCCCGAACGGGATCCCGGAGGACCGCATGAAGCAGGTCGAGTACGAGATGGACACCATCATCTCGATGGGCTTCCCCGGCTACTTCCTCGTCGTCGCCGACTTCATCATGTGGGCGAAGAAGCAGGGCATCGCCGTCGGACCCGGCCGGGGCTCCGCGGCCGGTTCGATCGTCGCGTACGCCATGGGCATCACCGACCTCGACCCGATCCCGCACGGCCTGATCTTCGAGCGCTTCCTCAACCCCGAGCGCATCTCGATGCCCGACGTCGACATCGACTTCGACGAGCGCCGGCGCGTCGAGGTGATCCGGTACGTGACGGAGAAGTACGGCTCCGACAAGGTCGCCATGATCGGCACGTACGGAAAGATCAAGGCGAAGAACGCCATCAAGGACTCCGCGCGCGTCCTCGGCTACCCGTACGCCATGGGCGACCGGCTCACCAAGGCCATGCCCGCCGACGTCCTCGGCAAGGGCATCGACCTCAACGGCATCACCGACCCCTCGCACCCGCGCTACAGCGAGGCCGCCGAGATCCGCGCGATGTACGAGAACGAGCCGGACGTCAAGAAGGTCATCGACACCGCCCGGGGCGTCGAGGGCCTGGTCCGCCAGATGGGCGTGCACGCCGCCGGCGTGATCATGTCCAGCGAGCCGATCGTCGACCACGCCCCGATCTGGGTGCGGCACACCGACGGCGTCACCATCACGCAGTGGGACTACCCGCAGTGCGAGTCGCTCGGCCTGCTGAAGATGGACTTCCTCGGCCTGCGCAACCTGACGATCATGGACGACGCCGTCAAGATGGTGAAGTCCAACAAGGGGATCGACATCGATCTCCTGGCGCTGCCGCTCGACGACCCCAAGACCTTCGAACTGCTCCAGCGCGGCGACACCCTCGGCGTCTTCCAGTTCGACGGCGGCCCGATGCGCTCGCTGCTCCGGCTGATGAAGCCCGACAACTTCGAAGACATCTCCGCCGTGTCCGCGCTCTACCGGCCGGGCCCGATGGGCATGAACTCGCACACGAACTACGCCCTGCGCAAGAACGGCCAGCAGGAGATCACCCCGATCCACCCCGAGCTGGAGGCGCCGCTCAAGGAGGTCCTGGACGTCACCTACGGCCTCATCGTGTACCAGGAGCAGGTGCAGAAGGCCGCCCAGATCATCGCCGGGTACTCGCTCGGCGAGGCCGACATCCTCCGCCGCGTCATGGGCAAGAAGAAGCCCGAGGAGCTGGCGAAGAACTTCACCATCTTCCAGGCCGGCGCCAAGAAGAACGGCTACAGCGACGAGGCCATCCAGGCACTCTGGGACGTCCTGGTCCCCTTCGCCGGCTACGCCTTCAACAAGGCGCACTCCGCCGCGTACGGCCTGGTCTCCTACTGGACCGCCTACCTCAAGGCGAACCACCCCGCCGAGTACATGGCGGGACTCCTCACCTCGGTCAAGGACGACAAGGACAAGTCCGCGGTCTACCTCAACGAGTGCCGCCGCATGGGCATCAAGGTCCTGCCGCCCAACGTGAACGAGTCCGAGTCGAACTTCGCCGCCCAGGGCGACGACGTGATCCTCTTCGGCCTCTCCGCCATCCGGAACGTCGGCACCAACGTCGTCGAGTCGATCATCAAGACGCGCAAGGCCAAGGGGAAGTACTCCTCCTTCCCCGACTTCCTCGACAAGGTCGAGGCCGTCGTCTGCAACAAGCGGACGGTCGAGTCGCTGATCAAGGCCGGCGCCTTCGACGAGATGGGCCACACCCGCAAGGGCCTGGTCGCCCACCACGAACCCATGATCGACAACGTGGTGGCGGTCAAGCGCAAGGAGGCCGAGGGACAGTTCGACCTCTTCGGCGGGATGGGCGAGGAGGCGAGCGACGAGCCCGGTTTCGGCCTCGACGTCGAGTTCTCCGACGTCGAGTGGGAGAAGTCGTACCTGCTCGCCCAGGAGCGCGAGATGCTCGGCCTCTACGTCTCCGACCACCCGCTCTTCGGCATCGAGCACGTCCTGTCCGACAAGACGGACGCGGCGATCTCCCAGCTGACCGGCGGCGAGCACGGCGACGGCGCGGTCGTCACCATCGGCGGCATCATCTCCGGCCTCCAGCGCAAGATGACCAAGCAGGGCAACGCCTGGGCGATCGCCACCGTCGAGGACCTGGCCGGCTCCATCGAGTGCATGTTCTTCCCGGCCACGTACCAGCTGGTCTCCACCCAGCTGGTCGAGGACACCGTCGTCTTCGTGAAGGGACGGCTGGACAAGCGCGAGGACGTGCCCCGGCTCGTCGCCATGGAACTCCAGGTGCCCGACCTGTCGAACGCCGGGACCAACGCGCCGGTGGTCCTCACCATCCCGACGGTGAAGGTGACCCCCCCGATGGTCAGCAGGCTCGGAGAGATCCTCAAGCACCACAAGGGCAACACCGAGGTGCGGATCAAGCTCCAGGGCCCCCGGAAGACGACCGTCCTCCGGCTCGACCGGCACCGGGTGCAGCCCGACCCGGCGCTCTTCGGAGACCTGAAGGTGCTGCTCGGCCCGTCCTGCCTGGCCGGCTGAGCCCACCTGCCCCGGCCGGTCGAGCCCACCCGCCCCGACCGGCCGGGGACACCCCGTACACGCGCAAGGGGCGCGCCCGTCGTCACGGGCGCGCCCCTTTGCCGTCGGACCGCGTCAGTTGTGACCGAAGCGCTTCTGGCGACCCTTGCGGGCCATGTCACCGGGGGTGACCTGGCTCGCGCGCGACTCGGACTGCGATTCCATCGCGGACTGCTGCGCCTGCTGCACGCCGCGCTCGGCGGACGACTGCTGCTTCTGGCCGCGGTTCTGGTTGCGGTTCTTGGCCATGGGGATGCCTCCTCAAAGGCTCCTAGGGGTCAGGGCCGCTGTCAGACTCACATACGGCAGGAAGCGCCGCATGTTGGATCATTACGGACCGTAAAGGCCCACCCGGGCGTGACATCCGCCACGCCGATGATCCAGTTCCGACGGTCAACCCCCCGGCGGTCGGGCAGACTCGAAGAAAACCCGGAGCACCTTCCGATCCCGATTCCGAGCCCGAGCCGACCCCGAGGCTCACGAAAGAGGGTGGAACACGTGGACCGCTGCGTCGTCCTGGTGGACGCCGGCTATCTGCTGGGCGCCGCCGCCAGTCTCCTCGCCGGGGAACCGGCCCGTTCCAGGATCACCGTCGACCACGCCGGCCTCATCCAGCAGCTGCGGCAGCGCGCCGAGGCCGAGACCGCCCTGCCCCTCCTGCGGATCTACTGGTTCGACGGCGCGCCCGACCGGGTGCCCCAGCCCGAGCACCGCAGACTGCGCGTGATGCCCCGCGTCACCGTCCGGCTCGGCGCTCTGACCAGGAGCGACGGGCGCTGGGCGCAGAAGGGCGTCGACGCGGCCATGCACACCGAACTGACCGAGCTCGCCAGGAACAGGGCCTGCTCCGACATCGTGCTCGTCACCGGCGACGGCGACCTGCTGCCCGGCCTCATGTCGGCCAAGGAGCACGGCGTCGCCGTCCACCTGTGGGCCGTCCAGGCCGCCGACGGCGACTACAACCAGTCCGAGGACCTCGTCGCCGAGGCCGACGAGCGGCGGGTCCTCGACCGCGCCTGGATCACCCGCGCCGTCCGCGCCAAGGACCTCGCCGGCCTCTGCCCGCCACCGCCGGCCCCGCGCCCGGAGATCGCCGCCATCCTCTCCGCGCCGCTGCCCGAGGCGGCCCTCGCCGCCTCCGCCGAACGGGCCGCCGGGCCGGACCTCGCCGCGGCCGCACAGGACGGGGCGCCGGCCCCCGCCGGCGCGAGCCGCGACGGCGGCCACGAGCACACCCGCACCGACGGCCACGGCCGCGACGACGAGCACGCCCACGGCACGTCCGGGCCCTCCCCGGTGAACGGCAAGGGCGTCCCCACCCCCAAGGACCTCGCGGGACTGCGCGGCCCGGGCGCCCCGGCGCCGCAGGGCGCGAGCGCACTCCGCTGGTCCTCCGACCGGGGCTGGATCGAGCGCCCCGCCCCCTCCTTCGGCGAGCCGGCCGAGACCGCCACCCTGCCCACCCTCGCCACGCTCACCAGCGCGGAGCAGCGCTGGGCCGACCGCGAGGAGGACATCACCACCGTCGGTGGCGACCCGTTCGAGGTCGGACAGGTGTTCGCCCGCCGGTGGATGGAGCGGCTCCCCGAACAGAGCCACGTCCAGAAGCTCTCCGCCCTCTACCCGCGCATCCCGCACCGCATCGACGGCGAACTCCTCCGCTACGCCGCCCGATTCGGACTTCTCGCCCACAAGGACGACCAGATCGACGAGCACGACCGCTACGCCATCCGGGCCGGGTTCTGGCGCGAGATCGACGTCCGGGCCGCCGCCGAACCCGCCCCCGCGCCCGGAGCGGGCCCGGCGACCCCGTAGGCTCTTCCCCCGTGAGAACGGTGTGCGTGGTGCGGGATCTGGTCAAGACGTACCCCGCCACGCGCGGCAGGCGCGGTGCGCCCGCGACCCCCGAGGTGCGCGCCACCGACGGGATCAGCCTCGACGTGCGCGGCGGCGAGGTCTTCGGCCTGCTCGGCCCCAACGGCGCGGGCAAGTCCACCCTCGTCCGCCAGCTCACCGGGCTCATGCGCCCCGACTCCGGCACCGTCGAACTCCTCGGCCACGATCTCGTGCGCCACCCCGAGCGGGCGGCCCGGCTCCTCGCCTACCTCGGCCAGGAGTCCACCGCCCTCGACGAGCTGACCGTCTCCCTCGCCGCCGAGACCACCGGACGCCTGCGCGGCCTCACCGCCCGCGACGCCCGCGCCGGGCGCGACGCCGTCCTGGACGAGCTCGGGCTCGGCGAGATCGCCGACCGCCCCCTCAAGAAGCTCTCCGGCGGACAGCGGCGACTCGCCTGCTTCGCCGCCGCGCTCGTCGGCCACCGGCCCGTGCTCGTCCTCGACGAACCCACCACCGGCATGGACCCCGTCGCCCGGCGCGCCGTCTGGGCCGCCGTCGACCGGCGCCGCGCCGAGCACGGCACCACCGTGCTGCTCGTCACCCACAACGTCATCGAGGCCGAGACCGTCCTCGACCGGGTCGCCGTCATCGACCGCGGCCGGGTCATCGCCTGCGACACCCCCGCCGGCCTCAAGGAACGCGTCGCCGGCGAGGTCCGCGTCGAACTGGTGTGGCGCGACGCGCCGCCGCTCCACCTGCCCGAGGTCGCCGCCCTGCGCGGGCGCGCCCAGGAGACCGGACGCCGCTGGCACCTCCGGCTCGCCCCCGACGAGGCCCGCGCGGCCGTCGCCACCGTCACCGGCGGCGCCGCGTTCGCCGCGCTCGACGACTTCACCCTGGCCACGCCCAGCCTGGAGGACGTGTACCTCGCGCTGGGCGGCGCGACCGAGGGACTGGTGAAGGCGTGATCCGCCACGAACCGCCCGTGACCGTCAGGAGCTGTACGCAGTGAGCACCGTGCCCGCCGAGGCCCTGCCGACCGGCGCGCTCCCCGCCACGGGCCGGGACGCGCAGCACACCGCCGCGCCCCTCGCCCCGCGCGCCCGGCTCCTCCCGGCCCTGGCCGCCGTCTACCGGGCGCAGCTCTCCCGCGCCCGCGTCGCCCGCATCCCGCTGCTCTTCGTCGCCACCTTCCAGTCGATCGGGATCATGGTCCTGATGCGCGGGGTCGTCGACGGCGGCTCCGAGGCGCGCGCCGTCGTGGCCGGCTCCACCGTCCTCGTCGTCGCCTTCGTCGCGCTCAACCTGCTCGCCCAGTACTTCGGGCAGCTGCGGGCCGGCGGCGGCCTCGACCACTACGCCACGCTGCCCGTGCCGCCCGCCGCCGTCGTCCTCGGCGCGGCCGGGGCGTACGCCTCCTTCACCGTGCCCGGCACGGTGGTCACCGCCGTCGCCGGCTCCGTCCTCTTCGGACTGCCCCTCGGCCACCTGTGGATCCTCGGCGCCGTCGTCCCGCTCGCCGGCGCGGCGCTCGCCGGGCTCGGCGCGGCCCTCGGACTCCTCGCCCCCCGGCAGGAGCTGGCCACCCTCCTCGGCCAGCTCGGCATGTCGGCGGCCCTGCTCCTCGGTGTCCTCCCGGCCGAGCGGCTGCCCGGGCCGATCGGCTGGGCGCGGGACCTGCTGCCGTCGACGTACGGCGTGGAAGCCCTCGCCCGCACCTTCGGCCCGCACCCCGACTGGGCGGCCGTCGCCGTCGACCTCGCCGTGTGCGGGGCGGTCGGCCTCGGCTCGCTCGCCGTCGCCACCTGGGCCTACCGGCGGGCCGCCGTCCGCTGAGGCGGGCGCGTACGGGAGCCGGCGTCGGCTGAGGCGGGCGCGCGCGGGGCCGGCCGTCCGCTGAGGCGGGCCACAGGGACACCTGGCACGATGGCGGGGTGACCGCACCTCTGACTCCGCCTCACCAGCCGCCGAACGACCCCGACCAGCCCCCGCCGCCCCCGCCGCCGTTCGGACCGGCCGGGGACCCGATCACGGCGGCCGAGGTCGTGCAGGGCGTGGTGGTGACCCTCCTCTCCGCGGTCGCGGGGGCGCTGCTCGGGGTGCTGTGGCTGAACCTGGCCCCGCGCGTCCTGCTCATCTCGGACGGCAAGGGCGTCTACCTCCGGAACTCCGAGGGGGAGCAGGCGATCGGCGCCGACGGGACGTTCGTGCTCCTCGCGCTGGCCTTCGGCGCGGCCGCCGCGCTCGTCGTCTTCCTGCTGCGCCGCAGGGGCGGGGTCCCGCTCGTCCTCGGCCTGGCGCTCGGCGGCGGCCTGGGCTCGCTGATCGCGTGGGGGATCGGAACGCACTTCGGCCCCACCGACGACGTGGTCGCCCACGCGAAGGCGGTCGGCCCGAACGTCGCCTTCGAGGCGCCGCTCGAACTGCACCTGGGGGCCGCCGCGATGCTGGCCTGGCCGCTCGCCGCGATGATCGTCCACCTGGCCCTGACGGCGGCCTTCGGCCCCCGCGACCCGGAACCGGAGCCCTGGGGACAGCCGAAGGCGTACGCGCAGGGTCCCGGCTCGTACTGACGGCGCGGGACCTTCCGGAGGCCGCGCCCGTCCGTCAGGCGCGGCCGATCGGGGCCAGCACCGCCGAGGTGAGGGCGGCCAGGTCCGCGGGGGAGAGCTCCACCTCCAGGCCCCGGCGGCCCGCCGAGACGCAGACGGTCGCGTGCTCCGAGGCCGAGGCGTCGAGGACGGTACGGAGCCGCTTGCGCTGGCCCAGCGGGGAGATGCCGCCCCGGACGTAACCCGTGGTGCGCTCCGCCGCCGCCGGGTCGGCCATCACGGCCCGCTTCCCGCCGACCGCCGAGGCCAGCGCCTTCAGGTCCAGCTGGCCCGCCACCGGGACCACCGCGACCGTCAGCTCGCCGTCGACGTCCGCGACCAGCGTCTTGAAGACCCGGTCGGGGGAGACGCCGAGCGCCTCCGCCGCCTCCTCGCCGTACGAGGGGGAGGCCGGGTCGTGCTCGTACGCGTGCAGCGTGAACGGCGTGCCGGCCGCCGTCAGGGCCACCGTCGCCGGAGTGCCTCCGCCGTTCTTCTTCTGCTTCTTCGCCACGCGTTCTTCCTCGGCTCGGTCCGTCCGGCGGGGCCGGCTCAGTTCGGGTACGTCGGGGCCTGCGTCAGGTCCACCGCCGGCAGCGACGGCAGGTGCCGCAGCACCGCGGTCTCCGCCCGCAGCAGCGTCAGCTCCTCGCGCAGCCGGGTCGCCGTGTCCGGTGCCTGGAGCAGCCGCTGCTTGGCCGGGGTGTCGAGGATCGCCGCCGCCGCGACCAGGTACGACACCACGGAGGGCTCGTCCGGCAGCTCGCTCGTCGTCAGCGAGCGCTCCCGGGCGCCCGCGAGGCGCTTCTGGTAGCTCCGGAAGGCCCGCAGCACCCCTTCGGCGAGCGTGCCCGCCTCCTCGCCCTGCTCCTCCGGGATCTCCTCGACCTCGGCCGTCAGGAACGGCCCGCTCGCGTCGACCGACAGCAGCTTCACCCGGGTCGTGCCGGTGGCCATCACCTCGAAGCTGCCGTCGGCGCGCTCCCGGATCGACGCCGCGTCGGCGACGCAGCCGACCCGGTGGAAGGCCTGGACGGGGTCGGAGCCGAAGCCCGCCGCCGGGCCCTTCTCCGGCAGCGCCGTCTGGTCCGGCATGCCGGGGGCCGTCGGCGCGACCTCGCGGCCGTCGCGGATGGCGACGACGGCGAAGCGGCGGGGCTGGGCGTCGTCGATCGCGAGCAGCTCGCGCATCATGGCGCGATAACGCTCCTCGAAGACGTTCAGGGGCAGTACGAGGCCCGGGAACAGCACCGTGTTGAGCGGGAAGAGAGGCAGACGGGCGGTGGTCACAGCGGCCAAGCCTAATGGCCGCCGGGCCCGCCCCGTCCGGCCCGTCCACGACCGGTGCCCCGCAGCGGCGTCCGGCGGGCCAGCTCGCCCCGCGCCCGGTCCCGCGCGGCCAGGAAGTGGAGGAGGGGGTCCCCCCTGCCCGGGCGAAGCCGAGGGCCCGGGGGAGGGTCCGCCGGTACGGCACCCCGCGCGCCCCAGGGGAACGAGGTCGCGTACGGGCCGATCCGTTCGAACTCCCCCCACGCCTCCGTCCAGCGCCCCCGCTCGACCAGCACGTACGCCAGCAGGTTGCGGACCTCGGCGGGCCACGGGTCGCCCGCCGGGAACGCCGCCGACAGGGCCAGGGCGCGGTCCACCGCCCGGTCGACCCGGCCGGCGGGCACGGATCCGTCGGGACCCGGCGGCACCCGGAGCCCGTCGTAGGCCGCGCGGACCGGCAGCGCCCCGACGAGCGAGTCCGGCGCGGCGTCGTCGGCGGCCTGCTCGGCGAAGTCGAAGGCGGCGCGGTGCGAGCCGTACCACTGCGCGGAAAGGTACTTCAGCGCGGCGACGTGGCAGCCGTAGTGGTGCGGGGAACGGCGCACGGCCTGCTCCCACAGCGACTCGAAGACCGCGTGGCCGGCGTGCGCCCCGCGCGCGTGGTCCAGGGCCAGCCGCCACGGCACCGGGTCGTGCGGGGCCTCGTCGGCGACCTCCCGCACCAGCGGGGCGAGCTCGCGCAGCCGCTCGGCCCGCGCCGGGGACTCCCAGGCCCTGCGGACGGCCAGCTGGGCCGTGACGAGGAGGGCGTCGGGATCGCCGGGCGCGGCGGCGAGCCACCCGGTGAGCCAGTCGCCCCTGTTGTACGCGAAGGTGGCGAGCCGGGTGACGTACCGGTCGCGGTCCTCCCACTCCCCGGCGTCCCGGGTGGTGGCGAGCAGCTTCGCCGCGGGCTCCGGATCGCCGAGGGCGGCGGCGACCAGGGCGGGGGAGAGCCGCTCGTCCGGGGCGTCGAGCAGCATGTCGGCGTCCGGCACGAGCGCGGCGGCGAGCCGCGGTGCGTGCCGGGCCGAGCGGGCGGTGCCGAGCAGGGCGCGGAGCAAGGACATGGTGCTGTGCATTCTCCCCCGCCCCCACCCGTCACGGCAGCCGCGTCACGGGGTCACGACAGCACCCTCACCTGGTGGTGACACCACCCCCTCACCCCCTCCGCAGCAGCCGGGTCGCGCCCGCCGCCACCGTCGTCGCGAGGATCCAGCCGAGGAGGATCAGGGCCGTCGTCACCCACTGCCAGATGCCTTCGAGCCGCCAGTAGCCGTCCTGGCCGAGGTTGATCACGGGCAGCAGCAGGTCGAGCGCGTACAGCGTGGCGTTCCACTCGGGCGCCTCGTCCGCCTTCAGAGCGACCGGGCGGTAGTGGGAGAAGGCCACCGTGCCCGCCGCCCACAGCACGGCCATCCACAGCGCGGCCCGGCCCGGCCGGTAGCCGTACGCCACGGTCCAGTCCTGGAGGTAGCCCCACAGCTTCCCCGCGATCGGCAGGGTCTCCCGCCGGCGCCGCTGCTTGGCGAGCAGCACCTCGCGGGCGTCCGCGTCCTCGCCGCTGCTCCGCAGGACCGCCGCCAGCCGCTCGTACGGCTCGGGGGCGTACTCCGGGGTCGCCGCCGCCACCCACTCCAGACGCCGGGCCAGCGGGAAGTGGCCGTACGGAACCAGGTTCTCGTAGGCGAAGCCGCCCATCGCGAGCCCGCCGGGCCCCGGCCAGCTGGTCGACAGGTCGATCAGGGTGACGACCTTGGCGCCGTTGAGCACCACGCGCCCCTCCTCCGGGCGCTCGCCGTTGAACCGCAGCTCCGGGGTCACGATCCGGCGCAGCGACACCTCTTCCCGCCGGGCGCCGTCCAGCAGGAAGCGGGCGTGGTGCAGGTCCACCGCGTCACCGAACCGGCCGTCGTCGAGCCGCACCCCGCCGTGGCACTCCACCGGCTTGCGCCGGGTGCCCTGGAGGGGCGTCACCCCGTACGGCGGGGTGGCCGTGGTGTTCCCCGTCCGGCCCGCGCCCCCCGTCTCCTCGTACACCCAGGCCGCGTTCAGATAGAGCGAGCGCTCCACGGTCAGCTGCGGCGCGTTCAGCGCGCGGCGGCCCTGCGCCCCGCGCAGGACGCTGCCCCGCAGGCTGAGCGAGACCCCCACGTTCGCCCCGCGCAGGCTCAGCTCCCCGTAGGTCTCGATCAGCTCGGCCTGGAGGTCCTGGGCGACCACCATCCCGTCCGCCGTGATCGCCCGCCCCCGCCGGTCCGGCCACACCTGGATCTGGTTGATCAGCAGGTCCGTGCCGATCTGCGCGTCCGTCAACCGGATGCCGCGCCGCACCCGGCAGCGCGGCAGGTGCAGGTCCCCCTCCGTGTGCAGCCGGGCCGCCTCCAGGCGCGGCAGCGCGCACTCGACCATCCGCAGGGTGCCGAACCGGGCCTCGGGCAGCACCACCTCGTCGTCGAACCGGCAGCCGTGCAGCTCCACGTACGGCCCTATCGTCCCGCCCGCCAGGTTCAGCACGCCGGCGATCCTGACCCCGCGCAGCTTCAGCGCGGCCACCCGCCCGGACCAGGCCTGCGGGCCGTCGAGCAGCAGCAGCGCCACCACGTCGGCGCGGACGCTCCGCTCCTCCCCCCACTGCCACGCCCCGAAGGGGTCGTCCCGCTCCGCGATCCCCTCCGTCAGATCGCAGGTCCTGCCGATCCGGAACGCCCGCCACATGACCCGCTCCGGGCCCGTGAGACCGTCCGGCATTCCGTCCTCGTGCGGCTCGGTCACTGCCGCCCCCTCGCTTTCCACGATCCGCTCCCACGATTCCGCTCACCGGGATTCGTGGATTCGTACAGCCGTTCTTCCCGCTGGGTGACGGGCTGAACGCTAACGGTCAGCTGTGGCGACAAGACGCCAGTGGGACGCGTATCGGTCACTGATTGGCATGTATCAGCTGTTGATACGGCCGATCGGTGTTCCGGGCCGTCTGCGAGAATTGACCCGTGATCTCTCGAATCGATCTGCGCGGTGAGACCCTCCCCGAGGGTTCCGCCCTGCGCGACCTGCTGCCCCGTGCCGAGTTCGACGTGGAAGCCGCCCTGGAGAAGGTGCGGCCGATCTGCGAGGACGTCCGGCATCACGGCGCGGCCGCGGTGATCGACTACGGGGAGAAGTTCGACGGCGTCCGCGTCCCGGGCCTCCGCGTCCCCGCCGGGGCGATCACCCGCGCCCTCGACGAGCTCGACCCGGCCGTCCGCGCCGCCCTCGAGGAGTCCATCCGGCGCGCCCGGCTCGTCCACCGCGAGCAGCGCCGCACCACCCACACCACCCAGGTCGTCCCCGGCGGCACGGTCACCGAGAAGTGGATCCCGGTCGAGCGCGTCGGCCTGTACGTGCCGGGCGGCCGCTCCGTCTACCCCTCCTCCGTCGTGATGAACGTCGTCCCGGCCCAGGAGGCCGGCGTCGAGGGCGTGGCCATCGCCTCGCCCCCGCAGAAGGAGTTCGGCGGACTGCCGCACCCGACGATCCTGGCCGCCTGCGCCCTGCTCGGGGTGGACGAGGTCTACGCCGCCGGCGGAGCCCAGGCCATCGCCATGTTCGCCTACGGCACCGGGTCCACCGCGGACGAGCCCGGCTGCGCCCCCGTCAACCTGGTCACCGGCCCCGGCAACATCTACGTGGCCGCCGCCAAGCGCCTCCTCAAGGGCCGCATCGGCATCGACGCCGAGGCCGGCCCGACGGAGATCGCGATCCTCGCGGACTCCACCGCCGACCCGGTGCACGTCGCCGCCGACCTCATCAGCCAGGCCGAGCACGACCCGATGGCCGCCTCCGTCCTCGTCACCGACTCGGACGAGCTGGCCGCCGCCACCGAGGCCGAGCTGAAGACCCAGGTCGCCGCCTCCAAGCACGTCGACGACCGGATCGCCCCGGCCCTGGCCGGCCGCCAGTCGGCGATCGTCCTCGTCCGCGACCTCGCCGACGGCCTCAAGGTCGTCGACGCGTACGGCGCCGAGCACCTGGAGATCCAGACCGCCGACGCCGCCGCCGTCGCCGACCGGGTCCGCAACGCGGGCGCGATCTTCGTCGGCCCCTGGGCCCCGGTCTCGCTCGGCGACTACTGCGCCGGCTCCAACCACGTCCTGCCCACCGGCGGCTGCGCCTGCCACTCCTCGGGCCTCTCCGTGCAGTCCTTCCTGCGCGGCGTGCACATCGTGGACTACACGCGCGACGCCCTCGCGGACGTCGCCCACCACGTCGTCACCCTCGCCGAGGCCGAGGACCTCCCGGCCCACGGCGCCGCCGTCAAGGCCCGTTTCGGTTGGAAGGTGCCGCAGAGCAAGTGAGCCAGATCGAGATCGACGACCTGCCCGTCCGGGACGAGCTGCGCGGCAAGTCCCCCTACGGGGCGCCCCAGCTCGACGTCCCCGTCCAGCTGAACACCAACGAGAACCCCTACCCGCTGCCCGAGCCCCTGGTGGCCCGGATCGCGGAGCGGGTCGCCGAGGCCGCCCGTGGCCTCAACCGCTACCCCGACCGGGACGCGGTCGAGCTCCGCACCGAGCTCGCCGCCTACCTCACCCGCACCGGCGGGCACCGCGTCGGCGTCGAGAACGTGTGGGCGGCCAACGGCTCCAACGAGGTCCTCCAGCAGCTGCTGCAGACCTTCGGCGGTCCCGGCCGCACCGCGATCGGCTTCGAGCCCTCGTACTCGATGCACGCCCTGATCGCCCGCGGCACCGGCACCGGCTGGATCTCGGGCCCGCGCAACGAGGACTTCACGATCGACGTCGAGGCGGCCGTCCGGGCCATCGCCGAGAACGGGCCGGACGTCGTCTTCGTCACCTCGCCCAACAACCCCACCGGCACCGCGGTCGAGGCCGACACGGTCCTCGCCCTGTACGAGGCGGCCCAGGCGGCCAAGCCCTCGATGGTGGTCGTGGACGAGGCGTACGTGGAGTTCAGCCACCGCGACTCGCTGCTGCCGCTCCTGGAGGGCCGCCCGCACCTGGTGGTCTCCCGGACCATGTCCAAGGCCTTCGGCGCCGCCGGGCTCCGCCTCGGCTACCTCGCCGCCGACCCGGCCGTGGTCGACGCCGTGCAGCTGGTCCGCCTGCCGTACCACCTCTCGGCCGTCACCCAGGCCACCGCGCTCGCCGCCCTGGAGCACACCGACACCCTCCTCGGGTACGTCGAGCAGCTCAAGGCCGAGCGCGACCGGCTCGTCGCCGAACTGCGGGCGACCGGGTGCGAGGTCACCCCCTCCGACGCCAACTTCGTGCAGTTCGGGAAGTTCCCCGACACGCACGCGGCCTGGCAGAAGATCCTCGACCGGGGCGTCCTGGTCCGGGACAACGGCGTACCGGGCTGGCTGCGGGTCACCGCCGGCACCCCCGAAGAGAACGACGCGTTCCTCGACGCGGTCCGTGAATTGATGAAGGAGCAGGAACGATGAGCCGCGTAGGCCGCGTTGAGCGCACCACCAAGGAGACCTCCGTCGTCGTCGAGATCGACCTCGACGGCACCGGAAAGGTCGACGTGTCGACCGGGGTCGGCTTCTACGACCACATGCTCGACCAGCTCGGCCGGCACGGCCTCTTCGACCTGACGGTCAAGACCGACGGCGACCTGCACATCGACTCGCACCACACCATCGAGGACACCGCCCTCGCCCTCGGCGCCGCCTTCAAGCAGGCCCTCGGCGACAAGGTCGGCATCTACCGCTTCGGCAACTGCACCGTCCCGCTGGACGAGTCGCTCGCCCAGGTCACCGTCGACCTCTCCGGCCGCCCGTACCTCGTGCACACCGAGCCCGAGAACATGGCGCCGATGATCGGCTCGTACGACACGACGATGACCCGGCACATCCTGGAGTCCTTCGTCGCCCAGGCCCAGATCGCGCTGCACGTCCACGTGCCGTACGGCCGCAACGCCCACCACATCGTGGAGTGCCAGTTCAAGGCCCTGGCCCGCGCGCTGCGCTACGCCTCCGAGCGCGACCCGCGCGCCGCCGGCATCCTCCCCTCCACGAAGGGCGCGCTCTAGTCGTGAACGGCCTCTCCAGCGTCCTCATCCTCGTCGGGCTCTTCCTGCTCGGCGGCATCTACTCCTTCGTCAAGCAGCAGATGCCCAAGAGCCTGATCGTGCTCCTCTCCATCGGTGCCGCGATGTGCCTCTCCGCCGGCGTGCTGCGCCTGGAGGTGTGGGCATGAGCACGGCCTCCCCGAAGAAGGTCGTCGTCTTCGACTACGGCTTCGGCAACGTGCGCTCCGCCGAGCGCGCGCTCGCCCGGGTCGGCGCCGACGTCGAGATCACCCGCGACTACGACAGGGCGATGAACGCCGACGGACTGCTCGTCCCCGGCGTCGGCGCCTTCTCCGCCTGCATGCAGGGCCTCAAGGAGGCCCGCGGCGACTGGATCGTGGGCCGCAGGCTCGCCGGCGGCCGCCCGGTCATGGGCATCTGCGTCGGCATGCAGATCCTCTTCTCCCAGGGCATCGAGCACGGCGTGGAGACCGAGGGCCTCGACGAGTGGCCCGGCACGGTCGGGCCGCTGAACGCCCCCGTCGTCCCCCACATGGGCTGGAACACGGTCGACGCGCCCGCCGACACGCAGCTGTTCGCGGGACTCGACGCCGACGCCCGGTACTACTTCGTGCACTCCTACGCGGTGCGCGAGTGGACCCTGGAGGTCGGCAACCCCAACATCCGCGCCCCCAAGGTCACCTGGGCCACCCACGGCGAGCCCTTCGTCGCGGCCGTGGAGAACGGCGCCCTGTGGGCGACCCAGTTCCACCCCGAGAAGTCCGGCGACGCCGGAGCCCAGCTCCTCACCAACTGGATCGGAACCCTGTGAGCACTCTCGAACTCCTCCCCGCCGTCGACGTCCGCGACGGCCAGGCCGTCCGGCTCGTCCACGGCGAGTCCGGCAGCGAGACCTCCTACGGCTCTCCGCTGGAGGCCGCCCTGGCCTGGCAGCGCGCAGGTGCCGAGTGGCTCCACCTGGTCGACCTGGACGCCGCCTTCGGCACCGGTGACAACCGCGACCTGGTCCGTCAGGTCACCGAGGCCATGGACATCAAGGTCGAGCTCTCCGGCGGCATCCGCGACGACGCCACGCTCGCCGCCGCCCTCGCCACCGGCTGCACCCGCGTCAACCTCGGCACCGCCGCCCTGGAGACCCCCGAGTGGGTCGCCAAGGTCATCGCCGAGCACGGCGACAGGATCGCCGTCGGCCTCGACGTGCGCGGCACGACCCTGCGCGGCCGCGGCTGGACCCGCGACGGCGGCGACCTGTACGAGACGCTGGCCCGCCTCGACTCCGAGGGCTGCTCCCGGTACGTCGTCACCGACATCGCCAAGGACGGCACCCTCCAGGGCCCCAACCTGGAACTCCTGAAGAACGTCTGCGCGGCCACCGACAAGCCCGTCGTCGCCTCCGGCGGCGTGTCCTCCCTGGACGACCTGCGGGCCCTGTCCGGCCTCGTCCCGCTGGGCGTCGAGGGCGCGATCGTCGGCAAGGCGCTGTACGCCAAGGCCTTCACCCTCGAAGAGGCGCTCGCGGCGGTGGCGTCGTGAGCTCCGAGGTCCGCAAGGTCGTCACCGGCGCGCCCTGGGAGGAGCAGTTCGGCTACTCCCGCGCGGTCGAGCTCCCGAACGGCACGGTCCTCGTCTCCGGCTGCACGTCGGTGGTCGGCGGCCAGATCGCCGGGGGCGGCCCGTACGAGCAGGCGGTCAACTCCTTCCACGTGGCCTTCGACGCGCTGAAGCAGCTGGGCCTGGGCGCCGAGCACGTCGTCCGCACCCGGATGTACATCACGCACGCCCGGGACGTGGACGAGGTCGGCCGCGCCCACAAGGAGCTGTTCGACGAGGTCCGCCCGGCCGCGTCGATGATCATCGTCTCCGGCTTCGTCGACCCGAGCCTGGTCGTCGAGGTCGAGGTCGAGGCCTACCGGGGTGATGCGGCATGAGCCTCGCCGTACGAGTGATCCCCTGCCTGGACGTGGACAACGGCCGGGTCGTCAAGGGCGTCAACTTCCAGAACCTGCGGGACGCGGGCGACCCCGTCGAGATGGCCAAGCTGTACGACGCCGAGGGCGCCGACGAGCTGACCTTCCTCGACATCACCGCCTCCTCCGGCAACCGGGAGACCACCTACGACGTGGTGCGCCGCACCGCCGAGCAGGTCTTCATCCCGCTCACGGTCGGCGGCGGCGTCCGCTCGGCCGAGGACGTCGACAAGCTGCTGCGGGCCGGCGCCGACAAGGTGGGCGTCAACACCGCCGCCATCGAGCGCCCCGAGCTGATCCGGGAGATCGCGGAGCGCTTCGGCCGGCAGGTGCTCGTCCTGTCCGTGGACGCGCGCCGCACCGCCTCCGGATCCTTCGAGGTGACGACGCACGGCGGCCGCAAGGGCACCGGCATCGACGCCGTCGAGTGGGCGCACCGGGCCGCCGAGCTGGGCGCGGGCGAGATCCTGCTCAACTCGATGGACGCCGACGGCACGAAGGACGGCTACGACACCGAGATGATCGCGGCCGTGCGCAAGCACGTGACGGTGCCGGTGATCGCCTCCGGCGGTGCCGGCAAGCTCGCCGACTTCCCGCCGGCCGTGGCGGCGGGCGCGGACGCGGTGCTCGCGGCCTCCGTCTTCCACTTCGGCGACCTGCGGATCTCGCAGGTCAAGGAGACGCTGCGGGAGGCGGGGCACCCGGTCCGCTGACCGGAGGTTCCGCCTGCTGAAGGGCCCCTTCGGGGGCCCTTCCCCTTTCCCGGATGCGCAGGAATACTTGTGCAATTTTCGTTGCGCAAGTTTCCTTTCGTATCTACGGTCGTGGACATGACCTCGTCGGAGAACCGCCGGATCACCGATCTCGGCACCCTCAAAGCCGTCTCGCACCCCCTGCGGATGCGCCTCTACCGCGCCCTCTTCGTGGCCCGCACCGCCACCGCCTCCCAGCTCGCCGACCAGGTGGACGAGGCCGTCTCCCTCGTCAGCTACCACCTGCGCAAGCTCGCCGAGCACGGCCTCATCGAGGAGGCCGAGGCCCAGTCCGCCGACGGCCGCGAGCGCTGGTGGCAGCCGAGCTCGTACGGCTTCAGCATCCACGACGAGGACCTCCGCGACGCCCCCGAACTCGCCGCCGCGAGCGCCGCCTTCGGCCGTACGGTCGACCAGCAGCGCACCGAGATGCACCGTCGTTTCCTCGACGAGTGCCACACCTGGCCCGACGCCTGGCGCAGCGCCTCGATCAGCTCGGAGTGGCTGCCCCGGCTCACCGCGGCCGAACTCGCCTCGCTCGGGAAGGAACTCGACGCGCTCGTCCGGACGTACGACGAGCGGGCCCGCGCCGCCGAGGCCGCCGGCGACACCGAGGGCCGCGAGAACGTCGCCGTCCACCTCTTCGGCTTCCCGTACCGGGGCTGATCCCGTGACCGCGACCGCCGAAGCCCCCGCGCGCCCCGCCCACCGCGACCCCCAGGTCCTGCGCTGGCTCGGCGCCTACACCGCCTCCACGCTCGGCGACAGCGTCTACTACCTCGCCCTCTCCTGGGCCGCCGTCAGCGACGGCACCCCCGCCCAGGCCGGGCTCGTCATGGCCGTCTCCGCCGTGCCCCGCGCGCTGCTCATGCTCGGCGGGGGAGTCGTCGCGGACCGCCTCGGCCCCCGCCGGGTCGTCATCGCCTCCGACACCGTCCGCGCCCTGGTCGTCCTGGGCCTCGCCGCGACCCTGTTCCTCGCCTCGCCCGGCCTGTGGGCGCTCGCCGCCGTCGCCCTCGTCTTCGGCGCGGTCGACGCCCTCTTCCTGCCCGCCGTGGGTGCCCTGCCGCCCCGGATCGCCGACCGCGACCAGCTCGCCCGCGTCCAGGGCATGCGCGGCATCGGCCACCGCGCGGGCGCCGTCCTCGGCGCCCCGCTCGGCGGCCTCGCGGTCGCCGTCGGCGGCCCCGCCACCGCCTTCGGCGTCGCCGGAGCGCTCTTCGCCCTCTCGCTGCCCCTGCTGGGCGCGCTCCGGCTCCGCCCGCTCCCCACCCCCGACGAGGCCCGCGACGGCACGGCCCTGCGCGACCTCGCCGACGGACTGCGCTACCTGCGCGGGCACCGCGTCCTCGGCCCGCTGATGATCGTCGTGCTCCTCGGCGACCTCGGCTTCGTCGGCCCCCTCAACGTCGGCCTCGCCGTCCTGTCCGAGCAGCGCGGCTGGGGCGCCTCCGGCATCGGCTGGATCCTCGCCGGCTTCGGCGCGGGCGCGGGCGCCGCCTCCCTGCTCCTGGCCGTGCGCGGGCGCGTCCCGCGCGCCGGAGCCGTCAGCGGCTGGACCCTGACGGCCGGCGCCGTCGCGATCGGCGCCCTCGCCTTCACCCCGCACCTGCCCGTGGCCGCCGCCGTCGCCCTGGCCGTCGGCCTGCTCGCCGGACTCTCCGGGGCACTGTGCAACGCCCTCGTCCAGACCGAGTGCGACCCCGCCTACCTCGGCCGGGTGACCGCCGTCTCCAGCCTCGCCAGCCTGGGCGTGGCCCCGCTGTCCTTCCCCGTCACCGGCGCGGCGATCGGCCTGTGGGGCGCCGGCCCGGTCTTCGCCGTGAGCGCGTCGGTCTGCGCCCTGGCCGGCGTCCACGCCCTCGCCACCCCGGCCCTCCGCCGCGCCGAACTGCCCCCGTACTAGATCCCCAGCTGCTTCGTCTCCCGCAGCCGCTCGATCGCCTCCGGCTCGCCCTCCAGCGCCACCTTCGCCGCGTCCTGGCGGCCGTACAGGTACATGATCAGCTCGCCCGGCTCCCCGGAGGCCGTCACCACCGGGGTGCCGCGGTGCGCCACCGCCGTCTGCCCGTTCGGACGGCGCAGCACCAGGCCCACCGGGGCCTTGCGGCCCAGGATCCGGGCCATCCGCTCCAGACGGGACCAGAGGGCGTCCGCGAAGACCGGGTCCGGCTCACGGGCCGACCAGTCGGGCTGGGCACGGCGCACGTCCTCCGCGTGCACGTAGAACTCGACGACGTTCGCCCCCTCGTCCACCTGTTTGATGGTGAACGGCGAGAACCGCGGCGGGCCCGTGCGGACGAGGCGGATCAGCTCCTCGTACGGCTTGTCGGCGAACTCCGCCTGCACCCGGTCGAGCCGCTCCTTCAGCACCGGTACGAGCGTCCCCGCCGCCGCGTCCGGACGCCGCTCCCGCACCACCACATGGGCCGCGAGGTCGCGGGTCCGCCAGCCCTCGCAGAGCGTCGGGGCGTCCGGGCCCGCCGCCTCCAACAGATCGGCGAGCAGAAGCCGTTCACGTTTCGCATGGGTCGACATGTCCGTCAGCGTACGACCGGCGCGCGCGGTCCGCCCAGTGGACTCCCCGCCGGACACCGCCCCGGAGCACGGCACAATGGCCCCATGAGCAGCACGCCCCGGACCCCCAGTGACCTCGATCCGGCCATCGCCGCCCGCCTCAAGCGCAGCCCCGACGGCCTGGTCCCCGCCATCGCCCAGCAGTACGACACGGGCGAGGTGCTGATGCTGGGCTGGATGGATGACGAGGCCCTCCACCGCACCCTCACCACGGGCCGCTGCACCTACTGGTCCCGCAGCCGGGGCGAGTACTGGGTCAAGGGCGACACCTCCGGACACGTCCAGCACGTCAGGTCCGTCGCCCTCGACTGCGACGCCGACACCCTCCTCGTCAAGGTCGACCAGGTCGGCGCCGCCTGCCACACCGGCGCCCGCACCTGCTTCGACGCCGACGTGCTCCCCGTCTCCCAGTAAGGTCCGGTGCCATGGATCTCGAGACCTTCCGCAAGCTGGCGGCCGATCGCCGCGTCATCCCCGTCAGCCGCAGGCTCCTCGTGGACGGCGACACCCCGGTCGGGCTCTACCGCAAGCTCGCCGCCGAACGCCCCGGCACCTTCCTCCTCGAATCCGCGGAGAACGGCCGCAGTTGGTCCCGCTACTCCTTCGTCGGAGTCCGCAGCGACGCCACCCTGACGGTGAAGGACGGACAGGCCCACTGGCTGGGCACCCCGCCCGTCGGCGTCCCCGTCGACGGCGACCCGCTCGCCGCCCTGCGCGCCACCGTGGAGACCCTCCACACCCCCCGGGACCTGGCGAGCGGCATGCCCCCGTTCACCGGCGGCATGGTCGGCTACCTCGGGTACGACATCGTCCGCCGCCTGGAGAAGATCGGCGAGCACGGCCGCGACGACCTGAAGCTCCCCGAGCTGACCATGCTGCTCACCAGCGACCTCGCGGTCCTCGACCACTGGGACGGCTCGGTCCTGCTGATCGCCAACGCGATCAACCACAACGACCTGGAGACCGGCGTCGACGAGGCGTACGCGCACGCCGTCGCCCGCCTCGACGCCATGCAGGCCGACCTGGCCCGCCCCGTCGCCACCGCCCCCGCCGCCCTGCCGGACTCCGCCCTGCCCGAGTTCTCGGCCCTCTGGGGCGGCCCCGCCTACCAGGACGCCGTCGAGGACATCAAGGAGCGCATCCGGGCCGGCGAAGCCTTCCAGGTCGTGCCCTCGCAGCGCTTCGAGACCCCCTGCGCCGCCTCCGCGCTCGACGTGTACCGGGTCCTGCGGGCCACCAACCCCTCCCCGTACATGTACCTCTTCCGCTTCGAGAACGGCTTCGACGTCGTCGGCTCCTCGCCCGAGGCCCTCGTCAAGGTCGAGGACGGGCGGGCCATGCTCCACCCCATCGCCGGCACCCGGCACCGCGGCGCCACCCCGCAGGAGGACCACGACCTCGCCGAGGAACTGCTCGCCGACCCCAAGGAACGCGCCGAGCACCTCATGCTCGTCGATCTCGGCCGCAACGACCTCGGCCGGGTCTGCACGCCCGGCTCCGTGGAAGTCGTCGACTTCATGTCGATCGAGCGCTACTCGCACGTCATGCACATCGTCTCCACCGTCACCGGAGAGGTCGCCGAGGGCCGGACCGCCTTCGACGTCCTCACCGCCTGCTTCCCCGCCGGCACCCTCTCCGGCGCGCCCAAGCCCCGCGCCATGCAGATCATCGAGGAGCTCGAACCCTCCCGGCGCGGCCTCTACGGCGGATGTGTCGGTTATCTCGATTTCGCCGGGGACGCCGACACCGCCATCGCCATCCGCACCGCCCTGCTCCGCGACGGAACGGCGTACGTGCAGGCCGGAGCGGGTGTCGTCGCCGACTCCGACCCGGTCGCCGAGGACAACGAGTGCCGCAACAAGGCCGCGGCCGTCCTCCGCGCCGTCCACACCGCCAACCGGATGAACGACAAGTGAGCACGTAAGGGATAGTGGGGTACGTGAGTGCCGTACCCGTACCCCAGCCCCGGGCCGCCCGCGCGGCCGTCCCCACCGGCGGCCGCCGCAGCCTGGCCGCGGCCCTCCTCCTCGGCGCCCTCGGTGCCACCGTCGTCCTGCTCTCCGCCGGCCAGATCTGGGCGGAGGGCACCGCGTCCGTCGGCGGCGGCAGCGTCCCCGTCGAGGCCGACGGCGGCACCGTCACCGGTGTGCCCACCGCCCTCGCGATCGTCGGCCTCGCCGCGCTCTTCGCCGTCTTCGCCGTCCGCCGCACCGGGCGCACGCTCGTCGCCGCGCTCCTCGCGCTCAGCGGCGCGGGCGCCGCGCTCGCCGCGGTCCTCGGCGCCTCCGACAGCACCGCGCTCGACGCCGAGGCCGCACGCATCAGCGGCGACACCGCCGCCGCCGTCGCCGGCCTCACCCACACCGTCTGGCCGTACGTGACGGCCGCGGGCGCCCTCCTCATCCTGCTCGCCGGCCTCTTCGCCCTCCGCTTCGGCAAGGACTGGCCGGCGATGGGCGGACGCTACGAGCGCTCCGGCGTCCCGCGCTCCGGCCGCAAGGCCCCCACCACCGACCCCGACCGGCCCGAGGACCTGTGGAAGGCCCTGGACCGCGGCGAGGACCCGACCCGGGGAGAGTGAGAGGGGGAGCCGGCCGCGACGCGTGATCGTCCCGGCACCCCCGATTCATCCCCGCGCGCCCGCGTGCGGGACAATGAGCGCCGAGTGTCCGCGCACGCGAGACCTCACCATCGAGCAACTGCAACGAGGAGCAACTCATGGCGGGCAGCGCCCACGGACACACCCCGGCCGCCTGGACCGGTGTCATCATCTCCTTCATCGGCTTCTGCATCGCCGGCGTCTTCATGGTGGCCGCCAACGTGCCCGGTTTCTGGGCCGGCATGGGCGTCATCGTCCTCGGCGGCATCGTCGGCGGCGGAATGAAGGCGGCGGGCCTCGGCATGCCGAAGGAGTCCGCCGAAGTCGCCGCCGCCCGCGAGGCCGCCACCACGACCGCCCGGGCCCGCGCCTGACGCGACACGCCGCATCCGAGGGCGCAGCCCGGCCGTGCCGGGCTGCGCCCTCGCGCGTCAGCGGCGAGAATCACCGCGTGGACGCGCAGCCGACGACCGAAGCCGAGACCTCTCCCACCCGCCCGGGCGAACCCGCCCGCCCGAATCCCCCGACACCCCCGGAGCGGGACGTGACGCCCCGGGGGGCCGTCGCGCCGCCCGTACCGCCGGGAGCCGCGCCGCCCCGGCCGGCCGCCGCCCCGACGGGCTTCGCCGCCCCGGTCGCGGTTCCGACCGCGGTTCCGGCCCTGGGGGCGCCCGTACCGCCGGGCTCCGCCGCCGTGCCGGGCGGGCTCGTACCGCCGGGTTCCGGCGTCCCGACGGAGGGGCCCGGGGGCGGATACGCACCCGCCCCGCCCCCGTCGCTCCCGAAACGGCTGCTGCCGCCCGTCGCCACCCTCGCCGGGGTCGTCGCCGCGTTCGCCTACGTCGGGGCCGTGGACCCCAACGAACCCGGGCACTACCCCGTCTGCCCGCTCCTCCGCTTCACCGGCCTCTACTGCCCCGGCTGCGGCGGTCTCCGCAGCGCCCACGCCTTCGCCCACGGCGACCTGCCGGCCGCCCTCGGCTCCAACGCCCTCGCCGTCGTCGGATACGGGATCTTCGCCGTCGTCATGGCCGTATGGCTGGTTCGCGCCGTCCGCGGAGTGCCCATGCGCCTCGCGGTCTCCCCGGTCTGGTGGTGGGGGACCGGGGCCGTCCTCGCCCTCTTCACCCTGGTCCGGAACCTTCCCTTCGGCTCCGCCCTGGCCCCCTGAGGGCCCGCGGGACTCCCCCGGGGAGTCCCAGCAGATGGGACGCGACTCCGGCCGATGCGATTCCCGGGCCGTCCTGCGGATAGGATCGAAGTGGCTGAACCCGGTTCATCATCACCGTCACCGTCCCGGAAGGGGGCCCCTCGCGTGAGTGTGCTCGACGAGATCATCGAAGGCGTGCGCGCCGACCTCGCAGAGCGACAGGCGCGGGTCACCCTCGACGAGCTCAAGGAGCGCGCCGCAAAGGCGCCGCAGGCCAAGGACGGCGTCGCCGCACTGCGCGGGGACGGCGTCAAGGTGATCTGCGAGGTCAAGCGCTCCAGCCCGTCCAAGGGGGCGCTCGCCGCGATCGCCGACCCCGCCGGTCTCGCCGCGGACTACGAGGCGGGCGGCGCCGCCGTCATCTCCGTCCTCACCGAGCAGCGCCGCTTCGGCGGCTCGCTCGCCGACCTGGAGGCCGTCCGCGCCCGGGTCGACATCCCCGTGCTGCGCAAGGACTTCATCGTCACCGCGTACCAGCTCTGGGAGGCGCGGGCGTACGGAGCGGATCTCGCGCTCCTCATCGTCGCCGCCCTGGAGCAGGAGGCGCTGGTCTCCCTCATCGAGCGTGCCGAGTCCATCGGGCTGACCCCGCTGGTCGAGGTCCACGACGAGGAGGAGGTCGAGCGCGCCGTCGACGCGGGCGCTCGCATCATCGGCGTCAACGCGCGCGACCTCAAGTCCCTCAAGGTCGACCGCTCCACCTTCGAGCGCGTCGCCCCGGAGATCCCCGCGCACATCGTCAAGGTCGCCGAGTCCGGCGTCCGGGGCCCGCACGACCTCATCGCCTACGCCAACGCCGGCGCCGACGCGGTCCTGGTCGGCGAGTCCCTCGTCACCGGCCGCGACCCGAAGGCCGCC
Organism: Streptomyces litmocidini; assembly: GCF_014649755.1. Lineage (GTDB taxonomy): Bacteria > Actinomycetota > Actinomycetes > Streptomycetales > Streptomycetaceae > Streptomyces > Streptomyces litmocidini. The sequence goes on along the minus strand of NZ_BMTQ01000005.1, from coordinate 278,259 downwards.
GTCGCCGACCTCGTCGCCGCCGGCGCCCACCCGGCGCTCCGCCACGGGCGGAGCTGACCGCACCATGACCGTCGTCCGCGCCACGTCGACCGCCCAGGGCCCCGCCCCGGGCGGCCCGGTCGTGCCCGCGGGCGCCCCGGGGCGCCGCAGCCGGCTCCGTACCGCTGCCGCCCCCGTCTCCAAGCACGCCCCGCTGGCCCGCGGCTGTCGGCCGCGCGGCTGCCGGGCACCCGCCCGCCGTGTCCACGGCCGCCGGGTCCGCTACGTGATCGGCTCCGAGCCGGGTCAGGTCAACGGCATGCGATGGCGCCCGCGCCCCGCGCGCTTCCTCACGTACGCCACCTCCGCCTGACCGTCCGGCGACGGACGCCCGTCCCGCACCCCGCCGTCCCCCCCCCCGTGTGGGCAATCGTCCCGCCGGGGCGGGGGGTCCCCCCTGCTCGAGCGAAGCCGAGAGCTCGGGGGAGGGTGGGCACACGGGACGGCGCCCCTCAGCGGCGCCTCCGCGTTCCGCGCCCGGGCCCGCACCCCGCGTGCGGCGCACGTTCGGTGCGTGCCCGGGCGCGGGAGCCTCGGACGCCGGCAAGGGCGCCGTTCCGTCGTGCCCACCCTCCCCCCGAGCTCTCGGCTTCGCTCGAGCAGGGGGACCCCCCCCGCCCCGGCGGAACGACCGCCCACAACGGTGGGGGCGCCGCCCGCGACGGGGGCCACGGCGGTGCCGTACACGAGTGGCTCGCGCGCATACCGTGACCATCGACCCCACGTATCCCGGGGCACCCGCCCCGCGAGGAGCATCCGCATGTCCAGCGAGTTCTTCATCCCGGACCTGGAAGGCCAGGTCCCCAGCCCGGAGGGCTACTTCGGCGCCTACGGCGGCAAGTTCATCCCGGAGGCCCTCGTCGCCGCCGTCGACGAGGTCGCCGTCGAGTACGAGAAGGCCAAGTCCGACCCCGAGTTCGCCCGCGAGCTCAACGCCCTCATGGTCGACTACACCGGCCGCCCGAGCGCCCTCACGGAGGTGCCCCGGTTCGCCGAGCACGCCGGCGGCGCCCGGATCTTCCTCAAGCGCGAGGACCTCAACCACACCGGCTCGCACAAGATCAACAACGTGCTCGGCCAGGCCCTGCTGACCAGGCGCATGGGCAAGACCCGGGTCATCGCCGAGACCGGCGCCGGTCAGCACGGCGTGGCCACGGCCACCGCCTGCGCCCTCTTCGGCCTCGACTGCACCATCTACATGGGCGAGATCGACACCCAGCGCCAGGCCCTCAACGTGGCCCGGATGCGGATGCTCGGCGCCGAGGTCGTCGCCGTGAAGTCCGGCAGCCGCACCCTCAAGGACGCCATCAACGAGGCCTTCCGCGACTGGGTCGCCAACGTGGACCGGACGCACTACCTGTTCGGCACCGTCGCCGGTCCGCACCCCTTCCCCGCCATGGTCCGCGACTTCCACCGGGTCATCGGCGTCGAGGCCCGCCGCCAGATCCTGGAGCGCGCAGGGCGGCTGCCCGACGCGGCCATCGCCTGCGTCGGCGGCGGCTCCAACGCCATCGGGCTCTTCCACGCCTTCGTCCCGGACGCGGACGTGCGCCTGATCGGCTGCGAGCCGGCCGGCCACGGCGTCGAGACCGGGGAGCACGCGGCCACCCTCACCGCCGGCGAGCCCGGCATCCTGCACGGGTCCCGCTCCTACGTCCTCCAGGACGAGGAGGGCCAGATCACCGAGCCGTACTCGATCTCCGCCGGACTCGACTACCCCGGCATCGGACCCGAGCACGCGTACCTGAAGGACAGCGGGCGGGGCGAGTACCGGGCCGTCACCGACGACGCCGCCATGCAGGCGCTGCGGCTGCTCTCCCGCACCGAGGGCATCATCCCGGCCATCGAGTCGGCGCACGCCCTCGCCGGGGCCCTGGAGGTCGGCAAGGAGCTCGGCAAGGACGCCCTGCTCCTCGTGAACCTCTCCGGGCGCGGCGACAAGGACATGGACACCGCCGCTCGCTACTTCGGGTTGTACGACACCGACGCCGAGGTGGCCGCGAACCAGGCGGGCACCGCCGAGATCCAGGGGGACGCCAAGTGACCGGCAACATCCAGCTGCTCAGCGACACCCTCGCCGCCGCCGGGGCCGAGGACCGGGCCGCGCTCATCGCGTACCTGCCGGCCGGCTTCCCGACCGTCGACGGCGGGATCGCCGCGATCAAGGCCGTCTTCGACGGCGGCGCCGACGTGGTCGAGGTCGGGCTCCCGCACAGCGACCCGGTCCTCGACGGGCCGGTCATCCAGACCGCCGACGACATCGCGCTGCGCGGCGGCGTGAAGATCGCCGACGTCATGCGGACGGTCCGCGAGGCCCACGGGGCCACCGGCAAGCCGGTCCTCGTCATGACCTACTGGAACCCGATCGACCGGTACGGCATCGAGCGCTTCACCGAGGAGCTCGCCGAGGCCGGCGGCGCGGGCTGCATCCTGCCCGACCTGCCGGTCCAGGAGTCCGCCGTCTGGCGGGAGCACGCCGACAAGCACGGTCTCGCGACCGTCTTCGTCGTCGCGCCCAGCAGCAAGGACGAGCGCCTCGCCACCATCACCGCCGCCGGCTCCGGCTTCGTCTACGCCGCCTCGCTCATGGGCGTCACCGGCACCCGCGAGTCGGTCGGCGAGCAGGCGGCCGACCTGGTCCGCCGCACCCGCGCCACCTCCGACCTGCCGGTGTGCGTCGGGCTCGGCGTCTCCAACGCCAGGCAGGCGAAGGAGGTCGCCGGCTTCGCCGACGGCGTCATCGTCGGCTCCGCCTTCGTGCAGCGGATCCTCGACGCCGACGGTGACGAGGCGGCCGGGCTCACCGCCGTAAGGGAACTGGCGGCCGAACTCGCCGAGGGCGTCCGCCGCGCTTCGTAGCCCGATCGGGTGGATCTGGGACCGGGGAGGCGCGGATGTGCCTCCCCGGTTCGTTGCCTGGGGCGTGAGCGAGAACAAGCGGAACGGTACGCAGAACGCCCGGGATCGGCTCAAGGAGCAGCGCGAGCGCGACAAGGCCCGCGAGAAGCAGCGACGCGTCCTGATCGTGTCGGCGGCCGTGGTCGGCGTCCTCGGCCTGGCCGCCGTCGTCGGCGTGATCGCCGCGGGCGGCGACAAGAACAGCGGATCGGACAAGGCCGGACCGGTGGTCGCGCCGACCGCGGCGACGAACGAGGACGGCAAGCCCGCCATCCCCACGGGCCAGGCGGGCGCCCCGTCGACGCTCGCCGTCTGGGAGGACTTCCGCTGCCCGGCCTGCGCCCAGTTCGAGAACGTCATGCGGGACGCCGTCCACGAGCTCCAGGCCTCCGGCGCGCTCAAGGTCGACTACCACCTCGCCACCCTCATCGACGGGAACATGGGCGGCAGCGGCTCGCTGCGCGCGGCGAACGCGGCGGCGTGCGCCCAGGACGCGGGGAAGTTCACCGCGTACCACGACACGCTCTACGTCAACCAGCCGCCGGAGACGGACGACGCCTACGGGAAGAACGCCAAGCTGATCGAGCTGGCGGCGAAGGTGCCGGGGCTCGACACGCCGGCCTTCCGCAGCTGCGTGAACGACGGCACGCACGACGGCTGGGTGAAGAAGTCGCACGAGGCCTTCCAGAACGGCGGCTTCCGCGGCACCCCGTCCGTCCTCCTCAACGGAGAATCGATCTTCCCGACCAAGGGGAACGAGCAGATCTCCCCGGCGAACCTGAAGAAGTGGGTCGCCGAGGCCAACAAGGGCAAGGAGCCGGGCACCGCCTCCCCGTCGGGGAGCTGACGCGCCGGATTGGTTACCCAGAAGTTGCCGGGTGGGCTGCCGTCCTGCCCTCCCGGCAGGGTAGCGTCGGTCCTGTCATGGACCTTGCCTACATTCCCAGCCCGTCGACCGGCGTGATCCACCTCGGACCGATCCCGCTTCGCGGCTATGCCTTCTGCATCATCATCGGTGTCTTCGTCGCCGTCTGGCTCGGCAACAAGCGCTGGATCGCCCGGGGCGGCACCGCCGGCACCGTGGCCGACATCGCCGTCTGGGCGGTGCCCTTCGGCCTCGTCGGCGGACGCCTCTACCACGTGATCACCGACTACCAGCTGTACTTCAGCGAGGGTGAGAACTGGGTCGACGCCTTCAAGATCTGGGAGGGCGGCCTCGGCATCTGGGGCGCCATCGCGCTCGGCGCGGTGGGCGCCTGGATCGGCTGTCGTCGGCGCGGGATCTCCCTGCCCGTGTACGCGGACGTCATCGCCCCCGGCATCGCCTTCGCCCAGGCCATCGGCCGCTGGGGCAACTGGTTCAACCAGGAGCTGTACGGCAAGCCGACCGACGTGCCGTGGGCGCTGAAGATCACCGAGGGGACGAACCGCGAGGCCGGGCTCTACCACCCGACCTTCCTGTACGAGTCCCTGTGGAACGTCGCCGTCGGCTTCCTCGTCATCTGGGCCGACCGCCGCTTCAAGCTCGGCCACGGGCGGGCCTTCGCCCTGTACGTCGCCGCGTACTGCTCGGGCCGCGTGTGGACGGAGGCGCTGCGCGTCGACGAGGCGCACCACATCCTGGGCTTGCGGCTCAACGTGTGGACCGCGATCGTCGTCGGCCTGCTGGCCGTCGTCTACCTGGTGGTCTCGGCCCGCCTCCGGCCCGGCCGCGAGGAGATCGTGGAGCCGAGGGCCGCGGAGAAGACCGCCGGGAAGACGGACGCCGTCGAGGGCGCCGAGACCGCCGGGACCGCCGACGTCACCGACGCGGCCGGGGCCGGCGAGGACCGGGCCGCCGCCGAGGACCGGGCCGCCGGGCCCGGGGACGGGACCGAGGACGGGACCGAGGGCGACGGCGCCGGTCACGGCGCCGGGTCGGCCGCCAAGAGCTGACCGGCCGTACGTCGAGGGCCGCTGGGACCGAGAGGTTCCGGCGGCCCTTCCGCATGCGGGGGTACGGGTCAGCCGGCGCGGGCCGCGAGGGAGAGGACCCGGTGGGCGCCCTCCACCACCGCGGCGTCGACGAAGCGGCCGTTCGGCAGGGCGAGGGCGCCCTGCCCGGTCGCGGCCGCCTCGACGACCTCACGGGCCGCCTCCACCTCCTCCGGGGTGGGGAAGTAGGCGCGTTCGATGACCGGGAGCTGACGGGGGTGGATGGCCGCCCGGCCGAAGAAGCCCATGGCCCGGCCCCGGGCGCAGCCGGCCGCCAGCGCCTCCAGGTCGCGGACGTCCGGATGGACGGACTGGGCCGGCGGGGGGAGGGCGGCCGCGCGGGCCGCGACCACCACGCGTCCGCGCGGCCAGTCGAGGCCGCCGTCCTCCCGCACCCCCAGGTCGGCGCGGAGGTCGGCCTCGCCGAGGGCGATGCCGCGGACGGAGGGATGGGCGGTGGCGATCGCGTAGGCGTGCTCCACGGCGAGGGCGTTCTCCAGGAGCGGGTAGAGGGGCAGGCCCGGGGCGAGGCGGGCGATCCGGTGGATGTCAGTGGCGTGTGTCACCTTGGGCACACGGAGACCGCAGAGGCCGGGGAGGGGGGCCAGGGTGGGGATGTCGCGCGCTGTGTGGACGCGGACGTGGACCGGGACGGGGTGGACGTCCGCGAGGAGATCGGCCGTGGCGTCGAGGGCGTACGCCTTGCGTTGCGGGGCGACCGCGTCCTCCAGATCGACGATCACGACGTCGGCGCCGGAGGACAGGGCCTTGCGGACGACCTCGGGGCGGTCGCCGGGGGCGTACAGCCAGGTGAGGGGGGCCAGGGGGCGTGCCGGGGAGGGCGCGCCCGTGGGCTCGCCGGCACGCGTCCGTTCGTCCTCCGCGGGGCCGCTGAGGGGGCTCATACCGCTCCTTGCTCGCGGAGGGCGTCGATCTCGGCGGGGGTGAGGCCGAGTTCGGAGAGGACGGCGCCCGTGTCGGCGCCGTGCGGCCGGCCGGCCCAGCGGATGGCGCCGGGGGTCTCGGAGAGGCGGAAGAGGACGTTCTGCATCTTGATCGTGCCGAGTTCGGGGTCCTCCACCTCGGTCACGGTGCGGAGCGCCCGGTACTGGGGATCGTCCACGACGTCCCGGACGTCGTAGACGGGGGCGATGGCCGCCTCCGCCTTCTCGAAGGCCGCCATCGCCTCGTCGCGGGTGCGCCGGGCGATCCAGGCGCCGACCGCCTCGTCGAGGACGTCCGCGTGCTCGGCCCGGCCCGTGCCGTCGGCGAACCACGGCTCGTCGATCAGCTCCGGACGGCCGACGAGCCGCAGCACCCGCTCGGCGATCGACTGGGCGGAGGTGGAGACGGCGACCCAGGAGCCGTCGGCGGTCCGGTAGGTGTTGCGCGGGGCGTTGTTGCGGGAGCGGTTGCCGGTCCGGGGCTGGACGTAACCGAGCTGGTCGTACCAGAGGGGGTGGGGTCCGATGACGGAGAGCATCGGTTCGATGATCGCCATGTCGACGACCTGGCCGCGTCCGGTCGTCGTCCTGGCGGTGAGCGCGGTCATCACCGCGTACGCCGTGGCGAGGGCGGCGATCGAGTCGGCCAGGCCGAAGGGCGGCAGGGTCGGCGGGCCGTCCGGCTCGCCGGTGATGGCGGCGAAGCCGCTCATCGCCTCGGCGAGGGTGCCGAAGCCGGGACGGTGGGCGTACGGACCGAACTGGCCGAAGCCGGTGACCCGGGCCAGGACCAGACGCGGATTGACGGCGGACAGCTCCTCCCAGCCCAGGCCCCAGCGCTCCAGGGTGCCCGGACGGAAGTTCTCCACGATCACGTCCGCGTCGGCGGCGAGGGCGAGGAGGGTGTCGCGGCCGCCCGGCGAGGACAGATCGAGGGTGATCGCCCGCTTGTTGCGGCCGAGGACCTTCCACCACAGGCCGATGCCGTCCTTGGCGGGGCCGTGGCCCCGGGACGGATCCGGCTTGCGGGGATGCTCGACCTTGACGACGTCGGCCCCGAAGTCGCCCAGCATCATGGCCGCGAGGGGGCCGGCGAAGAGGGTCGCGAGATCCAGGACGCGCAGTCCGTGCAGGGGCGCCGCCGGGTGCTCGGCGGCCGTGGGGTCCGGCGGGGTGGCCGGGGCGTGGACGGTCATACGGCGTCGGCCTCCAGGATGCCGGGAGAGCGGAAGGCGTCCTCGATCTCGACGCGGTACGGCATCGAGGTCGACGCGCCCTCGCGCCGGACGGAGAGCGCGGCGGCCGTCTGCGCCCAGGCCAGGGCCTCCGGGGCGGGACGGCCCTCGCCGAGGGCCACCGCCAGGGCGCCGACGAAGGTGTCGCCCGCTCCCGTGGTGTCCACGGCCCGGACCCGGGGCGCGGGCACGGCGACCGGCTCGGCGCCGCGCACCGCGTACAGGCTGCCGGCCGCGCCCAGCGTGACGACCACCTCGGGGACGTCCCGCAGCAGGGCCCGGGCGGCCTCGCGCGGGTCGGTGAGCCCGGTGAGCGCGGCGGCCTCGTGCTCGTTCGGAACCAACAGGTCCGTGGCGGCGAGGAGTTCCGGCGGAAGCGGCTGCGCGGGAGCGGGGGTGAGGACGGTGCGGACGCCGAGCCGGCGGGCGGTTACGGCGCCCTCGACGACGACGGAGAGGGGGAGTTCGAGTTGGAGGAGCAGGGTGTCGGCGGTGCCGATGAGGGCCTCGTCGCCGTGGGTGAGGGAGGTGAGGGTGCCGTTGGCGCCGGGGACGACGACGATCGCGTTGCCGCCCTCGTCGTCGACCACGACGTGGGCGGTGCCGGAGGGGCCCTCGGCGGTGCGCAGGAGGTCGGTGTCCACCGCGCAGTGCTCCAGGGCGGCGCGGAGCCGCGGCCCGAACTCGTCGGCGCCGACCACGCCGATCATCGCCACCTCGGCGCCCGCGCGGGCGGCGGCGACGGCCTGGTTGGCGCCCTTGCCGCCGGGGATCGTACGGAAGGAGCGGCCGGTGACCGTCTCACCGAGGGCGGGGGTCCGCGGCACGTGGACGACGAGATCCATGTTCGTGCTGCCGAGCACGACGATGCTGGTCATGGGCGTACTGCCTCCAGGTGTGTCAGTTCGGCCAGGGTGTCGAAGCCGATGCCGTCGAAGGACGGCACCGAGGTCGCGAGCCGGTTCTTGAGGGGGGAGGTCCAGCGCTCCGGCAGCCGGTCCGGATGCCCGGCGAGCAGCCCGGCGAGCGAGCCGGCGGTGGCGCCGTTGGAGTCGGTGTCCCAGCCGCCCGAGACCGCCGCGCAGACGGAGCGGGAGAAGTCGCCGTCGGCGTGGGTGAGGGCGGCGGCGAGCAGCGCGGCGTTGGGGACGGCATGCACCCAGTGGTACCCGCCGAGTTCGGCGTGCAGCCGGTCGACGACGGCGTCGAAGTCGGCCGTGGTGCGGGCCGCCGTGATGCCCAGCCGGACGGCCGCCGCCAGACGCGAGCGCGGCGGGACCACGGCGAGGCCGGCGGCGAGCGCCTGGTGGACGTCGACGGTGCCGGTGGCGGCGGTGGCGAGGGCGGCGGCGACGAACATGGCGCCGTAGACGCCGTTCGCGGTGTGCGTGAGCACCGCGTCCCGGTGCGCCTGCGCGGCGGCGGCCACCGGATCGCCCGGGTGGCTCCAGCCGTGGACATCGGCCCGGATCTGGGCGCCGATCCATTCGCGGAAGGGATTGCGGCGGACGGCGGTCAGCGGAGGTTCCACGCCGTCCAGGAGGTTGCGGTAGGCGACGCGCTCGGCCGTGAAGGTGCGGCCGGCGGGGAGCTCGTCGAGCCAGAGGCGGGCGACGTCGGCGGTGGTGAAGCCGCGGCCGTACCGCTGGAGGAGCAGCAGGTTGAGGAGGGGATAGTTGAGGTCGTCGTCCTCGGGCATGCCGTCGATGTTCTCGGCGAGGGAGGTGGCGGCGGAGCGGCGGTTCCAGGGATGCGCGGCGAGCAGCTCCGGCGGGACGCCACGGGCGGTGAACCAGGTGGCGAGGGGCCAGTTGCCGGCGGCGCGGGCGAGGGCGCGGAGGGCGTGGAGGGGGAGCTTCTCGACGGGCTTGCCGAGCAGGCACCCGACGGCGCGCCCGAGCCAGGCGGCGTGCAGCCGGTCCCGGAGGGCGGTGTCCCGCACCGCCGCGGGCGGGCGTCCTGCGGGGCGGAACGGGTGGGCACGACCCCACGGCGCCGCCGCACGGACGGCTGCCGGTTCAGGCGCGGAAGCCTGGGCCCGGCAAGGGGCGCCGTCCCGTGGGCCCGCCCGTCCCGTACCAGCGGGACGGGTGCCCGCACGGGGGTGGGCGGAGGCGCCGCCCCGCCCGGTGCGGGCCCACGCGGGGCCGGGAGGGGGGCCGGAGGCCGTCGCCAGGGCCTGGATGGCGGGCAGGGCTGTGGGTTCGCAGGCCGACAGGGGCGTGGGGAGGGAGGCCAGGGTGTCCAGGAGTTCCTCCGCGAGGGGGCGGAGGTCCGGGCGGGGGACCCGGGACGCGCCGGCCGCCTCCGGGGCGGGCGGACCGCCGGCGGCCTTCCAGCGGGCCGCCGGGGCGCTCGCGTCGCGGCCGTCCTCCGCCGCCTGCCGGAGTTCGTGGCCCACCAGGTCCTCCGGCTGGACCCAGGTCAGACGGAGGGTCACCGGTCCCCGCTCGTCAGCGTCGCGAAGGCCGATGCGTGGGCTCGGCGCGCTTCCGCGTCCCGGACGAAGACCTCCCGGGCCACTTGGGAGAGCGCCCTCGCCGGGGCGTGCAGGTCCAGGCGGCTCGCCTCCGCCACCTGCTTCGCCCACTCGGAGGGGACGGCCGGTTCGCCGTGCAGCGCGCCCACGATCGCGCCCGCCATCGTGGCGATCGAATCGCAGTCGCGGCCGTAGTTGACCGCGCCCAGGACCGTACGCCGGAAGTCGCCCTCGCCGACGAGGAGCATGCCGAGGGCGATCGGGAGTTCCTCGATCGCGTGCAGCCGGGAGGGACGGCGGGCGCCGAGGGAGGGGGCGCGGTAGTCGGGCCCGACCGTGTCGAAGGGGGCGACCGCCCCGCGGAGGGGCGCGAGGGCGGACTCGAAGTCCGTGTGGCGGGAGGCGACTTCGGCGACCGCCTCGATCGCCGCGCGCGTTCCGTCCTTCGCCAGGGCCAGGGCCGTCTCGACCACGGACGCCGGCGTGGCGTCCGGCGCGCAGGCCGCCGCGACCGCCGCCGCGAAGACACCCGCCGCCTCCCGGCCGTAGGAGGACTGGTGCGCGCCCGTCAGGTCGATCGCCTCGGCGTAGGCGGCCGCCGGGTGGGCGGCGTTGACCAGGCCGACCGGCGCCACGTACATCGCCGCCCCGCAGTTGACGACGTTGCCGTTGCCGGCCTCGCGCGGGTCGACGTGGCCGTAGTGGAGCCGGGTCACGATCCACTTCTCGGCGAGGAAGATCCGCTGGAGGGGGAGCGCCTCGGCCTCCAGCTCCGGGATCCAGACGGGGGAGCCCATGAGTTCGGGGACGAGGTGGTCCGCGACCGCGTACGCGTCGAGGTGGCCGCGGACCTTCTCGTACACCCGGATCAGCGCGTGGGTCATCAGGGTGTCGTCGGTGACGTGCCCGTCGCCCTTGTGGTACGGCGCGATGGGGCGGGCGGTGCGCCAGTCGTCGCCGTTCCAGGGGCCGACGATCCCGGTGACGCGGCCGCCGTGGCGTTCCAGGATCTGCTCGGGGGTGTAGCCCTCGACGGGGCCGCCGAGGGCGTCGCCGACGGCGGCCCCGAGGAGGCTTCCGGTGATCCGGTCATCCAGTGTGGGTGTCATGTCGGAATTGTCCACCTGGGGTGGCCGGTTCCGTGGCTCCGAGCAGCCCGGCGAGTTCCACCAGATCCGTCCCCGCCAGCCGGGGCAGCGCGCAGCCCGCAAGCGTCCTGCACGCCTCGCGCCAGCTCGCCGGGACCGAACGGCCGCCGCCCAGCGCGCCGGTGAGCGCGCCCGCGAGCGCCGGGGCCGAGTCGGCGACCCGGGAGAGGCAGGCGGCGGCCGGCACGGCCGCCGCCATCCGGCCCCGGGCGGCGGTGGCGAGGGCCAGGGCGACCGGGACGGTCTCGGCGGCGGCGATGCCGTAGCTGTAGACGTGGTCCACGATCTGGTGCTCCAGGAGCGGGACGAGCTCGAAGGCCGAACCGGCGGCGTGGGCCAGCTTCACGGCGTGCCGGGCGTTGCGGCCGATCTCGGTGGCGGGCGGGAGTTCCGCGAGCGCCGCCGCGACGGCCTCGTCGACCGTCGCCCCGCCGAGGGCCGCGGCGACGGCCGCCGCCGTCGCCCGGGCGCCGTGGACGCCGTCGCCGTCCTGTGTGTACCGGGCGTCGAACTCGGCGAGTTCGGCGGCGGCTCCGGGGTCGCCCGGGTGGACCAGGGCCAGGACGGCTGCCCGGACGCAGGCCGCGTCGTCGAAGTAGTGCGGGTTGTCGTGGCCCGTGGCGGGCGGGCGCAGGCCGGTGGCGAGATTGCCGAGGCCGGCGCGCACCGAGATCCGGGCGCGGAGGGGGAGGACGGCCGACTCGACCTCGGGGGCGCGGTCGGCCGCGGCGGCGACCTGTCCGGCGAGGGCGTTCCAGGCGAGGTCGACGGCGGCGCGGAGCCGGCGCTCCCGGGGGAGGCCGGCGAAGACCGGGCCGGAGGCGGCGAGGACGGCCTCGGCTGTGAAGGCCGCCCACTCGGCGTCGTCGGAGGGGCCGAGGCGGAGGGGCTCGGGGGGCTGGTTGAGGGCGATGGGGACGGGGAGGGTGGTCGTCGCGTTCTGCTCGGCGAAGGTGTCGAGTTCGCGGGTGAGGCGGCGGGTCCATTCGGGCATGCGGGCGGCGCGGTGCCTCGCGGCGGGCCAGCCGGCGGCGTCGCCCGCGGCGATGCCGAGGAGGAGGCCCTCGACCGCGTCGCGCCCAGCCCTGTGGGGGGCGTCGAGCGGTGCGGCTTCACGGGTGCGCCGCGTCGCGGGGTCCTTGCGGGCGCCGCCGCCCCAGGAGCCGGTGCCCCGCACCGGGGCGGGGGCCTGCGGGGCCAGGTCCAGCTGCCCGGTGGGGCGTGCCGGGGCGGGGCTCCGCAGGGTCGGCTCGCCGGTGCCGTGTGCCGCGCACCGGTCCTGCGGGTCGCCGAGCAGGAGACCGGCCCCCGGCACCGGGGGCCGTGCCCGCCCTCCCCCGGGCTCTCGGCTCCGCTCGAACAGGGGGGACCCCCCTCGCCCTGCGGGGCGATCGCCCGCGGCGGGGGCGGCTGCGGCCGGGGCAGCGCCCGCGGCGGGGGTGATGTCCGCAGCCGGTGCGGCAGCCGCGGCGTCCACGGCGAGGGCGGCGGCCGCGGCGTCCATGGCGGGGGCGGCAGCCGCGGCGTCCGCCACGGGGGCGGCGCCCGTGGCGGGGGCGGTGCCCGCAGCCGGTGCGGCAGCCGCCGTGCCCGCATCGACGGCGGTGGTCGTGGTGCCCGTGCCGGGAGCGACGGCCGTGGCGGTCGCCGTGCCCGCAGCCGGTGCGAGAGCCGCGGCGTCCGCTGCTGGCGCGGTGGCCGTGGGCACCGGGTCCGGGGGCGTCAGGTCCGCGGTCATGCGGCCTCCTCCGGTGTGAGGAGGTCCGCGACGTCCAGGACGTGGTAGCCGCGCATCGAGGGGAGGCAACTGCCGGTGACCGGGGCGATGGCCCCGGCCCAGTCGGCCGGGATCGCGCCCAGGCCGCCCGCCGCGCCCGCCAGGGCGCCCGCCACCGCCGCCGTCGTGTCGGCGTCGCGGCCCATGTTGACGGCGGTGAGGACGGCCGTGCGGAAGTCGCCCCGGGCCGCCGCGAACGCGCCGAACGCCAGGCCCACCGCCTCCGGGGCCAGGTCCGTCCAGGGGTAGCCGCCGATGACGACGGCCGAGCGGACCTGGCGCTCGCGGGTGAGCGGGTCCGGCTGGACGCGCTGGGCCGCGACGACCGCGCGGCGCAGCGAGCGGGCCGTCCAGGAGTCCATCGGGACGACCGAGAGGGCCGCCGCGATCACCGACGTGACGGTCGCTCCCGTCATCGCCGCCGCCACGCCCGCCGCCACCGCCTGGCCGCCGTAGATGCCCTCGCCGTCGTGGCTGACGCTGCCGTCGATCGCGACCAGGCGGGCCGCCTCCGCGGGGCGGCCCGCCGCGAACACGCCGAAGGGCGCCGCGCGCATGGCCAGCCCGTCCGACCAGGCGTGGCGGTGCTGGGCGGAGATGGGGGCGGCCAGGCCCCGGCGGAGGTTCTCCAGGGTGCCGCGCTCGGAGAAGCCCGCGCCGCGGAAGGGGCCCTCGTCGAGGTCGGCGATCCAGTGGTGCCAGGCCCGTTCGACGTGGCGGACGGTGAGGGCGGAGCCGTGCCGGGCGAGGAGCAGGCCCGAGAAGATGGCGTACTCCGTGTCGTCGGTGCCCGCCGGGCTGTCCGTCACGAATCCTTCGATGCGGCCCCAGCGGCGGCGGATCTCGGAGGGCCGCATGTTCTCGGCGGGCGCGCCGAGCGCGTCGCCGACGGCGAGACCGAGGAGTGCCCCCCTCGCCCGTTCACGCGTGTCGCAGGCCGTGCTGGTCACCATCTCGCGCCCCTTCCTGGACAGGGGCGCCGACAGCGACGCCCCGATGCCTGGATCTGTGCCACCACGGGCCGCGAACTCGCCGAAGAAACGTCTCTGTCACCCGGCTGACACCCCGCCAGGTTGGGGTGCCCTCACTGAGGCGGGCCTTAGTAAGTACGGCCTGGCTTGCTGGCGCACCCCTTACATCGGGCGTATTTTCGAGGCGTTGGGGCGGCGGGTGCGACCCGGCCCGCCGGAACGAGGGGAGAGGCATGTCCATCATCGAAGCCCAGGCACCACTGCACGAGGCCCACCGCGACAACCACACGCACCGCGACGTGAACGGCGGTTGGCTGCGCCCGGCGGTGTTCGGCGCGATGGACGGGCTCGTCTCGAACCTCGCCCTGATGACCGGCGTCGCCGGCGGAGCGGTCTCCTCGGGGACCGTCGTCATCACCGGCCTCGCGGGCCTCGCGGCCGGCGCCTTCTCCATGGCGGCCGGCGAGTACACCTCCGTCGCCTCGCAGCGCGAACTCGTCCAGGCGGAACTGGACGTCGAGCGGCGCCAGTTGCGCAAGCACCCGGTCGACGAGATGGAGGAGCTCGCCGCGCTCTACGTCTCCCGCGGCGTCGAGCCCGAGCTCGCCCGCGAGGTCGCGATGCAGCTGTCGAAGGACCCGGAGCAGGCGCTGGAGATCCACGCCCGCGAGGAGCTCGGCATCGACCCGGACGACCTGCCGTCGCCGATGGTCGCCGCCCTCTCGTCCTTCGGCTCCTTCGCGCTCGGCGCGCTCCTCCCCGTCCTGCCGTACCTGCTCGGGGCGACCGCGCTCTGGCCGGCCGTCCTGCTCGCGCTCGCCGGGCTCTTCGCCTGCGGCGCCCTGGTGGCCCGGGTGACCGCCCGCGGCTGGCTCTTCAGCGGCATGCGCCAGCTCGTCCTGGGCGGGGCCGCCGCGGCCGTCACGTACGGGCTCGGCATGCTCTTCGGAGCCGCGTTGTAGCCCCGGTGGGTGCCGGTGCGGATTCCGTACCCGGCCGGTGCGGATTCCGCACCCCCGCGGAAGCCGGTGCGGAATCCGTGTCCCCGCAGAAGACCGAGAGGCCCCCGAAAGGGGCCTCTCGGTCTTTTCGTGGCACCCTTTCCCGACATAGGCCCCGAAACCTCTGTGACGTATATCCCTGGCCCGATCCGCCGGGGCGATGAGACACTATGCGGGACGCCACATAAGTAGCCGGTTACTCGGCGGTTTCGAACTCGTGACCAACGGGAAAGAGGCCTGAGCGCCACCGGGCAACGAAGCCCACTCCCAGTGACGGGTCGCCGAGTCCCGAAGAACATCCGGGCCCTGATCCGTCCCCGCGGGACAGTCCCTGTCGCCGCACCCCACAGAGGAACCCACACCACCGCTGCGTATCGGCGTTGTCCGCATGCTGGAATGAGCTATCCGCTTCGCGAGAAGCCAGCCATCATGTAACCTGCACGAAATTTCGCGGAGGGCCAACGTCGTCCCTCGGCAGCTCCATATGCCACGACGACGACGGGAGAGCCGATGCGTTCCGACGCCTGGTCGCCCATGGACGGTCGCCCCGCTCCTCAGGGGATGTACGACCCCCGTAACGAACACGACGCCTGCGGTGTCGGGTTCGTGGCCACCCTCACCGGTGTAGCCAGCCACACGCTGGTCGAGCAGGCGCTGACCGTACTGCGCAACCTCGAGCACCGCGGCGCCACCGGCTCCGAGCCCGACTCCGGCGACGGCGCCGGCATCCTGCTCCAGGTCCCGGACGCCTTCCTGCGCGAGGTCGCCGGATTCGAGCTCCCCGAGGCCGGCGCGTACGCCGTCGGCATCGCCTTCCTCCCCGAGGACGGCACCGACGAGACCGTCGCCGCGATCGAGGCCATCGCCGCCGAAGAGGGCCTGGACGTCCTCGGCTGGCGCGAGGTCCCCGTCGCCCCCGAGCTGCTCGGCGCCTCCGCCCGCGCCACCATGCCGGTCTTCCGCCAGCTCTTCGTGGCCGACGGCGAGAGCACGGGCATCGCGCTCGACCGCAAGGCCTTCGTCCTGCGCAAGCGCGCCGAGCGCGAGGCCGCGACGTACTTCCCGTCGCTCTCCGCCCGCACCATCGTCTACAAGGGCATGCTGACCACCGGCCAGCTGGAGCCCTTCTTCCCGGACCTGTCGGACCGCCGCTGCGCCACCGCCGTGGCCCTGGTCCACTCCCGGTTCTCCACCAACACCTTCCCGAGCTGGCCGCTGGCCCACCCGTACCGCTTCGTCGCCCACAACGGTGAGATCAACACCGTCAAGGGCAACCGGAACTGGATGACCGCCCGCGAGGCGCAGCTCGACTCCACCGTCTTCGGTGAGGGCACCCTGGACCGGATCTTCCCGATCTGCACCCCGGACGCCTCCGACTCGGCCTCCTTCGACGAGGTCCTGGAGCTCCTCCACCTCGGCGGCCGCTCCCTGCCGCACGCGGTCCTGATGATGGTCCCGGAGGCGTGGGAGAACCACGAGACCATGGACCCGGACCGCCGCGCCTTCTACCAGTACCACTCCACGCTGATGGAGCCCTGGGACGGCCCGGCCTGCGTCACCTTCACCGACGGCGTCCAGGTCGGCGCGGTCCTCGACCGCAACGGTCTGCGCCCCGGCCGCTACTGGGTCACCGACGAGGGCCTCGTCGTCCTCTCCTCCGAGGTCGGCGTCCTCGACATCGACCCCGCCAGGGTCGTCCGCAAGGGCCGCCTCCAGCCCGGCAAGATGTTCCTCGTCGACACCGCCGAGCACCGCATCGTCGAGGACGACGAGATCAAGGCCGCCCTCGCCGCCGAGCACCCCTACGCGGAGTGGCTGGAGACCGGCGAGATCGAGCTCTCCGACCTCCCCGAGCGCGAGCACATCGTGCACACCCACGCCTCGGTCACCCGCCGCCAGCAGACCTTCGGCTACACCGAGGAAGAGCTCCGCGTCATCCTCGCCCCGATGGCCCGCGCAGGTGCCGAGCCGATCGGCTCCATGGGCACGGACTCGCCCATCGCGGCCCTGTCGACCCGCCCGCGGCTGCTCTTCGACTACTTCACGCAGCTCTTCGCGCAGGTCACGAACCCGCCGCTGGACGCCATCCGCGAGGAACTGGTGACGAGCCTGCGCTCCTCGCTCGGCCCCGGCAGCAACCTGCTCGAGCCCACCGCCTCCTCGTGCCGCAGTGTCACCCTGCCCTTCCCGGTGATCGACAACGACGAGCTGGCCAAGCTCATCCACATCAACGCCGACGGCGACATGCCCGGCATGAAGGCCGTCACCCTCTCCGGCCTCTACCGGGTCTCCGGCGGCGGCGAGGCCCTCGCCGCCCGCATCGAGGCCATCTGCGCCGAGGCCGACGCGGCGATCGAGGGCGGCGCCCGCCTGATCGTCCTCTCCGACCGGCACTCCGACGCCGAGCACGCGCCGATCCCCTCGCTGCTGCTCACCGCGGCCGTCCACCACCACCTCATCCGCACCAAGCAGCGCACCAAGGTGGGCCTGCTCGTCGAGGCCGGTGACGTCCGCGAGGTCCACCACGTCGCCCTGCTCATCGGCTACGGCGCCGCGGCGGTCAACCCGTACCTCGCCATGGAGTCCGTCGAGGACCTGGTCCGCGCCGGCACCTTCATCGAGGGCATGGAGCCCGAGCAGGCCATCCGGAACCTGATCTACGCCCTCGGCAAGGGCGTCCTCAAGGTCATGTCCAAGATGGGCATCTCCACCGTCGCCTCCTACCGCGGCGCCCAGGTCTTCGAGGCCGTCGGCCTCGACGAGACCTTCGTCGCCACGTACTTCAACGGCACGGCCACCAAGATCGGCGGCGCCGGTCTCGACGTCGTCGCCAAGGAGGTCGCCGCCCGCCACGCCAAGGCGTACCCCGTCTCCGGCGTCCCCTCGGCGCACCGCGCCCTGGACATCGGCGGCGAGTACCAGTGGCGCCGCGAGGGCGAGCCGCACCTGTTCGACCCGGAGACCGTCTTCCGCCTGCAGCACGCCACGCGCACCAAGCGGTACGACATCTTCAAGAAGTACACGGAGCGGGTGAACGAGCAGTCCGAGCGCCTCATGACGCTCCGCGGCCTCTTCGGCTTCGCCACCGAAGGCCGTGCCCCGATCTCCATCGACGAGGTCGAGCCGGTCTCCGAGATCGTCAAGCGCTTCTCCACCGGCGCCATGTCGTACGGCTCCATCTCCCGCGAGGCGCACGAGACGCTCGCCGTCGCCATGAACCGGCTGGGCGCCAAGTCCAACACCGGTGAGGGCGGCGAGGACCCGGACCGCCTGTACGACCCGGAGCGGCGCTCCGCGATCAAGCAGGTCGCCTCCGGCCGCTTCGGCGTCACCAGCGAGTACCTGGTCAACGCCGACGACATCCAGATCAAGATGGCGCAGGGCGCCAAGCCCGGCGAGGGCGGCCAGCTGCCCGGCCACAAGGTCTACCCGTGGGTCGCCAAGACGCGTCACTCGACGCCCGGCGTCGGCCTCATCTCGCCGCCGCCGCACCACGACATCTACTCCATCGAGGACCTGGCCCAGCTGATCCACGACCTCAAGAACGCCAACCCGGTCGCCCGCATCCACGTGAAGCTGGTCTCCGAGGTCGGCGTCGGCACGGTCGCCGCCGGTGTCTCCAAGGCCCACGCGGACGTCGTCCTCATCTCCGGCCACGACGGCGGAACGGGCGCCTCCCCGCTGACCTCGCTGAAGCACGCGGGCGGCCCCTGGGAGCTCGGCCTCGCCGAGACCCAGCAGACGCTGCTGCTCAACGGCCTGCGCGACCGGATCGTCGTCCAGACCGACGGCCAGCTGAAGACCGGCCGCGACGTCGTCATCGCCGCGCTGCTCGGCGCCGAGGAGTTCGGTTTCGCGACCGCGCCGCTCGTCGTCTCCGGCTGCGTCATGATGCGCGTCTGCCACCTCGACACCTGCCCGGTCGGCATCGCCACCCAGAACCCGGTCCTGCGCGACCGCTTCTCCGGCAAGGCCGAGTTCGTCGTCAACTTCTTCGAGTTCATCGCCGAGGAGGTCCGCGAACTCCTCGCCGAGCTGGGCTTCCGCACCCTCGAAGAGGCCGTCGGCCACGCCGAGCTGCTGGACACCAGCAAGGCCGTCACGCACTGGAAGGCCCAGGGCCTCGACCTGGAGCCGCTCTTCCACGTGCCCGAGCTGCCCGAGGGCGCGGTCCGCCACGCCCTGATCGAGCAGGACCACGGCCTGGAGAAGGCCCTCGACAACGAGCTGATCCAGCTCGCCGCCGAGGCCCTGAACGCGCCCTCCGCCGAGGAGGCCCAGCCGGTCCGCGCCCAGGTCGCGATCCGCAACATCAACCGCACGGTCGGCACCATGCTCGGCCACCAGGTGACGAAGAAGTTCGGCGGCGCCGGCCTCCCGGCCGACACCATCGACATCACCTTCACCGGCTCCGCCGGCCAGTCCTTCGGCGCCTTCCTGCCGGCCGGCGTCACCCTCCGCCTGGAGGGCGACGCCAACGACTACGTCGGCAAGGGCCTCTCCGGCGGCCGGGTCATCGTCCGCCCGGACCGGGGCGCCGACCACCTGGCCGAGTACTCGACCATCGCGGGCAACACCATCGGCTACGGCGCCACCGGCGGCGAGCTGTTCCTCCGCGGCCGCACCGGCGAGCGCTTCTGCGTCCGCAACTCCGGCGCCCTGGTCGTCTCGGAGGGCGTGGGCGACCACGGCTGCGAGTACATGACCGGTGGCACGGCGGTCGTCCTCGGCGAGACCGGCCGCAACTTCGCGGCCGGCATGTCGGGCGGTGTCGCCTACGTGATCGACCTCGACCGGGACAACGTCAACTCCGGCAACCTGGAGGCGATCGAGGCCCCGTCGGACGCCGACAAGGCGTGGCTGCACGACGTCGTGCGCCGCCACTTCGAGGAGACCGGCTCCACGGTCGCCGAGAAGCTCCTCGCCGACTGGGACGCCGCGGCGGCCCGGTTCAGCAAGATCATCCCCACCACGTACAAGGCCGTGCTCGCCGCCAAGGACGCCGCTGAGCTCGCCGGTCTCTCCGAGGCCGAGACCACCGAGAAGATGATGGAGGCTGCGTCCCATGGCTGACCCCAAGGGCTTCCTGACCACCGGGCGCGAAGTCGCCCAGACCCGACCGGTGGCCGAGCGCGTCAGGGACTGGAACGAGGTCTACGTCCCCGGCTCCCTGCTGCCGATCATCAGCAAGCAGGCCGGCCGCTGCATGGACTGCGGCATCCCGTTCTGCCACAACGGCTGCCCCCTCGGGAACCTGATCCCCGAGTGGAACGACTACGCCTACCGCGAGGACTGGTCGGCGGCGCAGGAGCGCCTGCACGCCACCAACAACTTCCCGGAGTTCACCGGCCGCCTGTGCCCGGCCCCGTGCGAGTCCGCGTGCGTGCTCGGCATCAACCAGCCGGCCGTCACCATCAAGAACGTCGAAGTCTCCATCATCGACAAGGCCTGGGACGCGAACGACGTCAAGCCGCAGGCGCCCGAGCGCCTCTCCGGCAAGACCGTCGCCGTCATCGGCTCCGGCCCGGCCGGACTCGCCGCCGCCCAGCAGCTGACCCGGGCCGGCCACACCGTCGCCGTCTACGAGCGCGCGGACCGCATCGGAGGCCTCCTCCGCTACGGCATCCCCGAGTTCAAGATGGAGAAGCGGCACATCAACCGCCGCATCGAGCAGATGCGCGCGGAGGGCACCAAGTTCCGCACGGGCGTCGAGATCGGCCGCGACATGCCGGCGACGGCGCTGCGCCACCGGTACGACGCGGTCGTCATCGCCGCCGGTGCCACCACCGCCCGCGACCTGCCCGTCCCGGGCCGGGAGCTGAACGGCATCCACCAGGCGATGGAGTACCTGCCGCTCTCCAACAAGGTCGTCGAGGGCGACTTCGTGGCCCCGCCGATCACCGCCGAGGGCAAGCACGTCGTCGTCATCGGCGGCGGCGACACCGGCGCCGACTGCGTCGGCACGGCGCACCGCCAGGGCGCGGCCTCGGTCACGCAGCTGGAGATCATGCCGAAGCCGGGCGACGAGCGGAACGCCGGCCAGCCCTGGCCGACCTTCCCCATGCTCTACAAGGTCACCTCGGCGCACGAGGAGGGCGGCGAGCGGGTCTACTCCGTCTCCACCACCCACTTCGAGGGCGACGAGGACGGCAACGTCCAGTTCCTCCACCTCGTCGAGGTCGAGTTCGTCGACGGCAAGCTGACCCAGAAGCCGGGCACGGAGCGGAAGATCCCCGCCCAGCTGGTCACGCTCGCGATGGGCTTCACCGGCACGGACGTGGAGAACGGCCTGGTCGCGCAGTTCGGCCTGGAGCTGGACGAGCGGGGCAACATCGCCCGCGACGCGGACTTCGCCACCAACGTCGACGGCGTGTTCGTCGCCGGTGACGCCGGCCGCGGCCAGTCCCTCATCGTCTGGGCCATCGCCGAGGGCCGCTCCGCCGCCCGCGGCGTGGACCGCTACCTGACCGGCGCCAGCTCCCTGCCGGCCCCGATCCGCCCGACGGACCGTGCCCTGACGGTCTGATCCGGCCCCTTCGAACGTCCCGCACAACGACGTGCGGAACTGAGCGCAGCGCCCCCCTCCCTGTCCCCGACCGGACGACCTGGGGGGCGCTGCGGCGCGTTCCCGGACGGGTGGCCGGTCAGGCGACCGGGCCAGGCCAGATCCAGGTGATCAGTGAGGCCGCCGACACGGCGAGGACGCCGAGGAGACCCATCCACCGGGCCCAGCTGGTCATCAACCGAATGGTCCTGGCCCGCTTCTTCTCGTACCGCAGCAGATACTCCGCACCCGAGGGCAGCTTCCGTCCCGGCCGCTCGTGCACGGCCGAGACCATCAGCCAGGACGCCAGCAGGAGCAGCAGGAACGCCCCGGCGAGCAGCCCGATCACCCACCACCGGGGCCCGGTGGTCATCTTGCTCAGGTTCTCCTGCCCCTTGAGGACGAAGACGACGGTGAGCAGCCCGGTGAGCGTGGCGAGGAAGTTCCGGTAACCCTCGGCCTGCTGGAGCGCGGCCTTGAGCTGCTCGGGCGGGGCGGCCATGGCGCGCACCCGGTTGTCGGCGTCGACGAGCTCCTGGGGGGTGAACTCGTTCACAGTGAGAGCCCCTGCGGCGGAAGCGCGATCCAGAACGTGGCCCCGCAGCCGTCGGGGATCTCGGCCGGCCGGTTCACGTGCCAGGTGGGGCAGTGGCACTGGGCGAACTTCGGTTCGCCGTTGTCGAACGCCTGCTTGTCCGGCCCGGAGGGGCCTTTGGTGACGTACTGGATCTCCTCCCACACCCGGGTGGTCACGCACCGGCACTCGGGGCACTCCCCGGTGGCCTCGACGCGGCCGGCTCCGGCGGACTGCCACAGGAAGGTGGTGGCGGGCTGGGCGAGCGGGAGGTTCGTGCGGCGGTAGGGGGCGGCAGAACTCATGGGTGGGGGCCTCCGAAGGGGGGAAGGTCGAGGTCGAAGAGGCGGGAGTACGCGCGGAGCCGCTCCAGGACCTGCGCCTCCGGGAGATCGGTCTCCTCGGCGCACAGGGTGATGTGGTCGGGATCCACGGCGCCTTCGAGCGCCGGGGCGCGGCCGGTCAGCCGGGCGGTGAGCACGATGACGTCGCACCAGTCGGGCGCCAGGTCCCGTTCGGCCCCGACGGGCTCCGGGACGGTGACGTCGAGACCGAGACACCGGAAGGGCGCGTAGCGCTCGTACGCCTTCCCGAGGGTCCACCCGAACCGGCCCGCGACGAGGACGAGTTCGAGGGGGCCGAGGGCGCCGGGGCCGAGGAGACCGGGATCGAACGCGGCCAGGTCGAAGTCGTCGGGGACGAAGTCCTCCAGGGCCTCGGCGTCCGGGCCGGTGAAGGGGCCGGGGAGGGAGGGGCCGCCGACGGGGAGGAAGGCCTGGACGAGGCGGACGACATCGCCGAGGCCCTGGGAGGAGGCCATGGCCTGGAGCAAGAGCTGTCCGCAGCTGAGGGCGGAGTGGAAGGCCATCCGCTGGGTGAACCCGTCCTCCCTCTGCTCGAACCACATGGCGATCGCATGGTGGGGAGCGGCGGAGGCGACCGGCACGGGAAGGTCGGCGATCTTCAGGGGAAAGGGCAGGGGAAGGGCCCTCAGCCTCTCGATCTGGGCACCGAGCGTGCCCTTCTCCCGGGCGGCGAGAAGGGTCAACGGCGCTACTCCCAAGCCCTGTGCGTCGAGGTCCCAGCGTCCGCAGTCGTATGCCGAGTAGGGATGGACCGCATGCAAGAACCGGTCCAGATAGGGATCCAGGTCGGTGATCTGGGCCAGGTTCGCTTCGACGAGGGCGAGGCAGCCGGGGGCGAGTACACCGCAGGCGTCCAGGTGCCGCAAATCCTGACGCAATGAGGTGAGCCCGGTGTCGCCGGAGGAGTTGCGCAGGGCGGCGGCGAGGCGCCACGGCCCGAACGGTCCCCGCTCCTCCCCTTTCCAGGGGAGGAGATAACTGGCCCAGTGAGGGACGATCCAGTCGGCGACAGCGTCGGGAACGGACACCGCTGAGACCCCTGTGGCGGCGGTGAGGCCGTTGACCTGCTCCACTACGCGACCCACGGGCACTCGCATGCGCAGGGACCGGTTCAGCACATCGAACAAGCCGAGGTCCCCGCTGACCCAGGGGCGCTCCCCGTCCACGTCCCGCGAGAGGAGACGCCGCTCGTCGCCGGTCAGGGCTCGATGCCCGAGCGTGGTGTCGGACACGCCAGGGCCCAGGCGGAACCCCAGCTGTTCCAGTTCCGCGATCCGCTCGACGAGCTCTTCGCGCTGCTCGACCGCCGGGGCACGCACCAGTAGATCGACAGGGTGGACTGTGCCCTCCTGCCAGCCCCGTGGTTCCCTATCCGTGATCACGCTGACCGGAGTGGCCAGCGCGCTCGCCTCCGTGTCGAGGACGACGTGTCCGGAGAGTTCGGGGATGTCCTTCCAGCCCTCGACGGCCACGCTGCTCACCAGGTCCCGCGCTGCGGCGAGGGTCTCGTCCAGTGTGATCTCGTGAGCCGCCGAAACGGGCAGGAGCGCCGAGAGGCGTGCAGGCAGTGAGTTTTCCTCTCCCGGAGCGGACCGCCGCGCGTCCGTCTCCGCGTAGGAGAGGTCTGCCATGACCACGGTCGGAAACATGTTTCCGAGCGCTCGGATGTCGGTGGTCTCGGGCACCTTGACACCGGCGATGGCGTAGCGCCGCTGGGCGCGTACGGCCAGAGACAGGGGTTGACGGGTGAGAGCAGCCGCCCGCAGAGGCGCGACCCAGGAACCGTCGGGCACTGCGCGCTCGAAGAGCAGCGCGTCCAGACCACGAGGCAAGGGATACCCACGAGGTGTGAAGGGTTCATGTCCTTCGCGAAAGACACCCAGCAGAGAGCGCCGCCACCGGTCGAACAGCTGGCCTTCTCTTCGCCGGACGTCGCCGAAGGTGGGCTCGTAGTGGTTCAACCTGATGGATCTTCCGTCGAAGGGCAGGCATCCCACGACGCGCAGGTGAAGGGGGGAAGTGTCCAAGCTGCGCTCGGAGTGGGTGGCGTGCAGTACGCCCACAGCGTCTTCGTCGAGTGAGTCGAAGACCTTCACCGCCAGTCGCGGCTCTGTGAGGGCGATTTCCCACAGCCAGCGCAGCGACACCTCGTCGAACGACCGGACGGCCTCCGGCACGGCCGTGAGGAGGCGCTGCTCCACCCCCTCCTTGTCGTAGCTGATCAGCCCGTTCCGGTCCACCGTCGGCACCGGCTGGTCATGTTCGCGCAGATTGAAGACGTAGCCGTCGACCTCCGGCGCGTTCCTGATCACCACGCCGTCCAGGAGCAGCTGGCCCTTGCCCTGGACGAGCCAGGCGTCGGTCCCTGCCCTGGCCGGCCCGGTCGGCCAGTCCTCCGAGGGCTGGAGCTCGCCCGGATTCCACTCCGCCGAGCGGATCCGGTGGCCGTTCCGGTCCAGTTCCTCCGCCGTGACGTGGTGGTCACTCACCCACAGCAGCTTCCGGAGGGTCTCCACCAGTGACGGCGGTGTCTCGCCGTCCGCGCTCAGATAGAGGCGGACCACCGTTCCGCCGCGTTCCGGGGCGTCCGTGGTCTCCACGATCTCCAGGAGTCCAGAGCCCGACTGGATGGTGGCCTGCAGTGGTGCTTCCGTACGGGAGAGGTTGCCGTGAAGGTCGGTGGTGGCAGTGGTGACCACGACCTCCTCCGCCAGCATGAAGTAGCTGAACACGCCGATGCCGAAACGGCTGTTGAACGGGACCGGCTCGATGCCCGCCCGCCGCCAGTTCCGTCGCTCCTGCACGAAGTCCGGGTCCTGCTCGTACCGCTTGCCTGCCCGGGCGAACATCGAGGTGAGCTTTCTGCGACTCATTCCGGTGCCCGTGTCGCGGCACTCGATGTACGGACGGTCCTCCGCGTCGTACCCCTGGACGAAGGAGATCTCCGGGTCACGCCCCTTCGCCCCGCACTTGCGCAGGCGCCGCCCGTACTCGGCGCGCAGCTGCCGGTGCCGGCAGGCGTCCAGGGCGTTCTGGTAGAGCTCCCGGACGGCGAGCATCCTGTCGCCGTACAACTGGGTGCCCATGAGCAGTGGGCGGATCTCGTCCTCGGCGAGCCGGAAGCGCTCCAGCGGTTTGGTGTACTGCTGTTCGAGGGGTTCCAGAAACTCGGTGGTCACCTTCCGCGGGATGCCGCGCAGCAAGGGGGGAGCGGTCCTCTGGTCCTCCTTCCAGCCCTTGTGCCTGGCCCGGACCGACGCGTCAGCGGTCGCCGCCAGGTCCTCCACGGCCGCGTGCAGCGCGGGGTGCGGGCAGAGGAAGTGGACCGCGAGGTCGTATCCGTCATCACCGTCACCCGTCCGCGTGTGCTCGGCGGGGGACTCCAGGCGGTACTCGGAGAGAGCCGCGGTGACGTCCGAGGGGACGAGTCGGCGGTGGGCGCCCAAGTGGTCGACGAGCACGCTCGACATGCGCCGGGGGTCCGCGGCGAGGAGCGAGGCCAGCCAGACGAGGTACGCGAGGTCGGGGGCGCGCCACTGGTTGCCGGGCACGGCGGGGTGCTCGTTCCAACGGAGTTCGCCGCTGTCGTTGATGCGGGGGCTGCTGCCGGGCGCGACCGTGACGTGGGCGAGGACCTGACGGAGTTGGCGGTCGATCAGGGTGCGGTTCTGCGGGGATGTCTCGCTGGGCGATCCGGCGGTCACGGCCGCGACCACCATGGTGAGCAGGTGGTCGACCGCCGCGTAGTCGCCGGTGCGGTCCCACAGGCGGTCCCAGTCGGCGATGAACCGGTGCCGGAGCCAGTGATCGGCTGCCGTGGCCGGTTCGGTCAGATGGCGCTGGCGCAGGGTCTCGGCCGCCAGGCTGACCTGCGAGTGTGCCCGGGACACGTCCCGTGCGGCGTCGCACACCAGGTGGTCGTGAGGGGTGGCGGCCTCCCGTCCATGGCCATCCTCGATCCGGTCGATCCGGTCGGGCCGGAGTGCCGCCAGCTCGCTCAGGGCGACGGCGACGACGCCCTCGTGCAGCAGGGGTGCGGCGAGCAGTGCCGCCGTTTCGGCGGGGGAGAGGCGTTCACGGCCGGTGAGGCGGGCTGCTTCGACGAGTCGGCCGAGGCGGTCGACGACTCGGATCGGGTACTCGGGATCGCTCCAGGGCGTGGCGAGGGCGGAATCCGTGCCCAGGCGGCTTTTCGTGACCTCGCGCGCCAGGTCGGCGAGCTTGTCCTTGACCCGTTCGTGCGCGTCCGCGTGCGAAGTGTGCTGCCAGAGAACGGACTCGGAGACCGCCTCGACCCAGCGCTGGGTCTCCTGGGATCCCTGGCAGAGGACCAACCGTTCGGCGAGGCCCTCCACGCATTGGAAATCGACGGTCGGCGGAGGCTCCGTCAGCCGTGCGGTCAGCCGCTCGACCCTGCCCTGGACGAAGGCGTGGAGTTCCTTCAGGGTCTTCGGGGGACTGTTGCGGGACAACGCCTCGGAAAGGGCGATGCCGAAATAGCTGCCCTTCTCAGGGTCGGCGTAGGCGGGTTGTCCGCGTCCGGCCGCGAGGAGCCAGGCCACGTCACGGTAGGCGGAGTTCACCAGACGGGCCTCGTCCGCGTCCGCGGGCGAGGCCGGCTGGTCGGTCCGGCAGGTGTCGAGGCAGACCACGACCGTGACGCCCTCGGGGATCTGGCCCAACAGGACCTCGGGGGCGGTTTCGAGGATCGTCTGCGCTATGAGCGAGCCGTCGGCGCGGGGCCGTGTGTCCGAGGTGAGGAGGTACTCGCGCTCGCCGACGGTGACCCCGTGGGCGGAGACGTAGAGGAACGCCGTGTCCCCGGCCGTGCAGGAGAGGAGGAAGTCCTCCACCGCGCTCACGATCGAGCCGACACCCGTGTCACGCCGTTCCGGACTGGTGTGGCCGGGGTGGAGGGCGTCGACGCTGTAACCGGACTCGGCGAGGGCGGACCCGACGAGTTCGACGTCGCGGTCGACGAAACCGAGCAGGGGGAAGCGGCGGGCGAGGGTCTCGTCCCGTTCGAGAAACGGGGTCCTGCCGACTCCGACGAGCAGCGCCCGCCGTCTGCCGCCGACCGGCCCCTCGGTCGTGTCCTCCGACGCGGCCGTCGTCGCGCTCACCCGTACCCCCGACTCCGTTGTGCGGCCCCCCAGATCCCTCATGATTCCATGAACACCCCATCCGAATGGGGGCGTCGGGGAAGCCTCCCGGACTCACTCGGACGCCCGCGGCGCGCGGAAGCGCGGGATCACGTGCTCGCCCCACTGCCGGATCGTCTCCAGGCAGACGTCCTGCGGCACCGTGCCCATCTGGATCAGGCACATCACCTCGTCGACGCCGATCTTCCGGAGCCGTTCGACGGAGGCGATCGCGGTGGCCGCGTCCCCGTAGGCGTGGTCGGTGCGGTACGTCGTGGAGGACCTGGCGTTCGCGGGCGGGGGTGGGGTCGACGAGCTGTGCTTCGAAGATCGTGGAGAACCACACGGGACGCTCCTCCGGGGCAGGCAGAGTTCTATGCCTAGTCGAAATGCTTCTGGCAGGCACGGGGAGGGGGGAGGAAGAGCCGTAGACTGCCGTCCGTGGTGGACTCCGTGGCGGACCGAGAGGGCGTGCCGGGCCTTCCCGCGACCGGCTGGGCCGTGCTCGGACTGCTGTCCCACGGACGGGAGTCGTCCGGGTACGACGTCAAGAAGTGGGCCGACCGGTCCCTCGGCCTCTTCTACCGGAGTCCGTCCTTCAGCCAGGTCTGCAGCGAGCTCAAGCGCCGGGAGAACAGCGGCTACGCCACCTCGCGGCTCGTCGCCCCCGAGACCGGCAGCCGTGACAAACGCGTCTACCGCATCACCGACGAGGGCCTCGACGCCGTCCGCACCCGGGCCCGCACCGCCCCCCTCGACCCGCCCGTCCTGAAGCACGGGCCGATGCTCCGGCTCTGGCTCGGCCACCTCCTCGAACCCGAGCGGATGCGCGAGATCCTGGCCGCGCACCGGGAGCACGCCGAGCGCATGCGGCGGCGCGCCGAGGCGGACGTCGCGGGGGCGGACGAGGCGTGGGCGTACCCGCGGCTCACCCTCAAGTGGGCCGAGCGGTACTACACGGCCGAGCGCGACCTGGCCGACGCCATGCTCGCGGACATCGAGGAACGGGAGGGGGAACGGCCATGGCACTGAGCCTGCGGAAGGTCGAGGAGACCGCACCCGCCCTGGTGAGTCTCTACAAGGAGGCCGGGGCGTCACTGGCACGGAACGGGATCAGCGGACAGCGGGTCGCCGTCTACCTCGTCATCGACTACTCGGGTTCCATGAAGCCGTACTACGCCAACGGCACCGTCCAGACCCTCGCCGACCGGGTCCTCGGGCTCTCCGCGCACCTCGACGACGACGGGCGGGTGCCGGTGGTCTTCTTCTCCACCGACATCGACGCGGAGACCGAGATCCGGCTCGACGACCACGCCGGCCGGATCGGCCGGATCGTCGCCGGCCTCGGCCACATGGGGAAGACGAGCTACCACCTCGCCATGGACGCCGTCATCGACCACTACCTGGACAGCGGCTCCACCGCGCCCGCGCTCGTCGTCTTCCAGACCGACGGAGGGCCCATCAACAAGCTCGCCGCCGAGCGGTACGTCTGCAAGGCGGCCCGCCTGCCGATCTTCTGGCAGTTCATCGGCTTCGGCGACCCCGGCAGCCGGCAGTTCGAGTTCCTGCGCAGGCTCGACGAGCTGGCCGTGCCGGCGAAGCGGCCCCTCGACAACGCCGGCTTCTTCCACGCGGGCCAGGACCCGAACCGGGTCCCGGACGCCGAGCTGTACGACCGGCTCGTCTCCGAGTTCCCGGCCTGGCTCGCCGCCGCCCGGGCCCAGGGCGTCGTCCGGTCGTGACCCCGCGCCCGTTGCGGCGACCGAGGGGCGGCAACTCCGGTGCGAGGAACGGTAATCCGCTCGCCCCGGCCGTTGCCGCGGGCAATCATGGGGCCATGACCTCTCTCGTACGACACGTGACCGTCGACTGCGCCGACGCCTACGCCCTGGCGACCTTCTGGGCCAAGGTCCTCGACTCCGAGCCCTCCGACGACGACAAGCCCGGCGACCCGGAGGCGCTCGTCGAGTCGCCCGGCGCGAACCTCCTCTTCATCCAGGTCCCCGAGGGGAAGACGGTGAAGAACCGCGTCCACCTCGACCTCCAGCCGCAGGACCGCAGCCGCGACGAGGAGGTCGAGCGGCTGCTCGGCCTCGGCGCCACCCTGATCGACGACCGCCGGAACGCCGACGGCACCGGCTGGGCCACCATGGCGGACCCGGAGGGCAACGAGTTCTGCGTGGAGCGCAGCGCGGCGGAGCGCGCCGCCACCGCCTGAGACGCGTCACCGGAGCAACCCGGACAGTGGTTGTCGGGTATCCGGCTCTTCCGGGTGGAGCCGACCGAGGGCGTACGGACCTGGGTGGACGGAGAGGAGATCTGCTTCCGCAGCCGGGCGCCGGGACGCCCGACGCGGACGCTCCGGCGCGGCGACGACGGCAGCCCGCCGCGCCAGGAGGCCCGGCTCCTGGGTGGGCCGGCGCGCGGGGGGACCAGAATGGGCACGTGCCGAACACTGCGAACAAGAAGAAGACCCAAGTGAGCGGGGGACCCGAGCGGCGCCGTGAACTCCTCGACACGGCGGCCGAGGTGTTCGCCGCCCAGGGGTACAACGCGACCACCGTCCGCAAGATCGCGGACGCCGCCGGGATGCTCGCCGGCAGCCTCTACTACCACTTCGACTCCAAGGAGTCGATGCTCGACGAGATCCTCTCCACCTTCCTGAACGAGCTCTGGGAGGGGTACGACGCCGTCCTCGGCGCCGGGCTCGGCCCCCGCGAGACCATCGAGGCCCTCGTCACCGAGTCCTTCCGGGAGATCGACCGGCACCGCGCCGCCGTCGCCATCTACCAGAAGGAGTCCCTGCACCTCGTCGACCAGCCCCGCTTCGGCTACCTCGTCGACTCGCAGCGCAGGTTCGAGAAGGCCTGGCTCGGAACCCTGGAGCGCGGCGTCGCGGACGGGGTCTTCCGCGACGACCTCGACGTCCGTCTGACCTACCGCTTCGTGCGCGACACCGTCTGGGTCGCCGCGTCCTGGTACCGGCCGGGCGGACAGCACAGCCCGGAGGAGATCGCCCGCCAGTACCTGTCCATGGTCCTGGACGGAATCGCCGTGCGAGGTCCCGGGGCGTCCGGAGGGCGAGAGACCGGGGCGGAGAGGCCCTGAGGCTTCCGGGGGGCGGGGAGGTCCTGAGGCGTCCTGAGGCGTCCGGGGCGGAGAGGCCGGGGCGGGGAGGCCCTGAGGCGTCCGGGGGGCGGGGGGCAGGGGCGGGAAGGTCCTGGGGCGCACTATTGTTCCTGTAGACATCCGGGACCTGTATCGCGCGTCCCGGGAGAGACAGCCGGGGCCGTGTCGCGTGCTCCGGGAGAGACAGCCGGGGCCCGTATCTCGTGTTCCGGGCGGTACAGCCGGGGCCCGCACCGCGCAGGTGCGGGCCCCGGCCGTGCCGCGCACCGGCCAGGAAGGCACGAATGACCCGCTCCGAACGCCCCCACAAGCGCGGCCCCCGCACCGCCCAGGCGAAGTCCACGTCCCAGCCGAAGGGCGCCCGCGCCGGCCGTCGTCCCGCCGCGCCCCCGCCGCCGCAGGAGTTCACTCCGCCGGAGACGGTGACGCCCGCGCTGCCGCCCGTGGCCTCCTTCGAGGACCTGGACATGCCGGCCGCGCTGCTGCGGACGCTCACCGAGCAGGGCGTCACCGAGCCCTTCCCGATCCAGGCCGCGACCCTGCCGAACTCGATCGCCGGGCGCGACGTCCTCGGCCGGGGGCGCACCGGCTCCGGCAAGACCCTCGCCTTCGGGCTCGCGCTCCTCGCCCGTACCGCGGGCCGCCGCGCCGAGCCGACCGCGCCCCTCGCGCTGGTCCTGGTGCCGACCCGCGAGCTCGCCCAGCAGGTGACCGACGCCCTCACGCCGTACGCCTCCGCGCTGCGGCTGCGGATCACCACGGTCGTCGGCGGCATGTCGATCTCCCGGCAGTCCTCGTCCCTCCGGCGCGGCGCCGAGATCCTCATCGCCACGCCGGGCCGGCTCCACGACCTCATCGAGCGGGGCGACTGCCGTCTGGACCAGGTCGCCGTCACCGTCCTCGACGAGGCCGACCAGATGGCCGACATGGGCTTCCTGCCGCAGGTCACGAAGCTGCTGAAGCAGGTGGAGCCGGGCGGGCAGCGGCTGCTGTTCTCCGCGACCCTCGACCGGAACATCGACAAGCTCGTCAAGATGTTCCTCGACGACCCGGTCGTGCACTCCGTCGACCCCTCGGCCGGCGCGGTGACCACGATGGAGCACCACCTGCTCTACGTGCAGGACGAGACCGACAAGAAGGCCGTCACGCTGCGGATCGCGGCCCGCGACGGCCGGACGATCCTCTTCATGGACACCAAGCGGTCCGTGGACCGGCTGGTCAAGCGGCTCCTGGCCAACGGCGTCCGGGCCTCCGGGCTGCACGGCGGCCGCTCGCAGCCGCAGCGCAACCGGACCCTGGACCAGTTCAAGACCGGCCAGGTCACCACGCTGGTCGCGACGAACGTGGCGGCCCGCGGCATCCACGTGGACGACCTCGACATGGTCGTGAACGTCGACCCGCCGATGGACCACAAGGACTATCTGCACCGGGGCGGCCGCACCGCCCGCGCCGGCGAGTCCGGCAGCGTCTTCACGCTGGTCCTGCCCGAGCAGAAGCGGGACATGGGCCGGCTGATGTCGAACGCGGGGATCAGCCCCCGCACGGCGCAGATCAAGTCCAGCGACGAGGAGCTCGCCGAGCTCACCGGCGCCCGGGAGCCCTCGGGCGTCCCCGTCGTCATCGAGGTCCCGCAGCCGACCCCGCCGCGCAAGGCGACGGACGCCGGAAGCGGCACGGGCGGCGGCCGTCGCCGTCGCCGTCCGGCCTCCGGCGGTTCGGCCGGCGGGGGTACGGGGACGGGCGCGTCGGCCTCGGGCCGCGCCTCCGGCCCGTCCACCGGGCGGGCGCCCGGCTCGGGCACCACGGGCCGGGGTTCCGCCTCCGGGACCCCGACGGGCCGGGGTTCCGGCGCCTCGGGCGGCTCCGGTCGCGGTGCGGTCGGTGCGGGGCGCGGTTCGGGCGCGGGCCGGGGCGCGGGCTCCGGGGCGGGCGCGGGCGCCGGGCGCGGTGCGGCGGCCGGCGCCGGCCGGGGCGGGCGTCAGGCCTCGGGCACCAGCCGCTCGCGGAGCGCCGCGAGCTCGCGCAGCTCCAGGCCGAGGCCGACCGACACGTAACGGAAGAGGCTGCCGTACGAGGTGCGGAGCTGGTCGAGGGCGGTGTCCAGGTACTCGGCCCGCACCTCCTGCAGCGGCACGATCAGGTCCGGGTTCTGCATGAGCCCGCCCTGCTTCAGCCCCTCCCGCACCCGTGCGTCGTACGCGGCGCGGAAGGTGTTGGAGGCGAGGTAGTCCGCGCGGGCGGAGGTCTCCGGCACCCCGAGCAGGGTGAGCAGGAGCCAGCTCGTCCAGCCGGTGCGGTCCTTGCCGGAGGTGCAGTGCAGGAGCAGCGGCCCCCGGCGGGGGTCGGCCAGGTCCCGCAGGGTGGCCGCGAGGGCGGCCCGGTCGGCGGGGTCGGTGACGAAGGTGCGGTACACCTCGCGCATGAAGGCGGCGGCCCGGCCGTCGCCGAGCATCTCCTCCTGCCGCACCGGGTCGCGGGAGCCGATCGCGGCCGTCAGCTGCCCGAAGAGGCCGTGGTCGGTGACGGGCCGGGCCACCGGGGTCGCGCCGGCGGGCAGCCGGTCGGCGCCGTCGTGGTCGACCTCCAGCGGGATCCGCAGGTCGACCACGGTGCCGAGACCGAGCCCGGCGAGGGTGGTGAGGTCGGCGTCGGTGAGCCTGGCGAGGTGGTCGCCGCGGTAGGCGAGGCCGTGCCGGACCCGTTTGCCGTCGTAGGTGGCGTATCCGCCGAGGTCGCGGACGTTGACCGCGCCCTGGAGCGGGATCTGCCGGATCGCGGTGGCGGCCGTGGGGCGGGGGCGGGCGAGCGCGGGCGGCGCGGCGCCGAGGAGCAGTGCGGCACCGGTGGTGGTGAGCAGGGCGCGTCGGGACAGGGGCATGGCTGGGCTCCCTTGCGGACTGACGGACGTACGGGCGGTGGCCGTACGGCAGACGGACTCGGGGACGGCCGTGGGCGGACGGGCCCGCGGAGCCACTCCTCCACCTAACGTTAGTTAGGTGGCGTGTTGGCGAGGAAGGTAGCAGCCGCGGGGGCCGAACGGGAGGGGCGCGCGGGATTCGATCGGCGGGTCGCCCCGAGGGCCGCCACTCCGCGAGGCGCGAGGACGGGGCCGGCGGACGGTGAGGCCCCCCGAAGGGCGGTGGGCGCCAGGCCCCCGACGGGCCCGGTGCACGCCGTCCACGGGATCCGCACGTTGGGGAGGAACCGGTTGACGTCCGTGGAACTGAAGGCCGTTGGGGTTCCCCCGGGGGGTCTACGCGCGTCATCATCGCAGCCATGCGAATCCCCCCTCGATTCACCCTCGCCGGCGGTGTCGCCACCGCCCTCCTCTCCACCCTCCTCCTCGGCGCCCCGGCCACCGCCGCACCGGCCCCCGCGCCCGTCGCCGCCGTGTCCCCGGTCGCGGCGGTCTCGTCCGTCGGGGCCGTCTGCTACTCCGACCTGCCCGCCCAGGCGTACGACACCCTGAGGCTGATCGACGCCGGCGGCCCCTTCCCGTACAGCCAGGACGGTGCCGTCTTCCAGAACCGGGAGGGCGTCCTCCCCACCCACTCGTACGGCTACTACCACGAGTACACGGTGAAGACCCCGGGCGTCTCCACCCGTGGCGCCCGCCGCATCGTGACCGGCGGCACGGCCGACGAGGACTACTACACCTCCGACCACTACGCCACGTTCGACCTCATCGACCACGCCTGCTGACCCCCGGTCAGGACGTCAGGCGCGGCGCGGGGTCGTCCACTCCAGGCGGGTCCTCACCCGTGGGTCGCGGACGTGCTCCAGGGCGGCGAGCGCCGTCTCGCGCGGTGCTCCGTCCGCCTCCCCGTCCGCGAGGATCGACGCCAGCGCGTCGACGGCGCGCGGATCCTGACGGATCGCGAGCCCCCGCGCCGCCTCCGCCGCGGTCTCCGGATCGGAGTCGCCGAGCCGCTCGGCGAGCCCCTCCCGTACGAGCGGGGTGTCGTCGGGCAGCTCGGCGAGCGCCAGCGTCGCCCAGTCCCGCACCCGGGGGTCGCCGTCCCGGCTCAGCGTGAGCAGCACCCCGAGAGCCTCGACGTGCCCGGCCGGCACGATCCCGGCGAGGGCCGCCGCGACGGCCCGGCGCACCACCGCGTCGGGATGCCCGGCCGCCGCGAGCAGTTCGGGCACGGCGGCCGCGTCCGCGCACTCCCCGAGGGCGAGGACCGCCGAGAGCAGCGGCTCCCGCGCCGGGGGCACCGCCTCCGCCGCCAGGCGCCGCAGGACCGGGACCGCGCTCGGGCCGAAGCCCGGCAGCGCGCCGAGCACCCGTGCGCCGAGCGCCCGGCGCAGCGGATCGCGGTAGGCGCACCACCCGGCCGCCGCCACGAACGTCTCCTCGTCGGCCCGGCCGGCCAGTTCGGCCACCGCCGTCGTCCAGTCGTCGAGCTCCGGATCGCCGCGCCGCAGCGCCCGCGCCGCGAGCTCCTCGTGCGGGGTGCGCAGTCCGAGCGCCGCCTCCAGGAGCGTGGCGATCGCCGCGTGCCCGGTTCCCCGGTCGTCGCCGCGTCCGGGCGCCCCGTCCTCCCGCAGCAGTTCGACGACGACGGTGATCCCGCCGTCCTCCCGGATCCGCCGGACGGCCGCCTCGTACGTCTGTCCGCCCTCGTTCCCGGCGACGAGCCCGCGCCGCAGCTCGGCCGCGATGTCGACGCCGATCCACCGCCGTGCCTCCCGCAGGGCGGCCTCCCGGGCCCCCGCCCCGTGGTCGAGGAGCGCCCGCACGCAGCCGGTGGAGCCGCGCCGCGCGGCGGCGACGAGCGGGAGGATCCCGTCGGGTCCGGGCCGGTCCGGGTCGGCGCCGTGCTCCAGGAGGACCCGGGCGGTGTCGGCGTGGCCGAGGCGGAGGGCCCAGGCGAGGGCGGTGAAGCCGTACGCCTCCTCCTGGTCGGCCGCCGCGCCCGCCGCGAGCAGTGCCCGCACGACCTCGGTGTGTCCGCCGCAGGCCGCTCCGCACAGCGGCAGGTCCCCGTCGTCCTCGCCGCTGCCCCGGGCGGGGTCGGCCCCGGCGGCGAGCAGCACCCGCACGATGCCGGCCTCGTCGCCGACGGCCGCGCGGTACAGCGCGGTCTCCCCGTCCTCCCGGCCCTCGGGGTCCGCCCCGTCCCGCAGGAGCCGCACGGCCCCGTTCTCGTCCCCGTCCCGGATGGCGTCGAACAACGTGCTCATGCACCGACCCTGACCCGCCGTCGGCGTGCGGCGCAAATCGATTCGTGCGCCGCCGTGCGCGCCACCGCGTCAGGCCGCGCACTCCAGCACCGAGCCGCACACCCCGCACCGGGCCCGCAGGGTCCGTCCCGCCGGGACGCGCAGCCGCTGGCAGCAGACCGGGCAGGGGAAGGAGACGCCGGTCGCCGGGGCTCCGCCCCCGAAGGCGTACGGAGCGTCCTCGGGGGCCCGCCCCCTGCGCCGCTGCGAGGCGTACCGGCGGCGTTCGGCCCAGCCCGCCCCGGCGAGCGGCGGCGCGGTCCGCTCCCGCGCCGCCTCCGCCCGGCCGCGTACCCACGCCTCGTACGCCACGGCGCTGGTGAACCAGGGCGAGGGGTCCTCGCCGAAGACCTCGGCCCGCTTGGCGAGGACGTAGCCGAACTCCTCCGGGGTGAGGTAGCCGAGCTTCTGGCTCTCGACGCCGTCCTGCCGGTACGCGTCGAGCAGCAGCCAGCCGGCGCCCAGGTAGGCGGTGGTCACGTCGGTGAGGACCTCGTTCTCCGCGGTGGAGGGGAAGCCGAGGCCGAGCCGGTGCAGCAGGACGTGGGTGATCTCGTGGGCGAGGGCCGCGCCGATGTCCCTGCGGCGGGTGCGGAAGCGGTCGTTGAGGTCCACGAAGTACTCGGGTCCGGCCGTGAGCTCGACGGCCGCCGCGTGCTCCAGGGGGCGGAAGCTCACCACGATGCGCGCCTGGGGCAGCTGCAGGTGCCGGACGAGGGCGTGGGCCACCCGCTGGGAGCCGAGGTGGAGGTCCTCGTCGTCGTGGAGGACGACGTCGTCGGCGGTCACGCTGGCCGGGTAGCGGCGCACGCCGTCGGGGGAGAGGCGGCGGTAGAGCGCGGTGAGCGAGGCCCGCATCGTGGCGCGGTGCGGAAAGCCGTGGATGACACGGTCGGCCCCATGACGGTTCGGCATGCCCGATCCCCCTTCGCGTCCACTGTACGGTCCCCCCACCGGATCTGGCCGAAAAGGCTTTCTTGTGGTGCCGGTTGGGCGCTGCTCATAATCCGGACGTGCCTTGACGAGCGCATGTCATCGCGTGCATGTCATCCCTCCGTCGAGGCCGACCCCCCACGAGAGAAGGAAGACACGTGAAGCAGAACCGCATGGTCCGTGCCCTCCAGAAGCTGGCGGCCGCCGGCGCCGTCGTCCTGGCGGCCGTCAGCCTCCAGCCCACCACCGCCTCCGCCGCCCCCGCCCCCGTCGTCGGCGGCACCCGCGCCGCGCAGGGCGAGTTCCCCTGGATGGTCAGGCTCTCCATGGGCTGCGGCGGCTCCCTGATCACCCCTCAGGTCGTCCTCACCGCCGCCCACTGCGTGAGCGGCTCCGGCACCAACACCGGCATCACCGCCACCGCCGGAGTCGTGGACCTCCAGTCGAGCAGCGCCATCAAGGTCAAGTCCACCAAGGTCCTCCAGGCGCCCGGCTACAACGGCCAGGGCAAGGACTGGGCGCTGATCAAGCTCGCCACGCCGATCACCTCGCTGCCCAACCTGAAGATCGCCGAGACCACCGCGTACAACAGCGGCACCTTCACCGTCGCCGGCTGGGGAGCCGCCCGCGAGGGCGGGGCGCAGCAGCGCTACCTCCTCAAGGCGAACGTCCCGTTCGTCTCCGACGCCACCTGCCAGGCCGCCTACGGCAGCGACCTGGTCCCGGCCGAGGAGATCTGCGCCGGCTACAACCAGGGCGGGGTCGACACCTGCCAGGGTGACTCCGGCGGTCCCATGTTCCGCAAGGACGACGCCGGAGCCTGGGTCCAGGTCGGCATCGTGAGCTGGGGCGAGGGCTGCGCGCGGGCCGGCTACCCCGGCGTCTACACGGAGGTCTCGACCTTCGCCGCCGCGATCAAGTCGGCCGCGGCCACGCTGTAGCCGCCCGCCCTGAAAGGGCGCCCCGGAGCGGCCTCGGCTCCGGGGCGCCTTCACGCGCACGACGCCCTGCCCGCTGGGGAAGCACTCCCCGTGGGGCGTCAGAGGACGTCCAGCTCCACCGAGGACGGCCCCCCGCCCTCCAGCTCAAGGACCCACACCTCGTTCGCGCCCTCCCGCAGCACCGGCCCCGGCACGAACAGCGCCTCCTGCGGACCCGCCGACCAGTAGCGGCCCAGGCAGAAACCGTTCACCCACACGAAGCCCCGGGTCGCGCCCGGCAGCCGCAGCCGGGCGTCCCCGGCCCCGGCCACGGCAAGGACCCCCCGGTACAGGCCCGGGGCTTCCGCGACCGGGCCGAAGGGCACCCCGGCGACCGACTCCGTGCCGAAGGCGTCCAGGCGCAGCGCCCGGGCCCGTACTCCGTGCAGGTATTGCCGCTCGTGCCGTACGCCCCCGGTGATCCCCTTCGGCTCCGCGAGGCGCGGCCCGTAGTTGACCCGGCCGAGCGACTCCACCCACAGGTCCACGAGCGCCGGGCCCGCCACCGGCCCGGGAAGCGCCGCGTCCTCCTCGTCGAGGACCCCCGCCAGGCGTCCGTCGACGTACACCACGGCCCGGTCGCGCAGCCCCGTCACCCCCAGCGGGTACGGCTGCCGGGGGCCCGGCACCGCCACCCGGTAGCGGACCAGCCCCCGGTCCACCCCCAGTTCCTCGAAGGTCGGCGGCACCGGCGACACCGTCTCCTCGCCGCCGAGGACCTCCAGGACCCCGTCCAGCGGCGCCCACCCGTCCAGCACGCCGGAGACCGGCGCGCCGAGCCGGGCCGGCGGCTCCGGCACCTCCGGCAGCGGCCCCTCCGCGTACTCCGCGAGCACCTCGCGGAAGGCCCGGAACTTCTCCGTCGGCCGCCCCGCCTCGTCGACCGGCGCGTCGTAGTCGTACGAGGTCACCGTCGGCCGCAGCGGACCGTCGTGCAGCTCACCGTCCCGGTTCGCGCCCGCCCAGCCGCCGAAGTTCGTCCCGCCGTGCGCCATGTACACGTTGACCGAGGCCCCGCACTCCAGGACCTCCCGCAGCGCCGCCGCCGCGTCCCCCGCGTCCCGCACCGCGCGCGCCCGGCCCCAGTGGTCGAACCAGCCGCACCAGAACTCCATGCACATCAGCGGTCCCGACGGCTGGTGCCGCCGCAGCGTCGCGAAGCCCTCCCGCGCGCCCGAGCCGAAGTTCGCCGTCGCCAGCACCCCCGGCACCGAACCGCCCGTCAGCATGTGGTCCTCGGGCCCGTCCGAGGTGAACAGCGGCACGCCCACCCCGCAGTCCCGCAGCAGCCCCGCGACCCACTCCAGATAGCCCCGGTCGCTCCCGTAACTCCCGTACTCGTTCTCCACCTGCACCAGGACCACCGGCCCGCCCCGGTCGACCTGCCGCTCCACCACCTGCGGGAGCAGCCGCCGGAACCAGGCCTCCACCGGCGCCAGGAACTCCGGGTCCACGGTCCGCACCCGCCGGCCGAGCGGACCGGTCAGCCAGTGCGGAAGCCCGCCGTTCTCCCACTCGGCGCAGATGTACGGACCCGGGCGCACGATCGCCCGCATCCCGGCCCGCCCCACCGCGTCCAGGAACCGCCCGAGCGCGTCCGCGTCCACGTACCGGCCGGGCTCCGGCTCGTGCAGGTTCCACGGGACGTACGTCTCGACACAGTCGAGGCCCATCGCGCGCAGCATCCCGAGCCGGTGCTCCCAGTGCCCCTCGTGCACCCGGAAGTAGTGCAGCGCCCCCGAGAGCAACCGCACCGGCCGCCCGTCGAGCAGAAAGTCCTCGTCACCCACAGCGAACGTGCTCATGGCCCCACCCTCGCCCCCTGGCGGCGGCACGGTCCATGGACAAAGATCGTCG
Organism: Streptomyces litmocidini; assembly: GCF_014649755.1. Lineage (GTDB taxonomy): Bacteria > Actinomycetota > Actinomycetes > Streptomycetales > Streptomycetaceae > Streptomyces > Streptomyces litmocidini. The sequence goes on along the minus strand of NZ_BMTQ01000005.1, from coordinate 239,044 downwards.
CAGTTTGGACGTTACGGAAAGGCCGGCGGATGTACCACACCTGGATGCGCTACTTCACGCCCAGCCCCGTCCACCACCGCCTCGGCCTCGTCTGCCTCGGCGTCGGACTCCAGCACGGCGCCCTGCCCACCGTCGGCCCGCGCACCCTCGACCACCACGTCGCCGTCGTCGTCTCCGCCGGCGGCGGCTGGTACCGGGGCCCCGACGGACGCCGCACCACCGTCACCGCCCCCGCCCTCCTCTGGCTCACCCCCGGCACCCCCCACCACTACGCCGCCGACCCCCGCACCGGCTGGGACGAGGCCTTCGTCGACTTCACCGGACCCGCCGCCGCCACCTACACCGAACTCGGCTACATCGAGCCCGACCGGCCCGTCGTCCCCCTCTCCGACGCCGCGCCCGCCCGCGCCGCCATCGGCCGGATCGCCCGCGCCGCCCGCCCCGGCAACCCCCTCCTGGAGGTCGAGACCGCCGCCGCCGTCCACGAACTGCTCGTCGCGCTGCGCCGGGCCCGCGCCGACACCAACGCCGACGGCGACCCCGTCCTCGCCGCCCTCGCCCGCGACGCCTTCCAGCCGCTCTCCGTCGCCGAGCACGCGGCCCGGCACGGCATGACCCCCGCCGAACTGCGCACCGTCGTCCGCCGCGCCGCCGGATGCAGCCCCAAGGACTACCTGCTCACCGTCCGCCTCGGCCGCGCCAAGGAGCTCCTCGCCGCCACCGAGCTGCCCGTCGCCGCCGTCGCCCGCCGCGTCGGCTACGACGACCCCGCCTACTTCTCCCGGCTCTTCACCCGCCGCGTCGGCACCGCGCCCATCCGGTTCCGCGAGCAGCAGGGAAGGACCGTGCACGGCGGGTGGAGCAACAGCGTTCCGGATCCCGAACACCCGCCCACGATCCTCCCGAGATCCGTCTAAGCTCGCAGGTCATGAGCGACACCAGCGACACCAGTGCCATCGATCCGGCCGTCACCGCCGAGCTGACCCGACTGCGCGAAAGCATCGACAACATCGACGCCGCGGTCGTGCACATGCTCGCCGAGCGCTTCAAGTGCACCCAGCAGGTCGGCGTCCTCAAGGCGAACCACCAGCTGCCGCCCGCCGACCCCGCCCGCGAGGCCCGCCAGATCGCCCGGCTGCGCGAACTCGCCGAGAGCGCGAAACTGGACCCGGCCTTCGCGGAGAAGCTCCTCAACTTCATCATCGCCGAGGTCATCCGGCACCACGAGACGATTGCGGACGGAGCACGCTGATGGGCCGCGTCACGGTCTTCACCCTCGGAGGCACCATCTCCGCCCGAGGCGGTGACGCAGCCCGCATGACCGGCCAGGAGGTCCTCGCCGGCCTCGGCGCCCCCGAGGACGTCGTCCTGCGGGACTTCCGCCGCGTCCCCAGCTCCACCCTCTCCTTCGAGGACCTCGCCGCCCTCGCCGACGAGGTGCGGGAAGCCGTCGCCGGCGGATCCGGCGTGGTCGTCGTCCAGGGCACCGACACCCTGGAGGAGACCGCCTTCCTCCTCGACCTGCTCTGCACCACCGAGCAGCCGATCGCCGTCACCGGCGCCATGCGCCGCCCCGACCTGCCCGGCGCCGACGGCCCCGCCAACCTCGCCGCCGCACTCGCCGTCGCCGCCGACCCCGCCTGCCGGAACCTCGGCGTCCTCGTCGTCCTCGCCGACGAGATCCACGCCGCCCGCCTCGCCCGCAAGACCCACACCACCTCCCTCGCCACCTTCGCCTCACCCGGCGCGGGGCCCCTCGGCACCGTCGTCGAGGGCCGGCCCCGGATCCTGCTCCGCCCCGCCGTCCCCGCCGCGCTCCGCCCGCTCACGCTCGACCCCTCCGTGCGCGTCGCCCTCGTGACCCTCTCCCTCGGCGACCGGGGCGAGCTCCTCGACGCCGTCGACGACCGCTTCCAGGGCCTCGTCGTCGCCGCCTTCGGCGGCGGACACGCCCCCGCCCCGCTCGTCGAACCCCTCGCCGCGCTCGCCCGGCGCATCCCGGTCGTCCTCGCCTCCCGCACCGGCGGCGGCGCGACCCTCACCGACACCTACCGCAGCCCCGGCTCCGAGCACGACCTGCTCCACCACGGACTGATCCCGGCCGGACCGCTCGACCCCGCCAAGGCCCGGATCCTGCTCCACACCCTGGTCTCCAGCGGCGCCGCGGGCCCCAGCGGCTACGACCGGCCCCGCATCACCGCAGCCTTCGCCCACCTGAACGGCTCCGGCCTGGCCTGAGCCCCCTACACCCCCTGCCCCGGGACGGAGCGATCGGGCAGCATAGGGCCCATGTCCGTACTGACGCGCGACGAAGCGCAGACCCGTGCCCAGCTCCTCGACGTCCACCACTACCGCGTGGACCTCGACCTCACCACCGGCGACGAGACCTTCGGGTCACGGAGCCTCATCCGCTTCACGGCCCGCGCCGCGGGGGACACCTTCGTCGAGCTCAAGCCCGAGACCCTCCACTCCGCCGAGCTCGACGGCGAGCCCCTCGACGTCACCGCCCTCGACGGCAACCGGCTCCCGCTGACCCTCACCGAGGGCGAGCACACCCTGCGCATCAGCACCACCATGCGGTACTCCCGCACCGGCGAGGGCATGCACCGCTTCACGGACCCCACCGACGGCGAGTCGTACGTCTACACCCAGCTCTTCATGGAGGACGTCCAGCGCGTCTTCGCCGCCTTCGACCAGCCCGACCTGAAGGCCGTCTTCGAACTGGGCGTCCGGGCCCCCGAGGGCTGGACCGTCCTCTCCAACGGCATCACCGAGCAGCAGTCCGACGGCCGCTGGCAGGCCGCCCCCACCCCGCTGCTCTCCACCTACTTCGTCTGCGTCGCCGCAGGCCCCTGGCACACGATCCGCACCGAGCACGCCGGCCTGCCCTTCGGCATCCACTGCCGCCGCTCCCTCGCCGCCCACCTCGACGCCGACGCCGACGAGATCCTCGCCGTCACCAAGGCCTGCTACGACCGCTACCACGAGAAGTTCGAGGAGCCCTACCCCTTCGACTCGTACGACCAGGCCTTCGTCCCCGAGTTCAACGCCGGCGCCATGGAGAACCCCGGACTCGTCACCTTCCGCGACGAGTTCGTCTTCCGCTCCGCCGTCACCGTCACCGAGCGCCAGACCCGCGCCATGGTCATCGCCCACGAGATGGCCCACATGTGGTTCGGGGACCTCGTCACCCTGCGCTGGTGGGACGACATCTGGCTGAACGAGTCCTTCGCCGAGTACATGGGCTTCCAGACCGTCAACGAGGCCTGCTCCGAGCTCTTCCCCGACACCTGGATCGACTTCGGCGTCACCCGCAAGGCCTGGGGGTACGAGGCGGACCAGCGCCCCTCCACCCACCCCGTCGCCCCCGATCCCGAGGCCGTCCCCGACACCGCCTCCGCCCTCCTCAACTTCGACGGCATCTCCTACGCCAAGGGCGCCTCCGCGCTCCGCCAGCTCGTCGCCTGGCTCGGCGAGAAGGACTTCCTCGCCGGCATCAACATCCACTTCAAGCGCCACAAGTTCGGCAACGCCACCCTCGCCGACTTCATCGACAATCTCGCCGCCGCCACCGACCGCGACGTCCACGCCTGGGCCGAACAGTGGCTGCGCACGACGGGCGTCGACACCCTCACCCCGCGCCTGACCGGCGAGGGAACCCACTGGCAGCTCCACGTCGACCGCGACGGCAGCCGCCCGCACCGGATCCAGGCCGGGATCTACGACCGGGAGCCCGACGGCGAACTCGTCCTGCGCGAGCGCCGCGAGCTCGACGTCCCGCAGGAGGCGCCCGCCGAACTGGGCGGCCCGCGCCCCGCCCTCGTCGTCCTCAACGACGGCGACCTCACCTACACCAAGCTCCGCTTCGACGAGGTCTCCCAGGAGACCGTCCTGCGCGGCCTCTCCCGCGTCCCCGACCCCCTGACCCGGGCCGTCGTCTGGAACGCGCTGCGCGACATGGTCCGCGACGGCGACCTCGCCCCCGCCGACTACCTGGAGGTCGCCCTCGCCCACCTGCCCGAGGAGACCGAACTCGCCCTCGTCCAGGGCATCCTCGGCTTCGCCCGCACCCAGATCGCCGACCGGTACGTCACCGGGGAGGAGCGCCCCGCCGCCCTCGCGACCATCGGCGAGATCGCCCGCGCCCTGCTGCGCCGCACCGAGGACGGCGAGGCGCCCGGACTGCGCCTCACCGCCGTCCGCGCCTGCATCGACAGCGCCACCACCCCCGACAAGATCGCCACCTGGCTCGACGAGGGCACCGTCCACGGCGGCCCGGAGCTCGACCCCGAGCTGCGCTGGCGGATCCTCGCCCGCCTCGCCGTCCTCGGCGCCACCGACGAGACCGTGATCGCGGCCGAACTGGAGCGGGACCCCAGCGCCACCGGCCAGGAGGGCGCGGCCCGCTGCCGGGCCGCCCTGCCGACGCCCGGGGCGAAGGCCGCGGCCTGGTCGTCCCTCTTCGACTCCGACGACCTCTCCAACTACCTCTTCACCGCCACCGCCCAGGGCTTCTGGCAGCCCGAACAGGCCGAGCTCGTACGGGAGTACGTGCCGCGCTTCTACGAGGCGGCCGTCGCGCTCGGCGACCGCCGGGGCCCCGCGATGGCCGAGGCCGCGGGCCGCCACGCCTTCCCGTCGTACGCGATCGACGAGGAGTCCCTGGCCCTGGGCGGGTCCCACCTCGCGGAGGACACCATGATCCCGGCCCTCCACCGCAAGCTGGTGGACCAGCTGGACGACCTGCGCAGGGCACTGCGCGTACGCGGCTAGGGGTCGAGCTGCCGGCCGGGCCGGGCCCGGCCGGCAGGACACCGCCCAGGGCCGTCCGGCGGATCGGACCGGGCCGGACGTCCGGTCCCAGCCGGTCGGCGCCGCGCGCACCGGGCACGCGGCGCCCGTCGGGTGGCCGTCGGCGCACCGGAGCAGGGCGAGGGCGCGCCGGCAGGCGGGGCTGTCGACGGCGATCCGGGCGACGGGGGCGCGGGTCGAGCAGCCGCACCCCCTCCGGGCCGTCGGGCGCGAAGGGCTGCGAGGCGACGCAGAGGTCCGCCTCCTGACCGCGCAGGCCGCGGGCCGTCTCCTCGGCGGCCCTCCGGTGGAGTCCGGCCTCGACGCCGGCGCGGGCCCGTTCGAACGCCCCGAGCGGTCCGGTCAGGGTGGGGAAGGCCTCCGAGGCCGGCCGTACGGGGCCGCCACCTCTTCCACCGACACGACGCGGAACACGAGGACATGGGCACGAGGGCCGACCCGGAGGCGACCTGACCTCCGGACCGCCACCGGCCCGCCCCCGCCCCGCATCCCGCCCCGCCGTCCCCCGTTCGGGTCACAGGACCCGACTCTCCGGACAAACCCCGGAAACCCCCGGCACCCTGTCGTCCATGCGTGCCGCACCCCCACCCCTCGCCGCCGACACCACCGCCCTGAGCCGTCTCCTCGGCACGGCCCTCGACGCCCTCGGGGAAGGAGCGCGGGCCAGGGGCGGCCCGCTCCCGGCGGGCGGCCCGGAGGCCGTGGCCCGGCGCGTGCGCGAGGCGCTGGGGGAGCCGCTTCCCGAGACGGGGCGGGGCCCCCAGGAGGCGCTCCGCACCCTCGTCCGGGTCCTGGCGGAGGGCGCCGCCGACCCCGCCGACCCCCTCTGCGCCGCCCATCTCCACACCCCGCCCCTCGCGCTCGCCGCGGCCGCCGATCTGGCCGCCTCCGCGCTGAACCCGTCGATGGACTCCTGGGACCAGGCGCCCGCGGCCTCCGCCCTGGAGGCCGAGGTCACGGCGGCGCTGGCCGCCGAGGTCTTCCCCGGCGCGGGAGCCCCCGACGCGCTCGTCACCACCGGCGGCACCGAGTCCAACCAACTCGCCCTGCTGCTGGCCCGGGAGCGGCACGGCGACGGGCTCAGGACCGTCGTCGGGGCCGGCGCCCACCACTCCTTCCGCCGCGCCGCCTGGCTCCTCGGCCTGCCGGAGCCGGTCGTCGTGCCCACGCCGAGCGGAACGATGGACCCGGAGGCCCTCCGCGAAGCCCTGGCCGGCGCGGGCGAAGGGCCCGTCCTCGTCGCCGCCACCGCCGGCACCACCGACGAGGGCCTGGTCGATCCGCTCCCGGAGATCGCCGAGGTGTGCGCCGGCGCCCGCGCCGAACTCCACGTCGACGCCGCGTACGGCGGTCCCGTCCTCTTCAGCCGTACGCACCGCCGGCTCCTCGACGGCCTCGACCGGGCCCGTACCGTCACCGTCGACCTGCACAAGCTCGGCTGGCAGCCGGCCGCGGCGGGACTCCTCGCCGTACGCGACGCCGCCGACCTCACCGTCCTCGGCCACACCGCCGACTACCTCAACGCCGACGACGACACCGAGGCCGGCCTCCCCGATCTGCTCGGCCGCTCCCTGCGCACCACCCGCCGCCCCGACGTCCTCAAGACCGCCGTCACCCTCCGCGCCCTGGGCCGCACCGGCCTCGGCGCGCTCGTCGACCGGTGCATGGACCTCGCCCAGGACCTCGCCGACCGGGTGGAGAAGGCCCCCGGCCTGGACCTCAAGGACCGGCCCACGCTCACCACCGTCCTCTTCCGGCCGTCCGGCGCCACCGACGAGGCCGTCGCGGCGATCCGCCGCACCCTCCTCGCCGAGGGCCGGGCCGTCCTCGGCCGGGCGAAGGCCGACGGCCGCCTCTGGCTCAAGGCCACCCTGCTCAACCCCCACGCCACCCCCGGCGACCTGGACCGGATCCTCACCCTCGTGGAAGGCAGCGCGCACCGATGACCGGCGACACCCCCCAGCAGGACCCCGATCAGCCCCACGACCTGGTGGGCGTCGGCATCGGCCCCTTCAACCTCTCGCTCGCCGCCCTCGCGGACGGCGTCCCCGGCGGCCTCGCCGCCACCTTCTACGAGCAGCGGCCGGCCTTCCACTGGCACCCCGGGCTGCTCCTCGACGGAGCCACCCTCCAGGTCCCCTTCCTGGCCGACCTGGTGACCCTCGCCGACCCCGCCAGCCCCTGGACCTTCCTCAACTACCTGAAGAGCCGCGAGCGCCTCTTCCCCTTCTACTTCGCCGAGAAGTTCCACATCCACCGCGCCGAGTACGACGCCTACTGCCGCTGGGTCAGCGAGCGGCTCCCCGGACTCCGCTTCGGCCACCAGGTCGACTCCGTCCGCTGGAACCCGGAGCGGCGGCTGTTCGAGGTCGACTTCACCCAGGTCGACCCGGAGGGCGAGGCCGAGGCCCTGGGCCGCGCCTACACCCGGAACGTCGTCCTGGGCGTCGGCACGGAGCCGTACGTCCCCGAGCCGCTCCGGCCGCTGGCCGACGCCCCCGGCGTCCCGGTGATCCACTCCGCCGACTACCTGGCCCACCGCGAGTCGCTGCTGCGCGCCGGTCACGTCACCGTCATCGGCTCCGGCCAGTCCGGTGCCGAGGTCTTCCTCGACCTGCTCCGCGCCCGCCCCGCCGGGGCCGAGCGGATCCACTGGCTGGCCCGGACCGAGGCCTTCGCCCCCATGGAGTACTCCAAGCTCGGCCTGGAGCACTTCACCCCCGACTACACCCGCTACTTCCACGCCCTGCCCGAGCCGGTGCGCGGCGAACTCGTCCCCCGTCAGTGGCAGTTGCACAAGGGGATCGACGCGGACACCATCGCCGCCATCCACGACGAGCTCTACCGCCGCACCCTGCACGGCGGCTGGCCCGACGCCGTCCTCACCCCCGGCGTCCGGGTCCGCACCGCGGGGCGGGTCGCCACCACCCAGGTCGAGCTGCACCTCGAACACGTCCAGCAGTCCACCCGCTCCCGGCTCACCACCGACGCCGTCGTCCTCGCGACCGGTTACCGGGAGCGCCCGGTGGACCGGATGCTCGCCGGGCTCGACCCGTACCTGCGCCACGACTCCGCCGGGCGCCCCCGGATCGACGAGCGGTACCGCCTGGTCCTCGACCCCTCCGTCACGGGGGCGGTGTACGTCCAGAACGCCGAGCGCCACACCCATGGCGTCGGCGCCCCCGACCTGGGCCTGGCGGCCTGGCGCAGTGCGACGATCCTCAACTCGGTCACCGGCAAGGAGCCGTACCCGCTGCCGCGCCGCACCGCCTTCACCAGCTTCGGCCTGGACGCGCGAGAGGCGCCGGGCATCCCGGCCCAGGGCCGGAAGCTGACGCCTCTCGTACAGCAGTAGGAACGGGAAGACCCGGCAGGGGGAACTAGAAGACCGGCACGCCGTCCCGGGTCAGCTTCCAGTCCACCGACGCGAAGAGACCCGGGTCGACCGTGCCCTTCGCCTTCACCCACTGGATGATGGTGTTGCGGATCTCGTCCGAGTTGGCCCACAGCTGCTCGGCCTTGGCGACGTGCGGGAAGGCGCCGCCGCCGCTGGCGCGGTAGTTGTTGACCGCGAGGACGAACTTCGCCGCCGGGTCGAGCGGCCTGCCCTCGAAGGCCAGGTTCACGATCCGCTGCCCGACCGGCTTCGCGATGTCGATGTCGTAGGTCAGGCCCGAGACGGCGTCGTAGTTGTAGTCCGGGGTGTTGTCCGCGTTGGTGAGCTTCGCGGTGTCGACGGGCGCGCCCGCCGGGGTCAGGACGTAGTACCTCGCCGAGTACTCCAGGTAGTCCTTCAGCTGGGCGCCGGTCAGCAGACGGGCCTCCAGCGTGTTCTCGAAGGGGTAGAGGCCGGCGGCGTCCTTGATGCTGATCTCCCCGGCGGGGATCCGGGCGGTGCGCGAGAAGCAGGAGGCCTGCGAGAGGACGGGCAGACCGGCGTACGCGCCGCCCGCGAGGGCCGCCTTCACCGTCTCGGCCTGGACGACGTTGATCAGGTCGATGATCGGCTCGTCCTTCCAGGGCGCGTCGGCCGTCGTCATGGCCGCCGTGGAGGTGCCGATGACCTGGTTGACGTACGCGACGACCTTCTTGTGCTCGTCGGCGAGCAGTCCGGTGATCTCCGGGTCCTCGGCGACCGTGTTGGAGTTGAGGACCTGGGCGCCGACCTTCTCGACCACCCAGCGGCCCTTCTCCCACACCAGGTCGAAGTCGAAGAGGGTGAGGCGCTGGCCCCACTTCAGGGGCTCGGACAGGACGACGTCCTTGCCGGTCTCCTTGTTCGCGACCTTGTACTCGGGGATCTCGGTGTGGGCGTGGCCCACGAGGATCGCGTCGATGCCGGGGACCTGCTCGGCGACGAGCGCGGCGGCGTTCTCGACGTACGGGAGCTGGTCGCCGTACGAGGAGGTGCCGGAGGAGCCGGAGTGGGCGGAGACGACCACGACGTCGGCGCCCATGGAGCGCAGCTTCGGCACCCACTTCGCGGCCTGCTCCTCCAGACCGGGGAAGACCATCCTGCCGGTGACGTTCGCCTTGTCCCAGATGGCGATGCCCGGGTTGGTCAGGCCGAGCACCGCGACCTTGACGTCCTTGCCGTGCGGGGTGCGCAGGCAGTGCATGCTGTACGGGGCGAAGGCCGGGCGCAGGGACTTGGCGTCGAGCGCGTTGGCGCCGAGCAGCGGGAAGTCGCACTGCTCCTCGAACTTCCGCAGCACCGGGATGCCGTAGTTGAACTCGTGGTTGCCGAGTGCGGCGGCGTCGTAGCCGATGGCGTTCATGGCCTGGGCCATGGGGTGGACCGGGCCGTCGGTCCGGGTGATCGGGTCGACCTTGGCGTAGTAGTACGAGAGCTGGGTGCCCTGGATGGTGTCGCCGGCGTCGATGAGCAGGGTGTTGCGGCGGCCCTTCGCGGCGCGGACCTGGTTCACCAGGGTGGAGATCTTGGCGAGGCCGACGTCGTTGTGCGCCTTGTCGTCGAACTCCTTGTCCGTGAAGTAGTCCCAGTTGAAGACGTTGCCGTGCAGGTCGGTGGTGCCCATCACGGTGAAGGAGTACCGCTTCTGCGGACGCGGGCGGCCGGGGCCGGCGGCCTCGGCGGGAACGGCGACGGCTCCGGCGACGGCCACTCCGGCCCCGGCGGCGGCCGAGCGCTCCAGGAACGTCCTGCGGTTCAGCGGCATGTGTTTCTCCCCTTGTGGTTCTGTCGACGCGTGCGCCGGCCACGGCGCACAACGCGCGTAGATTCTGGCTCAGACCGCACTGTCGCAACAGCCCTTTCGGGTTACGGAGTGGGAAAGTGTTCGGCATGACACAGCCACATCCCACCCCCGAGGCACCCCAGGTGACGGTCCGCGGCGAGGGCCGCCTGGAGGTGGAGCCGGAGCTGGCGCGGATCGGCGTGACGGTACGGGCCGGGGGCACCGACCGGGCCTCGGTGCTCGCCGCCCTGACGGGCCGTAACGCCGAGGCGATCGCCCTCCTCAAGTCCTGTGGCGAGGCCGTCGCCGCGCTGGAGACGGGCGCCCTGTCCGTCAGCCCCGAGCCGGCCCGGCACGGCCGCGGCGAGCGGGTGCGCGGCTACCGGGGCTGGGTGCACCTGTCGGCCGAGCTGACCGATTTCACCGCCCTCGGCGAGCTGGTCACGCACCTCGCCGACCTGGAGTGGACCCAGGTGGACGGCCCCTGGTGGTCGCTGCGTCCGGACTCCCCGGCGCACGCGGAGGCGCGCCGGCGGGCCGTGCGGGACGCGGTGCGCCGGGCGCGCGAGTACGCGGAGGCGCTCGGCACCTCCCTGGTGGCGCTCCTCGAACTCTCCGACACCGGACTCGCCCCGGGGATGCCGGCTCCGGCCGGCGGAATGCGCATGGCCTTCGCCGCCGAGGCGGTGGAGGCGCCCGCTCCGCTGGACCTCGAACCCCAGCGGCAGACGGTCACCGCGGAGGTCGCGGCACGGTTCACGATGGAGCCGCCCGCACTCTGAGACGAACGGCCTTTCGGCCCGTAACCCGCTCATCGGAGCAACCCGCCGCACAGATTCAAGACTTGTCAACAACCTTTCACGGAAAGGTTGTTGAGTAGTCATGCCGGGCGCCTTCGCTACCCGCTGGTAAGCCCTAGGCTCGCCTCATGCGCCGAGCGAAAATCGTTTGTACCCTTGGGCCCGCCACCGAAACATACGACCAGATCAAGGCGTTGATCGAGGCCGGAATGGACGTGGCCCGCTTCAACCTCAGCCACGGCAGCTACGCCGATCACGAGAAGCGCTACCAGCACGTCCGTGAGGCCTCCGACGAGACCGGCCGCAGCGTCGGCGTCCTCGCCGACCTTCAAGGCCCGAAGATCCGTCTCGGCCGCTTCCGCGAGGGGCCCGTACTCCTTGAACGCGGCGACGAGTTCACCATCACCGTCGAGCCCGTGGAGGGCGACCGCCGGCAGTGCGGCACCACCTACTCCGGCCTCGCCGAGGACGTGACCGCGGGCGAGTTCGTCCTCGTCGACGACGGCCGCGTCACCCTGGAGGTCACCTCCGTCGAGGGCCCCCGCGTGCACACCCGCGTCATCGAGGGCGGCATGGTCTCCGACCACAAGGGCCTCAACCTGCCCGGTGTCGCCGTCTCCGTCCCGGCCCTCTCCGAGAAGGACGTCGAGGACCTGCGCTGGGCGCTGCGCACCGGTGCCGACGTCATCGCCCTCTCCTTCGTCCGCAGCGCCCGGGACATCGAGGACGTGCACCGGATCATGGACGAGGAGGGCCGCAGGCTCCCCGTCATCGCCAAGATCGAGAAGCCGCAGGCCGTCGAGAACATCGAGGAGATCGTCGCCGCCTTCGACGGCATCATGGTCGCCCGCGGCGACCTGGGCGTCGAGATGCCGCTCGAACAGGTGCCGATCGTCCAGAAGCGCGCGGTGAAGCTGGCCAAGCGCAACGCCAAGCCGGTCATCGTCGCCACCCAGATGCTCGACTCGATGATCGACAACTCCCGCCCCACGCGCGCCGAGGCGAGCGACGTGGCGAACGCGGTCATCGACGGCACCGACGCCGTGATGCTCTCCGGCGAGACCAGTGTGGGCCGCTACCCGATCGAGACGGTCCGCACCATGAGCCGGATCGTCGAGGCCGCGGAGGAGGACGTCCTCGCCAAGGGCCTGCCCCCGCTGACCGAGCGGAACAAGCCCCGCACCCAGGGCGGCGCCGTGGCCCGCGCGGCCGCCGAGATGGGCGACTTCCTGGGCGCCAAGTTCCTCGTGGCCTTCACCCAGTCCGGCGACACGGTCAAGCGGCTCTCCCGCTACCGCTCGCCGATCCCGCTGCTCGCCTTCACCCCGGACCCGGCGACCCGCTCCCAGCTCAACCTCACCTGGGGCGTCGAGACCTTCCTCGGGCCGTCCGTGGACTCCACGGACGCGATGGTGGCCCAGGTCGACGAGGAGCTGCTGCGGATCGGCCGCTGTCGGCCGGGCGACGTCGTGGTCATCACGGCCGGTTCCCCGCCGGGCGTCGCCGGCACCACGAACCTGGTCCGGGTGCATCACATCGGCGAGCCGCTGACCTAGGGGGACCGAAGGGGTGTCGAGGGGGCGTCGACGGGGGCGGAGCTTGATCACCCCGTCCGTCTCAAACCTTGGAATCAAAGGTAAAGTGCCCCGGGTGGGATTCGAACCCACGCTGTATGGTGTTTGAGACCACTGCCTCTTCCGCTGGGCTACCGGGGCATCCTTCGAAACGAAGGTCGGTGATCACCCGCCGTGTCCCTACCTTACAGGAGGTGGGTAGGCTCATGGGGAGCTGTATCCGCCTCGGAACGAGGCCATCGAACGAGGAGCCCGCGTGACTGCCCCCGAGTCGCCCCAGCCCGCTGACGACGCCGAAGCGTCGCACGTCCCGCCGCTGACGACCCGCGTCGTCATCGCCGAGGACGAGGCCCTCATCCGTCTCGACCTCAAAGAGATGCTGGAGGAAGAGGGCTACACGGTCGTCGGCGAGGCCGGCGACGGCCAGAAGGCCGTCGAACTCGCCCGTGAGCACCGCCCCGACCTCGTCATCCTCGACGTGAAGATGCCCGTCCTCGACGGCATCTCCGCCGCCGAGAAGATCGCCGGCGAGTCCATCGCCCCGGTCCTCATGCTCACCGCCTTCTCGCAGCGCGAGCTCGTCGAGCGGGCCCGGGACGCCGGCGCCATGGCCTACCTGGTGAAGCCCTTCAGCAAGAGCGACGTGGTGCCGGCCATCGAGATGGCCGTCTCCCGCTTCGCCGAGCTCCGCGCCCTGGAGCAGGAGGTCGCCGACCTCTCCCAGCGCCTGGAGACCCGCAAGCTCGTCGACCGCGCCAAGTCGATCCTGCAGACCCAGTACGGCCTGACGGAGCCGGCCGCGTTCCGCTGGATCCAGAAGACCTCGATGGACCGCCGCATGTCGATGCAGCAGGTCGCCGAGGCCGTCATCGAGGACGCCGAGGAGAAGAAGGCGGCCAAGGGCCAGTAGCCCGTCACGCACATGAGAGGAGGCCCGCCCCGCGCGATGCGGGGCGGGCCTCCTCTCATGTGCGTGACGGGTGGTGCTACTCCTCGCCGAGGTACGTCTTGCGGACGTCGTCGTTCACGAGCAGGTCCCGGCCGGTGCCGGACAGCTTCATCGTGCCGACCTCCAGGACGTAACCCTGGTCCGCGAGGGAGAGGGCGGCCTGCGCGTTCTGCTCGATGAGCAGGATCGTCATGCCCTCGGACTTCAGCGTCGCGATGGTCTCCATGATCTTCTGCATCATGATCGGGGAGAGACCCATCGAGGGCTCGTCCAGCATCAGCAGCTTGGGCCGGGACATCAGCGCCCTGCCCATCGCCAGCATCTGCTGCTCACCGCCGGAGAGGGTGCCCGCCGCCTGCTTGCGGCGCTCGCCCAGGATCGGGAAGAGGTCGTAGGACTTCTGGATGTCCTTCTCGATCCCGTCCTTGTCCTTGCGGAGGAAGGCGCCGAGCCGGAGGTTCTCCTCGATGGTCAGCCGGGGGAAGATGTGCCGGCCCTCGGGGGAGTGCGCGAGGCCCAGCGAGACCACCTTGTGGGCCGGGATGCCGTTGAGCACCTGGCCGTCGAAGACGACCTTGCCCGAGGTGGGCTTGAGCAGGCCGGAGAGGGTCCGCAGGGTCGTGGTCTTGCCGGCGCCGTTGGTGCCGATCAGGGCGACGACCTGGCCCGCCTCGACGGAGAAGGAGATGCCCTTGACGGCCTCGATCTTGCCGTAGGCGACCCTGAGGTCCTCGACCTCCAGAAGCGCGGTCACTTGGAGTCTCCTTCGGTGGTGCTGTCCGCGTCGGCGGCCGGAGCCCCGTCGGCGGGGGTGTCGTCGGCGGGAGCGTCGCCGGCCTCTTCGGCTTCCGCCTCGGGGGCCTCTTCGGCCTCGTCGGCTTCCGCCGCGGGGGCCGCGTCGGCTTCGGCGGCGGCCTCTTCGGCGGTCTCCGCCTCGGCCTCGCCGGCCTCTTCGGCGGACTGGGTGGCCGCCTGCTCCGCGGCCTCGACCTCGGCCGCCTCCTCCGCGCCGGGCGCGTCCTCGTACGGCGTGCCCAGGTACGCGGCCACGACGCGCTCGTCGCCCTGGACGACCTCGGCCGTACCCTCGACGAGCTTCTCGCCCTGGACGAGGACGGCCACCCGGTCGCACAGCTTGAAGATGAACTTCATGTCGTGCTCGATGACCAGGACCGCGATGCCGAGGTCGCGGATCGCGAAGACGAGCTCCTCGGTGGTGCGGGTCTCGCTCTGGTTCATGCCGGCCGTCGGCTCGTCGAGCAGCAGCAGGCCCGGGTCGCTGGCGAGCGCGCGGGCGATCTCCAGCTTGCGCTGCTCGCCGTACGGCAGGTTGCGCGCCAGGTGCTCCGCCTTGTTCGCCAGACCCACGAACTCCAGGAGCTCCATGGCCCGCGCGTGCGAGGCGGCCTCCGCCTTCTTGAAGCCGGGGCCGCGCAGCAGCGCCGACCACAGGCCCTCCTTGGTCCGGGTGTGCCGTCCGACGAGGACGTTCTCCAGGACCGTCATGTTGGAGAAGAGGCGGATGTTCTGGAAGGTACGGGCGATGCCGGCCTGGGTCACCAGGTGCGGCTTCGGCGGCAGGACCGTCCCCTTGTAGCTGACCTGACCCTCGGTCGGGACGTACAGACCGGTCAGGCAGTTGAAGAAGGTGGTCTTGCCGGCGCCGTTCGGGCCGATCAGGCCGACGATCTCGCCCTCGCGGACGGTCAGGTCGACCCCGCGCACGGCGGTCAGACCGCCGAAGCGCATGGTGACGCCGCTGGCTTCCAGGACCGGCGCGGCCGTGACGGTGCCGGTGGCGGTTTCCGTGGTGGTGGTCGTCATGGTTCTCACGCCCCTGCCTTCGCCGTGCCGACGCCCGCGTCTGCGGACTGCCGCTGCTCCGGCACGACCTGCTGGTCGTCGTCGTTCTCGTGGAATTCCAACTTCGCCCGCTTGTTGGCGATGAGGCCCTCGGGGCGGAAGCGCATGAGCAGGATCAGGGCGATGCCGAAGCCGAGCAGCTGGTAGTCCTGGAGGAACGACAGCTTGGCCGGGATCAGGAAGAGCAGCGCGGATCCGACGATCGGGCCGGTGATGGTGCCCATGCCGCCGAGGATGACGGCCGCGAGCAGGAAGGCGGAGTTCGGCGGGACGGGACCGGCGAAGACGTAGTTCTCCGGGACCACCGTGGTGTTGACGTGCGCCTGCACCGTGCCCGCGAGGCCGGCCAGGGCCGCGCCGAGGGCGAAGGCGACCAGCTTGACCCGGAAGCCGTTGATGCCCATCGCGGTGGCGGCGGTCTCGTCCTCGCGGATCGCGACCCAGGCGCGGCCGATGCGGCTGTTGCCGGCGCGGGAGAAGACGACCACGACCAGCGCCATGATGAGGATCATGAGCAGGTAGTAGTTGGCGTAGGCGCCGAGCTCGATGCCGAGGACGGTGTGCGACTCGCCGAAGTTGTACCCGAAGAACTCCAGCTGCGGGATGTTCGGGATGCCGTTCGGGCCGTTGGTGATCTGCGGGCCCGAGGTGCCGTCGAGGTTGCCCATGGCGATGCGGAAGATCTCACCGAAGCCGAGGGTCACGATGGCGAGGTAGTCGCCGCGCAGCCGCAGGGTCGGGGCACCGATGACGACGCCGAACACCAGGGAGGCCGCCATGCCGGTCAGCGCCGCCGCCCAGAAGGGGAACTGCACGCCGAACGCGGAGGAGGTGGCGCCGGAGACGAGGGCCGCGGTGTACGCGCCGACGCCGAGGAAGGCGACGTAACCGAGGTCGAGCAGACCGGCGAGGCCGACGACGATGTTCAGACCGAGCGCGACCGTTGCGAAGATCAGGATGTTGACCGCGATCAGCGTGTACGTGTCGCCGCTCTGCTGGAGGAACGGGAAGGCGATCGCCATGACGATGGCGGCCGTGATCGTCACCTGGCGGTTGCGCGCGGTGATCGCGGAGAGCCGCCGGGTGAGCCCGGACTTGACCAGCGCGGTGGCGGAGAAGGCGACGAGGATCAGGTACGCGATGAAGAGCTGCGGCTCCGAGTCGTCGGTGTCGATGCCGAAGGTGACGACGTACAGGCCGAGGGCGAAGACCGCGACGATGATCAGGATCTCGGCCCAGGACGGCAGCTGCTTGGCGGGGGAGGCCTTGCGGGTGTCGTCGGGCAGCTTGTACGCGGCGAACGAGGCGACGGCCGAGGCGAGGACGGCGACGCCGGCGCCGGGCTCCAGGTCCACCAGGGCGCCCAGCTCCACGATGATCGAGAGCGCGGTGAAGAGGGTGGTGGCGAAGGTGCCGAGGGCGAGGATCCACACGGCCTTGCGGGCGCCGGTCGGCGTCAGCCAGCCGAGGCCCTTCACGCCGACCGCGGAGAGCGCGAACAGGCCGGTGAGGACCGCGCCGACCAGCGTGAGGAGCTGGAGCGGGGCGGGGTTGCCGTAGATCGTGAGGTTGCCGGGGAAGGCGGTGGTCCACGTCCAGGCGAGGAAGGCGCTCACGACGGTGACGACGCTGCCGGCGACGACCGTCCAGAGCAGGGCGGCCGGCTTCGCGCCGAAGGCCTTCACGGTGTTCTCGGTCTGGGTCTTGGTCTCGGTCATGGTGCTCACGCCCTGTCCGCGACGCGCTCGCCCAGCAGGCCCTGGGGCCGCACGAGGAGCACGAGGATGAGGAGGACGAAGGCCCACACGTTGGACCAGGCACCGCCGCCGAGCTGCTGCATGCCGGGGATGTCCTCGATGTAGGCGATCGAGAGGGACTCGGCGATGCCGAGGACGACGCCGCCGACCATGGCGCCGTAGATGTTGCCGATGCCGCCGAGGACGGCCGCGGTGAAGGCCTTGAGGCCGAGGATGAAGCCCATCTCGAAGTTGATCTGGCCCTTGTCGACGCCGTACGCGACGGCGGCGACGGCGGCGAACGCGGCACCGATGGCGAAGGCCATGACGATGATGCGGTCCGTGTTGATGCCCATCAGCTTCGCGGTGTCCGGGTCCTGCGCGGTGGCCTGCATGGCGCGGCCGCTGCGGCTCTTGGAGACGAAGAGGCCGAGGGCGAGCATGCACAGCGGGGCGAGGACGAGCACGAAGGCGTCGGCGCGCTGGATCGAGAGGCTTCCGGTGATCTGGAACGCCTCGCCCTGGAACTCGGGGAAGCTCACCGCCTTCTTGGCGTCCGGGTAGAACTGCCAGACCAGCTGCTGGAGCGCGATGGACAGGCCGATCGCCGTGATGAGCGGGGCCAGTCGGGGCGCGTTGCGCAGCGGGCGGTAGGCGAACCGCTCGGCGGCGGTGGCGACGGCCACGGAGGCTATCGCGCCACCGACGATCATGAGCGGTATCGCCACCAGCAG
This sequence comes from Streptomyces litmocidini, assembly GCF_014649755.1. Taxonomy (GTDB): domain Bacteria; phylum Actinomycetota; class Actinomycetes; order Streptomycetales; family Streptomycetaceae; genus Streptomyces; species Streptomyces litmocidini. Next base: position 221,378 of record NZ_BMTQ01000005.1, on the reverse strand, counting down.
GGACGTGCCGCTCGGCAGAGCGCTGTAGGTGGTGAGGGCGCCGAAGCCCCCGATCATGAAGATCTCGCCGTGGGCGAAGTTGATGAGCTGGACGATGCCGTAGACCATGGTGTACCCGATGGCGATGAGGCCATAGAGGGCACCGAGGGCCAGGCCGTTGGCCAGCTGTTGCGGCAGTTCGTGCACCGCAGGCCTCCGATGAGCTTGTCGGATAAGACTCCGCGCGAGGGCGCTGTTTGCGCCCTCGCGCGGGTTGGTTCAGGGGGAGCGGGCTCCCTTGCGGGTGCCGGTGATGCGGGTGACGCCGGTGATTACTGGTTGAAGGTGTCGCTCTTGACGTCGACCCACTTGCCGCCCTCGACCTTGTAGACCGTGAGCTGCTTGTTGGTGGTGTCGCCGAACTCGTCGAAGGAGACCTTGCCGGTCACACCGTCGAAGGAGACCTTGCCCAGGGCCTCGGTGACCTTGGCGCGGGCGTCGGACGGCAGCTTGCCGTTGTTGGCGGCGACGACGGCCTTCACGGCCTGGATGACCGCCCAGCCGGCGTCGTAGGAGTAGCCGCCGTAGGCCGCGTACGGGTCCTTGTAGCCGCCGGCCTTGTAGTCCTCGATGAACTTCTTGGCGGTGGGGAGCTTCTCGACGGGGTAGCCGATCGAGGTGGCGAGGTCACCGTCGTTGGCCTCGGCGGAGGCGCTGATGAAGGCCGGGTCGTAGATGCCGTCGCCGCCCATGACGGGGATCTTGGCGCCGGTCTTCTTGACCTGGTCGGAGAGCAGGCCGCCCTCGGGGTACTGGCCGCCGAAGTAGACGGAGTCGGCGCCGGAGGACTTGACCTTGTCGGCGGTGGAGGAGAAGTCGGTCTCCTTCACGGTGACGTGGTCGGTGCCGACGATCGTGCCGCCGAGGCGCTTGAACTCGTCGGAGAAGATCGACGCGAGGCCGGCGCCGTAGGTCTGCTTGTCGTCGACGACGAAGACCTTCTTCTTGCCGGCGTCCTTGAAGAGGTACTGGGCGGCGAACTTGCCCTGGACGACGTCGGTGGCGGCGGTGCGGAAGTAGGTCGGGAAGGGGCGCTTGAACTCGCCCTTGCCCCAGTTGTCGCCCTGGCTCAGCGCCGGGTTCGTGTTGGCCGGGGAGACCTGGGCCAGCTTGGCGGAGGCGAAGACGCCCTGCATCTGCTGGGAGACGCCGGAGTTCAGCGGGCCGACGACGCCGAGGACGTCCTTGTTGCCGACGAGCTTGGTGGCGTTGGCCTGGCCGGAGGCCGGGACGGCCTGGTCGTCGAGCGCCTCGATCTTGAAGGTGACGCCGGGGACTTCCTTGTTCTTGTTGGCGGTCTGGACCGCCAGGTCCACGGAGTTCTTGATGCCCTGGCCGAGCGCGGAGAGGGAACCGGTCAGCGGCGCGTCGACGCCGATGACGACGGTCACGCCGCCGCCGTCCGCGTTGTTGTCGCTGCCGCCCTTGTCGTCACGCGAACCGCATGCGGTGAGAGTGAGCGCTCCCGTGGTGAGCACGCTGGTGAGGATGAGCAAAGAACGGTGTCGCACGAAAAATCCTTTCCCTGGCGCGGCCCCCTCAAGCTGAGGCGGTGCCGTGAAGCTGTGTAGCTAGAGGTGCCGTTTTCGATGCCGGGCCGTACTGGGTCGAGCAGGGCCGTGCAGTGGAAGCGCCCGGCGGCGCGGTGACTGGCCGTGACTCTAGGCGCAGGTGGGGAACGGCGGGGAGCGCCCAGGTCAGGATGTGACTGTCTTGTTATGCCGACGGGCGGAGATGGTGTGCATGTGGGGTGCAAACCCGGGCACAGTGGTCGGCGGCGCGGTGTTCACATGGTGAGAACGCCCAGTTCCGCTAAGGGGCTTGAGTGGATCACGGTCCTGACGGCCCGCCCGTGAGGGTCTCCGGATATCGGACACCGGTCCATTCGTCAGCGGACGAAGGGCAGGTCGGGCGCTGACCCGGCCATTCCGTTCGCGAATGGCGCGAAAGTTACGCAGTGTCACGGTGAACACGGCCGGGGTCATTCGCCGGGAGGGGCCCCCGGGGTCCCGGAAGGCGTCGGAGCGGTGGTCCACTCGTCGGGCGGACGCCAGTTCTCCGAGCTCCCCGTCGCTCCCTTCGCTGCCTCGCAGCGCCGCCGCGACTCCCGGTCCGCCAGCGCCTCGGCGCCCCTGCGCCCCGCCCGCCGCTCCTCGGCCCGGGCCGCCGCGAGCACCTGGTCGTGGATCTCGTACTGCTCGTTGGAGAGCCCCTTCTGCTCCCAGTCGAGCCCCGCCCACCTCGACCCCCTGAGCGCCTCCTTCACCCAGTACGAGACCAGGTTCGCGCAGACGTCGGCGGGGGTGCTGGTGCGGGGCGCGGGCGACGGTGCGGGGTGCGGGTCCGGGGCCCGGCCGCAGCCGGCGGACAGGGCGAGCGCGCACCCGGCCAGGGCCGCCGCGAGGGCGGCCCCGGCCGGTCGTGTCCGGGGGCGTGTCACGGGAGTTGGACGTACGGCTTCAGGAAGTCGCGCGCGCCGGTCGTGTCCAGGCGGTACGTGACGTTCGTGGCGTAACAGGGGGTGTCGCCGGTGATCGTGGTGGCGACGAGCGTCAACTTCCCGTTCAGCGTGGCGAAGTTGGGGCCGCCCGAATCGCCGTAGCAGGCACCGCCGTTGCCCTGGGGCGCGGTCATGGCGAGCCGGACCCACGCGTCGTTGAGGGCGTCGAAGGAGACCGGAGCCTTCATGCGGACCCCGCCGCCCGGGTGGGTCTGGCCGCCCGGCCCGCGCTCCGCCTCCTGCGTGCCGTACCCGGCCGCGAGGAACGCCGTGGAGTTCAGCCCCTGCGGGCCGAGCGCGGCCAGGGCGCCCGCCTTCGGCAGTGACGCCGGCGTGAAGGACCAGCGGGCCTTCACCGCCTTCGCCGGCAGCTCGATCACCGAGATGTCATGGGGGTCGGAGGCCGGGCCGGGGTAGGCGGGGTGGCTGTGCGCGGTCCCCTCGACGGCCACGCTCCGTGCAACGGCGGCGGGGTCGCCCGGGTGCTCGGCGGCCGCGCGGTCGAGGCCGGCCTGCACGTCCTGGTCGAGCGAGACGTAGAAACGCACGTTCGCCGGCCAGTCCGTCGTGCAGTGGGCGGCCGTGAGGAAGGTGTCCGCGTCGATCATGGTGCCGGAACAGACCCAGTCGACCCGGTCCGGCGTCGCCGGGTCGTCGTCGTCGTCCCAGGTCGCCACGAGCGCGCCGACCTCGGTGCGCTCGGGGGCGGGGACCGCGTTGTACGAGTTGATCGCCGAGGACGGGATCGCGGTGGCGATCACCGCGGCGCAGGCGGCGGCGGTGACGGCGGTCATCGCGGTGGTGGTGCGTACGGCTGTCACGAAGAACCCCTCGATGGGTGAATGGATCAGGTGTTCTCCTGTGGGGGAGGCCGCCAGTGAAGCGGCTGCCCCCACCGCGCGACAAGAGGGCGGAGCCGGGCGGGCGGACGAAACGGCGAAGGGGCGGAACGCACTGCGCTCCGCCCCTTCGCCGCGACGGGCTCCGTCACGCCCGGCCCGCCGACGGCAGGCTGTCCGCGTCCTTCGCGCCGATCTCGCGCAGCAGACAGGTCAGCCGTGCCGAACAGACCCGCTTGCCCTGCTCGTCCGTGATCACGATCTCGTACGTGGCGGTCGACCGGCCCCGGTGGACCGGGGTCGCCACGCCGGTCACCAGACCGCTGCGGACCCCCCGGTGGTGGGTGCAGTTGAGGTCGACGCCGACGGCGATCTTCGAAACCCCGCCGTGCAGCATCGAGCCGACGGAGCCCAGCGTCTCGGCGAGCACCGCCGACGCGCCGCCGTGCAGCAGTCCGTACGGCTGGGTGTTGCCCTCGACCGGCATGGTGCCGACGACCTTCTCGGCCGAGGCCTCCAGGATCTGGACACCCATCCGGTTCCCGAGGTGACCGGCCGAGAAGAGCGCCGGGAGGTCGACGCCCAGCGCCGCGTACTCGTCGATGACCTCCTGCGGGAACTTCACGTGCTGCTGCTCACCCATGGGCCCGGCTCCGTTCGTCTTCGTACGGCTGCTGATCTGTGTGGTCTGCCTGCTGCTCGCGCCTGAGCAAACGCTTAGGCGGAGGCCGATTGTTCCAGACGCACGATCACGGACTTGCTGGCGGGGGTGTTGCTGACGTCCGCCGTCGACTCCAGCGGGACCAGCACGTTCGTCTCCGGGTAGTAGGCGGCCGCGCACCCCCGGGACGTCGGGTAGTGCACCACCCGGAAGCCGGGCGCCCGCCGCTCCGTGCCGTCCGTCCACTCGCTCACCAGATCCGCGTACGCCCCGTCCGCGAGACCGAACGCCGCCGCGTCCTCGGGGTGGACGAGGACCACCCGGCGGCCGCCCCTGATCCCCCGGTAGCGGTCGTCCAAGCCGTAGATCGTGGTGTTGTACTGGTCGTGCGAGCGCAGCGTCTGCAGCAGCAGCCGGCCCTCGGGCACCCTCGGGTACTCGACGGGCGCGGCCGTGAAGTTCGCCTTGCCGGTCTTCGTGGGGAAGCGGCGCTCGTCGCGCGGGCCGTGCGGCAGCGCGAAGCCGCCCGGGTCCGCCGCGAGCCGGGCGTTGAAGTCCTCGAAACCGGGCACCACGCGCGCGATGCGGTCCCGGATCCTGGCGTAGTCCGCCTCGAACTCCTCCCAGGGCGTGGCCGATCCCTCGCCGAGGACGGCCCGCGCCATCCGCGCCACGATCGCCGGCTCGGACAGCAGGTGCGGGCTCGCCGGCGGCAGGTTGCCCCGGGAGGCGTGCACCAGGCTCATCGAGTCCTCGACCGTCACGAACTGCCGCCCGCTCTTCTGCACGTCCTTGTCGGTGCGGCCGAGCGTCGGCAGGATCAGCGCGCGCGTGCCCGTCACCGCGTGCGAGCGGTTCAGCTTCGTCGAGACGTGCACGGTCAGGCGCGCGTTCCGCATGGCCGCCTCCGTCACCTCCGTGTCGGGCGTCGCCCCCACGAAGTTGCCGCCCATCGCGAAGAACACCTTCGCCTCGCCGTCGCGCAGCGCCTGGATCGAGCGCACCACGTCGAAGCCGTGACGGCGCGGCGAGACGATCCCGAACTCCTTGTCCAGGGCGTCGAGGAAGGCCGGCGCGGGGCGCTCGAAGATGCCCATCGTGCGGTCGCCCTGCACGTTCGAATGACCGCGCACCGGGCACACGCCCGCGCCCGGACGGCCGATGTTCCCGCGCAGCAACAGGAAGTTGACCACCTCGCGAATGGTCGGAACGGAGTGCTTGTGCTGGGTGAGCCCCATCGCCCAGCAGACGATCGTGCGCTCCGACGCGAGCACCATCTCCAGGGCCCGCTCGATCTCGGAGCGCGCCAGCCCGGTCGCGGCGAGCGTCTCGTCCCAGTCGGCCGCCTTCGCCGCCGCCGCGAACTCCTCGTACCCGTGGGTGTGGTCCCGTACGAACTCCTCGTCGACCGCCCCGGCCGTCTCCAGGACCAACTTGTTGAGCAGCCGGAAGAGGGCCTGGTCGCCACCGATCCTGATCTGCAGGAAGAGGTCGGTGAGCGCCGTGCCCTTGAGCATGCCCTGCGGGGTCTGCGGGTTCTTGAAGCGCTCCAGACCCGCCTCCGGCAGCGGGTTCACCGAGATGATCCGGGCGCCCGAGGCCTTCGCCTCCTCCAGGGCCGAGAGCATGCGCGGATGGTTCGTCCCCGGGTTCTGCCCGGCCACGATGATCAGGTCGGCCCGGTGCAGGTCCTCCAGGGAGACGCTGCCCTTGCCGATGCCGATCGTCTCCGTCAGCGCCGAGCCCGAGGACTCGTGGCACATGTTGGAGCAGTCCGGCAGGTTGTTCGTGCCGAACTCGCGCGCGAAGAGCTGGAGCAGGAACGCCGCCTCGTTGCTCGTCCGCCCCGAGGTGTAGAAGAGCGCCTCGTCCGGCGAGGCCAGGGCCCGCAGCTCCTCCGCGATGATCGCGAAGGCCCGCTCCCAGCTCACCGGCTCGTACCGCTCGCCGCCCTCCGGGAGCAGCATCGGCTGCGTGATGCGGCCCTGCTGCCCCAGCCAGTACCCGCTGCGGGTCGCCAGGTCCGCCACCGGGTGCGCGGCGAAGAACTCGGGCGTCACCCGGCGCAGCGTCGCCTCCTCGGCGACCGCCTTCGCGCCGTTCTCGCAGAACTCCGCCACATGCCGCTTGTCGCCCTCCGGCCAGGCACAGCCGGGACAGTCGAAGCCGTCCTTCTGATTGACCTTGAGCAAGGTCCGGGCGGTGCGCCGCAGACCCATCTGCTCCTGCGCGATCCGCAGCGTGTGCCCGATGGCGGGCAGGCCGGCTGCGGCGTGCTGCGGCGGCGTGACCTGCGGTGCGTCCTGGACCGGGTCACCGGCCGGCGGCTTGCTGACCATCGCGCTCTCCCTTGAGCGGTAATCCTCTGGCGTACGCCTCCGATCCTGTCACGCGGCACCGACAGCCCGGCACCCCGACCGCTGTGGACGGGATTGTCGGCGGGCCGTGGCAGGATCGTCCCGTGGCCGAGACAGCATCGAAGACCCCCGCAGACACCCGCCCCCGCCTGCTCCTCATGGACGGGCACTCGCTCGCGTACCGGGCGTTCTTCGCGCTGCCCGCGGAGAACTTCACCACCGCGACCGGACAGCCGACGAACGCGATCTACGGGTTCGCCTCGATGCTGGCGAACACGCTCCGCGACGAGGCGCCCACGCACTTCGCCGTCGCGTTCGACGTGTCCCGCAAGACCTGGCGGTCCGAGGAGTTCCCGGAGTACAAGGCGAACCGCTCGAAGACCCCCGACGAGTTCAAGGGCCAGGTCGAGCTGATCGGCGAGCTCCTCGACGCGATGCACGCGCCGCGCTTCGCCGTCGACGGCTTCGAGGCCGACGACGTCATCGCCACCCTCGCCACCCAGGCCGAGGCCGAGGGCTTCGAGGTCCTCATCGTCACCGGCGACCGGGACTCCTTCCAGCTCGTCACCGACCGCACCACCGTGCTCTACCCCACCAAGGGCGTCTCCGAGCTCACCCGCTTCACCCCGGAGAAGGTCCAGGAGAAGTACGGCCTGAGCCCCTCGCAGTACCCCGACTTCGCCGCCCTGCGCGGCGACCCGTCCGACAACCTCCCGGGCATCCCCGGGGTCGGCGAGAAGACCGCCGCCAAGTGGATCAACCAGTTCGGCTCCTTCGCCGAGCTCGTGGAGCGCGCCGAGGAGGTCAAGGGCAAGGCCGGGCAGAACTTCCGCGACCACCTGGAGTCGGTCAAGCTCAACCGCCGTCTGACCGAGATGGTCCGGGACGTCGAGCTGCCGAAGACCGTCACGGACCTCGCCCGCGAGCCGTACGACCGCGCGGCCGTCGCCCTCGTCCTCGACACCCTGGAGATCCGCAACCCCTCGCTGCGCGAGCGGCTCCTCGCCGTCGACCCGGGCTCCGCCGAGGAGGCCGCTCCCGCCCCCGCCGCGGGCCTGGAGCTCGACTTCACCGTCCTCGGCGCGGGCGAGCTCGCCCCCTGGCTCGCCGAGCACGCCACCGAGCCCCTCGGCATCGCCACCGTCGACAGCTGGGCCCTCGGCACGGGGAACGTCAGCGAGGTCGCCCTCGCCGCCGCCGGGGGAGCCGCCGCCTGGTTCGACCCCAGCACGCTCGACGAGGCCGACGAGCGGGCCTGGGCCGCGTGGATCTCCGACCCCGACCGGCCGAAGGTCATGCACAACGCCAAGGGCGCCATGCGGGTCTTCCCCGAGCACGGCTGGAGCATCGCCGGCGTCACCATGGACACCGCCCTCGCCGCCTACCTGGTCAAGCCCGGCCGGCGCTCCTTCGCCCTCGACGCCCTCACCGTCGAGTACCTCGGCCGCGAACTCGCCCCGGCGGCCCCCGCCGACGGCCAGCTCGCCTTCGGCGCCGACGACACCGCCGAGGCCGAGGCCCTCATGAGCCAGGCGCGGGCCGTCCTCGACCTCGGCGCCGCCTTCGACGAGCGGCTCGCCGAGGTGGGCGCCCGCGAGCTCCTCCACGAGGTCGAACTCCCCACCTCCGCCCTCCTCGCCCGCCTGGAGCGGCACGGCATCGCCGCCGACCGCGACCACCTGGAGGCCATGGAGCAGCAGTTCGCCGGCGCGGTCCAGCAGGCCGTCAAGGAGGCCCACGCCTCCGTCGGCCACGAGTTCAACCTCGGCTCGCCCAAGCAGCTCCAGGAGGTCTTCTTCGGCGAGCTGAACCTCCCGAAGACCAAGAAGACCAAGACCGGCTACACGACGGACGCCGACGCGCTCGCCTGGCTGGCCGGCCAGACCGAGCACGAACTGCCGGTGATCATGCTCCGCCACCGCGAGCAGGCGCGCCTGCGCTCCACGGTCGAGGGCCTGATCAAGACCGTCGCGGCGGACGGCCGCATCCACACCACCTTCAGCCAGACGGTCGCGGCGACCGGCCGCCTGTCCTCCACCGACCCCAACCTGCAGAACGTGCCGGTCCGCACGGACGAGGGCCGGGCCATCCGGCACGGCTTCGTCGTCGGCGAGGGCTTCGAGGCCCTCATGACCGCCGACTACAGCCAGATCGAGCTGCGCGTCATGGCCCACCTCTCCGAGGACGAGGGCCTCATCGAGGCCTTCACCTCGGGCGAGGACCTGCACACCACCGTCGCCTCCCAGGTCTTCGGCGTCGAGCGGTCCGCCGTCGACGCCGAGATGCGCCGCAAGATCAAGGCCATGTCGTACGGCCTGGCCTACGGCCTCTCCGCCTTCGGCCTCGCGCAGCAGCTGACCATCGACCCGGCCGAGGCCCGGATCCTGATGGAGACCTACTTCCAGCGCTTCGGCGGGGTACGGGACTACCTGCGCCGCGTCGTCGACGAGGCCCGCGCCACCGGATACACCGAGACGATGCTGGGCCGCCGCCGCTACCTCCCGGACCTCAACAGCGACAACCGGCAGCGCCGCGAGGCCGCCGAGCGGATGGCGCTCAACGCCCCCATCCAGGGCACGGCCGCCGACATCGTCAAGGTCGCCATGCTGAACGTCGACCGGGCGCTCACCGAGGCGGGCCTCGCCTCCCGGATGCTCCTCCAGGTGCACGACGAAATCGTCCTCGAACTCGCCCCCGGCGAGCGCGAGCAGGTCGAGAGCCTGGTGCGCGAACAGATGTCGGCCGCCGCCGACCTCCGCGCCCCCCTGGACGTCTCGGTGGGCGTCGGCCAGAACTGGGACGCGGCAGCCCACTGACGACGGCAGCCAGCCATTCCGCCGGGGCGGCGCCCACCCCCGCTCCCGGCGCCCTCGTCGTGGGCAGTCGTTCCGCCCGAGCAGGGGACCCCCCTCGCTCCAGCGGAACGATCGCCCACACGGGGAGGGGCGGGCAGGGCACCGCCCGGCAGGGAGCGGGCCCACACGCCGGCCGTCCGGCACCGTCCGGCGGATGTGCGCCAGTCGGACCAGTCGGAGGGCGGCCGAACCAGCCGCCTCCCGAGACTGGAAAGCATGATCCGCCGCCCCCACCTCCCCGCCTGGGCCCTCCTGGGCGCCCTCCTGGGCGCGTCAAGCACCGCCTGGTCCTGGCCCGCCGAGGCGCACCGGGCGCCCGCCCTCTGCACCTCGTCCCGCGAGCCGACCCTCGCCGCCCGCCTGTCCCAGGACATCGCGGCGGCGCTCAAGGGCCGCGAGAGCACGGTCTCCGTCGCGGTCCACGCCCCCGTGCGCGGACTGCGCTGCCGGCTCGCCGACACCGTGGCGTACGACTCCGCCAGCATCGCCAAGGTCCTGATCATGCAGGCCGTCCTCGGGCGCGCGGAGGAGCTCGGCCGGGCGCCCACCCGGCTGGAGGCGCGACGGCTGAAGGCGATGATCACCCGCTCCGACAACACCGCCGCCACCGAGCTGTGGGAGGGGCTGTCCCGCGCCCGGCTGAACAGGGTGCTGAGGGAGGCCGGGGCCCGGGACACCGTCCTGGGCCACGACACCTACTGGGGCCTCACCCGCACCACCGCACGCGACCAACTCGCCCTGCTCGCCGCGGTGTCACGCCGCAGCGAGGCCCTGTCCCTGATGGGGCAGGTGGTCCGCGGACAGGCCTGGGGCGTCACCGCGGGCGCGCCCCGCACGGTCAAGGTCCACCTCAAGAACGGCTGGCTGCCCCGCGCGACCCACGCCTGGCGCGTCCACAGCGTCGGCATCGTGCGCCCGGCAGCGGCCCCGCCGGGCACGGGACCGAGCGCGGGCACCGGTACGGGGTCGAAGCCAGGCACCGGGACGGGTCCGAAGCCAGGCACCGGTACGAACACGGGCACGGGCAGTCGTACCGGCGCGGACACCGGCACGACGAGCCCCGCCGTCGACTACCGGATCGTCCTCCTCAGCCACGACAACCCCACCATGCGGTACGGCGTCCGCACCCTGGAGAGCATCGCCCTCGTCGTGCACCGCAGGCTCTCCGGCGGTGCCGCGGCCCGAGGCTTCACCCCGTCGGAGAAGATCAGCGAGATCCCGGACGGGAGTGCTCCGGCCGAGGTCCCGGACCGGAGTGATCCCGGTGCACCGGCCCCGGGGCGGTCGGGGTCCGGGCCCGCGACGATGCGAGGAGCCGCGCCCCCGCCCCGTACAGCACGAGCCCCACGGCGAGCCCCGCGCCGGCGCCGAAGCAGGCCGTGGGGATGACGTCGAGGGGCGTCTCGATCCGGTCCCAGCCCCAGTACGCCGCCCAGCGCAGCACCCGGTGGGCGACACCCGCGAGGACGCAGCCGCCGATCAGCCCGGCGGCCAGGAACCGGCCGCGCCGGCCGGGGACGGGGACCCGGGACGGCAGTGCCGCCCCCGGAGGGGAGGTGCGCAGCGCCCGCGCCACGCACCGGGCGAGGATTCCCAGGGCCAGCGCCGAACCCCCGTACTGCGCGTAGAGGTAGACCGGGAACCCGGCGACGACCTCGCCGAGGACGGGGACCGCGCGGGTGCCCCAGCGGTCGAGGTGGGTGAAGGAGTCCCACACCACGTGCGTGGTGGCGCCGATGACCGCCGAGAGACAGAACCACCCGGCGAGCGCCGCCGGGTGCCGCTCCCGCCAGGGACGGCCCCGGACGAGCCCGTACACCCGGCCGCGCCACCGCTCGGGCAGCAGCGCCACGAGCGGTTCGCGCACGGTCAGCCACAGGGCCACGAGCACGGCGGTGATCAGCACGTCGGCCGTGACGATCCCGGCGGGGGAGTGGGTGACGTCCCCGAGGACCATCGCCCCGGGGAACGCGGTCGCGGCGAAGTAGGTCATGTCGGGCGAGAAGGACCCGGCGACGAGGGCGGACGCGACCAGCGGGCCGCGCGCGGTCCCGTCCCGGCGCAGCGCGGGCAGCACGGCGGCGGCGTGGCTCAGCGTGAACGGCAACGGGAGTTCCCCCAGGGTTCCGACGGTGACGGCGGCCGGTGTGCGTGGCCGACCGGAGTGCAAACCGGAGTGCAAGAGGGGTGCGACGCTCCGATCGGTTCCCGGGACCGACCTGGTCGGCACGCGGCCAAGAGGTGACGAAACCGTGAAACACGGTCAGGGGCCGGTGTTCGGCGGTCCGGAGTTGGCATAGGGTCACCTGAGGTCTCACGCGGGGAGCGTGGGACCGCGTCGATGGGGAGGGGACGACGGATATGGGAGCGCACATCGGCCGCCGACTGCGCAAGGGAGCCACCAGTGGTGTGGTGATGGCCGCGGCGGTCGCCGCGCTCGCCGCCTCGCAGGCACCGGAGGCGACTCCGCCGGCGACGGACAACACCAGCGGGGACCAGGCCATCGGTGCCGGTGACACGACTTCGCCGTCCGGACACGGGTCCGTGACGGGCGATTCCCCGTACTACACGGACCTGCCGCCGCTGAACCCGCCGAACCTGCCCGGGGCGAGCACCAAGCTGCCGCTGACGGCCGGCCCCGCCGAGGCCGGCATACCCGCGTCCGTCTACTCCGCCTACAAGCGGGCCGAGCTCTCGATACGCTCGACCGACCCCGGCTGCAACCTGCCGTGGCAGCTGCTCGCCGGCATCGGCAAGGTCGAGTCCGGCCAGGCGAACGGCGGCAGGGTCGACGCCAACGGCACGGCGTCGCCGCGGATCCTCGGCCCCGCCCTCGACGGCAACGGCTTCGCCCTGATCACCGACACCGACGGCGGCGCCTACGACGGCGACACCAAGCTCGACCGGGCCGTCGGCCCGATGCAGTTCATCCCGTCCACCTGGGCCACCTGGGGCCAGGACGCCAACAGCGACGGCAAGAAGGACCCGAACAACATCTACGACGCGGCGCAGGCCGCCGGCCTCTACCTCTGCGCGAACGATCGCAACCTCGCGCTCAAGGCCGACCTCGACCAGGCGATCCTCAGCTACAACCGGTCCAGGGAGTACCTGAACACGGTCCTGTCCTGGGTCGCCTTCTACGAGCGCGGCACCCACCAGATCCCGGACGGCACGGGCGTGCTGCCAGTGGGACGCAGCGACAACGGCAGCAGGGGCGGCCGTCCCCGTCCCGCCACGTCGCTCCCCACCGTCCCCACGGCACCGACGCCCGGCACCCAGAAGCCGAAGCCGCCGGCGGAGAACCGTCCCGGGACGGCCAAGCCGCCGACCGTCCCCACCGAGCCGCCGGTCACCCCGCCGGTGACGCCGCCCGCCCTCCCGGCGGTCGCCAGGGTCGCACGGCTCATGATCGTGGCCAACGAGAAGCCGACCGCGACCACCGGCAGCGCCTTCACCGGACTTCCCCGGGTCGCGGCGCTCGACGCCTCGGGCAAGCCGGTCCCCGGCGTGAACATCCGCTTCGAGATCATCGGAGCCACGGACACCCGGTTCGGCGCCGGCGGGACCACCGCCACCGTCACCACCGGCTCGGCCGGCCTCGCCACCTCTCCCGCCCTCCGGGCCGGCGAGAAGACGGGAGCCTTCACCGTGCGGGCCACCGTCGTGGGCCGGACCCTGGGCGCGGCCGACTTCGCCGCGACCGTCACGGAGCGGCAGGCGGACACCCTCACCCGGCTCGCCGGCGACCCGCTGGCGGCCACGACCGGCACCTCCTTCACCCAGAAGGTCCAGGTGAAGGCCACCGACAAGGGTGCCCTCGCCCCCGGCGTGCGCGTCACCGCGGTGATCGTCACCTCGAAGACGGACACCGCGGAGAGCGCCGACGGCCCGTCCTTCAAGCGCGCGGACGGCACCACGGCCCGCACCGTCACCCTCGTGGCCGGCACGGACGGACTGCTCACCCTCGAGCCCGGCGACCTCCTCGCGGGCGACAAGGCCGGCACGTACTACGTGCGGCTGACCGCACCGGGCGGCGGCACCGCCTTCATCGACCTGACGGTCAACGCCCCCGCCACGACGAACCCGGACCCCACCCCCACCCCGAGCCCGACGCCCTCCGGGGGCACCCCGTCCGAGACCACCACCCCCTCGCCCGGCACCTCGCCTTCGGCCTGACCGCCCGCGCCTCCGCGCCGCGTTCCTCCGCGCCGCCCCCCGTCCGCACCGGACGCGGGGGCGGCGCTTCGCTCCACCCGGGTGCGACGTGTTCTCATCTCGCGGCCGCGTTGCTACGGTGCCCCCGCCCTGACGCCCTATCAGATCGCACCCGGGAGGCCGACCATGCGCGCCCTCGTCGCCGCCGCCATCGGACTCGCCCCAGTCCTCCTCTTCGTCCTGCTCCTCTCCGTGGTCGATCTGCCGCCCGACGGCCCCACCTCGCCCAAGCCCCTGCTGACCGCCGACCCCGGCCCCAAGAAGTAGGGGGCCGACCGTGCGCCGCCGAGCCAGCCTCGTCCTCCTCGCCCTCGCCGTCTTCTGCGCGGCGATGGCCCCCACCCTGCGCTGGTACGCCTTCCCCCGCCTCGCGAAGATCCCGCCCGACCAGTACCAGGAGACCGTCCTGGAGGCGCGGCCCGCGACCCTCCTCGACTACTCCACGCTCAAGGCCGAGAAGGTCGACAAGATCACGATCATCCAGACCCTCAAGGGCAACGTGGAGGAGTCGCGGCGCATCGAACGCGACGCCGGGCGTGACGTCGTCGTCTGGGACGCCCTCGCCTACGTGACGGGGCCCGACGGCAAGATGGTCTCCAAGGTCCCCGAGCGGTACGTCTTCGACGCGCACACCCAGGACCCCGTCCACGCCACCGGCGAATCGGTCGACGGCGACCCGGTCCGGCGCGAGGGCGTCGAGTTCAAGTTCCCCTTCCTGACCGAGAAGCGCGACTACCAGTACTTCGACGCCCAGACCCGCACCGCGGCCCCCATCCACTACAAGGGCACCCGCACCTTCCGCGGCATGGAGGTCTACTACTTCGAGCAGACCGTCCCCTGGACCAGGGTCCCCCTGCCCAAGACCATGCCGGTCAAGGGCATCACCCCGGAGATCCTGGCCGACTCCGGCCTCACCCGCTGGTACACGACCAAGCGCATGTTCTGGATCGAGCCGATCACCGGAGCCCCCGTCAACGGCGAGGAGATCCACGAGGAGGAACTCCGCAACGCCAAGGCACTGATGGGGCGGGACACCCTCACCGTCTTCGCGGGGCACGTGAAGATGCGCGAGGACTACCTCGAGAGCATCGGCGAGACGGTCTCCTCCAACCGCCTCATGGTCCTCATGCTCGTCTCCTACGTCCCGTGGACCCTCACCGCCCTCGCCCTGCTCCTCCTCGTCCTCGCCCTCTGGCTGGAGGCCCGCTCGCGCCGCCCCGCACAGGAGCCGCCCCCCGCCCCCGCCCCGACACCGGTCAGCGCTCCCCTCTGAGCCGCGCGCTGGTGTGCCGGGTCGGCACCGCCGCGGACGGATCCTCCGGCCACGGGTGCTTCGGATACCGCCCCCGCAACTCCGCCCGCACCGCCCGGTAGCCGTCCCGCCAGAACGACGCCAGGTCGGCCGTCACCGCGGCCGGCCTGCCCGCGGGGGAGAGGAGGTGGACGAGCACCGGCACCCCCGCCACCCGGGGCGTCTCGGCCAGACCGAACATCTCCTGCAGCTTCACCGCGAGCACCGGCCGCTCGCCCCCGTACTCGACCCGTATCCGCGAACCGCTCGGCACCTCGATCCGCTCCGGCGCCAACTCGTCCAGCCGGACCGCCTCGCCCGACGCCCACGGCAGCAGCCGCCGCAGCGCCTCCCCGGCGTCGATCCGCCCCAGATCCGCCCGGCGTGACGCCCGGGACAGCTCCGGTTCCAGCCACTCCCCGGCCCGGTCGATCAGCGTCCCCTCCGACACGTCCGGCCAGGGCTCCCCCAACTCCCGGTGGAGGAAGGCGAGCCGCTCGCGCAGCTCCCCGGCCTCCCGACGCCACCGCAACAGCCCGAGGCCCTCGCGCCGCAGGCCGTCGAGCAGCGCCTCCCGCACGAGAGCGGGCTCGGCCCCGGCGCCCAGGGGACGGACCGTCAGCTCGATCGCGCCCAGCCGGTCCACCGACCGCGCGACCACGTCCCCGTCCTCCCAGCGGACCTCCTCTCCGGTGCTCCGCAGATGCCCGGCCGCCCGGCACGCCATGGACTCGTCCACCACCGCCGCGAGCCGCACCCGCGCCGTGGCGTCCCGCGCGGTGCGGTCCGCCACCGCCACGGCGAGCCACGGGCCGGTCCCCAGCCGGGAACCCCCGGCCAACCGCGCCCCGCCTCCCGACACCATCAGATAGCCGCCCTGCTCCCGGGCCCTGGCCACCCGCTCCGGGAACGCCAGCGCCGTCACCAGGCCGGCCACGGCGTCGTCGCCCTCCCGCTCCCCGACGGCGGCACCCCCGCCCCCGGCCTCACCGGCCGACCGATCCGCCACGGCGGCACCCCCGCCCACCACCTCACCGGCCGACCGATCCAGGCGCCGCGCCTCCGCCCTCCACCGCGCCCCGTACCCGTCGGTCCCCCGACGGGCCGCACGCCAGGCCGCCACCAGGTCGTCCCCGTACTCGCGCGGCGGCTCCTCGCTCAGCAGCGCCACCACCTCCGCCGCCCGCCGCGCCCCGACCTCGGGCGCGCCGTCCAGGAGCGCGCGTCCCAGCCGGGGATGCAGCCCGAGCCGGGACATCCGCACCCCCCGCTCCGTGGCCCGGCCGTCACCGTCGACGGCCCCGATCGACCCGAGCACCGCGCGCGCCGCCGCCATCGCCCCGGCCGGCGGCGCGTCGAGCAGCGCGAGCCCCTCCGCCGTCGGATCGCCCCAGCAGGCGGCCCGCAGCGCGAAGTCCGCCAGATCGGCGATCCGGATCTCGGGCGACGGGAACCGCGCCCGGCCGCCGTCCTCCGCCTCGGCCCAGCAGCGGTAGACCACGCCGGCCGCCTCACGGCCCGAGCGCCCCGCCCGCTGGGTCGCCGCCGCGGTCGACACCGGCACCGTCGCGAGCGAACCGAGGCCCCGGGCGTGGTCCGTCCGGGGCTCCCGCGCGAGCCCCGAGTCCACGACGATCCGCACGCCCGGAACCGTCAGGCTCGACTCCGCCACCGACGTCGACAGCACCACCCGCCTGCGACCGTCCGGCCCGGCGCCCCGCAGCACTGCGTCCTGGACGGCGGCGGGAGCCCGCCCGTGCAGCTGGAGCACCTCCGCGTCGACGCCGTCGAGCAACCCCGCCGTCCGCGCGATCTCCCCCGTACCCGGCAGGAAACAGAGGACATCGCCCCGGTGCCGCTCCAGCGCGAGCCGGACCGTCGACGCCACGTGCCGCAGCAGGGCCGGATCCACCCAGGTGCCGTGCGCGGGCCTGATGCCGGCCGGAGGTGCGGCGAACCTCACCGCGTACCCATGGCCCTCGCCCCTGCTCCGCACGATCGGCGCGGGACCGCTCCCCTCCAGGACCGTGAGCAGCTCCGCCCACGCCTCGGCGTCGCTCGTCGCGGACGCCGCGATCAGCTTCAGCTCCGGTCGCAGCGTCGCGCGGACGTCCACCAGGAAGGCCATGGCCGTGTCGGCGTCGAGATGCCGCTCGTGACACTCGTCGAGCAGCACCACGTCCACCCCCGCCAGCTCCGGATCGCGCTGGAGCCGCTGGAGCAGGATGCCCGTCGTCACCACCTCGACCCGCGTCGCGGCCCCGGTCCGCCGCTCACCGCGCACCGAGAAGCCGACCGTGCCACCGACCTCCTCGCCGAGCAGCCAGGCCATCCGCCGGGCCGCCGCCCGCACCGCCATCCTCCGCGGCTCGGCCACGAGCACCCGCCGCGCCGGCCCGTCCCCCATGAGCCCCGCGAGCGCCAGCGGTACCAGCGTCGTCTTGCCGGTGCCGGGAGGAGCGGACAGCACCGCCGCGCCGCGCTCCGCG
This sequence comes from Streptomyces litmocidini, assembly GCF_014649755.1. Lineage (GTDB taxonomy): Bacteria > Actinomycetota > Actinomycetes > Streptomycetales > Streptomycetaceae > Streptomyces > Streptomyces litmocidini. The sequence goes on along the minus strand of NZ_BMTQ01000005.1, from coordinate 204,132 downwards.
AGTGCGGCGAGCAGCTCGGGGACGGCATGGCGGACGGGGAGACGGTCGAGTGCGTCGTTTCGGATCACGCACTCAGTCTCGTACGCGCCGCGAAGAAGAGGGGCCCCGTCGTCCACAGGGCCCCTCATTAGTACGACTACCGGCCGTCCCGCTCGCGGACGGAACCGGGCGTCCCGCTCGCGGACGGAAGTCAGCCGTCCCGTTCGCAGACAAAGATCGCCGTCCCCGGGATCAGGTTCCCCCGCAGCGGGGACCAGCCGCCCCACTCCTGACTGTTCCAGGCCGGCCACTCCGGTTCGACCAGGTCCACGAGCCGGAAGCCGCCGGCCACCACGTCCCGCACCCGGTCCCCGACGGTCCGGTGGTGCTCCACGTACACGGCCCGGCCCTCCTCGTCCTGCTCGACGTACGGCGTGCGGTCGAAGTACGAGGCGGCGACCGACAGGCCCTCCGGCCCCGGCTCGTCCGGGAACGCCCAGCGGATCGGGTGCGTCACCGAGAACACCCATCGGCCGCCCGGCCGCAGCACCCGGCGCACCTCGCGGAAGACCCGCACCGGGTCGGCGACGAACGGGACCGCGCCGTACGCCGAGCACGCCAGGTCGAAGGAGCCGTCCCGGAAGGGCAGCGCTCCCGCGTCCGCCTCCACCAGCGGCACCTCCCCGCCGATCCGCAGCGCGTGCTGGAGCTGCCGGTGCGAGAGGTCGAGGGCCACCGGCCGCGCCCCCCGGGCCGCCAGCCAGCGCGAGCACTGCGCGGCGCCCGCGCCGATCTCCAGGACGTCGAGGCCCTTCAGCGAGGCGGCCGGACCCAGGAGCCCGGCCTCGGCCTCGTCGAGTCCCTCGGGCCCCCACACGAACCGGTCGTCGCCCAGGAAGGAGCCGTGTTCGCTCTGGTACTCGTCGGCGTTCCGGTCCCACCAGCCGCGGCTCGCCCGGCTGCTCTCCGCGTCCCCCGCGTCACGCCGGGTCGCCTCGGCCTCTTCGGCCTCTCCGTCGACCGCGTCTTCGTGTCCGTACTCTTGGTTCATTTCGCCCGCCGATGTAGTTTGCGCTCAGTGCAGCCGTGCGGCGGACCCCGCCGTGGTGGCGCAAGAGGCATGAGTGGTGCCGGAATTGAGCGGATCTGCCTCGGGTGCGCGCTTCGCGCATTGACCCTGTCCGGCCGCCCCCGTATGCTAAAGGTTGCGCTGCGGGCCTGCGCGCCTCAGACGGAGCAGGCCGTGCTCGCACCTGTTGTATGTCCCCTCGGTTTTCGAGGTTCCCTCCCGTTCGCGGAAGGGTGCTTCATTGGCTGTCCGGCTTCTTGGTGCGATACGGGCTCTCGGCGTAGCAGTACCTACGACTTTCTGTCCGTAACCGGAGCCCTTTCCCACATGACGAGCAGCACCGAGACCACCGCCACCACCCCGCAGGTTGCGGTCAACGACATCGGTAACGAGGAAGCCTTCCTCGCCGCGATCGACGAGACGATCAAGTACTTCAACGACGGCGACATCGTCGACGGCGTCATCGTGAAGGTCGACCGGGACGAGGTCCTGCTCGACATCGGTTACAAGACCGAAGGTGTCATCCCGAGCCGCGAGCTCTCGATCAAGCACGACGTCGACCCGAACGAGGTCGTCAAGGTCGGCGACGAGATCGAGGCCCTTGTTCTCCAGAAGGAGGACAAGGAAGGCCGCCTGATCCTCTCGAAGAAGCGCGCCCAGTACGAGCGTGCCTGGGGCACCATCGAGAAGATCAAGGAAGAGGACGGCATCGTCACCGGTACCGTCATCGAGGTCGTCAAGGGTGGTCTCATCCTCGACATCGGCCTCCGCGGCTTCCTCCCGGCCTCCCTGGTCGAGATGCGTCGCGTCCGCGACCTCCAGCCCTACGTGGGCAAGGAGCTCGAGGCGAAGATCATCGAGCTGGACAAGAACCGCAACAACGTGGTCCTGTCCCGCCGCGCCTGGCTGGAGCAGACCCAGTCCGAGGTTCGCCAGACCTTCCTCACGACCCTCCAGAAGGGTCAGGTCCGCTCCGGCGTCGTGTCCTCGATCGTCAACTTCGGTGCCTTCGTGGACCTGGGTGGCGTCGACGGCCTCGTCCACGTCTCCGAGCTGTCCTGGAAGCACATCGACCACCCGTCCGAGGTCGTCGAGGTCGGCCAGGAGGTCACCGTCGAGGTTCTCGACGTGGACATGGACCGCGAGCGCGTCTCCCTGTCGCTGAAGGCGACGCAGGAGGACCCGTGGCAGCAGTTCGCCCGGACCCACCAGATCGGCCAGGTCGTCCCGGGTAAGGTCACCAAGCTGGTTCCGTTCGGTGCGTTCGTCCGCGTGGACGAGGGCATCGAGGGTCTGGTCCACATCTCCGAGCTGGCCGAGCGCCACGTGGAGATCCCGGAGCAGGTCGTCCAGGTCAACGACGAGATCTTCGTCAAGGTCATCGACATCGACCTCGAGCGTCGTCGCATCAGCCTCTCGCTGAAGCAGGCCAACGAGTCCTTCGGTGCCGACCCGGCCTCGGTCGAGTTCGACCCGACCCTGTACGGCATGGCCGCGTCCTACGACGACCAGGGCAACTACATCTACCCCGAGGGCTTCGACCCCGAGACCAACGACTGGCTCGAGGGCTACGAGGCTCAGCGCGAGGCCTGGGAGACCCAGTACGCCGAGGCGCAGGCTCGCTTCGAGCAGCACCAGGCTCAGGTCATCAAGTCCCGCGAGGCCGACGAGGCCGCCGCTGCCGAGGGCGCTGCCGCCCCGGCCGCCGGCAACGCCGGTGCGGGCATCTCGGGCGGTTCGTACTCCTCGGAGTCGGACGACAACTCCGGCGCCCTGGCGTCGGACGAGGCGCTCGCCGCCCTGCGCGAGAAGCTGGCCGGCGGCCAGAGCTGAACAGGCTCTCCGCTGAGCGCTAGCCGCTAGCGAATCCGAGGCCCGCTCCCCTTCGGGGGAGCGGGCCTCGGTCGTTCTCCCGGGAAGCTCGGCCGAACCGCTCCCGTCCGGCAGCCGCCGGCGCCGCCGAGTTCCGCAGGCGGAAGATCGCCGCACCGGGAATTGCCGTGCCGCGTAAGGCGTTTCCAGAGAGAACACGAGGAGGAGCGGTAATCGTGCTTGATCCCCAGGATTTGTACGAATGGGACCCGAAGGGCGTGGCCGTCGTCGACCTGGCCCTGGCGCAGGAGTCGGCCGGGCTGGTCATGCTGTACCACTTCGACGGCTACATCGACGCGGGCGAGACCGGTGAGCAGATCATCGACCGGCTGCTCGACACCCTTCCCCACCAGCTGGTGGCCCGCTTCGACCACGACCGGCTCGTGGACTACCGGGCCCGCCGCCCCCTGCTGACCTTCCGGCGCGACCGCTGGACCGCGTACGAGACGCCGTCCATCGAGGTCCGTCTCGTCCAGGACGCCACCGGCGCCCCCTTCCTCGTCCTCTCCGGCCCGGAGCCGGACGTGGAATGGGAGCGTTTCGCCGTCGCCGTCCGGCAGATCGTCGAGCGCCTCGGGGTGCGCCTCTCCGTCAACTTCCACGGCATCCCCATGGGCGTCCCGCACACCCGCCCGGTCGGCCTCACCCCGCACGGCAGCCGCACCGACCTCATGCCGGGCCACCGCAGCCCCTTCGACGAGGCCCAGGTCCCCGGCAGCGCCGAGTCCCTCGTCGAGTACCGGCTCACCGAAGCCGGCCACGACACCCTCGGCGTCGCCGCCCACGTCCCGCACTACGTGGCCCGGTCCCCGTACCCGGACGCGGCCCTGACCGCCCTGGAGGCCGTCACCGCCGCCACCGGCCTCGTCCTCCCGGGCGTCGCCCACTCCCTGCGGACCGAGGCCCGCCGCACCCAGACCGAGATCGACCGCCAGATCGGCGAGGGCGACGAGGAGCTGGTCGCGCTCGTGCAGGGCCTGGAGCACCAGTACGACGCGGCGGCAGGCGCCGAGACGCGCGGCAGCCTCGTCGCCGAGCCGGTCGAACTGCCCTCGGCCGACGAGCTGGGCCGGGAGTTCGAGCGCTTCCTCGCGGAGCGGGAGGGCGACTCCTGACCCCGTCGGGGCAGGCCCTAAGCTGCCGCTCATGCTGAAGGTGGGCCTGACCGGCGGGATCGGCGCCGGCAAGAGCGAAGTGTCGCGGCTGCTCGTCTCGTACGGAGCCGTACTGATCGACGCGGACCGCATCGCGCGCGAGGTCGTCGAGCCCGGGACCCCGGGGCTCGCGGCCGTCGTCGCGGCCTTCGGGGACGACGTCCTCACCGAGGAGGGGACGCTGGACCGGCCCAGACTCGGCTCCATCGTGTTCTCCGACGCGGACCGCCTCGCCACCCTCAACGCCATCGTCCACCCCCTGGTCGGGGCCCGGTCGGCGGAGCTGGAGAGCCGCGCCGGCGCCGGGGACGTCGTCGTCCACGACGTACCGCTGCTCACCGAGAACGGGCTCGCGCCGCTGTACGACCTGGTCGTGGTCGTGGACGCCTCCCCGGAGACCCAGCTCGACCGACTGGTACGCCTCCGCGGCATGGCCGCGGCCGAGGCCGAGGCCCGGATGGCGGCCCAGGCCACGCGCGCGCGGCGACTGGCCGTCGCCGACCTCGTGATCGACAACGACGGACCGCTCGACGCGCTCGAACCCCAGGTGCGGAAGGTCTGGGACGAGCTGGAGCGCCGCGCGAAGGCCGCCGGGGCGTAGGCCCCGTCCGGTCGAGCAGGCCCCGCGAGCCTTTCGGACCGAGATCGCGATCAGGACCCGCGGACCCGGCACGGTCCGAGAGGCGGCCCCTGGGACGTCGTTCGACGGAATGCGGCCGCGGGGTCCGGTGTTCAACCACCGGATCGAGGGAAGGATTCCATCGTGGCCGACAGGAACCCGGAAACGCACGTCATCGACTTCCGCGCCGCCGAGCACCTGCTGGCCGCGCGGGACCCTCGTGGGGCCGTGAAGCTGCTGGACTCGGTCATCGCCGCCCACCCCGAGAACACGGCCGCCCGCCTGCTGCGCGCCCGGGCGTTCTTCGCCGCCGCACAGCTCCGGCCCGCGCAGCTGGAGTTCGAACTGGTCCTGGAGCGCGAGCCGGACAACGCCTTCGCCCACTTCGCGCTGGCCCGCACCTTCGAGCGCTCCGGGCAGACCGCCCAGGCCACGCGGCACTTCCGCCTCGCCGCCGCGCTCGATCCGAAGCCCGAGTACCTCCAGGCCGCGGGCTTCGACACGCGGAACTGAGACGGCCGCGTCGAGCCGGGACGTCAGCGTCCCGTGCCGCCCCGATCGGGTTCGTACGGCGGGACGCTCCGGCCGGGCTGCCAGTGAGCGCCCTGGTGGAGGTGGCGCAGCACCACCGCCAGGTCGACCAGTACGACCAGGAACAGCACCCCGCAGGCCGCCGCCCAGCCGGGGAGGCCCACCAGGGAGAACACGGTCGTGCCGAAGGCCGCCCAGAGCAGCCCCCACAGGCTCAGCCAGAACCTCAGCCGCAGGGCACTGCGCGCGGTGGCCGGCTCGTTACCCGATCGCATGACGGTCGCATCTCCCCCAGGAGTCCCGAGGTCACTTCCAGCATGTACCCCGGGCGGGGGAAACGGAACGCCTACCGGGCGGCCGGGACCGACTAGTGGATGACGCTGTAGCTGCGCCAGGGCAAGGTGTCCGGGGCGATCGTGTCGCCGGTGTTGCTGGGCACGTAGATGGAGTTGCCTCCCCGGCAGTCGCGGGTCCGGTACATCACGAGGTCGTTCAGGGAGTTGTTCTCGACCTTGGTCACGCCCGAGGGTGCCAGGCGGTGGCAGCCCTTCACCGACGGGCTGGTCACGGTCACCACCAGGTCGCGTTCCGTCTCGTACCTGATCGTGCCCACGGCGCTGCGGCCGAGGCCCGAGCAGCCGGCGACGGCGAGAGTGAGCAGCACGGCCCCGGTGGCGGTCGTGAGACGCCGGCGAACGGACATGGCGGATCCTCTTCTGTCGTGTCGTTTCAGGCCACCATGCCGTCGGCGGGCAGTGCTGTCATCCGTTGTTGGGCCGCCCGGGGGAACCGCCCGACGGTCGTTGTCAGACCCCACCCGTAAGGTCGGAGGTCCAGTGGGGGAGCGACACACAGCGGGAGGGGAACACAACCGTGGCACACACCTGGACGACCAGCGCCGCCGTCTTCCTGCCCGCCGCCCTTCCCCGTGACGGCCGGATCGCCTTCTGGGCCCCCGACGGCGGCGCGCCGCCGGACCCGGCGGCGAGCGGGGCGGAGCGGGTCGAGCTGACCGTGGCCCGGCGGCACGGCAGCGGTGCCCGGGGCCGCTCCGTGCCCGCCGTGACCCTGCCCGTCGAGGCCGCGCTGCCGCACCTCGTCGCGGCCCGCCACCACCCGGCCGCGCACCCCGCCACCGCCGGCTGGGGCGCCGCCGCCCTGCACGCCCTGCACCTGGCCGCGCGCGGACGGGTGCTGCCCGGACTGACCGCCGACGACCTGGACGCCTGGCGGGCCGGACCGCTGGACGCCGAGGACATCGCCCATCTGCGGGCCGTCGCCGCCGCCCTGCCGTACGAGGGGTACGCCGTGCCGGTGCCGGGGCGCGGCCCGCTGCGGCTGCCCGAGCCCGAGGCCCTCGTGCGCGCCTTCCTCGACGCGGTCGCCGACATCCTGCCCCGGACCCCGGCCGCCGCCCACGCGGTCGGCGCGCCGTTCGCGGCGCGCGCGCCGCAGCACCTGCCCCGCGCGCGTGCCTGGGCCGCCGAGGCGGCGGCCGGGATGGACGCCGGGGTGCGGGTCTCGCTCCGCCTGGACCTGTCACCGTACGAACTCTTCGACGCGACGGACACCACGGGCACCGCCGGCCCGGGCGGCGAAGGGGACGGGGATCGCCACGCCGCCGCCGCGCTCCTCCAGGTCCACAGCCTCGCCGACCCCACCCTCGTCATCGACGCCGCGGACCTGTGGGCGGGGGACGGCGAGCACTTCGGGCCCCGCGCCCGGATCGACGCAGTCCTCGCCCTGCGCCGGGCCGCCCGCGTCTGGTCCCCGCTCTCCCGTCTCCTGAAGCGGGACGTGCCCGACGTCCTCGCCGTCTCCGAGGACGAGTTGTACGAACTGCTCGGGCCGGCCGCCGCCCGCCTCGCCGACGCCGGGGTCGCCCTCCACTGGCCGCGGGAACTCGCCCGCTCCCTCAGCGCCTCCGCCGTCGTCCGTCCCGCGCACGCCGCGCCGGGCTCCGCCACCGACGGCACCTCCTTCTTCGACAGCGAGGAACTCCTGCGGTTCAACTGGCAGCTGGCGCTCGACGGCGATCCGCTCACCGAGCGCGAGATGGACCTCCTGGCCGAGACCCACCGGCCCATCGTGCGCCTCCGCGACCAGTGGGTCGTCGTCGACCCCGCCCTCGTCCGCAAGGCCCGCAAGCGGGAACTCGGCCTGCTCCAACCGGTCGACGCCCTCGCCGCCGCGCTCACCGGCACCGCCGAGGTCGACGGCGAGTCCGTCCCCGCCGTCCCCGTCGGAGCCCTCGCCGCGCTCCGCGACCGGCTCCTGGCCGGCCCCGAGGACGTGCAGGCGCCCCCCGGCCTCACCGCCACCCTGCGCGACTACCAGCTCCGCGGCCTCGCCTGGCTGGACCTGATGACCTCCCTCGGCCTCGGCGGCTGCCTCGCCGACGACATGGGACTCGGCAAGACCGTCACCCTCATCGCCCTCCACCTGCGCCGCGCCCGCCGCGCCCCCACCCTCGTGGTCTGCCCGGCCTCCCTCCTCGGCAACTGGCAGCGGGAGGTGCGTAAGTTCGCCCCCGAGGTGCCCGTCCGGCGCTTCCACGGCACGGACCGGGACCTCGACGGCACCGAGGGCGGCTTCGTCCTCACCACCTACGGCACCCTGCGCACCAGCGCCGCCCGGCTCGCCGAGCGGGAGTGGGGGATGGTCGTCGCCGACGAGGCGCAGCACGTCAAGAACCCCTTCTCCGCGACCGCCAAGGCGCTGCGCGAGATCCCCGCCCCCGCCAGGGTCGCCCTCACCGGCACCCCCGTGGAGAACAACCTCTCCGAGCTCTGGGCGCTCCTCGACTGGACCACCCCCGGGCTCCTCGGCCCGCTCAAGGCCTTCCGCTCCCGCCACGCCCGGGCCGTGGAGAACCACGAGGAGGTCGAGCACGAGGAGGCCGTCGAGCGGCTCGCCCGGCTCGTGCGCCCCTTCCTGCTGCGCCGCCGCAAGTCCGACCCCGGGATCGTCCCCGAACTCCCGCCGAAGACGGAGTCCGACCATCCCGTCGCCCTCACCCGCGAACAGGCCTCGCTCTACGAGGCGGTCGTCCGCGAGACCATGGCCCGCATCGAGGGCGCCGAGGGCATGGCCCGCCGGGGCCTCGTCATGAGCCTGCTGACCTCCCTCAAGCAGATCTGCAACCACCCCGCGCAGTACCTCAGGGAACAGGCACCGCGCGGCAGCGGCACCGCGCGGCTCGCCGGTCGCTCCGGGAAGCTCGCCCTGCTCGACGAGCTCCTCGACACGATCCTCGCGGAGGACGGGTCCGTGCTCGTCTTCACCCAGTACGTGTCGATGGCGCGGCTCCTCGCCGACCACCTGGCCGCGCGGGGCATCCCCGCCCAGCTCCTGCACGGGGGAACGCCGGTGGCCGAGCGGGAGCGGATGGTCGACCGCTTCCAGGCCGGTGAGGTCCCGGTCTTCCTGCTCTCCCTGAAGGCCGCGGGCACCGGCCTCAACCTCACCCGGGCCGGCCACGTCGTCCATTACGACCGCTGGTGGAACCCGGCCGTCGAGGAGCAGGCCACCGACCGGGCCTACCGCATCGGGCAGACCCAGCCGGTGCAGGTCCACCGGCTCGTCGCCGAGGGCACCGTCGAGGACCGCATCGCCGAGATGCTCCGCGCCAAACGGGCCCTGGCCGACGCCGTCCTCGGCTCCGGCGAGGCCGCCCTCACCGAACTCACCGACCGGGAGCTCGCCGACCTGGTGTCCCTGAGGAGGCCCTCGTGAACCGCGCAAGGGGCGCCCGGGGCGCCGCCCCCCGGCACGACGACCGCCGTCGCAGCTTCCCGCAGGTCGCGCCGCGCTCGGCCCCCGACGGCCGGTTCGCCGCCACGTGGTGGGGGAACGCGTGGGTGGCCGCCCTGGAGGCCACCGCCCTCGACGCGGCCCGTCTCGCACGGGGCAAGGCGTACGCCGGGCGCGGCCACGTGGACGCGATCACGGTCACCCCGGGCCGGGTCGTCGCCTACGTCCACGGCAGCCGGCCCCGCCCGTACCGCACCGAGATCAGGATGCGGACCCTCGGCGACGACGGCTGGGAGCGGTTCCTCGACGAGGCCGCCGCCCGCCCCGACCACATCGCCGCCCTCCTCGACAAGGACGTGCCGCACGCCCTGGAGACGGTCACCGGGCTGCTGCCCGCGCCGGGCGACCTCGTCCCCGACTGCTCCTGCCCGGACGACGGCTACCCCTGCAAGCACGCCGCCGCCCTCTGCTACCAGGCCGCCCGCCTCCTCGACGAGGACCCGTTCGTCCTCTTCCTGATGCGCGGCCGCGGGGAGCAGGAGCTCCTCGCCGAGCTCACCCGGCGGAACGCCGCCCGGGGCGCCGCCGAGGCGGGTGCCGCGGCCCCGCCGATGCCCACGGTTCCCGCCCGCATCGCGCTCGACGCGGCCACCGGGGCCGGGCTCCCGCCGCTGCCGCCCGAGCTGCCGGTCCCGGACCGGCCCGGCCGCCCGGCGGTCTTCCCACCGGACCCGGACGCCCCCGATCCGCTCGCCCTCGACCTCCTCGCCACCGAGGCCGCCGCCCGCGCCCACGCCTTCCTCGCCACCGGCCACGACCCGGTCGCCGCGCTCACTCCCTGGCAGGACGCGGTCCGGCTGGCCGCAGCGCACCCCGGCTCCGGACTCACCGCCTCGTCGCGCGCGCTCTACCGCGACCTGGCGGGCGCCCTCGACCGCACCCCCACGGAGCTCGCCCGTGCCGTCGCCGCCTGGCGCCAGGGCGGCGCGGCGGGCCTCGCCGTCCTCGAAGAGCCCTGGGACCCGCCGGCCGGTCCGTTCGACCGGGCCAGACCCGCCCTGCTCGCCGCCGACTTCCCCGCCTTCCGTCCCTGGCGCAACCGGCTCTCCGGCGAGTCCCTCCAGCTCCGGCTCGGCCGTGACGGCCTGTGGTACGGATACGAGTCGGACGCCGGCCGCGAGGACTGGTGGCCGCGTGGCACCCCCGACCCGGACCCGGTGGGCGCCCTCACCGATCTCCTGGGGCGCTGACGGGCGTTGGCGGGTGTCGGCGGGTGGGGACGGGCGTCGAAGAGGCTCGGCAGGGGGTGAAGAACGTCGAAGGGTGTTGACCCGACACTCGAACGGAGTCCCACTCGATGGAGTGAAACCCGTCAACGGCCGGATCCGGCACACGCGTTTGTCGCGTTGATTCCGGTACGGGCACTTGCCCGTGCACACATCCGGAAGGCAGGAAGCCATGAGGCAGATTCGCCGAAGTGGTCTGGCCACGCTGTTGGTCACGGGCGGAGCGCTCGCCCTCTCGGCGGGCGCCGCGCACGCCGAAGCCGGCGCCGAGGGCGCCGCGATCGGTTCGCCGGGAGTCGGTTCCGGCAACACGATCCAGCTGCCGGTGCACGTGCCGGTCAACGTCTGCGGCAACACGGTCAACGTCGTCGGACTACTCAACCCGGCCGCGGGCAACAGCTGCGCCAACCGCTCCGCCGACCGCGAGACCGGGGGCTACGGGGACGAGAAGGGCGGAGGCTCCCACAAGGACATGCCCGCCACCCCGCGCGGCGGCGAGCAGGCCGGCGGCTCCTCCCACGGGGGCTCCTGGACCGGCTCCCACGGCGGCGCCTCCAACGGCGGCGGCTCCACCGCCGAGACCCACGCCCAGGGGTCCCCCGGCGTGCTCTCCGGAAACGGCATCCAGCTGCCCGTCGACCTGCCCGTGAACGTCAGCGGCAACTCGGTCAACGTGGTCGGCCTGCTCAACCCGGCCATCGGCAACACCGCGGTGAACGGGCCGGCCAAGCCCCAGCAGCCGATCGAGACGCCGACGCCGCGCCCCCAGACCCCCGTGCGGAACGTGCCGGGGCCGCGGGCCGAGACCGTGACGCCCGCCCCGGCCCCCGCGCCGCAGGGCGAGACGAGCACGGCCTCGCTGGCCGCCACGGGTTCGGACGCCATGGGCTACGCCGGTTCCGTGAGCGCCGCACTGCTCCTCGGCGGTGCCCTGCTGTACCGCCGAGGCCGCCACGCCGGCGACCGGGTCTGAGGTCGGTTCTCCGAGGGCCGGCCGACGCGGCTGACGCCCGAGCCGTCAGCCGCGTTCCCGGCCGCTCGTGGTCCCGCCGTCCTGGCGCCAGGTCCGGAGCACCGCCTCGATCGCGGGAGCGACCCTCGTCCGGGCCTGGTGCCGGGGGACCCCCTGCATCAGCAGGGAGTCGTACGGCGTGTCGACGTGCCGTACGGAGGCTCGTACCGCGGCGGTGACCGCGCCGCGGTCGAGGGAGCGGCCCGCGGCCGTGCGCCCCACCCGTCCGCTGCCCTTCGCCGAGGCGTGGACGGCGATCTCCGTGGCCCGGTCCGCCGGGCAGGACGGGAAGAGCCGCAGGATCTCCGCCAGGAGCGCCGCGGTGATCCCGGCGTCGACGGCCGCGCGCCGCACCGCGTCCCGGGCCCGCCGCGCGGCCCGCGCCTCGGCGTCCTCCAGGCAGGCCCGTTCCGCCTCCGCGAGGGCGGCCTCCTCGACGAGCAGGCCCTGACGCTCGTACCGCGTGCGGCGCCGGTTGTGCCGTACGACCACGGCCCAGAGCGTGCTGGCCTCCCGGGCACGGCGGGTGAGCGCCGTGTCGCCCCGGCGCAGGAAGACCAGATGGCCGAGGTCGGCGCAGTCCAGACAGACCGGCGCGTTGAACTCGACGATCATCCGGTCCAGCGGCCCCCGGTGGCATTCCGAGCAGCGGCGCCGGCGGAGCGGTTCGACGACGACGGGGGCGACGAGGTCCACGGCCGGTCCCCGGTCAGCGGAGGCTGGGCCCGGCGGCGGCGATGAACACGGCGAGCGCCTCTTTCGCCTGTTCCGAGCGGCGGGCGCGTTCCGCCTCGTCGTCGGCCTCGTGAATGCAGTGGGATTCCACGAAGGCCTCTTCGGCGAGGCGCCGGACCCGCGGGTCGTCACACACCAACTGGACGCGGAAGAGGGCCTGTCGGGCGGCGGTGCGCTGCCGGTAGGAGGCGTGCCGGGAATTTTCCGCCTCCTGCGAGCCGGGCTGCCGGAGCGCCCGGAACCAGCGGTCGTTCTGACTGTGCCGGTAGTCGACGACGGCGCCCGCGAAGGCGCTGTAGGTCGCGATCCGCTCCTGCCGGAGCTGTTCGGTGCGGGCGAGGGCGGCCGTGCGCTCGGTGGCCCTCCCCTGGAACCAGTGGGTGAAGACGACGCCCAACAGGGTTCCCGCCACGGCTATCAGCGCCGCATCCATGACCGGCCGCCCTCCCGTTTCCCTCGGCGTTCAGACCCGTAGATCATGACAGCACGAGGGGCCCGACGTCACTGCCGGTAGCCGCTCAGGAATCGGCCGATGCGGCTGACGGCGGCGTCGAGGTCGTCGGCGTACGGCAGGGTCAGGATGCGGAAGTGGTCCGGGCGCGGCCAGTTGAAGCCGGTGCCCTGCACGACCTGGATCTTCTCCCGCAGCAGCAGGTCGAGGACGAACCTCTCGTCGTCGTGGATCTTGTGCACGGCGGGATCGAGGCGGGGGAAGGCGTACAGCGCGCCCTTCGGCTTCACGCAGGAGACGCCCGGGATCTCGTTGAGCTTCTCCCAGGCCCGGTCGCGCTGTTCGCGCAGCCGGCCGCCCGGGGCGCACAGCTCGTGGATCGACTGCCGGCCGCCGAGCGCGGCCTGGATGGCGTACTGGGCGGGGGCGTTGGGGCAGAGCCGCATGGAGGCCAGCATCGTGAGGCCCTCCAGGTAGTTCCTGGCGTGCTGCTTCGGGCCGGTGACGACCAGCCAGCCGGAGCGGAAGCCCGCCACCCGGTAGGTCTTGGAGAGGCCGCCGAAGGTGAGGACGACCAGGTCGGGGGCGAGGGAGGCGATCGGGTGGTGGACGGCCTCGTCGTAGACGATCTGGTCGTAGATCTCGTCGGCGAGCACCATGAGGTTGTGGCGGCGGGCGAGGTCGAGGACGCCGTCGAGGACCTCCTTCGGATAGACCGCGCCGGTGGGGTTGTTGGGGTTGATGACGACGACGGCCCGGGTGCGGTCGGTGATCTTCGACGCCATGTCGTCGAGGTCCGGGTACCAGTCGGCCGACTCGTCGCAGAGGTAGTGCACGGGCTTGCCGCCCGCGAGGGTCGTGACGGCCGTCCACAGGGGGTAGTCGGGGGCCGGGATCAGGACCTCGTCGCCGTCCTCCAGGAGAGCCTGGGTGGCCATCGAGATGAGTTCGGAGACGCCGTTGCCGAGGTAGACGTCGTCGACGTCGACCCCGGTCAGTCCCATGGACTGGCAGCGCTGGGCGACGGCGCGGCGGGCGGACAGGATGCCGCGCGAGTCGGTGTAGCCGTGGGCCTTGGGGAGCATCCGGATCATGTCCTGGACGATCTCCTCGGGCGCCTCGAAACCGAAGAGCGCGGGGTTGCCGGTGTTGAGGCGCAGGACGCTGTGGCCCGCCTCCTCCAGGGCATTGGCCTGCTCGATGACCGGGCCGCGGATCTCGTAGCAGACCTCGCTCAGCTTGCTCGACTGCCGGAACTCCATGCGCCGACCTCCCCAGAAGTGTTGTTGCTTGGTTTTACCAAGTTCGAGCTTGGAAAGTCCAACAACATGTCTAGACTGCGTCGCATGCCACGTCAGCCACGCCGCCGCAGCTATGACCAGCACTGCGCCGCCGCGCGCGCCCTCGACCTCGTCGGCGACCGCTGGACCCTGCTCGTCGTCCGCGAACTCCTCGCCGGGCCGCGCCGCTACACCGACCTCCACGCCGACCTGCCCGGCGTCAGCACCGACGTGCTCGCCGGCCGCCTCAAGGACATGGAGGGCGCCGAACTCGTCATCCGGCGCCGACTGCCCCCGCCCGCCCCGGCGCACGTGTACGAACTCACCCCGCGCGGACGCGACCTGCTGCCCGTCCTGCGCACCCTCGCCGCCTGGGGCGCGCCCGAACTCGGCGAGCCGCGCCCCACCGACGCCGTCCGTGCGCACTGGTACGCGATCCCGCTCCTCGGCGCGCTGACGGAACTCGGTACCGGGGTCGTCCAAGTGACCCTCGACGAGGGCGAGTTCCACGTACGCCTCGGGGCCGACGGCAGCGTGGCCTACGGGGACGGAGGAGCGGACGCGCCCGACGCCCGGCTGCGGACCGACACGGCGACCTGCAGGGCCCTCGCCGCGGGCGAGCTGACGCTCGGCGAGGCGGTGGAGTCGGGCCGCGCGGTGCTCGAACGGCCGGCGCCGGTGGCCGCGCGGGGCTGAGCACGGGACGGCCGCACAGGCCCGTGCGGTGGGCCCTGGGCTCGGACCGGGCCGGGCTGAGCGGTGTCGGACCGGGCCGGGCGGTGTCGGGCCGGACTGAGCGGTGTCGGGCCGGGCGGTGTCGTGCCGAGCCAGGCCGGGCGGTGCAGTGCCGGGCCGGGCCGGAGTCCGGTCCCGTGCGGCGAGGCCCCGGCTCAGGACCGGGCGGCCAGCGCCTTCGCCAGGCGGTCGCGGGCGGCGGTCTGCGCCGCGATGCGCGCGTCGATCACGGCGAGGCGCTCGCGGGCGATCTCCAGGGCGCGGGCGGACGGCGGAGCCGCGGACACGTCCCCGTCCAGGCAGGTGCGGAACGCGGAGACGTCGTCCAGCGTGAACCCCGCGTCCAGCAGGTACCGGATGTTCGACACCCGGGTGACGGCGACCTCCTCGTACACCCGGTACCCGTTGGCCGCGCGGGCCGACGTGATCAGCCCCGCCTGCTCGTAGTGCCGCAGCGCGCGGGCCGACACCCCGGTCCGCCGGGCCAGTTCACCGATGCGCAAGGGCGCCACCTCCCCGCGCAGTCGTATCACGAGACCAGCGCGCCCCCGTCGACGGGCAGGACGGTGCCGGTCAGGAAGGCGGCGTCCGGAGCGGCGAGCGCCGTGATCGCCCAGGCGACCTCCTCCGGTCGTCCGATCCGCCCCAGCGGGGTGTGCGCCAGCTGCCGGTCCCGCACGGCCTTCCGCTGCTCCGGGGTGAGGCCCATGTGGTCCGCGATCGGGGTCTCGATCGCACCGGGCGCGACCGCCACGACCCGGACGCCGGCCGGCGCGAGTTCCAGCGCCCAGCAGCGGGTGAGGGTCTCCAGGGCGCTCTTGGTCGCCGGATAGACGGAGCCGGCGGGCCAGCCGCGCTGGCCGATCGTCGTCGTCACGTTCACCACGACGCCCCGGGACTCCCGGAGCGCGGGGACGGCCGCCTGGGCGAGCAGGACCGGGGCGACGAGGTTCGTCTCCAGGAGCGGGGCGATCACGGAACGGTCGAGGGTCCCGAGGGGGCCGCCGGCGGAGATCCCGGCGTTGTTGACGAGGACGTCGAGCCGGCCGTGGTCCGTCAGCGCGGCGCGGACGATCTCCTCGGCCGCGCCCTCCGCCGTGACGTCGGCGGCGAACGGGCGGATGCCCGGGTGTCCCTCGGCGGTCTCCCGCAACGGCTCCTCACGGCGGCCGACGGCGACGACCGTCGCCCCCTGCGCGGCGAAGGAGCGCGCGGTGGCCCGGCCGATGCCGGTGCCCGCGCCGGTGACGACGACGACCCTGGTGGGTGGGGTGGTGTCCATGGATCCGATGGTCGGACCCTGACGCCAGTGACAGGGTCAAGCCCGGCTCGGTGCTCCGGCCGGACCGGTCTTCGAACCGACCCGGCGCTCGGGCCGGCTCAGCGCTCGGGGCAGAGGAACTCCAGCCGGTTCTCGTGGCAGTCGGCGACGTAGAAGCGACGGTGGCCCGGGAAGTTGTCGTCCCAGGTCACCTCGACGCCCCGGGCGGTCAGCCGCTCGGCCAGGCCGTCGAGGTCGGCGACCAGGATGCCCGGGTGTCCCTTGCGGGCCGGCCGGAAGTCCTCCTCGACGCCCAGATGGATCTCCAGCGCGTCCGAACGCACCCACAGCCCGCCGCGCGCCGCGAGGACCGGGGGCTTGCGGATCTCGGTCATGCCGAGGACGTCCACGTAGAATCGACGGCACGCCTCCTCCTCGCCCGGCGGCAGGGAGAGCTGCACGTGGTGCAGTCCGAGGCCGAAGGGCGTCGTCGCCTCCGTGGTCTCGTAGGGCAGTGCTTCCTGACGCAGGCTCATGGGGGAACGGTTCCTCTCCTCCGCGGGTGCCGTGCGGTCGCGCGGCCAGGTCACCGTAAGGCCGGGGCGTCGGCCGGTACACGTCAGGGGGAGCGACGGGCAGGATGAGCGGGATGCGATACGAGGCGATCACCTGGGACCGGCTGGCGGAGGGACTCGCCCGCCACCTCGACACGTCACCCGCCGCCGCGGGCGACGCCTGGCTCAAGGTGGGCGTCGACGGGCCGCCCGCCGCGCCCGGGGACGAGTTCGCCGGGCTCCTCGCCGAGGCCCTGCGCACGCGCGGGCGAGCGGTCCACGTCGTGGGGACCGGTGGCTTCCTGCGGCCCGCGTCCCTGCGGTACGAGTACGGCAAGCAGGACCCCGACGCGTACTACAGCGGGTGGACCGACACCGGGGCCCTGTGGCGGGAGGTCTTCGGCCCGCTGGAGCCCGGTGGCAGCGGGCGCGTGCTGCCGGATCTGTGGGACCCGGCCACGGACCGCGCGACCCGCAGCCCGTACGTCACGCTGCCGCCGCGCGGGGTGCTCGTGCTGCACGGGCCCTTCCTGCTCGGCCACTGGTTCCCCTTCGACCTCGCCGTGCACCTGCGCCTCTCGCCCGCCGCCCTCGCCCGGCGCACGGAGGAGTCCTGGACCCTGCCCGCTTTCGCCCGGTACGAGACGGAGGTCGGTCCCACCGAGGCGGCGGACGTCGTCGTGCGGGCGGACGACCCGCGCCACCCGGCCTGGACGGGACTCAGGCCGTAACGCCCGGCTCCAGCGGCGAGTCCGGGTCCCGGCAGCCCGGCAGCCCGGCAGCCCGGCAGCCCGGCAGCCCGGCAGCCCGGCAGCCCGGCAGCCCGGTAGCCCGGTAGCCCGGCAGCCCGGTAGCCCGGTAGCCCGGTGCCTCGGCGACCGTCCCGCCGTCAGTCGGTGACCGGGCCCTCCGAGGGTCTGCCGCCCACGGTGGTGACCGCCTCCGCGCCCGCGCGGCAGCCCGCCTCCGCGGCCCGCACCGGGGCCGCGCCCCTGAGCCGTGCGGCCAGGAACGCCCCGGCGAACGCGTCGCCCGCGCCCGTCGAGTCCACGGGCCGCACCGGTGGCGCCGCCACCCGCGCGGTGACCGTGCCGCCCTCGGCGACCAGCGCGCCCGCCGCCCCGAGGGTGACCACGACCAGCGGGAAACGACGGCTCAACTCCGCTGCCGCCGCCTCCGGTTCGCCGCACCCGGTGAGCGACCGGGCCTCGTCCGCGTTGGGCAGCAGGGTCTCGGCGCCCTCCGCCGCCGCGAGGAAGCGGTCCGCTCCCAGCTCCGCCAGGAACCCCGCCGAGGCCGGGTCCACGCTCACCGGGACCCCCGCGTCCCGTGCGTCCCGCAGCGCCCGCCGGGCCGTCTCGCGGCTCGGCGCGGCGAAGAACAGGTACCCCGAGAGGTGCAGCCGGGCCACGCCGTCGAGCAGCCCCGCGGACCAGTCGGCGGGGGAGAGGCGCAGCGCGGCGCCGCTGTCCGTCAGGAAGGTGCGCTCCGACGAACCGTCCACCAGCGCGATCACGGTGGCCGTCGCCGCGTCCGCGTCCGGGACGAGCAGGGGGCGCACGCCCGCCCCGCGCAGCGCACGCTCGTGCCAGCCGGCCGCGTCCGTCCCCACCCGGCCGAGCAGCCGCACGTCGCCCCACCCCGAACGTACCGCCCAACAGGCGGCGTTGGCCCCGGCACCGCCCGGCAGGGTCCGGATCTCCGCCGCCGTGTCCGTGGCGGGAGCGAGCGGGGTCCGGTGCCGGG
Organism: Streptomyces litmocidini; assembly: GCF_014649755.1. Lineage (GTDB taxonomy): Bacteria > Actinomycetota > Actinomycetes > Streptomycetales > Streptomycetaceae > Streptomyces > Streptomyces litmocidini. Next base: position 186,095 of record NZ_BMTQ01000005.1, on the reverse strand, counting down.
CGACGACGTCCGTGACCACGTCCCCGACGACCAGCAGCGCGCCTCCGGCCCGGGTCACCGGCCGTCGGCGCCGGTCGCGTACGCCCCCGCGATGCTCGCGGCGAGCCGCACGTTGCCGCGCACCGCCGCGAGGTTGGCCTCCAGGGACGCTCCTTCCGTGTGCACCATCAGGTATGCGAGGAGGAACGGCGTCACCGCCTGCCCGGTGATCCCCTTCTCCTTCGCCGCCGCCAGGCCCCGCGCGAGCACCCGGTCGTGCAGGGCGGGGTCCAACTGCTCGGCCTGCGGCACCGGGTTGGCCACCACGAGCGCGGCTCGCGGGCCGTCGAGCCCGTCCTGCGCCCGCATCACCCCCGCCACCTCCTCCGGGGTGCGCAGGGTCCAGTCGACGGGCTCGCCCGAGGAGGAGAGGTAGAAGCCGGGGAAGCGGTCCGTGCCGTAGCCGACGACCGTCACCCCCAGCGTCTCCAGGCGCTGGAGCGTCGCGGGCACGTCGAGGATCGACTTGACGCCGGCGCACACCACGGTGATCCCGACCCGGGCGAGCAGACGCAGGTCGGCGGATTCGTCCTGTGTCGCGCTCCACTCGCGGTGCACGCCGCCGAGCCCGCCCGTCGCGAACACCCGTACGCCGGCCGCGTCCGCCAGCCGGGCCGTCGCCGAGACCGTCGTCGCCCCCGTCGCCCCGGTCGCCAGGGCGGGCGCCAGGTCACGGTGTCCCAGCTTCCGCACCGACGGGTCCTCGGCGATGCGGGTCAGGGCCGGCCGGTCGAGGCCGATCCTGGCCGTGCCGTCGATGACCGCGATCGTGGCGGGGACGGCGCCTCCGGCCCGTACGGACTCCTCCAGCTCCACCGCCACGGCGAAGTTGCGCGGGCGCGGCAGGCCGTGGGCGATGAGCGTCGATTCCAGCGCGACGACGGGCCGGCCCTCGTGGAGCGCTTCCCGTACCTCTTCGGACACCTGTGTGGGCATGGGTGATTCCTTGGCGCGCTCACCGGCCCCGCAAACCTCGCCGGCGACCTCCTGCCACACCCGGGCGAGCACCTGCGGAATCCGTGACGGAGCGCCGGACGGAAGCGGCGGCGACGGCCGCGACACCCTGGGGCGCTGCGACGGAGGCCCGGTGCGGATTTCGTCGCCTTTCTCGTTCCCGGCATCACCCCTGGTGGGGGTTGAAACGGAGGCTTCCCTTCCATGTGATCCCGGCCTTGGAGGGCCTCCGGGGCCCGGCTACAGTCACCGCCCATGACGACTCATGACCTGCCCTCCTTCGCCGTGCACATCCCCGACGCGGAGCTCGAGGCCGAGCCCCTCGACCCCGGCCAGATCGTCTCCGGCACGCCCGAGGTGACGGGCAAGGTGCTGTGGGAGTCGGCCGACGGCAAGCAGCTGCGCGGCATCTGGCAGATCACGCCCGGCGTCGTCACCGACACCGAGGCCAACGAGCTCTTCGTGGTGGTCTCCGGACGGGCGACCGTCGCCGTCGAGGGCGGCGACACCCTGGAGATCGGTCCCGGCGACGCGTGCGTGCTGCGGGAGGGCGACCGGACGACCTGGACCGTGCACGAGACCCTCCGCAAGGCGTACCACATCAGTCTCTGAGGGCCCTCCCCGCTCCGGGCCGAAGTCCTCGGGGGTCCTCCGAGGCCCGGGCCGAAGGCCGGTCGAGCCCCTGAAATCCGGCCGGGGGAGGGGGAACCGGGAGTCTGGTAGGAAACCTTACTATCCGCTATTCTCCCCGGCAGCGGCTTGGCGCGGCGCCCCGTCCGAGGGGCGTGACGCGCTCAGCGAGAGCTCTGACCCGGCCGCCGGGCACCACCCCGCCGTGGGGCGCCGCACCGCCACCCGGCCGGCCGCCCGTGTCCGTCCCCACGGCACGGGCGCCCCGGCCCGCGCCCGCGGCCGGTCCGTGGTGCCCCGCACCGGTGTCCAGCTCTCGCCGACCCCCAGGCCAGGGAGCCCAGGTATGCGCCCGTTCGCCTCCGCCCCGCCCCGCCGCACCACCGACCGACTGCCCCTCGTCCTCGCCGCCGTGCTGCTGCTCGTCGGCGGGCTCCTGCTCGCCCTCCCGGACCGGGCGGGAGCCGCCGCCGACACCCTGATCTCCCAGAGCAGGCCGGCCACCTCCTCCTCCGTCGAGGACTCCACCTTCGGCCCGGAGAAGGCCTTCGACGGCGTCTCCACCACCCGCTGGGCCAGCACCGAGGGCGTCGACCCGCAATGGATCAAGGTCGACCTCGGCCCCTCGGCCACCGTCTCCCGCGTCAAGCTCGTCTGGGAGGCCGCCTACGCCAAGGCCTACCGCGTCGAGATCTCCGCCGACGGCACCACCTGGACCCGCCTCGCCACCGAGACCGCGGGCAACGGCGGCACGGACGACTGGACCGGGCTCACCGGCACCGGCCGCTACCTGCGCGTCTACGGGACCGCGCGCGGCACCTCGTACGGCTACTCGCTCTACACGGTGGAGGCCTACGGCACCACCCCCACCACCCCCACCCCCACCCCCACTCCCACCACGCCCCCGCCCACCGGCGCCTTCACCGTCGTCGCGGCCGGCGACATCGCCGCCCAGTGCACCGCCTCCAGCAGCTCCTGCGCCCACCCGAAGACCGCCGCGCTGGCCCAGCGGATCGCGCCGTCCTTCTACCTGACGATGGGTGACAACCAGTACGACGACGCCCGTCTGTCGGACTTCCGGAACTACTACGACAAGACCTGGGGCGTCTTCAAGGCGCAGACCCGGCCCGTGCCCGGCAACCACGAGTCCTACGACCCGGCCGGCGCGTTCTCCGGCTACAAGTCGTACTTCGGCGCGATCGCCTACCCCCAGGGCAAGCCCTACTACAGCTACGACCAGGGCAACTGGCACTTCGTCGCCCTCGACTCCAACACCTTCGACGACGCCGCGCAGATCCAGTGGCTCAAGGACGACCTCGCGCGGAACACCAAGGGCTGCATCGCCGCCTACTTCCACCACCCGCTGTACTCCTCCGGCGGCCACGGCAACGACCCCGTCTCCAAGCCCGTCTGGCAGATCCTCTACGGGGCCAGGGCGGACCTCGTCCTCAACGGACACGACCACCACTACGAGCGCTTCGCCCCGCAGGACCCGAGCGGACGGGCCACCGCCGACGGCATCGTCGAGATCGTCGGCGGCATGGGCGGCGCCGAGCCCTACGACATCGAGACGGTCCAGCCCAACAGCCAGAAGCGGATCAGCGGAACGTACGGCGTCCTGAAGCTGGACCTCACCGACACCACCTACACCTGGCAGTACGTCGGCACCGACGACCAGGTCAAGGACTCCGGCCCGACCTACACCTGCCACTGATGTACCTCGCGACCACCGGTCGCCGCGACGCGCCGCCCCGCCCCGCCGGGGCCCGGCGGCGCGTCCCCGGCACCGTCCTCGTCCTCGGCACGGTCAGCCTCGTCACCGACGTCTCCTCGGAGATGGTGACCGCCGTCCTGCCGCTGTACCTGGTGCTCGGACTCGGCCTCTCCCCGCTCCAGTTCGGCCTCCTCGACGGCCTCACCACCGGCGCCACCGCGCTCGTACGGCTCCTCGGCGGCGTCGGCGCCGACCGGGGCGGCCGCCACAAACAGGTCGGCGGCCTCGGCTACGCCCTCTCCGCCTGCTCCCGGCTCGGCCTCCTCCTCGCCGGCGGGGCGACCGGCTGGATCGCCGGAGCCCTCGCCGTCGACCGGCTCGGCAAGGGCGTCCGCACCGCGCCCCGCGACGCGCTCATCACCCTGCACAGCCCGCCCGAGGACCTCGGCCGGGCCTTCGGCACCCACCGTGCCATGGACACCACCGGCGCCCTCCTCGGGCCCCTCGCCGCCTTCGCCCTGCTGTGGGCGACCGCCGAGACGTACGAGACGGTCTTCGCCGTCAGCTTCTGCGTCGGCGCGTTCGGCGTGCTGGTCTGGCTGCTCCTCGTCCCGGGGCGACCGAGGGACCCGGGCCGGCTGCGGAACCCCGGTGAGCCGCTCGACTCCGGCGGGCAGCAGGGCCCCGGCGGGCAGCAGGGCCCCGGCCGACCGCGGGACCTCGACGGGCCGCGGGACCCCGCCCGGCCGCGGGACGACCGTGACGCGCGGCCGAAGGCACCGGCGGCGCCACGCGCGCGTGGCGGCCTCCTCGCGGTACCGCGCTCACCCGCGTACCGCCGGATCGTGCTCTGCGCCGCCCTCCTCGGCGCCGCCACCGTCGGCGACTCCTTCCTCTACCTGCTGCTCCAGCGGCGCCTCGACCTCGACGCCACCTGGTTCCCGTTCCTGCCGCTCGGAGCGGCCGCCGTCTATCTGCTGCTCGCCGTCCCGGCGGGCCGCCTCGCCGACCGCGTCGGGCGCCGCCGGCCCCTCCTGTACGGGCACGGGGCCCTGCTCCTCGCCTACGGACTGCTCCTCGTCCCCGTGCCCGGCGCGGCGGCCCTCGTGGGCGTCCTCGCCCTGCTCGGGATCTTCTACGCCGCCACCGACGGCGTCCTGATGGCCCTCACCGGACCGTTCCTCACCGAAGGACGGCAGGCCGGCGGCCTCGCGGCCGTCCAGACCGCGCAGGCGCTCGCCCGGCTCGGCGCCACCGTCGCCTTCGGCGCCGTCTGGACGGCGAGCGGGCCGGAGACGGCCCTCGTGGCGGCGCTCCTGGCCCTCGCGGCGGCCCTGGTCTGCGCCGCCCGCCTGCTGCCGGCCGGGCCGGCCCGCGAAGGAAGTTCGACATGACCGTCCTGGAGGGGGGCACGACACGGCCGCCCCGAAGGGAGCCCGGCGTGAACCGTCCCCGATGGGAGCTCGACGTGAACACCCCCGCCTCCACGCGCACGCGCGTGTGGATCCTCGTCCTCGCCCTCCTGCTGCTCGGCGGCGGGGCCACCGCCTACACCCTCCGCGCCGCCTCCGGGCGGACCGCCGCCACCGGCACCGCCGAACCCGGCTTCACCCTCGACGGCGGCACCGGCGCGCTCTACGTCCGCGACGCCGCGAGCGGGCGCGTCGCGCGCGTGGACCCGGCCGCCCCCGGCGGCCGGGTGGCGGGCGGACCCTCCTGCGACCGCTTCCACGCGGCCGGCTCCACCGCCCTCTGCCTGCAGCGGCGGCCGGGCGTACCGGCCCGCTCGTACGTCCTCGTGCTCGACGGCCGGCTCCGCGAGGTCCGCCGCATCGCCCTGCCCGGCATCCCCAGCCGGGCGAGGGTCTCCGCCTCGGGACGCATGCTGTCCTGGACGATGTTCGCCACCGGCGACTCGTACGCGCGCTCGGCCTTCTCCACCCGCACCTCGATCCTCGACCTGCGCACCGGCTACCTGGTGAAGAACATCGAGCAGCTCCCGCTCACCCTCGACGGCCGCCGCCACCACGCCCCGGACGTCAACTACTGGGGCGTCACCTTCGCCGCCGACGACAACCGCTTCTACGCCACCGTCGCGACGGGCGGCCGCACCCACCTCGTCGAGGGCGACATGCGGAACTGGTCCGCCAGGGCCCTGCGGGAGAACGTCGAATGCCCCTCGCTCTCCCCCGACGGAACCCGGATCGCCTTCAAGAAGCGGGTCTCGGACGGTCCGCGCGAACCATGGCGGCTGTACGTGTACGACCTGCGCACCGGACGCGAGCACCCCGTCGCCGAGCGGCGCGGCATCGACGACCAGGCACTGTGGACGGACCAGAAGACCCTCGCGTACGGATACGGGGGAGCGGTCTGGTCGGTGCCCGCCGACGGCACGGGCACCCCGCGGCGACTGGCCGACGGGGCCTCGTCCCCCGCGGTGCCGCGCTGAGACCGGACGGTCCGGTCAGACCTTCCGCAGGGCGCCCCGCAGCGCGAGCGCCGCCATCGGCAGCAACAGGCAGGCGGCGATCGCGTTCAGCGGCCCGTAGCCCGCCTGCGAGACGATCAGGCCCGCCGCGAGGCCGCCGATCCCGGCGGCGGTGTTCATCACGAAGTCGGAGAGTCCCTGGACGGCGGCCCGCGCGGCCTGCGGCACCGAGTCGGTGAGCAGCGCCGAGCCGGACACCAGCCCCGCCGACCAGCCCAGACCCAGGACGAAGAGGCCCAGCGCGATCCGGCCGTGCGACGGTCCCGCCGTGCCCGCGACGAGCGCCGCCGTACCGATGAGGCCGACCGCGAGCCCGATCACCGAGAGCCGGCCGAGGCGGTCGGACAGCCAGCCCATCAGCGGTGAGAAGGCGTACATCCCGGTGATGTGCCCGCTGATCACGAGTCCGATCAGCTGGATGTCCGCGCCGTGACGGGTGAGCGCCACCGGGGTCATCGACATGATCGACACCATGGCGGTGTGCGAGCCGGCGATGGTGACCAGGGCGATCCGGGCCCGCGGTGACTTCCGCACCGCGTCCATCCCGGCCCGCAGGGAACGGCCCTCCTCCGCCTCGCCCGTTCCGGCGGCCGACAGGGCACGGGCGGTGAGCAGCGGGTCCGGACGCAGCAGCACGGCCACCACGGCCGCCGCGAGCACGAAGACGCCGGCGGCCCAGACGAACGGGCCGGCGGTGGCCGGGACGCCCAGGTCCGCGACGCTCTTCCCGGCGGGCGCGGCGACGTTCGGGCCGAGCACCGCGCCGATCGTGGTCGCCCACACCACGGTGGAGATGGCCCGGGCCCTGCGGTCCGGCTCGGCGAGGTCGGCGGCGGCGAAGCGGGCCGCCAGGTTCGCCGAGGAGCCGGCGCCGAAGCCCACGAGGCCGACGAGCAGCAGGGGGAAGTTCCCGAGGACCGCCCCGAGCACCACCACACCGGCGCCGAGAGCGGCGAGCAGGTACGCGAGGACGAGTCCCGTCCGGCGCCCCCGCGAGGCCATCAGGGTGGCCAGCGGCATGGCGACCAGCGCCGAGCCGGCCACCGACGCCGTCGAGGCGAGGCCGGAGAGCGCCTCGGTGCCGCTGACGTCCCTCGCCAGGACGGCGGCGAGGGCGAAGCCGATGGCGATCCCGAGGCCTCCCAGGATCTGGGTGGCGATCAGTGTGGCCTGGACGCGTCGGCGGAGGGCGGGCAGCTCGGCGGGAGCGACGGGGGCAGCGGGCGCGGATATCTCGCCGGGCACGGCAGCGTCAGGGGCACCGGGGGTGTGGGTCACTTACGTGAGTGTGCCAGCCGTCCCATCCGAGGGGAACGCCCCCTCTTCCCCGGGGCCGCCCGAGCTCAGAAGAGCGGCGCCGGCAGCACCCCCTCCAGGGCCAGCAGCTGCCGCTTCGTCTCCAGACCGCCGCCGAAGCCGCCGAGACCGCCGTCGCTCTCCACCACCCGGTGGCAGGGCACCACGACCGGCAGCGGATTGGCACCCATCGCCGCCCCGACCGCCTGCGCCGCGCCCGGCTGCCCCACGCGCCTCGCCAGCTCCCCGTACCCGACGACCGTTCCGTACGGAACGCCCGCCGCCAGCTCGCGCAGCACCTGCCGGTTGAAGCCGGTCGTCAGGCTCCAGTCCAGCGGCAGGTCGAGGCGGTCCGGCTCGCCCGCGAAGTACCGGTCGAGCCGGCGTACCGCCTCCGCCAGCCGTCCCGAGGCGCACTCCACCGGCTCCGCGCCGAGCTGCCCCGCCAGCCGGTCGGGCATCCGCTCCCGCCGCGCCGCGTCGGCGTGGAACTCCACCCGCACGAGCCCCCGCCCGGTCGCGGCGAGGAAGAGCGGCCCGACGGCGCTCTCCACGACCGTCCACTCCACCGTGCCGGCCCGCTCCCGGCAGCCCGGCCCCGCTGCCGCCCCCGTGTCGATGTCCATGCCGCCCACGGTACGACCCGCCACCGACAACGGGGCCCGGAACCGCCGCCCGGCCCCGACCCGACGCGGACGAGCCGGTCCGGGACGGTCGCGCCCCACCCGGCCCGGAGCCGTTCCCGAGATCACGGACCGGTCTCGCTCCGGTCTCGCGCATGGAAATTCCCCGGTCACATGGTCGCCGGGCTCCCGGCGCGCCATAATCTCGCCCCGGTAGTACTACCCAGCGGTACCGACTGTTTTCGGACGACGTTGCACCAGGGGTGGAGGGCACACGCTCATGCAGGGCACGGTCGACGGATTCAGCTACGGGCTCGTCACGCCGGTGGCCGCCTTTCTCATGGCCTGCCTCGGCGGCGCCCTCGGTCTGAGGTGCACCACCCGATCGCTCCGGCACCGGGACACCTTCAAGGCGGGCTGGCTCGCCCTCGGCGCCACCTCGATCGGCACCGGCATCTGGACGATGCACTTCATCGCCATGATGGGCTTCTCCGTCGAGCAGGCGCCCATCGACTACGACCGCCCCATCACCTTCGCCAGCCTGGGCGTCGCCGTCCTCATGGTCGGCATCGGCATCTTCATCGTCGGCTACCGCGGGGCGACCGCCCTCACCCTGATCACCGGCGGCACCATCACCGGCCTCGGCGTCGCCACCATGCACTACCTCGGCATGGCCGGTATGCGCTTCCAGGGCCGGATCGAGTACGACACGGTCACCGTCGCCTTTTCCGTGGTCATCGCCGTCGTGGCCGCCACGGCGGCCCTCTGGGCGGCCGTCTCCGTACATGGATTTCTGGCCAGCCTCGGCGCGAGCCTGGTGATGGGCGTCGCCGTGAGTGGTATGCACTACACCGCCATGGCCGCCGTCAGCGTCCACCTGCACGGCACCGGGGCCCGCGCCGGAGCCGACGACCCCGCCTCCTCGCTCCTCCTGCCCATGCTCATCGGCCCGGCGGTCTTCCTGATCCTGGCCGCCGTCGTCGTCATGTTCGACCCGCTGCTCGTGATGGGCGACCCGGACTGGCAGCGGCCCGCCGCCCGGCCCCCCCACCGCCCCGGCGTCCCCGCGCCGCGCCACGTCCCGTCCTCCTACGGCGAGCCCGCCAACTGGAACGCCCGCCCCGCCGGCCGCCCCGCCGGACGAGTCGCGCGCAGGGCCGTCCCGCGCGGCGGGCACCGCTCCCAGGACTGGTGACGGGCCGCCCGGCGCCCGAGCGGTGAACCGATCACCGCCCGAGTGTCGGTGCCGGGTCGTACGGTGGTTGCATGCGGCCCGTTTCCAAGATCGAACGTTCGGTGGCGCCCTTCGAGGTCGTCAGCGAGTACAAGCCCAGCGGCGACCAGCCGACCGCCATCGCCGACCTCGAGCGGCGCATCCGCGCGGGCGAGAAGGACGTCGTGCTCCTCGGCGCCACCGGCACCGGAAAGTCGGCGACCACCGCCTGGATGATCGAGAAGCTCCAGCGCCCCACCCTGGTGATGGCGCCGAACAAGACGCTGGCCGCCCAGCTGGCGAACGAGTTCCGCGAGCTCCTGCCGAACAACGCCGTCGAGTACTTCGTCTCGTACTACGACTACTACCAGCCCGAGGCGTACGTCCCGCAGTCGGACACCTACATCGAGAAGGACTCCTCCATCAACGAGGAGGTGGAGCGGCTCCGCCACTCCGCGACGAACTCCCTGCTCACCCGCCGGGACGTCATCGTGGTCGCCTCCGTCTCCTGCATCTACGGCCTCGGCACGCCCCAGGAGTACGTGGACCGGATGGTCCCGCTCAAGGTCGGCGAGGAGATCGACCGCGACCAGCTGCTGCGCCGCTTCGTCGACATCCAGTACACCCGGAACGACCTGGCGTTCACCCGCGGCACCTTCCGGGTGCGCGGCGACACCATCGAGATCTTCCCCGTGTACGAGGAGCTCGCCGTCCGCATCGAGATGTTCGGCGACGAGATCGAGGCCCTCTCCACCCTCCACCCGCTCACCGGCGAGGTCATCAGCGAGGACCGCGAGCTGTACGTCTTCCCCGCCAGCCACTACGTCGCCGGACCCGAGCGCATGGAGCGGGCGATCAACGACATCGAGCGCGAGCTGGAGGGCCGCCTCGCCGAGCTGGACAAGCAGGGCAAGCACCTGGAGTCCCAGCGCCTGCGGATGCGCACCACGTACGACATCGAGATGATGCGGCAGATCGGCTCCTGCTCCGGCATCGAGAACTACTCGATGCACTTCGACGGCCGCGAGCCCGGCTCCGCGCCCAACACCCTCCTCGACTACTTCCCCGAGGACTTCCTCCTCGTCATCGACGAGTCGCACGTCACCGTGCCCCAGATCGGAGCCATGTACGAGGGCGACGCCTCCCGCAAGCGGACCCTGGTCGACCACGGCTTCCGACTCCCCTCCGCCCTCGACAACCGCCCGCTGAAGTGGGAGGAGTTCCAGGAGCGGATCGGCCAGACCGTCTACCTCTCCGCGACCCCCGGCACCTACGAGCTCTCGCGCGGCGACGGCTTCGTCGAGCAGATCATCCGCCCCACCGGACTCGTCGACCCCGAGGTCGTCGTCAAGCCCACCGAGGGCCAGATCGACGACCTGGTCCACGAGATCCGGCTGCGCGCCGAGCGCGACGAGCGGGTCCTCGTCACCACCCTCACCAAGAAGATGGCCGAGGACCTCACGGACTACTTCCTGGAGCTCGGCATCCAGGTGCGCTACCTGCACAGCGACGTCGACACCCTGCGCCGCATCGAGCTGCTGCGCGAACTGCGGGCCGGCGAGTACGACGTGCTCGTCGGCATCAACCTCCTCCGGGAGGGCCTCGACCTGCCCGAGGTGTCCCTGGTCGCCATCCTCGACGCCGACAAGCAGGGCTTCCTGCGCTCCGGGACCTCCCTCATCCAGACGATCGGCCGCGCCGCGCGAAACGTGTCGGGCCAGGTCCACATGTACGCGGACCGGATCACCCCGGCGATGGAGCAGGCCATCGACGAGACCAACCGGCGCCGCGAGAAGCAGATCGCGTACAACACGGAGCACGGCATCGACCCGCAGCCGCTCCGCAAGAAGATCAACGACATCGTCGCGACCATCGCGCGCGAGGAGATCGACACCGAGGAACTGCTCGGCACCGGTTACCGGCAGGCGAAGGAGGGCAAGGGCGCGAAGGCCCCGGTGCCCTCGCTCGCCGCGCACGGCCCCGCGGGCAGGGCCAAGGGCAAGGGCGGCAAGGCCGGTTCCGTCGTCGAGCTCGGCGACCGGCCCGCCACCGAACTGGCCGCGATCATCGAGGAGATGACCGACCGCATGCGCGCCGCGGCGGCCGAGCTGCAGTTCGAGGTGGCGGCCCGGCTCCGCGACGAAGTGGGGGAGCTGAAGAAGGAGTTGCGCCAGATGAAGGAGGCGGGACTCGCCTGACCGGGGAGGGCGCACGGGCGGTCCGGTGTGTTGCAAGACCGACACAAAACCGGACCGCGTCTCCGCGGTGTCGGTGCCGCTGCGTAGGGTGCTCGACAACCGCACGCACCGGACAGCGGGCGCGGGGAACGCTAATGAGAGGGGCAAACGCGTGTCGGTCAACATGACCAAGGGTCAGGCCATCAGCCTGGAGAAGAGGGGCGGGGGCAGCCTCACCCAGGTGCGGATGGGCCTCGGCTGGCAGGCCGCGCCGCGCCGCGGTCTCTTCGGCTCGCGCACCCGGGAGATCGACCTGGACGCCTCGGCCGTCCTCTTCGCCGAGAAGCAGCCGGTGGACGTGGTCTTCTTCCGCCACCTGGTCAGCGACGACGGCTCGGTCAAGCACACCGGCGACAACCTCGTCGGCGGTGCGGGCCAGGGCGGCGACGACGAGGCGATCCTCGTGGACCTGGAGCGGGTGCCGGTCCACATCGACCAGATCGTTTTCACGGTGAACTCCTTCACCGGCCAGACGTTCCAGGAGGTGCAGAACGCCTTCTGCCGGATCGTCGACGAGACGAACGGGCAGGAGCTCGCGCGCTACACCCTGGACGGCGGCGGCAACTACACCGCGCAGATCATGGCGAAGGTGCACCGGGTCGGCTCCGGCTGGCAGATGACGGCCCTGGGCAACCCGGCCAACGGGCGCACCTTCCAGGACCTGATGCCCGCCATCCTGCCGCACCTGTAGGACGAGCCCGGCAGGGCACACCCACAGCTCCCGGAGGCGCGAGGCCGCCGGGAGCTGTCCGCATGATCCGCACCCGGGAACACCGAGGGGAACAGAGACGATGACGGCCGAGCTGGTCCGGGGGCAGAACCACCCCCTGCCCGAGACCCGACTGGAGATCCGGGTGTCGGCCGGCCATCCCGTCCTCGCCGGAGCCGCGCTCGGCGACGAGCAGGGCCGGGTCGCGGGCGCGGAGTGGATCGCCCACCCCGGCGCCGCCTCCCCGCCCGGTGTCGACGTGCCCGGAGGGGCCGCCGCCGACCACCGCCTCGCCGTCGACCTGGACGCCCTCCCCGGCGCCGTCCACCGCGTCTCGGTCCTCCTCGCGCTGACCGGCGGAGCCGTCCGTTTCGGAGCCCTCGCGGCCCCGTTCGTCGCCGTCGTCGGCCCCGACGGCACCGAGATCGCCGGCTACGCCATCACGGGCCTCGACACGGAGTCCGCCCTCGTCGCCCTGGAGTTGTACCGCCGCCAGGGCGCCTGGAAGGTCCGCGCCATGGGCCAGGGGTACGCGGGCGGGCTCGCCGCCCTCCTCGCCGACCAGGGCCTGGAGCGCCCCGCGGACCTCGCGGCCGCGATCCTGGCGACGGCGTCCCCGGCCCCGGCCCCCGCCCCGGCCGGCCCCGTCCCGGCCGACCTCTCGTCCGCCGCCGTCTCGTCCGCCGACCCGTCGCCCGCCGCTTCGTCGCGCGTCCCCGAGCCGGAGCCCGTACGCCACACAGCGCCGCCCACCGCACCGGACCCGGCACCGGCGGCCCCGTCGACCGCCCCGGACCCGGGACCGGCCCCCACCCCGGCGACGGGGACGGCCATCGGCGGGCCCATCGACTACTCCCATCCCCGGCGCCGGACGGCCCCCGCCGAGTCCGCCCCCGCCGCCGGGCCGGTCCCCGCCGCCGAGTCCGCCCCCGGCCCCGAGCCCCGGCAGGGCCCGCCCGTGCCGGTCGCCGGGGACGCCACGGGCTGGTCCATGGACGAGCGGCTCTACAACCAGGTGTGGGGCATGTTCGAGGACCTGGCCCGTACCGCCGCCGCCTACCGCAGCGCCTGCGACTTCGCGGAGTCCCGGCTCGACCGTGAGCTCGACGAGGTGCTCACCGACTACCGAGCCCGGGCCGGCGGCGCGAACGACGCCGCGCGGGCCGCCGCCCGCGCCCGGCGGGACGAGCTCGTGGAGCGCGCCCGGGCGGTCCTGGACCGGGACCTCGCCCAGCTCGTCGCCGAGTCCGAGGTCGTCGAGCCGGCGCTGCCCGTCGCCTACGCCCGCTGGGACAGCCCCGTCTGGCACGCCTACCGCGTCCCGGCCGAGGAGCCGATGGCCGTCCGCCTCGGCGACCTCCACCTCCCCGAGCGCACCGATCTGCGGATCCCCATGCTCGTCCGGCTGCCGCTGGAGCGCGGACTGTGGGTGGACTCCGGCCGGGGCCACTCCGAGGCGGCCGGGTTCCTCGACGAGGCCGAGCTGAGGCGGCTCGCCCTGGACTGCGCGGTGGCGCACGCGGCGCGGCTCCTCGCGGCGCACCCGGCCGGCGGTTTCACCGTCCACCTGATCGACCCGGCGGGCACGGGCGCCACGGCCCTCGCGCCCCTCGTGGAGACGGGGGCGGCCGCCCCGCCGGCCCGGGGAGCGGCCGGTGTCTCGGCGGTCCTGGAGCAGCTGACGGAGCGGGTGGACCTGCTGCAGATGGCGCTCCGGGGCGGAGCGGCCGACGCGCTGCCGCCCGGCCTGGACACGGCCCGGCAGTTGCTGATCGTGCACGACTTCCCGCACGGCTTCGACGACCGGGCGGTCGCGCGGCTGCGGTACCTCGCCGACGAGGGTCCCCCGGTCGGCGTCCACCTGCTGATGGTCGCGGCCCGGGAGGACGCGGCCGCGTACGGGCCGCTGCTCGACCCGCTGTGGCGCTCGCTGCTGCGCCTCACCCCCGTGCCCGACGACCACCTGGCCGATCCGTGGGTCGGTCACGCCTGGTCGTACGAGCCGCCGCTCCTTCCGCCGGGTAGCGGGATCCTCCGTCAGGTCCTCGGGCAGGTGGCGGCCGCCCGCCATGGAAAGCGGGCGTGACCTGGACTTTTGGATCTCCTTTACCCTGCCCTTTACCTTCTCTTGGTTTTTCGGGTAGTCTTCTTGGTGCGGAGGGGAGTACTCCCTGTACGCGGCGTACCCGTCAATACGGACGGATCATCAGTGATCCGATCCCGGGGCGCCGGCCCGGCGGCCCGTCCGCCGCCGGGTGGAGGAGACCTCCGGCAGCGACGACGCTGATCAGTAGCCGTACGACGCCGGAGGCGCAGTGGACGTTTCAATGACCCTGTGGGTACTGACCATTCTCGGTCTGGGTGCCCTCATCGGTGCCGACTTCTTCATCGGGCGCAAGCCCCATGAGGTCTCGGTCAAGGAAGCCGGAACCTGGACCGTCGTCTGGATCGTGCTCGCCGCGCTCTTCGGGCTCGGCCTGCTGTTCTTCGGCAACAGCCAGGCGTCCGGCGAGTTCTTCGCGGGCTACATCACCGAGAAGTCGCTCAGCGTCGACAACCTCTTCGTCTTCGTCCTGATCATGGCGAAGTTCTCGGTCCCCTCGCACCTCCAGCAGCGGGTGCTGCTCGTGGGCGTGCTGATCGCCCTGGTGCTCCGCGCGATCTTCATCGCCGCCGGCGCCGCGATCATCGCGAGCTTCTCCTGGGTCTTCTACCTCTTCGGCGCGTTCCTGATCTACACCGCCTGGAAGCTCATCCAGGAGGCGCGCTCCGACGAGGACGAGGAGGACTGGGAGGAGAACCGTCTCCTCAAGGCCGCCGAGAAGAGGTTCGGCGTCGCCGACCGCTACCACGGCACCAAGCTCTTCATCCGCACCAACGGCAAGCGGGTGCTGACGCCGCTGATGGTCGTCATGCTCGCCATCGGCACCACCGACATCCTCTTCGCCCTCGACTCCATCCCGGCGATCTTCGGCCTGACCCAGGACCCGTACATCGTCTTCACGGCCAACGCCTTCGCCCTCATGGGCCTGCGGCAGCTGTACTTCCTCATCGGCGGCCTGCTCAAGAAGCTGGTCCACCTCAGCTACGGCCTGTCGGTGATCCTCGGCTTCATCGGCGTCAAGCTCGTGCTGCACGCCCTGCACGAGTCCGGGGTGCACGTCCCGGAGATCTCCATCCCCTTCTCGCTCGGCGTCATCGGCGGCGTCCTGGTCATCACGACCATCACCAGCCTGATCGCCTCCAGGAAGCAGGCCCGGCTCGCCGGGGCCGAGGCCCCGGCCGCCGTCGAGGACACCCCGAAGGACAGCGTCGGGGCCTGACGCCCCTCCCGCACGCGTCGACGGCCGACCGGGACCACCCCGGTCGGCCGTCGCCGTCCCGTACCGCCCGGACGGATCAGACCGCGGCGGGCTCGGGCGCCGGACGTCCGGCACGGCCGGGGAGGGTCTCCGGGAGGAGGGCGAAGCAGCCGAGGCTCAGGAGCGCGACCAGCGTCAGGTACGCCGCGACGCCCCAGGGCGGGCCGGAGCCGCCGTCGGAGAGGGTGGTGGCGACGAGGGGCGTCAGCGCGCCGCCCAGGACGCCGGCCAGGTTGTAGCCGACGGCCGCCCCCGTGCAGCGGACGCGGGGCTCGTACAGCTCCGGGAGGTACGCGGCGATCACCGCGAACATGGTGATGAACGCCAGCAGCGAGCCCAGGAAACCGAGGAACATCAGCAGCGGCCGGGCCGTGTGCAGCAGCGCCACCATCGGGAACATCCAGAGCGCCGAGGCCGCGCACCCCGCCAGACAGAGCGGCCGGCGACCCCAGCGGTCGCCGAGCAGGGCCACGAACGGGGTGGCCGCGCCCATGACCGCCACCGCCGCCATGACGCAGACCAGCATCACCGTGCTGCTCACCCCGAGCCGCTCGGTGCCGTAGGCCAGCGCCCAGGTGGAGACCGTGTAGAAGACGGCGTACCCGACCGCGAGCGCCCCGGCCGTCAGCAGCACGAGCCGCCAGTGGTCGCGGACCACCTCCGCCAGCGGGGCGCCCGCGCGCCGCCCGGACGCGGACAGCTCCTCGAACTGCGGGGTCTCCGCGAGCGAGGAGCGCAGCAGCAGACCGCCGACCGCGAGCAGCCCCGCCGCCCAGAACGGCACCCGCCAGCCCCAGGCACGGAACTCCGCGTCGCTCAGCCCGGCGGTGAGCGCCAGCATCACCCCGTTCGCCAGGAGGAAGCCGATCGCCGGCCCGACCTGCGGGAAGCTCGACCACAGCGCGCGCCGGTGCTCGGGGGCGTGCTCGGCGGTCAGCAGGACCGCCCCGCCCCACTCGCCGCCCAGGCCGAGACCCTGCAGGAAGCGGAGGGCGAGCAGCAGTGCCGGGGCGGCGATGCCGAGCGACGCGTACGTGGGGACGCAGCCGACCGCGACCGTGGCGCAGCCCGTCAGGAGCAGCGAGGCGAAGAGGACCGGCCGTCGGCCGTACCGGTCGCCGACGTGCCCGAAGAGCACCGAGCCGAGAGGGCGGGCGAGAAAGCCGGCGGCGAAGGTGCCGAAGGCGGCCAGGGTCCCCGCCAGGGGCGAGAAGGTGGGGAAGAAGAGCGGCCCCAGGACGAGGGCGGCGGCGGTCCCGTAGACGAAGAAGTCGAAGAACTCGATGGCGGTGCCGACGAGCGAGGCGGCGGCGAGCCGTCCCATCGAAGGGGCGGAGGGCGGCCGGGACGGCGACGGAGGGTGACTTTGGCGCATGTCGCGCCAACTACCCCGCCGCCGCCCCGGTTACGGGGGCGTGCGGAGGTGCGCAGCTCGGGGGCCGTGCGCCCGGCGTCACCAGCCGCGCTCGCGCCACTCCGCGAGGTGCGGGCGCTCGTCACCGAGCGTGGTGTCCCGGCCGTGGCCGGGGTAGATCCAGGACTCGTCGGGCAGGACCGCGAAGAGCTTGGTCTCCACGTCGTGGAGCAGGCTCGCGAAGGCCTCCGGGTCCTTCCAGGTGTTGCCCACGCCGCCCGGGAAGAGGCAGTCGCCGGTGAAGACGTGCGGGTGGCCGTGCGGGTCGTCGTAGATCAGGGCGATCGAGCCCGGGGTGTGCCCGACCAGGCGGCGCGCGGTCAGCTCGACCCGGCCCACCCGGATCGTGTCGCCGTCCTCCACCGGTTCGTCGGTCCCGACCGGGATGCCCTCCGCGTCGTACGCGCCCGCGTAGGTCCGGGCGCCGGTCGCGGCGACGACCTCTTCCAGGGCCTGCCAGTGGTCGCCGTGCCGGTGGGTGGTGACGACGGCGGAGATGCCGTCGTCACCGATCAGCGTGAGCAGCGTCGAGGGCTCGTTGGCCGCGTCGATCAGCAGCTGCTCACCGGTCGCCCGGCAGCGCAGCAGGTACGCGTTGTTGTCCATCGGGCCGACCGCGACCTTCGAGATCATCAGGTCCGTCAGCTCGTGCACGTCCGCCGCGCCGCCGACCTTCACCACTCCGCTGTACGTCATGGCCTCAGACTAGCTCCGGCGACCGACGGCGGCGGCTACAGCGGGGGAAGCTCCGGCAGGGGGCCGCCCTCGGTCTTCAGGGCGGAGCCGTCGCGGCGGCCGGCGAGCCAGCCGAGGAGCTCGGGGGAGGGGCCGCTCACGGTCACCTCGGTGCCCTCCGCGGAGCCGGTGGTCCACGCGCCCGTGCCGTCCGCGGCCAGGACCCGGGTCGGCGGGACGGAGGCGTTGCCCGTGAACCGTTCCGTCAGGAACTCGATCTCCCGCAGGACGAACTCCTCCGGCAGGTCCTCCAGCTCGTAGCCGACGCCCAGGTCGACGTGGTGCAGGGCCACCTCCACCCAGCGGCGGAAGGGGATCCGGGAGGCGCTGTCGGTGACCCCGTTGCGGAGCTCGACCGTGCGGCTCCAGTCGGCGGGCTCGGCGCCGGCCTCCTGGAAGCGTTCGCCGGTCGCCCGCAGGTCGGCGAGCTGGGCGTCGAGGGGGCGGTCCGCGTCGCGCTCGATGTCGGCGTCGCGGGTCTCGGCGCTGGCGTACATCGGCCGGCCCCGGAGGACGTTCACCAGGGCGTCGGCGTTGCGGGAGACGTGGGCGAGGACATGGCCGCGGGTCCAGCCGGGAAGCCGTGACGGCTCGGCGACGGCCGCGTTGTCCCAGGAGGCGGCGTCGTTCAGCAGCCGCTCGGTCGCTTCTCGTACGGAAGCGAGGTCGCGCTCGTGGTCGATCATGGCCCGCACCCTAGGGGGTGTCGTGCCGGTGGGGCCAGATCCGGTCCCGCCCGGCCGTCGGGGCGCCCCGCGCGCCGCCACTCGTTCGGGTGAAGCGGTCTCCACGCGGCCGGAAATCGAATGTGCGTGCTATAGGCTCGATGGAAGCATCCGGCATCCTTGGTTGTTGGGTGTGTCAGGCACATCCGCTCTCTCAAGAAAGGTGCGGACCGGCGTGGCCGACCGTCTCATCGTCCGTGGCGCTCGCGAGCACAACCTCAAGAACGTCTCGCTCGACCTCCCGCGTGACTCCCTCATCGTCTTCACCGGGCTCTCGGGGTCGGGCAAGTCCTCCCTCGCGTTCGACACGATCTTCGCCGAGGGTCAGCGCCGGTACGTCGAGTCGCTCTCCTCGTACGCCCGGCAGTTCCTCGGCCAGATGGACAAGCCGGACGTCGACTTCATCGAAGGCCTCTCGCCCGCCGTCTCCATCGACCAGAAGTCGACCTCGCGCAACCCGCGCTCGACGGTCGGCACCATCACGGAGGTCTACGACTACCTCCGCCTGCTCTTCGCCCGCATCGGCAAGCCGCACTGTCCCGAGTGCCGCCGTCCCATCTCCCGCCAGTCGCCGCAGGCCATCGTCGACAAGGTCCTGGAGCTGCCCGAGGGCAGCCGCTTCCAGGTGCTCTCCCCGCTCGTGCGCGAGCGCAAGGGCGAGTTCGTCGACCTCTTCGCCGACCTCCAGACCAAGGGCTACAGCCGCGCCCGCGTCGACGGCGTGACCGTGCAGCTCACCGAGCCGCCGACGCTGAAGAAGCAGGAGAAGCACACGATCGAGGTGGTCGTCGACCGCCTCACCGTGAAGGACAGCGCCAAGCGCCGGCTCACCGACTCCGTCGAGACCGCCCTCGGACTCTCCGGCGGCATGGTCGTGCTCGACTTCGTCGACCTCCCCGAGGATGACCCCGAGCGCGAGAAGATGTACTCGGAGCACCTCTACTGCCCGTACGACGACCTCTCCTTCGAGGAGCTGGAGCCGCGCTCCTTCTCCTTCAACTCGCCCTTCGGCGCCTGCCCCGACTGCACCGGCATCGGCACCCGCATGGAGGTCGACCCCGAGCTGGTCGTCCCCGACGAGGACAAGTCCCTCGACGAGGGCGCCATCCACCCCTGGTCGCACGGCCACACCAAGGAGTACTTCGGCCGGCTCATCGGCGGCCTCTCCCAGGCCCTCGGCTTCCGCACGGACATCCCGTACGCCGGGCTGCCGCAGCGTGCCAAGAAGGCCCTGATGCACGGCCACAAGACCCAGGTCGAGGTCCGCTACCGCAACCGGTACGGACGCGAGCGGGCGTACACCACCCCCGCCTTCGAGGGCGCCGTCTCCTTCGTCAAGCGGCGCCACAGCGAGGCCGAGAGCGACTCCAGCCGCGAGCGCTTCGAGGGCTACATGCGCGAGGTGCCCTGCCCCACCTGCGAGGGCACCCGCCTCAAGCCGATCGTCCTCGCGGTCACGGTCATGGAGAAGTCCATCGCCGAGGTCGCCGCGATGTCCATCAGCGACTGCGCCGAGTTCCTCTCCCGCCTCACGCTCAACGCCCGCGACAAGAAGATCGCCGAGCGGGTCCTCAAGGAGGTCAACGAGCGGCTGCGCTTCCTCGTCGACGTCGGCCTCGACTACCTCTCGCTCAACCGGGCGGCGGGCACGCTCTCCGGCGGCGAGGCCCAGCGCATCCGGCTCGCCACCCAGATCGGCTCCGGCCTGGTCGGCGTGCTGTACGTGCTCGACGAGCCGTCCATCGGCCTCCACCAGCGCGACAACCACCGGCTGATCGAGACCCTGGTCCGGCTCCGGGACATGGGCAACACGCTCATCGTCGTCGAGCACGACGAGGACACCATCAAGGTCGCCGACTGGGTCGTCGACATCGGCCCCGGCGCCGGCGAGCACGGCGGCAAGGTCGTCCACTCCGGTTCCCTGAAGGAGCTCCTCGCCAACGAGGAGTCGATGACCGGACAGTACCTGTCCGGCCGCAGGGCGATCGCCACCCCGGACGTCCGCCGCCCGGTGGACCCCGGGCGCCGGCTCACCGTGCACGGCGCCCGCGAGAACAACCTGCGGGACATCGACGTCTCCTTCCCGCTGGGCGTCCTCACCGCCGTCACCGGCGTCTCCGGCTCCGGCAAGTCGACCCTGGTCAACGACATCCTCTACACCCACCTGGCGCGCGAGCTGAACGGCGCCAAGTCGGTGCCCGGCCGGCACACGCGCGTGGACGGCGACGACCTCGTCGACAAGGTCGTGCACGTCGACCAGTCCCCGATCGGCCGCACCCCGCGGTCGAACCCGGCGACCTACACCGGCGTCTTCGACCACGTCCGCAAGCTCTTCGCCGAGACGATGGAGGCCAAGGTCCGGGGCTACCTGCCCGGCCGCTTCTCCTTCAACGTGAAGGGCGGCCGCTGCGAGAACTGCTCCGGCGACGGCACGATCAAGATCGAGATGAACTTCCTCCCGGACGTCTACGTCCCGTGCGAGGTCTGCCACGGCGACCGGTACAACCGGGAGACCCTGGAGGTCCACTACAAGGGCAAGTCCATCGCCGAAGTCCTGAACATGCCGATCGAGGAGGCACTCGACTTCTTCGAGGCCGTCCCGACCATCGCGCGCCACCTGCGCACGCTCAACGAGGTCGGCCTCGGGTACGTCCGCCTCGGCCAGTCCGCGCCGACGCTCTCCGGCGGCGAGGCGCAGCGCGTCAAGCTCGCCTCCGAGCTCCAGAAGCGCTCGACGGGCCGCACGGTCTACGTCCTGGACGAGCCCACCACCGGTCTCCACTTCGAGGACATCTCGAAGCTGATCAAGGTCCTGTCCAACCTGGTCGACAAGGGCAACTCGGTGATCGTCATCGAGCACAACCTCGATGTCATCAAGACCGCCGACTGGGTCGTCGACATGGGCCCCGAGGGCGGCAGCGGCGGCGGCCTGGTGGTCGCCGAGGGCACGCCGGAGGAGGTCGCCTCGGTCCCCGAGAGCCACACCGGCAAGTTCCTCCGCGAGATCCTCGGCGCCGACCGGATCAGCGACGCCGGCGGGAAGGTCCCGGCGGCCCGCGGGGCGAGGAAGACGGCGGCGAAGAAGGCTCCCGCGAAGAAGGCGGCGGCCCCCGCGAAGAAGGCGACCGCCAAGAAGACGACGAGCCGCGCCCGCAAGGCGTGACGGCCGACCGGGCGTGACGGCGGAGGCGGGGTCCCGACCCGGGGCCCCGCCTCTCGGCGTCGGGGCCCGCCTCTCGGCGTCGGGGCCGTGCCAGGCCTCGGGTCCCGGACCCCGGCGCCGGGCCCCCGCGCCAGGTCTCAGCCCCCGGCGTCGGGCCCCGGGAGGCCGCCGGTATCGTCGGTTCGGTCACCCCTGGGTGTCTTGTCCCCGATCTCACCGTGGAGCGCACATGTCCGGCCAGTCCAGCCGCCGCACCGTACTGAAAGGCGCGGCGCTCGCCGGAGCCGCCGGGCTGGGAGTCGCCGCCTGCTCCACCGACTCCAAGCTCGGCCACGCCCAGACCCCGACCCCGACCGCGCCGGTCCCGCTCGGCGCCCCGGACGAGGTGCCGGTCGGCGGTTCCAAGCTCTACCGCGAGCAGCGGCTCGTCGTGAGCTGCCCGGCCAAGGGGCGGTACAAGGCCTTCAGCGCCCAGTGCACCCACGCCGGCTGCGTCCTCGACAAGGTCGAGGAGAACGAGGGCAACTGTCCCTGCCACGGCAGCCGCTTCGACGTCACGACCGGCGAGGCGATCCACGGTCCCGCCACCGTCCCGCTCCCCGAGGTCCCGATCCGCGTCGAGAACGGCAAGCTGGTGGCCGGGCCCGAGGCGCCGCGGGCCTGAGCGGCCCGGAATCCCACGGCCCCGCGCCCGGCTCCCACTCCGCGCCCACCGCACCCGCACCTGCTGCGGGCGCCCCAGCGGGACGATCGCCCACACGGGGGGTGCGGAAGGGGCGCCGTCCGGCCGGGTGCGGGCTCGCTCGGCGGCGCGTCGGCGGGCGGGGCGCCGCACGGCCGGTGCGGGCCCTGCGCGGTGGGAGCGGCGGCTCGGCGGGCGGGTGTTCGCGGGGCGGTTCGGCGGAGTGGGGTGTCGGTGGGCGCCAGTAGGGTGGTGAGCATGGCAGACCCCTCCAGCTACCGCCCCAAGCCGGGTCAGATCCCCGACTCCCCGGGGGTCTACAAGTTCCGCGACGAGCACCGCCGGGTGATCTACGTGGGGAAGGCGAAGTCCCTGCGTCAGCGGCTGGCGAACTACTTCCAGCCGCTCACGAGCCTGCACCCGCGCACGGCCACCATGGTGACGACGGCCGCCTCCGTGGAGTGGACGGTGGTGTCCACCGAGGTCGAGGCGCTGCAGCTGGAGTACTCCTGGATCAAGGAGTTCGATCCCCGGTTCAACGTGAAGTACCGGGACGACAAGAGCTATCCGTACCTCGCGGTGACGATGGACGAGGAGTTCCCGCGCGTCCAGGTCATGCGCGGCCACAAGAAGAAGGGCGTGCGCTACTTCGGGCCGTACGCGCACGCGTGGGCGATCCGCGAGACCGTCGACCTGATGCTGCGGGTGTTTCCGGTGCGGACGTGCTCGGCCGGCGTGTTCCGCAACGCCGCCTCCGCCGGACGGCCCTGCCTCCTCGGCTACATCGGCAAGTGCTCGGCGCCCTGCGTCGGCCGGGTCGCGCCCGAGGAGCACCGCGAACTGGCCGAGGACTTCTGCGACTTCATGGCCGGCCGCACCGGCACGTACATCCGCCGGCTCGAGAAGCAGATGGCGATCGCGGCCGAGGACATGGAGTACGAGAAGGCCGCCCGGCTCCGCGACGACATAGGGGCCCTGCGCCGGGCCATGGAGAAGAACGCGGTCGTCCTCGCCGACGCCACCGACGCCGATCTGATCGCCCTCGCCGAGGACGAGCTGGAGGCCGCGGTGCAGATCTTCCACGTGCGCGGCGGTCGCGTCCGGGGCCAGCGCGGCTGGGTCACGGACAAGGTCGAGGCCGTCGACACGGCCGGGCTCGTGGAGCACGCCCTCCAGCAGCTGTACGGCGAGGAGAGCGGCGAAGCGGTCCCCAAGGAGGTCCTGGTCCCGGCGCTCCCCGAGGACGCGGAGGCCGTCTCCGCCTGGCTCTCCGGCCGCCGCGGGTCCCTCGTCTCGCTGCGCGTCCCGCAGCGCGGCGACAAGAAGGACCTCATGGCGACGGTCGCGCGCAACGCCCAGCAGGCGCTCGTGCTGCACAAGACCAAGCGGGCCGCCGATCTCACCACCCGCTCCCGGGCGCTGGAGGAGATCGCCGAGGCCCTGGACCTGGACTCGGCGCCGCTGCGGATCGAGTGCTTCGACATCTCGCACCTCCAGGGCGAGGACGTCGTCGCCTCGATGGTCGTCTTCGAGGACGGGCTGCCCCGCAAGAGCGAGTACCGCCGCTTCCAGATCAAGGGCTTCGAGGGACAGGACGACGTCCGGTCCATGCACGAGGTGATCACGCGCCGCTTCAAGCGCTATCTGGCGGAGAAGGACCGTACGGGGGAGTGGGGCCCGGCCGGAGACGGCGAGGTTCCCGTCGGCGGCGAGGTCCCCGCCGAGGACGACGGGCGGCCCAGGCGCTTCGCGTACCCGCCGCAGCTCGTCGTCGTCGACGGCGGGCAGCCGCAGGTCGCCGCGGCCCGTCGCGCCCTCGACGAGCTCGGCATCGACGACGTCGCGGTCTGCGGCCTCGCCAAGCGCCTGGAGGAGGTCTGGCTGCCCGGCGACGACGACCCGGTGGTGCTGCCCCGCTCCAGCGAGGGCCTCTATCTGCTCCAGCGGGTGCGTGACACGGCTCACGACTTCGCGATCCGCTACCAGCGGTCCAAGCGGACCAAACGTCTCCGGAGCAGCCCGCTCGACGCCGTCCCCGGCCTCGGCGAGTCCCGCAAACAGGCCTTGATCAAGCATTTCGGCTCGGTGAAGCGGCTGAAGCAGGCGACAATCGAGCAGATCTGTGAGGTCCCCGGCTTCGGCCGGAAGACCGCGGAGGCGGTCGCCGTGGCCCTGGCCCAGGCGGCCCCCGCCGCACCCGCCGTGAACACGGCCACAGGAGAGATCATGGAAGACGACGGGGGCACCACCGCATGACCGAGCGCCACGCGCACGACGAGCACGACCGAGAAGACGGAGCAGGACACGTGAGTACGGGCACGAAGGAGACCCCCGGCGACAGCGGCGCCGAGGCGGCCATTCCCGAGCTGGTGATCATCTCCGGCATGTCCGGGGCGGGCCGGTCCACCGCGGCGAAGTGTCTGGAGGACCTCGGCTGGTTCGTCGTGGACAACCTGCCGCCCGCGCTGATCCCCACCATGGTGGAGCTCGGCGCCCGCTCCCAGGGCAACGTCGCCCGGATCGCCGTCGTCGTGGACGTCCGCGGCCGGCAGTTCTTCGACAACCTCAGGGAGTCCCTCGCCGACCTGGACGCCAAGCAGGTCACCCGCCGGATCGTCTTCCTGGAGTCCTCCGACGAGGCCCTGGTCCGGCGCTTCGAGTCGGTCCGCAGGCCGCACCCGCTCCAGGGCGACGGCCGCATCACCGACGGCATCGCCGCCGAGCGCGACCTGCTGCGCGAGCTGCGCGGCGACGCCGACCTGGTGATCGACACCTCCAGCCTCAACGTCCACGAGCTGCGCGCCAAGATGGACGCCCAGTTCGCCGGCGACGAGGAGCCCGAGCTGCGGGCCACCGTGATGTCCTTCGGCTTCAAGTACGGCCTGCCCGTCGACGCCGACCTCGTCGTCGACATGCGCTTCCTGCCGAACCCGCACTGGGTCCCCGAGCTGCGCCCCTTCACCGGCCTCAACGAGGAGGTGTCGAACTACGTCTACAACCAGCCGGGCGCCAAGGAGTTCCTCGACCGCTACACGGAGCTCCTCCAGCTGATCGCCGCGGGCTACCGCCGCGAGGGCAAGCGGTACGTGACCATCGCCGTGGGCTGCACGGGCGGCAAGCACCGCTCCGTGGCCACCGCCGAGCGTCTCGCCGCCCGCCTCGCCTCCGAAGGGGTCGAGACCGTCGTCGTCCACCGGGACATGGGGCGCGAGTGAAGCCGTACCGTCGGCGTGCCTCCACCCTCGCGGTGCGGCGTACGCTCCGCAGGCGCGGCGCCCAGCCCAAGGTGGTCGCGCTCGGCGGCGGCATGGGCCTGTCGGCGTCCCTCGCCGCGCTCCGCCGGATCACCGGCGACCTCACCGCCGTCGTCACCGTCGCCGACGACGGGGGCTCCAGCGGACGGCTCCGGGAGGAGCTCGGCGTGCTGCCCCCGGGCGACCTCCGCAAGGCGCTCGCCGCGCTCTGCGGCGACGACGACTGGGGCCAGACCTGGGCCCGGGTGATCCAGCACCGCTTCCAGTCCAAGGGCGAGATCAACGGCCACGCCGTGGGCAATCTGCTGATCGTCGCCCTCTGGGAGCAGCTCGGCGACCCCGTGCAGGCCCTCGACCTGGTCGGCAGGCTGCTCGGCGCCCAGGGCCGGGTGCTGCCCATGTCCGCCGTGCCCCTGGAGCTCCAGGCCCTGGTCAGGGGCCACGATCCGGAGCGGCCGGACGACGTGGACACGGTGTGCGGCCAGGCGACCGTGGCGCTCACCCCCGGCGAGGTGCAGTCCGTGCACCTCGTGCCGAACGACCCGCCGGCCGTGCCCGAGGCGGTCGCGGCGGTCCTGGACGCGGACTGGGTGGTCCTCGGTCCCGGCTCCTGGTTCTCCTCGGTGATCCCGCACCTCCTGGTCCCCGAGCTCCTCGACGCCCTGGTCGAGACGAAGGCCCGGAAGGTGCTCTCGCTGAACCTCGCGCCGCAGCCCGGAGAAACCGAGGGCTTCTCCCCGCAGCGTCATTTGGAGGTTTTGGGACGACACGCCCCTAAACTCGCCCTGGACGTGGTGCTGGCCGACGAGGCCGCCGTGCCCGACGTGCCAGCGAGGGAACCCCTCGTCGATGCCGCCAAGCGGCTCGGCGCCGCGGTCGAGCTGGCACCGGTGGCCGGGCCCGACGGCTCCGCCAAGCATGACCCGGAGCTGTTGGCCGCCGCGTACGACCGTATTTTTCGGATGCATGGAAGGATCGGCCCATGGCGATGACGGCAGCGGTGAAGGACGAGATCTCCCGGCTCCCCGTCACCCGGACCTGCTGCAGGAAGGCAGAGGTCTCGTCGATCCTGCGGTTCGCGGGCGGGCTGCACCTGGTGAGCGGGCGCATCGTGATCGAGGCGGAGCTCGACACCGCGATGGCGGCCCGCCGCCTCAAGCGGGACATCCTGGAGATCTTCGGGCACAGCTCCGAGCTGATCGTGATGGCCCCCGGCGGGCTGCGGCGCGGCTCGCGCTTCGTGGTCCGGGTGGTGGCCGGAGGCGACCAGCTGGCCCGGCAGACGGGTCTCGTGGACGGCCGCGGCCGCCCCATCCGGGGCCTTCCCCCGCAGGTGGTCTCCGGGGCCACCTGTGACGCCGAGGCCGCCTGGCGCGGCGCGTTCCTCGCGCACGGCTCGCTGACCGAGCCCGGCCGCTCCTCCTCCCTGGAGGTGACCTGCCCGGGACCGGAGGCCGCCCTCGCCCTGGTCGGCGCGGCCCGCCGGCTCTCCATCGCGGCGAAGGCCCGCGAGGTCCGGGGCGTGGACCGGGTCGTCGTCCGCGACGGCGACGCCATCGGCGCCCTCCTCACCCGGCTCGGCGCGCACGAGTCGGTGCTCGCCTGGGAGGAGCGGCGGATGCGGCGCGAGGTCCGCGCCACCGCCAACCGCCTGGCCAACTTCGACGACGCCAACCTGCGCCGCTCGGCCCGCGCCGCCGTCGCCGCCGGCGCCCGGGTGCAGCGCGCCCTGGAGATCCTCGGCGAGGAGGTGCCCGAGCACCTCGCCGCCGCGGGCCGGCTCCGCATGGAGCACAAGCAGGCCTCCCTGGAGGAGCTGGGCGCGCTCGCCGATCCGCCGCTGACCAAGGACGCGGTGGCCGGCCGGATCCGCCGGCTGCTCGCGATGGCCGACAAGCGGGCGCAGGACCTGGGCATCCCGGGGACCGAGTCCAACCTGACGGAGGAGCTCGACGACAGCCTCGTCGGCTGACCGGATCCGCCGGCCCACGGAGCCCCGCACGGCGAGCCCGTACGACGGGCCCCCACGGCGAACCCGTACGAGGAGCTCGTGCGGAGCCCCGAACTCCGCGCTGCCGGTGCCTTTCTGAGGCACCGGCAGCTTTTTCGTACGCCCCGCGAGGCACCCTTGACAGTCCCATGAGCGCCCAAGAGCCTGGCGTCTGTTCACCTTCGAGGCAGACAACGGCAAGGGGGGCACATGAGACGCAGAGCGAGATCGATCCTCGCCGCGGCTTCACTGCTGATCGCGGGAGTGGCGGCGGCACCCGACGCAGGGGCACGGCCGAACGACCGGGACGGCGGCGACGCCCTCTCCGTGTGGCGGGCCGAGGTCACCCGGGAGCAGGTCCCGCTGCTCCTGGAGGCCGGTGCCGACGCCCGTGAACTCACCGAGCAGGTCCCGGCGAAGGGTTCCGCCACGGTCGAGCTCTTCCTCACCGGCCGGCAGGCCGGGCAGCTGCGCGGCCAGGGCGTCGAGATCGCCGAGCACCACCTCACCGCCCCGGCGGCGAAGCGGGTCGTCGCCGCCGGCGACGGCGTCTTCCGCCCGTACGGCGGGCCGAACGGCCTCAAGCAGGAGATCCTGGACACCGCACGGGCCAACCCCGGTCTGACCAAGGTCGTCTCCATCGGCAGGACCCTCAGGGGTCAGGACATCCTCGCCCTCAAGCTGACCAAGGGCGCGCGGAAGACCGAGGACGGCTCGAAGCCCGCCACGCTGTACATGTCCAACCAGCACGCGCGCGAGTGGATCACCCCCGAGATGACCCGGCGGCTGATGCACCACTACCTCGACCGCTACGGCAAGGACGAGCGGATCACCCGGATCGTCGACTCCACCGAGCTGTGGTTCGTGCTCTCCGCCAACCCGGACGGCTACGACTACACGCACGCCGACCCCGCCCACCGCCAGTGGCGGAAGAACCTCCGCGACAACGACGGGGACGGGAAGCTCGGCCCCGGCGACGGCGTCGACCTCAACCGCAACTTCGCCTACAAGTGGGGCTACGACAACGAGGGTTCGTCCTCCGACCCGGCCGACGAGACCTTCCGCGGCAAGGGCCCCATGTCGGAGCCCGAGACGAGGGCCCTGGACGCCTTCCAGAAGCGCATCGGCTTCGCGTACGGCGTCAACTACCACTCGGCCTCCCAGCTCCTGCTGTACGGCGTCGGCTGGCAGGTCGCCACCGACACCCCCGACGACGTGGCCCTCAAGGCCCTCGCCGGCACCCCGCAGAAGCCCGCCGTGCCCGGCTACCGCCCGCAGGTCTCCTCGGAGCTGTACATCACCAACGGCGAGGCGGACGGACACGCCGCCAACGTCAACGGGATGCAGATGTTCACCCCGGAGATGTCGACCTGCGCCACCGCCTCCCGCGTCGACCCGAACGACGCCTGGAACCCGGCCGACTGTGCCTCCGCCTTCACCTTCCCGGACGACGAGAAGCTGATCCAGGCCGAGTTCGCCAAGAACGTCCCCTTCGCGCTCGCCGTCGCCGAGACCGCCGCCCACCCGGACCGGCCCGTCTCCCCGGTCGGCATCGACGCCCCCGACCTCACCCCGAAGACCTTCACCACCTCCTACGCCCGGGGCCGGAAGCAGCAGGTCGCCGTCACCGCGCGCAAGTCGCTGCGCGGCAAGACCCTCACGTACCGGATCAACGGCGGCCGCCCCCACAGCGAGAAGCTGGAGGCCTGGAAGGGCGGCGAGACCTACGGAGGGGACGACAACCTCTACTTCGACGAGTACCGCGCCGAGGTCGGGGGAGCCCGCCCCGGCGACTCCGTCGAGGTCCGGTTCACCGCCCGCACCCGCGAGGGCCGCGCCACCTCCTCCGCCCCCTTCACCTACGAGGTGGCCGAGCGTCCCCGCGGCGACGTGCTCGTCCTCGCCGACGAGGGCGGCACCACCGCCGCCCGGCACGCCGACGCCTACGTGAAGGCGCTCGCCGACAACGGCCGCGGGGCCGCCGTCTGGGACGTCGCCGCCCAGGGCGCCCCGGACGCCCTCGGGGTGCTCTCCCACTTCCGCACCGTCGTCTGGTACACCGGCGCCGAGCGCCCCTCCGGCGCCGCCCAGCTCGCCGTCCGCGCCTACCTCAACGAGGGCGGCAAACTGGTCAACGCCGGAGAGAAGTCCGGCGGACCCACCGAGGTCGGCCCGGCCGAGACCAACGACTTCGCCCAGTACTACCTCGGCGCCTACCACCGCGCGGGCCTCAAGAACCCGCCCGCCTTCGCCGGCACGGGCGCCTTCGCGGGCGTCGGCGCGACCCTCGGCGCCGCCGCCGACAACCCGCTGGACGACGCGGGCGCGTACACCGTCACTTCGGACACCCTGGAGCCGGAGGAGTTCCCGCAGTTCGCGAGCAGTGCCTCCGCGGGCGACTACCCGGGCATCCGCACCCCCTTCGAGCCCGCCGAGGGATCGGGCTTCGCGGCCGTCAAGCACGCCGACGACACCTGGGCCCGGCTCGCCAGGACCGTCGACCTCACCGGCGTCGCCGCCGCGTCGCGGCCCCGCCTGGACTTCCAGGTCAGCTACGACACCGAGCCCGGTTACGACAACCTCGTCGTCGAGGCCCACACCGTCGGCCAGGACGACTGGACGACGCTGCCCGACCTGGGCGGCGGCACCTCCGCCCGGCCCCCGGCCGACTGCGGCGACGGCTACTACGTCCGCGGCCACCCCTTCCTCTCCCACTACCTCACCGTCGGCGAGGACGGCTGCGCGCCCACCGGCACCACCGGCTCCTGGAACGCCTTCACCGGCCCCTCCAACGGCTGGCGGCAGGCCTCCGTCGACCTGAGCGCCTGGGCGGGCAAGAAGGTCGAGCTCTCGATCTCGTACGTCTCCGACCCCAGTACGGGCGGGACGGGCGCCTTCGTCGACGACACCCGGCTCGTCACCGGCGCCACGACCGAGACGGAGGGCTTCGAGACCTCCCTCGGCGCCTGGTCCACCCCCGGGGCCCCGGCCGGCAGCCCCGGCAACGCCTCCGACTGGACGCGTTCCGCGGCGCTCTTCCACTCCCGGGCGGCGGTCACCACGCGTGACACCGTCCTCCTCGGCTACGGCCTGGAGCACGTGCCCGGCGCGGCGGAGCGCGCCCGGATCGTCGGCCGCGCCCTGGAGGCGCTCCGGCGCTGACGGAGAGTAGCGGGGACAAAGGTCCCAAGGCGGCCCGTACCCGGTGGTAGGGGCGGGCCGTCGGCCGTTTTTCCATACTTTCCGGGCTCATCCGGATGTGCAGGATGTCACTCGCCGGCGGTGGGAGAGGTAGGGTCGTAAGCGGTCGGGGACATCCCAAGAACACACATCTCGCCGGCGTCGAGCACACCGGCGTACCTAACGAGGAGATCGGTTCGTGACGATCCGCGTAGGCATCAACGGCTTTGGCCGCATCGGCCGGAACTACTTCCGCGCGCTCCTTGAGCAGGGTGCCGACATCGAGGTCGTGGCAGTCAACGACCTGGGTGACACCGCGACCACCGCACACCTGCTGAAGTACGACACCATCCTGGGCCGCCTCAAGGCCGAGGTGACCCACACCGCCGACACCATCACCGTCGACGGCCACACCATCAAGGTGCTGTCCGAGCGCGACCCGGCCGACATCCCCTGGGGCGACCTGGGCGTCGACATCGTCATCGAGTCGACGGGCATCTTCACGAAGAGGGCGGACGCCGCGAAGCACCTCGCCGGCGGCGCCAAGAAGGTCCTCATCTCGGCTCCGGCCACCGACGAGGACATCACCATCGTCATGGGCGTCAACCAGGACAAGTACGACCCGGCGCAGCACGACGTCATCTCCAACGCGTCCTGCACCACCAACTGCGTCGCGCCGATGGCCAAGGTCCTCGACGAGAACTTCGGCATCGTCAAGGGCCTGATGACCACGGTCCACGCGTACACCAACGACCAGCGCATCCTGGACTTCCCGCACAAGGACCTGCGCCGCGCCCGTGCCGCCGCGGAGAACATCATCCCGACCACGACGGGTGCCGCCAAGGCCACCGCCCTGGTCCTCCCGCAGCTCAAGGGCAAGCTCGACGGCATCGCCATGCGCGTCCCGGTCCCGACGGGTTCCGCCACCGACCTGGTCGTCACCCTCGACCGCGAGGTCACCAAGGACGAGGTCAACGCCGCGTTCAAGAAGGCCGCCGAAGACGGCGACCTCAAGGGAATCCTCTTCTACACCGAGGACCCGATCGTCTCCTCGGACATCGTCAGCGACCCGGCGTCCTGCACCTTCGACGCCTCCCTGACGATGGTCCAGGAGGGCAGCACGGTCAAGATCCTCGGCTGGTACGACAACGAGTGGGGCTACTCCAACCGTCTCGTCGACCTCACCGTCTTCGTCGGCGGCCGGCTCTAAGCACTAGGGTTCAGGGCAGGTTTTCGATGTGAGCAGGGCTCGGGCAGCGCAATGCCGCGCTGTGCGAGCCCTGTTTGTGTGCTCCACCGCGTACCAAGGAGTCTGTTAACAGATGAAGACGATCGACGAGCTTCTCGAAGCCGGCGTCGCGGGCAAGCGCGTGTTCGTGCGCGCTGACCTCAACGTGCCGCTCGAAGGCACCAAGATCACCGACGACGGCCGCATCCGCGCCGTCGTCCCCACGGTCAAGGCGCTCGCCGACGCCGGCGCGCGCGTCGTGGTCGCCTCGCACCTGGGCCGTCCCAAGGGCGCCCCGGACCCGGCGTTCTCGCTCGCCCCGGCCGCCGCGCGCCTCGGCGAACTGCTCGGCGCCGAGGTGGCCTTCGCGACCGACACCGTCGGCGACTCCGCCCGGGAGACCGTCGCGGGCCTCGCCGACGGCCGGGTGGCCGTCATCGAGAACCTCCGCTTCAACGCCGGCGAGACCTCGAAGGACGACGCCGAGCGCGGCGCCTTCGCGGACCAGCTGGCCGCCCTCGCCGACCTGTACGTCGGCGACGGCTTCGGCGCCGTGCACCGCAAGCACGCCTCGGTCTTCGACCTCCCGGGCAAGCTGCCGCACTACGCCGGCCACCTCATCGCCACCGAGGTCGGCGTCCTGAGGAAGCTCACCGACGACGTCCGGCGGCCGTACGTGGTCGTGCTCGGCGGCGCCAAGGTCTCCGACAAGCTCGGCGTGATCGACCACCTCCTGGAGAAGGCCGACCGCATCCTCATCGGCGGCGGCATGGCGTACACCTTCCTCAAGGCCCAGGGCCACGAGGTCGGCATCTCGCTGCTCCAGGAGGACCAGATCCCGGCGGTCCAGGGCTACCTGGAGCGCGCGAAGGAGCGCGGCGTGGAG
Organism: Streptomyces litmocidini; assembly: GCF_014649755.1. GTDB lineage: Bacteria > Actinomycetota > Actinomycetes > Streptomycetales > Streptomycetaceae > Streptomyces > Streptomyces litmocidini. The sequence goes on along the minus strand of NZ_BMTQ01000005.1, from coordinate 153,573 downwards.
TTCGTGCTCCCCGTCGACGTCCTGGTCTCGGCCGAGTTCCCGGACCTGAAGACCAAGGCTCCGGCCAACCCGACCACGGTCGCCGCGGACGCCATCCCGGCGGACCAGGAGGGCCTGGACATCGGTCCGGAGACCCGTAAGCTCTACGCCTCGAAGCTCTCCGACGCGGCCACCGTCTTCTGGAACGGTCCGATGGGCGTCTTCGAGCACCCCGACTACGCCGAGGGCACCAAGGCCGTCGCCCAGGCGCTCGTCGACTCCCCGGCCTTCACGGTGGTCGGCGGTGGCGACTCCGCCGCGGCCGTCCGCACCCTGGGCTTCGACGAGAAGGCATTCGGCCACATTTCGACCGGCGGCGGCGCCTCCCTCGAATACCTCGAGGGCAAGACGCTTCCCGGCCTCGCCGCACTGGAGGACTGAACACCCGTGAGCACGCGCACCCCGCTGATGGCGGGCAACTGGAAGATGAACCTCAACCACCTCGAGGCCATCGCCCACGTCCAGAAGCTCGCCTTCGCCCTGACCGACAAGGACCACGACGCCTGTGAGGTCGCGGTCCTGGTCCCCTTCACCGACCTGCGGTCCGTCCAGACCCTGGTCGACGGGGACAAGCTCAAGATCAAGTACGGTGCCCAGGACATCTCGGAGCACGACTCCGGTGCCTACACCGGCGAGGTCTCGGGCCTGATGCTGTCCAAGCTGAAGTGCGCCTACGTCGCCGTCGGCCACTCCGAGCGCCGCCAGTACCACGCCGAGGACGACGAGGTCTGCAACGCCAAGGTGAAGGCCGCCTTCAAGCACGGCGTGACCCCGATCCTCTGCGTCGGCGAGGGCCTGGAGGTCCGCAAGGCGGGCGACCAGGTCGCGCACACCCTGGCCCAGATCGACGGCGGTCTGAAGGACGTCCCGGCCGAGCAGGCCGAGACGATCGTGATCGCGTACGAGCCGGTGTGGGCCATCGGCACCGGCGAGGTCGCCACCCCCGAGGACGCCCAGGAGGTCTGCGGGGCGATCCGCGGCCGTCTCGCGGAGCTGTACTCGCAGGAGCTGGCCGACAAGGTCCGCATCCAGTACGGCGGCTCGGTCAAGGCCGGAAACGTCGCCGCGATCATGGCGCAGCCGGACGTCGACGGCGCCCTGGTGGGCGGTGCGGCGCTGGACGCCGACGAGTTCGTCAAGATCGTGCGCTTCCGCGACCAGTGAGTATGCGGTAGCGGAGTTACGTCGTACCCTTGCGGGGGTCGGGCAGGTGCCCGGCCCCCGTCCGTATAAGTCCGAGGAAGTTGGTCCAGCCGTGGTTATGGGGTTCTCGATCGCCCTGATCGTCTTCAGCGCGCTGCTGATGCTGCTCGTGCTGATGCACAAGGGGAAGGGCGGCGGCCTCTCCGACATGTTCGGAGGCGGCATGCAGTCCTCCGTCGGCGGCTCCTCGGTCGCCGAGCGGAACCTGGACCGGATCACGGTCGTGGTCGGTCTGTGCTGGTTCGCCTGCATCGTGGTGCTTGGTCTGCTGATGAAGTTGGACGGGTAACTCCAATCACTGGACGCGCGTTGGGCCTTACGTAGACTGGGGCATCTTCGAGCACCATCACGCAGGGAGTTACGACCGTGGCAAGTGGCAACGCGATCCGGGGAAGCCGGGTCGGAGCGGGGCCGATGGGGGAGGCCGAGCGGGGCGAGTCGGCACCGCGCCTCCGCATCTCCTTCTGGTGCTCGAACGGGCACGAGACGCAGCCGAGCTTCGCCAGTGACGCAGCGGTTCCGGACACCTGGGACTGCCCGCGCTGCGGCTTCCCGGCGGGACAGGACCGGGACAACCCGCCGGACCCGCCGCGCACGGAGCCGTACAAGACCCACCTCGCCTATGTGCGTGAGCGGCGCAGCGACGCGGACGGCGAGGCGATCCTCGCCGAGGCGCTGGCCAAGCTGCGCGGCGAGATCTGAAGCGTGGTGTGACGGTGTGACGAACGGGCCTTGTCCGCGAACCGAGTTCGCGGACAAGGCCCGTTCGCGCGTCACGGGCGGACGCCCGCCGTATGCCCGGCGTTGTCAGTGGCGTGCCCTACGGTCGGTGCGACGGGAAGACCACCGGACCGAGGGGGCGCCGTGGCGGCGACGGAGGCAGTGGACGGCAGGACGGCGCCCACCTGGCGGGGCGGCTTCGGACGGCTGTGGACGGCCGCGGTGGTCTCCCGCTTCGGCGACTCGCTGCGCACCGCCGCGCTGCCGCTGCTCGCCGCCTCGCTCACCGACGACCCCTTCCTCATCGCCTCCGTCACCGCCTGCGGCTTCCTGCCCTGGCTGCTCTTCGGACTCCTCGGCGGCGCCGTCGCCGACCGGGTCGACCAGCGGCGGGCCATGTGGGCCGTCGACCTCGTCCGTGCCGGACTCGTCGCCGCCTTCGCCGCCGCCGTCGCCCTCGGACACGCCTCCGTCGCCCTGCTCCTCGCCCTCGCCTTCGCCCTCACCACCCTCCAGACCCTCTTCGACAACGCGGCCACCGCCCTGCTGCCCGCGCTCGTCCCCGCCGAGACCCTGTCCGGAGCCAACGCGCGCCTGATGACCGGCCAGCAGCTCGCCGGCGGTCTCCTCGCCGGGCCCGTCGTGCCCGTCCTGCTCCTCGTCGGCCCCGCCGTCCCGTACGCGGCCGACGCGCTCACGTACGTCCTGGCCGCGCTCCTCGTCGCCTCCCTGCGGACCGGCGCGCCCGAGCGGCCGCCCCGCCCGGCCGGATCCACCCTCCGCGCCGAGATGGCCGAGGGCCTCGCCGCCCTGCGCGCGGACCGGTCCCTGCGCCGGCTCTGCACCGCGACCACCCTCTGCAACGTCGGCATGGGCGCCCTCATCGCCACCCTCGTCGTCCACGTGACCGACGGCCGCCCGGCGGGGACCGCGGGGAACACGGCGTACGCCGCCACGATCACGGCCTACGCCCTGGGCGCCGTCGCCGGCGGCTTCCTGGCCCGGCGGATCGCCGAGCGGACCGGACGCATACGCGCCGTGTTCCTCGCCGGGACCGTCCAGACCGGCTGCCTGGTCCTGATGGGCGCGGTGCCCGTCCTCGGGGTATCGATCGGGGCCATGGCGGTGTTCGGTCTCATGGGGACGGTGTGGAACGTCCAGCAGACCACCCTCATGCAGGAGCGCGCCCCCGAGGGGATGCTCGGCCGCATCGCCGCGGCCTTCCGCACCCTCGCCGTCGCGGGCGCGCCGCTCGGCGCGCTCCTCGGCGGCGCCGCGGCCGCCGGCCTCGGACCGCACACACCGGCCCTCCTCGCGGCGGCGCTGTTCGCGCTCGCCGTCGCGTCGCTGGGCCCCCTGATCAATTAGGTTGGGGGTGCAGCGGGGCAGACAAGCAGTACGAGAAGAAGTGGGCGATGTCCGAGATGACAAGCGAAGGCCGCAACAGGCTCAACCGGCTGCCCGAGTGGGCGGCCCTCGGCAAGCACCGTGAGCAGCTGGGCGACACCCATCTGCGCGAACTGTTCGCCGCCGACCCGGCGCGGGGCACCGACTACACCCTGCGCGTCGGCGACCTCCACCTGGACTACTCCAAGCACCTCGTCACCGGCGAGACGCTGTCCCTGCTGAGGGAACTGGCCGCCGTCACCGGCGTCGCCGAGCTCCGCGACGCCATGTTCCGCGGCGAGAAGATCAACACCACCGAGGACCGGGCGGTGCTCCACACCGCGCTGCGCGCCCCCCGCGGGGCCGTCATCGAGGTCGACGGGGAGAACGTCGTCCCCGGCGTCCACGCCGTCCTCGACAAGATGGCCGCCTTCGCCGACAGGGTCCGCGCGGGCGAGTGGACCGGCCACACCGGACGGCCCGTCAAGAACATCGTCAACATCGGCATCGGCGGCTCCGACCTCGGCCCCGCCATGGCCTACGAGGTCCTGCGCTCCTACACCCGGCGGGACCTGACGTTCCGTTTCGTCTCCAACGTCGACGGCGCCGACCTCCACGAGGCCGTCCGCGACCTCGACCCCGCCGAGACGCTGTTCATCGTCGCCTCGAAGACCTTCACCACCATCGAGACGATCACCAACGCCACCTCCGCGCGGAACTGGCTCCTCACCGAGCTGCGCGCCGGCCAGGAGGCCGTCGCCAAGCACTTCGTGGCCCTCTCGACCAACGCCGAGAAGGTCGAGGAGTTCGGCATCGACACCGCGAACATGTTCGAGTTCTGGGACTGGGTCGGTGGCCGCTACTCCTACGACTCCGCCATCGGCCTCTCCCTGATGATCGCCATCGGCCCGGAGCGCTTCCGCGAGATGCTCGACGGCTTCCACCTCGTCGACGAGCACTTCCGCACCGCGCCGCCCGAGGAGAACGCGCCGCTGCTGCTCGGCCTCCTCGGCGTCTGGTACGGCGCCTTCTTCGACGCCCAGTCGCACGCCGTCCTGCCGTACTCCCACTACCTGTCCAAGTTCACCGCCTACCTCCAGCAGCTCGACATGGAGTCCAACGGCAAGTCGGTGGACCGCGAGGGCAACCGGGTCGACTGGCAGACCGGGCCCGTCGTCTGGGGCACCCCCGGGACCAACGGCCAGCACGCCTACTACCAGTTGATCCACCAGGGCACCAAGGTCATCCCCGCCGACTTCATCGGCTTCGCCCGCCCCGTCGAGGACCTGCTGCCCGGTCTCGTCGCCCAGCACGACCTGCTCATGGCCAACTTCTTCGCCCAGACCCAGGCGCTCGCCTTCGGCAAGACGCCCGAGGAGGTACGGGCCGAGGGCGTCGCCGAGGAGCTCGTCCCGCACAAGACCTTCCGGGGCAACCACCCGACCACCACGATCCTCGCCGACGCGCTCACCCCGTCCGTCCTCGGCCAGCTGATCGCCCTCTACGAGCACAAGGTCTTCGTCCAGGGCGCCATCTGGAACATCGACTCCTTCGACCAGTGGGGCGTCGAGCTCGGCAAGGTCCTCGCCAAGAAGATCGAGCCGGTCCTGACGGAGGGCGGGGGAGCCGACCGGCTCGACAGCTCCACCGCCGGACTCGTCTCGCTCTACCGCTCGCTGCGCGGACGGTAACCGGATGACGGGGGAGGACGCGGTGCGGCTGCGGCCGCCCAGGAACGCCGTCGACGAGCGGGCCGTCGCCTGGTGGCGCAGCCGGCTCCTGGCGGCCACCGCCGTGCCGGTGGTGGTGCTCGCCGTCCTCGGGGCGTTCCTCGGACCCGCCCGGACCTGGCTGCTGCTCGCGGCCGGGGCCGTGGCGGCCCTGGGCCTGGTCTGCACCGCGTTCCTCCCCGCCTGGTGGTTCCGGGTGCACCGCTGGGAAGTCACCGACGAGGCCGTCTACACGCGCACCGGCGCCCTCCGGCAGGAGTGGCGGATCGCCCCGATGTCCCGGATCCAGACGGTCGACACCGTGCGCGGCCCGCTGGAGCAGGCGTTCGGGCTCGCCACCGTCACCGTCACCACCGCCTCCTCCAAGGGGGCGATCCGCATCGGGGGACTCGACCACGAGCACGCCGCCGAGCTCGCCGAACGCCTCACCGCGCTCACCCGGGCCACCCCCGGGGACGCCACATGAGCGAGGAGTGGCGGAGGCTCGACCCGCGCACCCTGTTGGCCGACGCCGTCGTCCTCTGCGGGGTCGCCGGTGGCGCGGCGCTCCCGGCCGTGGCCGGCCTCTCGGGCGGCGGGTCCCTGGGGCGGGCCTTCGCCTGGGTCCTCTCGGGCGTCGTCCTGCTCGTCCTGCTCGGCACGGTCGGCGACTGGGTCCGGCTGCGCCGCACCCGCTACCGGGTCGGTCCCGAGAGGGTCGACCTCCACACCGGGCTCCTGCTGCTCAAGCGCCGCTCCCTGGCCCGGGAGCGGGTCCGCAGCGTCGACCTCACCGCCAACCCCCTCCAGCGCGTCCTCGGCGTCGTCAAGGTCCGCATCGGCACCGGCGAGAACACCCCCGGTGGCGAGTCCACCCTCGAGTTCGACCTGGTCGCCCGCGCCGAGGGCGAGCGGCTCCGCCGGGAGCTCCTCGGCCGCGCCGCCGTCGCCGGGGAGCCGGACCGCGACGGCGTCCTGGCCTCCCTCGACCCGCACTGGATCCGCTACGCCCCCGTCTCCTTCCTCGCCCCCGCCCTCGGCGCCGCCGCGGCCGGCGCCGTCCTCCAGGTCAGCGACTGGTTCGGCGCCCAGGCGGAGGTCGTCGACTGGGTGGGGGACCGCTTCCGGGACACCTCCCTGACCTGGACGGTCGTCGACCTGGTCCTGCTCGCCACCGTCGCCGGGGCCGTCGGCGCCCTCGGACTGTGGGTCGAGATGTGGTGGAACTACCGCCTGGAGCGCGAGCCCGGTGGCACCCTCCGCGTCCGCCGGGGCCTGTTCACCGCCCGGTCGGTCACGCTGGAGGAGCGCCGGCTGCGCGGGATCGAGCTCGTCGAGCCGCTCGGCGTGCGGCTGTTCGGCGCCGCCCGCGTCGACGCCGTCGCCACCGGCCTCGCCGAGCACGACGAGGACAAGCACGGCGACCTGAAGAACCTGCTGCCCGCCGCCCCCAGGGAGCGGGCCGAGGAGGTCGTCGCCCTGGTGCTGCGGGAGCCGGAGCCGCCGACCGCGGCACCCCTCGCCGCCCATCCCCGGGCCGCCCGCGTCCGGCGGCTGCGGTGGGCCGCGTGGGGCGTCCTCGTCCCCGTCGCGGTCCTCGCCGTCCTCGGCCCGCTCCTCACGCCGGTCCTGCTGTACGTGGCGGCCGGCTGTGCCCTCGTCCTCGGACCGGTCGCCGTGCTGCTCGCCCTCGACGCGTACCGCGCCCTCGGACACGGCGTCAGCGGCGGCTTCCTGGTGGCCCGTTCGGGCACCGTCCGGCGGACGACGGTCGCCCTGCAGCGCTCCGGCGTCATCGGCTGGACCGTCAGGCAGTCGTACTTCCAGCGCCGGGCCGGGCTCCTGACGCTCACCGCCACCACGGCGGCCGGAGCGGGCGCCTACGCGGTGCGCGACGCGGGCGAGGGCCAGGGCCTCGTCTTCGCCGCCGAGGCCGTACCGGGGCTCCTCGCGCCGTTCCTGGAAACGCCGGAGGCCCGGCCCACCGAGGGGTGAACCGGGCCTCCGCACGGGGGAGCCGGGCCGGAACCGGTCAGGCCGAGGCCGGCGGATACAGGCTCCGCGGCAGCTCCGACGCGGCCGCCGCGTCGAGCAGCCACAGCGTGCGCGAGCGCCCGTAGGCCCCGGCCGCCGGGGCCTGCACCTCGCCCGCGCCCGACAGCGCGATCGCCGCGGCCTTCGCCTTGTCCTCCCCGGCCGCGAGCAGCCAGACCTCGTGCGCCGCCCGGATGGCCGGGAGGGTCAGCGAGATCCGGACCGGCGGCGGCTTCGGCGCGCCGTGCACCCCGACCACCGTCCGCTCGGTCTCGCGGACCGCCGGCAGCTCCGGGAAGAGCGAGGCCACGTGCGTGTCCGGGCCGACGCCCAGCATCAGCACGTCGAAGGTCGGCACCCCGCCGTGGTCGCCGGGACCGGCGGCGGCGGCCAGCTCCTCCGCGTACGCCGCCGCGGCGGCGTCGACGTCGCGACCGTACGGACCGTCCGAGGCCGGCATGGCGTGCACCCGGGCCGGGTCGAGGGGCACCCGGTCGAGCAGCGCGGCCCGGGCCTGGGTGACGTTCCGCTCGGGATCGCCCTCGGGCAGGTAGCGCTCGTCGCCCCACCACAGGTCGAGCCGCGACCAGTCGACCGCGTCCCGCGCGGGCGCCGAACCGAGCGCCGCGAGCAGGCCGTTGCCGTTGCGGCCGCCGGTGAGCACGACCGAGGCGGAGCCGCGGGCGGTCTGGGCGTCCACGATCTTCGTGATCAGCCGGGCCGCGGCGGCCTCGGCCATCAGCTCCTTGTCGCGGTGGACGACCAGCTGGGGGGTGCTCACTTGGCCGCCGCCTTCCGGGCCGGGGCCTTCTTCGAGGCGGGCTTGGCCGCGGGAGCAGCGGGAGCCGCTTCTCCGGCGGTCTCCGCGGCGGGCTCCACGACCGTCTCGACGACCGTGTCCACCACGGTCTCGGGGGCGACGGTCGCCGCCTCCTCGTCGAGCCGCTCCACACCGAACCGGAGCGCCGTCGCGTAGGTGTCGTCCGGGTCGAGCCGGCGCAGCTCCTCCGCGATCAGCTCGGCCGTCTCGCGGCGCTTGAGCGCCACCGCCCGGTCCGGCTGTCCCTCTATGGAGAGCGTGGCGAGCGAGCCGTCCGGCCGGTCGAGCACGATCGGGCCGGCGTCGGTCTCCATCCGTACGGAGGTGAGACCGGGGCCGGCCGACTTCGAGCGCCGCACCGGCACCTTCAGCCGGTCCGCGAGCCACATCGCGAGCAGTTCGACGCTCGGGTTGAACTCCTCGCCCTCCACCTCGGCCGAGGTGACCTCGCACACGACCTGGTCGAGCGCGGCGGCCAGCATCGAGCGCCACGGCGTGATCCGGGTCCACGAGAGGTCCGTGTCGCCCGGGGTGTACGCGTCCGCGCGCGCGGTCAGCTCCTGGATGGGCTGCTCGGCGGCGTATGTGTCGGTCACCCGGCGCTGGGCGAGCGCGCCCAGCGGGTCGTTCGCCGGGTCGGACGGCGCGTTCACCGGCCACCAGACGACGACGGGGGCGTCCGGGAGGAGCAGCGGCAGCACCACCGACTGGGCGTGGTCGACGACCTCGCCGTACAGCCGGAGCACCACCGTCTCGCCGGTGCTGGCGTCGGCGCCGAGGCGGACCTCGGCGTCGAGCCGCGCCTGCGCGCGGTCCCGCGGGGAGCGCGAGACCCGCTTGATGACGACGAGGGTCCGCGAGGGGTGCTCGCGGGACGCCTCGTTGGCCGCCTTGAGCGCGTCGTAGGCGTTCTCCTCGTCGGTGACGATCACGAGGGTGAGCACCATGCCGACGGCCGGCGTGCCGATCGCCCGCCGCCCGAGCACCAGCGCCTTGTTGATCTTGGAGGACGTGGTGTCCGTCAGGTCGGTCTTCATGGCCGGCGCCAGCTCCTGCCGTCTCGTGCGAGCATCTCGTCCGCCTCGACCGGACCCCAGGTCCCGGACTGGTACTGCGCGGGCTTGCCGTGCGTGTCCCAGAACTGCTCGATCGGGTCGAGGATCTTCCAGGACAGCTCGACCTCCTCGACCCGCGGGAAGAGGTTGGAGTCGCCGAGCAGGACGTCGAGGATGAGCCGCTCGTACGCCTCGGGGCTGGACTCGGTGAAGGACTCGCCGTACGCGAAGTCCATCGACACGTCCCGGATCTCCATCTGGGTGCCGGGCACCTTGGAGCCGAACCGCACCGTCACGCCCTCGTCCGGCTGGACCCGGATCACGATGGCGTTGCGGCCGAGTTCCTCGGTCGCGGTGTGGTCGAAGGGGGAGTGCGGGGCGCGCTGGAAGACGACCGCGATCTCGGTGACGCGGCGGCCCAGGCGCTTGCCGGTCCGCAGGTAGAACGGGACGCCCGCCCAGCGGCGGTTGTCGATCTCCAGCTTGATGGCCGCGTAGGTGTCGGTCTTCGACTGGGGGTCGATGCCGTCTTCCTGGAGGTAGCCGACGGCCTTCGCGCCGCCCTGCCACCCGGCCGCGTACTGGCCGCGGACCGTGGACTTGCCCAGGTCCTTGGGCAGCTTCACCGCGCCGAGGACCTTGGTCTTCTCGGCGGCCAGCGCGTCGGCGTCGAAGGAGGCGGGCTCCTCCATCGCGGTCAGCGCGAGCAGCTGGAGCAGGTGGTTCTGGATGACGTCACGGGCGGCGCCGATGCCGTCGTAGTAGCCGGCGCGGCCGCCGATGCCGATGTCCTCGGCCATGGTGATCTGCACGTGGTCGACGTACGACCGGTTCCAGATCGGCTCGAAGAGCGTGTTGGCGAAGCGGAGCGCCAGGATGTTCTGGACGGTCTCCTTGCCGAGGTAGTGGTCGATCCGGAAGACCGCCTCGGGCGGGAAGACCTCGTGGACGACCTCGTTGAGCTCCTTGGCGGAGACCAGGTCGTGGCCGAAGGGCTTCTCGATGACCGCGCGGCGCCAGGAACCGTCCTTCTGGTCGGCCAGGCCGTGCTTCTTGAGCTGCTGGACGACGAGCGGGAAGAACTTCGGCGGCACGGACAGGTAGAAGGCGAAGTTGCCGCCCGTGCCCTGCGCCTTGTCGAGCTCCTCGATCGTCGACTTGAGCTGCTCGAAGGCCGTGTCGTCGTCGAAGTCGCCCTGGACGAACCGCATGCCCTGGATCAGCTGCTGCCACACCTCCTCGCGGAAGGGGGTGCGCGCGTGCTGCTTGACGGCTTCGTAGACCTCCTCCGCGAAGTCCTCGTCCGCCCACTCGCGGCGGGCGAAGCCGATGAGCGAGAAGCCCGGCGGCAGCAGGCCGCGATTGGCCAGGTCGTAGACGGCAGGCATCAGCTTCTTACGGGACAAATCGCCCGTGACGCCGAAGATCACCAGGCCCGACGGCCCCGCGATGCGCGGGAGCCGTCGGTCTGCGGCGTCACGGAGCGGGTTGGCTCCGTGGACTGCGCTCAAAGTGCTTACGCCTCCGAAGGTGCGAGGCGCTGGAGCTCCGCCTCGGTGGACTTGAGCAGGTCGTTCCAGGCGGCCTCGAACTTGTCGACGCCCTCGTCCTCCAGGAGCTGGACGACGTCGTCGTAGCTGATGCCCAGCCTCTCGACGGCCTCCAGCTCGGCGCGCGACTGCTCGTAGGTGCCGCGGACGGTGTCGCCGGTGACCTCGCCGTGGTCGGCGGTGGCCTCCAGGGTGGCCTCCGGCATGGTGTTCACGGTGCCGGGGGCGACCAGGTCCACGACGTACAGGGTGTCCTTGTACGCCGGGTCCTTGACGCCGGTCGAGGCCCACAGCGGGCGCTGCTTGTTGGCCTGCGCCTTGTCGAGGGCGGCCCAGCGGTCGGAGGAGAAGACCTCCTCGTACGCCTCGTAGGCCAGCCGGGCGTTGGCCAGGGCGGCCTTGCCCTTGAGCGCCTCGGCCTCGTCGGTGCCGAGGGCGGTCAGGCGCTTGTCGATCTCCGTGTCCACGCGGGAGACGAAGAAGGAGGCCACCGAGTGGATCTTGGAGAGGTCGAGGCCGCGCTCGCGGGCCTTCTCCAGACCCGCCAGGTAGGCGTCCATGACCGCGCGGTAGCGCTCCAGCGAGAAGATCAGCGTGACGTTGACGCTGATGCCGAGGCCGATGACCTCGGTGATCGCCGGCAGACCCGCCTCGGTGGCCGGGATCTTGATCAGGGTGTTGGGACGGTCCACCAGCCAGGCCAGCTGCTTGGCCTCGGCGATGGTGGCGGCCGTGTCGTGGGCGAGACGGGGGTCGACCTCGATGGAGACCCGGCCGTCCTGGCCGTCGGTCGCGTCGAAGACCGGCCGCAGGATGTCGGCGGCGTCACGGACGTCCGCCGTCGTGATCATGCGGATGGCCTCGTCGACGGTCACCTTGCGGGCGGCCAGGTCGGCGAGCTGCTGGTCGTAGCCGTGCCCCTCCGAGATGGCCTTCTGGAAGATGGACGGGTTCGTGGTGACCCCGACCACGTGGCTCTGGTCGATCAGCTCGGCCAGGTTGCCGGACGTGATCCGCTGGCGCGAGAGGTCGTCCAGCCAGATCGCGACGCCTTCGTCGGAGAGGCGCTTGAGAGCGTCTGTCATGGGAGTTGCATCTCCAATTAAGTCGTACGTATGGACGTCAGCGCGCGGCGGCGGCCAGGGATTCCCGGGCGGCGGCGACGATCGCCTCCGGCGTGAACCCGAACTCGCGGAAGAGGACCTTCGCGTCCGCCGAGGCACCGAAGTGCTCCAGGGAGACGATCCGGCCGGCGTCACCGACGTACTTGTGCCAGGTGAGGCCGATGCCGGCCTCGACCGCGACACGGGCCTTGACCGACGGCGGCAGGACCGAGTCCTTGTACGCCTGGTCCTGCTCCTCGAACCACTCCACGGACGGCATCGAGACCACCCGGGTCGGGACGCCGGCGGCCTGGAGCTGCTCCCGGGCCTCGACGGCCAGGTGCACCTCGGAGCCCGTGCCGATCAGCACGACCTCGGGCGTGCCGCCCTCCGCCTCGAACAGCACGTAGCCGCCCTTGACGGTGTCCTCGTTCGGGGCGTACGTCGGCACGCCCTGGCGGGTGAGCGCCAGACCGTGCGGGGCGCCCTTGCCGAAGACCTTGGTGTGCCGCTGCATGATCTCGCGCCAGGCGAGCGCCGTCTCGTTGGCGTCGGCCGGACGGACCACGTTCAGGCCCGGGATCGCGCGCAGCGAGGCGAGGTGCTCCACCGGCTGGTGCGTCGGGCCGTCCTCGCCCAGACCGATCGAGTCGTGGGTCCAGACGTACGTCACCGGCAGGTGCATCAGCGCGGACAGGCGCACCGCGTTGCGCATGTAGTCGGAGAACACCAGGAAGGTGCCGCCGTAGACGCGCGTGTTGCCGTGCAGCGCGATGCCGTTCATCTCCGCGGCCATGGAGTGCTCGCGGATGCCGAAGTGGATCGTGCGGCCGTACTTGTCGGCCTCCGGCAGCGGGTTGCCCTCCGGCAGGAACGACGAGTCCTTGTCGATCGTCGTGTTGTTCGAGCCGGCGAGGTCGGCCGAGCCGCCCCACAGCTCCGGGACGACCGCGCCGAGCGCCTTGAGGACCTGGCCCGAGGCGGCACGGGTGGCGACACCCTTGCCCGTCTCGAAGACCGGGAGCTTCTCGGCCCAGCCGGCCGGCAGCTCGTTCGCCTGGATGCGGTCGAACTCGGCGGCGCGCTCCGGGTTGGCCGTGCGCCACTCGGAGAGCTGCTTGTCCCACTCGGCACGGGCCTCACGGCCGCGGTCGCCGAGCGCGCGGGTGTGCGCGATGACCTCGTCGGAGACCTCGAAGGTCCGCTCCGGGTCGAAGCCCAGGACGCGCTTGGTGGCCGCGATCTCCTCGTCGCCGAGCGCCGAGCCGTGCGCGGCCTCGGTGTTCTGCGCGTTCGGCGCGGGCCAGGCGATGATCGAGCGCATCGCGATGAACGACGGGCGCTCGGTCTCGGCCTCGGCGGCCTTGATCGCCGCGTACAGCGCCACCGGGTCCAGGTCGCCGTCGGCCTTGGGCTCGACGCGCTGGACGTGCCAGCCGTACGCCTCGTACCGCTTCATCGTGTCCTCGGACACGGCGGTCTCGGTGTCGCCCTCGATCGAGATGTGGTTGTCGTCCCACAGCATGATCAGGTTGCCGAGCTTCTGGTGGCCGGCGAGCGAGGACGCCTCCGCGGAGATGCCCTCCTGCAGGCAGCCGTCACCGGCGATCACGTAGATCCGGTGGTCGAACGGCGAGGTGCCGTCGGCGGCCTCCGGGTCGAACAGGCCGCGCTCGTAGCGGGCGGCCATCGCCATGCCCACGGCGTTGGCGACGCCCTGGCCCAGCGGGCCCGTGGTCGTCTCGACGCCGGCGGTGTGGCCGTACTCCGGGTGGCCCGGGGTCTTCGAGCCCCAGGTGCGGAAGGCCTTCAGGTCGTCCAGTTCGAGACCGAAACCACCCAGGTAGAGCTGGGTGTAGAGGGTCAGGGACGAATGGCCGGCGGAGAGGACGAACCGGTCGCGTCCGACCCACTCGGGGTCGGCCGGGTCGTGCCGCATCACCTTCTGGAAGAGGGTGTACGCGGCGGGCGCAAGGCTCATCGCCGTACCGGGATGGCCGTTGCCGACCTTCTGTACGGCGTCCGCGGCCAGAAGGCGGGCGGTGTCGACGGCCCGCTGGTCCAATTCGGTCCACTCGAGGTCTGTGGTGGTCGGCTTAGTGCTCACCCTGGGTCAGGGCTCCTCTCCACATGTCGTGAGCCGGTGACTGAGGGTGTACCGGCGTTGTCGAGCCTACCCCCGTGAAACGCCTCTCTTTTCGTGTCCATGCCCCTCAAATGAGCGGAGAAATGAAAGGACACAGCCAGAGTGCAGGTGGCCGTACGAGTTCGCCTCCCGAGGCGGGCCCGAAGCCGTCCCCGAACCGTGTCCACCCCTTGGGACGTACCCCGCCAACACGACCCCACCCCCGCGAAGACCGGCGTCTGGGCAACGTCTACAGTGGCGTGGTACGCGCAAGCTCCACCCCAGTCCTCACCCGGGTGGCTTGCTGGGAATTTCTCTGTCAGGGGTGTGCGTGACGGCCGTCGAGTCCCGACCCGCAGGGGTCGTCTTGACTCCCAGCCCGGGGGGCCATAGGCCGTTCGGGGCCCGCGTCAAGGCATTCGTGGCGCTGACCAAGCCGCGAATCATCGAACTGCTGCTCATCACGACCGTTCCGGTGATGTTCCTCGCCGAACAGGGTGTGCCGAACCTCTGGCTGGTGCTCGCCACCTGCTTCGGCGGCTACCTCTCGGCGGGCGGCGCCAACGCGCTGAACATGTACATCGACCGGGACATCGACGCCCTGATGGACCGCACGTCCCAGCGTCCGCTCGTCACCGGCGTGCTCACCCCGCGCGAGGGCCTGGTCTTCGGGCTCACGCTCGCCGTGGTCTCCACGCTCTGGTTCGGCCTGCTGGTCAACTGGCTGTCCGCCGCGCTCTCGCTCGGCGCGCTCCTCTTCTACGTCGTGGTCTACACGATGATCCTGAAGCGGCGCACCGCGCAGAACATCGTCTGGGGCGGCATCGCCGGCTGCCTGCCGGTGCTCATCGGCTGGTCGGCCGTGACCAACTCGATGTCGTGGGCCGCGGTCATCCTCTTCCTCGTCATCTTCTTCTGGACGCCGCCGCACTACTGGCCGCTGTCGATGAAGGTGAAGGACGACTACGCACGCGCGGGCGTGCCGATGCTGCCGGTCCTCGCCTCCAACAAGGTCGTCGCCAAGCAGATCGTGCTCTACAGCTGGGTCATGGTCGCCGTCTCCCTGCTGCTCACCCCGCTGGGCTACACGGGCTGGTTCTACACCGCGGTGGCGCTGCTCACCGGCGGCTGGTGGCTCTGGGAGGCGCACGCGCTCCTCAACCGCGCCAAGGCGGAGGTGACCGGCGCCAAGCTCAAGGAGATGCGCCTCTTCCACTGGTCCATCACCTACGTCTCGCTGCTCTTCGTGGCGGTCGCGGTGGACCCCTTCCTGCGCTAGCGCGCGGCGCTCGTCCGAGAAGCACCGGTCGACGGCCGGGTCACGTGGGACAGCCCACACGGCCCGGCCGTCGCCAGTCGATCTACCCCTCGGTAGCATCCGTGTCATGGCAGAAACGAAGCAGGAAGAGCGCAGGGCGGCCAGGCTCGCCAAGGAGATCCAGGCCTTCTCCAAGGCGCACGGCGGCTGCGAGGGGCACCTCGCGCACATCGGCCAGGCGGGCACCCGGATCGTCCTGGTCGGCGCCGACGGCGGCTGGGGAGACCTCGTCGCGCGCACGTACGAGACCGCGCGGCAGGCCGCCGAGAAGGCCGGCCTGACCCTTCACGAGGAGTTCGACGGCGAGTTCGCCGCCAAGGTCGCCACGGGCCCGTACGAGTGGACCCGGATGGCCGGAATCCAGGTCGGCGGACCCTCCAACAGCTGAGGCGGCAACCTCGCGCGGGGCTCACCCGTTAGGACGTGTGGAGACACGTCCGCACAGGGAGCCCCCCCGAGATGATCGACACGCCGCACCTGGTGGACCAGTACTGCCACGGGGTGCTCCGTACGGAGCTCGGCCTCGGCACCTTCGAGGCCCGCCTCGGCGCCCACCTGGGCGGCTCCGTGCTGCCCGCCGCGGGCACCACCTTCTTCGACACCCAGACCGGCTTCGCCGTGCGCCGCTGGTGCCCGCCGCTCCTCGGCCTGGAACCGCACTGCCCGCCCGCCCGCTACCTCGCCCGCCGCCGGGAACTCGGCGCCGCCGAGGCCGGCCGCCGGCTCCTGCGCGCCTCCGGGATCTCCGCCTACCTGGTCGACACCGGGCTTGCCGGCGACCTCACGCCCCCCGCCGAGCTCGGCGCCGCGGGCGCCGCAGAGGCCCACGAGGTCGTCCGCCTCGAACCCCTCGCCGAGCGGGTCGCCGACGCCTCGGACACCGTCGAGGCCTTCCTCGCCGCCCTCGCCGAGGCCGTCCACGGGGCCGCCGGGGACGCGGTCGCGTTCAGCTCGGCCTCGGGGGCACGGGACGGGCTCGCGGTCCTGCCCGAGCCCCCGGGCCCCGCGGAGGTGCGCGGGGCCGCCGGGCGCTGGCTGGCCGGCCGCGCGGCCGGCGACCCGGTCACCGACCCCGTCCTGCTGCGCCATCTGCTCTGGATCGCGGTCACGGCCGGGCGCCCCCTCCAGCTGCACACGGAGGATCCGGCTTCCCTGAGGGGCTTCGCCGCCGCCACCGCGGGGCTCGGCACCGACCTGGTGCTGCTGCACCGCTACCCGCACCACCGCGCGGCCGCGCACCTGACCGGACTTCACCCGCACGTGTACGCCGACCTCGGCCCCGTGCTCGCCCACACGGGCGCCCGGGCGGCGGCCGTCCTCGCCGAGGTCCTGGAGCGGGCGCCGTTCGGCAAGCTGCTGTTCTCCAGCGGTGCCCAGGGGCTGCCCGAACTGCACGTGGTCGCCGCGAGCACCTTCCGGTCCGCCCTCGGCCGGGTGCTCGGCGAGTGGGTCACGGAGGGCGCCTGGTCCCGTACGGACGCGCGGCGGGTGGCCGCGATGATCGCGGCGGACAACGCGAAACGGGTCTACCGGCTTGCGGGGAGCCGGTAGACCCATGGGGACCCTGGATCCGGGATCCCGGATCCCGGATCCCGGATCCCGGATCCAGGACCCCGGACGTGGATCCGGGATCCGAGGGCCTCAGGCCGTGGTCGCCAGCTCCGGGTCCGCCTGGGCCGGGATGTCGGGGCCGACGAGCGGGCGCTCGCGCAGGCTCAGGGCGAGCCGCAGGACGGCGATCCACATCAGCGAGGAACCGAGCATGTGGGCCCCGACGAGGAGCTCCGGCACGCCCGTGAAGTACTGGACATAGCCCACGCAGCCCTGCGCCGCCAGCACGATCAGCAGGTCGCGTGCGCGGGCCCTGGTGTCGTCGGGGGCGTCCACCACGCGCAGGACCAGCCACATGGCGAGGGCGAGGGCGCAGACGACCCAGGCGGCGATCGCGTGGACGTGGGCGGCGTTCGTCCAGTCCCACGGCATGCGCGGGACGTCGCTGCTGTCGCCGGCGTGCTTGCCGGCGCCGGTCACCGTCGTGCCGAGCACGATCAGCAGCGCGGAGACGACCGTGATCGCCCAGGACAGCTTCCGGACCGGGCGCGGCACGCGCGGCCGGGGGGCGGCGTCGCCCTCGCCGGTGCGGTGCCAGGTGATGACGGCGACCGTGAGCAGGGAGTTCGCGGCGAGGAAGTGGCCGGCCACCGTCCACGGGTTGAGGCCCATCCACACCGTGATGCCGCCGATGACGGCGTTGCTCATCACGATCCAGAACTGGGCCCAGCCGAGTCGGGTGAGCCCGCGCCGCCACGGCTTGGTGGACCGGGTGGCGACGATCGCCCAGCCGACCGCCGCCGACAGGACGTACGTCAG
Organism: Streptomyces litmocidini; assembly: GCF_014649755.1. GTDB lineage: Bacteria > Actinomycetota > Actinomycetes > Streptomycetales > Streptomycetaceae > Streptomyces > Streptomyces litmocidini. Next base: position 136,141 of record NZ_BMTQ01000005.1, on the reverse strand, counting down.
CATCCGGTTGCCGAACTCGATCGCGCCCCGGTAGCCCTGCTCGGGCGTGACGATGAGGCTGTCGTCCGTGCACTTCGGCCAGGTGTCGCAGCCGAGACCGGAACCGGTCAGCCGGACCGCGCCGCCCGTGACGATGATGAGCACGCTCATCACGACGGCGGCGAGCGCGGCGCGCCGGAGCGTCCGGGGGGACGGGGTCCAGCGCTGGGCGATGTAGGCGAGGGGGGTCTGCACGGGCCCTATCGTAGGGCGGCGCTTGTGCGCGCTTTCACGAGGGGGGCGTATATGGCGGAACGGAACCTTACGGTTACTCCCAGCGGAAGAACCTCGCCGCCGCCCCGAGGCCCAGGACCGCCCAGACGGCCAGGATCAGCGCGTCGCCCCACGGCATCGACGCCCCGTTCTGGAGGACGTCGCGCAGCCCGTCCGAGAGCGCGGAGATCGGGAGCAGCGCGAGCACGTCGCCGGCCGCGCCGAACTTCTCCAGCGGGACGACGACCCCGCCGCCCACCAGGAGCAGCAGGAAGACCAGGTTCGCGGCGGCCAGCGTGGCCTCGGCCTTCAGGGTGCCGGCCATCAGCAGGCCGAGACCGGAGAAGGCGGCCGTGCCGAGGACCAGGAGCAGCAGGACGGACAGCGGGTCGCCGTGCGGGGACCAGCCGAGGGCCAGGGCGATCGCCGTCAGGAGCGCGACCTGGAGGACCTCGGTGACCAGGACGGAGAGCGTCTTGGCGGTCATGAGCGCCCAGCGGGGGAGCGGTGAGGCGCCGAGCCGCTTGAGCACCCCGTACCGCCGCTCGAAGCCGGTCGCGATGGCCTGGCCGGTGAAGGCGGTGGACATCACGGCGAGCGCGAGGACACCGGGGGCGAGGAAGTCGACGGCCTCGCCGCCGCCGCCCGTCGTCGCCACGGGCACGGTGACGATGTCGACGGTGGAGAACAGCACCAGGAGGAGGGACGGGATGATCACCGTGAGGAGCAGCTGCTCGCCGTTGCGCAGCAGCATCCTGGTCTCCAGGGCGGTCTGCGCGGCGATCATCCGCCCGACGGGGGCGGCCCCCGGCTTCGGCGCGTAGGTACCGGTGCTCACGACCTCAGCTCCTTGCCGGTCAGCTCCAGGAAGACGTCTTCGAGGGTGTGGCGCTCGACCGAGATGCGGTCGGGCATGACGCCGTGCTGTGCGCACCAGGTGGTGACGGTGGCGAGCAGCTGGGGATCGACGGCGCCGGTGATCCGGTACGTGCCGGGCAGCGGTTCCGCGGCGGCCGTGCCGTCCGGGAGCGCCTTGAGCAGGGAGCCGAGGTCGAGGCCGGGGCGGCCGGAGAAGCGCAGGGTGTTCTCGGCGCCGCCGCGGCACAGCTCCTCGGGGCTGCCCTGGGCGGCGACCCGCCCGGCGTCGACGATGGCGACGTCGTCGGCGAGCTCCTCGGCCTCCTGCATGAAGTGGGTGGTGAGGACCACGGTCACGCCGTCGGCGCGCAGCTCGCGGACCAGCTCCCAGGTGGAGCGGCGGGCCTGCGGGTCGAGCCCGGCGGTGGGTTCGTCGAGGAAGACCAGCTCGGGGCGGCCGACGACGGCCATGGCGAGCGACAGGCGCTGCTGCTGGCCGCCGGAGAGCCGCCGGTAGGTCGTGCGGCCGCAGGAGCCGAGGCCGAGGCGCTCGATCAGGGCGTCGACGTCCAGCGGCCGGGCGTGGAGCTTCGCCATGTGGCGGAGCATCTCGTCGGCGCGGGCGCCGGAGTAGACGCCGCCGGACTGGAGCATCACGCCGATCCTGGGGCGCAGGGCGGCGGCGTCGGCGACCGGGTCGAGGCCCAGGACGCGGACGGTGCCGCCGTCGGGCCTGCGGTATCCCTCGCAGGTCTCGACGGTGGTGGTCTTGCCGGCCCCGTTGGGGCCGAGGACGGCGGTGACGGTGCCCGCGCGGACGTCGAGGTCGAGGCCGTCGACGGCGGTCTTGCTTCCGTACCGCTTGACCAGGCCGCGGACCTGGACGACGGACTCGTGTGACATGTCCGGAAGTCTAAGGACCCGGCGGGTGCGCGCGGGCCGCGCCCCCGGGTTCCGGGCCGCGGCCGGTTCCGGGGCGCCCTCCCGGCCCGGGTGAGCCGTCCCGTACGGGGAAGGGGAGACGCATGTCCGTGTACATCGGCACGTCCGGCTGGCAGTACCGGGACTGGCGCGGCGTGCTCTATCCGGAGGGTCTGCCGCAGCGGCTCTGGCTGGAGGAGTACGCGCGCTCGTTCGCGACCGTGGAGAACAACAACGCCTTCTACCGGCTGCCCGAGCGCCACACCTTCGCCGCCTGGCGGGAGCGGACGCCCGACGGCTTCGTCATGGCGGTGAAGGCGAGCCGCTTCCTCACCCACGTCAAGCGTCTGAAGGACCCCGAGGAGCCCGTGGAGCGGCTGATGGGCCGGGCGGAGGCGCTGGGCGACCGGCTCGGTCCCGTCCTGCTCCAGCTGCCGCCGACGCTGCGCGCGGACGCGGGGCTGCTGGACGCGGTGGTCGCGTGCTTCCCGGCCGGGGTGCGGGTGGCGGTCGAGCCGCGGCACGACTCCTGGTGGACGGAGGAGATCGCCGGGGTCCTGAGGGACCGCGGGGCCGCCCTGTGCTGGGCGGACCGGGGCTCGCGGCCGGTGACGCCGCTGTGGCGGACGGCGGACTGGGGGTACGTGCGCTTCCACGAGGGCCGCGCCCGGCCCTGGCCCCGCTACGGCCGTCAGGCGCTGGGGGCCTGGGCGGACCGGATCGCTGCGGCCTGGCCGGAGGGCGCGGACGTGTTCGCGTTCTTCAACAACGATCCCGGCGGGGCGGCCGTCCGCGACGCGGATTTCCTCGCGCGTCTGGTGCGGTCGCGGGGCCGGACGGTGGTGCGGCCGGGGACCCGTGGCGGGCCCGGAGGCCCTGGTCAGACGGCTGCGGATTCATCCCATGAATGATCGTTCCTGCAGGTCAGGTAAGCCTTACCTGAGTGACGTACCGCACCGCCACCCGGCCGGACGCCGCTTGTCACCTCCCGATTAATTACGCAACAATGGCGTTGTGAAAAACGTTGGCGCGGCTCCGGTGGAGGAACTCGCGACCCGAGAGCGTTCCACGCGCAACCGGGTCGCGCGGTCGATCCTGGACCACGGGCCCTCGACCGTCGCCGACCTGGCCGCACGGCTCCGCCTCACCCAGGCCGCCGTCCGCCGCCACCTCGACTCGCTGGTCGCCGAGAACGTCGTCGAGGCCCGCGAGAAGCGCGTCTACGGAACCCGCACCCGCGGCCGCCCCGCCAAGGTCTTCGCGCTCACCGACTGCGGCCGGGACGCCTTCGACCAGTCGTACGACTCCCTCGCCGTCGAGGCGCTCCGCTGGATCGAGCGCAACGCCGGCGGAGAGGCGGCCGTCGCCGCCTTCGCCCGCGACCGGATCGAGGCCCAGGCCGGGGCGTACCGCGAGGCCGTCGAGGCGGCCGAACCGGCCCGGCGGACCGAGGCCCTGGCCAAGGCCCTCACGGCGGACGGGTACGCTGCCACTGCGCGGAACGCGCCGGTCGGCGAGCAGCTCTGCCAACACCACTGCCCGGTCGCCCACGTCGCCGAGCAGTACCCCCAGCTGTGCGAGGCGGAGACGGAATTCTTCTCCCGCCTCCTGGGAACGCACGTCCAGCGTCTGGCCACCATCGCGCATGGTGACGGCGTCTGCACCACGTTCATCCCGCACGGCACCCCACAGACCACCGAATCAGCATCCGCAAGCACGGCCGGGAGGAACCCCGCATGACCACCGAGATCAGCCACCCCGAGCTCGAGGGCCTGGGTCGGTACGAGTACGGCTGGGCCGACTCCGACGCGGCCGGTGCCGCCGCCAAGCGCGGCCTCAACGAGGACGTCGTCCGCGACATCTCCGAGAAGAAGAACGAGCCCGAGTGGATGCTCAAGCTGCGTCTCAAGGGTCTGCGGCTCTTCGGCAAGAAGCCCATGCCGACCTGGGGCTCCGACCTCTCCGGCATCGACTTCGACAACATCAAGTACTTCGTGCGGTCCACCGAGAAGCAGGCCGAGTCCTGGGAGGACCTGCCGGAGGACATCAAGAACACGTACGACAAGCTCGGCATCCCGGAGGCGGAGAAGCAGCGCCTGGTCGCCGGCGTCGCCGCCCAGTACGAGTCCGAGGTCGTCTACCACCAGATCCGCGAGGACCTGGAGGAGCAGGGCGTCATCTTCGTCGACACCGACACCGCGCTGAAGGAGCACGAGGAGCTCTTCAAGGAGTACTTCGGCACCGTCATCCCCGTCGGCGACAACAAGTTCGCCTCCCTGAACACGGCCGTCTGGTCCGGCGGCTCGTTCATCTACGTGCCGAAGGGCGTGCACGTCGAGATCCCGCTCCAGGCCTACTTCCGCATCAATACGGAGAACATGGGCCAGTTCGAGCGGACGCTGATCATCGTCGACGAGGACGCCTACGTCCACTACGTCGAGGGCTGCACCGCCCCGATCTACTCCTCCGACTCGCTGCACAGCGCCGTCGTCGAGATCATCGTGAAGAAGGGCGGCCGCTGCCGCTACACGACCATCCAGAACTGGTCGAACAACGTCTACAACCTGGTGACCAAGCGCGCCGTCGCCTACGAGGGCGCCACCATGGAGTGGGTCGACGGCAACATCGGCTCCAAGGTCACCATGAAGTACCCGGCCGTCTACCTGATGGGCGAGCACGCCAAGGGCGAGACCCTCTCCATCGCCTTCGCCGGCGAGGGCCAGCACCAGGACGCCGGCGCCAAGATGGTCCACATGGCCCCGAACACCTCCTCCAACATCGTCTCCAAGTCGGTGGCGCGAGGCGGCGGCCGCACCTCCTACCGCGGTCTCATCGAGATCGGCGAGGGTGCCCCGGGCGCCAAGTCCAACGTCCTCTGCGACGCGCTGCTCGTCGACACGATCTCCCGCTCCGACACGTACCCCTACGTGGACGTGCGCGAGGACGACGTCTCCATGGGCCACGAGGCCACCGTCTCCAAGGTCTCCGAGGACCAGCTCTTCTACCTGATGAGCCGCGGCCTCACCGAGTTCGAGGCCATGGCGATGATCGTCCGCGGCTTCGTCGAGCCCATCGCCAAGGAGCTCCCCATGGAGTACGCCCTGGAGCTCAACCGGCTGATCGAGCTGCAGATGGAGGGTGCGGTCGGCTGACGCCGCCCCGCCGTCCGCACCCCCCTGGTTCTTACGTAGGAAGAGAGCAACACGACAGCCATGGCTGAGGCTCAGAACATCCCGGCGGGCTCCACCACCGCCGGCTCGATCGCGGTGGCCGCCGAGTCCACCGTCGCCACGCGCATGAGCGCGCCCCCGTCCTTCGACGTCGCGGACTTCCCCGTCCCGCACGGCCGCGAGGAGGAGTGGCGGTTCACCCCGCTGGCACGCCTGCGCGGCCTCCACGACGGCACCGCCGTCGCCTCCGGCGAGGGCGTCAAGGTCGAGGTCGAGGCCCCCGAGGGCGTCACCGTGGAGACCGTCGGCCGCGACGACGAGCGCCTCGGCAAGGCCGGCACGCCCGTCGACCGCGTCGCCGCCCAGGCCTACTCCTCCTTCGAGAAGGCCTCGGTCGTCACCGTCGCCAAGGAGACGGTGCTCACCGAGCCGATCCGCATCTCCGTGCACGGCCAGGGCGGCGTCGCCTTCGGCCACCAGGTGATCGAGCTCGGAGCCTTCGCCGAGGCCGTCGTGGTCCTCGACCACACCGGCGACGCCGTGCTCGCCGCCAACGTGGACTACGTCCTCGGCGACGGCGCCAAGCTGACCGTCGTCTCCGTCCAGGACTGGGACGGGAAGGCCGTCCACGTCGCCCAGCACAACGCGCTGGTCGGCCGTGACGCCTCCTTCAAGTCGGTCGTCGTCACCTTCGGCGGCGACGTCGTCCGCCTCCACCCGCGCGTGCGGTACGCGGCCCCCGGCGGCGAGGCCGAGCTCTTCGGCCTGTACTTCACCGACGCCGGCCAGCACCAGGAGCACCGCCTCCTGGTCGACCACAACACCCCGCACTGCAAGTCCAACGTGGCCTACAAGGGCGCGCTGCAGGGCCAGGACGCGCACGCCGTCTGGATCGGCGACGTGCTCATCCAGGCCGCCGCGGAGGGCACGGACACCTACGAGCTCAACCGGAACCTGGTCCTCACGGACGGCGCCCGGGTCGACTCCGTGCCGAACCTGGAGATCGAGACCGGCGAGATCGCCGGCGCCGGTCACGCCTCGGCCACCGGCCGCTTCGACGACGAGCAGCTCTTCTACCTGATGGCCCGCGGCATCCCGGAGACCGAGGCCCGCCGCCTCGTCGTCCGCGGCTTCTTCGCGGAGCTCGTCCAGCAGATCGGTCTGCCGGACGTCCAGGAGCGACTCCTCGCCAAGATCGAGGCCGAGCTGGAGGCCTCCGTCTGATGGCCTTCGTCCGAGTCTGCGCGCTGAGCGAGCTGGAGGCCGACACCCCGAAGCGGGTCGAGGTCGACGGCACGCCGGTGTCGGTCGTGCACACCGAGGGCGAGGTGTACGCGATCAACGACATCTGCTCGCACGCCAACGTCTCCCTCTCGGAGGGCGAGGTCGAGGACTGCGCGATCGAGTGCTGGCTGCACGGCTCCAGCTTCGACCTGCGCACGGGCAAGCCCTCCGGCCTTCCCGCGACGCGCCCCGTCCCCGTATACCCCGTAAAGATCGAAGGGGACGATGTGCTCGTCTCCGTCACCCAGGAGTCCTGAGTCACCCATGGCTACGCTTGAAATCCACGACCTGCACGTCTCCGTCGAGGCGGAGAACGGCCCCCGCGAGATCCTCAAGGGCGTCGACCTGACCATCAAGCAGGGCGAGACCCACGCCGTCATGGGCCCCAACGGCTCCGGCAAGTCGACCCTGGCGTACTCCCTCGCGGGTCACCCGAAGTACACGGTCACCGGCGGCACCGTCACCCTCGACGGCGAGGACGTCCTGGAGATGTCGGTCGACGAGCGCGCCCGCGCCGGCGTCTTCCTCGCCATGCAGTACCCGGTCGAGGTCCCCGGCGTCTCGGTCTCCAACTTCCTGCGCACCTCCGCCACCGCCGTCCGCGGCGAGGCGCCCAAGCTGCGCACCTGGGTGAAGGAGGTCAAGTCCGCCATGGAGCAGCTCCAGATGGACCCGGCCTTCGCCGAGCGCAACGTCAACGAGGGCTTCTCCGGCGGCGAGAAGAAGCGCCACGAGATCCTCCAGCTGGAGCTCCTCAAGCCGAAGATCGCGATCCTCGACGAGACCGACTCGGGCCTCGACGTCGACGCCCTGCGCATCGTCTCCGAGGGCGTCAACCGCGTCCGCGGGACCGGTGAGGTCGGCACGCTGCTGATCACCCACTACACGCGCATCCTGCGCTACATCAAGCCCGACTTCGTGCACGTCTTCGCGAACGGCCGCATCGCCGAGTCCGGCGGCGCCGAGCTCGCCGACGTCCTGGAGAACGAGGGCTACGACAAGTACGTGAAGGGTGGCGCATCCGCGTGACTTCCGCCCATCAGGGGCTGACCGGCCTCCTCGACACCGAGGCGATCCGCAAGGACTTCCCGCTCCTGGATCGCGTGGTCCACGACGGCAAGAAGATCGTGTACCTCGACTCCGCGGCGACCTCCCAGAAGCCGCGGCAGGTCCTCGACGCGCTCAACCAGTACTACGAGCGTCACAACGCCAACGTCCACCGCGGCGTCTACACGGTCGCCGAGGAGGCGACGGCGCTGTACGAAGGCGCCCGTGACAAGGTCGCGGCCTTCATCAACGCGCCGAGCCGCGACGAGGTGATCTTCACCAAGAACGCCTCCGAGTCGCTCAACCTCGTGGCCAACATGCTGGGCTGGGCCGACGAGCCCTACCGCGTGGACCACGAGACCGAGATCGCCATCACGGAGATGGAGCACCACTCCAACATCGTGCCGTGGCAGCTGCTCTCGCAGCGCACGGGCGCGAAGCTGAAGTGGTTCGGCCTCACCGACGACGGCCGTCTCGACCTCTCGAACATCGAGGAGGTCATCACCGAGAAGACCAAGATCGTCTCGTTCACGCTGGTCTCGAACCTGCTCGGCACGGTCAACCCGGTGGAGACGATCATCCGCCGCGCCCAGGAGGTCGGTGCGCTCGTCTGCATCGACGCCTCCCAGGCGGCCCCGCACATGGTCCTGGACGTGCAGGCGCTCCAGGCCGACTTCGTGGCCTTCACCGGCCACAAGATGTGCGGCCCGACCGGCATCGGCGTGCTGTGGGGACGGCAGGAGCTCCTGGAGGACCTCCCGCCCTTCCTCGGCGGCGGCGAGATGATCGAGACCGTCTCGATGCACTCCTCGACGTACGCGCCGGCCCCGCACAAGTTCGAGGCGGGCACGCCCCCGATCGCCCAGGCCGTCGGCCTCGGCGCGGCCGTGGACTACCTGTCGGCGATCGGGATGGAGAACATCGCGCGCCACGAGCACGCGATCACCGAGTACGCCGTCCGGCGCCTCCAGGAGGTGCCGGACCTGCGGATCATCGGCCCCACCACGGCCGAGGACCGCGGCGCGGCGATCTCCTTCACGCTGGGCGACATCCATCCGCACGACGTGGGCCAGGTCCTCGACGAGGAGGGCATCGCGGTGCGCGTGGGCCACCACTGCGCGCGGCCGGTCTGCCTGCGGTACGGAATTCCCGCGACCACGCGAGCGTCGTTCTATCTGTACTCCACCCCGGCCGAGGTCGACGCCCTGGTCGCGGGTCTGGAGCACGTACGGAACTTCTTCGGCTAGGAGACGGCTCGTGAAGCTGGATTCGATGTACCAGGACGTCATCCTGGACCACTACAAGCACCCCCACGGGCGCGGTCTTCGGGACGGCGACGCCGAGGTGCACCACGTCAACCCGACGTGCGGCGACGAGATCACGCTCCGCGTGAAGTACGACGGCTCGCGCATCGAGGACGTGTCGTACGAGGGCCAGGGCTGCTCCATCAGCCAGGCCTCGGCCTCCGTCCTCAACGAGCTGCTCGTCGGCAAGGAGCTGGCCGAGGCGCAGAAGATCCAGGGCACCTTCCTGGAGCTGATGCAGTCCAAGGGCCAGATCGAGCCGGACGAGGCGATGGAGGAGGTCCTGGAGGACGCGGTCGCGTTCGCCGGGGTCTCCAAGTACCCCGCCCGTGTGAAGTGCGCGCTGCTCAGCTGGATGGCGTGGAAGGACGCGACCGCCCAGGCGCTGGGTGACACGGAGAGGAAGTCGGCATGACCGAGAACGCCGAGGCCACGATGAAGCCGGCCTCCGAGGAAGAAGTCCGTGAGGCGCTGTACGACGTCGTCGACCCCGAGCTGGGCATCGACGTCGTCAACCTGGGCCTGATCTACGGCATCCACATCGACGACTCGAACGTCGCGACGCTGGACATGACCCTGACGTCGGCGGCCTGCCCGCTGACCGATGTGATCGAGGACCAGGCGAAGTCCGCGACGGACGGCATCGTCAGCGAGCTGAAGATCAACTGGGTCTGGATGCCCCCGTGGGGTCCGGACAAGATCACGGACGACGGCCGCGAGCAGCTGCGCGCGCTCGGCTTCAACGTCTGACGCCCGGCTTCACCGTCTGATCCGTACGCGTACGCGAGAACGGCCGCGCCCTCCGGGGCGCGGCCGTTCTCGCGTTCCTAGAGGAGGCCGGCCGCCCGGGCCAGCTCCGGGGCCAGGTTCTCCTTGCGGATGCGCTGGTCGACGTAGAGCAGACCGGTGACGATCGGCGGGAAGAGCGAGACGACCGCCTGGGTGATCATCTGGCCGACGACCAGGACGCCGACGAGGGCCGCCAGGGCGGCGATCAGGGCGCCCCGGTCCTCACCGGAGAAGTCGGCGGTCGAGAGCGGGGCCGAGACCAGCAGCGAGAGCAGCTGCTGGATCAGCCAGCTCACCACGGAGGCCATCAGGCCGGCCGCGAGCAGACAGCCGAACACGCGCCACCAGGAGCCGCGGACCAGGGACGAGGAGCGGCGCATCGAGGCGAACGCGCCCTGTCCCTCCATCACCGCCGCCGCCGGGGCCAGGCTGAACTTCACCCAGATCCACAGCGCGAGCGGGGCGATGAGCAGGGCCAGGCCGATGACGAGGAGGGGGACCAGCAGCAGACCCGCCATCGGGGTGCCCGTCGCGTCGTCCGCGGCCAGGAGCAGCGTCGTGACCATCCAGACGAAGGCCGCGACGAACAGCGCCATCGGGACCAGCAGGGCCAGGCCCGTCAGCACCACCGTGCCCAGGACCGCCGGCATCCGGGACCAGGCGCGGCGCCAGACCGCGCCGAAGGTCGTGGGCCGGCCGAGGACCGCTTCCTGGACCACGGCCGGGCAGGCCGCCGCCACCACGGCGCTCGCGCAGAGCATCACGATCATGGCGACGAGCCAGACGCAGACGAAGGCGATGACCAGCGGCCGGACGTCGTCCCACCGGGGCTCCTGGCCCTCCGGCAGGTCGAACACGGCGGGGAAGACGTCGCCGACGGCCGCGTACGCGATGCCGGCCGCCGCGCCGACGATCAGGACCGCGACGCCGTAGACGGTCCCCGTCACCCCGAGAAGCTGCTTCCAGTAACGGCCGAAGGTCGCGAAGGCGCCGCTCAGGATCGTGCCGAAGCCGAGGGGCGCCAGAGGTATCACGCCGGGCTTCGGCGGTGGGGGCGGCGGCGGATAGCCGTAGCCGTAGGGCGGGCCGGGCGGGCCTGGGGGGTACGTCATGCGGGACACCGTATCGGTGGCTGACATGTACACCCGTAGACGGTGCTGTGTACGCTCGCACACGTGGGCTACGGACTCCTTGCGGGCGCCATCGCGGCGGAGATACTCGCCACCACCTCGATGAAGTACAGCGAGGGCTTCACCCGGCTCTGGCCCTCCCTCGTCACCGGCGCGGGCTACCTCGTCGCCTTCGCGCTCCTGGCGCGGGCGCTCAAGACGCTCCAGGTCGGCACCGCCTACGCCATCTGGTCAGGGGTCGGCACCGCCGCCGTCGCCCTCATCGGCTTCCTCTTCCTCGGCGAGAGCCTGGGCGTCGCCAAGATCGCCGGGATCGTCCTCATCATCGCGGGGGTCGCCGTCCTCAACCTCGGCGGCGCCCACTGATGGCACGGCCCCGGAGGCACGACCCCGGCCGGCGCGAGCGGATCGTCGACGCCGCCCTCGCCCCGCGCATCGGGCCCGTCACCGCCCGCGCCCTGGTCGCCCTCATGGACGGCATCGGCCTCCAGGTGCTGCTCACCGGTGCCCCGTAGGACGGGGAGCACACCCGGGAGGTGCTGGCCCGGATCCTGAACGAAGACCCGAAACGGCGGGCCGGGACCTCGTCGGAACCGCCCACGGGCCCGACCGACACCTGAGACCGGTTGGCCCGGGCGGGGGGCCGCCCGTTAGGTTTTCCGTCATGACCACTGCTCCTCGCACCACCGGCGCCGTCGCCGCCGGCCTCGCCACCATCGCCGGCGACGGCACCGTTCTCGACACCTGGTTCCCCGCCCCCGAGCTGACCGACGCCGCCGGCCCCGCCGGCACCGAGCGCCTCACCCCCGAGGAGGCCGTCGACGCCCTCGGCGAGGGCGCCGCCAAGGCCCTCGGCGTGGACGCCCGCCGGGGCGTCGAGGTGGTCGCCGTCCGCACCGTCATCGCCTCGCTCGACGAGAAGCCGCTCGACGCGCACGACACCTACCTGCGCCTCCACCTGCTGAGCCACCGGCTGGTCAAGCCGCACGGCCAGAGCCTGGACGGCATCTTCGGCCTGCTGGCGAACGTGGCCTGGACCTCGCTCGGCCCGGTCGCCGTCGACGACGTCGAGAAGGTGCGGCTCAACGCCCGCGCCGAGGGTCTGCACCTCCAGGTCACCTCGATCGACAAGTTCCCGCGCATGACCGACTACGTCGTGCCCGCCGGCGTCCGCATCGCCGACGCCGACCGCGTCCGCCTCGGCGCCCACCTCGCCGCGGGCACCACCGTCATGCACGAGGGCTTCGTCAACTTCAACGCCGGCACCCTCGGCACCTCCATGGTCGAGGGCCGCATCTCCGCCGGCGTCGTCGTCGGCGACGGCTCCGACATCGGCGGCGGCGCCTCCACCATGGGCACCCTCTCCGGCGGCGGCAACGTCGTCATCTCGATCGGCGAGCGCTGCCTGGTCGGCGCCGAGGCGGGCGTCGGCATCGCGCTCGGCGACGAGGTCGTCGTCGAGGCCGGCCTGTACGTCACCGCCGGCACCCGGGTCACCCTGCCCGACGGCCAGATCGTGAAGGCCCGCGAGCTCTCCGGCGCCTCCCACATCCTCTTCCGCCGCAACTCGGTCACCGGCGCCGTCGAGGCCCGTCCGAACAACGCGGTCTGGGGCGGACTGAACGACATCCTGCACAGCCACAACTGAGGCACCGACAGGACGGGCCGGCCCCCGCCCCCGCCCCGCCCGGCCGGGGCGGGCGGCCGACCGCCCTCCGCACGGGGCCGCTACACCGGTGACCCCGACCGGACCAGCGCCCCGTGCGCCGCGCGCAGCGCGTCGGCCGCCTCCCGGTCCGCGGGCCGCAGCGGTTCGCGCACCGGGCCGCCGAGGAGTGCCTTCGCGGTCACCGTGCCCGGCAGGCCCGAGGCCATCATCAGCTCGGTCAGCGGCAGGACCTCGGCGTTGAGCCGGGCCGCGCCCGCGGTGTCGCCCGCGTCGAAGGCGTCCAGGACCGCGCGCATCCGGCGCGGCGCCACGTTCGCCACCGTACTGACGTAGCCGGCGCCGCCCACCGCGTACAGCGGGAGGTTCAGCTCCTCGCTCCCGGAGTAGTACGCGAGCCCCGTCTCCGCGATCAGCCGGGCCGAACCGAGCAGGTCGTTCGCGCAGTCCTTCACCGCCACGATCCGCGGATGCCGGGCGATCCGCCGCATCGTCGCGGGCTCGACCCGGGTGCCGGTGCGGCCGGGGATGTCGTAGACCATCACCGGCAGCCCGGTCGCGTCCGCGACCTTCAGGAAGTGCGCCTCGACGGCCGACTGCGGGGGACGGCTGTAGTACGGCGTGACGACGAGCAGCCCGTCCGCCCCCGCCTCCTCGGCCTGCCGGGCCAGCTCCACGGTGTGGCGGGTGTCGGCGGTGCCCACCCCCGTCAGGACCGACGGGCCGGGGCCGACCGCCTCGCGGACGGCGCGGACCAGCGCGGCCTTCTCGGCGTCGGTGGTGGTCGGGGACTCGCCCGTCGTGCCGTTGAGGACCAGGCCGTCGCAGCCCTCCGCGAGGAGACGGACGGCGAGTTCCCCGGCCGCGTCCAGGTCGAGGGCGTCGGCGGCGGTGAACGGGGTGATCATCGCGCAGAGGGCGCGCCCGAAGGGGCGTTCGGTGTCCATCCGAGAAGTCTGTGCGCGAGCGACCGTGAAGGTCCACTTAGATCTGCTTGGTTCGAGAATTCAGTTTCTGTGAACGATGGCCGTCTGGCATGATCGGCCGGGCGCGACAGGGGGACATGGAGAACAGCACAGCATGAGCGCACACAGCGCGGCCGCCGACCGGCGCGTCGCCCTCGTCACCGGCTCGTCCTCGGGCATCGGGGCCGCCGTCGCCCGACGGCTCGCCGACGCCGGCTTCCGGGTCGTCGTCAACTCCGCGCGGTCGGCCGAAGCGGGCGCCGCCCTCGCCGCCGAACTGCCGGACGCGGTCTACGTCCGGGCCGACGTCTCCGACGAGGCCCAGGCCACGGCCCTCGTCGAGGCCGCGGTGGAGGCGTACGGCCGTCTCGACCTCCTCGTCAACTGCGCGGGCACCACCCGGTTCATCCCGCACGACGACCTCGAAGCCGCCTCGCCCGAGGTCTGGCGCCACCTCTACGACGTCAACGTCATCGGCGTCTGGCAGACCATCACCGCCGCCGTCCCGCACCTGCGGAAGACCCGCGGCAACGTCGTCACCGTCTCCTCCCAGGCAGGCGTCCGGCCCGGCGGCAGCTCCATCCCGTACGCCGTCTCCAAGGCCGCCGTCAACCACATGACGAAGCTCCTCGCCAAGGCCCTCGGCCCCGGCGTCCGCGTCAACGCGGTCGCGCCCGGCCTCATCGACACCCCCTGGTTCGACGGCGTCGAGGGCGCCGACGCCGCCAAGGAGCACGTGGCCGGGGTCGTCCCGCTGCGCCGGGTCGGCCGCCCCGAGGACATCGCCGGCGCCGTCTTCGACCTGGCCCACGCCCCGTACATCACCGGCGAGGTCCTCCTCGTCGACGGCGGCGGGCACCTGCTGGGCTAGAGCGCCAGCTTGAAGCCGTCGTGGCTGCGCGCGAAGCCCAGGGAGGCGTAGAAGCGGTGGGCGTCCGTCCGTCGCTTGTCGCTGGTCAACTGGACGAGCGCGCAGCCGCGTTCCTCCGCCCGCGCCACGGCCCGCTCCATCAGCTCCCGGCCGAGCCCGCCGCCGCGCCGGTCGGCCCTGATCCGGACCGCCTCGATCAGGGCCCGCTCGGCGCCGCCCTTGCCGAGCCCCGGGACGTACGTGGCCTGGAGGCAGCCCAGGACGAGTTCGCCGTCCACCAGGACCAGTACCTCGTTGCGCGGATCGCCCTCGATGTCCGCGAAGGCCCGCTCGTACGCGTCGGTGACGACGACCGACCCGGGGTCCACCACCCCGTCCTCGCCGGCGAGGAGGGCGAGGACGGCGGGCAGTTCGGCGCGGGTGGCGGGGCGAAGGAGCATGGTCGGAAGTCTCGCACGGGCTCCCTTGACCTCAACCACGGTCGAGGGAGGAGGGTCGAGTCGTCCGGGGAACACGAACCAGGTCGTCCGAGGAACACGGACCGAGGAGACAGGAGACTCCGCCATGAACGCCGTCGCCCACCCCGATGCCCGCCCCGACCCCCACCGTCCCGGAGTCGGCGCCGTCCTCGTCAGCACCTGGAGGGTCGGCACCCCCGAGCGGCAGCGCGCCGCCGTCGAGGCCATCCGGACGGCCTGGGAGGGCCGCGCGTGGCCGGACCCCGGCCTGCTCTCGTACAGCGTCCTCATCGGGACCGACGGG
This sequence comes from Streptomyces litmocidini, assembly GCF_014649755.1. Lineage (GTDB taxonomy): Bacteria > Actinomycetota > Actinomycetes > Streptomycetales > Streptomycetaceae > Streptomyces > Streptomyces litmocidini. The sequence goes on along the minus strand of NZ_BMTQ01000005.1, from coordinate 121,122 downwards.
GACACGCTGCTGCACCACTCGCAGTGGACCGAGCAGCAGGTCTACGACGACTTCGTCCGCACCCACCGCGACGACCGGAACGCCGAGATCGACGCCGCCGTGCCCGGCATCGAGCGGGTGGAGCTCCGCCGCTACGGGCCGGTCCACCGCTCCACCGCCCGCCGCGCGACGGCCACGGGGGAGCCGCCGGGGGTCGTCGTGATCGTCGAGGCCGACTTCGACGGGACCGGCGCGGGTCACCGGGAGGAGTGGGTGGACGCCGTGTTCACCGCCCTGGACGAGGACGCGGCGGCACGGCCGGAGTCCGGCGGGATCAGCGCCCGGTTCCACCTGTCCGTCGACGGCGGCCGGGTCCTGAACTACGCCGAGTGGGAGAGCGAGCAGGCCCACGAGGAGTGGCAGGCGGACGACGCGCGGTCGAGCGAGGCCTGGAAGCGGGTGCACCACCACCCGGCGCTCGTGGGCGGCCGGGTGCGGCGGTACACGCCCGCGCTCCGTCTGGGCGCGGGCGTGTGACGGGTCGGGCCGTCAGGGGCGGAAGCGCAGGACCTGCGGGTCGTGATCGCTGTCCTGGTCGGCGAACTCGGCGTTGATGTGCACGCTGTCGTACTCGAAGTGGTGCACGCCCGGGCTGGTCAGGATCTGGTCGAGGACCTGGCTGTTGCCCTGGTAGACGTACGAGTAGCGCTCGCTGACCGGCAGCGACTTCACGGCCGGGTAGAGCACGCCGCCGTCCGTCAGCGCCTGCGCCGTGCCGGAGAACTCGAAGTCGTTGATGTCGCCGACCACGAGCACGTCGGCCTGCTTGTCGAGCGCGACGATGTCCTTCACGAAGGCGTTGACGGCCTGCGCCTGGAGCAGTCGCTTCGCGTCGGAGGAACGGTTCGGCGGCTGGTGGTGCGAGACGATGGACTCGTCGCCGCCCTTCGAGCCGAAGTGGTTGGCGATCACGAAGACCGTGCGGCCGCGGAAGACGAACTCGCCCGCGAGCGGCTTGCGGCTGGCCTCCCAGGCGGCGTTCGCCGGGTCGATGCGGCCGGGGGAGAGGGACAGCGCGGCGCGGCCCTTGGTGCCCGTGACGGCGGTCGCGGTGGTCGCGTCGCCGCCCGCGCGGTCCGTGAAGGAGACCCGCTCGGGGTTGAAGAGGAAGACCTGACGGATGTTGCCGCCGGGCTCGCCGCCGTCCTTGCCGTTCTGCGGGTCGATCGAGCGCCACTCGTACGCCGGGCCGCCGGCCGCCACGATCGCCTCGGTGAACTTCTTCACCGTCACGTCGGCGGCGACCGTGCCGTCGTTCTTGGCGCCGTTGTTGTCCTGGATCTCCTCCAGGGCGACGATGTCGGGCGAGGCGAGGTTCTCGACGACCGCCTTCGCGAGCGCGTCGAACTTCTCCTGCGGGTCGCTCGGGTCGAGGTTCTCGACGTTGTACGTCGCCACGGCCAGCTCGTTCTTGTGCTGCTTGTCCGTGGTCTCGCGCTCAAGACCCCCGTCGACGACCGTGCCGAGGGTGCGGGCGGTGATCGTGTAGCCGCCGAACTGGTTGAAGTCGAGCGGGCCCTCGGTGGTGCCGGTCAGCCGGTCGCCCACGTTCGCCTTGGGGAAGGGCTGCTGGGCCAGCGGCGTCAGCGACTGGATCTGGAGCCGGCCGGTGTTCTGGGACTCGTACGAGCCGTAGACCGTGCCGCCGCGCAGGTTGGGGTTCTCCCAGGGCTTCACCGTCACCCAGAGCTCCGCGTACGGGTCGGTGGCGCCGACCACCCGCGAGGAGTCGATCCGGACGTTGGTGCCCTCCAGGGACTCGTAGTAGTCCAGGGCGTACGTCTCGGGGTCCAGGGTCAGGCCGTTGATCGATCCGTCCGCGGCCGGGTCGCCCTCGGGGGCGTACGCGTCGGGCACCGACCAGCCGGAGATCGTGACCGGGGCCGGGACCGGGTTCCCCTTCGAGACGACCTTGACGACCGGCTTCGAGATCTGGGTCAGCGACTGGTTGCCCGAGTTCAGGCCGCCGGGGACGTACTCGGTGACCGTGCCGCTCAGGCTGACCGCGTCGCCGACGGCGACGGTCGGGACGGAGCTCGTGAAGACGAAGACGCCCTCGCTGGTGGCCGGGTTCTCGTCGGCCTCCGGGTCCTGGATCCAGAACCCGCGCGAGCCGTAGGTGCGGACGCCGGTGACGATGCCCGTGACGCCGGTGACCTGCTTGCCGACGAGGGGGGAGACGCGCGTCGTGCCCTGGATGTCGTGGATGCGGACGCCGGCGGCGCTGTCCGCGGTGGCTTCCGCCGTGGTGATCTCCGCGGCGACGCTCGACGGGCCCGCGAGCAGGCCGGCGGCGAGGGCGGAGGCGACGACGGCGGAGACCGCGGCGAATCTCGGTATGGAGGAAGACATCAGGAGGCTCCGAGGGTTCTTGGAGGAAAGGCAGATGGATCTACGCGCGTCAATCTCTTGCGAGAGCCCCGCACTTGTCAAGGGTCGACGGGTGTACGAAGGCTGACGGATCCGTGAACCGGCGGACGGGGTCCCGGATGCGTCTACCCTGAGGACTCTCGTTGAGCCCTTTTCGCCTTCACCCACGCACGCGTCGAGGAGACCCCCCAGATGTCAGCGGACCACCCCACCCTTCCCCCCGTTCGGCTGCCTGCGGACGCGGAGCTGGCGCGGGACGCCCTGGCCGCCCCCCTCCTCGCCCAGGCGGTACGGCTCGCCCGCTGGGCCGGTCCCGAGACCCGGGTCGACGCGGGCGGCGAACTCGTCGACGAGCAGCTCCCCGAGGCCGCCGGGGTCCTCGGTCTCGCCGACGACGAGGACGGCGAGACCTGGGCCGGCGACGCCTGGCGGCTCGCCGTCGACACCGGTCTCGTCGCCGTCGAGGACGGCGCGGACGGCGAGGAGGGCGCGGAGGACGGCCTCCCCGGCCGGGCCGGGCCCGGCGAGAACCTCGCGCTGGTCACCGGCGGTTCGCCCCAGGACGTCCTCGGCCTCTGGCTGGACGGCTTCGACGCCGTCTTCGCCGACGCCGTCGCGCCCGTTCTCGACGACCTGGACGCGATCCTCGGCGAGGACGGCGAGATCGACGTCGAGGCGCTCGACTGGGACCCCGAGGCCGAGGCCGAGTTCCTGGAGGGCGTCCTCGGCAACCTCTACCTGCTGACCGTCAGCGAAGGAGGAGCCGGCGAGGGTCCCGTGCCGCTGCCCGCGCTCGCCGCGTCGATGGTCGTCCCCGACGACATGGGCGAGCCCACCGACGACGTCCTGGAGCAGGTCTCGGACGCGATGATGCGGCTCGACGAGCAGTTCCGGCTGCTCGAACCGATCGGGCTCGTCGAGTACCAGCCCGTCGACGAGGCCCTCATGGCCGAGGAGGGCGAGGAGCCCGCGCCGCCCGTCGACGACGAGGACGTCACCCGCTACGGCATGGTCCGGCTCACCCCGCTCGGCCTCTACGGCATCCGGGCCCGGATGCTGGAGGCCGGCGTGGACGCGCCCGCCGTCGGCGACCTGACGGAGAAGGGCGCCGACGCGCTCCTCGACGGGATCGCCGGCTACCCGGAGGCCGCGGCCCGCGAGGAGACCGCCGCGTGGCTGGCCGGCCGCGACGCGCTCGCCGCGGCCCGCGAACTGCTGCACGCCGCCCGCGGCGCCGACGCCGGTTCCCCGCTCCGCCGCCTCCACTGCCAGCAGACGCTCTCCCTCGTGGGAGCCGAGGCGGAGCCCGCCGTCCGGGAGGTCCTGGACGACGCGGAACTCGGCGGCCTCGCCCGGGTCTGGCTCGCCGAGCGCGGCGCGACGGACGTGCCCGCGCCGCCGGAGTCGATGATCTTCTGGCTGGCGATCGACACGATCGCGGCCCAGCTCTCCTCGGACGGCGACCTCCAGGAGCTCCAGGAGCTCATCGAGGGCCTGACCGGCCGCCACAGCGGCTTCTTCGAGGCGGCCTGGCGGGTGGAGCACCCGGCCACGGCCGAGGTCCTGGAGGCGATGGGCCGCCTGCACCGCGACAAGACGACGGCGAAGGACGCCCGCAAGGCCGCCTTCAAGGCCCGCTCCCGCGCGGGCTCCTGACCCGGGGGCAGGACCCGGGGGCAGGGGAGGGGCGCCCTTGGGGGCGCCTCCGGCGGGGCGGGCCGTGGGGCTGTCCCGGGGAGCGTCCCGCCCCGGGGAGCGCCGTCTCGGGGGGTGCCGACTCGGGAACGAGGCCCGGGGAGCGGCGTCCCGGGAGGGCGGGACGGCCGGTGACGGCCGCCCGGCGGCGCCGGAGCGGGACGTCCGGAGGTGTGCGGCGGCGCCGGGGCGGGACGTCCGGCGGGGTGTCCCGTGAGGACGCCCCGGTGCGGCGCCTCGGGTACGGGGCCGGGAGCGGTGCCTCGGGCACGGCCCGGGAGTGGTGCCCGGTGGTGTTCCCGTGGCGTTCAGGCGCTGTTCGCGGGGGCGCGGGAAGGTGGCCCGCGAGATCCGGCCACCACAGGGAGACCCCACCACCATGCCGCTCAACCGCAGAGAGTTCACCAAGCAGTCCGCCGTCGCCGGCGCGGGCCTCGCCCTCACCGGAGCCGTCGGCGCCCTCGCCACCGCCCCCGAGGCGCTCGCCTCCGACGAGCCGGAGGCGTACGGCGCGGGCCACGGCCACGGGCGGACGCTCGGGTACGGCCCGCTGGTCGCCGACCCCGACGGGATGCTCGCCCTGCCCGAGGGCTTCTCGTACCGCGTCGTCACCCACAGCGGCGTGACGCGCCTCGAATCCGGCGAGTTCACCCCCTCCAACCACGACGGAACCGCCGCCTTCGCCGGCCCGCGCGGCACCACGTACCTCGTCAACAACCACGAGCTCAAGGGCCCCCGCAGCAAGTGGGAGCACCCCGTCCCGCTCACCGAGGGACTCGTCTACGACCCGGCCGCGGCCGGCGGCTGCACGGTCGTCGAGGTGCACCGCGACGGCACCGTCGCCGAGTGGGTCGGCGTCGCCGGCACCTCCACCAACTGCGCGGGCGGACGCACCGCCTGGGGCACCTGGCTGACCGGCGAGGAGACCGAGGACCTGGCCGGCAAGAACGGCATGACCAAGGACCACGGCTACGTCTTCGAGGTCGACCCGTACGACCGCCGGGCCAACCTCGCCCCGAAGCCGATCAAGGCCTTCGGCCGCTACGCGCACGAGGCCGTCGTCGTCGACCCCAAGCACGGTCACGCCTACCTGACCGAGGATGCCTCCGGCCCCAACGGGCTGCTCTTCCGCTGGGTCCCGCCGCAGGGCTTCGAGCACGGCCGCGGAAAGCTCCGCGCCCTCGCCGACGACGCCGGTGTGCTCCAGGCCTTCAAGTGCATCGACTCCTCCGGCCGCTTCGTGGACGACCTGTCCCGCGCCACCCGGATCGGCACCGTCTACGGCGTCGACTGGGTCGACGTCCCCGACCGCGACGCCCGCACCACCCCCGTCCGCAAGCAGTTCACGGACGGCCAGGTCACCCGCGCCCGCAAGCTGGAGGGCATGTGGTGGGCCGACGGAGGCGCCTACGTCGTCTCCTCCTACGCGCGCGAGGAGAGCCCCGGCGCCGCGCACGACGGCCAGGTCTGGTTCTACGACCCGAAGCGCCGCACCCTCACCCTCAAGGTGCTGCTCGGCGTGAACGCGACCCCGGAGCAGGACGGCGCCTTCGACGGCCCCGACAACATCACCGTCTCCCCGTACGGCGGTCTCGTCATCGCCGAGGACGGCGAGGGCGTCCAGCACCTCTTCGGCGCGACCGACTCGGGCCGCACCTACCCGATCGCCCGCAACGACCTCAACGACAGCGAGTTCACCGGCGTCGTCTTCTCGCCCGACGGCGAGACGCTGTTCGCCAACATCCAGACGCCGGGCATCATGGTCGCGATCACCGGTCCCTGGCGCCGCCAGCCCCGCCGCTGAGACGGTGGGGACCGAAACTGATCTCTGGTCAGTCCCATGGACCGACATTTAACATGTCAGTCCATGGACGCACTGCGGCCCGTGGGCCGGACCCTGCTGCGTGACCGGGCGTACGAGGCGCTGCGCGAGGCCATCGTCCGCGGCGACCTCGCGCCCGGTGCCTCGCTGAAGGACGCCGATCTCGCCGAACGGCTCGGGCTCTCGCGCGCACCCGTGCGCGAGGCCCTGGCCCGGCTCGGCGACGAGGGGCTCGTCGAGTCCAAGCCGCAGAGCTACACCCGGGTCACCCGACCGGTCAGCCGGGTCGTCCGGGACGCCGCCTCGGTGGTGCGGGTGATGCACGAACTCGCCGCCAGGACCGGGGTGCCGCTGATCGGCCCCGAGGGCATCCGGACCATGCGCGAGGCCAACGAGCGCTTCGCGGCGGCCGTCCGCGCCTCCGACGTGGAGGCCGCCCTGAACGCCGACGACGAACTCCACCAGGTCCTCGTCGTCGCCAGCGGCAACCACGCCGCCGCCGCCACGATCGCGCGGTACACCCCCCTGATCCGCCGCGTCGAGCGGCGTCTCTTCGGAGACGCCGGGAGCTGCGGGTCGGCCGAACTGCACGCCCGGCTCATCGAGGCGTGCGCGGCGGGGGACGCGGAGGAGGCGGTGCGGGTCACCACGGAGATATGGGCCGCGCTCGAACAGCTCGCGGACGACGCCATCGAGGTGGCCGAGGTGACCGGCATCCCCGCGCCGGCGGAGCCCCCGGCCCCGTAGGGCCACAGCGCGTCCAGGACCGCCGACCGTCGTCGCATTCACCGGGAGCCGCCTTGCCCATCAACGACTTCGACCGCTACCCGCTCCTCTTCGGGCCCTCTCCGGTCCACCCCCTCGAACGGCTGACGCACCACCTCGGCGGCGCCGCCCTCTGGGCCAAGCGCGAGGACTGCAACTCCGGCGTGGCGTACGGCGGGAACAAGACCCGCAAGCTGGAGTACCTGGTCGCCGACGCGCTCGCCCAGGGCTGCGACACCCTCGTCTCCATCGGCGGCGTCCAGTCCAACCACACCCGCCAGGTCGCCGCCGTCGCCGCCCGCGCCGGCCTCAAGTGCGTCCTCGTCCAGGAGAGCTGGGTCGACTGGCCCGACTCCGTCTACGACAAGGTCGGGAACATCCTGATCAGCCGCCTCGCGGGCGCGGACGTGCGCCTGGTGAGGGCCGGCTTCGGCATCGGCTTCAAGGAGAGCTGGGAGCAGGCCCTGCGCGAGGTCGAGGAGGGCGGCGGAAAGCCGTACGCGATCCCGGCGGGCGCCTCCGACCACCGCCTCGGCGGTCTCGGCTTCGCGAACTGGGCCTACGAGGTGGCCGAGCAGGAGCGCGAGCTCGGCGTCTTCTTCGACACGGTCGTCGTCTGCTCGGTGACCGGCTCCACCCAGGCCGGCATGGTCGCGGGCTTCGCCGCGCTCGCCGAGGAGGGCGGCCCGGCCCGGCGGATCATCGGGATCGACGCCTCCGCCGAGCCCGTCCCGACGCACGAGCAGATCACCCGGATCGCCCGGGACACCGCCGCCCTCATCGGCGTCGAGCGCGAGGTGACGGCGGCCGACGTCGAGCTGGACGAGCGCTACCACGCCGGGGTGTACGGCGTCCCGGACGAGACCACCCTCGACGCGATGCGGCTCGCCGCCCGCACCGAGGGCATGGTCACCGACCCCGTCTACGAGGGGAAGTCGATGGCGGGGCTGGTCGACCTGGTGGACCGGGGAGAGATCGGCCGGGACTCGACCGTGCTCTACGCCCACCTCGGCGGCCAGCCCGCCCTCAACGCCTACAGCGCGCTGTTCTAGGGGTGCCCTGCCGATCAGGCCGGGCCGGGGAGCGGTGCCGGGCGTCGCGCGCCCGGACTGATCGACACGACGCCCCCAGGGGCGTCCCGGCCGCTCAGAGCGCCTGTGCGGCCGGCTTCACCATGCCCCGGACGGTCCGCGACTTCACGAACTCGCCCATCGCCGTCATCTCCCACTCGCCGGAGAACTGCTTGATCAGCTTGGCCATCATCACGCCGGTCTGCGGCTCGGCGGTGGTCAGGTCGAAGCGGACCAGCTCCTCGCCGGTCGTCCCGTCGATGAGCCGGCAGTAGGCCTTGGCGACCTCGGTGAACTTCTGCCCCGAGAAGGAGTTGACCGTGAAGACCAGGCCGGTGGCGTCGGCCGGGAGACGGCCGAGGTCGACGGTGATGACCTCGTCGTCGCCCGCGCCCTCGCCGGTGAGGTTGTCGCCGGAGTGCTTGACCGAGCCGTTCAGGATGGACAGCTTGCCGAAGTAGCAGCTGTCCAGGTGGTTGCGCTGAGGGCCGTACGCGATGACGGAGGCGTCCAGGTCGATGTCCTTGCCCCGGTAGGCGGGCTCCCAGCCGAGGCCCATCCTGACCTGGGAGAGCAGCGGGCGGCCGCCCTTGACCAGGGACACCGTCTGGTTCTTCTGGAGGCTGACCCGGCCCTTGTCGAGGTTGATCTTGCCGGTGGGGGCGGAGGCGGCGGCCGGGGGAGCGGTCGGAGCGGGCGGGACCGGGGCCGCGACGCGCGGGTCCACCGGCGCGGCGGGCGGCGCGGACGGCACCGGCGGGGCCACGGGGGCCGGGGCGGCGGGGGTGACGGGCGCGGGGGCCGAGGCCGGGGCGGCGGCGGGCTCGTCGTCCACCGAGACGCCGAAGTCGGTCGCGATGCCGGCCAGCCCGTTCGCGTACCCCTGGCCCACCGCGCGGGCCTTCCAGGCGCCGTTGCGCAGATAGATCTCGACGACCACCAGTGCCGTCTCCGTGGCCAGCTGCGGCGGCGTGAACGTGGCGATCACGGAGCCGTCGTCCGCGTTGCGGAGGGTGGCCGTCGGCTCGATGCCCTGGAAGGTCTGGCCCGCGGCGTCCGGACTCGCCGTGACGACGATCCTCTCGATCCCGGCGGGGAGGGCGCCGGTGTCCACCAGGATCGCGTCGGGCGCGGCCCCGCCGCCGGAGCGGTAGGTGACGCCGGGCCCGGCCGGCTGGTTGTAGAAGATGAAGTCGTCGTCCGAGCGCACCTTGCCGTCGGCGCCGAGCAGCAGGCCCGAGACGTCGAGCCGCACGGGAGCGGCCACGTCCACCGCCACGCGCGCGGCGGTGAGAGGGATGTTCGAGCCAGGGGTCATAGCGGTCATGCCAGGGGTAACGATCCGGCCCCCTTTGCCGTTCCCTTACCGTCCACCGGTTCGGCCGCCCTGGTGACGCGGGTGGCTCCTGGCCTGCCGTTCGTTGCCGAAGCGGTACGAGCCCGTCCAGCGGGCCATCACCAGCTGGGCGTCGCCCGCCTCCACCTCCGCGAGGAACTTCCCGGCGCGCCCGCCGCGCAGCACGCCCGCGGCGCGTCCCCGGTGGGTGAGGACGACGGAGCCGTCGCGGCGGCGTTCGTAGGCGAATCCATGGGGTCGTGGCATGCCGGGCATCCTGCCGTTCCCGGTCAGATCCGTCATATGAATATTCTTTCGGTCCATGGGAGCTGTGGGGGCCGCGGGCGGCGCGGGGGTGGCGGGCGGGAGCTCGTTCCGGACGGAGGACGTGGACGAGGCGCGTGAGGAGCTCGACGCGCGCTACTACGCGAACCGCATGGCCGTCGTCGACGGGGAGCGGCGCCCCTTCGCGGCCCGCTTCGACACCGTGTCGCTCGGTCCGCTGGTCATCGGCGACCTCAGCTGCGGCGCCGACGTGCGGATGAGCTTCGGCGAACTCGGCGCGTACCACCTCAACGCGCCGCTGAGCGGGTCGATGGAGATGCGCCAGGGCGGCGGCTCCCGGATCGTGGCCACGCCCGCCGAGGCGCTGCTCCTCGACCCGGCCGGGGACACCTTCCTCGACCGCTGGAGCGGGGACTGCCGGACCCTGTCCGTGAAGATCGGCGCGGCCGAACTGCGCGACCGCCTCGAACAGCTGACGGGCCGGCCGCCGCGCGGCCCGCTCGTCTTCGCGCCCCGCCTGGACATCACCCGCGGCCCCGGTCTGAGCTGGGTGCGCTTCGCCCGCCAGGTCGCCGCCGAGGCGCTCGCCGGGGAGGGGCTCGCCACGCACGAGCTGGTCGCCAGGCCCCTGCAGGAGGCGCTGCTGAACGGCCTGCTGCTGGCCGCCGAGCACCCGTGGCGGGAGGCGCTCGCCCGTCCGGCGGAGGCGCTGCGGCCGGCCCCGGTCAAACGGGCCATGGACGCGGTGCGGGAGCGCCCCGAGCATCCGTTCACGACCACCGAACTCGCCGCCCTGGGCCGCGTCAGCGTGCGGCGCCTGCAGGAGTCCTTCCGGGAGTACGTGGGGATGTCGCCGATGGCGTACGTGCGGGAGGTCCGGCTCGACCGGGTCCGCGAGGAGCTGCGGACGGCCGCGCCGGACGAGGTGAGCGTGAGCGAGGTGGCCTGGCGCTGGGGCTTCACCCATCAGGGCCGGTTCGCGGCCCGCTACCGGGAGAGGTTCGGCGAGACGCCGTCCCGGACGCTCCGCGCGGGCCGCTGAGCGGAAGGGGCGTGTCCCCGCGCGCGTGCTTCCGGTGCGCCGACCTGCCGCGCAATCCGGACAGGGGTCGCGTTCCGCGGCTCGCGATGATCTTCGTCCGGACCTACGGTGAGCTGGTCAGGTGCGTCGGCGCACCGACGCCCGGGCCCCGGCCGGTCTCCCCCGTATCAGTCCGGCCGGGTCCCGTGTGGCCCCCGGGCGCTGCGTCCCGGGACCTGCGCCGCCCCCGGGCGGCGCGGCGCGTACGGGCCCGTGCGCCCCGGCCGGTGAGGCGGGGCCCCGCGCGCCCGGTCAGTGCGGCCGGCGGGGCGGGTCCGTGCAGAAGCGGCCGCCCACGTAGAGGTCGTCGGCGCTGCCCTCGGCCGGGAGGCCCTGCTCGGCGATGACCTTCTCCGCGTAGACCTCCGAGTCGTCCTCCGGCGCGTAGCCGAGCGTCCGGGCCGAGGAGAGGTCCCACCACGCGCGCGTGTTGGCGGACGAGCCGTACGCGACCGTGTGGGCCACCTCCCCCGCGGTGAGCGCCGCGTGCAGGAGACGGGCGCAGTCGGCGGGGCTGAGCCAGATCGAGAGCATCCGTACCGAGGTGGGCTCCGGGAAGCAGGAGCCGATGCGCAGGGAGACGGTCTCGACGCCGTACAGGTCCCAGTAGAGCTGGGCCAGGTCCTCGCCGAAGCACTTGGAGAGGCCGTAGAAGGTGTCGGGCCGGTGCGGGACGTCGACCGGGAGCGGCGGTTCGCCCTCGCGCGGGCGCCGGGCGAAGCCGACCGCGTGGTTGCTGGAGGCGAAGACCACGCGCCGGACCCCCTCCTCGCGGGCGGCCTCGTAGAGGTGGTGGGTGCCGGCGATGTTGGCGGCCATGATCTTCTCGAAGTCGGCCTCCACGGAGATGCCCGCCAGGTGCACGATCGCGTCGACGCCCCGGACCGCCTCGCGCAGCGCCGCGCGGTCCGCGAGGTCGGCGACGATCGCCTCCGGGGCCTCCGGCACGGGGACGGCGTCCAGGAGGCGGAGCTCGTAGCCGTACGGGGGCAGCAGCTCCCGCATCAGCGTGCCGACGCCCCCGGCGGCGCCGGTGAGCAGGACGGTGCGGGGTGCGGTCATGGAGCGGGTCTCCTCCGTCGAGCGGCGTTCACGCACGGCATTCACGTACGGCGTTCACATGAGCGGCGTTCACAACCGTGGACACGCTAGGGAGCTGCCCGACGGAGCGTCAAGATCCTTGACGGGGCCGCGCGATCGCCTTGACCGGCCGATCGGCGCTGTTCTAGCGTGCGTCGGGTCAGTGTTCACGCATAGGGACGAAAGTCATGACTGTGCACGACGGACTTCCCTGGGAGCGCCCGTGACCACCGCCCCGCTCGCCGCCCGCCTCGACGGCCCGCTGTTCTTCCCCGTCACCGCCTTCGCGTCCGACGGCTCCGTCGACCTCGCCGCCTTCCGCGCCCACGTCCGCACCGGAGTCGACGCCGGCGCCGCCGCCGTGTTCGCCTGCTGCGGCACCGGCGAGTTCCACGCCCTCACCCCCGAGGAGTTCCGGGACTGCGTCGCCGCCGCCGTCGAGGAGGCCGCCGGACGCGTCCCCGTCGTCGCCGGCGCCGGCTACGGCACCGCGCTCGCCGTCCACTACGCGCGGCTCGCCGAGGAGGCCGGCGCCGACGGGCTCCTCGCCATGCCCCCCTACCTCGTCGTCCCCGACCAGGCCGGGCTGCTCCGCCACTACGCCGAACTCGCCGACGCCACCGCGCTCGACGTCATCGTCTACCAGCGGGACAACGCGGTCCTCACCCCCGACACCGCCGTCGCCCTCGCCCGCACCGACGGCGTCATCGGCCTCAAGGACGGCCTCGGCGACCTCGGCCTCATGCAGCGGATCGTCAGCGCCGTCCGCTCCGAGGGCCTCGACCTGCTCTACTTCAACGGCCTGCCGACCGCCGAACTCACCGGCGCCGCCTACCGGGGCATCGGCGTCACCCGCTACTCCTCCGCCGTCTTCTGCTTCGCCCCCGACCTCGCCCTCGCCCACCACCGCGCCCTCGCCTCCGGCGACGACGCCACCCTGAACCTGCTCGTCGACGGCTTCTACCGGCCCCTCGTCGAACTCCGTGACCAGGGCAGGGGATACGCCGTCTCGCTCGTCAAGGCGGCCGTGCGCAGGGTCGGTCCCGACGTGGGCGAGGTGCGACCGCCGCTGAGCGAACCCGCGCCCGAGCACGTCGACGCGCTCATGCTGCTCGTCGAGCGCGGCCGGGCCCTCCTGGAGGAGGCCGGGGCGTGAGGGCCGGAGCCTTCCTCCGCCCCTGGGGCGTCGACGGCGACCCCGCCGCGCCCGGGTTCCTCGCCGAACCCGGCCTCGCGCAGGTCACCCTCGCCGCCGCCCACCGCCCCATCCGGGCCCTGGGCGCCCGTCACCCCGCCCCCTGATCCGCCGCCCGGGGGGTGTCGGTCAGGCCGGGTCCCCGGCGTCCGGCAGCGCCGCGAGGAGGCGCCGGGCCGAGGCGCGGGTGTCGGCGACGTGGGCGCGGGCCAGGGCCTCCGCGCCGTCCTCGTCGCGGTCGCGGACCGCCTCGTAGAGCCGCTCGTGCGCCCCGCACATCGGCTCGCCGTCCGCCTGCGCCGAGGTGAGCCGGAAGAGGCGGCGCAACCGGGAGTCGAGCGGGGCCATCAGGTCCACCAGGAGCGGGTTCCCGGAGAGTTCGACGACGCTGCGGTGGAAGTCGGCGTTGAGCGAGACGGCCTCGCGCAGCCGCCCGGACTCCGCCGCCCTCCGCGCCCGCGCCAGGAGCCGCTCCAGGTCCCGCAGGCCGGCGGGGGGAGCGTGCCGGGCGGCGAGCCGTGCGGCCAGGCCCTCCAGGTTCTCCCGCACGTCGAAGAGGTACTCGGCGTCCCGCGGCCCGAACCCGGCCACCACCGAGCCCCGGCGCGGCTGCACCGAGAGGAAGCCCTCCGACTCCAGGCGCTGCATCGCCTCGCGCACCGGCACCCGGGAGACCCGCAGCTCGTCGGCCACCTCCCGCTCCACGAGCCGCAGCCCCGCCGGGTAGTCGCCCTCGATGATCCGCTCCCGCAGCTCCACGTACACCCGCTCCCGCAGGGACGGATGGGTGTCCCCGATGGCGGTGCTGCGGGCGGCGGGGCGGGGGGTGGTCATGGGGAGGGCTCCAGTCGGGAGGTGCGGGGACGGCGCTTCCCCGATCTTCGCAGACGGGCCGCAGACGGGCCGGAGAAGGTTCCGAAGGAGGGGCCGCACACCGTTGCCTGGTATTCGGTATACCAGCTACCTTGGCGCCGCGCCGCGATCACCAGGGGCATCGCGGCGCACGCCCCCTGCGACCCGTACCCACTCCGCGAAGGAGACACCATGCGCGAGGCCTCCGCCCCGCCCCGGCCCACCGCCCTCCTCGGGGCCACCCTCCCCGACGGCCGCACCGCCGACGTCCACCTCCGGGAGGGCCGGGTGAGCGCCGTCGAACCGCACCTCCCGGACCGCCCCGTCCCGCCCGGCGCGCTCCACCTCGGCGGCGCGCTGCTGCTGCCCGCCCTCGTCGACGGCCACGCCCACCTCGACAAGACCCTCCTCGGCGCCCCCTGGCGCCCGCACCGGGCCACCGCCACGCTGCGGGAGCAGATCGCCGCCGAGCGCGACTCCCGCCGCACCGAGGACGTGCCCGTCGCCGAACGGGCCGCCGCCCTCGCCCGCCGCATGGTCTCCCTCGGCACCGGACACGTCCGCTCCCACGTCGACGTCGACCCCGACACCGGCCTCGACCACCTGCACGCCCTCCTCGACGTCCGCGAGGAGTTCCGCGACCGGCTCGGCATCCAGCTCGTCGCCTTCCCGCAGTCCGGGGTCGTCACCGCGCCCGGCGTCGCCGAACTCCTCGACGCCGCGCTCGCCGACGGCGCCGACCTCGTCGGCGGCCTCGACCCCGTGGGCTTCGACGGAGACGCCGCCGGCCAGCTCGACACCGTCTTCGGCCTCGCCGAACGCCACGGCAAGGGCATCGACCTGCACCTCCACGACGGCGGCGAGACCGGCACCGCCCAGCTGCGGGACATCGCCGCCCGCACCGCCGCCCTCGGCCTCGGCGGCCGGGTCGCCGTCAGCCACGCCTACGCCCTCGGCGACGTCGACGCCACCGAACTCGACCGCACCGCCACCGCCCTCGCCGCCGCCGGGGTCGCGATCATGACCAACGGCCCGAGCGGCCCCGTCCCGCCCGTCCTCCGGCTGCGCGAGCACGGCGTCCGGGTCTTCGCGGGCTCCGACAACATCCGCGACACCTGGTGGCCCTACGGCACCGCCGACATGCTCGAACGCGCCACGATCATCGGCCTCAGGACCGGCCTGATGACCGACCCCGAACTGTCCGTCGCGGCCTCCCTCGTCACCGACGAGGCCGCCGCAGCGCTCGGCCTCACCGACCACGGCCTCGCCCCCGGCGCCCGCGCCGACCTCGTCGTCGTCGCCGCCGGCTCCGTCCCCGAGGCCGTCGCCGCCCACCCCCGCCGACTCCTCGTGCTCCACGCGGGCCTGGTCGTCGGTCCCTTCGCCGACGACGCCCACCCCGCGCTCCTCCCCGTCGCGGGAGGAGCCGCGTGAACGCCGAGACCACGTCCCGCACGGCTCCCGAGGCGGCGGGCCGGCTCGCCGCGGGCCGGGTCGGCACCTTCGACCTCGTCTTCTTCGTCGTGGCCGCCGCCGCGCCGCTCACCGTCCTCGCCGGCGTCGCCCCCTTCGCCATCGGCATCGGCGGCCCCGGCGCCCCGCTCGCCTACCTCGTCTCCGGTGCCCTGCTGGCCCTCTTCGCCGCCGGGTTCACCGCGATGAGCCTGCACGTCCGCAACGCCGGGGCCTTCTACGCGTACGTCGCCCGGGGCCTGGGCCGCACCCTCGGCGTCGGCACCGCCTACGTCGCCGTCGTCTCGTACAACCTCGTCACCCCCGGAGTCGCCGCCGCCTTCGGCTACTTCGCCGCCGGATCGGTCCGCGACGCCACCGGCGCCGACGTGCCCTGGTGGCTGCTCTCCGGGCTCTGCGTCCTCGCCGTCGGCGTGCTCGGCCTGCTGAAGGTCACGCTCAGCGCCAAGGTCCTCGGCATCGCCCTGGTCCTGGAGGTCCTCTCGCTCGTCGTCATGGACGGCGGCATCCTCGGCGAGCGCGGCACCGCCGCCCTCGACACCGCGTCCTTCGCGCCCTCCACGCTCGCCGCGGGCGGCGTCGCGGGCATGTTCGTGCTGGTCATCGGCGCCTTCACCGGCTTCGAGGCCACCGCGATCTTCGCCGAGGAGGTGCGCGAACCGCAGCGGACCGTGCCCCGCGCCACCTTCGTCGCGATCGGCTTCCTCGCCGTCTTCTACTCCCTCGGCTGCTGGCTGATCATGGGCGCCTTCGGCACCGACGAGGCCGTGGAGCTGGCCCGTGCCGCCGACGGGCCCGAACTCACCTTCCGGGCCGCCGAACTGTACGCGGGACCCTGGCTGGCGGACGCCATGCACGGCCTCATCGTCGTCAGCGCCTTCGCCGCCACGCTCGCCTTCCACAACGCCGGAGCCCGCTACCTGTACGCCCTCGGCCGCGAGGGCCTGCTGCCCCGCCGCCTCGGCACGGTCTCCGGGAAGCACGGCTCGCCCGGCGGGGCCGTCGTCGCCCAGACCTGCTTCGACCTGGCCGTCGTCGGCGCCGGGGCGCTCCTCGCCGCCGACCCGTACGGCGAGGTCTTCCTGTGGACCAACAGCGTCGGCGTCCTCGGCATCATGGGCATGCAGGCCCTCGCCGCGCTCGCCGTCTGGGCCTACTTCCGGCGCGACCGGAGGGGCCTCTCGGCCGCCCGGGTCGTCTGGGCACCGCTCGTCTCCTGCGCCGGCCTCGCCCTGCTCACCGTCCTGGCCGTGGTCCACTTCGACCTGCTCACCGGCCGCACCGGCGCCGTGAACACGGCCCTCCTGGTGCCGCTCCCGGTGGTCCTCGCGGCCGGTCTGCTCGTGGCCCTGCGCATCCGGCGCACCGACCCCGGGCGGTACGCCTCGCTCACCACGGTGGACGTGGAGCGGGACTGAGGCGGTGTACGGGCACGGGTACGGCGCCCGCGCGGGGCCCGTACCGCCCCGGCCCGTGCCCGTACACCCCGGCCCGTGCCCGCGCCGGGCCCGGGCCCGTGCCCGCGCCGGGCCCGTGCCCGCGCGGGGCCCGTGCCCGTACGCCTCAGACCAGGTGGCCGTCCCGCGCCACCACCCGGCCCGCGCGGACCACCAGGTCACGGCGGGGCACGTCCACCACCGCCTGCGGCAGGCACTCGCCGTCGACGAGCATGAAGTCGGCGGGGGAGCCGGGGCGCAGGTCGGACCTCGGGAGGCCCAGGAGCTCCGCGCCGCCGTCCGCCGCGAGGCGGAAGCAGGCCTCCAGCTCCTCGTCGAGCCGTGCCTCCAGGGCCCAGGCGGCGAGCCAGGCCCGGCGCAGCATGTCCGCGTCGCCGAACGGGCTCCAGCTGTCCCGGACCCCGTCCGAGCCCAGGCCGACCGGCACCCCGCGCTCGGCGAGCCTCCGGAACGGCAGGATCGTCGCCGGGGAGAGGGCGACCGTCGTGAGCGAGACCCCGGATTCCGCCAGGAGGTCCGCCGTCTCGTCGAGCGCGCGGTCCGGGAGGGACGCGACCGCGAAGGCGTGTCCCACGTTCACCCGGCCCCGGAGCCCCAGCGCGCGCGTGCGGGCCGCGATGTCCCGCAGCGGCGCGAGTCCCTGCTCGCCCCGGTCGTGGAGGTGGATGTCGAGGCCGAGCCCGTGCTTCTCGGCGAGCCCGAAGACCGTGCCGAGCTGATCGCCCCCGTGGCCGCCGTCCGCGTCGAAGCCGGCCGGGTCGATGCCGCCGATGTGGGTGACGAGCCCGCTCGCGGCGGCCTCCGCCAGGAGCTCGGCCACCCCCGGCGTCCGGACCACCCCGTGCTGCGGGAAGGCGACCAGCTCGACGTCGACGATCCCGGCGAGCTTCCGGGCCGCCTCGGCGACCCCCTCGATCCCGGAGAGCCCGTACGCCGGGGCCACGTCCGCGTGGGCGCGCATCGCGCGGGTGCCCTGGGCGGCGGCGTGCGACATCAGCCGCAGCGCCCGCTCGGCGACCGGGGTCGGCAGGGCGCGGGCCAGCTCCACGTCACCCGCGACGTACTCGGCGATGCCGTGCGCGGGGCGGCGGCTGTGCCAGGGCTCGCCCCAGGAGGTCTTGTCGGGGTGGACGTGCGCGTCGACCAGTGTCGGCAGCGCGAGCCGGCCGGCCCCGTCGACCCGCTCGACGACCGCTCCCCGCGGGATCTCGGCCACGAGTTCGCCGTCCACGGCGATCAGGTCGCGGGGCGGGGCGCCGAAGGGACGGACGTCGTGGAAGAGGGTGGCGGTGGGGGGTGGGGTCACGTGGGCTCCTCGGGGGCGGGTGCGGGGCAGGTGACGCTCCATTTGGTATACCACGGGTCGTGCGGAGCCCCCGCGGTGCGGGTTCGGGGGCGGGTCCAGGCACGGGAGCCCGGGCGCGGCCACGCGCGCCGCTCCGCCGTGCCCGCCCACCCCGGGCTCTCGCCCCCCCCCGAGCAGGGGCCCCTCGCCCCGGCGGAACGACCGCCCGCAACGGCGGTCGGGGGAACCGGGCGCTCACCAGGCCAGGTCCTCCAGGGCGTCCAGGTCCGGGACGGCCGTCGGGGCCGGTTCCGAGCCGTCCGCGCCCACCCTCAGTTCCGCCCAGATCGTCTTGCCGCGCCGGGCGTAGCGCGTGCCCCAGCGTTCCGCGTACTGGGCGACCAGATACAGCCCGCGCCCGCCCTCGTCCGTCGTCGCCGCGTGCCGCAGGTGCGGCGAGGTGCTGCTGCCGTCCGAGACCTCGCAGATCAGCGTCCGGTCGTGGAGGAGCCGTACGCGCACCGGATCGGCCCCGTACCGCACCGCGTTCGTGATCAGCTCGCTGAGGATCAGCTCCGCCGTGAACGCCAGCCCGTCGAGCCCCCACTCCGACAGCTTCGCCGCCGCCGCGTTCCGCACCGGCGACACCGCCGACGGGTCCCGGGGCACCTCCCACTCGGCGATCCGGTCCCGGGCGAGCAGCCGGGTCTCCGCCACGAGCAGCGCGATGTCGTCCCGCTGCGTCGACGTGAGGAGCGTCGCGAGCACGTCCGCACAGATCTCCTCCGGGCTCCGGCCCGGCCGGGCGAGCGTCGTCCGCAGCAGCCCGAGCCCCGCGTCCAGGTCCCGCCCGTGGTCCTCCAGGAGCCCGTCCGTGAACAGCACCAGCTTGCTGCCCTCCGGCAGCCACAGCTCCGTCGACTCGAAGGGCACGTCGCCCAGCCCGAGCCCCAGCGGCAGCCCCGGCGACAGCTCGGGGAACTCGACCCGCCCGTCGGGAGCCACGAGCGCCGGACCGGGATGGCCCGCGCTCGCCACCGTGCAGAGCCCGGACGCCGGATCGTAGATCGCGTACAGACAGGTCGCGCCGGTGATGCCCTCGTCCCGCCGCCGCACCTCGCCGCCCGCGGCCTCCCCGTCCCCGTCCTCGATCCGGCCCGTCAGCTCGTCGAGGTGGCCGAGCAGCTCGTCCGGCGGCACGTCCAGGGTCGAGAAGTTGTGCACCGCCGTCCGCAGCCGCCCCATGGTCGCCGCCGCGTGCAGTCCGTGCCCCACCACGTCCCCCACCACGAGCGCCACCCGCGCCCCCGGCAGCGGGATCACGTCGAACCAGTCACCGCCCACCCCGGCCTTCGCCGGAAGGTACCGGTACGCCACCTCCACCGCGCCCTGGTCCGGCAGCACCCGGGGCAGCAGGCTCCGCTGCAGCGTCACCGCCATCGCGTGCTCCCGCGTGAACCGGCGCGCGTTGTCGATCGCGACCGCCGCCCGCGCCGCCAGCTCCTCCGCGAACGACAGGTCGTCCTCCCCGAACGGCTCCGGGGTGTCCGCCCGCCAGAAGTTGGCCATCCCGAGGACCACCCCGCGGGCGAGCAGCGGCACCGTGAGCAGCGAGTGCATCCCGTACGCCAGGGCCTGCGCAGCACCCTCCGGGTCCTGCGCCCGCCAGCCCTCCGCCGAGGCCAGCTCCGGCTCCACCACCGCGTGCCCGGCGTACAGGGCCTTCGCCATCGGGGTGCTGCGGACGTGGAAGTGGACGGTGTCCCCGACCGGCTGGAGCGGCTGGTCGGGCCGCAGCCCGCTCAGCGCCGTCCGCCGCATCTCCGTGGACGCGGCCGCGGCCGCGGGGGGCTCCTCCCCGCGCAGCACCGGTTCGAGCAGCTCCACCGTCGCGAAGTCCGCGAACCGGGGGACCGCCACCTCCGCCAGCTCCTCCGCCGTCCGTACGACCTCCAGCGTCGTCCCGATCCGCACCCCCGCCTCGTACAGCAGCTGCAGCCGGCCGCGGGCCACCGCCGCCCGGCCGGTCACGGCCGCCAGCTCCGTGGTGTCCCGCATCGTCATCACGCTGCCCGACTTGGTGCCGTCCGTGAGCGTGGGCCGCACGCTCACCGCGAGCAGCCGGTCGCCCGCCCGGTGCACCTCGTCCGTCGCCGACCGCCCCGACTCCAGGAGTTCGACCGTCCGCGGATCCAGACCGAGCTCCGAGACCGGCAGCCGCTCCGCCTCCGCCGAGAGGCCGAGCAGCCGGCGCGCCTCGTCGTTGGCGAGCAGCAGCCGGTGGTCGGCGCCCATGATCAGGACCCCTTCCCGGACCGCGTGCAGCACCGCCTCGTGATGCTCCTTCATCCGGGTCATCTCCGCCGGCCCCAGACCGTGCGTCTGCCGCCGCAGCCGCCGGCTCACCAGGGCCGCCCCGCCCACGGCCGCCACCAGGGCGCCGCCCGCCGCGCCGATGAGCAGCGGCAGCCGGTTCTGCACCGAGTGCGAGATGCTCTCCACCTCGATGCCGCTGCTGACCAGGCCGACGATCTTTCCCTTCTCGTCCACCACCGGCACCACGGCCCGCACGGCGTCGTTGGGCGCGCCCCGGAACAGCTCCGTGTACGACTCGCCGTCCACCGTCGCCCGCGAGAGGTCCCCGGTCGCCTTCTTGCCGATCAGTTCCGGCTGCGAGTCGGTGTACCGCACCCCGGAGGGGCTCAGGACCGCTATGAAGTCCACGCCCGTGGCCCGCCGGGTCGCCTCCGCCCGGTCCTGCAGCCGTGCCGTCGGATTCGGCGAGGTCAGCGCCGTGTCGATGCCGGGCGCGTGGGCGAAGGCCTCCGCGACCGCGAGCGAACGGATCCGGGCGTCCCGCTCGGTGTCCCGCCGCTCCTGGTGGAACGTCACGAACGCCGCCACCGCGATCACGAGCAGCGCGATCAGCGCCTCCAGGGCGAACACCTGCCCGGCGACGCTCCGCAGCCCCGTGCCACGGCCCCGGACCCGCCCCTTCTCCTGTTTCTCCCGCGCGTGGGCCCGCCCCCGCCCCCCGTCCCGGTACCGGGCCGTCATCCCGTGCTCCTGGCGATCAGGAGCGCCACGTCGTCCGGCGCGCCCGGCCGGCGCAGCGCCCGCAGGAGCCGGTCACAGGTCTCCTCCAGCGGTCCGCGGTCCTCGTCGAGGAGGCGTACGAGCAGGTCGAGCCGCTCGTCGATCGCCTCGTGGCGGGTCTCGATCAGACCGTCCGTGTAGAGCACCAGGCGGTCCCCGGGCCGGAACGGCACCCGAGCCGTGCGGAAGGTGCCCCCTCCGACGCCCAGGGGCACCCCCGTGGAGAGCCGCACCAGCTCGGCCGGGCCGTCCACCGGGACCCGGACGGGCGGCAGGTGGCCCGCGTTCGCGATCCGGCACCGCTGCCGCACCGGATCGTGCACGGCGAAGAGACAGGTCGCGATGTAGTGCTCCAGACCCGCCGTGATCCGGTCCAGATGCCGCAGCACCTGCGCCGGGGACAGGTCCAGGTCCGCGAACGCGCAGGTCGCCGTCCGCAGCCGGCCCATCGTCGCCGCCGCGTCGATCCCGCTGCCCATCACGTCCCCGACGACGAGCGCCGTCTTGTCGTCGGGCAGCGCGATCACGTCGTACCAGTCGCCGCCGACCTCGCTCGACGCGTGCGCCGGCTGGTAGCGGGCGGCGACCTCCAGCCCCGTCCGCACCGGAGGCGCCCCCGGCAGCAGGCTCCGCTGGAGCGTCACCGCCGAGTTCCGCACGCTCTGGTACCAGCGGGCGTTGTCGATGCTGACGGCCGCGCGGGCCGCCAGCTCCGTCGCGAGCAGGACGTCGTCCCTGTCGAAGGGCAGCGCGTTGCGGTCCCGCTTGAGGTCCAGCGCGCCCAGCACCTCGCCGCGCGCGATCAGCGGCACCGCCAGATACGAATGGACCCCCGCCCGCGCCAGCAGCTCCGCGGCCTCGGGACTCCGCGCGATCCGCGACAGGTCGCCGGGGCCCACGTGCTCCACCAGGACCGGCAGACCCGTGTGCACGCACCGGGTGACCAGCCGGTCCGCCCCGTACATGGCGACCTCCCCCGGGGGGTCCGCCGCCGGCAGCGCCTCCGTGCGGCTCCCGGCCTTCACCGCGAGCGCGCGGAACAGCTCGGGCCCCTCCTCGGGCGCGCCGGGCCTGCGCAGCGCCAGGACGGAGTCGAGGACGTCGACCGCGGCGATGTCCGCGAGCTCCGGCACCACCACCGAGGCCAGCTCGTCGGCCGTCCGCTCCACCTCCAGGGTGGTGCCCACCCGCGCCGAGGCGTCCGCGATGAGCGCGAGCCGCCGCCGGGACCGGTCCGCGTCCGCGTCCGCGCGGTGCCGCTCGGTCACGTCGATCACCGAGGCCGCGACGCCCTGGACGCGGCCCTCCGCCCCCTCCAGGCGGTAGAAGGAGAGGGACCAGGTGTGCTCCTGCTCCGGATCCGCCGGGGTCCGGCCCACCACCGAGTGGTCGAGGACGGGCTTCCCCGTCGCCAGCACCGCGCGCAGCGCCGTCTCCACGGCCTCGGCGTCGACCTGCGGGAGCATGTCGCCGATCCGTCGGCCGAGGTGCGCCGCGGCCGGAACGCCGTTGATCCGTTCCAGGGCCGGGTTCACCAGGACGTAGCGCAGCTCGGTGTCGAGGACGGCGAGGCCGATCGGAGACTGGGACACCAGCCGGTCCGAGAGCGCCAGCTCGGTCTCGATCCGCTCGACGGCGGCGCCGTCGGCGGCGATCCCCAGCGCGTACAGGTCGCCCAGGTCGTCGGTGAGCCGCATGTTGCGGAACTCCACCCGGCGGACGGAGCCGTCCTTGTGCCGTACGGGGAAGGTGCCGGCCCAGGCCGTGCCGCCGTGCAGCACCTCGCCGAAGAGGCGCATCGCCTCCTCCCGGTGCTCCTCGCCCACGATCAGCCGGGCCACGTAGCGGCCGAGGGCCTCGTCGGCGCGGAAGCCGAAGAGGTTCTCCGCCTGCGGGCTCCACAGCACGATCCGGCCACGGGCGTCCACGACGACGGCCGCGACCCCGAGCACGTCGAGGAGCCCCTTGCCGTCCAGGGGCACCCCGACCCACCCCGTCGTCCCCGTCCCCGTACCCGGGAAGGAACCGGCCGTCACACTGCCCTCCTCCCGCCGCGCCGTGCTTGTCTCCATGCTCCACGCCCCCTGGCCGCGCCGCACCGCGAGGCCGCTCGTACCACTGGCTGCGGACAACCGCTCCACGGGTGCGGTGCCCACCCCCGCGGAGGCCATTCACCCTGCCGCTCCGGAACGCCCCGCGGCACGGCCCCCGCCGCGAGCCCGGGGGCCCACCCCACCCCCGCCACCGCGACCAGCGCGAGCCCCACGACGGCGAGGGTCCGTTCGGGGATCCGGCGCAGCGGGGACCCGTGACCAGCCCCGTGAGGACCGAGCCGACGCCCTGGACCGCGTACAGCACCCCGGCGAGCACGGGCGTCCAGAGGGCGAAGGCGGCCAGTGCCGCCAGACCGTCCGAGCCCGTGGGGGACTCGATCCAGATTCCGGAGACCAGCCACATCGCCGTCGTCCCGAATCCGGACACGGCGACACCCGTCCGATACCGGCGCATGGCCGAAGACCGGCGTCTGAGGAGGGCCGACCGGACCGGTCGGTTTCCCTGGACGGTTCCCCGGAGGCGGCGCCAGGACCAGGGCCCGCTCGTTTCCTCGCGGCTCCGCGAGCCCCGGGAGCAGCGGTGCGCGGGCGGGTTCCCGGTCACCGGTCAGCCGTCCGTGCGCCCCGGCCGGCAGGGCCCGGCGTGGTGCGCCTCAGCCGACGCCCTCCCCCTCATCCACGCGCGGCCGCCCGCTCCTCGTGCCGCAGCGCGGCCCCCGTCACCACCGCGCCGAGCCCCTCCCACAGGCCCACGCCGACGAAACCGGCCGGGGCGCGGCCGGTGACGACCGCCAGGGTGAAGACGGCGCAGGTCAGGAGCCGGAAGGGGACGGTCCACCGGAAGAACGGCTTCCAGTCGGCGAGCGCGGCGAGCACGTAGTACACGCCCATGTTCAGCGCGGCCATCGAGGAGGCCGTCAGGAAGACCAGGGTGTGGTCCCCGTCCGCGCGCCCGCCCTCGGGCACCGGCTCGAAGCCCATGACGGTGAGCAGGGCGTCCGGGGCGACCAGGCCCACCACTCCCAGGGCGGCGGCGAGGACGCCGAAGACCGCCATGGTCCAGCCGGACAGGGAACGGGGCAGGCGCACGGCGGTCCTCCGCGGGACGGGAGCAGAGTCGGCGAATCGAATGCGTGCTCGGTGAGAGCGTGACCCTGCATATCGCGCGACGGGGCACGACGGCCAATCGGCCCCCGCACCACGTCACTTCGGCGCCGTCTCCCCCGTCACCTCAGCGCCGCCTCCATCATCTTCTGCGCCACCGGCGCGGCCAGGCCGTTGCCGCTGACCTCGGAGCGGGCGGCGCCCGAGTCCTCGATCATCACCGCGACGGCGACCTGCTTGCCGGTCGAACGGTCCTTCGCGTAGGAGGTGAACCAGGCGTACGGCGTCTTGCTGTTGTTCTCGCCGTGCTGCGCGGTGCCGGTCTTGCCGCCGACCTCGGCGCCGTCCACGGCCGCGTTGGTGCCGGTGCCCTCCTCCACCACGGTCACCATCGCGCTGCGCAGCTGCTCGGCCGTCGAGGAGGAGACGATCCGCTCGGCGTCCCCGTCCTTGAACGAGGCCAGCGCGTCGCCGTCGGAGTCGACGACCTCCGAGACCATGTGCGGGGCGGCGAGCAGACCGTCGTTCGCGAGCGCGGCCGACACCATGGCCATCTGCAGCGGGGTGGCGGTCACGTCGAACTGGCCGATGCCGGTGAGCGCCGTCTGCGCCTTGTCCATGCCGGACGGGTACACGCTCGCGTAGGCGCGGACCGGGACGTCCAGCCCGGTGTCGTCGAAGCCGAACTTCTCCGCCATCGCCCTCATCTTGTCCTGCCCCAGGTCGGCGGCCATCTTGCCGAAGACGTTGTTGCAGGAGTAGCGGAGCGCGGTGCGGATCGTGGCGTTCTCGCAGGGCGCGGAGGCGTTCTCGTTCCTCAGCACGGTCCGGGTGCCCGGCAGGGTGTACGGGTCGGGGCTCTCCGTCGCCGTGTCCACGGAGCCGTACAGGCCGTCCTCCAGGGCGGCGGCCGCGACGACCAGCTTGAAGGTGGAGCCGGGCGGGAGCGGCTGCCGGAGCGCACGGTTCACCAGTGGCTTGTCCTCGTCGGCCATCAGTCGCTTCCAGGCGTCGCCGTCGTTCGTCCCGGAGATCGTCGACGGGTCGTAGGACGGGGTGGAGACCATGGCGAGGATCCGGCCGGTCGCCGGGTCGACCGCGACCGCGGCGCCCTTCTTGCTCCCGAGCGCCCGGTAGGCGGCCTTCTGCACGGCCGGGTCGATCGTGGTGACGACCGTGCCCGGCTCCTGCTGCTTGCGGGTGACGGCGTCCAGGGGGTTCTTCAGCCGGTCGTCGGTGCCGTCGAGGACGTGGGAGTAGATGCCCTCCAGCTGGGTGGCGCCGTAGGCCTGCGAGCTGAAGCCGGTGACCGCGGCGTACAGTTCGCCGTCCGTGTAGGTACGTGCGTACGCGAGGTCCGATCCCTCCGTCCTCTTCGAGCCGGTGACCGGGGAGCCGGCCACGACGATGTTCCCGAGCGGCTGCGCGTACTGCGCGATGGTCTTCCGCCGGTTCTTCGAGTCGTCCGCGAGCGCCTTGCCTTCGTACGCCTGCACCCAGGTGGCCCGACCGAGCAGGGCGAGCACCAGGAGCAGGACGAAGACCGACGTGTTCCTGATCGTCTTGTTCATCGCACTGATGGGGACGAACGGACCGGCGGCGGACGTTCCGGATGTGTCCCGTTTCTCAGCGAACCTTCATGTCCGAGCACCGTGTGATCATGTGGGTGCCCCGGGGGAGGGGCCGCGGACGTAAGGGGAGGGGTCGCCGTGGGCGAAGGTGGGGAGAAGGACGGTCCGTCCGTGCCGGACGAGATGTGGGAGGAGTTCCTGCGGACCTCGGCCGACGGCGCGGGGAACGCCCCGAAGGAGCTGTCGGCGGCGGACCGCGAGGCCGCGGGCCGGCCGCGGGCCGAGCGCGCGGAACCGACGCCGTGGCGTGCGCACACGCCCGCGCGGCCCGAGCGGCCCGGACGGGGTTCCCGGCGGAGGAACGGCTGGTACGCGGCGGGGTTCCTGGCCTCGCTGGTGCTGTTCGTCGTGGCCCTGGACCCGGGCGGCGTCGTCGGCCGGACCGGCGGCGGGGAGCCGACCGGGAAGCCCCTCGCGCAGGAGACGGGACGACCGGAGCAGGCGCCTCCCCCGGAGCCCGGCGGGCGGCCCACCCTCGACGAGCCCTTCCGGGGCTCCCCGGCGGCACGCTGGGCGAACGGCACGGCCGGCATCACCGTGCCCGCCGCCCGGGCGACCGGCTGGATGACGAAGGCGGAGGTGGAGCGCGCCCTCACGCGGTCCCGCGACTTCCTCGCCGCGTCCGGCCTGGACCCGGCGGTGCTGCGCGGCGGACGCCCGGAGAAGGCGATCGCCCTGATGAACCCGCACCAGAAGGACGTCACGACCTACGTGACGGCTTCGTTGCGCGCACCGGACGAGGAGCACGACCCGCTGCTGCTCTTCAGCCGCTTCGACCCCGCCCGGGCGCGCCCGGCCGGGGACGTGGTGAAGACCCGC
The DNA here is from genome assembly GCF_014649755.1 of Streptomyces litmocidini. Taxonomy (GTDB): domain Bacteria; phylum Actinomycetota; class Actinomycetes; order Streptomycetales; family Streptomycetaceae; genus Streptomyces; species Streptomyces litmocidini. Next base: position 94,613 of record NZ_BMTQ01000005.1, on the reverse strand, counting down.
GGCCGGATCTCCTACCGGGAGGGGCGGCGCGGGGCCCTGGAGGTGACCGCCGACGTCACGTACGTGTACCCGGTCGCGCCGGCCGGCGGCGGCGATGAGGTCGTGCGGGTCATCGTGCGGCGGGAGACGGTGATGAGCTGGGACGACCCGTCGAAGGTGATCACCGAGGAGGGGACCTTCAGCCTCCTGTCGTACAAGACCGACATGACGAACGGCGGATGCGGCAACGCCACCGGCTATTTCCGGCCGGAGTTCGGCGGGGGAGGGGCGGGGGGCGGCGCGGGCGGCGAGTCGGTCGACCCGTACGACCGCACCGGGCCGATCACCGAGGGCCGCGGGAGCTGCGGAACCGCCACGCGCTCGTAACACCACCCCCCCTGCACGGGCCCGCGCCCTGCCTGGGCGGCGCCCGCTCCCCCTGCCCGTGCGGGCCCGCGCCCCGCGGGGCGGACCGCTTCCGCCACCCGCCCGTGTGGGCAATCGTCCCGCTGGGGCGGGACGGGTGGGCACACGGGACGGCGCCCCTCAGCGGCGCCTCCGCGTTCCGCGCCTGAACCCGCACCCGTGTGCGCCGTGCCCGTCGGTGCGGGTCAAGGCGCAGCAGCCTCGGGCGCCGGCAAGGGGCGCCGTCCGTTGTGCCCACCCTCCCCCAGGCTCTCGGCTTCGCTCGAGCAGGGGGACCCCCCTCGCCCCGGCGGAACGACCGCTCACAACGGCGGGGCGCGAGGGGCGGGCGCCGCCCCGCGGGCGGAGCCCGCAACGGGGGGGCGAGGGCGCCGCCCCAGCGTGTGCCCACCACGGGGACGCCGGCCCGGCGGGGCGGCCGGGTGCGCCGTCAGCCCGTCCGGACGAACCCCGACTCGTACGCCAGGATCACCGCCTGCGTCCGGTCCCGCGCGCCCAGCTTCGACAGCACCGCCGCCACGTGCGTCTTCACCGTCGCCGGCCCGACCCCCATCCGCTCCGCGATCTCCGCGTTCGTGAGGCCCGTCGCGACCAGGCGCAGCACCTCCCCCTCCCGTCCGGTGAGCCGCGCCGCCCACGGCGGCGCCACCGGCGGGTTGCGGCGGGCGTGTTCGGCGGCCAGTCCGCGGACCGCCGCCGGGTAGAGCAGCGAGTCGCTGCGCGCGACCAGCCGGACCGCGCTCACCAGCTCCTCCGCCGCCGCCCGCTTCAGCAGGAAGCCCGCCGCGCCCACGCGCAGCGCGTCGTACACGTAGGAGTCGTTCTCGAAGGTCGTGACCACCACGATGCGCGGTGGTGCCGCCATCCCGGAGAGGATCTGCTCGGTGGCCCGGATCCCGTCGATCTCCGGCATCCGGACGTCCATGAGGACGACGTCCGGCCGCTCCGCCCGCACCACCGACACGGCCTCGGCGCCCGTGGACGCCTCGCCGACGACCCGGAGGCCGGGTTCCGCGTCCAGGATGACCCGCAGCGCCGTCCGGACCATCCGCTCGTCGTCGGCGAGGACGATCCTGACCTCCGGGGCGTTCACCGGGGGATCCTGACCGCGAGGCGCCACGCTCCGCCCAGCGGGCCCGCCTCGGCGGTGCCGTCGAGCAGCCGGGCCCGTTCGGCGATCCCGCGCAGGCCGCGCCCGCCGTCGGGCCGGGTGACCGGGGGGCGGTCGGGCAGGGGGTTCTCCACCGTGATCTCCAACTCCTCGGTGCGGGCGTCGAGCCGTACGGCGACGGGCGCGCCGCCCGCGTGGCGGGCCGCGTTCGTCAGCCCCTCCTGGACGATCCGGTACGCCTCCCGCGACAGCGCCTCCGGTACGGCGCCCAGGTCACCGTCCACCGTCAGCGCCACCCGCGGCCCCGCGCCCCGGACCAGGGCCTCCAGGGCGTCGAGCCCCGGGCCCACGCCCTCCTCGGCGCCCTCGCCGCGGCGCAGCAGGCCGAGGGCCCGGTCCAGTTCGCCGACCGTGCGCCGGGTGGTCTCCTCGATCGCGGCCAGCGCCTCCCGTACGAACTCGGGGTCGGCCCGGTCGCCGTCCAGGACCCGGCGGGCCGCGCCCGCCTGGAGGGTGACCGCGCTCAGGGCGTGGCCGACCGAGTCGTGCAGCTCGCGGGCGAGCCGGTTGCGGGCCTCCGCCTCGGCGGCGCGCCGCTCGGCCGCCGCGAGCCGGTCCGCCGGGCCGGGGCCGAGCAGCCGGGGTGCCTGCCGGGCGAGCAGGGCTCCGGTCGCGGCGGCGACGGCGGCGAGCGCGAGCAGCATGAGCAGTCCGGCCGGCACCGCGCCCCGGAGCAGCCAGGTCGCGTCCAGGCCCCAGAGCCGGCCGAGTTCGGAGTCCCGGAGCCCCTGCGAGAACGGCAGCGCGAGGACCGCGACCGCGAACGGCGGCAGGGCCAGCGTCGCCCCGCTGACCAGCGCCCCGGCGCCCAGGTGCAGGGTGAACCACGCGGCCGTCCGGGCCCTGGCCCGTCCGCCGCGCGCCGGGGCGTCGGCGAACCGGTCCGCCGGCACCCCGCACAGCGTCCGTGCCGCCGCCACCGACATCGGCCGGGCGAGCGGGAAGAGCGCGACGACGGCGGCGAGCGGCAGCCCCGCCGCGTACGCCCCGAGTTGTGCCCCGAGGCCGCCGGTGAACATGCCGACGCCGTCGAACAGCGGTGCCACGACCAGGGAGCCGACCATCCAGAACGGCATGAACAGCGCGCCGCCCAGGATCAGATGGAGCCAGCGCAGCCTGGCCCGCTGCCCGAACAGGGCCCGTGCCGGTCTCATGCCCCGGCGCTCCGCCGCCGCGGGGCCGCGCTTTCCCTCAGGAAGGCCGCCACGCCCGCGGCGAGCAGGAACCCGGTGATCATGTCGCCAGCGTAGGACAGCTGTACGAGTCCGGGGACGCGCTTGCTCGGATCCGGGTCCGGCAGCAGCGAGACGAGCGACATGTAGGCGCCCCAGCAGCCGACGGCGGCCGAGGCCGTCCAGGCCAGGGCGAGCGTGGTGCGGACCCGGAGCCGGGCCGGCCGGCGCAGCACCAGGAAGAGGACGAAGGCGACGGCGGCGACGACGAAGCCGAACCGCTCGGCCTCCAGGACGTGGAAGTCGGCGTCGCGTTCGGCGATGCGGCGGGCGGACAGGCCCGTGGTCGAGCCGGCCGCCCACAGCAGGTGGAGCGCGCCCGGTACGAGCGCGGCCACCGCGCCGGCCACGGCGAGGCCCCGTGTCCCGGGCCCGGACGTGCGGGCGGACAGTTCGCCGAGCCGTCCCCGCCACGGACGGCCCCAGCGGTCCCGGGCGTACAGGGCGAAGAGGGTGCCGAGGGCGAGCCCCTGGAGGATGAAGCCGCCGTACACGACGCCGAAGACCCAGTCGTCCAGGAAGGGTTCACCGGGAGCGGCGGCCTTCTCGTCGCCGGTGACGAGGGCGACCGCGAGCTGCGCCGGGTAGCCGGTCACGATCGGCGCGAGCAGTCCGGTCGCCGCCCACATGGGGAGGACGAGGAGCCGGGTGGGGAACCGCCGGCCCCAGGCCTGGGTGAGCAGCAGGGCGAGGACGACGACGAGGACGTCGGCGACCACCGTGACCGAGTTGGCGATCACCATCATCCGCCGGTGCTCCAGGAGCACGCTCCCGGCCGGGATGCCGATCTCGCCGCCCGCCACCCAGACGGTCTTGAGCGAGACGTACGGGACGCAGGCGAGGATCGCGAGGAGGCGCAGCGCCCGGCGGGCGGGGCCGGGGCGGTGGCCGGCGCCGGGCGCCGGGGCGGGGAGGGACTCGGTCCGTGTCATGGCCCCACGCTCCCGCGCCGCTCCCGGCCGCCGCCTCCTGCCGGGCGGTGAACCCTCTCCGCCGCACGGGGGAGGAGCCCTCCTCCCGTCCGTCGCGCGCGGCCGGATTGGCCCATGCCCCCGATGATCGATTGGACCTGTCTGCCGGGCCAACGCCCGCCTAGGGTAAGGAACATGAACGAGATCGAGACCTTCGCCCCGCTCCTCACCCGCGCGGCCACCGCCGAGACCGCCGCCGACCCGAGCAGCGTGATGACCCTGCTCGCCGACTCCGACACCACCGGCGGCCTGCTCACCAGCTACCGCTCCTCGTTCGCCGAGGGCGCGGTCGGCGCCCCGGCGCACTTCCACACCAAGGCCTCGGAGATGTTCTTCGTGCTCGGCGGCTCGCTCCAGGTCCTGGTCGGCGAGGAGCTGACCGTCCTGGAGCAGGGCGACTTCCTCCTCGTCCCGCCGCACACCCCGCACGCCTTCGCGGCCGCGCCCGGCGCCGAGGCCGACGTCCTCTTCGTCTTCACGCCCGGCATGGCCCGCTTCGACTACCTGCGTCTCCTCGGCCGCGTGATGCGCGGCGAGGCGAGCTTCGAGGAGATCAAGGCGTCCTCGGAGCAGTACGACAACCACTACGTCGAGAGCCCGGTGTGGCAGAAGGCCCTCGCCGACCGCGCGTGAGCGGGTGGTTCAGAGGCGGCGGGTCGCGAGCGTCAGCCGGTCCCGCGCGTCGAACAGCGCGTCCTTGATCATCTGCTCGTGGGCCGGGGTGAGCCGCGCCACCGGCACCGAGCAGCTGATCGCGTCCCGCGCCGGGGTCCGGTAGGGGACCGCGACGCCGAAGCAGCGCAGCCCGAGGGTGTTCTCCTCGCGGTCCACCGAGTGGCCCTGCTCGCGGATGACGTGCAGCTCCTCGATGAGCTCCTCGCGGTCGGTGATCGTGTGCTCGGTCAGCGCCGGGAGCGTCTCCGGGAGCAGCTTGCGCACCTGCTCGTCGCTGTGGGTGGCGAGCAGCGCCTTGCCCAGCGCGGTCGAGTGCGCGGGCAGCCGGCGGCCGACCCGGGTGAACGGCCGCAGGTAGTGCTGGGACCGGCGGGTCGCCAGGTAGACGACGTTGGTGCCGTCGAGCCGTGCCAGGTGGATGGTCTCGGTGGTGTCGTCGGAGAGCCGGTCGAGGGTGGGCCGGGAGGCGGCCACCACCTCGTCGCCGTCGATGTAGGAGGTGCCGACGAGCAGCGCCCGCACCCCGATCCCGTACCGCGTGCCCGTCGCGTCCGTCTCCACCCAGCCCAGCTCGACCAGGGTGCGCAGCAGCATGTACAGGCTGGACTTGGGGTAGCCGACGGCCTCCTGGACGGCGGCGAGCGAGTGCATCCCGGGACGCCCCGCGAAGTACTCGAGCAGCTCCACGGTCCGCACCGCGGACTTCACCTGTGCCCCACCCGCGTCGGCAGTCGCCATGGCCCTCGCCCCTCTTCCGTTGCGCCGGCCGCCCCCGGCCTCCCCGTCCGGACGGGGCCCCTTGTGGAGACGGCCGGGCCGTCCATAGAGTCCCACCCGGATGCGTTCATCCATGGGAACTGCGTTCAGAATAGCGAACAGGGGCGTGGCGGTGGCGGCAGAACCAGTGTGGAGCGTGGACCCCCGGACGGGGAAGCCGCGCGAGCAGGTTGCGGTGGAGGCCACAGCCGAGGAGGTCGACCGCGCCGTCAGAGGCGCGCACGCCGCCCGCGGGGCCCTCGCCGACCGCGCCGCGCGGGCCGCCTTCCTCCGTACCGCCGCCGACCTCCTCGACGCCTCCGGCGAGCACGTCGTCGAGGCGGCCGACGCCGAGACCGCCCTCGGACCCGTCCGCCTCACCGGCGAACTCGCCCGCACCACCGCCCAGTTGCGCGCCTTCGCGGACGTCGTCGAGGACGGCTGGTTCCTCGACGTCCGGATCGACCTCCCCGATCCCGGGGCCACCCCGCCCCGCCCCGACATGCGCCGCTGGAAGATCCCGCTCGGCGTCGTCGCCGTCTACGCCGCCGGCAACTTCCCGCTCGCCTTCTCCGTCCCCGGCGGCGACACCGCGAGCGCCCTCGCGGCCGGCTGCCCCGTGGTGATCAAGGCCCACCCCGACCACCCCGCCACCTCCGAGCTCTGCGCCTCCCTGCTGCGCCGGGCCGCCGTCAAGACCGGGCTCCCCGAGGACGTCGCCGTCCTCGTCCACGGTTTCGACGCGGGCGTGGAGCTCGTCCGGCACCCGCTCGTCGCGGCGGCCGGCTTCACCGGCTCGATCCGCGGCGGCCGGGCCCTCTTCGACGCGGCCGTCACCCGGCCCGTCCCCATCCCCTTCCACGGCGAACTCGGCTCCCTCAACCCGGTCGTGGTCACCGAGGCCGCCGCGGCCGAGCGCGCCGAGGAGATCGGCGCCGGACTCGCCGGCTCCATGACCCTGGGCGCCGGCCAGTTCTGCACCAAGCCCGGCTTCGTCCTCGCCCCCCGGGGGGAGGGCGGCGACCGCTTCCTCGACGCCCTCACCGCCGCCGTCAGCGAGACCGAACCGGCCGTCATGCTCGACCGCCGCATGCGGGACGCCTTCGTCGCGGGCGTCGCCGAGCGCGCCGCCCTCGCCGGCGTCCACACCCCGGTCACCCCCGGCGCGGGCGGCGCCCACACCGTCAGCGCGGGAGTCCTCGCCGTCGACGCCGCCGCGCTCGCCGACGGCGGCCACCACCTCCTCCTGGAGGAGTGCTTCGGACCGGTCACCGTCGTCGCCCGCTACTCCACCCGGGAGGAGGTGACCGCCGTCCTCGGCCTGCTGCCCGGCAACCTCACCGCCACCCTGCACATCGCCGAGGACGCCGCCGAGGACGCCGACGCCGCCCCGCTGCTCGCCGAACTCACCCCGCTGGCCGGCCGCGTCCTCGTCAACGGCTGGCCCACCGGCGTCGCCGTCGCACCCGCCCAGCACCACGGCGGCCCCTACCCCGCCACCACCTCCACCTCCACCTCGGTCGGCGCGACCGCGATCGAGCGCTGGCTGCGCCCGGTCACCTACCAGTCGACCCCCGACCACCTCCTGCCGCCGGAGCTCCGCGACGGCAATCCGCTGGGGGTGCCGAGGCGCTGACGCCCCTCAGGAGGAGACGCGCACCACGAGCTTCCCGAGGTGCGCGTTCGACTCCATCAGCCGGTGGGCGTCGGCGATCCGCTCCAGACCGTCGAAGGTCTCGGCGATCACCGGAGCCAGGGAGCCGTCCCGCAGCCCCGAGCCGATGAACCCGGCCGCGAGCCGACGCCCCTCCTCGGTCCTGGCCAGCGCCCCGTTCGCGTACGTGTGCGTGGTCAGCGGCCAGTTCCGCGACAGCTCGACCGGCCGGGGGTCGAGCCATCCGTACAGCACGGCGGTGCCGCCGGTCCGCAGCGCGTCGCCGAGCCGGGCGAAGCCGGGCCCGCCGATCGCGTCGAAGGCCAGGTCCGCGCCCGCACCGCCGGTGACCCGCCGCACCACCCCGACCAGGTCCTCGGTGTCCGTGGCGATCACGTGCGCGGCTCCCAGCTCCAGGAGCCGCTTCCGCTTGCCCTCGCCGCGGGTCGTGGCGATCGGTACGGCTCCGACCCGCAGCGCCGTCTGGATCGCGGCCGTCCCCACCCCGCTCGACGCACCCGTGATCACCACGTGGTCACCGGGACGCAGTCCGCCGGTCAGGACCATCCCGCCGTACGCGGTGAAGTGGCCCAGCCACACGGCCGCCGCCGTCACCGCGTCCGCCCCCTCGGGCCGGGCCACCACGTACTCCTCCGGGAGGACCACCCGCTCCGCGTACACGCCGTACGTCCCGAACTCGAAATTGGCCGCCGCCATCACCGGGTCGCCCGGGGCGTACGCGGTGACCCCCGCGCCGACCGCCTCGACCACGCCCGCCGCCTCGTAACCGAGCCGCGAACCCGGCAGCGTCGCCGGGTAGTGGTACGTGCCGGAGCGGAACAGCGCCTCGGCGCGGTTCAGTCCGATCGCCTCCACCCGGACGAGCACCTCCCCGGGGCCGGGCTCCGGCAGCGGCACCTCCTCGACCCGCAGCACCTCGGGCCCGCCGAGCTCGTGGAAGAGAACGGCCTTCGTCGTCATGCCTGTTGTCGTCATGACCTCGACGCTAGGCGGGCCGGAGGAGACGATCCATGTCTCCCCGACTCCCCTTCATGTCCGATCGTCTCGCACGCTACCGTTCGGGCCATGGACGTACTGAGCGATGCCATCGCCGCCATGCGCACCGGGCGCCCGCACTCCTCCCGCACCGTCCGCTTCGCCCCCTGGGGCCTCCGCTTCCCCCCGAGCGAGGGCGCCGGATTCCACGTCCTCCTCCAGGGCACCGCCTGGCTGCTGCCCCCGGACGACGGCGCCCCCGTCCGGCTCGGCCCCGGAGACGTCGTCCTCCTCGCCCACGGCACCGGCCACGGCCTCGCCGACCGGCCCGGCACCCCGCTCGTCGACGCCCTGCCCGCCCCCGACGGCTCCTGGCCCACCCCGCCCGACCGCGGGCCCGTCGGCGCCGAGGAGACCCTGCTGCTCTGCGGCGCCTACCAGCTCAGCCGGGCCCGCGCCCACCCCCTGCTCACCGAACTGCCGCCGTACGTCCACCTCCCCGCCCGGGTCGGCTCCCACCCCCGGCTGCGCGCCGCCGTCGACCTGCTCGGCGCCGAACTCGCCGAGCCCCGGCCGGGCTCCGACGCGATCGTCCCCGCCCTCCTCGACACCCTGCTCCTGTACCTGCTCCGCACCTGGTGGCTCACCGAGCGCGCCGACCGCTCCACCGGCTGGTCGGCCGCGCTGAGCGATCCGGCCGTCGCGGGCGCCCTGCGCGCCCTCCACGGCGATCCCGCCAGGGCGTGGACGGTCGAGGAGCTGGGCGCCCTCGGCGGCCTCTCCCGCGCCGCCTTCGCCCGCCGCTTCACCACCCTCGTCGGACGCCCGCCCCTCGCGTACCTCACCTGGTGGCGCATGACCACGGCGGGCCGCCTCCTCCGCTCCGACGACCTCCCCCTCCGCGCGGTCGCCGAACGCTCCGGCTACTCCTCGGAGTTCGCCTTCGCCAAAGCCTTCAAGCGGGAGTACGGGGTGGCGCCCGGCCGGTACCGCAAGGGCGCCTAGGGCGTTAGCGGAACGTCAGTGGAACGCCAGGGGTGGCGGCCAGACTGGCCTCCGCACCGCCACCCCTACCCGAACCGGAGCCCCATGTCCCGCCTCACCCCCCACGCCACGGGCGCCGGATCGCGCCGGCGCTCCCGTCGGCCGACCGGCCTGATGACGGCCGCCTGCCTCGCCCTGGGAGCCGCGCTGCTGACGCCCGTCCCCGCCGATGCGGCGGGGTCGACGAACCAGGACGCCTACCGGAACATCGGGCAGCCGGACCGGGCCGAGTGGATGTGGGGCGTCGCGAGCGACACCCCGCTCTCCGCCATGTCCATCCCCGGCACCCACGACACGCTCGCCATCCACGACGGCACCAGCGTGCAGACGCAGGAGGACTGGGGAGACAGCGCGGACACCCTGACGGCGCAGCTGGAGCGGGGCATCCGGGCCATCGACGTCCGGGCCCGGGTCTCCGGGGGCTCGGCCTTCACCGTCCACCACGGCGTGTACTACCAGCAGGCCAACTTCGACGACGTCCTGACCAAGGCACAGTCCTTCCTCCGCGCGCACCCGACCGAGACGGTCGTGATGCGGCTGAAGTCCGAATGCCCCTACTCGGACGCGGGCGCCTTCGACTGCGCGCACGACCCGAAGTCCGTGACCCCGGCGACGGTCAGGGCGATCTTCGCCGGCTACGTGGCGAGGTACCCCAACCTCTTCTACACGCCCTCGACGTCGGGCTCCGGCAGGGCGGAGGTCCCGACGCTCGGGCAGGTCCGCGGCAAGCTGGTCCTGGGCAGCTTCGACAGCGTCGACAGCGACAGCTACGGGATCAAGGGCTTCAACGACCGCAAGGAGGACCACTGGGCGGCGGAGACCGTCGCGGAGAAGTGGGGCTATGTCAAGGGCAACGTCGACCAGGCGCGCTCCGGCCGCCCCGGTGACACGTACGTGACGTACACCTCCGCGTCCAGGGCCCCCTTCGGCCTGCTGCCGTCCGACTACGCCGGCGGCTGGAAGCTGGGCAACGAGAACGGCGACATCGTCCACGAGGAACCCGGCGTCAACGTCCAGCTGATGAAGCACCTCAACGGCAGCACCGGCCGCGTCGGCATCGTCATGACGGACTTCCCCGGCTGGGGCCTGGTCAACGCGATCATCGACCACAACGCCGACCACGCCGTCAGGGGCGGCAACCGGACCATCTGGCTGGTCAACGCCGACAAGACCTACGTCAACAGCCTCTACGGCCGCTGCATGGTGCGGGGTCCCGAGTTCGACAGCTCCAGGACCGGCGGCCTGGTCACCCAGCGCGAGTGCCAGTCGTCCCCGCCCAGCAGCCACCAGTGGGGGGCCGAGAAGCCGTCGACGTACGACGGCAAGGGCTACTACTGGATCAAGGCGAGCAACGGCAAGTGCCTGACCGTCCCCTACGACAACGGCACCCCGCCGGGCTCCGGCACCCAGCTCTTCTGGTGGGACTGCGAGACCCGCTGGTTCTCCGGCAGCCAGCTGTGGAACGTCGTCCCGACCAAGCTCGCCACCGCGACCGGATCCCGGCCGGCGTACCAGTTCATCAACAACTGGACGGGCCTGTGCCTGTCGATGGACCCGGCCACCGCCGCCACCGCGGGCGGCAAGGTGACCCAGGAGACCTGCTCCAAGTAGCCCCGCCCGCAGGGGGCCCGGCGCGCGGCGCGCCCGCCCCGCCCACGCCCCGGGCCGCCCTTTCCCCCGAAGGGCGGCCCGGCCGCGTCGGCTCGCCGCCGCCCCTAACGGCTCCGGCGGCGCGGCAGCCGCAGCGAGGCCAGGGCCGTCAGGGTGAGCAGGCCCGCGCTGATCAGGAGGCTCGTGTGCAGGGCCGTCGTCATGTCCCGGGCCGCGAGCGAGCCGAAGACCGCGACCGCGAGGGCGCCCGCCGTCTGCCGGATCGCGTTCAGGAGACCCGCCGCCGTGCCCGCCCGCTCCGCCGGGACGGCCTCCATCATCGCCGCGATCAGCGGCGGCAGCGAGAAGCCGGCCCCGAGCGCGAGCGGCACGAGCAGGAGGGCCTGCGCCGGCCGCGAAGAGTCCGCGTCCACGGTGAGCAGGCCCAGGAGCCCGGCCACCGCGACCGTCTGGCCCAGGACGATCGGCAGTCGCGCCCCGTACCGCGCCGCCACCCTCGCCGACAGGACGTTCACCCCGGCCAGCAGCCCCGTCATCGGCAGGAACATCAGCCCCGCGCCGAGCGCCGAGAGCCCCAGCACCTGCTGGAAGAAGAGGCCGAACACGAAGACCATGCCGTAGAAGGCCACGCTGTTCGCCGAACCCGCCGCGACCGCCACCGCCACCGTCGTGTTCCGGAACAGCCCGAGCGGCACCATCGGATGCCGCCGTCGCGCCTCGACCAGCAGGAACGCGGCGAAGGCGACCACCGCGAGCCCCAGCGCCCAACGGCCCTCCGCGCCGCCCTCGATGGCCGCGAAGGTCAGCGCCCCGAGCGCCGTCACCGCCGTGAGCTGCCCCGGCAGGTCCAGCGGGGCGGGCCGGCGCGACGAACGGGCCACCCGCGTCAGCAGGGAGAGCGCGAGGAGTCCGAGGGGCAGGTTGACGAAGAAGATCCCGCGCCAGCTCCAGGCCGTGGTCAGCGCCCCGCCCGCGACCGGGCCGAGGGCCACCGCGACCGTGCCGCCCGCCGCCCACAGCGACACCGCCCGGGCCCGCCGCCCGGGATCGCCGTACGCCTCCCGTACGAGTGCCAGCGAGGCCGGCAGCATCACGGCCGCCGCCGCGCCCTGCACCGTCCGGGCCGCCAGGAGCCCGGTCAGGCCGGGGGCCAGGCCGCAGACCGCCGAGGAGAGGACGAAGACGACGACCCCCGCCCCGTACGCCCGGCTCGCCCCGACCCGGTCGGCCAGCGCCCCGCTGGAGAGCAGCAGCGCGGCGAAGGCCAGCGTGTACGAGTCGACGACCCATTGCAGGCCCGTCATCCCGGCCCGGAGGTCCGCGCCGATCGCGGGCAGGGCGACGTTGACGACGGAGGTGTCGAGGGTGATGAGGGCGAAGCCGAGCATGGCCGCGGCGAGCGCGGGCCCGGGGGAGGGGGCGCCGTGACGGACGACCGGCCCGGTGGTGAGCACTGTGGAGGACATGCCCCCAGCTTCGTGAGCGGCGGCCTCGTACAGTAGTGGCTCGAATGCCATACGACCGGAGGTTCTGGCCATGCCCGTCGGTTCCCGCGTGCGGCGCGTCGCCGTGATCGCCGCACCGCCCGTCTCGATGTTCAACCTGGCCATCCCGGAGATGCTCTTCGGCAAGGTCGAGATCGACGGCGGCCCCGGGTACGAGACGGTCATCTGCGCCCCCGACCCCGGGCCCGTCACCACCACCGGCGGCCTCGACCTGGTCGTCCCGCACGGGCTCGAAGCCGTCGAGGGGGCCGACACCGTGATCCTCGCGGGCAGCGGGGCGTACGAGGACCCCGACCCGCGCGTCCTCGACGTCCTGCGGGCGTCCGCCGGCGACGGCAAGCGGATCGCCTCCATCTGCACCGGCGCCTTCGCGCTCGCCGAGGCCGGACTGCTCGACGGCCGGGCGGCGACGACCTACTGGGCCTACCGGCCGCTGCTCGCCGCCCGCCACCCGGCCGTCGACCTCCAGGACGACGTCCTCTTCGTCCAGGACGGCCCCGTGCTCACCTCCTCCGGATACGCGGCGGGCATCGACCTCTGCCTGCACGTCATCCGCACCGACCACGGCGCCGCCGTCGCCAACGCCGTCGCCCGGCTCGCCCTCGTCGCGCCCGTCCGGCCCGGCGGCCAGACCCAGTTCACCCAGACCCCGCTGCCGCCCGAGCGCGGCGTCTCCTTCGCCGACACGCGCGCGTGGGCGATGGAACACCTCGACGAACCCCTCGGCCTCACCGACCTCGCCCGGCACGCCGGGGTCTCCGTCCGCACCCTCTCGCGCCGCTTCCTCGCCGAGACCGGCGTCAGCCCGCTCCAGTGGCTGCTCCACCAGCGCGTCGAGCGGGCGAAGGAGCTCCTGGAGACCACCTCCCTCGCCATGGACCGGGTGGCCCGCGCGAGCGGGCTCGGCTCCGCCGACTCGCTGCGGCAGCACGTCCTGCGCCGCACCGGCCTCACCCCGAGCGCCTACCGGTCCTCCTTCAACCGCCTGACGCGCGCGGTCGCCCCCTGACGCCCGGTGCTCCTGCTCACACCGGGGCCGGAAACGGAATGAAACGGACCGGCCGGCGCGTTCCCTCCGGCGTACACACCCCGTACACCCCACCGGCAACCCCTCGGAGAGAAGTCACATGCGCGTCGAGATCTGGAGCGACATCGCCTGCCCCTGGTGCTACATCGGCAAGGCCCGCTTCGAGAAGGGGCTCGCGGCCTTCGCCCACCGCGACGACGTCGAGGTCGTGCACCGCTCCTTCGAGCTCGACCCGAACCGCGCCAAGGGCGACACCGGCCCCGTCCTGGAGATGCTGGCGAAGAAGTACGGCCGCACCCTCGACGAGGCCCGCGCCATGGAGGCGCACGTCGCGTCGAACGCGCACTCGGAGGGCCTCGCCTACCTCACCGACGGCCGTGACCACGGCAACACCTTCGACATCCACCGGCTGCTGCACCTCGCCAAGGAGCGCGGCCGCCAGGGCGAGCTCCTGGACCTGGCCTATCGCGCCAACTTCGCCGAGGAGCGCTCCGTCTTCGACGCCGAGACCCTGGTGGCGCTGGGCGTGGAGGCCGGTCTCGACGAGGCCGAGGTCCGGGCCGTCCTCGCCGACGGGTCGGCCTACGCCGATGCCGTACGGGAGGACGAGCGGGAGGCCGCCGAACTCGGCGCCACCGGCGTGCCGTTCTTCGTCCTCGACCGCCGCTACGGCGTCTCCGGCGGCCAGCCCGCCGAGGTCTTCACCCAGGCCCTGGAGCAGGCCTGGCAGGGCCGTGCCCTCCAGCCGGTCGGCGCCGACGCGGAGGTCTGCGGCCCGGACGGTGCCTGCGAGGTCCCGTCGGCCTGACCGTTCCGAGCCGCGCAGGGTCTGACCCGCGGAGACACGCGGGGCGTGGACTTCCCCACGATCGGATCGCCATTGACGGGTGATCGTGGGGAATCCAGGGTGGGGGTCATGGAATCCCTTGACCAGCCGCTCGGCGGCGCCGAGTTCGCGCCCAAGAAGACCTATCTGAACACCTCCGCCTGCGGCCTGCTGCCCCGCCGGACCGTCGAGGCCGTCACCCTCCTCGCCGAGGAGACCGCCGACGGCCGCGCCGGGGGCGCCGGCAGCTTCGACGTCGTCGACGAGGCCCGCGCCGCCTTCGGCCGGATCGCCGGCGTCTCCCACGAGCGCGTCGCCGTCGGCAGCTCGGTCGCGGTCCACTGCGGGATGATCGCCCAGTCGCTGCCGACCGGGTCCGAGGTCCTCTTCCCCGAGGGCGACTTCTCCTCCGTCATCACCCCCTTCACGATCCGCGGCGACCTCAAGACCCGCTTCGTGCCCCTGGACCGGCTCGCCGAGTCCGTCCGGCCCGGGACGGCGCTCGTCGCCTTCTCCGCCGTGCAGTCGGCGGACGGCCGCACGGCCGACTTCGCGGCGATCCGGGAGGCGGCCGCCGCCCACGGCGCCCGCACCCTCCTCGACGCCACGCAGTCGGCGGGCTGGCTGCCGCTGAACGCGGCGGAGTGGGACTACACGGTCACCGCCGGTTACAAGTACCTGCTCTGCCCGCGCGGCGCGTCCTTCCTGACCGTCACGGAGGAGGCGCAGGACACCCTGCTCGCGATCCACGCGGGCTGGGTCACGGGCGAGGAGCTGTGGGTCAACAGCTACGGACCGGTCCGTGAACTGGCCCGCTCCGCCCGCCGCTTCGACGAGCCGGCCGCCTTCCTCTCGTACCACGGGGCGGCCCGTTCGCTCGCCCTCCTGGAGGAGGTCGGCATCGAGCGGATCGAGGCCCACGACAAGGGGCTCGCGGCCCGCTTCCGCGCCGGGCTCCTCGACCTCGGGCACGAGCCGGTCGCGGACGACTCGACGGTCGTCGCCGTCCCCGGCCTCGGCGACCGGGCGGACGCCCTGCACGACGCGGGCGTCGTGCTCTCGGTCCGCGCGGGCAACCTGCGGGTGTCGTTCCACCTGTACAACACGGCGGCGGACGTCGACCGCGTCCTGGACGTCCTGGCGGGCTGACCCCCGGCGAACGGCCCCGTCCCGGCGGTGGGCGCGGGCCTCAGCAGACCGGTCCGGCCCCCTCCTCGCCCGCCTCCTCGGCCAGGTTCCCGCCGACCAGGCCGAGCAGACGGGCGAGTTCCGCCCGGTCGGCCGGGGCGAGTCCGGCGAGCGTGCTCTCCTCCAGGTCCGCCCACGCGCCCTCGACCCCGGCGCGCAGGGCCGCGCCCGCCTCCGTCGCCTCGACCAGGACCGCGCGCCGGTCGGCCGGGTCCGGGCTGCGGCGGACGTATCCGCACTGTTCCATGCGCTGGAGCATCTTCGTCACCGTGGAGGGATCGAGCCCGAGCGACTGGATGAGCTCCGACTGGCGGACCGCCCCGCAGTCCCACAGGCGCATCATCATCAGCTCCTGGCCCGGGTAGAGGCCGAGGTCCCGCAGCCGCCGGCCCATGGCGATCCGGTGGAGCCGCGCGACCCACGCCAGGGCGTGGCTGACGGTCCCGCCGCACCCGGCGGGCACCGGGGCCTCGGCGGACGGGACGGTACAGACGGGGTCGGTTCCTGGCATGCGGGCTCCTCGGGGCGGCTCTCCTCCCCAAGATTACCTTCGGGCGACAGATTCTATTGGCTGGCCAAATAAATGGGTTACAGTGGCGTCGGCCCGATTAGTTGGCCGACCACATATTCTTGTGAGGGACAGCCGTGACCACTGCATTCGACCCGTTCGACCTCGCCGGCACCCGTCTCGCCAACCGCATCGCGATGGCCCCGATGACCCGCAGCCGCGCCAACGGCGAGGACGGCACACCCACCGCGGTCGTCGCCGAGTACTACGCCCAGCGCGCCTCCGCCGGACTGATCATCAGCGAGGGCGTCCAGCCCGTCCCCGAGGGCCAGGGCTACCCCAACACCCCCGGACTCCACAGCCGCGCGCAGATCGCCGCCTGGCGCGAGGTCACCGACGCCGTCCACGCACGCGGCGGCCGGATCTTCGCCCAGCTCATGCACTCCGGCCGGATCGGCCACCCCGACCTCCTCGACGGCGACCTCCACCCCGTCGGCCCCTCGCCCGTCGCCGCCGCCGGCCAGGTCTACACCCACGAGGGCCCCAAGGACTTCGTCACCCCGCGCGAACTCACCGGCGACCAGGTGCGCGAGGCGATCGCCGGCTTCGCCTCCGCCGCCCGCAACGCCGTCGAGGCCGGCTTCGACGGCGTCGAGGTCCACGGCGCCAACGGCTACCTGATCCAGCAGTTCCTCGCCTCCGGCTCCAACCGCCGCACCGACGAATGGGGCGGCCCGGTCGAGAACCGCATCCGCTTCGCCGTCGAGGTCGTGAAGGCCGTCGCCGCCGAGATCGGCCCCGGACGCACCGGCCTGCGCATCTCCCCGGCCGGCACCCTCAACGACATCAGCGAGACCGACACCGAGGAGCTCTACACCCGGCTGCTCACCGCGATCGAGCCCGTCGGCATCGCCTACCTCCACGTCCTGGAGACCGCCCCCGAGCGCCGCCCGCTCGTCCTCGACCTGCGCAAGCGGTTCGCCGGCGCCTTCATCCTCAACCCGGCCACCGGCGCCGACCCGACCGGCGCCGAGTCCCTGGCCCTGATCGAGGACGGCACCGCCGACCTCGTCGCGTACGGCAGGCTCTTCATCGCCAACCCCGACCTGCCCGCCCGCCTGCGGACCGACGGTCCCTACGCCACCCCGGACCCCACCACGATGTACGCCGGCGGCCCCCAGGGCTACGTCGACTACCCCGCGCTCTGAACCCGGGTGCGCGAAAGGGGCGGGGGTCCGGACCCCCGCCCCTCCCGCGCACGGACTACCAGGCCTCCGTGACCGCCCGGCGCGCACCCTCCAGGTCCACCGCGCGGCCCGACTCGCCGAGCGCCGCGCCCAGGGCGGCGAGCGAGGACTGCACGGCCCCCGGTGTGGCGTCCACCCCGTAGTGGTTGACCCGGATCATCTCCCCGGCCAGCGCCCCGCCGCCCGCGATCAGCGGCAGCGACGGATCGGCCGCGAGGGCCTTCGCCACCAGCTCCGAGGCGTCGACGCCCGCGGGCGTGCGCAGCGTCGTCGCCACCGGCGCCGCGTCCTCCGCCTCGTGCACGTACGGCTCCAGACCGCCGCCCAGGGCCAGCGCGCCCGCACGGGTCGCGGCCGCCGCCGACGCGTGCCGGGCCATCAGCACGTCCAGGCCCTCCGCCTCGATCCGCTCCAGGCAGGCCTCCAGGGCCAGCATCTCCAGCTGCGCCGGAGCGTGCAGAAGGGCCTTCCGGCCGCCGTCGATCCAGCGCTCCTTCCAGTCCAGGAGGGAGAGGTACGAGCGGCGCGGCGCGGCCGGGTTGGCGGCGAACCGCTCCCACGCCCGCGCGCTCACCGACACCGCCGACACGCCCGCGGGCCCGCCCATCGCCTTCTGCGCGCCGATGATGCACATGTCCACGCCCCAGGCGTCCGGCAGCACCGGCTCGGCGCCGATCGACGCCACGGCGTCCAGGTAGAACAGCGCGCCGTGCGCCCGCACGACCTCGCCGATCTCCGCCACCGGGTTGGTGTTCCCGGTCGCCGCCTCGGCGTGCACCAGCGACACGAAGTCGATCTCCGGGTGCTCGGCGAGCGCCCGCTCCACCTGCTCCGCCGTCACGGCCGTGTGGAAGGGCACCGCCAGGTCGACCACGGTCGCCCCGCAGTCCCGCAGCCAGTCACCGAAGGTCTGGCCGTACGGACCGGTGACGACGTTCAGCGCGGTCGAACCGGCCCGCGCGCCACTGCGGATGCACCCCTCCAGGGGCAGCAGCGCCTCGCCCTGGGTGATCACCACGTCCTGCTCCGTGGAGAGCAGCGCGGCCACCCGGCGCTCGATCGACGCGAAGTGCGCGGCGGTCATCGGCGCCAGGTCCAGCAGCGGATGTGTCACGGTCACGGAGGTTCCTTCTTCGGTGTCGCACGCGTGTCGCATGCACGCGTGCATCGGGATCGGGCTCGTGCCAGCGTAAGCGGTCCCCGGCGCCCGACCGGGGGGCGGTGCGCCGTCACGGTGCCGTACGGAACGTGTCACAGGGGTTCCACCACCGCGTCCGGGCGCTTCCCCCGGGGCCCCGCCGGTGGGACGGTGCGGGCCGGAGCGGTCCCGACGGAGGCCGCCGGGAGGAACGGGGTGGACACGATGATCCGGAGAACCGGCAGAGCCGGAACCGGCGCGAACGGAACGGCGCGGCCGCGCCGGGCGCTGGTGGCCGCCGCGGCGCTCACCCTCGCCGCCCCGCTGACCCTCGCCGCCCCGGGGAACGCGGGAGCGACCGGCGTGGTGTGGGCGGCCCCGTTCCGCACGATCGTCTTCGCCCGCTACGACGCGGCGGCGCCCGTCGAGGACCTGGACGCGATCGCCCCGTTCGGGGGCTCGCCCACCCGGCTCACCCACACCCCCGCCGTCAGCGACGTGATGCCCAGCTGGTCCCCGGACGGCAAGCGGGTGGCGTTCCTCCGCTACGGCTCCGACGGTGCGGTCGACGGCATCTGGACGATGAACAGCGGGGGCGGCGACCTGAAGCCCGTGCCCGGCACCGAGGGCGCCTCCGACCCGGCGTGGTCCCCGGACGGCGCGCGGATCGCCTACTCCAAGCCGGCCGGCACCGAGCGCGAGATCTACGTGGCCGACACCGACGGCACCCCCGCCACCCGGCTCACCCACACCCCGGAGGACGAGTTCCGCCCGGCGTGGTCCCCGGACGGCGGACACCTGGCGTACAGCCGCGCGGACGCGTCCGGGCACAGCCGGCTGATGAAGATCCGGCTGTCCACCCTGGAGCAGACGCCGATCACCCCGGCCGGCTCCCAGGACTGGACGCCCGACTGGTCGCGCGGCGACCGGATCGCCTTCAGCCGCGTGGACTCCACCGGCTTCGCCCACCTCTACGCGGTCCGGCCCGACGGCGGGGGGACGCACCGCATCACCTCGGCCCGCGCCCACGACACGTACCCGTCCTGGTCGCCGGACGGCAGGCGCCTGGTCTTCACCCGGGGCGGCACCGACGACGCCGACCCCGAGCACCTCTTCGTGGTGCGGGCCGACGGCACCGGCCTCTTCCGGCTCACCAAGGCCGACTCGCACGACCTGGAGGCCGACTGGCGTCCCCAGGGGGTGCCCGGACCGTGACGAACACCGCCGCCCGGGACCCGGGCGGCGGCTCGTAGAGTGCGGGTATGAGCGATCACGAGGTGCTGCACGTGAAGGGGCGGGTGCTCGTCGGCCCGGAGGACGTCCGCGACGAACTGTGGTGCGTCGACGGGCGGATCACCTTCGACCGGCCCGCCGCCGAGGCCGTCGCCGTCGAGGGCTGGGTGCTCCCCGGACTCGTCGACGCCCACTGCCACGTCGGCCTCGACCGGCACGGTCCCGTCGACGAGGCCACCAGCGAGAAGCAGGCCCTCACCGACCGGGACGCCGGCACCCTGCTCATCCGGGACGCGGGCTCGCCCTCCGACACCCGCTGGATCGACGAGCGCGAGGACCTCCCGAAGGTCATCCGGGCGGGCCGGCACATCGCCCGCACCCGCCGCTACATCCGCAACTACGCCCACGAGATCGAGCCCGCCGACCTCGTCGCGTACGTCGGCCGCGAGGCCCGCCGCGGCGACGGCTGGGTCAAGCTCGTCGGCGACTGGATCGACCGCGAGGTGGGCGACCTCACCGCCTGCTGGCCGCGCGCCGAGGTCGAGGCGGCCATCGCGGAGGCGCACCGGCTCGGCGCCCGGGTCACCGCGCACTGTTTCGCCGAGGACTCGCTCCGCGACCTCGTCGAGGCCGGCATCGACTGCGTCGAGCACGCCACGGGCCTCACCGAGGACACGATCCCGCTCTTCGCCGAACGGGGCGTGGCCATCGTCCCGACCCTCGTCAACATCGCGACCTTCCCGCACCTCGCCGACGGCGGCCAGGAGAAGTTCCCCCGCTGGTCGGCGCACATGCGCCGCCTCCACGAACGGCGTTACGACACCGTGCGGGCCGCCTTCGACGCGGGCGTGCCCGTCTTCGTCGGCACCGACGCGGGCGGCTCCCTCGCCCACGGCCTGGTCGCCGAGGAGGTCGAGGAGCTGACCCGGGCCGGCATCCCGCCGATCGACGCGCTCTCGGCCACCGCCTGGGGGGCCAGGGCCTGGCTGGGCCGCCCCGCCCTGGAGGAGGGCGCCCCGGCCGACCTCGTCGTCTACGGCGAGGACCCGCGCGCGGACGTCCGCGTCCTCGCGGCGCCGCGCCGGGTCGTCGTCAACGGCCGGGTCGTGGGCTGAGCTCCGGCGCCCGGGGCCGGGCCCGGTGACCGGACCCCGGCGGCCCGGGGCCGGGTCCGGGCCGCCGGCCGGTCAGCGGCTCAGGAACGCCAACCGGGCCCGCTTCTCCGGGATGAAGACCTCCGGCAGGTCCACCTCGGGCAGCACCACCTCCGGCCCCAGCTCGAAACCGGCCCGCACCAGGCGGGCGATCGCCTTCTCGTTGGCGGCGTCGGGCTCGACCACGATCCGGGTGCGGTCCCTCAGCGAGAAGGCGACGAGCGCGGTGAGCAGCCGGCCCGTGAAGCCGGCCTCGGGGGCGAGGCCCGGCGCGACGAACAGGTGCACGCCGATGTCGCCGGGCCGCACCTCGTAGCACTCGCCCACCCGGTCCGCCGCCGGGTCGTACGTCTGGAAGAGGGCGACCGGATCCCCGTCCCGGCCGACCAGGTAACCGTGGTGCGTGGTCAGCGAGTCGAGGTGCGCGTAGACCTCCCGGACCTGCTCGACGGTGGTCCCGACCATGCCCCAGAAGCGGGCCCGCTCCTCGTTGACCCAGCCGTGCAGGAGCGGGGCGTCGCCCTCGGGGTCGACGGGGCGGACGGTGACGGTCCCGAAGCCCTCGACGGTCTGGACGTGTACGGCGGTGGTCATCCCTGCTCCTTCGTGAGCTTCTGCCAGTCGGTGGTGACGGGGGCGAGCTCGCCCCGCAGCCACAGGGGGAGTTGGTCGCGGTGGTGCGGGTCGCCGGGGACGCCGGACGCGCCGAACGGCACGATCCAGCGGCTCCGCTCCCGGTCCGCCAGGTCCCAGACGTACCGCGCGGCGGAGGCACGGGCGCAGCGGTCGGTCCAGCCGGGCACGCTGGACGTGGAGAGCACGCAGTCGTGGTCCCCGCCGAGCCCCGGCCACCGGTCGTCGTCCGGGTCGGGCAGCGCCTGCCAGGGCGCGAGCCGGTGCGTCACGCCCCAGGCGGCGGGCGGCTCCCCGGCGCCGACCTCGTCGAGCGCCTCGCGCACGATCCGGTCCACGTCCCGGGCGGGCACGGGCCCGGCCACGAGCAGCGTCTCCAGGGCGAAGGCGACGCGCGGTCCGAGCGCCAGCCAGGGGCGGAAGAGCTCGGGGTACGGGGCGGGTTCGCGCAGCGCCGCGAAGGCCTCGTGTTCGGCGAGCCGGCGCGCGACGGCACCGCGCACGGCCGCGTAGAGCCCGGCGTCGACGCTCTCGGCGTCCATCCGCCGGTCCCAGCCGAGCAGCCGCCGCCGCACCTCGGAACCGGCGGGGGAGAGGGGGGCGGGCCGCCCGTCGTCGCCGACGGCCCCCGGGTCCTCGCCCGCGCGTCGTACCGCCTCCAGGAGGCGGGCCGCCGAGGGGTTGTCGGTGTCCCGGTGGATCGCGGCCGTCGTCTCCGGCGTCCAGGCCGCCGAGGCGCGCAGCAGCTCGTCGATCCGGGCCGCCCGGTGCGGTGGCGCGAACTCGACGCCCAGCGGCGCGGCCAGGCCCCGGGCGTTGGCCATCACGGCGTGGCCGTGCACCTCGGCCCGGGGCAGGGGGGCCGGACCGTCGGCCCAGGCGTGCGCCGGGTCCCGGGCGGGCACGACGCGCAGGGAGTTGGCCCGGTCCCGTACGGGCACGTGGCCGGCGACCCGGTGCAGGAGGCCGCCCCGGGTGTCGGCGGCCTGGACGACGTTCACCGGCTCGACCCACCCGTCGAGGGCCGCGTCCACGTCGGCGACGGTCCGGGCGCGCAGCAGCGCGGGCAGCACTCCGAAGCCGAGCTCCCCGGTGACCCGCGGCGGGTGCCGCAGGGCGACGCCCTCCCATTCGGCGGAGCCGTTCCGGGGCTCGCCGATGATCACCGGTCCCCGGTCCGTCTCGATCACCTCGACCCGCACCGGTTCCGCGTCCGCGACCTCGATCGTCTCCGTGTGCGCGGCCGCCGGGGCCCAGCCGTCGGGGCCGAGGGCCTCCACGGTGCCGTCGGGGAGCCGTCGCAGCCGTTCCCGGTACAGGTCCTGGTAGTCCGCCATGGCGTTGGTGATCGCCCAGGCCACCGGCCCGGTGTGGCCGAAGTGGGCGAGGCCGGGGACGCCGGGCACGGCGAGCCCCACCACGTCGTACGCGGGGCAGGCGAGCCGGATCTGCTGGTAGACGCCCGGGGCCTCGACGAACCGGTGGGGGTCGCCGGCCACCAGGGCCGCCCCGCTCGCGGTCCGTCCGCCCGCCACGACCCAGCCGTTGGAGCCCGCGGTCCCGGGGCCGTCGGTCGCGAAGAGTTCCGTCCACTCCTCGCCGAGCCGCCGGGCGACCTCGTCCCGCCACAGTTTGGTGGGGAAGCCGGCGAAGAGGATGTGGGTCGAGAGCCAGACGGCGAGCGGGGTCCACGGCTCCCACCGGCCGGCCGCGAGGCCGGTCGCGGCGAACTCGGGCGCGCGGCCCGCCCCTTCGGCGAGGCCGTCGTTGACCCCGGCCGCGTACGCGCGCACCCACGCGGCCGTCGCCGGGTCGGTCGCCGCGAGCCGCTCGAAGCAGCGGCGGGCGGTGTCGGCGAGCCGGGCCCGGCGGACGAAGGCGTCCCAGCCGAGTTCGGCGGCGCCGAGGAAGGCGGCGGTGGTGCCCCGGGCCCGGTGCCGCTCGACCTCCAGCTGCCAGGCGCGGTCGCGTGCGGTGACCCGGCCCTGGGCGAAGGCGAGTTCCTCCGGGTCCGCGGCCCGCAGATGGGGGACGCCCCAGGCGTCCCGGTAGACCTCGATGCTCACGGAACCCTTCGATCACTAAGGTTAGGCTGTCCTAAATTAATCTACAGGAGGTCCTCGGGTTGACGATCCGTGACCCTGGTCGGCCGCGGATCGTTCTCACTCCTCACGCGCACGGCGCCCCGTACGAAACGCGCGGGGTGGCTGGGAACGGTTGTGTCGAAGAAAATCGAAAATGAACACGGAAACCCCCCTTTGGAGTGAACTCACGGCAGGCGACCGCCGGTTCACTCTCCGTGCGTAAAGATTCCGGTGTCTCAAGTCGCCGAGGCCGCAGCGACCCACCGTCCCCGTGGTGAGCGGCCCGGCGGCGCCATGTCTCCTGTGGGGGTTCCACCATCTTGAACAGCAACACCTTCCGCCTGCCCGTACGCCGTTCCGCCGCTGCCGCGACCGTCGCCGCCCTGGCCGTCGGACCCGTGCTCCTCGCGGCCCCGGCGGCCCACGCCACGGGCGGCGAAGGGCGCTCCACCGCCGTCGTGCTGCGGGCCGGTCTCGACGTCTCCCTCCTCGGCAAGACCGTGGACGTGCCGGTGCGGACCTCCCTCAACGAGGTCGAGGCGCCGGCGAGCGAGAACGAGACCGCGCTCTCCGTGAAGGTGCGGGGGGCCGAGGGCGGGAAGCCGGTCGACCTCCTCAAGGCCGACGTCGCCACCGCGGACGCGACCGTGGACGAGGAGAAGGCCGAGGGACACGTCAACCTCGTCAGGGCGCGGGTGCACGTCCCCGGCATTCCGCTGCTCTCCCTCGTCGAGGTCGAGAAGGTCACGTCCAAGGCGCTCTGCGAGGTGGGGAAGAAGCCGGTCGCCGAGTCGAACGTCCTCGGTCACGTGACGGTGTTCGGCAAGAAGACCACCCTGTCCGCGGGCGGCCGGACCCAGGTCGCCGTGCCGGGCGTCGGCCGGGTCACCCTGGACCTCTCCCGCACCTCCACCACCTCCCGCACCGCCGCGGCCACGGCCCTCGAACTCAAGGTGGAGGTCGACCCGCTGAAGCTCGGCGTCGCCGCGGTCGACGGCACGGTGACCCTCGCCGAGGCCACCTGTGAGACGCCCGAGGGCACGGCCCCGACCCAGGAGCCCACCCGGAAGCCGACCGACCGGCCCACCCGGAAGCCGAGCGAGCGGCCCGCGCCGCAGCCCTCGGTCCGGCCGGGCGACGCCGGCGGCGTCAAGACGAACAACGGCGGCACCACGCCCACCGAGAACCTCGCCGAGACCGGCGGCAGCTCCACCACCCCGTACATCGCGGCCGGAGCGCTCGCCCTCCTCGTCGCCGGCGGCGGCGCCCTCGCCGTGACCCGCTCGCGCGCCCGTTCCCGCGACTGACGGCCCGAGGGGGAAGCGCCGGGGGCGCCGGGAGGGAAGCGGGGGTCCGGGGAGGGCGGTGACGACGCCGCCCTCCCCGGGCCCTTCCGCACGCCCCGGCGGGGCGATCAACCGCCGATCAGCAGTGCCTGGTCCAGCGCCTGCAGGAAACGGTTCGTCGTCACCCGGTCCCGGACCGCCAGCCGCAGCCAGTTCCGGTCGAGCCCCGGGAACGTGTCGCCCCGGCGGGCCGCGAACCCCAGCGACCGCAGCCGCTCCCGCACCGCGTCCGCCCCGTCGATCCGCAGCAGCACGAAGGGGCCCTCCGCCCCCTCCACCGTGCGCACCTCGTCGAACTCCGCGAGCCCGGCCAGCAGATGGGCCCGCTCCACCCCGATCCGGTGCGCCGCGTGCTCCGCCTCCGCGAGCGCCGCCCGCGTCATGCACGCCTCCGCCGCCACCAGGGCGGGCGTCGACACGGGCCACAGCGGCTGCGTCCGCTCCAGGGCCCCGATCGTCTCCGGCTCGGCCAGCACGTACCCGATCCGCAGCCCGGCGAGCCCCCAGGTCTTGGTGAGGCTCCGCAGCACCACGAGCCCCGGCACGTCGGTCCGCCCGGCCAGCGACTCCCGCTCACCCGGCACCGCGTCCATGAACGCCTCGTCGACCACCAGGGTCCGGCCCGGACGGGCGAGCGCGGCGATCGAGGCGGCCGGGTGCAGCACGGAGGTCGGGTTCGTCGGGTTCCCGATCACCACCAGGTCCGCGTCCTCCGGAACCGCCGCCGGATCCAGCCGGAAGCCGTCCTCCTCGCGCAGCAGCACCCGCTCCACCTCGTGCCCGGCGTCCCTCAGCGCCGCCTCCGGCTCGGTGAACTGGGGGTGCACCACCACCGGCCGCCGCACCGGCAGGGCCCGCGCGAGCAGGACGAAGGCCTCCGCCGCGCCGGCCGTCAGGAGCACCCGCTTCGCGGGCAGGTCGTGCCGCTCGGCGACCGCGGCCCGCGCGGCCCGGCCGTCCGGGTAGGCGGCGAGACCGGTCAGCGAGTCGGCGATCCGCTTCCGCAGCCAGTCCGGCGGGGTGTTCGTCCGGACGTTGACCGCCAGGTCGATGAGTTTCTCGTCCCGGACCTCGGCGTCACCGTGGTGGCGCAGGTCGTGGGCGTCGGTGTGCGTGTGCGTGTCCATGGCCGCCGTCGTGTGGGGGGTGGGGATGGTGGGGGGTGAGCCAGGCTCGCCAGCGATGTACCCGTGCGTCAAGGGCAACAACCGTGCGACGGACGTCACTTCGTTCGGACGAACCGGGACGAAAGCGGCGATCGCGCAGGTCGCGCGCCGAGATTTCCGCTTCGGGACGACCAACACGGGCCCGCCCCGCCCGACGAGCGGCGCCCCGGGCCCCGCCCGGCCACCCGCCCCGGCGCCTGCCACCGCCGCCGCACCGGCTTCCGACCCCGCGCCCGCACCGGCTTCCGACCCCGCGCCCGCACCGGCTTCCGACCCCGCGCCCGCACCGGCTTCCGTACCCGCGCCCGCACCGGCCTCCGACCCCGCGCCCGCCTCCGACCCCGCCTCCCCGGCCGCACCCGCCGCGAGCAGCGCCGCGGCCTCCGCCACGGAGGCCGTGCCCGTCGCGGCCAGCGGCAGCGGCGAAGGATGCGGTACGGGAACGACCGCCAGCTCCCGGGCCGAGAACCCCCGCACCGGCACTCCCAGGGCCGCCGCGGCCGCCACGATCCCCGGCTCGGCGGCCCGCGCGTCCAGCGTGGCGAGCGACCGCACGCACCCGGCCGGAAGCCCCGCCTCCCGCAGGGCCTCCCCGATCAGCGCCAGCAGCTCGTCCACGGTCGTCCCCGGCCGGGCCCCGACGCCGAGGTGCGCACCCGCCACCCCATCCGATAGCAAAGGCCCATGGCAGTAGTCGTCGCGCTCGGCGCGTTCCTCATGACGCTCTTCGGCGGCTGGGTCGCCGGGCGCGTCACCGACCGCCGCCACCTCGTCCTCGGCCTCGCCGGCGGACTCATGCTCGGCGTCGTCGGACTCGACCTCCTGCCGGAGGCCCTGGAGGCCGCGGGGAAGAAGGTCTTCGGCGTCCCGGAGGCCCTGCTGCTCTTCGTCGGCGGCTTCCTCTTCGCGCACGTCGTCGAACGCCTCCTCGCCGTCAACCGCGCCGCCCACGGCGTCGGCGCCGACGAGAGGGTTCCTCAGGTCGGCCTCACCGCGGCCGCCGCGATGGTCCTCCACAGCCTGATGGACGGCATCGCGCTCGGCGCCGCCTTCCAGGTCAGCGGCGGCATGGGCGCCACCGTCGCGCTCGCCGTCATCACCCACGACTTCGCCGACGGCTTCAACACGTACACGATCACGAGCCTCTACGGGAACGCCCGCCGCAAGGCCCTCGCCATGCTCGTCGCGGACGCCGTCGCCCCGCTCGCCGGCGCCGGGCTCGCCACCCTGTTCACCCTTCCGGAGGAACTGCTCGGCTGCTATCTCGGCTTCTTCGGCGGCGCCCTGCTCTACCTCGCCGCGGCCGAGATCCTGCCGGAGGCCCACCACGAACACCCCGCCCGCTCCACCGTGCTGTGCACGGTGGCGGGCGTGGCCTTCATCTGGTTCGTGGTGGGCGTCTCCGGCGGCTGAGCTCACGCGCAGTGCTCCACGAACCGCGCGGCCACCCCGGGGGACCCCGCCCAGTGGGTGTGCACGTAGCTGGCGTGCACCCCGCCCCGCACGAAGCCCTCGACGCGCCGCTCGGGCTGCCGCAGCCCCCAGGCCGCCAGCGGTCCGGCGCCCGGCTCGATCACGGTGCGGTGGAACTCGTGCCCCCGCATCCGCGTCCCGGCGGGCGCGAGGACGCTGTCGTTCACGGCGACGGCGTCCCGGTAGCCGAGCGTGAGCCGCTCCGACATCCGCGCGTCGGCGTCGAGCACCCCGCACATCGGCGTCCCGTCGAGCGACCGCGCCAGGTACAGCAGCCCGGCGCACTCGGCGGCGACGGGCGCGCCGGAGGCCGCCAGTTCGGCGACGGCCTTGCGGAGGGGTTCGTTGGCGGACAGCTGCTCGCCGTACATCTCGGGGAAGCCGCCGCCGATGACGAGCCCGCTCGTCCCCTCGGGGAGGGCTTCGTCCCGCAGCGGGTCGAACGTGACGACCTCGGCGCCGGCGGCCCGGAGCAGCTCCGTGTGCTCGGCGTACGAGAACGTGAACGCGGCGCCTCCGGCGACCGCCACCACCGGCCCGCGGCCGCGCTCGTTCGTTGCCCGCGGCCCGGTGGCCGGGTCGTGCCCACCGGTTCCGCCCCGCGGAACGCCCGCCCACGACCCGTGGGCGTCCCACGGCTCGGCGTGCAGTCCAGGCGCCGACCGCGCGAGCGCCAGCAGTGCGTCCAGGTCGCACCCCCGGAGCACCTGCTCCGCCTGGGCGGCCACGGCTTCCACGGCCTGAGCCTGCCGCTCGGCGACCGGCACGAGACCCAGGTGCCGCGACGGAGTCGAGACGGCGGGGGCCCGCCGCAGCACGCCCAGCACCGGCACCCCGGACTCGCCGAGCGCCTCCCGCAGCAGGTGCTCGTGCCGGTCCGTCGCGACCTTGTTGAGGATCACGCCCCCGATCCGCACCTCCGGGTCCCAGGACGCGAACCCGTGCACGAGCGCCGCCACCGACCGCGACTGCGAGGAGGCGTCGACGACGAGGACCACCGGCGCCTTGAGCAGCTTCGCGACCTGCGCGGTGGACGCCAGTTCGCCCTGGTCGGCGGCGCCGTCGTACAGGCCCATGACCCCCTCGACCACGGCCAGGTCGCAGCCGCGCGCCCCGTGCAGGAAGAGCGGCGCGACCAGCCCCGTACCGCACATGTACGCGTCGAGGTTGCGGCCCGGACGGCCGGTCGCGAGCGCGTGGTAGCCCGGGTCGATGTAGTCGGGCCCGACCTTGTGCGGGGACACCGCCAGACCACGGCCGGCGAACGCGGCCATCAGGCCGGTCGCGACCGTGGTCTTGCCCGCGCCGGACGACGGCGCGGCGATGACGAGA
The DNA here is from genome assembly GCF_014649755.1 of Streptomyces litmocidini. Classification (GTDB taxonomy): domain Bacteria; phylum Actinomycetota; class Actinomycetes; order Streptomycetales; family Streptomycetaceae; genus Streptomyces; species Streptomyces litmocidini. Next base: position 66,238 of record NZ_BMTQ01000005.1, on the reverse strand, counting down.
CGTGCTACCACTCGATGCCCCGCTGGCCCTTCTGACCCGCGTCCATCGGGTGCTTCACCTTCGACATGTCGGTCACCAGGTCGGCGAAGTCCTGGAGCTCCTGCGGCGCGTTGCGGCCGGTGATGACGACGTGCTGCTGACCGGGACGGTCGCGCAGCACCTCGACGACCTCCTCGACGTCGATCCAGCCCCAGTGCAGCAGGTACGCGAACTCGTCGAGGACGTAGAACTTGTACTTCTCCTCGGCGAGGTCGCGCTTGACCTGCTCCCAGCCCTCGCGGGCCTTCTCCTCGTGGGACTGCTCGCCCTCGGCGACCTCGCGCTGGATCCAGGACCAGCCCTCGCCCATCTTGTTCCAGGTGACCGTGCCGCCCTTGCCGGTCTCGCCGAGCGCCTTGAGGGCGTTCTCCTCGCCGACCCGCCACTTGGCGGACTTGACGAACTGGAACACCCCGATCGGCCAGCCCTGGTTCCAGGCGCGCAGCGCCATGCCGAACGCGGCGGTCGACTTCCCCTTGCCGACGCCGGTGTGCACCATCACCAGCGCCCGGTTGCGGCGCTGACGGGTGGTGAGGCCGTCGTCGGGCACGACGGTCGGCTGTCCCTGCGGCATTAAGCGGCCCTCCATGCTGTCTGCGTTGTCTGTCCTGCAGCCTGTACGTCCCTGACGAGGCCGGCGATCGAGTCGGCGCGCAGCTCGTCCAAGGTGACGGCGGTGCCGCCGAGTTCGCGCGCCAGGGCCCCCGCGAGTCCGAGCCGCACCGGGCCGGTCTCGCAGTCCACGACCACCGACGCCGTGCCCTCGGCCGCGTGCAGCCGCGCCGCGCGGGCCGCGAGCGCCACAGGGTCGGCGCCGCCGCCGGTCGCCCGCCCGTCGGTCACGACGACGAGCAGCGGGCGGCGCGAGGGGTCCCGCAGCCGCTCGACCCGCAGCACGTCATGGGCCTTGAGCAGCCCGGCGGACAGCGGCGTACGGCCTCCGGTCGGAAGCTTCTCCAGCCGGGCGGCGGCCGCGTCCACGGACGAGGTCGGCGGCAGCGCGACCTCGGCGTCCCGCCCCCGGAAGGTGACGAGACCGACCTTGTCGCGCCGCTGGTAGGCGTCGAGCAGCAGCGAGAGCACGGCGCCCTTCACGGCGCTCATCCGCTGCCGCGCGGCCATGGAGCCGGAGGCGTCGACGGCGAAGAGCACCAGGTTCCCCTCGCGCCCCTCCCGGGTCGCCTGCCGCAGGTCGTCGCGGCGGACCACGAGCCCGGGCCCGGACCGTCCGCGGGCCCGCTGGTGCGGGGCGGCGGCCCGGACGGTCGCGGCCAGGTGCAGCTTGGTCAGCGCGCCCCGGGGCCGGGTGGAGCCGGTGGTGCGGCCGTGCTCGGTGCGGGCCCGGGAACGGCGCCCGGCCGCTCCCTCGCCGAGACCGGGCACGCTCAGCACCTTCGTACGGAAGGGCTCGCCGGCCTTGACGGCCCCGCGCTCACCGGCGCCGGAGCCCTGCGGGGCGTCCTGCGGGGCGTCCTGCGGGGCGGGCGTGCCCTCCGGGGCCCCGGCAGACTCGGGCGCGGGACCGTCGGGCCCCTCGCCCTGCGGCGGGATGCCCCCGCCGTCGGGACCGCCGCCGTCGGGACCGCCGCCACCGGGACCGCCGTCACCCGGCCCGTCGGGCTCGGGATCCTCGTCCGGCTCGTCCCCCTTGAACTGCTCCAGGGTCTCGTCGAGCTTGTCCTCGTCGAGGCCGGGCGCGTCGAAGGGCGAGCGCCGCCGCCGGTGGGGGAGGGCCAGGAGCGCGGCCTGCCGCACGTCCTCCGAGGTGACCTCGGTCCGTCCGGCCCAGGCGGCGAGCGCGGTCGCGGCCCGGGCCATCACGATGTCGGCGCGCATGCCGTCCACCTCGAACGCCGCGCAGGTCGCGGCGATCTGGAGCAGCACCGCGTCCCCGAGCGTCACCCGGGGCAGCAACTTCCGGGCGGTGACGATCCGTTCGCGCAGCGCCGTCTCCTCGTCGGCCCAGCGGGCGGCGAAGGCGGCCGGGTCGTCCTCGAACGCGAGCCGCCGCCGCACGACCTCGACCCGCTGCTCGGGGTCCCGCGAGGCGGCCACCTCGACGGTGAGACCGAACCGGTCGAGCAGCTGCGGCCGCAGCTCGCCCTCCTCGGGGTTCATGGTCCCGACGAGCAGGAAGCGGGCGGCGTGCCGCACGGAGACGCCCTCGCGCTCCACGTGGGAGGCGCCCATGGCGGCCGCGTCCAGGAGGAGGTCGATGAGGTGATCGTGCAGGAGGTTGACCTCGTCGACGTAGAGGATCCCCCGGTGGGCGGCGGCGAGCAGCCCCGGTTCGAAGGCCTTCACGCCCTCGGCGAGCGCCTTCTCGATGTCGAGCGCGCCGACGAGCCGGTCCTCGGAGGCGCCGACGGGCAGCTCGACCATCCGGGCGGGACGGGAGGTGCCCGGCGCGTTGCCGTGCGGCCCGTCGGGGCAGCCGGGGTCGGGCGAGTCGGGGTCGCAGCTGAAGCGGCAGCCCGCGACCACCGGGACCTCGGGCAGCAGCTCGGCGAGCGCGCGGACGGCGGTGCTCTTCGCCGTGCCCTTCTCACCCCGCACCAGCACGCCGCCCACGGCCGGGCTGACGGCCGTCAGCAGCAGCGCGAGCCGCAGGTCGTCCATGCCGACGACGGCGGTGAACGGGTAGCGGGTGTTCATCGGATGCTCGCTCCTTCGGGTGACTTCTGTTCGGCTCGGGCGCAGGCGCGTGAGCCTCGGGCGGGACCGCCGGCGTTCCCCACGCGCGCGGGGACGGCCCCGCCGTCGGCCCGGCTGTGGGCGGACTTCCCGTGCGCTCCCCGCCCACGCGGGGAGCCGGCGCTCACGGCGCCCCCGGCGGCACGAACGGCAGCCCCTCCGGGGCGCCCTCCTCGATCAGCCGCAGCAGCGCGTCCGTGTCCGCGTGTTCCTCGACCAGGTCGCCGAGCCGGTCGAGCTGCTCCTCGCGCAGCGCGCCGAACGACGTGTCCGGCGCCGGCACGAACCGCCGCCCGGCCGCCGCCGCGACCTCCCGCAGGAACGCCCGCCGGAAGCCGTCGCTCTCCAGCGAGCCGTGCCAGTGGGTGCCCCACACGGAGCCCACCCGGCAGCCGTCCAGGAACGCGTCCCCGCCGAGCACCTCGGCCACGCCGTGGTGGATCTCGTACCCCTCGACCCGCTCGCCGAGCGCCTCGCCGACCGGCCGGGCGAGGGTCTTCTCGGGCGCGAACCGGACCCGTACGGGCAGCAGCCCGAGCCCGTCGACCACGCCGGCCTTCGACTCGACCTCGTCCTCGATGCGCTCGCCGAGGGCCTGGAAGCCGCCGCAGACGCCCAGCACCGGCCGGCCCTCGGCCGCGCGCCGGACGAGGGCGTCGGCGAGCCCCCGCTCGCGCAGCCACGCCAGCGCCTTCACCGTGCCCCGGGTGCCCGGGACGACGACGAGGTCCGCGTCGACGAGCTCCTCGGGCCGGTCCACGAACCGGACGACGACGCCCGGCTCGGCGGCCAGCGCGTCGACGTCCGTGAAGTTGGACATCAGCGGCACGGCGCAGACGGCGACCCGCAGCACGTCCTCGCCGACCGGCGGTGCGACGACCGACTCGCGGACGGTGCCCCGCAGGGACACGCGCAGGCCGTCCTCCTCGTCGATGCCGAGCCCGTGCGCGTACGGCAGCACGCCGAAGGTCCGGCGGCCGGTGAGCCCGTGCAGCATGTCGAGGCCGGGTTCGAGGAGCGTCACGTCGCCCCGGAACTTGTTCACGAGGTAGCCCGCCACGAGCGACTGGTCCTCCGGCGAGAGCAGCGCCGTCGTCCCGAAGAACTGGGCGAAGACCCCGCCCCGGTCGATGTCCCCGACCACGACCACGGGCAGCTTCGCGGCCCGCGCGATGCCCATGTTCACGATGTCCGTGCGCCGCAGGTTGATCTCGGCCGGACTGCCCGCCCCCTCGCAGATCACGGCGTCATACGTGCCCCGCAGCTCCTCCAGGCACGCCAGGACCGGCTCGAGGAGTTCCCCCTGCCGTCCGCCGTGGTAGCCCCGGGCGCTCAGTTCGCCGACGGGCCTGCCCATGAGGACGACCTGGCTGGAGCGGTCGCTGCCGGGCTTGAGCAGCACCGGGTTCATGAGCGCGGTCGGCTCCACCCGCGCGGCCTGCGCCTGCATGGCCTGCGCCCGGCCGATCTCGGCGCCCTCCCGGGTGACGAAGGAGTTCAGGGACATGTTCTGTCCCTTGAACGGCGCGACCTTGACGCCCTGCCGGACCAGCCAGCGGCAGATGCCGGCCGTGACGACGCTCTTGCCCGCGTCGGACGTGGTCCCGGCGACGAGCAGCCCCCCACCCCTCATGCGTTCCTCCGCTTCAGCGCGCTCGCGATCATGCGGCCGCCCACGCAGGCGGCCAGGGTCAGTCCGGTGATCCGGCGGGACAGCCGGACCGCGCGGTCGATGTCGGCGACCTCCACGGGCCGCCCCTCCCCGTTGAGGACGGGCCGGTGCTCGACCCGCCCGGCGTACGAGAGGGTCCCCCCGAGCCGTACGCCGAGGGCGCCCGCGAAGGAGGCCTCGACCGGTCCCGCGTTCGGGCTCGGGTGCTTCGCGGCGTCCGCACGCCAGGCCCGTACGGCTCCGCGCGGGTCTCCGCCGGCGACGGTCGCGAGCGCGGCGGTCAGCCGGGCCCCGGGCCAGCCGGCCAGGTCGTCGAGGCGGGCCGAGGCCCAGCCGTACCGGCGGTGGCGGGGCGACTTGTGGCCGACCATCGCGTCGAGGGTGTTGACGGCCCGGAAGCCGACGAGGCCCGGCACGCCCGCGACCGCTCCCCAGAAGAGGGCGCCCACGACGGCGTCGGAGGTGTTCTCGGCGACGGACTCGACGACCGCGCGGGCCATCGCGGGACCGTCGAGGGACTGCGGGTCGCGTCCGCACAGGTGCGGCAGCCGTTCCCGGGCCACCTCCAGGTCCCCGGCGGCGAGGGCACCGCCGATCGCACGGGCCTCGCGCCCCAGGGTCGTACCGCCGACGACGGCCCAGACGGCCGCCGCGGTGAGCGCGACGGATCCGGCGCGGCTGCCCCGTACCGTACGGGCGGCCAGGGCGCCGGCCGCGACGGCGGCACCGGCGCAGACGGCGGTGTGCAGGGCGCCCCAGCCGCGGTGGTCGCGCCACAGGGCCCGCTCGACGCGGGCCGCCGCCCGGCCGAAGGCGGCGACGGGGTGTCCGCGGCGGGGGTCGCCGACGAGCAGGTCGACGGCGAGGCCCAGGGCCGCGCCGTACGCGAAGACACCGGTGGCTGGGGAGACGCTGCGGCCGCGGCCGGGCATGGCGCTCTGTCCTCACTCAGGGTCCGCGCCCTGGATCGACGTGACCGGCGGCGAGAGTTCCTGGCTCCCGGACCCCTCGGATCCGGTCACAGTGGCGGGACCGCGCCGGATTCGCACCGGACTTCCTCTACTGCCGCCGCAATGGCCCCGGCAGTCCACCACGGGCCGAGAACAGCCGTCAACTCACCCTTGACCTGCGTCGCGTCACTGTGCGAAGCACCACAGACACGACGGCCGGGCGGCCCGCATCCGGGGATGCGGGCCGCCCGGCCGAGGTGAACGGGAGCGTCAGGCGACGATCAGGTAGATGCCGTACGCCACGGCCGCCAGGCACAGGGCGAAGCAGGCGTAGGCGCCGGTGCGGGCCAGGGCTGCGGAGCCTCCCTGGGCGGCGGCCCGCTCCTGCTTGGAGAGGCCGATGACACCGAGGGTGAAGAGGGCCACGAGGGCGACGGTCGCCCCGAGGCTGACTCCGAAGACGGAGCCGAGAGCTGCCCAGTCGATCTTCATGCTTGGTTCCAGTTCCTCAGACCGCGGCGGGAGCCGGGGGAGCGGCCGGGTCCGTGGGGACCGGCGCGGGGATGGTGGTCTTCAGGTCCTCGTCCGCGACGGCGGCGACGGAACCGGCCGGCGGCGGGGTGACGGCCGCGATCGCGGTGGTCACGACACCGGCGGCCTCGGCGTCGGTGTCGACGTCGTTGACGTTGTTGTGGTCGACCACCTGGCGGCGGGAGACGAGCCAGATGCCGACGCAGGAGGCGATCAGGAAGGCGGCGACGACGTAGACGCCCCAGTCGCCCTGGCGGGCGACGTACTCGGCGCCCGCGCCGACCAGGCCCGCGGCCGGCAGGGTCAGGCCCCAGGCGGCGAACATGCGGGTGGCGGTCGACCAGCGGACGACACCGCCCTTGCGGCCGAGGCCCGCGCCCATGACGCCACCCGAGACGACGTGGGTGGTGGAGAGCGAGAAGCCGAGGTGGGAGGAGGCCAGGATGGTCGTGGCCGCGCTGGTCTGGGCGGCGAAGCCCTGCTGGGGCTGGAGGTCCGTGAGGCCCTTGCCCATGGTGCGGATGATGCGCCAGCCGCCGAGGTAGGTGCCGAGCGCGATCGCCAGACCGGCGGAGACGATGACCCAGACGGGCGGGTTGGAGCCGGGGGCGAGGGCGCCGCCGGCCACCAGGGCGAGGGTGATGATGCCCATCGTCTTCTGGGCGTCGTTGGTGCCGTGGGCGAGGGAGACGAGACCGGCGGAGGCGATCTGGCCGACCCGGTAGCCCTTGGCCGTGTCCTTCTCGTCGGTCCTGGCGCCGATCCCGTACGTCAGCTTCGTGGCCAGCATCGAGGCGATGCCCGCGACGATCGGAGCGGCGACGGCCGGGATGAGGACCTTGGTGACGACGACCTCGCCGTTGACACCGCTGACGCCGATCGAGGCGACGGTCGCGCCGATGAGGCCGCCCATCAGGGCGTGGGAGGAGCTGGAGGGCAGTCCGACCAGCCAGGTCACCAGGTTCCAGAGGATCGCGCCGACGAGCGCGGCGAGGATCACTTCGGGCTGGATGCCCTCCTCGTTGACCAGTCCCTTGGAGATCGTCTTGGCGACCTCCACGGACAGGAACGCGCCGGCGAGGTTCAGCACGGCGGACATGGCCACCGCCGTCTTGGGCTTGAGCGCACCGGTCGAGATGGTCGTGGCCATCGCGTTGGCGGTGTCGTGGAAACCGTTCGTGAAATCGAACACGAGAGCTGTCACGACCACAATGGCGAGCAGCAGCGTGATGTGTTCCATTTACCCAGGCAATCGTTTGACGTCAGTGGCGCGTCGAACGTAAGCAACCTGGGTGAACGGAAGATGAACTGGGACGGTCGGCGCAGTGTCCCTATCCGGTGTCAAGAGGTTCCGCTTCCGGCTCCGGAGCGCCCGGTGTCCACGATGCGGTCACAGGGGGACCACGGGTAATCCCGGTCCTCACGGGACGCGTGTGCCCCGCCCCGTCTCCTTCCCCGGCACCCGGTCCCGCCCCCTGGACAGGACCGTCCGGCCGGGGGACCCCCCGGGAGGAGACCCACGTCACTTCCCCGGGCGACCCCTCCGGTCCCGCCGCGGTCCGCCCGGGCGACCCTTCCCGTCCCGCCGCCGTCCGCCCCGGGCGGGTCCGTCCGGTGGCACTCCCGCCCCGCCCTGCCCGACACTGGGGAGCGTGCGCCCGGCTACAGCGACGGCAGCGGCCGTCACCACACTGATCGGTGTCGGCGCGGCCGCGATCGCGGCCGGCCGGTACGCCAGCGACGTCGCCCTCAAGGTGCCGTCCGGACGACCACTGCCCGGGGATCCCGGACTCACCGTGCACGCCACGGGGCCCGAACGGATCACCCTCACCCGCAGCCTCGCCTCGCTGCGCCCCGGCACGTACGGCATGGACGCCCCCGGCCTGCACGCCGTCCTCGGCCCCGTCCTCGACCGGGTCCCGCACACCGCCGACACCGTCGTCCGACGCCTGGAGCGGGTCGAGCTGGGCGTCCTCGGACCCGGCGCCCGCGTCCGGCTCACCCCCCAGCTCCACCGCGGCACCCCGACCAGCGCCCTCGGCCTCCCCCACGAGGACGTCGAGATCCCCGGCGAGCTCGGCCCCCTGCCCGCCTGGCTCGTGCCCGGCCACCGCGCCACCTGGGTGATCGCCCTGCACGGCCTGGGCACCACCCGCGAGCACCCGCTGAACCTCGTCCCCTTCTACGACCGCCGCAAGATCCCCGTCCTCGTCCCCGCCTACCGGGGCGACGAAGGGGCGCCCGCCTCCCCGGACGGCCTCGCCCACCTCGGCGACTCCGAGTGGCGGGACGTCGACGCCGCCATCCGCTACGCCGTCCGCCGGGGGGCCCGGCAGGTCGTCCTGCACGGCTGGGGGACCGGCGCCACGATGGCCCTGCGCGCCGCCGCCGAATCGGGCGTGCGCGACCGGATCGGCGGCCTCGTCCTCGACTCCCCGGTCCTCGACTGGGAGGCCACCCTCCGCAACCTCGCGGCGGCCCGCCACGTCCCGGGCCTCCTGCTCCCCCTCGCCGTCCGCGCGGCCCAGGGCAGGACCGGCCCGCACGGCGACCTCCTCCGGACCGTCTCCGAGCCGGGCGCCCTGCGCGCCCCGGCCCTCCTCTTCCACGGCCCCGACGACACCCTCGCCCCCTGGGAGCCCTCCGTCGAGCTCGCCGCCCGCCTGCCCGGCCTGGTCGGCCTGCGGACCGTGAAGCAGGCCCCGCACGCCGCGATGTGGAACGCCGACCCGAACCGTTACGAGGAGTCCCTGCGCCGCTTCCTCACCCCCCTTCTCTGACGGCCCTTCCGAGGCCGTTTCGGCGCCCGGTCCGACGGGGCGTCCGATTCCGATTGGGCTTTCGGGCCGTCAGCGGGAAGACTGCCCCCGTGACGTCTCGAAAGCCCGATGAACCATTGGCGCGCAACTCCAGACTCCGACTCGTCCGCCCGCGGGCGCTGGCCACCGCCCGACGGGCCGTGACGACCCGGCGCACCCGGCCGGCGCCGCGGCCGCCCGAGGGCACTCCGCCCCGCGCGGAGCTCGCCCGCCAGGCCCGGCACGTCCTCGCCGACGCCGTACGGATCGCCCGCTGGGCCGCCGTCGAGCACGGGGCCGACACGGCACCCCGCACCGGCCCCGGAGCCGGCCCCGCCCAGGAACGGGCCGCGGCCGCACTGGACCTGACACCCGGCCAGGTCCGGGCCGGCTGGGACCGCGCCCGGCTCGCCGGGCTCGTCGAGCTGCACGGCGACACCGCCCGCCCCGGCTGGCGGCTGCACGCCTGGGACCGCGACGACTCCGCCGTCCTGCGCGGCTGGGTCGCCCTCTTCGACGCCTGGTCGCTGGTGCACCCCGCCCCCGAGGGGGTCGCCCCGAGCGCCGTCGCCGAGGTCGTCGAGGCCGTCCCGCAGGTGCTCTCGCTGCTCCAGCTCTCCCAGGGCCCGGTCCTCGTCCCCGCCCTCCTCGACCTCCTCGGCCAGCGCGTCGAGGAACTCCGCGAGGAGCGCTGCGAGGTCCCCGCGACCGAGCAGCCGCCCGAGACGGCGGACGCCCCCGCCCTCGACGGCCTGCCCGCCCTCCTCGACTGGGCCCTGGAGGGCCTGGCCGCCGTCGGCGCGCTCACCCTGGACCCCGGCGCCGACGAGCGCCACGCCACCCTGACCCCGCTCGGCAACTGGGCGGTCTGGGTCAAGCTGGAGCAGATCTGCGTCGCCGCGCAGAGCCCCGCGGGCAACATCGAGCAGTCCGCCGAGGACATGCTCCGCGGCTGCGCCCGGCTCACCCCGGGCCCGGCCCGCGACGAGTACCGCGCCTGGCTCGCGGCCCGCACCCTGTCCAGCGCCGTGAGCGAGCTCCTCGCCGTCGCCCGAGGCGAGGACGCCCTCCTGCGCGGTCTCGCCTTCGAGGCGCTCCGCGTCGTCGGGGCGCCCGCCGAGGCCGAGGTGCGGGCCACCGTCGCCGAGCCCTCGCTCCGCCCGTACGCGCTGCTCTGGCTGGCCGAGTACGAGGGGGCGGACCCCGACGAGGCCCAGGAGGTGCTGACCCGCGAGGAGGCGACCTGGCTCTGGGTCGACACCGCGGCGGCCGTCGCCGACCACGGCGAGAGCGAGCTGCTCGTCCGCCACCTCGACTCCGCCGTGCAGGGCACCGTCCCGGCGCTGCTCGACGAGGTCCGCGCCGTCGGCCACCCCCGCACGGTCCAGGTCCTGGTCGCCCTGGCGGCCGCCCACCCGGACCCGGCCCTGGCCAAGGCGGTCCGCAGGGCCGCCTTCCAGGTCCACACCGGCGGGGCCTGACCCAGGGGGTGCCGGGCGTCACGAGCCGGACGGGACTTCCCGGGCGCCCCCGGGAACGGCCTCCCGGGAACGGCCCCCCGGGAACGGATCCCCTTGGGGAACGGATCCCCTCCGGGAAACGGCTCCCCTCCGGGGAACGCGTCCCTAGGGAACGCCCACCCTCACCCCGCCGCGCCGGGGGCGTACGTACCGAAGCTCCATACGTTGCCCTCGGCGTCCCGGGCCGTGTAGTCCCGCGCGCCGTACTCCTGGTCCGTCGGCGGCATCACGATCTCGACGCCCCGCGCCACCGCCCGGGCGTGGTGCTCGTCGACGTCGTCCACGCGCACGTACACCGCGGTGGGGCCGCCGTCGCCCATCAGCCGGTCGAACTCGGTGCCGCTGCCCTTGCTGCCCAGCATCACCATGCCGTTCCCGCAGGCGAGCTCGGCGTGCATCACGCGGCCGTCCTCGCCCTCGTACACGGCGTGCTCGGTGAAGCCGAAGCCCTCCGTGAGCTGTTTGATCGCGGCCTTCGCGTCCTCGTACCGCAGCGCCGGACAGATGTCGGGGGTCCCAGCCATCCCGATCACTCCCTCTCGATGTGACCCGGATCTCAGTCTGGCAGCCGCCGCCGACAACTCAGCGGAAGGTGTCGCACCGGGCCATGTCGCCGGTCCGGTAGCCCTCGCGGAACCACTGCTGCCGCTGCGCCGCCGAGCCGTGCGTCCAGCTCTCCGGTGTCACCCGCCCCTGGAACCGCTCCTGGATCCGGTCGTCGCCCACGGCCGCCGCCGCGTCCAGGCCGTCCCGGATGTCCTCGTCCGTGAGCCGGGTGAGCAGCGGCCGGCCCGTCTTCTCGTCGGGGGTGGTCGTCGCGTGCCGCGCCCAGACCCCGGCGTAGCAGTCGGCCTGGAGCTCCACCCGCACGGCGTCGGAGCCCGCGCCGGTCCGCCCGTCCTGGGCGCGGCCGAGGGTCCCCATCAGGTTCTGGACGTGGTGGCCGTACTCGTGCGCCACCACGTACGCCTGGGCGAAGGGGCCGCCGGTCGCCCCGAACCCGGTGCGCAGCTCGTCGAAGAAGTCCAGGTCCAGGTAGACCCGCCGGTCACCGGGGCAGTAGAACGGCCCCACCGCCGAGGTCGCCGTGCCGCACGCGGTCGCGACCCGCTGGGTGAAGAGCTTGGTGGAGGCGGTGCTGTAGGTCCCGCCCCGGCGCTCGTACTCGCCCCGCCAGTAGTCCTGCACGCTGTTGACGACGGCGACGATCCGGCAGTCCTCGCGCGCGTTGGCGTCCGAACCCTTCTTGCAGACCTGGTTCACCCGGGCCGCCGAGGACGAGGTCGCGGCCGGCTGGTCGCCGCCGTCCGAGAGCCCCAGCTGGTCGGGCCCCACCCCGAAGAACAGCCCCAGGACCAGCGCGACGAAACCGATGATCCCGCCGCCGATGGTCGCCCCGCCGCCCGGGATCCGGCTTCCCCGGGAGTCACTGACCTCCGAGGTGTCCAGATCGGCGTCGTCGTCGAACTGCACGGTCCACCACCCTCCGCTGTCCGCCGGGCAGAGACCGCCGCCCTGCGCCGAGTATCGGTCGGCCGTGTACCCGGCGCTCCTTTTGCGAAGCGTCGGTGGGAACGGCGAACGGGCGGAGGGCGCGGCGGCGGTCCGCGCCCCACATGGCCGAAAACCAGTTGCAGGGGCCCGTTAGACTGGCCGCATGGCCATTCTCCCCGTGCATTAGCGGCGTCGAAGCCCTCCACCCCGTCCTTCCGCCGTATCCCCACCGCCCTGGAGTCTGTCCGTGATCACCGCTTCCGGCATCGAGCTGCGCGCCGGCGCCCGAGTCCTCATCGAGTCCGCTTCCTTCCGCGTCGCCAAGGGCGACCGCATCGGCCTCGTCGGCCGCAACGGAGCGGGCAAGACCACCCTCACCAAGTGCCTCGCCGGCGAGGGACAGCCGGCCGCCGGCACCATCACCCGCTCCGGCGAGGTCGGCTACCTCCCGCAGGACCCGCGCACCGGCGACCTCGACGTCCTGGCCCGCGACCGCATCCTCTCCGCCCGCGGCCTCGACGTCCTCCTCAAGAAGATGCGGCAGAACGAGGAGCGCATCGCCACCGGTTCCGGCTCCACCCGCGACAAGGCGCTGCGGCAGTACGAGCGCCAGGAGACCGAGTTCCTGACCAAGGGCGGGTACGCGGCCGAGGCCGAGGCCTCCACCATCGCCGCCGCCCTCGGCCTGCCCGACCGGGTCATGGGCCAGCCGCTGCACACCCTCTCCGGCGGTCAGCGCCGCCGCGTCGAGCTCGCCCGGATCCTCTTCTCCGACGCCGACACCCTGCTCCTCGACGAGCCCACCAACCACCTCGACGCCGACTCCATCGTCTGGCTGCGCGACTACCTGAAGACCTACCGCGGCGGCTTCATCGTCATCTCCCACGACGTCGACCTCGTCGAGACCGTGGTGAACAAGGTCTTCTACCTGGACGCCAACCGCTCCACGATCGACGTCTACAACATGGGCTGGAAGCTCTACCAGCAGCAGCGCGAGGCCGACGAGAAGCGCCGCAAGCGCGAGCGCCAGAACGCCGAGAAGAAGGCCGCCGCGCTCAACTCGCAGGCCGACAAGATGCGCGCCAAGGCCACGAAGACCGTCGCCGCGCAGAACATGGCCAAGCGCGCCGAGCGGCTGCTCTCCGGCCTGGAGGCGGTGCGCGTCTCCGACAAGGTCGCCAAGCTCCGCTTCCCCGAGCCGGCGCCCTGCGGCAAGACCCCGCTGACGGCCGAGGGGCTCTCCAAGTCCTACGGCTCGCTGGAGATCTTCACCGACGTGAGCCTCGCGATCGACAAGGGCTCGCGCGTCGTCATCCTCGGCCTCAACGGCGCGGGCAAGACGACCCTGCTGCGCCTCCTCGGCGGCGTCGAGAAGCCCGACACCGGCGAGGTCACCCCGGGCCACGGCCTGAAGCTCGGCTACTACGCCCAGGAGCACGAGACGCTCGACCCCGAGCGGACCGTCCTGGAGAACATGCGCTCGGCCGCGCCGGACCTCGACCTCGTCGACGTGCGCAAGACGCTCGGCTCCTTCCTCTTCTCCGGCGACGACGTCGACAAGCCGGCCGGAGTCCTCTCCGGCGGCGAGAAGACCCGGCTCGCGCTCGCGACCCTCGTCGTCTCCTCGGCGAACGTGCTGCTCCTCGACGAGCCCACCAACAACCTGGACCCGGCCAGCCGCGAGGAGATCCTCGGCGCGCTGCGCACGTACAAGGGCGCCGTCGTCCTCGTCACCCACGACGAGGGCGCCGTGGAGGCGCTCGACCCGGAGCGGATCATCCTGCTCCCGGACGGCGTCGAGGACCTGTGGGGCGCGGACTACGCGGACCTGGTGGCCCTCGCCTGACCCTCCGAGGGGCGTCCCGGGCCCCGTCCGGCCCCGGATGATCATCCGGGGCTGGATCATTCGGCTCATGCGTGATCCTTCATCTGAGTGAGGATCTCTCGTACATCCCGGCGCGGTGCTCTGCCGAATCCTTCCGGCGGACCCGCGCCGTACGTGTGTTCCCTTTGCCGCGCTGACCTGGCACTTCCCGTACCGACCGGTTCGAAGGCGCGTTTTTGACCCCGCGGAATCAGGGCTTCCGTTCGTGATGGCGGCGTACCCGTCCACGAACCCGGCGGCACGGACCTTGTCGAATGGGTGGCCAGGACGGACGGGAGGGGTGATCATGAGAAGTCCAGAGCGCACTTCCCATGAGGAGGCACGGGTGGCCGAGACTCTGAAGAAGGGCAGCCGGGTGACCGGCGCCGCGCGCGACAAGCTCGCGGCAGACCTGAAGAAGAAGTACGACTCCGGTGCGAGCATCCGGGCGCTGGCCGAGGAAACCGGCCGCTCCTACGGGTTCGTCCACCGGATGCTGAGCGAGTCCGGAGTCACGCTGCGCGGACGCGGCGGAGCGACACGGGGCAAGAAGGCGGCCTCGGCCTGACATCGGGGCGGCTCGACCGGTCCACCGGGACCTCCCGGTGGACACCCGGTCGACCCTGCGGTCGGCCAGGTGGTTACTGTGCAGTCACTTAGCATGTCGCATGCAGTGCTGCACCGGAACCGGAGGCGCCCCCATGACCACGCTCCACGACTCTGAGCTCGTGTTCGACAAGGACGGTGTACGGCTCACCGTCGAGGACGCCGTTGCCACGGTGACCCTGACCAATCCGGCGAAGCGCAACGCCCAGTCTCCCGCTCTGTGGCGGGCGTTGACGGAAGCCGGCCGGTCGTTGCCCGGCAGCGTGCGGGTCGTCGTCCTGCGCGGCGAGGGCAAGTCCTTCTCCGCCGGACTCGACCGGCAGGCGTTCACGCCCGAGGGCTTCGACGGCGAGCCGTCCTTCCTCGACCTCGCGCGCGGTTCCGACGAGGACCTCGACGCGGTCATCTCCGCGTACCAGGAGGCGTTCACCTGGTGGCGCCGCAGCGACCTCGTGTCGATCGCGGCCGTCCAGGGCCACGCCATCGGCGCGGGCTTCCAGCTCGCCCTCGCCTGCGACCTGCGGGTCGTCGCCGAGGACGTGCAGTTCGCCATGCGCGAGACCAGCCTGGGCCTCGTCCCGGACCTGACCGGGACGCACCCGCTCGTCTCGCTCGTCGGCTACGCCCGCGCGCTGGAGATCTGCGCCACCGGCCGCTTCGTGCACGCGGAGGAGGCCGAGCGCATCGGCCTCGCCAACCTGGCCGTGCCCGCCGACGAGCTCGACGCGGCGGTACGGGACCTCGGCGCCGCCCTGCTCGCGGCGCCCCGCGACGCGGTCAACGAGACCAAGGCGCTGCTCCAGGGCGTCTCCGGCCGCTCCTACGAGGAGCAGCGCGCCGCCGAGCGCGCCGCCCAGGCCCGCCGCCTGCGCGACCTGGCGGGCCTCGGCGACTGACGCACGCGCGCGTCAAGGGTGCTCGACGCGCGCGTGCGGCGCTTCGGGCGCGCCCGCCCGTTCGGCGCAGCGCCCACGCGGGCACCCGTTCGGCGCAGCGCCCGCGTACGTGCCCCCTCGGCGTGGCGCGCACGCGCGCGTGCGGCGCGGCACTCGGGCACGCGCGTGTTTCAGCGCAGTTCCGACACCAGCACCGTGACCGCGGTCGCCCCGTCGGCGGCCGCGGTCGCGGCGTTCCGGGCGGCGCGGGCCACGTCCAGCGGACGGTGGCCCGCCGTCACGGCCAGCTCCACCCGCATCCCCTCCGGGCCCCGGTGCACCGGCGGCCCCCAGGTGTCCGTCACGCCCGCCACGCCCTCGACCCGCAGGACCGCCAGGGCCACCGGATCGTCCGTCGCCGGGGCCGGCCGCCCCGGCGGGGGAGCGTCCTGACCCGCCTCCGGCCCGAGGTCGAGCAGCTCCGTCACCCGCAGGTCCACGGCCGTCACGAGCAGCCCGAGACCGTCCCGCGCCGCCCCGAGCAGGGCCGCCCGCAGCTCCTCGGCCAGCTCCGGCAGCGGACGGCCCGCGACCGCCCCGAAGTCCGCGGTGATCCGCAGCAGTCCCGGCCCGAGCGCGCCCGGCGGCACCGGGAACGGCTCGGCCCCCGCCGCCCCCTCGTTCTCGGCCTCCAGGTCGGGCCCGACCCGGATCCTGCCCGGCACCACTCCCCGTACCGCCGCGGCGGCCGGGCCGAGGGCCCCCCGTACCGCCCGCTCGGTGATCCACGTGCCGTCCCCGGCCGTGCCGAGCGGCAGCAGCCTGCCCGGCGCGAGCCGCTCCCGTACCGCCGCTGTCCATCCTTCAGCCGTCGTCATTCCCCCAGCCTGCCGCATCCGTGGCGCGAATTGGGGCAACCGCCCTTAATGTGGGCGAGGAACCCCGAAATATGACAGAAGGGGCTAGATCTCATGACGGACACCACTCACTCCGGAGAGCTCGCGACGGACGAGTCGCGTCGCTCCTCCATGACCAAGCGCGGGGGCGGCCTGGCGGGCGCCCGGGGCCGGACGACCATCGCCGACGGGGTCGTGGAGAAGATCGCCGGTCTCGCCGCGCGCGACGTCGACGGCGTCCACGCCATGGGCAGCGGTCTCTCCCGCACCTTCGGCGCCGTCCGCGACCGGGTCCCCGGCACGGGCGGCAGCAAGTCGAACGTCACCCGGGGCGTCAAGGCCGAGGTCGGCGAGGTGCAGACCGCGCTCGACCTGGAGATCGTCGTCGTCTACGGCGTCTCCATCGCCGACGTCGCCGGTGACGTCCGGGAGAACGTCATCGCCGCCGTGGAGCGGATGACGGGCCTCGAAGTCGTCGAGGTCAACATCGCGGTCAGCGACGTGAAGCTGCCCGAGGACGAGGAAGAGGAGCCGGAGCCCCGGCTCCAGTAGGCGTCGGAACCCCGGCGACAGGGGCCAGGGAAGGGACTCGGAATGAGCATGGCGATGGTCGGCCTACTGGCCGGCATGGCTCTCGGATTCGCCGGATACTTCGGCGGCTTCGGAGCGTTTCTGGTGATCGCGGCCCTCGGCGCGATCGGCTTCGTGGCCGGGCGGTTCCTCGACGGGGACCTCGAACCCGGAGACCTGTTCCGAGGACGCGACCGCGGCGACCGGCGGCGGTGACCCGAGGTGGTGACGGACCTGGCAGACGATCCGGTACGGGACGGAGTGCGGGACCGGGGGGCGACCACCATCGCCGACCGCGTCGTCGCGAAGGTCGCCGCCCGGGCGGCGAGGGAAGCCCTCGACTCCGTCCCCGAAGGGGGATCGAAGCCGCACGCCTCGGTCGTCGTCCACCGGGACACCGCCCGTGTCTCGGTGAGCCTCGACCTCGACTACCCCTCCGACGTCGGCCGCCAGTGCGGCGCCGTCCGGAACCGGGTACGCACCCGCGTGGAGGAACTCGTCGGCCTGGAGGTCCATGAGGTGGCCGTCCACGTCGAGCACCTCCACTCCGCGCACACCCGTCACACCTCGCCGAGGGGCCGCCTCGCATGACCACCACCCCGGAAACGGACCCCACGGCGAACGCGGGCCCCCAGGCCGGACCCCCGGGCGGCGCGGCGGCCGTCCCGGCCGACGCGCCGGTGCCCCGCGCCCGCCGCTTCTGGGCCGTCCGCCGCATCCCCGCCGCCCTCCTCGCGGCCGTCGTCCTCGGCGCCGCCGGGCTGCTCCTCTACGACGTCGCGGCCGTACGGGCCGACCGCTCCGCCATGTCCTGGCGGCGCCGGCTCGCCCACGCCCTGGCGACCCGCCCGCTCGACGACGTGGTGATCGTCGTCGGCGCCTCCGTCGCCGTCCTGCTCGGCCTGTGGCTCCTCCTCCTGGCCCTCACCCCCGGACTGCGCGACGTCCTCCCCATGCGCCGCGAGCACACCGACGTGCGGGCGGGACTCGACCGCAAGGCCGCCGCCCTCGCCCTGCGGGACCGCGTCATGGAGGTCTCCGGGGTCCAGTCCGTCCGGGTGAAGGTCGGCCGGTCCAAGGCCCGCGTCCGGGCGGTGTCCCACTTCCGTGCCCTCGACGAGGTCCGCGCCGACGTGGAGACGGTGCTCGCCACCGGGATCGACGAGCTCGGCCTCGCCCGCCCGCTCGCTCCGACGGTACGGGTGGCCCGGCCGTCCCGGAAGGAAGGGAAGGCCAAGTGACCCGCGTCCTGCGGCGTGTCAACCGCGTCCTGCTCGGTCTCGCCGGGCTGCTCCTCGTGGTCGTCGGCGGCGCGGTCCTCGCCGCCGCCCTCGACCTGTCCGTACCGTCCTGGTGGCCCTGGTCGGGCTCCTCCGACGTGCTGCTCTCCACCGCCGACCGGCAGCGCTGGCGGGACGAGAGCTGGTGGTGGCCGGTGGTCATCGCCGTCCTCGGGCTCATCGTCCTGCTGGCCCTGTGGTGGCTGCTCGTCCAGTTCCGGCGGGCCCGGCTCGCCGAGGTCCTCGTCGACACGGGCGACGGTGAGGCGGCGCTCCTGCGCGGCCGGGCCCTGGAGGCCGTCCTGGAGGCGGACGCCGCCTCGCAGGACGGCGTCGCCCGGGCCAAGGTCGCCCTCACGGGCCGCCGGACCACCCCCCGTGCCCGGATCGCGCTCCTCCTGGAGCCGCACGCCTCCCCGGGCGACGTCCTGTCCGCCCTCAGCACCCGGAGCCTCGCCCACGCCCGTACGTCGACGGGACTGCCCGCGCTCCCCGCGGAAGCGCGGCTGCGCGCGGTGAAGCACCGCGCCCGCCGGGTCGCCTGAGGGTCAGAACCCGGCGCGCGCCCCGCCGTCCACCGGCAGCATCAGCCCCGTCAGGTACGAGGCGGCCGGCGAGAGCAGGAAGGCCGCCGTGCGCCCGAACTCCTCCGGGGTGCCGTAGCGCCGCAGCGGGATCGTGAGCTCGTTCGCCGCGCGGGCCGCGTCCGCGTCGCCGGAGAGCGCGTCCAGGGAGCGGACCCGGTCCGTGTCGATGCGGCTCGGCAGCAGACCGACGACCCGGATCCCGCGCGGGCCCAGGTCGTTGGCGAGGGACTTGGCGAAGCCGGCCAGTCCCGGGCGCAGCCCGTTGGAGACGGTGAGGCCGGGGATCGGCTCGTGGACGGAGCCGGACAGGACGAAGCCGATGACCCCGCCCTCGGCGAGCGTCTCGGCGGCCGCGCGGGCCAGCCGCACCGCCCCCAGGAAGACCGTGTCGAACGCGGCCGCCCACTCCTCGTCGGTGTTGTCCGCCGCGAAGCCCGGCGCCGGGCCGCCGACGCTGATCAGGATGCCGTCGAAGCCGCCGAAGCGGGCCCGCGCCCCGGCGATCAGCCGGTCCGGGGTCCCCGGGTCGGCGTTGTCGGCGGCGATCCCGGCCGCCCCCTCGCCCAGCTCGGCCACCGCGTCGGCGACCGCCTCCTCCTCGCGCCCGGTGACCAGCACCTTCGCGCCCTCGGCGAGCAGCGCCTCGGCGGAGGCCCGGCCGAGCCCCCGCGTCGCACCGGTCACCACGTACACACGGTCCTTCAGTCCAAGATCCATGCCCCTATCCTGCCGCGTCCTCGGCGGCCAGGGCGAGAGCCGTCCCCACCAGGCCGATGTGGCTGAAGGCCTGGGGGAAGTTCCCCAGCTGCCGCTTCGCCACCGGGTCGTACTCCTCCGCCAGGAGCCCCACGTCGTTGGTGAGGGTGAGGAGCCGCTCGAAGAGCTCGCGGGCCTCCTCGGGGCGCCCGGTCAGCCGCAGCGCGTCCGCCAGCCAGAACGAGCAGACCAGGAAGGTCCCCTCCTGCCCCGGGAGCCCGTCCAGGGCCGTCGAGTCGGGGCTGTACCGGCGCAGGAAGCCGCCGTGCATCAGCTCCTCCCGCACCGCGTCCACCGTCCCCACCACCCGGGGGTCGTCCGGCGGCAGGAAGCCGACCTGCGGGATGAGGAGGGTGGCGGCGTCTAGCCCGGACGAGCCGTACGCCTGGGT
Organism: Streptomyces litmocidini; assembly: GCF_014649755.1. Lineage (GTDB taxonomy): Bacteria > Actinomycetota > Actinomycetes > Streptomycetales > Streptomycetaceae > Streptomyces > Streptomyces litmocidini. The sequence continues at coordinate 46,715 of NZ_BMTQ01000005.1, read as the reverse complement.
GAAGGTGTTCCGCACGGGGTCGTACGCCCGCGCGCACACCTGGGCGTGGATCTCGTCCCGCATCGCCCGCCACCGCCCCGCGTCCCCCGGCAGCGTGGGGTCGGCCTCCAGGGTGCGGACCGCCCGGTCGGCGGCGACCCAGGCCATCACCTTCGAGTGGGTGAAGTGGCGGCGCGGCCCGCGGACCTCCCACAGGCCCTCGTCGGGCTCCCGCCAGGTGGACTCCAGGAAGCCGAGCAGGCTCAGCTGGAGGTTCCAGGCGTGCCGCTCCGGCGGGATCCCGGCCTCACGCGCGCGGTGGAGGGAGTCCATGACCTCGCCGTACACGTCCAGCTGGAACTGGTCCACCGCCGCGTTCCCGGTCCGGACCGGCGCCGAGTCGGCGTAGCCGCGCAGCCACGGCAGGCTGGTCTCCGGCAGCCGGCGCTCCCCGGCGGGCCCGTACATGATCTGCAGGTCGGCGGGGTCGCCCGCGACCGAGCGGAGCAGCCAGTCCCGCCAGGCGGCCGCCTCCTCCTCGTACCCGGCGGCGAGCAGCGCGCCGAGGGTGAGGGAGGAGTCGCGCAGCCAGCAGGCGCGGTAGTCCCAGTTCCGCACGCCGCCGAGCTCCTCCGGCAGGGAGGTGGTGGGGGCGGCCACGATCCCGCCGGTGGGGGCGTACGTGAGCGCCTTGAGGGTGATCAGGGACCGCAGCACCGCCGACCGGTACGGGCCCTCGTAGGTGCAGCGGGCCGCCCACTTCCGCCAGTCCGCGAGGCACTGCTCCAGGGCCTCGAAGGGGTCGACGAGGTCCGGGCGCGGCTCGTGCGAGGGGTGCCAGGTCAGGACGAAGGCCACCTTCTCGCCGGCGGCGACGGTGAAGGAGGACCGGGTGGAGAACTGCTGGCCCCAGGTCTTCACGTGCGGCTCGCTGCGCAGCCAGGCCGAGTCCGGCCCGGCGATCGCGACCCGCTGGCCGTCGACCCTGCGCACCCACGGCACGATCGAGCCGTAGTCGAAGCGGAGCCGCAGCACGGAGGCCATCTCGACGCTGCCGCTGACGCCCTCGACGATCCGCATCAGGTCGGGGGAGGTGTCCCGCTGCGGCATGAAGTCGACGACCTTGACGGTGCCGGTACGGGTCTCCCAGTAGGTCTCCAGGACGAGGGTGTCCTCGGCGTAGCGGCGGGTGGTGCAGCTGGTGGCCCCCTTGGGCGCGAGGGTCCAGTGGCCGTTGTTCTCGTCGCCGAGGATGGCGGCGAAGCAGGCGGCGGAGTCGAAGCGGGGCAGACACAGCCAGTCGACCGACCCGTCGCGGCCGACGAGCGCGGCGGTCTGCAGGTCCCCGATGAGGGCGTAGTCGTCGATGCGTTGCGTCACGCTTCGGCCTGTTCCCGGAAGCGGCGACGGTCAATCAGCGGGACGGAGCGGCCTGCGCCTCCGCCGTGTCCCGCTCCGGGGTCCCGGGGACGTCGGCGGCGTCCCCGGCCTCCCGGTCGTGCTTCTCCCGGCGCACCAGGATCACCCAGCCGACGGGCACCCCGGCGGCGAAGAGCCACCACTGCACGGCGTACGCCATGTGGGGACCGATCGACTCGTGGTCCGGCTCGGCGATCGTCTCGGGGGTGCCGCCGGCCGGCTCGGGCGCGGTCAGCTCCAGATAGCCGCCGAGCACCTCGCGGCCCGTGAGCCCGGCCTGCTGCCGGCTGCTGATGAGCATGACCTGCCGGTCCGGCAGGCCCTTCAGGTCCTTGATGCCGCTGGCGCCCGTCGTCTCGTCGGCCTTGAGCCGGCCCGTGACGGTGACCTCGCCCTTGGGGGCGGGCGGCACCGGCGGGTAGGAGTGCTGGTCGGCGGCGGCCGGGACCCAGCCGCGGTTGACCAGGACGACCCGGCCGTCGCGGAGGACCAGCGGGGTCAGGACGTGCACGCCCACCTGGTCGTCGGAGGAGGTGCGGCGGCGGACGACCACCTCGTGGGCGGTGTCGAAGGTGCCGGTGGCGGTGACCCGCCGCCAGTAGTCGGCGCGCGGGACGGTGTGGCCGGGGGAGGTGAGCTCCTCGACCGGGACCGGCTCCGCCCTGAGGTTGTCCGCGATCAGGGTGTTCTGGGCGACCCGGTGCTCGTGCCGGTGGAACTGCCAGAATCCCAGCTGGATCATCGTGGGGATGAGGGCGAGGGCGCCGAGGGTGAGGATCACCCACTGCCGGGACAACAGGAAGCGGTACACCCCACGACCGTACAGCGCGGGTCGAGGGGTGCACGCACGGGGGGTTCGGGTCGGTTCGCCCGACCGCCCGGGATCGTTTCCTCACACCCTGTCGACGATGCCCGCCTTTCCCTCCGCGCGGGCGCAGTGGCCGCCGCAGTACCAACTGCCCTCGACCTCGACGCCCTGTCCGATGATCTGGACCCGGCAGTGCTCGCAGATGGGCGCCATGCGGTGGATGGCGCAGGCGAAGCAGTCGAAGACGTGCACCGCGCCCTGCGCGTGCACTTCGAAGGACATGCCGTAATCGTTTCCGCAGACCTCACAACGTGCCATGCGCCACAGGGTGGAGCGCCCGGCGGGCGCGCGCAGCACGGCGCGCCCGCAGAGCCGGGGGCGTCACCCGTCTGCCGGGGCCACGTCCCGCAGCAGCTGGGTGTAGGCGGCCTCGTCGACGACCGGGGTGCCGAACGAGCGGGCCTTGAGGGTCTTGGAGGTGGTGGAGTCCGGGTCGTTGGTGACCAGGAGGCTGGTCAGCCGGGAGACGCTGGTGGCGACGTGGAGGCCGGCCTCGACGGTGCGGTCCTCCAGGAGCTCGCGGTCGACGGAGGTGTCTCCGGAGAACGCCACCCGCATGCCCTGCTTGAGCGGCTTGTCCGACTCGTACCGTCCGGGGTTGGGGTACGGGCACGCCGGACGCTTCCGCGAGGGCCGCCAGCTGCCCGCCCGGTAGGAGGACGGGTGGCCCGCCCGGGGCTGCGTCGGCGTCGAGGCCCACTCGGTGAGCGGCCGGCACTCCAGCAGCGGCAGCCGTACGTTCCGCTCGGCCGCCGCGTGCAGGCTCGGCCGGAAGGCCTCGGCGAGCACCCGCGCGTCGTCGAGCGCGTTGTGCGCGCGCTGCTGCACGACGCCGAAGTGCGCCGCGAGCGACTCCAGCTTGTGGTTGGGCAGCGGCAGCGACAGCTCCTTGGCGAGCGCGATCGTGCACAGCCGCTGGCGCACCGGCGCGGCGGACTGCGCGCGCGCGTACTCCCGGGCGATCATCTGCCAGTCGAACATCGCGTTGTGCGCGACGAGCACCCGCCCGTCGAGCCGCGCGGCGAACTCCGCCGCGATCTCCGGGAAGAGCGGCGCGCCCTCCAGGAGGTCGCTGGTCAGGCCGTGGATCCAGACGGGGCCGGGGTCCCGCTCGGGGTTGACCAGGGTGTACCAGTGGTCCTCGACGTTCCCCTGGGCGTCCAGTCGGTAGACGGCAGCCGACACTATCCGGTCGTCGCGGGCGAGTCCGGTGGTCTCCACGTCGACCACCGCGTACCCCTGCGGGTAGGCGGCCGGCCACGTCGCTGCTGTCGTACGGTCGTCAAGCACGGTCATTGAGAATACGGGCCTCCACGGACAACCGGGCCCCCGGTTCCGGATTCCGCGGCGGCGACCCGCCACCGTTCCGGTCGTGATCCGCTCCCGTCCCGGCCGTGATCCGCCGCCGTCCCCCGCGCGCGGGGGCGCGGGCGGCGTGCGGTGCGGTGCGGCTTTCCCGGCGGCCCGGCGCGGCTTCTCCGGTGGCCCGGCGCGGCGGCCCGGTCTCCTCAGGGCAGCAGCCCCGCCACCAGTGCGCGCACCGCCACCAGGAACACGGCCTCCGTGTCGACCGGGGCGGCGAGGGCGCGGGCGAGTTCCGGGTCGGGAGCGGGGAGGCCGGTCGGCTCCGTGGCCCAGAGGTCCGTCTCGGCCGGCGGCTGGGCGGGGGCGCGTTCCCGGTTGCGCTCGACGAGGACGTGGCCGACGACCTGGAACTGGACCGCGTGGACCAGGGCGGCCGCGCGGGAGCCGCGCAGCCCCGCCGCGTGCGCCTCGTGGACCAGGGCGCGCTGGGCCGGCAGGAACATGCGTTCCGTCAGGCCGCGCTCGTGGACCATCGCCACCAGGTGCGGGCGCTCGCGCAGGGCGCGGCGCAGCGCGCGGGCGACCGAGACGATCCGCTCGGCAGGGGTCGCGCCCCGGGGGCGGATCGTGCCGAGGTCGGCGACGGTGCGGGCGACGAGGGCGTCGAGGAGCGACTCGCGGTTGCCGACGTGCCAGTAGATCGAGGTGACCGCGGTGCCGAGTTCGGCGGCGAGCCGACGCATCGTCAGCGCGGCCGGGCCGTGCTCCCTCACCAGGGCGGCCGCCGTGTCCAGGACCTCGTCGCGGGTCAGCGCGGAGCGTGTCATCGGTTCCCCCAACTCCTGTTCGTGCGGCCCTCTTTCCCCTTCGCGGCGGTCGGTGTAACAGTGTTACAGGCCGATACGTTCCCGAAGGGCGGTACGTCATGGCACGAGTACGGTACGGGGCTCGCGGCGACGCGGAGGCGGCGGCGGCCCGCGAGCGGTCCGCCAGGCTCCCCGACATCTGGTCCACCGGCGTGGTCGCCGTCTGGGAGACCGACCCGGACGTCGTGGCGGCGGTCCTGCCGCCCCCGCTGAAACCCACCGCGCGCCCTCTCGTGCGCGCCAACATCAGCAAGGTCGACCTGCCGAGCCATCCGCTCGGCGCCGGCTCGGTGGCCGTCGCCGCAGCCCACGGCGACCGGGAGGGCTGGTACCCGCTGGTCATGCCGATGACCCACGAGCGGGCCCTGATCGGCGGGCGCGAGGTCTTCGGCGAGCCGAAGAAGCTGGGCGAGGTCACCGTCGTGCGCGACGGGCTCGTCGTGCGCGCCGCCCTCGCCCGGCACGGCATCGCCTTCGTGGAGGTGCGCGGCGCGGTCTCCGGCCCGCTGCCGCTGCCGGAGCCCGTCGAGAAGACCGACTTCTACTTCAAGTTCCTGCCGGGCGTGGAGGGGACCGGCTTCGACGCCGACCCCGTCCTCGTCCACTGCGTCCGGAACGAGAAGGTGCGGAAGCTGGAGCGGATCACGGGCGACGTGGTCCTGCGCGAGTCCATGTACGACCCGGTCGCCGACCTCCCCGTGCGCCGGCTCGTCGAGATCACGATCGGCGAGAAGACCACCGACCAGAAGGGCACGGTCGCCGAGCGCGTCTCCGCCCGGGACCTGCTGCCCTTCGTCCACCAGCGGTACGACGACCCGCTCCAGATCCTCGACGGACCCCCGGAAGGAAGCGCCTGATGGAGCTGCGCGAGGGACAGGTCGCCGTCGTCACGGGCGCGGCGAGCGGCATCGGCCTCGCGATGGCCCGCCGCTTCGCCGCCGAGGGCCTCGCCGTCGTCCTCGGGGACGTCGAGCGGGGAGCGCTCGCGGAGGCCGCCGACGAGCTGATGGCGAGCGGGGCGCAGGTCCTCGCCCGGACGGTCGACGTCTCGGACCCCGACGAGGTGCGGGCGTTCGCCGACGCCGCGTACGACGCCTTCGGGGCCGTCCACGTCCTCTGCAACAACGCGGGCGTCGGCTCCGGCGCCGAGGGCCGCATGTGGGAGCACGAGCCGAACGACTGGAAGTGGGCCTTCTCCGTCAACGTCTGGGGCGTCTTCCACGGCGTCCAGGCCTTCGTCCCCCGCATGCTCGCGGGCGGCGAACCCGGCCACGTGGTGAACACCTCCTCCGGCGACGGCGGCATCGCCCCGCTGCCCACCGCCTCCGTGTACGCGGTCACCAAGGCGGCCGTCGTCACCATGACCGAGTCCCTGTACGCGCACCTGAAGGCCGAGCACGCGCGCGTGGGCGCCTCCGTGCTCTTCCCGGGCCCGCACATGCTCCGCACCGGACTGTGGGAGTCGCACCGCAACCGGCCCGAGCGGTACGCCAAGCAGCGGCCCCGGAAGGCCCCGTACCGCAGCCTCGACCAGTGGGAGGCGGCGATGAAGGAGGCCGGGCGCGAGGTGGCCTTCACGCCGGTGGAGGAGGTCGCCGGGCACGTCGTCGACGGCATCCGCGCCGACCGCTTCTGGATGCTGCCCGCCAGTGAGCACAGCGACCGTCAGATCAAGGCGCGCTCGCAGTCCATGCTCGACCGCGCCAACCCGTCGTACCTGGAGAGTTTCATCCTCGACTGAGGGGCTTCGCCATGAGCAACGAGCGCCATGAGGACCCGTATCTGATCATCTCCTCCGACTGCCACGCCGGGCTGCCCACCGAGGAGTACCGGCCCTATCTCGACCCCCGCTTCCACCGGGACTTCGACGACTTCCTGGCGGGACGCGAGGCCCGCCGGGAAGCCATGACCCGGCTCGGGGTGCGCAACGAGGCCTTCGCGGCCACGTGGTTCAGCGACAACGAGGAGGGTCTGCGGGGCGGTTGGGACCCGGCCCGGCGCATCAAGGAGCTCGACGGCGACGGGGTGGCCGCCGAGGTCGTCTTCCCCGACGCGGACGCCGTCGACAGCCGGACCGCCGCGCCCTTCGGCGTCGGCCTCGGTCTCTCCGGCGACCAGGACCCGGAGCTCGGCATGGCGGGTGCGCGGGCGCACAACCGCTGGCTCGCCGAGTTCGTCTCCGCGAACCCGTCCCGGCACTGCGGGGTCGCCCTCCTCCCCGTCACCGCCGACGTCCGCGAGGTCGTCGCCGAGATCCACCGCGCCAAGGAGTCCGGGCTCGGCGCGCTCATGATCCCCTCCATGTGGGTGGACAAGGCGCCGTACCACGACCGGTGTTACGACCCGGTGTGGGCGGCGGCCGCCGAGACCGGCATGCCGGTCGTCACGCACTCCGGGGCGGCGCCGCGCGAGGAGTACGGGGACCACCTCGGGATCTACGTCTCCGAGGTCACCTGGTGGCCGGCCAGGCCGCTGTGGTTCCTGCTCTGGTCGGGCGTCTTCGAGCGCCACCCCGGACTGCGGTTCGGGATCGCCGAGTCCGGCTGCTGGTGGCTGCCGAACCTGCTCTGGTTCATGGACCGGCTCTACCTGGGCGCGCACGGCGGCAAGAAGCTGTCCCCGTTCGCGGAGCTGAAGCGGCCGCCGAGCGAGTACCTGGACCGGCAGGTCTTCGTCTGCGCCACCAACACCAAGCGGCGCGAACTCGCGCAGCGGTACGAGATCGGCGTCGACAACATCCTGTGGGGCTCGGACTTCCCGCACCCGGAGGGCACGTGGCCGGACACGCGCGCGTGGCTGCGGAAGACCTTCCACGACATCCCGGTCGGGGAGACGCGGCGGATGCTCGGTCTCGCCGCCGCGGAGGTCTTCGGGTTCGACGTCCGGACACTGGATCCGACAGCCCGTCGCATCGGCCCCACCCCCGCCGACCTCGGCCAGCCCGCCGACCAGGCCGCCGTCGAGGCCTCCTGGGCCCGCTCGCGCGAGGCCGGCAGGCACTGGCTCACCGACCACGAGTTCCCGGTCCTGGGGGTGAACCCGTGACCGACCGCCGCCCCGCGGCCGACCGCTCCACCGCCACCGACCGCTACACCGTGATCTCCGCCGACTGCCACGCCGGCGCCGACCTCCTCGACTACAGGCCGTACCTGGAGAAGAAGCACCACGACGACTTCGACGCCTGGGCGGCGACCTACGTCAACCCCTACGAGGACCTCCTCGCCGACACCGCCGACCGCAACTGGAACTCGGGGCGCAGGCTGCGCGAACTGGAGGCGGACGGCATCGTCGCCGAGGTGGTCTTCCCGAACACCATCCCGCCGTTCTTCCCCGGGGCCTCCCTGATGGCCCAGCCCCCCACCCGCGCCGAGTACGAGCGGCGCTGGGCCGGGCTCCAGGCGCACAACCGCTGGCTGGCCGACTTCTGCGCGGACGCACCGGGGCGCAGGGCGGGCGTGGCGCAGATCCTCCTCAACGACGTGGACGCGGCGGTCGCGGAGATCCGCCGCGCCCGCGAGGCCGGGCTGACCGGCGGCATCCTGCTGCCGGGGGTCCCGCCGGGCTCGCCCGTCCCCGAGCTGTACTCCGAGGCGTACGACCCGATCTGGGCGGTCTGCGCCGAGCTCGACGTCCCGGTCAACCACCACGGCGGCTCCGCCTCGCCACCGCTGGGCGACGAACCGGCCGCCCGCGCGGTGTTCATGGTGGAGACCACCTGGTTCTCCCACCGGGCCCTGTGGCACCTGGTCTTCGGCGGCGCGTTCCGGCGCCACCCGGGGCTCAAGCTGGTCCTGACCGAGCAGGGCTCGGGCTGGATCCCGGGCGTGCTCGACATGCTGGACTACTACCACCGGCGTCTGGTGTCGGCCGCGACGAGGGCCGCCACCGCCGAGTCCAGGTTCGGCGCCGGCCTCGCCGAGTCCATGGGCAAGGGCCCCGGCGAGGTCTGGCGGGACCACTGTTTCGTCGGCGCGAGCTTCATGCGCCCCCACGAGGTGCCGCTGCGCGACCGGATCGGCCTCGACAAGATCATGTGGGGCAGCGACTACCCGCACGACGAGGGCACCACCCCGTACTCCCGCGAAGGCCTCCGCATCGCCTACGCGGGGCTGCCCCGGGAGGAGGTCGCCGCCATGGCCGGCGGGAACGCGGCCCGCGTCTACGGCTTCGACCTCGCCCTCCTCGACCGCCTCGCCGCCGTCCACGGCCCGACCGTCGAGGAGATCGCCCGGCCCCTGGAGGAGGTCCCCGCGGACGCCACCAGCCCGGCCTTCGCCCCGGGCGGGTCGGTCCGCGTGTGGTGAGGCGGCGGATGCGACCCTCCTGGAGTGACTGAAGCCCCCGTACACGAGGACGAGGCCCACGGCGGCGGCCTCGGCACCCGTCTCAACTGGCTCCGGGCGGCCGTGCTCGGAGCCAACGACGGCGTCGTCTCCACCGCCGGCCTCGTCGTCGGCGTCGCCGGCGCCACCGAGTCCCGGGCCGCCCTGCTCACGGCCGGCCTCTCGGGGCTGCTCGCCGGTTCCATGTCGATGGCGGCGGGGGAGTACGTCTCGGTCTCCAGCCAGCGCGACTCGGAGCGGGCCGCGCTCGCCCAGGAGAAGCGCGAGCTGCGCGAACAGCCGGAGGCCGAACTCGCCGAACTGACCGACCTGCTGGCCGCCCGGGGCCTCTCCCCGGAAGTGGCCCGCGAGGCCGCCGAACAGCTCACCGCCCGCGACGCCCTGCGCGCCCACGCGCGCGTGGAGCTCGGCATCGACCCCGACGACCTCACCAACCCCTGGCACGCGGCCGGCGCCAGCTTCCTCGCCTTCACCGTCGGCGCCCTCCTCCCGCTCCTCGCGATCGTCCTCCCGCCGGCCTCCGCCCGCCTCTGGATCACGGTCCTCTCCGTCCTCGCCGCCCTCGTGCTCACCGGCTGGTGGAGCGCCCGCCTCGGCGACGCCCCCACGGGCCCCGCGATCCTGCGCAACGTGGCGGGCGGCGCCCTCGCGATGGCGGTCACCTACGGGGCCGGGACCCTGCTGGGAGCGGCGGGGGTCTGAGCCGCTTGTCGGAAGGTGCCGAAGCCTGCTGACAAGTCGTCTCGCATACTTGTCGGTAACGACGTCTGGCCGCCCACGGCCGCCGCCCCTACCCTCGAGGCCATGCCGAACCCGCCCGATGTCGTGCTCCGGTCCGTACCGGCGTTCGCCCTGCTCACCGCCCTGGAGACGGCCGGCCACCGGATCCACCCCGACGAGGGCGCCGCCGGGCACGAGGCGAAGGACGCCGCCACCGGCATCGGCACGGGCCCGGGAAGCCCCCTCTCCGACGCGCTGTGGAAGATCCCCGTCGTCGCGGTCCGCACCGCCGTGGACGAGCTGACCCCGCTCCGCGTCCCCGTCCTCCGGTGGACGATCCCGCTCATGCCGCTCGCGCGGGACTTCCCCTCCTGCTGGCGGCACCGCGGACACCACGCCTTCCGGGGCGGCTACCCGGACCGGAACTTCGGCGGCGTCCTCATCGTCCGGGACCGGATGTTCGGCTCCTGGGCCGGCGAGACCGTGCGGCCCGTCTACGGCCTCACCAAGGACATCGCCACCCACAACCCGCTGCGCGTCGCCACCCACGAGCACGCCGCCACCGCCCGCGACCTGCGCGCCGCGCAGGACTGGCGCGAGCGTGCCGGACGGGTCTTCCGCGGCCGGGGCCGGCAGCCGGCCCCGGCCACCGGGGCGAGCCCCGCCCCGCAGGCCGGCACCGCGCCCGGGGCCGCCGCGTGAGCACCGCCCCCACGGCCGCCCGCGCCGTCCCGACCGCCGCCTCCCGCGCGCTCCTCGCCGCCTTCGGGCTCGCGGCCGCCGTCGACCTGGTCTCCCTGCTCGCCGGCGCCGACCTCGGCCACCAGATCGCCAAACCGCTCCTGATGCCCCTGCTCGCCGCGTACGCCGTCGCCCTCGGCGCCCCGAAGCCGCTCACCGCCGCGCTCCTCCTCGGCTGGGCCGGCGACGTCCTCCTGCTCTCCGGCTCCGACCGGTCCTTCCTCCTCGGCATGGGTTCCTTCGCCGCCGGACACGTCTGCTACCTGGTCCTCTTCGGGCGGAGGCGTACGTCCCCGGTCCTCGGCGCCCTGTACGCGGCCGCGCTCGCCGGCACCGTCGCGCTCCTCTGGCCCGACCTCCCCGCCGGGCTGAGGATCCCCGTCGCCGGCTACTCGCTGCTGCTCACCGCGATGGCGTACCGTTCCAGCGCCCTCGGGCTCCCCGCCGGCCTCGGCGGCGCCCTGTTCCTGCTGTCCGACACCCTCATCGCCACCGGCGTCGCCGGTCGGCCGCAGCTGCCGGTGCCCGACTTCTGGGTCATGCTGACCTATGTCGCGGCGCAGTGCCTGCTGACGGCGGGAGCGCTCCGCGCGATGTACGGTGAACGTCGTACAACCGTCTGACAGCAAGGACCACCCCCCATGCGCGCCACCACCATCCACGCCCCCTTCGACATGCGCGTGGAGGACGTGCCCGATCCGGTGGTCCAGGAGCCCACGGACGTCGTCCTGCGGGTCCTGCGCGCCTGCATCTGCGGCAGCGACCTGTGGGCCTACCGCGGCGAGGCCGCCCGGCAGCCCGGCCAGCGCATCGGCCACGAGTTCCTCGGCGTCGTCGAGGCGGCCGGCTCCGACGTCACCGGCTTCGCCGTCGGCGACCTCGTCGTCGCCCCCTTCGTCTGGTCCGACGGCACCTGCGAGTACTGCGCCGAAGGCCTCCAGACCTCCTGCCCGCGCGGCGGCTTCTGGGGCTCGGTCGGCTCCGACGGCGGCCAGGGCGAGGCCGTCCGCGTCCCCTTCGCCGACGGCACCCTCGTCAAGCTCCCCGCCGACGCCGCCTCCGACGACCGGCTCCTGACCGCGCTGCTCGCCCTCTCCGACGTCCTGGGCACCGGCCACCACGCCGCCCTCGGCGCGGGGGTCACGAAGGGCTCCACGGTCGCCGTCGTCGGCGACGGCGCCGTCGGCCTGTGCGGCGTCCTCGCCGCCAGGCGGCTCGGCGCCGAGCGGATCATCGCGCTCGGCCGGCACACCGCCCGCACCGACATCGCCCGCGCCTTCGGCGCCACCGACGTCGTCGCCGAGCGCGGCGAGGCCGCCGAGGCCGCCGTCCGCGAGCTCACCGGCGGGCAGGGCGCCCACGTCGTCATCGAGGCCGTGGGCACCGAGCAGTCCATGCGCACGGCCGTCGCGATCGCCCGCGACGGCGGCTCCATCGGCTACGTCGGCGTCCCGCACGGCAGCGGCACCGGCCTCGACCTGTCCGTCATGTTCGACCGCAACATCGCGCTGCGCGGTGGCGTCGCCCCGGTCCGCGCGTACATCCCGGAGCTCCTCCCGGACGTCCTGGCCGGCACCATCGACCCGTCCCCGGTCTTCGACCTGACGGTCGGCCTGGACGGCGTCCCGGCCGGCTACAAGGCGATGGACGAGCGCACGGCCCTGAAGGTCCTGGTCAAGCCGTAACCCGGCAGGACCACCGTCTCCCGCGCCCATCACGCGGGCCCGGGAGGCGGCCGGCGGGCACCCGTGCGAGCGCTCCGGCCCACGATCACGTGCACGGACGCCCCGGCCTCGCCGTCGACCGTGCGGGCAATCGTCCCGCAGGGCGGAACGGGTGGGCACACCCCCGTCGCCGGGCACCCGTCCCGGAACCCTCGCCCCGTACGGCCCCGCGCCGGCGCCCCGCCAGGGCCCCGTCCCGCGGGCCCGGCGGCGCGGAACCGGCCCCGGGCGCGGAGCCGCCCCGGGCCCGGGCCCGGGGGCCCCTCACCCCCCGTCCCACTCCGCCGCGTCCGCCCCCGCGAGCCCCGGCGGCCGGGACCAGTTCGCGGGCCCGCCCTCGTACGAGACCGGGGACAGCGAGTGCCGGAGGCGGCCCAGCGGCCCCTCCGACTCCGCGAGGTACCGCTCCGGCGAGTACCGCGGCAGCGAATCCGTCAGCCAGTGCCCCGTCTGCGCGAGGGCCAGGCGGACGAGCCGGCTCCCGCCCTCCGTCCGCTGTTCGGTCAGCGACCGCAGCACCGCCGCCGCGAGCAGGTACCCCGTCCCGTGGTCCAGGGCCTGTGCCGGCAGCGCGCCCGGCTCCTCCGCCGACCCCTCCACGGCGGCGATCCCCGTCGCCACCTGCACCAGGGAGTCGAAGCCGCGCCGCCCGCCCCAGGGCCCGTAGTCGCCCCAGGCGGAGAGGCGGGCGGTCACCAGGCCCGGCCGCTCCAGGTCGAACCGGTCGAGCGCACCGGGCCGGTAACCGGTGACCAGCACGTCGGCGGAGTCGAGGAGTTCGTCGAACGTGCGCCGGTCCGACGGCCGGTCCAGGTCCAGCGCGGCCGTCCGCTTGCCGACGTCCGCGTCCGCGTGCTGGTCCGGCAGTTCGGGGTTGCCCGGCGGGTCGATGCGCAGCACGTCCGCGCCGAGCAGCGCCAGCGTCCGGGTCGCGACGGGTCCGGCGATCACCCGGGTGAGGTCGAGGACCCGCGGCGGACGCCCGTTCCCGGCCCGCGGCGCGGCCTCGTCGAGCCGCTCGCGGGTCAGCAGCGGCCGTGCCGCCACCTCCCGGCCCTGCTCGCTCGCCGCCCACTCCCCGGGCGTGCGCAGGGCGACGGCCAGGCCCCCGGCCGCGTACACCGCCGTCTCGACCTCGACGGCCCTCCGCCCGCCGATCGCCGCCGCGACGGCCTCCACGGAGCCGGAGCCGGGGCCGGAGGCGGAGTCCGGCACGCCCAGGGCCGCCAGCAGGGCCGCCTCGTGGTGGGGATAGTTGGCGTGCGTACGGACCCAGCCGTCGGCCGCCCGCCAGAACCGCGACAGCGGCGCGAAGTTCACCGGCGTCCGCCCGTCGACCCGCAGGTGACGCTCGCTCACGAAGGCGGTGGCCACGGCCCCGTCGTCGACCCGTACCGGACCCGGGAGTCCGGCGTGCTCCACCGCGGCGAGCGAGCAGACCGCGACCGCCGCGCGCGCCAGGTCCATCACCGGAAGCCGCGCGGGCAGCAGCCCGGAGACCCCGCCGTACTCCACGCGGTCGACGAGGGCGGGATCGCCGCCCAGGGCCGACCACAACGACTCCGTACCGGTGCGCACCGTGTTGTCCATGACCGCAGTGTGGCACTCAGTGCCACCCCGTGGACAGGGAGGGGCCCCGGTGCGGCGCGCCGCACCGGGGCCCCTCCCGCAGGGGTACCGCTTACTTCACGGCGTCCAGCGCGTCGATCAGACCGGCTCCGTAGAAGCCGTTCTTGTGCACGCCGCCCTCGCAGACGGCGTCGATCTTGCCGTCGCCCTCGATGTCGTACGGGTTGGTGCAGGCGCGGTCGTCGGCCTGCGCGTACAGCAGCGCCTTCAGCGCCGCCGGGCTCGCGTGGGGGTGCGTCGACTTGAGGAGCGCCAGGACGCCCGCCGCGTGCGGCGAGGCCATCGACGTGCCGGCCTTGTAGTTGTAGCCGCCGTCGACCGTGGTCGACAGGATGCGGCCGTTGACCGCCGGGGCGTCCGGCGTCTGGTACTCGGTGCGGTCACCGCCCGGGGCGGCGACGTCGATCACGCCGAGACCGTAGTTGGAGTAGGACGCCTTGAGGTCCTTGGCGCCGGTCGCGGAGACCGTCACGACGCCCGGCAGCATGGCCGGGTAGTCGAAGCACTCCTTCGGGTCGATGTCGCGGGTGACCGCCGTGGTGTCGTTCGGGCTGCTCGTGTCGGTGATCTTGTCGGCAGCCAGGTCGAACTTGGAGTTGCCGGCCGCGGCGACGTTGACCGTGCCCTTCTTCTCCGCGTAGCGGGTGGCACGGGTGACCGCCTCGATGAGGGCCTTCTGGTCCTCGTCGTTCTTGCAGGCGAACATCCACGGGTCGGTGTAGTAGCTGTTGTTCGTGACGTCGATGCCGTGCTCGGCCGCCCACACGAAGCCGCAGACCACGGCCTCGGTGTAGAAGAAGCCGTCCGGGGTGGACACCTTGATGCCGGCGAGCTTGACGCCCGGCGCGACACCGGTGATGCCGATGCCGTTCTTGGCGGCGCCGATGGTGCCCGCGACGTGCGTGCCGTGGTCGCTCTCGCCCTTGTTGGGGCGCCACGAGCCGGGGGTGGTGTCCGGCTTGCCGGACACGCAGTTGGCGGAGGCGGCGGCGTCGAAGTTCGGCGCGAGGTCCGGGTGGGTGTCGTCGACGCCCGTGTCGATGATGCCGACGGTGACCCTGCTGCTGCCGAGCGTCTTCTCGTGGGCCTTGTCGGCCTTGATCGCCGGGAGGTCCCACTGCAGGGGCTCGAGCGGGTCCTGGCCGTCCGTGGCGGCGGCCGCGGCGGCCTTGGCCTCGGCCGGGGACAGGGTCTGCGCGCCCTCGTCGACGGAGTCGTCGGACTGGACGGAGAGCGGGGCGGTGCGGGTCGCGCCGGCCGACACCACACCGGGCGCCTGACGGATCGTCCTCGCGAACTCGGGGTTCTGCGAGTGGACGACGATGACGCCTATCCGGTCGTACGAGACGACCACCTCGCCGCCCGCGGCGGCGATCGCCTTCTTCACCGAGGCGCCGGTCCAGCGACCGCCCTCGACGTTGACGACGTACGAGAGCTTCGGGCCGTTCGCGGCCGCGGCGGCCGGAACGTCGCTCAGTTCCGCGGCGGAGGCGGCACCGGGGGCGAGGAAGCCGAGCGAGGCGGTGAGTGCGAGACCTACCGGCAGAGCAAGAGCTCGGCCGCGCCTCGATCCCAGATGAGCCATGGGTTCTCCACATCATCCGTATGTACTGTCCTCGCGCGGGTTTGCGCGTGGACAGGTGCATGACGAGTGAAGCTATCGCTGATCTTCCGGAACCTTCAATGAGTTGAGAAGACTTCATGAAGATCTGCTCAAGAAAATCCCGCGGGTGAACCGCTTCGCTTCCGGCTCCGTGCCGTTGGGCAGGGGAGGGGCTCCGCTCGGAGCCCCGCTTTCCGCACCCCTGGTGAGGCCCCCTTGACCACGCCGCCCGCCCCCGCGTCACGAGGAGATTCCGTGGCTACCGAAGCACCGCCGCCCAGAAACGGCACGGAGACCGCCCACGCTCCCGCCTCGCCCACGACGGAGCAGTTCGTCGAGGTGCAGGAGGGGGCGGAGTTCGGCGAACTGCGCCGGACGCACCGCTCCTTCGCCTTCCCCCTCACCCTCGCCTTCATCGCCTGGTACCTGCTGTACGTGCTGCTCTCCAACTACGCGGGCGACTTCATGGGGACCAAGCTGTTCGGCAACGTCAACGTGGCGCTCGTCCTCGGCCTCGGCCAGTTCGCCACCACGTTCCTCATCGCCTGGCTCTACTCCCGGCACGCGGCGAACCGCCTCGACCCCAAGGCCGAGGCCAT
The DNA here is from genome assembly GCF_014649755.1 of Streptomyces litmocidini. Classification (GTDB taxonomy): domain Bacteria; phylum Actinomycetota; class Actinomycetes; order Streptomycetales; family Streptomycetaceae; genus Streptomyces; species Streptomyces litmocidini. The sequence continues at coordinate 30,919 of NZ_BMTQ01000005.1, read as the reverse complement.
CAAGCACCGCATGGAGGCCGACGCATGAGCACCCCCGTCCTGCTCGCGGCGGGCAACGCCACCACCGAGCACCGACCCCTGATCATCGCCCTGTTCGGCGCCTTCGTCGTCGCCACCCTCGTCATCACCGTCTGGGCCGGCCGCCAGACCCGCAGCGCCGCCGACTTCTACGCCGGCGGACGCCAGTTCACCGGCTTCCAGAACGGCCTCGCGATCTCCGGCGACTACATGTCCGCCGCGTCCTTCCTCGGCATCGCCGGAGCCATCGCCCTCTTCGGCTACGACGGCTTCCTCTACTCGATCGGCTTCCTCGTCGCCTGGCTCGTCGCCCTGCTCCTGGTCGCCGAACCGCTGCGCAACTCCGGCCGGTTCACCATGGGCGACGTCCTCGCCTACCGGATGCGCCAGCGGCCCGTCCGCACCGCCGCCGGCACCTCGACCATCGTCGTCTCGATCTTCTACCTGCTCGCCCAGATGGCGGGCGCGGGCGTCCTCGTCTCGCTCCTGCTCGGCATCACCAGCGACGGCGGCAAGGTCGCGATCGTCGCCCTGGTCGGCCTCCTGATGATCGTGTACGTGACGATCGGCGGCATGAAGGGCACCACCTGGGTGCAGATGGTCAAGGCGGTCCTGCTCATCGCGGGCACCCTCCTGATCACCTTCCTGATCCTCCTGAAGTTCCACTTCAACGTCTCGGAGCTGCTCGGCGCGGCCGCCACCAACAGCGGCAAGGGCGCCGCCTTCCTGGAGCCCGGCCTCAAGTACGGCGCCACCGCCACCTCCAAGCTGGACTTCCTCTCGCTCGGCATCGCGCTCGTCCTCGGCACGGCCGGCCTGCCCCACATCCTGATCCGCTTCTACACGGTGCCGACCGCCAAGGCCGCGCGCAAGTCCGTCAACTGGGCCATCGGCATCATCGGCGCCTTCTACCTGATGACGATCGTCCTCGGCTTCGGCGCCGCCGCCCTCCTCAAGAACGGCGACATCGTCGCCTCCAACAAGGCCGGCAACACGGCGGCCCCGCTCGCCGCCCTGGAGATCGGCGGCGGAGCCGGGTCCACCGGCGGCGCGATCCTCCTCGCCGTCATCTCCGCCGTCGCCTTCGCGACCATCCTCGCCGTCGTCGCCGGCCTGACCCTGGCCTCCTCCTCGTCCTTCGCGCACGACATCTACGCCAACGTCATCCGTCGCGGGAAGGCCACCGAGCAGGAGGAGGTGCGCGCCGCCCGGTGGGCGACCGTCCTCATCGGCGTCGTCTCCATCGCGCTCGGCGCCCTCGCCCGCGACCTCAACGTCGCCGGCCTGGTCGCCCTCGCCTTCGCGGTCGCCGCCTCGGCCAACCTGCCGACGATCCTCTACTCGCTCTTCTGGAAGCGGTTCACCACCCGGGGAGCCCTGTGGTCGATCTACGGAGGCCTGATCTCCGCCGTCGTCCTCGTGGTCTTCTCGCCGGTCGTCTCCGGCAAGCCCACGTCGATGTTCAAGACGGTGGACTTCTACTGGTTCCCGCTGGAGAACCCCGGCCTCGTCTCCATCCCGCTCGGCTTCCTGCTCGGCTGGCTCGGCTCGGTCCTCTCCAAGGAGGAGCCGGACAAGGGCAAGTACGCGGAACTGGAGGTCAAGTCCCTCACCGGGGTCGGAGCGCACTGAACCGTATACGTTCCGCGACCGTCCGGCGGCCGCGTCGTAGAGTTCTACGACGCGGCCGCTCCGGTCCTCGTGACAATCTGCCCTGCTCGTTGTCCGTGCGCTCGCGTAGGCTCGAAGAACACGCATCCGGAATACGGGGAGGGGGCCCACAGTGCTCATCGACACCTACGGCCGTGTGGCCACTGACCTGCGCGTCTCGCTCACGGACCGGTGCAACCTGCGGTGCACGTACTGCATGCCGGAAGAGGGCCTCCAGTGGCTCGCCAAGCCGGACCTCCTCACCGACGACGAGATCGTCCGGCTGATCCGCATCGCGGTCACCGACCTCGGCGTCACCGAGGTCCGCTTCACCGGCGGCGAACCGCTGCTCCGCCCCGGTCTGGTCGGGATCGTCGAGCGCTGCGCCGCCCTGGAGCCCCGCCCCCGGATGTCCCTCACCACCAACGGCATCGGACTCAAGCGCACCGCCGCCGCCCTCCAGGCGGCCGGCCTCGACCGGGTCAACGTCTCCCTCGACACCCTGCGCCCCGACGTCTTCAAGACCCTCACCCGGCGCGACCGCCACCAGGACGTCCTCGACGGCATGGCCGCCGCCCGCGAGGCCGGCCTCACCCCGGTCAAGGTCAACGCCGTCCTGATGCCCGGGCTCAACGCCGACGAGGCCCCCGACCTGCTGGCCTGGGCGATCCAGGAGGGGTACGAGCTCCGCTTCATCGAGCAGATGCCCCTGGACGCCCAGCACGGCTGGAAGCGCGACGGCATGATCACCGCCGGGGACATCCTGGAGTCGCTGCGCACCCGCTTCACCCTCACGCCCGAAGGCTCCGAGGAGCGCGGCTCGGCCCCCGCCGAGCGCTGGGTGGTCGACGGCGGACCGCACACGGTCGGCGTCATCGCCTCGGTCACCCGCCCGTTCTGCCGGGCCTGCGACCGCACCCGCCTCACCGCCGACGGCCAGGTGCGCACCTGCCTCTTCGCGACCGAGGAGACGGACCTGCGGGCCGCGCTCCGCTCGGACGCCCCGGACGAGACGGTCGCGGAGCTCTGGAAGAAGGCCATGTGGGGCAAGAAGGCGGGCTCGGGCCTCGACGACCCGAGCTTCCTCCAGCCCGAGCGCCCGATGTCGGCGATCGGCGGCTGACGTCCGACGTCCGGATCTCCGGAGAGGCTGACATCCAGGTCTCCGGAGAGGCCGACGTCCAGGTCTCCGGAGAGGCCGACGTCTAGGACTCCTGCGAGCCGGACTCCCACTCGCCCAGCGGCACGACGTCCTTCAGGAAGCCCCGTACCCCCAGGAACTGGGAGAGGTGCTCGCGGTGCTCCTCGCACGCGAGCCAGGTCTTGCGGCGCTCGGGCGCGTGCAGCTTGGGGTTGTTCCACGCGAGGACCCAGACGGCGTCGGCGCGGCACCCCTTGGCGGAACAGATCGGCTTGTCTTCGCTCACTGGACCATTGATCATCCGGTCATTGTCCAGCAACAGCGATGCCGGGCAGCCACGGGGGGAGCTGCCCGGCATCGGTCCGTCGCTCCGACGGGGGATGCGGAGCGCGTAGGCAGTATGTCACGGCACCTGGGGTGCGGTGCACCGGATCGTCATGATTGATCTGAGGTTTTCTTGAGGTTCGGAGGGTCGAGCGCGGGACGCACCGGAGGGGGGACGAAGGTGGAGGGAAGGGACGGAGCCCTCTCGCGTCCCGCGTTGGCGATCACCACGGCGATGTAGGGCAGCAGAAGGCCCAGGCCGAGCGCCACGAAGGCCACGTGCCGCTCGACGTTCCACAGCACCGTCGCGGCGATCACGGAGAGCGTCCGCACCGTCATCGAGATGACGTAGCGCCGCTGTCGCCCCCGTACGTCGTCGGCGAGCCCCTGTCGGGCTCCCGTGATCCGGAAGACCTCGGTCCCGCCATGCTTCAGCATCGCCGTTCACCGCCCACAGGTCGTGCCGGACCCTCCCCGGTCCGGACCTGGTTCCACGGTACGCCCGCCCTCCGCCGTCGACGAGGCCGGGGCACGTATGGAGCTGTCCGACATGCGCTGTATGGCCGATGCGCCGAGACTGGCCCCACATGCGTACTAGGAGGCGACGATGGGTTGGTTGTGGGCGATCATCGTGGGACTGGTCCTCGGTCTGATCGCGAAGGCGATCCTGCCGGGAAAGCAGCAGATCCCGCTGTGGCTGACGACCGTGTTCGGCATTCTCGGCAGCGTGCTCGGAAACGCGGTCGCGACCTGGATCGGAGTCAATGACACCAAGGGCATCGACTGGACCCGGCACCTGCTCCAGCTGATCGGCGCCGTCGCCGTCGTCGGCGTGGGCGACATGCTGTGGGCCTCGATCAGGGGCAACAGGCGACAGCGCGCCTGAGAACGCGAGGGGCCCGGTACGCGCACCACGCGCGTACCGGGCCCCTCGCACGGTCCCGCTAGCCGGCCGCGAACTCGATCGCCGCCAGGTTCTTCTTGCCGCGCCGCAGCACCAGCCAGCGGCCGTGCAGCAGCTCCTCCGCCGACACCTCGGCGTCCTCGGCGGTCACCTTCACGTTGTTCACGTAGGCCCCGCCCTCCTTCACCGTGCGGCGCGCCGCCGACTTGCTCGCCACGAGGCCGACCTCGGCGAACAGGTCCACGACCTGGCCGAGGGTGCTCACGCGCGCGTGCGGCAGCTCGGACAGCGCGGCGGCCAGCGTCGGCTCGTCCAGCTCGGCCAGGTCGCCCTGCCCGAACAGCGCCCTGGAGGCGCCGATGACGGCCGCGCACTGCTCGGCGCCGTGCACCAGGGTGGTGAGCTCCTCGGCCAGCGCCCGCTGCGCGGCACGCGCCTGCGGCCGCTCGGCGGTCTGCGCCTCCAGCTCCTCCAGCTCCTCGCGGGACTTGAAGGACAGGATCCGCATGTACGTCGAGATGTCCCGGTCGTCCACGTTCAGCCAGAACTGGTAGAACGCGTACGGCGTCGTCATCTCCGGGTCCAGCCAGACGGCCCCGCCCTCGGTCTTGCCGAACTTGGTGCCGTCCGCCTTCACCATCAGCGGGGTCGCGAGCGCGTGCACCTCGGCGCCCGGCTCCAGGCGGTGGATCAGGTCGAGGCCGGCCACCAGGTTGCCCCACTGGTCCGAGCCGCCCTGCTGGAGCGTGCAGCCGTAGCGGCGGTACAGCTCCAGGAAGTCCATGCCCTGGAGCAGCTGGTAGCTGAACTCGGTGTAGCTGATGCCCTGCTCGGACTCCAGGCGGCGGGCGACGGAGTCCTTGGTCAGCATCTTGTTGACCCGGAAGTGCTTGCCGATGTCCCGCAGGAACTCGATCGCCGACATCCCGGCGGTCCAGTCCAGGTTGTTCACCATGACCGCCGCGTTCTCCCCCTCGAAGGAGAGGAAGGGCTCGATCTGCGAACGCAGCCGGTTCACCCAGTTCGCGACCGTCTCGGGGTCGTTCAGGGTGCGCTCGGCCGTCGGTCGCGGGTCGCCGATCTGCCCGGTGGCCCCGCCGACCAGCGCCAGCGGCCGGTGACCGGCCTGCTGGAGCCGGCGGACGGTGAGCACCTGGACCAGGTGGCCGACGTGGAGACTGGCCGCGGTCGGGTCGAAACCGCAATAGAACGTGACGGGACCGTCCGCGAGAGCCTTGCGCAGTGCGTCCTCATCGGTGGACTGGGCGAACAGCCCGCGCCACTTCAGCTCGTCGACGATGTCCGTCACGATCGTCCGTCTCCTCAGAAAGTCGTCAATGGTACGGCTCAGTCTAGGCGGGTCAGACCCCCTTGCTGACCGAGCTCATGTTGAAGTCCGGCACCCGCAGGGCGGGCATCGCGGCCCGGGTGAACCAGTCGCTCCACTCGCGCGGCAGCGTCTTCTCCGTACGGCCCGCCTCCGTGGTCCGCGACAGCAGGTCCACCGGCGACTCGTTGAACCGGAAGTTGTTCACCTCGCCGACCACCTCGCCGTTCTCGACGAGGTAGACGCCGTCCCGGGTCAGCCCGGTCAGCAGCAGCGTCGCCGGGTCGACCTCGCGGATGTACCAGAGGCAGGTCAGCAGCAGTCCCCGCTCGGTGGAGGCCACCATCTCCTCCAGGGAGCGCTCGCCGCCGCCGTCCAGGATCAGGTTCCCCGCTCCCGGCGCCACGGGCAAGCGAGTGAGCCCCGCCGTGTGCCGGGTGGTGATCAGGTGCGCCAGGGCGCCGGCCTTCACCCAGTCGACCGGCCCGACCGGCAGGCCGTTGTCGAAGACGGAGGAGTCGTCGCCGGAGGAGTGCGCGATCACGAACGGCGAGGACTCCAGGCCCGGCTCGTTCGGGTCGCTGCGCAGCGTCAGCGGCAGCGGCGAGAGCGTCTCGCCGAGCCGGGTGCCGCCGCCGGGCTTGGAGAAGACCGTACGGCCCTCCACCGCGTCCCGGGCCGCCGAGGACCACAGCTGGTAGATCATCAGGTCGGCCACGGCGGTCGGCGGCAGCAGCGTCTCGTACCGCCCGGCGGGCAGCTCGATCCGCCGCTCCGCCCAGCCGAGGCGGGTCGCCAGCTCGGCGTCGAGCGCGGCCGGGTCGACGTCCTTGAAGTCCCGGGTCGAGCGCCCGGCCCAGGCGGAACGCGAGCGGTCGGGGGACTTGGCGTTCAGCTCCAGGGTCCCGTTGGGCTGGTCGTGGCGCAGCCGCAGCCCCGTGGACGTGCCCAGATAGGTGGAGGTCAGCTCGTGGTTGGCGAAGCCGTAGAGCTCCCGGCCGCCCGCACGCGCGCGGGCGAAGGCCTCGCCGAGCGCCGGGGCGAAGTCGGTGAAGACGGCGGAGGAGGTCTCCGCCGGGGCGTCCGTGAAGTCGGGCGAGGCGGGCACGCCCTCCACCAGCGGCTGGGCGTCCTCGGCGGGCCCGGCGGCGCGCGCGGCCTCCTCGGCGGCCCGGACCAGGGGCTCCAGGTCGTCGACGGTCACGGCGGACCGCGAGACGACGCCGGAGGCGGTGCCCCGGGCGCCGTCGACGGTCGCGATCACGGTGAGCGTCCGGCCCCGGGTCACCCCGTTCGTGGTGAGCGCGTTCCCGGCCCAGCGCAGGTTGGCCGAGGACTCCTCGTCGGCGATGACGACGCACCCGTCCGCGCGGGACAGCTCCAGGGCCCGCTCGACGATCTCGTACGGCTTGCTGAAGCGGCTCATCGACCGGCCTCCTGCGTGGTGTTGAGGATGTTGACACCCCGGAACAGGGCGGACGGGCAGCCGTGCGACACCGCCGCGACCTGGCCCGGCTGGGCCTTGCCGCAGTTGAAGGCGCCACCGAGGACGTACGTCTGCGGGCCGCCGACCTGCTCCATCGAGCCCCAGAAGTCGGTGGTCGTCGCCTGGTACGCCACGTCCCGCAGCTGCCCGGCGAGGCGGCCGTTCTCGATGCGGAAGAAGCGCTGGCCGGTGAACTGGAAGTTGTAGCGCTGCATGTCGATCGACCAGGACCGGTCGCCGACCACGTAGATGCCGCGCTCCACGCCCCCGATCAGGTCCTCCGTCGACAGACCGCCCGGGTCCGGCTGGAGCGAGACGTTCGCCATCCGCTGCACCGGGACGTGCGCGGGGGAGTCGGCGAAGGCGCAGCCGTTCGACCGGCCGAGGCCGGTGAGCTTCGCGATCCGCCGGTCCAGCTGGTAGCCGACGAGCGTGCCGTCCTTCACCAGGTCCCAGCTCTGCGCCTCGACTCCCTCGTCGTCGAAGCCGACCGTGGCGAGACCGTGCTCGGCGGTCCGGTCACCCGTCACGTTCATGATCGAGGAGCCGTACGCCAGCTTGCCCAGCTGGTCGAAGGTGGCGAACGAGGTGCCCGCGTAGGCCGCCTCGTACCCCAGCGCCCGGTCCAGCTCGGTGGCGTGCCCGATGGACTCGTGGATCGTCAGCCACAGGTTCGACGGGTCGACGACCAGGTCGTACCGGCCCGCCTCCACGCTCGGCGCCCGCATCTTCTCGGCGAGCAGCCCCGGGATCTCGTCGAGCTCCTCGTCCCAGTCCCAGCCGGTCCCCGTCAGGTACTCCCAGCCCCGTCCGACCGGCGGCGCGATCGTCCGCATCGAGTCGAACTCGCCGGTCGTCCCGTCCACGGCGACCGCCGTGAGCTGCGGGTGCAGCCGGACGCGCTGCTGCGTGGTCACGGTGCCGGCCGTGTCCGCGTAGAACTTGTTCTCGTGGACGGTCAGCAGCGAGGCGTCCACGTGCGCCACGCCCTCCGCCCGGAGCAGCCGCGCGCTCCAGTCGGCGAGCAGCGCGCTCTTCTCCTCCGCGGGCACGGAGAACGGGTCGATCTCGTACGAGGAGACCCACGTCCTCTCCGCGTGCACCGGCTCGTCGGCCAGCTCCACGCGCTCGTCCGAACCGGCCGCCGCGATCACCTTCGCCGACAGCTTGGCCATGGCGACCGCCTGCGAGGCGACCCGCGCGGCCCCGTCCATCGTCAGGTCGACGCCGGAGGCGAAGCCCCAGGCCCCGCCGTGCACCACCCGCACCGCGTAGCCCAGGTCCGTGGTGTCCGAGGACCCGGACGGTTTGGCGTCGCGCAGCCGCCACGAGGCGCTGCGCACCCGCTCCAGGCGGAAGTCCGCGTGCTCGGCGCCCAGCGCGCGCGCTCGGGCGAGCGCGGCGTCGGCGAGCGCCCGCAACGGCAGCGCGACGAACGAAGGGTCGATCTGGTGGACCACGAGCGGCCTCGCTCTCGGCGATCGGAAGACGGCGGTCTGGAACTGCTCCGGAAGTCAATCACGGGACGGGCGGCCGAGTCCGCGCATTGGATCGGAGTGCGCTCCCGGCGAACCCGCGGGCCGGTCCGTACCGGCCCCGAGCTGTAGGGACCCGACAGCGACGCCCCTGCGCCACTGTCGGAGGTCGATTCCTCATGTCGGGAGCGATACCGATAGGTTTTCGGCTACCAGACCGCTATCGAAAGGGTGATCCGTTGAGCCGCTCGGTTCTCGTCACCGGAGGAAACCGGGGCATCGGCCTCGCCATCGCCCGCGCGTTCGCCGAGGCCGGCGACAAGGTCGCGATCACGTACCGCTCCGGCGAGCCCCCGGCCGCCCTGGTCGAGCTCGGCTGCCTCCCCGTCAGGTGCGACATCACCGACGCGGAGCAGGTGGAGACGGCCTACAAGGAGATCGAGGAGAAGCACGGTCCGGTGGAGGTCCTCGTGGCCAACGCCGGCGTGACGAAGGACCAGCTCCTCATGCGCATGAGCGAGGAGGACTTCACGTCCGTCCTCGACACCAACCTCACCGGCACCTTCCGGGTCGTCAAGCGTGCCAACCGCGGGATGCTGCGGGCCAAGAAGGGCCGTGTCGTCCTGATCTCCTCGGTCGTCGGTCTGCTGGGCTCCGCGGGCCAGGCCAACTACGCCGCCTCCAAGGCCGGCCTGGTCGGGTTCGCCCGCTCCCTCGCGCGTGAGCTCGGCTCGCGCAACATCACCTTCAACGTCGTCGCCCCCGGCTTCGTCGACACCGACATGACCGCGGTGCTCACCGACGAGCAGCGCGCGGGCATCGTGTCCCAGGTGCCGCTGGGCCGTTACGCGCAGCCGGAGGAGATCGCCGCCGCGGTGAAGTTCCTCGCCTCCGACGACGCCTCGTACATCACTGGAGCCGTCATCCCGGTTGACGGCGGATTGGGCATGGGTCACTGATCACCATGAGCGGAATTCTCGAGGGCAAGCGCATCCTCATCACCGGTGTGCTGATGGAGTCCTCCATCGCCTTCCACGCCGCGAAGCTGGCCCAGGAGCAGGGTGCGGAGATCATCCTCACCGCCTGGCCGCGGCCGACGCTGACCGAGCGCATCGCCAAGAAGCTCCCCAAGCCCGAGAACGTCAAGGTCCTGGAACTCGACGTCTCCAACGACGAGCACCTCGCCCGCCTGGAGGGCCAGGTCCGCGAGCACCTGGGCGACCGGCTCGACGGCATCGTGCACTCCATCGGCTTCGCGCCGCAGGACGCGCTCGGCGGCAACTTCCTCAACACGCCGTTCGAGTCCGTGGCCACCGCCATGCACGTCTCCGCCTTCTCCCTGAAGTCGCTGACGATGGCGCTGCTGCCGCTGATGTCCGAGGGCGGTTCGGTCGTCGGCCTCACCTTCGACGCCAAGTTCGCCTGGCCGCAGTACGACTGGATGGGCCCGGCCAAGGCCGCCCTGGAGGCCACCAGCCGCTACATGGCGCGCGACCTCGGCAAGCAGAACATCCGCTGCAACCTGATCTCGGCGGGCCCGCTCGGCTCCATGGCCGCGAAGTCCATCCCGGGCTTCGGCGAGCTGGCCTCCGTGTGGGACAGCCGCTCCCCGCTGGAGTGGGAGCTCTCGGACCCGGAGCCGGCCGGCCGCGGCATCGTCGCGCTGCTCTCGGACTGGTTCCCGAAGACCACGGGCGAGATCATCCACGTGGACGGCGGTCTGCACGCCATCGGCGCGTAACCGCTCCGTACCCCCGTACAGCAGCAGAGGGCCGTGTGTCCGCCGAGTGGCGGACACACGGCCCTCGCCGTTCCGCAACTCCTGCACGGGTCGAAAATCAGCCCGAACGGCCCCAGACTGAGGCAGAGCGTGAGGTTCTGCTGCTGACGGGGAGGAGGTACGGACATGCGCGCGATACGTCACGGCTTCGGGGCGATCGCCTCCGTCGCCGTTCTGATCACCGGCACAGCCGTGGCCACCGAGCTGCGGAACCCTCCCGGCCCCGCCGAGGAGCTCTCCACCACCGCCCCGGCGACCGGGGAGCCGGAGGACTTCGGAGCCTCCTGCCGCACGGTCGTCGAGGGCTCCCGCGTCACCGCCCACTGCAGCAACCCGTACCCCCGCACCGACCGCGTCCGCCTCCACGTCGAGTGCGACCGCTGGTGGGACCTCGACAGCGACAGCGCCCCCGTGGAGGTCGGCCCCGCCGACTACGCCCGGGTCACCGGCCGCTGCTGGAAAGAGGTCCGGTCCGCCTGGATCACGCACCAGCCCGCGGATCCGGCCCCCGCTCCGGGGCAGCCTCTTCCGGTGCGGGGCTCCTGAGGCACAGGAAGGGGTAACCGGCCGCCTCCGTGCCGGCCCGCTCGGCATCGCCCTCGCGGATCGCGTCCACCAGGCGCGCGTGGTCCATGTGGTTCTCCGGCCGCAGCACCTGCCCCACGTCGTCGCGCAGCCAGTCCCGCAGCAGGTCGCCCAGGTCCGCGTAGAGCTCCGTCAGCACCTCGTTGCCCGAGGCGGCGACGACCGCGTGGTGGAAGGCCGCGTCGGCCGTCACGAACCGCTCGGCGTCCCCCGACCCCCAGGCCTCCTCTCGCCGCACGAGCAGGGCGTCCAGCTGCTTCAGGTCCCGCTCCGTGCGCCGCCCGGCCGCGAACCGCGCCGCCGCGGACTCCAGCGTAGAGCGCAGCTCGGCGACGTGCCGGGGGTCGGAGCCGGCGAACCGCCGGTGCATGACGCCCGCCAGCTCGCTGGTGGCGACGACGTAGGTCCCCGAGCCCTGGCGGATGTCGAGCAGACCGTTGTGCGCGAGCGCGCGGACCGCCTCGCGCACCGTGTTGCGGGCCACGCCCAGCTGCTCGACCAGTTCGGGTTCGGTCGGGATGCGCGAACCCACCGGCCACTCGCCGGAGGTGATCTGGTTCCGCAGCTCGGCGATCACCTGGTCGGAGAGACCGGTGCGCCGGGGGTGACCGAGGGCCATGGAGCGCCTTCCCATTCGTTCGAGATTGGACAACCAATCATCCCATGATTCTATGATGGCTTCATGCCTGACGAGCCGAAGACCCTCGACCCCGCCGCACCACCGGCCGGAGACACCGCGCGACCGGCCGGGATCCCCACCGCGACCGCGTCCTCCGGAGCGCCCGCCACCGCCGGCGATTCTCCCGCACCGGGCCCGGCACACCGCCGGCTCCTCGTCCTCGTCGCCGTCGGACTCGTCCTGGCCGCCCTCAACCTGCGCCCCGCCATCACCAGCCTCGGCGCCCTCCTCGAAGAGGTCGGCGAAGACCTCCACATGAGCGGCAGCGTCGCCGGCGTCCTCACCTCCGTCCCCCCGCTCTGCTTCGCGGTCTTCGGCATCACCGCGCCCCGCCTCGCCCGCCGCTTCGGCCCCGCCGTCGTCGTCTGCGCGGGCATGGCCGCGATCTTCACCGGCCTCGTCCTGCGGCCCTTCGCGACCGGCACCGCCGCCTTCCTCGCCGCCAGCGCCCTCGCCCTCATGGGCATCGCCGTCAGCAACGTCCTGATGCCCGTCATCGTCAAGCGGTACTTCCCCGACCGCGTCGGCAGCATGACCGGCCTCTACTCCATGGCCCTCGCCCTCGGCACCTCCATCGCCGCGGCCGCGACCGTGCCCATGACCGACGCCCTCGGCGGCGACTGGCGCCTCGGCCTCGGCGTCTGGGCGGCCCTCGCCGCCCTCGCCGTCCTGCCCTGGCTCCCGCTCCTGCGCGACCGGGACACCGGCACGGCCGTCCCGGCGACCGCGAGCCCCGACACGGCCCCGCGGACCGCGGGAGCGGCCCCGCGGGGCGGGGAAGCGGCCTCGCGGGGCGGGGAAGCGGCCCCGCGGGGCGGGGAAGCGGCCTCGCAGGGCGGGGAAGCGGCCTCGCGCGCCCCCGCGCCGCGCATCACCCGCAGCCGTACCGCCTGGGCGCTCGGCGTCTTCTTCGGCCTCCAGGCCACCGGTGCCTACATCACCATGGGCTGGATGCCGCAGATCTTCCGCGACGCCGGCGTCCCCGCCGCCACCGCGGGCGTGCTCCTCGCCGTCACCATGGTCATGGGCGTCCCGCTCGCCTTCGTCATCCCCCGCCTCGCGACCCGGATGAAGAACCAGGGACCGATCGTCGTCGCGCTCGGCCTGTGCGGACTCACCGGCTACACCGGTCTCTCCCTCGCCCCCGCCGGCGGAGCCTGGATCTGGGCCGTGCTCCTCGGCGTCTCCAACTGCTCCTTCCCCCTCGCCCTCACGATGATCGGCATGCGCTCGCGCACCGGCGCCGGCGTCGTCCGCCTCTCCGCCTTCGCGCAGAGCGTCGGCTACCTCATCTCGATCCCCGGCCCCCTCCTCGTCGGCGTGCTCTACCAGCACAGCGGCGGCTGGGGACTCCCCATCGTCCTCATGGGCGGGCTCATGGTGCCGCAGATGATCGTCGGAACCCTGGCGGGCAGGGACCGGACGGTCGAGGACGAATGCTGAGATGCGAGACTGTCCCCATGCCAGTCCTCGAACCCAACCCCCAGAACGGCCAGAAGAAGCTGCTCCTCGTGCTCGGCGCGATGCTCGGCATCACGGTCGTCATCGCCGTCATCGCCTCCTTCGCCTCCCCGTGAGGTGGGGATAGCCCCCGCGTCCCCTAGGGGGCGGGGCTCAGGGTGAAGTGGGTGGATCACCGGATGGGCCGGAGGACGCGCGGTCCGTACGTTGGTGACAACGGCGAAAGCGCGGAACTCACCCACGGAGGCGGTCATGTCGGCCCCCACGCACCCCGGCGTCCGGACCACGGCCACCGGCGTCGACACCCGGCTGCCCTGGTGGGCCGTCGTCCTCCCGGCAGCGGCCTTCCTCGCCCTCCTGCTCCTCATGACCGGGTCGGACGGGGCCCGGGCGACCACCGGTGAACTCGCGACCGGCCGCGTCCTGGAGCACCTCTGGCAAACACTCCCTCTCTGAGTCGGAGTGGCCTGTTTCGTGCGAAGCTGTGGACCATGAGCGTCGATACACCCCGCAGCATCGTGCTCCTCCGGCACGCGAAGGCAGACTGGAACGACGGACCGGACCACGAGCGTCCCCTCGCGGAACGAGGCCGCAAGGACGCCCCGGTGGCCGGCAGGCGGCTCGCCGACAGCGGCATCGCCTTGGACCTGGCCCTCTGCTCGACCGCCGTCCGCACCCGTGAGACCTGGAAGCTGGCCGTCCACGAGCTGCCCGCGCGCCCCAAGACGGTGTACGAGGAGCGGATCTACGAGGCATCCCTCGGCGAGCTCATCGCCGTGGTCAACGAGACCCCGGAGACCGTGAACAACCTCCTGCTCGTCGGCCACAACCCGGGGATGCACGCGCTCGCCGACGCTCTGGCGGGCACGTCCGAGGGCGACCTCATGCCCCGGATGAACCGCAGCGGCTTCCCGACCTCCGCCTTCGCCGTCATCACCTTCGACGGCCCGTGGAAGTCCGTGGAGCACGGCGTGGGACGGCTCGTCGACTTCTGGGCCCCGCACGCCTGATCCCGCACGTCCGATCCGTACGTCCGATCCGTACGTCCGATCTTCCGTACGTCCGATCTCCCGCACGCCCGATGAGGAGGGCCCGGGCGTCGTCCGACGCCCGGGCCCTCCTCCGTACCGTCACCGCTCAGTGCGGCAGGTCGTCCTCGCCGAAGTCCGCCGCCTCGACCTCCTCGCGCGTGATGCCGAGCAGGTAGAGCACGGTGTCCAGGAACGGGACGTTCACCGCCGTGTGGGCCGCCCGGCGCACCACCGGCTTCGCGTTGAACGCCACCCCGAGCCCGGCCGCGTTCAGCATGTCCAGGTCGTTGGCCCCGTCGCCGATCGCCACGGTCTGCGCCAGCGGCACCCCCGCCTCCGAGGCGAACCGGCGCAGCAGCCGCGCCTTGCCCGCCCGGTCGACGATCTCGCCGGTCACCCGGCCGGTGAGCTTCCCGTCCACGATCTCCAGCGTGTTGGCGGAGGCGAAGTCGAGACCCAGACGTTCCTTCAGGTCGTCGGTGACCTGCGTGAAACCGCCGGAGACGACGCCCACCTGGTAGCCGAGCCGCTTGAGCGTACGGATCAGGGTCCGGGCACCCGGAGTCAGCCGCACCTCGGCGCGGACCTTGTCGACCACCGAGGCGTCGAGACCGGCGAGCAGCTCCACGCGCGCGTGGAGCGACTGCTCGAAGTCCAGCTCCCCGCGCATCGCCGCCGCCGTCACCTCGGCGACCTTGTCCTCGCAGCCCGCGTGGGCGGCGAAGAGCTCGATCACCTCGTCCTGGATCAGGGTCGAGTCGACGTCCATGACCACGAGCCGCTGGGCCCGCCGGTGCAGGCCGGCGGAGACGACGGCCACGTCGACCCCGATGCCGTGCGCCTCGACGGCCAGCGCGGTCCGCAGCGGCTCGGTCTCGCAGCCCGAGACGGCGAACTCGACCGCCGTCACCGGGTACTTCGCGAGGCGGAAGATGCGGTCGATGTTGCCGCCGGTCTCCGCGATCCTGGCCGCTATGGCCGCCGTCTGCTCGGCGGTGAGCGGGTTGCCGAGCACGGTGACGTGCGAGCGTCCCTCACCGCGGGGACGGTTGTCGCCCGTGCCGGAGATGATCTCGGCCTGGAGCTTCAGCGACTCGGCCCAGCTGTGGATGGTGGCCCGGAGCTCGCCCTGCGGGGCGACGGTCGGCTCGGTGACGAGCGCGCACAGGACGAGGCGGCCCCGGGAGACCACCTGTTCGATGTCCACGACGTCGACGGAGTAGGCGGCGAGGGTGTCGAAGAGTCCCGCGGTGATCCCGGGACGGTCCTTCCCGAAGATCTTGACGAGAAGGGTGGGAACGTCTGAGGTCTGCGATGCGCTCATGGTGGTTCCACCGTATCGGGCGCCATGTGCCGCCCGACCCCCCGTCCCGCCCTGCGGACACCCGACCGGTCCAGGAGTCGCCCCGAAGGTCTTCACGCGGCCCGACTTTCCGAGACGGGACCGGGCCTGAAATAGTTCCCCAGGATGATTCGCCATCCCTGGACTCCCGACGACGGGGGTACATCGGGGGACAAGTAGTGGGGCATGGAGTGCCAGAACTCGTACTGGAATTGAACGGCAGGACCTGGACGCTCGATCCGTCCCGGTCGTACACCCTGGGCAGGGACCCCCAGGGTGACCTGGTGATCGACGACGCCAGGGTCTCGTGGCGCCACGCCACCATCAGCTGGGGCGGCCGGAGCTGGGTCATCGAGGACCACGGCTCCACGAACGGCACCTTCCTCCAGGGCCAGAGGATCCACCAGGTGGAGATCGGCCCCGGTTCGGCCGTCCACCTGGGCAACGCGACCGACGGCCCGCGGCTGAATCTCGCCGCAGCCGGCGCAGCCGGCGCGGCCGCCGCGCCCCAGCACCAGGCGCCTCAGCAGGCCCCGGCCCAGCAGGCTCCCGCCCACCAGGCCGCCGGTGCCGCCGCGCAAGCCGACTGGGCCACGCACCAGGCGCCTCCGCAGCAGCCGGGCTGGCAGCAGCCGCCGGCCCACCAGCAGGTCCCGCACCAGCAGGTCCCGCACCAGCAGGGGCCCGGGCAGGGGCGCCCCGGTGGCGCCGCGGGGGCGCCGTCGCCCTACGGCGACCGCAGCCCGACCACCTTCTACCAGCTGGACCTCGGCCGTGTGATGCGCATCGGCCGTGCCCTCGAGAACGAACTGGTCGTCTCCGACCTCCAGGTCTCGCGGCACCACGCCGAGTTCCACGCGACGCCCGACGGCCGCTTCGAGATCCGCGACCTCGGCTCGCACAACGGCACGTACGTCAACGGCCAGCCGATCCCCAAGGGCGGCACGGCCCTCCTCGGCCCGCAGGACATCGTCGGCGTCGGCCACTCGACCTTCCGGATCGTCGGCGGCCAGCTCGAGGAGTTCGTCGACACCGGCTCGGTCTCCTTCTCGGCCCGCCACCTCACGGTCACGGTCGACGGCGGCAAGCAGATCCTCAAGGACGTCACCTTCGGCGTCCCGGAGAAGTCGCTGATCGGCGTCATCGGCCCGTCCGGCTCCGGCAAGTCCACCCTGCTCAAGGCGCTGACCGGCTACCGACCCGCCAACGAGGGCGACGTCCTCTACGACAACCGGAGCCTCTACAAGCAGTTCGCCGAGCTGCGCCAGCGCATCGGTCTGGTCCCGCAGGACGACATCCTGCACAAGGAGCTGACCGTCCAGAAGGCACTGCGCTACGCGGCCAAGCTCCGCTTCCCCGGCGACACCGCGACCGCCGAGCGCGAGGCCCGCATCGACGAGGTGCTGCGCGAGCTCAAGCTCGACATCCACAAGGAGAAGAAGGTCACCTCCCTCTCCGGTGGCCAGCGCAAGCGCGTCTCCGTCGCCCTGGAGCTCCTCACCAAGCCCTCGCTGATCTTCCTGGACGAGCCGACCTCCGGCCTCGACCCGGGCATGGACCGCGACGTCATGCAGTTGCTCCGCGGCCTCGCGGACGACGGCCGCACGGTCCTCGTCGTCACCCACTCGGTGGCCGAGCTGGGCCTCTGCGACAAGCTGCTGGTGATGGCGCCCGGCGGTTCCGTGGCGTACTTCGGCCCGCCGGAGGAGGCGCTGAACTTCTTCGGCTACTCCACCTGGGCCGACGTCTTCTCCGCCTTCGAGAACTACCGCGACTACGACTGGGCGGGCCGCTGGAAGGGCTCGCAGCACTACCAGATGTACGCCGCGGACATCGACGCGGTCGCCGCGCAGCCCGTCCAGATGCCGCCGCAGGCGATGGCCCGGCCGCCGAAGCCGCAGGGCTGGGGCTCCCAGCTGTGGACCCTGATCCGCCGCTACGTGTCGGTGATCGCCTCCGACAAGGGCTTCATGGCCCTGATGGTGATCCTGCCCGCCGTCCTCGGCGCGGTCTCCGTCGTCATCCCGGCCGACTTCGGCCTGGGCCGGCCCAAGCCGCCGTCCCGCTTCAACGGCGACGCCGGCACGATCATGCTGATCCTGGCGGTCGGCATGTGCTTCTCCGGAGCGGCGAACTCCGTACGAGAGCTGATCAAGGAACGGGTCATCTACGAACGGGAGCGCGCCGTCGGCCTCTCCCGCTCCGCGTACCTCATGTCCAAGGTCATCGTCCTCGGCCTGATCACCGCCTTCCAGGGCGTGATCATCTGCGGCATCGGCTTCTCCACCCGTGAGCTGCCCGAAGAGGGCCTGTTCATGCCGCCGGCCGTCGAGCTCTGCGTCCAGGTCATCGCGCTCGGCCTGACCTCGATGATGGTCGGCCTGGTCATCTCCGCGCTGGTGAAGACCGCCGAGAAGACCATGCCGCTGCTCGTCATGTTCGCGATCATCCAGGTCGTCTTCACCGGCATCCTCTTCCAGGTGTACGGCTCGCCCGGCCTGGAGCAGTTCGCCTGGCTCATGCCCTCCCGCTGGGGCATCGCCGGCGCCGGCACCACCCTCGACCTGGCGCACCTCATGCCGCCGTGGGACCACAAGGACCCCACGAACACCGACCCGCTGTGGGAGCACACGGTCGGCCAGTGGAGCCTCGACCTCGGCATCCAGCTGATCATGGCCACGGTCTGCTGCGTCCTCGTGGCGCGGCTGCTGCGCCGCCATGAACCCGAGGTCATGCGCAAGTAACGGCCGTCGGTCACACCACGCCGAAGGGCGGCACCCTCTCCGGGGTGCCGCCCTTCCGCGCGTCAGTACGCGCTGTTGACGTTGTCGATCGAGCCGTAGCGGTCGGCCGCGTAGTTGGCGGCGGCGACGATGTTGGCGACCGGGTCGTACTGGTCGAACTTGGTGCCGGCGATGTGGTACGCCTTGAAGGTCGGGTAGATCACCTGGAGCAGGCCCTTGGACGGGATGCCGTTGATGGCGTTGATGTCCCAGTTGTTGATGGCGTACGGGTTGCCGCTGGACTCGCGCATGATGTTCCGGTGCAGGCCGTTGTAGGTGCCCGGGATGTCGTGCTTGTCCATGATGTAGAGCGCCTCGCGGATCCAGCCGTCGAGGTTGTTCGCGAAGACCGGCTTGCGGGCGACGGAACGGTTCGCGGCCGCCTTCTCCGCGGCGCGCTTCTTCGCGGCGGCCTTCGCCTGGGCCTCGGCCTTCGCCTGGGCGGCGGCCCTGGCCTTCGCGGCGGCCTTCGCCTGGGCGGCGGCCTTGGCCTTGGCGGCCTTCGCCTGGGCGTCGAGCTTCGCCTTGGCGGCGGCCTTCGCCTTCGCCTCGGCCTCCTCCTTGGCCTTCAGACCGATGACGGTCTGCTGCTCGTTGATGCTGGCGGCCAGCGCCTTGGCCTGCGGGCTGTTCGCGTCGTACGACCAGGCCACCTGCCGGGTGCCGGACAGAGCCTGCGGCTCGGTCTCGGTGCCGCCGTGGTGAGGCACGAGGGAGAGGGTGAGAGCTGCGGCGCCCAGAGCGGCGACGCCGGCGATCGTGGCCTTGTGGGTCTTCTTCAGACCACGACTGTGGCCAGGGGTGTTCGCAGACATGCAGGACTACCTCTTCGAATCGCTGGGGGTCGTCGCTCGGCCGGGGCGGCGCTGCGCCTGCTCGGCGGCGACGGAGGCAATTCTTAGCGGCAGCAAAATCCTGTGGCAAAGGTGTGATCTACGATCCCCGGTAGTGGATCAGGGACTCGTGCACGGGCCACACGATGCCCCCTGTGGCCCGTTTCATCCGTTCATATCCGGCGGCTGGGTATCCACTAGGGGGCTTCGTAAGTGATGTACGTCCTATGCGCGGCCTCACACGGGCCACACGGTGAACTCACCATGAGTTGCTTCAGCAATGCGTACGGTGAGCCCCCTCCTCCGGGAGGAGGAGATGGAGATCGCCGAACTCGTGCCAGAGGTAGCGCTCCCGCACCGCGGCGGCGTACGCGCTCCGCAGCGCGGGCCTCCCGGCGACCGCCTCCAGCATCAGCAGATGCGAAGCCTCCGGCTCGTGCAGCCCGGTGAGCAGCCCGTCCACCACCCGTACCCCGCGCGCGGGCGTCACCACCAGATCGGTCCACCCCCGGGCCGCCCGCACGGGCCCGCCGCCCCCGGCGCCCGCCCGCCCGGACCCCGCCGCGGCCGATTCCAGCGCCCGCACCACGGTGGTCCCCACCGCGACGACCCGGCCGCCCCCGGCACGGGCCGCGTTCACCACGGCCGCCGTCGCCGCCGGGACCTCGAAGCGCTCCGGGTAGGGCGGCTCGTGCGCCTCCGCCGACGCCACCCCCGTATGGAGGCAGAGCGGAGCGATCCGTACGCCCCGGCCGCCCAGCTCCGCCACCAGCCGGTCCGTGAAGGGCCGCCCCGCGCTCGGCATCTCCGCCGAGCCCGACCCGTCGGGGGAGGGGCGCGCGAAGACCGTCCGGTACGCCGACAGGGGCTGGTCCCGGTCCGTGTACCCGTACCGGATGGGCCGCCCGTACCGTCCGAGCAGCTCCGGCACGTCCACGCCCACCCGCGCCCACCACAGCCGCCCGCCACCGGGCACCAGCGGCTCCGCGAGCACCAGCCGCGCCCCTCCCGGAAGCCGGACGACCGCGCCCGCGGGACCGCCTCCGCGCGGGTGCGTACTGCCCGACGGCTCCGGAGCCCGCAGCTCCACGGCCCAGCGCCCGTCGTCCCCGCGCGTCGAGAAGTGCACCACCACCGGCTCCCCGCCCGGCTCGGGACCGAGGCGACCGTCCACGGCCGCCGCCAGCGTCGTCGAGGTGTTGACGACGAGCACGTCCCCGGCCCGCAGCAGCGCGGGCAGCTCCCCGAAGGAGTGGTGCGACACCGCCGCGCCCCGCGAGACGAGCAGCCGCACGTCGTCCCGGTCGCGCCCGGGCCCCCGCTGCTCGGCCGGCACCCGCGCCGACAGCTCCGCCGGCACCTTCACGGTCAGTGCCATCACGCCTCCGGGAAGGCCGGCGCGGCATACCGGCCGCTGGCCGGCCGTTCGTCCAGCAGCCGCAGGAAGACGGGGGCGACATCGGCCGGAGCGGGAGTCCCGGACAGGTCCTCGCCGGGCTCCGCGGCGGCCAGCATGTCCGTCCGCATCCCGCCCGGGTCCACCCACCAGACCCGCAGCCCCGGTTCCTCCACCGCCAGCACCGCCGACAGCTGGTCGAGCGCCGCCTTCGTCGCCCCGTACGCCCCCCAGGTCCGGTACGCCTCCGCCGCCGCGTCCGAGCTCAGATTGACCACCGCGCCGGCGGGTGCCGTGCGCAGCAGCGGCAGCGCCTCCTGCAGCAGCCCCAGCGGGGCCACCACGTTGACCTCCAGCGCGGCCCGGAAACCGTCCAGCGGGTGCCGGTCGAGCGGCACCAGCGGCTCCGCGCCCAGCACCCCGGCGTTGTTCACGAGCAGATCGAGCCCGCCGAGCCCCTCCGCCGCCGCCACGAGCTCCCACCGGTGCGCCGCGTCCGTCACGTCCCCGGCCAGCGCCACCACCCGGGCGCCGCGCGCACGTGCCACCGCCGCGCTCTCCTCCAGCACGTCCGCCGTACGGGCGTCCAGCACCAGGTCCCAGCCCCGCCCGGCGAGAGCCCCGGCCAGCGCCCTCCCCAGACCCCTCGACGCCCCCGTGACGATCGCGACAGCCATGACGTCCATCCCCTCTCTCCTTCGGATGGCTCCACCCTCCGGCCGCCGCCCCGACCACCGCCTCGTCCCCGGGCCCGGACCGCCGAGGGCACTTCGACCTAGGCCTCCGGACCTGCTCCGCCCTCGTCCCCGGACGGATACGGACCGTCACACCCCGCCGGTACGGTGAACACATGAGCCATCGACCGAGCTCCGGCCTGGCCGCCGTGAGCACCGCCCTCCTGGCGATGAGCCGCCACCTGGAGGTCCGCGACGTCCTCAAGACGATCGTGGCCTCCGCGCGCGAGCTGCTCGACGCCGAGTACGCCGCGCTGGGCGTCCCCGACGACCACGGCGGCTTCGCCCAGTTCGTGGTCGACGGCGTCAGCGACGAGCAGTGGAGGGCGATCGGCCCGCTGCCCCGCCAGCACGGCATCCTGGCCTCGATGCTCCACAAGGCCGAGCCCGAGCGGCTCGCCGACGTCCGCGCCGACCCCCGCTTCGAGGGCTGGCCCGAGGCCCACCCCGAGATGTCCGACTTCCTCGGCCTGCCCGTCCGCGACGGCGACGAGATCCTCGGCGCCCTCTTCCTCGCCAACAAGCGCTGCCCGAAGCCCGGCGGCGGCTGCGGCTTCACCGCCGAGGACGAGGCCCTCCTCTCGATCCTCGCCCAGCACGCGGCCATCGCCCTCACCAACGCCCGGCTGTACGAGCGCAGCCGCGAGCTCACCATCGCCGAGGAGCGCTCCCGCCTCGCCCACGAGCTGCACGACGCCGTCAGCCAGAAGCTCTTCTCGCTCCGCCTGACCGCCCAGGCCGCCGCCGCCCTCGTCGACCGCGACCCGGTCCGCGCCAAGGGCGAGCTCCAGCAGGTCGCCGCGCTCGCCGCCGAGGCCGCCGACGAGCTGCGCGCCGCCGTCGTCGAGCTCAGGCCCGCCGCCCTCGACGAGGACGGCCTCGTCCACACGCTCCGCACCCAGATCCAGGTCCTGGACCGCGCCCACTCCGCCCGGGTGACCTTCGAGAGCCCGGGGACCCGGGCCCTGCCCGCCGCCCAGGAGGAGGCCGTCCTCCGGGTCGCGCAGGAGGCCCTGCACAACGCCCTGCGGCACGCGGACGCGGATCTCGTCGCGGTCTCCCTCGCCCGCAGCGGGCAGGGCGCGCGGCTCACCGTCACCGACGACGGCAAGGGCTTCGACCCGCGCGCGGTCCACCGTGCCGGCCGCCACCTCGGCCTGGTCTCCATGCGGGACCGCGCGAGCGGCGTCGGCGGCAGACTCACGGTGACCTCGGCCCCGGGCGAGGGCACCACGATCGAGATGGAGGTCCCCGGTGGCTGACGAGCCGATCCGCGTGCTCCTGGTCGACGACCACCAGGTCGTCCGCCGGGGTCTGCGCACCTTCCTGGAGGTGCAGGACGACATAGAGGTCGTGGGGGAGGCCTCCGACGGCGCCGAGGGCGTCGCCAGGACGGAGGAGCTGCACCCGGACGTGGTCCTCATGGACGTGAAGATGCCGGGCACGGACGGCATCGAGGCGCTCAAGCGGCTCCGTGAGCTGGCCAACCCCGCCAGGGTCCTGATCGTCACCAGCTTCACCGAGCAGCGGACGGTCGTCCCCGCGCTCCGCGCCGGCGCCCGTGGATACGTCTACAAGGACATCGACCCCGACGCCCTGGCCGGCGCGATCCGCTCCGTCCACGCCGGGCACGTCCTGCTCCAGCCCGAGGTGGCCGACGCGCTCCTCGCCCAGGACGACTCCCCCGGCGGGGGCACGGGGCGGGGCTCCACCCTCACGGAGCGGGAGCGCGAGGTCCTCGGCCTGATCGCGGACGGCCGGTCCAACCGGGAGATCGCCCGCGCCCTCGTCCTCTCGGAGAAGACGGTCAAGACGCACGTCTCGAACATCCTGATGAAGCTCGATCTCGCGGACCGCACCCAGGCGGCGCTGTGGGCGGTACGGCACGGCCTCACCGACTGACGCGCCCCCTGTGCGCCGGGGCGCACGACCGTTCAGTACTTCATACCGTCGTGTGGATGTCCCCCGTTCGGCGCAACCCGGCGGGGGGTGCGGCGTTCTCCATGGCGTGCTGCGGCGGACCGGCCGCAGCGATGACCAGGAGGATGTACCCAGTGAAGAACCTCAAGAAGGCCGTCGCCCTCACCATGGTCGCCGGTGGCATCGTCGCCGCCGGCGCGGGTGTCGCCTCCGCGAACGCGGACGCCGACGGGCAGGCCCTCCACTCGCCGGGCGTCGGCTCCGGCAACCTGGTGCAGGTCCCGGTCCACGTCCCCGTGAACGTCTCCGGCAACACGGTCGACGTGATCGGCCTGCTCAACCCGGCCTTCGGCAACGGCGCCGTCAACGGCTGACCGCCACCCCGGCACCGGTCCCGTGTGGGCACGCGTTCCGCGAAGGCGTGCCCACACGGGACCCACCGGCGTGCAGCCGTCCGGCCACCTCGGGCCCACGGCCCGCCGCGTCGGACTCCGTCCGCCGGCTCCGGGGGCCGCGGTGCGGTTTCAGAAGCCCCGTTCCCGTTCCCGTTCCTCCACGTAGGCGTTGTACGCCGCGACCTGCGCCCGTCGGGCCACCCGCTCCACCGGCCGCAGCGCCTCCCCCCGCGCCGCCATCTCCGAGGCGCTCACCGCGCCCCCGTGACCGTGGTCGTACGCCAGGTCCACGAGCAGACCGATCCGCTGCGCCAGCTCCAGGACCCGTACCGCGCGCGGCGGGTAACCCGGGGCCAGCACCTCGCGGCCCACCTCCGCCCGCGCCCGGTACGCCTCGCGCGCCGCGTCCGCCGCGGGCCCCGAGGCCGCCACGTCGAGCCGGGTCAGCACCGCCGTCGCGTCCCGCAGCGCCTCGGCCAGCTCCCGCTCGGCCTCGCCGAGCGAGGGCACATCGGCGGGCGGGGCCTCCCGTACGGCCAGACAGTGCCAGACCACCGAGACGTGCACGTCACCCGCGGGACCCGCCTCGGTGACCTCCGGCACGAGACCGTACGGCGCACCGAAGCCCACCACCGCCTCCTCCGCCTCCAACGCGCGCGCGTTGAAGTCCGGCGGCCCGCTCAGCCCCAGCGGATGTCCCGGCGCCGGCAGCGCGACCCGCCACCCGGTCACCCCGAGCCGCCGCAGCCGGCCCAGCGCGAGCGTCAGCCCCACCGGACCCGCCTCACCGGGCAGCCCCTCCACGCGGTGCACCGCGTCCTCCCCGACAATCGCCGACGCCGCCTCGTCCGGCGACACCGCCCCGGCCAGCAGGGCATTGCCCCAGGCGGCCAGACGTCCTGAGCGTGGTTCCGAAAGCATCCCCCCAGACTAAGGACTCAAAGGAAGCCCTACGGACCGGTC
Source organism: Streptomyces litmocidini (assembly GCF_014649755.1). GTDB lineage: Bacteria > Actinomycetota > Actinomycetes > Streptomycetales > Streptomycetaceae > Streptomyces > Streptomyces litmocidini. The sequence continues at coordinate 6,692 of NZ_BMTQ01000005.1, read as the reverse complement.
CGCTCCGTCGATAACGTAGGTTTTCCCCTGGACGCCGCGCCCATCGGCGCAAGGCGACGACAAGACTCGACCGCAAGGGGAGACAACGCGCTCATGAGCGATGTACTGGAGCTGGTGGACGTATCCGTGGTCCGCGACGGACGGGCTCTGGTGGACGATGTCTCCTGGTCGGTCAAGGAGGGCGAGCGCTGGGTGATCCTCGGACCCAACGGCGCCGGCAAGACCACCCTCCTGAACATCGCCTCCAGCTACCTCTTCCCCACCAAGGGCACCGCCCGCGTCCTGGGCGAGCAGCTCGGCGGCGTCGGCACCGACGTCTTCGAGCTCCGCCCCCGCATCGGCGTGGCCGGCATCGCGATGGCGGAGAAGCTCCCCAAGCGCCAGACCGTCCTCCAGACCGTCCTCACCGCCGCGTACGGCATGACCGCCACCTGGAACGAGGACTACGACCCGGTCGACGAGAAGCGCGCCAAGGCCTTCCTCGACCGGCTCGGGATGAACGACTACCTGGACCGCAGGTTCGGCACCCTCTCCGAGGGCGAGCGCAAGCGCACCCTCATCGCCCGCGCGATGATGACCGACCCGGAGCTCCTCCTCCTCGACGAGCCCGCCGCCGGCCTCGACCTCGGCGGCCGCGAGGACCTGGTCCGCCGCCTCGGCCGCCTCGCCCGCGACCCGTACGCCCCCTCCATGATCATGGTCACGCACCACGTCGAGGAGATCGCCCCCGGCTTCACCCACGTCCTGATGATCCGACAGGGCAAGGTCCTCGCCGCGGGCCCCGTGGAGATGGAGCTCACCTCCCGCAACCTCTCGCACTGCTTCGGCCTCCCGCTCGTCGTCGAGCGCGTCGGCGACCGCTGGACCGCCCACGGCCTGCCCCTGAAGTGACCGGCCGGGGCACCGGCGACCCGCACAGCCGCCCGCGCCCTGTCCCGGAAGGACCCCACCGCCCTACCATGACCACGTGGACATCGACGCGTGGGTCTGGTGGCTGATCGGCGCGGTGGGGCTCGGCATTCCGCTGGTCCTGACCGCGATGCCGGAGTTCGGCATGTTCTCCGTCGGCGCGGTCGCCGGAGCGGTGACCGCGGCCCTCGGCTTCGGCGTCGTCGCCCAGGTGCTCGTCTTCGTCGTCGTCTCCGTGGCGCTCATCGCGGTGGTGCGTCCGATCGCCGCCCGCCACCGCGACGGCAGACCCGGACTCGCCACCGGCGTCGACGCCCTGAAAGGACGTCAGGCCGTCGTCCTGGAACGGGTCGACGGCGGCGGAGGCCGCATCAAGCTCGCCGGCGAGGTCTGGTCCGCCCGCGCCCTCGACACCGGCCAGACCTTCGAACCGGGCGAACGGGTCGACGTCGTGGACATCGACGGAGCGACCGCCGTGGTCATGTGACGTGGGGTCACGTGACGTCATGTGACCGAACCTCGCCCATGACGCTCCGCCATCTGGGAAACTCGATCATCAGAAGAAACCCGGCAGACAACCGGCAGCGAAGGGCACGGGGAACACGATGTCAGCAGTCATCATCGTCCTGATCATTCTGGTGGTGCTCGTCTTCATCGCCCTGATCAAGACGATCCAGGTCATCCCGCAGGCGAGCGCGGCGATCGTGGAGCGCTTCGGCCGCTACACCCGCACGCTCAACGCCGGGCTCAACATCGTCGTCCCGTTCATCGACTCGATCCGCAACCGGATCGACCTCCGCGAACAGGTCGTCCCGTTCCCGCCGCAGCCGGTGATCACCCAGGACAACCTGGTCGTCAACATCGACACCGTCATCTACTACCAGGTCACCGACGCGCGGGCCGCCACCTACGAGGTCGCCAGCTACATCCAGGCCATCGAGCAGCTCACCGTCACCACCCTCCGCAACATCATCGGCGGCATGGACCTGGAGCGGACCCTGACCTCCCGCGAGGAGATCAACGCGGCCCTCCGCGGCGTCCTCGACGAGGCCACCGGCAAGTGGGGCATCCGCGTCAACCGCGTCGAACTCAAGGCCATCGAGCCGCCGACCTCCATCCAGGACTCGATGGAGAAGCAGATGCGCGCCGAGCGCGACAAGCGCGCCGCGATCCTCACCGCCGAGGGAACCCGCCAGTCCGCCATCCTCACCGCCGAGGGCGAGAAGCAGTCCGCCATCCTGCGCGCCGAGGGCGAGGCCAAGGCCGCCGCCCTCAAGGCCGAGGGCGAGGCGCAGGCCGTCCGCACCGTCTTCGAGGCCATCCACGCCGGAGACCCGGACCAGAAGCTCCTCTCGTACCAGTACCTCCAGATGCTCCCGAAGATCGCCGAGGGCGACGCCAACAAGCTCTGGATCGTGCCCAGCGAGATCGGCGACGCCCTCAAGGGCCTCTCCGGAGCCTTCGGCAACGTGGGCGGCGGCGCCCCCGGCTTCAACGTCAAGGGCGGAGCGACCGAACGGCGAGACGAACCGTCGGTTGACTGACACGTACACGTAATCCTCGTGCATGATCGGTGCGAGCCCCTCGACCCCGACGGCCTCGGGGCGGGGAGGCGACTCACTGACCATGTAAGGAGATGGCGTTGTCCATCTGGGAAGCCCTGGCAGTCTTCGCCGCCGGCATCGGCGCCGGCACCATCAACACCATCGTCGGATCGGGAACGCTCATCACGTTCCCGGTCCTCCTCGCGACCGGACTCCCCCCGATCACCGCGAACGTCTCCAACGCCCTCGGCCTCGTCCCCGGCTCCATCAGCGGAGCCATCGGCTACCGCCGCGAACTCAAGGGCCAGAAGACCCGCGTCCTGCGCCTCGGCGGCGTCGCCCTCCTCGGCGGACTCATCGGAGCGATCCTGCTCCTGGCCCTGCCGTCCCAGGCCTTCGACGCGATCGTCCCCGTCCTCATCGGCCTCGCACTCGTCCTGGTCATCCTCCAGCCCCGCATCGCCGCCGCCGTGCAGCGGCGCCGGGAGCAGACCGGCACCGAGGCCCACCCCGACGGAGGCCCCGCCCTCCTCGTCGGCCTCCTCCTCGCCAGCATGTACGGCGGATACTTCGGCGCCGCCCAAGGAGTCCTCTACCTCTCCCTCATGGGCCTGCTGCTCCACGACGACCTGCAGCGCATCAACGCCGTCAAGAACGTCCTCGGCGCCCTGGTCAACGGAGTCGCCGCCCTCTTCTTCCTCTTCGTCGCCGACTTCGACTGGACGGCCGTCCTGCTCATCGCCCTCGGCTCCACCCTCGGCGGCCAGCTCGGCGCCAAGGTCGGCCGCAGGCTGCCCCCCACCGTCCTGCGCGGAGTGATCATCGCCGTCGGCGTCGTCGCCATCCTCCAACTGACCCTCGGCTAGGCCACGACGACGGAAGGGCCCGCCTCCCCACCGGGGGAAACGGGCCCTTCCGCACGTCCACGCCTCGTGTACGCCCGCGGACCACGTACGTCCACGCCTCACGTACGCCCGCGGATCACGCCCCTACGCGGCCGAGTCGGCCAGCCACGCCGGCAGCGCCGACCGCTCGCTCGCCCGCATCGCGAGCAGCATCGCGTCCGCCGGGGTCGGCTCGAACGGCTGGTGCAGCAACGGCATCCCCGCCTGCTCCGGCGTCCGGTCCGCCTTGCGGTGGTTGTCCTCGGCGCAGGAGGCGACCGTGTTCAGCCAATTGTCCCCACCCCCCTGCGCCCGCGGCACGACGTGGTCGACCGTCGTGGCCCGCCGCCCGCAGTACGCGCACCGGTGCTGGTCCCGGACCAGCACCCCCCGCCTCGACCACGGAGCCTGTCTTCGGAACGGCACCCGTACGTACCGGCAGAGCCTGATCACCCGCGGAACCGGCAGGTCGACGGCGGCACCTCGCACCCGCAGCTCGGGATGGGCCTGCTCGACGACGGCCTTGTCCTGCAGGACGAGCACCACCGCACGGTTGAGCGTGACCGTCGAAAGCGGCTCGAAGCTCGCGTTCAATACCAGCGTGTCCCGCATGTTGCCCACCTCCCGTGTGCCGGCCCCAGCCCCCGCACGGGGGCTCCGGGCTCGGACCAACGATGGCCGGGCCAGCCGGGTCGGACAACGCAATTTCCTGCGCAACAAAAGATGCCCGCTTCTGATCTCTCCAAGACCAGAAGCGGGCAAACAACAAACGAACGATCAGGCCGACGCGGGAGCCGCGTACTCACCGACCAGCTGGGCACGGCCGAGCGTGTGGAACCGCAGGTTGAACCCGACGGCCGCCGGCGAGGTGTCGGAGTCCGTACCGAGCTTCTCCTCGTCCACCGCGTACACCGTGAAGACGTACCGGTGCGCCGGATCCCCCGCCGGGGGAGCGGCACCGCCGAACTCCTTCGAACCGTAGTCGTTCCGCGCGTGCACGGCACCGGCCGGCAGCCCCTCGAACGACCCCGACCCGGCCCCGGCCGGCAGCTCCGTCACCGACGCCGGGATGTCGAACAGCACCCAGTGCCAGAACCCGCTGCCCGTCGGGGCGTCCGGATCGAAGCAGGTGACCGCGAAACTCTTCGTCTCCGCCGGGAACCCCTCCCAGCTCAGGTGCGGCGAGGTGTTCCCCGCCGCGTACACCTGAGCGTCCTTCAGCACCCCACCCGGCGCGATGTCATCGCTCACCACGGTGAACGCCGCCACCGGCGGATGGAAGTCATGGGGGAGCGGCGCCCTCTTGCCCTCGGACACGTCGAGTACCTCCGAATCGTCCGTCAACGCTGACGGTCCCGAGCCTAGAGCCAGTTGCGACGACCGCCGACCTCGGCGAGCCACTGGTTGAGGTAAGCCGCCCAGTCGGTCGTGTGGAAGTCGTGCAGACCCACCGTGAACGCACGGAAGGAGTCGCTGCCCTCGGTGAACAGACCCGGCTTCTTGTCCATCTCCAGGACGACGTCCATCTCGCGGTCGTCCGCCACGAAGCTGACCTCGACCTGGTTCAGACCCCGGTACTGCTGCGGCGCGAAGAACTCGATCTCCTGGTAGAAGGGCAGCTTCTGCCGCGTCCCCCGGATGTGCCCGCGCTCCATGTCCGCGCTCTTGAAACGGAAGCCCAGCTGGATGAAGGCGTCCAGGATCGCCTGCTGCGCCGGCAGCGGGTGCACGTTGATCGGGTCCAGGTCACCGGAGTCCACGGCCCGAGCGATCTCCAGCTCGGTCGTCACCCCGATGTTCATCCCCCGCAGCTGCTGCCCGGCGATGGCGGTGACCGGCGTCTCCCACGGGATCTCCAGACCGAACGGCACGACGTGCACGGCTCCGGCCTTGACCTCGAAGGCACCGCCGAGACGCGTCTTCACGAACTCGACGTCCTGCTTGTACTCCTGGTCACCGCCCTCGACCTCGACACGCGCCTGCAGTCCGACGGAGAGCCCCTCGATCTGCTGGTCGACACTGCCGCCCTGGATCCGCACCTCGCCCTGGACGACCCCACCCGGGACGACGTTCTCCTCCGTGAGCACCGTCTCCACGGTGGCCCCGCCGGCACCCAGGCTCGCGAGCAGCTTCTTGAATCCCATGACTTCCACTCCTTCTCGGGTCCTGACCCCTACATACGCGCGACGACCGTAGCCGGTTCCCCTCCGGTCCCCGGTACGCTCGGACGGCATGAGCGAGAGCCCCGACCGTACGCCGCTCCCGCGGACCTTCTTCGACCGCCCCGTACTGGAAGTGGCCCCCGACCTCCTGGGCCGCACCCTCGTCCGCAACACCGACGAGGGCCGCATGGAACTGCGCCTCACGGAGGTGGAGGCGTACGCCGGCGCCATCGACCCCGGCTCGCACGCCTTCCGCGGCCTCACCCCGCGCAACGCCGTCATGTTCGGACCCCCCGGCCACGCGTACGTCTACTTCACCTACGGCATGTGGCACTGCCTCAACCTGGTGTGCGGACCCGAGGGCCACGCGAGCGGTGTCCTGCTGCGCGCGGGCGAGATCATCGAGGGCGCCGACCAGGCCCGCCCCCGCCGCCGCTCGGCCCGCTCCGACCACGAGCTCGCCAAGGGGCCGGCCCGCCTGGCCACGGCCCTCGACGTCGCCCTCTCCCTGAACGGCACGGACGCCTGCGCCGGCCAGGACGGTCCGCTCGCCCTCCTCGCCGGCAGGCCCCCGGCCCCGGACCACATCCGCAGCGGTCCCCGCACGGGGGTCGGCGGCGAAGGCGCCCCGCACCCCTGGCGCTTCTGGATCACGAAGGACCCGACGGTCAGCCCGTACCGGCCCCACACCCCCCGCAAGCGAAGGCTTGACTCGGCGAGGACGACCGACTAACGTGGCCCGAGCCGCTGGAACCTGGCCTGCTTGTTCAAGCACCCCGGGGAGCGGCCACCCACTACTCAAGATGATCACCCCGGTTGGGGTTCATTTCGGCATTCCGAAATTCGTTTCGAATGACTCGATTATGAGCCTCCAGGGAAATCAGCTAACGTAGTGACCACGCCGGAAGGCCTCGAAGAAAACAAATTCGGGACCGGAAAGCACCGAGGAAATCGGATCGGAAAGATCTGATAGAGTCGGAAACGAAGGAAGCGCCCGGAGGGCCCGGAAACGGGACCGAAGGAAGCGTCCGCACCTTGAGAACTCAACAGCGTGCCAAAAATCAACGCCAGATTAGTTGATACCCCGTCCATCCTTCGGGATGGTCGAGGTTCCTTTGAAAAAGTCCATCCCTTCGGGGGTGGCACACGACAGCGAGGACGCTGTGGACAGCCGGCCCCATTCCGGCCTGGCT
>NZ_BMTQ01000004.1 GCF_014649755.1 Streptomyces litmocidini | reverse complement strand
TGCGAGAACTGGGTGAAGGCGCGCGGGGGCGCGTTAAAGTGCCGGTAGATCACAGTGGAACTAGTGCCTTCCACGAGTGGTTCAGGCCCTCGCCGATAGCTGCGAACTGTCGACGGGGGCCGTTTTGCGCGACCGTAACGCAGTGAACGCGCCCGCAGAGACCCGAAGAGTGAAGAGCGCTCGTGTGGGTGACGTGTTGACCGGAGAGAGTGCCGGCGCGGACTCGGCTGTGGCTCGTCTCTTGTTGCAGATCCACCAGGGCAGCCGCCTGGCAGATGGATGACGCGTAAGCCCCTTGGCCTCAACGAAGCCAGGCAGTTCCGTCAGGTGCTGAAGCCGAATGTATTCCCGTCCAGGAGCTCATGCTCACAGCGGTGCCTGCGGTCCAGATCGGCGGGCCGCAGCTCTCAGGATCGCGCCGACGTCGTCCATCTGCCCGTATCTATGCAACTCAAGGGCCACACGCAGGACATCCCTATCCGCCTGATCGCGTCCGTACATCTGGATGAGCGTCTCGGCCAGCTGGTCTTGCCGTTGCCGGCGGAGCAAGACCAGTGCGGCTGCACTTTCTACGGGTGTCAGTACCTCCGAGGTCTGCTGAAGGTAGGACAGTGCCTCACCCTGCGCGCCCTCCTCCTGCAGCTGTCCGGCGCGGGAGGCGACCTGTCTCGCGGCAGCTACGTCCTGCGCCGTCTGCTGCCGGTCCCCGTCTGAAGGAGGGACCGGCAGCGGCGCCGGTTCTCCGGGACCGGTGCTCTGTGCAGTCTCCAAGCCGGCTTGGAGACCAGCTCGAAGCGCATGGAGACGCTTCACATCGGCCTGAAGTTTTCGTATCCGCCGCCGGAGCTTGGCGCAGCTCCGGCACAGCCGCGGTTCCGCTGCGGCGTGCACTTCGTGCACATGCTCCTTCGTCATGCTCACGGACTCATGGCCTGAATCCGCGAGCATGGCTGCCGCGGCGTCGTACAGCGCTGCAACGAAGCTCGCTGGTGGAAGCCGTTCACCGTTGAGATACCGGCTGATCTCGCTGGGATCCTTCTTGTATCCCCGTGCTGCGAGATGGTCGGCAGCGTGTCGCAGTGTCTGCGTCCCCAAGTGCTCGTACAAGGCCGCGAGATGCCGTGCGAGGTTCCGTCTGCCCGGGGGCAGATTCTCGCCAGCCTTCGTCCCCACCAAACCTGCAGCCATTCGTAGGTCCCCCTCTGGAACGCCGACTCCGGCATGATGCAGGAAGATTGTGCAGCACTGCTTGTTGACGCGTTTCCGCGCAACGAGCCATTCCCCTGGACGGTTCCTCCGCTGCCAGTGCTCAATAGGTACACCGCCGGAGAGCGCAGGTCATGCCTTCGGTTGGTATCCGTGTCCCACCTGATGCGTGTCAGCGTGGCTGTGGGCGTGACGTGCGAGCGAACGGAGAGCGTGGATGGAGCTGCCTTCGTGGCAGGACGACAAGAGCTACAAGGGCATGGCGCGAACGGCGCTGTGGCTTGAGGACGTCGTCGGGGTGGGCAACATCTTCACCATGGCGCAGCTGCGTGACGCCTTTCCGGGCGTTGCCCAGATCGACCGCCGGATGCGCGAGCTTCGGAAACATGGGTGGCGAATTGATACGAATCGCGAAGATATTTCACTGAAGTCCGAAGAGCGCCGATACGTGACGAGGGGGGCTGACGTCTGGATCCCTGGGCAGGTGAAGCCCGCCCAGCACGAGAAGAGTCTGACTGCCAATCAGCGCGTCAAGATCTGGCAGGCTGATGGATTCCTCTGTCGCACCTGCGGTGCTGCTACGGGTGAATCCGTTGGCGAAGGTCTGGGGGTGACCACAAAGCTCAATGTCTCCCGCAGGAAGGTGCGACTCGCAGACGGAACGCTGGATTACCAGAATGTGACGGAGTGTGAGCGCTGCAGCAAGACTGGGTCCGACCGTGAGATCAATCTTGCTGAGCTAATGACGCTCATCGAGTCGCTCGCTCCGCTGGAGCGGAGGGTTTTCGCCGGCTGGCTTGAGGCCGACCGCCGGTCGTGGAGCACGCTTGAAAAGTTGTGGGGGATCTACAGGACGCTGCCGGAGAAGTCCCGCGCAGCAGTGATCAAGGCCGTCAGCGCCGAAGACAATTGAGTAGGGATGGGGACGGGGAGAGTCATGCTGCGGGAATTTCCGCCGCCGCCGCGCGCGGCTGAGTTCAGTGAGCTGATCAAGAAGAGGCTGGGGGAGGTGAAGGACTCCGGCGGCACCAGGGAGACGGTCACAGTCGACTGGAATGGCCAGCAGCAGCACGTCGAGGTAATCGACCTCCCGCTCGGCGGCTTGTACTTCAATCCCGGAACGCATCGCATCCGTGCGCAGCGCAGTCATGACGCTGAGCGTGACCAGATGCTCGAGAGCGACCCATGGGGGTCTCAGAGCCAGGATTACCTCAAGTTCTTGCTCCAGGCAGAACCGACGAATCCGAACATCCGCGACACGGCGTTTGACAAGCTGAAGGAGAGCCTGCACCAATTCGGCCAGAACGATCCTGGTCTTGTCACTCACCACGGTGTGCTCGTCAACGGCAACACCCGAGCGGCGGCCCTCCGGGAACTCGGCGTCCAGTCGATGCGCGTTGGAGTGCTGCCTGAGTCCTTTACGTGGGCGGACATCAATGCCGTCGAACTGTCCCTGCAGCTCCGGAAGGACCACCGGCGGGACTACTCGTACGTCAACCGTCTTCTGGCGATGGAGGAGCAAGCGCTCCTGGGCCGGACTCCTGAAGTCATCGCCAAGGAGTTCCGCATCAAGCCGGCCACGTATCACCAGGAACGCTGGATTCTCAGCACCATCCGTGAGCTCATCGACCGGAGTAAGAGCGGTGGCGGAGTTGCGCTGAGGCTCGTTGACTGGGAGGGAGACCAGGAGAAGCTCAAAGAGCTTCATCGTCTCTATGAGAAGCTCGAAGGGGCCGACCGTGACCAGGCTGAGGTTCTCAAGGAGCTGAGGCTGGCTGCGATCCTGCTTGACTTCTCGAAGACCGATGTACGGCACATCGACGAGATCTTCCTGCAGAAGGACTACTTGGGCGACAGGCTGCCTGCCAGTCTCCAGCACACGGCCGCGCATGCTGAGCCGGCGACGGTGTCGATTCCAGGCCTGGGGATGGAGGTTCCTGCCTCTTCTTCGGCTGTTTCGGCCGCTCGCGCACTCAACGACCAGATCCTTCGGGCGACAGCCGCTGTACGCAGTGACCAGTCGGGGCTGCTGGACAGCGCCAAGGCCGAAGACCAGGCCCTCCTGGACGACGCCAGGAAGGCGTTCGACGACGCGATCGACGCCGCCGGCCGCGACGCCCGCGTGCGCAAGCGTCGACAGCTCGCTCCCGCCCGGCTTGCGGACGCCTGCGCAGACATCGAACAGTGCGTTGTGGAGCTGGTACAGGCCCGTGCCTCGCACAGTCTCGACGAGGAAGCTTTTGACGACGCCGTACTGAGGCTGAGGGACAGTCTTCGCAAGCTGGCACAGCAGGCGGGCAGGGGTGTTCCGCACCCTGGAGACGGAGTCGGCTGGCTGCTTGAAGCCGCAGCTGCGGAGGCTTCCTGATGCCTGAAATCGCTGGTGATGCTTCTCTGCAGCTCGGATTCGACGAGAGCCGGACCCGAGTGGTCCTGAGGACTACTGAGAAGTACCAGCAAGATCTTGTACAGTTGGCCGCCCGTTTCCGTACGGGCGGCCAGCTCGGCCCTTTGTCCGCCTCGGTCGCGCTTGACGAACTGCTGGCTGATCTGAATGTTCTTGCAGCCTGGCCTCACCACGTAGGGGTTGAGTGGTCGCCCGATCTCCGTAATCTCGTCGTCGGCGTCATGCAGGACGCCGATACGGTGAAAAAGCGGCTTGACGTCCCTGAGCAGGACGAGCAGGTTGCAACGGAGGGAGTGGTCAGCCTTCTTGGTGTCAGCTGGACCGCCGAGCTTGGCGAGTTCCAGAGGCGTGACATCGCCAAGCTTCTGTCATTGCAGCATGGGGCCAACTTCAGTGTGCCGGGTGCGGGAAAGACCCGGGTGGCGCTCGCTGTATATGCGGCGCAGAAGACGATGGGGAAAGTAAGTCGGCTGTTGGTCGTCTGCCCGAAGTCGGCGTACGAATCCTGGCGCTATGAGACGGCTGTCTGCTTCAGCTACCCCCTGCGCACGCACGTGCTGGACGGCTCCCTTGACCAGTGGGCTGAGGTCCTCATCGTCAACTACGAACGCCTGGACCGTCACCTTTCCACACTTGCGGGCTGGCTGCAGTCGGCTCCTTCAATGATCATTCTCGATGAAGCTCATCGCATGAAACTCGGCGCCCGGGGCAAGTACGGGGCCGCGTGTATGGCCCTTGGCCCTCTGGCGCGACGTCGGCTGATCCTTACAGGAACCCCGGCACCCAACGGCGCAAAGGATCTTGAGAACCTGCTGGGCTTCGTGTGGCCAGGGCACGGGCAGCGCACTGTCGTGCAGGCGGTGGCGGGGGGCGATCTTGCGCACGCTAGCTCGGTACTCCGCCCCTTGTTCACACGGACGACAAAGCAGGAGCTCGGGTTGCCGCCCGTTCAGCTGCGGATGAGGTACGTGGACATGCCGCCGCTGCACAGCGAGATCTACAGCTCGCTGGTCGGGGGCGCGGGCAGTCGGGGGGCTCGGGATGACCTCTCCTCGTTGGGGAAGACAGCCCTGCGCCTGTTGATGGCGGCGACGAGCCCGGCCCTTCTCCTGGAGGGGGCCAGCCGTCATGAACCGCTGGCCTACCAGCTGCCGCCGTTGGAGATCCCTGAAGGCGATTCCTTGTATGCACTGATGCAGCGCCTCCCGGACTACGAGCTTTCACCCAAATACAAGGAAGCAGCAGCGATTGTGGCCGCGAACGCTGAGCAGGGGCGCAAGACACTCGTCTGGACGTCGTTCGTGCGGAGCATCACGACACTTGCGCAGCTTCTGGACAAGTACGGACCAGCAACCGTCTACGGGGAGACCCCGGACCGTGATGAGCAGCTGCGGAGGTTCCGCGAAGATCCCAGTTGCATGGTGCTCATCTCTAACCCTGCGACGCTGGGGGAGGGCATCAGCCTCCATCACGTCTGTCATGACGCCGTGTATGTAGACCGTGACTTCATGGCTGGCCGCTATCTTCAGAGCCTCGACCGCATCCACCGCCTGGGGCTGGCGCCGGAAACTGAAACCCGGGTCACGGTGCTCGCGGCGCGTAACACCGTTGATGAGGTCGTAGAGGTCCGCCTGGACCGGAAGCTGGAATTCATGGGCAAGATCCTCGACGATCCGACGGTGCAGCAGCTCGCCGACCTTGAGGAGGAGCCGGCAGTCGCCGCGGGGCTGGCTACGAGTGACATGGAGGCGCTGCTGCGTCACATGGGGCGGTAACTGACGGTTGACAACTGGCTCATGCCCCGCATGGACTGGTTGCCCAGCAGACTGCAAGACTCCTCCTGGAGCGGCAGCGGTACGGTGCTGCCTCTGCGACACTTGAGCAGTTAATTTGCGTCACATCCAGGAGGAGCGTGCCCATGGGCGCCGCCAGCGGCCGATCAGCCCCGCAGACCACCGCGCCGTTGACCTCGGTTGAGATCTGCGCCGGAGCCGGGGGCCAGGCAGTGGGCCTGCATAACGCTGGCTTTCATCACCTGGCCCTCATTGAATGGGACTCCCACGCGGTTGACACGCTCAAGGCCAATGTGAGCCAGTGGCCCGGGTGGGAGGATGGGCGGGCGGAGCAGTTGAAGCCCATGGATGTCAAGGAACTCCTGAAGGAAGAGTTTCTGAACGGCGCGAAGAATCTTTCTGAGCGCTTTGGTGTGAAGCATCGAGAGCTTGATCTTCTGGCTGGCGGTGTCCCCTGTCCTCCGTTCTCGCTGGCGGGTAAGAGGCTTGGGGCCCATGACGAGCGCGACCTTTTCCCGACGATGCTTCAGCTCGTTGAAAACCTGCGGCCGAAAGCTGTGATGATTGAAAACGTGCGGGGGATTCTCGAGCCGCCTCACGTTTTTATCGACTATCGACGACAGATCGTGAACGAGCTTTTCGATCTCGGATACGATGTTCCTTTTGTGAGTGAAAAATGGTCGGTAGCGAAGCAGAGCGAAGCCATGAGTCACGTATGGCGTCGGCTCGATGCCAGTGACTACGGTGTCCCGCAGCTGCGCCCTCGGGCGATTCTGGTCGCGATTCGTAAAGATATCGCCAGGGAAAATGGTGAATTCGTCTGGCCGAAGCACAAGAAGGGGGAGCGTGCCACCGTCTTCAAGGAACTCGAGAAGACAATGCTTGAGCGATGCAAAGCTTACTGGTCTCTCAATGTAAAGGGTGAGGCGGCCGGGCCGGGTGAGCGCACCGGTAAGCAGGTTTTCGAGGACTGGAAGAAATCTGCATTCGGTGCGGAGAAGGGCAGTACGAAGGGGGTGGCTCCCACGCTGGTCGGCGGTTCGAGGAAGCATGGGGGCGCTGACCTGGGTCCCACGCGAGCCAAGCGGGCATGGGAGGCCCTTGGCATCGACGCCATGGGGGTTGCTAACGATTTCGGGAAGTCTACGACCGACCCGGAAAGAGACCTCTTCCGCCCTAAGGGGCCGATGCTTACGGTCAAGCAGGCAGCCATCATTCAGGGTTTTCCGCCCGACTGGGATTTTCAGGGTGGTAAGACGGCTCGTTATCGACAGGTGGGTAATGCCTTTCCTCCGCCGGTCGCTGAAGCGGTGGGGAGGGCTATCATTGCCGTCCTTCGCCCGGAAAGCCGTGATGAGGTTTCCCGTACGTACGAGCTGGACTCGGGTGATGGTGCCGCAGGCGACGTGCAGCTGGAGATTGATGAGGCAGTGGAATCAGTTCCTGCGGAGCCTCTCTCGCCTCGCACGCACCGAAGCGGTGATCTTGTCGGCGCACGCCGCTGAGGGCTCGTGCTCCCAGAAGCGGAGCACGAGCCAGCCGGCCGCCGCAAGCTGCTGGTCCGTGTCCCGGTCGCGTGCGACGTTGCGCGCAACCTTGTCCGACCAATACCCCGAATTGGTTTTGGGCGGCACGTAGTGATCCGGGCAGCCGTGCCAGTAACAGCCGTCAATGAAGACAGCTACCTTCGCCGGGCGGAAGACTAGGTCTGCCGTCCGGCGAAGGCTGGGCAGCGGCCTTGCCGCGACGCGATAACGCAGTCCCGTGGCATGGACCAGCCGTCTGACGATCTGTTCCGGCTTCGTGTCCCGGCTGCGAATCGCCTGCATATTGCGGCGCCGTGCTGCTGATGACGCCCAGGACCCCGGGGGCGGGGTCCAGTCCGTAGCCTCAGGCACAGTTAGCCACTCCTCCGTCGGCCCTTTTCGGTGAGGGCCCGCTCACGCCTTGGATAATTCGATCGTACGGATCCATCCGGGCGGGGGTGAAGTCAGCTGCTGTCGCCCCCGTGGCACTCCCCGTAAGCCCGCCCCGACCCGCACCAGCACTTCGCCCCCCGGGCCGGTGGCCATGCCGTTGCGCGGCCTCGGGCCGCCAGGGTCGTGGCGTACTGGGGGAGGAGGTCCGCGTTCGAGGGGTGGGTGGCTTCCGAGGCGGCGAAGGCTTCGTAGGAGGGGACCGTGGCGCGGACGATGCCCAGGTTCGGGGTGCCCGCCTGGGACAGTTCGCGGAGGGACGCCTCGATGTCCGTCAGGTGGGCGCGGTACGTGGGGTACTCGGCCTCCAGCTCCGGGTAGGCCGCCAGGAGCTCGTCCAGTTCCGGTTCCGGCCAGTGGAGGACCGCGACCGGGAAGGGGCGGGAGAGGGCCGTGCGGTACGTGCCCAGTTCCGAGCGGAGGCGGGCGATCTCCGCCCGGAGTTCCGCCGGGTCGGAGGAGCCGAGCGACCACAGGCGCTTCGGGTCGTGGAGTTCGTCCAGTCCGACCGTGCCCGTGTGCAGCCGGTCCGCCAGGTCGTCCCACTCGTCGTGCGTCAGTGCGAGCATCCGGCGGATCCGGTGCCGGGTGGTGATCAGGGAGCGGGTGGCGTGGGGGAGGTCGTCCCAGGGGGGTGTGGTCAGGAGCTTCGTCGCCTCCGTGAGGGTCGACTCCGCCGCTTCCAGTTCGTCGTGCGCCTCCAGCGTCTCCGCCGTGATCTCCCACGCCGACGCGTCCGACGGCCTCGTCCGCCGGAGGCCGTCGATGATCGCGCGGGCCTCGGCCTCGTGGCCGTACTCCCACAGGTTCGCCGCCTTCAGCGCCCTGATCAGGTCCGGGTTCGCCGGCTCCCCGGCGAGGAGCTCGTCGTACAGGGCCGTCGCGGCCGGGCGGTCTCCCGCGAGTTCGCGGTGGGCCGCGGCCCGGAGGTAGAGGGGCTCCCGGTCTCCGGGGTACTGCGCTGCCGTGCGCAGCAGACGCTCGGCTTCGGTGAGGTGGGCGGCAGGCGTGTCTGGGCGCATGCCCTCCACCGTACTGCTGTACGGGCCTGGAGAGTTGGCGCCCCAGCGCTTATCGTGCCCCGCGTGCGCGTCACGCAACGGGAGCGGGTGCCGGTCGTCGTCCAGGGGCGAGGACGATGCCGTACGGGCGCACGCGCGCTGTGGCTGGGCGCCGAGACCGCCGTCACCTGCGGGGTTCTCCTCCTGCTTCTCGTCGTCCATCAGCTCTGGTGGACCAATCGGGAGGCCCGCGCCGAGGCCCTCGACCAGGTGCGCGTCCTGGAGCGGGGGTGGGACATCCCTCCCCCCGTCCGGAGCGGGAGCGGTGTTCCCGGTGATGCGCCCGGTGGGGCCGCCGGAGGGGGCGGGGAGTCCCCGGTTCCCGCGCCTTCCGGGCCGTCGGCGGCCCCACGTGCCGCGGGGTCGTCCCGTACGGTCTCCCCCGGGTCCTCCGGCGCCTTCGCCGTCCTCCGCATCCCCCGGCTCGGGCTCACCGTCCCCGTCGCCGAAGGCGTCTCCAAGCGGTCCGTCCTCGACAAGGGGTACGTGGGGCACTATCCCGGGACCGCCGCTCCCGGGAGCGTCGGGAACTTCGCCCTCGCCGGGCATCGCAACACCCACGGCGAGCCCTTCCGGTACATCGACCGGCTCCGGGACGGGGACCGGATCTCCGTGCGCACGCGTGCGCGTACCTATGTCTATCGGGTTGATCGCGTGTTGCCCTCGACCGCTCCCCGTGACGTGGGGGTCATCCGGGACGTTCCCCGGTCCCTCGTCCGGCCCTCCTACGGGTACGACGCGCCCGGGGCCTATCTCACGCTCACCACCTGCACCCCCGAGTTCAGCAGCGCCTACCGGCTCGTCGTCTGGGCGAAGCTGGTGCCGGCCGGGTGAGGCGGCCCAGGGCGAGGGTGAGGACCGTGCCCGCCAGCGCCAGGGCCGCCGAGACGAGGAGCGCCGTGTCCGGGCCCGTCGTCACCAGGGCCAGCGTCAGGGCCACCCCGGCCGAGGAGCCGATGTAGCGGGCGGTGTTGTTGGCGCCCGAGCCCATCGCCGCACGCTCCGGCGGCACCGAGTCGACCGCGAGGCGGGGCAGCGCCGCGTTCAGGAGGCCGCTGCCCGCGCCCGCGAGGAGGAGGCCGGGAACGAGCCGCGGCCAGGAGCCTTCCAGGGCCCCGAGGAGGGAGAGGATTCCTGCCGCCGACAGGGTGAAGCCCAGGGTCAGTTGGTACGCGGCGGAGAGCCGGCCCGCCAGGCGGCGGGTCTGGAGCGCGGTCACGAACGCCGTGCCCGACCAGAGGAGGAAGAGCCACGCCGAGCCCAGTGGTGTCATCCCCGCCCCGCCCTGCAGCAGTGCCGGCACCACGCTGAACAGGCCGATCACCGCCAGGCCCGTGAACAGCGCCCCCAGCGTCGACGCCAGGAACGCGGGCCGCCGCAGCAGCGCCAGGTCCACCATGGGGGCCCGGCTCCGGTGCTCGACCGCCGCGAACAGCCCCGTCAGGACGGCGGCCGCGAGCAGCAGCAGGCCCACCGGGGCCCGCAGCCAGCCGTCGCGGCCGAGGGTGAGGGCGGTGAGCAGGGCCGCCAGGGCCAGGGCGAGGGCGGTCGCGCCCGCGATGTCGGGGCGCGTCCCTCCCGTTCCCCGGGTCGTGTCGTGCGTCAGCGTCCGCGCCCCCGTCGCCGCGATCGCCAGCGCCGCCGCCCCCAGCGTCCCGTACGCCAGTCGCCAGTCGGCCAGGCTCAGCGTGCCGGCGAGGAGCGGGCCCAGGGCGATGCCGGCGCTCACCGAGGCGCCCCAGACGCCGGTGGCCCTGATCCGGTCCCGGCCCGCCGGGTAGGCGTGGGCGAGGAGGCCCAGGCTGCCCGCCAGGACGGCCGCGCTCGCCGCGCCCTGGGCGATCCGGGCCAGGGTGAAGGCGAGCGTCGAGCCGGCGAGGGCGCCGAGCGCGGTGGTGAGGCCGAGGGCGAGGGTGCCGAGGAGGAAGACCCGGCGCCGGCCGTGCGCGTCGGCGAGGCCGCCGGCCACCAGGAGCAGGACGGCGAGGCCGAGCGGGGTGCCGTTGAGCAGCCAGGCCTGCGCCGAGGCCGGTGTCCCGAAGGCGGCGGCCATGTCGGGGAGGGTCAGCATCGGCGCCGTGTAGTTCATCAGCGCGACCGCGGTGGCCGCGGCCGTGACGGCGAGGGTGGCCCGGGGGCGTCCGGGGCGGGGGCGGGACTCGGGCGGGGCCGTGGTGGTGAGCGGGTGCACGGGAGGACCTCCACCTGTAGGTTCGGTGAATGAACCTCAAGGTAGCAGCAAGGTTCGTTCACCGAACCCCTTGTGCGTACGATGGACCCATGGCTCTCGGCAAGGACTACGCCCGGCAGCAGTGCTCCATCGCCCGCGCCCTGGAGGTCATCGGCGAACGCTGGACCCTGCTCGTCGTCCGCGACGCCTTCTACGGCGTCCGCCGCTACAACGACTTCCTCGTCCACCTCGGCATCCCCCGCGCCGTCCTCGCCGCCCGCCTCCAGGCCCTCGTCGAGGCCGGCGTCCTCGACCGGCGGCGCTACCGGGAGTCGCCCCCGCGCGACGAGTACGTGCTCACCGAACGTGGCCTCGCCCTCTGGCCCGTCCTGCGCTCGCTCGCCACCTGGGGCCGGACCGAGGTCCCCGGGGCCGTACCGCTGCGCCACTTCCACCACGCCGACTGCGGCACCGAACTCGGCCCGTACGGCGAATGCCCCTCCTGCCGTCTTCCCGTGCCGCTCGCCGACGTCGAGATGCGGCCCGGCGCCGGACTCGACCCCGACCCCGACGATCCCGTCAGCCGTGCCCTCCTCCGGCCCCGCCGCCTCCTCGTCCCCCTGGAGGCGTGAGTTTCCGGAAGAACGGCGCACCGGGTGGGAACTTCCCGGCCCCGTCGTTCGTCCTCACCGTCGGACGACCGAGAGGAGGAGGTGACGGGATGACCCTCAGGGACCTGGTCCTGCGCGTCGTCGCGCCCCTGTTCTTCCTGCTCGCCCTCGCCGACCTGCTCCTCTCCGACGGCACGAGCCTCTCCACCGCCGTCGCCCTCGCCGCGACCGGCGTCGTCCTCGCCCTCCTCGGCGCCCGTACGGCCCCCGCCGTACCGCCCACCGCCGTGCGCACCGCCATCCGCGACCGCGAGCGGCGCACCGCCTTCCTGCCCCAGCGGGACCCCGACGCCGCCGGCCGCCGCAGACCCCGTGCTCCCGGCCGTCCCCTCCCGACGGCCGCGTAGGGAGCCCGTACCCGTACGACGAGCACCTCTCGCGGATCCGTCATGCCGAATTCCCCCGCCCCGGCACGACGAGACCCCACGGAGGGCTCCCTTGAACGTCTTCGCTTCCCTGGTCGAGCAGCTCGCCGACCTGCTCCAGCCGCTCTTCGCCACCACCGCCACGGCCGCCGCGATCGTCCTCTTCACCCTGCTCGTACGGCTCGCGGTCCACCCGCTCTCCCGGGCCGCCGCCCGCGGCCAGAAGGCCCGCACCCGGCTCGCCCCACAGCTCGCCGCCCTCCGCAAGAAGCACGCCAAGAACCCCGAGCGGATGCAGAAGGCGATCATGGAGCTGCACGCCCGGGAGAAGGTCTCGCCGTTCGCGGGCTGCCTGCCCAGCCTGCTCCAGGCGCCCGCCTTCTTCCTGATGTACCACCTCTTCTCCAGCGGGCGGATGGCCGGGCACAGCCTCTTCGCCGCCCCGCTGGGCGACCACTACGCCGACGCCCTCTCCCACGGCGGCGTCCTCGGCCCGGCCGGCCTGGTCTACCTCGCGCTCTTCGCGATCGTCGCCGCCGTCGCCACGTACAACTACCTCCGGGCCAGGCGGCAGCCCGCGCCGGTCGTGGCGGAGCCCGGGCAGCCGGGCGCCGCGGTGGCCGCGGGCATGGCCCGGTACCTGCCGCTGCTCTCCTTCGCGACCCTGATCTCGGTCGCCGTCGTCCCGCTGGCCGCCGCGCTCTACATCGTCACCAGCACCACCTGGACCGCCGTCGAGCGGGCCTTCCTCTACCGGGACATGCCGCAGGCCGCCCTGGTTACTCCCGCGTAAGGGTCCAGTGTGTGAACGGGGTCTTGCAGAGTGACCCGTCGTCTTGGACGATCGACCAATCCTCCGATGGCCGCACTCCATCGGCCGGGGCACCCTCTGGGCCTCACCGGGCCCACCTCGACCACAAGGAGAAGACCATGAAGCTGCTGCGTGTCGGCCCGCCGGGAGCCGAGCGTCCCGCCCTGCTCGACCAGGACGGAACCCTCCGCGACCTGTCCGCCCTCGTCGACGACATCGACGGCGGTCTGCTCGCCGACGCCTCCGCGCTCGACCGCATCCGGGGCGCCGCCGGCGCCGGCGTGCTGCCCGCGCTCGACGCCACCGGGCTGCGCGTGGGGCCGCCGGTCGGCCGCATCGGCAAGGTGGTGTGCATCGGGCTGAACTACCACGGGCACGCCGCCGAGACCGGCCAGGCCACCCCCGCCGAGCCCGTCGTCTTCCTCAAGGCCGCCGACACCGTCGTCGGGCCGGACGACACCGTGCTCGTACCGCGCGGCTCGGTGAAGACCGACTGGGAGGTGGAGCTCGCGATCGTGATCGGCCGCACCGCCCGCTACCTGGAGACCGACGCGGAGGCCCTCGCGCACGTCGCCGGATACGCCGTCGCGCACGACGTCTCCGAGCGCGAGTTCCAGATCGAGCGCGGCGGCACCTGGGACAAGGGCAAGAACTGCGAGACCTTCAACCCGCTCGGCCCCTGGCTCGTCACCGCCGACGAGGTGCCGGACCCGCAGGACCTCGGCCTGAAACTGTGGGTCAACGGCGAGCTCAAGCAGGACGGCCACACCTCGGACCAGATCTTCCCGGTCGCGGAGGTCGTCCGGTACGTCAGCCGGTTCATGACCCTGTACCCGGGCGACGTCATCAACACCGGCACGCCCGCGGGCGTCGCCATGGGCCAGCCGGAGCCCAAGCCGTACCTGCGCCCCGGCGACGTGGTCGAGCTGGAGGTCGAGGGCCTCGGCCGGCAGCGGCAGGAGCTCAAGAGCGCCTGATCCCGGGGGCCGGTCCCCCGGGGGCGGGGGCGCCGGCGTCCCCGCCCCCGGTCAGGCCCCGCCCGCCGCGTACGAGTCGAGCAGGCGCTCCAGAGCCTCGACGACCAGGGCGTGGTCCTCGGCCTGCGGCAGGCCCGAGACCGTGACCGAGCCGATCACGCCCGCGCCCTCGACCGCGATCGGGAACGAACCCCCGTGGGCGGCGTACCGGTCGGGGTCGAGGCGCGAGGACGCCTCGAACGTCGTCCCCTTGGCCCGGAAACGGGCCCCGACCAGGAACGAGCTCTCCCCGTACCGCTCGACGACCCGCCGCTTGCGGTCGATCCAGGCGTCGTTGTCCGCGCTGGACCCCGGCAGCGCGCAGTGGAACAGCTGCTGCGCCCCGCGCCGGACGTCGATCGCGACGGGAGCCCTCCGCTCCCGGGCCAGGCCGACGAGGAGGGTGCCGAGCGTCCAGGCGTCCTCGTACGTGAACCGGGGGAGCGTCAGGCGGGCCTCCTGGGCCTCCAGTCCGGCGACCTCGCTCACGGCTTCACCACGATCCCCTCGCGCGCCGACCGCCGCGCCGCCTCCAGGACGTCGAGGGCGGCGGCCGCCTCGTACGCGGTGACCGGGTTCCCGCCGGTGCCGCGCAGCGCGGCGGCGACGGCCGCGTAGTACGCCGGGTAGTCGCCGGGCAGCGACTCCACCGGGGTGCCGCCGCCGGTCAGCGGCGACTCGCCCGCACCGAGCCGGCCCCACAGCTCCTCGGGCTCGGCGCCCCAGACGGCGCCCGGCTCCGGCCGCAGCCCCTCGCGGAGGGCGGCCTCCTGCGGGTCGAGCCCGTACTTCACGAAGCCCGCGCGCTGCCCGAGCACCCGGAAGCGGGGGCCGAGCTGGGCGGTGGTGGCGCTCACGTACAGGTGGGAGCGGACCCCGTTCGCGTGGGTGAGCGCGAGGAAGGTGTCGTCGTCGGCCTCGGCGCCCGGCCGGCGCACGTCCGACTCGGCGTACACCGAGACGACCGGGCCGAAGAGGACCAGGGCCTGGTCGACGACGTGGCTGCCCAGGTCGTACAGGAGCCCGCCGATCTCCTCGGGCGCGCCCGACTCGCGCCAGCCGCCCTTGGGGCGCGGGCGCCACCGCTCGAAGCGGGACTCGAAGCGCTGGACCTCGCCGAGCGCGTCCTCGTCGAGCAGCCGGCGCAGGGTGCGGAAGTCGGCGTCCCAGCGGCGGTTCTGGAAGACCGAGAGCAGCAGGCCGCGCTCCTCGGCGAGGGCGGCGAGCGCGCGGGCCTCGGCGGCGGTCCCGGCGAGCGGCTTGTCGACGACGACCGGCAGGCCGGCCTCCAGGGCGGCCGTGGCGACGGCGACGTGCGTCTTGTTGGGGGAGGCGACGACGATCAGGTCCAGTTCGTCCGTCCCCCGCTCCCACAGCTCCTCGGGGCGGGCGGCGACCCGGACGCCGGGGTGGGCGGCGCGGGCCTCGGCGGCCCGCTCGGGGTTGCCGGTGGTGACGGCGGCGAGGACGAGGTCCTCGGAGGCGGCGATCAGCGGGGCGTGGAAGACGGAGCCCGCGAGGCCGTAGCCGACGAGTCCGACGCGGAGCGGGGTGCGGGGGTCGGTGCCAGTCATGCGTGCCACTTAAGCAACGCTGTTGCCGAAGTGCAAGCGACCGCCACAATGGGGGAGTGAAGAGGGATGTCGCCGGAGTGAACGTACCGGCCCTGCGCAGCCACAACGCGGCGCTCGTGCTCGACCTGCTGCGCACGGCGGGCGAGACCGGGATCAGCCGCCTGGAGCTGGCGGAACGCACCGGGCTCACCCCGCAGGCCGTCAGCAAGATCACCGCGCGGCTCCGGGCCGAGGGCCTCGCCGCGGAGGCCGGCCACCGCGCCTCGACCGGCGGCAAGCCCCGCACGGTCCTGCGCCTGGTGCCCTCCGCCGCGCACGCCGTCGGCGTCCACCTCGACCGTGACGAACTGACGGTCCTCCTGGCCGACCTCGCGGGCACGGCCGTCGCCCTGCGCCGCCGCCCCGTGGACCTGGGCGCGGGCCCGGGCCCGGTCCTGGACGCGGTGACGGAGGAGGTGCGGGCGCTGCTCGCCACGGCTCCGCCGGGCGGCGCGCCCCTGCCCGACGGGGCCGTCCTCGGCGCCGGGGTCGCCATGCCCGGGCCGCTGGACCACCGCTCCGGGGTGCCCGGCCGGGTGACCGGCTTCCCCGAGTGGGCCGGCCATCCCGTACGGGACGAGCTGGCCGCCCGCCTCGGGCTGCCCGTCGTCCTCGACAAGGACACCAACGCCGCCGCCCTCGGCCTCGCCCTGCGCCCCGCCGCCCCCGGCTCCTTCGCCTACGTCCACCTCGGTACGGGCCTCGGCGCCGGCCTCGTCCTCGGCGGCGCGCCGCTGCGCGGGGACAGGACCGGGGCGGGCGAGCTCGGCCACCAGACCGTCCTGCTCGACGGCCCGCCGTGCGGCTGCGGCGGGCGCGGCTGCCTGGAGGTCCTGTGCCTGGCGGCCGTCGCGCGCGGCGAACCCGCCGAGGCCGCGCGGATCCTGGGCGTGGGCGCGGCCAACCTCGTCCGGCTCCTCGACATCGACCAGGTCCTCCTGGGCGGCCGGGTGGTGCTGGCCGCGCCGGAGGCCTTCGCGGCGGGGGTGCGGGAGGTGCTGGCCGGCCTCGGCCTGACGACCCCGGTGGGCCTCACGACCGGGCGGGACGCCGTGGCGGAGGGCGCGGCGTGGCTGACGCTGGCACCGGTCTTCGGGAAGTAGGAGCCGGTCTTCGGGGAGCAGCCGAAGCCCGCCCCCGGCTCCGGGCTTTCGGGTGGTGGTCGAGCCCGTTCCTCCCGGCTCCGGGCTTTCGGGCGGTGGTCGAGCCCGTCCCCCCGTCCCCGCCCCCGGCTCCGGGCTTTCGGGTGGTGGCCGAGCCCCTTCCTCCCGCCCCCTGTCCGATCATCGGAAAGTAGGCCGATCGAGCGGATGCGTCGGTCCTAACGGGGGGTGCCCCCGGCGACGCCGCCCCGCCCCGTCCCCTCCGCATGGCAGCGTCTCCGGCGTTCCCCTGCCCTCCAGGACCCAGCAGCAAAGGCACCCCTCATGGCACCCGCCCCCCTGCGTCTGCGCGGCGTTCGCGTCGCCGTGTCCGTGGCCGCCGCCACGGCCGCCCCGTTCGTGAGCGCCGCCCCGGCCCTCGCCGCCCCCGCGCCCGACCCGCCCACCCCCGCCTGCGGCATCCCCGACGACGGCGGTTTCCCGTTGGGCACCCGGATCCACGGGGGGCCGGACGACTACCCGGCGGGCGGACCGTTCCAGGGCTGGAAGCTGGACCTCACCAACACCACCGACGCCCCCTGCTCGGGCGTCCACCCGGTGCTCGTCCTCACCGACCGCGACCGGGCCCTGCGCCCGGAGCAGATCCGTTTCGAGTTCTACGACGCCGGGTCGGCGCTCTGGCGACCGGTGGTCTTCGAGTCGACCGAGGACGCCGAGAACGTGGGCGCGTTCACCGGCTTCGGCGGCTTCGCGGTGCCGGCGGGCCGGACGCTCACCGTCCCCGTACGCCTGGCGTTCGACGCCGGGACGGCGCCCGACGAGGTCGTCGTGAACGCGGCGGTCGTGCAACGCCAGGGCGAGGACGGGGACTGGGTCGGAGAGTCCGGCGACTACCGCCTGACCGTGGGCCCCGCCGGGTCCGCCACCCCCGCCACCCCCACCGCGCCGACCACGCCCCCCGCACCCGACACGAGCCGCGCGCCCGACTCCTCGGCGCCGCCCGCCGAGGAGGCCCGCCCGCCCGCCTCCCGCCCGCCCGCCTCCCGCCCGCCCGCCACCCGTGCGCCCGCCTCCCGGGGCCCGGAGAGACCCGCCGAGGCGGCGGCGGACAGCGAACTGGCGGGTACGGGAGGGGATTCGGAGGCGTACGCGCGCGTCCTCGTCCCGCTCGCCGCGGGCCTCCTGCTGCTCGGCGCGGTGCTGGTGCGGGCCGCCCGCCGCTCCCGGCACCGCTGAGCCATGCTCCGTACACCTTCCCGTTCATCCCGGTCTGCGACCATCCCCGGATGAACTACCAGACCAGCCCCGGCGCCCCCGTCCGCTCCGGCGTCCCCGAGCACGGCCGCGTCCCCAAGTACTACGCCGTCAAGGCCAAGATCGCCCTGATGGTCGACGCGTTGGGGGAGGGCGGGCTGCTGCCCACCGAGCGCGATCTCGCCCTCCGGTACGAGGTGTCCCGCGAGACCGTCCGGCAGGCGCTGCGCGAACTCCTCCTGGAGGGGCGGCTGCGCCGCCGGGGACGGGGCACGGTCGTCGCCGGCCCCAAGCTGGAGCAGCCCCTCTCGCTCGCCAGCTACACGGAGGGCGTGCGCCGTCAGGGCCGCCGTCCCGGCCGCAGCCTGATCTCGCTCGACCGCTTCCCCTGCCCGGAGGCGCTCGCCCCCGAGGTCGGCGCCGAACGGGGCGAGCCCGTCTGGCACATGGAGCGCGTGCTGCTCGCCGACGACGAACGGGTCGGCCTGGAGAGCACGTACGTCTCCGAGGCCCGCGTTCCCCGCCTGGACGTCGAGTTCGACCCGGACTCCTCCTTCTACGCCTATCTGCACGACCGGCTCGGCATCTCCTTCGGCGACGCCGACGAGCGCATCGAGACCGTCCTCGCGACCCCGCGCGAGGCCCTGCTCATCGGCACGCCGCCGGCGCTGCCGATGCTGCTGCTCCACCGCGTCTCCCGGGACACCTCGGGGCGGCCCCTGGAGCGCGTCCGCACGCTCTACCGGGGGGACCGGTTCAGCTTCACCGCCCATCTGGGGCGGCAGGACTGATCACGCGGGCGGCGGTGGCGGGACCGGTCGCGCGGGAGGCGGCGGCAGGACCGATCGCACGCGTGGTAACGAGAAGATAACGGGTCTGGTCCAAGCTTGTCGGTCCGTTCACCGTCCCGTCGTCCGCCGGATCCGTCCGGTCCACCCGCCCCCGCGACCGTCGACGTCATGAAGGTGATCGTCGTAGGAGCCGGCGTGGTGGGAACCATGCACGCCTGGCACGCAGTGGAACGCGGCCACGAGGTCGTACACATCGAGCGCGAGGCCGAGGCGCGCGGGGCCTCCCTCCGCAACTTCGGCCAGATCTGGGTGAGCGGACGGGCGGGCGGCGAGGAACTCGACACCGCCCTGCGCGCCCGCGAACTCTGGGAGGGCATCGGCGCCCGCGTCCCCGGCCTCGGCTTCCGGGCCATCGGCTCCCTCACCCCCGTACGGAACGAGCTCGAACTCGCCGTCGCCGAGGCCGCCGTGGCCCGCCCCGACGCCGCCGCCCGCGGCTACGAGCTGCTCACCGCCGACGAGGCGCGCGCGCTCAACCCCGCCCTGCGCGGGGCGTTCGAGGCCGCCCTGTGGTGCGAGCGGGACGCGGCCGTCGAACCGCGCCTCGCCCAGCTCGCCCTCCGCGAGGCCCTCCTCGCCACCGGCCGCTACGCCTTCCTGCCGAACCGCGAGGTCCGGGACGTCGTCGGCGAGAACTCCGTACGGGACGACCGGGGCGAGACCCACACCGGCGACGCCGTCGTCCTGTGCACCGGCGCCTGGCTCTCCGGCCTCGTCCGCGAGGTCGCCGGCGAGATACCGGTCCGCCGGGTCCGGCTCCAGATGATGCAGACCGAGCCCCTCGGCGAACCGCTCACCACCTCCGTCGCCGACGCCGACTCCTTCCGCTACTACCCGGCCTACGCGTCCCCCGCCCTCGACGCCCTCGACGCGGGCCAGGCCCAGGACCCGACCGCCGCCGCCCACAAGATGCAGCTGCTCATGGTGCAGCGGCTCGACGGCGGACTGACCATCGGCGACACCCACGAGTACGAGCACCCCTTCGCCTTCGACACCCTCGAAGACCCCTACGAGCACCTCACCCGCGTCGTCGAGTCCTTCCTCGGCCGCCCGCTGCCGAAGATCCGGCGCCGCTGGGCCGGGGTGTACGCCCAGTGCGTCGACACCGGCCGGGTCGCGCACCGCCAGCGGGTCCGCGACGGCGTGTGGCTGGTGACCGGGCCCGGCGGGCGGGGCATGACCTGCTCGCCCGCCATCGCCGAGACGACCGCGAACGAACTGGGCTGGTGAACGAGATGTCCGACATGAACCTCGTCGTCCTGGACATGGCCGGGACCACCGTCGCCGACGGCGGCCTCGTCGAGCGGGCCTTCACGGCCGCCGCCGAACGCCTCGGCGAAGACCCCGCCACGATGATCGACCACGTCCGGGCCACCATGGGCGAGTCCAAGATCTCCGTCTTCCGCCACCTCTTCGGCGGCGACGAGACCCGCGCCCAGGAGGCCAACCTCGCCTTCGAGGAGGCCTACGGAGAGCTGGTCTCCGGAGGACTGATCGCGCCCGTCCCCGGTGCGGCCGAGGCGATCGCCGACCTCCGCGGAGAGGGCCGGACGGTCGTCCTCACCACCGGCTTCGCCCGCGTCACCCAGGACGCCATCCTCGACGCCCTCGGCTGGCGGGACCTCGTCGGGTCGACCCTCTGCCCGGCGGACGCCGGCGGCCGGGGCCGCCCCCACCCGGACATGGTCCTCGCCGCCCTCCTCCGCACGGGAGCCGTCGACGACGTCCGGCGGATCGTGGTCGCCGGCGACACCTCGTACGACATGCTCAGCGGCGTCCGCTCCGGCGCCGGGATCGTCGCGGGCGTCCTCACGGGCGCGCACGACGAGGCCGCGCTCAAGGAGCACGGCGCCACGCACGTCCTCGCCTCGGTCGCGGAACTGCCCGGCCTGATACGGGAGCGCGAGGCATGACCAGCGGCATCCGCTTCGACGGCGTCACCGTCACGTACGGCGGCAACACCGTTCTCGACTCCCTCGACCTCACCGTCGAGCCCGGCGAGGTCATGGCCCTCCTCGGACCCTCCGGATCCGGGAAGACGACCGCGCTGCGGGCCGTCGCCGGATTCGTCCGGCCCGCCTCCGGACGGGTGTTCATCGGCGACCGCGACGTCACCGCGCTCCCGCCGTACGAGCGGGGCATCGGCATGGTCGTCCAGCAGTACGCCCTCTTCCCCCACCTCAGGGTGGAGGACAACGTCGCCTTCGGCCTCAAGGCCCGGAAAGTGCCCAAGGGCGAGATCCCGGGGCGGGTCGCCGACGCCCTGGAGATGACCGGCATGGCGGCCTACGCCCGGCGCCACCCCCGCGAGCTCTCCGGCGGCCAGCAGCAGCGCGTCGCCATCGCCCGCGCCCTCGCCATCCGCCCGAACGTGCTCCTCCTCGACGAGCCGCTCTCCGCGCTCGACGCCCAGCTGCGCTCCGGGATGCTCGCCGAACTGGCCCGGCTCCACCGCGAGCTCCCCGACGTGTCGATCCTGTACGTCACCCACGACCAGGTCGAGGCGCTGACCCTGGCCGACCGGATCGCCGTCATGGACAGGGCCCGGCTCCAGGACTGCGGCACCCCGCAGGACCTGTACCGGCGTCCCCGCACGGAGTTCACGGCCTCGTTCGTCGGCAACGCGAACCTGCTGCCGGTGACGGTGGGGGAGAAGGGGGCCGCCTTCGAGGGCGTCACCCTCGACGTTCCCGTCTCCGGGGCCGCACCCGGCTCCACCGCCACCCTCTGCGTCCGGCCGCACCTCGTCGGGCTCGGCCCCGGACCCAACGCCCTGAGCGGACGGATCGGCGAGGTCCAGTGGCGGGGGTCCACGCACCGGCTGTACGTGGAAGTCGGCGGACACCGCGTCAAGGCGGACGTACGGGAACTGCGGGAGACACCGGCCCTCGGGACCGAGGTGACGGTGCACTTCGCGCCGGAGGACGCGGTGCTGCTGGCGCAGGGGGTCGGTGATGGCTAGTCCCGGCACGGGCCTCCTGGAACGGCGCCGGGCGCCGGGGGCCGTGCCCACCCGTTCCGACCCGGCGGACCGCGTGCCCGCGACGGTCTGGCCGTGGGCCCTCCCTCCCGTCGCCGTCCTCGCCGTCGTCTTCCTCTACCCCCTCGCCCTCGTCGTCCGGGAGTCCCTCGCCCCCGGCGCCTACGCCGAGGTCCTCTCCTCTCCGTCCTTCCGCGACGCGCTCCTCACCACCGTGTGGCTGGCCGTCGCCTCCACCGCCGGCTGTCTGGTCCTCGGGTTCGTCCTCGCGCTCGTGATCGCGTTCGTGCCCTTCCCCGGCGGGAAGGCGGTGTCGAAGTTCATCGACGTCTTCCTCTCCTTCCCGTCCTTCCTGATCACGCTCGCCCTGCTGTTCCTCTACGGCACGGTCGGCATGGCCAACGGGATCTGGACGGACGCCACCGGCGACCCGACCGGCCCCTTCCGGTTCCTCGGCACGCCGTGGGGCGTCCTCCTCGCCGAGATCACGTACTTCACGCCGTTCGTGATGCGGCCGCTCCTGGCCGCCTTCTCCCAGATGGAGACCGCGCAGCTGGAGGCGGCGTCCTCGCTCGGCGCCCGGCCGTCGCGGATCGTCCGGCAGGTGATCCTCCCCGAGGCGCTGCCCGCGCTCGCCGCCGGCGGCAGCCTCGTCCTCGTCATGTGCCTCAACGAGTTCGGGATCGTCCTCTTCACCGGGGCCAAGGGCGTCACGACCCTCCCGATGCTCGTTCACTCCAAGGCGATCCTCGAATCCGACTACGCCGCCGCCTGCGTCGTCGCCGTCGTCAACGTCGCCCTCTCGGTCGGCCTGTACGTCCTCTACCGGGGGGTGAGCCGCCGTGCTGGTGCATAGCCGTACGGGCAGGTGGACGGCCTGGTCCCTGTTCGCCGTCCTGTTCGTCCCGCTCTTCGCGCTGCCCCTCCTCGTCATCCTCGCCGCCTCGTTCTCCACGCACTGGTCCGGCGCCTTCCCCTCCGGACCCACCACCGCCCACTACACGGCGGCCGTGCGCGGCGAGTCCCTCCAGGCGCTCACCACCAGCCTGGTCACGGCCGTCACCGCGAGCGTGGTCGCGCTGACCGTCGGCACCTGGGCCGCGCTCGCCGCGGCGGCCCTCGGGAGGAAGGGCAAGCGGGTCCTCGACGCCCTGTTCATGCTGCCGGTCGCCGTGCCGTCCGTGGTCGTGGGACTCGCCGTCCTCGTCGCCTTCTCGCAGCCGCCGGTGCTCCTCAACGGCACGCGCTGGATCGTGATCATCGCCCACACCGTCCTCGTCACGGCCTTCGCCCATCAGTCGGTCTCGGCCGCCCTCCGGCGCCTGGACCCGATGTACGAGCAGGCGGCGGCCAGTCTCGGCGCCCGCCCCTCGTACGTACTGCTCCGGGTGAAGCTGCCGCTCCTGCTGCCGTCCCTGACGGCGGCCGCCGGGCTCTGCTTCGCCCTGTCCATGGGGGAGCTGAGCGCCACGGTGATGCTCTACCCGCCGGACTGGACGCCGCTGCCGGTGCTCGTCTTCACCGCCACGGACCGCGGCTCCCTCTTCACCGGCTCGGCGCTCGCCGTGGTCCTCATGACCGCGACGCTCCTCGTGCTCCTCGCCGTCTCCCGCATCCGCACCAAAGCCTCGTACCGCTGAGTCCCCGCACCCGCCAGGAGAGAACAACGCCATGCTTACGCACGCCAAGCCGGTCGCCGCCGTCACCGGCGCCCTCGTCCTCGCCGCCGGCCTCACCGCCTGCGGCGGATCCTCCTCCGCCTCCGACGAGAAGGTCGTCACCGTCTACAGCGCCGACGGCCTCAAGGGCGAGGCGGGCGACGGCTGGTACGACAAGGTCTTCGCCGACTTCGAGAAGCAGACCGGCATCAAGGTCAAGTACGTCGAGGGCGGCTCCGGCGAGATGGTGCAGCGCGCCCTCCGCGAGAAGAGCAACACCCAGGCCGACGTCCTCGTCACCCTCCCGCCCTTCATCCAGCAGGCCGGCTCCAAGGGCCTGCTCCAGTCGTACGAGCCGAAGGGCGCCGACCAGGTCGACGGTGGCGACAAGGCCGGCGACGGCACCTGGACCTCCGTCGTGAACAACTACTTCGGCTTCGTCCACAACAAGAAGGAGCTCCCCGCCGCCCCGAAGACCTGGGAGGAGCTGCTCGACGCGAAGTACGAGAACAGGCTGCAGTACTCCACCCCCGGCGTCGCGGGCGACGGCACCGCCGTCCTCATCAAGGCGATGCACGACTTCGGTGGCAAGGCGCCGGCGATGGAGTACCTGAAGAAGCTCCAGGCCAACAACGTCGGCCCGTCCTCCTCCACCTCCAAGCTCGCCCCCAAGGTGGACAAGGGCGAACTCCTCGTCGCCAACGGCGACGTCCAGATGAACTTCGCCCAGGCCAAGTCGATGCCGAACCTCGGCATCTGGTTCCCGGCCAAGGACGGCGGCAAGCCCTCCACCTTCGCCCTGCCGTACGCCGCCGGCCTGGTGAACGAGGCGCCGCACACCGAGAACGGCAAGAAGCTCCTCGACTTCCTGCTCGGCGAGGACGCCCAGCGCGAGGTCAGCGCGATCGGCGGCGGCTTCCCGGCCCGCAAGGACGTCAAGGGCACCGACGCCAACGCCCTCGCGCTCGCCCGGCTGATGGAGGGCGTCGAGGTCTTCGAGCCGGACTGGGCCGACATCGACGAGAACCTCGCGGCGTACGTCGACGCGTGGAAGTCCGCGACCGGAAGCTGAGAGTTCACCGTACGACTCTGGAAAGCCCCCGAACATCGCGGAAGGATAACGGGTACGGACCAACGCCCCTGAGAAGTCAGGGGCGTTGGCCCGTCCCGACCCCCCTTCCACGGAGGACTCCGACATGCCGATCACCGGCATCTCCGCCCCGCTCTCCCGCCGCACCGTGCTCGCCGCCGCCGGTGCCACCGCGGCCACCGCCGCCACCGGACTCGCCGCCGCCCCCGCCGCCCGGGCCGCCCCCGCCGCCCCGACGCTCCCGAACGGCACCAGCCGGGACAAGGTGCTCGTCGTCGGCATGGACGGACTGCGGTACGACCGGATCGACGCCGCCAAGGCCCCCGCCCTCAAGTCCCTGATGGCGAACGGCACCTACGGCCGTTCCCTGCTCTACGCCAACCCGATGGCCGGCACCCTCTCCGGCCCCGGCTGGTCCACGATCTCCACCGGCGTCTGGCCCGACAAGCACGGCGTGAAGGACAACACCTTCGCCGGCCGCGACTACGGCCGGTACCCCGGCTTCCTCGCCCGCCTGAACCAGGTCCGCCCCGGGCTCTCGCTCTTCGCCGCCGTCGACTGGCCCGAGCTCGACACGTACGGCACGGTCACCCCCGGCGCCGACGCCAAGCTCGTCTACGCCAACGACTACGCGGTCAACGACCTCGCGATCACCGAGATCACCGAGGACGTCCTCCGCAACCAGAACCCCGACGTCCTCTTCGTCTACTTCGGCGAGACCGACGAGATCGGCCACACCTACGGCGCCGCCAGCCCCAGGTACACCGACGCCATCGACGTCCAGGACGGCTACCTCGGCCGGCTCCTCGCCGCGATCCGGGCCCGCCCCGCCCACGCCGACGAACGCTGGACCGTCATCGTCGCCACCGACCACGGCCACACCGACGCCGGCGGTCACGGCGGCTCCACCATCGAGGAGCGCCGCACCTTCGTCCTCGCCCAGGGCCCCGGCATCGCCGCCGGCGCCCGCCCCATCGACACCCGGCTCGTCGACGTCGCCGCCACCGTCTTCCAGCAGCTCGGCATCGTCCCCGACCCGGCCTGGGGCCTCGACGGCAAGCCGATACAGGACCGCTCCACCGACCCCTTCGACACCCTCTACCCGACCCTCTCCGGCCGCGTCGACGAGACCGGCATCCCCGCCGGGATCCTCGGCTTCACCCACACCGCGCCCAGCGGCTGGTCCGTCATCAACAACGCCATGGGCACCGGAGGCACGACCGAGTGGCGCGGCTGGTCCTTCGCCACCGACGAGTTCTGGTGCCGCGCCCAGCGCGACCAGTCCCGCGAGCTCAACGTCCGCGCCCGGGGCGTCTTCGCCGTCGCCGACTCCGACGAGTGGGCCGACAAGTCCTTCTCCGGCACGTACGACTCGACCCTGGTCACCCCGGCGCACGGCGT
This sequence comes from Streptomyces litmocidini, assembly GCF_014649755.1. GTDB lineage: Bacteria > Actinomycetota > Actinomycetes > Streptomycetales > Streptomycetaceae > Streptomyces > Streptomyces litmocidini. The sequence continues at coordinate 565,043 of NZ_BMTQ01000004.1, read as the reverse complement.
CTCCGGCGCGACCGCCGTACGGCTCGACTTCACCACCCTCTACCGGCAGGAGGGCGGCCAGACCGCCCAGGTCCTCGTGAGCTTCAACGGCGGCACCCCCACGCCCGTCAAGAGCTACACCGCCGACGTCGTCTCCCAGCCCCAGTCCCTCACGGTCGCCGTCCCCGCCGGCGCCTCCAGCGTGAGCTTCCGCTTCCGGTACACCGGATCCGACAACTGGTACTGGACGATCGACGGGGTCAAGATCAGCACATCCTGATTACGCTGGGGGCGTCGCCACAGCGCTGTCGCGGCGCCCCCAGCACACCGCACGTCCCGTGCGTGCATCTGTACGGCAGGAGTCCCGCACCCATGGCAGAGCGCAAGCCGATCGAATCCTGGCTGACCGACATGGACGGCGTCCTCATCCACGAGGGCGTGCCGATCCCCGGCGCCGACGCGTTCATCAAGAAGCTGCGGGAGACCGGGAAGCCGTTCCTGGTCCTCACCAACAACTCGATCTACACGGCCCGCGACCTGCACGCCCGCCTCGCCCGCATGGGACTCGAAGTCCCCGTCGAGAACATCTGGACCTCGGCCCTCGCCACCGCCAAGTTCCTCGACGATCAGCGCCCCGGCGGCACCGCGTACGTCATCGGCGAGGCCGGCCTCACCACCGCGCTGCACGACATCGGCTACGTCCTCACCGACCACGACCCGGACTACGTGGTGCTCGGCGAGACCCGCACGTACTCCTTCGAGGCGATGACCAAGGCCGTCCGCCTCATCAACGCGGGCGCCCGCTTCATCTGCACCAACCCCGACGAGACCGGCCCCTCCCTGGAGGGCCCGCTCCCGGCCACCGGATCCGTCGCCGCCCTCATCACGAAGGCCACCGGCAAGGAGCCGTACTTCGCCGGCAAGCCCAACCCGCTCATGATGCGCACCGGCCTCAACGCGATCGGCGCCCACTCCGAGTCCAGCGCGATGATCGGCGACCGGATGGACACCGACATCCTGGCGGGCCTGGAGGCGGGCATGCAGACCTTCCTGGTCCTGACCGGCCTGACGACCCAGGCGGAGATCGACCGCTTCCCGTTCCGCCCGTCGAAGATCGTCCAGTCGATCGCGGACATCGTCGACCGCGTGTGAGGACCCCTGCCGCCGCTCCCTGCGGATGCGAGACGCGCCGATCCGGGTGACCCTGCCAGTATCAGGAGGTCACGATGCGTTCAGCTCCCATTGCTCTCCGTGCCGCAGGGGCGGCCCTGGCGGTCGTCCTGGCCCCGGCGGCCGGTGGCGCGTACGCCCACGACGGGGTGAAGGCCACCGTCACCCCGTCCACCGCCTCGCCCGGCGCCGACGCCGACGTCCGGGTCCAGGGCTGCAAGGGCACGACCGGCGCCGTCACGTCCGAGGCGTTCGTCGCCGACGCGGAGCTCACCGGCCGGGACGGCGGGGGCCACCCGCTGTTCGGCGACACCACGATCCGGTCCGGCCTGAAGGACGGCACGTACAAGGTCAGCGTGACCTGTGACGGGCACGAGCACCGGAACGTCGGCACCGTGCGGGTCCGGCACCACCAGGAGCCCACCCAGCGGCCGACGCACCACGCGACGCCGGTCGCGCCCGTCCGCGCCGGCGGGGGAGGCGCCGCCGCCTTCGCCGTCCCCGTGGCCCCCGGCGTCGCCCAGACCACCTCCGAGAGCGGCCTCGGCACCCCGTACACCCTGCTCGGCCTCGGCATGGCCGCGATCGCCGCCGTCGCGGTCGCCTTCCGCAGCTCCCGCCGCCGCGCCGAGACCGGCGACGACGGGGAGTGACCGTGCCGTCCGGCACCCGCCCGGCGGGCACCGGGCGCTTCGTCACCGGCCTGGCCTGGGCGGTCCTGCTCTCCGGGCTCTGGCTCTGGGGCCGCGACGCCACCGAGGGGCCCGGCGGCTCCGCGCCGGCCACCGGCGACATCGCCGCCGTCGGCCGCCCCTTCGGCGTCCCGCTGCCCCCGGCCCGCGACCCGCTCCCGCCCCTCGAACCCCGGCGGGTCGAGATCCCCTCCCTGGGCATCGGCGCGCCCGTCGTGGCGCGCGGCCTGGACGACACGGGCGCCATCGACCCGCCGCCCTTCGAGATGCCCCACACGGTGGGCTGGTACGGCTCCGGCACCCGGCCGGGCGCGGTCGGCGCGGCCCTCCTCGTCGGCCACGTCGACACCGAGACCCGTCCGGCCGTCTTCTACGGCCTGAGCGCGGTCCGCCCCGGCGCGAAGGTCCGCGTCACCCGGACGGACGGATCGGTCGCCGAGTTCACCGTCGACGACGTCCAGATCCTCCCGCGCGAGGGCTTCGACCCGGCCAGGGCCTACGGTCCCCACGACCCCCACCGCGCCGAGCTGCGCCTGATCACCTGCGGCGGAACCTTCGACCGGGCGACCGGAACGTACACGGCGAACGTGGTGGTCTCGGCGTATCTGACGGGAACGGGCGCCTGAGGGTCGTCCACCCGCACCGGAGAAAGACCGAGGCCCCCTCACCGATGGTGAGGGGGCCTCGACTCTGCGTGCGCCGCCAGGGACTCGAACCCCGGACCCGCTGATTAAGAGTCAGCTGCTCTAACCAACTGAGCTAGCGGCGCCTGCTGACAGAGAGAACTCTACCCGACGCGAGGGCGTGCTCCTGACCAATACCGACCGCCTCCGGCCTGTCGGATGGTCCTATAGGGCCTTCGATCCGTCAAAATGCGATTTGTCCAGACAGTTGAGACACTGACGCCCGAAACGAGGGTCCAAAAGATCTTGACGAGTGTGGAGGGGAATCGCATGAGCGTGCCGGTCTTCGAGGAGTTCGAACCCGCGGCCGACTGCGGCTGCCCGGGCTGTGCCCGACAGCGGCGTGACCTCGCCCTGGGCCTGCCCGTCCGGGTGGGCGGCCACCCTGCGGCACACGGCGCCCGCCGCGCGCTGGTCCTGGTGACGGCGGCGGGCGTGGTCCTGGGCGGAGGCGGGGCCGGAGCGGCGACGGCCCTCACCGGCCGGCCGGGCCCGCTCGCCCCGACGGACGCGCCGGCCGGCCGGGCGAGAACGGGCCCGGCGGAAGCGGGCCCGGTGGAGGCGGACGCCGCGGTCCTCCGGGAGCCGGCCGAGACCCGGTCCGTCGGCTCGGCCGACTCCGTGGACTCCGGGGACTCCGCCGGTTCCGCCGACGAGGCCGGCTCCGCCACCGCCGACCCTCCCCGGCCGGGGCCCGAGACCCCGCAGGGCGGCCGGGGGCCGCTGCACGGCGCGCCGGGGCCCGGCCCGGACCCGACCCCGATCTCCCTCCCGACGGCCAGTCAGATCTCGACGGAGACGCTGCGGCGGACGACCCGCGCGGAGATCATCAACCGGGCCAAGGAGTGGGTCGCCGCACAAGTCCCGTACTCCATGGAGAAGTACTGGTCGGACGGGTACCGCCAGGACTGCTCCGGCTACATCTCCATGGCCTGGAACCTGCGCAGCAACGAGTGGACCGGCAGCCTCGGCCGCTTCGCCGAGCGGATCGACCGCACCGAGCTCCAGCCCGGCGACATCCTGCTCTTCCACAACCCGGCCAACCCGACCCGCGGCTCGCACGTCACGATCTTCGGCGGCTGGACCGACTACACCCACACCTCCTACATCGCCTACGAGCAGACGAAGCCGCGCACGCGGAAGCAGGCGACGCCCATGGCGTACTGGGAGAACTCCGACCGGTACGTGCCCTACCGCTACAAGGGCGTGGTCGGCGGCAGCACGGGCGGCGGGGCGGAGCCCACGGAGGCGACGGCGTTCCCGGGTGCGGGGCGGTTCGGCCCGGGGACGAACAACGCGTACGTCACCCGGCTCGGGCAGCTCCTCGTCGAGCGCGGCGGCAGGAAGTTCTACAGCCAGGGGCCCGGCCCGAAGTGGGGGGAGGCGGACCGCAGGGCGACCCAGGCGTTCCAGCTCGCGCAGGGCTGGAGGGGCGCGGAGGCGGACGGGCTGCCCGGGCCGCACACGTGGCGGCTGCTGGTGACCGGCGGGGGCAGGGACATCGGCGGTTCGAGTGGTTCGAGCGGCCCGGGCGCGCATGCGACGGGGTTTCCCGGGCGTGGCTCCTTCCGTCCGGGCCAATCCAACGCATATGTGGAGAAGCTGGGCGAACAACTGGTGAAGCGGGGCTTCGGCAAGCACTACCTGTCGGGACCCGGTCCGCGCTGGACGGAGGCGGACCGCCGCAACGTCGAGGCGTTCCAGCGGGCACAGGGCTGGCGCGGCGGAGCGGCCGACGGCTACCCGGGCCCGGAGACCTGGCGGCGTTTGTTCCGATGACCCCGAGAGCATGAGGTGGACCCCGAATGACGGCATCGACCCCGAACCCCGCGGACTCCGGCGCGGCGGCCTCGCGTGACGCGGCCCGCACGGCCAGACGTCTGACGGACGGCACCCTCCCGCGCACGTCCCCCCCGGACAAGGACCGCCCCCTGCCCACCCCGAAACCGGACGGGGGGCCGGATGCGGAGCCGGGGACGACACCGGGAACCCCGGCGGGACCGGTGCAGGGCGGGGCGGGGGAGACGCCGACGGGACCTGCCTCCGGTACGGCACCGGTGGCGTCGGCGGATACGCCGGGGCCGCCCCCGGCCGGGCCGTCGCCCGACACGACGGAGACCGGCGGGACGGGACCTGGTGGGACGGGACCTGGTGGGGCGGGACTTGTGGCCGGTGCGACGCCGGTGACGTCGGCGGGCACGCCGGGGGCGACCCCTGCGGGGCCCGTGTCCGGTACGGCGCCGGGGGCGCCGGTTCCGGCGGGACCTGCGGCGGGCTCGGGGACGGCGGTTCCGACCGGCCTCGGGCCCGGGGCGGGGGCGGTGATCTCCGCCGGGCCCGCGTCCGGGGCGGGAGCCTCGGCCCTGGCGGCCGGTACCGCGCCCGGCTCGGGGGGGCCGGCTCCGGCCGGTCTCGCGTCCGACTCGGGGTCGGCGGTTTCCGCGGGACCCGCGCCCGGGCCGTGCGCGGCTCCGGCCGGTCTCGCGTCCGACTCGGGGTCGGCGGTTTCCGCGGGATCCGCGCCCGGCTCGGGGGGCCCGGCTCCGGCCGGTCTCGCTCCCGACCCGGGGTCGGTGGTTCCCGTCAGGCCCGCGTCCGACCCGGGTGCGGTGGCTCCCGCCAAGCCCGCACCCGGGTCGGAAGCGGGGGTTCCCCCCACGCCCACGTCTGGGCCGGACGCCCCGGTCCCGGCCGGTCCCGCGTCCGCTTCAGGGGCGTCGGCCCCGGCTGGTCCCGTGTCCGCTTCAGGGGTGTCGGCCCCGGTCGGTCCTACGCCCGTCTCAGGGGTGTCGGCCCCGGTCGGTCCTACGCCCGTCTCAGGGGTGTCGGCCCCGGTCGGTCCCGCGCCCGCTTCAGGGGCGTCGGCCCCGGCCGGGCCCGCGTCCGGCATCCGTCCGGCCCGGGTGGCTCCCGGCGCTGCACCGGGGGCCCCTGCCGGGCCCGCCTCCGGCGGAGGGCCCGCCGCTGTGAGCGGTTCCGCTCCCAGCGCGTCGACGGCGCCCCCGGCCCCCGCCTCCCCTTCCCCTTCCGCCCCTTCCCCCTCGGGCCCCTCCGCCCCCGCCCTCGCCGCCCCGGCCCCCGGCCGCCCCGTCGAGAAGGCCGCCGACGGCGGCGACGGCGGTGCTGGTGGCGCTGGTGGCGACGGCGGCAAGGCTTCCGTCCTGGCCCCTGCCCCTGCCCCTGCCAAGGCCCCTGCCAAGGCCCCTGCCAAGGCTCCCGCCCCCGCCGTGCTCGACCTCCGGCGGATCAGCGGGGCGCGGGTCGGTGCCGTCGCGGTGCCCGTCGCCGCCGTGGTGCGGGTGGCGCGGCGGAAGAACGTGATCGGGACCGAGACCACCGGCTCCATCCCGGTGCACCTGCTCTTCCGGGACGAGCCGGGGACCGCCGTCCCCGTCGCGGCGGGCGAGGACGGGGGGCCCGACACGATCTCCATGGCCGCGCCCACCCCGTCGGCGGTCGGCCGCAAGCCCGCCATCCCGGCCCCGTCGAAGGTCCAGGCCGCCCCGGCCAAGCCCGAGCCCGAGCCCCGGGCAGAGCCGAACTCCGAGCCGAACTCCAAGGCGAAGCCGCAGTCGCGGCCCCACGTCCGGCCCAAGGCCGCCGCCTCGCGTCCCGCCCCCACCGCCGATCCCGCGCTCGTGGAGCGCCCGGGGGCGGTGCTGCCCGGGTGGGTCGGGGTGGTCGCCGGGGCGCTGGCGATCGCCTGGTGCGCGGGGATCGTGTGGTGGGTCGGGGCGGTGCCCGCCGAGGCGGCGCGGATGCTGCGGCTGCCGGCGCGCCCGTACCACGGCATCCATCTCGGCCAGTGGGCCCTCCTGGCCCTGGGCGTGGTGCTCGCCCTGTTCTCGCTGGGCGGTCTCAGCCGTGGCCGGGTCGGTTACGCCTGGGTGCTGTCCCTCTTCGGCGACTACCGCGGCACGGTCCGCCGCACGGGCCTGGTGTGGGTCAGCCCGCTGCTGCTCCGCCGCCGGGTGGACGTCCGGCTGCGGCACTGGCGCAGTGAGCCGCTGTCGGCGGTGGACGCGAAGGGCACCGCGCTCGACGTGACCGTCCTGGTGGTGTGGCGGGTGCGGGACACGGTCCGGGCGGTGCTCGGGGTCGACGGGCACGAGGAGTACCTGCGGGAGCAGGTGGAGGCGGCGATGGCCCGGGTGCTGTCGCAGCTTCCGGCGGACGCGTTCCACGAGGACGCCCCCACGCTGCGGGACGCGGAGGCGGTCGGCGAGGCCCTGACGCGGATGCTGTCGGCGGAGTGCGCGCCGGTCGGCGTGGACGTGTTCTCGGCGCAGCCGACGCGCATCGAGTACGCGCCGGAGGTGGCGGCGGCGATGCGTCGGCGCCGGATCGCGGCGATCGACGCGAAGCACCGGGACAGCGTGCTGACCTCGGTGGTGGACGCGGTGGACGACGTGGTCCACCGACTGACCAGTCGTGGTCTGGTGGAGCTGGACGACTACGAGCGCAAGGCGCTGGTCAAGGACCTGACGGTGGCGTTCTACACGGGCAGGACGGGGCCGGTCGAGGGGGCGTGAGGGGGATGGACATGTGCAACGTCCGTCCATACCTTGGTACTTGGTCCAGACCAAAGAACGAGTGAAGCAGTACCGTACGCGCGCGCACGGCCCAACGGAACTCCCCCACGTTCTCCTGGAGCGACAGCATGCGCAAAAAGTCAGTCGGGGCGGCGGTGGTGGCGCTCGGCGTCGCCGGCGTCACCCTCCTGGGCACCGGCACCGCCGGCAGCCACGGCTACACCGACGCGCCGATCAGCCGTCAGAAGCTCTGCGCCAACGGCACCGTGACGGACTGCGGCCCCATCCAGTGGGAGCCGCAGTCGGTCGAGGGGCCGAAGGGCTTCCCCGCCGCCGGTCCCGCCGACGGGAAGATCTGCTCCGCCGGGCTGTCGCAGTTCGCGCAGCTCGACGATCCGCGCGGCGGTGCCTGGCCCGCCACCCGGCTCACGGCGGGGCAGAGCTACAGCTTCCGCTGGCAGTTCACGGCCCGCCACCGCACCACCGACTTCAAGTACTACATCACCAGGAACGGCTGGGACCCGACGCAGAAGCTGACGCGGGCCGCGCTCGACCCCCAGCCGTTCCTGACCGTCCCCTACGGCAACCAGCAGCCGCCGGCGACGCTCTCGCACTCCGGGACGATCCCGGCGGGCAAGACGGGCCGGCATCTGATCCTGGCGGTGTGGACGATCGCGGACACCGCGAACGCCTTCTACGCCTGCTCGGACGTCACGTTCTGACGGCCCGGTCCTGACGGCCCGGTCCTGACGGCCCGGTCCTGACGGCCCGGTCCTGACGGCCCGGTCCTGACGGCCCGGTCCTGACGGCCCGGTCCTGACGGCCCGGTCCTGACGGCCCGGTTCCGGCCGTCCGGTTCCGGCGGTTCAATTCTGACTGAGCGTCAGTTATGGTCCGGGCCATGAGGAGCGCGGACACCGTCGCGGAGCTCGTACGGCGCCAATGGGGCGACCACCGGACCGGTCTGAGGGACGAGCACCACACCCTCACCCACCACCAGGTCGCCGCCGGCGCCGCCGCGCGGGCCGCGCTGCTCGTGGACCTGATGCCACCCGTGCCGGGGGGTGAGCCACACCTCGGCATCCTGCTCGACAACACGCCGGAGTACCCGCTCTGGCTCGGCGCGGCGGCCCTCGCGGGGGCCGCCGTCGCCGGGATCAACCCCACCCGGCGGGGCCCCGAACTCGCCCGGGACATCCTCCACACCGAGTGCCGGGTCCTCGTCACCCAGCGCGCCCACCTGCCGCTCCTCGACGGGCTCGCGCTGCCGGGCCTGCGGATCCTGGTCACGGACACCGAGGCCTACCGGGAACTCCTCGCCCCCTACGGGAACGCCCGGCCGGGAGACGCCGCCCTCGGCCCCGTACGCCCCGACACCCGTTTCCTGCTCTCCTTCACCTCCGGTTCGACGGGCGCGCCGAAGGCCGCCCTGTGCAGCCAGGGGCGTCTGGCCGCCGCCGGCGCCTCTCTCGTCTCCCACTTCTCCGTCGGCCGGGACGACGTCCACTACGTCTGCATGCCGATGTTCCACGGCAACGCCGTGATCGCCGACTGGGCGCCCGCGCTGGCCGCCGGGGCCGGAGTGGCGCTGCGGGCCCGGTTCTCGGCCTCCCGCTTCCTCCCCGACGTCCGCCGCTTCGGCGCCACGTACTTCACCTACGTGGGCCGGGCCGTGCAGTACCTCCTCGCCACCCCGCCCGGCCCCGACGACCGCGCGCACCCGCTGCGGCTCGGCTTCGGCACGGAGGCGGGGGCGGTGGACGCGGCCCGCTTCCGGGAGCGCTTCGGGGTCCCGCTCGTGGAGGGGTACGGCTCCTCGGAGGGCGGCGCGGCGATCCGGCGGACCCCGGACACGCCGGCGGGCGCGATCGGCCGGGCGGCACCCGGCGACGACCTGGCGGTCCTCGCTGCCGACACCGGCGAGGAGTGCGCCCCCGCCCGCTTCTCGCCCACCGGCCGGCTCCTCAACGCCGCCGAGGCGGTCGGCGAGCTCGTCAACCGGGGCCGCTCGCCCTTCGAGGGCTACTGGCGCAACCCCGAGGCGGAGGCGGCCCGGCTGCGCGGCGGCTGGTACTGGACCGGCGACCTCTTCTACCGGGACGCGGACGGCTTCCTCTACTTCGCGGGCCGTACGGACGACCGCCTGCGGGTCGACGGCGAGAACCTGGCCGCGGCGGTGATCGAGAACATCCTCGCCCGCTGGGACCGGGCGGCGGGGGTCGCCGTCTACGCGATACCCGACCCGGTGACCGGCGACCAGGTCATGGCGGCGCTGGCCCTGCGGGAGGGCGCGGACTTCCGGCCCGAGGCCTTCGCCGACTTCCTGGCCGCCCAGCCGGACCTGGGCACGAAGATGGCGCCGCGCTTCGTCCGCGTCCTGCCCGAACTGCCGCTGACCGCCACCAACAAGGTCCATCGGGTCGCCCTGCGCCGGGCCTCGTTCCGCTGCCCGGGCCCCGTCTGGTGGCGCCCCGCCCCCGACGCCCCCTACGAGCCCCTGGGCCACGCGGCGCTCGACGCCCTCCGTGCCCACTACGCCCGGCACGGCCGCCCCGAGGCGTACGGCTAGACGGCGCACGGCTGGACGGCGTACGGCTGGACGGCGCACGGCTGGACGGCGCACGGCTGGACGGCGTACGGCTGGACGGCGTACGGCTGGACGCCTCCCCCGCGGGCCACCGGCCTCCTCCAGGGGGTCGCGGACCACTCCGGGCAGGCGCAGCAGGGCCTGGAGTGCGAGCTCGTGATGGACCTGCCGCTGTCGCCCGGGCACGGCGTCCCGGCCGTGACCCGCCTGACGTACCGGCCGGAGGACCCCTTCGCCGTACGGATCGTCTTCACGCCGACGCGGCGGCCCCGGCCGTCTGGACCTTCGCCCGGGAACCGCTCCCCGAAGGGCTCTTCCGGCCGGTCGGCGAAGGAGACGTCCGGGGCCGGCCGACGGCGACGGACGTCGCGCGCGAGCTGAACGTCCTGCTGCGCTCACCGGACGGCGACGCCTTCCTGCGTTCCCGGGCCGCCGAGGTCTCCGTCTTCGTCGGACGCGCCCTCGACGCGGTCCCGCCCGGCAGCGAGACCGACGACGCCGGCATGACCAGGGGCCTGGCGGCCCTCCTCGGCCCGGAACCCGCACCTGAGGCCCGGAGGCCGCCCCGGGGGTAGGGCCGTCCCCACCCTCCGTACGCCCTCCAGAACCATGGCCCCGCCCCGCCCCCGGCCCTACCGTGGGCGCCATGGAACCCCGTACGCCCTGGCAGGCACTCGCCGGACCCCGGTACCCGCGCAGCTCCTGGCCGTGGAGGTCCGCCGGGTACCTGGCCGGCGGAGGCGTCGTCGGGGCCCTCGCCTGTGCCGTGCTCCTGCTCCTCGGGGTGTTCTCGCTGTTCCTCGTCGGGCTGCCGCTGCTCCTCCTCTCCGGGCTCGCCCTCGGCCGGGCCGAGCGCCTGCGGCTCCGCCTCGTCGACCTGGATCCCGTCCCCGACCCGCACCGCGTCCCCGCCGCCCCCGGCCTGGCCGCCTGGCTCCGGACCCGGGTGAGGGAACAGGCCACCTGGCGGGAGCTCGCGTACGCCCTGCTGCTCGCCACCGTCCTGTGGCCGCTCGACCTCCTCGCCCTCGCCGTCGGCGTCGGCCTGCCCCTCGCCCTCCTCGGCGCGCCCCTCCAGCTCGCCGCGGACGGCCACGAGGCCAAGGTCGTCAAGGCGTATCTGGTCACCACCTTTCCCGAGGCACTCGTCGCCGCCCTCCTCGGCGCCGTCCTCCTCGTCGCCCTCGCCCATCCCCTCGCCGCCGTCGCCGGGGCCCGCGCCGCCCTCGCCCGCGCCCTGCTCACCCCGCGCGGGACCGAGCGGCCGGGCGCGATCGGCGAGGTCATCGCCTCCCGCGCCCGGCTCGTCGACGCCTTCGAGGCCGAGCGGCGCCGCATCGAGCGCGACCTGCACGACGGGGCCCAGCAGCGTCTGGTCGCCCTCACCATGACCCTGGGCCTGGCCCGGCTCGACGCCCCGCCCGGCGGCCCGCTCGCCGAGCAGCTGGAGAAGGCCCACACGCAGGCCGGGCAGGTCCTGACGGAGCTCCGCGAGCTGATCCACGGCATCCATCCGCAGGTCCTCGCCGACTACGGACTCGGCCCGGCGCTCGCCGACGCCGCCGACCGCTCCGCCGTCCCCGTCGACGTCGGCCCCGAGGTCTCCGCGCTGCCCCGGCTGCCCGTCGCCGTCGAGAGCGCCGCGTACTTCGCCGGCTGCGAGGCCCTCGCCAACATCGGCAAGCACAGCGGCGCCCGCCGGGCGCGGATCACCGCCCGGCACACCGGCGGAGCCCTGCGGCTCGACGTCGAGGACGACGGGCACGGCGGCGCCGACCCGGCCCGGGGCTCCGGCCTCACCGGGCTCGCCGACCGGATCGCCGCCCTCGATGGCACACTGACGATCATGAGCCCGCCGGGCGGGCCGACCCTCCTGAGAGTGGAGATCCCGTGTCCCGCACTGCCGACAGGCTCCGCGTCGTCCTCGCCGAGGACAGCGTCCTCCTCCGGGAGGGGCTGATCGGGCTCCTGGCCCGGTTCGGCCACGAGGTCGTCGCCGCCGTCGGCGACGCCGACGCCCTGCGCGAGGCGGTCGCCGCCCACGAGCCCGACATCGTCGTGACCGACGTCCGGATGCCGCCCGGCTTCCAGGACGAGGGCCTGCGCGCGGCGGTCGCGCTCCGCGCCGAGCGGCCGGCCCTGCCGGTCCTGGTCCTCAGCCAGTACGTGCAGCGCAGCTACGCCGCCGACCTCCTCGACGCGGGCGACGGCACGGGCGTCGGCTACCTCCTGAAGGACCGGGTGGGGCAGGTGGAGGAGTTCGCGGACGCCCTGGCCCGGGTCGCGGCCGGCGGCACGGTCGTCGACCCGGAGGTGGTGCGGCAGCTGCTGCGACGGCACCGGGATCCGCTGGAGGCGCTGACCCCGCGCGAGCGCGAGGTCCTGGGCCTCGTCGCGGAGGGCCGCTCCAACGGGGCGATCGCCCGCCGTCTGGTCGTGACCGAGGCCGCCGTCGGCAAGCACATCGGGAACATCCTGGCGAAGCTGGACCTGCCGCCGGCCGAGGACAGCCACCGCCGGGTCCTCGCCGTCCTCACGTACCTCAGGGCATGAGCCCTCGCGTGTCTCCGGGGGCGGTCTCCCCGGCACGACGAGAAGGCCCCCTCACCGGAGTGAGGGGGCCTTCTCTGTCTGTGCGCCGCCAGGGACTCGAACCCCGGACCCGCTGATTAAGAGTCAGCTGCTCTAACCAACTGAGCTAGCGGCGCCTGCTGACAGAGAAAATACTACCTGGTCCCGAGGGGTGCTTCCGACCACCCCGCGGGACCGGCTCGAGCAGGTCGGCCGCGGCCTCAGATCGCCAGCGAGAGCACCACCGGGGCGGCCCTGCGGTTCAGCGTGTCCGCCGCGGCGCGCAGCCGGTGGGCGTGCTCGATCGGCAGGGAGAGCGCCAGGCAGCCCACGGCCGAGCCCGCCGTCAGCGGGACGGCCGCGCAGACCGTGCCCACCGCGTACTCCTGGAGGTCGAGCACGGGGACGGTCGCCGGCTGGCTGTCGAGCTTCGAGAAGAGGATCCGCTCGCTGGTGATCGTCCGGGAGGTCAGCCGGGCGATCTTGTGCCGGGAGAGGTGGTCCCGGCGGCCGTTCTGGTCGAGCTGGGTGAGCAGGCACTTGCCGACCGCGCTGGCGTGCGCGGCCGAGCGGAAGTCCACCCACTCGTTGACCTTGGGCGTGCGCGGGCCGTCGGCGAACTGGGTGATCTTCACCTCGCCGTCGATGTACCGGCTGATGTAGACCGCCGCGCCGACGGAGTCCCGGAGCTCGGTCAGGGTCTCCTGGAGCTTGGCCTCCAGGGCTTCGCGGCGGGTCAGGCCGGAGCCGAGGAGGACGAGGGAGTCCCCGATCACGTACGCGCCGTCGGCGACCTGCTCGACGTACCCCTCGCGGCGGAGCATGAGGAGCAGTGAGGACAGGTGGGCGACGGGCAGGCCGGTCTCGCGCGCGATCTGGACGTCCGTCACTCCGCCACCGTGCCGCGAGACCGTCTCGAGGACGCGCAGGGCGTATTGCACCGAGTGGAACGGCGCGGTGGGCTCGGGCTTCAGCGCCACGGTTTCCCCCTACCAGGTTGTGACCGCAAGCTTTCGTACCACGATAACCGCCAAGGGCCCTTCACGGGGCGGCTGTTGGCGAGAATGATGCGACGGATCGGGCCCCTGGGCTGGGCCGCGACACCCTGGCATATGCCCATGTCATGAGTGGTGCACGGAGCCTCAGGTCAGGGGCGTGCGCGGCGGCGGTGACGTCGGTGTTCGGCCACCGGCGCGCGGCAGAAATTTTCCGCCCGCGACGGGGCGGAATAAGCGGAGACACCCTCCTGTTGTGGTCCGGATGTATCCGCACATGTGCCGAGGAGGGTCCCGACGGTGACCGACGCTATTCGAGGAGAGGCGCGGGGCAGCGCGCCCGTACCGCTGTCCGTACTGGACCTGGTGACCGTCGGCAGCGGGCGGACCGCGACCCAGGCGCTCGCCACGAGCGTCGAGCTGAGCCGGCTCGCCGAGCGGCGCGGCTTCCACCGGCACTGGGTGGCCGAGCACCACTCCATGCCCGGGGTCGCCTCCTCCTCCCCGGCCGTGATCCTCGCCCACCTCGCGGCCCACACCCGGCGCATCCGGCTGGGCTCGGGCGGCGTCATGCTGCCCAACCACGCCCCGCTCGTCGTCGCCGAGCAGTTCGGCACCCTGGAGGCCCTCGCCCCGGGCCGGGTCGACCTCGGCCTCGGCCGCGCGCCCGGCACCGACGGGGCCACGGCCGCCGCCCTGCGCCGGTCCGACACCCTCGACGAGGGAGCCGACGACTTCCCCGAGCAGCTGGCCGAGCTGACCCGGTTCCTGGACGACGACTTCCCGGACGGCCATCCGTACGCCCGGATCCACGCCGTGCCGGGGCCGGTGCAGGGCCCGAAGGGGCGGCCGCCGATCTGGCTGCTCGGCTCCTCCGGCTTCAGCGCCCGCCTCGCCGGGCTGCTCGGACTGCCCTTCGCCTTCGCCCATCACTTCTCGGCCAGGAACACGATCCCGGCGCTCGACCTCTACCGGGACTCCTTCCGGCCCTCGGAGGTCCTCGACGCCCCGTACGCGATGATCGGCGTCTCGGCGTTCGCCGCCGAGGAGGCGGCGGAGGCCCACCGCCAGGTCCTCGCCGGCGCGCTCGCGATGCTGCGGCTGCGCACCGGCCGGCCGGGCCTGGTGCCGACGCCGGAGGAGGCGGAGGCGTACGGATTCGGTCCCGCCGAGCGGGAGTTCGTCGACGGCTGGCTCGCGAACGTCGTGTACGGCACGCCGGACGAGGTGCGCGTCGGCCTGGACGACCTGCGGAAGCGGACGGGTGCGGACGAGCTGATGATCACGGCCAACGGGCACGGCGGCGCGGAGCGGGTGCGGAGCTACGAGCTGATCGCCGACGCGTACGGGCTGCCGGAGCTGTCGGAGTAACGCGAAAACCGGGCCGCCTGGTTCATCCTCGAACGATCCGCCGTCCTTCCCTAAGTGAACCTTAAACCGCTCGTCACCGATGGTGGCGGGCGGTTTCCTTTTGTGCTTCACCTCTCTGACAAGGGCTTTCTTCATCAAATTGGTCTAGTCCTCAATCTGGTTCAGACCATTGACGCGCTGTTCACGCGGCGGATATCACTGCTCCAACTTCCGTACCGCCACCCCCTCCCGGAGGCAGCACGTGCACCCCCGCAAGCCCTTGATCGCCGCGCTCCTCAGCTCGGCCCTCGCCGCCGGCGCCCTCGCCGCCACGGCCGGAATCGGCTCCGCCCAGGCCGCCGAGACCGGCACCACCGCCTCCACGGGAGGCGTGAAAATCGCGTACTACGACCAGTGGAGCGTCTACGGGAACGCCTTCTACCCGAAGCACCTCGACGAGCGGGGCATCGCGGCGAACCTGGACGTCATCAACTACTCGTTCGGGAACATCCACCCGACCGACCTCACCTGCTTCGAGGCCAACAAGGCCGCGGGCGACGACAACAACCCCGGCGCGGGCGACGGCGCGGGCGACTCGTACGCCGACTACCAGAAGTCCTTCTCGGCGGCGGACAGCGTCGACGGCGTCGCCGACAAGTGGGACCAGCCGATCGTGGGCGTCTTCAACCAGTTCAAGGAGCTGAAGGCGAAGTACCCCAAGCTGAAGATCAACATCTCGATCGGCGGCTGGTCCTACTCCAAGTACTTCTCGGACGCGGCCAGGACCGACGCCAGCCGCAAGAAGCTCGTCGCCTCCTGCATCAAGCAGTACATCCAGGGCGACCTGCCCGTCGAGGGCGGCTACGGCGGCCCCGGCACCGCGGCGGGCATCTTCGACGGCATCGACATCGACTGGGAGTACCCCGGTTCGCCCGACGGCCACCTCGGCAACCACTACGCCCCCGAGGACAAGCAGAACTTCACGCTCCTCCTCGCCGAGTTCCGCAAGCAGCTCGACGAGTACGGCGCGGCCCACGGCGGCAAGAAGTACCTCCTGACCGCCGCGCTCCCGGCCGGCCAGGACAAGATCAAGAACATCGAGACGGACAAGATCGGCGCGTACCTCGACTACGCGAACATCATGACGTACGACATGCACGGCGCCTGGGACGGCGACGGGCCCACGTACCACCAGTCCCCGCTGCACTCCGGCACGAACGACCCGACCGACGTCATCAAGCCGGGCACCGAGAAGTACTCGATCGAGAACGCGATCGACTCCTGGATCGACGGCAAGCCCGCCTACGGCATCACCGGCGGCTTCCCGGCGAACAAGCTGACCCTCGGCTACGAGTTCTACTACCGCGGCTGGAAGGGCGTCCCGGCCGGGACCACCAACGGCCTCGCGCAGCCCGCGACCGGCGGCTCCGGCGCCCGGCCGCTGAGCCAGGCGGCCGGCATCGCGTACTACAAGGAGCTCGGCGGCATCGTCGACAACCCGTCGACCACCTTCTGGGACGACCAGGCCAAGTCCGCCTACTTCTACAAGGACGGCGAGTTCTTCACCGGCCTGGACAAGCGCACCGTCCAGGCGCGCGCCGACTACGCCCACAACCGCGGCCTGGCCGGCGCGATGATGTACTCGCTCCTCGGCCTCGACGCCAACGCGACCCTCTTCAAGGACATCGTGACGGCGGTCGGCTCGTCCCCGACGACCCCGACCACCCCGCCCACGACCCCGCCGACGACTCCCACGACCCCGCCGACCACCACGCCCCCCACCACCCCGCCGCCCACCACGGGCTGCACCGCCCCGGCGTACGTGGCCGGCCAGGTCTACACCGGCGGCTCGCTCGTCTCCCACAAGGGCCACACCTGGAAGGCCCAGTGGTGGACCCAGAACGAGGAGCCGGGCACGACCGGCGAGTGGGGCGTCTGGAAGGACCAGGGCGCCTGCTGATCCCGCCCCCGAACGCACCGCTGAACCGATGAGCCACTGCCCCCGCCCGGAATGTCCCTCCGGCCGGGGGCAGTTCCATGCCTCCGGCGCTATACGGGAAGCGGCTCCGTGCCGATCAGCGCGGCGATGCGGTCCGGGGCCACCGCCCGCGAGTACAGCCAGCCCTGCCCGGTGTCGCAGCCGATCCGGCGCAGCCGGCTGGCCTGCCCGGCCGTCTCGACGCACTCCGCGGTCACGGTGAGGCCGAGCCGGTGCGCCAGGTGCACGAGCGCCTCGACGATCAGTTCGTCCGCCGGATTGGCGTGCTCCTCGTCCTGGAAGCCCCGGACGAAGGAGCCGTCCAGCTTGAGCACGGAGACCGGCAGCCGGCTCAGATAGGCGAGGTTCGAATAGCCGGTGCCGAAGTCGTCGATCGCGATCCGCACGCCCATGTCGCTCAGCGCCTGGAGGGCCTGGAGCGGCCGGCCGTTCGAGCCCATCACCGCGGACTCGGTCAGCTCCAGCTGGAGCAGGTGCGGTGCGAGACCGGTCTCCGCGAGGATGCCGGCCACGTCCGCGACCAGGTCGGAGTCCCAGACCTGGCGGACCGCCACGTTGACGCTGACGAAGATCGGGCGCTCGCGCGGATGGTCCTTCTGCCACTGCCGGGCCTGGCGGCAGGCGGTGCGGAGCACCCACCGGCCCAGTTCCACGATGGAGCCGTCCTCCTCGGCGATCCCGATGAACCGATTCGGCGGGAGCGGGCCGAACTGCGGGTGGTTCCAGCGCACCAGCGCCTCCACTCCGCGGACCGCCCCGTCGGTCAGGTCCACCAGCGGCTGGTACTCCAGGGTGAACTCCCCGCGCTCCACGGCCGGTCGCAGGGTGGAGGAGAGCGACTGCCTGGTCATGCGGTGGGCGTTGCGCTCCGGGTCGAAGAGCGTCCAGCGGGCCTTGCCGTCCGCCTTCGCCCAGTACAGCGTGGTGTCCGCGTCCTGCATCAGGGCGGTCGCCGTCGTCCCGGGCGCCGCCCGCTCGACCACGCCGATCGAGGCGGAGACCGAGAGCCGCTGACCGCCCAGGTCGAAGGGGTGCTGCAACGCGTCGAGCACCGAGCGCGCCAGGTCCGCCAGTTGTTCCGTGCCGGTGGAGTCCTCGACCAGGATCGCGAACTCGTCGCCGCCGAGCCGCGCCACGAGGTGGCCGCCGTTGCGGGTGTAGCCGTCGCTGTCCGCGCACTCCGTCAGCCGGGTGGCGACGGCGGCCAGGAGCCGGTCGCCGACCCGGTGGCCGAGGGTGTCGTTGACCGCCTTGAAGCCGTCGAGGTCCAGGTAGCAGAGGCCGATCCGCCCTGTTCTGCCATAGCCGTACGACTCGTACGACTCGTGTGACTCGTGCGACCGGGGGAACTCCCGGGAGCCGTGCCGCGCGCAGGCCTCGGCGACCGCGGCGTCCTGGGCCGCGACCTCCAGGGCCGCCGAGAGGCGCTCGAAGAACAGCGCGCGGTTGGGCAGCCGGGTCACCGGGTCGTGCATCTGGAGGTGGCGCAGCCGGGCGTGGAGCTCGCGCCGCTCGCTGATGTCCGCGATCGACAGCAGGACGCGCCGGCTGTCGGGGACGGGGGCGACGGTGACCTCGGCCCACAGCGAGCGCCCGTCGGCGTGCTTGAGGCGGCGGGTGCAGCGGAAGCGGGAGCGGCGGCCGCCGAGCACCTCGCGGTAGGCGTGCCAGGTGCGGCCGTCGGAGGCGAGGTCCACGAGGTCGGCCGCGGCCTGCTCCCGGAGCGCCGCGGGCTCGGCGCCCAGGAGGGTGCCCAAGGAGTCGTTGGCGGCGATGACGACGCCGTCCTCGTCGACCACGGCCATGGCGAGCTGGGCGACCCGGAAGGCGGCCCGGTAGTCGCGGAGTTCGGCCGCCCGGCGTGCGGGGTGACGCTCCGTGAGTGCGGGTTCGGCCGCGTGTGTCTCCGCCGGCTCTGGGTGCACCGGTCCTTCGGGGGTTCCGCTCACCGCTCGCTCCCGTGTGCAGTCGGGCCGGTCACATGTGGTCGGGACGGTCGGCCAAGGAAGAGTGAGCCGATCATAGAGCCAGCCGGGGGAGCGTTCCAGCTCCGAGGCGTCCGTGAGGGGCCTCCGGCGCTGTGAGGCTGCCCACCGGACCGACCCGCCCGATCGTTTCTGCGCGGGTGTGACACGCGCCGTTCGGGACATGACCGAATGTGACTTTCCGTGAGCTGAAGCGCGCTCGTGTCGCGTCGACCTCGAGGAGTGCCCTCACCCGACCGGGGCAGTGGAAACATGCGAAAAACCTCAAACCGCCACAAGGTGGGTGGGGTGTCCCGCATTCCCGATCCGGAGGTCCACGTGAGGGCTCAGCAGCCACCCGGGGGAGTGGAACGCTCACGGCTGCGTGCCGGCGCGGCGGCCTTCACCGCGCTCGCCGCACTGGCCGCCACGGGGCTCGTCGCGGGCCCCGCCGCCGGCGCGTCCTCGGCGAACCCCTGCGCCCTGCCCCGCACCGCCGCCCACCACTCGCTCGGCCTCGACACCTGGAACGGCTCCTACCCCCGGCCGAACAGGGACCTCGACGCGGTCATGATCTTCCTGTCCTTCCCGGACTCCGCACCGCTCACCGAACCGGGCGAACTCGCCGCCGACCACTTCCCCGCCACCAGCGAGTACTTCGCCCGCGCCTCCTACGGACGCTTCGACCTGCGCCCGCACCCCCGGCCCTCCTGGACCCCGATGCCGCACGCGTCGGAGGAGTACGCCATACGGCGCGACTGGGACGCCGGGAAGCGGGCCGCCTACCTCCGCGACGCGATCGCCGCCGCCGACGAGGACGTCGACTTCTCGCGGTACGACATCGTCTACCTGGTCGCCGACCCGGACGCGCCCGGCGTGGACTCCGACGCGACCAAGGTCGTCAACCTGGAACACCCGCTGGAGGCCGACGGCACCGAGATCAAACGCGTCGTCACCGTCTTCGAGCGGCACCCGCCCGACCGCAACGTCCTCGCCCACGAGACCGGCCACGTCTTCGACCTGCCCGACCTCTACCACCGGCCGGTGGACGGCAAGGGCGACTGGGACACCCACGTGGGCGACTGGGACGTCATGGGCAGCCAGTTCGGACTCTCCCCGGACCTCCTCGGCTGGAACAAGTGGAAGCTCGGCTGGCTCTCCCGCGCCCAGATCACCTGCGTCCAGGGCTCCGGCTCCCGGCTGGTCACTCTGGAGCCGGTCGACGCCCCGCCCCCGGCCGGCGGCATCCTCGGCACCCGGCTCGCCGTCGTCCGCACCGGCCCCGACAGCGTCCTGGCGATCGAGGCCCGGAGCGGCGCGGGGAACGACGCCGACACCTGCACCGAGGGCGTGCTCGTCTACCGGGTCCACAGCGGTACGGCCTCCGGCGACGGCCCGGTCGAGGTCGTGGACGCCCACCCCGCCACCCAGGCGTGCGCGGACCGCTCCGTCTACCCGCCGCTCGCGGACGCCCCCCTGGAGGAGGGCGAGACCCTGACCGTGCCCGGAACCGGGATCCGCGTCGAGGTCACCGACCGCACCGGGGCGGGCGACTGGACGGTGAAGATCACCCCTCCCCGAGGGGCGTGACCGGAAAGACGAAGAAGCCCCTCGCTTCCGCGAGGGGCTTCCCCTGTCTGTGCGCCGCCAGGGACTCGAACCCCGGACCCGCTGATTAAGAGTCAGCTGCTCTAACCAACTGAGCTAGCGGCGCCTGCTGACGTCGTAGACATTAGCATCCGGATCGGCGGGAGGAAAAATCGATACCCGCACGTCGGCGGCGGAGGCCGCCCGGACGGCCCGCACGCAGGCCCAGAGCACGACCTCGGGGCCGGGCAGCCACGGATGCCGGCTGTCCGGGGCCACCAGCCAGCGGGGCCCGGCGGAGCCGGACGGCACGAGCGCCGGCACGGTCACCGCGTCCCCGCGCCCGTGACAGAGCGGCCGGGGGACCTCCCGGCTCCACTCCTCCCAGTCGAGCAGCGCCGGCAGCCGCTGGGCCGTCCCCGGCGCGGCGAACAGCATCATCCGGCCCCGGTGCACGGCGACGGGCCCCGAACCCGGGCCCTCCTCCCACAGCCGGTCCAGCATCCGGCGCCCGAAGACCGGGTCCACGTTGACGACGTCGAAGAGGGTCCCGCAGGGCAGCGCCGCCGGGGAGGCGGGGCGGGACTCCCAGCGGGTGAGCGCGGCACCGGCCCGGCCCCCGGCGGCCGAGGCGAGCCAGGCGGCCCCGTCGGCGGTCACCCGGGCCGCCTGGTGCCGCCCCTCGTCGCCCTGCCGGAGGAACCGGAAGATGTCGTGCGGGGTCTCGTCGCGCAGCCAGGTCGTCATGGATCCAGGTCTACCGGGTGTGATCACCCGATTGCCGAGGGTTCCCGGAATCCCGGACAGGAGGGGTGGGGGAGGAGTATCGTGCCCCCTCGGCATATGCCAGGGGTGGTTTTCGGTCAGACGCACGCCTCCGAGCCACGCGGGCCCTCCGAGCCACGCGGACCCACCGGCCCCCACGGGCCCACCGGCCCCCACGGGCCCACCGGCCCCTACGGACCCACCGGCCCCCACCGGCCCACTGGCCCCGCGTACGCCCGCCCGTGTCACACGCCCGCCCGGCCCTCCCCCGCCCGGCCGTACGCCCGCCCCGTACGCGTCCGTCCGCCCGGTCCTTCGCCGACCGTCCGTACGCCGCTCAGTCCTCCGACGGCTGTCCGTTCGTCCGGATCAGGTCGCGGCCGAACTCGATCATCTTCCGGGCGTAGTCCTCGGTCCACGCCGCCCGCTCGGCGACGTCCGCCACCGTCAGCCGGTCGAACCGGCGCGGATCCGCCAGCTGCGCGGCCGCGATCGCCTGGAACTCGGTCGCCCGGTCCGTCGCCGCCCGGAACGCGAGCGTCAGCTCCGTCGCCCGGGACAGCAGCTCGCGGGGGTCCTCCATCGACTCCAGGTCGAAGAAGTGCTCCGGATCGGCGGTCGCCTCGGCAGGCTCGAAGATCAGCGGTGCCGGCCGAAGCCGCCGCTGTGCGCTCCGCTCCGCGGGTTCCGCCATCGTCCTTCTCCTCCTCGCACAGGCACGGCCCGGACTCCCGGGCCGTCTTCCATTGTCCCGCTTCCCGCAAGAGCGCGAAGCCCTCCCCGTACGCCCCCGCAGACCCCCGGGCCCCGGTTTCGATCCGCGCGGGACGGGCCGGGGCGTCCGGCCACCCGGTGCCCCTCCAGGCGGAGAGGGCGGCCCGGGTGCCCGTCCGAGGGCCGCCGCGGCCCTAGGGGGCCCAGGTCACCCGGTGTTCCTCCAGGTGGGAGAGGACCGCGTGGTTCGCCTCCCAGCCGTCGGGGAACGAGACCGCGACCCCCAGCCGCACCGGATCCGTCGACGGGTGCTCGTCGAGGAGTTCCGCCACGCCCGCCCGGCACACCACGACGCACGCGTGCCGGTGCCGGGAGGCCAGCACGCACAGCCGGCCCGTCTCCAGGTGGAAGGCGGTCGCGTCCGGGCGACCCGACAGCGGGTGCAGGACGACCGTCACGTCGTACTCACGGCCCTGGAGCCGGTTCGCGGTGTCCACCGTCACGCCCGTCACGCCGACGTCCGCGAGCGCCGCCCGGACCGCCGCCGCCTGGTCGCGGTGGGCGGTGCCGACGGCGATCCGGTCCGGGGTGAGCGGGACCGGGGTCTCCGAACGCTCCGAGACCGCCGCGCCGCCCCGGTCCAGGAGCCGGCGCACCACCAGGGCGATCGCGCCGACCGCCTCGGGGTCGGTGCGGGGGGTGTGCCGGGCCGGGAGTTCGAGCAGGCCCCAGCCGGACTCGGCGGCCTCGTCGAGGACCCGGTCGGGACCGGAACCGTCCGAGGGCACCCCGAAGGAGAGCCTCCGGTCCCCGTGTCCGGTGCCGCTGCGGAACGGCGTGTACGGGTAGAAGGCGTCCGACACCAGCGGCGCCGCCGTGGCAGGCAGCCGCCAGGAGACCGGCAGCCGGTGCTGCGGCAGCTCCGGGTTGTGCGCGAGCAGCGTGGAGACGGCGCTCGCCGACGGGTCGTACGTGAGCCCCGCCCACTGCTCCGCGCCCACCACTGAGAACGGGTCGAGCTGCCCGGGGTCGCCCACGAACAGCGCCCGCTCGAAGAGGCCCGCCACGGTGAGCAGCGCGTCCGAGCGCATCTGGTACGCCTCGTCGACGATCGCGTGCGCCCACGGCTCGACGTTCTTCACGTGCCCCCACTTGGCGGCCGTGGACAGGACGACCGGCAGCCCGGTCAGCTCGCCCGCCTTCGCCGACTTCCGTACGTTGGCCAGGTCGTCGAGCGCCTTGTCGTACGGGTCGGAGTCGTTCGAGTGCAGCCGGCCGACCTCCAGGTCGGGCTCCTTCTCCGCGAGCCGCAGCACCAGGTCGTCCACCTGCGCGTTCGTCTGGGCGACCACCATCAGGGGGCGCCCGGCGGCGGCCAGTTCGAGGGCGGCCCGGACCACGAGCGTCGACTTGCCGGCACCCGGCGGGGAGTCGACGACGACGCCCCGCGCGGTGCCGCGCAGGGTGTCCGCCAGGATGGCGGAGGTCGCGCGTGCGGCCTCGGCGGACGGGTCGAACACGGTCACGGCGGGTCCTCGGGGATCAGGGGGACGGACAGGGGCACGAGCGCGGTCTCCGGAGTCAGGGGCACGGCACGCCCCCCGAAGCCGGGGTCACGGCACGTCCTCGCGGGGCACGGTGCCGGACGGGGTCACAGGAGGTCCTCCGGCGTCACGGCGTCGGGCGGTTCCACGGCGTCCGCCCGGGGCGGGCCGCCGTGCGTCCAGGGCGTCTCCTCCGGGTCCGGCAGCTTCGGGCCGACCCGCTGGTCGTGCTCGAACAGCGTCCAGACGATCCGCTCGCCCTTCTCCGGCACCGAGCCCTCCGCGGGCTCCCTGGACCGGCCCATCCGGTCCAGGATCCGCAGCAGCGGCGAGCCGTCCTCCTCGTACCGCACGAACTCCGCCGCCTGCGGCTTGCCGTCCAGCGAGCGGTACACCTTCACCTTCTCGGCCAGGTGCGGCCGGTCGTCCGTGCGGACCGTGACGAGCGGCCGCGGCGCGGGCCGCTTCGACTCCGTCCACGCCATCGTCACCTCGACCACCTCGGCCGAGAACGCCTCGCCCGCGAGCCGCCGCCCCGCCATCACCAGCGGATCGTCCAGGGCCTCCTGCGCCTCCAGCTGGCCCTGCGCCTGTTCGCGGGCGGCCAGCTTCGAGGCCGCCGTCACGGCGTCGTCCCGGCGCGGCTGCGGCGGCTCGCCGGCCGCGATCCGGTCCCGGTGGCCGGTGAAGGACCAGCGGTCACGGGTCCAGCGGTCCTCGACCCGGGCGCCCTCCGGCAGCTCCCGCAGCAGCTCGATCGCCCGCCAGACGGAGTGCCAGGTCGGCTTCAGCTGGGAGGCGATCAGCCGGCGCAGTTCCCGCTCGGCCCCGTGCAGCTCGGCGAGGCCCGTGTCGGCGCTCTCGCCGTCCTCGGCCGCGCCGAGCGACTGCCGGGCCCGGTCGTACCGCTCGATCGCCGGCGCGAGGAGCTTGTTGTCGAAGGCCGGATCGGTCGCGGGACCGGCCGGCGGGCAGAGCAACTGCCCCTGGGCGTCCCGGCCGACCTCGGCCCGCAGGGCCGCCTCGGCGCCCGGCTCCCCGTCGCACGGGGCGATCCAGGCGAGCAGCGCGCCCAGGTGCTGGTCCTCCAGGGACGACTGGCCGGTCGCCCAGTGCCGGTTGAGCAGGTCCGTCGCCGAGAGGAGCAGCGAGGAGCCGGGCACCCGGGCCCGCTCGCCGAAGTGCGTCAGCCACCGGCCGAGCAGCGGCACCCGCGGCGGCGCCGGGAACGGCGTCTCCGGGTCCTGCTCGGCCGTCCGCCGGAACCGCGTCGACCGTCCGAGCAGCCGCACGTACTCGATGCCCGCCCGGCTCGGCACGATCAGCTGCGGCGCGTCGGCGCACAGCTCGACCTCGACCTTCACCTTCTTGCCGGTCTCGGGGTCGACCTCGTTCCGCTCCGCCGCCTCGACGACGTCCGTGAACGAGTCGACGTACGGCAGGATCTCCTCGGCGAGGTCCGCGAGGAACGCGAACCGCAGGTCGCGGTCCCGGGGTTGCGGCACCACCAGGAGCCGCGGCTCCTCGGGATCGGTGCCGACCAGCGCGCCCAGCGGGGCGCCCGCCTCACCGGCCGTCGTCAGCGGCACGAGGACCAACGGCCGTGCGGACAGCCGCCGGTGCCGGACCGTGGCGAGCGGCTGCGCCCGCCCCGACTCGACGGCCTCCATCCGGGCGAGCGTGGAGATCAGCGACATGCGGCCACCCCCGCCAGGGCCTCCTCGCGCAGCGCCCGCGCCCGGCGCAGCGCCGCCACCGCCGGGTCCTCCGGGTCGCCCTCCTCGCCGCGCGCCGCCGCCAGGACCGCGCCGACCGTCGTCAGACCGCCCAACTCCCCCCGTACGGAACGGCCCAGGGCCTCCACCGCGTCCGCCTCCCGGGCGCGCGCCCGGCAGTGGAAGGCCAGCTCGCAGGCGGCCAGGCACTCCGGGGCGTACTGATGGGGGACGCACTCCACGGCCGCCGCCAGCTCCTCCGCCGTCCGTTCCACCACGTCGAAGCTGATGCCCTCCGGCAGGGCCCGCGCGATCTCGTCGATCCGGGTCAGCCGGGCCAGCTGGCGCCGGGTCACCGACCGCTGCTTGCGCACGTCGACCATCGACGCCGTCGGCACGTTCGAGAAGTCCTTCGGGCAGACGAGGAGCACCGACTGCGCGACCCGCGCGCCCTCCGTGCGGGCCGCCACCCGCTCCAGGGCCAGCACGTACACGGCGGCCTGGCGGGCCGCCGCGCCCACCTTCGCCGCGTCGGCCGAACCGTCGATCATCGGGAACGACTTGATCTCCACCACCGTCCAGCCGCCGTCGGGGTGCACCACCACCGCGTCCGGTTCCAGGTGGACGGGGGAACCGGCGACCTCCAGGGCGAGCAGCGGATGGTCGAGCAGCGTCCACGCCCCGGCACCCGTCGCCTCCCGCAGCGCCAGCGCCGTGCGCGCCACCCGCCCCTCGGGTCCGGCCGCCGCCAGGTCGGGCACGGACACCTCGCCCGGCTCCTCCACGCCGATCAGGCGCAGCAGTTCGCGCCCGCCGTCCGCCTTGACCTTCGCCTCGAAGGAGTTGCCCCGCACGATCGCGAACTGCGACTGCCCGAACGGCGCGGGCGAGCCGAGCTTCGCGGCCAGCGCCGACTTGTCGACGCCGGCGCCGTCGAGGACGGCCCGCCGCTTGCAGCCCGGGTTGGCGGCGAGCGCCGCGAGGGCTCGGGCGTCCAGCGGACGCGGCACGACGGCCGGTCCGCGCAGCTCAGCCAGTAGTTGCCGAGGAGGTGTCGTCCGCGGTGTTCGGGACAGACCGCTGTCCGGGGATGCGCTCACCCGCCGAAGTCTCCCATCCACCACCGACAACCGGGGGCGCTTCCGGTGTCGTGCGGATCCGGTCGGCGAGCCGCAGCGCGTGCGGGGCGAGCAGCAGGCCCGCGCCCATCACGGCCGCCCCGGCGACCGCGTCGAGCAGGTAGTGGTTGGCGGTGCCCATCACGACGAGTGCCGTGACCAGCGGATACGCCACCCCGAGGGCCTTCGTGAGCGGTGCCCGTCCGTGCCGCCACAGCATCGTCCCGCACCACAGCGCCCAGCCGACGTGGAGGCTGGGCATCGCCGCGTACTGGTTCGTCAGACCGCCGAGCCCGCGCGGCGCGCTGGCCTCGTCGCCCCACCAGCCGTACGCGCTGAAGTGCGCCATCGTGTCCGTGAAGCCGTGGGCCGCGTCGAGGAGCCGGGGCGGGCAGGTCGGCAGCAGCGTGAAGCCGGCGAGGCCGAGCAGGGTGGAGAGCATCAGCCAGGTGCGGGCGGCCCGGTAGTGCGCGGGGCGGCGGCGGAAGAGCCACACCAGGACCGCCGGGGTCACCAGGTAGTGCAGCGAGGCGTACGCGAAGTCCGCCGGGACCCCGAGCGCGGGGACGTCCGTGAACCACCGGTTCAACGGGTGCTCGGCGTCGATCCCGAGGCCCTCCTCGAACCGCAGGACCGCGAGCCCGTGCGCCACGGCCGAGGCCTCGTCGCCCCTCGCCAGGAGCCGCCCGCCCGAGTAGGCCGCGTACACGACCGCGATCAGGGTCAGCTCCGCCCACCGGCGTGGCTTGCGCATGAACGAGTCCCCCCGGTCGGTGATGCGGTCCGGGGGAGGGGACGCGGGGCGTCCCCCGGAGGTTGCCCGGACGCCGCCGCGCGTTCAGGTCGGCGATGATGGGAGAGGCACGTCCGCACCGTGAACTCCTGGAGCGTCCTTCCCATGGCACCCCGCATCCTGCTCGCCCGGCACGGCCAGACCGAGTGGTCCCTTCTCGGCCGGCACACCGGCAGGACCGACATACCGCTGCTCGACGAGGGACGACGAGGGGCGAAGCTGCTCGGCGAGCGCCTGCACCGGGGCCCCTGGCAGGGGCTCCCCGACGTGGAGGTGCGTACCAGCCCGCTCGTCCGGGCGAGCGAGACCTGCGAGCTCGCCGGCTTCGGGGACAGGGCCCGGCCCTGGGACGCGCTGATGGAGTGGGACTACGGGGCGTACGAGGGGCTGACCCCGCCCGAGATCAAGGAGATCCAGCCGGACTGGTTCATCTGGCGCGACGGCGTCCCCGGGGGTGAGACGCTCGCCCAGCTGTCGGACCGCGCCGACGAGATCGTGGAGTGGGCCCGCTCCGCCGACCGGGACGTCCTGGTGTTCGCCCACGGGCACATCCTGCGCTCGATCGGCGCGCGCTGGCTCGGCGAGGACGTCTCCTTCGCCGCCCGCATCCGCCTGGACCCGACGAGCCTCTCGGTCCTCGGCTGGGCGTACGGCGCCCCGGCGGTCGAGCGCTGGAACGACACGGGGCACCTGGAGCAGTAGCCCGGGGAGCGGGAGCTCCCGGCTCCTGCTCGGTACGGGCCGCTTCGTACGGGCCGTTCGGTGCGGGCCGCTTCGTACGGGCCGTTCGGTGCGGGCCGCTTCGTACGGGCCGTTCGGTACGGGCCGCTCAGTGCGTGCCGGCCAGGACCCGGCCGGTCTCCGTGAGCAGGTCGCGGATCCGGGCCGAGGCGATGCCGTCGAGGGAGTCCACGACGCGCCGCGCCTCCGCCGCCGCCTCGTCCCGACGGCCGGCGTGCGCCAGGTCCTTGGCGAGGTGGGCCCGGTAGAGCGCGAGGTTCCGGGCGAAGTGCGGGTTCTGCAGGACCACCGCCCGGTGGGCGTGGCGCGCCGCCCGGCCCCACTCGCCGAGCGCCGACCAGCAGCCGGCCTCCAGCGCCTCCCGCTCCGGCTCGCCGAAGAAGGACATCCACTCGGGGTCGCCCTCGGCCGGGCCACGCTCGAAGTACTGGTGCGCGCGGCCGAGGGCCTGCTCGCAGGCGGAGCGGTCGCCGAGCCCCGCCCACCCGCCCGCCTCCCGCAGCGACAGCAGCGAGAGGAGCCGGGCCGAGTCCAGCGGCTGCGCGGCCCGCAGGCCCGCCTGGGCCGCCCGGACCGCCTCGCGGTGGCG
Organism: Streptomyces litmocidini; assembly: GCF_014649755.1. Lineage (GTDB taxonomy): Bacteria > Actinomycetota > Actinomycetes > Streptomycetales > Streptomycetaceae > Streptomyces > Streptomyces litmocidini. Next base: position 536,955 of record NZ_BMTQ01000004.1, on the reverse strand, counting down.
GCCGGTGTCCCGGGCCAGGAACGAGGTGTTGCAGAAGGCGTGCGCCTCCAGGGCCGCGTTCCCCGCCACGCGCGCGGTGGCCAGGGCCTCCGCGTAGTGCGAGCGCGCGTCCTCGTGCCTCCCCGAGTCGTGGGCCAGCCAGCCGACGGAGAGGGAGAGCTCGCCCGCGCCCGCGTGCAGCCGGTCCTCGGTGGAGCGACGGGTCATGGTGCCGGCGTCGAGGAGCGCGTACGCGGTACGGAGCGGCTGGGCGGCCACCTTGTAGAGCCCGTCGGCGCCGTGCCGGTCGTCGAGCAGCCGGATCCGCCGCACGGCGTCCTCGACGGCCCGCACCTCGGTCTCGCCGATCCGGTGGGTGCCGCGGGGGGAGGGGATCGCGACGGCGGGGCCGCCGAGTCCCAGCGAGGCGGCCGCCAGGGTGGCGGAGCCGCTCGTCATGAATGCGCGACGCAGCACGTCGCTCTCCTCATCGTTCCGGGTGGTGATGGCGGCGGGAGGCGCTGTCCCGGCCGGGACGCCCTGCCGCCGGCCGCGCACCGTCTCCCGCGCGGAGAATCCCAGGTCGGAGAGGCCCAGACCGGGGAACATGTGCAGGAAGACCCGCTCGTACGCGTAGTTGGGGCAGCGGATCTCGCCCGCTTCCACGCGCCCGATGTAGCGGGCGTCGCACGCGACCCGTTCGTCGATCTCCCGCGCCGCCCGGCGGACCGCCGCGGCGAACTCCGCCGGCGAGTGCTGTCCGCGGAGCCGACGGAAGGCGAGATTGGGAACTGCCCGTGACATCGCCATGGCCGAGCCCTCTCCTGGTGCTGCCGGGTTTCCGGCGGCAAGAACGTACCTGCTGTCACCACACGCTTACGCTGAGTTTGGCTACAAATCGGATATCTCGCCTGCGATCTGCCATGAACTGCCATCCTTTGCGGCGGCATCCCGCCGTAGCCGTTGACGCGCACGGGCGTTGAACCGTAATGGGGAGACGGAACGTGTCTCCTTCGGAGCGAGGAGGGGTCCCCATGTCGGAGATCGGTTCGCAGGCGGCCACGCGGCACGTGTCCGTCCCGGAGGCCGCGCACCACGTACCCGCCCCGGGCGCCGCGCGCCGCGCGCCCGCCCCGGAGGCCGACGGGCCCCGGGCCGCCGCCGAGGCCTGGGACCTGGTGACCGTGCCGGTCCGCCAGGGCCTGGAGGCCGTGGACATCCTGCGCCGCGCCGCCGCCCCCGCCGTCGGGCCGGTCGTCCACGACGGCACCTGCGACACCCTCGGCTTCCTGGTGCCGCCCGGCACCGCCGCCGCCTGGGACCTGCCGGGCAGCGCCTGTACGCGCACCTCGGGACGGGGCCTGCGCCTCCCCGAGCTGCCGGAACTCCCCGAACCGGCGGGCGACGCGCCCCGCCCCGCCGGCTGGCTGCTGCCCCCCGGCGACACCGACCCCGTCACCGACCCCGCCGTCCTGCGCGAGGCGCTCGGCGAGGCGGCCCGGCTCATCGAGGCGGCCGACGGCTGCCACTGAGCCCCCCTGCCCGTCGTGCCCCGATAATGGGCCCGTGGCCAGGAACAAACAGCGGGACCGGGCGGCGGCGTCCGCCCCCGTCGTCGAGACCGTCGACGGCGGCCTCGCCGAACTCATACCCGACCGGGAACGCCCGCGCGCCTGGACGCTGCTCATCGACGGCGCCCCGCAGTCGCACGTCGACCTCGACGACCCGGCCCGCCTCACCTTCGAGTACCAGCGGCGCCTCGGCCACATCGCCGACCTCGCCGCCCCGCCGAACCGGCCGCTCCAGGCCGTCCACCTCGGCGGCGGCGCCTTCACCCTCGCCCGCTACGTCGCCGCGACCCGGCCCCGCTCCACCCAGCAGATCGTGGAGCTCGACGCCCCCCTGGTCCAGCTCGTCCGCCGGGAACTCCCCCTCGACGCCGGGGCCCGCATCCGGGTCCGCTCCACGGACGCCCGCGCCGGCCTCGCCAAGGTCCAGGACGGCTGGGCCGACCTCGTCATCGCCGACGTGTTCAGCGGGGCCCGCACCCCGGCCCACCTGACCAGCACCGAGTTCCTCGCCGAGGTACGGCGGGTGCTGCGGCCCGGCGGCTTCTACGCGGCGAACCTCGCCGACGGCCCGCCCCTGACCCATCTGCGCGGCCAGATCGCCACCGCCGCCGCGGTCTTCCCCGAACTGGCGCTCACCGCCGACCCGACGGTCCTGCGCGGCCGCCGCTTCGGCAACGCGGTGCTGCTCGCCTCGGACCGCGAGCTGCCGGTGGCCGAACTGACCCGCCGGGTCGCCACCGACCCGCACCCGGGACGCGTGGAACACGGCCGGGCCCTCGCCGACTTCGCCGGCGGAGCGGCCCCCGTCACCGACGCGAACGCCAAGCCCTCGCCCGTACCCCCGCCGTCCGCCTTCCGCTGACCGGCTCCTACGCCTGCCGGTCGTCGATCTCCACGCGGGGCGCGCTGTCGTGCCACACGCAGAAGACCGACAGCTCCCGGCCGTCCTCGGTGAAGGTGACCCGGATCCAGGCCGGCTGCTTCCACACCTGCATCTGCCAGCCGGACGCGGGCGTCGCCGAGACCAGTTCCGCCGCGCTCTCCCCGAGGTCGAAGGTGACCCGGCCGCCGTCCACGGTGTAGGTCTTCACGCCCGCGCCGGATCCCGCGCCGGAGGCCGGTTCCGGGGGCGGTGCGGCGGACGTCCGCTGCGGGGGGTCCGGGCGGCGCGCGGGGGCCGGGGACGGAGCGGACGGGGGCGTGCGCGCCCCGCTCGGCGTGGGCGTCGGGCCGGCGGGCGCGGAGGGCGGGGCGCTCTCGGGCCGCCGGGTGGAGGAGGTCCCCGGGACGCCCCCGGAGGCGGCCGTCCCGATGGCGGGGCCGGCCGGGAGGGGCAGCGAGCGGGGCGGGTCGTACACCGTGCCGGACAGCACCGTGTGCACCCCCCACCAGGACAGGGCGACCGCCGCGCCGGTGGCGAGCGACCAGGCCAGGGCGTGAACGGGTCCTCTTCGCACCGGGACATAGTGCACCACCGGACAAAGCTCCGCACCGGAGGGTGGACACCGCTCGCGGCCCCACCCGAATGGCGTACGGTGCCGCCCATGGCAAGTGTGCTCGTGGTCGAGGACGACCAGTTCGTGCGCTCCGCCCTCATCCGGCAGCTGACCGAGGCCTCCCACACCGTACGGAGCGTCGGCACGGCTCTGGAGGCGCTGCGCGAGGTCGCCCATTTCCGTTTCGACGTCGTGATCCTGGACCTCGGCCTGCCCGATCTCGACGGGTCCGAGGCGCTCAAGATGCTGCGCGGGATCACCGACGTGCCGGTGATCATCGCGACCGCCCGGGACGACGAGGCCGAGATCGTGCGGCTCCTCCACGCCGGGGCCGACGACTACCTCGTGAAGCCCTTCTCCGTCGACCACCTCTCCGCGCGGATGGCCGCCGTCCTGCGCCGCTCCCGGGCCGCCGGCGAGCCGCCGCCCTCCCGGGCCCTCCGCGTCGGCGGACTCACCGTCGACCCGCTGCGCCGTCAGGCCGAACTCGACGGGACGCCGCTGGACCTGACCCGGCGCGAGTTCGACCTGCTCGCCTTCCTCGCCGGGCGGCCCGGCGTCGTCGTCCCGCGCAAGGAGCTGCTCGCCGAGGTCTGGCAGCAGTCGTACGGGGACGACCAGACCATCGACGTACACCTGTCGTGGCTGCGCCGGAAGTTGGGCGAGACGGCCGCACGGCCCCGCTACCTGCACACCCTGCGCGGGGTCGGCGTGAAGCTGGAGCCGCCCGTGGAGACCCGGCCGTGAGGTGGGCGCTCGTCAAGGTGGCCCTGGCCGTCACCGTCATGGTCGTCTTCGCCTTCGCCATCCCCCTCGGACTCGTCGTCAAGGAGATGGCCCGCGACCGGGCCTTCTCCAACGCCGAACGGCGGGCCGCCGGCCTCGCCCCCGTCCTCGCGATCACCACCGACCGCGACGAACTCGACAAGGCCGTCGCCACCACCGAGGACGGAGCCGCCGGCCGGCTCGCGATCCACGTGCCCGCCCCCGGACCCGGCGGCACCGCCCTGGAGATCGGCACCCGCCGCGCCGACCCCCAGGAACTCGCCGCCACCCGCGCCCTCGGCCGCGCCTCCATCGCCGAGGTCCCCGGCGGCTTCGCCCTGCTCCAGCCCACCGCGCTCAGCAGCGGCCAGGTCGCCGTCGTCGAACTCCTCGTCCCCGAGGAGGAGGTCAGCAACGGCGTCGCCACCGCCTGGCTCGTCCTCGCCGGCGTCGGCGTCGCCCTCGTCGTCGGCTCCGTCGCCGTCGCCGACCGCCTCGGCGTCCGCATGGTCCGGCCCGCCCAGCGGCTCGCCGGCGCCGCCCACGACCTCGGCGAGGGCAGGCTCGGCGCACGCGTCCCCGAGGAGGGGCCGCCCGAACTCAAGTCGGCCGCCGTCGCCTTCAACTCGATGGCCGACCAGGTCGTGCAGCTCCTCGCCAACGAGCGGGAGCTGGCCGCCGACCTCTCCCACCGGCTCCGCACCCCGCTCACCGTCCTCCGCCTCAACGCGGCCTCGCTGGGCTCCTCACCGGCCGCCGAGCAGACCCGCGCGGCCGTCGAACAGCTGGAGCGCGAGGTCGACATCATCATCCGCACGGCCCGCGAGGCGAAGCCGCAGACCCAGGCGACCGGTCCCGGCGCCGGCTGCGACGCCGCCGAAGTGGTCCGCGAGCGGATGGAGTTCTGGTCGGCGCTCGCCGAGGACGAGGGCCGCCGGGTGCGGGTCGCGGGCGTCGAGCGCCCGGTCCGCATCCCCGTCGCCCGGCCCGAACTCGTCGCCGCCCTCGACGCCCTGCTCGGCAACGTCTTCCGCCACACCCCCGAGGGCACCGCCTTCTCCATCGACGTCCACAACGGGGACGACGCCGTCATCGTCCTCGTCTCCGACGCGGGCCCCGGCATCGCCGACCCCGCCGCCGCCCTGGCCCGCGGCAACAGCGGCGGCCGGGACGGCTCCACGGGCCTGGGGCTCGACATCGTGCGGCGGATGGCGGAGGCCACCGGCGGCGACGTCCGCATCGGCCACTCGGTCCTCGGCGGTACGGAGGTACGGATCTGGATCGGCCTCGACGGCCGGCGCGGGGGCGACGGCACGGGCCGGCGCGGCCGTCGGCCCGCCCGCCGGCGCAGGGCCCCGGGGGCCCGCCGGACCTGAACCTTTTCCGGTCCCGATGCCTCCCTTAAGCGGACCCTAAGGATCCGAACGGCGGCGCCAAGTACGGCAATTGTCCGTTTTCCCGGCGCTAGCGTGCTGCCGCACCCCACCCCCACCCCCGGCACGCAGAGGCAGGCACGCGATGGGCAGCAGTTCGCACCGGCGCAGGACGAGCACCCGGAACAAGGTCGTCGGAGCGGTCGTCGCCGCCGCCGTCGTCGGCGGCGCGGCCCTCGCGCTCACCGGCACCGCCCAGGCCGCCGCCGTCGGCGCCGCCTACACCCGGACCAGCTCCTGGACCGGCGGCTACACCGGCCAGTACGTCGTCACCAACGAGACGACCACCGCCCGGTCCGACTGGACCCTGGAGTTCGACCTCCCGGCCGGCACCACCATCGGCTCCCTCTGGAACGGCGAGCACACCGTCTCCGGCAACCACGTCACCGTGAAGCCCGCGAGCTGGAACAGGCGGCTGGAGCCCGGCGGATCCGTCACCGTCGGCTTCGTCACCTCGGCCGCCGGCCAGGCCGGCGACCCCACCGGCTGCCTCATCGACAAGGCCGCCTGCTCCGCCGGAGGCGCCACCCCCACCCCGAGCGGCCGCCCCACCGGGCAGCCCACCGCGACGGCGTCCCCGAAGCCGACGGCCACGGCGAGCCCCAAGCCCACCGCCACGGCCACCACGAGCCCGAAGCCCACCGCCACCGCGACCGCGCGGCCCACGCCCACGCCCACCCCCACCACGACCGGCGCACCGGCCGCGGGGGCCCGGTACGCCCCGTACGTCGACACCTCGCTCTACCCGGCGTACGACCTGCTCTCGACCGCCGACGCCACCGGCGTGAAGGAGTTCAACCTCGCCTTCATCACCTCCGGCGGCTCCTGCGCCCCGCTGTGGGGCGGCGTCACCGACCTCGCGAACGACAAGGTCGCGGCCCAGATCGGCGCCCTGCGCGCCAAGGGCGGCGACGTCCGCGTCTCCTTCGGCGGCGCCGCCGGCCGCGAACTGGCCCTGAACTGCTCGACCTCCTCGGCGCTCGCCGCCGCGTACGGCAAGGTCGTCGACCACTACGGGCTCACCAAGCTCGACTTCGACATCGAGGGCGCCGCCCTCCCGGACACCGCCGCCAACACCCGCCGCTCGCAGGCGATCGCCCAGCTCCAGAAGTCCCACCCGGGCCTGGACGTCTCCTTCACCCTGCCGGTCATGCCCGAGGGCCTGACCCAGCCGGGCGTGGACCTGCTGGCCGACGCCGGGCGGAACGGCGTCCGCGTCGACGCCGTCAACATCATGGCGATGGACTACGGGCCGGCCTACAGCGCCGACATGGGCACGTACGCCGTCCAGGCCGCGACCGCGACCCAGGCCCAGATCAAGGGCGTCCTCGGCCTCTCCGACGCGGCCGCCTGGAAGGCCGTCGCCGTCACCCCGATGATCGGCGTCAACGACGTCTCCTCCGAGGTCTTCACGGTGGAGGACGCCACCCAGCTCGTCGCCTTCGCCAGGTCCAAGGGGGTCGGCCGGCTCTCGATGTGGTCCGCGGCCCGTGACAAGCAGTGCGCGGCCGGCGCCGTGACCTACGCCGACCCCACCTGCTCCTCGATCCTCCAGCAGCCGCTGGCCTTCACGAAGGCCTTCGGCGCCTACAGGTAGCAGGCCCCCGAGTCCCCCCACACCGCGCGCCCCGGCCGGAACCACCCCACCGCCGACCGGGGCGCGCACCCTTTCCCGGGCAGGGACCGTGCCCCGGCAGGGCCCACGGGGAACGTCCTCCGTGTGGCGGAGCGCACACGAGAACGACTCAGGCCCCGGTTCTTCCGAACCGGGGCCTGAGTCATCAGGGTGAGTAACGGGACTCGAACCCGCGACATCCTGGACCACAACCAGGTGCTCTACCAGCTGAGCTATACCCACCACGACCGGCGGTTTTCCCGAAGGTTTCCCCGACCGGCCGAGAAGAAGTCTACAGGGTTCCGGAGGGTGCTCGCGCCACCGTTTCCCGCGGGGGGTTCCCGGGGCTCCCGGAGGCGCGAGCGGACGGTCACTCCGAGGGCAGGACGTGACGGGCCGCGATCTTCTTCGCGGTCTCCGAGTCCGGGCCGGGCCGCGGGACGAAGACCGCCTCGCGGTAGTAGCGCAGCTCCGCGATGGACTCGCGGATGTCGGCGAGCGCCCGGTGGTTGCCGTTCTTCTCCGGACTGTTGAAGTACGCCCTCGGGTACCAGCGGCGGGCCAGCTCCTTGACCGAGGAGACATCGACGATCCGGTAGTGCAGATGGCTCTCCAGGGCGGGCATGTCGCGCGCGAGGAAGCCGCGGTCCGTGGAGACCGAGTTCCCGCACAGCGGCGCCTTGCCCGGTTCCTTGACGTGCTCGCGGACGTACGCGAGGACCTGGGCCTCCGCGTCGGCGAGCGTGGTGCCGCCGGCGAGCGCGTCGAGCAGCCCCGAGGTCGTGTGCATCTGGCGCACGATCTCGGGCATGGTCTCCAGGGCCGCGTCCGGCGGGCGGATCACGATGTCCACGCCGTCGCCGAGCACGTTCAGTTCCGAGTCGGTGACCAGCGCGGCCACCTCGATGAGTGCGTCGTCCGTCAGCGAGAGCCCGGTCATCTCGCAGTCGATCCACACCATGCGATCGTTCATGCGTCCTACCTTAGGGCGTGTCCCGCCGATCGGGCCGGGCCCGAGGGCCTCGGGCCCCGTCGGCGGACTCCCGCCCGCTCCGCGTCGCCGTGCGCGCGCCCCCGAGCTCCCGGCTCCGCTCGAACAGGGGCGCGCCCCCTCCGCCGCACCGGGCGCGGGGCCCGGGACACGTCCCGGCGGGCCGACGGGCCCCCGGGGGAGGTGTCCCCGGGGGCCCGTCGGTCCTGCGTCGCGCCGCTTGTGGCGGCGTCGGTCCCGTTACGGCGCGCTGCGCTGGCCCGGCAGGGCGGGCCGGCCGGAGGCGTACACGTCCGACTGCGGCTTGCCCGGCTCCAGCGGCCTGCGGAGCCCCGCCGGACCCTGGGCCGGCACCGCCGCTTCGAGCACGGCCGTGCCGACCTCGCCCTGCGGCCGCCGGGCGCGGTACGCCGCGCGGTAGGCGGCCGGCGAGGAGCCGAGCTGGCGCCGGAAGTGACCGCGCAGCGCCACCGGGGAGCGGAAGCCGCACCGGCCCGCGACCTCGTCGACCGAGTAGTCGGAGGTCTCGAGCAGCCGCTGCGCCTGCAGCACCCGCTGGGTGATCAGCCACTGGAGCGGGGCCGAGCCCGTCAGCGAGCGGAACCGGCGGTCGAAGGTCCGCCGTGACATGTAGGCGCGCGCGGCGAGCGTCTCCACGTCGAACTGCTCGTGGAGGTGCTCCAGCGCCCAGGCGACGACCTCGGCCAGCGGGTCGGCGCCGATCTCCTCGGGTAAAGACCTGTCGAGGTAGCGCTCCTGACCGCCGCTGCGCCGCGGCGGGACGACCAGCCGGCGCGCCAGCGCGCCCGCGGCCTCGGTGCCGTGGTCGGTCCGCACGATGTGCAGACACAGGTCGATTCCGGCCGCGGTGCCGGCGGAGGTCAGCACGTCCCCGTCGTCGACGAAGAGCTCCCGCGGGTCCACGTGGACCGACGGATAGCGCTTGGCGAGCGTCGGCGCGTACATCCAGTGCGTGGTCGCCGGGCGGCCGTCGAGCAGTCCGGCGGCGGCCAGGACGAACGCCCCGGTGCACAGCCCGACGATCCTGGCCCCCTCCTCGTGTGCGCGGCGCAGCGCTTCGAGCGCCTCCGGCGGCGGCGGCGAGGTGATCGACCGCCAGGCCGGGACGACGACGGTGCCCGCCCGGCCGATGGCCTCCAGGCCGTACGGCGCGGTGAGTTCGAGCCCGCCGGTGGTCCGCAGCGGTCCTTCCTCGCCGGCGCAGACGAGCAGCCGGTAACGTGGCACCCCGGCGTCCTGCCGGTCGATGCCGAACACGGAGAGCGGGATGGAGCTCTCGAAGATGGGGCCGCCGCTGAACAGCAGCACCGCGACGACTTCGCGACGGCGGCGCCCGGACAGCTTCCGTGCGGCCTCCGGTGCGGCGGAGTCCTGGCTCATGACGCTAAGCCCCCCTCGGTGTTCGCGTCTCCCTGGTCGTGTCGCTCCTGCACGTTTCCCCTCGGTTTTGCACGAGACCCCAGTCTTCGGTACCCATGATCGAATCTACTGTGTCCCGTGGCGCCGGCGTGACAAGTTCTCCATCCGGTGGATTGTCGACAAGGCAACTTGGCGTGAAGCGATCGATCGCGGAGTCCGGCGTCCGACGGCCGCCCGGGGAGGGGACGGGACGGCGAACGCCCCCGTACGCGGGGGGTGTGGGCCCTCGGGGCAAGGCTTTCGGGGCCGTCGGCACCGGGCTTGGCCAATCGTTCCGCCAAGGACTCGCCGACGACCTCAAGTTGGCTGAAAACATATGGGGTCGGGTGTACGAACCTGTCAACTCGAAGGGTTCCGGAGCCGGCTCCGGAACTCTCGGGGGCTAGTTCCGGCGCCCCGGCCGGACCGTCTCGGAGCGCAGTCCGCGCTCCGAGCGGCGCAGCAGCAGCCGGCAGGCCGCCGTCACCGAGGCGAGCCCCAGCGCGGTCCCGGCGGCTCCGCCGAGCGAGGTGCCGTAGACGAGGAGCACCACGGGGACCAGCGCGCAGCAGAAGACCGCCCAGCGGACGACGTCACCGGCCTGCTCCGCCGCGCCCGCGCCCGCCGCCGGCCCTGGCCCCGGCCCCAGCCCCGGCCCCGTTCCCGGATCCGCGCCGGCGGCCGGGGGGAGGGCGGGCGCCCGGCGCCGGCCGCGGGGCGCGCCGGGGGCGGGGGTGGCGGAGGTCTGGCCGACGGCGGTCGATGGTGCGGGCACGGGCGGTCTCCCTGCGACGGTGGGACGGTTCTGTGCTGAGGGCGGGGTGGTTCCGCGGTGGGGGCGGGGCGGTTCCGCGGTGGAGGCGGGACGGGTCCGTGGTGACGGTGGGTCGATCCGTGGTGACGGTGGGTCGATCCGTGGCGACGGAGGGGTGGGGTGGCGGCGGGCCGGGGGCGCGGTCGGGACGGGCTGGACCTGTGGCAACGAGGAACGGAACGTTCCGGTCACTCTCGGCGACGTCCGTTTGGCCCCCGTACGGACGCCTGTAGGGCACATCCGGCATTGCCAGATCCCGAACCCCTCGTGCATGCTCCCTGGAACGCCGCGCGCGAGCGGCGGGCACGCCGGGTGCGGCACGGCGGGCTCTGGGCAGGAGAGGAGTGTCGCCGTACCCTTGGGGGTATGGGCTTGGGAAGATGATTCCCGGACACAGCTCCGCCGTCACCCGTCGTTCGTCCCCCTTTCCCCGTCCCTTCCCACGAGGACCCTCTTCGCCGAGACACCGATGGCCGGTCACGAATTCCCCGAACCCGCGGACCGCAAGCGCGTCGCCGACTCCACGGTCGACCCCCTGGCGGTAGAACAGCCACGTCACGCCTGCGACCCGGCCTTCCGGCACGGAGTGGTCGTCGGCTTCGACGGTTCCACGTCCAGTGAGCGCGCCCTCGCGTACGCCATCGGCATGGCCCGCCGCTCCGGATCGGGCCTGATCATCGTGCACGTGGCCAACCGGCTGCCCACCACGGTGTGGGCCGGCTGCGAGCCCCCGGTCTTCGTCGACGTGCCGGACCACCGCACCGAGGTCCTCGGTCTGGAGCTGGCCTGCGCCGATCACCTCTCCGAGGTGCCGTGGATCCTGGTCGAGCGCGGCGGGGACATCTGCCACGAGCTGGAGGAGGTCGGCCGGGAGTACTCGGCCGACGCGATCGTGGTCGGCTCCACGCACGGGATCGTCGGCCGGATCTTCGGCTCGGTCGCCGGCCGCCTCGCGCGCCGCGCCCAGCGGCCCGTCATCGTCATCCCGTAACGCGCCCGCGGGCCCCTCCGCCTCGTGCGGCCCGTCGGATCACTCCCTCAACTGCCGTCATCCGGCCATAAATTCGGACTTCCTCAGGTGAATTGTGTGCTTGTGAAGGGTACATAAAGGCCACGGAACACAGCAGCTCACGCAGGACAACTGCACACCTGAAGGGAGCCCGCCGTGAACAACGAAGTCGCCGCGGGAAACACCACCTCCACGCTCGGCCACCTGGCACTCGGACTGACCCTGCTGGCCTTCGGCCTGGGCGGAACCGGTGTCATCGACAACGTCGCGGCAGCGGATGCCGCGGGTCTCGCCACCTGGGTCGGCGGCGTGACGCTCTTCCTCGTCGGACTGCTCGCCCTGCGCGCGGGCGACAAGGGCGAAGGCACGGCGTACGCGGCGCTCGGCGCCTTCTGGTTCACCTGGGGCAGCGGAGCCGGCGGGCACGCCTCGGCCGACGCCATGGGCCTCTTCCTGCTCCTGTGGGCGCTCCTCGCGCTCACGCTGACCATGGCCTCCGCGGGCAGCGGGCTCTTCGGACAGGGTGTGTACGGGCTGCTGTTCGTCGCGCTGCTGCTGCTCGGCATCGGCGCCCTCGCCGACAACGGCGGCCTCGGCGAGGCGGGCGGCTGGGTCGCCGCCGCCGCGGGCCTGGTCGCCTGGTACGGCGCCACGGCCGCGGTCGCCGGCTGGCCGATGGCCCTGCGCCGCTCGGCGGGCGGTGCCCCGGCCGCGGGCTGAGCCGGAAGGTCCGGAAAGGACAGCGGTCCCCGTGCACGGGAGGTGTGTGCACGGGGACCGCTGCGTGTCCGGCCGAGGCTCCGGGGGACAGGCCCGGAGGGGCGCGGCGTCCGGGGGACAGGCCCGGCGCCGCGCCTCGGCCGCGACGGCGTGGAGACCTACTCGACGGTGACGGACTTCGCCAGGTTGCGCGGCTTGTCGATGTCGCGGCCCATGGCGAGCGCCGTGTGGTAGGCGAGGAGCTGGAGCGGGATGCCCATCAGGATCGGGTCCAGCTCGTCCTCGTTCTTCGGGACGACGATGGTGTGGTCGGCCTTCGCCTGCGGCTGGTGCGCGACCGCGAGGATGCGGCCGCTGCGGGCCTTGATCTCCTCCAGGGCGGCGCGGTTCTTCTCCAGCAGGTCGTCGTCGGGGACGATCGCGACGGTCGGCAGGGCCGGCTCGATGAGGGCGAGCGGGCCGTGCTTCAGCTCGGAGGCCGGGTACGCCTCGGCGTGGATGTAGGAGATCTCCTTCAGCTTGAGGGAGGCCTCCAGGGCGACGGGGTAGCCGCGCACGCGGCCGATGAACATCATCGACTGGGCGCCCGCGTACTCCGCGGCGATCTCCTTGATCTGCTCCTCGGTCTTGAGGATCTCCTCGATCTGCGAGGGCAGCTTGCGCAGGCCCTCGATGATCCGCTTGCCGTCGGTGACGGACAGGTCGCGGATGCGGCCCAGGTGCAGGGCGAGCAGCGCGAAGGCGGTGACCGTGTTGGTGAAGCACTTGGTGGAGACGACGCAGACCTCGGGGCCGGCGTGGACGTACACGCCGCCGTCGGCCTCGCGGGCGATGGCGGAGCCGACGACGTTGACGACGCCGAGGACGCGGGCGCCCTTCCGCTTGAGCTCCTGGACGGCGGCGAGCACGTCGTAGGTCTCACCGGACTGGGAGACGGCGATGTAGAGGGTGTCGGGGTCCACGACCGGGTTGCGGTAGCGGAACTCCGAGGCCGGCTCGGCGTCGGCGGGGATGCGGGCCATGGACTCGATGAGCCCGGCGCCGATGAGGCCGGCGTGGTACGAGGTGCCGCAGCCGAGGATCTTGATGCGGCGGATGGTGCGGGCCTCGCGGGCGTCGAGGTTCAGGCCGCCCAGGTGCACGGTGGAGAAGCGGTCGTCGATCCGGCCGCGCAGCACGCGGTCGACCGCGTCGGGCTGCTCGCAGATCTCCTTGTGCATGTACGTGTCGTGGCCGCCCATGTCGTAGGAGGCGGCCTCCCACTCGACGGTCTCGGGGGTGGCCGTGGTGGAGGCGCCGGAGACCGTGTAGGTGCGGAAGTCGTCGGCCTTGAGGGTGGCCATCTCGCCGTCGTTCAGGGTGACGACCTGGCGGGTGTGGGCGATCAGGGCGGCGACGTCGGAGGCGACGAGCATCTCCTTCTCGCCGATGCCGAGGATGACCGGGGAGCCGTTGCGGGCCACCACGATGCGGTCGTTGAAGTCGGCGTGCATCACGGCGATGCCGTAGGTGCCCTCGATGACCTTGAGGGCCTCGCGGACCTTCTCCTCCAGCGTCTCGGCCTGGGAGCGGGCGACGAGGTGGGTGATGACCTCGGTGTCCGTCTCGGAGGCGAAGACGACGCCGTCGGCCTCCAGCTTGGCGCGGAGCTCCTGGGCGTTGTCGACGATGCCGTTGTGGACGACCGCGACCTTGTTCTCGGGGTCCAGGTGCGGGTGCGAGTTGACGTCGCTCGGGGCGCCGTGCGTGGCCCAGCGGGTGTGGGCGATGCCGGTGGTGCCGGTGAAGCGCTTGGGGACCCTGGCCTCCAGGTCGCGGACGCGGCCCTTGGCCTTGACCATCTTCAGGCCGGAGGACTTCGGGCTGGTGACGACCATGCCGGCCGAGTCGTATCCGCGGTACTCCAGGCGGGCCAGGCCCTCCAGGAGCAGCGGAGCCACGTCGCGCTTACCGATGTAACCGACAATTCCGCACATAAAGGTGAAACCCCTCCAGGTTGGTGGATGTGCTCGGACGTACGGAGCTCAGCCGTAGACGATGCGGCGCAGTTGCCGGAGCGAGAGCTCCGGCGGCGCCACCGCCCGGTGCGGCAGCTCCGCCGCGATCCGTTCGAAGATCTCGGCGTTCACGGCGCCGCCGGACTGCAGTTCGCGATGGCGGCGGCGGACGAACTCCTCGGTCGTCTCGTCGAAGTACGCCAGCACGTCGAGCACCACCCGGGCGGCCTCACCGCGCTGGAGCGCGGTGCTGCGGACCAGGTGGTCGATGAGGTCGTCGTGCGACGGGCGGCGTTCGAGCACCCGTGCATATTGAGGGTTCGTCGGGGGCCTCCGCAAGAATCCTGCCCGAATTCGGGCAGGGAGTGGTCGATCCGCCCCCTCTTTCGGCCCCTTGGTCCAGACCTTGAATCCGAACGGCAGCGGCGATACACAGACCGACCGAGGGGATATACAGAACGACGGACGTGTCGATCACCCGAAGTCGACCCTCCGAAGCCGATCACCCGAAGGGGAGCCCGCCTGTGAGACAGCGCACGACGATTCCGCGCCTGATCGGATCCCTGCTCCTGTTCGCGACCGCCGGCGTCGGCTGCGGAGAGGCCGCCGCCGACGGCACCGACGCCAAGGCACCCGGCAGGACCGCCGCCGAACCCGAGGTCCGCCCGCTCGGCCGCATCGTGCCCGTGCCCGCCTCCGTCACCCCCGAGGGCGAGCCCTACACCCTCACCGCCGCCACCCGCATCGGCGTCGACGTCAGATCCGGCGAGTCCCAGGCACTCGGCCGCTACCTCGCCGGCCTCCTCCGCCCCGCCACCGGGTTCCCGCTCCCCGTCGTCGACGACCGCGCCGCCGGCCGCGGCATCCGGCTCCGCCTCGACCCCGGCGAGACCGCCCTCGGCGACGAGGGCTACCGGCTCCGCTCCGCGCCCGACGGCCTCACCCTCACCGCCCGCGTGCCCGCCGGCCTCTTCCGCGGCGTCCAGACCCTGCGCCAGCAGCTCCCCTCCGCCGTCGAACGGAAGAGCGTCCAGCCGGGCCCCTGGAAGATCGCCGGCGGCACCGTCACCGACACCCCGCGCTACGCCTACCGCGGCGCCATGCTCGACGTCGCCCGCCACTTCTTCACCGTCGACGAGGTGAAGCGGTACATCGACCAGCTCGCCCTCTACAAGGTCAACACCCTCCACCTGCACCTCTCCGACGACCAGGGCTGGCGCATCGCCGTCGACTCCTGGCCCCGCCTCACCACCCACGGCGGCTCCACCGAGGTCGGAGGCGGCACCGGAGGCTTCTACACCAAGGCGCAGTACCGCGAGATCGTGGAGTACGCCGCCTCCCGCTACCAGGAGGTGGTCCCCGAGATCGACATGCCCGGCCACACCAACGCGGCCCTCGCCTCCTACGCCGAACTCACCTGCGACGGCGTCGCCCCGCCCCTCTACACCGGCACCAAGGTCGGCTTCAGCTCCCTGTGCGTGCCCAAGCCCGTCACGTACGACTTCGTCGACGACGTCGTCCGGGAGATCGCCGCCCTCACCCCCGGCCGCTACCTCCACATCGGCGGCGACGAGGCCCACTCCACCAGCCACGCCGACTACGTGACCTTCATGGACAAGGTGCAGCCGGTCGTCGCCAAGTACGGCAAGACCGTCGTCGGCTGGCACCAGCTGACCGGCGCCACCCCCGCCGAGGGCGCCCTCGTCCAGTACTGGGGCCTCGACCGCACCCCCGCACAGGAGAAGGAGAGGGTCGCCGCGGCCGCCCGCAACGGCACGGGCCTGATCCTCTCGCCCGCCGACCGCACGTACCTCGACATGAAGTACACCAAGGACACCCCGCTGGGCCTCGCCTGGGCCGGATACGTCGAGGTCCGCAGGTCGTACGACTGGAACCCCGCCACCTACCTCCCCGGCGCCCCCGAGGACGCCGTCCGGGGCGTCGAGGCCCCGCTGTGGACCGAGACCCTCGCGTCCCCCGGCGACCTCGACGTCATGGCCTTCCCGCGCCTCCCGGGCATCGCCGAACTCGGCTGGTCCCCGGCGGCCACCCACGACTGGGACGCCTACAAGGAACGCCTCGCCGAACAGGCCCCCCGCTTCGACGCGATGGGCATCACCTGGTACCGCTCGCCGGAGGTCCCCTGGCCCGCCGAGTAGCGGGCACGACCACGGGCCCCGGCGGAGGACCGTGCTCCGCCGGGGCCCGCGCCGGTCCCGGAACGGCTCAGGCGAACCGGGCGATCGGGTTCACCAGGTCGCCGACCAGCTGGAGGGCCGCCGACGGGTCCGCCAGGTCGACCATCTGCCGGTTGTTGCGGAGCTGGAGGCGGTTGAGGGCGGAGAGGGCGAAGGTCTCCGCGAACATGTCGTACCGCGCGAACTTCTCCGCCAGCTCCGGCTTCGACTCCTGGTAGGCGCGCACGCACTCCGCGACCGTCCGCCAGAAGCCGTCCTCGTCCAGGACGCCCTCCGCCGCCAGGGTCGCGCCCAGGAAGCGGAGGAAGCAGTCGAAGACGTCCGTGAAGACCGACAGGAGCTTCATGTCCTCCGGGACCTCGGCGCGGACGCGCTCCACCGCCGGCGGGAGGACCGCCGTCGGGTCCATCACGCAGATCTCCTCGGCGATGTCCTTGAAGACCGCCCGCGCGACCGCGCCGCGCTCGTCGAGGACGAGGATCACGTTCTCGCCGTGCGGCATGAAGACCAGGTCGTACGCGTAGAAGCAGTGCAGGACCGGCAGGAGGTACGCGTCCAGGTACCCCCGCAGCCACACCGCCGGCTCCAGACCCGACTCCTCGACCAGCGCGCCCGCGAAGGACGCGCCCGTGTGGTCCAGGTGGAGGAGGGAGGCCATCGTCGCCAGGCGCTCGCCCTCGGCGAGGGACGGCACCGGGGACTCGCGCCACAGCGCCGCCAGCATCTTCCGGTACGGGGAGTAGCGGTCCGTCGCGGCCTCGTACTCCAGGTGCCGGTAGCCGACCGCCGCCCGCTCCCGGATGATCGAGAACCGGGCCGCCTTCAGCGTGGCGTCCGCCTCGACCAGACCGTGCAGCCAGTCGTTGATCGCCGGCGTGGCCTCCATGTACGCCGCCGACAGGCCCCGCATGAAGCCCATGTTGAGGACGGACAGGGCCGTCTTCACGTAGTGCTTGGCCGGGTCGGAGCTGTTGAAGAAGGTGCGGATCGACTGCTGCGCCAGATAGGTGTCGTCGCCCTCGCCCAGGTACACCAGGCGCTGCTGGGCGACCTCGGCGGCGAAGGTGACGGACAGCTTGTTCCACCACTGCCAGGGGTGGGCCGGCACGAGGAGGTAGTCGGCCGGGTCGAGGCCGCGCCCGGCGAGGGTCGCGGCGAAGCCGTCCACCGCCGCGTCGCCGAGCTCGGCGCGGACGAAGGCCTCGTACTCGATGTCCGCCCCGGCCGTGAAGGTGGCCCGGTCGCGGCGCGCGGCCAGCCAGATCAGCCGGATCCCGCTCGCGGCCTCGGGGGCGTACGCCCGGTACTCGTCGACGCCGAAGCCCAGCCGGCCGTTGTTGGCGACGAAGCAGGGGTGGCCCTCCGTCATCCCGGTCTCGATCGCCTGGAAGCCGGCGCGGGCCAGTTCGGCGGAGGTGACGGGCGGCTTGGTCGACTTGTAGGCCGTGCCGGCCAGGGTGGAGGAGATCTCCTCCAGGTAGACCGGCAGGATCTCGTCGCTCAGGCCGAGGGAGCCGCGCAGCTCGATGACGAACTGGAGCGCGTCGAGCGGGAGCTGCTCGTCGCCCCGGTGGCGGCTGATCGAGTCCGGGTAGACCTGCCAGTGGTCGAGCGCGAAGCGGTCGGCGGTGAAGCGGTACTCGGTCGTGCCGTCGTCGCTGAGGACCTGGTAGCGGCTCTCGCCCAGCTCCTTGGGGTTGAGCAGCCGCTCGTGGGCGAACTCGGCGAGGCCCTTGCGGATCAGGGCGCGGTTGGCGGCGGCCCAGCGCTCGGGGGTGAGGTGCGCGACGGGGTTCACGCGGCGGCTCCGACGGCGGTCTCGAACCGGGCACGGGTGCAGAAGCTCAGCAGGGCCTTCTTCTCGGGCTTCTGGATCTCGCGCTCGGGCACGAAGCCGACGGCCTCGTTGAGCGCGTGGACGGCCTTGTTGCGGACGTCGGGCTCGACGACCACGCGGGCGGTCGCCGGGTCGGCGAACAGTTCCGCCATCACGGCGGTGATCACGGTCCGGGTGAAGCCGTGCACGGGGGTGTCGGTGGGCGCGACGAGGAAGTGCATCCCGACGTCGCCGGGCCGCGCCTCGTACAGTCCGACGAGCTCGACCTCCGAGGGGTCGTACCGCTCCATGAGGAAGGCGGGCTCGCCGTCGACGAGGCCGATGAAGGCGTCGTGGTGCGGATGGGCGGCGATCGCCATGTACTCGCGTTCGACGTCCTGGAGCTTCGCGTCCTGCATCATCCAGAAGGCGGCCTTGGGGTGGGTGACCCAGGGGTGGATCAGCTCGGCGTCCGTGAGCGGGTCGAGCGGGCGTATCCGGACGGTCCGGTCGGTCCGGTCGGTCCGATTGGTCTGGGCGGTCATGCGGCGAACTCCTGGAACGCGATGGTCTTCTCTACCGGGTAGTACTCGGAACCCAGCATCTCCCCGATGATGTACGCGTTGCGGTACGGGCCCATGCCCAGGTCGGGCGAGGTGATCGAGTGGGTGTGCACGCCGGCGTTCTGGAGGAAGATCCCGCGGCCGGTGGTGTCGATCGCGTAGTTGCGGGCCACGTCGAAGCGGCCCCGGCCGTCGAAGCGGAGGCGGTCCTCGACCGGCTTCAGGAACGCGGGGACGGCGTACCTGTAGCCCGTGGCGAGGATCAGGCCCTCGGTCTCCAGGGTGAAGTCCTTCTCCTGCTCCTCCTGGCGGAAGCCGAGCGTGTACGTGCCCGTCGCGGGGTCGTACGCGGCCGTGTTCAGGGAGGAGTTGGTCAGGAGGCGGGTGGGGACCGGGCCGGCCAGGTTCTTCTGGTAGAGCAGGTCGAAGATGGCGTCGATGAGTTCGCCGTCGATGCCCTTGAAGAGGCCCTTCTGCTGGGTCTCCAGGCGGTAGCGGGTCCTCTCGGGCAGCGCGTGGAAGTAGTCCACGTACTCCGGGGAGGTCATCTCCAGGGTGAGCTTGGTGTATTCGAGGGGGAAGAAGCGGGGGGAGCGGGTCAGCCAGTTCAGCTGGTAGCCGTGGACGTCGATCTCGCTCAGGAGGTCGTGGTAGATCTCGGCGGCGCTCTGGCCGCTGCCGACCAGGGTGATCGACTTCTTCTTCTGGAGCTCCTCCTTGTTCGGGAGGTAGCGCGAGTTGTGGATCAGGTCGCCGCCGAGTCCCTCGCAGGACTCCGGGACGTACGGCGGGGTGCCGGTGCCGAGGACGATCCGGTGCGACCGGAACGTTTCTCCCGAGGTCGTGGTCACCACGTACACCTCGGCGGGCTCGTCGTACGCGACCGAGGCGACGGTCGTGGAGAAGCGGATCGAGGTGAGTTTCCCGGCGGCCCAGCGGCAGTAGTCGTTGTACTCCGTGCGCAGCGGATAGAAGTTCTCGCGGATGTAGAAGGAGTAGAGCCGGCCCTTCTCCTTCAGGTAGTTGAGGAAGGAGTACGGGGAGGTCGGGTCCGCGAGGGTGACCAGGTCCGACATGAAGGGGGTCTGGAGGTGGGCGCCGTCGAGGAACATCCCCGAGTGCCACTCGAAGTCCGGCTTGGACTCCAGGAAGACCCCGTCCAGCTCGGCGATCGGCTCGGTCAGGCAGGCGAGTCCGAGGTTGAACGGACCGAGCCCGATGCCGATGAAGTCGTGGATCTCAGGCGTGGACAAGGTTCTCTCCCAGGTACTGCTCGGCGTGGCCGGCTATCAGATCGAGGACGGCGGCGATGTCGGCCGCGGTGGTCTCGGGGTTGAGCAGGGTGAACTTGAGGTACTGGCGGCCGTCGACCTCGGTGCCGGCGACGACGGCCTCGCCCGAGGCGAACAGGGCCTTGCGGGCGTGGAGGTTGGCCCGGTCGACGTCCTCGGGGGAGGCGGCGGTCCCGGGGACGTAGCGGTAGACGAGGGTGGAGAGCTGGGGCTCGACCACGACGTCGTAGCGCGGGTCGGCGGCGAGCAGCTCGAAGCCCTCGCGGGCCAGGGCGCAGACCTCGTCGAAGAGCTCGCCGATGCCGTCGGCGCCCATCACGCGGAGGGTCATCCAGAGCTTGAGGGCGTCGAAACGGCGAGTGGTCTGGAGGGACTTGTCGACCTGGTTGGGGATCTTCTCGGCCAGTGTCCGGCGCGGGTTGAGGTAGTCCGCGTGGTAGGTCGCGTGGCGCAGGGTGGCGCCGTCGCGGACCAGGACGGCGGAGGAGCTCACCGGCTGGAAGAAGGACTTGTGGTAGTCGACGGTGACCGAGTCGGCCCGCTCGATGCCGTCCAGGAGTCCACGGCGGGTCCGGGAGGCGAGCAGTCCGCAGCCGTAGGCGGCGTCGACGTGCATCCAGGCGCCGTACTCGGCGGCCAGGTTCGCGATCTCGGGGAGCGGGTCGATGGAGCCGAAGTCGGTGGTGCCGGCGGTGGCGACGATCGCCATCGGGATCAGGCCCTCGGCGCGGCAGGCCTCCAGCTCGGCGGCGAGGACGACGGACTGCATCCGCTTGTTCCGGTCGACCGGGACGGAGACGACGGCGTCGCGGCCGAGGCCGAGCAGCTGGGCCGACTTCTGGACGCTGAAGTGGCTGCACTCGGAGGAGAAGATCCGCAGCTTCGTCAGGTCGGTGGTGCCGGTCTCCTCGCGGGCGAGGAGCAGGGCCTGGAGGTTGGACTGGGTGCCGCCGCTGGTGAAGACGCCGTCGGCGAGCGGGCCGAGGCCGATCCGGCCGGTGGTCCAGTCGATCAGTTTCCGCTCGATGAGGGTGCCGCCGGCGCTCTGGTCCCAGGTGTCGAGCGAGGAGTTGACCGCCGAGAGGACGGCCTCGCCGAGGACGGCGGGGATGACCACCGGGCAGTTGAGGTGCGCGAGATAGCGGGGGTGGTGGAAGTAGACGGCGTCGCGGAGGTAGACGTCCTCCAGCTCGTCGAGGGCGGCGGAGGCGTCGCCGAGCGGCCGGTCGAGGTCGACGGCGTCGACGGCGGGGGCCAGCTCGGCGGGCGTCACGCCCGTGAACGGCCCACGCGCCGTCGTGAGTTTCCTCGCCACCCGCTCCACTCCTTCGGTGACGGAGCGCCGGTAGCTCTCCGCCGTCGTGTCGTTGAGCAGGTGGGAACGCATGTGGGGCCCTTCCGGGAGCGGACTCGGTCGGTCTTGGTTAGGTTAGCCTAACCTAACTTTACGACACAACGGCCCCCCGACTCCGAGGCGCCGGGGGGCCGTTGGCCCTGCGGGGGGACGGGGGCGGCCGTGCCGCTCCGGAGGCACGGAGCGGCTACGCCGCTTCCCGGGCCTCGTCCTGCGCCGTCTCGTCCGGCACCTCGCGCAGGGCGTCCTCGGACAGGCCCCTGCGCCAGTAGCCGACGAACGTGACCCGGCGGCGGTCGAGCCCCCGCTCCCGCACGAAGTGGCGGCGCAACGCCCTCACGGCGCCCGACTCGCCCGCGATCCAGACGTACGGCGCCTCGCCGGGCAGCTGGACGCCGGACACCGCGTCGACGGGGGACGGCGCCCCCTCCTCCCGTACGAGCCAGGTGACCGTGGCGTCCGCCTCGGTCGCGAGCTCCATCCGGTCGCCGGAGTACGGCACTTCCAGGAACACCTGGGCGCGGGTCTCGGCCGGCAGCCACTCCAGGATCGCGGAGGCGGCGGGCAGGGCCGTCTCGTCGGCCCAGATCAGCACGGAGTCGGCGTCCTCCGGCAGCCGGAAGCGGACGCCCGTGTTCTCGGCGACCGCCGGGCCCAGGACCACCACCCGGTCGCCGGGCTCGGCGCGGCCGGCCCAGCGGCAGGCCGGGCCGACGCCCGCCGCGCCGGCGGCCGACGTCTCGCCGTGGAGGGCGAAGTCGATGTCGATCTCGTTCGGCCCGGTGCGCTGCTCGCGGACGGTGTACGAGCGCATCACGGCCCGCACGTCGTCGGGCATGGCCCGCCAGGCGCCCAGGATCGCGTACATGTCCGGGTCGTCCAGGGGCGGCAGGACCGGCGCGTCCTGACCGGGGTGCGGCAGGAAGAGGGAGAGGGACTGGTCGCGGCCCCCGGCGGCGAAGTCCTCCAGGTCGTCCCCGGTGAAGGTGATGCGGACCAGGGACGGGCCGAGCCGCCGCGTCCGGTCGACCTGGAGGGAGAAGAACTGGAAGGGGGCGGTCTCGCTGTGCGTCATGGGTCGGGGCACCTTCTTGGTCGGCCCGGGCAAGTCTAAGGTAGGTTAGCCTAACCTCATATTGATCAGTAGGGGGGATTCGCTGCTAGGGTCTGGCTGAATCGGGAGAGGGGGGCTCCTCGTTTCGGCGACGGCGTGACGCCTCTCCGCGTGCGTTGCCGCAGACGAAGGAGATCCATGGCTGACGCGATGGTCGAGAGGGCCCAGCGCTTCATCAACTCGACCTACGACAACGGGGCGATGCTGGGCATATCCAAGCTGGAAGAGGACGGCAGGACCAGCTGGACGGTCATGTACGCCCTCACCCGGGCCCTCCAGTACGAGATGGGCCTCACCAGCCTGTCGAACGCCTTCGGGCCCACCACCCTGTCCACGCTGCAGTCGAAGTACCCGAGCCTCAACGCCTCCACGATGCCGTCGGCGAACTTCTGCCGCATCATCCAGTCCGCCCTGTACTGCAAGGGCTACGACGGCGGCGAGATCGACGGCATCTACAACAGCCGGGTCCAGGCCGCCGTGGCGCAGCTCAAGCTCCACATGGGCGTGGACAGCGCCTACTCGGGCACGTCCCTGGAGCCGAAGGTCGTCAAGGCCCTGCTCACCATGGACGCCTACGTCAGCACCGCCGGCGCCAACGAGCAGATCCGCACCGTCCAGCGGTGGCTGAACGCGCGCTACGTCAACCGCCGGGACTTCTACATCATCCCCTGCGACGGCCACCACTCCCGCGACGTCGCGAAGTCCATGCTCTTCGCCATCCAGTACGAGCTGGGCATGGCCGACGGCGTCGCCAACGGCAACTTCGGCCCCGGCACCCAGGCCGGCCTGAAGTCCCACGTCATCGGCCTGGGCAACAGCAGCACCTGGGCGTACCTGTTCACGGCCGCGATGGTCCTCAACAAGCGCAACGTCCTCTTCGGCGAGTTCACCGGCGGGGTCCAGAGCGAGGTCGAGGCCTTCCAGGCCTTCTCCATGCTGTCGGTCACCGGTGTCGCCGACTACGCGACCTGGTCCTCGCTGCTCGTCTCGTACGGCGACCAGACCCGCAGGGGCAGCGCCTGCGACTGCGTCACCAAGATCACGCCGGAGCGCGCCCAGACCCTCGTCGACGCCGGGTACACCTACGTCGGCCGGTACCTCTACAACCCGTACCCCAACGGCAGAACGCCCGAGAAGCAGATCCAGCCGGGCGAGCTCGACACGATCAAGGCGTACGGGCTGCGCTGCTTCCCGATCTACCAGACGTTCTCCGACTCGGCGGGCTACTTCCACTACGGCCAGGGCTGCGTCGACGCGACCAGCGCCGTCGAATGGGCACGGGCGCACGGCTTCAAGCCGGGCTCGATCATCTACTTCGCCGTCGACTACGACGCCATGGACGCCGAGGTCACCTCCAACGTCCTCCCGCACTTCCGCGGCGTCTTCCGCACCGTCACCGAGAACTCGGGCTACCGGGTCGGCGTCTACGGCCCGCGCAACATCTGCCAGCGCGTCACCGACGCCGGGTACGCCGAGACCGCCTTCGTCTCCGACATGTCGGCCGGCTTCTCCGGAAACCTGGGCTACCCGCTGCCGGACAAGTGGGCCTTCGACCAGATCGCCACGATCACGGTCGGCTCCGGCGCCGGCGCCATCAACATCGACAACGACATGGCCTCCGGCCGGGACCGGGGCCAGGCGGACTTCGACCCGCCCGCCGGCATCGTGACCGGCCTGGACAAGGACCTCGACCAGGCCGCGTACAAGGCGCCCCTGCTCGCCGACATCCAGTCGTACCTCACCTCCATCGGCGTCCCCGAGACCGGCGGCGAGGGCTGGACCCTGGACGGCGACTGGGTCACCTACGGGGCCGTCAGCACCACCGAGGCCTTCAACCGCGTCATCGACGCCGACTACCTCTTCACCAACCTCGCCAGGACGCTGAAGATCCGCAAGGCGCTCATCCAGGCCCCCGTCCTGTGGGAGCTGCGCAAGCTGAACGCGCTCGACGCGGTCGCCGACGAGGCCGTCAAGGCCGGCCTCAAGGACGACTGCAGCACCGGCTGGGGCCAGATCTTCGCCTGGGTGACCATCCAGGCCCGGAACTACTGCATCCAGCAGGGCATCCTCAACGCCACCCCGCTGACCAGCGCCGACACCAGGGCGGTCTGGGACCAGCTCCAGGACCCCGAGTACAACATCCGCTCGGTCGCGTACCTGACGATCTACAACGCCCACCAGCTCGGCATCGCCGCGCCGTCGCTGACCACCGGCCTCGCCGACACGCAGGCCCTGCTCGCCCGCTACAACGGCACCGGCGACAAGGCGGCGCAGTACGGGCGCGAGCTCGTCGGCCTGTACCAGGTCCTGGAGAACTACAACGCGCTCAGCCGCGCCTAGCGGCCCCCGCCGATCGCGAAGAATGGGTGCATGAGGAAGCTTTTCGTGCCGGCCGCGGTGAACCTGCTGCTCGGCGTGCCCGGGATCGTTCCGTACTTCCTGGTCTGGTACGTCCTGGCCAACGGGCCGCTCGCCGCCCTCGGGTGGACGGCGCAGGACCCGAACGAGAACGACGGCATGTCGCTGTGGCTGGTCGTCGTCGTACCGGTCCTCGGGACCTACGGCCTCGTCTGGGGCCTGGTGAACCGGCGCCTCGCGCGCCGGACGCCCGCCCCGAGGACCGTGTTCTGGACGGTGTGCGCGGTGGCTTCCCTGGCGCCCTTCCTGGCGATCGGACTGTTCTGACGAAGACTCGAGAGGAGATGTGAAGCACATGCAGCAGAAGATGACGCGCCGTACGGTCGTGCGGACCGCCGCCGTCGTGGGCGCGGCCGCCGCCCTCGGCCCGGCCCTGTCCGCCACGGCCGTCGCCGCGCCCGGCGCGGGCGCCGCCGACGGCACCGTCCCGGGGGCCCGCAAGCCCGAGCGCCCGGCGACCTCCGCCAACGGCTGGACCATCCAGACCAACGTCGACCGCGACTCCCAGGTGTGGACGCGCTCGGTGGCCGGCACCGGACTGACCGTGCCGGTGTGGATCGGCGACGTCGAGACCGTCCTGCTCCACGTCGTGCGCCGCTTCCACTACGAGGTGGAGGAGCTCCACACCGGAGACCTCGCAGGCTGGCGCCCCGCCGCGGAGGTGCGCCGCCGCCACCCCGAGTCGAACCTCGCGTCCGGCACGGCCGTGCGGATCCGCCCGGGCACCGGGGCGACGCGCGGAACGCTGTTCCCGCTCCAGACCGACACCGTCCGCGCCATCCTCGCGGACTGCGACGGCGTGGTCCGCTGGGGCGGTGACGACGAGCCGGTGGACGAGTCCCTCTTCTCCATCGCCGTCGGCCCGCTCGACCCGCGCCTCGCCGCGCTCGCGGCCCGGATCCGGGAGTGGAACGCCACGCCGGGCGAGGGTGCCGGAGCCGTCACGGCCTGATGAGGCACGAGGAAGGGGCGCACGGCCTGAAGCCGCGCGCCCCTTCTGTCCGTTCTTCCCGTCAGGCCGGGAGACCCAGCTCCCGGGCGATCAGCATCCGCTGGACCTCGCTGGTGCCCTCGCCGATCTCCAGGATCTTCGAGTCGCGCCACATCCGGGCCACCGGGTACTCGTTCATGAAGCCGTAGCCGCCGTGGATCTGGGTCGCCTCGCGGGCGTTGTCCACCGCCACCGTGGAGGAGTACAGCTTCGCGATCGCCGCCTCCTTCTTGAACGGCTCGCCGAGCACGAGCCGCGAGGCCGCGTCCCGCCAGCCGATCCGGGCCATGTGCGCCTTCATCTCCATGTCGGCGATCTTGAACTGGACGGCCTGGTACGAGCTGATCGGCGACCCGAAGGCGTGCCGCTCGTGCGCGTACTTCACCGACTCGTCCACACAGCCCTGCGCGAGGCCCGTCGCGAGCGCCGCGATCGCGACCCGGCCCTCGTCCAGGATCCGCAGGAACTGCGCGTACCCGCGGCCCTCCTCGCCGAGGAGGTTCTCCACCGGGACGCGGACGTCGTCGAAGGAGAGCTCACGGGTGTCCGAGGCGTTCCAGCCGACCTTCGAGTACGGGGCGGCGACCGTGAAGCCCGGGGTGCCGGACGGCACGATGATCGAGGAGATCAGCGGACGCCCGTCGGGCTTGCGGCCGGTGACCGCCGTGACCGTCACCAGACCCGTGATGTCCGTGCCGGAGTTGGTGATGAAGCACTTCGAACCGTTGACGACCCAGTGGTCGCCGTCCCGGACGGCGGTGGTGCGGGTGCCGCCGGCGTCGCTGCCCGCGCCGGGCTCGGTGAGGCCGAAGGCGCCCAGCACCTCGCCGGAGCACAGCTTCGGCAGCCACTCGCGCTTCTGCTCCTCCGTGCCGAAGCGGAAGACCGGCATGGCGCCGAGCGAGACGCCCGCCTCCAGGGTGATGGCCACGGAGGAGTCGACCCGGGCCAGCTCCTCCAGGGCGATCCCGAGGGCCAGGTAGTCGCCGCCCATGCCGCCGTACTCCTCGGGGAAGGGCAGCCCGAAGAGGCCCATGCGGCCCATCTCGCGGACGATCTCGTACGGGAACTCGTGCCGCTCGTAGTAGTCGCCGATCTTCGGCGCCACGACGTCGTGGGCGAACTCCTCGACGGTGCGGCGGAGTTCCTCGTGCTCTTCGGTGAGCCGGTGGTCGAGGGACATGTCTTTCGTCACTCCTTGTGGGAGAGGGCGCGGACGGTACGGGAGGGGCTGGGCCGGCCCAGCTGTTCGGCCATCCACACGCTCGTGGCGGTGAGGGCGGCCAGATCGACCCCGGTCTCGATGCCGAGGCCGTCGAGCATCCACACGAGGTCCTCGGTGGCGAGGTTTCCGGTCGCGCTCTTCGCGTACGGGCAGCCGCCGAGGCCGCCGGCGGAGGCGTCGACGGTGGTCACCCCGTGCCGCAGGGCGGCCAGGGTGTTGGACAGCGCCTGCCCGTACGTGTCGTGGAAGTGCACGGCGATGCGGGAGGTGGGCACCCCGCCCTCGTCCAGGGCCGTCAGGAGCGCCCGGACGTGGCCCGGGGTCGCGACCCCGATGGTGTCCCCGAGGCTCAGCTCGTCGCAGCCCATGTCGGCGAGGGCCTTGGTGACCCTGACCACCTGCTCGACCGGCACGGCGCCCTCCCAGGGGTCGCCGAAGCACATCGACAGGTAGCCGCGCACCTTCAGCCCGGCCTCTATGGCCCGGGTGACGGTCGGCGCGAACATCGCGAGCGCCTCGTCCACGGTCCGGTTCAGATTGGCCTTCGCGAAGGACTCGGTCGCCGAGGCGAACACGGCGACCTCACGGGCGCCCAGCGCGAGGGCGCGGTCGAGACCGCGCTCGTTCGGCACGAGGACGGGCAGCCGGACCGGGAGGTCGCGGACGAGCGGGAACAGCTCCTCCGCGTCGGCGAGCTGCGGCACCCACTTCGGGTGCACGAAGCTCGTCGCCTCGATCGTCGTCAGGCCGGCGGCCGCGAGCCGCCGCACGAACTCGGCCTTCACCCCGGTCGGGACGGCCGTCTTCTCGTTCTGCAGCCCGTCCCGGGCCCCGACCTCGTGGATCCGCACCCGGGCGGGCAGCGACGGGTCGGGCACGGTCATCGGCAGTGCGGCGCTCATGCGTCCTCCTCGCGGGGCGTCACCACGGCCAGGACCTGGTCCATGGCGACGGTGGTGCCGGGCGTGACGTCCAGCTCGGTGACGGTGCCGGCGTGCGGGGCGGAGATGACGTGCTCCATCTTCATCGCCTCGACCACCAGCAGGCTCTGCCCGGCCTCCACCTCGTCCCCGACGGCCACCTTCACGACCGTCACGGTCCCGGGCATCGGCGCGGCGAGCGTGTCGGCGCCCCCGTGCCGGGCCCCGGAGAGCGCGGCCTCGACGGGGTCGTGGTCCAGGACGTGCCAGGAGTCCCCGTCCCGGCCGAGCCAGCGCCCCTCCGGGGAGGGGGCGACGGTGAAGCGGTGGGTGACGCCGTCGACGGCCACGACCAGCTCGGATCCGGTGACCGTGCCGACGGTGGCGGCGGAGACGGCCTCCGCGCCCTCGCCGAGCAGGAGCTCGGCGGACGGTGCCCCGCCGCGCAGGCGGACGGTCACCGGCTCGTGGCCGGGGACGCGGAAGTCCAGCGCCGTCCAGGCGGGGGTGCCGCCCAGGCGCCAGCCCGTACGGCCGCCGAAGGGGTCGGCCCAGCCGGAAGCGGCGGGGGCCGGCGGGAAGTGGCGCAGCAGTGCCGCCGCCGCGTACACCTCCGCCGGGACCCCCGTGTCGACCAGCGACTCCGCGTCCCGCTCCACCAGGCCCGTGTCCAGGTCGCCCGAGACGACGTCCGGGTGGGCGAGGAGACGGCGCAGGAAGCCCGCGTTCGTGGGCACGCCCAGGGTGACCAGTTCGCCGAGCGCGGCGCGCAGCTTCCGCAGGGCCGTGGGACGGTCCGCCGCGTGCACGATGACCTTCGACAGCATCGGGTCGTAGAGGGACGAGACCTCCGTGCCCTCGGAGAGGCCCGAGTCGGTCCGTACGCCCGCGCCCCGGGGCTCGTGGAGCGCCAGCACCGTGCCGCCCGACGGCAGGAAGCCGCGCGCGGGGTCCTCCGCGCAGATCCGGGCCTCGACCGCCCAGCCGTCCAGGCGGACGTCCTCCTGGGCGAACGGCAGCGGCTCGCCCGCCGCCACCCGCAGCTGCCACTCCACCAGGTCGATGCCGGTGATCAGCTCGGTCACCGGGTGCTCGACCTGGAGGCGGGTGTTCATCTCCATGAAGTAGTACGAGGAGGGGTCGCCGCCCGGCACGATGAACTCGACCGTGCCCGCGCCCACATAGCCGCAGGAACGCGCCGCCTCGACCGCCGCCGCGCCCATCGACGCCCGGATCTCCGGGGTGAGCAGGACGCTCGGCGCCTCCTCGATGATCTTCTGGTGGCGGCGCTGGAGCGAGCACTCGCGCTCGCCGAGGTGGATCACGTTCCCGTGGGAGTCCGCGAGCACCTGGATCTCGATGTGCCGGGGCCGGTCGATCCACCGCTCCACGAGCAGCGTGTCGTCGCCGAAGGAGGAACGGGCCTCGCGCCGGGCCGCCGCGATCTCGTCGTCGAGCGTCGACAGGTCGCGGACCAGCCGCATGCCCTTGCCGCCGCCGCCCGCGCTGGGCTTGAGCAGGACGGGCGCGCCCAGCTCGCGGGCGGCCTCGGCCAGTTCGGGGTCGGCCGCGCCGGGGACCACGGGCACGCCCGCGGCCTTCACGGTCTCCTTGGCGCGGATCTTGTCGCCCATGAGGGAGATCGCGGTCGCGGACGGGCCGATGAAGACGAGACCCGCGTCCGCGCAGGCCTGCGCGAAGGCGGCGTTCTCCGCCAGGAACCCGTAGCCGGGGTGCACGGCCTGCGCCCCGGTCCGCCGGGCCGCCTCCAGCAGCGCCGGCACGGACAGGTACGACTCGGCGGCCGGCGGCGGACCGATCCGCACCGCCGTGTCCGCCTCCCGCACGTGCCGGGCCTCGGCGTCCGCGTCGCTGTGGACGGCCACCGAGCGCACGCCCATCTCCCGCAGGGTGCGGATGACGCGGACGGCGATCTCGCCCCGGTTGGCCACGAGGACGGTGTCGAACATGCTCTGCATCTTCTGGGAGCCCTTCACATCCGGAAGACGCCGAACTGGGGGTCACCCAGGGGCGCGTTGGCACAGGCGGTCAGGGCGAGGCCGAGGACCTGCCGGGTCTCCAGCGGGTCGATGACCCCGTCGTCCCACAGTCGGGCGGTCGCGTAGTAGGCGCTGCCCTGCGTCTCGTACTGCTCGCGGATCGGGGCCTTGAAGGCCTCTTCCTCCTCGGCGCTCCACCCGTCGCCGAGCTGGTCGCGCTTGACGGTCGCGAGGACGGAAGCGGCCTGCTCGCCGCCCATGACCGAGATCTTGGCGTTGGGCCACATCCACAGGAAGCGGGGGGAGTACGCCCGGCCGCACATCGAGTAGTTGCCCGCGCCGTACGAACCGCCGACGACGACCGTCAGCTTCGGCACCCGGGTGGTGGCCACGGCCGTGACCATCTTGGCGCCGTGCTTCGCGATGCCGCCGTGCTCGTAGGCCTTGCCGACCATGAAGCCGGTGATGTTCTGCAGGAAGACGAGCGGGATCCCGCGCTGGTCGCACAGCTCGATGAAGTGCGCGCCCTTCTGGGCCGACTCGGCGAACAGGATGCCGTTGTTGGCGACGATGCCGACCGGGTGGCCGTGGATCCGGGCGAAGCCGGTGACCAGCGTCTGCCCGTACTCGGCCTTGAACTCCTGGAAGCGGGAGCCGTCCACGACCCGGGCGATCACCTCGCGCACGTCGTAGGGGGTCCGGGAGTCCACCGGCACCGCCCCGTACAGCCCGTACGGGTCGACCTTCGGCTCCTCGGCCGGCTCGACCTTCCAGGGCAGCGGGCCCCGCTCGGGCAGCGTGGCGACGATGTTCCGGACGATGCGCAGCGCGTGCGCGTCGTCCTCGGCGAGGTGGTCGGTGACGCCGGAGATCCGCGAGTGGACCTCGCCGCCGCCGAGCTCCTCCGCCGTGACGACCTCGCCCGTCGCGGCCTTCACCAGCGGCGGACCGCCCAGGAAGATCGTGCCCTGGTTCCGTACGATCACGGCCTCGTCGCTCATCGCCGGGACGTACGCGCCGCCGGCCGTGCAGGAGCCCATGACCGCCGCGATCTGCGGGATGCCGGCGCCGGACATCCGGGCCTGGTTGAAGAAGATCCGGCCGAAGTGCTCCCGGTCCGGGAAGACCTCGTCCTGCATCGGCAGGAAGGCGCCGCCCGAGTCGACCAGGTAGAGGCAGGGGAGACGGTTCTCCAGTGCCACCTCCTGGGCGCGCAGGTGCTTCTTCACCGTCATCGGGTAGTACGTGCCGCCCTTGACGGTCGCGTCGTTCGCCACGATCACGCACTCGCGCCCGGAGACCCGGCCGATGCCCGCGATGACGCCGGCCGCCGGGGCCTGGTCGCCGTACATGCCGTTCGCCGCGAGCGGGGCCAGCTCCAGGAACGGCGAGCCCGGGTCGAGCAGCGCGTCCACCCGGTCCCGCGGCAGCAGCTTGCCGCGCGCGGTGTGCCGGGCCCTGGACTTCTCACCACCGCCCAGGGCGGCCGCCGCGAGCTTGGCGCGCAGGGTCGCCGCCAGCTCGTGATGGGCCGCCTCGTTGGCCTGCCAGGCCGCGGACGCGGGATCCGCCGCGCTCGTCAGCACAGGTGCCTGCTGCATCCCTCGAGCTCCCTTGCTCGGTTAATGAGCGTTAACGTATGTCGCTCAGGTTAACGACCGCTAACGGGGTTGTCTAGAATTGATCGCATGACCACGAGCCCGACGCGGATCGACGCGCCCACCCGCCGCGAGCAGATCCTCAAGGAGGCCGCCCGCCTCTTCGCCGAGCGCGGTTTCCACGGCGTGGGCGTGGACGAGATAGGAGCCGCCGTCGGCATCAGCGGCCCCGGGCTCTACCGCCACTTCCCGGGCAAGGACGCGATGCTCGCCGAGCTGCTCGTCGGCATCAGCGAGCGCCTCCTCGACGGCGGCCGGCTGCGGACCGCCGAATCGGACGGCGACCCCAGGGCGCTCCTCGCCTCCCTCATCGACGGGCACATCGACTTCGCCCTGGACGACCGGCCGCTCATCACCCTCCACGACCGCGAGCTCGACCGGCTCAAGGACGAGGACCGCAAGCGGGTGCGGCAGCTCCAGCGGCAGTACGTCGAACTGTGGGTCGCGGTCGTCCGCGAGCTGTACCCCGACGCGGGGGAGTCCGAGTCCCGCACGGCCGTCCACGCCGTCTTCGGCCTGCTCAACTCGACCCCGCACCTGGCGGCCCTCGGCCGCCGGCCGATGGAGGACCTGCTGCGGAAGCTGGCGCACGGGGCGTTCGGGGCGCTGAGGGCGTAGTCCCTCCGGTCCACGGGGCGGAACGGGGTGCCCTTCGCCTCCGGGGCTCGGCCAGAATGAACCCCATGCCGATACTCAGCCGCCCCGCCCTCGTCGAGCACCTCGTCCGCACCCGGATCGCGGGAGACGTCGCCACCCCGCGCGACAACAACCTCTCCCACTACCGCAAGCTCGCCAACGGCGACCGGCACTACTGGCTCGGCCTCGAACTCGGCGACCGCTGGACCGACGAGCAGGACGTGCTCGCCGTCATGGCCGAGCGGTGCGGGGTCGTCGACGACCCGGCGCACCGGGTCGGCCAGGACACCATCGACCCCGAGCTCACCGTCGACGGCCTCGACCGGATGGCCGCCCGGCTCCGCAAGGCCGCCGCGGGCCGTGAGCGGGTCCTCTTCGCGACCGGGCACCCCGGCTCCCTCATCGACGTCCACAGCCGGGTCGCGGCCGCGCTGCGCGCCCAGGGCTGCGACATCGTCCGCATCCCCGGCGGTCTCGTCGCCGACGAGGGGTACGTCGTGCAGTTCGCCGACGTCGCCGTCTTCGAACGCGGCGCGAGCCTGTGGCACACCCACTCCCCGGAGCCGATGAACGCGATCCTCGACGCGCTCGGGGAGCCCGGCCGCCCCGACCTCGTCATCGCCGACCACGGCTGGGCCGGGCGCGCCGGCCAGCGCGGGATCGACTCCGTCGGCTACGCCGACTGCAACGACCCCGCGCTCTTCATCGGCGAGGCGGAGGGCACGATGCAGGTCACGATCCCCCTGGACGACCACGTCCTGGACCCCCGCTTCTACGAGCCCCTGACGGCGTACACGCTGAACGCGGCGGGGCTCGCGGGCTGACCCGCCCCGCCCGTCAGCGCGCCTGGCGGGAGGTGGGGTCCAGGTACACCCGGCGGACGGCCGGGATCCGCTCGCGCAACCGCGCCTCGGCGCGGTCGCAGGCCTGTTCGATCTCCTCGGCCGTCGATCCGTTCCGGAAGTCGATCTTCGCGGCGACCAGGGCCTCGTCCGGACCCTGGATCAGGGTCGTCAGGTCGACCACCGCGATCACGTGCTCGTCCGCGAGCAGCTCCTCGTGCACGGCCTCCCGCAGGCTCGGGGGGAGTGCCCGGCCGATCAGGAGCTCCGCGTTGGAACGGCCCAGGACCCAGGCCACGTACACCAGCAGCGCGCCGATGAGGATCGAGGCGACGCCGTCCCAGACGCCCGAGCCGGTGAGCTGGCCGCCGATCAGGCCGCCGGCCGCGAGCAGCAGGCCGGCCAGCGCCGCGGAGTCCTCCATGACGACGGCCTTCACGGTCGTGTCCGGGGTGCGCCGCAGGTAGCGGGTGAAGGGGGTGCGGGTGCGCCGCGCCTCGGCCCGGACCTGGCGGACCGCCGTCCGCAGCGAGAAGCCCTCCAGGACGAAGGCGACGGCGAGCACCACGTACGAGGCGACCGGGTCGCCCAGGTCCTCGCCGCGGGTGAGGGTGTGGACGCCGTCGTACACGGAGAAGACCGCGCCGCCGACGAAGGTGGCGACCGCGGCCAGCAGTGCCCACACGTACCGCTCGCCCGCGTAGCCCAACGGATGGTCCTCGTCCGCCGGTTTCTCGCTGCGCTTGAGCGCGGCCAGGAGCAGCACCTCGGTGACCGTGTCGGCCACCGAGTGCGCCGCCTCGGAGAGCATCGCGCTGGATCCGCTGATGAGGCCCGCGACGGCCTTGGCGGCGGCGATGCCGAGATTGGCCACCGCCGCCACGATCACCGTGAAGGTGCTCTCACCGTTCTTCGGCCTGTCCGCCGTGATTTCCGCCATGGTCGGACTTATGCCCGGTCGTCAGCGCGGGACGCGGACCACACCCTCCTGGATGACGGAGATCGCGAGCCGCCCGTCCCGGGTGTGGATCCGGGCCTGGCCGAGGCCGCGCCCGCCGGACGCGGTCGGCGACTCCTGGTCGTACAGGAGCCACTCGTCGGCCCGGAAGGGCCGGTGGAACCACATGGCGTGGTCCAGGGACGCCCCGACCACGTCGCCGACGGCCCAGCCGCCCCGCCCGTGGGCGAGGAGGACCGAGTCGAGCAGGGTCATGTCGGAGACGTACGTGGCGAGGACGACGTGCAGCAGCGGGTCGTCGGCCAGTTTGCCGTTCGTACGGAACCACACCTGGGAGCGCGGTTCGCGCGGCTGCCCGACCGTCCCCCACGGAGGCGTCTCGACGTACCGCAGGTCGACCGCCGCCCGCGCCTCGATCAGCCGGTCCGCGACCTCGCGGGGGAGGTGGCGGGGGAGCATCTCGGCCGGCGTCGGCAGGGACTCCGGGTCCGGGGCGGGCGGCATCTCCACCTGGTGGTCGAGCCCCTCCTCGTACGTCTGGAAGGACGCGGAGAGGTGGAAGATCGGCTGCCCGTGCTGGACGGCCACGACCCGCCGGGTGGTGAAGGAGCGTCCGTCGCGGATCCGGTCGACCGTGTAGACGATCGGCGCGCCCGGGTCGCCGGGGCGCAGGAAGTACGCGTGGAGCGAGTGCGCGAGCCGGTCCTCGGGCACGGTCCGGCCCGCCGCCACCAGCGCCTGGGCGGCCACCTGGCCGCCGAAGACGCGGGGGACGAGCGCGGACCGGGACTGCCCCCGGAAGATGTCCCGCTCGATCCGCTCCAGGTCGAGCAGATCGAGCAGGTCGTCCAGCGCGGTGTGTGCTTCGGGCACTCAGAGACCCATCGACTTGGCGATGATCGACTTCATGATCTCGCTGGTGCCGCCGTAGATGCGGTTGACGCGGTTGTCGGCGTACAGGCGGGCGATCGGGTACTCGTTCATGTAGCCGTAGCCGCCGTGCAGCTGGAGGCAGCGGTCGATGACGCGGTGCGCGACCTCGGTGCAGAACAGCTTGGCGCTCGCGGCCTCGGCCGGGGAGAGCTCGCCCGCGTCCAGGGCCTCCAGGGCGCGGTCGGCGACGGCCTCGGCGGCGTCGACCTCGGCCTGGCAGGCGGCCAGCTCGAACTTGGTGTTCTGGAAGGAGGCGACCGGCTTGCCGAAGACCGTGCGGTCCGTGACGTACTGCTGGGCGAAGCGGACGGCGGCCTTGGCCTGGGCGTAGGCGCCGAAGGCGATGCCCCAGCGCTCGGAGGCCAGGTTGTGGCCGAGGTAGGAGAAGCCCTTGCCCTCCTCGCCGAGCAGGTCCTCGGCGGGCACCTTGACGTCGACGAAGGCCAGCTCGGCGGTGTCGGAGGTGCGCAGGCCGAGCTTGTCCAGCTTGCGGCCGATGGAGTAGCCCTCGGACTTGGTGTCGACGGCGAAGAGGGAGATGCCGAAGCGGCGGTCCTCGGCCGAGGGGGCGGAGGTGCGGGCGCACACGATCACGCGGTCGGCGTGGACGCCACCGGTGATGAAGGTCTTGGCGCCGTTGAGGACGTAGTGGGTGCCGTCCTCGGAGAGCTTGGCGGTGGTCTTCATGCCCGCGACGTCGGAGCCGGTGCCCGGCTCCGTCATGGCGAGCGCCCACATCTCCTCGCCGGTGACGAACTTCGGCAGGAAGCGCTTCTTCTGCTCGTCGGTGGCGAGCATCTTGATGTACGGCAGGGCGAGCAGCACGTGGACGCCGGAGCCGCCGAACTGGACGCCCGCGCGCGCGGTCTCCTCGTACAGGACGGCCTCGAACTTGTGGGTGTCCAGGCCCGCGCCGCCGAACTCCTCGGGCACGTTGATGCCGAAGATGCCCAGCTCGCCGAGCTTGTCGTAGAACTCGCGCGGCGCCTGGCCCGCGGCGAACCACTCGTCGTAGACGGGGACGACCTCGGCCTCGATGAAGGCGCGGATAGTCTCCCGGAACGCCTCGTGGTCCTCGTTGAATACGGTACGGCGCACGAGCCGCCTCCTTGTCGCTGCCGATTGTCTAAGCGCTTGCTCAGTCTGTTCCGTTCGAAGTTACCCAGCGGTCACCCGCCCTGTCCAGACTCCGTGCCTGTGATCCAGAGCCCCTTCGACGGGTCGTAGGCGTGGACCGGGCCCCCCTTCGCCCGTCCGCTCGTACGGAAGGCCGCCCCGCCCGGGTCCGCGATCCTCGCCACACCGCTCCGTCCTTCCGAGCTCCACTCCAGCTCCAGGTACCAGCGGCAGTCGCAGTGGGCCGCGCGGGCGGAGACCAGCAGCTCCTCGGGCTCGGCCGCGGTGACGGCGTACGGGAACCTCACGGCCGGGACCTCCCTCCCCTCCTCCCCCGAGGCGTCGTACCCGTCGACCGGCCGCGCGAGCGGGCGCGGCGCGTCGAGGTCCACGGCGAAGTGGCGGGGGGTGACGGCCCCGCCGCACCCCTCGTCCATGCGGTACGCCGACCAGGGCAGCGGCCCCGCCCGGCCCACCACCCGCACGTGCAGCCCCTGGAGGACGACGGCGGAGGCCCCCTTCCCCTGGACCGAGAGCCGCACGAGCGTCTGCCCGCCGTCCACGGCCCCGAGCGCCCCGGCCCACCGGCCGGCGTCGACGGGCACCGGAGGAGCGGGGACCCGCGCGGGGGGCCGGTCGGCGAGATAGGTGTGGCCGCAGCCGTTCTCCCAGAGGTGGGAGGAGACGGTGTACGTGAACGGGAGCGCCGTCTCCGGCTTCGCGCGCTGCTGCGGCTCCCGTCCGCGCCCGGGCAGCAGGACGCTCCCGAGCGCGAAGGCCACGACGGCGAGGACGGCGCCGCCCACGAGCCAGGACTTGCGGCGGGGCCGCGCGGCGGCGACCGCGACGGGCTCGGGCCCGGCCGGTGCGACGTCCTGGGCCGCCGGTGGGGCCGGTGGGGCCGGTGGGGCCGATGGGGCCGGTGAGGCCGGTGGGGTTGGTGTGGACGGTGCTGACGGTGCGGCGCCCGGTGTCGCCCGGCGTCCCGGGCCGGCGTCCCGGGCCGGGGGCCTGCGGACGCGGTCCGCGCGCCGCCAGTGCTCCTCCAGCTCCCGCGTCTCGTCCGCGCCGGCCCCGCACAACCGGCCCAGGCGCTCCACCACCGCGAAGGACTCCGGGACGGCGGCTCCGGAGCCGTAACGGTGCAGCGTGGAGGCGCTGACGCCCAGGCGCCGCCCCAGTGCCTCGTAACTCCGTCCGTCCCGTTCCTTCAGCGCGCGCACCCGCGCCGCGAACTCCTCGACCGCACCCATCCGCCCACCCCCGCTTGTTCCACCCCTCTTGCGTTCTCCCACGTCAGAGGGGGTGGAATGGTTCCGGGACGGGTGGAGGGCGCGTCGCCGTTGTCCGGGGCGGGCGGGGGCCCGACGCTGGTGGAGCACTGACCGAACGACCCGACGGGGGATCCACCACCATGAACGAGCTCCGCACCGCGCTCGCCACCGCCGCCGCTGCCGCCCTGGGCCTCGCGGCCCTCGCCGCGGCCCCGGCGCAGGCCGCCGCCCGGCCCGCCTTCCTCTCCGCCGCCCAGATGCCGTCGTCGTCGACGCCGTGGACCGCCACCCGGGTCTTCACCGGCGTCCCGGAGAACGGCGGCGCCCTCTGCGCCCCGTACAAGATCCCGGCGCAGAACTCCCGCTACCGCGAGTTCACCACCGAGCTCGACACCAACGGCGTCCAGATCACCACCGTCGCCCGCACCGAGGCCGACGCGGCGAAGCTGGTCGACACCCTCCGCAAGGCCCTCGCCGGCTGCGGGACCCTCCTGGAGCGACAGAACCCGGGCCTGCACGCCGTCAGCGCCTCCCACGGCAAGATCTCCGTGGAGGAGGGCGCCTGGGTCTACAGCCTGGACACCGCCGACCCGCAGATCGGCACCACCGACGTCCACCTCTTCGCCGTGGGCCGCGACGGCCGGACCGTCACCTATGTGCGGTGGGGACAGACGGGCGACCTGAAGGACGCGCCGCTGGCCGCCTTCCGCACGACGGCGAAGACGGCGGTGAACAAGCTCTGGTGAGCGTCACGGGGCGCGGAGCGCGAACCACAGCTCCATCCGCACGTCCGGATCGTCCAGGTCCCGGTCGAGCAGCGTCGCGCAGCGGGCGATGCGCTGGCGGACGGTGTTCCGGTGGATCTCCAGGGCCACCGCCGTCCGGTCCCAGCTGCCGTGGAGGGAGAGCCAGACCCGGAGGGTCTCGGTGAGGGGCCCGGTGAGCGGGGCCAGTACCTCCCGGGCGTACGCCGCGGCCTCGTCGCGGTCCACGAGCGCGGCGAAGCCGTGGGCACGGTGCCGGACGAGCGCCGCCCGGGAGGCCTCCGCCCTGCGCAGCGCCCGCGCCGCCTGCGCGTCCCCGGCCGCCAGCTCCGAGGCCGCCACGGGGGCGCTCGCCCCGAGCGTCCAGCCCTGCTGGGCGGTGACGGCGGTCGAGGAGGGGAGCAGGAGCCGCACGGTGCCGGGGCGCGCGCGGCCGGGAACGCCCGGCCCCGAGGCCGTGGCGCCTGCCGCGCCCGTGTCCGTGGCGCCTTCCGCGCCCGCGCTCGCGGTGCCTTCCGCGCCCGTGCCCGTGGCGTCCTCCGCTCCCGCTCCCGTGCCCGCGTCCATCAGCGGTGTCCCCAGCGCCGCCGCCAGGCTCGCCGCCGCGAACGGCGTGCCGTCGCCGCCCCGCGCGTGGACCACCGTCCAGGGGCCCGGCCCCAGGGCGCCCGCGACCTCCGCCGGGGCCACACCGAGCAGCAGCCGGACCAGGGCCCCGTCCCGTACGGTCACGTCCGCGCCCCGGTGCGGGGCCGTGAGCAGCGAGAGCAGGACCACCGCCACGCCCGCGATCGTGTGGTCGCCGGGGCCGCGCCGCTCCGTCGCCACCCCCAGGGTCAGGCCGTCCCCGCCGCCCAGGGCGTACGCGGCGAGCCGCAGCCCCCCGCCGTCCCCGCTCGCCGAGGCCGGCCCGCCCGGGCGCGGCCCGAGCACTCCCGCCAGGTCCCGCAGCGCCCGCGCCGCCTCCACCGGGACCTCCCGGCCCGCCGCCGCCGACTCCGTGCCGTCCACGCCGAACAGCACCGCCCGCCCCCCGAGCCGGGAGGCGAGCGCGCCGAGCACCGCCGGGACCGGGGCCGGCCGGGCCGCGGCCGCCGCCAGCGACTGCTGGGCCTCGGTCACCCGGCGCAGCTCGTGCAGCCGGGCCTCCGCCATCAGCCGCCACAGCGCCCGTGCCACCGCCGTGAACGGGGTCCGGGGCGGGACCTCCACGAGCGGCAGGCCGTGCCGCCCGCACGCGGCGACGAGCTCCGGCGGCACCGTGTCCCACACCGGGGTCACCCCGAAGGCGAGCGCCGCGGCCCCCGCCTCCACGACCCGGCCGACGTAGTGCGCCGGATCGGTGAGCTGCACGCCCGCCGTCATGAGCAGCTCGCCGCCGAGCAGGTACGGACAGGGGTCGGCCATCTCCGAGGTGTGCACCCAGTGCAGCGGGACGTCCTCGGGCCCGGAGAGCAGCCGCAGGCCCAGGTCGGGGCGGGCGAGCAGCGCGGCGAGCGGCACCGGCGGCGCCGGGGGAGCGGAGCCGGGCTCCGGGGCGGACATGCTGCTCATGGTTCCTTCGTACATCATCGGTGTCAGGAGTGGAGGAAACGTACACTTCAGCGGGGGGCGCGGACGACCTACCGTCGACACCGATCACCCGTTCACCCCCAGGAGGACCCCGACCATGAGCAGCAGCGACCAGAACGCCTTCCGCGGCCCGATCGACTCGTCCCGCATCCCGCGGTACGCCGGTCCCGCGACGTTCGCCCGTCTGCCGCGCCTCGACGAGGTCGGCACCGCCGACGTCGCCGTGGTCGGCGTCCCCTTCGACACCGGCGTCTCCTACCGCCCCGGCGCCCGCTTCGGCGGCAACGCCATCCGCGAGGCCTCCCGCCTCCTCCGCCCCTACAACCCGGCGCAGGACGCCTCCCCCTTCGCCCTCGCCCAGGTCGCGGACGCCGGCGACATCGCCGCCAACCCGTTCAACATCAACGAGGCCGTCGAGACCATCGAGGCCGCCGCCGACGACCTCCTCGGCACCGGCGCCCGCATGATGACCCTCGGCGGCGACCACACCATCGCCCTGCCGCTGCTCCGCTCCGTCGCCAAGAAGCACGGCCCCGTCGCCCTGCTCCACTTCGACGCGCACCTCGACACCTGGGACACCTACTTCGGCGCCGAGTACACGCACGGCACCCCGTTCCGCCGCGCCGTCGAGGAGGGCATCCTCGACACCTCCGCCCTCTCCCACGTCGGCACCCGCGGCCCGCTCTACGGCAAGCAGGACCTCACCGACGACGAGAAGCTCGGCTTCGGCATCGTCACCTCCTCCGACGTCTACCGCCGCGGCGCCGACGAGGTCGCCGACCAGCTGCGCCAGCGCATCGGCGACCGCCCGCTGTACATCTCCATCGACATCGACTGCCTCGACCCGGCCCACGCCCCCGGCACCGGCACCCCCGAGGCCGGCGGCATGACCTCCCGCGAGCTCCTGGAGATCCTCCGCGGCCTCTCCTCCTGCAACCTGGTCTC
Organism: Streptomyces litmocidini; assembly: GCF_014649755.1. Taxonomy (GTDB): domain Bacteria; phylum Actinomycetota; class Actinomycetes; order Streptomycetales; family Streptomycetaceae; genus Streptomyces; species Streptomyces litmocidini. The sequence continues at coordinate 496,557 of NZ_BMTQ01000004.1, read as the reverse complement.
CGCCGACGTCGTCGAGGTCGCCCCGGCCTACGACCACGCCGAGATCACCGCGGTCGCCGCCTCCCACACGGCGTACGAACTGACGACGATCATGTCCCGCCAGATCGCGGCGGCGCGCGACGCGAAGTAACCTCCGCGGGCGCGGGCCGGGCGGTGCCCGACCCGCGCCGCCCGGGTTGTGGGCGTGCGTTCCGCGGGGCGGAACGGGTGGGCACAACCCGCCCACCGGGCCGCATCCGACCACCGAGCCAAGGGATCCCATGACCCACGACCACGACCTCGTGCTGCGTCCGACCGCGGCCCAGACGGAAGCCGCCCTCAACCCGCCCGAGGGGCGGAACGGCGGCGACCTCGTCGTCGAGACCCTCACCGGCCTCGGCGCCACCACCGTCTTCGGACTCCCCGGCCAGCACGCCCTCGGCATGTTCGACGCCCTGCGCCGCTCCGACCTCCGCTACGTCGGCCTCCGCGTCGAGAACAACGCCGGCTTCGCCGCCGACGCGTACGGCCGGATCACCGGCGAGGCGGCACCCCTCCTCCTCTCCACCGGACCCGGCGCCCTCATGTCGCTCGCCGCGCTCCAGGAGGCGGCCGCCGCCTCCGCCCCCGTCCTCGCCATCGGCAGCCAGATCCCGGCGGCCGGGCTCGGCGGCGGCCGGCACGGCTACCTCCACGAGCTCCGCGACCAGCAGGCCTCCTTCCGGGACGTCGTGAAGTCCGTCCACACGGTCCGCACGCAGTCCCAGATCCCCTCCGCGATCGCGGCGGCCTGGGAATCGGCGCTCACCGCCCCGCACGGGCCGGTCTGGGTGGAGATCCCGCAGGACGTGCTCCTCGCCGGGACGGGCCTGCCGGTGGTCACCGCCATGGACGCGACGCCCGAGGAGGTCGCCCCGCGCCCCGAGCTGACGGCGGTCGCCGCGCACCTCCTGGAGAACGCCGAGCGGCCCGCGATCATCGCGGGCGGCGGGGTCGTCCGCTCCGACGCCTCCGGCAAGCTCCTCGCGCTCGCCGAGAAGCTCGACGTCCCCGTCGTCACCACCTTCGGCGGCAAGGGCGCCTTCCCGTGGGAGCACCCGCTGTCGCTCCAGTCCTGGCTGGAGGACCGGCACACCACGGACTTCCTGGAGGACGCCGACGTCCTCCTCGTCGTCGGCTCGGGCCTCGGCGAGCTGTCCTCGAACTACCACACGTTCGCCCCGCGCGGCCGGGTGATCCAGATCGAGGCCGACGCGGGCAAGCTGGAGTCCAACCACCCGGCGCTCGGCATCCACGCGGACGCCCGCCTCGCGCTCCAGGCGCTCCTGGAGACGGTCGGGGAGCGCACCGACCCGGCCGCCCCCGAGCGGGTCTCGGCCGTCCTCGGCAAGGTGCGGGACCGGATCGCCGCGCAGGACCTCGGTCTGGAGCAGCGGATCGTCGCGGCGGTCCGGGAGGCGCTCCCGGACCGGGCCCCGAGCTTCTGGGACATGACGATCCTGGCGTACTGGGCGTGGTCGGCCTTCGACGCGCGGCACCCGAACACGATGCACTCCGCCCAGGGCGCGGGCGGCCTCGGCTACGGCTTCCCCGCCGCCCTCGGCGCGGCCGTCGCCGACCCGTCCCAGCCGGTCCTCGCGGTCTCCGGCGACGGCGGCGCGATGTACTCGATCGCGGAGCTGGCGACGGCGAAGCAGTACGGCCTCGACGTGACCTGGCTGATCGTCGACGACGGCGGCTACGGGATCCTGCGGGAGTACATGACGGGCGCGTTCGGCGAGGCCACGGCCACCGAGCTCACCCGCCCGGACTTCGTCGCCCTGTCCGAGTCCTTCGGCGTCCCCGCCACCCTGACGACCCCGGAGACCCTGGCGACGGACCTCGCGAAGGCCCTCGCCGCCCCGGGCCCGTCGGTGGTGGTCCTCCCGGCCCTCCTGAGGATGTTCGAGCCGACGCACCTGTGACGGGGGCGGGCGGCCCGCCCGGTCGTGGGGCCCGGCGACCCGCCCGTCGTGGAGCGAGTGACCCCGCCCGCCGCGGGGCGGAGCGCCTCCCGCCCGCCAGGCCCGTGGGGGGCCGGGCGGGCGGGTCGCTCAGTCGACGAGCCCCTCCCAGGCCTTCCGGTACTCGGCGAGCTGCGCCTCGTACCCCTGGCGGAACCGCTCCGCCCGCGGGGTGATCTGGTCGCCCTCCATGCGCCGCGGGGGGATCAGCCGCGCCACGTCGGCGAAGGCCGTCGCCGCGGCCTCGGCGACGGCCCCGCCCCGTTCCCGGGCCGCCAGCACGTCGAGGCCCGCGTTCCGCAGGAAGCCCCGGAAGACCGTCCGGGGCCTGCTGGCCGTGTCCTCCAGCTCACGGTCCGTCGCCGGCGTCACCCGCCCGGCCGCCGCGAACCCGTGCACCGCCCGCAGCGCCGCGTACAGCCGCCCCCACCGGTACGGCCTGTCCTCCTCGGCCTTTCCCACGGACCTCCCCTTCCCCTCCGCCCACGGAGCCGCCCGTCCGGCGGCCCCGGGGACTCCTACCCGCTCCGGCGGCGATTGTTGCGGCGGGATGAAATGGCACGTCGGCCGTGTTGGGCCTTCCGGTAGAACAGGACGAACGGGAGGCCCTCGTGGCGGTCGGGGAGAAACAGCGGGGCTGGGCGCGCAGGCTGGCCGGATACGCGTGGCGGTACAAGGCGAACACGCTGCTCGCCCTGGGATCCTCACTCGCGGGCATGGCCCTGCTCGCCCTCGTGCCGCTCATCACCAAGGTGATCATCGACGACGTCATCGGGACGAGGACCCGGAGCCTCGGCGTCTGGACGGGGCTGCTCATCGCCGCCGCCGCCCTCGTCTACCTCCTCACCTACGTCCGCCGCTACTACGGCGGACGCCTCGCCCTCGACGTCCAGCACGACCTGCGGACCGACATGTACGGCACGGTCACCCGGCTCGACGGGCGGCGGCAGGACGAGCTGTCCACCGGGCAGGTCGTGGGGCGGGCCACCAGCGACCTCCAGCTGATCCAGGGCCTGCTCTTCATGCTCCCGATGACCGTCGGGAACGTCCTGCTGTTCCTCATCTCGCTGGCCGTCATGGCCTGGCTGTCGATCCCGCTCACCCTCGTCGCGCTCGCCGTCGCCCCCGCCCTCTGGTGGATCGCCAAGCGCAGCCGCACCCGCCTCCACCCCGCCACCTGGCACGCGCAGCAGCAGGCGGCCGTCGTCGCCGGCGTCGTCGACGGGGCCGTGACCGGCGTCCGGGTCGTGAAGGGCTTCGGCCAGGAGGACCAGGAGACCGGCAAGATCCGCGAGGCCGGGCGGAAGCTCTTCGCCGGCCGGCTGCGGACGATCCGGCTGAACGCCAAGTACACCCCCGCCCTCCAGGCCGTGCCCGCCCTCGGCCAGGTCGCGGTCCTCGCGCTCGGCGGCTGGCTCGCCTACCGGCACCAGATCACCCTCGGCACCTTCGTCGCCTTCTCCTCCTACCTGGCCTCCCTCGTCGGCCCGGTCCGCATGCTCGCCATGGTCCTCACCGTCGGCCAGCAGGCCCGCGCCGGCGTCGAGCGGGTCTACGACCTCATCGACACCGAGCCGGTGATCGAGGACGGGACCAAGGAGCTCCCGGCGGACGCGCCCGCCACCGTCGAGTTCGACGACGTGTCCTTCGCGTACGAAGACGGCCGGCCCGTACTGGACGGGTTCTCCCTGGAGATCCGGCCCGGCGAGACCGTCGCCGTCGTCGGCGCCTCCGGCTCCGGCAAGTCGACCGTCTCGCTCCTCCTGCCGCGCTTCTACGACGTCGCCCACGGCGCCGTCCTCGTCGGCGGCCACGACGTCCGCGAGCTCACCCTCGACTCGCTGCGCGCCGCCATCGGCCTGGTCCCCGAGGACTCCTTCCTCTTCTCCGACACGGTCGCCGCCAACATCGCGTACGGCGTCCCCGACGCCACCCGCGAGCAGATCGAGACCGCCGCCCGCGCCGCCCAGGCGGACCGTTTCATCGCCGAGCTCCCGGACGGTTACGACACCAAGGTCGGCGAGCACGGCCTCACCCTCTCCGGCGGCCAGCGCCAGCGCGTCGCACTCGCCCGCGCGATCCTCACCGACCCCCGGCTGCTCCTCCTCGACGACGCCACCTCCGCCGTCGACGCCAAGGTCGAGCACGAGATCCACGAGGCCCTGAAGTCGGTGATGGCGGGCCGCACCACCCTGCTCATCGCCCACCGCCGCTCCACCCTCGGCCTCGCCGACCGCATCGCCGTCCTCGACGAGGGCCGCCTCGCCGACATCGGCACCCACGCCGAGCTGGAGGAGCGCTCCCCGCTCTTCCGCCGCCTCCTCACCGACCCCGAGGAGCTCGGCGCCGTCTCGCCCGGCCACCTCGTGCCGCAGGAGGAGCTTCCCGAGGACCGCACGCTGCGGGCCGAGCTGGACGCCGAGTTCGACGCCGAGCGGGGCATCACCCCGGCCCTGTGGGTACGGGACGAGACCACCGGCCGCGAGAGCCCCGCGCCCGGGGCGACCCCCGAGCTGCTCGCCGCCGTCGAGGCCCTGCCGCCCGCCACCGACACCCCCGACATCGACGAGGCCCGGGCCGTGGCGCCCGAGGACGCGTACGGGCTGCGCCGGCTGCTGCGCGGCTTCGGCGCCCCGCTGCTCATCAGCCTCGGCCTGGTCGCCCTCGACGCGGGCGCGGGCCTGCTCCTCCCGGTCCTGATCCGGCACGGCATCGACGAGGGCGTGAACCGGCTCGCGATCGGCGCCGTCTGGGCGGCCTCCGCGCTCGCCCTGGTCACCGTCCTCGTGCAGTGGGTCGCGCAGACCGCCGAGACCCGGATGACCGGCCGCACCGGCGAGCGGGTCCTGTACGCGCTGCGCCTGAAGATCTTCGCCCAGCTCCAGCGGCTCGGCCTCGACTACTACGAGCGCGAGCTCACCGGCCGGATCATGACCCGGATGACCACGGACGTCGACGCCCTGTCGACGTTCCTGCAGACGGGCCTGGTCACCGCCTTCGTCTCGGTCGTCACCTTCTTCGGGATCATGGTCGCGCTGCTCGTGCTCGACCTCCAGCTCGCCCTGGTCGTCTTCGCGACCCTGCCGGTCCTCGCCGTCGCCACGTACTACTTCCGCCGCTCCAGCGTGAAGGCGTACGAGCTGGCGCGCGAACGGATCAGCGTCGTCAACGCCGACCTCCAGGAGTCGGTCTCCGGCCTGCGGATCGTGCAGGCCTTCCGCCGCGAGCAGGCGGGCGCGGCCCGGTTCGCGGAGCGCAGCGACGAGTACCGCCGGGCGCGCGTCCGGGGCCAGTGGCTGATCTCGGTCTACTTCCCGTTCGTGAGCCTGCTGTCCTCGGCCGCGGCCGCCGCCGTCATGATCGTCGGCGCGAACCGCATCGAGGCGGGCACCCTCACCACCGGCGCCCTCGTCGCCTACCTCCTCTACATCGACCTCTTCTTCGCCCCCGTGCAGCAGCTCTCGCAGGTCTTCGACGGCTACCAGCAGGCCGCCGTCTCGCTGAAGCGGATGCAGGAACTCCTCCAGGAGCCGACGTCGACGGCCGCCGCCGACGCGCCCCTGGACGTGCTCTCGCTGCGCGGCGAGATCGCCTTCGAGGACGTGTCCTTCGCGTACGGCGCGGAGGAGGAGGCCCTGACCGGGATCGACCTGCGGATCCCCGCCGGTCAGACCGTCGCCTTCGTCGGCGAGACCGGCGCCGGGAAGTCCACGCTGGTCAAGCTGGTCGCCCGGTTCTACGACCCGACGAGCGGCCGGGTCACCGCCGACGGCACCGACCTGCGGGACCTCGACCTCACCGCGTACCGCCACCGGCTCGGCGTCGTCCCCCAGGAGGCGTACCTCTTCGCCGGGACGGTCCGCGACGCCATCGCGTACGGCCGCCCCGAGGCGACCGACGCCGAGGTCGAGGCGGCGGCCCGCGCGGTCGGCGCGCACGACATGATCGCCACGCTCGACGGCGGCTACCTCCACGAGGTCGCCGAGCGCGGCCGGAACCTCTCCGCCGGGCAGCGCCAGCTGATCGCCCTGGCCCGCGCCGAGCTCGTCGACCCGGACGTCCTGCTGCTGGACGAGGCCACGGCGGCCCTGGACCTGGCGACCGAGGCCCAGGTCAACCAGGCCACCGACCGGCTCGCGGGCCGCCGTACGACGCTCGTCGTCGCCCACCGGCTGACGACGGCCGCCCGTGCCGACCGCGTGGTCGTCATGGACCACGGCCGGGTCGCCGAGGACGGCACCCACGACGAGCTCCTCGCCCTGGGCGGCCGGTACGCGACGCTGTGGAACACCTTCATCGGCGAGGCGGAGGAGTCGGAGCCGGAGCGGGTCTGACCGCCACCGGGGAACGGGCCCGCATGCGGGGGCCCACCGGGTGGGCCCCCGGCGGATCCCCCACCGCCGTCCGACGGACCCGGACGAGGCGCGCGCCTCGAGACCCGCGTCCGCGCCACCGCCCCGCCCGCCGTTCCCGGCCTCCGGGACGGCCGGGCGGCGTCTGCGGAAGCCGTCCCCGGTCCGGGCGGGCCCCTTCGTCCCGGCGACCGCGCTCGCCGGGGTCGTCGCCCGGACCGCGTTCCGGGTCCAGTGCGGCGCGGAGGCCGTCCTCCTGTCCCTGGCCATGGCGGCCTCCGGGCGACCGGTACGTGCGGAGGCAACCATTCCGGAGCGGTGTGCGTCGTACGGCCGTACGACGACCCGCCCAGGGAGGGGAACGCATGAGCACGGACCGGCGGCCCGCAGGGCACGACCGCCCCGAGGGGTACGACCGCCCCGAGGAGCGGCGTCACCGCCCCGAGGGGGACGGCCGCCCCGACAGGCCTCACCGCCCCGCACCCGCCCGCGCCCTCGCGCGCGTGCTCGCCCCGCTCCTCGCCGCCCTCGCGCTGCTCCTCCTCCCCGGACCCGGGCCCGGCGGCGGAACCGCCGACGCCGCCGCCGCCTGCCACGGCCGGCCCACCCGGACGATCACCTTCGCCACCGGGGAACTCCGCCTCTACCGGACCCGCCAGTACGTCTGCGCCGTCACCGTCGCCGGGCGGCCCGGCCCCCGCCGCCCGATGTCCGTCTCGCTCCAGCCGCGCGGCGGCCGCCCCGTCGTCCGGGCCGGGCGCTTCGACCGGCAGGCGGGCCCCCTGACCGTCCACGCCCTCAACCGCTGCGTCAAGGCGACCGGTTCGGTGGCGGGCCGGGGCACGGCGACGGGCTGGATCCTGTGCTGATGCGCAGGAAAGTCCAAGGGTGAGGACCAACTGGGTCTGGCGGTCCGTACGTTGCCCCCGCTAGGTTCGCGACACCGTTGTGAACCAAGGGGAGGGTGAATGCGCAAGTCGCTGAGATGGGCGTTGTCGCTTTCGGTGCTCATAGGCACCGTCGGGTCGTCCGGTGTGGCCACCGCCGCGGACACGGAGACCGGCAGCGCGACCGTCGTCGACTCGCAGAGCACGAGCACCGACATCAAGGACCGCATCCTGGCGATCCCCGGGATGAGCCTGATCGAGGAGAAGCCGTACGCCGGCTACCGCTACTTCGTCCTGGAGTACGTCCAGCCGATCGACCACCACCGCCCGTGGGCGGGCACGTTCAAGCAGCGGATCTCGATCCTCCACAAGGACGCGAGCCGCCCCACCGTCTTCCGCACCAGCGGCTACGGCCTGTCCACCACGCCGAGCCGGACCGAGCCGACGCGGATCATCGACGGCAACCAGGTCTCCATGGAGTACCGCTTCTTCACGCCGTCCCGCCCGCAGCCCGCCGACTGGTCGAAGCTCGACATCTGGCAGGCGGCCAGCGACCAGCACCGCATCTACACGGCGCTGAAGTCGATCTACGGCCAGAAGTGGCTGTCCACCGGCGCCTCCAAGGGCGGCATGACCGCCACGTACTACGAGCGCTTCTACCCGCGCGACATGGACGGCGTCGTCGCCTACGTGGCCCCGAACGACGTGGTCAACAAGGAGGACTCGGCCTACGACCGGTTCTTCGAGACCGTCGGCACGAAGGACTGCCGCGACCGCCTGAACGCCATGCAGCGCGAGGCGCTCGTCCGGCGCGAGCCGCTGGAGAAGAAGTACGAGGCCTGGGCCGAGTCCGAGGGCGCCACCTTCCACACGGTCGGCTCCCTCGACAAGGCGTACGAGGCCGTCGTCCTCGACTTCGTGTGGGGCTTCTGGCAGTACTACGGCCAGGACGTCTGCGACCGGATCCCGGACGCGGCGACCGCGAGCGACGACACCGTCTACGAGACGATCGACGCCTACTCCGGCTGGTCCGCCTACACCGACCAGGACCTCGAGTACTACACGCCGTACTACTACCAGGCCGCCACCGAACTCGGTTCGCCCACCATCAAGCAGCCGCACCTGAACGGACTCAGCCGCTACGGCTACCAGCCGGCCAGCAGCTTCGTGCCGAGCGACATCCCCATGAAGTTCAAGCCGCAGGTCATGCGGGACGTCGACGACTGGGTCCGCAAGAACGCGAACCAGATGCTCTTCGTCTACGGCGGCAACGACCCGTGGGGCTCGGAGAAGTTCCGCCTCGGCAAGGGCGCGCGGGACAGCTACGTGTACGTGGCGCCGGGCATGAACCACGGCGCGAACGTCGCCGGGCTCGTCGAGTCCGAGCGCGCCAACGCGACCGCCCGCATCCTGGCCTGGGCCGGGGTCCCCGCCCCGGCGGTCCGGGAGGCGCGGCCGCTGGCGGCCTTCGACGCGCGCGTCGACGTGGCGGTCGACGAGGACGCAACCCGGGAGCACGGCCTGCGGCCGTGACCCGCTGCGGGGGTGCGACCGGCCACGGGCCACCCGCACCCCCGCCCGTGCGGGCCGGTCCCGTCCGGCGGCGTCAGTACGACAAGCCGTAGCCCACCGGGTACAGCTCCCGCCCCGGGTCCTCCGCGCTCTGGACCGGGACCGGCAGGCGGCCGACGGGCCGGGCCCGGCCGGCCAGGACGCGGGCGGCGGCCCGGAGTTCGACGTCCGTCCAGGAGTAGGTCGCGAGAGAGGCCCGCTGTCCCCCGAGCCGCGCGATGTCGTACGGGTTGCGGATCGCGACCGTCACGACGGGCACCCCGGTGGCGACGAGCCGCGCGACCAGCGTCCGCTGCGGACTGGTGGCGCCGACGTTGTACGTGCCCACCACGACCACGTCCTTGCCGGCCGCCGCCGCCACCGCCTCCTCGACCTTCGCGGCCGTGGGGGTGGTCCCGGTGGAGAGGGCGGTCGCGGTGAAGCCCAGGTCCGAGAGCGCCGTCGCGAGCGTCGTGGTCGGCGGGCCCGTGGTGCCGGACGGCGAGGCCGGGTCGGCGCCGACGACGAGGACCGAGCGGTGGACGGCCGGGCTCAGCGGCAGGAAGCCGTCCTCGTTGAGCAGCAGGGTCGTGGTCGCCTCGGCGATCCGGTCGGCGTGGGCGAGGTGCTCCTCGCTGCCGACGATCCGTTCGACGCCCGCCCGGGTCGCGTACGCCTGCCGGAAGAGACCGAGCTTCGCCTTGAGCCGCAGGATCCGCAGGATCGATTCGTCGAGCCGTTCCTCCGTCAGTTCGCCGTCCCTGACGGCCTTGAGGACCGCGTTCCAGGCCACGTCGAGCCTGGGCGGGTTGAGCAGCTGGTCCGCTCCGGCCTTCAGGGCGAGGACGGGGACGCGCTCGTCGCCGTACTTGGTGCGGACGCCCTCCATGCCGAGGGAGTCGGTGACCACCACGCCGTCGTAGCCGAGCTGTTCGCGCAGGATGCCGGTGAGGATGGGCCGGGACAGGGTCGCCGGGTCCTCGCTGGGGTCGAGCGCGGGGACCACGATGTGCGCGGTCATGATCGAATCGATGCCGGCGTCGATCGCCGCCCGGAACGGCGGCGCGTCGAGCTCCGCCCACTGTTCCCGGGTGTGGGTGATGGTCGGCAGCCCGTAGTGGCTGTCGACGGCGGTGTCGCCGTGGCCGGGGAAGTGCTTGGAGGTGGCCGCGACCCCGGCCCGCTGGTACCCCTTCACCTGCGCGGCGACGAGCCCGGCGACCGCCTGCGGGTCCGATCCGAAGGAGCGGACGCCGATGACGGGGTTGGCCGGGTTGACGTTCACGTCGGCGACGGGGGCGTAGTTCTGCCGGATGCCGACGGCGGCGAGTTCCTCGCCCGCGATCTGCGCGGCCTTGCGGGCGTCCGCGTGCGAGCCGCCGGCGCCGAGGGCCATCGCGCCGGGCAGCAGGGTGGCCGGCGCGCCGACCCGGCAGACGATGCCGTGCTCCTGGTCGGTGGAGATGAGCACCGGGACCGGGGTGGACCGGGCGAGCGCGGCCTGCTGGATGCCGTTGGAGAGTTCCGCGATCTGCTGCGGGGCGCGGGTGTTGTGGGCCCAGGTGAAGTAGATGATCCCGCCGACGTGGTACCGCTCGATCAGTTCGGCGGCGGTGCGGACGCCGATCTCGGCGAGGTTGGCGTCGATGTCGGCCTGGTCGGGCGCGGTGGCGGAGTGGCCGTAGACCCGCATCACGAAGAGCTGGCCGACCTTCTCCTCCAGCGACATCCGGTCGATGATCCGCCGGAGCCCGCGGTCGTTCGTCTCGGATTCGGCGGTGGCGGAGGCGGCGGGGGCGAGGGTGCCGGTGACGGCCGCCGCGGCGGCTGCGGCGGTCACCGTGAGGAGGGTGCGTCGGGAGGGGGCGGGGGCGCGGTGGTGCACTGATGCTCCTTCCGGCCGTGCAGGGTTGAAGGAAACTTCCAAGGTGTCACGGATAGCCCGAAAGTAACTGCCAGGTCAAGGACCCGCGCAGGAATCCCCCGCGCGGGGACTCACCCGGTCGACGCGATCGCGGGCCAGAGGTCCTGGAGCGTACGGACCGCCTCCCGGATCGCCGGGCGCCGCGCCGCGCCCGTCCGCCACATGGCGTGCAGCCGGCGCGTCGGCGTCGGGCCCAGCCGCACCGGCGTCACCTCCGGGGGCGGCACGCCCCGCCCCGGGCGCGGGACCGGGGCGATCCCCGGACCGGCCGCCACCAGGGCCGCCCGCGGGTGGTTCTCCTCCGCCCGATGGACGATCGGCGGCTCGTGCCCCGTCGCCCGCAGCGTCCGTGTGAGCCGGTCGTGCGCCACCGCCAGGTCGATCACGCCCCGCGCCACGAGGCCGACCGAGAGGTGCGGGTCCAGCTCCGAGAGGCGGGCGTCGAGCTCGGGGTGGAGGCGGGCCGGTTCGGCCGGCACCCGGGGCGTCAGGCCGCGCGCCGCGCTCGCGAAGCAGGCGAGGGCGAGCCGTCCGGCGGGGCGGCCCCGCCCGACGCGCTCACCTTCATGGTCTGGGTCAGCACCGTGCCCGTTCTGCCGCTCCTCGCCCCCTCCCTCCTCCTGGAGGGCCCCGAGCGCGACCTCGCGGCCCTGCGCGGGCTCGACCGGTGCCGGCGTCCCCGTCCACGTCGCCTGGATCACGACCGTCTTCGGCTTCGGCGCCTGGGGCCGGCTCCTGCGCCGCCACCCCGCCTCCTCCGTCGCCCCCTTCTCCCTCCTCGTTCCCGTCTTCGGCACGTCCTCGGCCGCGCTGTTCCTGGGGGAGGGCGTGAGTCCCCTCCGCTGGTGCGCGGCCGTGCTGTTGGTGGGGGGCGTGGCGCTGACGTCCGTCCGGCGGAAGGCGGTCGGGGCGCCGGGGGCTAGGGTGCTGGTGCCGACGACGCCGAACGGGGGAGCGCCACCATGACCCATCCGCAGCCGTACGGGCAGCCGCCGCAACCGTACGGGCAGCCGCAGCCGCAGCCGCAGCCGCAGCCGCAGCCGTACGGGTACGGGCCGCCGCCCCAGCCGTACGGACAACCGGTGCCCTCCCAGCCGTACGGACAACCGGTCCCGCCCCAGCCGTACGGTCGGACCCACCCGCCCCACGGGGCCCCCGTCCCGCACGGTTGCGAGGTGTGCGGGGCGCAGCCCGCGACGGCGGCGACGGTCCGCGCCCACCAGGGCATGGTCGTCATCATGCGCACGCTCACCCGGCGCGGCGTCTTCTGCCGCACCTGCGGTCTCGCCGTCTACCGGACCATGACCTCCGACACGCTCGTGACCGGCTGGTGGGGCGTTTTCTCGCTGTTCGTCACGCCGTTCGTCGTGCTCGGCAACGTCCTCGGCGCCCGCTCGGCGTTCCGCCGCCTGCCCGAGCCGTACGGCGCCCTGCGCCCGCCGCTGGACCCGGGAAGGCGGGTGCTGCGGCGCCCGCCCGCGATGCTGGTGCTCACCCCCTTCGTGCTCGTCGCGGCCGCGATCCCGACGCTCTTCCTCATCGGGCTGATCGCGGGCCCCGACGGGGACGGCGAGCGCGTCGGGCTCTCCGTCGGCGACTGCGTCGACCAGACGGCCGAGTGGCCCGAGCAGGCGCTCCTGAAGGTGGACTGCGGTTCGCCGCGGGCCGAGTACCGGGTCGCGGACCGGGATTCCTGCGGGCCGGAGGACCAACTCCTGCACGCCGAGTACGTGTCCGGCTCCTCCGGGAAGCCGGGCTACTGTGTCAGGCGTCTGTGACCGCGCGCCGCCGCTGAGCCGGGAGGCCCCGCCCGCATGACCTTCGAGAACGTCACCGTCGACAGCGCCGAACCCGCCCCCGGCGCCGTCCTGTTGGCGGGCATCCCCGGGAGCGGGAAGAGCACCGTCGCGGCGGCCCTCGCGGCACGTTTCGCCCGGGCCGCGCACATCGAGGTCGACCGCCTCCAGGAGCTGATCGTCCGGGGCGGCCACTCGCCGACCCCGGACGGCGACCCGGAGGCGGACCGGCAGATCCTGCTGCGCGCCCGCAACGGCTGTCTCCTCGCGGACAGCTTCGCCGCGGCGGGCTTCCTGCCGGTCCTCGACGACGTGGTCGTGCGCCGCTCCCACCTGGACTTCTACCGCGCCCACGCGAAGGCGGTCCCGTTCCGCACGGTGATCCTGGCCCCCGGCCCGGACAAGGCCTGGGAGCGCAACAACGCCCGTCACAAGAGGCTGACCACGAACTGGGCGTTCCTGGACGGGGTCATGCGCGCCGAACTCTCCGGCGAGGGCGTCTGGATCGACAACGCGGAGCAGACGGTCGAGGAGACGGTCGCCGCGGTCCTCGCGGCGACGGGCCTGACCGCCCGCGCGGACGCCGCCACCCGTGCGGACGCCGCCACCCGTGCGGACGCGCGGTCGAACGGCCCGGTCGGCCCGGTCGGCCCGTAGCGGCCGCCTACCCCCGAGGCGCCCCCGTCGACCCCCGTACCACCAGCTCCCCCGGCACCCTCTCCACGCCCCCCGCCGGAGGCTCCTCCGCGCCCATCGCCAGACGGCCCGCCCGGGCACCCGTCTCGTGCAGCGGGAGGCGGACGGTCGTGAGGGCCGGGACCGCGTCCACCGAGAACGGCAGGTCGTCGAAGCCCGCGACCGACACGTCCCCGGGGAGGGAGAGCCCCCGCTCCCGCAGGGCCGCGCAGACGCCCAGCGCCACCGTGTCGTTGGCCGCGACGACGGCCGTGAGGTGCGGGTCGCGGGCGAGGAGCTCGGCCGCGGCCCCGTGGCCGGAGGCGCGGTCGTACGGCCCGTGGACCGTCGGCCCCTCGGCGACCCCGGCCGCCGCGAGCGCGTCCCGGTGGCCCTCCAGGCGGTGCCGGGTGGTGGTGCGGTCGGCCGGGCCCGCCACGTAGCCGATCCGCCGGTGCCCGAGGCCGAGCAGGTGCTCGGTGAGGCGGCGCGCTCCGGTGCGGTTGTCGAAGACGAGCGCCGCCGCGCTCGCGTCCCCCGGCGTCGGCGGCCGCCCGCACAGCACGACCCGGGTCCCCGCCTCCGCCAGCTTCGTCAGCTTGCCGGCCGTCGCCGCGAGGTGCTCCGGGTCCTCCAGGGAGCCGCCCATGAGGATCACGGCCGCGGCCCGCTGCCGCTGGAGCAGGGTGAGGTAGGTCAGCTCGCGTTCGGCGGAGCCGCCCGTGTTGCAGACGACGGCGAGCTTCTCGCCCCCGCCGCGCCCCGTGGCGCTCTCCCCGATCGCGCTCTGCGCCGCGCTCGCCATGATCCCGAAGAAGGGGTCGGCGATGTCGTTGACGAGGACGCCGACCAGGTCGGAGGTGGCGGCGGCGAGGGCGCTCGCGGGGCCGTTGAGGACGTAGTCGAGCTCGTCCACGGCCCTCAGCACCCGCTCCCGGGTCGCCTCGGCGACGGGGTAGTTGCCGTTCAGGACGCGGGAGACGGTGGCGGGGGAGACCCGTGCGCGGGCGGCCACGTCCGCCAGGGTGACGGTCATCGCGTGCGTACCTCCAGGGCCTTGTCGGCGGTGATGTCGGCAGGCTAGCGTCACCTCCGATGGAAAGCGCTTTCTATCCTTGGGTCCGGTTTCCCCGCGGATCCGGACGGACCGCGCGGAGCACCTCGGAGAGGAACCCTTCGTGACACGCAGGACAGTCCGCATCGCCATGAACGGCGTCACCGGGCGCATGGGCCACCGCCAGCACCTCGTCCGCTCGATCCTCGCCCTGCGCGAACAGGGCGGCCTCGACCTCGGCAACGGCGAGACCCTCTGGCCCGAGCCCGTCCTCGTCGGCCGCCGCGAACACGCCCTGCGCGCCCTCGCCGAGCGCCACGGCCTCACCGAGTGGTCCACCGACCTCGACGCCGTCCTCGCCGACGACACCGTCGACGTCTACTTCGACGCCCAGGTCACCTCCGCCCGCGTCGACGCCCTCACCAGGGCCATCACCGCCGGCAAGCACGTCTACGCCGAGAAGCCCACCGCCACCGACCTCGCCGGCGCCCTCCGGCTCGCCCGCCTCGCCACCGAGAAGGGCGTCAAGCACGGCGTCGTCCAGGACAAGCTGTTCCTCCCCGGCCTGCTCAAGCTCAAGCGCCTCGTCGACGGCGGCTTCTTCGGCGAGATCCTGTCCGTGCGCGGCGAGTTCGGCTACTGGGTCTTCGAGGGCGACTGGCAGGAGGCCCAGCGCCCCAGCTGGAACTACCGCGCGGAGGACGGCGGCGGCATCGTCGTCGACATGTTCCCCCACTGGGAGTACGTGCTCCACGAGCTCTTCGGCCGGGTCACCTCCGTCACCGCCCAGGTCGCCACCCACGTCCCGCGCCGCTGGGACGAGCACGGCAAGCCCTACGAGGCCACCGCCGACGACGCCGCGTACGGCATCTTCCAGCTGGAGGGCGGCGCCGTCGCCCAGATCAACTCCTCCTGGGCGGTCCGCGTCCACCGCGACGAACTCGTCGAGTTCCAGGTCGACGGCACCCACGGCTCCGCCGTCGCGGGCCTGCGCGACTGCCGCGTCCAGCACCGGAGCCTCACCCCCAAGCCGGTCTGGAACCCCGACCTCCCCGCGGCCCACTCCTTCCGCGACCAGTGGCAGGAGGTCCCCGACAACGCCGAGTTCGACAACGGCTTCAAGGCCCAGTGGGAGCTGTTCCTCCGGCACGTCGTCCTCGACGAGCCGTACCACTGGGACCTCCTCGCCGGAGCCCGCGGCGTCCAGCTCGCCGAACTGGGCCTCAGGTCCGCCGCCGAGGGCCGCCGCCTGGAGGTCCCGGAGGTGACCCCGTGACCCTCCGCCTGCCGCTCCCGGACGGCTCCACGCGCGCGTACACCCCCCGCACCGAACCGCTCGCGCTCTCCCCGGCCGGCCCCCCCACCTCCCGTACGGTCTTCTCCGCCGCGCACGTCGTCGCCGACCCGTACGCCGACACCACCCCCGACTCCCCGGCCGCCGTCGACTGGGACGCCACCCTCGCCTTCCGCCGCCACCTCTGGTCCCACGGCCTCGGGGTCGCCGAGGCCATGGACACCGCCCAGCGCGGGATGGGCCTCGACTGGGCGGGCGCCGCCGAGCTGATCCGCCGGTCCGCCGCCGAGGCCGGGGCGGTCGGCGGCCGGATCGCCTGCGGCGTCGGCACCGACCAGATCACGGGCGGCACGCTCGCGGAGATCCGCGCGGCGTACGAGGAACAGCTCGCGGTCGTCGAGGAGTCGGGCGCGCAGGCCGTCCTCATGGCCTCCCGCGCCCTCGCCGCCGCCGCGACCGGCCCCGAGGACTACCTCGACCTCTACGGCCACCTCCTCCGCCAGGCGGGCGAACCCGTGATCCTGCACTGGCTGGGCCCGATGTTCGACCCGGCGCTCGACGGCTACTGGGGATCGGCCGACCTGGACGCGGCCACCGAGACCTTCCTCGACGTGATCGGGGCCCACCCCGACAAGGTCGACGGCATCAAGGTCTCCCTCCTCGACGCCCGGCGCGAGGTCGAACTGCGCCGCCGCCTCCCCGAAGGCGTCCGCTGCTACACGGGCGACGACTTCCACTACCCGGAGCTGATCGCGGGCGACGAGCAGGGCTTCAGCCACGCCCTCCTCGGCGTCTTCGACCCGCTGGGCCCGCTGGCGGCCGAGGCGGTCAGGATCCTCGACACCGGTGACGCCGCGGGCTTCCGCAAGGCGCTCGACCCCACCGTCGCCCTCTCCCGGCACCTCTTCCGGCCCCCCACCCGCTTCTACAAGACGGGCGTGGTGTTCCTGGCCTGGCTGGCCGGCCACCAGGAGCACTTCACGATGGTCGGCGGCCTGCAGTCCGCCCGCTCGCTCCCGCACCTGGCCCGCGCCTACGAACTCGCGGACGGTCTCGGCCTGTTCCCGGACCCGGCCCGCGCCCAGTCCCGGATGCGCTCGCTCCTCACCGTGTACGGAGTCCCGCAGTGAACCTCGACCGCTTCTCCCTCAACCAGATGACGGTGAAGCAGCTGGCCCTCCCCGAGCTCGTGCGGGAGTGCGTCCGGCTCGGTGTCCCCGGCGTGGGCCTGTGGCGCGAACCGGTCCGGGAGTACGGGGTGGAGGCCGCGGCCGCCCTCGTGCGGGACGCGGGGCTCGCCGTCACCACCCTCTGCCGGGGCGGCTTCTTCACCTCGGACGGCTGGGAGCCGGACAACCGCGCGGCGGTCGACGAGGCCGTCGCCCTCGGCACCGACACCCTCGTCCTGGTCTCCGGCGGCCTCACCCCGGCCTGCCCCGACCTGCCCTCCGCCCGGGCCCGCATCGCCGAGGCGATCGGCGTGCTGGCCCCCTACGCGGGGGAGCGGGGCGTCCGCCTGGCGATCGAGCCCCTGCACCCGATGTACGCCTCCGACCGGTGCGCGGTCTCGACGCTGGACCAGGCCCTGGAGATCGCGGAGCGCTTCCCCGCCTCCCAGGTGGGCGTCACGGTCGACACGTACCACCTCTGGTGGGACGACCGGGCCCCGGCGGCGGTGGCGCGCGCGGGCGCGGCGGGCCGCATCCACTCCTTCCAGCTCGCCGACTGGACCACCCCGCTCCCGGCGGGCGTCCTCGACGGCCGGGGCCAGCTGGGCACGGGAGCGATCGACCTCGCCGCCTGGGCGGGCCTCGTCGGGAAGGCCGGCTACACGGGCCCGGTCGAGGTGGAGCTCTTCAACGGCGAACTGTGGGCGAGGGACGGCGTGGAGGTCCTGGAGGAGACGCTGGAGGCGTTCCTGGCGATGTGACGCGCCACCGGCCGGCGCGGGCGGCCCTCGGAAAGCCCCGGACCGGACGGCGCTCCGCCTCCACCGACGTGGAGGCGGAGCGCCGTCCGGCCGGACTCCGGGAGGTCAACAGGGGCGGATGTGGTACACCGGCGTCCACGACGCCGTGCCGCTCTGCGGGGCCCTGCTGGTCCAGCGGAGGCTGCCGTCGCTGTTGTAGAACCTCGCGACGGTGCCCGAGGTCTGGTTGTTGTTGAAGTACCCGTCGCCGACACCGGAGAAGTCGTAGTAACCGCAGTAGTAGTAGTCCCAGCGGCTGCCGTTGCCGTCCTGGATGCACAGGTGCCCGTAGCCGCAGCTGATGGCGGCGGCGTCGGCGGTGCCGGTGGCGGAGAAGGTGACGGACCCGCCGGGCATGGTCGCCTTGCCCTCGGCGAGCTGACGCTCACCGGGGTGGCTCGCTAGATAGGCGTCGACCTTCTGCTGGAGGCCGTCCGCCCGGCCGGCCGCGGGCGCGGCCGACGCGGTGCCGGCCAGCAGTTGGCCGGCGGTCAGCACCACGGCCGCGCCCGTCATGGCCAGGCTCTTGATCCACTTCATGCCCTTGTTTCCCCTCACGTCGGTGACGTCGACGGCCCGGTCGTGACCGCCGCCCGAAGGCATGTCCATCGTTCCGGCGGCCCGGGACGCCTTGAAGGACGAATCAGGACAGGCGGGTGGCAGGCGCAGCTGTCTTGACGAAGGCGTCCCTGCGCACTTTCCGGGGATCATCAGCGCGTTCGCGCGGCGGTCGTCACCGAACGGGACGACCGCCGCGCGCCGTGTGGCGGAACAACGCCATTCCGGAGCCCGTCGCACGATGTCCGACCCCTTCGCTACCGTCGAGACATGTCCAACGAGGGCCGCGGGCCGGCAGTGGTCGAAGGTGTCCTGGAGCGGATCACCTACGCCAACGAGGAGAGCGGGTACACGGTCGCCCGGGTCGACACCGGGCGGGGCGCCGGGGACCTGCTCACGGTGGTCGGGGCGCTGCTCGGCGCGCAGCCGGGGGAGTCGCTGCGGATGGAGGGCCGCTGGGGGTCGCATCCGCAGTACGGCAAGCAGTTCACCGTCGACAACTACACGACCGTCCTGCCCGCCACCATCCAGGGCATCCGGCGCTACCTCGGCTCCGGTCTGATCAAGGGCATCGGCCCGGTCTTCGCCGACCGCATCACGCAGCACTTCGGGCTCGACACCCTCGACATCCTCGAAGAGGCCCCCGCGCGCCTGATCGAGGTCCCCGGGCTCGGGCCCAAGCGGACCAAGAACATCACCGCGGCCTGGGAGGAGCAGAAGGCGATCAAGGAGGTGATGGTCTTCCTCCAGGGCGTCGGCGTCTCGACCTCCATCGCCGTGCGGATCTACAAGAAGTACGGGGACGCGTCGATCTCGGTCGTGAGGAACCAGCCCTACCGCCTCGCCGCCGACGTGTGGGGCATCGGCTTCCTCACCGCCGACCGGATCGCCCAGGCCGTCGGCATCCCGCACGACAGCCCCGACCGGGTGAAGGCGGGCCTGCAGTACGCCCTGTCGCAGTCCAGCGACCAGGGGCACTGCTTCCTTCCCGAGGAGCGGCTCATCGCGGACGCCGTCAAGCTGCTGCAGGTCGACACCGGACTCGTCATCGAGTGCCTCGGCGAGCTCGCCGAGGATCCCGAAGGGGTCGTGCGGGAGGTCGTGCCCGGCCCCGAGGGGACGCCCGTCACGGCCGTGTACCTGATCCCCTTCCACCGGGCCGAGCTGTCCCTCGCCGGTCAGCTCCGGCGGCTCCTGCGGACCGAGGAGGACCGGATGCCGGCCTTCCGGGACGTGGCCTGGGACAAGGCGCTGGCCTGGCTCGCCGACCGGACGGGGGCGTCGCTGGCGCCCGAGCAGGAGGAGGCCGTGCGGCTCGCCCTCACCCGCAAGGTCGCCGTGCTCACCGGCGGTCCCGGCTGCGGGAAGTCCTTCACGGTCCGCTCGATCGTGGAGCTGGCCCGCGCCAAGAGGGCCAAGGTCGTGCTCGCCGCCCCCACCGGGCGGGCCGCCAAGCGGCTCGCCGAGCTGACCGGCGCCGAGGCCTCCACCGTGCACCGGCTCCTGGAGCTGAAGCCGGGCGGGGACGCGGCCTACGACCGGGACCGGCCGCTCGACGCCGATCTGATCGTCGTCGACGAGGCCTCCATGCTCGACCTGCTCCTGGCGAACAAGCTGGTCAAGGCCGTGGCGCCGGGTGCCCATCTGCTGCTGGTGGGGGACGTCGACCAGCTGCCGTCGGTCGGCGCGGGCGAGGTCCTCGGCGATCTGCTCTCCCCGGGCAGCCCCGTGCCGGCGGTGCGGCTGACCCGGATCTTCCGGCAGGCCCAGCAGTCCGGGGTGGTGGTCAACGCGCACCGGATCAACTCGGGCACCCCGCCGCAGACCCAGGGCCTGCCGGACTTCTTCCTCTTCGCCGAGGAGGAGACGGAGGACGCCGCCCGGGTCGCCGTGGACGTCGCGGCCCGGCGCATTCCGGCCAAGTTCGGCCTGGACCCGCGCCGGGACGTCCAGGTCCTCGCCCCCATGCACCGGGGCCCGGCGGGCGCGGGCGCGCTGAACGGCCTGCTCCAGCAGGCGATCACCCCGGCCCGTCCGGACCTGCCGGAGAAGCGGTTCGGCGGCCGGGTCTTCCGGGTCGGCGACAAGGTGACCCAGATTCGGAACAACTATGAGAAGGGGGCCAACGGGGTCTTCAACGGTACGGTCGGCGTCGTCACGGCCCTGGACGCCGTCGAGCAGCGGCTGACCGTGCGGACGGACGAGGACGAGGAGGTGCCGTACGACTTCGACGAGCTGGACGAACTCGCCCACGCGTACGCGGTCACCATCCACCGTTCGCAGGGCAGCGAGTATCCGGCGGTGGTGATTCCGGTCACCATGAGCGCCTGGATGATGCTCCAGCGGAACCTGCTCTACACGGCCGTGACCCGGGCCCGGAAGCTGGTCGTCCTGGTCGGATCCCGCCGGGCGATCGCCCAGGCGGTCCGTACGGTCTCGGCGGGCAGGCGCTTTACCGCACTGGCCCATCGCCTCACAGGGGACGCCCTCGTGTGAAAGATCACGGAGGGCTACCGGAACCGGGGCGAAGGGGGCAGGATATGAAGGTTGGCGGCACTGAGTGCCGCCGAATGGCCCAATGAGCGACCCCGAGTGCACTCTCCTGAGCCAAATGGGGGATGGTAGAGACAGTCAGGGCACCTCGAAGAAGAGGCACTACGTCGGTGAGGGATGACGTGAGCGACAACTCTGTAGTACTGCGGTACGCGGACGGTGAATACACCTACCCGGTGGTCGAGAGCACCGTCGGCGACAAGGGCTTCGACATCGGCAAACTCCGAGCCCAGACCGGTCTGGTCACCCTGGACAGCGGATACGGCAACACCGCCGCCTATAAATCCGCCATCACCTACCTCGACGGTGAGCAGGGCATTCTGCGGTACCGCGGCTACCCCATCGAGCAGCTGGCGGAGCGCTCCACCTTCCTTGAGGTGGCGTACCTGCTGATCAACGGTGAGCTGCCCAAGGTCGACGAGCTGTCGACCTTCAAGAACGAGATCACGCAGCACACGCTGGTCCACGAGGACGTCAAGAACTTCTTCCGCGGCTTCCCGCGGGACGCCCACCCGATGGCGATGCTGTCCTCGGTGGTCTCCGCGCTGTCCACCTTCTACCAGGACAGCCACAACCCGTTCGACGAGCAGCAGCGCCACCTCTCCACGATCCGGCTGCTCGCCAAGCTTCCGACGATCGCGGCGTACGCGTACAAGAAGTCGATCGGTCACCCGTTCGTCTACCCGCGCAACGACCTCGGCTACGTCGAGAACTTCCTGCGCATGACCTTCTCGGTCCCCGCGCAGGAGTACGACCTCGACCCGGTCGTCGTCTCCGCGCTCGACAAGCTGCTGATCCTGCACGCGGACCACGAGCAGAACTGCTCCACCTCCACCGTGCGCCTGGTCGGCTCCTCGCAGGCGAACATGTTCGCCTCGATCTCCGCCGGCATCTCGGCCCTGTGGGGTCCGCTGCACGGCGGCGCCAACCAGTCGGTCCTGGAGATGCTGGAGGGCATCCAGGCCAACGGCGGCGATGTCGACTCCTTCATCCGCAAGGTGAAGAACAAGGAGGACGGCGTCCGCCTGATGGGCTTCGGCCACCGGGTGTACAAGTCCTTCGACCCGCGCGCCAAGATCATCAAGGCAGCGGCGCACGATGTCCTCTCGGCCCTCGGCAAGTCCGACGAGCTGCTCGACATCGCGCTCAAGCTGGAGGAGCACGCGCTCTCCGACGAGTACTTCGTCTCGCGCAACCTCTACCCGAACGTGGACTTCTACACGGGCCTCATCTACCGCGCGATGGGCTTCCCGACCGAGATGTTCACCGTGCTCTTCGCGCTCGGCCGCCTTCCCGGCTGGATCGCCCAGTGGCACGAGATGATCAAGGAGCCGGGTTCCCGCATCGGCCGCCCGCGCCAGATCTACACGGGTGAGGTCCTCCGCGACTTCGTCCCGGTCGAGGCCCGCTAGTCGCCGACCGCCGGCAGCCGATCGCCGGTCGCGGTCGTCCGCTCGAGCGAAAAGCGCCCCGCCACCGATCCCCCCACGGGTCGGCGAGCGGGGCGCTTTCCATGTCCCGGTGCGGATTCCCCCCACGGGATCCGGGCCGGGCGTCTGGCGCGCGGTCTGCCGGGGTACGTACGGGAGGGCCGCTCAAAGCTCCCCGAGCACGTGCCCCGGCCGCGCTTGCCTGGGACGTCCCCCAAGACATCCCATGAACGTCCCCCAAGACGTTCTTGGCATCGCCCACTTAGACTCGCGAACAGCCCAGATGGTTACCCCCCAATATCTGTGATCTAGATCTCTTTGTGAAGGTCCTGTGCGTCACACGTGGGTGAATTCACGTGAACCGACGCAGTCGCAGGCTGTTGGACACGACGAAGACGGACGAAAGGGCCATGGCCAGGCCCGCGATCATCGGGTTGAGGAGTCCGGCCGCCGCGAGGGGCAGCGCGGCGAGGTTGTAGCCGAAGGCCCAGCCCAGGTTCCCCCGGATCGTCGCCAGGGTCCGCCGGGCGAGCCGGATGGCGTCCGCCGCGACCCGGAGGTCGCCCCGGACCAGGGTCAGGTCGCTCGCCTCGATCGCCGCGTCGGTGCCGGTCCCCATCGCGAGCCCCAGGTCGGCCGTGGCGAGCGCGGCGGCGTCGTTCACCCCGTCGCCCACCATCGCGACCGTACGGCCCTCGTCCTGGAGCCGCCGGACCACCTCGGCCTTCTCCTCGGGCAGCACCTCCGCGATCACCTCGTCGATGCCCACCTCGGCGGCGACCGCCTCCGCGACCGCCCGGTGGTCCCCGGTGAGCAGCACCGGCCGCAGTCCCAGGGCCCGCAGCCGGGCGACCGCCTCGGCGCTGGTGTCCTTGACGGCGTCGGCGACGGTCAGGGTGCCCCGGGCCACCCCGTCCCAGGCGACGTGGACGGCGCCGGGCTCCGTCGTCGCGGGCGCCTCGACGCCCTCGGACGCGAGCAGGGCGGCGCGCCCGACGAGGACGAGCCGGCCGTCGACGGAGCCGCGCACGCCGAGGCCGGGCACGTTCTCGAAGGTCTTCGGCGTGGGCAGCTCCCCGCAGCGCTCGGCGGCGCCGGCCGCGATCGCGCGGGCGACCGGGTGCTCGGAGGAGTGCTCCAGGGCGCCCGCGAGGCGCAGCAGCTCGGTCTCGTCGGCGGAGTCGGTGCCGTACCGCCCGCCGTGCACGTGCACGCCCGTCAGCCGCATCCGGCCGGTGGTGACCGTCCCGGTCTTGTCGAGGACGACCGTGTCGACGCGGCGGGTGGACTCCAGCACTTCGGGGCCCTTGATGAGGATGCCGAGCTGGGCGCCGCGGCCGGTGCCGACCATGAGGGCGGTCGGGGTGGCCAGGCCGAGGGCGCAGGGGCAGGCGATGATCAGGACGGCGACGGCGGCGGTGAAGGAGGCGGTGACGTCGTCCGTCAGGAGGAGCCAGGTCACGAGGGTGGCGAGGGCGACGAGGAGGACCGCCGGGACGAAGACGGCGGAGATCCGGTCGGCGAGCCGCTGCACCTCGGCCTTGCCGCTCTGGGCCTCCTCGACGAGCCGTGCGATGCGGGCCAGCCGCGTGTCGGTGCCGACCCGGGTCGCCTCGACGACGAGCCGGCCGGAGACGTTGACGCAGCCGCCGGTGACGGGGGAGCCGGGGGCGACGTCCAGGGGCAGCGACTCGCCGGTGAGCAGGGAGGCGTCGACGGCGGAGGCGCCCTCGGCGACGGTGCCGTCGGTGGCGATCTTCTCCCCGGGGCGTACGACGAAGTGGTCGCCGGTCCGGAGGTCGCCGACCGGCACCCGCACCTCCTTGCCCTCCCTGAGGACCGCCACGTCCTTGGCGCCGAGCTCCATCAGGGCCCGCAGCGCGGAGCCGGCCTTCCGCTTGGCGCGGGCCTCCAGGTAGCGGCCGAGGAGGATGAAGGCGACGACCCCGGCGGCGACCTCCAGGTAGATCGCGGAGGAGGCGTGGGCGCGGTCGGCGGTGAGGTCGAAGCCGTGCCGCATGCCCGGCATGCCGGCGTCGCCGAGGAAGAGGGCCCAGAGCGACCAGCCGTAGGCCGCCAGGGTGCCGACCGAGACGAGGGTGTCCATGGTGGCGGCGCCGTGCCGGAGGTTGGTCCAGGCGGCCCGGTGGAAGGGCAGTCCGCCCCAGACGACGACGGGGGAGGCGAGGGTGAGCGAGAGCCACTGCCAGTCGTCGAACTGGAGCGAGGGGATCATGGCGAGCAGGACCACGGGCGCCGCGAGGAGCGCGGAGACGGTGAGCCGCTGCCGGAGGGAGGCGAGCTCGGGGTCCTCCGGCTCGTCGGGCCCGTCCGGTTCTTCCACCGGAGGGGCGGGCTCCTCGGCGGTGTAGCCGGTCTTCACGACGGTGGCGATCAGCTCGTCGACGCCGACGTCCGGCGCGTGCTCGACGCGCGCCTTCTCGGTGGCGTAGTTGACGGTGGCGCTGACGCCGTCCATCCGGTTGAGCTTCTTCTCGACGCGGGCGGCGCAGGAGGCGCAGGTCATCCCGCCGATCGTCAGCTCGGTGACGGTGGTGCTTGGCATGTGCGGGTTCCAAAGGGGAGCAGGGCCGTACCCGACCACGGTACGGCCCTGCGACGCCTGTCCGGCGGGTGGTCAGACCAGCTCGTAGCCGGCCTCGTCCACGGCGGCGGCGACGGCCTCGCGGTCGAGGGCGGCGGCGGAGACGACGGTGACCTCGCCGGTCTTGGCGACGGCGGTGACGGAGGAGACGCCCGGGATCGCGGAGATCTCGCTGGAGACCGCGCCCTCGCAGTGGCCGCAGGTCATGCCCTTCACCTGGTAGACGGTGGTGAGTTCGGTCTTCGTCTCTGCGGACATGGCGCTCTCCTCCTGGGGATTCAGGGTCTTACGTCCACGAGCCTATACCCCTAGGGGGTATAAATTCCAGTCGGGGGCGGCCGGGGTGGGCAGGGCGGCCGGGTTCCGCCCGGAGTCCATGGTAAATACCCGACATGTCGCATTCGGGGAGCACGCTCATCCTGATCATGGCGATCGCCGTCCTGGCGCCGCTGCTCGCCTACGCGGTGGGGCGCAGGCTCCCCGTCCCCCTCGTCATCTTCGAGATCCTGCTCGGCATCCTCATCGGCCCCGACGTCCTCGACTGGGCCCGGCCCGACGCGCTGATCGACGGACTCTCCCAGCTCGGGCTCACCATGCTGATCTTCCTCGCCGGGTACGAGATCGAGTTCGGCAAGGTCCGCGGGGACACCCTCCGGCGCTCCGTGTGGGCCTGGGTGATCGCCCTCGGCCTCGGGCTCGCCACCGGCGTCCTGCTCGGCGGCGGCTACACCAAGGGCGTCTTCATCGGCGTCGCCCTGACCAGCACCGCGCTCGGCACCGTCCTGCCGGTGCTGCGGGACGCGGGCGACCTCCACGGACGGTTCGGCTCGGTCGTCATGGCCTTCGGGGCGGTCGGCGAGTTCGGCCCGATCATCGCGATGGCACTGCTGCTCAGCGGGCGGGGCGCCGCCGAGTCCACCGCCGTCCTCGCGGTCTTCGCCGCGCTCACGGCGGCGGCCGTCCTCTGGGCGCTGCGGCCCCGCCCGCCGTGGTTCTCGAAGGTCATCGCCAGGACCCTGCACAGCAGCGGCCAGTTCGCGGTCCGCTTCGTCTTCCTGCTGCTCGCCCTGATGCTCGGGGCGTCGACGGCCCTCGGGCTCGACGTGCTGCTCGGCGCCTTCGCGGCCGGACTCATCACCCGGCTCGTGCTGACCGGGGCCGCGCCCGAATCCGGGCCGCAGATCCTGGAGAAGGTCGAGGGCGTCGGCTTCGGCTTCCTCGTCCCGGTCTTCTTCGTCGTCACCGGGATCGAGTTCGACCTCGACTCGCTCCTCGGCGGGGGCCGGACCCTGCTCCTGCTGCCGGTCTTCCTGGCGCTCTTCCTGGTCGTGCGCGGCGGGCCGATCCGGTTCCTCGCCCCGCGCGACCTCGGCCGCGGGGACCGGCGCGGCCTCGTCCTGTACGGCTCCACGGCGCTGCCGCTCGTCGTCGCCATCACGACCATCGGTGTGGACGACAAGGAGATGACGGCCGGCGAGGCGGCGGCGCTCGTCGGGGCCGCCATGCTCTCCGTGCTCCTCTTCCCGCTGCTCGCGATGAAGCTGCGGGCGCGGACGGGGCCGGGGGCGGGCCCCGGCGAGGGGGCGCGGCCCCCGGAGTCGGTCAGCGGGGCGGAGGCGTGGTGACCGGTGTCCCGGCCAGCGGGCAGAGGTAGCGCAGCAGGACGGCCTTCAGCTCGGCGACCGTCGCGTCCCGCTCGGGGCCCTCGGGCGCGGCCAGGACGAGCCCCAGTCCGCCCTTGAAGATCGCGAAGGTCATGTTGGCGATCCGGGCGCGGTCGGCGGCGGAGAGCCCCGGGGCGTAGTGGCCGATCACCTCCTGCACCGAGGCCAGCAGGCCGGCGTGCAGGGCGTCGTGCTCCTCGGCGATCCGGCCGGGCACCTCGGAGCCGTGCATCAGGGCGAGGAAGACCGGGTTCTCGCAGTTGAACGCGATCAGCGGATCGACCACGACGTCCAGCATCTCGGGCAGCGGCAGGGCGAGGTTCTCCGGGGTGAACGCCTGGCCGTGGGCCTCCCGCATCTCGTTCAGGAGGCGCTCGCCGAGCTCTATGGCGATGGCCTCCTTGTTCGGGAAGTACTGGTAGAGCGTGCCGGGCGAGACGCTCGCCTCCCGGGCGATCGCGTTGGTGCTGGTCGCCGTGTACCCCGAGGCGCAGAAGACCCTCGCGGCGGCCTGGAGCAGCTGCGCGATGCGGCGTTCGCCACGGGCCTGGCGGCGGCGCGGCTTCGGTTCTTCGGACACGTCTCCGGACATGGCTGTCCCCGGCTCTCCTCGGCACGTTTGACAAACACGAGAGGTCGCTCGCATTCTTGAAAAACGCGAGTGATCACTCGTGTTTGCCAGTCTATGGCAATGGGCGGCCTCCGCGACCTGCCGGGAAGCGCGTGCGGGGGCCACGGTGAAGGGGACACCGCGTCATGTCCGAAGTCAAGAAATCGGCGTCCGGGGGCGGGCGTGGCGGCGGATGGACGCGGTTCGCCACCGCCCGGCCGCGCCTCACCCTCCTCGTGGCCCTCGTCCTCACCGCCCTCGCCGTCCTCGCGGGCGGCGGCGTCGCCGACCGCATGGGCAGCGGCGGCTGGGAGGACCCGGCCGCCGAGTCCACGTACGCCACCAAGGCACTGGAGCGGAGGTTCCCCGGCTCCCAGCCGAACGTGCTCCTCCTCGTCGACGCGAGCGGAGCCGAGCCCGCCCGGGGAGCCGAGCCCGCCGGGCGAGCCGGAGCCACAGGAGCGGCCGGGGCCACGAGGGGAGCCGCCCCCGTCGACGCCCCCGCCGTCGTCGCCGAGGCCCGGAGGCTCACCGAGCGGCTCGACGCCGAACCGGGCGTCGAGGGCGTCGGCTCCTACTGGTCCACCGGCTCGCCCGCCCTCCGCTCCGAGGACGGCCGCCGGGCCGTGATCGCCGCCCGCATACCCGGCGAGGAGAAGGACGCCGCCGCCGTCCTCGACCGGATCGCCCCCGCCTACCGGGGCACCCACGGCCCCGTCGAGGTCTCCCTCGGCGGCGGACTCGCCATCCGCCACGAGATGCAGACCGTCATCCAGGAGGACCTGCTGCGGGCCGAGCTCATCGCCCTGCCCGTCACCCTCGTCCTGCTCGTCATGGTCTTCGGCAGCGCCGTCGCCGCCCTCCTGCCGCTGGGCGTCGGCATCGTCGCCATCCTCGGCACCAACGCCGTCCTGCGCGGCATCACCGAACTCACCGACGTCTCCGTCTTCGCGCAGAACCTGACGACCGCCCTCGGGCTCGGACTCGCCATCGACTACGCCCTGTTCGTCGTCCGCCGCTACCGCGAGGAGCTCGCCGCCGGCGCCGACACGCACACCGCCGTCCGCACCACCCTGCGCACGGCCGGACGGACCGTGCTCTTCTCCGCCCTGACCGTCGCCGTCTCGCTCGCCGCGATGCTGGTCTTCCCGCAGTACTTCCTGCGCTCCTTCGCGTACGCCGGGATCGCCGTCGTCCTGCTCGCCGCCACCGCCGCGCTCACCCTGCTCCCGGCCGCCCTCGTGCTGCTCGGCGACCGGGTCAACGCCCTCGACCTGCGGCGCCTCCTCCGGCGCGGCCGGGCGGCGAGGGAGGCCGGAGACGGCGCGGGCTGGGGGAGGGCCGCCGCCCTGGTGATGCGCCGGGCACCCGTCTTCGCCGTCGTCACCACCGCCGGACTCGTCCTCCTCGGACTGCCTTTCCTCGGCGTGAGGTTCGGCACCGCCGACGACCGCCAGCTCCCCGTCACCGCCTCCTCCCGGGTCGTCCAGGACGAGCTGCGGGACGGCTTCCCCGGCAACCCGGGAGGCGGCATCACCGTCCTCGCGGAAGGGGCCGCCACCCCCGCCCAGTACGCCGACTACCGCGAGCGGATCGGCGCCCTCGACGGCGTCGTCCGGGCCGAAGGGCCCGTCACCGCCGGCGGCGGCGCCGCCTACTTCACCGTGGTGCCCGACGGCGAGACCGTCGGCGCCGACGCCCAGCGGGTCGTCGGGGAACTGCGCACGGCCGAGGCGCCGTTCGCGACCTCCGTCACCGGACCGGCCGCCGTCCTCGTCGACTCCAAGGACGCCATAGCCGAGCGGCTGCCCTGGGCGGCCGGGATCATCGTCCTCGTCACCCTGCTCCTCGTCTTCCTGCTCACCGGCAGCGTCGTCGTCCCCGTCCAGGCCGTCCTCCTCAACGCCCTCAGCCTCACGGCGATGTTCGGCGCCGTCGTCTGGGTCTTCCAGGAGGGGCACCTCGCCGGCTTCCTCGGCTTCACCTCCACCGGCGACATCGAGACCACCCTGCCCGTCCTCATGTTCTGCGTGGCCTTCGGACTCTCCATGGACTACGGGGTGTTCCTGCTCTCCCGCATCAAGGAGGAGTACGACGCCACCGGCGACCACGAGCGCTCCGTCCGCTTCGGACTGCGCCGCACCGGCGGCCTGATCACCGCCGCCGCCGTGATCCTCGCCGTCGTCATGGTCGCCATCGGCACCTCCCGCGTCACCAACACGAAGATGCTCGGACTCGGCGTCGCCCTCGCCGTCCTCATGGACGCGATGGTCGTCCGCAGCCTCCTGGTCCCCTCCGTGATGAAGCTGACCGGCCGCCTCACCTGGTGGGCGCCGGGGCCGCTGCGCCGCTTCCACGACCGCTTCGGAATCAGCGAGAACGAAAAGGAGGACGCGTACAACCCTGCGGGAACCCCGGATGTCATAGAGGTGTCCGAGGAGCGGCGGGAAGCCGCCTCCTCACGCCAATGACATGCAAATCTGGGGGATTTCGTGGCACGTATGCGTGTGGGCCTGGTTCTGGCGACGGCCCTCGTCGCCGGCATCGCACCGGTGGCGCTCGGGGGAGCGGCGGCCGCGGCCGCGCCGGCGGTGAACCGGGCGGAGGCCGCCGTGGAACCGGGCACGGTGGTCCAGGACGGCGGCCGGACGAAGGTGTGGGCCGGTGAAGAGGGCCCGGGGACCGTCCGTCTCCGCGCCTCCCTGCCCGCCGGAGTGACCGGCCCGGTGACGGCGACGCTCGGGCTCGCCAAGCCCCGCTCGACGTGGCCCGGCGGCGGCACCACGCCGGATCGCGTCGCGGCGGGGATGGTGACGACCTCGTCGGTGGACGGGTCCGCCCCGACGCCCCTGACGTGGCGACCGGTCGACGGCGGCGAGGAGGAGCCGATCGTCGCCGACCTCCCCGCCGTCGAGGCCAGGACCACCCTGAACTACGCGGTGACGTTCGACATGTCGTCCGCCGACCGGTGGTTCGGCTCGTTCGACCTGTCGGTGACGCTGAGGGACGCCCGGGGGACCGTGGTCTCGCAGGGCACCGCCGGCGTCGACGTCGTCCTCGGCACCCCCGAGGCGGCCCTCCGCGGCGCGGTCCACGCCCGCGACAAGGCCGGCGTCCTGTGGCGGTACGAGGCGACCGGCAGCGCCGACGGCAAGCTGACGGCGCGCAAGCGCGTCGGCGGCGGCTGGGGCGCGTACACCGCGATCGTTCCCGTCGGCCGCGCCACCGCGTCCGGGCAGGGCGACGTCGTCGCCCGCGACAAGGACGGCGTCCTCTGGTACTACCAGGGCTCCGGCAACCCGGACGCCCCCTTCAGGACCCGCGTGCGCGTCGGCGGCGGCTGGAACGTCTACACCGCCATCGCGGCCGACGGCCACGGCCTGGTCGCCCGCGACAAGGACGGCGTCCTGTGGAACTACGTCCGCGAGGGCCGGACCACGTTCCAGCCGCGCGTGCGCGTCGGCGGCGGCTGGAACGTCTACACGCGGATCAGCGGATACGCCGACGGCCTGGTCGCCCGTGACGCGGCCGGCGTCCTGTGGAAGTACAACTCCCGCACCGTCGCGCCGTCGTCGAGCAAGCCGTTCGACGCGCGGGCGAAGGTCGGCGGCGGCTGGAACGTCTACGACGCGCTCGCCGGCACCGGGGACCTCGGCCGCTGGAACCACCTCGACCTCCTCGCCCGCACCACCGGTGGCGACGTCTACGTCTACCAGGGCAGGACGTCCGGCTTCGGGTACGTCCCGACGACCCGCACCAAGGTCGGCCACGGCTGGAACATCTACGACATCGTCCTCTGAACGATCTGACGGGACACCCGGGGGAGCCATGAGACACACCACGCGCACGTTCCTGGTCGCGGCGAGCGCCCTGCTCGCCGCTCTGGTTCCCCCGGCCGCCGGAGGGGCGACGGCACTCGCCGCGCCCCTCGCGGCGCCCGCCGCGTCCGAGCAGACCCCCGGCACCGTCGTGCAACGGGACGGCACGCTCCGCGTTCCCGCAGGCGAGGAGGGGCCCGCCACCACGTACTTCCGGGCCGCGCTGCCCGCCGGAACCACCGGCACCGTGAAGGCCCGGCTGCTCCTGTCCGGCCTCACCTGGCCGCCCCCCGGCTCCGACGACCACCTCCCCGCCGAGCTGTACGGCAAGAGCTGGTCCTGCTCCGTGAACGGCGGCGCGTTCGCCGACTGCCCCTACGGGGGCGAGGGCCTGGCCCTCCCGGGCACCCAGGCCGCCCCCTTCCTCACCTACGCCGTCCGCGTCGACGCCGACTCGTGGGCGGGGGACGACCAGCCCCTCTCCGGCTCCTTCGACGTCACCGACGCGACGGGCCACCGGATCGCCACGGGCCGGGCCGGGTTCGCGTTCCACCCCGGCACCCCCGAGGCCCACTACCGCACGGTGCTGCACGCCCGGGACCGGAGCGGAGTGCTCTGGCAGTACGAGGGCACGGGCAAGGCGGCGACGCCCCTCAGGCCCCGGCAGCGGGTCGGCGGCGGCTGGGGCGCCTACACCGCGCTCACCCGGCTCGACACGCCGACCGCCGACGGCAGGGGCGACCTTGTGGCCCGCGACGCCGACGGCGTCCTCTGGTACTACCGGGGCTCCGGCGACCTCTCCGCCCCCTTCCGGCCGCGCGTGCGGATCGGCGGCGGGTGGAACGCGTACACCTCCCTCACCGGCATCTCCACCGGGCTCCTCGCCCGCGACCGGGACGGCGTCCTGTGGCACTACCGGCGTGCCGCCGACGCCCCGCTCTCCGCCCCCTTCGCCCCCCGCGTCCGCGTCGGCGGCGGCTGGAACGCGTACACCTCCCTCACCTCCTCCACCTTCCTCGACTCGACCGTCCTGGCCAGGGACACCGGCGGCGTGCTCTGGTCGTACCGGTCGAGCCGGTCCTCCGACCCCGCCGTCCCGCTGGATCCGCGCCGCCGCGTCGGCGGCGGCTGGAACGTCTACACGGCCCTCGTCGGCACCGGCGACCTGGGCTTCCACACCTCCCCGGACCTCCTGGCCCGCGACCGCGACGGCCGGCTCTGGCTGTACGAGGGCGACCACGACGGAGTGCCCGGCGCGACCCGGACGGCGGTCGGCCGGGGCTGGAACACCTACGACACCCTCCTCTGACCGAAGCCCGACGGAAGCCCGGGGGAAACGCCATGAGACAGCTGCGCAGAGTCCTCGTCACGGCGGGCCTCGCCCTCGCCCTCGCCTCCTCCGCCCTGGCCGGCGGGGCCGCCACGGCCGCCGCCGCGCCCGCGCCCGGCACCCTCGTCCAGGAGGGCGGCCCGCTCATCGTGCCGGCCGGCGAGGAGGGGCCCGTCACCACCCGGCTCACCGTCACCCTGCCGCCCGGCTTCGCCGGGGCGATCCCGGGACGGCGCCTCGCCTTCCAGGCCCCCCACGCAGCCCCGGGGGACCGGCCCGGCCTGCGGGTCACCTCGACCTGCGCGGTCGACGGCGGGGCCTTCGCGCCCTGCGCCTGGGACTCGCCCGATCCGGAGACGGTCGACGGCACCTGGCTGCTGTTCGACCTGCCCGCCGCCCACGTGCCCGCCGGCGCCCCCACCGTCACGTACGCCGTCACCATGGACGTCGGCTCGGACTTCGCCCGGTTCGGCCGCATCTCCACCGTCGTCGACCTGCGCGACACGGCCGGCACGGTCGTCGCGCAGGGCGAACTGGCCTTCGTCTTCGAGGAGGGGACCCCGGAGGCCTGGCTCCGGACCTCGCTGCACGCCCGCGACCGGGACGGCGTCCTCTGGCAGTACGACGCCACCGGCCGCCACGACATCCCGCTGAAGCCGCGCAAACGGGTCGGCGGCGGCTGGAACGCGTACACCGCGCTCACCAAGCTCGACCGCACGACCGCCGCGGGCGACGGCGACCTCGTGGCCCGCGACCGGGCCGGCGTGCTCTGGTACTACCGGGGCAGCGGACGGGAGGGCGCCCCCTTCGAACCGCGTCGGCGGGTCGGCGGCGGCTGGAACGCGTACACGAGCCTCGTCGGACTGCCCGGCGGCGACCTGTACGCCCGCGACCGGGACGGCGTCCTCTGGCGCTATCCGGGGACCGGCCTGGCCACGCGGCCGTTCGGGCTCCGGGTGCGGGTCGGCGGCGGCTGGAACGCGTACCGGAGCATCGTCGCCTTCGGGGACGGGCTGATCGCCCACACCCCGGACGGCCGGCAGTGGCGCTACGAGAAGGCCGACGGCCGGGACCCGGCCGTGCCCTTCGTGCCCCGCCGTGCCGTCGGCGGCGGCTGGAACGTCTACACCGCCCTGGCCGGGACGGGCCTGATCGGCTCCCTCGCGTACGGCGGAGATCCGTCCCTCGTGGCCCGGACCGGGGACGGCGGGCTCGTGGTCTACGGCGTGGTGCGGTTCGACGGCAAGAGCGAGCCGTACCACCCCCGGCCCGGCGGCCGGGGCTGGAACGTCTACGACCTGCTCGCCTGAGCCCGGAGAGGGCCCCGGCCCACGGCCGGGGCCCTCTCCGGGCGGGCGGGTCAGTCGCGGCGGGCCCGGTTGCCGGGACGGCTCGCGACCCAGGCGCGGATCGTGTCCGCGTACCAGTAGGGCTTGCCCGACTCCACCTGGTCCGGCGGTGGGAGAAGCCCGTGCTTCCGGTAGGAGCGGACCGTGTCGGGCTGCACCCGGATGTGCGCCGCGATGTCCTTGTACGACCAGAGCCTTCTGTCCGTCATGCCCGGTACCTCCCTGCGCGCCGCGCAGCGGCGGCGGGGGTGCCGTTCGGGGGCGCTGCGGGCGGGCGGTTGCGATCAAGCGATCCATCAGCCTGTGCCCGGTGCAACGCCCCTCCCGACGGGAGGGGAGCGGCTGTCGGACGCCTGTGACGCGAAGCCCGCGTAACGGAGACATGTGTGACGGCGCCGGGACCCGTGTGACGGAAGCGGCACACGCGCCCACCGGTGTGTCCGCGTGCGTCACCCCTGGTCGGCGGGGTATGCGCCGGGTCGCACCCGTCGTGCGCAGCCCGCACCGCTCGCGCACCGCCCGCCCCGGACGCTCCGTCAGCCGGGAGCGGTGCGGACCGGTCGTCCGAATGTCCGGACATATCGTTGACACGCCTCCCGGCGGACGGCTAGACCTGGATGCGGAGCCGACGGCGGCCCGACCGAGAGGTGGCGCGTGGAGACGGAGCCGTACGACCTGATCACCATGGGACGCCTCGGCGTGGACCTCTACCCCCTCCAGACCGGCGTCGGACTCGACCGGGTCGAGACCTTCCGCAAGTTCCTCGGCGGCTCCGCGGCCAACGTCGCCGTCGCCTCCGCCCGCCTCGGCCGCCGCACCGCGCTCGTCTCCCGCACCGGCGCCGACCCCTTCGGCACCTACCTGCGCCGCGAGCTCAAGGGCTTCGACGTGGACGACCGCTGGGTGACCGAGGTCCCCGAGCACCCCACCCCCGTCACCTTCTGCGCCCTCTTCCCGCCCGACGACTTCCCGCTGTACTTCTACCGCCGCCCCCGCGCCCCCGACCTGGAGATCCGGGCGCACGAGCTGGACCTCGACGCGATCCGCGCCGCCCGCGTCCTCTGGGCGACCGGCACCGGCCTGTGCGCCGAACCCAGCCGCACCGCGACGCTGGAGGCGCTGCGGGCCCGGTCCGGCCGGGCGACGACGGTCCTCGACCTGGACTGGCGGCCGATGTTCTGGACGGACCCGGCGGCGGCCCGCCCGTACTACGCCGAGGCGCTGCGGCACGCGACCGTCGCCGTCGGCAACCTCGACGAGTGCGAGGTCGCCACCGGTGAACGGGAGCCGGAGGCCGCCGCCCGCGCCCTCCTCGCGACCGGCGCGGTCCGGCTCGCCGTCGTCAAGCAGGGCCCCGCGGGTGTCCTCGCGCTCGCCGCCGACGGGACCCGCGCCGAGGTGCCGCCGCTGCCGGTCGAGGTCGTCAACGGGCTCGGCGCGGGCGACGCCTTCGGCGGGGCGCTCGTCCACGGACTGCTCGCCGGCCGGGACCTCGGCACGGTCCTGCGCCACGCGAACGCCGCCGGTGCGATCGTCGCGGGCCGCCTCGCCTGCTCCTCCGCCATGCCGGACGCCGCGGAGATCGCCGAAGCCCTCGCGGCGGGCACGGGAACGCTCCCGCGGAAGGGGTAGGGAACGGTCATGGAAACACGCCTCCACCTCCCCGCCGGGACCGCCGCTCACGGCCCGTACGCCGTCGACATCGACCCCGGACGGGCCGGATGGGCGTACTCCGCGCTGCGGGTCCTCGTCCTCGGACCGGGGGAGATCCACTCCTTCGGGAGCGGGGATTCCGAATGGGTCGTGCTTCCCCTCTCCGGTGCCTGTAGCGTGCGCGTCGACGGCGAGACCATCGAACTCCTGGGCCGCGCGAGCGTGTTCGACGGGGCGAGCGACTTCGCCTACGTGCCCCGCGACGCCCACGCCCAGATCGCCTCCGGCGCGGGAGGCCGCTTCGCTTTGGCAGGAGCGAAGTGCGAGCGACGACTCCCCGCCCGCTACGGCCCCGCGCCGGAGGTTCCCGTCGAGACCCGGGGGAGCGGGAACCGTTCCCGCCGGGTGCGGAACTTCGCCTCGGCCGACGCCTTCGCCTGCGACCGGCTCATCGCCGTCGAGGTCGTCACGCCCGGCGGGAACTGGTCCTCCTACCCGCCGCACAAGCACGACGAGCACCGCCCGGGCGCCGAGTCCGTCCTGGAGGAGATCTACTACTACGAGATCGACGGTCCGGGCGGCCTCGCCTACCAGCGGATCTCGCCCTCCCGGCCCGGCGGCGCCGAACTCCTCGCCGAGGTCCGGGGCGGCGACGCGGTCCTCGTCCCCGACGGCTGGCACGGCCCCTCCGTCGCCCAGCCGGGACACGACCTCTACTACCTCAACGTCATGGCGGGCCCCGGCCCCGAACGGGAGTGGAAGATCTGCTTCCACCCCGACCACACGGAGGGATACGCATGAGGCTCACCGTCGCGCAGGCCCTCGTCCGCTTCCTCGCCGCCCAGCACACGGAACGCGACGGCGCGCGCCACCGGCTGATCGCCGCCACCTGGGGCATCTTCGGCCACGGCAACGTCGCCGGAATCGGCCAGGCCCTGGTCGAAGAGGAACACATGCCCTTCCACCAGGGCCGCAACGAACAGGCCATGGTGCACGCCGCCGTCGGCCACGCCCGCCGGACGAACCGGCTCTCCGCGCACGCCGTCACCACCTCCATCGGCCCCGGCGCCACCAACCTCGTCACCGGCGCCGCCCTCGCCACGATCAACCACCTCCCCGTCCTGCTGCTGCCCGGCGACACCTTCGCGACCCGCCCCGCCGACCCCGTCCTCCAGCAGCTCCAACTCCCCCACGCGGGCGACGTCTCCGTCAACGACTGCCTCCGCCCCGTCTCCCGCTACTTCGACCGGGTCACCCGCCCCGAGGCCCTGATCCCGGCCGCCCTCGCCGCCGCCCGGGTCCTCGCCGACCCCGCCGAGACCGGCGCCGTGACCCTCGCCCTGCCCCAGGACGTCCAGGCGGAGGCGTACGACTGGCCGGAGGAGTTCTTCGCCGAGCGGATCTGGCGGGTCCGCCGCCCCTCCCCGGACGAGGACGAACTGGACGCGGCGGCCACGGCGATCGCCCGCGCCGCCCGCCCGCTGATCGTCGCCGGCGGCGGCGTCCGGTACAGCGGGGCCGAGGAGTCGCTCTCCGACCTCGCCGCCCGGACCGGAATCCCGGTCGCCGCCACCCAGGCCGGCAAGGGATCGCTGCCGCACGACCACCCCCAGGACGTCGGCGGCATCGGCCACACCGGCACCGCCGTCGCCGACCACCTGGCCCGCACCGCCGACCTGGTCATCGGCGTCGGCACCCGCTGGACCGACTTCACCACCGCCTCCGGCACCCTCTTCGCCCACCCCGGCGTGCGGTTCGTCAACCTCAACATCGCCGCCTTCGACTCCCACAAGATGGCGGCGCTCCCGCTCGTCGCCGACGCCCGCGAGGGCCTCGAACAGCTCCACGCGCTCCTGGAGCAGCACCACGTCCCCGCGCCCTACGCCCACGAGTACGCCGAGGAGAAGCTCCGCTGGGAGGCCCGCGTCGACGCCGCGTACGCCGTCCCCGACGAGGACGCCCGCCCCACCCAGACCCAGGTCCTCGGCGTACTCGACACCCTGGTGGACGCGGGCGACATCCTGATCAACGCCGCAGGCTCGCTCCCCGGCGACCTCCACAAGCTGTGGCGGACCCGCTCCCCGGAGCAGTACCACGTCGAGTACGGCTACTCCTGCATGGGCTACGAGATCCCCGCCGCCGTCGGCGTCCTCCTCGCCGACCCCGGCCGGCCCGTCTGGGCGCTCGTCGGAGACGGGACGTACCTGATGAATCCCACCGAGATCGTCACCGCCGTGCAGGAACGGCTCCCGCTCAGACTGGTGATCCTCCAGAACCACGGGTACGCCTCCATCGGCGGTCTCTCCGAGGCCGTCGGCGCCGAGCGGTACGGCACCGACTACCGCCTGCGGGCCGACGACGGGAGCTTCACCGGACCCCCGCTCCCCGTCGACCTCGGCGCCAACGCGGCCTCCCTCGGGATGCGCGTCCTGCGCCCCCGCACCATCCGTGACCTGCGAGAAGCCCTCGCGGACGCCCGCGCGGCCACGGATCCCACATGTGTCTACGTCGAGACCGAAACGGCAGACAGTGTGTCGGGCCCGCCCCCGGCCCAGGCGTGGTGGGATGTGCCCGTGGCCGAGATCTCGACCCGCCCGTCGGCGGTCAAGGCCCGCGAGGAGTACGACCGGCACGTCACCGCCCGACGCCGCCATCTCTGAAGGCTCTGAAGGAGTAACTCGTCATGACGAAGAGCGTCCACCACTGGATCGGTGGCAAGACCGTCGAGGGCACGTCGGGCAACTGGGGCCCGGTCACGGACCCGGCCACCGGCACCGTCACCACGCGGGTCGCCCTCGCCTCGGTGGAGGAGGTCGACGCGGCCGTCGCCGCCGCGAAGGACGCCTTCGCCACCTGGGGCACCTCCTCGCTCGCCCAGCGCACCACGATCCTCTTCAAGTTCCGCGCGCTGCTCGACGCCAACCGCGACGCGATCGCCGAGCTGATCGTCGCCGAGCACGGCAAGGTCCACTCGGACGCGCTCGGCGAGGTCGCCCGCGGCCTGGAGATCGTCGACCTGGCCTGCGGCATCACCACCCAGCTCAAGGGCGAGCTCTCCACCCAGGTGTCGAACCGCGTGGACGTGGCGTCCATCCGCCAGCCCGTCGGCGTCGTCGCGGGCATCACGCCCTTCAACTTCCCGGCCATGGTGCCGATGTGGATGTTCCCGATCGCCATCGCGACCGGCAACACCTTCATCCTCAAGCCCAGCGAGAAGGACCCCTCGCCCTCCCTGAAGATCGCCGAGCTGCTCGCCGAGGCGGGCCTCCCCGACGGCGTCTTCAACGTCGTCCACGGCGACAAGGTGGCCGTCGACCGCCTCCTGGAGCACCCGGACGTCTCCGCGATCTCCTTCGTCGGCTCGACCCCGATCGCCAAGTACATCCACACCACCGCCTCCGCCAACGGCAAGCGCGTCCAGGCGCTCGGCGGCGCCAAGAACCACATGCTGGTCCTCCCCGACGCCGACCTCGACGCCGCCGCCGACGCGGCCGTCTCCGCCGCGTACGGCTCCGCCGGCGAGCGCTGCATGGCGATCTCCGCGGTCGTCGCCGTCGGCTCCATCGGCGACGAGCTCGTCCAGAAGATCCGCGAGCGCGCCGAGAAGATCAAGATCGGCCCCGGCACCGACCCCACCTCCGAGATGGGCCCGCTCATCACGGCCGTCCACCGGGACAAGGTCGCCTCCTACGTCCACGGCGCGGCGGACGAGGGCTGCGAGGTCGTCCTCGACGGCACCGGGTGCACCGTCGACGGCCACGAGAACGGCCACTGGATCGGCCTCTCCCTCCTGGACCACGTGCCGACCACGGCCAAGGCCTACCAGGACGAGATCTTCGGCCCGGTCCTCTGCGTGCTGCGCGCCGAGACGTACGAGGAGGGCCTCGCCCTCATCAACGCCTCGCCGTTCGGCAACGGCACCGCGATCTTCACCCGCGACGGCGGCGCGGCCCGCCGCTTCCAGCTGGAGGTCGAGGCCGGCATGGTCGGCGTGAACGTGCCGATCCCGGTGCCGGTGGGCTACCACTCCTTCGGCGGCTGGAAGGACTCGCTCTTCGGCGACCACCACATCTACGGCAACGACGGCGTGCACTTCTACACCCGCGGCAAGGTCGTCACCACCCGCTGGCCGGACCCGTCCGAGGCCCCCGCGGGCGTCGACCTGGGCTTCCCGCGCAACCACTGATCCACGGACGACCGACGGCCCCCGGGTGCTGGACAGCACACCCGGGGGCCGTCCCCGTGTCCGCGTACAGCGGGCGCGGTACGCGGACCGCGCCGCGTACGACCCGAGAAGGCCGCCGATCTCCCCCCGCGGACAGCCGCGCCGCACGACGGCGCCCCCTAGGCTCGACCCCATGCGACTCCGACTTCCCCGGTGGGCCGCGGTCACCGCCGTCCTCGCCGTCCTCGCCGGCGCCGGCACCTGGACCGCCGTCGCCACGGACGAGGCGCCTCCCGTGCGGCGCGCGGACCGGGCCCTCGACATCGACGGGGTGCGCATCGACACCTCGTACTTCACCGACGGCTCCCCCGGCCGGCGCCCCGCCGTCCTCCTCGGCCACGGCTTCGGCGGCTCCAAGGACGACGTCCGCGCCCAGGCCGAGGGCCTCGCCCGCGACGGCTACGCCGTGCTCACCTGGTCCGCCCGCGGCTTCGGGGCCTCCGGCGGCGAGATCGGCCTCAACGACCCCGGCCACGAGGTCGCGGACGTCCGGAAGCTGATCGACTGGCTCGCGGCCCGACCCGAGGTCCTCCTCGACAAGCCCGGCGACCCGCGCGTCGGCGTCACCGGCGCCTCCTACGGCGGCGCGATCTCCCTGCTCGCCGCCGGCCACGACCCGCGCGTCGACGCGATCGCCCCCCAGATCACCTACTGGAACCTCGCCGACGCCCTCTTCCCGAACGGCGTCTTCAAGAAGCTGTGGGCCGGGATCTTCTTCTCCACGAGCGAGTCGCCCGCCGCCGACCGGCCCGCCGGCCAGGCCACCGGGGGCCGGCCGGAGGAGCGCCCCGGGGGTGCGAAGGCCGGTTCCTGCGGTCGGTTCACCGTCGAACTCTGCTCCCTCTACCAGCGCGTCGCCGTCTCCGGGAAGCCCGACCCCGCAGCCCGCGCCCTCCTCGAAGCCCGCAGCCCCTCGGCCGTCGGCTCCCGGATCAAGGTGCCCGCGCTCCTCGTCCAGGGCCAGTCCGACTCGCTCTTCACCCTCGCCCAGTCCGACGCCATGGCCCGCGCCCTCACGGCCAACGGCGCCCCCGTCGCCGTCGACTGGATCGCCGGCGGCCACGACGGCGGCGACCGCGAGACCGAGCGCGTCGAGCACCGGATCACCACCTGGTTCGACCGCTGGCTGAAGCGCGACGCCTCCGTCGACACCGGCCCCGCCTTCCGCGTCAGCCGCACCGGCGGCGTCGACTCCACCGACGGGCGGGCCACCCTCCGCGCCGCGTCCGCCGACCGCTACCCGGGCCTCACCTCCGGCACCGCGCGCATCGCCCTCGGCGGGCCGCCGCAGACCTTCGCCAACCCGCCCGGCGCCGCACCGCCCGCCGTGTCGGCGGTCCCCGGCCTCGGCGGCGGACTCTCCGGACTCTCCTCCCTCGGCGTCGGCCTCTCCCTCGACTTCCCCGGCCAGCACGCCCGCTTCGACGCCGCGCCCCAGACCGCGCCCCTCCGGATCACCGGCACGCCGACCGTCCGCGTCAAGGTCACCTCCACCGCCGCCGACGGCTCCGCCGTCCTCTTCGCCAAGGTGTACGACGTGGGGCCCGACGGACGGCAGCAGGTGCTGCCCGCCCAGCTCGTCGCCCCCGTCCGCGTCGACGGCGCCAAGGCGGGGAAGAGCCTCACGCTGACCCTGCCCGCGATCGACCACGAGGTGGAGGCCGGACACCGGCTGCGGCTCGTCGTCGCCGCCACCGACCTCGGCTACGCCTCCCCGGTCGTCCCCGCCGGCTACACCGTCGCCGTCGAGGGCCCCCTCGGCGTTCCCACCGCGCCCGGTCTCTCCACCCAGGCCGCCGCCCTGCCCCGGTGGGTGTGGGGCCTGCCGCTCCTCGGCCTCGCCGGCGCCGCCGCCCTGCTGCTCACCGCCCGCCGCAGGACGGCCGCGCCCGCGCCCGATCCCGAACTCGCCGCCGTACCGCTCCAGATCACCGGCCTGTCGAAGAAGTACAAGGGCGGCGACCGGTACAGCGTCCGGGACCTCTCCTTCCGCGTCGAACAGGGCCAGGTCCTCGGACTCCTCGGCCCCAACGGCGCCGGAAAGACCACCACCCTGCGCATGCTGATGGGCCTCATCACCCCCGACGAGGGCGAGATCCGGGTCTTCGGCCAGGCCATCAGGCCGGGCGCCCCGGTGCTCTCCCGCGTCGGCGCCTTCGTCGAGGGCGCCGGCTTCCTGCCGCACCTGTCGGGCCGGGAGAACCTGGACCTGTACTGGAAGGCCACCGGCCGCCCCGCCGAGGACGCCCACGTCGACGAGGCCCTGCGGATCGCGAACCTGGGCGGCGCCCTCGAACGCGCCGTCCGCACCTACTCGCAGGGCATGCGCCAGCGCCTCGCCCTCGCCCAGGCCATGCTCGGCCTGCCCGACCTGCTCATCCTCGACGAACCGACCAATGGACTCGACCCGCCGCAGATCCGCGAGATGCGCGAGGTGATGATCCGGTACGCGGCCGGGGGCCGTACCGTCATCGTCTCCAGTCACCTCCTCGCCGAGGTCGAACAGTCCTGCACCCACCTGGTCGTCATGGACCGGGGGCGGCTGGTGCAGGCCGGACCGGTCGCCGAGATCACCGGCTCCGGCGACACCCTCCTGGTGAGCCTGGCCGAGGAGATCGACGACGCCCTCGTCGCGAAGATCGACGCCCTGACCGGCGTCGGTGCGGCGACCCGCACCGACGGAGGGCTCCTGGTCCGCCTCGACGGCACCGGCCCGACCGCCCTCATCGGCGAACTCGTCCGCCTGGACGTGCCGCTGACCGGCGTCGGCCCCCACCGGCGTCTGGAAGACGCGTTCCTGACCCTGATCGGAGGAGCCGCGTGATCACCCCGGCCACCACGCCCACGCCGCCCACGCCGCCCACCCCGGCCACCACGCCCACGAGCGCCCCCGGCTACCGGCCCGGGCGCACCCTGCCCCTGCGGGTCGAGGCACTCCGTCAGTGGAAGCGCCGCCGTACCCTCGTCATGGGCGGCATCCTCGTCGCCCTCCCCTTCGTGCTGATCGCGGCCTTCGCGATCGGCGGCCCCGGGGGCGGCGGCCGCGAGGGCCGCATCACCCTGATGGACACGGCGACGGCATCCGGCGCCAACTTCGCCGCGACCTGTCTCTTCGTCTCCGCCGGCTTCCTCCTCGTCGTTCCGGTGGCGCTGTTCTGCGGGGACACGGTGGCCTCCGAGGCGAGCTGGTCCTCCCTGCGGTACCTGCTCGCCGCGCCCGTCCCGCGCTCCCGGCTCCTCGTCTCCAAGCTGGCGGTCGCCCTCGGCTACAGCGCGGCCGCGATGGTCCTCCTTCCGCTCGTGGCCCTGGTCGCGGGCACGGTCGCCTACGGCTGGGGGCCGCTCCGTCTGCCCACCGGCGGTTCGGTCCCCGCCGGGGACGCCCTGCTGCGGATCGGGATCGCCGTCGTCTTCGTCTTCGCCTCCCAACTGGTCACCGCCGGGCTCGCCTTCTGGCTGTCCACCCGCACCGACGCCCCATT
The DNA here is from genome assembly GCF_014649755.1 of Streptomyces litmocidini. Classification (GTDB taxonomy): domain Bacteria; phylum Actinomycetota; class Actinomycetes; order Streptomycetales; family Streptomycetaceae; genus Streptomyces; species Streptomyces litmocidini. The sequence goes on along the minus strand of NZ_BMTQ01000004.1, from coordinate 453,796 downwards.
GGGCGCGGTGGGCGGCGCCGTCGGCCTGACCATCGTCGGCAACGTCCTGGACGCCGTCACGGCGCTCGGCGACTGGCGCGACTTCCTGCCCGCGCACTGGCAGTTCGCCTGGATCGACGCACTCCAGCCCCAGCTGGAGTGGAGCGGCATGGTGAAGGGCACGGCGATCTCCGTGACGTACGCCCTGGTCCTCTTCGCGCTCGCCTTCCGGGGCTTCGCCCGCAAGGACATCGTCTCGTAGCCCCCGGGCCTACGGCCTTCTCACACCCACCCCCTTCGAGCCGCTTCCGCGCCCGCCCGGAAGCGGCTCGTCGTGCCGAGGGCGGCCATCAGCTCGCCCACCCTGCGGCTGTACGTCCGCGCGGACATGCCGAGCCGGGCGGCCGCCGTCTCGTCCGTGACCCCCGACAGGAGGGCGTCGAGCACCGGGCGCAGCTGGGAGGGCAGTTCGCACGGTGGCGGTGGCGAGGGCGGTGGGGGCGCCGCCGCGCAGGTCAGCTCCTCGGCCGTCGCCCAGGAGGCGTGATGCGTCCGGACGAGGGTCTGCACCACGACCGGGTCCCGGATCAGCAGCAGCCCGTTGTACAGCAGCTCCAGATCGAGCGGGATCGCGGCCACCGTCCGGTCGACGACGATCATCTTGAACGGGATGGCCTCCGCGAGGCGGGCCCGGCCGGGGAACCGGAGCCCTCCTTCGAGCCGGGGCAGGGCATGCCTCGGAACGATCCGTCTGACCTCCTCCGCCCGCTCCACCGCGGCCCGCATGCACGCTCCCGCCAGCTCCAGGAACGGCTCGGGGATCGCGAAGCCCGCGGACGCGACCGGGTCGTCGAAGGTCAGCAGCTCGTGCCGGGTGGAGGCGGCCAGCCCGGCGAGTGCGGCACTGATCCGCCGCGCACCCCGGACCGGCCGCCCGGCGGGCCGCTGTCCCTCGGTCACGGCCCGGTTCATCGCCGAACGGGCGAGCATCACGGAGCCCGCGCTCTCTGCCACCGCTGACCACCCCCGCCCGATCGATGTCCACTCCATGTACGCATGTGACTGCACACGGTGACAACCCCTGTTGAAAAGGATGGCGAATCCATGCCACGTCACTCCCCCCGTGTCGCCGTTGCCGCATCGAGATCCCTCCGCAACCCCATCGACGGCTCCGCGCGCACCACCCGTTCGTCACATCCACAAGTGGCCGACGACGAGGGGGAGATGAGACGGAACGACAGGACGAGGGCCGGAGCCGGCGGCGGAGGACCCGGTTCCCCGCCGCGGTCGCGGCCCTGCTCGCGGCCGGACTCGCCGTCGGCGGATGCGGCGCGAGCGGCCCCGTCAGGACCGGCGCCCGGGACCTCGGGGAGGGCGGCACGGTCCCCGACGGCGGGCGCGCCGGGACCGCCGCGCCCCGGGAGGGCGAGCGGCGTTCCCCGGTGCCCGCCCCCGATCACCTGTCCACCTTCGCGCTGGACGTGGACACCGCCTCGTACGGCTACGCGCGCCGCACCCTCGCCGAGGGGCGGCTGCCCGCCCCCGCGACCGTGCGCCCCGAGGAGTTCGTCGACAGCTTCCGGCCCGACCACCCGCGCCCGAAGGACCGCGTCCACGAGGTCGTCGACTCGCTCGCGATGAGCTCCTCCACCAACGTGGAGGCGGGCGTCCGCACCGGCCACGACATCGCCGTCGAGGGCCACCGCAAGGGCGCCGCCAACCGGGTGGTGCTGCTCTCCGACGCGCTCGCCGACACCGGTGACACCGAGGCCGACGCGATCCTCGCGCGCGTCGACGAGGAGCGCCGGGAGTACGGCATCACGCTCTTCGGCGTCGGCGTCGGCGCCGGCGTCGGCAGCGAGTGCGGCGACGCGTTCATGGAGCGGCTCGCCGACGAGGGCGACGGGCAGACCGCGTACGTCTCCACCCCGGCGCAGGCCCGGAAGGTCTTCGTTGACCAGCTGCCCTCCCCCGTCGAGCTGCGCGCCCGGGACGCCGAGGCGCAGGTCGCCTTCGACCGGCGGACCGTCGAGGAGTTCCGGCTCGTCGGGTACGAGAACAGGGCGGTCGCCGACGACGACTTCCGGAACGACCGGGTGGACGGCGGCGAGATCGGGGCCGGTCACACGGTCACCGCGCTCTGCGCGGTGAAGACCCGCCCCGGGGCCGCCGGTCCGCTCGCCACCGCGACGGTCCGCCGGCTCGACCCGGCGACCCGGGCCCCGCACGAGCGGTCCGGCACCCTCGGGACGGCCGCGCCGACCGGGGACGTCCGGGACGACGGTCACGACAGCCTGCAGCTGACCGCGATCGCCGCCTGCTTCGCGGACGCCCTGCGCGGCGGCTGCCCGCGCGGCGACGCCCCGCCGGGCGCCCCCGGCCTTGCGGCCCTCGCGCGCCGTGCCGGGGCGATCGCCGGCCGGTCCGGTTCGGCGGTGGTCACCGAGCTGGCCGACGCCATCCGGGAGGCCTCCGGACTGCTCGATTCCGGGGAGGGTGAAGTCCCGTACGGGGAAGGGGGGTCGAAGTCCGGAGATCCCTACAGCTGACGCGCGCGGCGGGCGGCGGGACAGAATGGCCGCATGGCCACCCTGCTGCTCGCCCTCGCCGTCGGAAGCACCGGGCTCTACGCCGGTTTCCTGCTGATCTTCCAGACCGGGATCATGCCCGCGCTCGGCCGTCTGACGGACCCGGAGTTCGTCACGGCGATGCGCCGGATCAACGAGTGCGTGCCGAGGGCCGTGTTCCTCGCGGTCTTCCTCGGCGTGGTCGCCTTCCCCGCCGCCGCGTTCCTCGTCCCCGTCGACGGCCGGACGGACGCGCAGGGGCGGCTGCTCCTCGCGGGACTGGTGGCCGCGGTCCTCAACCACGCGGTGACCATCGGCGGGAACGTCCCGCTCAACACGGCCCTCGCGGCGTCGGAGCAGGCCCCGGCGGGCGGTCCGGCGGGCGATCCGTCCGCGGTCCGGGCCGCCTTCGAGAGGCGCTGGAACGGTTTCCACCGCGTCCGCACGGCTCTGATCACCCTCGCCTTCGGGCTGCTCACCGCCGCGGCGGTGCTCTAGGCGAACCGTACCCCCGTGCCGGTTTCTGGCGTGAACTCGCGGGTGGCGGCCCCCTCCGCATCCGCAGGGACCCTTCGAAAGCGTACCTCCGAGTCCGGAAACAGTCTTTCGGCATGCGCAAGATATGCGCCAGTGACGGAAACTTACTCTTAGATAACCGGACAAAAGTGGTGAATCACCCTGATATCCCAGAGCGTGATTCCGTACCCTCCGGTTTCTTATTGACATGACTACGGGGGTCTTTTCTAATCATCGGGAGTCATCTGCGCGCAGGCACCGCACAGACACTGAGGGGGCAAGGTGGACGTCCGGATTCTGGGGGGACTGTCGGTACGTGAGAACGGGGTGTCGATCACCCCGACGGCGGCCGCGCCCCGGCAGCTGCTCGCCCTGCTCACGGCCAGCGCCGACCAGGTCGTCCCCGTGACGGTCCTGACCGAGGAGCTCTGGCCGTCCGGCGCGCCCCGCGGCGCCCGCGCCGAACTGCAGGCGCACATAGCGGAGCTGCGGACCCTCATCGCGGGCGCCCTGCGCGCCGCCGACCCGGCGGAGCCCCGCCCCGGCTGGTCCGACCGGCGCAGCGCCGACGCGATCCTCGTCTCCCAGCCCGGCGGCTACCGCCTCGACACCGGCGGCGGCCCCAACGACGCCTGGCAGTTCGAGCGCGCGGCCGGCGCCGGCTACCGGGCCATGGAGGCCGGCGACCTGTCCCGGGCCGCCCTCCGCCTCGGCGAGGCACTCGCCCTGTGGCGCGGCGAACCCTACGCGGGCGTGGCCGCGGGCCCCCGCCTCCGCCGGGAGATCGAACGCCTGGAGACCTCCCGCCTCAGCGTCCTCGACCAGTGGCTCGAAGCCCAGCTCGGCCTGGGCCGGCACGCCGAACTCCTCTCCGAACTCACCGGACTCGTCGCCCGCTACCGCACCAACGAGCCCCTCCACGCCCACCTCATGGTCGCCCTGCTGCGCTGCGGCCAGCACGACGAGGCCCTCCTCGTGTACGAGCGGCTGCGCACGGCCCTCAAGAGCGAGAGCGGCATGGAACCCTCGGCACGGCTCCGCCGGCTCCAGCGCTCCGTCCTGGCCGTGCGGGACACGACCGGCCGCCCCGCGTACGGCCCCCGGATCCCCACGCAGTACGCCCCCAGCCGGCACGTCCCGGCCCCGTACGTCCCCGCCCAGTACGGCACGGCGCAGTACGGTCCCGTCCGCCCCCGGCTCGTCCCGGCGGGCTCCGTCGGCTGAGCGACGGGCGCCGCGGATCGGGCGACGACGGGCGCCGCGGATCGGGCGACGACGGGCGCCGCGGATCGGGCGACGACGGGCGCCGCGGATCGGGCGACGACGGGCATCGCGGATCGGGCGACGACGGGCGCCGCGGGCCGAGCAGCGGTGGCGACGCGGCCGCCGCCCGGCGGAGCAACCGCCCGTCAGCGGGAATGAAGTGCGGCAACTCACCGTTGACCGACTCCCGAAGCCGAATTATTTTCGGCGAGCAGTACGGGTTTCCTCCCAGGTGCCCGATTTCGCTCGACCACGGGGGCAGGGGCCATGACAGTGCACGGCGCGGACGGAGCCGGTGGTGCCGACGCGCTGCTCACGGTCCTCGAACTGCTCGCCCGGCAGGCCCCGCCCGCCCACTTCGACACCCTCCTCGACGAGGCCCGGCGGACCGGACTGGCCGGCGAGGAACTCCACCGCCTGGAGCGGGCCGTCGACCTCGCCGGCGCGGTCCACGCCGGACGCGCGCGCGACGCCCGCCGCGAGGCCGGACTCGCCGCCCTCACCGACACCGCCCGCGACCTCACCCTCTCCTACGACCTCGACAGCCTGCTGCGCGTCGTCGTCCGCCGCACCCGGCGCCTCCTCGGCCTCGACCTCGCCTACGTGACCCTGCGCGGCCCGCACGGCGCCAGCTACGTCCACACCTCCGAAGGCTCCCGCCCCGCGACCGGGCCCGGCGCGCGCCTCACCCCCGGGCTCCGGATCGCCGAGGGGTACGGACTCGGCGGCGCCGTCCAGCTCCACGGCGGCCCCGTCTGGACCGCCGACTACCTCGCCGACGAGCGCTTCGCCCCCTCCGGCTCCCTCGACGCGGGCGTCCACGCCCCCGCCTTCGACGAGGCCGCCGAATCCGCCCTGCGCGCCGAGGGCGTCCACGCCATCGTGGCCGCCCCGCTGCGCAGCGGGGACACCGTCGTCGGCACCCTCTACGGAGCGGACCGGCGCGTCCGCCACCACACCCCGGAGGAGATCGGGCTCCTCGCGGGCCTCGCCGACCTCGCCGCCCTCGCCGTCGAGAAGGCCGGCCTCCTCGACCGCACCCGCGCCGAGGTCTCCGAACTGGAACGCGACAGCTCCCGGGTGCGCACCAGCCTCACCCGGATGCGGCACGTCAGCGAGGCCCACGGCCGCATCATGAACCTCGTCCTCGCCGGCGGCGACCTGTGCCACGTGGCCAAGGCCGCCGCCGACGCCCTCGACGCGACCGTGCTGATCCGCGACCCCGGCGGCCGGCCCCTCGCCGCCGCCGGAGACATCCCCGGCCTGGACGAGGAGGCCGTCGCCAAGGCCTCCCTCGACGCCCACGCCCGGCGCCGCCCGGTCCTCACCGACGGCGACACCTGGGTCGCGCCGGTCATCGCGGGCTCCGAGGACCTCGGCGGCCTCGTCATCCGCGCCGCCGGCGGACTCACCGGCGAGGACGAACGCCTCCTCGAACTGGCCGCCCAGTGCGTCGCCTTCCTCCTCCTGATGCGCCGCTCCACCGCCGTCGCCGAAGGACCCGTCCGCGACGAACTCCTCGACGACCTCATCGCCGACCCGCCGCACGCCCCCCAGCAGATCGCCCAGCGGGCCCGCCGCCTCGGCGTCGACCTGGGCCGGCCGCACGTCCTCGTGCTCGCCCGCCCCGAGGGCGGCGAGCAGGGCCGGGCGGTGGTCTGGGCGTCCTCGTACGCGTACCGCCTCTCCGGCCTCAAGACCGTGCAGGGCGGCTGCATCGTGCTGCTGCTCCCCGGCATCGACGCCTCGGCCGCCGCCAAGGCCGTCGCCGCCGAACTGTCCCCGCTGCTCGGACACCCCGTCTCCGTCGCCGCCGCGGGACCCGCCCAGAGCCCGGACGGCGTCGGGCGAATACACCAGGAGGCCCACCGCTGCCTGGACGCGATGAGCGCGCTCGGCGGCACCGGCTCGGCCGCCTCCGCGCAGGACCTCGGCTTCCTGGGGCTGCTGCTCTCCGACGACAACGACGTCGACGGCTTCGTCGAGTCGGCGATCGGGCCCGTGCTGGACTACGACGCCGAGCGGTTCACCGACCTCACCCACACCCTGGAGGCGTACTTCGCCTCCGGCGGCAGCCCCTCGGCCGCGGCCGAGGCGCTCCACGTCCACCCCAACACGGTCTCCCGCCGCCTGGAACGGATCGGCGAACTCCTCGGCCCCGAGTGGCAGAAGCCCGGACAGGTCCTGGAGGTCCAGCTGGCGCTGCGCCTCCAGCGCACCCGGGAGGTCCTGGCCCGCGGACGCCCGACGGCGGACCCGGCCCGACAGCCGGGCCCGCCGGAACGGGGTGCGTGACACCGGGGACACCGTGCCCGCCCGGCCGGGGCCGCGGCGCGGAGGGACCGGGCCTCCCCGACGGAAGGACCCGGCTCCTCACGCGGAGGAACCGGCCCCCTCAGCTCGCCGAGCGCCGCGAGCCGTAGCCCGTGTCGTACCCCGCGTCCCAGCCGCCGGCCATGACCGTCGCCGCGTGGGCCGCCGACGCCAGCGTGATGTGCCGGTGCCAGCCGCGGAACGAACGGCCCACGAAGTCCCGCAGCCCCGCCCCCTCGCCGACCTCCGCGAAGTCCCGCTCCACCCGGCGGCCGAGCTTCGTGATCCGCACCAGCGAACCGACCGGGGAGTTCGTCAGATCGCTGATCCACACCCGGGCCGGGGCCCGGCGCGGGTCGTCCCACTCGCCCAGCAGCACCAGCGGACGCATCCGCTCCCCGCCGGGCGCGGGCAGCGCCACCCGGACGGCCGTCGCGAGCGAGGTCCGCGAGGTCCGCGCGCCCGCCACCGTGTCCACCCAGCTCACCGGCCGGCGCAGCCCCTTGAGCGACTCCAGGATCTGGACGGCGGACAGCGGGCCCGCGCCGAAGCCCGGCAGCGAGCGGTCGGCGATCGCGAGCCGCGAGCCCGGGTTGATCCGGGCCACCACCGGCACGCCCGCCCCGGCGAGCCGCGTCAGGGCGGCCCGCCCCGCACCGCCCCGGATGTCGAGCAGCACCGGCTTGCGGGTGACGTCGGACCAGCGGGCGGTGTCGAGCGCCGCGGCGACCGCGCACTCCTCCATGGTCTCCTCGCCGGCCTCCTGGGGGACCTCCGCGCGGTCGCGCCGCGTGCGGTCGTTCACCCAGGGGTCCGGCAGGAAGAGCCGCCAGTTGACCGGCACGCTCAGTTCGTCGCTCGCGAACCACACGCCGAACGCCTGCTGCCCGTGGAAGACCTGCCCGCGCTCCGGGTCGAAGCGCCGGTCCACGCCCACCGAGTGCTCCCCGGCCTTCGGGATCGGCATCGGCCGCACCACCCACGCCTGCGGGCAGCTGTGCCGCTCCAGGTACCGGGCGAGCGCGGCCCGCATGGGCTGCCAGTCCCAGGTGGAGCTGGACACGAAGTGGTGCAGGCTCTGCTCGGCCGCCGGCCCGCCGATCTGGGCGGCGATGTTGCGGATCGACTTGCGGCCCTGGGCGGTGAGCAGACCGTGCAGGTACTGCTCGGCCTTCAGACGCTGGTCGCGGCGCGGGAAGCCGGAGAACAGCGCGGCACACAGCTCGGCGTAGACGTCCTCGCGGGAGTCGGCCGCGCCGCCGGAGGACCTGACGACGCCCAGGGGCACGGCCGGGGCGAAGGCTCCGGTGGCGGCCCTGTGCTTGGTTGCGACGGATGTACTCACGACACTCCTGCCCTCAGGTTGAGCAGCTCCCTCCCGCTGCTCCACCACCCTCGCGCGGGCCCGCCCCCGGGGACGAGGTGTACCCGGCACCCGAATCGGCCGCCGGATGGTGACCCGGCCACCTCTCGTCGTGTCCCCGCAGGTCAGAGGCGGCGCCATCGCCCGGCCGGGCCCCCGTCCCGGTGCTCCGGAACGCCCCGCGGGGGATCTGACAGATTCGCCGGCCCGGCTTTGACCCGTAGCAGGGCGTGGCCGGACCATCGCAGAGCGAGGCCGCACGGGCCGGATCCCGGTTAATGCCCCAGGCCGGGATCCGGGCCCGTGCGCCTCGCCTTCATCCGCCGCCGTGGCCGTGGCCGCCGCCGTGGCCGTGGCCGCCGTCGTGGTCGTGGCCCCGTGGCCGTGGCCGTCGCCGTCGCCTCCGCCCGCCCCGGCCCCTCGCGGCCGTCCGCGCTCCCCGCTCTCGTAACCTGGGGGCATGGGGCTGCGCAAGGAACTGCCGGTCGTCGCGGTGGTCGCCGCCGGCGGCGCCCTCGGCGCGGCCGCGCGCTACGGCGCCGGACTCGCCCGGCCCACCCCCAGCGGCGCCTTCCCCTGGACGATCCTCACGGTCAACGTCACCGGCTGCCTGCTGCTCGGCGTCCTCATGGTCCTGCTCACCGAGACCACGAGCGCCCCGCACCCGCTGATCCGGCCCTTCCTCGGCACGGGCTTCTGCGGGGGTTTCACCACCTTCTCGACGTACGGCCTCGACACCCAGCGCCTGTTGAGCGCGGGCGACCCTGCGCGCGGTCTGCTCTACCTGGGCGGGACCCTGCTCGCCGCCCTCGCCGCCGTCGGGGCGGGCGTCGCCCTCGCCCGGGCGGTCGTACGGGGCCGGGGGAGGCGCGCGTGAACTGGCTGCTCGTCGTGGTGGGCGCCGCCGTCGGCGCCCCCCTGCGCCACCTCACCGACCGCGCGGTCCAGGCGCGCCACGACTCCGTCTTCCCGTGGGGCACCTTCACCGTCAACGTCGTGGGATCGTTCGTCCTCGGGCTCCTGACCGGCGTCGCCTCGGCGCAGGCGCAACTGCTGCTCGGCACGGGCCTGTGCGGGGCGCTGACGACGTACTCCACCTTCTCGTACGAGACGTTCCGGCTGTACGAGAACGGGGCGAAGGGCTACGCGGCGCTGAACGTGACGGGGAGCCTGGCCGCCGGACTCGGAGCCGTGTGGCTGGGAGTGGAGACGGCGGCCGGGCTCGGCTGATCCGCCGGGTCAGGCGGTGATCCAGTCACTGGTCGCGATCACCGGCTGGACGCCCTGGCGGTGGACGGTGCCCTCGATCAGGCCGTACATCCGGTCGGCCGCGAAGTACACCTCGTTGTCGTTCTTCAGCCCGAACGGCTCCAGGTCCACCAGGAAGTGGTGCTTGTTCGGCAGGTTGAGCCGGACCTCGTTGACCGTGAGGACGTGGTCCAGGACCCGGTCCGCCATCGCGTGCAGGGTCTGCTGGAGCGAGTAGCTGTACGTCTCCGCGAACGCCTCCAGCATGTGGCGCCGCACCTTCGCGTACGAGGCGTCCCAGTCGTGCCCCGCGTCCGCCGCCGCCGAGGCCGAGTTCGCCCAGCGGGCGGTGACCTTGGTGGCCAGGATGCGGTCGTACGCCTCCTGGAGCGTCGTGTACTCGTCCTTGATGAAGCCGTGGAACTCGGAGTTCGTCGAGTTCATCACCGTCAGCTCCTTGAGGCCCGACAGGACCTGCAGCCCGGTGGTGTCCGCATACGTGACCTGCGCCGTGCGGACCTCCTGCCCCTTGCGCGCGAAGGAGTGCTGCTCCTTGCGCGAGGGCACCGAAATCCGCTCCCAGGCGTACTCCTCGATCCTGATCTGCGCCTCGTGGACCACGGCCTGGGAGGACACGAAGTGCCGGGCGAGGAGGATGCCGAAGGCCTCGGGGGAGTCGACGCCGTGCTCCTTGGCGAAGGCGTAGACCGTGTTCTTCGTGGTGTCGGTCGGCAGGCAGTTGCCGTTGTCGCCGGTCAGGTGGACGTCACGGTACTCACCGCGCAGCGCCACCGACACGTTCAGGTCGCGGATCTCGTGCCACGCGCCGTCGTTGCCCTTGCGGGTGACCGTGACGATGCGGTTCTCGGCCTTGCCGTACTGGTTCTGGGCGAGGACGTGCTTGCTCATGTGCTGCTCAGCTCCTGCGGGTACGTGGATACGGATATCCCGTACGCCCGGCGTCCAGCGTCCCCGTCGTCCCCGAGGGTCCGCTCCCCGCCGTCCGGCCCGTGAACGGCGGACCGCCCCGGGACTGACGAGCATCCCGGTCCGTAGGTGTCGGCTCGAAGATATGTGCGTTCCGGGTGGCTGGCAATGGGCGGGGGAGTCCTCAGCAGGACAGCACCCGGGTCTCGGCCGCCGGGAGGCCCTTGACCCACCAGTGGTCGAAGCGGCGGTAGACGTGCGGGTCCCGGGCGGCGAGGAGACGGCCGAGCGCCCCGGCCTCGGCCGCGAGCCCCTCCCAGTCCGCGTCCGCCAGCGGACGGAAGGCGGTCGCCTCGATCCCGCCGTCGACCGGCCGCCACACCCCGGCCACGTACCCGTCGACGAGGAGCGTCGGGAGCGTGTCGCCGTTCACGCGGATGACGTGCCCGCGGTACGCGGGCGGGATGACCCGGCCGCGGTCCGCGTGGGCCAGCAGGACGTTGTCCCACATCGCCATCAGCCGCGGCGGCGCCGGGACGTCCTCGTCGGGCCGCACCGCCCCCGGCACGTCGTACAGCACCGTCCCGTCGGCCCCCTCCAGCCGGTCCAGCTCCCCCTCCAGGGACTCCACCGCCTCCCGCACCAGGCGGCGCGGGGCCGTCGTGAACTGCGCCATGTCCGGTACGGACGCGGGCCCGAAACCCTCCACGTAGCGCCGGACCAGGACGGCGAGACCGGCGGCGGACGCCTCCGGGTCGCCGAGCACCGGCAGTTCGGCGGCCGTGACGAAGGACTGCGCGGTGCCGAACGACCACGGCGGGCCCGTCGGCGCGTGCCACAGCGGCGCGTACTGCCGCACCATCCGCCAGACGACCGCCTCCACCGGCCCGCCCCGGCCCTCCTCGACGTGCCCCCGCAGCTCGGCCCCGGTCCGCGCGCTCCCGGCGTACGCCAGGAGACCGGGGAGCAGCGCGTCGGCGTCGGCGGCCGTGAACCCCGCCTTCGTGAACCGCGGATCGTGCAGCCGCGAACCGCGCAGCGTCGGCTCCATGCCCTCCCGGAAGGCCCGGTAGTCCTCGGCGTGCACCAGGTGCAGCGTGATCCGCATCAGCGTCGACCTGACCAACTCGTAGTCGTTCACGGCCTCGTCGAGACGGACCGGATCGAAGTCCGCGACCCGGTTCCACAGGGCCACGTAGGGCGATCCGGGATGCTGCGCCTGGATCCCCACCACCCGCCGGACGGCGTCCGCGACACCGAGGGGCGCGCGCTCCAGGAGCAACTGCCGGTGCAGGGTCGAGCGGTTGAGGGCGCGCGCGGAGATCACCATGGCGCGATTCTCCCTCCGGGCGCCCCGGGCACGCACCGTACGGTCGTGATCATGGGGAACGCGCCACCGCATCCGTCGATCCGTCCGTCCGGTGCGTCCGACGAGAACACCGGCCTCCTGACGCGTCCGGGGAGCGGCCGTCCGGTTCCGATGCCGCCGGTTCACCGGGGCCACGCCCACGGGTCACACGGTCCTCACCCGCGCTCGTGAGCATCGGCGCATGACCTTCCTGTCCCGGGCCGCGCGCCCCGCCACCGCCGGCCCGGCCGCCGCCCTCGCCGTCGCCGCCGTGCTCCTCGCCCCGACCTCGCCGGCGTACGCCGCGACCAACGCCGTCCCGACGTACGAGGTGAAGATCAACCTCACCACGGCGGCCCTCGACGCGAGCTTCGCGCCGAGCACGGCGGTCAGGTCGGCCTTCGGGATCACCGGCTCCGCCAAGGCCCGCTCGTACAGCTACTACGACACCGACGCGCTCGCGCTCGACGCCGAGGGCTGGAGCGTCCGCCTGCGCCACAAGAGCGGCTCGTCGTTCGAGGAGACGTACAAGAAGCGGTTCCCCGTCACGAACGGCGACATCGACGCGGCGCTCACCACGGCCAACGCCGCCGGCTTCGACAGCGGCGACACCCACTACAAGGCCGAGGTCGACTGGGGCTACGCCAAGCAGACCCTCAGCTTCTCCGACGAGAAGTCCCACAGCTCCAGCGGCTACTCGGGCACCGCGATGCCCACGAGCACGACCGGCCGCACCTGGCTCGTCAACGACGTCCCCGGCAAGCTGGAGAACTGGAACGGCGCCGGCTGGGGCAGGACCGCCCTCCAGGCCTCCCGCGCCCACGGGCCGGTGACCTCCAAGGTGTACGGCGGCGCCTGGGGCCCCTCCGACGACGCGAGCATCGAGGTGCTGCCGGTCGTCGGCGCGAACGGGACCGGCACGGAGTACGTCGTCGAACTGTCCTTCAAGACCGCCTCGTACGCCGACGCGGCCGACCTGCACGCGGACGCCGTCGCCGTCGCCGAGTCCCACGGCTGGCTCTACCACGGGGACATCCTCAAGACGCAGCTGATCCTCGACCGGTACTGACCGGTCCTCCACCGGTGGAGGGGGCGCACGGAGACGCGCGTTCACCCAGGGCTCGCCCCGTCGTCGCGAACACGTCGCCGCGCGTTGCGCGAAGGACTGGACCATGAGGCCGCCCTCACCGGCGACTTTCCATGTGCTCAAGGGAGTTCTGATGAATCCGCGCCTCCTGCGCCGGCCCGCCCTCGTGGTCCTGCCGCTGTCCGCCGCGCTCGCGTTCTCGGTGGTCGTGGGGACGGCCGACGCCACGCCGGCGCACCACGGCGGCCCCGCCGCCCGGGTCGTCTCCACCGCGACCCTGCCCGACCTCCCGCTGGCCGCCTTCAGCAACGGCCTGCTGCCGGGCAGCGTCGCCGACGACCGGGGCGTCGACCTCGGCGGCATCGGCAGCGACCTGTACCCGGCCGGGCGGCGCGGCGAGTACTGGACCGTCACCGACCGGGGCCCCAACGGTCAGATCGCCGTCGGCAAGGACAAGCGGCGCACCTTCCCCGTGCCCGGCTTCGACCCGGCCATGGTGAGGATCCGCGCCGTCGGCGACCGGATCCGGGTCCTGGAGTCGATCCCGCTCACCACCGCCTCCGGCGCCCCCGTCACCGGTCTGCCGAACCAGCCCGGCCGCGACGAGGCCCCGTACTCGTACGACGCCTCCACCCCGCTCGCGTACGACCCGAACGGCCTGGACACGGAGGGACTCGTCCGCGACCGGGACGGCAGCTTCTGGCTGGTCGACGAGTACGGGCCCTCGCTCGTCCACGTCTCCGCGAAGGGCCGGGTCCTCGCCCGCCACGTCCCCCGGGGCCTCGGCCTGACCGGCACCGACTACCCCGTCGTCGAGTCGCTGCCGTCGATCTTCCTCCAGCGCAAGGTCAACCGCGGCTTCGAGGGCCTCGCGCTGCTGCCCGACGGCGACCTCGTCCTCGGGCTGCAGAGCCCGCTGCTCAACCCCGACAAGGTCTCCGGCGAGAACTCCCGCACCACCAGGCTGCTGCGCTTCTCGCCCCGGGAGAACCGGGTCACCGCCGAGTACGCCTACCGCTTCGACGCCGTCGACGTCGTCGAGCCCGGCCAGACCAAGACCTCCGAGCTGAAGCTCTCCGCCCTCGTCGCCGTCGGCGGCGACCGCCTCCTCGTCCAGGAGCGCACCGACAAGGCGGCCCGCCTCTACGAGGTCCGCCTCCGCCGCGGCTCCGACATCCTCGGCACCTCCTGGGACACCGCCGCGGGCCCCACCCTGGAGCAGCTCGACGACACGGCCGCGGCCGGGGTCCCGGTCCTCGGCAAGCGCCTCGTGATCGACCTCAACACCGTCGGGGGCGTTCCCGGCAAGATCGAGGGCGTCGCCGTCGAAGGCTCCTCGACCCTCGTCCTGCTCAACGACAACGACTTCGGCATGACGGACGGCCCCGGGGCCTTCGACGCGAACGGCCGCCTCGTCGACAGCGGCGTGGAGACCACGCTCGTACGGGTCAGGCTGGGCCGCCCGGTGCGCTGAGGTCCCGACGGGAGGGCGGCCGCAGCGGATTGGCCATCGGCACGTAACGGGCGTCGGCGCCGTCCGCGTCGAGCCAGCGCAGCAGGAGGTTGGTCTTCGCGGGCACGTGCGGCGAGTCGAGCAGCGCGGAGACCTCCGCCGGACCGCCGTGCTCCGCCGCGTATCCGGCGAACACCGCCCGGGCCAGGGGCCACAGTGCGCCGGACAGCTCCGGGTGGCGGTCGGTGAGGGCGCCGGCGATCTCGTAGAGGTTGTTCGTCACCAGGCAGTACGCCAGCCGATCCCAGCCGTGCGCCGCGTCCAGGGCCGGCGCGGGCCCCCGCGGCCCGTGCCGGTCCAGGAGCCCCCGGTGCCGTTCGGCGACGATCCGCACCCCCTCGTGGTCGCGGAAGACCATCTGCGCCGGGAGGCCGGTGGCGTCCACGCCCACCAGGACGTTCTGCAGATGGCACTCCAGGACCAGGCCGTGCGCCCGCCAGGCGTGCAGCACCGGCGGCACGAGCAGGTCGAGGTAGCGCCGCCACCACGCGAGCGCCCGTTCCGGCGTCAGCCCGTCGATCGGGTTGCCGGGGAAGCCCTCGCCGATGCCCGCCGCGAGCAGCGGAGTCACCCCCGGCCGCAGATGCGGACGCAGGCCCTCGCGGGCGATCACCGCGAAGCCCTCGTAGGCGTGCTGCCCGCCGAGGTCGGCGGTGCGGTAACCCCGGTCGGCGAGGAACGTCGCGGCGGGGAAGGGGTCGAGGACGGGCGCGAGGAGGTCGGCGACCGTCCGCAGCCACAGCAGGTCGCGCAGCTCCAGACGGCGGTTCCCGTTGGTGATCCGCACGTCCAGGCCGAACTTGCAGAAGAGGTCGGCCTCCGGCAGGTAGACCGTCCGCACGGAGGACGTCGGCACGGCCAGGCCCGCCCGTGGCGCACCGCCGCCGAGCCGCAGCAGCCGCCCGTCACGGAACGCGGGCAGCGAGCTCTCGCGGAGCAGGTCCAGCTCCCAGGGGTGGATGGGCAGGACGACGTAGCCCTCGGGCGCCTCCGTGCCCAGGACGTCCAGGAGCGACGGGTCGCCGTCCTCCGCGACCACGTCGGCCCGGACGCCGAGGAGCTCCAGCGGGAACCGGGCGTACGCCTCCGGCGCGTACGGCAGCCAGCTCTCCGGGGCGCCCGCTCCGCGCGACTTCGGCGCCGGGTGGTACCGGTGCCCCGCGAGCAGCGCCTGCTCCGACCGCAGGTACGGGTCCTCCGGCGGGCACGCGGACGCGCGCGCGTCCTGCAGGGCCGCGACGACGTCCCTGCTGTCGGTCATCTCGCCGACGAGGGTCCTGTTGGTGACGCCGGTGCGCCGGACCAGCTCGTCGGCGGTCAGCGCCACGAGGGCCTCGAAGGTCAGCGGGAGCCAGCCGCCGTCGGTGCGGACGCAGGGGTCGGCGGGCCGTCGGCCGGCCCGCACCCGGAGCAGCCGGCCGGTCGCCGGGAGCCGGTGCACGGCGTGGTCCGGATCCGTGCGCGGCCCGGTCTCGGCCACCTCCCGGATCAGGCAGTTGAGGAGGGCGGTGGCGGAGAGGGCGTCGGCCCGGCCCTTGGCTTCCCTCACGACAGCGCCTTCCCCTTCCACCCGGTCCCCGGCGGACCGCCCGCCGATAAGGACATCCTGTGCGGGGTAGTGAGCCTTCATGCACTTCGCTCCGGATCACGATACGGGCGCAGGACACGCACCGCGCGCCCCCGAGACGGCCGCCGCCGCGCAGGACTCCGCCCCGGGGACGGCCTCCACCGACGGGACCGCCTTTGCGGGCGAGGGGGCTGGGACGGCCGAGGCCGCCGTCGCCGTCGAGCTGGCGGAGGTGGCTCCCCGGCTCCTCCCCGCCTACCGGCAGGAGCTGGCCCCGGCCCGGGCGGCGGTCCTCGCCCGGCTGTGGCGCGCGCTGTTGCACGAGCCGCTGCCGGGGATCGCGGCGCGCGACGGGGAGGCCGGCCGGGTGCGGCTCGCCGACGGGCGCGTCCTGAGCGGCCCGCCCCGGCTCCCGTACGACCTGGTCGTTCCGGGCGAGGACGCGACCGTACGGCTCGACGACCGCGCCCACGACCACCCGGCCGCCCTCCTCGCCGCCCTCGACCTGCCGGGCGCCGCCCCCCTGGTCGCGGACCTGGACCACGGCGTCGCCTCCTTGGCGCTGTCCCGGGCGGGGGCGGCCTCCGGCCGGGGCGGCGACGACCGGCCCGGCGGGACGGGCCCGGCCCCCGGGCGGGGCGGTGCCGGCCCGCCCGGGTGCGCGGCGGGCACGGTCTCCGGCCGGGGCGGCGACGACCGGCTCGACGCGGCGGGCGCGGTGGGCGCGGCCCCCGGCCCGGACGGCGCCGGCCCGTTCGCGGGCGCGGCCGGCCCGGCCCCCGGACCCGGCAGCGTCGACCCGCTCGCGCACGTCGAGCAGGGCATCGTCGACGGGCACCCGTACCACCCCTGCTGCCGCAGCCGCCCCGGACTCTCCGTGACCGAGCAGCTCGCGTACGCCCCCGAGCACCGCCCGGTCGTCCGCCTCGACCTGGTGGCGGTCCCCGTCGACCGGTGCCGGGTCGCGGGCGCGTGGCCGGACCGGCTGCGGGACGGCGACCGGCTGCTGCTGCCCGTGCACCCCTGGCAGAGCGAGCACGTCCTGGCGGGGCTCGGACACCGGCCGTTCGCCACCGGAGCGATCCCCGCCCGGCCGCTGATGAGCGTGCGGACCCTCGCGCCGCTCGACGGCGGACCGCACCTGAAGACGGCGCTGTCCACGCGGATGACCAGCGCGATCCGCGACATCTCGGCGAGCGGGGTCGAGAACAGCGCGCCGCTCTCGGACCTCCTCGCGCACGTCGTGGCCGATCTGGGGGACACGCTGCGGATCACCCGCAACCTCGCCGGCGCCTCCGCGCTCGTGCGCGGCGCGCCCAGCGGCGACCTCGCCGTGCTGCTCCGCGAGTCCCCGTCCGCCGCCGCGGGCCTGCGGGCGGGGGAGGCGGTCGTCCCGGTGGCGGCGCTCGCCGCCCGTCCCGCCGGCGACGGCCCGCCCCTGATCCGTACGCTCCTGGCGTCCGCCGGCGCTCCGGACGCGGGCGCCGACTGGCTGGCCGCCTTCGCCGGCCTCGCGGTCCCGCCGCTCGTCCGCCTCCTGAGCCGGGGCGTCGCCCCCGCCGCCCACGGGCAGAACCTCCTGGTCGTGCTCGACGCGCACGCCCGGCCCCGCCGGCTGGTCTACCGGGACCTCGCCGACGTCCGGCTGAGCCCGGCCCGTCTCGCCCGGCACGGTTTCGACGCCGCGCCGGTCGGCGGCCGGGTGGTCGACGACGACCCGGCCGTGCTCCGCACGATGCTTTTCGGCCACCTCTTCGGGACCACCTTCGGGACCCTGGTCTCCGCCCTCGCCGACCGCGACCGGGCTGTCGGGGCCCGGCTCTGGGCGGTCGTCGCCGCGGCGGCCGACCGCGCCTACGACGACCTGCCGGCGACCCCGGAGAACCGCGCCGACCGGGCGGCCCTCTTCGCCCCGGAGCTCCGGGTCAAGGCCCTCACCCTGATGCGCCTGCGGGGCGTGGACGGGGACGAGTGGGTCCCCCTCCCCAACCCCCTGGTGACTCGGAGGAAGTGCACGTCGTAGCGGTCCTGCGCGGACCGGAGGACGTCGAAGGCCTCCAGGCCGTGCTGGATGCGGCCGAGCGACCGGAAGCGGCCGAAGCGGTCGACGCCGGGGGTCAGGACCACGAGCAGCTCCGCCGTCGATCCGGGAGCCGCGCCGAAGGAGTGCGGCGTCCCGGGCGGCACGGAGACCAGCCCGCCGGCGGCCACGGTCGCCGTACGGCAGTCCAGGACGAACCGCATGACCCCGTCCAGTACGTGGAACAGCTCGGTCGACCGCGCGTGGAAGTGCGGCGGGGCCCCGGCCGCATCCTCGCCGGGGGAGAGACGGCCGGCGCCGAACGCGCCTCCGGTGTCGCGCGCGTCGGCGAGGAGGCGGAGACCGCCGCCGTGGGGGAGGCCGATCCGCTCGGCCTCCCCGGCGTGCACGACCAGTGCCTTCTGGACATCGGACAGGGAACACAGCTCCTCTTCGGGGGCGGGGCCGTGACATCGGAGTCCATTCGATCCGGGGAAGAGGGGCCGCACCACAGGCGGTTGCAGACGGCGGGATCCCGCGCCTGGGCGGCGTCCACGGCCCGGGGGACCGGCTCAACCGGGTCCTGGGCGAACTCGCCGTCGCGGCGCCCCGGTTGCAGGTGCGGCTGCACCGGCTGCCCGTCACCCGTCGCCCGGCGGCCGTACGCGACGGAGAGCTGGACGCGGCCCTCGTACGGGCGCTGCCGGACGAGCCGGGGGCGGCACCCGGCCCGGCGCTGCTCCCGCTGTGGAGCGATCCGCTGTACGCCGCCCTGCCCGAGGGGCACCCGCTCGCGGCCGAGCCGGAACCGCGCCTGGACCGGCTGGCCGGCCTCCCGCTGCGGCTCACTGCCCGGGAGGACAACCCGCCCTTCCCCTCGCTGGTCACCGGCGCGTTCGGGGCGGCCGGGGTCCGGCCGGTCCCGGGCCCGCCGTTCAGCGACCTGCAGGCCACGCTCACGGCGATCGGCACGGCCCGGGAGCCGTCGTGGACCCTCTTCTACGAGGCGCGGGGGCTGCCGAGGATCCCCAGGGTCGCGGTGCGCCCGCTGGCCGGCCTCACCGTCGCCACCTCGCTGGCCGTCCGGCCGGGACCGGCCCCGCGGCACCTGCTGGGGGCCCTGCGCGCCGTCGGCTGAGCCCGGCGCCGGTCACGGGGCGGCGGGGAACGGCTCGGCCCAGGGCTCCTGCTCCAGCAGGAGCCCGTTGGCCAGGTAACTGATGGTCCGGTACCAGCCGGCCAGGACGAGGAGCTCCAGCAGCTGGGCCTCCTCGTAGTGGGCGCGGAGGGCGTCCCAGGCGGGCTCGGAGAGGTGCGCGGTGTCGTGCAGTTCGTCGACGGCGGCGAGAAGGGCGGCATGACGCCCGCTCGGGGAGGCGGGGCCCGCACCCGTGTCCGGGTCCGTGGTGGCGCGGATCCGTTCGGGCCCGAGTCCTGCCTGCGGGGCGAGGGTCGCGGCGTGGACGCCCCACTCGTAGGCGCACCCGCTGCGGGCGGTCACCCGTGCGATGACGAGCTCGCGGTCTGCGGCGGGGAGCAGCCCGTGGCCGAGGAGCCCGGCGCCCAGGGCGAACATGCGGGAGGCCAGCTCGGGGTGGCGGTGCAGGACCCGGAAGAGCAGGAGCGGTTCGTGGGGCACGCCGGGCGGCATCCAGCGGCGCAGCGCCCGGTCGACGGCGGGGGAGTACGGGGGGACGAGGGGTTCGATGCGGGGCATCCGCTGCACCTCCTGCTTCGTTTTCAGAAGCGCCACTATGATGCTTCTGGAAACGAAGCGCAAGGAGGGCGAGGGACGGCGTGGAAGAGACCGGAGCGGCGACACCACGACCCGGCCGGCCCGCACGGCCCGCACAGGGGCGGTCGGCGGCCGGGCGGCCCGTACCCGGCCGGCCCGTACGGGGATCCGCGTCCGGCCGCCCGGTCATGGCCGCGCTCGACCTGCTCGGACGCCGCTGGACCCTGCGCGTCCTGTGGGAACTGAGCCAGGGCCCGGCCGGCTTCCGCGAACTCCAGCGCCGCTGCGAGCGCATGTCCTCCAGCGTGCTCAGCACCCGCCTCGACGAGCTGACCGGGGCCCGGCTGCTCACCCGCGCGGACGACGAGTACCGGCTCGCCCCCCTGGGCACGGAACTCGTCGAGGCGCTGGCCCCGTTGGAGGCGTGGAGCAGCCGGTGGGCGAGGGAGACCGAAGACCCCGCGGACGGTGACCCGGACGCCTGACGGGGACGCCTGACGGGGACGTCACCGCCCGGCCGCACCACCGGGCCGGTCGGACCGGCGCGCGCCGACCGCCGGCGGGCGTTCGCCCCGACGGGGCTCACCGGAGGGGGCGTCACTCGAACCTGGCGTCGTACAGTTCGGCGTCGTCGGGGATCCAGGGAAAGGCGATCGAGGGGTGCGCGGCCGATCTGTCCTGGAGGTCGAAGGCGAGGACGGCGTCGACGAACTCCCTCGGCGGCAGGTAGCCGTGGTCGAGTACGTAGTGCCCGATCAGAGAGGGGGCCGCGTAGGCGGTTCCCGGTTCCCCGGGTACCCGTATCTCTCCTGTGCCGGCGCTCGCGCGCCGATGCCCCGGCCGGGGTTCGTACCAGGGGCGGGCGTTGTCGAGCGGTTCGGGGCACAGGTCGCACTCGTGCACGCCGAGAGCCTGGTTCACGGCCTGCTCCTCCAGCACGTCAGCAGCGTGGACACGAACTCCGTGGGTGCCGGGCCTGCGGTCCAGGGCCGTCCGGCCTCCAGCCAGCCGATGTTGAGCCGGCGGTAGGCATCGCGCACGGTGACGAACCGCACGCAGCTGCCGACCTCGGTGAACACGTCGCCGCCCCCGGTGATGGGGTAGGCGTAGGGGCTGAGATCGGCGTAGTACATGACCGCATCCCACCAGAGGGAGGGCCCGTCGGCTGATCGATTATTCGGGCAGCAGGCGTTCCAGCATGAACTGCGTCTCGGGGTCGGGATCGACGACCAGTGACTGGACGCGATAGCGGCCCGGCGACAGTTCGACGCGGAGCGCCTCCGCCGGCTGCTGTGCATGTCGCAGGGAGCCGAGGATCCTGTCGGCCTCGTAGGCGGCGTCGGCCAGGACGTATCGTCCTCCGAGTCCGAGGGTGAGGACGTCCTTCCAGCCGCCGGATGATCCGGCTGCGTGGACGGCGGGCAGCAGTCCCGTGTCGTCGTCGGCGTAGCACCAGCGCGCGAACGTGAGGGGCTCGGCGAGCCAGGTGACGGACAGGGGCTCGGCGCCGAGCGTCAGGATGTCGCGGCCGGCCAGCCGCAGGGCCGAGACGTACTCGTCGATCACGTCGACGGAGGCGCCCCGTACGGGCAGCGCGACCACGAGCCCTCCCTCTTGCACCCGATGGACTGGGGCACCCCCGCCCTCTGGCAAGCGACGAGGGTTACTCCACGTCGACGCCGTATCCCCGTACGAGGGTCTCCAGACCATGGTCGTAGCCCTGGCCGACGGCGCGGAAGCGCCACCTCGGGCCCCGGCGGTAGATCTCGGCGAGGAGCAGGGTGCGCTCGCTGGTGGCGGCGTCCAGAGTGGCCTGGGCCGTGGCCGGAGCATCGACGCCTGGTGCGAGGGTCATCTGGACCGCTCCGATGTCGCCGAAGGTGGCGGCACCGTCGATGGCGGCGGCGATCGCGATCCTGTGGGCGGCGGGAGGCAGTGCCGCGAGGCCGACGGCGATGCTCTGCTCCGTCGGGCCGTCGCAGAGGAGACGGACGGCTCCGTCGGGGCTTTCCGGCGCGCTGTAGAAGACGAAGTCCCCGTCGCAGGAGACCTGCTCGTCCTCGTCGAGGACGAAGGCGACGACGTCGATCTCGCAGTTCGTCTGTTGCGCCCAGGAGGCACTCACGTGCCAGTGGCCGGCGGTGGAGAGTGTGGGGAGGTCGATGACTCCGCCGCGCGGCAGGACGTCGGTCATCGCACCGTCCTGGGCGGGGACGTCGGCAGGCTCGGAGGCGGGGGATCCGAGCCATCCGTGCGCGTGGACCGGAAGCCCCAACGCGGTGATGCGGGTCATGCGGCGGTCGAGTTCGCCCCCGGGGAAGAGGACGACGTCGGTGACGCCCGCCGAGAGGTTGATGGCGGCGGCCCCACCCAGTTCGACGACCCTGGCCCGGGCGGCGGACGCCTCCTCGTGGGTGCCGCCCAGGATCAGTACCCGCCGACGGCCGAACGGCTTGGCGGAATGCTTGGGCTCGGGTCGCCTGGGCGCCGGCACGTCGGCGACAGCTGCGGTCGCAGCGGGGGGCGGCGTCGGCGTAGTGGGCGGTGCGGCCGGGGCCGCCGCTTCCGGGGTCTTCTTCGGTGCCTGATTCTCGTGCGGTGTTCCGGGACGCACCTCTCCCAGCAGCTTGAGGAACGTGTGCTCGTCGATGACCGTGACGCCTTCGGCGATCGCGCGCCGTGCCTTCGCCGAGCCCGAGGCCGAGTCGTTGGTGACGAGAGCGCTGGTGTGCCGACTGACCGACGACATGATGTTCAGGCCGGCGGCGACGGCCCGGGCCACCAGCTCGGCCCGGGAGGTCGCGGTCTCGCCCGTGATGGCGATCTTCATGCCCTGGACGAGCGGATCGCCGGGTGTCAGACGACCAGGGTTCCGGTAGGTGCACGGGGTCTTCGGCGGATTCGGCGCGAACTGCGGATCCTGCCGGGGAGGACAGGGCACCAGCGGCAGCGGGACGTCCAGCCGTGCGGCTTCGGAGAGGGAGGACCGGAAGATCCCCGCGAGGACGCGCGTGTCGTCCAGCGCGTCATGAGCGCTGGTCTGCGGCACGCCGTAGTGGGCGGCCAGGGACGCCAGGCTGAGGTCGGCGGCGGGCGGTTCCACACGCCGGTTCAGGGCCAGGGTGCACAGGCGCTGGGTGACCGGGAGATGGAGCCGGGTGCGGGCGAACTCATGGGCCAGAAAGTCATAGTCGAACTGTGCGTTGTGGGCCACCATGACGCGGTCCTGCAGGAGCGCTCCGATCCGTCCGGCTACCTGCTCGAAGGCCGGGGCGCCACTCAGCCGCTCCGCGGTCAGGCCGTGGATGTGCACGGGGCCGGGGTCGCAGCCCGGGTTCAGCAGGGTGGAGTACTCGCCGGTCTGAGTCCCGTCCGGCCCGAAAGTCAGCACCGCGATCGAGAGGATTCGGTCACGCCGGGCGATCAGACCGGATGTCTCGACGTCGACCAGAGCCCAGTCGTACG
Organism: Streptomyces litmocidini; assembly: GCF_014649755.1. GTDB lineage: Bacteria > Actinomycetota > Actinomycetes > Streptomycetales > Streptomycetaceae > Streptomyces > Streptomyces litmocidini. The sequence goes on along the minus strand of NZ_BMTQ01000004.1, from coordinate 430,885 downwards.
CGTAGTCGGGCAGCTGTGACACGTCGAGCGCGGTGGCGAGGGACATGGCAGCAAGGATGATCCGGACGTGATCGCAGCTTCAACCCGAATGCCTATTTGTCCCCTCGACCCTACCGAGAGACGGTCCCGAAACTCCGGGCCTTTTTCGGGCCGAACGGCCGCCGGAGGCCGCCTCTGGCCGGTCTCGGCCGGACAGATCAAGCCATCCGGGGCCCTTGCTCCGACATGTCCGCCTCCGACCGAAAACCACCCCTGGCCAGCAAAAAGACCCCTCCCGAAGGAGGGGCCTCGCTGTGCGCCCCCGGCAGGACTCGAACCTGCGGCCAAGTGCTTAGAAGGCACCTGCTCTATCCACTGAGCTACGGGGGCCGGGTGGTGGCCGTGTGGCCAGGAGCCCCTGGTGGGTGGGGTGTGCCTGCCGGGACAAGGATAGGGCTCCGATCGCCTTGGCCCGGTTGCTTCACCTGCGTGGCACGATGTGGAGGTTCGGTGAAGCGAACCGATAATCGCAGGCAGGTGCGATTCGCGCAGCGCTTTTCGCGCCACTCGGGGCGGGTGTTGTGCACTCGTTATGCCCGACCTTCCGGTCGCGACCCTTCTCTTCGGCGCGCAGGGTCCTCATACGCTTCAAAAACACTCATAAATTGGGCATTCTTCGCATGTGGTGACCTTGGACGAACGGCCTCAGCTGATCGACGCACTCTCCGCCCTGCGCGACCGAGTCGCCGCCGTGCGTCTCCCACTGCCTCTCCCCGACACCCCCCGTGCCCGCCAGACCCGGACCGAGCTGCTCGCCCAGCTCGACGACTACCTGGTGCCCCGGCTGAAGGACCCCGACGCCCCGCTCCTCGCGGTCGTCGGCGGGTCCACCGGGGCCGGCAAGTCCACCCTCGTCAACTCCCTTGTCGGGCGCCGCGTCAGCGAGGCGGGAGTGCTCAGGCCCACCACCCGGACACCCGTGCTCGTCTGCCACCCCGAGGACCACCACTGGTTCGCCGGACTGCGGGTCCTTCCGCAGCTGACCCGCGTCTGGCTGCCCCAGGCCGACGAGGACCACCCCGTCGACGAACCCGCCCCCGAGGAGAACGCGCTGCGCGTCGAGACGGCCTCCTCGCTGCCCCGGGGGCTCGCCCTGCTCGACGCGCCCGACATCGACTCGCTCGTCGTCGAGAACCGGCTCCTCGCCGCCGAGTTGATCTGCGCCGCCGACGTCTGGGTCATGGTCACCACCGCCTCGCGGTACGCCGACGCCGTGCCGTGGCACCTGCTCCGTACCGCCAAGGAGTACGACGTCACCCTCGTCACCGTCCTCGACCGCGTCCCCCACCAGGTCATCGGCGAGGTCTCCCGGCAGTACGCGGCACTGCTCGACAAGGCCGGCCTCGGCCACGTGCCCCGGTTCACCATCCCCGAACTGCCCGAGTCCGCGTGCGGCGGCAGCGGACTGCTGCCCGAGAGCGCCGTCGCCGAGCTGCGCGGCTGGCTCGCCCACCGGGGCCAGGACCCGGCCGCCCGCCAGCAGGCCGCCGACCGGACCGCCTCCGGGATCATCGACTCCCTCGACACCCGGCTGCCCGAGTTGGCCGGCGCGGTCGCCGCCCAGTACGCCGCCGCCGTCCGCCTCGGCGGCGTCGTCGAGGCCGCGTACCGCGAGCAGGGCAAGCGGGTGCGCAGGGAACTCGGCCGCGGCGCCGTCCTCGCCGGCGACGCCCGCACCCGCTGGCGCGCCTACCCCCGCGACAGCACCTCCGAGGAGCTCCTGGACGCCCTCACCGAGTCCCTCGCCGCCCTCCTCCACTGCGCGGTCTCCGCGGCCGAGGAGCACGTCCGGGACGCCTGGCGCCGCGAACCCGCCTCCGAGCCCCTCGGCCCCCCGGGGGGAGGCGCCGACCGGGAGGCGGTGGAGCGGATCGGCATGGAGGCGCGCCGCTGGCGCCGCGAGCTGGAGGAGCTGGCCGAGGACGAGGTGCGGGGCATCGACCGCCCCTCGGGGTCCCGCCTCTCCGGCTCCCGCTCCTCCCGCTCCTCCGGCGCCGTCCCCGAGCCCGACACCGTCGCCGCGCTCCTCGCCACCTCCCTCCTCGGCGGCCGCCGCGCCCGCGCCGCCGGCGAACGCCTCGCCGAACTCCTCGGCGCCCAGACCGCCCTGCGGCTGCGCGACAAGGGCGGCGAACTCGTCCTCTCGTACGTCGACCGCGTCCTGCACGCCGAGCGCGACCGCCGCCTCGCCCCCCTCGACGCGCTCGACGTGACCCCCGAGCCGCAGGCGGAGCTGATCGCCGCGCTCTCCGTACTGCAGAAGGAGAAGTGACGTGGTGGACGACGACAGGGAGCGCGGCCGTACGCGCTGGAACGACGACGGGGAGCGCGGCCGTACGCGCTGGAACGACGACCGGGAGCGCGACCGTACGCGCTGGGACGACGGGCTGATCGCGCGGCGCGCGGCCGAGAAGGCCGCGGTCGCGGAGGAGAAGGCGCCGGCGGGACCGCGGGAGGAGGACGCCCTGCCGCCCCTCGGCGGCAGCTTCGGCGGACCCCTCCGCAACCGTCTCGACGCCCTCCACGAGCTCGTCGGGCTCTCCCGCACCCGGGTCGAGAGCGAGGCCCTCGCCGAGGCGGGACGCGTCCTCGACGAGGCCGCCGCCCGGCAGCGGCTCTCCTCCCGGCACACCGTGATCGCCGTCGCCGGAGCCACCGGGAGCGGGAAGTCCACCCTCTTCAACGCCCTCGCCGGTGTCCCCGTCTCCGAGACCGGCCTGCGCCGCCCCACCACCTCCGCGCCCATCGCGCTCAGCTGGTCCGACGGCTCCGCCGGACTGCTCGACCGGCTCGCGATCCCCAGCAGGCTGCGCCGCCGCCCCCTCGCGGGCGGTGCCGGCGACGCCGACCTCCAGGGGCTCGTCCTCGTCGACCTGCCCGACCACGACTCCGCCGTCACCGCCCACCGCGACCAGGTCGACCGGGTCCTCGGCCTCGTCGACGCCGTGATCTGGGTCGTCGACCCGGAGAAGTACGCCGACGCGGCCCTCCACGAGCGCTACCTGCGCCCCCTCGCCGGGCACGCCGAGGTCACCTTCGTCGTCCTCAACCAGATCGACCGGCTCGGCACCGAGGCCGCCGACCTCGTCCTCGACGACCTGCGCCGCCTCCTCGACGAGGACGGCGTGGCGCTCGGCGAGCACGGCGAACCCGGCGCGACCGTCCTCGCCGTCTCCGCCCTGACCGGCGAGGGCGTGCCCGAACTGCGCGAGACCGTCGCCCGGTTCGTCCAGGAACGCACCGCTCCCGAACGCCGCCTCGCCGCCGACGTCGACGCCGCCGCAGCCCGGCTGCGCCAGGCGTACGTCGCCGAAGGGCGGCACGGCCTCGACGAACGGGCCCGGGACGCCTTCACGGACCGGCTCGCCGTCGCCGTCGGCGCCCAGGCCGCGGGCGAGGCCGCCGAACGGGTCTGGCGCCGGGGCGCCATCCGTGCCTGCGGCACCCCCTGGCTGCGGCTCTACCGCTGGTACGAGCGGATGCGCGCGCACGGCGCCACCGATCCCCGCCTCGAAGTCCCCGTGGAGGACGAGCTGACGGCCCGCCAGCGCGTCGAGCAGGCCGTACGGATCGTCGCCGACGAGGCCTCCCGGGGCCTTCCGGTGCCCTGGGCCCAGGCGGTGCGCGAGGCGGCGGTGCGCGGGGCCGAGGGACTGCCGGAGGCCCTGGACGAGCTGACGGTCTCCCTGGGGGACCCTGCCGCCCGGCCGCCCCGGCCCGCCTGGTGGCCGGCGGCCGTCCTCGCCCAGGCGGTGATGACGCTCCTGCAGGTCTTCGGCGCGCTGTGGCTGGTGGGGCAGATCCTGGGCGTCGTCGAGCCGGGCCTGCTGCCGCCGGTCCTCGTGATGCTCGGCGGGATCATCGGCGGCCCGCTCGTCGAATGGGCCTGCGAGGGCGCCGTGAAGGGCCCGGCCCGCCGGTACGGGCAGGAGGCCGAACGCCGCCTGCGGGAGGCGGCCGCCGCCTGCGGCCGGGCTCGGGTCCTCGACCCGGTGGCGGCGGAGCTGATGCGCTACCGGGAGGTGCGCGAGCAGTACGCGACGGTGGTGGGCTCGCGTCCGCCGGCGTCCCGGATCATCATCGGCGGCGGAGGCGGCGGCCGCTCCGGTACGAGCCGGCTGGGCGCGACGCGGGCGGGGGCACGGGCGAGGTAGGCGGGGCGGGGACGGGGCGGGCCGGGTGCGGGGCGGTTCCCCCTCCCGGGTGAGGGCGTCGTCCCCAGGCGCGTGGTCGTCCACAGGCCCGAGCGCGGCGCGCGCGGCCGCCCCAGCATGGTTCCCACGGGGTGTCCACGCAGCGGGACACCGGAGGAGTGGGGGAGAACCATGAACGACACGACCGTGACGCTCGTCGGGAACGTGGCGACGGCGGTGGAGTACCGGGACACGGCGGCGGGCGGAGTGGCCCGCTTCCGGTTCGCGGTGACCGCGCGCCGCTGGGACCGGGAGCGGGGACTCTGGTCCGACGGGAACACCAGCTTCTACACGGTGTCGGCCTGGCGCTCGCTCGGTGCCAACCTCGCCGCCTCGGTCTCCGTGGGGGAACCGCTCGTCGTGCACGGGCGGTTGAAGGTCCGTGAGGAGGAGCGCGACGGGCAGCGCAAGACCTTCGTGGACGTGGACGCGACGGCCGTGGGGCACGACCTGAGCAGGGGGACGGCGGCCTTCCGGCGCGCCGTCAGGACGGAGCCCGCACCGCAGCCGGAGCAGGACCCGTGGACGGTGGCGGCGGAGGAGGGAACGGCGGTGCCGCCCCAGTTGGTAACCGCGTCCTGACCTTGTGTTGTGGGGATTTGTCGACCAACTCGCTCTGCCGATAACGATTCTGAGTCGGAATGGTTATCTGATCGCAGGGCAGGGCACCGAGGGGTTTCGCGTCCCTAGGATTCCCGAATACTCATGTGGCACGTGAGCCCATCGAGTCTGTGAGTCTTGCTGGCGTGCGCTCCCCCCACGCGAATCGACCAAGTTCGCGGAGTGTCTCGCCCGGAGGGGAATCCAATGTTTTCAGTTCGTGGGCGTGGCGTTGCCCGCCTCGCCGCCGCGGCCCTGGTCTCCGGCCTCGTCGCGACCGGCGCGATAGCGACCGCCGGTCCGGCCCTGGCCGATGACGCCGCCCCGGCCACCGGTGGTGTCACGGCGAAGCTCGGCCGCATCACCGACGGCGGCGACATCGAGGTCGTGGAGAAGGGCGGCAAGCCCCATACGGTCGGCGGCGGTCTCTTCACCATGCAGGTCGAGGGCGGGGGAACCCTCTCGACCTACTGCATCGACTTCCACACCAACGCGCAGCACGACTTCACCTACAAGGAGGTCGGCTGGGACCAGTCGTCCCTCCACGACAACGAGAACGCGGGCAAGATCCTCTGGATCCTGGAGAACGCCTACCCCAAGCTCTCCACCGAGGCCCTCGGCGAGAAGCTCGGCGTCGACCTCTCCAAGGGCGAGGCCGCCGCGGGCACGCAGGCCGCGATCTGGAAGTACTCGGACGGGGTCGAGGCCACGCCGAAGGACGCCGACGCCAAGAAGCTGACCGATTACCTGCTCGCGAACGTCGGCGAACTCGCGGAGCCCAAGGCCTCCCTGAGCCTCTCCCCGTCCACCGTGTCGGGCAAGGCCGGCGAGAAGTTCGGCCCGATCACCGTCACCACCAACGCCGAGACCGCCAAGCTCGCGACCGCCCCGGGCGCTTCCGCCGGCGTCCGGATCGTCGACAAGGACGGCAAGCCGGTCACCGACGCCAAGAACGGCGACCAGGTCTACGTCGACGTTCCCGCCGGGACCGCCGACGGCACCACCGAGCTGACCGCCGAGGCCACCACCAAGGTCTCCCTCGGCCGTGCCTTCGTCTCCGTCGACGGCCCGTCGCAGACCCTGATCCTGGCCGGCTCCAGCGACTCCACCGCCACCGCCAAGACCTCCGCCACGTGGGCCAAGAAGGGTGCCGTCCCGTCCGTCTCGGTCACCAAGGACTGCGCCAAGGGCGGCCTGGAGGTCATCGCCTCCAACAAGGGCGACGAGCCCTGGACCTTCGACCTGAAGGGCACCTCGTACACGGTCGGCGCCGGTGAGACGAAGAACATCGCCCTCCCGCTCGCCGAGGACGAGGCGTACAAGTTCACGATCACCGGCCCGAACGACTTCGAGGAGACCTTCGAGGGCGTCCTGGACTGCAAGACGGCCACCCCCGGCCCGAAGCCGTCGGAGACCCCCTCCACCCCCTCGGCCACGCCTTCCACCCCGTCGACCACCGGTGGCACGACCGGTGACACCACCGGCACCACCACGACCGGCGGCGGCGACCTCGCCGAGACCGGCAGCTCCAGCGCCACCCCGATGATCGCCGGCATCGCCGCCGCGCTCGTCGTGGTCGGCGGCGGCGCGGTGTTCTTCCTCCGCAAGAAGAAGACCGCCGGCCAGTGAGCCCGGGCCCCGGTGCCGGGCCCATGCCCGGCACCGGGCCGAAGCCCGTCCCCCACGGAGTGAGGCGCTGACGCCGCGGAGCGATCCGCCCCCCGCCCGCCCCGCCCCGTGACCCCGCACGACCCCGGCCGCGCCCGCGCCCGGGGTCGTCGCACGTCCGTCGCACGTCCGACGCACGTCCGACGTCCCCGCGGCCCCGACGAACCCGGGCCCCCGGGGGACGACGGCGGCATGACGTCGACGATCCGGATCGACGCCCGGCAGACACAGCGCTGCGGCGAGGGCTCCGCGCCGGGGGACGTCGCCTCGTGGACGCCGCTGGAGGCCGGTCCGGAGGACTGCGCCGACGCCGTCGGTGGCGAACGCGCGGACGAGACCGACTTCCGCTCTCCGGGAGCCGGTTTCAGGGCTGCACGGCGCAGGTGATCCGTGGGGCACGCCGCCCCTTCCGCTCGTGCGGCTACCGAAAGTCGCGGATCGGCTACGCGAGCGATCCGGGAACGCGCAGGTCAGGAGGGGCCCCGCCCACTGGTTCGCACCCAGGGGTGGCGGTCAGGCAAGATGGGGTGTATCTGCCCACTCACTCTTTGCCGGACGGTTTCTCTTGGCTGAGTACATCTACACGATGCGCAAGACGCGCAAGGCGCACGGCGACAAGGTCATCCTGGATGACGTGACGCTGAGCTTCCTGCCGGGTGCGAAGATCGGTGTGGTCGGCCCGAACGGTGCCGGTAAGTCCACCGTTCTGAAGATCATGGCGGGCCTTGAGCAGCCGTCCAACGGTGACGCGTTCCTGTCGCCCGGCTACTCCGTCGGCATCCTCATGCAGGAGCCGAAGCTCGACGAGTCCAAGACCGTCCTGGAGAACGTCGAGGACGGCGTCGCCGAGATCAAGGGCAAGCTCAACCGGTTCAACGCGATCGCCGAAGAGATGGCGACGAACTACACCGACGAGCTCATGGAGGAGATGGGCAAGCTCCAGGACGACCTGGACCACGCCAACGCGTGGGACCTCGACGCCCAGCTGGAGCAGGCCATGGACGCCCTGGGCTGCCCGCCCGGCGACTGGCCGGTGAACAACCTCTCCGGTGGCGAGAAGCGCCGCGTGGCGCTCTGCAAGCTGCTCCTGGAGGCCCCCGACCTGCTGCTCCTCGACGAGCCCACCAACCACCTCGACGCCGAGTCGGTGAACTGGCTGGAGCAGCACCTCGCCCAGTACAAGGGCACCGTCGTGGCCATCACCCACGACCGGTACTTCCTCGACAACGTCGCCGAGTGGATCCTGGAGCTCGACCGCGGTCGCGCCCACCCCTACGAGGGCAACTACTCGACCTACCTGACGAAGAAGTCCGAGCGCCTCAAGGTCGAGGGCCAGAAGGACGCCAAGCGCGCCAAGCGCCTCAGGGAAGAGCTCGAGTGGGTGCGGTCGAACGCCAAGGGGCGTCAGGCCAAGTCCAAGGCCCGTCTCGCCCGTTACGAGGAGATGGCGGCCGAGGCCGACAAGATGCGGAAGCTGGACTTCGAGGAGATCCAGATCCCGCCGGGCCCGCGTCTGGGCTCCATCGTCGTCGAGGTCGAGAACCTGTCGAAGGCCTTCGGCGACAAGGTCCTCATCGACGACCTGTCCTTCACCCTGCCGCGCAACGGCATCGTCGGCGTCATCGGCCCGAACGGCGCCGGCAAGACCACGCTCTTCAAGATGCTCCAGGGTCTGGAGACCCCGGACTCCGGCTCCGTCAAGGTCGGCGAGACCGTCAAGATCTCGTACGTCGACCAGAGCCGCGCCAACATCGACCCGAAGAAGACGCTGTGGGCCGTCGTCTCCGACGAGCTCGACTACATCAACGTCGGCCACGTCGAGATGCCCTCCCGCGCCTACGTCTCCGCGTTCGGCTTCAAGGGCCCGGACCAGCAGAAGCCAGCCGGCGTGCTCTCCGGCGGTGAGCGCAACCGTCTGAACCTCGCGCTCACCCTCAAGCAGGGCGGCAACCTGCTGCTCCTCGACGAGCCGACCAACGACCTCGACGTCGAGACGCTGTCCTCCCTGGAGAACGCGCTCCTGGAGTTCCCCGGTGCGGCCGTGGTCATCTCCCACGACCGCTGGTTCCTGGACCGGGTGGCCACCCACATCCTCGCGTACGAGGGCGACTCGAAGTGGTTCTGGTTCGAGGGCAACTTCGAGTCGTACGAGAAGAACAAGATCGAGCGCCTCGGTCCGGACGCGGCCCGTCCGCACCGCGCCACCTACAAGAAGCTGACCCGAGGCTGATCACTTCATGGCTCGGCACATCTACAGCTGTCCCCTGCGCTGGTCGGACATGGACGCCTTCGGGCACGTCAACAACGTCGTCTTCCTGCGGTACCTGGAAGAGGCGCGGATCGACTTCATGTTCCGGCTGGCGCCGGGGGACGGCTCCCCCTCGTTCTCCGGCGGGTCCGTCGTGGCCCGGCACGAGATCGACTACGTGCGGCCGCTGGTCCACCGGCACGAGCCGGTGACCATCGAGTCGTGGGTCACGAAGATAGGCGCGGCGTCGCTGACGATCGCGTACGAGATCAAGGACCCGGACGTCACGTACGTACGGGCCTCGACGGTCGTCGTGCCCTTCGACCTGGAGGCGCAGCGGCCCCGGCGGATCTCCGCCGAGGAGCGCGAGTTCCTCCAGGAGTACGTGGACGACGGGATGTCGTCCGCCGCATGACCGTGCTCGCTCCGCTGCACTTCGCCGACGCCAGGGAGGCGGCGGCCCTCGCCGCCTTCCTCACCCGGCTCGTCCACTACGACCGGGCCGCCGCCGTCCGCCTCCAGGCGGGCGGCGGGGCGCTGGCGGTCTTCGGGCGGCCGCCCTCGTTCGAGGTGCTCGCGATCCGCACCGCCCGGCTCGTCGACGCGGTGGACCTCGACGTCACCGTCTCCGCCGGTGAACTCCTCGACGGCATCGAGGAGTCGGCCGGCAAGGCGGTCGTCCCGGACTCCGTGACCGGCCCGCCGTGGACCGGGGTCCTCCCGCCGCGCGGCGGCTGGGAGCCGGTCCCCGGGCTGCCCGGCGTCACGGAGCTGCGGGGGGCGGTCGCCGCCGCCGTCGCCGAGTTCCGCGCGCGGGACGAGGAGCTGCCCGAGGAGCGGCGCACCCGGGCCGAGCGCGACGCCCTCGGCCGCGAGATCTGGTCCCGGACCCTCGGCGCCACCGGGCTGCCGCTGCGCGCCGTGCACGCCGCGCAGTCCCTCGGCTTCCTGCCCCCGGGGGAGGCGCCGACGGCCCTGTTCGCCTCCGGGCCGTGGCTGCGGCTGCGTACCCCGTACGGCTCGATCGCGCTGCGTACCGTGCCGCCGATCTCGCTGGGCGTCGCCCCCCGATGACCGGCGTCCGGGCCGACGGGCCCCTCGACGGGGACGAGCTCGACACCCTCTTCCACGCCGCCGGGCCCGTGGACCTGACCGCCGTCTGAGCCCTGGGCGGTGTCTTCGAACGCTCACCGCCGGCGGATCGTGGTGTCGTGATGCGTCGCCGCGAACTGCCGGATGCCGAGCGGGGATTCGTCCGGCCGCCGCTGCCCGGGTCGTTGCGGGGGACGAAGGAGGCCTTCAGTGCCTCGCTCGACGGCCCGCGGGAGCCCGGGGAGCCGATCGTGGGGCTTTTCGCGGACTCCGGGACCGGACGGTCTTCCGGAGGAGCTGACCGGGGTCCGTGCGACGGCGGTGAGCCCGGTCGGCTTCCTTCTCACCGCTTCGGGCCGGTCAGGGACGTTCGTCGTGCTGGAGGACGCCGCCCACGGAGAAACAGAGGGCACCGGTGAGGGTGCCCCAGTTGGCGATGTCGGCGTTGACCAGGCTGCCGGTGGCGGGGCGCGTGTAGGCGGCGAGCGCCGAGACCATGAAGAGGACGGAGCCCAGCTGGTTCACGGCGACGATCCACCAGCCGAGGTCGCGCTGCCGGACGCACGGCCGGCCGTGGCAGATCTCGACGAACGCGAGGTGTCCGGAGATCAGGAAGAGCGCGCAGCCGATCACGTCGGGTGCCCAGATCAGCCGGTTGACCTGCTGGACGGTCAGGCCTTGGAGGAAGGAGTCGAGCAGGTCGACGGCGAACACCAGGGTGCCGGCGAACAGGACGAAGGCGCTCAGCCAGTCGACCCGCATCGGTTCATAGCTCCACCAACGCCACCGTCGGGAGACCAGGACGCCTTCCCCTCCGGGCACGTGACGCGGGGCGTTGACGACCTGGAGCAGGGACACGTAGCCGCCGGTGTTGAAGAACAGGCCGCCGGCGAAGTAGATCGAGGCGCAGGTGGTGGCGTCGCCGGAGCCGAACTGGGCCACGGCGGCGCCGGCCGCGAAGAGCGCCCCGCCGATGACGAAGGCGGTGGCGGCCGCGGCGTTGAGCCCGCGCAGCCGGGCGAGGGCGGTGTCGTCGGCGTCGGCGCGACGGGCTCCGGCCGCGCCGGGCGGACGGACGGTGATGAGGCCTCGGCGCCGGGCGGGCCGGGATTCCCAGACAGCCGTGCCGCCGCCGGGCGGCTGCCAGGTGAGGCGGGTCGTGAACGGTCCCGCGCCTTCGACGCGCTGTTCGGGCTGTTCCACGGGCCGAGACTAGACGTCCCGCCGGTCGCCGGCCGGGCGCAACGCCGTCGGCGGGGCGGGCCGAGCCCCGGTCCGACGTTCCGGGTGACCCCGCCACCTGCCACGACGCCCGCTGCCGACCGGCGGGAACGGCCGCAGCCGTTCCCGCCCGGCGTCACCCGGAGCACCCCGCCCCGTGCCCACATCCACGGCCTCGACACGGAGTGGTCCCGTGATCGGCCGGACCGGTCCTAGTGCGCGCTGTTCACCATCGAGGCCGCCGCGTACGTCAGGTACCGCCACAGCTCGCTCTCGTGTTCCGGAGCCAGGCCGAGCGAGTCGAGGGCGTCGCGCATGTGGCGCAGCCAGGCGTCGTGGGCGGCCCGGTCCACGGTGAACGGCGCGTGGCGCATCCGGAGGCGGGGGTGGCCGCGGTGGTCGCTGTAGGTGCGGGGGCCGCCCCAGTACTGCATCAGGAAGAGGGCGAGCCGCTCCTCGGCCGGTCCGAGGTCCTCCTCGGGGTACATCGGGCGCAGCAGCGGGTCGGCCGCGACCCCCTCGTAGAAGCGGCGGACCAGGCGGCGGAACGTCTCCTCGCCCCCGACCTGCTCGTAGAAGGTCTGCTCCTGCGTCGTTTCCCCGGGAATCTCGTTCACCGTTCCATCGTCTCAGATGCCCGGCCGAGGACCGGAGGCTTAGGACCGTTCCCCCGGGACGTGACGACCGCCCGTACGGCCGCTCGCCCCGGGCCCCCGGGGGCGGGAGAGTGGACCCATGGACGAGTTCGCCCGGGCCGGCGCGCGGGAGCGGCGCGCGCTCGTGCGGGAGATCGAGGCGGACGGGCTGCTGACCGACCCTGCCTGGCGGGCGGCCTTCGCCGAGGTGCCGCGCCACCTCTTCGTCCCGTACTACTACGTCTCCTCGCCCGGCGGGTACGAGCGGCTCTGGGCCGGCGACCCCGAGCCGGAGCGCCGGGACCGCTGGCTGCGCGGGGCGTACGCCGACACCGCGATCGCCACCCGGGTACGGGACGGGGAGCTGGTCTCCTCCGCCAGCCAGCCCTCCCTGATGGCCCTGATGCTCGGCGCCCTGGACGTACGCGACGGGGACGACGTCCTGGAGATCGGCGCCGGGAGCGGCTACCACGCGGCCCTGCTCTGCCACCGCCTCGGCGAGGAGCACGTCACCACCGTCGACCTCGACGAGGAGATCGCCGAGTCCGCCCGGTCCCACCTCGCCGCCGTCGGGTACCGGCCCGCCGTGCTCGCCGCCGACGGCGCCCGCGGCTGTCCCGAGCACGCCCCGTACGACCGGATCGTGGCGACCTGCGCGGTGCCCTCCGTCCCGTACCCCTGGCTCGCCCAGTGCCGGCCCGGCGCGCTCGTCCTCGCGCCGCTCTCCACCGGGCTGATCCTGCTGCGGGTGCGCGACGCCGCGCACGCGGAGGGACGGTTCCTCGCGACCTCCGCGTACTTCGTGGCGCTCCGGGGCGTCGCCGCCGGGGCGCCGGAGCACGACAACCCGCGCCCCGGCCCGGCCGGGGACGAGCGCTTCCTCTTCCTGTGGGGTCTGGTCGGCGGGACCCTCGACCGGCGCGAAGCGCTCTCGCTCTGGCTGCGCGAGCGGCGGCCGGGGCGGGAGCGCTTCGGGGTGACGGTCAGCGGCGACCGGCAGTGGGCCTGGCTGGACGACCCCGGAGGGCCGTACGCCTGGCCCCTGCCGGGGGCCGCGTCCTGAGGGTCAGGCGAGCCGGATCGTGATCGTGGTCCAGGCGCCGACGTGCACCCGGTCGCCGTCCTGGAGCTGGACGGGGACGTAGGGCTGGATCGGCTCCTCGCCGCCGTTGACCGTGGTGCCGTTGGTGGAGTTCTGGTCCACCACCGCCCACGAGCCGTCCGGCTGCTGCACCAGCACGGCGTGCTGGTGCGAGACGCCCGGGTCCTCCGGCGGCACCGACAGGTCGATGTCGGGGGACTCGCCGGTCGAGTGCCGGCGGCGGCCGATGGAGACCTGGTTGCCCCGGAGCGGCAGGTGCTTGTCCGGCGAGTACGCGGGCAGGTTCAGGCCCGTCGCCTCCGGGCCGCTGCGCTGCATCATCGCCATGAAGTACTCACGGTCGGGGCCGATGACCGCGGTCCAGCTCAGGGGCTGCTGCGGCTGCCTCGGCGGCTGGAACTGCTGCGGAGGCTGCTGCCCCTGGTGCTGCTGTCCCTGGTGCTGCTGGGGAGGCTGCTGTCCCTGGTGTTGCTGTCCCTGGTGCTGCTGGGGAGGCTGCTGTCCCTGGTGCTGGGACGGGGGCCCCTGGTGCGGGGGCGCCTGCTGCGGAGGCCGCGGGGCCTGGTGCTGCGGCGCCTGGTGCTGCGACGGCGGCGACAGGACCCAGTCGTCGTCCGCGCGGGGCTGCGGCGGCGCGGGCGGGGCCGGAGCCTGGGCGGGCGCCTGGAGGTACGCGGGCGGGGCGGGCGGCTGCTGCTGCGCCGACGGGCGCTGCGGCGGGGCCTGGTGGTGCGTGGGCTCGGCGCCCAGCGGCTCGGCCGGCCGGTTCACCTGCGAGGGCCGCGAGCCCTGGTAGCCGAACGGGTCCGGCTGCTGCGGGGGCTGCTGCCGCGGCGGCGCGGGCGGCGAGGACTGGAAGCCCGGCGGCAGGTTCAGGCCGGGCGGCGGCCCGGGCTGCTGCGGCGGGGCGTTGTGGGGCGCGTGGTGCGGGGGCGGCGGCGTGTACGAGGTCGCCGTGTTCGTGAGGAAGTTCCAGCGGCACTCCTCGCAGAACGGCGCCATGTGCTCGCGCGGCGTGCGGCACTGCGGGCACAGCTCCGCCTGGGCCGTCGCGTTCGGGTCGCCGCCGGGGCCGAAGCCGCCGGGGGCCGGGGGCGGAGGCGTGCCGGGACCGCCGTGGCCTCCCGGACCGAAGCCGCCGGGAGCGCCCGGCGGCGGGCCGGGCGGGGCCTGACCGGGACCGGCCGGGCCGGGGTATCCGTAGGCGGGGGGCGGCGGCGGGGGAGGCGGCGGTACGGCACCCGTCGGCGCACCCGCCCCGGCCATGCGATGGCCGCAGACCTCGCACCAGTCGTCGGAGACCGACTGGTGTCCGTTCGGGCAGGTCGGCATGTCGGTGCTTCCCCCTCTCGTCGTCCAGCCCGCTGGCCGGGCTACCTCTTGACGCGAACGGTCTTGGTGGAACGGGTCTCGAGTGTCATCTCGTCCGCTTCCGCGACCTTCGCCTTCAAACGCACAGTACCGGTCGCCGCGTCGACCACGTCGACCACCTTCGAAAGCAGTTTCGCAGTGTCCGCGTTGCCGGAGGCCGCCGCGAGCTGCACGGCACGACCCAGCTTGGCCGTCGCACCGTCCCGATCGCCCGATTTGCGGGCATCCAGACCCTGCTGGATGACGTCCGCGAGCTCGGCCTGACCCGTGTAGTGCGCGACCTGCGGGTTGATCGACGTCGACATCGCGAGGTCGTCCGTCCACACCGCCCGTACCAGTCCTTGAGACAGCGGGCGCGGATCGCCGCCCGCCGGGTCCGGGGCGATCAGGGAGACCCGGGCGGCGAGCATCTCCTGGCCGACCGCCGCCTGCGGCACCCGCACGCTCACGTGGTAGTCGCGGGACTCGTCGCCCCACGAGCCCGTCGGGTAGTCCCCGGCGCGCGGCCCGGCCTCGGTGCGCCGCCCGGTCAGGTCCTCGACCGACGGCGCCACCTGCTTCACGAACACGATCTCGACCCCCACCGGGGTCCACAGGCGCAGCGCGACGTCCGCCACGCCCTTGCCCATCGCGTGCTCCATCATCGCCGTGAAGTCGGAGGCGAGCCCGGCCGGGTCGGCGACGATGTCGGCCGTGCCGAGGAGCGCCGAGGCGATCCCGGTGACCTCCTTGACCTCCCAGTCCGTGCCGACCCCGCGCGCGTCGCAGGTGAACCGGCCCGCGCAGGCGTCGAGCGCGGCCCGCAGCTCCTCCGGCGACTCGTGCTCGTTGCGGCCGTCGGTGAGCAGGATGCCGTGCCGGATGGTGAGCTCGGCGGAGGAGAGCAGCCGGTCGGCGAGGCGCAGCCAGGTGCCGATCGCCGTGCCGCCGCCCGCGGAGAGCCGGCGCAGCGCCTCCTTCGCCTCGGCGCGGGTCCGGGCGTCGGCGACCGCGAGGCCGCCGTTCCCCGGGTAGACCTCCTTCGCGACGTGCGTCCCGGCGACGACGGCGAAGTGCGTGCCGTCGCGCAGGGTGTCGACGGCGGCGGCGGTGGCCTCCCGCGCGCCGCGCATCTTGGTCGCGGGGTAGTCCATCGAGCCGGAGCAGTCGACCATGATCACGACACCGGCCGCGGCCGTGCCGCCGCCGTTCGCGAAGCCTCCGGTGGTGCCGCCCCCGGTCGAGGCGACCGTGACGATCGCGTTGACGTCCCGGCCGCCCTCGGGCAGGAATTCGTTCTGGTAGACGTCCACGGAGAACCGGGGCACGGTCGGCTTGGAGAAGTTCGCCATCTGTTTTCGGCTCCTACGGGACAGACGCAACAACGGTGAGGGGGACGGGGATCGGCGACCGCTCTCAGGCGGATCCTGCCCCTTGCGGCGCGGCGGTGAACGGGACGAGCGCGACCGTGATGTTGTCGTGGCCCCCGCCGTCCAGGGCGTGGCCGACGAGGACCTGCGCGGCGCCCAGCGGGCGGTCCGCGGCGTCCGCCGGGACGACCCGGGCCATGTCCTCCGCGGCCTCCGCGTAGTTCCACAGTCCGTCCGTGCAGACCACCACCACGCCGGAACGGTCCGGCTTGAACGCGGCGGTGTGCGGGTCCAGTTCGTACGAGTCGGCGCCGAGCCAGCCGGTGATCGCGTGGGCGCGCTCGTCCGCGTACGCCTCGGCCTCGTTCATCAGGCCCGCCGCGACCATCTGCGCGGCCCACGAGTCGTCCTCGGTGAGCCGGGCGGGCGGGGCGCTGCGGTCGTCCGGCACCCAGTAGACCCGGCTGTCGCCGACCCAGCCCACGACGAGCAGGCCGGAGGCGACGACGGAGCCCACGATGGTGCAGGCTGGGGCGTTGCGGCGGCGGTGCGGGTCCTGCTCCGCGCCGTCCTGACCGGTCTCCTCCGCCAGGGAGTTGACGGCCTCGGCGGCGGCGACGATCGCCTCGTGCATCGCCTGCTGCGGGTGCGTGCCCCGGGGCAGGGCGGCGAGCAGCGAGGCACCGGCCGCCTCGGCGGCGGCGGCGGAGGCCTCATCGGGGCGGGTGGCCGAGGAGACGCCGTCGCAGACGATCGCGAGGGTGGCGGGGGAGCCGTCGGGCAGGGTGGTCGACGAGACGGCGAACGCGTCCTCGTTGCGGTGGTGGCGCAGCCCGCGGTCACTGACGGCGGCGACGCCGGCGAGCTCCCGCTCCATGTGGTCGCGCTCGCGCGGCTGGGCGTGCCCGCAGTTCTCGCAGTACCCGTCGGCGTCCACCCGCCCGGCCCGGCAGGCCACGCAGATCGCGGCGGCGGGGGCGGCCCCGGGCGCGGGCGCGGGTGCGGGCACGGCCTCGGCGGCCGGGCCCGTGTCGACCCGCACGGCGGCCCGGGGATCGGGCGCGGCCAGTTCGAAGTCCCCACCGGGCGCGGCGGAGCCCCCGCCGGGCGCGGCGGGCGCGGGCTCGGGCGGCGTGGGGCCGTCCGTGCGGACCTCCGTCGTCGGGAGGTCGCGGCCGCCGGAGTCGGTGCCCGGCAGGTCGTTCGGGTGCTGGGTCATGGTCGAGAGCGAACCGGGTTCGCGGGGCGGGGCGTCCGGCCAGGTCACGGGGGTGCCGATCGCCACGGTCGGGCGGTCGGCACCGGCCTCGGCGGACGGCACCGCCGACAGGTCGTAGCCGCACGCCCCGCAGAACCGGTCACCCGACTCCAGCGGCTCCGCGCAGCCCGGGCAGGCGGCGAGTCCGTGCGACGGCTTCGGCTTCTGGGACATCCTCACACCCACGTCCTGGGGCGGAAGCGGTTGGCCCGCTCCACCAGTTCGATCCTCTCCTCGCCCCGCTGGGCGAGCCGGGCCAGCACCCGGTACGAGCGTTCGAGGCCGAAGCGCAGTCCGCGCTCGTCCAGTTCACTTCCGAGCAGCAGCGCGCCGCCGTCCGGTGCCGCACCGGGACTCCCGGAGAGTACCCAGTCGAGGGCCGTCCCGAGGACCTCCGTCGACAACCGCTCCCGGCGCACCGCGTCCAGACCGAAGCCCTGGAGCGCGGAGACCTGCGCCGCGGCCGCCGTGAGATCGGCGCCGAGCGGCTCGTGCGCCGGGCGCCGTCGCAGCCGCGCCCGCACGGCCGCGACCCGCGCCGCCGTGTAGTGGATCGACGCTTCCGGTACGGATTCCAGGGCCTGTACGGCTCCGGTGCGGTCGCCGGCCGCGAGCCGCACCCGGGCGAGTCCGAAGGCCGCGCTGACGAAGCTGGGGTCCGTGGCCCACACCAGGCGGTAGTACTCGGCGGCGTTGTCCAGCTGCCCGAGGACCTCGGCGCAGATCCCGAGGGCCAGCTTCGGCGCCGGCTCGCCCGGGAAGGCGTCGTAGACGGCGTCGAAGGCCAGCGCCGCGTGCTCGTGGTCGCCGGTCACCAGGGAGGCGACGCCCCGGTACCAGACGACCCGCCAGTCGTCCGGGTCCCGCTCCTCCAGGCCCGCGAGGGTCCGCGCGGCGGCGGGCAGGTCGCCCAGCTCCAACTGGGCCCGCAGGGTGCGCAGTCGCAGCTCGACGGAGGGGCCGGGCGCGCCCTGGAGCGC
The DNA here is from genome assembly GCF_014649755.1 of Streptomyces litmocidini. Taxonomy (GTDB): domain Bacteria; phylum Actinomycetota; class Actinomycetes; order Streptomycetales; family Streptomycetaceae; genus Streptomyces; species Streptomyces litmocidini. The sequence goes on along the minus strand of NZ_BMTQ01000004.1, from coordinate 413,129 downwards.
CCCGAGCAGCTCGGCCGGGGCGGCGGCCGCGAGACCGGCGAGGAAACCGGCGTTGGGGTCGCCCGTGTCGACGCGCGGCACGGGCAGCGCGAACGCGGTGGCGGGCGCGTCGAGCGGCGCGAGCAGCCCTCCGAGCCCGGGACCGGCGAACGCGTGCGTCCCGGTGCCCGGTGCCCGCCCCGGAGCGCCCCCGGGCACGGCGCCCGGCGCCTGTCCCGGAACCGCACCGGCCGGCAGCGCTCCCGCACCGGCACCGGCCGGCAGCGCCCCCGCCGCGGTCGTTCCGCGCCGCTTGCGGCCCCGGCGGGCGCCCAGCAGCGACACGTCCTCCGTCAGTTCGGCGAACAGCGTGGTGTCCGTGACCCGCACCTCCGTGCCGAACAGCGTCGAGAGCGCCGGCCGCGGCCGTCCCGACTGGAGCGCCACGACCTCGCGCAGCACGCCCGTCAGCTGCTCCGCCATCTCCTGCGCGGAGGCGAACCGGCGGGCCGGGTCCGGGTCGGTGGCGCGGACCAGGAAGCGGTAGTACGACTCGTACGTCCGGAAGACCTCGATGTGCTCCGGGTCGGGCAGCGAGTCCACGAAGACGTTCGTGTAGCCCTGGAAGTCGAAGGTCATCACGGCGAGCGTGCGCGCCACCGTGTACAGGTCGCTCGCCACCGACGGGCCGACCTCGGCCACCTCCGGGGCCTGGTAGCCGACCGTGCCGTAGATCGCGGACTCGTCGTCGTCCATCCGCCGGACCGCGCCCATGTCGATGAGCTTCAGCTGGTCCTCGGTCTGGATGGCGTTGTCGACCTTGAAGTCGCAGTACAGCAGGTTCCTGCTGTGCAGGTGGCCGAGCGCCTCCAGGGCCTCGATCCCGTACGCGCAGGCCTGCTCCACCGGCAGCGGATCGCGCCGGCCGTCGGGGGTGCGCCGGTCGTTGGCGATCTCCTTGAGCGACTTGCCGCCGACGTACTCCATGACGATGTAGCCGTCCAGGGAGCCGGTGCGCTGGTCGAGGTGCTCGACGAAGTTGTAGATGCGGACGATGTTGGAGTGCTCGATCTCGGCGAGGAAGCGGCGCTCGGAGATCGCCGCGGCCATGGCGTCCTGGTCGCCGGTGTCGAGGAGGCCCTTGAGGACCACCCACCGGTCGGAGACGGCCCGGTCGACGGCGAGGTAGATCCAGCCGAGCCCGCCGTGCGCGAGGCAGCCCGCGACCTCGTACTGGCCGTGGACGATGTCACCGGCGCGCAGCTTCGGCACGAAGGAGTACGGGTGGCCGCACTTGGTGCAGAAGCCCTCCGTGCGACCCGGCCGGTCGCCCCGCGCGCGGCCCACCGGGGCCCCGCAGTCCGAACGGGAGCAGAAACGCTTCCGCTCGGGGACCTCGGCGTTCTCCATCACCGCCGCCCGCGGGTCCGGACGCGGCACCTCGGGGATCGTCACCAGGCCCGCGCCCAGCCGGTTCCGGGCGGACTGACCGCTCGACGAGCCCGAGCTGCGCACCGACACCGAGCGGCCCGTGGAGGTGCCGGAGGCCCCGGAGAGCGAGCGCGAGAGCCGTCCGGAGACCGACCGGCGCGAGGTCGAGGACCGGGAGGAGGCGCGCGAGGAGGCCCGCGAACCGCTCCGCGAGGAGCCGGAGTCCGGCCCGCCGACACCGCCCGCCCCCTTGCCGGGCACGGCCATCCCGGTCGGCGTCGATCCGATCAGCCCCCCCGGCGCGACGACCGGGGCGAGCCCGCAGGTGTCGCAGTACAGCTCGCCGCCGCCCATGTCCTCGTACGAGCCCTCGCACGAAGGGCGCTGACAGCTCCCCACGCCCGTCTCCCCGCTCACCACTGTCGCCCTCCCGCGTCTCCCGGCCCGGACAGCACGTCCGCCGCCGCCTGCTGGTAGCGCAGCACCGCCTGCTCCGCGACCCGCAGGTCGCAGGGCGCGCTCCACAGCATCCGGCGCGCCGCGTCGTACCGCTCGACGAGCAGCGGGTCCTCCGCCGCGCCGAGCCGCGCCACCTTCGCCCTGTACGCGTCGAGCCGGCCGCGCAGCTCGGCCCGGACCGCCAGCGGTGCCGTGACCGCCGTCAACTGCTCGCGGGCCCGCAGCAGTTCGTCCTCCGCCTCCCGCTCCAGGGAGTCCAGGAGCGGGGAGAGCCGGTGCCACTGGGCGTGCCGACGGTACTCGGAGGCGACCGCGAGCCGCTCCTGGAGCACGATCGGCGGCCCGCTGACGGCCGGCACCTCGGAGGCGGCGATCTTCGCGAGGACCTCGCCGCGCGCCGACCGCGCCTCGGCCAGCGTCCGGTCCGCCCGCGAGAGCACGTCCCGCAGCCGGAGCAGCCGGTCCTCGGAGTCCTGCCGGACCGCGAGGACCGCCTCGATCTCGCGCCGGACGTCCTCCAGGGCCAGGGCGGCCCGGTCGTACCGCTCGGTGTCGGGACGGCCGCCGCCCGGCGCCGAACTCCCCGCCGCCGGGCGCCAGAACGCCAGCGGGTCGGTCACGACCTGGGAGCGCAGCGCGGACAGCTCGGCCGTGATCGCCTCCAGCTCGTCCCCCGCCGGGTGCTCCCCGGGCCGCACGCCGACCGAGTGCGCCAGCGAACGCGTCCGGCCCAGCTCGGCGGCGAGCAGGTCTATCCGCGCGGGCAGCGCCGACCAGACGGCGTCGGCGGTGACGACCAGGTCGAGCGAGGAGGCGTACAGCTCGTTCATCCGCCGGACCAGCCCCTCCAGGCTGAACCGCTCGGTGAGCAGGGCGCCCCCGGCGGCCCCGCCCGGGACGAGCACGGTGTCGCCGCGCAGCCGGTCGGTCAGCTCCACGAGCTCCTCCCGGCCGGGCCAGCGGCGCCGCGCGCGCACCTCACGGGCGTCCCGCAGGGCGCCGGTGTACACGTCGAAGCAGGTCCAGAGCAGGGTGATGGTCCGCTCGGCGGCCGCCCACCGGTCCCGGGTCGTCCCGGTCAGCTCGGCCCCCTCGAGCAGCCTGCGGCCCGCGTGGTCCTGGAGCGCGAGGAGCGAGTCCTCGATCGCCTTGTGCTCGGCGCCGAGCCGCGCCAGCGCACGGTCCACCTCGTCCCGGTCCATCACCGGCCCGGGGGGTCCCGTGACGCCCATCGGTCACCTCTTCCGCTTCGTGTACGGGGTTGCTCGTCGGGGCGCGGACAAGGCCGCTACTTGTACAACGGAGCGGGTGGCCCCGGTATCCCGGGGAGGTCCTTCTCCAGCCACTCCTTGTACGCGGCCTGCCAGGGGCCCTGCCGGTAGCCCACCAGGACCTGGTTGACCCGGCGCACCAGGTCGTCGTTGCCCAGCTTGGCCGCCACCCCGTAGTACTCCTTCGTGAACGGCCGGCCCTTGAGCTCGACCGCCGGGTCCTGCGCGGCCTGGCCGGCCGCGAGGGCGTTGTCGGTGACGACGGCGTCGACCTCGCCCATCTGGAGCCGGGCCAGGCAGTCCAGCTGGTTGGGGACGGTCAGCAGGTCCTTGTCGTCCTTGGTGCCGTCGGCCTCGTCCTCGAAGACCGCGCCGAAGGAGTTCTCCGCCAGGGCGTCGTAGGCCGTGGAGCCCTCGGCGGTGCAGATCCGCTTGCCGCGCAGCGAGGAGTCGTAACCGGTGATGCCCTTGTCGAGCTTGGGCGCCAGGACCTGCTGGCCGGCCTGGAAGTAGGCGGTGGAGAAGGCGACCTGCTCGATCCGCTTGCAGTTGATCGTCATGGTGCGCACGACGAGGTCGACCTTGCCGCTGTTCAGTGCGGCGATCCGCTGGTTGGTGGGGATCGCGCGGAAGATGATCGCCTCCGGGTCGCCGAGGAGGTCCTTGGCGACGGCCCGGGCCAGGTCGATGTCGAAGCCCTCCAGGACGCCCTTCTCCGGGTTCCGGTAGCCCCAGCGGTAGCTGGACTGGTCGACGCCGACGATCAGCTTCCCGCGGTCCTTGATCGCCCGGACCGACGGGCCGTCCGCCGACGAGGGCGTGAGGGAGGCCTCGGGGTGCTCGCAGGTGTCGGCCTTGATCTGGACGCCGGTGCCCACGCCGGGGCCGGGCGTCCGGGGTGCGGCCGCCGCACCGTTCCCGTCGTGCGCGAGGGGCAGCAGGGTCAGTGAGGCGGTGAGCCCGCAGGCCAGGGCCATGGTGGCCACCCCGCCCCAGCCCCGCAGCCGCCTGGCGGCCCGCGACACCAGCGGGACCGTGCCACCCGTCGTCCGCGACACCAGCGGGTCCGTGCCGTTCGCCGTCCGCCGCACCAGCGGGTCCGTGCCGTTCGGCATCCCGCCCCCTCTCACCGGTACTCCGACAGTCTGCGGTTGATGCCGAGCACGGCGCCCGCCGCACCCAGGATCCCGAGGGCCGCCGCCCCCAGCGGCAGCGCGGTCAGCGCGTCCCTGGCGGCCCCGGCGGAGCGGGTGAACTCGGACTGCTCGTGCGCGAGGGCCCGCTCCAGGGCCGCGTCGACCTGGTCGAAGGACCGGCCGGTGGAGTCCTCGGCGCCGACGACCCGGACGAGGGCGCCCTCGTAGTCGCCGGCCTCGTCCTTCGCGCGGGCGTCCTTGTGGCGCTCGCGCCAGTCGGCCGCGCGTGCGGCGGAGTCGTCCACCGGGGCGCGCCCGGCGTCGTCGTCGGCGAGCTCGCGCGCCGCGGCGAGCGCCGTCGTCAGGGCGCCCATGCTCGCCGTGTAGTCCGCCTCGTACTTGTCGTTCTTGCCGTCCTCGGTGAGGACCGCGCCCCGGGCGACCAGGGTCAGGTTCTCGTTGGCGCGGGCGGTGAGCGAGCTGATCCGGGCGGTGTTGAGGACCTGGAGGGACTCCTGCCCGTGCGCCCGCGCGCCGTTCAGCTCGGCACGCGTCACGGTGTGCGCGGCGACGAGCCACAGCAGGACGACCGCGGTGGCGGCGGTGGCGGCGAGCAGCCCGTGGTTGAAGACCCGGTGGGTGCGGGCGTAGTTGCGGCGCTGGGCCCAGAGGAGGGCGCCGAGCGCCAGCAGGCCGAGCGCGAGCGACAGGAACGGCCAGGCGCGGGCCGAGTCGTCGTCCCCGTGCAGCCGCGCCGTCTCCGCCGCGTACAGCCGCTCGGCGGCCGGAAGGAGCGCGCTGGTCATCTGCTGGTTGGCGTACCGCAGATAGGCGCCGCCGAGCGGCAGTCCCTGCCGGTTGGCGGCCCGGGCGCGCTCGACGAGGCCCGTGTAGCGGGGGAGCTGCTCGTTGAGGGTGGCGATCTCGCGGGCCGACGCGGACGAACCGTCCGTGTTCGCCGCGGCCTTGACGAGCAGCCGGGAAGCGGTGGTGATGTCCCGGGCGTAGCGCGCGCGGGACTGCGCGGGCTCCAGGGTGCCCGCCAGGAATCCGCTCGCGGCGGTGGTGTCGGCGTCGGCGAGGGAGCGGTAGAGGGCGGCCGCGTCGGCGCTCAGCGGCTGGCTGCGGCTGACGACGTCGTCGGCGGCGGAGGCCCGGCCGGTGACCTCCAGGGCGGTGACGGCCCCGAACGCGACGACGAGCAGCGCCAGTACGGCTCCGAGGATCTGGAGGCGACCGGGCTCGGTGGTCGCGGCCTCCCGCAGCCGCTCCCGTCCCACGGCCCAGGCGCCGCGTCCCGCGGGCGGGCCGGCGACGGGCGCGGGCGACGGCTGCGCGGGCAGGCCGGCGGGGCGCGCGGGCGCCTGGGCCGTGCCCCGCGCCGCCGAGGCGGCGGGCGCGTTCGGCGGGTGTGTCACTTGACCTCCCCCTCGGTCGCTGACGTCGGTCCCTCCGGCCGGCCGGTGAGTCCGGTTCCGGTGGTGGACCACCCGGCCAGCAGTATGGCCGCAGGGGGCCGTCCGCACACCGGGATTGACTGGATCTTGTGCCTACCGTGCCCCATGCCCCCCACGCATCAGCGGGCGAACCCCTCACTTCGAACACGTCACCCGGCCCGGATCGGTTCCGTATCGGCCATCGCTCGAACAGGTGAACATGCGTGCGGGGCGCCCCGCCGCATCCGACGGAACGCCCCGCACCCACCCCCTCAGCCCTCGTACCGCTCCCGCAGCCGGGCCTTCGCCTCCGGGCCCGCCGCCTCCTCGTCCAGGGCGAGGAGGCCCGCGCCGAGGACCGGCGGCGCGGTCACGAAGCCGATCACCGCCTTCGGCGCCCGCGCCGCGAGGAGTTCGCGGATCCGTTCCTCCAGCTGCGGGTGGCGCGCGGCGAGCACGCTGCCGCCCAGCACCACCGGGGCCTCCTCGCGGTGGAGACCGAGCCGGCGCAGCGCGACCGCCGCCATGGCGACGACCTCCTCGGCCTGCCGGTGCACGATCGACAGCGCCACCGGATCGCCCCCGGCCGCGACCGCGAACAGCACCGGTGCCAGCTCGTGCCGCCGCGCCATCGGGATCCCGCCCAGGTGCAGCGCCTCGATCAGCGCGTACATCGACTCCAGGCCGAAGTGCGCGGGCAGCGCGTCGGCGAGGACGGTGGACAGCCCCCGCCCGTCCTCGGCGCGCGCCGCGGACCACAGGGCCTCGTCGGCCAGTCCGCCGCCCCCGCCCCAGTCCCCGGAGATCTTCCCGATCGCGGGGAAGCGCGCGGTCCGCCCGTCCGGGGTCATCCCGACGCAGTTGATCCCGGCCCCGCACACCACGGCCACGCCCCGCGGCTCGTCGAGCCCGGCCCGCAGGATGGCGAAGGTGTCGTTGTGGACCCGGACGGAGCGGCTCAGGCCCCGGCCGAGCAGCTCCTCCCGGAGCGCGGCCTCCTCGACGGGCAGGTCGGCATTGGCGAGACAGGCCGTGACGTGCGCGAACTCCGCGGGGACCCCCGCCTCGGCGCAGGCCCTCCCGACGATCTCCACGAGTCCGTCGACCGCCGCTCCCACCCCCACCACGGGGGGCTGGAACCCGCCGCCGCGCGCCGCCCCCAGGACGGTCCCGTCCCGGGAGACCACCGCGACGTCGGTCTTGCTGTTCCCCGCGTCGACCGCGAGGAGGGCCCCGTTCAGGTTCACGCCCACGCGAGGTGCTCCCGGTTGTGCGCGATCAGCCGGTCGGTGAGCCCGTCGGCGTACGCGTACTGCCCCACCAGGGGGTGGGCGAGCAGCGCCTTGAAGACCCGGTCCCGGCCGCCGCGCAGCGCCGCCTCCAGGGCCAGGTCCTCGTAGGCCGTGACGTTCGCGACGAGACCGGCGTAGAGCGGGTCGACGGGCGCGACCGGCAGCGGCGTGGCGCCGTGGGGGCCGACCGCCGCCTGCGTCTCGATCACGGCGTCGTCCGGCAGGAACGGCAGCGTGCCGTTGTTGTACGCGTTCACCACCTGGTACGGCGAGCCCCCGCCGCCCAGCAGGGAGGCCGCCAGGTCGACGGCCGCCTCCGAGTAGAAGGCGCCGCCGCGCCGGGCGAGCAGGGCCGGCTTCTCGTCGAGCGCCGGGTCCCCGTACATCGCCAGGAGCTCCCGCTCCATCGCCGCGACCTCGGCGGCCCGCGAGGGCTTCGTGCCGAGCTCCCGCACCACCTCGTCGTGCGCGTAGAAGTACCGCAGGTAGTACGAGGGGACGACGCCGAGCCGGTCCAGGACCGCCCGCGGCAGGCGGAGGTCCCCGGCGATCGCGTCGCCGTGCGCGGCGAGCAGCCGGGGCAGCACGTCCTCGCCCTCGGGGCCCCCGAGCCGTACCGCCCGCTCCCAGGTCAGGTGGTTGAGCCCGACGTGGTCGAGGTGGACCTCGGACGGGGTCACGCCGAGGAGCCCCGCGAACTTCCGCTGGAAGCCGATGGCCACGTTGCACAGGCCGACGGCCTTGTGCCCGGCCTGCAGCAGCGCGCGCGTGACGATGCCGACGGGGTTGGTGAAGTCGATGATCCAGGCGTCGGGATTGGCCCGGCGGATCCGCTCGGCGATGTCGAGCACCACCGGCACCGTCCGCAGCGCCTTCGCCAGACCACCGGCACCCGTCGTCTCCTGGCCGACGCAGCCGCACTCCAGCGGCCAGGTCTCGTCCTGCTCGCGGGCGGCCTGGCCGCCGACCCGCAGCTGGAGCAGGACGGCGTCGGCGCCCTCGACCCCGGCGTCGAGGTCGCTCGTGGTGACGACCTCGCCGTCGTGGTCCAGCTTGGCGAAGATCCGCCGGGCCAGGCCGCCGACGAGCTCCAGGCGTTCGGCGGCGGGGTCGACGAGGACGAGTTCGGTGAGGGGCAGGGTGTCGCGCAGGCGCGCGAATCCGTCGATCAGTTCGGGGGTGTAGGTGGAACCGCCCCCCACGACAGCGAGCTTCATCTCGTATCAGCCCTTCACTCCGGTCAGGGTGACTCCCTCGACGAACGCCTTCTGCGCGAAGAAGAACACGAGGATCACGGGGGCCATGACCAGGACGGTCGCGGCCATGGTCAGATTCCAGTCGGTGTGGTGCGCGCCCTTGAAGGACTCCAGGCCGTAACTGAGCGTCCAGGCGGCCGCGTTCTCGGAGGCGTAGATCTGCGGCCCGAAGTAGTCGTTCCAGCAGTAGAAGAACTGGAAGAGGGCGACGGCGGCGATGCCGGGCCTCGCCATCGGGAGCACGACCCGCACCAGGGTGCGCAGTTCGCCGCAGCCGTCGATCCGGGCGGCCTCGACGTACTCGTTCGGGATGGTCAGCAGGAACTGGCGCAGCAGGAAGACGGCGAAGGCGTCGCCGAACGCCATCGGGACGATCAGCGGCCACAGCGTGCCGGAGAGGTCCATCTGCTTCGCCCAGAACAGGTACATGGGGATGATCACGACCTGCGGCGGCAGCATCATCGTGGCGATGACGAGCAGCAGCGACAGGTGCCGGCCCCGGAAGCGGAACTTCGCGAGCGCGTACGCCACGGGGATCGAGGACACCACGACGAGCACGGTGCCGAGTCCCGCGTACAGCAGGGAGTTCCTCCACCAGATCAGGAAGCCGTCCGTCTCGAAGACCCGGACGTAGTTGTCCCAGTGCCAGGAGTTCGGCGTCAGGTCCCGGGTGAGCGCCTGCTCGTCGCCCATCAGGGAGGTCAGGAAGACGAAGACGAACGGGAGGACGAAGAACAGGGCGGCGGCGATGCCGAGCGCGTGCACGGCGATCCAGTGCAGCAGCGCCCTGCGGCGGGCCCGTTTCCCGGCGGGGCTCGCCGCGCTCCGGACGGGGGAGGGGGCGGTGGCGGTTGCGGTCGTCATGGTTCAGTCACCCGAGCCGATCAGGCCGCCGCGCCGCCGCATCAGCAGCGCGGTGAAGGCCATGGAGAAGGCGAAGAGCACGAGCGCCACCACGCAGGCCGCGCCGTAGTTGAACTGGCTGAAGCCGAGGCTGTAGATCAGCTGCGGGAGGGTCAGCGTGGAGTCGTCCGGGTAGCCGGGCTGGAAGGGGGCGCCGGAGCCGCCCATCACCCCCGAGGCGACCTTGGCGGCCACGATCGGCTGGGTGTAGTACTGCATCGCGCCGATGACCCCGGTCACGACCGCGAAGAGCACGATCGGCGAGATGTTCGGCAGCGTGACGTACCGGAACCGCTGCCAGGGGGACGCGCCGTCCAGTTCCGCGGCCTCGTACTGCTCCTTCGGCACGTCGAGCAGGGCGGCCATGAAGATGACCATGAGGTCGCCGACGCCCCACACGGCGAGGACCGTGAGGGCCGGTTTGGCCCAGTCCGCGTCGTTGAACCAGGAGGGGGCGGGGACGCCGACCGCCTCCAGGAACGAGTTGACCGGTCCGGTGCCGGGGTTGAGCAGGAAGACGAAGGCGAGCGTGGCGGCCACCGGCGGCGCCAGGTACGGCAGGTAGAAGAGGGTGCGGTAGATCCCGGCGCCCTGCTTGATCTTGGTGATCAGCATGCCGACGCCGAGGCCGAAGACGACCCGGCAGGTCACCATGACGACCGCCAGCCAGAGGGTGTTCTGCATCGCCGGCCAGAACTTCGGCAGGTCGGAGAAGACGTACGCCCAGTTCTCCGTGCCGCGCCAGGTCGGCGGGTTGAGGCCGTCGTAGCGCATGAACGAGAAGTACACCGTGGAGATCAGCGGATAGGCGAAGAAGAAGCCGAATCCGATCAGCCAGGGCGACATGAACAGTGCGGCGCGCAGCGCGTTGCGCCGCCGCTTCGCGCGGAGCGTGTAGGTGGTCATGGCGGGTTACTTCGCGGCGGCGATGTCGCGGTCGATCTGGGCGGCGGCGTCCGCGAGGCCCTTCTTGAGGTCCGTGATCTTCCCGCTCTCGTACTTGTGGGCGAGGGCGGAGAGGGTCTCCTGGTAGGCGGGGCCGTTCACGGCGCCGTCCGGGGTGGTGGACTCCGGGTGCCGGGCGATGTCCAGGAAGACCTTGAAGCGGTCGTCGAACTTCAGGTCCGGGGACTTCAGGGCCTCGAAGGTGGAGGGCACGTTCCCGATGGCGTTCGCGAAGCCCACCACGGCGTCGGTGTCCGTGGTCATGTACTTGACCAGCTCCCAGGCCGCGTTCTGCTTCTTGCTCTGCGGCGCGATGCCCATGATCGTGCCGGAGAGGTAGCCCTTGCCGTACTCGGCGATCTCGTCGTCCGCGACCGGCAGCGGGGCGACGCCGACGTCGAACTTCACCCCGGCCTGCTCGATGAAGTTCAGCCGCCACTCGCCGTCGAGCTGCATGGCGACCTGACCGGTCTGGAACGGGTGCTTGGTGCCCCACTCGTCGCCGAAGGTGGTGCGGTACCTGTCGAGCTTCTCGAAGCCGCCGAGGGAGTCCACCAGGGACTTCTGGTACGTCATCATCTCGGCGAAGGCCGGGTCCTTGGCGACGTTCGACTTGCCGTTCTCGTCGAAGTACGCGTGGTCCCACTGCGACATGTAGTGCTCGACGACCGTCTCGTAGCCGAGGTAGGTCGGCATGAAGCCGAGCTGCTCGTAGGAGTCGCCCTTGGGCTTGGTGAGCTTCTCGGCGACCTGGGCGAACTGGGACCAGGTCTTCGGCGGGGCCTCGGGGTCGAGGCCGGCCTTCCTGAAGGCGTCCTTGTTGTAGTAGAGGCCGTACGCGTCGGAGAGCAGCGGCATCGCGCACCGCCTGCCCTCGAACTGGGTGTACTCCTGGAGGACCTTCGGGAAGGTCTTGTCCAGGTCCAGCTTCGACTTCGCTATGAAGGGCGCGAGGTCGGCGAGCGCGCCCGAGGAGCAGAACTTGCCGACGTTGGAGGTGGTGAACGAGGACACGACGTCCGGCCCGTTCGAGCCGCCCGCGCGCAGCGCCTGGCCGAGCTTCTCGTCGTTGATGTCGCCGACGACCTTCACCTTGATGTTCGGGTGGGCCTTCTCGAAGCGGGCGACGTCGTCCTCGATCGCCTTGACCTCGGAGGGCGCCGACCAGCCGTGCCAGAACGTGATCGTCGTCCGCGCGTTCGGGTCGTCGGTGGCCGCGTTGTTCGCGGAGCCGGTACAGGCGGAGGCGAAGAGGGCGATCGAGGCGGTGGCGGCGAGCGCGGCGGCGGCTCTGCGCGGACGTACGGGCATGGCGGGTCTCCCTGCGGGACGGGTGTCGGGCTTGGCGGAGAAGCGGGGACGGTCAGCGCGAGGTGTCGAAGACCTCGTCGCGCGTGGTGGCGAGGGCGCTTTCGAGGGCGCCGCGCAGCACGGGGCTCCGGCGCACGGCGGAGAGGACGAGCCGCGGCCGGGAAGGGGCGAGGTCGGCGAGTTCGGACTGCACGCGCGCGCGGAGGGGTTCTCCGCCGGTGACGAGGGCGTCTCCGGAGAGCACGATCAGTTCGGGGTCGAGGACGGCGACGAGGGAGGCGAGTCCGGTGGCGAGGCGTTCGGCGTAGCGGTCGAGCAGCTCCGCGTACCGGGGATCGTCCTCGTGGGTCTCGGCGGCCCGGGACAGCAGCCCGGTCACCACCGGTACGTAGGGGTGGTCGGGCGTCTCGATCCCGGCGGCGCGGGCGAGCCGGGGCACGGCCTGGATGCCCGCGAGCTCCTGGAAGCCGCCGGAGTTGGCCTTGGTGACCTGTCGGACGAGCGGGGTGCCGGGCACGGGCAGGAAGCCGAGCTCGCCGGCGCCCCCGGTGAAGCCGCGGTGCAGCCGTCCGCCGAGGACGAGGGCGGCGCCGAGCCCGCCCTCGTTCCACAGCAGGGCGAAGTCGGTGTGGCCCCGGGCGGCGCCGAGGCGCTGCTCGGCGACGGCGACGAGGTTGACGTCGTTCTCGTACTCGAACGGCATGGGGAGGGCGGCGGCCAGCTCCTCCAGGAGGGTGGGGGAGTGCCAGCCGGGCAGGTGGGAGGCGTACCGCAGGCGCCCGGTGGCGGGGTCGAAGGCGCCCGGGGTGCCGATGACCAGGCGCCGCACGTCCTCGAGGGCGACGCCGGCCTCCGCGACGGCCCCGGCGAGGGCGTCGGTGACCTGGCGGACGACGCCGGAGGCGGAGCGGCCGGGGGTGCGGAGCTCGTACGCGCCGACGATCTCGCCCGTGATGTCGGCGACGGCGGCGTGGACGCGGTGCTGGTCGACGTCGAGCCCGGCGGCGTACGCGGCCCGTGCGTTGACCGCGTAGAGCTGGGCGTTCGGCCCGGGCCGGCCCTCGGTGGTGCCGGTGGCGACGACGAGTCCGGCCGCTTCGAGGCGGCCGAGCAGCTGGGACGCGGTCGGTTTGGACAGGCCGGTGAGCTTGCCGATCCGGGTCCGCGAGAGGGGGCCGTGCTCCAGGAGCAGGTCCAGGGCGGCGCGGTCGTTCATGGCCCGCAGGACGCGGGGCGTGCCGGGGGTTCCCGGGGTCGTAGCGGCCATGGGACTCGCACCTGCCCTCGTACGGTGAAGCACACTGTTAGGAAAGTTTCCTGTCTGGTTGGGAGGAAGGTAAGGCGGCCGTCACCGAGCCGTCAATACCGGGGACGCGACACACCCCCGAAGGCGGCCGAAGCGTTGCCTGCGGGGGCGTGCGGGGCCGGAGCGGCCCGGGACTACTTGGCGAGGTCCTTCGGCAGCGGGGTCGCCGCCGTCGACTGCGGCGAGGTCGTCGAGGCGAACACCGACGGGGCCGCCATCCCGGCCGTCGGATCGGCCGCCGGCTCCTCGGTCTGCGGCGGGATCCCGCCCACGAGCCGGATGCCGGCCTCGTCCAGACCCCGCTTGATGCGCCAGCGCAGCTCACGCTCCACACCCAGCTTCTTGCCCGGCATCGTCTTCACCGAGACCCGGACCGTCATCGAGTCGAGCAGCACCTCGTTCAGGCCGAGCACCTCCACCGGACCCCACAGGCGCTCGTTCCAGGGCTCCTCCTTCGCCATGGCGTCGCCCGCCTCGGCGATCACGGCGCGCACCTTCTCCAGGTCCTCCGTCGGCCGGACGGTCACGTCCACGCCGGCCGTCGCCCAGCCCTGGCTGAGGTTCCCTATCCGCTTGATCTCGCCGTTGCGCACGTACCAGATCTCGCCGTCCACCCCCCGCAGCTTCGTCACCCGCAGGCCCACCTCCACGACCTCGCCGGAGGCCACGCCCGCGTCGATCGAGTCCCCGACGCCGTACTGGTCCTCCAGGATCATGAAGACGCCGGACAGGAAGTCCGTCACCAGGTTCCGCGCGCCGAAACCGATCGCCACACCGGCCACACCCGCCGAGGCGAGCAGCGGTGCCAGGTCGATCTTGAAGGCGCCGAGGACCATCAGCGCGGCCGTGCCCAGGATCAGGAAGGACGCCACCGAGCGGAGCACCGATCCGATCGCCTCCGAGCGCTGCCGCCGCCGCTCGGTGTTGACGAGGAGGCCGCCGAGCGTCGTCCCCTCCACCGCCTGCGCCGAGCGGTTCATCCGCTCGATCAGCTTCGTCAGGGCCCGCCGGACGGCCATCCGGAGCAGCAGCGCGACCACCAGGATCAGCAGGATGCGCAGGCCGGTGTTCAGCCAGGTGGACCAGTTCTCCTCCACCCAGCTGGCCGCGTTCGTGGCCCTCTCCGCGGCCTCGTCCAGGGTCACCGGCATCGGTTCGGGTTCGGTGGCAGCCGCCAGGGCGGACCAGGACACGGGACAACCTCCAGGCATCGCGTACGCAGGCCATCCACAGTAACGGGGCACCGGGCGTGGTCCCGTAGCCCTGTTCGAGGGAGAGACCGACCTCACCTGGGCACATACCAGGGAGAGATGCCGATGTGGTCGAGAACACCCCGGGGCCACCACCCCGATCGCGCCACGTGGTGGCGCAGCGACCTGGCATGAGGAGAGACTGAGAGCAGTTCGTCCCGGCGCGAGCCACGCGCCGCCGGCGTCATAGGAGGCATCCGTGCCGCACGTCCTGGTCCTCAACGCGTCGTACGAGCCGCTCGGCGTCGTACCGCTCCGCCGCGCACTCGTCCTCGTACTGGAGAACAAGGCCCTCTGTCTCGAGGAGTCCGGCGCCTTCCTGCACAGCGAGTCCCAAGTCCTCCCCGCTCCCAGTGTGGTGCGACTGAAGCGTTTCGTGCGGGTCCCCTACCGGGGGCCCGTTCCCTTGACCCGCAGGGCGCTCTTCGCGCGCGACGGCGGGCGCTGCGCGTACTGCGGGGCCGTCGCCACCAGCGTCGACCACGTCATCCCGCGCAGCCGGGGGGGCACGCACGCCTGGGAGAACGTGGTGGCGGCCTGCCGCCGCTGCAACCACGTCAAGGCCGACCGGCACCTGCGCGAGCTGGGCTGGCGGCTGCGGCACCAACCCGCCCCGCCGACCGGCCTGGCCTGGCGGATCATCGGGACCGGCCACCGGGACCCCCGCTGGCTGCCGTACCTGGAGCCGTACGGCGCCGTGGACGTGATGGCCCGGATCGACTCCGTCGCGGACGCCCCCGTGAGGGCGCTGACGACGGGTTGAGCCGGGCCCTTCGCGTACGCGGGGGCTTCCGCCGGCACGGTACGGAGCGGCGCGCGCCTCAGGGGGCGGGCCGCTCCTCCGGCGCGTCCCCGGACGGCGTCTCCGGTGCCTTCGGCGTCGCGGACGCCTCCGGCTCCTTCCGCTCCTCCGGCTCCTTCCGCTCCCCGGCCCCCTTCCGTTCCTTCTGCGGGGCCACCGCGTACGTCTCCACCGACCAGAGCGAGTAGCCGAAGCGGGTCGCCCGCGCCTCCCCCTGGACCCGCAGGAAACGGGTGTCCGCCGCGTCCATCCGGACCGACTCCCGGCCGCCCCTGCCGTCCGCGACGGTCGCCGCCGTCCGCCAGACCCGCCCGTCGGCGGAGACCTGGACCCGGTAACGGGAGGCGTACGCGTCCTGCCAGTGCAGCACCACCTGCCCTATCCGTTCCGGCCGGGGCAGCTCCAGCTGCCACCAGGCGCCGTCCTCCGCCGGCGAGGACCAGCGGGTCGCCGGATCGCCGTCCACCGCCGAGGAGGCCGGGAAGTCCGGGGTCTCGTCGCCCGAGGAGGAGGCCCTCGCCGCCCGCGCCAGGTCCGGGCCCGCCGTCCGGGGGAAGGCCCGGACCGTCAGGATCCGCTCCTCGCCCGCGAAGGACACCGGCACCCGGTACGAACCGGCCGGCACGCCCGCCGCCACCGACACCTCCAGGGGGACGCCGGTCCGCGCGCCGCGCTCCACCACGGCCCGCGCCGGCAGCCGCACCGCGATCCCCTTCGGGGCCCTCGCCGTCAGCGCCCCGCGCACCTCGCCCGCGCGGCGGCCCGTCAGCTCCAGGTCCACCCGCTGCGCCGGGCCGCCGATCTCCGCGTCCGTCTCCGTCCGGGCGAGCGCGAGACCGACCCGCGGCCCGTCCGCGAACCACGGCACCAGCGAGCGGACCCCGGGAGCCGGACCGTCACCGCTCCACACGACCCGCAGCGCCTCCGCCGTCAGCCCCTTCAGCTCGGTCTGCGTCCACCCGGACGACGACAGCGGGCCGAGCGGCCGCCAGCCGCCGCCCGGGACGTACGCCTCCACGCGCGCGTCCCCCCGGCCGCCGGCCCCGCCCGGCTCGGCCATGACCGTCACGGCCTCCACGGGCCGGGCCCGGTCGAGCCGCACGGTGTACGAGCCGGGGGCGCGGTCGACCCGGGCCGCCGGGGCCCGGTCGGCGCCGGTCCAGGCCGCGGACTCCGCCACCGCGCGCGTGAGGAACGGATCGAGGACTCCCGGGCCGACCGTCACCCGGCTCGCCTCCAGCTCCTTCCGCCGCTCCTCCAGGTCCAGCTGCGCCCGCCAGGCCGCCGCGCCGTCGCCGCGCGCCTGGGCGAGGAGCATGTCGACCGCCGCCTCGCCCGCCCGGCCGTACCGGGAGAGCTGCTCCAGCCAGGGGCCCGTCTCGTCGTCGAGGGTGCCGTCGGCCGCGGCCGCGAGCCCCTCGGGGGCGCGGCGCATCGCGGTGAACGCGGCCCGCAGCCCGCGCGCCGCCTCCTCCCGCGCGGCGGCCGTGCCGGTGCCCGTGCGGGACGCCCAGAACGCGGCCAGGAGCGGTTTCAGGTAGGCCGACTCGCCCGACGGGTCGAGGATCGACGAGGCGCCGTTCCCGGCGAGCGCGCGCAGCGCCTCGCGGGCGGCGGGGTCTGGCCCCGCCAGGTCGTCCACCGCGGCCCGCCAGGACTCCCGGGGCCGGTAGCCCCTCGGGTTCCAGGCGTAGTCGGCGGTGGTGAAGAGCGGGACGCGGGAGGCCGCGGGCTGCTCCATGGCGTGCGCGAGGAAGGCGGCGGAGCCGGCGGCCACGGCGGGCTCGCGGCCCGTGGAGGGGCCGAGGAAGAGCCGGTCCTGGGCGTAGTCGTTGACCGGGTAGTTGTCCATGGTGACCAGCGGGTGGTCGCCCAGCGCCGCGCGCGCGCCCGCCAGTTCGCGGCCCGTGATCGTGCGCGGGACGACGCCGACGCCCGTCCACGCCACCCGCACGTCCGCGTCGAGCGCCTCGGCGAGCTTCGTCCGGTACGCGCTCGCGCCGTCCTGGTAGTACTCCGTCGGCATCACGGTGAGCGGCTCGGCGTCCGGGTGCCGCTCGGCGAGCCGCCGGGCGACGGCGTTCGCCACGCGCGCGTGGGCGGTGGCCGCGGCCTCCGGGCCGCGCCCGAACTCGTCGGCGTCCCGGTCGCAGTGCCACTCGTCGTAGGACGCGTCCTGGAACTGGAGCTGGAAGGAGCGCACCCCGAGCTCCCACATCGCGTCCAGCTTCCGCGTCAGCGCCGTCACGTCGCCGTCCGAGGCCAGGCACATGGACTGGGCGGGCGCCACGGCCCAGCCGAGCGTCACGTGGTTCGCGCGGGCCCGCTCGGCGAGCGCGCGGAACCCGTCCCGCTGCGCGGCCGGGTAGGGCTCGCGCCACTGCGCCTGGCGGTACGGGTCGTCCCCGGGCGCGTACAGATAGCGGTTCTGCTTGGTCCGGCCCAGGAAGTCCAGCTGGGCGAGCCGCTGTTCCAGGGTCCAGGGGCGGCCGTAGAAGCCCTCGGTGATGCCGCGCTCGGCGGTGCCGGGCCAGTCGCGGACGACGACGCCGGGGATCTCCCTCCCGGTGCCGAGGAGCTGACGCAGCGTCTGCACGGCGTGGAACAGGCCGTCCTCGCCGACGCCGTCCAGGACGACGGTGTCCCGCCCCTGGAAGCGGCCCGTCGCGAGCCGGTAGCCGCCGCGCGGGAGGTCGAGCCGCTCGGGGACGCGCAGGGCGGTCAGGGCCTCCTCGGCGCCCTCGCCGGAGGGCCCGGCGGCCCGCAGGACCGGGCCCCGCCCCGGCAGGCCGGTGTGGACGGTCCGCACTCCGGCGGCCCGCAGCAGCGCGCGCAGGGCGGCGAGGGCGTACGGATCGGCGTCGGCGTCGGCGAGCAGCGTCACCTCGTCCCCGAGGCGTACGGAGGGCCCGGCGGCGGTCAGGGACTGCGGCCGGGGCCAGACGGCGGCCGGGGCCGAGCCGGTGGTGCCGGCCGGGGGCGGGGCGGGAGCGGCGGGGGAGCCGGGAGCCGTGGGAGCGGCCGGGGAGGCGGGGGCCGTCGGTGTTGCCGGGGCCGTCGGGGTCGCGGGGGTCTTCGGGGCCGCCTGCGCCGCGCCCGGCACCGCGCCGCCGAGGAGACCGCCGATGACGGCGGCGGCGACGGCCGTCGCGGTGCGCTTCCTGCGCCCGAGGTGCACGGACGGTCTCCCTTCGGCCGGGGTGGGGCCTGCCTTCAGGGTCGGGCCGGGCTCGCGGGGCCCGGGCCCCGCTCCCTGATCCGGCCCGATCCGGAAGACAGGCCCCCGGCGACTCCGCCGGTTGGTCACGAGTGGGTCACGAGCCCACCACCCGTCGTACAGGGGTGTCAATGCGCGTGGCCGATGTGTCGGCTTTGCCCGGCGAGCCGTCGGCGAGGTGACGCCATTTCGCCACGTTCCGCCGGTAAAACGAGGTGCGCTGGGTAGGGCTCTGTCATTGCCCAGGCCCAACCTGTCGAGACGAACCGGGAGACCCCCGTGACCACGACCGCCCGTCCCCTCGGACGGATACGCGTCCCCCAGCAGTCGGCACCGGCCGGTGAGCCGCTGACCAGCGAGCCGCCCCTGCCCGACGCCTCCCCCCTCACCAGCGAGCCGCCGCTGGCCGTGGCGGCACCCCTGACCAGCGAACCCACCGCCCCCGGCAGCGCGGGCGGCCCGGAGTCCCCCGGAGTGTGAAGTGACCCTGGCCCGTCTCGCCGCCCGTCACGGCGTCGCCACCGCCTACAGCCCGTCCGAAGGCGTCACCGTGCCCGTGCCGGACGCCACCGTGGTGGCCGTCCTCGCAGCCCTGGGCGTCGACGCGGCCGGTCCCGAGGCGGTCGCCGCCGCCCTCGACGCGGCGGAGCGGGCCGACCGGGAGCGCCTGCTGCCGCCGACCCTGATCCGGTGGCAGGACGGCGAGCCCGCCCGGCCGCCGGCCGACCTGCCGTCCGGCACCCGCCTGCGGGTCACCACCGAGGACGGGTCGGTGATCACCGGCCGGGACTGGTCCGGGCTGCCGCTCGGCGTCCACACGGTCGAGGCCCAGGCCCCCGACGGACGCGCGGCCACCGCCACCCTGATCGTGAGCCCCGCGCGCGTGCCCGGTCCCGGGCGCCGGGCCTACGGACTGCTCGTCCAGCTGTACTCGCTGCTCTCCACCCGCTCCTGGGGCATGGGCGACCTCGGCGACCTGCGGGAGCTCGCCACCTGGGCGGGCCGTGTGCACGGCGCCGGGTTCGTCCAGGTCAACCCGCTCCACGCGGGCGTGCCCGGGGCGCCGAGCGACCCCTCCCCGTACCGGCCGTCCTCGCGCCGCTTCCCGGACCCCGTCCATCTGCGGATCGAGGAGGTCCCCGAGTACGCCCTCGTGGGGCCCGAGCGCCGCGAGGAGCTCGACCGGATCCTCGCCGAGGCTGCCGAACTGCGCGAACAGGTCCTCGACAAGGGCGCCCTGATCGACCGGGACGCCGTCTGGGAGGTCAAGCGGCGGGCCCTGGAGCTGGTGCTCGGCACCGTGGAGCCCGGCCCCGGGCGCCGCGCCGAGTTCCACGACTTCCTCGCCGAGCGCGGCCGGGCCCTGGAGGACCACGCCACCTACCAGGCCCTCGCCGAGCGGCACGGCCCCCACTGGCGGAGCTGGCCCGAGGAGCTGCGCGCGCCGCGCACCGCGGAGGCCGCCGTGTGCGCCGATCCCGACCTGGCCGCCCGGGTCGACTTCCACTGCCGGCTGGCCTGGCTGACGGACCGGCAGCTCGCCGACGCCGCCGCGGCCGCCCGTGAGGCCGGCATGGGGATCGGGATCGTCCACGACCTGGCGGTCGGCGTCCACCCCGAGGGCTCGGACGCCTGGGCCGGGCAGGAGGCCTTCGCGGCCGGCATGTCGGTCGGCGCCCCGCCCGACGCCTTCAACTCCCGGGGCCAGGACTGGGGCCTGCCGCCCTGGCGGCCCGACGCCCTCGCCGCCGCCGGCTACGCCCCGTACCGGGGACTCCTCCGGGAACTCCTCCGCCACGCGGGCGCGCTGCGCATCGACCACGTGATGGGCCTGTTCCGGCTGTGGTGGGTGCCGGAGGGCCGCGAGCCCACCGAGGGCACGTACGTCCGGTACGACGCCGAGGCGATGCTCGCGGTCCTCGTCCTGGAGGCGCACCGCGCCGGTGCCCTCGTCATCGGCGAGGACCTCGGCACGGTCGAGCCGGGCGTGCGCGAGGAGCTGGCCCGGCGCGGGGTGTTCGGGACCTCCGTGCTCTGGTTCGAGCGGGACTGGGAGGGCACCGGCCGGCCGCTGCCCGCGGGGGAGTGGCGCGCGGAGTGCGTCGCCACCGCCACCACCCACGACCTGCCCTCCACCGCCGCCCGGCTCTCCGGCGAGCACATCGGCCTGCGGCACCGGCTCGGGCTGCTCGCCGGCGACCTGGAGCGCGAGCGGGCGGCGGACGCGGCGGAGACCGCCGAGTGGCTGGACGTCTTCGAGCGGAAGGGGCTGCTGCCGGAGGGGCCGGGGGACGAGGAGGCCGAGATCAGGGCCGTCCACCGGTTCCTGCTCGCCACCCCGGCCCGGATGGTCGGCGTCTGGCTGCCGGACGCGGTGGGGGACCGCAGACCGCAGAACCTGCCGGGCACCTGGGACCAGTACCCCAACTGGCGGCTGCCCCTCGCGGGTCCGGACGGCCAGCCGCTCACCCTGGAGCGGCTGGCCGCCTCGCCCCGGGCCCACGGCCTGCTGCGCGAGCTCCGGGCCGGGACGGAGGCCTGAGAACGGACGGAGGCCCGGGAACGGACGGAGGCCCGGGAACGCCGCCGGGAAGGCCCCGGACGCCGGTACGGACGCCCCGGACGTCCGTACGGCGCCCCCCGGCGGCCGCGGACGTCCGTACGGCGCCCCCGGGCGCCCCGTGGACGCCCGGACGGTGCCCCCGGGCGCCCGTACGGCACCCCCGGGCGCGCGGCCCGTTCGGGTGTTCGCTACGTTTGCACCGTGGACAAGAAGAACGCACTGCGCGCCGGCTCGCTCGCGGCCGGTACGACGCTGATGATGCTGCTGATGTCGTCCCCGGCACTCGCGAACGCCCGCGACGACGGCGACGACCCGGCCCCCAAGCTGAGTGTCGTCGAGACCCTCGGCCTGTACGTGGCGGCGCCGCTGGTGCTGTTCCTGGTGATCGCCGGCCTGGTGATGGTGCTCGACAAGTCCAAGAAGGCGTAACCGCCTCCGAGATCTCCACCGAGGGCGCCGCACGGTACGAGGTACCGTGCGGCGCCCTCGCGCGCGTCGGCGCCCTCTTCCGCGGGGGCCCCCGCGCGCGGGGCCCTTCCCGCCGTCCCGTCGCGTCACACGGTGGTCGCGAGCAGCTTGCGCAGCAGTCCTGCCAGCTGGTCCGCCTCCTGGTCGGTGAGCGCGGCCTCCAGGGCGGCCCGCTGTTCCGCGAGGCCGGCCCCGACGGCCTGGTCCACCAGCTCCTTGCCGCGCTCGCTGAGGGTGACGCGCAGCCCGCGCCGGTCGTTCGGATCGGGGCTGCGGGTGAGCAGCCCGGCCTTCTCCAGCTTGTCCAGGCGGCCGGTCATGCCGCCGGTGGTGATCATCAGCGTGGCGGTCAGCTCGCGCGGCGAGAGCGTGTAGGGCTCTCCGGACCTGCGCAGGGTCGCGAGCACGTCGAACTCCCCGAGCGCCATGCCGTAGGGCGCGTACGCCTTGTCCACCCTGCCGCGCATGGCGTTGGACAACCGGTAGATGCGGCCGAAGACGGCCATCGGCAGGGTGTCCAGGTCGGGGCGGACGGCCGCCCACTGGTCGGTGATGGCGTCGACGGCGTCGTGGCCGGGGGTCTGCGTGTTCATGTCCTCAGTGTTCCCCTCTCCCCACCTCGATCGCAAGCAAGTCACTTACGAGAAAGTCTCTTATGAAAAAGCCTCTTGCCAGGAAGTAGCTTAGTGGTAAGTTAATCACCACGAAGCCAGTCGGCGCCCGCCGCTCCGGCGCTCCACCGCAGGGGGAACCGTCATGTCCCGCAAGGCAGCAGTCACCGCGCTCACCGCCCTCGCCCCGATCTCCTGGGGCTCCACCTACTTCGTCACCACCGAGTTCCTGCCGCCCGACCGGCCGCTCTTCACCGGCCTCATGCGCGCCCTGCCCGCCGGCCTCGCCCTCCTCGCCCTCACCCGCAAGCTCCCGCAGGGCGCCTGGTGGTGGAAGTCCGCGGTCCTCGGAGCCCTCAACATCGGCGCCTTCTTCCCGCTGCTCTTCCTCGCCGCCTACCGGCTGCCCGGCGGGGTCGCCGCGGTCGTCGGTTCCGTCGGCCCGCTCTTCGTCGTCGGCCTCGCGGCCCTCTTCCTCGGCGAGAAGCCCACGGTGAAGGCCCTGCTCACCGCCGTCACCGCCGCCTTCGGCGTCAGCCTCGTCGTCCTCAAGGCCGGAGCCGCCTTCGATCTGATCGGCGTGGGGGCCGGACTGCTCTCCTCGCTCTCGATGTCCGCCGGCATCGTCTTCACCAAGCGCTGGGGCCGCCCCGAGGGCGTCGGCGCCCTCGCGGTCACCGGCTGGCAGCTCACCGCAGGCGGCCTGGTCATCCTGCCCATCGCCTTCCTCGTCGAGGGCGCCCCGCCGGCCCTGACCGGCACCAACCTGGCCGGCTACGCCTACCTCGCCTTCGGCAACACCGCGATCTCGTACTTCCTCTGGTTCCGCGGCATCGAGCGGCTCAGCGCCTCCTCGGCCACCCTCCTCGGCCCGCTCTCGCCGATCACCGCGGCCGTCATCGGCTGGGCGGCCCTCGGTCAGGCCCTCGGCCCGGTGCAGGTCCTCGGCATGGTGATCGCCTTCGGCGCCACCCTGGCCGGCCAGCTGGGTCCCCGCGCCCCCAAGGCCCCCGAGAAGGCCGCGGTCGAGACCGAACCGTTCAGCCCTGCTGAAGGAAACGGTCAGGAAGTTTCGATGGACCTGGAGGTTCCGGCGGTGCGACGGTAAGGGGCATGAGCCTGGACACCGCCCGCAACCCCACCGGAGCCACCGCCACGAACAGCGCACCCACCGAGAGGCCGGCACCCGCCAAGGGCGCCGGCCTCGGCGTGCTCCTCGCCCTCCTCGCCACCGTCGTCTGGTCCGGCAGCTTCGTCGTCGCCCGCGCCCTCCACGACACCGTCCCCCCGGTCCAGGCCGCCTTCTGGCGCTGGATCGTCGCCCTCGTGGCCGTCGCCCCCCTCGCCGCCCGCGAGACCTGGCGGCAGCGACACCTGATCCGCCGTCACCTCCGCTTCCTCACCCTCGCCGCCCTGCTCGGCATCACCGTCTACAACACCCTGGTCAACCAGGCCGGGACCGCCACCTCCGCCGGCAACATGGGCATGATCATGGCCGCCTCCCCGGTCCTCATGGCCCTCTTCGCCCGCCTCGGCGGCAACCGCCTCGGCCCGCGCCGCACCACCGGCATGCTCATCGCCTGCGCCGGCGTCGTGCTCCTCGTCAGCAAGGGCTCCCTCGCCCCCGACCTCGCCACCGGCGACCTCTGGGTCATGGCAGCGGCCCTCTGCTTCGCCGCGTACAGCGCACTCCTCAAGCGCCGCCCCGCCGAACTCGGCGGCCTCGCCCTCCTCTTCACCACCTTCGCCCTCGGCGCCCTCATGCTCCTCCCGGCGTACGGGGCCAGCCTCGCCGTCCAGGGCGGCTTCGAGCCCACCACCGGCACCGTCGGTCCGCTCGTGTACGTCGGCGTGCTCTCCTCCGCCGTGGCCTTCTTCGCCTGGAACAAGGCCGTCACCCTGATCGGCGCCGCCCGCGCCGGGATCGTCTACTACCTCCAGCCCGTCTGCGTCGCCCTCCTCTCGTACGCCCTCCTCGGCGAGCGGTTCGGCCTCCTCGGCGGCGCGAGCGCGGTCCTCATCCTCGGCGGTGTCGCCATGAGCTCCACCCGCTAGCTCCCGGCCCCACCCGAACAGGGCGAGCCCGGATAAGTTGCGCCCATGACCGAGTGGGACATCAAGAAGCTCCAGATCCTCCGCACCCTCCGCGACCGCGGCACCGTCACCGCGACCGCGGAGGCACTGCTCATGACCCCCTCGGCCGTCTCCCAGCAGCTCACCAACCTCGCCAAACAGCTCGGCGTGCGGCTCCTGGAGGCCCAGGGGCGCCGGGTCCGCCTCACCGACGCCGCCCATCTGGTGCTGCGCCACGCGGAGGTCGTCTTCGCCCAGCTGGAACGCGCCGACGCCGAACTCGACGGCTACCTGCGGGGCGAGGCCGGCCAGGTGCGGGTCGCGGCCTTCCCGACGTCCGTGCCCGCGCTCCTCGTCCCCGCCGTGCGCCAGCTGCGGACTGCCCACCCCGGGCTCGACGTCCGGATCCGGGAGGCCGAGGCCGCCGAGGCGTACGAGCTGCTCACGGCCGGCGAGGTCGACCTCGCCCTCTCCCTCGCCGCCCACGCGCCCTCCGCGCGCGACCCCAAGTACAGCCGGGTCCCGCTGCTCGCCGACCCCCTCGACGTCGCGCTGCCCGCCGACCACCCGCTCGCCGACGCCCCCGGCCTGCGGCTCGCCGACCTCGCCGCCGAACCCTGGATCTTCGGGGGCTCGGGGCCCTGGTCCGAGATCACCACCGCCGCCTGCGAGGCCGCCGGCTTCGTGCCCGAGCAGGCCCACAGCGCCTCCGGCTGGACCGCGATCCTCGCCATGGTCGAGGCGGGGATGGGGATCGCGCTCGTGCCCCGGATGGCCTCCGCGGACCGCCGGAGCGGGACCGGGGTCGTCATGCGGGTGCTCTCCGCCGACCAGCCGCGCCGCCACGTCGTCGCGGCGGTGCGGAGCGGGGCGGAGGAGGGCCCGGCGGTGGCCCGGGTCCTCGCCGCGCTCCGCCAGGCGGCGGCGGGCCGCGAGACCGTGCAGCAGAACTGACCCGCGACCCTTCAGCAGAACTGAACGGCATCGTCGAAAACATTCGATGGACCGGGACGCGCGAGCGGCGGGAAGCTCGATCCATGAGCAGCCTCGACGCGAACCAGGACCCGCACGCCAACGACGCCGCCCCCTACGCCGGCGGGGACCCCTACGCCGACTACCGCACCGGTGACTTCCCCTTCACCGAGCTCGTCGACCTCGCCGACCGCCGCCTCGGCGCCGGGGTCGTCGCCGCCAACGACGAGTTCTTCGCCGAGCGGGAGAACCTCCTCGTCCGCGAGCGCGCCGCCTTCGACCCGGAGCACTTCGGCCACAAGGGCAAGATCATGGACGGCTGGGAGACCCGCCGCCGCCGCGGGGCCGACGCCGAGAACGTCTTCCCCGCCCCCGAGGACCACGACTGGGCGATCGTCCGCCTCGGCGCCCCCGGCGTGATCCGCGGAATCGTCGTCGACACCGCCCACTTCCGCGGCAACTACCCGCAGAAGGTCAGCATCCAGGCCACCGCCGTCGAGGGCTCGCCCGGCCCCGCCGAGCTGCTCGACGCCAAGTGGGAGGAGCTCGTCCCGCCGACCCCCGTCCGCGGCCACGCCGCCAACGGCTTCGCCGTCGACGCCGAGCGCCGCTTCACCCACGTCCGGCTCTGCCAGCACCCCGACGGCGGCGTCGCCCGGCTCCGCGTCCACGGCGAGGTCGTGCCCGACCCCGAGTGGCTGGAACTCCTCGGCACCCTCGACCTGATCGCCGTGCTCAACGGCGGCTCGTACGAGGACGCCTCGGACAAGTTCTACTCCTCGCCCACCCAGATCATCCTGCCCGGCACCTCCCGCAAGATGGACGACGGCTGGGAGAACCGCCGCCGCCGGGTCCGCGGCACCAACGACTGGGTCCGCTTCAGGCTGGTCGCCCAGGGCGCCGTCCGCGCCGTCGAGATCGACACCGCCTACCTCAAGGGCAACTCGGCCGGCTGGATCGCCCTCCAGGGCCGCAACGGGGACAACGGCGAGTGGTTCGAGATCATCCCGCGCACCCGCCTCCAGCCCGACACCCTGCACCGCTTCAAGCTGCCCGCCCGGGCCGTCGTCACCCACGTCCGGCTCGACGCCTTCCCCGACGGCGGCGTCGCCCGGATGCGGCTCCACGGAACGCTCACGGAACAGGGCGCGGCCGACCTGCGCGCCCGGTACGCGGCCCTCGGCGGCTGAGCCGAAGACCCGCACGCTTCCGCCCGGCGGCACGGCCGCGCGCCGACGCCCGCCCGCCGGGCGGACTCCAAGCGCGGAGAAGGGGCGCCCCCGTGGGGGAGGGCGCCCCTTCTCCGTACGACCGGCACTACACCGGCACTACTTCGCGGCCGCCGCGTCCGCCGCCCGCGCCCTCAGGGCGCGCTCGACGCCCGCGCGGGACTCCGTCACCATGCGCCGCAGCGCCGGGACCGGGTCGTTCGCGGCGATCCACGCGTCCGTCGCGTCCAGCGTCTCCTGCGAGACCTGGAGCCTCGGGTAGAGGCCGACCACGACCTGCTGGATCATCTCGTGGCTGCGGGTCTCCGAGACGTGCTTGATCGACGCGAAGTACTTCTCCGCGTACGGGGCGAGCAGCTCGCGCTGGTCGGCCTGGACGAAGCCGCCGATGACGGCCTCCTGCACGGCGTTCGCCAGCTTGTCGTCCTCGACGACCGAGGCCCAGGCCTCCGCCTTCGCCGCCTCCGTCGGGCGGGCCGCGCGCGCGGTGGCCGCGTGCCGCTCGCCCGCCGCCGTGCGGTCGCGCTCCAGCTCGGCGGCGATCTCCGCCTCGTCGTAGACGCCGGTGGCCGCGAGGCGCTGCACGAAGGCCCAGCGCAGCTCGGTGTCCACCGCCAGGCCCTCGATCGACTGGCGTCCCTCCAGGAGGGACGCCAGCAGGTCCAGCTGCTGCGGGGTGCGGGCGGTCGCCGCGAAGGCCCGCGCCCACGCCAGCTGGTGGTCGCTCGCCGGCTCGGCCGCCTGGAGGTGCGCCAGGGTGGCCTCGGTCCAGCGGGTGAGCCCGGCCTCGCGCCACTCCGGTGCCGCGTACAGGTCGAGCGCGGCCTTCACCTGGCCCTGGAGCGACTGCACCACGCCGATGTCGGACTCCTTGGCGATGCCCGAGAGCACCAGGTCCAGGTAGTCGCGGGTGGCCAGCTCGCCGTCGCGGGTCATGTCCCAGGCCGAGGCCCAGCACAGGGCGCGCGGCAGGGACTCGGCGAAGTCGCCGAGGTGCGCGGTGACGTTCGCCAGGGACTGCGCGTCGAGGCGGACCTTGGCGTACGACAGGTCGTCGTCGTTGAGGAGGACGACCGCCGGGCGGGCCTTGCCGACCAGCTGCTCCACGGCCGTCAGCTCGGCCGCCGCGATGTCCAGCTCCAGGCGGTCGGTGCGGACCAGCTTGCCGGCCGCGTCCAGGTCGTAGAAGCCGATCGCGATGCGGTGCGGGCGGAGCACGGCCCGGCCCTTGGCGCCGGCGGGCAGCGCGGGGGCCTCCTGGCGGACGGCGAAGGCGGTGATGACGCCGTTCCCGTCGGTCTCGATCTCCGGCCGGAGGACGTTGATGCCGGCCGTCTCCAGCCACGCCTTCGACCAGGTCTTCAGGTCACGGCCGGAGGTCTCCTCCAGGGCGCCGAGGAGGTCGGAGAGACGGGTGTTCCCGAAGGCGTGCGCCTGGAAGTAGGCCTGCACGCCCTTGAAGAACTCGTCCTGGCCGACGTACGCCACGAGCTGCTTCAGGACCGAGGCGCCCTTGGCGTACGTGATCCCGTCGAAGTTGACGAGCACGTCCTCCAGGTCGTTGATCTCGGCCATGATCGGGTGCGTCGACGGCAGCTGGTCCTGGCGGTAGGCCCAGGTCTTCTCCGCGTTGGCGAAGGTGGTCCAGGCGTTCGGCCAGCGGGTGCCCGGCACCGCGGCCTGGCAGGCGACCGAGGTGTAGGTGGCGAACGACTCGTTCAGCCACAGGTCGTTCCACCACTCCATGGTGACGAGGTCGCCGAACCACATGTGGGCGAGCTCGTGCAGGATGGTCTCGGCGCGCCGCTCGTACGCCGCGTCCGTCACCTTCGAGCGGAAGACGTACTGGTCGCGGATGGTGACCGCGCCCGCGTTCTCCATCGCGCCCGCGTTGAACTCCGGCACGAACAGCTGGTCGTACTTGGCGAAGGGGTAGTCGTAGGCGAACTTCTCCTGGAACCAGTCGAAGCCCTGGCGGGTCACGTCGAAGATGTGGTCCGCGTCGAGGAACTCGGCCAGGGAGGGACGGCAGTAGATGCCCAGCGGGACGACCTGTCCGTCCTTCTCGTACGTCGAGTGCACCGAGTGGTACGGGCCGACGATCAGGGCCGTGATGTACGTGGAGATGCGCGGGGTCGGCTCGAAGACCCACACGTCGTTCTCGGGCTTCGGCGTCGGCGAGTTCGAGATGACCGACCAGCCGCTCGGCGCCTTCACGGTGAACTGGAAGGTCGCCTTCAGGTCGGGCTGCTCGAACGAGGCGAAGACCCGCCGCGCGTCCGGCACCTCGAACTGGGTGTACAGGTAGGCCTGGTCGTCGACCGGGTCGACGAAGCGGTGCAGGCCCTCACCGGTGTTGGTGTACGCGCAGTCGGCGACGACCTTCAGCTCGTTGCGGCCCAGGGCGAGGCGGTCGAGCGCGATCCGCGAGTCGCGGAAGACGGCGGCGACGTCGAGCGCACGGCCGTTGAGGACGACCTCGTGGACGGCGGGGGCGACGAGGTCGATGAAGGTCCCGGCACCGTCCTCGGCGGAATCGAAGCGGACGGTGGTGACGGACCGGTAGGTGCCGCCCTCCTGCGCACCGGTGAGGTCCAGTTCGACCTCGTACGCGTCCACGGTCAACAGCGCCGCCCGCTGCTGAGCCTCTTCACGGGTCAGGTTTGTCCCAGGCACCCGGCAACTCCTCGGTTTCTTGACGTTTGGGCCATCCTTCCACGGGCCGGCTCAGCGGCGCACGGAACACTTCCACGGTCCGTCACCGCTGATCCGCAGCAGTCCCGGCCCCGGCACCGGGGCGCTCACCCGGACCTCCCCGATCTCGTTCACCAGCAGGTCCTGCTCCTCGTCGTCGTAGAGCGGGTCGAGCGGCGGGGTGTGCTGGTGGACGGTGAAATTGGACTCCCCGTGGTGCGCGAAGTCGAGCACCCCCGCCGGCCCCTCGTAGATCACCAGATCGTGGGCGAGGCCCTCCACGTGGCCGTCGAAACGGCGCGCGTGGGAGAGCGGCAGCACCCGAAGCGTCCAGGGGGTGTCGGCCTCCACCCGCAGGGCCAGCGGGCGGGCGCGCGGGACGAGGGCGACGGTGCGCGCGCGTACGTCGTCCTCGTACGCCGTGAGCAGGTACTCCCCGGCCCGCCCGTACGCGTCGCAGGACTCGATCGTGGTGGACAGCGAGTGGTACGACTCGATCTCCAGGAGCACCCAGTGCCCCGCCGGAAGGTCCGGGTCGCAGTGGACGGTCCTCTTGCCGCGCCCCTGGTACACGGAGGGCCGGAACTCCCCGCCGTAGGGATCGGTCACCGGCACGGGCGGGGCGGCGGGCGGCGGGGGAGGGGGCGGCGGGACGTAGCCGGGGCCCGGGATCGGCGGCGGCGGGTACTCCACCACGATGCCGAAGTCCGTCGCGAGCCCGGCGAGCCCCGAGGCGTACCCCTGGCCGACCACGCGGAACCGCCAGCCGCCGTCCCGCCGGTAGAACTCGCCGAAGACGAAGGCCGTCTCCGTCGTCGCGTCCCCGATCGGGCAGTACGCCACGGGGGTGCCGGCCCCGTCCGTGACCAGCACGTCGAGACCGGGCACCTGCCCGAAGGAGCCCCCGTCGGCGGAGGCGGCGACCACCAGGCGCCCCACCTCGGGCTCCACGCGCGCGAGGTCCAGCCACAGCCAGTCCGCCGCCGGGCTGCCGGGCGCGCCGGGCGCCGACTTCCCCAGGTGCCGGACGGCCCCCGAGGGGTGCTCCGCGTGGTTGTAGAAGACCAGGTCGGCGTCGCCCCGCACCCGCTCCCCGGCGCCGAGGAGCAGCGCGGAGACGTCCACGTCGGGCACCCCGTGCCCGGTGCGCCAGCTGACCGCGACGTGAAGGGCCTGCGGGGGCACCGGGACGTTGGCCCCCTTGGATATCCGGGTCATGGGGGAACTCTGGCACGGCCGGGCACGCCGGAGGGGCGGCTCCCCACAACGGGGAGCCGCCCCTCCGGAGGGTGGCCGGGATCAGCCCTTGAGCTCGGCGGCGACGAGCTCCGCGATCTGCACGGCGTTCAGCGCCGCGCCCTTGCGCAGGTTGTCGTTGGAGAGGAAGAACGCGAGGCCGTTCTCGACGGTCTCGTCCACGCGGACGCGGCCCACGTAGGAGACGTCCTTGCCGGCCGCCTGGAGGGGGGTCGGGATCTCCGAGAGCTCGACGCCCTCGGCGTCCTTGAGCAGCTCGTAGGCGCGCTCGACGCTGATCGGACGCTCGAAGCGGGCGTTGACCTGGAGCGAGTGCCCGGAGAAGACCGGGACGCGGACGCAGGTGCCGGAGACCTTGAGCCCGGGGATCTCCAGGATCTTGCGGGACTCGTTGCGGAGCTTCTGCTCCTCGTCGGTCTCGAAGGTGCCGTCGTCGACGATCGAGCCGGCCAGCGGGACCACGTTGAAGGCGATCGGCCGCTTGTAGACGGCGGGCTCGGGGAACTCGACGGCCTCGCCGTCGAAGGCCAGCTGGTCGGCCTTCTCGGCCACGGCGCACGCCTGCGTGCGCAGCTCCGCGACACCGGCCACGCCCGAGCCGGAGACGGCCTGGTAGGTGGTGGCGACGAGCGCGGTGAGGCCGGCCTCCTGGTGGAGCGGCTTGAGGACCGGCATGGCGGCCATCGTGGTGCAGTTCGGGTTGGCGATGATGCCCTTGGGGCGGTCCTTGACCGCGTGCGGGTTGACCTCGGAGACCACCAGCGGGACCTCGGGGTCGCGGCGCCAGGCGGAGGAGTTGTCGATCACGACGGCGCCCTGCGAGGCGACCTTCTCGGCCAGGGCCTTGGAGGTGGCGCCACCGGCGGAGAAGAGCACGATGTCGAGGCCGGTGTAGTCGGCGGTGGAGGCGTCCTCGATGGTCACGCCGTCGACGACCTTGCCGGCGGAGCGGGCGGACGCGAAGAGCCGCAGCTCGTCGACCGGGAAGTTCCGCTCGGCCAGGATCTTCCGCATGACTGTGCCGACCTGACCGGTGGCTCCGACGATTCCGACCTTCACGGGGACTCCTCCGTACGCATGTGCAGGGTGCTGCCGGTCCATGATGCGTATGTCCCCGCCCACCTTGTCCAATCCATTGTCCAAGGGGCGGGACCGAACGTTTCGCACCGCTGCCGCGTCACAGGGGGGACGCAGAGGGAGGAGGCACGGTGGCGGTAGTGAGGAAGGCCCGGCGCGCCGGTTCGGGCGACCTGTTGGACGCGGCTCTCGTGGATCGGGTGAGGGCGATCCTGGCGCTGGGCGGGGTGCCGCACGCGGACCTTCAGGACGGTGTGCAGCAGGTGCGGCTGAAGCTCCTGGAGGCGCGGGCGGAGGGGCGTGAAGCGCTCAGGTCCCCCGCCGCCTGGTGCGCGGTGGTGGCTTCGAACATCGCCATGGACTGGCACCGGGAGCGCCGCCGCCGGGAGCGGCTCGACGAACGGCTGACGGCGCTGCGGCCGTGGGACACGACGCAGCCGGGCGGCGAGGAGGCCCGGGTCCTGTCCCTGTCGGTCGCCGAGGGACTGGACGAGCTGCCCCTCCCGCAGCGCCAGGTCCTGGTGCTGCGTTTCTACGCGGACCTCCCGGTGGCCGACATCGCGGAGGCGCTGGGAATCCCCGGCGGAACGGTCAAGAGTCGACTGCACGCCGCCGTGCGCGCCCTGCGCGCCCGGCTGCACACGGACGAGGTGGTGTGAGGGTGGAGAGGTACGAGCAAGACCCCGTGCGGCTGGTGGTCTTCGACGAGCCGCTGCCCGAGGGGGCCGAGCGGGACCCGGGGGTACGGGCGGCGTTCGACGACGTGGCGATCCTGCGCGAGCAGCTGGCCTTCATCGGCACGGCGCTGGCGGGAAGCGGAGACGGGGCCGAAACCGCAGCCGTCTCCCCGCCTCCGCGTCCCCGCTCCCGCCGCCGCCGCGTGCTGCGGCCGCTGCTCGCCGGTGCGGCGGCGGTGGCCGTCCTGGGGACGGGAGCGGCCTATCTGGTGGCCCACAACGGTGTGCCGGAGGGCGAGGAGCGGGCCAAGCCCACCGCCGAGAGCGTGGTGGCGTGTGCCACGGACATCGCCGAGGGGACCGTCGCGAAGGTCGAGCAGCTCGGTGGCGACGACGGGGTCCGGGTCGTCCTGACCGTGGAGCACGCGTACAAGCCGACGACCGCACAACCCCGTCTGGTCTTCACGGCCCAGGATTCCGGCGCGTCGTACTTCCGGACGGGCGCGCGCCTGCTCGTCCTCGTCTCCGGCCGTCCGGGAGAGGCGCCGGTCACCTTCCGTGAGGGCGACCGGCCGCCGGGGGATTTCGGAGAGGATGTCGGCAAGGTGCGTGATGGTCTTGAATACGGGCGTAAATGGGTGGAGAAGGCGTTGCCCGGATCCATCGGTATCGACTGCTCGGACCCCGGCTGATTCATTTGTCTGTTATTTGCCACCCCTTGACGTGGAGTTGAAGAGCCCTCTACGTTTCCCCCTGCTTGATCGCGAGTTGAACGAACCATTCTTTTCGGCTTAGGTGGGGGTTTTCGTGAGGAAAAGCAAGATGTCCGTTCCGGGGCGGATCGCGATGGCCTTTTCGGTCGTCGCGGTCGTCGGGGGGATCGCGGCATTCGGGAGTGCCGGCGGCAGTTCCGCCGCGACGGCGCATCGTGACACACACCCCGAGCGCATCATGTCCGGTCGGGAGGTGTTCGACTTCAAGAACCTCGGCGAACTGGTCGCCACCTCGCCGGTC
The DNA here is from genome assembly GCF_014649755.1 of Streptomyces litmocidini. Classification (GTDB taxonomy): domain Bacteria; phylum Actinomycetota; class Actinomycetes; order Streptomycetales; family Streptomycetaceae; genus Streptomyces; species Streptomyces litmocidini. Next base: position 380,500 of record NZ_BMTQ01000004.1, on the reverse strand, counting down.
ATCGTGCAGGCGGAAGTCGTGGGCATCGCGCCGGGGCGGACCATCGGCAGCGTGGAGGACGGCGGGGTCGACCAGGCCCGGGACGTCACCCTCAAGGTGACCACCTCGTTCAAGCTGTATCCGTCCATTCCCCAGACAATTGTCATGGAGGAATGGGGCTGGGACGGTTCCGGGAACGGCTATCAGGTCGAGAATGTGACCTGGAGCCAGGTGGGCGACAAGGGATTTTATTTCCTGGAGCCCAGTGACGGCGCCGGCCGCTATCAGCTGGTGAACACCCAGGGAAGGGCTCTGGACAAGGGAGGCTGGCTGGAACTCTCGGCCGACCCGAAGTCCGCTTTCGCCACGTCGTTCTATTGGGACCCGCTGGATCTGGTCATGGAGCTGAAGCGGCTCACGGACACGAAGAACCCTCCGGCCGACCTGCCCTCGGCGCAGTCGGAGCCGACGGTCGTGACGGGCGACGCGGCGAACGCGCCGGCGCCTGCGGAGACGGAGGAGCCGATTCCCGGCGACTCCACGGCGGACGGTTCGGAGCCCACTCCCTACCCGTCCCCGAGCTGATGTCCCCGATCGTCCGTGGCGGCCCCGGTCTCCGCGGTGACCTCGGTGCCCGAAGCGACCTCCCCGACCTCAGGAAGCGAACGCCAGTGAAGTTCTCCCTCCCCCGGATCCCGGCCGTGCTCGCCGCCGCGGCCGCTCTCGTCCTCACCGTGCCGATGTCGGCCCAGGCGAGCCACGACGACAAAGGAACGGACCCCGACAACAGGAACCAGGCGGTGAAGGGCTTCAGCCTCACCGCGAACGGTTCCACCGCGATGGGCTACGGCAAGGCAGAGCTGGAGCGCAGTGTCATCACCACATCGTGGGGCGGTGGTGACATCGAGGTGTACGACGGTGCCTACGGTGACACGAAGTGGCACGGGCGGACCGACTGCACGAACTGGAACGCCCTCTGGACCTCGTGCGACATCATCCGGGTGCGTTTCAACACCTCGTACTCCAAGAGCCTGAACCAGTGGAAGAGCCTCGGCTGCCACGAGTTCGGCCACACGGGTGACCTGGGGCACAGGTACTCGTCGACCGACACCGACAACAACTCCTGCATGCGGATCGAGATCTGGCCGATGCATTACGACCAGCACGACCTGAACGCGATCGCGGCGGGGACGTGATCCCGTGCGCAAGGGAATCGTGACGGCGATCGTCACCGTGACCTCCGCGACCCTCGCCCTCACCGGGTTCCTGCTGACCCGGGACTCGGAGGAGGAGGCCTTCCGGAAGTCCGCCGAGGGCACCGCGTTCTGCAGGGAGGCGGCACCGCTCGACCTCCGGAAGACCGAGGAGCTGACCCCGCACAAGCGGCAGCACGTCATCGAGGACCTCGGCGAGCGTGCCCCGGAGGGCGTCGCTCCGGACTTCGAGCGGCTCAGTGCCTGGTACGAGCACGCGGAGCCGGAGCATGAGGAGGCGGCGCGGAAGTCGAGCTACGCCGTGGGTGAGTTCATCGAGAGGGTCTGCCCCGACATCAACATCGGAGGCATTCGCTCCTGAGAAGCGGGCCGAACGGAGGAGGGGCGGGCGCCCGCACGGGCGCCCGCCCCTCCTGTCGTGCCCGGGTGTTACGGGGTGACCGCGCCGATCAGGACGCTGCCGGTGCCCGCGACGGTGCCGCGCGCGTTGAGCAGCTGGACCTCGCCGAAGAACTGGCGTCCCTCGGGGGCCGCGCCCGCGACGACGACCTCGGCCGAGACCGGGGCGGTGGCGCCGTTGGCCAGGGTGACCGGCTTCGACCCGTCGACCTTCACGGAGCCGAGCGCGGACGAGTAGTACACGTCCTTGTAGTCGTACGTGGTGCCGCCCGCGGCCTGGACCGAGTAGCCGTCGATGGTGACGGTGTACGTGCCCGCGGCCGGGTTCGCCAGGGAGACGGATTCCTCCGAGTCGCCGTCCGCCGACTGGGCCACGGTCGCGCCGTTCAGCGTGACCGTGAGGTCGAGGTCGGCGGTCCGGTCGGAGGTGTTGCCGATCCCGATGTCGAGCCGCTCCACGCCCTCACCGATGGTGATGGTCCTGGTCTGCTTCTCGTGGTTCTGGATGGTCGGCGTCTCGCTCTTCTGCGAGCCGAGGGAGCCGCCCTTGAGGGTGCCCGCGATGCCCGCGAAGCGGTTGGTGACCTGCCACTGGACGGCGGCCGGGGTGCCGATCTTCGCCTCCGCGACCGTCTGCACGGCCGGGTCGAAGTCGGCGCCGAGGGCGGTGACGCCCAGGGTGTACGGGTTGTCCAGGTCCGGCGACGTGCGGCGGGACTCGACCTCGATCTCCCAGACGCCGGGCGTCGGGTTCGCGTAGGACCGCAGGTCCGGGCGGCAGGTGTTGGCCGGGTTGTAGTGCGGGTAGCACTGCGTGGTGGCGCTGTCCTCGATGCCCACGCCGTACGGGTGGATCGAGATGAAGCGGGTCTGGCTCTTCTCCTTCAGACCGCCGAGCGCGACCTCCAGCGTCTTGGCGCCCTTCGGCACGGTGACGAAGTAGGACTTGCTGCTGTTGCGCTGCACCGAGCCGGAGGCGGAGAAGCCGTAGCCCGGGGCGACCAGGTCGTCCGCGACGACCGAGGTGGCGAGGATCTGCTTGTCGACGCCCTCGGTGCGCTCGTCGTCGGCCTCCAGGATGACGCTGTGCACGCCGGAGGTGGCGGCGCGGGCCTGGAGCTTGACGGTGACCGGCTTGTTCAGCGGCAGGTCGATCTCGTCGTCGCCGAGGATGCGGAAGGTGCCGTCGTTGTACTTGAGGTCCAGCTCGTGCTCGATCGGCCGGTTCGGGCCGCTCGTGCGCGTGATGGTGACGTCGTAGACCCTCTTCTGGCCGACCTTGAGGCCGCCCTCGCGGTCGTACACGCCGGTGCCGGTGTGCGGGGCCGGGAAGATCACGGTGTCGACCGGGGCCTCGACCTTGTAGTCGTGGGCGGTGGCACCGTCCTTGATCGACTCCCAGGCCTCCTCGATGTCCATGAGGCCCGAGCCCTGCTCGTGCGCGGCGACACCGGGGATGCGCTTCGCGGTGGAGGTCAGCGCGGTCCGCAGGGTGAGCGGGGAGAGCGCGATGCCCTTCTGCTTCGCGGCCGAGATCAGCAGCGCGCTCGCGCCCGTCGCCTGCGGCGAGGACATCGAGGTGCCGTTGAGCATGCCGTAGCCGGCGGGCAGGGTGTAGCCCGCCTCGGCGACGCCGGCGCCCGGCAGCCAGGTCGGGATGGAGTTCACGGCCGAGCCGGGGGCGGTGATGGTCGGGGTGAAGCCGCCGTCCTCACGCGGGCCGCGCGAGGAGAAGGGGAACATGGCGTACTTCTTCTCGACGGCCGAGCCGTAGTTGGCGGCCCAGGTCGCCCGGGAGACGGCCGCGCCGACCGAGATGACCTTGTCGGCCAGGCCGGGGTCGCCGATCGTGTTGATGCCGGGGCCCTCGTTGCCGGCCGAGATGACCAGCTGGACGCCGTAGGTGTCGATGAGGCGCGTGTAGAGGCGCGAGCGGACGTTGTCGCCGTCGTTCTGCTGCGGCAGGCCGCCGATCGACATGTTGACGATGTCGACGCCGCGGTTGACGACGAGGTCCGTCATGCCCTCGGTGAGGGCGGTGTTGGTGCAGCCGCCCGACCAGGTGCACGCGCGCGCGGAGACGATCTTCGCGCCGGGCGCGGCGCCGTTCATCTTCCCGCCGAAGAGGCCGTGGGCGGCGGTGATGCCGGCGACGTGGGTGCCGTGCGCGGACTCGACGAGACCGATGTTGACGAAGTCGGCCTTCTGGCCGATGTAGGCGCCGCCCCACGGGTCGAGCTTGACGTCCTTGCGGATCTCGACGACGAACGGGGTGCGCTCGGCGACCTCCGTGGCCGGGTCGTCGGTACCGAAGTAACCGATCTGGTAGCCGTCCTTGTACGGCTTCATCGGCGCGTTGTCCGTGAAGTCGTTGTTCTGGTCGGTGTCCACGCGGACGGTCCCGGCGGCCGGGTCGTACAGCATGCCGAAGACGTCGGTGGTGTCGCCGTCCCGGTTGATGTCGCCCTTCGGGTCACCGCCCGCGGTCCAGGTCTCCTTGAAGCGGCTGAACTGGTACGAACCCGCGGGGGCCTTCCAGCTCTGCTCGGAGGCCGTGAAGACCGGGCCGGCGACCGGGGTGATCTGGGCGCGCCAGGTGTTGTCGCCCTCGGTCAGCGGGTCGGTGGCGGTCACCCAGTCGACGATCTTGCGCTCGCCGGTGGTGGTCGTCCGCAGGGCCGGGTGGCCGAGGTCGACGCCGGAGTCCAGGATGCCGATGGTCACGCCGCGGCCGTCGGCCTTGGGGTGTTCCTTGACGAAGTCGACCGCGCCCGTCTCGTACGAGGGGTTGTACGGGTTCTTCGCCGGGGTGTCCTTGCCCGGGGCCGGGTACGTCGTCGTGACGGTGGTGCCGGAGACGGCACCCGTCGCGGCGCCCGCGTCCGGCGTCGGGTCGTCCAGCACGATCTCGGCCTGGAGGTCGACGGACTGGACGGAGGAGAGCTGGGTGGCGGCCTTGATGGCGGCCGCGGCCTTGGCGGTCGGCAGGGTCGCGCGGACGTAGCCGAGCGCGTCCTGCTGCTTGCCGATCGAGGCGCCGGCGACGGCGTCGAGCTGGGCGGCGACCTGCTCGGTGGCGCCGGGGGCGGTGGCGACGAGGACGGTGACGTTCTTCTCGCCGCTCGCCTGGGCCTCGGTGAGCCGCTGGGCGTCGATGGCGCCGAGCTTGTCGGCCGGGTTCGAGGACTTGACCGGGGGAGTGGCCGCCGGGGCTTCGGTGGCGAGCACGGGCGCGGCACCGGTCGCGACGAGCGCGGCGACGAGTCCGGCCGCGGCGGCGATGCGGGCCGCGCGTCTGGGCCCGTGCGTCGAGCTTCCGGATATGGAGCTCTGGGTTTCGGGGGTGGTCATTTACATCCCTGTTGGTGAAAGGAGGGCGTCCGGATTCCGATACCGGATGACCGCTCAGCCTTTCGCAAGGGACAGGGGTTTGGGGAGAGTTGCCCCGGACCGGATTGCCGCCGCGGCACAAACCCGCCAGCGCCGTCGACGCGCCACGCGGGACGAACTCGCCCGTACGGGGGCGAGTCGCCGTGACGCGAGGGTCAGTTCTCCTTGGTCCGGGCGTAGTGGCGGGAGGCCTTGGCGCGGTTGCCGCAGGCCGCCATCGAGCACCAGCGGCGGGTGCCGTTCCGCGAGGTGTCGAAGAAGTGCAGGATGCAGGCCTCGTGGGCGCAGGCGCGGATCCGGTCGGGCGCCGTGCGCAGCAGGTCGAGGTAGTCGCGGGCGGCGGTCCAGCCGGGCCCCCGGGCGGGGTCCGCGAACTCCGCCTCCTCGCCGGGGCCCTCGACGGTGAGCGTGGCCCGGATGCGGCCGTGGCCGAGGACGGCGTCGACCCGCGCGACGGCGTCGGGGTCGCCGGGGCGGTCGACGAGCGCGGCGAGGGCGTCCCGGGCGGCGAGGGTGTGCCGGAGGGTGGTCGCGTCGGCGGTGAACCGCTCGGCCAGGCCGTTGGCGGCGAGCCAGACGGTGAGGCCCTCGACCTCCGTCAGCAGGTCGCGGCGGACGCCTTCCTCGTTCCAGCGGGTGTTGAGCAGGTCGAGGGAGACGGGCTCGCCGGTGAGCGGTCGGGGGTCGGTGGCGGTCATGGGGACACCCTCCTCGAGGAACTAACCCCTCAAGAGTACGTGAGCGGTTGACTCCCTCGTCGTCTAACCCTTAAAGTCGAAGTGAGAGGTTAGCCCAAGGGGGGCGGCCGCACCGGAGGAGGAACCCTCGTGTCCACGATCGGCACACTCGCCACCCACCACGTCGGCCTCAACGTCACCGACCTCGGACGCTCGCTCGCCTTCTACGGCGACGTCCTCGGCTTCGACGTCCTCGGCGAGGGCGAGGAGAAGGACAGCCGCTACGCCTTCCTCGGCCGGGACGGCCGCCTGGTCCTCACCCTCTGGCAGCAGGCCGAGGGCACCTACGACCCGGGCCGGCCCGGCCTCCACCACCTCGCCTTCGAGGCCGAGTCCGTCGAGCACGTCCGCGCCGCCGAGGCCGCGCTCACCGCGCGCGGCGCCTCCTTCGCGTACGAGGGCGTCGTCGCCCACCGCGAAGGCGCGGCCTCCGGCGGCATCTTCTTCCACGACCCCGACGGCACCCGCCTGGAGATCTCGGTCCCCAAGGGCACGGAGGGCGCGCAGGCCCCGTCGGAAACGGCCCCGACCTGCGGCTTCTTCTAGCCGACGCACCCCGGTCGCGGGCATCCGCTCCACCGGGGCGGAACAGGGGCGCAACCGGAACGCGCGCCCGCGCCCACTGACCCGGCACCGAACGGAGGCCACCGTGAACACCGCGTACCACCCCGGCTCCCTCGCCGTACAGGCGCGCGAGGGCGTCCAGGACCTCGCCGCCCACGTGGGCCGCTCCATCACCGACGGCATCCGCCCCGTCGCCGCCGCCTTCCTGGAAGCCCAGCCGATGCTGATGATCGGCGCGGCGGACCACGAGGGCCGCGTCTGGTCGAGCCTGCTCACCGGCGCGCCCGGCTTCGCCCGGGCCGTCGGCCCGCACACGGTCTCGGTGGCGGCCGACCTCCCCGGGGGCACGCCCGACGGCGCCCCCGTGGGCACCCTCGCCCTCGACCCCCGCACCCGCCGCCGCATGCGCCTCAACGGCACCGCCCGACGCGGCGGACGCGGCTTCACGATCGAGGCCGAGCAGGTCTTCTCCAACTGCCCCAAGTACCTCCAGAAGCGGGAGTGGTACGGCTCCGAGCCCGCGGGCCCCGAGACGGGCGCCGCGCGGCACGGCGAGGCGCTCACCTCCGGCCAGAGGCGCCTGATCGGCGCCGCGGACACCTTCTTCGTCTCCACCGCCGCCCCCGACGGCGTCGACACCAGCCACCGCGGCGGCAACCCCGGCTTCGTCCGGGTCGACGCGCCGCGGGAGCTCAGCTGGCGCGACTACCCGGGCAACGCGATGTTCCTGACCCTGGGCAACCTGGAGTCGGACGGCCGCGCGGGGCTGCTCTTCCTCGACTGGGAGACGGGCCTGACCCTCCAGCTCAGCGGCGTCGCGCACACCGAGTACGGCCCCGGGGGCCGCGTCACCCGCTTCCACGTGGAGCGCACGACCGAAACCCCGTCGGCCAGCCCCCTCCGCTGGTCACCCCCGGAGTACTCCCCGTCCCACCCGCCCACCCCCTGACCCGGTTGCGGGCACGCGTTCCGCGGGGGCGGGGGGGGTCCCTGATCGAGCGGAGCCGAGAGCCGGGGAGGTCGGGCGAGCCGCCGAACGCGCCCCCGTGCCCAGGGCCACCCCCGTGCTCAGCGCCCCCGCGCCCAGGGCCCCCGCGCCCGCCGACCCCGCACCCTGGAGGCCCCGTGACCACCGCCCCGTCCCGCCCCACCGCCCCGTCCCGCCCCACCGCCCCGTCCCGCCCCCGCCCGGGGCTCGCGCTGGCCTCCACCGCCGCCAGCACGACCGCCCTCCTCCTCCTGGTGGCCCTCGGCACCCTCCTCCACCAGCCCCTCCTCATCCCGCCCCTCGCCGCCAGCATGGCCCTCGTGGCCGGCGCCCCCGACCTGCCGCTCTCCCAGCCGCGCTCGGTCGTCGGAGGCCAGCTGCTCTCGGCCCTCACGGGCTTCGCGGTCCTCGCCGTCGCCGGGCCGGGACCCTGGAGCGCGGCCGTCGCGGGCGGTCTCGCCCTCGGCGTGATGATGTCGGCCCGCACCCCGCACTCGCCCGCCGCGGCAACGGCCGTCATCGTCGCCCTCCAGGCCCCGCCCTTCCGGTCGTTTCTCGGCCTTCTCGCCCTCGCCTCGCTCCTCCTGGTCGCCGTCGGGCTGGGGGCCGCCCGTGCGACGGGGCGGACGTATCCCGCGTACTGGCTCTAACCTCGTTCCATGCAGCAGGAGTTGAGGGTGGCGGCCTACGCCGTGTGCGTCCGCGACGACGAGGTGCTCCTCGCCCGCTGGGTCGCGAAGGACGGTGCCAGGCGGTGGACCCTGCCGGGCGGCGGCATGGACCACGGCGAGGATCCCGTCCACACCGTCGTCCGCGAGGTCGAGGAGGAGACGGGCTATCTGACCGAGCCCACCGCCCTCCTCGGCATCGACTCCATCCGGCGCTCCTGGCTCCGCCGGCTCGGCGGCCCCGGCGCCTGGCAGGGCCTGCGGATCGTCTACGAGGCGCGGATCACCGGCGGCGCCCTGCGGAACGAGGAGGGCGGCTCCACCGACCTCGCCGCCTGGCACCCGCTCGACTCCGTGTCCTCCCTCACCCGCGTCGAACTCGTCGACATCGGCCTCCAGCTCTGGCGCGACCGGCCGCCCCTCGGGCGCTCGCACCTCACGGAGCACGAGAACGGCTGAAAGGCGCCCAACCCCCGAAGACGCGATCAACCCCCGCCCACCTCCCGGGGTCCCTCCCCCCGACCGCACCGCAACGATCAGGGGAGCCCCGCATGTCAGCCGCCCGCACCGCCCGTACCGTCGTCGCCGCCACCCTCGTGGCGGGCCTCGCCGCCACGGCCCTCGCCGCCCCCGCCCTCGCCGCGCAGGCGCCCGCGCCCGTGAAGCCGGGCCACGCGGCCACCCAGCAGGCCCTGGACGCGGCCGTCGCCGACGGCGTGCCCGGCGCCGTCGCCCAGGCCCGCGACGGACACGACCGCTGGACCGGCACCGCCGGTGAGCGCAAGGGCGGCGACCGCTACCGGGTCGGCTCCATCACCAAGACGTTCACCGCCACCGTCCTCCTCCAGCTCCAGGCGGAGGGCCGCGTCGACCTCGACGACCCGGTCGAGAAGTGGCTGCCCGGCGTCGTCCGGGGCCACGGCCACGACGGCCGGAAGATCACCGTCCGTCAACTCCTCAACCACACCAGCGGCATCTACAGCTACACCGGCGACCCCGCCTTCCAGGAGAAGGTCTTCGGCCCCGGCTTCCTGGAGCACCGCTACGACACCTGGACCCCGCGGCAGCTCGTCTCCGTGGCGATGGCCCACGAGCCGGACTTCGCCCCCGGCAGCGGCTGGAACTACTCCAACACCAACTTCGTCCTCGCCGGCATGGTGATCGAGAAGGTCACCGGCCGCCCCTACGGCAAGGCCGTCGAGAACAGGATCATCAAGCCCCTCAAGCTCCGCGCCACCACCGTCCCCGGGACCCGCTCGGCCATGCCGGAGCCCAGCAGCCCGGCGTACTCCAAGCTCTCCCGGGACGTGAACGCCCCCGTCCACGACGTCTCCGACCTCAACCCGAGCATCGCGGGCGCGGCCGGCGAGATCATCTCCGACTCCCGCGACCTGCAGACCTTCTACAGCGCCCTGCTCAAGGGCCGGCTCCTCACGAAGGACGGCCTGAAGGAGATGACCACCACGGTCGCGATCTCCCCCGAGCTCCCGAACGTCGGCTACGGCCTCGGGCTCATGAAGGAGAAGCTCAGCTGCGGGGTGGAGGTCTGGGGCCACGGCGGCGGCATCCACGGCTCCTCCTCCCTGGCCCACGTGACCCGCGACGGCGAGCACTCCCTCGCCGGCAACTTCAACGCCGACTGGACGGGCGACACCCAGAAGGTCGTCGAGGCCGAGTTCTGCGGCACCGCCCCGAAGAAGTAGCCCGGAGCGCTCACCGGGGCAGGACGACGACGTACGCGGCGGGCCGCCGGTCCGCCGCGGCCATCAGGGCCGTACGGACCACGGTGGCCTGCTGGTCCATGGCCTCGCGCAGCTTGCGCGGGGTGAGGTGGACGACCGTGATGCCGAGCCGCTCCAGGTGCTCCCGCTTGCGGGTGCACTCGGTCCACAGCTCGTCGTCGTCCTGCCGCGGCGCCCGGGTGTCCAGCTCCACGGCGACCGCCTGGTCGGGCCAGTAGGCGTCCACCCCGCCCAGGTGGGGGCCGCCCGGCAGCCGCAGGTCGACGTTCCACACCGGGTCCGGCAGCGCGAACTCCCGCACCATCTCGTAGAGCCGCCGCTCCGACAGCGAGCGCCCCTCGGCGAGCAGCGAGTCCACCGCGTCCACCACGTGCGGCCGGGAGAGCAGCCGGGCCCGGCTCAACTCCCGGACCACCGCACCGGGTTCGCAGTGGCCGCCGCGGACGGCCTCGGTGAGCAGCCCGCGCACCGCCTCCGCGTCCGAGAGGCCCGACACCGCGTCGGCGACGGCGCGGGCGACCGGGGCGACGGGAAGGCCCGTGAGCTCCACCGGCTCCGGCGGCTCGGGGGCGCGCACCACCCGCACCCAGCCGGTCGAGCGCAGCCGCCGGGTGCGCGGCACCAGGACGTCGATCCGGTCCAGGGCGGTGAGCGGGGGAGCGGAGGAGAAGCGGTGCAGGGACAGCGCGGCGAGTCCGGTGATCATCGCGTCGGGACCCTGAGGGGGCACGGCCCCGGTCCTGCGGGCGTAGAGCAGCGCGGCCTTCAGCCGGTCCTCGCTGGTGGGCGACCCGGGCCGGAGCAGGAAGACGCCGGGGAGCAGCTGCTGCCAGCCGCCGGGCCGGCAGCGTGCGGCGACCTCGGCGGCGGGGATGCCCTGGGCCCTCAACTGGTCGGCAGAAGCGAGGCGTTGCGCCTGGCCGGTGCGGGAGGAGAGGGGGAGGGGGCGGGGGGTGAGGGGGGCGTTGTGGTTCATGCCGGGGGTCTTCCGCTTCCGAAGGCTCCCCTAACCCCTGTTACACGCTCGTCGACATTCCGGGACAACCTCGCCCTAAAGTACGCACGTTCGAGTGCCGATGGGGTGGCGCCCCCTCACGGGCGCCATCCCCACCGCGTCACGGCCTAGACCACCGCGCGCCCGTCGCACGCCTGCGCCCGCAGCGCCCGCGCCAGGTCGTCGCGCGCCTCCAGGACGAGGCGGCGCAGCGCCGGCGGGGCCGCCTCGTGCTCCGCCAGCCAGGCGTCCGTCGCGGCGAGCGTCGCCTCGTCGTCCTGGAGCCCCGGGAACAGGCCCCGGACCACGTCGATGCCGATCTGGATCGACCGCTCCTGCCACAGCCGCTCGATCGCCGCGAAGTACTTCTCCGCGTACGGCGCGATCAGTTCGCGCTGCGAGGGCTGGACGAAGCCCGCGATGGTCGCCTCGACCAGCGCGTTCGACAGGGCGTCCGACTCGACGACCTGAGCCCAGGCCTGCGCCTTGACCGCCGCCGAGGGCCGCGAGGCGAGGAGGCGGGTCTGGTGGCGCTTGCCCGTGGCCGTGTCGTCCCGGGCCAGCTCCTCGTCGATCCGGGCCCCGTCCGCGCGGCCGTGGACGGCCAGCGGGGAGAGCAGCGCCCAGCGCAGCTCCTGGTCGACGTCGAGGCCGTCGATCTTCGCCGTGCCGTCGAGCAGCCCCTCCAGGAGCTGGAAGTCGGTCTCGGCGGCGGCGGTCGCCGCGAAGAACCGCGCCCAGGTCAGCTGGTGCTCGCTGCCGGGCTCGGCCAGGCGCAGCTCGCGCAGTCCGCCCTCGGCGAGCAGACGGCCGCCCTCCTCGCGCCACGCCGGCGCCGCGTAGAGGGTGACGGCCGACTTCGTCCAGGCGTGGACCATCTGGAGGACGCCGATGTCGGTCTCGCGGCCCGCGAAGGCGAGCGCGACGGAGACGAAGTCCCGGGCGGCCATGAGTCCGTCGCGGGTCAGGTTCCACAGCGCCGACCAGCACAGGGCGCGGGCCAGCGGGTCGGTGATGTCGCCCAGGTGCGCCCGGAGGGTCGCGAGCGAGCCCTCGTCGAAGCGGATCTTGCAGTAGGTCAGGTCGTCGTCGTTGACGAGCACGAGGTCGGGCTTCTCCCGGCCCGCCAGCTCGGTGACGACGGTCCGGGCGCCGGTGATGTCGGCCTCGGCCCGCGCGTACCGCACGAGCTCCCCGCCGGAGAGCCGGTAGAGGCCGACGGCGGCGCGGTGCGGACGCAGCTCGTCGCCCTCCTGGACGACGGCGAGCTCGGCGATCCGGCCCTCCGCGTCGTAGGTGACGGCCGGGGTCAGGCTGTTGACGCCGGAGGTCTGGAGCCAGGACTTCGCCCAGGTCCTCATGTCCCGTCCGGAGGTCTCCTCCAGGATCGAGAGGAGGTCGGCCAGGCGGGTGTTCCCGTAGGCGTGGCGCTTGAAGTAGCGGCGGGCGCCCTCCAGGAACGCGTCCCGCCCGGCGTACGCGACGAGCTGCTTGAGCACCGAGGCGCCCTTGGCGTACGTGATGCCGTCGAAGTTGAGCTTGGCGTCCTCCAGGTCACGGATGTCGGCCGTGATCGGGTGCGTGGACGGCAGCTGGTCGGCGCGGTAGGCCCAGGACTTCCGGTTGTTGGCGAAGGTCACCCAGCTGTTGGTGAAGCGGGTGGCCTCGGCGTTCACGAACGAGCCCATGAAGTCCGCGAAGGACTCCTTCAGCCACAGGTCGTCCCACCACACCATGGTGACCAGGTCGCCGAACCACATGTGCGCCATCTCGTGCAGGATGACGTTGGCCCGGCTCTCGTACGCGGCCTGGGTGACCTTGCCCCGGTAGACGTACTCCTCGCGGAAGGTCACCAGGCCCGGGTTCTCCATCGCGCCGAGGTTGTACTCGGGCACGAAGGCCTGGTCGTACTTCCCGAAGGGGTACGGGTAGTCGAAGTTGTCGTGGAAGAAGTCGAAGCCCTGCTTGGTGATCAGGAAGACGTCGTCCGCGTCGAAGTGCTTCGCGAGCGACTTGCGGCACATCGCGCCGAGCGGGATCTCCAGCTCGCCGCGCGTGTAGCTGTCGGTCACGTAGTGGTAGGGGCCCGCCACGACGCACGTGATGTACGTGGAGATCGGTGCCGTCTCCGCGAACCGCCAGACGCCCTCGGCGTCCTGCTCACCCGCGCCGTTCGACCAGACCGTCCAGCCCTCCGGAGCGGTCACCGCGAAGCGGTAGGGCGCCTTGAGGTCGGGCTGCTCGAAGTTGGCGTACACCCGGCGGGCGTCGGCCGGCTCGTACTGCGTGTAGAGGTAGACCTCGCCGTCCTCCGGGTCGACGAAGCGGTGCATGCCCTCGCCGGTGCGGCTGTAGGCGCACTGCGCGTCCACCACGAGCACGTTCTCGTCGGCGAGGCCGTCGAGCGCGATCCGCGCGCCGTCGAAGACCACGGCCGGGTCGAGGGGGCGGCCGTTGAGCGTGACCGCGTTCACCGAGGGGGCGATCAGGTCGACGAACGTGCTCGTGCCCTCGCCGGTGCGCCGGAACCGGATCGTCGTCCGCGAACGGAAGGTGCGCACCGGCTCGTCGGACTCGCCGACCGCCGACCGCAGGTCGAGGTCGACCTCGTACCCGTCGACGGACAGCAGCGAGGCCCGCTCGTGGGCCTCGTCACGGGACAGGTTCTCACCGGGCACGGTCACTCCTTCGTGGCGCGTTCGAAACAGCACCGATCCTCCCATGTGCCACTGTCGCGCGGCACACGGCGATCCGACGTGGCGGGAATGCGGCCGGGCGTCGAAGGCGTTGGCTCCTTTCGGCGCACCACCTACACCACGGCCTCACCGAGGAGTGACATGTCCGAGAGCAGGACCATCGCCGACTTCTACTTCGACCCGCTGTGCCCGTGGGCCTGGATGACCTCCCGGTGGATGCTGGAGGTGGAGCAGGTGCGCCCGGTCGACGTGCGCTGGAAGGTCATGAGCCTGGCGGTGCTCAACGAGAACAAGCTGGACGAGCTCCCCGTCGAGTACCGCGAGATGCTGGAGACCCAGGCCTGGGGCCCGGTCCGCGTGGTCGTCGCCGCCCAGCAGCTGCACGGCGACGAGGTCGTCGGCAAGCTCTACACGGCGCTCGGCACCCGCTTCCACAACAACGACGAGGGCCCGACGCGCGAGGCGATCGTCGGCGCCCTGAAGGACGTCGGCCTGCCCGAGGACCTGGCGGACTACGCCGACAAGGACACGTACGACGCCGAGCTCCGCGCCTCCCACGAGGAGGGCATCGAGAAGGTCGGCCAGGACGTCGGCACCCCGGTCATCTCGGTGCCGGGCCCGACGGGCGACGAGGTCGCCTTCTTCGGCCCCGTCGTCACCCCGACCCCGCGCGGCGAGGCGGCGGCCCGGCTGTGGGACGGCACGCTGCTCGTGGCGTCGACGCCGGGCTTCTACGAGATCAAGCGCACCCGCACGGCGGCGCCCAGCTTCGAGTAGTCGCCCCCCCGCACGGCGGACGGCCCCCGCGATTCACGTCATCGCGGGGGCCGTCCTCCTTCCGCCTGCCCCGTGAAGGTTGAGAAGACGATCACGAGCAGGAGCCGGGGGTCAGAAGGAGATCAGCGGCACCGAGGCCTTGGCCGACAGGTAGCGCCGGTGCACGTCCTGCCAGTTGACGACCTGCCACATGGCCTCGATGAAGTCGACCTTCTGGTTCTTGTACTGCAGGTAGAAGGCGTGCTCCCAGGCGTCGAAGACCAGGATCGGGACCGAGCCCTGGCCGACGTTGCCCTGGTGGTCGTAGACCTGCTCGACGATGAGCCGGCCGCTGATCGGCTCGTACGCGAGGACGCCCCAGCCGGAGCCCTGGGTGGTCGCGGAGGCCTTGGTCAGCTGGGTCTTGAACGCGGCGAAGGAGCCGAAGGACTCGGTGATCGCGTCCGCGAGCTCACCGACGCCGTCGGCGGCGAGCGGCTCGCCGCCGCCCCCGTCCTTCGGGCTGTTCATGTTGTTCCAGTAGATGGAGTGGAGGACGTGCCCGGAGAGGTGGAACGCGAGGTTCTTCTCCAGGCCGTTGATCGCGCCCCACTGGTCCTTCTCGCGCGCCTCTTCCAGCTGCTCCAGGGTGTCGTTCGCCCCCTTCACGTACGCGGCGTGGTGCTTGTCGTGGTGCAGCTCGATGATCTGCGGATTGATCACCGGCTCCAGCGCCGCGTAGTCGTACGGCAGCTCCGGAAGTGTGTAGATCGCCATGTGCCCGAGCCCTTCGACCTCTTATTGCAACCAATGTGCAAGTGCAGGCTAGCAGTAGGTGCGGGACATGATGATCAGCCCTTCGTCCTGGGTCCCGCGTCCCCGACCTCCCCCGGGCACGACGAGACCCCCGGACCGATCGGCGGTCCGGGGGTCGTCGTACGGGGAAGCGCCGTACCGGGAAGGGGGGATCAGGAGGCCCGGCCCGCCGCCGTCCTCTGGCGTACGAAGCCGACCGCGGCGAGCGCCAGCGTCAGGCCGCCCGTCGAGTACAGCTGCACCCGGGTGCCCTCCTCGCGCGCCATCAGGACGAAGACCGCCGCCATGCCGGCCAGCGCCACCCAGGTCAGCACCGGGAAGGCCCACATCCGCACGACCAGCTTCTCGGGCGCCTCGCGCTCGGTGCGGCGCCGCAGCACCAGCTGGGAGGCGGCGATGAAGAACCAGACGACCAGGATGATCGCGCCGATGGTGTTGAGCAGCCAGATGAACGCCTTGTCCGGCGACCAGTAGCTCAGCAGCACGCAGCCGAAGCCGACGACGGAGGAGACGAGCACGGCCGGGCGGGGCACCCCGCCGTACAGCCTGCCCAGCGCCTTCGGGCCCTGGTCGCGCGCGACCAGGGAGCCGGCCATGCGGGAGGCGCCGTAGATGTTGGCGTTCATCGCCGAGAGCAGGGCGACGAGCACGACCACGTTCATGATCTGGCCGGCCGCCGGGATGCCCAGGTGGTCGAGGGCGGCGACGTACGGGCCCTTCTCGACGACCGCCTTGTCGCTCCACGGGACGAGGGTGACGATGACCGCCATCGAGCCGATGTAGAAGAGCGCGATCCGCCACATCGCCGTGCGGACGGCCTTGGCGACGCCCTGCACCGGGTGCTCCGACTCGGCCGCCGCGATGGTGACCGTCTCCAGCCCGCCGTACGCGAAGACGGAGGCCAGCAGGCCCACGATCAGGCCTTCGGAGCCGTGCGGGAAGAAGCCGCCCTCGCCGCTGAGGTTCGCGGTGCCGGGGGCGTCCGTGCCGGGCAGGGCGCCGACGATGGCGAGGACGCCGATGCCGAGGAAGAGGACGATGGCGCCGACCTTGAGCGCCGCGAACCAGAACTCGAACTCGCCGAAGTTCTTCACCGCCGCCAGGTTGGTGGCGCAGAAGACCACCATGAAGAGCGCGACCCAGGCCCACTCGGGACTGCCCGGGAACCAGCCCGTCATGATCTTCGCGGCACCGATGCCCTCCAGGCCGACGGCGACGCAGAGCAGGAACCAGAAGGCCCAGCCCGAGGTGAAGCCCGCCCAGGAGCCGAAGGCGCGCTCGGCGTGGACGGAGAAGGAGCCGGAGGCCGGGTTCGCGGCCGACATCTCGCCGAGCATCCGCATCACGAGCATGACGAGCACGCCCGAGATCGCGTAGGCGATGACGATCGAGGGCCCGGCGGCGGCGATGCCCGCGCCGGAGCCGACGAAGAGCCCGGCGCCGATGACCCCGCCGAGGGCGATCATCGAGAGATGGCGCTGCTTGAGGCCGTGCGAGAGGCCTTCGGCAGGTGCGGTCGCGCCGTCCTTGCGGTCGGCCGGCGCGGGCGCGGTGGTCCGAGACATGGGCGAACCCTGTTCACTAGCTGAGACGGGGAGGAAGCCCACAGTGTGGGCGGGTGCGCCGCTCAGAGGGAACCGGAGTCCGCTATACGGGCACGACCTTCACACAAGGTGAAGATTCAGTTCCCTTTCGTGCGCGCCTCCCGGGCCCACGCCACCAGCAGGACGGCCCCGGTCGCCCCCGCCGACCACAGCACCTGCGGCCGCGCCCCGTCGTCGCACAGCATCAGGACGACCACCGCGCCCATCGCGGCGAGCGCCACCCACGTCAGCCACGGGAAGCCCCACATCCGCAGGCTCAGCGTCTCCGGCGCCTCCCGCTCGATCCGGCGCCGCAGCCGCAGCTGCGAGACCGCGATGAGCGCCCAGACGAAGAGCAGCACCGCGCCGACCGCGTTCAGCATGGAGAGGAAGACGGAATCCGGCCACTTGAGATTGAGCAGTACGGAGACGAAGCCGAAGGCCACCGAGGCGAGCACCGCCCGGCGCGGCACACCTCCGCGGGAGATCCGCAGCAGCCCCTTCGGGGCCTCCCCGCGCTCCGCCAGCGAGAACACCATCCGGGACGAGCCGTACAGGTTCGCGTTGAGCGCCGAGAGCAGCGCCACGAACACCACCACGTTCATGATCTGCCCCGCCGCCGGCACCCCGATCGCGTCCAGGACCGCCACGTACGGCGACTCGCCCGGCCTCATCGAGGTCCACGGCAGCAGCGTCACGACGACCAGCATCGAGCCCACGTAGAAGAGCAGGATCCGCCAGACCGCGCTGCGCACCGCCCGCGCCACGTTCCGCGCGGGGTCGTCGGACTCGGCCGCCGCGATGGTGACGACCTCCAGGCCGCCGAAGGCGAAGACCACCGCCAGGACCCCGGAGACCACCCCCGACCAGCCGTCGGGCAGGAACCCGCCCTGCCCGGTCAGGTTCGCGAGCCCCACCGGATCCGTGTCGGGCAGCCATCCCGCGATCGCGAGCACTCCGAGCGCCAGGAAGAGGACGATGGCGCCGACCTTGAGCGCCGCGAACCAGAACTCGAACTCGCCGAAGTTCTTCACCGCCGCCAGGTTGGCCAGGGTGAACACGACCATGAAGACCAGCACCCAGCCCCACTGCGGCACCCCCGGCACCCAGCCGTGCGCGATCCGCGCCGCGCCCGTCGCCTCCACGGCGAGGACCACGACCAGCAGGAACCAGTACAGCCAGCCCACCGAGAAGCCCGCCCAGCGGCCGAGCGCCCGCTCCGCGTGCACCGAGAACGCGCCCGAGGCGGGCATCGCCGCCGACATCTCGCCGAGCATCCGCATGACCAGCATCGCGAGCGCGCCGGCGATCAGGTACGAGACCACGATGCCGGGCCCGGCGACGGCGATGCCGGCGCCCGAGCCGACGAAGAGACCGGCGCCGATCACACCGCCGAGCCCCAGCATCGTCAGGTGACGCTGCTTCAGGCCGTGGGAGAGGGGCTCCGGTTCGGGAGCGAGGGGCTCGTGCATGGGGAGGGCTCGTGTTCTCTGACGGTTTATGGAGACCCCACAGTCTCTCCAGGGAACATCCCCTGGCGCAAAAGGGACCTCCGGGGGAGAGTGCCCAGTGACAAGCGTCACGTCGCGCGAGGTGTGATCGACGGTCTTTGTCAGGTCTCCACGAAGTGCTCGACCGCCGCTTTGTCGGCGGCTGACGGTGATCGGCCGTTCACTCCTGGCATACCGTCAACCTGTCCCTCCCACCCTCACCCACCGCGGAGTACCGATGAGCACCGCCGCCGCCCCCGTCCGCACCCTCCGGGCGGGCACCGTCCTCGCCGACCTCGTCCCGTCGAGCCGCGCCCGCGGCATCGCCCTGGTCGTCGGCGGCGCCGCCCTCACCGGCCTCGCCGCGCAGATCTCGGTCCCGGTCCCCGGCTCCCCGGTCCCGGTCTCCGGCCAGACCTTCGCCGCCCTGCTCGTCGGCACCGCGCTCGGAGCCCGCCGCGGCTTCCTCGCCCTCGCCCTGTACGCGGTCGCGGGCATGGCGGGCGTCCCGTGGTTCGCGCAGGCCACCTCCGGCTACGCCATGCCGTCCTTCGGCTACGTCCTCGGCATGCTCCTCGCCTCGACCGTCGTCGGCGCCCTCGCCCGCCGCGGCGCCGACCGCTCCGTGCTCCGCACGGCCGGCGCCATGGTGCTGGGCTCCGCGATCATCTACGCGGTCGGCGTGCCGTACCTGGCCCTCGCCACCGGCATGACCCTCGGTCAGGCCGTCGCCGCCGGTCTGGTCCCGTTCCTCATCGGCGACGCGCTCAAGGCGGCGCTCGCCATGGGCGCCCTGCCGGCCGCCTGGAAGCTGGTCGGCCGCAAGGGCTGAACGACGGCCGGCACGCGCGAAGGGCCCCGCCGCTCGGGGGAGCGGCGGGGCCCTTTCGCGTGCCCGGGGGAGCGAGCGGCCTAGACGCGCTCCAGCTCCTCGGCGGCGGTGTTCCTGCCGAGCCGCTGGCGGACCACGGCGATCGCCATCACGAGCGCGGCCACGAGCAGGGACAGCACGACCTGCTCGCGGTTGCTGCCGCCGTCGTACACCATGTAGCCGAGGACGGCGACGATCATGGCGATGGTCGCCCAGGTCAGGTACGGGAAGAGCCACATCCGGACGACCAGCTTCTCCGGCGTCTCCCGCAGGATGATCCCGCGCATCCGCAGCTGGGTCACGCAGATGACCAGCCAGACGAAGAGCGCGACGGCGCCGGAGGAGTTCAGCAGGAAGGCGAAGACGGTGTCCGGCCACTTGTAGTTGAAGAAGACCGCGACGAAGCCGAAGACCACCGAGGACAGGATCGCGGCCGTCGGCACGCCCCGCGCGTTGGTCTTCGCGAAGGCCTTGGGCGCGTCACCGCGCTGCCCGAGCGAGAACGCCATGCGGGAGGCCGTGTAGAGGCCCGAGTTGAGGCAGGACAGGACGGCCGTCAGGACGATCACGTTCATGATCTGGCCGGCGTGGGGGATGCCGATGGAGTCGAGGGCGGCGACGTACGAGCCCTTCTCGACGATCGACTTGTCGTTCCACGGCAGCAGCGTCAGGACCACGAAGATCGAGCCCAGGTAGAAGACGCCGATCCGCCAGATCACGCTGTTGGTGGCCTTGGTCACGGCGCGCTGCGGGTCCTCGGACTCGCCGGCCGCCAGGGTGACGATCTCG
This sequence comes from Streptomyces litmocidini, assembly GCF_014649755.1. Taxonomy (GTDB): domain Bacteria; phylum Actinomycetota; class Actinomycetes; order Streptomycetales; family Streptomycetaceae; genus Streptomyces; species Streptomyces litmocidini. Next base: position 360,824 of record NZ_BMTQ01000004.1, on the reverse strand, counting down.
CTGCCCATGAAGGAGAAGACGACCATCAGGACACCGGTGAGGACCGCGCCCGCGCCCATCGGGAAGAAGCCCCCGCTGTCGGTGAGGTGCGCGAATCCGGCGCCCGGGTTGTCCGAGCCGGGCAGCACGCCGAAGACGGCGAGCAGGCCGATGACGACGAAGGCGGAGATGGCGACGACCTTGATGCCGGCGAACCAGAACTCGAACTCGCCGTACGAGGCGACGGAGCCCAGGTTGGTCGCGGTCAGCACCACCATCACGATGAGCGCCCAGCCCCACTGCGGCACGGCCGGGATCCAGCCCTCCAGGATCTTGGCGCCCGCGGTCGCCTCGACGGCGAGGACGACGACCCAGAAGAACCAGTACAGCCAGCCGATCGTGAAACCGGCCCAGCGGCCGAGCGCCCGGTCGGCGTAGGCCGAGAAGGAGCCGGAGGACGGCCGGGCGGCGGCCATCTCGCCCAGCATCCGCATCACGAAGACGACCATGGCGCCGACGAGCGCGTACGAGAGGAGGATGGCGGGACCGGCCGCGGCGATGCCGGAGCCGGAGCCGACGAAGAGACCGGCGCCGATGACGCCGCCGATCGCGATCATCGACAGGTGACGGTTCTTGAGTCCGGCCTTGAGGCCGTCGGAGGACTGCGAGGACCCGGTGGTGCCGGTCTCCTGGCCGTCCTTCGGCAGGGTCGGTTGCGTGTTCATCGACGCTTCCTCGTGTGTGGGGGCTGCTCGGGTCGCGAGCCTGAGCATTGAACCCCGTCAGCAGGGATGATCGGAAGACCTCATTCCGGATCGATGTACGGGCGACCTCGCGAAAGTCGAAGGTCCGTACCGGGTCGGGCGAAGCTCCCGACCCCGCTGCCAGCTACCCGGGCCCCGGCGTGCCACACTCGGCATCATGCGCGTCTATATCGGTTCCGACCACGCCGGCTTTGAACTAAAGAACCACCTCGTCGAGTGGCTCAAGGCCCACGGCCACGAGCCCGTCGACTGCGGCCCCCACATCTACGACGCCCTCGACGACTACCCGCCGTTCTGCCTGCGTGCCGCCGAGAAGACGGCCGCGGACCCGGACAGCCTGGGCATCGTCATCGGTGGCTCCGGCAACGGCGAGCAGATCGCCGCGAACAAGGTGAAGGGGGTGCGCGCCGCCCTCGCCTGGAGCGAGCAGACCGCCGCCCTCGGCCGCGAGCACAACAACGCCAACGTGATCTCCGTCGGCGGCCGGATGCACACCCGGGAAGAGGCGACCAAGTTCGTCGAGATCTTCCTGAACACGCCGTACTCCGGTGACGAGCGTCACACCCGCCGCATCGACATGCTCACCGCGTACGAGAACACCGGCGAGCTCCCCCCGATCCCGGCGCACCACCCGCAGGAGCCGACCGCCTGATGCCCGAAGGGCACACCATCCACCGGCTGGCCGCCGACCACCGCGAACGGTTCGGCGGCCGGCCCGTGCGCGTCTCCAGCCCGCAGGGCAAGTTCGCCGACTCGGCGGCCCTGCTCGACGGCACCGTCCTGGAGACCGCCGAAGCCCACGGCAAGCACCTCTTCCTCGGCTTCGCGGGCGGCGGATGGATCCACGTCCACCTGGGCCTCTTCGGCAAGGTGAACTTCGGCGACGCCCCGGCCCCGCCGCCCACGGACACGGTCCGCCTGCGCATCGCCGACTCCGGGGGACACGTCGATCTGCGCGGCCCGACGACCTGCGCGCTGGTCACGGACGCCGAGAAGCAGGCGATACACGACCGGCTCGGCCCGGACCCGCTCCGGGAGGACGACGACCCGGCGAAGGCCTGGCACCGGATCTCGAAGTCCCGCACGACGATCGCCGCCCTCCTCATGGACCAGAAGGTCATCGCGGGCGTCGGCAACGTCTACCGCGCCGAGGTCCTCTTCCGGCACGGCATCGACCCGTACCGCGCGGGCAGGGACCTCACCGCGGGGGAGTGGACCGCGATCTGGGAGGACCTGGTGGTCCTCATGCGCGAGGGCGTCCGCCTGAACCGCATCGACACGGTCCGCCCCGAGCACACCCCCGAGGCCATGGGCCGCCCGCCCCGCGTGGACGACCACGGCGGCGAGGTCTACGTCTACCGCCGCACGAACCAGCCGTGCCACATCTGCGGAACCGGGATCCGCACCGCCGGCCTGGCCGCCAGGAACCTCTTCTGGTGCCCGACCTGCCAGCAGCACTGATCCCGCTGCGGGCGCGCGTTCCGCAGGGGCGGCGCCGCTCCCGCCCCGCCCGCCCCCGGGGCCGGCTCAGAACCCGTGCGGCAGCCAGGGCGCAACGGGAGACCCGAAGGCCACCGACGCCTCGACGAGCGCTCCCTCCCGAAGCTCCCGCACCCTCCCGGCGGAGGCGAGCGACACCAACGAGGTCCCGCCCAGATAGGCGGCCCCCAACTCCCGCACGGACAGGGCGAGGTCGGGAGCGTCCCCCGTACGGACACAGGTCGCCCCCTTCGCGTCCCCCGTCAACCGCCACCGCCCCTCGTTCCAGGGACAGAACGCGTCCGCGACCTCGAACACCACGTCCACCGGCGCCTGGTACGTCCGCGCCTCCAGCGCCGCGCCCACCTCCACGAGCCGCACGTGCAAGGCGTCCCGCAGCGTCGGCTCGCACCGCCGCACGTCGCTCACCAGGTGCTGCCAGCCGTCGTCCACGGGCCGGCTGCGGAACCGTACCGACGGCGTCAGGTCCACCGAGCAGAGGAACCGCCACAGCGCCGCCTCGGCCGCCGGGTCGAGCCCCATCAACCGGTGGACGTTCACGGACCCGCCGGACCCGGCGGGCGCCCACTCCGGCTTGATCGCGTAGTGCGCGAACCCCACGACCTCCCCGCCCCGTTCCGCGAGCACGCAGAGCAGCCGCGAAGCCCCCTCCCGCTCGCCCGGCGGGTCGAGCAGCGGCTGCCGCTCCCACCCCGGCCGCCGCGCGAGCATGCCGGGCCGCACCGGCACCAGCTTCGCGTAGACCGCCTCGCACGCCGTGGAGGACTCCGTCGGATCGGCCATGCGCAGGGAGACCCCGTCCGTGCCCTCCGGCACCGTGAGCCGCACCCGGGTCGTGTCGATCGTCGCGCGCACCGCGTACGCGCCGACGCCGTAGCCGAACCGCCCGTAGATCTCCGGCTCCGACGCCGTCAGCACGGCCAGCGGCTCGCCCGCCGCCCGCAGGTCGTCCAGCTGCCGCCGCATCATCGACGTCAGGATCCCGCGCCGCCGGTGCGTCCCGGCCACGCTCACCATCGTCACCCCGCCCGCCGGGACCGACGCCCCGCCCGGCACCGTCAGCCGGAACGTGAACGCCCCCGCCGTACCCACGCACAGGTCGCCGTCCCAGGCGCCGAGGAAACGGTCGAACTCGGTCAGATCGCGCCACAGCTGCCGCGCCTCGGGCGCCTCCGGCACACCACCGAACGCGAGATCCAGCACCCCGAACCAGCGATCCCACTCCGACGGGTCGAGAACCCGCAGTTCAGTCGTCATACGCCATCGATATCAGCGGCGCAGGTCCGGGAGCGACCCGATTTCAGGCACATCGTCACAGGGGTACCCCTGCACGATGTCCGACGGGATGGATAGGGTCCAGGCCAATGGGACAGCGCGCCGGAATGAACACGTACGCGGCCCGGACACGCAGGCGCGTGCGCCGGGCCCGCGTCGCGCTGCGCAGATCCGCCGTCGACTACTTCCGCGGCGACGGCGCGGACTGGCTCGCCTTCGCCGGACTCCTCCTGATGATCCCCCTCATCGCGTGCGGGACCATCCTCGACCCCGTCTGGTGCGCGCCCGCCGCGCTCGCCCTGCCCATCGTGGCCGGCGGCCTGCTGCTGCGCCCCGCCAGCCTGCTCGCCCTGTACGCGGCGGCCGCCGGCGCCCTCATCGTCGAGTCCGTCGTCCTCGGCCCGTACACCCGGGGCCCGGCCCGGGTCACCCCCGGCACCGTCCTGGTCGTCGCCGCCTGCGGACTCTTCGGGCTGCTCATCGCCCAGTTCCGCGCCCGGGTCGGCGTGCCCTGGCGGCGCGGCGGCACCATGCTCTTCGACCTGCGCGAACGCATCCGCGTCCAGAGCGCGCTGCCCCGGCTCCCCCAGGGCTGGCACCGCGAGATGGCGCTGCGTCCGGCCGGCGGCCAGTCCTTCTCGGGCGACTTCGTCGTCGCCGCCCGCACCCACGGCGGGCGCACCCTGGAGGTCGTCCTCACCGACGTCTCCGGCAAGGGCATGGACGCGGCCTCCCGCTCCCTGCTGCTCTCCGGCGCCTTCGGCGGACTCCTCGGCTCGCTGCCGCCGCACGGCTTCCTCCCGGCCGCCAACGGCTACCTCCTCCGGCAGAACTGGGACGAGGGCTTCGCCACCTCGATCCACCTCGTCCTCGACCTGGAGTCCGGCGACTACGAACTCTTCTCCGCCGGCCACCTGCCCGCCCTCCAGCTCCACGCCGGCAGCGGCCGCTGGGAGGAGAAGGCCGCCGAGGGCCCCCTCCTCGGCGTGTACGACGGGGCCGAGTTCCATCCGGTCAAGGGCTCGCTGCGCCCCGGCGACGTCCTCATGCTCTTCACCGACGGCCTGGTCGAGGCCGCCGACCGGGACATCGCCGAGGGCATCGACCGCCTCACCGGCGAGGCCGACCGCTGCGTCGCCGAGGGTTTCGAGGGCGTCGCCTGGCACCTGATCGAGGCCGTCGCCAAGGACGTCAACGACGACCGGGCCCTGCTGCTCCTCTCGCGTCCCGCCTGAAGGACCACGCCGTCTCCGGCTGCGCGAGAGGCGGATGGGGCGAAATACCCTGAAACGACGCAAGGACCCCTTGGTCGTACGAGTGGGGCGATCCTCTCGATCCGCGATGCGGGGCCGGGTCACGATTCGTCACCGGGCAGCGAGGGCAAGGGGGTTGATGGCACGATGGAGACAGCGGGGGGTGTTCCGAGACAGGGGCTCCCTGGTGGGCAAGGCGGGACCGACCGAGGGTGTGATCAGTTGTGGCCATTTCACTGTCTGTGGTGTTGCTGTTGGCGATCATCATGGTGGTGCTGATCCGCGGGGGGAGCCTCAAGGGCGGGCCGGCCGTGGTCGCGGTCCTCTTCGGTTTCTTCCTCGCCTCCACCGGCATGGCCGACGACATCCAGCGCTTCCTGGACTCGATAACGCAGACGGTGGCCTCCATCAAGTTCTGACCACCGGAGAAACGATTCAGGGCCGGCCCGGAGAAGCTCTCCGGACCGGCCCTGACCTGTGTGGAGCGGGTGACGGGAATCGAACCCGCGTAGCTAGTTTGGAAGACTAGTGCTCTACCATTGAGCTACACCCGCACAGCGTCGCGCCGCAGGTCACGGGGACCGCGGCACGAGGAGCATGGTAGCCGGTCGGGGGGCTTCCGCGCACACCCGGAAATCGGGGGGCGCCGCACAGTCTCCGTCCATGTACCCTACGTGTCGCACCGACGGGGTGTGGCGCAGCTTGGTAGCGCGTCCGCTTTGGGAGCGGAAGGCCGTGGGTTCAAATCCCGCCACCCCGACCATGACGATCACGCGCCCACCTCGCGCGTCCTTGATCACGTTGTGGGCGTCATCCCGCTTGCGGTTACTATGCAAGCTGCGTGCCCGTGTGTCTTTCTGACCGGGCCGACCCGCCGGTACCGCCGAACGCGGCCCCGACGGATTCCAGGAATCAGCCACAAGGAGACCTAACCGTGAAGAGCGCCGTGGAGACCCTGAACCCGACCCGGGTTCGGCTCACTGTCGAGGTGCCCTTCGAGGAGCTCAAGGACAGCCTCGACGCGGCGTACAAGAAGATCAACCAGCAGGTCACGGTCAAGGGCTTCCGCAAGGGCAAGATCCCGGCTCGCGTGATCGACCAGCGGTTCGGCCGCGGCGCCGTGCTGGAGGAGGCCGTCAACGACGCGCTCCCGAAGTTCTACACCGAGGCCGTCAACGAGGCCGAGGTCAACCCGCTCGGCCAGCCCGAGGTCGACATCACCGAGCTGAAGGACGGCGAGCTGCTGGCCTTCACCGCCGAGGTCGACGTCCGCCCGACGATCGAGATCCCGGACTACTCCGGCATCGAGGTCACCGTCGACGCGGTCGAGGTCACCGACGAGGACGTCGAGAAGTCCGTGGAGCAGCTCCGCGAGCGCTTCGCCTCGACCTCCCCGGTCGAGCGCGCCGCCGCCGAGGGCGACGTCGTCACCATCGACCTGGAGGCCAAGGTCGACGGCGAGGTCCTGCCCGACGGTGTCGCCAAGGACGTCTCGTACACCATCGGTTCCGGCGAGCTGCTCGACGGCATCGACGAGGCCGTCAAGGGCCTGGAGGCCGGCGGCGAGGCCACCTTCACCTCGCAGCTGAAGGGCGGCTCCGCCGAGGGCAAGGACGCGGAGGTCACCGTCAAGGTCCTCACCGTCGCCGCCCGTGAGCTCCCCGAGCTCGACGACGAGTTCGCGCAGATGGCGTCGGAGTTCGACACCCTCGACGAGCTCAAGGCCGACAGCCGCAAGCGCCTCGAGAACATGAAGCAGTTCGACCAGGCCACCCAGGCCCAGGAGCGCGTCCTCGACGAGCTCCTCAAGCTGGTCGAGGTCCCGATGCCCGAGAAGCTCCTCGAGGACGAGATCAACACCCGCAAGCACAACCTGGAGCACCACCAGCTCGGCCAGATGGGCCTCGACCTCGCGAAGTACCTGGAGATCCAGGGCAAGACCGAGGAGGAGTTCCTGGCCGAGACCAAGGAGCAGGCCGAGAAGGGCATCAAGACGCAGTTCATCCTCGATGAGCTCGTCAACAAGGAGAAGCTCGACGTCTCCCGCGAGGAGCTCACCGAGCACCTGTTCCGCCGTGCCGCCTCCTCCGGCATGAGCCCCGACCAGTTCGCCCAGGCCGTGGCCCAGGGCGGCCAGGTGCCGATGCTCGTCGGCGAGGTCGCCCGCGGCAAGGCCCTCGCGGTCGTCGTCGAGGCCGCCAAGGTCGTCGACACCAACGGCGAGGTCGTCGACCTCTCCGACGACGAGGACGAGGTCGAGGCCGCCGTGGAGGCCGTCGAGACCGCCACCGGCGAGGCCGAGGCCTCCGAGGACAAGTAAGGGCCCCGCCCCCGGCGGACCCTGCTCCACGGGCCCGTGCGCACAGCTGTGCGCACGGGCCCGTGGACGTACCCGGACCCGCTTACACGCCTCCAACTACCTTGCGCTCCCAGCGAACAGTTCGGGAACCGGGATGGCGTTGTCCGACCTGCGCGTTAGGGTCCATGAATACGAGGGCACTGCCCTCAGAACAAGACGCTGAGACGGCTTGGGGCCGTCGGAGACGAGCAGGTGGATACGTGACGAATCTGAAGCCTTACGCCGCGGGTGAGCCGTCCATCGGTGGCGGCCTCGGCGACCATGTCTACAACCGGCTGCTCGGCGAGCGGATCATCTTCCTCGGCCAGCAGGTCGACGACGACATCGCCAACAAGATCACCGCGCAGATGCTCCTCCTGGCCGCCGAGCCGGACAAGGACATCTTCCTGTACATCAACAGCCCCGGTGGCTCGGTGACGGCCGGCATGGCCGTCTACGACACCATGCAGTACATCCCGAACGACGTCGTCACCATCGGCATGGGCATGGCGGCCTCCATGGGCCAGTTCCTGCTCACCGGCGGCACCCCCGGCAAGCGCTTCGCGCTGCCGAACACCGACATCCTGATGCACCAGGGATCCGCCGGCATCGGCGGCACCGCCTCCGACATCAAGATCCAGGCCGAGTACCTGCTGCGCACCAAGAAGCGCATGGCCGAGATCACCGCGCACCACTCCGGCCAGACCGTCGAGGCGATCATCCGCGACGGCGACCGCGACCGCTGGTTCACCGCGGAGGAGGCCAAGGACTACGGCCTCATCGACGACATCATCACGCACGCCGCGGGTGTTCCGGGCGGCGGCGGCACGGGCGCCTGAGCGCCGGCAGCCCGCCGAAGAGCCCCAGCCCCCCGCCGAACGCCACCAGGACGGTGAACACCCAGATGCAGAACAACCTCTCCCCGAGCGGCCTCTACACCGGCGCGTCGATCGACAACCGCTACGTCGTGCCGCGCTTCGTCGAGCGCACCTCGCAGGGCGTGCGCGAGTACGACCCGTACGCGAAGCTCTTCGAGGAGCGCGTGATCTTCCTCGGCGTGCAGATCGACGACGCCTCCGCCAACGACGTCATGGCGCAGCTCCTGTGCCTGGAGTCGATGGACCCGGACCGCGACATCTCGATCTACATCAACAGCCCGGGCGGCTCCTTCACCGCCCTCACGGCCATCTACGACACGATGCAGTTCGTGAAGCCTGACATCCAGACGGTCTGCATGGGCCAGGCGGCCTCCGCCGCGGCCGTGCTGCTCGCCGCCGGCACCCCCGGCAAGCGGATGGCCCTGCCGAACGCCCGCGTGCTGATCCACCAGCCCTCCGGCGGCACCGGCCGTGAGCAGCTCTCCGACCTGGAGATCGCGGCCAACGAGATCCTGCGCATGCGCAGCCAGCTGGAGGAGATGCTGGCCAAGCACTCCTCGACGCCGATCGAGAAGATCCGCGACGACATCGAGCGCGACAAGATCCTGACGGCCGAGGACGCCCTGGCGTACGGCCTGATCGACCAGATCGTCTCGACCCGCAAGAGCACGGCCTCCGCGGAGCGCTGACGCCCGACCTTCCCTCGGCACGGTTCGCGCGGCCCCGACGGCCCGTGTGGCCGAATCGCGACCATGCGAACCGTGCCAAGGGGGGCCCGAACGGGGGGCCCGGCAAGGTACCGTCGAATATGAGGCACCAGGAGTCGCTGAACCAAGCACTCCCAGGCGAAGGGGAAGCACCTCGTGGCACGCATCGGTGATGGCGGCGATCTGCTCAAGTGCTCGTTCTGCGGAAAGAGCCAGAAGCAGGTGAAGAAGCTCATCGCGGGACCCGGTGTGTACATCTGCGACGAGTGCATCGACCTCTGCAACGAGATCATCGAGGAAGAACTCGCGGAGACGAGCGAGGTGCGGTGGGAGGAACTCCCCAAGCCCCGCGAGATCTACGAGTTCCTGGAGGGGTACGTCGTCGGGCAGGAGCCCGCGAAGAAGGCCCTTTCGGTCGCGGTGTACAACCACTACAAGCGCGTCCAGGCCGGCGAGAACGGCGGCGCGCAGGGCCGTGACGACGCCATCGAACTGGCGAAGTCCAACATTCTGCTGCTCGGCCCCACGGGCTCGGGCAAGACGCTGCTCGCGCAGACCCTGGCCCGCATGCTCAACGTCCCGTTCGCCATCGCCGACGCGACGGCGCTGACGGAGGCCGGCTACGTCGGCGAGGACGTCGAGAACATCCTGCTCAAGCTGATCCAGGCGGCCGACTACGACGTCAAGAAGGCCGAGACCGGGATCATCTACATCGACGAGATCGACAAGGTCGCCCGTAAGAGCGAAAACCCGTCGATCACGCGTGACGTGAGCGGCGAGGGCGTGCAGCAGGCCCTCCTCAAGATCCTGGAGGGCACCACGGCCTCCGTCCCGCCGCAGGGCGGCCGGAAGCACCCGCACCAGGAGTTCATCCAGATCGACACGACGAACGTGCTCTTCATCGTGGGCGGTGCCTTCGCGGGCCTGGAGAAGATCATCGAGGCGCGGGCGGGTGCCAAGGGCATCGGTTTCGGGGCGACCATCCGCTCCAAGCGCGAGATCGAGGCGAGCGACCAGTTCCAGGAGGTCATGCCGGAAGACCTGGTGAAGTTCGGGATGATCCCCGAGTTCATCGGCCGTCTCCCCGTCCTCACCTCCGTCCACAACCTGGACCGCGAGGCGCTCCTCCAGATCCTGGTCGAGCCGCGCAACGCGCTGGTGAAGCAGTACCAGCGCCTCTTCGAACTCGACGGCGTGGAACTGGACTTCGACCGCCCGGCCCTGGAGGCCATCGCCGACCAGGCGATCCTCCGCGGCACCGGCGCGCGCGGCCTGCGCGCCATCATGGAGGAGGTCCTCCAGTCGGTGATGTACGAGGTCCCGTCCCGCAAGGACGTGGCCCGCGTGGTCATCACGGCCGACGTGGTCCGCAACAACGTCAACCCGACGCTGGTCCCGCGGATCGTGAAGAACGACGGCAGGCACGAGAAGTCGGCCTGAGCGGCACGGACACGGAAGGGGCGCCCCGCCGACCGGCGGGGCGCCCCTTCCGCATGTGCGGGCCGCGGATCAGGACTTGACGCGGACTTCCTTGCGGAGCTTGGCGGTGAGGGCGGCGGCGTCCTCGGCGGAGTCGGACTTGCCCGCCATCATCGAGGCCATGTCGGCCGGGACCACGAGGCCCACGGTGCTGTGGTCGGCCCACACGCACATGTTGATGGTGAACGAGGGCGCGCCGGCGGCGGCGTCGGCCTTCGTCTTGGCCTGCTGGCACTTCAGCACCGCGCCGTCGAGATCGGCCGGCTCGTACTTCTGCGGACTGCCTTCCAGCTGCGGCTCGTCGTCCTTGCCGGCGTCCTTCTCCGCCTCGGCCTTGGCCGTGGCGAAGATGAGGTCGACGACCTTCTCGGGGTCGTCGATCTCGCCGTAGAGACCGTTGAAGGAGAGCATCTTGCTGGCCAGGGGGTTGGCCTTGTTCTCCACCTTGTAGGTGGCCCTGACCTCCTGGGCGTTCTTGACGCCGTTCTTCTCGGCCTCCTTCAGGGAGTCCTTGTCGGAGGACTTCTCGCTGTCCGGCGCCTTCTTGTACTCGCCCAGCACCGTCTCCGGCGTGATCAGCTTGTGGGGGCCGTCGTCCGCGACCGAGGCGCCGCCACCGCCCAGCACGAAGTACGCGCCCACGCCGATCGCCGCGACGACCGCGACCGCGCCGATGATCCAGCCGGCCTTGGACTTCTTCGGGGCCGGGGGGTGGGGCACGTAGCCGCCGGGGCCCTGCGGGGCGCCGTACGGGGGCTGCTGGCCGTAGGGGCCGGGGTGCTGGGGCTGCTGCTGCGGGTAGCCGTAGGGGGGCTGCTGCGGCGGAACGCCCTGCGGGGCCTGCTGGGGGTAGCCGTAACCCGGCTGCGGAGCCTGCGGCTGGCCGTACGGGCCCGGCTGCTGGGGCGGCTGGCCGTACGGACCCGGCTGGCCGTAGGGACCGGGCTGCTGGCCACCGTACGGGCCCGGCTGGTTGTAGCTCATCGACAGGTTCCCCTCACAGGATGTTTATGCGTAGCGAACATCCTGTCGGAACCGAGGAGCCGCAGGTGCGGCGGGGGCCACACCGTTACCGAACAATCGCGTTTCAGGACAGGACCGCGACACCCCTAAACTGGCCCCGTGACCGAGAACACTCAGCAGCAGACAGCGCCCACCACCGAACTGCCGACCCAGTACGCGCCGGCCGAGGTAGAGGGGCCGCTGTACGAGCGCTGGGTGGAGCGCGGGTACTTCGAGGCGGACGCGAAGAGCGAGAAGCCGCCGTACACCATCGTCATCCCGCCGCCGAACGTCACCGGTTCGCTCCACCTGGGCCACGCCTTCGAGCACACGCTGATCGACGCCCTCACCCGCCGCAAGCGCATGCAGGGCTTCGAGACGCTGTGGCAGCCCGGCATGGACCACGCCGGCATCGCCACCCAGAACGTCGTCGAGCGCGAGCTCGCCAAGGAGGGCAAGTCCCGCCACGACCTGGGCCGCGAGGCGTTCGTCGAGCGCGTCTGGCAGTGGAAGGCCGAGTCCGGCGGTCAGATCTCCGGCCAGATGAAGCGCCTGGGCGACGGCGTCGCCTGGTCCCGTGAGCGCTTCACCATGGACGAGGGCCTGTCCCAGGCCGTCCAGACCATCTTCAAGAAGCTCTACGACGACGAGCTGATCTACCGCGCCGAGCGCATCATCAACTGGTGCCCCCGCTGCCTGACGGCCATCTCGGACATCGAGGTCGAGTACCAGGACGACGAGGGCGAGCTCGTCTCCATCCGGTACGGCGAGGGCGAGGACTCCCTGGTCGTCGCCACCACCCGCGCCGAGACGATGCTCGGTGACACGGCCGTCGCCGTCCACCCCGACGACGAGCGCTACAAGCACCTGGTCGGCCGGCGGATCAAGCTGCCGCTGACGGACCGTACGATCCCGGTCGTCGCCGACACCCACGTCGACCCCGAGTTCGGCACCGGCGCCGTCAAGGTGACCCCGGCGCACGACCCGAACGACTTCGAGATCGGCCAGCGCCACGGCCTGCCGAACCTCGCCGTCATGGACGAGCGCGCGGTCATCACCGTCCACGGCCCCTTCCAGGGCCTGGACCGCCTGGAGGCCCGCTCCGCCATCGTCGCCGCCCTGCGCGCCGAGGGCCGGATCGTCGCCGAGAAGCGTCCGTACGTCCACTCCGTCGGCCACTGCTCGCGCTGCAAGACCACCATCGAGCCGCGCCTGTCGATGCAGTGGTGGGTCAAGGTCGGCCCGCTCGCGAAGGCCGCCGGCGACGCGGTCCGCGACGGCAAGGTCAAGATCCACCCCCAGGAGATGGAGAAGCGGTACTTCGACTGGGTCGACAACCTGCACGACTGGTGCATCTCGCGCCAGCTGTGGTGGGGCCACCGCATCCCGGTCTGGTACGGCCCGGACGGCGAGGTCGTCTGCGTCGGACCCGACGAGCAGCCGCCGACGGGCGAGGGCTGGCACCAGGACACGGACGTCCTGGACACCTGGTTCTCCTCCGGCCTGTGGCCGTTCTCCACGCTCGGCTGGCCCGAGCGGACCGAGAGCCTCGAGAAGTTCTACCCGAACTCCGTCCTGGTCACCGGCTACGACATCCTCTTCTTCTGGGTCGCCCGGATGATGATGTTCGGTCTGTACGCGATGGACGGCACCCCGCCGTTCCACACCATCGCCCTGCACGGCATGGTCCGTGACCAGAACGGCAAGAAGATGTCGAAGTCCTTCGGCAACGTCGTCAACCCGCTGGACTGGATGGACCAGTACGGCTCCGACGCCGTCCGCTTCACCCTGGCCAACGGCGCCAACCCGGGCGTCGACGTGCCGATCGGCGAGGACTGGGTCAAGGCCTCCCGGAACTTCGCCAACAAGATCTGGAACGCCACCCGCTTCGCCCTGATGAACGGCGCGACGATCGAGGGCGAACTGCCCCCGGTCGAGCGGTTGTCGGCGACCGACCGCTGGATCCTGTCCCGCCTCAACAAGACCGTCGCCCAGGTCGACGCGTACTACGAGGACTACCAGTTCGCGAAGCTCAGCGACGCGCTCTACCACTTCGCGTGGGACGAGGTCTTCGACTGGTACGTCGAGCTGTCGAAGACCACGTTCTTCGCCGGCGGCGAGCAGGCCGAGGTCTCCGGCCGGGTCCTCGGCGAGGTCCTGGACGTCATGCTGCGCCTGCTGCACCCGATCGTCCCGTTCGTCACCGAGGCCCTGTGGACCACGCTCACCGGGCGCGAGTCCCTCGTGATCGCCGAGTGGCCGACCGACAGCGGCTTCCGCGACGACGCCGCCGAGGCCGAGATCGAGAACCTCCAGCAGGTGGTCACCGAGGTCCGCCGCTTCCGCGCCGACCAGGGCCTCCAGCCCGGCCAGAAGGTCCCCGCCCGCCTGGAGCTCGACGGCACCGCGCTCGCCGCGCACGAGGCCGCCATCCGGCAGCTGCTGCGCCTCCAGCCGGAGGGCGACGGCTTCGCGGCCACCGCGACCCTGCCGGTCGCCGGCGCCACCGTCGCGCTCGACCTCTCGGGCACGATCGACGTCGCCGCCGAGCGCAAGCGCCTCGCGAAGGACCTCGCGGCGGCCGAGAAGGAGAAGGCCCAGGCCCAGGGCAAGCTCGGCAACGAGGCCTTCCTCGCCAAGGCCCCGGACAACGTGGTCGACAAGATCCGCACCCGCCTCGCCAAGGCGGACGAGGACATCGCCCGCATCCAGGCCCAGCTGGCGAACCTGCCGCAGGCCTAGTGCGCGACGAGGGGGCCCGGAACCGCGCGAAGCGGTTCCGGGCCCCCTCGTCTTCCGTCCGCTTGTGGACGGCGTCACGCGGCTTGTGACCGAAGCCCAGGAGCCGGGGACGAAGGACCCGGGACGACGGAGGGCGCGCCCTGCCTCCCGCCCTGCCCGCGCGCCGCCCTCCCCGCCCCCCGCCCCCGTCCTCCGTCGCCGCGCGGACCGGTGGGCCGGTGGACCGAAAGTCCCGAAAGGGGTGGGTCCGCGGTCCTGTCGGCGCCGCTCCGTAGACTGGGCCCGTGAGCGAGCCGAGCGACCCGAATGACCAGTTCGACGACATCGTCGACACCGAGACAGACCGCGACCCCGACCTGGCGGTGATCGAGGCCGGCAGCCGCACCCTGCGCGCCCAGGCCGGACCGCCCCAGGGCGACCCCGTGCCCAGCCGCCCCGAGGACCCCGAGCTGGACAGGGCGCTGCGCGAGGTCGAGACCGAGCTGTCCACCCGCTGGGGCGAGACCAAGCTGGAGCCCTCCGTCAAGCGGATCGCGGCCCTGATGGACGTCCTCGGCGAGCCGCAGCGCGCGTACCCCTCGATCCACATCACCGGCACCAACGGCAAGACGTCGACGGCCCGCATGATCGAGGCCCTGCTCGGCGCCTTCGAGCTGCGCACCGGGCGCTACACCTCGCCGCACGTGCAGACCATCACCGAGCGGATCAGCCTGGACGGCGCCCCGATCTCCGCCGAGCGGTTCATCGAGACGTACCAGGACGTCAAGCCGTACGTGGAACTGGTCGACGCCCGCGAGGAGTACCGGCTCTCCTTCTTCGAGGTCCTCACCGGCATGGCGTACGCCGCCTTCGCGGACGCCCCGGTCGACGCGGCGGTCGTCGAGGTCGGCATGGGCGGCACCTGGGACGCGACGAACGTCATCGACGCCTCCGTCGCCGTCGTCACCCCCATCGACCTCGACCACACCGACCGGCTCGGCGGGACGACCGCCGAGATCGCAACCGAGAAGTCCGGGATCATCAAGCAGGGCGCGACCGTCATCCTCGCCCAGCAGCCGGTCGACGCGGCCCAGGTCCTGCTGAAGAAGGCCGTCGAGGCGGACGCGACCGTGGCCCGCGAGGGCATGGAGTTCGGCATCGCCTCCCGCGAGGTCGCCGTCGGCGGCCAGCTCCTCACCCTGCGGGGCCTGGGCGGCGAGTACGACGAGATCTTCCTGCCGCTGCACGGCGCCTACCAGGCGCACAACGCCGCGGTGGCGCTCGCGGCGGTCGAGGCCTTCTTCGGGATCGGTGCCGAGCACGCCAGGACCCTGGACGTCGACACCGTCCGCCGGGCCTTCGCCCAGGTGGCCTCCCCGGGCCGCCTGGAGATCGTCCGCACCTCCCCGACCGTCATCCTGGACGCCGCGCACAACCCGCACGGCGCGCGGGCGACGGCGGAGGGCATCAGCGAGGCCTTCGGCTTCTCCCGGCTCATCGGCGTGGTCTCCACGAGCGGGGACAAGGACGCCAAGGGCCTCCTGGAGGCCTTCGAGCCGATCTTCGCGGAGGTCGTGGTCACCGCGAACTCCAACCCGCGGGCCACCGACGTGGACGCGCTCGCCGCGATCGCGGTCGAGGTCTTCGGCGAGGACCGGGTCGTCGTCGAGCCGCGGCTGCCCGATGCCATCGAGGCGGCCATCACCCTCGCGGAGGAAGAGGCCGAGTACGGCGGCGCGGGCGTGCTCGTGACCGGTTCGATCTTCACGGTCGGCGACGCCCGGCTGCTGCTGCGAAGGGGCTGAACCCGATGCGCGTGCTCTGTTCCTCGACCCTCATCGGCGAGTTCTTCGTGATCGGCTTCGCCGGGCTCGTCGCCATGAAGGACGACGGCCTCGCGACGTCCACCGTCTGGTGGGTCTGCGGCGTGGCCATGGTCGTCTCGGTGCTGCTGTGCGGGATGATCACCCGGCCGGGTGGAGTGCAGCTCGGCTGGGCCCTGCAGGTCGGGCTCGTCCTCAGCGGCTTCTTCGTCCCCACCATGTTCTTCCTCGGGGCCGTCTTCGCCGGTCTGTGGTGGGCCTCGGTGCACTACGGGCGGCGGATCGACAAGGTCAAGGCCGACTGGGCCGCGGCGCATGCCTCGGCAGGGCCTGACGCTGCGTAATCGCGGGACGTGCGGGCCCTGTAGCCTCGGAGGTCCCGCACACCGCTTTTCCGAAGGAGTTCCCCCGTGAGCCAGCGATCGCTCGTCCTGCTCAAGCCCGACGCCGTCCGCCGTGGCCTGATCGGCGAGATCATCGGCCGCATCGAGCGGAAGGCCGGATGGGCCATCACCGCCCTGGAGCTGCGCGAGCTGGACCAGGACACGCTGGAGCAGCACTACGGCGAGCACAAGGGCAAGCCCTTCTACGAGCCGCTGATGGGGTTCATGCAGTCCGGCCCGGTCGTCGCGCTCGTCGTCGAGGGCGAGCGGGTCATCGAGGGCCTGCGCACGCTCGCCGGGCCGACCGACCCGATCGCCGCCGCGCCGGGTTCGATCCGCGGTGATTTCGGCACCATCGTCCGGGAGAACCTGATCCACGCCTCGGACTCGGAGGAGTCCGCGGCGCGCGAGCTGAAGATCTTCTTCCCGGGTCTTGTCTGAGCCGTCCGCTGACCCGGCGTCAGTCGATCGGCACAACCCTGTGGGGCGACCGAAGGAATTCGGTCGCCCCCAGGCATATGAACGTCAATCCCGGGAACGGATCGCCGCGTCCTACCGTCACCAGATACAGAGGTGGACCAACGCGCGGCATCCGCGCGGGCGGCACTACGATGGAAAACTCCACGCCGCACCACTCTCAGCCATGGGAAATCAAGGGGAACTCAATGTCGTTCATCGGCCGTGACATGGCTGTCGACCTCGGGACCGCCAACACGCTGGTGTACGTCAGGGGTCGAGGCATCGTTCTGAACGAGCCGTCAGTCGTCGCCATCAACACCAACACCGGGGGCATCCTCGCGGTCGGCGCCGAGGCGAAGAAGATGATCGGCCGGACCCCCGGCAACATCGTCGCCGTACGCCCGCTCAAGGACGGTGTGATCGCCGACTTCGAGATCACCGAGCGGATGCTCCGCTACTTCATCCTCAAGATCCACAAGCGCCGCTACCTGGCCCGCCCCCGCGTCGTCGTCTGCGTGCCCTCCGGCATCACCGGAGTGGAGCGCCGCGCCGTCATCGAGGCGTCGACCCAGGCGGGCGCCCGCCAGGTGCACATCATCGAGGAGCCCATGGCGGCGGCCATCGGATCGGGTCTCCCCGTCCACGAGGCCACCGGCAACATGGTCGTCGACATCGGTGGCGGCACCACCGAGGTCGCCGTCATCTCCCTCGGAGGAATCGTCACGGCACAGTCCATCCGGGTCGCCGGCGACGAGCTGGACAACGCGATCATCCAGCACATCAAGAAGGAGTACTCCCTCCTCCTCGGCGAGCGCACCGCGGAGCAGATCAAGATCACCATCGGCTCCGCGTACGACCTCGACAAGGACGAGCACACCGAGATCCGGGGCCGCGACCTCGTCTCCGGCCTGCCCAAGACCGTGGTCATCTCCGCGGCCGAGGTCCGCAAGGCCATCGAGGAGCCGGTCAACGCGATCGTCGACGCCGTGAAGACCACCCTCGACAAGTGCCCGCCGGAGCTCTCCGGTGACGTCATGGACCGCGGCATCGTTCTCACGGGTGGCGGCGCCCTGCTCCGCGGCCTCGACGAGCGCCTCCGGCGCGAGACCGGCATGCCGATCCACATCGCCGAGGACCCGCTGGACTCGGTGGCGCTCGGCTCCGGCAAGTGCGTGGAGGAGTTCGAAGCCCTCCAGCAGGTGCTGGACGCCCAGCCCCGCCGCTAGCGACACCGTTTCACCCGTACAGCCGAACAACCGAACCACGAGGAAAGGCACGGCCGCCGCACGTGAGGGACACACGAGAGAGCCGGCTGCTCCTGGTGCTGCTGATCGCCATCGCGTTCGCACTGATCACGGTGGACATCCGCGGCGGCCAGGAGTCACCCGTCGACGGTGCCCGACAGGCCGCAGCGGCGGTCTTCGGGCCGGTCGAGAACGGTGTGGCGGCCGCCGTCGATCCCGTCGGCAACGCCATAGGCGCGGTACGGGACTCCGGGGAGCGGCACACCCGGATCGCCGCGCTGGAGAAGGAGAACGCCGAACTCAAGGCGAAGCTCGGCAGCGACGACCGCAACCGCAACCGGCTGCGCGAGCTCGACTCCATGCTCAAGACCGCCGGCGCCGGGCAGTACGGCATCAAGGGCGCCCAGGTCATCGCCATAGGAGCGGCCCAGGGCTTCTCCTGGACCGTCACCATCGACGTCGGCGCCCGCGACGGCATCACGCGCGACATGACCGTGCTCAACGGCGCGGGGCTCGTCGGCCGCGTCACCACCGTCGGCCCCTCCACCTCCACCGTCCTCCTCGCCAACGACCCCGACTTCACCGTCGGCACCCGCATGGAGAAGAGCGACGAACTCGGCTTCGCCACCGGCCAGGGCGACAGCCCGCTCCTGGTCCAGCTCCTCAACGGCAAGGCCAAGGTCAAGCCCGGCGACCGGCTCGTCACCTTCGGCTCGCGCGCCGACAAGCCCTTCGTGCCCGGCGTCCCGGTCGGCGAGGTCGTCCGCGTCGACCCGTCGGGCGGCGGCCTGACCCGCAACGTCTACGTCCGCCCGTACGTCGGCTTCACCAAGCTCGACATCGTCGGCGTCGTCGTCCGGGCCCCGCAGTCCGACCCGCGCGACATGGTCCTGCCGCAGAAGCCCAAGCCCGCCCCGACCGTCACCGTCACGGTCACCCCGACGGCACCACCGGACGGACAGCAGAAGCCGAACGACGGTCAGAACCAGCAGACGCAGCAGGACCAGGGGGACGCCACACCGTGAAGCTCAACCGGATCCTCCTCTCCGCCGCCCTGATCGTGGTGGCCCTGGTCGTCCAGGTCTCCGTCCTCGCCCGCCTCCAGCTCCCCGGCGCCGTCCCCGACCTCGTCCTCCTCACCGTCGTCGGCCTCGCCCTCGTGTACGGGCCCGTCAGCGGATCCCTGATCGGCTTCACCGCCGGCCTCCTCTCCGACCTCGCCCCGCCCGCCGACCACGCCGCCGGCCGCTACGCCCTCGTGCTCTGCGTCATCGGCTACCTCGTGGGCCTCGCGAAGCCGGACAACGGCCGGCTCACCTCGGCGACCGGCCCCATGGCCGTCGTCGTCGCCGCGGCCGTCGGCTCCACGCTCCTCTACGCGGGCGTGGGCGCCCTCGTCGGCGACACCGCCGCCCGCCATGTCGGCCTCGGGTTCCTGCTGTTCACCGCGGCCGTGTACGACCTGCTCCTGGCGCCCTTCACGGTGCCGCTCATCATGGCCCTCGCCCGCCGCGCCGAGAACGACCCGCTCGCCGACACCGGCGGCGGCAACGGCGCCGACGTCGCCTCCGGCTGGCTCTCCTCCGGCACCGGCCTGAGCATCGGCACCCAGCGCGGCGGCCTGCGGGTGAAGGCCGCACGGAGCCGCGCCTCACGCGCCGGACGCATCAAGGGAGTCAAGCGACTGTGACCGGGGACGGACGCATCAAGGGAGCCGAGCGACTGTGACCGAGGGGGCACCGGCAGCATGAGCAACATTCCCGAGACCGGGCGGACCCCCCGGGTCCAGATCCGGCTCGTCGTCATCCAGATCCTCGTCTTCTCCCTGCTCCTCACCCTGGGGGGCCGGCTCTGGTACCTCCAGATCCGCAACGGCAAGGAGTACACGGACGAGGCGAAGAACAACCACGTCCAGCAGGTCGTGCAGCCCGCCGTCCGCGGCTCGCTCCTCGACGCCCGCGGCGTCCCGCTCGCCGACAACGAGACCCGGCTCGTGGTCTCCGCGTCCCGCACCGACCTGATGAAGATGAAGGACAAGGGCAAGGCCGTCCTCACCCGGCTCGCCGACGTCCTCGACATGAAGCCCGTCGACGTCATCAACAAGATCCGGCTCTGCGACTCCAAGACGCCCAAGCCCTGCTGGAACGGTTCGCCCTACCAGCCGATCCCCGTCACCGACGAGGCCACCACCCAGCAGGCCCTCCAGATCCGCGAGCGCGCCGAGGACTTCCCCGGCATCACCGCCGAACCCACCGCCGTCCGCCGCTACCCGGCCCCCGGCAAGGCCCGCACCTCCCAGGTCCTCGGCTACCTCTCGCCCGTCACCGACCAGGAGATCGAGAAGGCCAAGGACACCGAGTCGCCGTACCTGCGCTCCGACATGGTGGGCCGCTCCGGCCTGGAGCGCACGTACGACAAGGAACTGCGCGGCAAGGCCGGCGTCACCCGCTACGAGGTCGACAACCTCGGCCGCGTCATCGGCCAGGCCAAGAACGACCCCGCCGTGCCCGGTGCCAACGTCGTCACCTCCATCGACGCCCGCGTACAGGCGGTCGCCGAGTGGGAGCTGCACAACGCGATGGTCGAGGCCCGCAAGACCTTCGACCGGAACACCAACGAGAACTACAAGGCCGACGCCGGCGCCGTCGTCGTCATGGAGGCCAAGACCGGCCGCATCGTCGCCATGGCCTCGCAGCCCGACTACGACCCCAACGCCTGGGTCGGCGGCATCTCCGCCAAGGACTACGCGGCCCTCACCGGCAAGGACTCCAACTTCCCGCTCCTCAACCGGGCCATCCAGGGCCAGGCCGCCCCCGGCTCCATCTTCAAGGTCGTCTCGACCGCCGCCGCCGTCCAGGCGGGCTACGACTTCGACGGCCGCTACCCGTGCACCAGCTCGTACTCCATCGGCAACCAGGTCTTCAAGAACTTCGAATCGCAGAACCACGGCCCCATCAGCCTCGGCCGCGCCCTCGAAGTCTCCTGCGACACCGTCTTCTACGCCCTCGCCCACCAGCAGTGGATCAAGGACGGCGGGATGAAGCCGAAGAAGAACCCGGGGGACTGGTTCTACAAGACCGCCCACCAGTTCGGCCTCGGCGCCGAGACCGGCATCGACCTCCCCAACGAGGTCTCCGGCCGCGTCCCCGACCGCCAGTGGAAGCAGAAGTTCTGGGAGGCCAACAAGGACTGGTGGTGCAAGTACGGCAAGAAGGGCGGCACCTACGTCCAGCAGCTCTCGTACGAGAACTGCCTGGAGGGCAACCTGATGCGCGCCGGCGACTCCGTCAACTACTCCATCGGACAGGGCGACACCCTCGTCACCCCCATCCAGATGGCCACCATCTACGCCGCCATCTCCAACGGCGGCACCCTGTGGAACCCCACCGTCGGCAAGGCCGTCATCAGCCCCGACGGCAAGAGGGTGAAGGAGATCGCGCCCAAGTCGCACGGCAGGCTCCCCTTCGACGCCGCCACCCGCGACTTGATAGACGAAGCCCTCGCGGGAGTCGCCACCCGCGGTACCGCCGCCTGGCGCTTCGCCCAGGTCGGCTGGCCGCAGGACAAGATCCCGATGCACGCCAAGACGGGTACCGCCGAGGTCTACGGCAAGCAGACGACCTCCTGGTTCGCCACGTACACCAAGGACTACGCGATCGTCATGACGATCTCCCAGGGTGGTACCGGCTCCGGCGCCTCCGGCCCCGCCGTGCGCAACATCTACGACGCGCTCTACGGACTCGACGACGCCGGCAACCAGGACCTCAAGCGGGCCCTGCTGCCGCAGCCGCAGAAGTCCCTCCCCAGGATCGAGGCCGACGGCTCCATCGACGCGCCGAAGATCAAGCCGTACGACCCGGAGGCGCAGAAGGTCGACGAGACGAAGCAGAAGGTCGACGACACCCAGCCGCCGGCCCCGCCGGCCGACCCCGTGACGCCCACCAGGAAGCCGGACGACGACCAGCAGCTGGCGGGCCCGCCCGCCGCCCGCGGGAGGCTCTGAACAGATGACCGCGCCCCACGGCTTCTCCGTCTCCCGGTACGCACCCGAGCGCGGCACCCTCGCCAGGCTGACCGCCCGCGACTCGGTGCTCCGCCGGCTCGACTGGCCGATACTGCTCTCGGCGCTCGCCCTCTCCGGCGTCGGCTCGCTGCTCGTCTGGTCCGCCACCCGCGGCCGCACCGAGCTCAACCAGGGCGACCCGTACTACTTCCTCTTCCGGCACCTGCTCAACACCGGCATCGGCCTCGCCCTGATGATCGGCACGATCTGGCTCGGCCACCGCACCCTGCGCGGCGCGGTGCCGATGCTCTACGGCCTCTCGATCGTGCTGATCCTCGCCGTCCTCACCCCGCTCGGCGCCACCATCAACGGCGCCCACGCGTGGATCGTCATCGGCGGCGGCTTCTCCCTCCAGCCCAGCGAGTTCGTGAAGATCACGATCATCCTGATCATGGCGATGCTCCTCGCCGCCAAGGTCGACGCCGGCGACCAGCTCCACCCCGACCACCGCACCGTCGCCAAGGCCCTCGCCCTGGCCGCCCTCCCCATGGGCATCGTCATGCTGATGCCCGACCTCGGCTCGGTCATGGTCATGGCGGTCATCGTGCTGGGCGTGCTGCTCGCCTCCGGCGCCTCCAACCGCTGGGTCCTCGGCCTCATCGGCGCCGGCGTCGTCGGCGCGTTCCTCGTCACCGCGCTCGGCATGCTCGACGAGTACCAGATCAACCGCTTCGCCGCCTTCGCCAACCCCGACCTCGACCCCGCCGGCGTCGGCTACAACACCAACCAGGCCCGCATCGCCATCGGCTCCGGCGGCCTCCTCGGCGCCGGCCTCTTCAAGGGCTCGCAGACCACCGGCCAGTTCGTCCCCGAACAGCAGACCGACTTCGTCTTCACGGTGGCCGGAGAGGAACTCGGCTTCGTCGGCGCCGGCCTGATCCTCGTCCTCCTCGGCGTCATCCTCTGGCGCTCCTGCCGGATCGCCCGCGAGACCACCGAGCTCTACGGCACGATCGTCACGGCCGGCATCATCGCCTGGTTCGCCTTCCAGTCCTTCGAGAACATCGGCATGACGCTCGGCATCATGCCGGTCGCCGGCCTCCCGCTGCCGTTCGTCTCCTACGGCGGCTCGTCGATGTTCGCCGTGTGGGTGGCCATCGGACTGCTCCAGTCGATCCGCGTGCAACGCCCGATGACGGCATGACGGCATGACGGCGGCGGACGCGGTTAGATGCGAGGTATGGCCGAGACGAAACGCGAGATCGAGCGGAAGTACGAAGCCACCGGAGGGACTCCGGTACCGGACCTCTCCCGCGTCCCCGGAGTCTCCGAGGTCGTGGACCGGGGCGTCGTGGAACTCGACGCCGTCTACTACGACACCCCGGACCTCCGGCTGGCGGCCGACGCGGTCACCCTCCGCCGCCGCACCGGCGGAAGCGACGCCGGCTGGCACGTGAAGTTCCCCGTCACCGCCGGAGTCCGCGACGAGATCAGGGCCCCGCTGAGCGACACCCCGCCGGGTGAGCTCGCGGGGCTCCTGCGCTCCCGCGTCCGCGACGCCGAGATCGTCCCGGCCGTCCGCCTCCGCTCGTCGCGCGACGTCCGCCACCTCCTCGACGCCGGCGGCGCCCTCCTCGCCGAACTCTCCGTCGACACCGTCCACGCCGAACGCCTGCCCGAAGGCACGGTGGCCACCTGGACCGAGATCGAGGTCGAACTCGCGGACGACATCGACCCGGCCCTCCTCGACGCCGTCGAGAAACGCCTCCGCAAGGCCGGCGTCCACCCCTCCGCGTCACCGTCCAAGCTCGCCCGGGCCCTCGCGGAGACCGGCGCGGAGCCCCGGACGGCCCCCGCCGCAGGGAAGCCCGGCACCGCCGGCGCCGCCGTCCTCGCCTACGTGCGCGAACAGGCCGACGCGATCGTCGCGCTCGACCCCGCCGTACGCCGCGACCTGCCCGACGCCGTCCACCAGATGCGCGTCGCCTGCCGCCGGATGCGCAGCGCCTTCAAGACCTACCGCAAGGTCCTCGACCGGCATGTCACCGACCCCGTCGGCGACGAGCTGAAATGGCTCGCCGGGGAGCTCGGCGTCGCCCGCGACCAGGAGGTCCTCGACGCACGCCTGCGCGCCCGCGTCGCCGACCTGCCCCCCACCCTCGTCCTCGGCCCCGTCGAGGCCCGGCTGCGCCGCCGGGACGCCGCCCTCGCCAGGAACGCCCGGCACCAGGTCCTCACCGCCCTCGACTCCGCCCGCTACCTCACCCTCCTCGACACCCTCGACGCGCTCCTCGCCGGCCCGCCGCTGCGCAAGGCCGCCCGCCGCGACGCCCGCCCGGTCCTCTCCCGCGCCGTCCGCAAGGACCACGACCGCCTCGGCGGCCGGATCGAGCACGCCCTCTCCCTCAGCCCCGGCCACGAGCGCGACCTCGCCCTCCACGAGGCCCGCAAGGCAGCCAAACGCGCCCGCTACGCCGCCGACGCCGCCCGCCCCGCTCTCGGCAAACCCGCCAAGCGGCTCTCGAAACGCGTCAAGGCCGTCCAGTCCCTCCTCGGCGAACACCAGGACGCCGTGGTCGCCCGGGCCGCCCTGAGGGAGTTCGGGATCATGGCCCACGGCGTCGGCGAATCGGCCTTCACCTGGGGACTCCTGTACGGCCGGGAGGAGGCGGCGGCCGACGCGACCGAGCGGGAACTGCCCGGGGCCTGGGCCCGCGCCTCGGCCCCGGAGCTCACGGCGGCTCTGACCCGCTGAGCACCGGGGTACGCTTGAGAGTCGCCCCCCTGCCAGCTCACGAAGGTTCGAGATGTCTGCTGCCGAGTCTGTCTTCCCGCAGCTCGAAGCTCTGCTCCCGCACGTGCAGAAGCCGATCCAGTACGTCGGTGGAGAGCTGAACTCCACGGTCAAGCCCTGGGAGAGCGCTGACGTCCGCTGGGCGCTGATGTACCCGGACGCGTACGAGGTCGGCCTGCCCAACCAGGGCGTCATGATCCTCTACGAGGTGCTGAACGAGCGCGAGGGCGTCCTCGCCGAGCGCACCTACAGCGTGTGGCCGGACCTCGAAGAGCTGATGCGCGAGCACGGCGTGCCGCAGTTCACCGTGGACAGCCACCGCCCCGTCGGCGCGTTCGACGTCTTCGGCCTGAGCTTCTCCACGGAACTCGGCTACACGAACATGCTCACGGCCCTGGACCTGGCGGGCATCCCGCTGGAGTCGAAGGACCGGACCGTCGACCACCCGATCGTGCTCGCCGGCGGCCACGCCGCCTTCAACCCCGAGCCGATCGCGGACTTCATCGACGCGGCGATCATCGGCGACGGCGAGCAGGCCGTCCTCGACATGACCGAGATCATCCGGCAGTGGAAGGCCGAGGGCCGCCCCGGCGGCCGCGAGGAGGTCCTCCTCCGCCTCGCGAAGACCGGCGCGGTGTACATCCCCGCGTTCTACGACGTGGAGTACCTGCCGGACGGCCGCATCGGCCGCGTCGTGCCGAACCGCTCCGGCGTGCCGTGGCGCGTCTCCAAGCACACCGTCATGGACCTCGACGAGTGGCCCTACCCCAAGCAGCCCCTCGTCCCGCTCGCGGAGACCGTCCACGAGCGCATGTCCGTCGAGATCTTCCGCGGCTGCACCCGCGGCTGCCGCTTCTGCCAGGCCGGCATGATCACGCGCCCCGTGCGGGAGCGAAGCATCACCGGCATCGGCGAGATGGTCGAGAAGGGCCTCAAGGCGACGGGCTTCGAGGAGGTCGGCCTCCTCTCCCTCTCCTCCGCGGACCACACCGAGATCGCCGACATCGCGAAGGGCCTGGCGGACCGGTACGAGGACGACAAGGTCGGCCTGTCCCTCCCCTCGACCCGCGTCGACGCGTTCAACGTCGACCTGGCGAACGAGCTCACGAGGAACGGCCGCCGCTCCGGCCTCACCTTCGCCCCCGAGGGCGGCTCCGAGCGCATGCGCAAGGTCATCAACAAGATGGTCTCGGAAGAGGACCTCATCCGCACGGTCTCCACGGCCTACGGCAACGGCTGGCGCCAGGTGAAGCTGTACTTCATGTGCGGCCTGCCGACGGAGACCGACGAGGACGTGCTGCAGATCGCCGACATGGCGATGAACGTGATCGCCGAGGGCCGCAAGGTCTCCGGCCAGAACGACATCCGCTGCACCGTCTCCATCGGCGGTTTCGTGCCCAAGCCGCACACCCCCTTCCAGTGGGCCCCGCAGCTGTCGGCCGAGGAGACGGACGAGCGCCTGCGCAAGCTCCGCGACAAGATCCGCGGCGACAAGAAGTACGGCCGCTCGATCGGCTTCCGCTACCACGACGGCAAGCCCGGCATCGTCGAGGGACTCCTCTCCCGCGGCGACCGCCGCCTCGGCGCGGTCATCCGCGCGGTGTACGAGGACGGGGGCCGCTTCGACGGCTGGCGCGAGCACTTCTCGTACGACCGCTGGATGGCCTGCGCCGAGAAGACGCTCCCCGACTTCGGCGTGGACGTCGCCTGGTACACCACCCGCGAGCGCACCTACGAGGAGGTCCTGCCCTGGGACCACCTGGACTCGGGACTCGACAAGGACTGGCTCTGGGAGGACTGGCAGGACGCCCTCGACGAGACCGAGGTCGAGGACTGCCGCTGGACCCCGTGCTTCGACTGCGGCGTCTGCCCGCAGATGGACACGCACATCCAGATCGGCCCGACCGGCAAGAAGCTGCTGCCGCTGACGGTCGTCAACCAGTAACGCTTGGGTGACGGCCCGGCGAAGGGGAAACCCTTTGCCGGGCCGTCGCGTCATTTCCGGCATGAACACGGAGAACACCAGGTCGCAGCCCCCGAACGAGCCCGCGGGCTGTCTCACGGGAGTGGCGCGGGCCATCGCCCTGGTGATCGTCCTGCCCGTCCGGCTGGTCTGGGACGTCCTGGCCCACTGTCTGAAGCAGCTGTGGCGCTGGGTGCTCGCCCCGCTCGGGCGGGCCCTCGGCCGGCTGATCCACCACCTCGTCGTCGTCCCGCTGCGGTTCCTGTGGGAGTGGGTCCTCGCCCCGGTCGGCCGGGCCCTCTGGTGGGTGGTCGACCTGCTAGTCGTCACGCCCCTCAAGTGGCTCGGACGCTGGGTCCTCCTGCCCGTCGCCAAAGCCGTTCGGTGGGTCGTCGACCTGCTGCTCGTCACCCCGCTGACCTGGCTCTGGCGGTACGTGCTCGCCCCCGTCGGCCGGGGGGTCGGCGCCGCGATCGCCTGGGCCTGGCGGATCGGGGGCCTGATCTCCCGGGCCCTCGGACGCGCCGTCGGCTGGGTGCTGTGGAACGCGATCGGACGCCCCCTCGCCTGGACGTACCGGGTGGTCCTCACGCCCGTCGGCCACTGGCTGCGGACCTGGGTGTGGGCGCCCCTCGCCTCCGTCGGGCGCGCCGTCCGCGCCGCCGCCCGTGAGGTGCGCCTCGCCCTCTTCGGCGGGCCCCGCTGACCGAGTCCGGAGAACCGGAGGCGGCGGGGGCGCGTACCCTGGGCAGTACGACGAACGTCCCCGGCGCCGCGCCCGCCCCGAGATCTCCCCGCAGGACGCGGGGGTGATCCGGGCGGGCCGCCCAGGGGGCGTCCCCCGAGCTTCCGGGCGGAGCGCCACCCGCGTCCGCCCCGCACCGAGGAGAAGAACCACTGGGCAAGCGACAGCCCGAAGGCCCGCCGCCCGCACCGGCGGTGCAGCGCATCCGACTGCGCTACACCAAGCGCGGCCGCCTCCGGTTCACCAGCCACCGTGACTTCCAGCGCGCCTTCGAGCGTGCGCTGCGCCGTGCCGAGGTGCCCATGGCGTACTCGGCGGGCTTCACCCCGCACCCCAAGGTGTCGTACGCCAACGCCGCCCCGACGGGCACGGGCTCCGAGGCCGAGTACCTGGAGATCGCGCTCACCGAGCCGCGTGACCCGGAGACCCTGCGGGCCCTGCTCGACGAGTCCCTCCCGGCCGGCCTCGACATCACCGACGCCGTGGAGGCCCGGACCTCGGGCCTCGCCGACCGGCTCACCGCCTCCGTGTGGGAGCTGCGCCTGGAGGGCGTCGCCGTCGAGGACGCCGAGAAGGCCGTCGAGGCGTTTCTCGCGGCCGAGACCGTGGAAGTACAGCGCAAGACCAAGAACGGAGTCCGCACCTTCGACGCCCGTTCCGCCGTCACCGAGCTGACGGCAGCCCGTCACCAGGGCGATCCCCAGGGTGATAGGCCGCTGGACAGCGCCTGTGCGATACTGCGCCTGGTTGTTCGGCACGTGACACCTGCCGTTCGACCCGACGACGTCCTGTCCGGTCTCCGAGCTGTGGCCGACCTGGCGCCGCCGGTCCCCGCTGCGGTGACCAGGCTGGCGCAGGGGCTCTTCGACGAGGAGTCCGGCACGGTGACCGACCCGCTCGCGCCCGACCGCGAGGCAGTCACGGCCGCTTCACCCACGGCCGCCGCGACCGCCCCGGCGACGGCGCCGGGTGCCGGTACCGCGTAGGGAGCGGTCGTCGTAGCGCCGCCCTGGCACTCGGGAGCCACCTGGGTCGGGCAGCGCACTGACCAGAAGACTTTCGCCAGGCCGTCCGCACAGGGCGTACGGAACCGGCGAGCCAGACACAGAGCTCCCGTGCGGCGCCCGCGCCCCGGACGGCGGCACCGCGCCACAGGCGCGATCGTGCCGCCGGACCGGAACCAGGCGCGGCGCCCGGGAGCGTGACGGGAGAACCCCGCATGCTCGAGTCCAACGAAGACACCAACGCCCCCGGTGACAAGCTGCCGCCGCGCCGCAGGCGCCGCGCCGCTTCCCGCCCCGCCGG
The DNA here is from genome assembly GCF_014649755.1 of Streptomyces litmocidini. Lineage (GTDB taxonomy): Bacteria > Actinomycetota > Actinomycetes > Streptomycetales > Streptomycetaceae > Streptomyces > Streptomyces litmocidini. Next base: position 332,209 of record NZ_BMTQ01000004.1, on the reverse strand, counting down.
TCCGCCGGTGACGGGCGCGACCGCCGACGCCGAGACCACGGCGCCCGCCGAGGCCCCGGCCGTCGAGACCCCCGCCGTGGAGGCCGCCCCCGCCGAGGCCGAGGCCGCCCCCGCGCCGCGCACGCGCCGCCGGGCCACCCGCAAGGCCACCGCGCCCGCCGTGGAGACCGCGGCCGAGCCGGCCGCCGAGCCGGCCGGGACCCCCGCGGCCGAGGCCGTCGAGGAGGCCCCCGAGGCCGCCCCCGCCCGCCCGCGCCGCCGGGCCACCCGCAAGGCCACCGCGCCGGTGACCTCTCCGGCCGCCGCCGAGCCGGCCGCCGAGCCGGTCGCCGAGGCCGCCGCTCCGGTCGCCGAGGCCGTGGAGGAGGCGCCCGAGGCCGCGCCGCCGGCCCGCACCCGCCGCCGGGCCACCCGCAAGGCCACCGCTCCGGCCGGCCCCCCGGCCGCCGCCGAGGAGACCGTGGCCGCGCCCCCGGTCGCCGAGCCGGTCGCCGAGGCCGCCGCTCCGGTCGCCGAGGCCGTGGAGGAGGCGCCCGAGGCCGCGCCGCCGGCCCGCACCCGCCGCCGCGCCACCCGCAAGGCCACCTCGCCCGAGCCGGCCGCCGAGCCGGCCGCCACCGGTGAGTCGCTGCCCCAGTCCACCGTCGAGCAGATCGCCGCCGACGAGGCCGAGGTCGCCGCCGCCGAGACCGCCGCCACCCGTGGCCGCGGCCGCCGCCGCGCCACCTCGCCGCAGTTCACCTCCGAGCCGGCCCCGGCCCGCGAGCCGCGCCGCGCCGCGCGCCCCGCCGTTCCCGTCTTCCAGGCCCCGGTCTTCGCCGAGCCCATGTTCCAGACGCCGGAGACCGCCGCCGCGGCGGCCGCCGTCCACACGGAGGAGCCGGAGGAGGACGAGGCCGTCGAGACCGCTGCGACGGCCGAGGTCGCGGAGGCCGTCGAGCCCGCCGAGCGCGCCGAGACCGGTTCCCGCCGTCGCCGTCGCCGCCGCGGCGAGCCCGTCGCCGTCGAGCCCGTCCCGGCCACCGTCGCCGACGAGCCCGAGGTCGAGGCCGCCGCCGACGAGATCGAGGAGGCCGAGGAGGCCGAGGAGACGGACGAGTACGAGGACCGTCCGTCCCGCCGTCGCCGCCGTGGCGGCCGTCGCCGCCGCCGCGGCGAGCTCACCGAGGTCGAGGAGACCGAGGAGGGCGAGGAGCCGCACGCCGAGGACGAGACCGAGGAGGCCGAAGAGGGCGAGGAGGAGTCGGAGGAGGCCGAGGGCTACGCCGGCGGCTCCAGCAGCTCCCGTCGCCGTCGCCGTCGCCGCCGTCGCAGCGGGGACGCCTCCGCCGACGTCGAGCCGGCCGAGGAGGACGGCGTCCGCACGGTCGTCAAGGTCCGTGAGCCCCGCCCGGCCCGCGAGAAGGCCGAGCCGTCCGACGAGGTCCAGTCCATCAAGGGCTCGACCCGTCTGGAGGCCAAGAAGCAGCGCCGCCGCGAAGGCCGCGAGCAGGGCCGCCGCCGCGTCCCGATCATCACCGAGGCCGAGTTCCTCGCCCGCCGCGAGGCCGTCGAGCGCGTCATGGTCGTCCGCCAGAACGGCGAGCGCACCCAGATCGGCGTCCTGGAAGACAACGTGCTCGTGGAGCACTACGTCAACAAGGAGCAGGCCACCTCGTACGTCGGCAACGTCTACCTGGGCAAGGTCCAGAACGTGCTGCCGTCCATGGAGGCCGCCTTCGTCGACATCGGCAAGGGCCGCAACGCCGTCCTGTACGCCGGTGAGGTCAACTTCGAGGCGCTCGGCATGGCCAACGGGCCGCGCCGCATCGAGTCCGCCCTCAAGTCCGGCCAGTCGGTCCTCGTGCAGGTCACGAAGGACCCGATCGGTCACAAGGGCGCGCGTCTGACCAGCCAGGTCTCCCTGCCGGGCCGCTACCTCGTGTATGTCCCCGAGGGCTCGATGACCGGCATCAGCCGCAAGCTCCCGGACACCGAGCGCGCCCGTCTGAAGACCATCCTCAAGAAGATCGTCCCCGAGGACGCGGGCGTCATCGTGCGCACCGCCGCCGAGGGCGCGAGCGAGGACGAGCTGCGCCGCGACGTCGAGCGCCTGCAGGCGCAGTGGGCCGACATCCAGAAGAAGGCCGCCCAGCTCTCGACGTCCGCGCCGAGCCTGCTCTACGGCGAGCCGGACATGACCGTCCGGGTCGTCCGCGACATCTTCAACGAGGACTTCTCGAAGGTCATCGTCAGCGGCGACGACGCGTGGGAGACCATCCACGGGTACGTCTCGCACGTCGCGCCCGACCTGGCCGACCGCCTGTCCAAGTGGACCAGCGAGGTCGACGTCTTCGCGACGTACCGGATCGACGAGCAGCTGATGAAGGCGCTCGACCGCAAGGTCTGGCTGCCGAGCGGCGGCTCGCTGGTGATCGACAAGACCGAGGCGATGGTCGTCGTCGACGTCAACACCGGCAAGTTCACCGGCCAGGGCGGCAACCTCGAGGAGACCGTGACGAGGAACAACCTCGAAGCGGCCGAGGAGATCGTGCGCCAGCTGCGCCTGCGCGACCTGGGCGGCATCGTCGTCATCGACTTCATCGACATGGTCCTGGAGTCCAACCGCGACCTGGTGCTGCGCCGCCTCCTGGAGTGCCTGGGCCGGGACCGGACCAAGCACCAGGTGGCCGAGGTCACCTCGCTCGGCCTGGTCCAGATGACCCGCAAGCGGGTCGGCCAGGGCCTCCTGGAGTCCTTCTCCGAGACCTGCGTCCACTGCAACGGCCGCGGCGTCATCGTGCACATGGAGCAGCCGGCCACCGCCGGTGGCGGTGGCGGCGGCAAGCGCTCGAAGAAGCGCGGCCGCGGAGCCGAGCACGTCCACGAGCACGAGCACGCCGAGGCCGTGGAGCCGGAGACGGCGGAGGCCGAGGGCGAGACCGAGGCCGAGGTCGCCGCGGAGCTGGCCGCCCCGGTGGCCGTGCCGGTCCCGATCGCCCCGGACGAGGAGCTGTACGGCTCCGCCGCCGAGGCGGAGGCCGCCGCCACGCGCGGCCGTGGCCGCCGTCGCGCCACCCGCAGGGTGTCCGCCCCGGTCGTCTCGACGCCGGCACCGGTCGTGGAGACCGACGCCGTGGACTTCGAGCCGGCGCCCGCCGCCGAGCCCGTCGCCCCGGTCGCCGGGCCCGAGCCGGTCGTGGAGCCCGAGCCGGTGGTCGAGGAGACCGCCGCCCCGGCGCCGCGCGGCCGTCGCCGTGCCACTCGCCGGGTGACGTCCCCGGTCGTCTCGACCACGGACGCGCCCGCCGAGATCGTCGCCGAGCCCGTGGCCGCCGAGCCCGCTCCGGAGCCGGAGCCCGTCGTGGCGCCGGAGCCGGTGGCCGAGCCGGCCGCCGAGGCCGTCGCCGAGCCCGCCGTCGAGGAGGCCCCCGTGGCCGCCCCGCCGCGCGCCCGGCGCCGGGTGGTCCGCAAGGCCACCGCTCCCGCGGGTTCGCCCGCGGGCGCCGAGGAGGCGGCCGTCGTCGTGGTGACCACGGCTCCGGCCGAGCCCGCCGAGGCGCCGGCCGAGCCCGGGGCGGAGGCCGCGCCGGCCAAGAAGACGGCCGCGCGCAAGACCGCGAAGAAGGCCACGGCCAAGAAGGCCGCCACCAAGAAGACGGCGGCGACCAAGAAGACCGCGGCGAAGAAGACCACCGCCAAGAAGGCCACGGCCAAGAAGGCGGCGGAGAAGACCGCCGCCCCGGCCCAGGACTGACCGGCCGGTGCGGGCCGCCTCCCCCCTCCGCGGGGGGAGGCGGCCCGCACCGCACGGGCGAATTTGACCCCCTGTGGCAGCCGCCCGTAACCTAGACCGTCGGCGTGTCTGACGACGCGCCGCACCTCTGAGCACCTCCCTCCCGCCCGTCGGGAGAGGCCGCTCGTCCGATTCCGGAACGCCACGGGCCCCCGGGCCCGTGTGAGCGGCTGGCTTCAGAGGTTTCGATCCCGAGTGAGAGAGAGATCCGCGTGTACGCCATCGTGCGCAGCGGTGGTCGCCAGCACAAGGTTGCTGTCGGCGACATCGTTGAGGTTGACAAGATTTCCACCGCCAAGGTTGGCGACACGGTCGAGCTCTCGACCCTGCTCGTTGTCGACGGCGACGCCGTGACCAGCGACCCGTGGGTCCTGGCCGGCATCAAGGTCACGGCCGAGGTCGTGGACCACCACAAGGGCGCCAAGATCGACATCCTGCGCTACAAGAACAAGACCGGCTACCGCCGTCGCCAGGGTCACCGTCAGCAGTACACGGCGATCAAGGTCACCGGTATCCCCGCGGCTGCGAAGTAAGAGGGACTGAGACATGGCACACAAGAAGGGCGCATCGTCCACCCGGAACGGGCGCGACTCCAATGCCCAGCGGCTCGGCGTGAAGCGCTTCGGCGGTCAGGTCGTCAACGCGGGTGAGATCCTGGTCCGCCAGCGCGGCACCCACTTCCACCCGGGCGCGGGCGTCGGCCGTGGCGGCGACGACACGCTGTTCGCCCTGCAGGCCGGTTCGGTGCAGTTCGGCACCCACCGTGGCCGCAAGGTCGTGAACATCGTTCCGGTCGCCTGATCGGAACTCTTTGCGGAGGCGGACCTCACTTCCCGGAAGGGAAGAAGGTCCGCCTTTCGCGCGTTACCAGATAGACATTCCACCCGTAATTCTCTGGAGGCACAGAACCATGACCACCTTCGTGGACCGCGTCGAGCTGCACGTCGCCGCGGGTAACGGAGGCCACGGCTGCGCCTCCGTACACCGGGAGAAGTTCAAGCCGCTCGGCGGCCCCGACGGCGGCAACGGCGGCCGTGGCGGCGATGTGACCCTGGTCGTCGACCAGTCCGTCACCACCCTCCTCGAGTACCACCACTCCCCGCACCGCAAGGCCACCAACGGGCAGCCCGGCGCCGGCGACAACCGCTCCGGCAAGGACGGCCAGGACCTGGTCCTGACCGTTCCCGACGGCACCGTCGTCCTCGACAAGAAGGGCAACGTCCTCGCCGACCTGGTCGGCCAGGGCACCACCTTCGTCGCCGGACAGGGCGGCCGCGGCGGCCTCGGCAACGCCGCGCTGGCCTCGGCCCGCCGCAAGGCCCCCGGCTTCGCCCTCCTCGGCGAGCCCGGCGAGGCGCGGGACATCGTCCTGGAGCTCAAGACCGTCGCCGACGTGGCCCTCGTGGGTTACCCGAGCGCCGGCAAGTCCTCGCTCATCTCCGTCCTGTCGGCCGCCAAGCCGAAGATCGCGGACTACCCCTTCACCACGCTCGTCCCGAACCTCGGCGTGGTCACGGCCGGCTCGACCGTCTACACGATCGCCGACGTGCCGGGCCTGATCCCGGGCGCCAGCCAGGGCCGCGGCCTCGGCCTGGAGTTCCTCCGCCACGTGGAGCGCTGCTCCGTCCTCGTCCACGTCCTCGACACGGCGACGCTGGAGTCCGAGCGCGACCCGGTCACCGACCTCGACGTCATCGAGGAGGAGCTCAAGCAGTACGGCGGCCTGGAGGACCGGCCCCGGATCGTCGTCCTCAACAAGATCGACATCCCGGACGGCCAGGACCTCGCGGACATGATCCGCCCGGACCTGGAGGAGCGCGGTTACCAGGTCTTCGAGGTCTCCGCCGTGGCCCGTACGGGTCTGAAGGAGCTCTCCTTCGCCCTCGCCGGCATCGTCGCCGAGGCGCGCGCGGCCAAGCCGAAGGAGGAGGCGACCCGGATCGTCATCCGCCCGAAGGCCGTCGACGACACGGGCTTCACCGTCACGTACGACGAGCACGAAGAGGTCTACCGGGTGCGCGGCGAGAAGCCGGAGCGCTGGGTCCGCCAGACCGACTTCAACAACGACGAGGCCGTGGGCTACCTGGCCGACCGCCTCAACCGCCTCGGCGTCGAGGACGCGCTGATGAAGGCCGGTGCCCGCGCGGGCGACGGCGTCGCGATCGGCTCCGAGGACAACGCGGTCGTCTTCGACTGGGAGCCCACCATGATGGCGGGTGCCGAGATGCTCGGCCGCCGCGGTGAGGACCACCGCCTGGAGGCCCCGCGTCCGGCCGCGCAGCGCCGCCGCGACAAGCAGGCGGAGCACGACGACGCGCAGCGCGAGTACGACGAGTTCGACCCGTTCTAAGCGAGTTCGGCCCAGCGGGTCCGACCCGTTCCGGAGAGCGGGCCGACGCGGGGTCTCCCGCGCCGGCCCGTCCCTTCCGAGGGCGCGGGCCGGCCGTCCGTCGGCGGTCACCGGCCGGGCACCCCAGGGGTGCCCGGCCGGTCCCGTCCGGGTGCGGGCCCCCTGGGGTCGTCCGGGGGCCACGTAGGATTCACGGGTGAGTGAGACCCCCCGGCCGCAGGCCGCCGCGCGCGTCAGTGTCGTCGTCATCGCGTACAACGACGCGGCACACGTCGGCGACGCCGTCCGTTCCGCGCTCGCGCAGGGCGAGGCGGTCGGCGAGGTCGTCGTCGTCGACGACGCCTCCGGGGACGACACGGCCGAGGTCCTCGCCGGCTTCGCCGACGACCCGCGGGTGCGCCCGCTGGTCCGGCGGGAGAACAGCGGCGGCTGCGGCACCCCCCGCAACGACGGCATCGACGCCGCCGTCCACCCCTACGTCCTGTTCCTCGACAGCGACGACCTGCTGGTGCCCGGCGCCGTCGACGGGTTGCTCGCCGTCGCCTCCGAGCAGCGCGCCGACGTCGTCGCGGGGATCTGCGTGCGGCGCGAGCTCCCCGAGGGCCGCGAGACCGTCTGGGCCCCCTCGCTGTACGACGCCTCCCAGGGAGCCACGCTCCCCGGCACCGTCCTCGACGGCATCGAGGACCATCCGGAGTTCGTCCTCGACACCCTCTCCGTCAACAAGCTCTACCGCCGGGACTTCCTCGACCGGCATGCCATCCGCTTCCCCGACGGGGCCTTCCACTACGAGGACTTCGTCTTCAGCGCCCGGGTGCAGGCCGCCGCCCCCCGACTCGCCGTCACCGACGTGCCCGTGTACGTGTGGCACGTGCGGCGGCAGGCCGCGACCCTGTCGATCTCGCTGCGCCGCGCCTCCCTCGCCAACTGGGAGCACCGGATCGCCGCGCACGCCGCCGTCGTCGAGGTGTTCCGCGCGGCGGGACGGCCCGCGCTGGCCCGGGCCGCGCAGACGAAGTTCCTCGACTACGACCTCCCCATGTACCTGCGCGAGCTGCCGCAGCGGACCGCCGCCTACCGGGCCGACTGGTGGACGGCCACCCGCGCGCACCTGGCCGGCTTCGAGGCCGCAGCGGTCACCGCCGCCCAGGCTCCGAACCGTTGGCTGCACGCCGGGCTCGCGGCCCTCCCCGCCGTGCCCGAGGGGCCGGAGGCGGCCCGGTTCGTCGAACTGGCCGCGCCCCTGCCCCGGCTCGTTCCGCCCTACCCGCGCGCCGGGGACGGTGCTCCGGTCCTGTCCGCCGCGCCCGCCGACGTCCCCCTGGAGGGCCTCGCGGAACTCGCGCCCGCGCGGCTGCCCGTGGCGGTGGACGGTGCCGTGACCGTCGGGGCGTCGACCCGGTTGACCCTGACCGTCCACGAGCTCTACGGGCGGGTCGCCGAACTGGGGCCCACCGCCGTCCGTGTGGTGTTCACGGAGCGGGTCTCGGCGGCGGAGCTGTCGTTCGACGCGCCGCTGCTCCCCACGGAGGAGGGCTGGACGGCCACCGTCTCGCTGCCGACCGCGAAGCTGCTCCGCGCGGGCCGGCTCGCCGCCTGGTCGCTCCGTGCCGAACTGCGGTACGCGGACGGCTCGACCGGGGAGGCCGAGGTCAGGGCCCCGCAGGGGTTCGCGGGACGGCGCGGAATGGTCCTCGGGCGACTGGGCCGGGTGCTGCTCGTCCAGGTCGTGGCCTCGGCGCGCCGGGGGCTCGTCCTCCGCTTCGCGGGCGGCGCGGTCGGCGCGCGCCAGGTGGTCTCCGGCCGCTTCAAGAGGCTGTTTGCGATGCGGTGAACATCACCGAAGGCCCGGGTGGGCAGGTATGAAACAATTCCTCCTGCCGGGTAGTCTTTCCGGTCGCCGGGTGGCGCTCGTCGAACATGTGAGGGGCGACACCCTTCACCATCGAAGGCGGTACCGCGTCATCGACCATGGCGCAGGCAGCGCCGCGCCTGGCCGGAACGCGTGCCAGATCTCGCCGGCCGCATTTGTGAGAGGACTTGGATGCCGACTAGCGACGTCCCTGATGTGAGCGTCGTCATCATCGTGTACAACGATGAGGAACGGCTCCCGCGAGCGGTCCGGTCCGTGCTCGACCAGACCCTGAACAACCTCGAAGTGATCATCGCCGACGACTGTTCGACCGATGGCACCGAGCGTGTCGCGCGTTCTCTGGAAGCTGCCGACCCGCGCGTGCGCTACGTGCGGCTCGAGCAGAACAGCGGCGGCTGCAGCGCGCCCCGCAACCGCGGCATCGCGGTCGCCCGCGCCCCGCACATCATGTTCCTGGACAGCGACGACGAGCTGCCCCGCCACGCCTGCAAGAGCCTGCTCCTCGTCGCAGAGGAGACCGGGGTCGACTTCGTCACCGGTGAGGTGACCCGCCTGTTCGAGGAGTCGAACACCACCGGCCTCTGGTACCCGCACCTCTTCACCGAGAAGCGGGTCGTCAACGGCATCGCCGAGGCGCCGGAGTACTTCTTCGACCACCTGTCGACGAACAAGCTCTACCGGACCGCCTTCATCCGGGACAACGCCCTCGCCTTCCCCGAGGGCATCCACTACGAGGACCAGCTGTTCTCCGCGCAGGCCTTCACGCTCGCGGAGTCCTTCGCCGTCGTCCCGTGGTCGGTCTACACCTGGCGCCTCGCGCCGGAGAGCGTCTCCATCTCCTCCAGCCGGCACAAGATCCAGAACGTCGCGGACCGCATCGGCGTGGCCCGGCTCATCGACACCTGGTTCGAGGAGAACGGCCGCGGGGAGCTGCGCGCGGAGAAGGACTACAAGTTCCTCCGCCACGACTTCCGCCTCTACCTGGGCGACCTGCCGTTCCGTGACCTCGAATGGATCGCCGAGTTCGCCGACGTGGTGAACCCGTACCTGGACGAGATCTCCGACGAGACCTACGCCCGGCTCTCCCGCGAGGAGCGCATCTGCATCCACCTGCTGCGCACCGGCCGCCTGGAGGAACTCCCCGTCGCCGCCCGCCAGCTGGGCCGGCCGCAGCTCGCCCCGCGCTTCGTGACGGACGAGGACGACGCCACCTACTGGGGCGCCGTCGCCCCCGCCGACGACGTGAGCCGCCGCGAGCTGGACATCAGCGAGTGGTACATGCGCGAGCAGGTGCTCGCCACCGGCCGCATCCGGCACGAGCTGACGTCCGTGTCGATGCGGGGACCGGTCCTGCACCTGGAGATCCACACGTACGACCCGGCCGGCCTGATCACCGAGGACACCAAGGCCTCGGTCAAGCTCGCCGCGCACAAGACGCCGCTCACGGTGCCGCTGGACCTCCGCCCCCAGGGCGAGGGGCAGTACGTCTCCAAGGCCGCGCTCGACTTCCGCAAGGTGCCCGTCGGCAAGGTCGGCGTGGCGACCCGCCGCCACCCGGTGGTCGCCCTGGAGCGCGACGGCGCCCGCCGCACGGACATCCTGCTGGCCGAGCACGACCAGCCGGACTTCCGCGCCACCGTCACGTACCACAGGTTCGGCATCCACCACCTCCGCGTCAAGGCGGAGCAGAAGGGTGCCGGACGCCTCGAGGTGACCTGGCAGCGGTCCGGCGTCCTGAAGTCCCTCGAACCCCTCGGCCCCGTCGCCCGCAAGGCCAAGGGCAAGGTCGGCAAGGTCAGGAAGATCCTCGTCGGCAACGAGGGCAAGGCCAGCGCGTACGACGCCGTGTCCAAGCTCCCGCGCCGCAAGCGTCCGCTCGCCGTGTTCGAGGCGCTGGAGGGCCGCGGCTACGCGGACAGCCCGCGCTACGTCTACGAGGAGCTCAAGCGCCGCAACCTCCCGATCGACGTGGTCTGGTCGTACTCCGGCGACCGCTCGTCCTTCCCGGAGGACGTCACCCTCGTCAAGCGCGGAAGCTTCGCCTACGGGCGTGCGCTGGCCCGTGCCACCTACTGGGTCGACTCGCACAACCTGCCGTACCTGTACCCGAAGCCGAAGGGCACCCGGTACCTCCAGACCTGGCACGGCCAGACCTTCAAGGCGATGGGCTTCGACGTGCCCTCGCTGCGCGGCGCGTCGGAGATCGAGAAGGGGCGCTTCCGCGCCGCCGTCGGCCGCTGGGACGCCCTCGTCTGCCCCAGCGCCGAGTTCGAGCGGACCTTCGTCCCGGCCTTCGAGGTCTCGGCCGACCTGATCCGCTCCGGCTACCCGCGCAACGACGTGCTGGTGCGCTGGGCCGAGCCCGAGCAGCAGGCCAGGGCCGCCGCCGTCCGCGAGGCCCTGGACATCCCGGCCGACAAGAAGGTCCTGCTCTACGCCCCGACGTTCCGGGACGCGGCCCGCCGCACCGGACAGTCGGTGCGGGTGGACCTGGAGGCGCTGGCCCCGCTCCTGTCCGACCAGTGGATCGTCGTCGTGCGGACCCACCCGTACGACCGGTTCAAGATCGCTCCGGAGCTGGGCCACTTCCTGCGCGACGGCTCCTCCTACGCCGACATCAACGACGTGATGCTGGCCTCGGACGCGGTCCTCACGGACTACTCGTCGCTGATGTTCGACTACGCCAACACCGGCCGTCCGATCCTGCTCTACACGGACGACTACGAGGTGTACAAGGGCGGCGACCGCGGCACGTACTACGACCTCGAAGAGATCGCGCCCGGCCCGATGCTGACGACCACCGAGGACCTCGCCGCCGCCGTGCGGGACCTGGAGGGCACCCAGGAGCGCCACGCCGAGCGGTACGCGCGCTTCCAGGAAATGTTCTGCTCGTACGAGACCGGCCACGCCAGCAAGATGGTGGTCGATGCTTTTTTCGAAGGCGGCACCCATGACTGAGGCCTCCCCCGTCCGCAACGTGTTCTTCGTCGGCATCGACGTCGACTCGATGGGCGGATCCCAGCGGGTGCTGCACACCCTCGCCCAGGGCATGGGGGAGCGCGGTCACCGCGTCGAGCTGATCGGCATCCGGCCGAGCCCCGAGCCGTTCCCGTACAACGCCACGCGCGCGTACCGGCACTCGACGCTCTACCCGGCCCCCTCCGAGCCCAAGCCGCCCGTGCGCACGGTCGGCGACCGGATGAGCCTGGCGCGGCGCGCCGAGGCCCGCCGCGCCCGGGCCGACCGCGACAACGCGCGGGCGGAGTTCGAGCGGAAGCTGGCCCAGGTCGAGGACGGCTACATCGTCTTCGGCTCGCCGTGGGCGGTCGACTGGGTCATGCCGCTGAAGTGGCGTCACCTCAAGGGCATCGGGCAGTACCACGAGTCCTTCGCGCAGGCGAAGCGGAGCGCCAACCTGGGCCTGATCCGCCGTCACTACCCGGCGCTCGAGCAGACCCTGGTGCTCTCCGAGGGCGACGCGGTCGAGTTCGTCAACCAGCGCGTGCCGAACGTGCGGGTCATGCCGAACCCGCTGCCGTTCTTCCCGGACGAGCTGGCCCCGCTCGACACCCGCAAGATCGGCGCGGTCGGCCGGCTCGACCCGATCAAGCGGTACGACCGCATGATCGAGGCCTTCGCGCAGGCCCACAAGGGCCGCGAGGGCTGGGAGCTGCACCTCTTCGGCGAGGGCCCCCTGGAGGGCGAGCTCCGGATGCGGGCCGAGGACCTCGGCGTCGCCGACCAGGTCGTCTTCCGCGGCACGGCGCAGGACATGGCCGCCGCCTACCGCGAGCTGTCCGTCGTCGCGATCAGCAGTGAGCGCGAGGGCCGGCCGATGGCGCTGGCCGAGGCCGCCGCCTGCGGCGTGCCGTGCGTGAGCTTCGACGTCTCCGGCGGAGTCCGGGAGCTCGTCGCGGACGGCGTCTCCGGCACCCTGGTGCCGCCGGCCGACGTGCCGGGGCTCGCCGCCGCGCTCGGCGAGCTGATGGACGACGACGAGATGCGCCTGCGGTACGGCAGGGCCGGCCGCGAGCACGTCGCGCACCTGGCGCTGCCGCACGTCCTCGACCAGTGGGAGGCGGCGTTCGAGGAGATCGAGCGCTAGGGTCCGCCCGGCCGTCCCCGCCGGGTCCCGACCCGGACCCGCGGCACGCCCGAAGCCCCGTCCGAACCTCTGTCCGGACGGGGCTTCCGGCGTGTTCAGGGCCACTTCGGGAGCCTCCGGGAGGCCCGGAGGCTGTGGCTACACTGTCGGAATGACCTGGCTCATCACCGGCGGTGCCGGTTACATCGGTTCCCACGTCGTCAAAGCAATGACCGAGGGCGGTGAGCGCGTCGTCGTGGTCGACGACCTCAGCACCGGCAACCCGGCGAGGGTCCCCGAGGGCATCGTCCTGGAGCAGGGCACGGTCCTGGACCGCGCGTTCCTCGACCGGGTGCTGCGCGAGCACCGGATCACGGGCATCGTCCACCTGGCCGGCAAGAAGCAGGTCGGCGAGTCCGTCGAGAAGCCGCTGTTCTACTACCACGAGAACGTGACGGGTCTGCAGACGATCCTCGACGCGGCGGTCTCGGCCGGTGTGAAGAGCTTCCTCTTCTCCTCCTCCGCCTCCGTCTACGGCATGCCCGACGTCGACCTCGTCACCGAGGACACCGAGTGCCTGCCGCTCAGCCCGTACGGCGAGACGAAGCTCGTCGGCGAGTGGATGGCCCGCGCCGTCGGCCAGGCCCACGGCCTGTCCACGGCCTGCCTGCGGTACTTCAACGTGGCGGGCGCGGCGGCCCCGGAGCTCGCCGACACCGGCGTCTTCAACCTGGTGCCGATGGTCTTCGAGCGCCTCGACGCCGGCGAGTCCCCGCGCATCTTCGGCGACGACTACCCGACGCCGGACGGCACCTGCATCCGCGACTACATCCACGTCGCCGACATCGCGAGCGCCCACCTCGCCGCGGCCCGCTCGCTCGCCGCGGCGGCCGAGCGCGGCGAGACGGCCACGCTGACCCTGAACATCGGGCGCGGCGAGGGCGTGTCGGTGCGCGAGATGGTGAACCTCATCAACGAGGTCACCGGTCACAGCGTCGAGCCCGTCGTCACCCCGCGCCGACCGGGCGACCCGGCCCGCGTGGTCGCCTCGGCCGAGCGCATCGAGACGGAGCTCGGCTGGAAGGCGCAGCACGACGTCCGCTCCATGATCAGCTCCGCCTGGGAGGGCTGGGGCGCCAACCGCGCGGTCCGCGTGACCGTCTGACACCGGCGTTTCGAGGAGGAGGGGTGCCCCGGGCCGGGGCACCCCTCCTCGCGCGTGCCCGGATCTTCCCCGGGCTCGGGAGGCGTGCCGGGGCCGGGCGGGCGAAGCGGGCCCACGGGGGCGGGCCTCAGGGCCGGTGGATGCGGTTCACGCCGTAGTACGTGGCCGTGCACCGCGCCGCCCAGTCCCGCTCGTACGAGGACGCGAAGAGGGGTTCGGTGAGGCCGCCGATGAGGAGCGGCCCGTACGCGACCTCACGGGCACCCGCCGCCACCTCGCCCCGGATACGGGAGTCCTGAGCGTCCCAGGCGACGGAGCGCGCCACCGTGCTCGTGGTCAGCGCGCGCACCGGCTGCACCAGGGCGGCCGTGCTGCCGACGGCGACCGTGCCGACCGCCACGAGCACGGCCGCGCGTGCGGCGGGGCGCAGGGGCGACGCCAGGCGCCGCCCCAGGAGCCGGCCGCCCCACGCCCCGTACGCGCAGAGGGTGATCAGCAGCGGGAGCAGGAAGCTCGTCCAGGTGCGGCCGTAGGTCCAGCCGGTGTCCCCGTAGCCGCTGCGCAGCCCGAAGACGACGCCCAGCGAGGCCAGGCCGATCAGCGGCAGCGGCAGGAGCACCGCCACGCGGAACAGCGCGCGCGGGGGGAGCCCCGGGACTGCCGGGCCGCCCCGGCGGGCACCGCCGCTCTCCTGCCGGGCGCCCCCGCTGTCCTGCCGGGCGGCGAGGGCCAGGCCGAGCAGCACGCCGACGGCGAGGGCGCCCAGATACGCCCACTGGCCGCCGACCGTCTGCCAGAGGCGCCACCAGTCGCGGAAGGTCTCTCCGACGCTCGCGGCCGACAGCGGCTCCGGCGGGTGCTGGGCCCGCCGCCAGCGCGCTCCGGGTGAGGTGTAGAGGAGGACGAGGCCCGCGAGGAGCCCGAGGCAGGCCGCCGCGCACCAGGTGGACGCGTACCGGTCCCGGGTCCAGCCGAACCGGGGCAGACAGAGGACGGCCACGGTGGCCGAGAACACCCCGGCCACCAGGGTGAACGGCTCGCTCAGCATGCCGAGCGCCACCCCGACCAGGAGCGCCGCCCCCACCGCCGCGGCCCTGGCCCACCGCACGCCGCTGCGCGCCGCACGGACCGCGCCGAGCACGGTCCAGATGCCGATCACGCTCGGCAGGGTGTGGGAGATCGTCGCGGGCGCCCAGAGCAGCACCTGGTACGAGCGGGTGCCGGCGAAGAACAGCAGCGCGGTGACGAGCGCCGCCGCGGCCACGAGGGGCACGAGGGGCGGCTCGGCGGGCCGACGCGGTGGGCGCAGGGCGGTGCGGGCCAGGAGGAACAGCCCGGTGCCCAGTGTGAGGATCAGGAAGGCGGGCAGCAGCTTGGGACCCCGCATGTCGTCGGAGTAGAGGAGGCCGGTGAGGAAGGCGTTGGTGACGCGCCCGTTCTGGGTGCGGTAGAAGTCCGAGGTGATCCCCAGGACCCCCATGTCGCGGGCCTTCCACAGGGCGCACCAGTCGTCCGACGTGGGACGGACGTAGACGCCCAGGAAGGCGCCGACCGAGAGCAGCGCTCCGGCCCCGGCGGCGACGAGCAGCGCGATCCAGGGCAGTACCTGCCGCAGACCCTCCCGGCGTCCGACGGCGTCTCCCGTCTCCTCCGCGCCGCCGGTGTCCTGTCCGGGGTCTCCGTCGTTGCCGTTCTGCTCGTCGTGCGGCATCCGCGCGTCACCGGGCTCCGAGGTGGTGGTCCTGCTCAACGGTCATCGCTCCAGCCGGCCGAGGTCCGTGACATGTCGCCCCTATGAGTGACGAACGGGTGAAAATGCCACGTATACCAATATCTTCCCCACATGCTTTGCTTCATGGACGACATGCCGACCAGGGGCCGTCACCCGGACGCCGTCGGGCGGCCACCGCCCCGCCGTACCGTGGCCGCGCTGCTCGAAGGAGAGTCCGGTGGCGGTCCTTCCAGTCCTTCAGGACGTACTCTCGCCCATCCCTCTGGAGTGACCGTTCCATGACCAGGCTTTCCGTCGTCGTCCCCTGCTTCAACGAGGAGGACGTCATCGAGCGCTTCGACACGCGGATGCGACAGGTGCTCGACGCACTCCCGGTCGGATACGAGATCTGCTATATCGACGACGGAAGCTCCGACGGAACGCTGGGAAGGCTGCGCGAGATCGCCGCCCGCCACCCGCAGCACACCCAGTACGCCTCCTTCAGCCGCAACTTCGGCAAGGAGGCCGCCATGCTCGCCGGCCTGCGCAAATCCACCGGTGACGCCGTCGTCATCATGGACGCGGACCTCCAGCACCCGCCCGAGCTGCTCGGACGCATGCTCGACCTCTACCACCAGGGCCACGACCAGGTGATGGCGCGGCGCACCCGCGAGGGCGACAAGAAGGTCCGTACGGCGCTCAGCCGTGTGTACTACCGGGCCGTGAACCGATGGGTGGACGTCGAACTCACGGACGGCGTCGGCGACTTCCGACTGCTCTCCCGGCCCGCCGTCGACGCCCTGCTGGCGCTGCCCGAGTACAACCGCTTCTCCAAGGGCCTCTTCTCCTGGATCGGCTTCGACACCGTCACCTTCGACTACCGGAACGCCGCGCGCGAGGGCGGCGAGACGAAGTGGAAGTTCAGCTCCCTGCTCAACTACGGCATGGACGGGCTGATCTCCTTCAACAACCGTCCGCTGCGCATCGCCCTCTGGCTCGGCCTGATGCTCACCGGCCTCGCCGCCCTCTACGCCGTCTGGGTGGCCGTCACCGCGATCACCCAGGGCGTCACCGCCCCCGGCTACGTCACCCTGGTCGCGATCATCGTGGGGCTCGGGGGCGTGCAGATGGTGATGCTGGGACTGATCGGCGAGTACATCGGCCGCATCTACTACGAGACGAAGCGCCGCCCGCACTTCCTCGTGAAGGAGACCCACCGCTCCTTCGGCCGCGCCGCCGCCGAACGCGCCGCCGCCGAACGGATCCGCGTGGTGACCACCGAGCGGGAGCGCTGATGGGGTCGACGCGCCCCGGCGGTGCGCGGGACGCACGACGGGCCCGGCTCGCGGAGATCTTCCGCTTCGCGCTGGTCGGCGGCGTCAACACCGGTACCTTCTTCGGCTGTTACCTGCTCCTGCACCCCTGGATGCCGTACTTCGCCGCGTACTCCCTGGCCTTCCTCCTCAGCATGATCGGTTCCTTCTTCCTCAACACCTACTTCACCTACCGCACCCGGCCGACGTGGAAGAAGTTCGCCCTCTTCCCGCTCACCAACGTCACCAACTACCTGGTCCAGAGCGTCGGCCTCTACGTCCTCGTCACCTGGGCCGGAATGGACGACAGGATCGCGCCACTCGTCGCGGCCGTCGTCGCGATCCCGTTCACCTACCTGATCTCCCAGCGGATCCTGGTGCCCCGCGGCAGCGGCCGACCCGGCGCCGACTCCGGTCCAGGGAGCGAAACGGACGAGCGGCAGACCTCCCGGCTCGCGTAGATTGCCTGGCAGCCGCGGCCCGGAGCGCGCGGCGCGTGGGACAGCCGAGTGAGGACGACGCAGGTGGCGACGCAGGTGACGGGACAGACGGACGTGGCAAGGCAGTACGTGACGGAGGCCCGCAGGATCGTCGTCAAGGTCGGCTCCTCCTCGCTCACCACCGCCTCCGGAGGCCTCGACGCCGACCGCGTCGACGCCCTCGTCGACGTCCTCGCCAAGGTCCGCAGCGGCGGCGAGAAGGAGATCGTCCTCGTCTCCTCCGGCGCCATCGCCGCGGGACTCGCACCGCTCGGCCTCACCCGCCGCCCCAAGGACCTCGCCCGCCAGCAGGCCGCCGCCAGTGTCGGCCAGGGCCTCCTCGTCGCCCGCTACACCGCCTCCTTCGCCCGCTACGGCGTCCGCGTCGGCCAGGTCCTCCTCACCACCGACGACACCAGCCGGCGCGCCCACTACCGCAACGCGTACCGGACCCTGGACCAGCTCCTCGCCATGGGCGCGCTCCCCGTCGTCAACGAGAACGACACCGTCGCCACGGACGAGATCCGCTTCGGCGACAACGACCGGCTCGCCGCCCTCGTCGCCCACCTCGTCCGCGCCGACCTGCTCGTGCTGCTCTCCGACGTCGACGGGCTGTACGACGGCGACCCCTCCAAGCCCGGGACCTCGCGGATCGCGCAGGTCACCGGCCCGTCGGACATCGCCCACGTCGAGATCGGCTCGGCCGGCAAGGCGGGCGTCGGCACCGGCGGCATGGTCACCAAGGTCGAGGCCGCCCGGATCGCCGCCGCCGCCGGCATCCCGGTGGTCCTCACCTCCGCGAGCCGCGCCGCCGACGCCCTCACCGGACGGGACACCGGCACGTACTTCCACCGCACCGGCCGCCGCTCCGCCGACCGGCTGCTCTGGCTCGCCCACGCCTCCACCCCGCAGGGCTCCCTCAGCCTCGACGACGGAGCCGTACGGGCCGTCGTCGAAGGCAAGAAGTCCCTTCTCGCGGCCGGTGTCGCGGCCGTCGAGGGCGACTTCGTGGCCGGTGACCCCGTCGAGCTCCGCGACGCCTCCGGACGGGCCGTCGCCCGTGGCCTCGTCAACTTCGACGCCAAGGAGCTGCCCCGGATGCTCGGCCGCTCCACCCGTGAACTCGCCAAGGACCTCGGACCCGAGTACGAACGCGAGGTCGTCCACCGCGACGACCTGGTCGTCATCCGCTGACGGGGCCGACGCCGAAACGGCTGAAAGTCTGGCCATCCGGAAGGGACGTTCACCAAAACCGCCCCAAGTACCGCCTCGGACTGGTCAACTTTGTCTCGGGGGTAAGACAAGGCGGGGTACAGCACCACACGCATCACACAGGAGGCCGCCGGTGAGACGAGCGCGCCCAGGGGCACCGCCCCGCGGGACTGCCGAACGCGCCCTGACCAGTGTCGAGGCCGGAGCCGACTTCGACGAGGCACGGCACAGGTCCACGGACAGGAAGACCGAGACCACCACCGAGACACGTGAGGAACGGCCGGTGTCCAAGCTCTGGCACATCACCCTCAGTGTGTCGGGCGTGGAGTCACCGCTGAAGGAGGTGCGACGCGGGCTCGAACAGCTGGCCCATGACCACCCCTTCCTGCTGACCAGCCGCTACGCCAACGACCACGCCGAGATCCGGTACTGGGAAGAGGCCCGCGACCTGCACGACGCGGCGGCCGTCGCCCTGCGCCTGTGGGGTGAGCACCGGCAGACCGCCAAGCTGCCGCCCTGGGAGATCGTGGGACTCGAGGTCATCGACCGCGAGACCTACCACCAGCGGATCGCGGAGGGCTACGGCCCGCCACCCGCCGCCCCGGTCGGCGTCCACCCCTACTGAGGGGCGCACCCCCACCGGTGGACGGGCTCTCACCGGTGGGCGGACCCCCGTCGGCGGACAGGTTCTCACCGGTGGGCGGCCCCCCGCCGGCGGACAGGCTCTCATCGGTGGGCGGGCCCCCGCCGGCGGACAGGCTCTCGTCGGTGGGCGGGCCCCGCCCACCGACGGAGTCACGCCATCGCGACGGGGGCACGTCTCGGAGTGCGGGATACGGGGGCAATACGTGAGGGATGTCCACAGCGGTGCCAGTACCCTGCGAACATGACCTCGCTCACGCCCCTCGACAACCTCTCCCCGGTCACCCGGGCCGCCTACCGGGCCCGGGGCGCCGCCGCCGAAATCGCGCCACTCCCGCGCGCGGCCAAGGACGACGCGCTCCTCGCGATCGCGGACGCCCTCGAAGTCCGTACCGCCGAGATCGTCGAAGCCAACGCCGTGGACATCGCCAAGGCCCGCGAAGCCGGGACCAGCGAGGCCATCATCGACCGCCTGACCCTCACCCCGGAGCGCGTCCGGGCCATCGCCGCCGACGTCCGCGACGTCGCCGCGCTGCCCGACCCCGTCGGCGAGGTCGTCCGCGGCTCGACCCTCCCCAACGGCATCGACCTCCGCCAGATCCGCGTCCCCCTCGGCGTCGTCGGCATCATCTACGAGGCCCGCCCCAACGTCACCGTCGACGCCGCCGCCCTCTGCCTCAAGTCCGGCAACGCCGTCCTGCTCCGAGGCTCCTCCTCCGCGTACGCCTCCAACACCGCCCTGGTGACCGTCCTGCGCGACGCCATCGGCGGCGCCGGGCTCCCCGCCGACGCGATCCAGCTCGTCCCCGGCGAGTCCCGCGAGTCGGTCCACGAGCTGATGCGCGCCCGCGGCCTCGTCGACGTCCTCATCCCGCGCGGCGGAGCCTCCCTCATCCGCACCGTCGTCGAGGAGTCCACCGTCCCGGTCATCGAGACCGGCACCGGAAACTGCCACGTCTACGTCGACGCCCAGACCGACCTCGACATGGCCGTCGACATCCTGATCAACTCCAAGGCCCAGCGGGTCAGCGTCTGCAACGCCGCCGAGACCCTCCTCGTCCACCAGGACGTCGCCGAGGCCTTCGTGCCCAAGGCCCTCGCGGCCCTCGCCGAGGCCGGCGTCACCGTCCACGCCGACGAGCGGTTCCTCGCCCTCGCCGAGGGCTCCAAGGCCACCGTCGTCCCGGCCACACCCGAGGACTGGGAGACCGAGTACCTCTCGTACGACATCTCCGCCGCCGTCGTCGACTCCCTCGACAAGGCCGTCGAGCACATCCGGATGTGGTCCTCCGGCCACACCGAGGCCATCGTCACCACCTCGCAGGCCGCGGCCCGCCGCTTCACCCAGCTGGTCGACTCGACCACGGTCGCCGTGAACGCCTCCACCCGCTTCACGGACGGCGGCCAGTTCGGCTTCGGCGCCGAGATCGGCATCTCCACCCAGAAGCTGCACGCCCGGGGCCCCATGGGCCTTCCGGAGCTGACCTCGACCAAGTACATCGTCACCGGTGACGGTCACGTGCGGTAACACCTCCTTTCGGTACGGGGAGGGACGGGCGGGGAGGCTTCGCGCTCTCCCTGCCCAAAAGCCCCTTCCGGGTCTACTCTGAATCCGTGCCGGACGACGTGGGGGGCAGGCCGTTCCAGGACGGCGGAGACCCCGAGGACGCTGTCGACCGCGGAGGCGCCGACGAGGTCTGGGCCGACGTGGTCTTCGACGAGGACTTCGTCAGGTCCGCCACCATCCACGAGCCCACCGCGGTCGAGCGGCTCCTCGCCGCCGCCCAGGCCCGTGCCGAGGCCGAGGCGGCCCGCGCCCGCGCGGGCGGCGGAGCCGTCGAGGACGACCCCTACGAGGACGGCCACGACCCCGTCGGCCTCACCTACGAGCCCGACGACATCGGCGACGACGCCAGCCCCTACGGCCGCCACGGCGGGGCCCTGCGCCCCTACCGGGGCCGCGCCCGCTGGCTCCGGCCCGTCGCCTGGGTCCTCGCCCTCGTCATGGGCGTCGGCATGGTCGCCCTCGCCTTCAGCGCCGTCTACCGGGGCGCCGCCGCCAACCGCGAGGACCAGGTCCCGCCGCCGGCCACCACCGGCGTCGACACGCCGAACCCGAACCCGGCCCCACCGGCCGCCCAGGCCCCCGCCCGGTCTGCCGCGCCCCGCTAGGCACCCCGCCACCCGGTCGGCCCCGGCCCGCCGGTCATCCCACCGTCCTGTGGGCCTCACTGCGGGCCTCACCCCGCCGGTCATCCCGCCACCCGGTCGGCCCCGGTAGGCCGGGCGCCCCGCGGTCCCGGTACGCCCCGACGGCGCAATTCTTCCGAACTTGTCGTGTACCTGGGCGTTTATCGAAGCCCGCGCGGACCTACCCTGAAGGTATGGCAGGGCGTGGCGACCCGCCTGAGGGGACGCCCGAGGGGTTCCCCGGCGGTGGTGAGGACGAATACCGATCCGTCGTCTTCGACGAGGCGTTCATCCGGGCTGCCCACCTCCAGGAGCTCTCCGCGCAGGAGCGGATGGGCGAGTACGCCCAGGCCGTCCGGAGCCGCTCCTCCTGGGAGAGCCGGGGCGGCTCCCGCCAGGCGGTCCTGCTCGTCCTGCTGATCCTCCTCGCCTTCGGCACCGCCATCTACCTGGGCGTCCGCAACCCCTACCTGCCCCCCGTCGACCAGCGGGCCGAGCCCCTGCGGACCACCGTGGTCCCGCTCGCCCCCCGGGGCCCCGTCCCGGGCGGCACGCCCGCCCAGCTCTTCGCCCACAGCCCGGCCGCCGAGTACCGCACCGGGGCCGCCGGCATCAACCTGCCCGTCGCCGGGCGGACCTCCCACTTCTCCGAGAGCCAGGTCGTCACCGGCCTCAGCATCGCCAAGGACTACCTGGTGGCCTCCGCCCTGGAGCCGGACGTCCTGTCCGGGGCGACCGTCCGGCCCGCGCGCCTGCTGCTCGACCCCGACCAGCTGGAACAGTTCGACCGGAGCGTCGAGTCCCCCGCCGACGACGGGCGGCACGCCCTCGCGGCCTGGCTGATCCGCTTCGACCCCCGGCAGGTGGCCCTCGCGGAGCCCGCTGCCCGCGTGCAGGGCACCCTCCGCTTCGAGGAGACCGGCCCCGACACGCTGGACGTCACCGCCGACCACACGTACACCTACGCGCTCCGCCCGGCCGTCCGGGGCACGGGGCCGGCCGCCGCGGCGTCCCTCTTCACGGTCCACCGCGTGGTGCACTTCCGCTTCGACGGCGAGGACCTGCGGATGCACCGCGCCGAGCTGCTGACCAGCACGGTCGAGGCCGGCCCGCAGGCGTGCGGCGCCGACACCACGGGCTCCCTGAAGCCGCTCCTGGCGGGGGAGCGGGCCTCGGACGCCGGCGGCCCGGCGGTCACCGATCCGTACGCCACCGCCCGGCCCGCCGCCCCCGCGCTGTGCGGAGTTCTGGCGCCGAGCGCTCAGCCCTCGCTCTGACCGCTTCCGGCCCCGTCGCCCGTCGTCCCGTTCCCGGCCTCGCCCCCGGTGCCCCTGCCGTCCTGGGCGGGGCCGCCGTCCGCCTTCTGGCCCGGGCCGCCGCCGAACCGGTTGCGCAGCCGTCCGCCCAGATCGCCCGCCAGGTCACCGGCTCCACCGGCTATGTCCCCGACCAGCTTCATCAGGGGATCCTTGCTGGTCCGCACCGTGTCGGCGTAGTGGCCGGCCGACTCGCGGAAGGAGTCCGTGACCGAGGTGTCCTTGTCCTCTGAGCGCTTCGGGTAGTGCCCGTCCATGATCCGCTGGAAGTCGCGGCTCTCCGACCACTTCTTCAGCTCCGACGCCCGGACGGTGGTGAAGGGGTGCGAGCGCGGCAGCACGTTGAGGATCTTCAGGACCGAGTCCCGCAGGTCCCCGGACTTCTCGTACTCGTCGGCCTGGGCGAGGAACGCGTCCACGTTCATCTCGTGCAGGTGGTTGCCGCCGGCGATCTTCATCAGACCGCGCATCGAGGCCCGCACGTCCTGGCCGACGAGGAGGCCGGCCCGGTCGGCGGAGAGCTCCGACTTGCGGAACCACTCGCGCAGCGCCGTCACGATCGCGGTGATCGCGACCGTCCCCAGCGGGATCCAGGCGATCTTGAGCGCAAGGCTGGTGAGGAAGAGCAGGACCGTGCGGTACACGGCGTGCCCGGAGAGCGCGTGTCCGACCTCGTGACCGACGACCGCCCGCATCTCCTCCTCGTCGAGGAGCTCCACCAGACCGGTGGTGACCACGATGATCGGCTCGTCCAGGCCGATGCACATGGCGTTGGGCTTCGGGTCCTGGGTGACGTACATCGGCGGGACCTTCTCCAGGTCCAGGATGTAACAGGCGTCCCTCAGCATGTCGTTGAGGTGGCTGAACTGCGCGTCGCTCACCCGGACGGAGTCCGAGAGGTAGAGGAGTCGCAGGCTGCGCTCCGGCAGCAGTCCGCTGAGCGCCTTGAAGGCCGTGTCGAAGCCGCTGAGCTTCCGCAGCGCCACGAGGGCCGACCGGTCGGCCGGGTGCTCGTAGGCCCGCGAGGAGATGCCGGGGAACCGCTTCCGCTGCCTGCTCGGCACGTTCCCCTGGTCGTTCTCGGTCATGGATGCCCCCTGTTCGTACGAGTCGGTGCTCGTCCCCCTGACTGAACCCAGCGTAGGCGGTGGCGCTACCGTGTGCCGGAGCCTGTGGATAACCAGGACACCGAGGACGACCGAAGGGCACGACCGACATGCCGGACACCGCAGACGCCGCAGCCGCCCTGCTCGCGGCCGCCGCCGCACCGCAGGGGCTGGGCGACACGCTCCGGATCGTCCTGCTCGTCTCGCTCGTGGGCGGAGTCCTGCTCGCCTGGTTCCTGCTGCGCGGGTATCGCACCGACGACACCGGCGACGACGACGGCGCGGACCGCGACGCCAACACCTGAGTCGGCGTGAGCGCGCCGCGACCGCCCGCATACGATGTGCGCGAAGTCTCCGCTCCCACCCCCGATCGATAGGTCTGCCGAAGATGAGCCTCCACAGCACCGCCGCCCACCTGGTCACCCTCGCCGAGGGCGCCGAGCACGGCGGCAACCACGAAAGCCTCAGCCCCTACCTCACCGGCTTCGGTGCCTTCGGCACCCTGCTTCTGCTGCTGTGGATCACCACCCGCTTCAACCGCGACCGCTGAACCGGAGACCGCTGATCCGGCGTCCGCCGCCGTGCCAGTAGGCTCTGCACGCATGGGAGAGCAGGAAGTGCCTACTGGCGGGCGCGGCAAGCGCCGACTCGGCGTGATGGGCGGAACCTTCGACCCGATCCACCACGGACACCTGGTGGCGGCCAGCGAGGTCGCCGCCCTGTTCCACCTGGACGAGGTGGTGTTCGTACCGACCGGGGAGCCGTGGCAGAAGAGCCACAAGGCCGTCTCCGCGGCCGAGGACCGCTATCTGATGACGGTCATCGCCACGGCGTCCAACCCGCAGTTCTCCGTGAGCCGGATCGACATCGACCGCGGGGGCGCGACCTACACCATCGACACCCTGCGGGACCTGCGGTCGCTCAACAGCGACTCGGACCTGTTCTTCATCACCGGGGCCGACGCGCTGTCGCAGATCCTCACCTGGCGCGACGCCGAGGAGCTCTTCTCGCTCGCCCACTTCATCGGCGTCACCCGACCGGGCCATGACCTCACCGACGACGGACTGCCCAAGGGCGGGGTCTCGCTCGTCGAGATCCCCGCGCTCGCCATCTCCTCCACCGACTGCCGGGTGAGGGTCGCGCAGGGCGATCCCGTCTGGTACCTGGTGCCGGACGGCGTGGTGCGCTACATCGACAAGCGCCAGCTGTACCGCGGCGAGTGAGCTTCGGGGAGGGGCACCGGTGAACGATCAGCAACACCCGTACGACCCGTACTATCCGCAGCCGCAGATCATCGGCTACGACGAGTACGGGCAGCCGGTGTACCAGCAGCCGCAGACGCATCAGCAGCAGCCCGCCCAGCACTACGACCCGTACGCCGGGCAGCAGCAGTCGCAGCAGGCGTACGGCTACGACCCGTACGCCCAGCAGCAGCCCGCTCAGGAGCCGGGCCCGGCCCCGCAGTACGACCCCTACGGGCAGCAGGGCTACGCCTACCCGTCCTACGACACCGGACAGCAGTGGGCCGCCCAGCCCGAGCCCGCGCAGACTCCCGCCCCCGCGCCCGTCCAGGCGGCCCCCGCGCCCGCCGCCCCCGTCGCGGCCCCGGCCGGAGTACCCGGCCAGCGCCCCGCCTCCGAGCGGTCCGCCCCGCCGCGACGGGACGAGGACGACCGCGCGTACCGCACGGAACAGTTCTCGTTCATCGAGGAGCCCGACGAGGACTCCGAGGACGTCATCGACTGGCTCAAGTTCACCGAGAGCCGCTCGGAGCGGCGGGAGGAAGCCAGACGGCGCGGCCGCAACCGGATCGTCGCGCTCGTCGTCGTCCTCGTGCTCGCCGTCGCGGGCGGCGTCGGCTACCTCTGGTCGGCGGGCCTGTTCCCCGGCTCGTCCGAACCGGGGAGCAAGGGCGGGGACGCCGCGACCGGCCCGCAGCAGCGCGACACGATCGTCGTCCACCTCCACGACCTCAAGCACGGCACCACCTCCACCGCCCTGCTCGTGGACAACACCACCACCCGCCAGGGCACCACGGTCCTCCTCCCCAACTCCGTCGTCGTCGCCGACGCCGAGGGCGCCGGGACCACCCTCGGGAAATCCGTCGAGGACGACGGCTCCAGCGGCACCCGGGAGGCGATCGGCAACCTGCTCGGGACGGAGATCACCGGCACCTGGCGGCTGGACACCCCCTACCTGGAGAACCTCGTCGAGTCCGTCAGCGGCATCGAGATCGACACCGACACGGACGTCCCCGACACCAAGAAGGGCGCCGAACCGCTGGTCCGGAAGGGCGAGAAGCAGACCCTCAACGGCCGCGCCGCCGTCGCCTACGCCACCTACCGCGCGCCCGGCGAGGCCGAGGCCAAGCAGCTCCAGCGCTTCGGCGGGGTCATGTACGGGGTGCTGCGCAAGTTCTCCAGCGACCCCGAGGCGGCCACGGTCACCATCGAGACCCTCCAGCAGATCCTCGACCCCTCGCTCCCGGAGAAGGACCTCGCCGCCTCCCTCGCCAGACTCGCCGAGCACGCCAAGATCGGCGACTACAAGACGGCCCTGCTCCCGGTGGGACAGGACGGCGCGCTGACCGAGGGCGCGAGCGACAGCGTGGTGAAGGACATCCTGGGCGGCAAGGTCACCGCCCCCGAGGCGGGCGAGGTCCCCCGGGTCTCGGTGCGGGACGGCTCCGGCAAGAAGGCGGCCGAGGCGGCCCGGATCGTCCTGATCAACGGCGGCTTCACCTTCGTGGGCGGCGCCGACGCGGAGACCCGGGAGGAATCGCAGGTCCTCTACGGCGACGACGCCCAGAAGGCGACGGCCGTCGAGGTGGCCAAGACGCTGGGGCTGCCCGCCTCCTCCGTCGGGAAGGGCAAGCCCTCGGGAACGATCGCGGTCACCGTGGTCCTGGGCCGGGACTACAAGGTTCCGGGGCCCCGGTAAGGGCGCCCCGGAAAACACCGACGGGGTCGTCGGCGGTCCGTGAGACCCTGGAGGGGTACTGGACCGCCGACGAAAGCCTGCTTGTGACCGCTACGGACCGTTCCATCGAGCTCGTCAAGACCGCCGCCCAGGCGGCCGCCGACCGGCTCGCGCACGACATCATCGCGTACGACGTCAGCGACGTGCTGTCGATCACCGACGCCTTCCTGCTCGCCTCCGCGCCCAACGACCGCCAGGTCAAGTCGATCGTCGACGAGATCGAGGAGCGGCTGCTCAAGGAGCTCGGCGCCAAGCCGGTCCGCCGTGAGGGCGACCGCGACGCGCGCTGGATCCTCCTGGACTACGTCGACATCGTCGTCCACGTGCAGCACAGCGAGGAGCGGGTCTTCTACGCCCTGGAGCGGCTGTGGAAGGACTGCCCCGAGCTCGACCTGCCCGAGGACGCCGTGAACACCCGCGGCAAGGCCGCCGAGCACGCCGCCCTGACCGGCGCCGACATCGAGGCCGGCTCCGGCCTTCCCGAGGGACCGGACGGTGAGCTGAGCTGAGCGCCACCAAGGGCGGCAGCGGCCGCCGCATCGTCCTCTGGCGCCACGGCCAGACCTCCTGGAACCTGGAGCGCCGCTTCCAGGGCTCGACCGACATCGAGCTGACGGAGACCGGCGTCGCCCAGGCACGCCGGGCCGCACGGCTGCTCGCCGCGCTCAAGCCGGACGCCATCGTGGCCTCCGACCTGAAGCGGGCGGCGGCCACCGCCGCGGAGCTCGCGTCGATCACCGGCCACACCGTCGCCCACGACTCCGCCCTGCGCGAGACGTACGCGGGGGAGTGGCAGGGACTGACCCACGACGAGATCGTCGCGCGGTACGGCGAGCAGTACGCCGCCTGGAAGCGCGGGGAGCCCGTGCGCCGGGGCGGCGGCGAGCTCGAGACCGAGGTGGCCGACCGGGCCGCCCCGGTGGTCCTGGAGCACGCGGACAAGCTCCCCGAGGACGGCACGCTCGTCGTGGTCAGCCACGGCGGCACCATCCGCACCACCATCGGCCGGCTCCTGGGCCTGGAGGCCGGCCACTGGGAGAGCCTGGGCGGGCTCTCCAACTGCTGCTGGTCGGTCCTCGGCGAGGGCGCGCGCGGCTGGCGCCTGATGGAGCACAACGCCGGCACGCTGCCCGAGCCGGTCCTCGGCGACGACGACTGAGCCCATGACCGGCCTGCCGGACCCGGATTTCACTTTCCGGCAGGTCACAGGCTAGAGTTCTTCTTGTTCGGAGCGCGCGGCGCGAAGAACACGAAGAACACAAGGGGCTATAGCTCAGTTGGTAGAGCGCCTGCATGGCATGCAGGAGGTCAGGAGTTCAATTCTCCTTAGCTCCACAGTCACCGGATCCCGTCCCCGTCAGGGGGCGGGATCCGTCGTTCTGCCACCTTTCGCCCCACGCAGGATCTCGATCCCCCGACGGCTCTCCTCGTCGCTCGGCGTGTACGTCACGATCCGGCACTCCGGCATCCCGTTGACCGAGAGGGAGACCGAGGTCAGCCGGATCTCGCCCGTCAGATCGTGCCGGAAGACCTTCACCCGCGTCCCGGGCGGGACCACGTCACCGCTGCGCCAGAGCCGGGCGAACTCGGGGCTGGCCTCCGTGAGGCGCCGTACGAACTCCTCCCAGGCGGGCTCGCCCACGTGGCGGCCGTACGCGCCCCGCAGCTGGGCCACCATCAGCGGCAGCTCCCGCTGCCGGTCGACCATCGGGCACTTGGGCCCCGGCACGGTGAAGAGCGCCCAGAGCACGTTGCGTATGCCGAACGGGCCGGTGTCCAGGCCTGGTCCGTCCTGCATCAGGAGCCGCTCGTACAAGAAGTTGGTCGCCAGCACGTCGTACCGCGCGTTGTAGAGCACCGCCGGGAGCGGGTCCAGGGCGTCGAGGATCCCCTGGATCTCCGGGCTCACCTCCGGGATGTCGGGGACCGGCCGGTCCGGGGCGTACGGCACTTCGGCGAGGTGGTAGAGATGCTCGCGCTCCGGCCGGTCGAGCCGGAGGGTGCGGGCCACCGCGTCGAGGACCTGCGCGGAGGCGTTGATCGGCCGGCCCTGCTCCAGCCAGGTGTACCAGGTGACGCCGACGCCGGAGAGCTGGGCGACCTCCTCGCGGCGCAGCCCCGGGGTGCGCCGGCGGAGCCCCGGCGGCATGCCCACGTCCTCCGGGGTCACCCTGGCCCGGCGGCTGCGCAGGAACGCGGCCAGTTCCGGTCGCCGTCGGCGCTGTGTCGGTAGCGCTGCCACGATCGTCACACCCCCATGGTCGAGTCCCCGTGCCGCCGCTGCCAGGTGGTGTCGGTACCAGCATCGGCGGGCTCTCGTCACCCGTATCCGATCACGGCCACGCTCTTCGCATGACCTCGACCGCGATACGTCCCGCACCCAGTAAAGACCGTGCCACCGACAACCGCCCCGGCCTGCTGCTCGGAGCGGTGCTCGCCGCCCAGTTCATGGCGCTCCTCGACGTCTTCATCGTCAACGTCGCCGCCCCCACCATCCGGACCGAGCTCTCCGCGTCCGGAGGGGCGCTCCAGCTCGTCATCGCCGGATACACCGTCACCTACGCGGTGTTGCTGATCACCGGGGCCCGCCTCGGAGACCTGATCGGCCACCGGCGGGCGTACCTCGGCGGCCTCGCCCTGTTCACCGCCGCCTCGCTCGCCTGCGGACTCGCCGCGGACACCGGACAGTTGATCGCCTTCCGGCTGGCGCAGGGCGCGGGATCGGCCCTGATGATCCCTCAGGTGCTGAGCCTCATCCAGCGCACCTTCACGGGCGAGCGCCGGGTCCGGGCCCTCAGCGCCTACTCCGCGGTCCTGGCCACCGGCGCGGCCGCCGGTCAGGTCGCCGGCGGCGTCCTGGTCAGCGCCGACCTCTTCGGCACCGGTTGGCGGCCGGTCTTCCTGGTCAACGTCCCCCTCGGGATCGCCCTGCTCGTCCTCGGCGCCCGGGTGCTGCCCCGCGACGCCCGCGCCGGGTCCACGCGTGCGCGTGCCCTCGATCTGCCGGGTCTGCTCCTGCTCGCCGCCGCCGTGTCCCTGCTGACCGTCCCCCTGGTCCTCGGCCAGGAGCAGGACTGGCCGCTGTGGTCCCGGCTCTCCCTCGGCGGTTCGCTGCTGCTCGCCGTCGTCTTCGGCGCCTACGAGTCCCGGCTCGCCCGGCGCGGCGGCACACCGCTGATCGCCCCGCGCGTGCTGCGCGCCCCCGGGATGGGGCGGGCCGTCCTCCGGATCTCCGTGGCCATGGGCGTCAACGCCGGCTTCCTCTTCACCCTGACCCTGCACCTGCAGGGCGGCCTCGGCCACAGCGCCCTGCGCGCCGGGCTCACCTTCGGACCCGCCGCCGTCGTCTTCGGTGCCGTCGGCCTGACCTGGCGGCGCTGGCCCGCCCGGCTGCACCGCGGGCTGGTGCCGGCGGGCTTCCTGCTCGCGGCCGCGGCGCTCCTCGCCGTCGGAGGGCTGCTCGCGGGCGGCGGCACCGGCGGCTGGGGGCTCTACCCGGTCCTGGGCGCGCTCGGCGCGGGGATCTCGCTGGCCTTCGGTCCTGCCCTGACCGGGGCGCTGGCCACCGTACGTCCCGAGGACGCGGCCGACGCCAGCGGACTGCTCGCCACCGTCACCCAGCTCGGTCAGCTCGTGGGCGTCGCCACGTTCGGCACCCTCTTCCTCGGCCGGTACGCGGACACCGGAGCTCAGGACTCCGCCGACGCGCTGTGGGCGACCGCCCTCGCCCTGGCCGCCACCTCCGTCGTGGGTGCCGTCGCGGGGCTGCCGCGACGATCACGCTGACCCTCTTGCGGGGCCATGGCAGAATCGGACGGCCGGAGGGGGACGAGGATCCGGACGGGAGGGTGACCCAAGTGCTCGGCGACAACGGCAGGGTGTCCTATGGGTGCACGACCTGCGGCCACAGCTGGAGCTGATTGATGGGTGCACACAGGCGGAAGTGCGACTGGTGCGGCAGCGGCACGCCCATCGTGCGCGACATGGACCCCGTCAATCCCGAATTCCAGTACTGGTGCGAGGAGTGCGCGCGGGCGCTGATCATAAAAGGCGACCCCATCGAGACCTACCGCGAGCTGGAGGGGGAGCCGATCTACGGCCGGCTCCTCGACGAGCACTGCACCCTCAAGCGCTTCTACTCCTTCGCGACGGCCTGACGCCGCAGCGTCAGCGCGTATCCCACGAGCAGCGCCGTCGTCGTCAGCGGATAGACCGCCGACAGCAGCATCTGTCCGGCGTTCTGGTCCAGTTCGGGTCGGCCCGGGTCGTGCGGGACCCACCACAGCGCGAACGAGGCGAAGGCCAGTGCCACCGCCCCCGTCACCGGCCACGCGCGCGTGGCGCGGTCCGCGAGCAGGATCAGCAGGGGCACGCACCAGACCCAGTGGTGGGACCACGAGATCGGGCTGATCATCAGCGCCGTGAACGCGCAGACGACCACGGCCACCGCCTTGTCGCCGCGCACCGCCGCCCGTACCGCGAGCACCATCGCCGCGCCGCCCAGGACGGCCGCCGTCACCGCCCACCACATGCCCGGGTCGTCCGTGTGCATCAGCCGGGCCAGGACCCCGCGGATCGACTGGTTGGCGGTCTCCTCGGCGAAGCCGACCCGGCCGGTCTCGAACAGGGTCTCGGTCCAGAACCGCTTCGAGTCCGCGGGCAGGGCGAGCGCCACGGCCAGCGTCGTCCCGAGGAACACCCCGGTCGCCGTCAGCGCCGTGCGCAGCCATTGGTTCACGTCCCGGTCCCGGCGCCACAGCAGCAGGCCGGCGGCGAGCAGGAGGACCACGAAGAGCCCCGGGGTGAGCTTCACCGCCGTCGCCAGGCCGATGCCCAGGCCGGCCCGGCGGCTGCCCTCGCGGCGGGTGAGGTCCCACAGCACCGCCACCGCTATGAGCAGGTTGATCTGGCCGTACCGCAGGGTCGTCCACACCGGCTCGCACCAGACCACGACGGCGGCGACCCACAGCGTCGTGCGCCACAGGTCCGCACGCGACAGCGAGGGGCGGACCAGCTGGAGCGACAGCTGCACCAGGGCGACCACCAGGAGCAGGTTCCCCGCCGTGGTGAGCGTCCGCATCAGCGGGACGCCCACCAGGGTGAGCGGGACGAACAGAAGCGCCGCGAAGGGCGGGTAGGTCATGCCGAGGTTCGCCGAGGTGGCGCGCATCGCGTACAGGTCGCCGCCGGCCCGGACCGTCTCCCCCTCGGCCCGGTAGACCATCACGTCGAGCATGTTCACGTGGGCGAGGCGTTGCGCCACCCAGAAGGCCGCGAACGAGAGCAGACAGACCGCCGCGGCGGTGGCCAGGGGCCACGGCCGGGCGCGGGTTCGGGAGAGCGCGGAGACGGACACAGTCGGCGACCCTACCCGGGCCCCCCGAGGGGCCGGAGAAACGGATTTGGCGATCTGCCGGGCGGGCCGTTAGTGTTCTGTCCGTCGCCGCGAGGAACATGGAAGCGGGGACGACGGAACAAGGGGCTATAGCTCAGTTGGTAGAGCGCCTGCATGGCATGCAGGAGGTCAGGAGTTCAATTCTCCTTAGCTCCACAGAACGGAAGCTGGCCATCCGGATCGGATGGCCAGTACCGGTTCTGCGGTAATCTGAAATTCCCGCACGCGGGGCTATAGCTCAGTTGGTAGAGCGCCTGCATGGCATGCAGGAGGTCAGGAGTTCAATTCTCCTTAGCTCCACAGATGAGAAAGCGGGCCACCCGGATCGGGTGGCCCGCTTCTTCGTGTACGGCTCCTCCGCCGCCCTCCGCCGCCGCTCCGTGGAACGTCGGTGCGGCCCGCTCGGGCCCTGCGGTACCCTGGCGCCATGCGTGCCGTACGCCTCCTGCTTACCGAGCCGCGCTGACCAGTCCCGACGGGTGGAAGACACCCCGTCGGAGTCGGCGCGGCATCCCCTCCTGTGCGAGGGGATTTTTCATTTCGGGCAGTTCGTGGCAGTGGGCAGAGACGATCGATGGAGCATCAAGGACCATGACCGAGATCACGACGGCCGCCGAGACGGCGGCCCCTCATCGCTACACGGCGGCCATGGCCGCCGACATCGAGGCACGCTGGCAGGACTTCTGGGACGCTGAGGGAACCTACGAGGCGCCGAACCCCACCGGTGACCTGGCGGGCGACCCCGCCGTCGCCGCCCTGCCCAAGAAGTTCATCATGGACATGTTCCCGTACCCCTCGGGTGCGGGACTGCACGTCGGCCACCCGCTGGGCTACATCGCCACGGACGTCTTCGCCCGCCACGCGCGCATGACCGGCCACAACGTGCTGCACACCCTGGGCTTCGACGCCTTCGGCCTGCCGGCCGAGCAGTACGCCGTGCAGACGGGCACGCACCCGCGTGTGTCCACCGAGGCCAACATGGAGAACATGAAGGTCCAGCTGCGCCGGCTGGGCCTAGGCCACGACAAGCGCCGGTCGTTCGCCACGATCGACCCGGAGTACTACAAGTGGACCCAGTGGATCTTCCTGCAGATCTTCAACTCCTGGTACGACGACGAGGCCGAGAAGGCCCGGCCGATCGCCGAACTGATCGAGCAGTTCGAGAACGGCACGCGTGAGGTCCCCGGCACGCGCGCGTGGAGCGAGCTGAGCGCCGCCGAGCGCTCCGACGTCCTGGGCGAGTACCGCCTGGCGTACGCCTCCGACGCCCCGGTCAACTGGTGCCCCGGCCTGGGCACCGTCCTGGCCAACGAGGAGGTCACCGCCGACGGCCGTTCCGAGCGCGGCAACTTCCCCGTCTTCAAGGCCAAGCTGCGCCAGTGGAACATGCGGATCACCGCCTACGCGGACCGCCTGCTGGACGACCTGGACGCGCTGGACTGGCCCGAGGCCATCAAGCTCCAGCAGCGGAACTGGATCGGCCGCTCCGAAGGCGCCCGCGTCGACTTCCAGGTCGGCGACGCCGGAGCCATCACCGTCTTCACCACCCGCCAGGACACCCTGTTCGGCGCCACCTACATGGTCCTGGCGCCCGAGCACGACCTGGTCGAGAAGATCGTCCCGGCCGCCTGGCCCGAAGGCACCCACGAGGTGTGGACCGGCGGTCACGCCACCCCCTCCGAGGCCGTCGACGCCTACCGCAAGCAGGCCGCCTCGAAGTCCGACGTCGAGCGCCAGGCCGAGGCCAAGGACAAGACCGGCGTCTTCACCGGCGCGTACGCGACCAACCCGGTCAGCGGTCAGCAGGTGCCGGTCTTCATCGCCGACTACGTCCTGATGGGCTACGGCACCGGCGCGATCATGGCCGTCCCGGCGCACGACAGCCGTGACTTCGCCTTCGCGCGCGCCTTCGAGCTGCCGATGCGCTGCGTCGTGGAGCCGAGCGACGACCGCGGCACCGACCCGTCGACCTGGGAGGACGCCTTCTCCTCGTACGAGGCGAAGCTGGTCGACTCGGCCAACGACGAGATCTCCCTGGACGGCCTGGGCGTCGTCGACGCCAAGGCGAAGATCACCGCCTGGCTGGCCGACCGCGGCATCGGCGAGGGCACCGTCAACTTCCGTCTGCGCGACTGGCTGTTCAGCCGCCAGCGGTACTGGGGCGAGCCCTTCCCGATCGTCTACGACGAGGACGGCGTCGCCCACTCGCTGCCCGAGTCGATGCTGCCCCTGGAGCTGCCGGAGGTCGAGGACTACTCGCCGCGCACCTTCGACCCCGACGACGCGGACACCCAGCCGGAGACCCCGCTGTCCCGCAACGAGGACTGGGTCAACGTCACCCTGGACCTGGGCGACGGCCGCGGCCCGCGCCGCTACCGGCGCGAGACCAACACCATGCCCAACTGGGCCGGCTCCTGCTGGTACGAGCTGCGCTACCTGGACCCGCACAACTCCGAGAAGCTGGTCGACCCCGCCGTCGAGCAGTACTGGATGGGCCCGCGCGAGGGCATGCCGACCGGCGGCGTCGACCTGTACGTCGGCGGTGCCGAGCACGCCGTGCTGCACCTGCTGTACGCGCGCTTCTGGTCCAAGATCCTGTTCGACCTGGGGCACATCTCCTCGGCCGAGCCGTTCCACAAGCTCTACAACCAGGGCATGATCCAGGCCTTCGTGTACCGGGACGCGCGCGGGATCGCCGTGCCGGCGGCCGAGGTCGAGGAGCGGGACGGCGCGTTCCACTACCAGGGCGAGAAGGTCAGCCGCGTCCTGGGCAAGATGGGCAAGTCCCTGAAGAACGCGGTCACGCCGGACGAGATCTGCTCCGAGTACGGCGCCGACACCCTGCGCCTGTACGAGATGGCCATGGGCCCGCTGGACGTGTCGCGTCCCTGGGACACGCGCGCGGTGGTCGGCCAGTACCGGCTGCTGCAGCGCCTGTGGCGCAACGTCGTCGACGAGGCGACCGGCGAGGTCACGGTCGTCGACACCGCGCCCGACGAGGACACGCTGCGCGCCCTGCACAAGGCGATCGACGGCGTCTCGCAGGACATGGCCGCGATGCGCTTCAACACCGCCATCGCCAAGATCACCGAGCTGAACAACCACCTGACCAAGTCCGGTGGCGCGGTCTCCCGGTCGGTCGCCGAGCGGCTGGTCCTGCTGGTCGCCCCGCTGGCCCCGCACATCGCCGAGGAGCTGTGGCGCAAGCTGGGCCACACCGACTCGGTCGTCCACCAGGACTTCCCGGTCGCCGACCCGGCGTACGTCGTGGACGAGACCGTCACCTGCGTCGTGCAGATCAAGGGCAAGGTCAAGGCGCGCCTGGAGGTCTCCCCGTCGATCACGGACGCGGAGCTGGAGGCGCTGGCCCTGGCCGACCCGCACGTGGTCGCGGCGCTGGGCGGCGCCCAGATCCGCAAGGTGATCGTGCGCGCGCCGAAGCTGGTCAACATCGTCGCCGGTTAGCGGCACATAGGGGTTTCCCCTACGGGCAGGTTGGGGGTTCCGATGGAACCCCCAACCTGCCCGTTCCGTTTAACGTGGAGGAACCACAGCCGTGGGGAATCGACGGACGCCGGAGGGGCGCACATGGAAGCCACGATTATCACGATCATGGCGCTGCTCTTCTTGTCCTTCGTGGCGCTCGGGGTGTACGTCACCGTGAAGGTCGCGAAGGCCGCCAAGCGCGGGGTCGACCGCACCATCGACCAGGCCCGGCGCACGGTCGAGGACACCACACTCCGCGCCAAGAGCTTCGGACAGGCCGGGGCCGCGAGCGAGCTCGCCCGGCTCCGGCTCTCGCTGCGCACCTCGATGCGCGCCACCCAGGAGGCGCTGCAGGACGGGGTCGGCGAGGACGCCTCGCTGAAGGAGTCGCTCGAACTGTTCCACCGCCTCAGCGCCCATGGACTCGAGCTGGACGCGGACCTGAAGCGACTGGAGCGGGAGCCCGACCGGGCGTGGGTGGCCGGCCAGCTGCCCGAACTCGCCGCCCGGACCGAGCGGATCACGGGCTCGGCCGACGCGCTGCGCCGCGCCGCCCGGGAGCGGGCCCTGAAGTTCGCCGAGGACGACCTGTCGTCGCTCAGCGCCCAGATCGACGTCGAGGCGGGCGCCCTGCGCCACTGGACGAGCCCGGACGCCGTGCCGGGGACGTCGGCCGGTGCCGGGGCGGCGGACGCGGCGACGACCGGCGGGTGGGGGCAGTCCGCCCGTCCCGCCCGCGAGACGGGCCCGACGGCCGACGGAGAGCCGTCCGCGATCACGGCGCCCGATCCCCGCCGGGCTGCCCACCCCTGGGAGAAGTCGGCCCGCCCGGAGACCACCACCTGACGACACGGCCCGGGGCGGTGCCGTGCCGGACGCGGGCGGTCAGGGAGGGGGGCCGGGCTGCCGTGGGGGAGCCTCGGCGGGTAACCTCCCGCTCATGTCCCGGCATGTCGCGATCGTCACCGATTCCACGGCCTACCTGCCACGCCAGACGAGGGAGCGGCACGCCATCACCACGGTCCCGCTGACCGTCGTCATCGGCGACCGCGCCCTTGAGGAGGGCACCGAGATCTCGGCGAAGGCACTGGCCGAGGCCTTGCAGAAGCGCAGGTCCGTCACCACCTCGCGGCCGAGCCCCGAGGTCTTCGCGAAGGCCTACCGGGAGGCCGCCGAGGCGGGTGCGAAGGGCATCGTCTCGCTCCATCTGTCCGCCGAGGTCTCCGGGACCTACGACGCCGCCGTGCTCGCGGCCAAGAACGCCCCCGTTCCCGTACGCGTGTTGGACACCCGCATGGTCGGCATGGCGCTGGGCTTCTGCGCCCTCGCGGCGGCGCAGGTCGTGGAGGCCGGCGGTTCCCTCGACGAGGCGGTCGCGGCGGCCGAGAAGCGCGCCGCGGGAACGTCCGCCTACTTCTACGTCGACACCCTGGACTACCTGCGCAGGGGCGGCCGCATCGGCACCGCGCAGGCCCTGCTGGGCTCGGCGCTCGCGGTGAAGCCGCTCCTCGAACTCGACGGCGGGCGGATCGAACTGCGGGAGAAGGTGCGGACGGCGTCGAAGGCCATCGCGCGCCTGGAGGAGATCGCCGTGGAGCAGGCCGGCTCCGGTGCCGTCGACATCGCCGTGCACCACCTCTCCGCACCGGAGCGCGCCGCCGCGCTCGCGGACCGGCTCGAGGAGCGCCTGCCGGGGATCGAGGAACTCCAGGTCAGCGAGGTGGGAGCGGTCATCGGAGCCCACACGGGCCCCGGTCTCCTCGCGGTCGTCGTCTCGCCGCGCTGAGGCCGCCCGGCTCGACGCGTCGCCATCGGCCGCCCCGACGGTCGGGTTCCGTTCGTCCCTCGCGGGGGTGACGGAGTTTTCCACAGCGAAGTACCTGTCCACGGAAGACGGCCGATCTCCGCACGGGCCGGTCGTGATCCCTACCGTCACGGACATGACTCTTCGTACACACATCGCATCGACCGCTTCCAGGACCTCGGGCTCGGCGGGCGCCCCGACGAGCGGGCCCGGACGGGCGCCCGGTTCGGACGGGCGCAGTCGCCCCGGAGGGCGGGGTTCGCCTGCCGGGCGGGCCCGGAGGCGCGCCCGGGCCGGGCAGGCCGCCGCAGCGCCCGGGGGAGCCGTGCGGCGGCGGGCGGACGCCCTGTTCCCGACGGTGACACCGCCGGCGCCGGAAGCGTGGGAGGTGCCGGAAGCGCCGCCAGCGCCGGAGGCTCCGGAGCGCGGTTCCCCGCCGGGAGTGCGGGAGCGGGTGGTCGCGCTGCTCCGTGACCGGACCCCGGTGTGGGTGCAGACCAGGTGCGGGCTCGAACCGAGGGCGCTGGCCGCGCTGACGGTGGTGTTGCTCGTGGCCGCCGGTCTCGCGGGCGGGTACTTCTGGACCGGGCGGCCGGAGCCGGTACGCGCTCCCGCACTCGTCCACGCCGCCGCTCCCGCGGCCGCCGTGCCCGTGCCGAGGAGCGGCCCGGGGGCGGCGGCGGGGGCGGGGCCGGGAGCGGCGCGGGAGGCCGGGGCCGGGGCCGCCGGAGCGCGGGTCGTCGTCGACATCGGCGGCAAGGTGCGCAGGCCCGGGGTGCTGACCCTGCCGGCCGGCTCGCGGGTGGCGGACGCCCTGCGGGCGGCGGGCGGGGCGGAGCCCGACGCGGATCTCACCGGGGTCAACCGGGCTCGCGTCCTGTTCGACGGCGAGCAGATCCTGGTCGGTCTGCCGGGGACGCCGGCGGCCGGCTCCGGTCCGGCCGGCCCCGGCCGGGGCGGCCCCGGACCGGGCGGTGGTGCCGGGGGCGGTGCGCCGGGGGCGCCGTTGAGCCTCAACACGGCCACGGCGGAACAACTCGACGGCCTCCCGGGCGTGGGACCCGTGCTCGCCCGGCACATCGTCGACCACCGGACGGAGCACGGCGGCTTCCGCTCGGTCGCGGAGCTGCGGGAGGTCAACGGCATCGGGGAGCGCCGTTTCGCCGACCTCGAGCCGCTGGTGCGGCCATGAAGCCGGACCAGGGGATCGACGGGGAGCGTGGCGCGGGGCGGTCGTCGTGCCGGGAGGGACCGACCGATCTCCGCCTCGTTCCCCTCGCGGCGGCCGCCTGGGCGGCGGCGGCCTGGGCCGTGGGCGCCACCGGTCGGTGGACCGCGGCCGGTGTCACCGTCTGCCTGGCGGGAGCCCTGACCCTGCTGGTGCGGGGGCAGGTCCGGCGGCGGCGCGGGGACCCGGGCGGTGTTCGTGAGGCCGCCGCACGGGGGACCACGGCGGGGAGGCGATTACGGGCGACCGCATGGGCCGGGGTGCTGCTCTGCGCGGCGGCCGGAGCGGCCTCGGCAGGGCTGCACGCGGCGGATCTGCGGCGGGGCCCCGTGCCGGAGCTGGCGCGGGAGCACGCGCGGGCGCGGCTGGAGGTGACGGTGACCTCCGACCCACGGCTCACCCGGCCCAAGGTCCGGGGCAACGCGATGGCGCCGGTCTCGATCCTCCTGGACGGCGAGGTGACCCGGGTCGATCGGTCGGACGGCTCGGTCCACCGGACCCGGACGCCGGTCCTGCTGGTCGTGCCCTCGGGGAAGGGGCGGGAGGGATGGCTGCGCCTCCTTCCCACCACCCGGCTGCGGGTCGGTGCCCGGCTCGCGCCGCCGCTGCGACCTGGTGAGCCCTTCGCCGCCGTGCTCAAGGTCGACGGGGCCGGCCCTCCACGGATCGTCGGCCCGCCGAACGCCCTGCAGCGGACGGCGGGAAGCCTGCGCGCCGGACTGCGGGAGGCGACGGAGAAGCTCGCCCCGGACGCCAGGGCCCTGCTGCCCGGGCTCGTCGTGGGGGACACCTCCAGGATCGGCCCCGAGCTGCGGGACGCGTTCGAGGCGACCGACCTCACCCACCTCCTGGCGGTCTCCGGCAGCAACCTCACGGTGGTGTTGCTCCTGCTCATCGGGCGGCCCGGGCGGGCACAACAGGTGGAGCGGGGCGGGCTCGCGCCGCGGATCGGACTGTCGCTGCGGGTCACGGCGCTGGCCGGGGGAGGGCTGACGCTCGCGTTCGTGGTGGTCTGCCGACCGGAACCGAGCGTGCTGCGCGCCGCGGCCTGCGGGCTGGTCGCGCTGCTCGCGATCGGTACCGGACGGCGGAGATCGCTGATCCCCGCGCTGGCCGCCGCCGTCCTCGTCCTGGTGCTCTACGACCCCTGGCTCGCCCGGAGCTACGGCTTCCTGCTCTCGGTCCTGGCGACCGGGGCGCTGCTGACGATCGCCCCGCGCTGGAGCGAGGCGCTGCGCCGGCGCGGGGTGCCCGGGCGGGCGGCGGAGGCGCTGGGCGCGGCCCTGGCGGCACAGGCGGTGTGCGCGCCGGTCGTGGCGGTGTTCGCCGCCCGGGTGAGTCCGGTCGCCGTCCCGGCGAACCTCTTCGCCGAGCTGGCGGTGGCGCCGGCGACGGTGTGCGGGTTCGCCACGCTCGCCCTGGCGACGGTCTGGATGCCTGCGGCGGAGGGGCTGGCGTGGGTGGCGGGATGGCCGGCCGGGTGGCTGGCGCGGGTGGCCCGTACGGGCGCCGCACTGCCGGGGGCCGAGCTGTCCTGGCCCGGCGGGTGGTGGGGCGGCCTCGCGCTGGCGCTGCTCACGGCGCTGGTGGTGCTCGGGGTGCGGAGACTGCCGTACCGGGGTGTGGTCGGCGCGCTCGTCGCCGGGCTGCTCCTGCTCGTGGTGGTGCGGCCGGCGCCGCTGGCCCGGTGGGTCACGGGATGGCCGCCGCCGGGCTGGGCGTTCGCCATGTGCCAGGTGGGGCAGGGGGACGCGACGGTGCTCGCGGCGGGCGGGGACTCCGCCGTCGTGGTGGACGCGGGCCCCGACCCCCTGCCGGTCGACCGCTGTCTGCGTGAACTCGGGGTGCGGAGGGTGCCGTTGGTGGTGCTCACCCACTTCCATGCCGACCACGTGGCCGGGCTTCCCGGCGTGCTGCGGGGGAGGGCGGTGGGCGCGATCCAGACCACGGGGCTCGAAGAGCCGCCCGGTCAGGCGGCGTTCGTGCGGCGGACCGCTGCCGCGGCAGGGGTGCCGATGATCCGTGCGGAGCCGGGCGAGCGGCGGAGGGTCGGTGCCCTGGAGTGGCGGGTGCTCTGGCCGTGGACCGGTGCCGGAGGGGGCGGTGCCTTCGGGTCGTCCGTCGAGGGGCCCAACGACGCCAGTGTCACGCTGCTCGTCCGTACCGCCGCAGGACTGAGCCTGCTGCTGCTCGGGGATCTCGAACCGCCGGCCCAGCGGGCGCTGATGGGGTTGCATCCGGGGCTGGGGCCGGTGGACGTGCTCAAGGTCGCCCATCACGGTTCCGCGCACCAGGACCCGGGCCTGATGCGGGCGGTGAGGCCGAGGCTCGCGCTCGTGTCGGCGGGACGCGACAATCCGTACGGCCATCCTTCGCCCCGGACGCTGGAGGCGCTGGGGGCGGGCGGTGCCCGGGTGCTGCGGACCGACCGGGACGGGGCCGTCGCGGTGGTGGGGGCGGGAGGAGACCTGGTGGCCGTGCCGGGAGGAGGCCCCTCACCGCCACCCGGGCTGCCGGGCCGACCCGCGAGTCCGTGACCGGCTGCTGCCCTCGCCGCTGCCGCGGATGCGGTAACCGTCCGCGAAGGAAGGGGAATCGGTGACTGCCGGACGGAGGAGCGGATCATCGAGCGGAGTGATCATCGAGCGGGCAGACTGCCGGTGTGACGACATCCGAACCTCCCACGAGCGAACCCGTCGGGGCTGAGCCTTTCGCCGCCGACGCGACCACCGTCGAGGCCTATCTGCGTCGTATCGGCGCGCGGCGGCCGGAGCGTGCGGACGCCGCCGCTCTGCGCGAGCTGCACCTGCTCCATCTGCGGGCCGTGCCCTTCGAGAACCTCTCGATCCATCTCGGCGAGCCCGTCGTCCTGGAGGAGAAGGCGTTGCTCGACAAGGTGGTCGGCGCCCGCAGGGGAGGGTTCTGCTACGAGGTCAACACGGCGTTCGCCGTCCTGCTGAGAGGACTCGGGTACGAAGTCGCGCTGCTCCAGGGGCGGGTCATCGGGCCGCACGGGAAGCCGGGCATTCCGTACGACCACATGGCGCTGCTCGTGGAGACGGCGGAGGGGGAGCGGTGGCTGGCGGACGTCGGGTTCGGCGACCACAGCCACTTTCCGCTGGCCTTCGACGCGCGTGACGACCAGGAGGATCCGGGCGGGGTCTTCCGGATCGCGGAGACCGCGGACGGGGATCTCGACGTGTCGCGGGACGGCAAGCCGCAGTACCGGCTGGAGCCGCGGCCGCGGGAGCTCGCCGACTTCGCTGCAGGCGCCTGGTACCACCAGACCTCGCCCGACTCGCACTTTCCGCGGTCCCTCATCTGCTCCCGGCTCACCGAGGAGGGCCGGATCACCCTCAGCGCCCCGAAGTTGATCATCCGGGTTCACGGCGAGCGTGAGGAGCGGGTCCTCGACGGTGACGACGAGGTGAGGAAGGCGTACCGGGAGCTCTTCGGCATCGAACTCGACGTGCTGCCGGCCGTACGAAGCGGAATCCTCAATTCGGACCCTGAGTAACACTTGCCTGCACTCGCCCCGTTTGCCTCGAACGCCTCAATGGTGATCGAATGCGACTTCGTTGCATAGTGAATGAGTCGCACGGGGGTGCGTGAAGAATGTTCGATCGTCTCTTCGGGAAGCGGGCGGCGGGGGCCTCGCGCGGCGGCCCGCTCGCCGGTCTCTCCGTCCCCTCCTCGGCGGGCGTGCTCAGCTGCCGGGTGCTCGACCCCGTGCACGAACCCGTCCGGCAGGCCGAGTTCGTCGTCAGCGACACGGCGGGCCGCAAGGTCCTGGCCGGCGAGACCGACCCGTACGGCACGGTCCTCGCGACCGTACCGGCGGGCGAGTACCGGGTCGCCGTCACCTCCGAGGGCTACACCCCCTACCACGGCGGCGCCGTCGTCGCCGAGGGCCGGCACCAGGGCCTCGGCGACGTCCTGCTCCAGGTCGCGCCCCAGCCCCAGCTCCCGGAGCCCGGAGACTGGGAGATCGACCCCGCGCACTCGCAGATCGGCTTCACGGCGCGCCACATCGGCCTCGCCCGGATCCACGGCCGGTTCAACGGCT
Source organism: Streptomyces litmocidini (assembly GCF_014649755.1). GTDB lineage: Bacteria > Actinomycetota > Actinomycetes > Streptomycetales > Streptomycetaceae > Streptomyces > Streptomyces litmocidini. The sequence continues at coordinate 290,035 of NZ_BMTQ01000004.1, read as the reverse complement.
TCGCGGGCGCGGTCCGGATCGCCGAACGCATGGAGCGCTCCGCGATGCACGTCGTCATCGACGCGGCCTCCATCGACACCGGCGTGCGGATGCGCGACGACCACCTGCGCTCCGGCGACTTCCTCGACGTCGGCGCCTACCCGACGGTGGAGTTCTTCAGCGAGCGCTTCGTCCACCGGGGCGGCAGCCGCTGGGCCGTCACCGGGGCCCTCACCCTCCACGGAGTGAGCCGTACGGTCACCCTGGACACCCAGTACCTGGGCCTCGGGAACGGCCTGGAGGGCGAGACCCGGGGCGCCTGCCGGGCCACCACCGAACTGCACCGGGAGGACTTCACCCTCACCTGGCAGACGCTGCTCGCGCGGGGCATCGCGGCCGTAGGGTCCAGCATCAGCATCGAGCTCGACGTCCAGATCGTCCCCAAGAAGGGCTGACGGGCTGACGGGCTGACGGGCGGATCCGGGGCCGGGCGGTGGCGGGTTCGGCGGACCGGCGCCCTGGCGGAGGCGCGGGACCGGGGCCCGGGCGGCCCCGCGACCCTACGGGGCTTCCAGCCAGCCCTCGTACTCGGCGGCCAGGGCGTCCAGCGCCGTCGGGTCGAGGCGGGCGTCCGGATCCTCGACGACCACCAGCCACTGCGCGTCCTCGGCGTCGTCCTCCCCGGCCAGGGCGTCCCGTACGAGCTGCGGTTCCTCGGCCACCCCGAAACGGTCGGGGAGCTCCCCGGCGACCTCCTCGGCGGCGTCGCGGTCGGGCAGTACCAGTACGTGTCGTTCGCTCACCCCGCCATTCTCGTCCCCTTCCCGGGCGTCGGTGTCAGTGGCCCGTGGGATGCTGGTTCGCGATGGCCACCAGAAAGACTTCCCCCGACGACCTCCTCGGCCCCGTGACGCTCGCCGTGGGACAGGAGGACCTGCTCCTCGACCGCGCCGTCCAGGAGGTGGTGGCGGCCGCGCGGGCCGCCGACGCCGACACGGACGTGCGCGACCTCACCCCCGACCAGCTCCAGCCCGGGGCGCTGGTCGAGCTCACCAGCCCCTCGCTCTTCGCCGAGCGCAAGGTGCTGATCGTGCGGAACGCGCAGGACCTCTCCGCCGAGGTGATCAAGGACGTCAAGGCGTACCTGGGCGACCCCGTCGAGGACATCTCGCTCGTCCTGCTCCACGCCGGTGGCGCCAAGGGCAAGGGGCTGCTCGACGCGGTGCGCAAGGCGGGGGCCCGGGAGGTCGCCTGCCCGAGGACGACGAAGCCGGCGGAACGGCTGACGTTCGTGCGGCAGGAGTTCCGGGCGCTGGGTCGTTCGGCCACGCCCGAAGCCTGCCAGGCGCTCGTGGACTCGATCGGCAGCGATCTGCGGGAGCTCGCGTCCGCGGTCGCGCAGCTCACGTCCGACGTGGACGGGACGATCGACGAGGCCGTCGTCGGGCGGTACTACACGGGCCGCGCCGAGGCCTCCTCCTTCAACGTCGCGGACCGTGCCGTCGAGGGGCGGGCGGCCGAGGCACTGGAGGCCCTGCGCTGGTCCCTCTCGACCGGGGTCGCTCCCGTGCTCCTCACCAGCGCGCTGGCCCAGGGGGTACGGGCGATCGGCAAGCTCTCCTCGGCGCGGGGCGGCCGGCCGGCCGACCTGGCGCGGGAGCTGGGCATGCCGCCCTGGAAGATCGACCGCGTGCGGCAGCAGATGCGCGGCTGGACCCCGGACGGGGTGTCGCTGGCCCTGCGGGCGATCGCGGAGGCGGACGCGGGGGTGAAGGGCGGGGGCGACGACCCGGAGTACGCCCTGGAGAAGGCGGTGGTCGCGGTGGCGCGGGCGGCGAGGATGCGGCGGGGCTGAGGCCCGGCGGCCGGGGCCTCAGCGGCCGGCGGTGCGGGGTGGGCCGGGGTGGCCTTGTGGTGCGGGGCGGTTCGTGGCTGGGGTTCGATCGGGTCCCCCACCCCACCCCTCCCCGAAACCCTGCCGGGGCCGGCGGGGGTCGAGGTTCTTGCCCGGGGGCTCCGTCCCCGGCCCCGCCGGGCCCCATGGCCGGGCGGCAGCTTCGCGCCGCGACCTCCGGCCCCCGGCCCGTGCCGTTCGGCTGTTCCGGGCTCGCGCCTCCGGCTCCGGCTCAGGCCCCCGGCTCGTGCCGTTCGGCTGTTCCAGGGCCGGGCTCGTTCCGCTGGGTCCGGTCCCCGGCTCGCGCCGTCCGGCCGTTCCGTCCCCGGCTCATGCCCCCGCCTCCGGCCCCCCGGCTCGCGCCGTCCGGCCGTTCCGTCTCCGGCTCATGCCCCCGCCTCCGGCCCCCGGCTCATGCCGTTCGACTGTTCCGTGCCTCTGTGGCACGCGCTGCCCGCAGCCCCGGGGCAGCTTCGTGGTGCCGAGTGCCGAGTGCCGAGTGCCAGGTGTCGTGGTTGGCCGTGCCGTGGCGTGGCCGTGGGTCAGGCGGCCCTTCTCCCCACCAGGTCCCTGTCCCGGCCTGGTCCCCGGTCCCGTCTCGGACGCGTCCTGGTCCCCGCATCCCGACCCGCCCCGGGGTACGCCGAAGGCCCCGGCGCTCCTGGGGAAGGAGGCGGCGGGGCCTTCGGCGTTGGTGCTGGTGGGCTCGCACACGCGTGGCGAACGCGTCCGCGTGCGAGTCCTGGGTGGCCGGGCGGGAGCGTGGTAGAGGGCCCGCTGGTTCCCGTACGGCCGATCACATCAGAGCTCAGCCCTGGAGGGAGGCAACCTTGATCGCCAGCGCCGACTTCTTGTTGGCGGCGGCGTTCTTGTGGATGACACCCTTCGAGACAGCCTTGTCGAGCTGACGCGAGGCGGCGCGAGTGGCAACGGTGGCCTTCTCGAGGTCGCCGGCGGCGACAGCCTCACGGGCCTTGCGGATCGCGGTCTTGAGCGAGGACTTGACGGCCTTGTTGCGCAGGCGCGCCTTCTCGTTCGTCTTGTTCCGCTTGATCTGGGACTTGATGTTCGCCACGAAAAGAGCCTTTACAGGTTCGGTGTTCCTTCTGGACGCGTCTCACAGCTGAGAGGGCATGCGAGACACAGCTGTCCACGATATCAGCCGCCCTCGGGGCCGCCCAAACCGGGCGCCGGGCGCCGGGCATGGGACCATGGTGTCTACGTATCCGTTCTGAACATCGCCCGAGACGAGATCCCTGCGTGCCCGCGACTCCTACCCACGTGCCCGAGCCGAGCCGTACCGACCCGGCTCTGATCCGCAACTTCTGCATCATCGCGCACATCGACCACGGCAAGTCCACGCTTGCCGACCGGATGCTCCAGCTGACCGGTGTGGTCGACCAGCGGCAGATGCGTGCCCAATATCTCGACCGCATGGACATCGAGCGGGAGCGCGGCATCACGATCAAGTCCCAGGCGGTCCGGCTGCCGTGGGCGCCGACCGAGGGGCCGGCTCAGGGCAGTACGCACATCCTGAACATGATCGACACCCCCGGACACGTCGACTTCACCTACGAGGTCTCGCGCTCGCTCGCCGCCTGCGAGGGCACGATCCTCCTCGTGGACGCCGCGCAGGGCATCGAGGCGCAGACCCTCGCGAACCTGTACCTCGCGATGGAGAACGACCTCACGATCGTTCCCGTCCTCAACAAGATCGACCTGCCGGCCGCCCAGCCGGAGAAGTTCTCCGAGGAGCTCGCCAACCTCATCGGGTGCCAGCCGGAGGACGTCCTCAAGGTCTCCGCGAAGACCGGCATGGGCGTCGAGGCGCTGCTCGACCGGGTGGTCCGGGACGTTCCGGCGCCGGTCGGCGTCGCCGACGCGCCCGCCCGCGCGATGATCTTCGACTCCGTGTACGACTCGTACCGGGGCGTCGTGACCTATGTGCGTGTCGTCGACGGGCAGCTCAACAAGCGCGAGCGCATCCGGATGATGTCGACCGGCGCCACCCACGAGCTGCTGGAGATCGGTGTCTCGTCGCCCGAGATGACCTCCTCCGACGGTCTCGGCGTCGGCGAGGTGGGCTACATCATCACCGGTGTGAAGGACGTCCGGCAGTCCAAGGTCGGTGACACGATCACCTCCCTGAACCAGGGCGCCACCGAGCCGCTCGGCGGCTACAAGGACCCGAAGCCGATGGTCTTCTCGGGCCTCTACCCGCTGGACGGCTCGGAGTACCCGGACCTCCGCGAGGCCCTCGACAAGCTGCAGCTCAACGACGCCGCGCTGGTCTACGAGCCGGAGACCTCCGCCGCGCTCGGCTTCGGCTTCCGCGTCGGCTTCCTCGGCCTCCTCCACCTCGACGTGATCCGCGAGCGTCTGGAGCGCGAGTTCGGGCTCGACCTGATCGCCACCGCCCCCAACGTGGTCTACCGCGTGGTCATGGAGGACGGCAGCGAGCACACGGTCACGAACCCGAGCGAGTTCCCCGAGGGCAAGATCAGCGACGTGTTCGAGCCCGTCGTGCGCGCCACGATCCTCGCCCCGAGCGAGTTCATCGGCGCGATCATGGAGCTCTGCCAGACCCGTCGCGGCACGCTCATCGGCATGGACTACCTCTCCGAGGACCGGGTCGAGATCCGCTACACCCTGCCCCTCGCCGAGATCGTCTTCGACTTCTTCGACCAGCTGAAGTCCAAGACGCGCGGTTACGCCTCCCTCGACTACGAGCCCACCGGAGAGCAGGCCTCCAGCCTGGTCAAGGTCGACATCCTGCTGCACGGCGACAAGGTGGACGCCTTCTCGGCCGTCACCCACAAGGACGCCGCGTACGCCTACGGTGTCCGGCTCGTCGCCAAGCTGCGCGAGCTCATCCCGCGGCAGGCCTTCGAGGTGCCCATCCAGGCCGCCATCGGCTCCCGGGTCATCGCCCGTGAGACCATCCGCGCCATCCGGAAGGACGTCCTCGCCAAGTGCTACGGCGGTGACATCTCCCGTAAGCGGAAGCTGCTGGAGAAGCAGAAGGAAGGCAAGAAGCGCATGAAGATGGTCGGCTCGGTGGAGGTGCCGCAGGAGGCCTTCATCGCCGTCCTGTCCAGCGACGAGTCCTCCGGCAAGAAGAAGTAGCCCGGGGCGCTCGAAGTAGCTGCCCTGTGCAACCAACGGGTCCACGTGCCGCGTGCGCGTGGGCCCGTTCGTTATGAAGCGACGCCCTGCAAGGCCTTACGCGCCGGTCCTCGGGCCTTTACTCTGATCCCGGCTCGAAGGTTACTCGCCAGTTAGTTACGAACCACCAGCAGGCACCGCCGCCGCCCGGAGGACGTCGTGAGCGACACACAGACCCAGATCGAGAACCGGCCGCCCTCCGTGGCGACCCTCTTCCTTGAGCGCGTCGAGCGGACCCCGGACGCGGAGGCCTACCGCTACCCGGTCCCCGCCGCCTCCGGCGCCGGCCCGGACGACTGGAAGTCGCTCAGCTGGGGACAGGCCGCCGAGCGGGTCTACGCGATCGCCGCCGGCCTCGTCGACCTCGGCGTCCAGGCCGAGGAGCGCGTCGCCCTCGCCTCCTCCACCCGGGTGGAGTGGATCCTCGCCGACCTCGGCGTGATGTGCGCGGGTGCCGCGACCACCACGGTCTATCCGCAGACCAACGCCGACGAGTCGGCGTTCATCCTCTCCGACTCCGAGTCGAGGGTCCTCATCGCCGAGGACGCGGCCCAGCTGGCCAAGGCCGTCGAGCGCCGCGCCGAGCTGCCGAACCTCCGCCACGTGGTCGTCATCGACGCCACCGGGGTGGAGAGCGACGGCGAGTTCGTCCTCTCCCTCGCGGAGCTGGAGGAACGCGGCAAGACCCATCTGGTCGAGCACCCCGAGGCGGTCAAGGAGCGGGTCGCGGCGATCACCCCCACGCAGCTCGCCACTCTCATCTACACCTCCGGCACCACCGGCCGCCCCAAGGGCGTCCGCCTCCCGCACGACAACTGGTCGTACATGGCCAGGGCCATCGCCGCCACCGGCCTGCTCACCCCGGACGACGTGTCCTACCTGTGGCTGCCGCTCGCCCACGTCTTCGGCAAGGTCCTCACCTCCGGCCAGATCGAGGTCGGCCACGTCTCCGCCGTCGACGGCCGCGTCGACAAGATCATCGAGAACCTGCCGGTCGTCCAGCCGACCTACATGGCGGCCGTGCCCCGCATCTTCGAGAAGGTCTACAACGGGGTCGCCGCCAAGGCCCGCGCGGGCGGCGGCGCCAAGTACAAGATCTTCCAGTGGGCGGTCGGCGTCGCCCGCGAGTACGCCAGGACCACCCAGGACAACTTCCGCCGCACCGGCTCCGCCTCCGCGCCCTTCGGCCTCTCCGCGAAGCACAAGGTCGCCGACGCGCTCGTCTACGCCAAGATCCGCGAGGCCTTCGGCGGCAACCTGCGCGCCTGCGTCTCCGGCTCCGCCGCCCTCGCCCCCGAGATCGGCTACTTCTTCGCCGGCGCGGGCATCCACATCCTGGAGGGGTACGGCCTCACCGAGTCCTCCGCGGCCTCCTTCGTCAACCCGGGCGAGGCCTACCGCACCGGCACCGTCGGCAAGCCGCTCCCCGGCACCGAGGTCCGCATCGCCGACGACGGCGAGATCCTGCTGCGCGGCCCCGGCATCATGGAGGGCTACCACGGCCTGCCGGAGAAGACCTCCGAGGTCCTGGAGCCCGACGGCTGGTTCCACACCGGCGACATCGGCGAGCTGTCCGCCGACGGCTACCTCCGGATCACCGACCGGAAGAAGGACCTGATCAAGACGTCCGGCGGCAAGTACATCGCGCCGGCCGAGGTCGAGGGCCAGTTCAAGGCCGTCTGCCCGTTCGTCTCGAACGTCCTCGTCCACGGCGCCGACCGGAACTTCTGCACCGCGCTCATCGCCCTCGACGAGCCCGCCCTCCTCGGCTGGGCCGCCGAGCACGACCTCGGCGGCACGTCGTACGCGGAGCTCGTCGCCGACCCGCGGACCGAGAAGCTGATCCAGGGCTACGTCGACCGCCTCAACGAGGGCCTCCAGCGCTGGCAGACGATCAAGAAGTTCCGCCTCCTGCCGCGCGACCTCGACATCGAGCACGGCGAGCTCACCCCGTCCCTGAAGCTGAAGCGGCCGGTCGTCGAGCGGGAGTACAAGGACCTCATCGAGGAGATGTACGCGGGTTCCCGCGAGGCCTGAGCGGCCGCGCAGGACCCCCACCCCGGGCAGTACGGGACAATGGGACCCATGCCTTCCGTACTGCCCGATGGTGAGTCCGTTCCCGACGACGGGGCACTGCCCCCGCACGCCCTCGAAGGGGCCGGGGAGCGGCCGCTCGGGTTCTACCTGCACGTGCCGTACTGCGCGACGCGCTGCGGCTACTGCGACTTCAACACGTACACGGCGAGCGAGCTGCGCGGTACGGGCGGCGTGCTCGCCTCCCGCGACAACTACGCCGAGCAGGTCGTCGAGGAGATCCGCCTCGCCCGCAAGGTCCTCGGCGACGACCCCCGGCCCGTGCGGACCGTGTTCGTCGGCGGCGGCACCCCGACGCTCCTCGCCGCCGCAGACCTGGTGCGGATGCTCGGCGCCGTCCGGGACGAGTTCGGGCTCGCGGACGACGCCGAGGTGACGACGGAGGCCAACCCGGACTCCGTCGACCCCGCCTACCTCGCCGAGCTGCGCGCCGGAGGCTTCAACCGGATCTCCTTCGGCATGCAGAGCGCCCGGCAGCACGTCCTGAAGGTCCTCGACCGCACCCACACCCCGGGGCGGCCCGAGGCGTGCGTCGGCGAGGCGCGGGCCGCCGGATTCGAGCACGTCAACCTCGATCTCATCTACGGCACGCCCGGCGAGTCCGACGAGGACTGGCGGGCCTCGCTGGAAGCGGCGATCGGCGCCGGACCGGACCACGTCAGCGCCTACGCGCTGATCGTCGAGGAGGGCACCCAGCTCGCCCGGCGCATCCGGCGCGGCGAGGTGCCCATGACCGACGACGACGTCCACGCCGACCGCTACCTGATCGCGGAGGACGTGCTGTCCCGGGCCGGTTTCGCGTGGTACGAGGTCTCCAACTGGGCCACCTCCGAGGCGGGCCGCTGCCTCCACAACGAGCTGTACTGGCGCGGCGCCGACTGGTGGGGCGCCGGGCCCGGCGCCCACTCGCACGTGGGCGGCGTCCGCTGGTGGAACGTGAAGCATCCCGGCGCGTACGCGGCGGCGCTCGCGGACGGGCGGTCGCCGGGGGCCGGGCGGGAGCTGCTGTCGGACGAGGACCGGCGGGTGGAGCGCGTCCTCCTGGAGCTGCGGCTGCGGGAGGGGGTCGAACTGTCGATCCTCAGGCCGGCGGGGCTGGCCGCGTCCCGGAAGGCCCTGGAGGACGGGCTCCTCGCGCCCGGGCCCTACGCGGGCGGGCGGGCCGTGCTGACGCTGCGGGGGCGGTTGCTGGCGGACGCGGTGGTGCGGGACCTGGTGGACTGAGGCGCTGCCGGGGCGGTGCCCGTCGCCGCCCCGACACGGGCTGCCGTCCCGCCGGGGCTGCCGCGCCCGGACCCGCACCCCGTTGTGCGCCGCGCGCGGGATGCGGGTCCGGGCGCGGAACGCGGAGGCGCCGCTGAAGGGCGCCGTCCCGTGTGCCCACCCGTCCCGCCCCAGCGGGACGACTGCCCACACGGCGGGCGGACGGAGGCACCGTCCGCACGGGTCGGGGGCCGTCCTGCGGGGCGCGGGGCGCTACGGTGCCGTCACGAAGTCGATCAGTTCCTCCACCCGGCCCAGCAGCTCCGGCTCCAGGTCCTTGTAGGAGTGGACGCGCTTGAGGATCGCCTGCCAGACCGCGCCCGTGTTGTCCGAGGGCCAGCCGAGGGCCCGGCAGACGCCCGTCTTCCAGTCCTGGCCGCGGGGGACCGCCGGCCAGGCCGGGATGCCCAGGGCGGACGGCTTCACCGCCTCCCAGACGTCGATGTACGGGTGGCCGACGACCAGGACGTCCGGGGAGGTCACCTGCGCGGCGATCCTCGACTCCTTCGAGCCCGGGACCAGGTGGTCCACCAGGACGCCGAGCCGGGCGTCCGGTCCCGGGGCGAACTCCGCGACGATCGCCGGCAGGTCGTCGACGCCCTCCAGGTACTCCACGACCACGCCCTCGATCCGCAGGTCGTCGCCCCAGACCCGCTCCACGAGCTCCGCGTCGTGGCGGCCCTCGACGTAGATCCGGCCCGCCCGCGCCACGCGCGCGCGTGCGCCCGGGACCGCGATCGAGCCGGAGGCCGTACGGGCGGGGCGCACCGGCCCGTCGGACGCGGGGCGGACCAGGGTCACGACCTTGCCCTCCAGGAGGAAGCCGCGCGGCTCCAGCGGGAAGACCCGGTGCTTGCCGAAGCGGTCCTCCAGGGTCACCGTGCCCGCCTCGCAGCGGATCACCGCCCCGCAGAAGCCCGTGGCGACCTCCTCGACGACCAGGTCGCGCTCCGCCGGGACCTCCGGGACGGGCGCCGGCTTCTTCCAGGGCGGCGTCAGGTCGGGGTTGTAGCTACGCATGGGCTCCGTTCCGTCCGGGGCGCGGCGACAGGGGGTCTCCTCCGTGGACGCGCGGCCGGGGCGGCGTCAGGTCCGGTGCACGGCCGCGCATTCGGGCGACGTTATGCCACGCCGAAGCGGCGTGCCAGTTCACCGCGCTGCGCCCGGACGAACGCGGCGTCCACCACGGCCCCGTGCCCCGGTACGTACGCCGCGTCCTCGCCCCCCAGGGCGAGCAGCCGGTCCAGGGCGTCCGGCCAGCGGGACGGGATCGCGTCCGGGCCCGCCTGCGGCTCCCCCGACTCCTCCACCAGGTCCCCGCAGAAGACGACCTCGCGCGAGCCCGGGACGCAGAGCGCCAGGTCGTGGCCCGTGTGGCCGGGGCCCACGTTCGCCAGGAGGACCTGGCGGCCGCCCAGGTCGAGCGTCCACTCGCCCGTGACCACGTGCCGGGGGGCCACCAGGGCGTCCGTCGCCTCCGCCGCCGCCCGCGGATCGACCCCCTGGCGCACCGCGTCCCCGTACAGCTCCTTCCGGGCCCTGGCCCCGTTCATGAGGTCGTCCGAGCCCACCGCGCCGAAGACCTCCGCCCCGGCGAAGGCCGCCGTGCCGAGGACGTGGTCGAAGTGGGGGTGGCTGAGTGCGACGTGCGTCACCTTTCGGCCTCCCGTGAGCGCGGCCACCTGCTCCCGCAGCTCGGCGCCCTCCGCGAGCGTGGACCCCGTGTCGTAGAGCAGAACCGCCCGTGTGCCCAGGACGAGCCCCACCGTGGCGTCCCAGCCGGGCAGCCGTCGCCGGCCCACCCCGTCCGCGAGCCGCTCCCATCCGTACGCTTCCCAATCCGTCTCCATGGAGCGACGCTAACCGGTGCGGGCGCCGCCTCCTTGCCAGGAGCGATGCCCGCCGCCGTACACTGGCCGGGGATCGCTGGCACTCGGACAGGGCGAGTGCCAAAAGCGGAGCAACCGGAACGACGACGCCAGCTGGAGGTGCGCACGATGCTCAGCGAACGCAGACTCGAGGTCCTGCGCGCCATCGTCCAGGACTACGTCGGGACGGAGGAGCCGGTCGGCTCCAAGGCGCTCACCGAGCGCCACAAGCTCGGCGTGTCGCCCGCCACCGTCCGCAACGACATGGCCGTGCTCGAGGAGGAGGGGTACATCGCCCAGCCCCACACGAGCGCCGGTCGCATTCCCACCGACAAGGGCTACCGCCTCTTCGTCGACCGGCTCGCCGGCGTCAAGCCGTTGTCGACGCCCGAGCGGCGGGCCATCCACAACTTCCTCGACGGAGCCGTCGACCTCGACGACGTCGTCGGGCGTACGGTACGGCTGCTGGCCCAGCTGACCCGCCAGGTCGCCGTCGTCCAGTACCCCTCGCTGACCCGCTCGACCGTCCGGCACGTGGAGCTGCTCTCGCTGGCCCCCGCCCGCCTGATGCTCGTCCTCATCACGGACACCGGCCGGGTCGAGCAGCGCGTCGTCGACTGTCCCGCGCCCTTCGGCGAGACCTCGCTCGCCGACCTGAGGGCCCGGCTCAACAGCCGGGTCGTCGGCCGCCGGTTCGCCGACGTGCCGCAGCTGGTGCAGGACCTCCCCGAGTCCTTCGAGGAGGCCGAGGACCGAGCCACGGTCACGACCGTGCTCGCGACCCTCCTCGAAACCCTCGTCGAGGAGCACGAGGAGCGGCTGATGATCGGCGGCACCGCCAATCTCGCCCGCTTCGGACACGACTTCCCCCTGATGATCAGGCCCGTCCTGGAGGCTCTGGAGGAGCAGGTCGTGCTCCTCAAGCTGCTCGGCGAGGCCAAGGAATCGGGCATGACCGTACGCATCGGGCACGAGAACGCCCACGAGGGGCTGAGCTCCACGTCCGTCGTCTCGGTCGGCTACGGTTCGGGCGGCGAGGCAGTCGCCAAACTCGGCGTGGTCGGACCGACCCGCATGGACTACCCCGGAACGATGGGAGCGGTACGCGCAGTGGCACGTTACGTCGGACAGATCCTGGCGGAGTCGTAAGTGGCCACGGACTACTACGCCGTACTCGGCGTGCGCCGCGACGCGTCCCAGGACGAGATCAAGAAGGCTTTCCGGAGGCTCGCGCGCGAGCTGCACCCGGACGTCAATCCCGATCCGAAGACGCAGGAGCGCTTCAAGGAGATCAACGCCGCCTACGAGGTCCTCTCGGACCCGCAGAAGAAGCAGGTCTACGACCTCGGCGGCGACCCGCTCTCGGCCTCCGGCGGCGGTGGCGCGGGCGGCGGCTTCGGAGCGGGCGGCTTCGGCAACTTCTCCGACATCATGGACGCCTTCTTCGGCACGGCCTCGCAGCGCGGCCCGCGCTCGCGCACCCGCCGCGGCCAGGACGCCATGATCCGCCTGGAGATCGACCTCAACGAGGCGGCCTTCGGCACCACCAAGGACATCCAGGTCGACACGGCCGTCGTCTGCACCACCTGTTCGGGCGAGGGCGCCGCGCCCGGCACCTCCGCGCAGACCTGTGACATGTGCCGCGGCCGCGGCGAGGTCTCCCAGGTCACCCGGTCCTTCCTCGGCCAGGTCATGACCTCCCGCCCCTGCCCGCAGTGCCAGGGCTTCGGCACGGTCGTCCCGACCCCGTGCCCCGAGTGCGCCGGCGACGGCCGCGTGCGGTCCCGCCGCACCCTCACGGTCAAGATCCCGGCCGGTGTCGACAACGGCACCCGCATCCAGCTCGCGGGCGAGGGCGAGGTCGGCCCCGGCGGCGGCCCCGCCGGCGACCTGTACGTCGAGATCCACGAGACCCCGCACGAGGTCTTCCAGCGGCGCGGCGACGACCTGCACTGCACGGTCACCATCCCGATGACGGCGGGCGCCCTCGGCACCAAGGTGCCGCTGCAGACCCTCGACGGCGTCGAGGAGATCGACATCCGCCCGGGCACGCAGTCCGGCCAGTCGATCCCGCTGCACGGGCGCGGCGTCACGCACCTGCGGGGCAACGGCCGGGGCGACCTGATCGTGCACGTCGAGGTGACGACCCCGAGCAAGCTCGACGCGGAGCAGGAGCGCCTCCTGCGCGAACTGGCCAAGCTGCGCGGCGAGGAACGGCCCACGGGGCAGTTCCAGCCCGGGCAGCAGGGGTTGTTCTCGCGGCTGAAGGACGCGTTCAACGGGCGGTAGGCGCCCGGCCGGGGGTCCGGGGGTCGCCCCCCGGGTCAGCCCGGGCAGCAGGGGTTGTTCTCGCGGCTGAAGGACGCGTTCAACGGGCGGTAGGCCGGTCTGTACGGAAAGGGGCGGTATCCATCCGTGGATACCGCCCCTTTCCGTACCCGTCCCGTCGGCATGACACGATGCCCATATGTCCACCACCGCACTGAACGATCTCTCTCGGTTTCCGATCGTGCAGGCCCCCATGGCGGGTGGCGCCTCCTGTCCCGAGCTCGTCGGAGCCGTCTGCGAGGCCGGGGCGCTCGGCTTCCTCGCCGCCGGGTACAAGACGGCCGGAGGCCTGTACCAGGAGATCAAGCGGGTGCGCGGGCTCACCGCGCGCCCCTTCGGGGTCAACCTCTTCATGCCGCAGGACGGGCGGCCCGCCGACCCCGCCGCCGTCGAGGTCTACCGCCACCAGCTCGCGGGCGAGGCCACCTGGTACGACACCCCGCTCGGTGAGACCGACGACTCCCGCGACGACGCCTACGACGCCAAGCTGGCCATCCTCCTGGAGGACCCGGTCCCCGTCGTCTCCTTCACCTTCGGCTGTCCCGCGAAGGAGACCTTCCACGCCTTCGACCGCGTCGGCACGTACACGATCGTCACCGTCACCTCCGCCGACGAGGCCCTCGCCGCACAGCGGGCCGGCGCCGACGCCGTCTGCGTCCAGGGCGTCGAGGCCGGCGGCCACCAGGGCACGTACCGCGACGACCCGGCCGACGAAGGCGCCCCCGGCACCGGTCTCCTCACCCTCGTCACCCAGGTCCGGGAGGCCGTCGCGCTGCCGATCGTCGCCGCCGGCGGCATCATGCGCGGCGCGCAGATCGCGGCCGTCCTCGCCGCCGGGGCCGACGCCGCCCAGCTCGGCACCGCCTTCCTCCCCTGCCCCGAGTCGGGCGCCCACCCGCTGCACAAGCAGGCCCTGACGGACCCGCTGTTCACCCGGACCGCCCTCACCCGGGCCTTCTCCGGGCGCCCGGCGCGCGGCCTCGTCAACCGCTTCATGCGCGAGCACGGGCCGTACGCCCCCGCCGCCTACCCCGAGATCCACCACCTCACCGCCCCGCTCCGCAAGGCCGCCGCCGCCGCCGGCGACGCCCAGGGCATGGCCCTGTGGGCCGGTCAGGGCCACCGCCTCGCCCGGGAGCTCCCCGCCGGGCAGCTGGTCGAGGTGCTGGCCGCCGAACTCGACACCGCCCTCTCCGCGCCGGCCCCCAGGAGCGCCTCATGACCGCACCCGTCTTCGTCGTCGACACCGTCCCCGGTGCCGGGAGTTTCCTCCTGGACGGGCCCGAGGGGCGGCACGCCGTCTCCGTGAAGCGGCTGCGCGCCGGGGAGGACCTGGTCCTCGCCGACGGGCGGGGCCGCTGGGCCGAGTGCGTGGTGGTCTCCGCCGAGGGCAGGGACGAACTCACGGTGCGGGTCGACGAGGTCCACGAGGACCCCGAGGAGGAGCCGCGCGTCACGGTCGTCCAGGCCCTCCCCAAGGGCGACCGGGGCGAACTCGCCGTCGAGACCATGACGGAGACCGGAGTGGACGCGATCGTGCCGTGGGCCGCCTCCCGCTGCATCACCCAGTGGAAGGGCGACCGGGGCCTCAAGGCGCTCGCCAAGTGGCGGTCCACCGCGCGCGAGGCCGGCAAGCAGTCGCGCCGGACCCGCTTCCCCGAGGTCGCCGACCTCATGACGACCAAGCAGGTCGCCGCCCTCCTCGCGGACGTCGACTTCGCGGCCGTCCTGCACGAGGACCGCGACCACCCCAGTGGGACGCTCGCCACCGCCGAGCTCCCGGCCAGGGGCTCGATCGTGCTGATCGTCGGTCCCGAGGGCGGGGTCTCCCCGGACGAGCTCGCCGCCTTCGAGGCCGCCGGGGCGAAGCCGTACCGCCTCGGCCGCAGCGTCCTGCGCACCTCCACGGCCGGCACGGCGGCGACGGCCCTGGTCCTGGGCCGGACGGGCCGCTGGAGCTAGTCCTCCGCGGGAGCCGTCGGGGTGGGAGCCGCCAGGGCGTCGTAGAGGGGCCAGGCGTCCTCCTCGCGGACGCCGTGGGCGGTGGGGAGGAGGCCCCGGGCCGCGGCCTCCTCCAGGAAGCGGCGTACGACACCGGGCTCGTTCAGGTTCAGGACGTCGCCTTCGGCCGAGGCCACGTCGCCCCGCCCGAAGGGGTAGCCCGCCACGATGCGGCCCGGACCGTCGCGGAAGACCAGCCGGAGCTGTGCGTGGCGGTGCTCCGCTCGGCGCAGCGAGAGCACGGTCCGGCAGTCGGGGTGCACGTGCCGGATCAGCCAGAGCCACACCGTGCCGTCCACCGTCAGCCTGCGCGGTGCGCGGTCCCGTCTCATGCGGCGCAGTGTACGGACGGAACCCGGTGGACGGCGGCCCCCCGGTGCTCCTTAGGCTGACCCGCATGGCCGACGAGTCCCCCCTCATCCGCAGTCTGCGCGCCGCCGTGGCCGCCGCCCCCGGTGACGTGCCCCTGCGCCTCCACTTCGCCGAGCTCCTCCTCGCGGAGGGGCGCCACGACGAGGCCGTCGCGGAGGCGGCCGTGGCGCTCCAGCACGCGCCGGGGGACGCCGACGCCCGCGCGCTGATGGTCCGGGCGATGGGGATGCCCCAGGCCGTCGCGCCGGCCTCCGAGAAGCCCGCCCCGGTCCCCGGGAAGCCCGTCGCGCCCGCCCCGGCTCCGGAAGAGCCCGCCCCGGTCACCGCGGAGCCCGCCGCCCCCTCCTTCGACTGGGACGCCGCCGAGCAGCAGGTCCAGGACCTCGTCGGGCCCCGGTTCCTGGACGCCCCGCAGGCCGACGGCGGCGACGGGACCGCCGGGGACGCCGCCGCCTGGGACGTCGACGCCCCCGGGGCCGTGCGCCTCGCCGACGTCGGCGGCATGGACGAGGTCAAGGAGCGCCTGGAGGCCGCCTTCCTCGCGCCCATGCGCAACCCCGAACTGCGCAGGCTGTACGGCAAGTCGCTGCGCGGCGGCCTCCTCCTCTACGGCCCGCCCGGCTGCGGCAAGACGTTCATCGCGCGGGCCGTCGCGGGCGAGCTCGGCGCGAACTTCCTCACCGTCTCGCTCTCCGACGTCCTCGACATGTGGATCGGGGCCTCCGAGAAGAACATCCACGACATCTTCGAGACCGCCCGCCGCCAGGCGCCCTGCGTCGTCTTCCTCGACGAGCTGGACGCCCTCGGCGCCAAGCGCTCGCGCACCCACCACAGCGGCCTGCGCAACGTCGTCAACCAGCTCCTCACCGAGCTCGACGGCATCGCGAGCGGCGCCGGCAACGAGGGCGTCTTCGTCCTCGCCGCCACCAACGTGCCCTGGGACGTGGACATCGCGCTGCGCCGCCCGGGCCGCCTCGACCGCACGCTGCTCGTGCTGCCGCCGGACGCCGCCGCCCGGGAGTCGATCCTCCGCTACCACCTGCGGGAGCGCCCCATCGAGGCCGTCGACCTCGGCAAGCTCGTCAGGGCCACCGAGGACTTCTCCGGCGCGGACCTCGCACACGTCTGCGAGACGGCCGCCGAGGCCGCGCTCCTCGACTCCGCCCGCACCGGCTCCGTACGCCTGATCACCACCAAGGACCTGCTCGGCGCGGCCAAGCAGATCAAGCCGTCCACGGAGCCGTGGTTCGCCGCCGCCCGGAACGTCGCCATGTTCGCCAACGAGGGCGGCCTCTACGACGACCTCCTCGCCCACCTCAAGCGGAAGCGCAAGCTGTGACCGCCTCCACCGCGCTCGCCCGCGCCGAGGCGCTCTACGAGACCGGACGGTACGCACAGGCCGGCGAACTCGTCGCCCGGCACCTCGCGAGCGAACCGGAGGATGCCGAGGCGCTCGTCCTGCTCGCCCGCTGCCACCACCGGGCCGGTGACCGGGCCGCCGCCCTCACCGCCGTCGACCAGGCGCTGCGGGCCGAACCGGAGCTGCTCGGGGGCTGGCTGATGCGGGTTCACGTCCTGCTCGCCGACCGGCGGTTCCAGGAGGCCGAGGCCACCGCCCGGCACGCCGTCGCACTCGCCCCGAACCACTGGGGCACCCACTACGCGCTCGGCACCGCCCTCGCCGAGCACGCCGAACACGCGCGCACGCCCGCGCGCACCGTCGAGGCGTACGAGGCGGCGCGGACCGCCGTCGGCCTCGCCCCCGAGGAGGACGCGGCCCACTTCCTGGTCGGCCTCACCGCCCAGCGGCGCGGCGACCACGCCACCGCGCAGCGGGCGTACGAGACGACCCTGCGGCTCAACCCGCAGAGCAGCGAGGCCCACAACAACCTCTCGCTGCTGCGGCTGCGCCGCCGCTGGTTCCGGCGCGGGGCCTGGACGCAGGCCGCCGAGGGCTTCGTCGCCTCCGCCGCGCTCGACCTCCAGGACCGCAAGGCCCGCTACAACCTGGAGGCGATGGCCTGGAACACCGCCGCCGGGGCCCGTTGGGTCGCCCTCGTCGGCTTCCTGGCCTCCGCCGTCGCCCACGCCGCGGTCCCCGAGGGCGCGGCCCTGGCGGACGCGGCCGTCCCGCTCCTGGTCGGCGGGGCCGTGGTCCTCGGCGCCTGGGCTGGGTGGGGGGTGTGGATGGCCCGCCGGGTGCCGCCCCGGCTGCGCCGGCCCCTGCTCCTCGTGGCCCGCGGCTGCCGGCCCGTGCTGTTCATGGCGGGGGCGGTCGGGCTCCTCGGCCTCTACTCGCTCCTCTCGCTCGCCCTCTGGTCCTTCGACCCGGGCGTGGTGGGCGGATTCGGCACGCCCCTGTTCTGGGGCGTGGTCGTCACGTACTGGGTGAGCCGCTCGGCGCTCAACCGCCGCGCGCCGAAGGACTGAGGCCTCCGGCCGGGGCTTTTCCGGCGGCTGTCGGAGGCGGCGGATAGCATGACCGGACAGTTGATCGTCACGGCACGGCCAGCACATGGTCAGTGGTCGGCATCAGACCGAGGAGGTCCGGGACATGGCCGGAGAGCCGCAGAGCGACTGCCTGTTCTGCAAGATCGTGGCAAAGGAGGTGCCGGCGACGATCGTGCGCGAGACGGAGACCACCGTCGCGTTCCGCGACATCAACCCGCAGGCGCCCACGCACGTCCTCGTGATCCCGCGCCTGCACCACCCCGACGCCGCGTCGCTGGCCGCCGCCGCGCCGACCGTCGCCGCCGACGTCCTGCGCGAGGCCGGTGAGGTCGCCGCGCAGGAGAAGATCGACGACAGCGGCTACCGGATCGTCCTCAACACCGGTGCCGGCGCCGGCCAGACCGTCTTCCACGCCCACGCGCACGTCCTCGGCGGCCGCGGCCTCAACTGGCCCCCCGGATAAGCCGTGTCCGTACGTGAACTGGTCGTCCTCGGGACCGCGAGCCAGGTCCCGACCCGGCACCGCAACCACAACGGCTACGTGCTGCGCTGGGACGGGAAGGGCATCCTCTTCGACCCGGGCGAGGGCACCCAGCGCCAGATGCTGCGGGCCGGGGTCGCCGCGCACGACCTCGACCGGATCTGCGTCACGCACTTCCACGGCGACCACTCGCTCGGCCTGGCCGGGGTGATCCAGCGGATCAACCTCGACCAGGTCCCGCACCCGGTCACCGCCCACTACCCGGCGAGCGGGCAGCACTTCTTCGAGCGACTGCGGTACGCCACGGCCTACCGCGAGACCGTGAAGCTCATCGAGTCGCCCGTCGCCGCCGACGGGCCGCTCGCCGTCACCGGGTCCTTCACCCTGGACGCCCGCCGGCTCTCCCACCCCGTCGAGTCCTACGGCTACCGGATCACCGAGCCCGACGGGCGCCGCCTGCTGCCCGAGAAGCTCGCCGCGCATGGCATCAAGGGCCCCGACGTCGGCCGGATCCAGCGCGAGGGCGGCCTGAACGGCGTCTCCCTCGACGAGGTCAGCGAGGTCCGGCGGGGGCAGCGCTTCGCCTTCGTCATGGACACCCGGCTCTGCGACGGGGTGCACGCCCTCGCCGACGGTGCCGACATGCTCGTCATCGAGTCGACCTTCCTCGACGAGGACGTCCGGCTCGCCACCGACCACGGCCACCTGACGGCCGGGCAGGCCGCCGCCGTCGCGCGCGACGCGGGCGTCCGGCACCTCGTCCTGACCCACTTCTCGCAGCGCTACTCCGACCCCGCCGCCTTCGAACGGCAGGCGCGGGCGGCCGGGTTCGACGGCGAGCTGAGCATTGCCCAGGACCTCATGAGGGTCCCCGTACCGAAACGAACGTGAACATGCCCCTCCCCTCCGGTCTCCCCAAGGCCGAACTGCACCTCCACATCGAGGGCACCCTCGAACCCGAACTCGCCTTCGCGCTCGCGGCCCGCAACGGCGTCGCCCTGCCGTACGCGGACACCGAGGCCCTCCGCGAGGCGTACAGCTTCAGCGACCTCCAGTCCTTCCTGGACCTCTACTACGGCCTGATGGCGGTCCTGCGCACCGCCGAGGACTTCACCGACCTCGCCGACGCCTATCTGGAGCGGGCCGCGGCCCAGGGCGTCCGGCACGCCGAGATCTTCTTCGACCCGCAGGCGCACACCGCCCGCGGCGTGCCGATCGGCACCGTGATCGAGGGCCTCGGCGCCTCCCTCGACCGCGCCGAGGAGCGGTACGGGATCTCCACCCGGCTCATCCTGTGCTTCCTGCGCGACGAGTCGGCCGAGTCGGCGCTCGCGACCCTGGACGCCGCGAAGCCGTACCTGCACCGGATCACCGGGGTCGGGCTGGACTCGGCGGAGGTCGGCCACCCGCCGGCCAAGTTCCGCGAGGTGTACGAGGAGGCCGCGAGGCTCGGCCTGCGCCGCGTCGCCCACGCGGGCGAGGAGGGCCCGGCGGCCTACGTCCGCGAGGCGCTCGACGTGCTCGGCGTGGAGCGGATCGACCACGGGCTGCGCTGCATGGAGGACCCGGAGCTCGTCGACCGGCTGGCCCGCGAGCGGATCCCGCTGACGGTGTGCCCCTTCTCGAACGTCCGGCTCCGCGTCGTCGACACCCTCGCCGACCATCCGCTCCCCGCCATGATGGCGGCGGGGCTGCTCGTCACCGTCAACTCCGACGACCCCGCGTACTTCGGGGGATACGCGGGCGACAACTTCGACGGGGTGCGCGACGCCCTGGGCCTGGCACCGGAGCAGCTCCGCGAGCTGGCGCGGAACTCCTTCCGGGCGTCGTTCCTGGAGGACGACGAGGCGCGGCGGGCGCGGTACCTCGCCGAGGTGGAAGCGTACGAGTTCGGCGCGTAGCGGCGGTTTTCCGCCGCATCCGTGCCGCGGGTTCCGCCGTACCGGCCCCGCGGGCTCCCCGCGCGGCGATACTGGCCGCCGACGGTCGTCGCGGGGGGAGCAGCAGGGTGTCGGACGCGTCCGGTCCCACGGGGGACTCCACGGGCGGGGAACCGGGTGCGGCCGCCGGCCGGCCCTCCTACCAGCCGCCTCGATGGGCCTGGTGGATGGTCGGGATCGTGGTGCCGCTGACCGGTGTTCTCGCGACGGTCCTGGCCCAGACGCAGCGCGCGGGCAGCGGGAGCGCGCCACCCGTCCAGGGTGCGCCTCCCGCGGCCCCGTCCACCACGACCGCCGCCCCGGCCGCCCCGTCGGCCTCCGTGACGTCCCCGGCCCCGGCGCCACCGAGCTCCTCGCCGCCGGCCTCCGTGCCGTCGCCGACCCGGGCCCCCACCGGGGCTCCGGAGACGGCCCCGCCCGCCCGGCGGTCCGATGCGCCCGCGCCGCCCGCCCGGCAGGACGCCGGCGGCACCGTGGCGCCTCCCGTGGGCTCGCTCGTGCGGATCGTGAACGGCAACAGCGGCCTGTGCCTCGCGGTGCCCGGTGCGTCGACCGACGTCGTCGACCTGAACCAGTTCGGCTGCGGCCCGTACCCCGACCACTTCTGGCGCCTGAGGGCCGCGGGCACGGACGGCGCGGGCCGGACCCGCTACCGGATCGTGAACGGCAACAGCGGCTACTGCGCGGCCGTGCCGGCCGCGAGCGAGGACGCGGGGATGCGCGTCAACCAGTTCCCCTGCGGCGACCATCCCGACCACTTCTGGCGGGTCGAGTACCAGAAGAGGGACGGCGGCGGACGCCCGCTTTACCGGATCGTGAACGCCCACAGCGGGCTCTGCCTCGCCGTCCCCGGCGCGGCCGCCCACGAGACCGCACCCGTCGCCCAGGACCCCTGCGGCCCGTACGCCGACCGCCTCTGGCGGTTCGGCCAGGAGTGAGGCCTCAGCCCCGGTCCGACGGGCGGGCCAGGCGGAACGCCGACTTCGCCATGCGGCGGCGTCCCGCCGGGACCGCGACCGGGGCGACCTCCTGCTCCGGCGCCCCCACCTGGGGGACCAGGGTCGCCGTCCCCGGGCCCCGTCCCGCGAGCACCGCCGCGGGCGCCCCGCCGCGCCGGCGGATCGAGCCCGGGACCAGGGGGCGGCCGGAGGCGTGCCGGGCGACCGCCGTCATGGGGGCGGCGACCAGCAGGAGCAGGGCGCAGAGGACCAGGCCCATGCCCGGGTAGCCCGCGCGGTCGGAGAGCAGGGAGCCGGTCACCGGGCCGCAGGCCACGCCGAGGGAGGAGGCCGAGCCGACCATGACGGCCCAGCGTCCGCGCGGGTCGAGGGAGGCGGCCAGGCCCAGGAGGTAGGACAGGACGACCGGGTAGACGGTGTTCCACAGGATCTCGCCGGTCGCGAAGCCGACGAGGTCCCCGGCGGACGAGCTCAGCCACACGCAGCCCGCGATGAGCACCGTGCCCGCGCCGATCGGGACCGCCCGGCCCAGGCGCGAGCCGAGCGCGCCCGCCGCCGTGACGCCGACGAGACCCGCGCCGAGCGCCGCCGCGAAGACCGCGCCGACGGTGACCTCGGAGAGGCCGGCCTGGGTGAGTCCGATGCGGCCGCTCACGCCCCACAGGGCGTTCTGCGCGAGGGACCAGCACAGGACGCCTGCGGCGAGCACGGCACCGGCGCGCCGGTGCGGCAGCGGCCCCGGGGCCGCCGTGTCCCCGGGCTCCCTGCCGGAGGCCGTGGCGGCAGCCGTGACTTCCCGTGCCGCGCGCGTGGCCGCGGCGGCTCCTCGTACCGCGCGCGTGGCCGTCGCGTCCTCCCGTGCCGCACGCCCGGCGTCCGGCAGCCGTCCCGTGGCCGGCCACACCAGGGCCGCCGCGCAGGCGATCGCGAGGAGCGGGGCGGCGTGGCCGCCGCCGAGGTGCGGAAGGGTCAGGTAGAGGGCGCCCGCCGCCGCGGAGACGGAGAGCAGGCCGAGGGTCGAGGCGCGGTGCGGGTCGCGCTGCCCGGCGATCCCCGCCACGGCCACCGCCGTCGCCGTGCCCGAGCCGAGGCCGCCGAGGACCGCGCCCGCGACCACCAGCGGCACGAGGCCGGTCGCGGCGGCGGAACCGTATCCCACGGCCATCGCGAGCAGGCCGGCGCGGGCGGCGCGGCGCGGTCCGGTCCGCTCTCCGCGCGCGGCGAGGGTGAAGCCGGCGGTCGAGGAGCCGAGGAGGAGGACGGAGCCGACCAGGCCCGCCTGGGCGGGCGTGAGGCCGAGTCCGGCGGAGAGGCGGCCGACGACGGTCGGCAGCAGGTACGGGGCGAGGTAGCCGGCGGTGAAGAGGGCGACGAGGGCGACGAGGGCCCCGTCGCGGGTCCGCGAGGACATGGGCGTTCCCAGGAACGGAAGGGGAGGGGTGGAGCGCCCGGGGCGTGCGCGGGGCACGGGGGTCGCGGCACCATGTGTATCAAGCGGGCGGGCGCCCGGAGAAGGTGGTTTCCGCCGGTTCGGCGTGTGATCCGGGTCACCAAGGGTTTGACGAGCGGGTGCGGGGGTAAGAGGGCGTACTTCTGTGCGTCCCGCCCGTCCCCCCACCCCCATCAGGCACACTGATCTGGTCCGCACCGCGACCGGGGAGTCTGCCGTGACCACAGCAAGGGGAGAGCAGCCGCAACACGACGCAGGGGTCGACCCGTTGGTGTGCCTGCGCGAGCCCACCGACCCGGCCTGCGACGTCTTCCTGACCGGCACCGTCTTCCTGGACATCATCTTCACCGGCCTGGACAGCGCGCCCGTCCGCGGCACCGAGTCCTGGGCCCGGGGGATGGGATCGAGCCCGGGCGGCGTCGCCAACATGGCCACCGCGCTCGCCCGGCTCGGGCTCCGCACCTCGCTCGCCGCCGCCTTCGGCGACGACCACTACGGCGAGTACTGCTGGGACGCCCTGGAGCAGGGCGAGGGGATCGACCTGTCGCTCTCCCGGACCGTGCCCGGCTGGCACTCGCCCGTCACCGTGTCCATGGCCTACGAGGGCGAGCGCACGATGGTCTCCCACGGCCACGAGGCCCCGCCGCTCGACGGCGCCCTGCCCGCCTACCCGCCGCACGCGCGCGCCGCCGTCGCCTCCCTCGTGCCCGGCCGCTCCGAGGAGTGGGTCGCCCAGGCCGCCCGCGGCGGCGCCAAGGTCTTCGCCGACGTCGGCTGGGACGACACCGGCCGCTGGGACCTGGCCGGCCTCACCGACCTCCAGCACTGCGAGGCCTTCCTGCCCAACGCCGCCGAGGCGATGCGCTACACCCGCACCGACTGCCCCCGGGCCGCCGCCCGCGCCCTCGCCGACAAGGTCCGCTACGCCGTCGTCACCCTCGGCGCCGAGGGCGCCTACGCCGTCGACGGCGCCACCGGCGAGACCGCCGAGGTCCCCGCCATCCAGGTCTCCGCCCTCGACCCGACCGGCGCGGGGGACGTCTTCGTCGCCGGCTTCGTCACCGGTACCCTCGCCGACTGGCCGCTCGCCGACCGGCTCGCCTTCGCCGGCCTGACCGCGGCGCTGTCGGTGCAGGAGTTCGGCGGCTCGCTGTCCGCCCCGACCTGGGACGAGATCGCCGCCTGGTGGCAGCACGTCCAGGGCCACGCCCGGCAGGACCCCGAGGCACTGCGCAGCCGCTACGCCTTCCTGGAGCGGCTCCTGCCCGCCCCGGCCCGCGCCTGGCCGCTGCGCAGGGCCGTGCCGACGATCGGGTTCAGGACGGCGCAGTCGTAAACCGCTACGGCCTTGTCGGCGCCTGGTCGTAGGCTTGGTAGCCGAGAGGTCGTCGAGCGGCGAGGACCCCGCAACGGGAGGTATGCGCAGGCCACAGTGCCGGCCCATGACTCACACACCCACAGCCCACGACGGAGCGCCCCGCGAGGAGGCGCCCGGACAGGCCCGCGCCCACTTCACCGTCCCCGCGAAGCACCCCATGGTGACCCTGCTCGGCTCGGGCGACGCCCTGCTCCGCGTGATCGAGCGGTCGTTCCCGGAGACCGACATCCACGTGCGGGGCAACCAGGTCAGCGCGGTCGGAGACGCGACGGAAGTCGCCCTGATCCAACGCCTGTTCGACGAGATGATGCTGGTGCTCCGCACCGGTCAGCCGATGACGGAGGACGCAGTGGAACGCTCGATCGCCATGCTCAGGGCGAGCGAGAACGGATCGGCGGAGGCCGGCGAGGAGACCCCCGCCGAGGTGCTCACGCAGAACATCCTCTCCAGCCGGGGCCGCACGATCCGCCCCAAGACGCTCAACCAGAAGCGGTACGTCGACGCGATCGACAAGCACACGATCGTCTTCGGCATCGGTCCCGCCGGCACCGGCAAGACCTACCTCGCCATGGCGAAGGCGGTCCAGGCCCTGCAGTCCAAGCAGGTCACCCGGATCATCCTGACCCGCCCCGCCGTCGAGGCGGGCGAGCGCCTCGGCTTCCTGCCCGGCACGCTCTACGAGAAGATCGACCCGTACCTGCGGCCGCTCTACGACGCCCTGCACGACATGCTCGACCCCGACTCGATCCCCAAGCTCATGGCGAGCGGGACGATCGAGGTCGCGCCGCTCGCGTACATGCGCGGACGGACGCTGAACGACGCGTTCATCATCCTCGACGAGGCGCAGAACACGAACCCCGAGCAGATGAAGATGTTCCTCACCCGCCTCGGCTTCGACTCGAAGATCGTCATCACCGGTGACGTGACCCAGGTCGACCTGCCGAACGGGACGAAGAGCGGCCTGCGGCAGGTCCGGGACATCCTCGAGGGGGTCCAGGACGTGCACTTCTCGACGCTCACGTCGCAGGATGTCGTCCGGCACAAGCTCGTCGGCCGTATCGTCGACGCGTACGAGCAGTACGACAGCCGCAACGGGAAGTAGCAGAAACAGCACATGTCGATCGACGTCAACAACGAGTCCGGCACCGAGGTCGACGAGCAGGCGATCCTCGACATCGCCCGCTACGCGCTCGCGCGCATGCGCATCCACCCCCTCTCCGAGCTCTCGGTGATCGTCGTGGACGCGGAGGCGATGGAGCAGCTCCACATCCAGTGGATGGACCTGCCCGGACCGACGGACGTCATGTCCTTCCCGATGGACGAGCTGCGCCCGCCGTCGAAGGACGACGAGGAGCCCCCGCAGGGCCTCCTCGGCGACATCGTGCTCTGCCCCGAGGTCGCCACCCAGCAGGGCAAGGACGCGCCGACGCAGCACTCCATGGACGAGGAGCTCCAGCTCCTCACCGTCCACGGCGTGCTGCACCTGCTCGGGTACGACCACGAGGAGCCGGACGAGAAGGCCGAGATGTTCGGCCTCCAGGCGGCGATCGTCGACGGCTGGCGCGCGGAGAAGGGGCTCACCGGCCCGTCCCCGGCGCCGACCGTCTCCTGACCCCGATGGACGCTTCGCTGATCTTCGGCGCGGTCGCGCTGGTCGTCGTCGCCTGGCTCGCCGCCTGCGCCGAGGCCGGTCTCGCCCGCGTCTCCAGCTTCCGCGCCGCCGAGGCCGTCCGCTCCGGGCGGCGCGGCTCGGAGAAGCTCGCCCAGGTCGCCGCCGACCCGACCCGCTACCTCAACGTGGCGCTGCTCGTCCGCGTCGCCTGCGAGATGGCGGCCGGCGTCCTCGTCACGTACGCCTGCCTGGAGGCCTTCCCGGAGACCTGGGAGGCCCTCCTCGTCGCCATCGTGGTGATGGTCCTCGTCTCGTACGTGGCCGTCGGCGTGTCGCCGCGCACCATCGGCCGCCAGCACCCGCTGAACACGGCGACCGCCGCCGCGTACGTGCTGCTGCCGCTGGCCCGGATCATGGGCCCGATCCCGCAGCTGCTCATCCTCATCGGCAACGCGCTGACCCCCGGCAAGGGCTTCCGCAAGGGCCCCTTCGCCTCCGAGGCCGAGCTGCGGGCCATGGTCGACCTCGCCGAGCAGGAGTCGCTGATCGAGGACGAGGAGCGCCGGATGGTGCACTCGGTCTTCGAGCTGGGCGACACCCTCGTCCGCGAGGTGATGGTGCCCCGGACCGACCTCATCTGCATCGAGCGGTACAAGACGATCCGTCAGGCACTCACCCTCGCGCTGCGCTCCGGCTTCTCCCGGATACCGGTCACCGGCGAGAACGAGGACGACATCGTCGGCATCGTCTACCTGAAGGACCTGGTCCGCCGGACCCACATCAACCGGGACTCCGAGGCCGACCTGGTGTCCACCGCGATGCGGCCCGCCGCCTTCGTGCCCGACACCAAGAACGCCGGCGACCTGCTGCGCGAGATGCAGCAGGAGCGCAACCACGTCGCCGTCGTCATCGACGAGTACGGCGGCACGGCGGGCATCGTCACCATCGAGGACATCCTCGAGGAGATCGTCGGCGAGATCACCGACGAGTACGACCGGGAGCTGCCGCCCGTCGAGGACCTCGGCGAGGACCGCTACCGGGTCACCGCCCGCCTCGACGTCGGCGACCTCGGCGAGCTGTACGGCTTCGGCCCCGACGAGTACGACGACGAGGACGTGGAGACCGTCGGCGGTCTGCTCGCCAAGGCCCTCGGCCGGGTCCCGATCTCGGGCGCCAGGGCGGTCGTGGAGCTGCCGGACGGACGCTCGCTGCGGCTGACGGCCGAGGCCTCCGCCGGCCGGCGGAACAAGATCGTCACCGTGCTCGTGGAACCGCTGGAGCCGGAGGAGGAGCCGGAATGACCCCCGACGAGCTGCGGACCCTCTGCCTGGACTTCAACGACGCGTCCGAGGAGTTCCCGTTCGGTCCCGACACCTCCGTCTTCAAGGTCGCCGGGAAGATGTTCGCGCTCTCGTGGCTCGACGCCGAGCCGCTGCGGGTCAACCTCAAGTGCGATCCGGACGAGGCGGTACGGCTCCGCGAGGAGCACCCGGCGATCGCTCCCGGGTACCACATGAACAAGCGGCACTGGAACACCGTGACCGTCGGAGAGCTCCCGGACCGGATGGTCCGGGAGCTCGTCGAGGACTCGTACGACCTGGTGGTCGCGGGTCTGCCGAAGGCCGTACGGCTCCGCCTCGACAGGCCGTAGCCGGGGCCGTACGGACACGGCTCCGGCGGGCCGTGGCCGAGGCCGTACGGGCCGGGTCCCGACGGGCCGGGTCCCGACGGGCCGGGTCCCGACGGGCCGGGTCCCGACGGGCCGGGGCCGTACGGGTCCGGCCCCGGCAGGCCGTGCCCCGGTTTCAGGACCGGCGCCGCAGGCCGAGGGCGACCACGGCCGCCGCGCCCAGCACGATCGCCGCGTCCAGGGCGATCACCGTGCGGACACCGGCGAAGAGGTCCGGGCCGGTGGTGGCGAGCACCCCGAGCAGCGGGATGCCGACCGTGAGACCGACCTGCTGGGTGGTGGTGACCAGACCGGTCGCCAGCCCCTGCTCCTCGTCGCGGACGCCGGAGGTGACGGTCACGCCGTACGAGATGATCGCGCCGAGGTGCAGCATCGACGCCAGGGAGACGGCCACGGTCGCCAGGACCGCGCCGGACTCCCGGCCGACGCCGAGGATCGCGGCGGTGAGCAGGCCCTGCCCGACGAGCGAGACCACCAGCGTGCGGTGGGCGCCGAAGCGGCCGATCACCTTCGGGGTGATCATGCCGGCGAGGATCGAGAAGGCGCCCTGGACGCCGAAGACGATGCCGGAGGCGAAGGCCGAGAGGCCGAGGGTCTCCTGCAGGTACAGGGTCAGGACGAAGACGATCGTCGACATCATCGAGAAGGTGACCAGACCGCCCAGGTTGCCGAAGGCGACGGTACGGCGGCGCAGCACCGGCAGCGAGACCAGCGGGGCCGGGTGCCGGGACTCGATCACGCCGAAGGCCACGAGCAGCAGCACGCCCAGGGCGAGGGCGACCGGGACGTCCACGCCGCCGAAGCCGCGCTCGGCCGCCGTCGTCAGGGCGTAGATCAGGGAGAGCAGACCGCCGGTGACGGTCATCGCGCCGGGCACGTCGAGGCGGGGCCGCTCGGGGGTGCGGGACTCGGGCAGCAGGCCCGGGGCGAGCGGCAGCACGACCAGCGTGAAGACGGCGAGCAGGGCCATCGTGGAGCGCCAGCCGAGGGTGTCGGTCATGACCCCGCCGAGCACCATGCCGATGGTGAACCCCAGGGACATCAGGGTGCCGGAGATGCCGAGCGCCCTGGCCCGCAGCGGGCCCTCGGGGAAGACGGTGGTGAGCAGCGCCATGCCGGTCGGCACGATCGCCGCCGCGCCCAGGCCCTGGAGGGCCCGGCCGGCGAGGAAGGCGCCGGGGCTCCAGGCGAGGGTGGCGAGCAGGGAGGCCGCGCCGAAGAGCACGAGGCCGGAGAGGAAGAGCCTCTTGCGGCCGAAGAGGTCGCCGATCCGGCCGAACAGGAGCAGGAAGCCGCCGGAGGGGAGGGCGAAGGCGGTGACTGCCCACTGGAGGGCGGACGGGTCGAAGCGCAGGTCGGCGCCGAGGACGGGCAGCGCGACGTTCAGGACGGAGAAGTCGAGGGCCACCATGAACTGGGCGGCGCACAGGACGAAGAGGACGAGCCGGTCGCGGCCGGTGAGGGCCGGGGGAGCGGCCGGGGCGGCGGCGGGGGAGACGGAGGCGGGGGACTCGGGCGGGGTGGTCGTCGTTGCCATGCCCCCACCTTCGGCGGACGGGAACAACGCCGGGGAGCGGGTACTTATCCTGTTGGTCGCACCACCAGGCATCCACCATGCGTCCAGGGGGAGGAAGCACACGTGGCCACCGCTCTCGAGAGTGCCGGCGCGAAGCGGCACCGACTCGGCGAACTGCGCGAGTTCCTGATGAGCCGTCGGGCCCGGATCAGCCCTGCCGAGGCGGGACTTCCGGACGGCGGTGCGCGCCGTCGCACGCCGGGCCTGCGCCGCGAGGAGGTCGCGGTCCTCGCGGGCGTCGGGGTCTCCTGGTACCAGTGGCTGGAGCAGGGCCGGGACATCACGGTCTCCCCGCAGGTCCTCGACTCGGTGGCGCGGGTGCTGCGGCTGAGCCCGGCCGAGCGGCGCCATCTGTACGTCCTGGCGGCGCTGAACCCGCCGCCGCTGGAGGCGGCCCCGGAGGACCTGGACATGTGCCACGGCCTGCGGCGGCTCATCGACGCGTGGATGCCGTTCCCGGCGCACATCATGGACCAGTACTGGAACACCGTGATGTGGAACGACGCGGCGGCGATCGTGCTCGGCATGCGCAAGGAGATCGTGCAGAACTGCCTGACCGCGTTCTTCACGGACCCGCTGTACCGCTCGCGGTCCAAGCGCTGGGAGGAGCTGGCGCCGAAGGTCGTCGCGCAGTTCCGTTCGGCGTGCTCCGAGTGCCCGGACGACGAGGGCTTCCGGGCGGTGGTCGAGGAGGCCAAGGAGCTCAGCCCGGAGTTCGCGGAGCTGTGGGAGCGGCGGGACGTCCTGCCGGGCGGCCAGAACCGCAAGGAGATGGAGCACCCGCTGGTCGGGACGCTGGTCGTGGAGGCCACCCAGCTCAGGGTCCCGGCCCGCCCGGACCTGGTCATCGTGATGCACACCCCCCTCCCCGAGGCGGACACGGCCGAGAAGCTGGAGTGGCTGGTGTCGCCGGAGGGTCGCCGCGGGGCGATGTACCCGGTCGCGGGCTGATCCCGGGCGGTCGGCGGTGGCCCCCCGGCCGGTCGCGGGCTGAGACCGCGGGCGATCACGGGCTGAGACCGGACCGGGCACGGCCCGGGCCGCGACCTATGCTCGCTCCATGACACTCAGCAGCGAGCACGGCGACCTCGGCGCCGAGGACCTCAAGATCATCACCCTTGCGCGGAGCGCCCGCGCCCGCAACGGCGTGCCCGAGGGCGCGGCCGTGCGCGACGAGACGGGCCGCACCTATGTGGCCGGCACCGTGGAGCTGGAGTCGCTCAAGCTGAGCGCCCTGCGGACCGCGGTCGCGATGGCCGTGGCCAGCGGTGCCGAGTCCCTGGAGGCGGCGGCCGTGGTGTCGAGCGCCGAGGCCGCCTCGGAGGAGGACCGCGCGGCCGTACGGGACCTGGGCGGCCCGGAGACCCCGGTGCTGCTCGCGGGTCCCGACGGCAAGCTGCGCGCGGCGGTCACGGCGGGCTGAGCCGGGCGGCGGGAACAGGACGGTGGAGCCCGGCGGCATGCCGGGCTCCACCGTCCTTCTGCGTTCGTGAAGGATCACCGCACCTTCTCTTGCCTTCCCCGGCGGTCTGCGCGTCAATGACAGCGGTTCGTCCGACGGACCGTCAGATCTCCATCGTCCACGCAGTGTCCGCACCCCTGCGTTCGGTATCGGAAGGGGTTCGAACCCGCCATGAGAAGCAGAAGCACCTTAGGGACCGTCGCGGTACTCACCGGGGCGCTCGCCGCCGCCGGACTCGCCTTCGCCCCGACGGCCGGCGCCGTCGCGCCGGGCTCGGCCACGGCGACGTACGACTGCGGCAGCTGGGGCGGTGGCGCCGCCACCCTCACGGCCACGCAGAGCGGCACCGCCGCGACCATCACCGTCAGCTCCTCCGTCACCACGCCGATCGCGGTCGGCACCGACACCATCAGCTCGACCCTGACGCTGGCCAGGGCCGGCGGCGGCACCCGGGTCTTCACCGGGAAGAAGAACCCGGCGCGCGCCGCCGGACAGTCCGTCGTCATGGGCCCGCTGAGCGGGACCGTGGCCTCGGGCGACAGCCTCAACTCGTACTTCGCGGGGGTCGCCCTCAAGATGGTGATCTTCGGGGTCACGGTGAACTGTGACGCGGTGACCTCGCAGTCGCCGGGCCCGTTCGTCTTCGGCTGAGCCCCGTTCCCACCCGGACCGGTGTCGCCCAGGGCGGCACCGGTCTCTGTCGTGATCTGTCGTGACCTGCGGAAACGACGGAAACGCGCCGATCTTGCCAGTATCTGATGGGTCATCAGTCGATGTGTTTCGACGCCATTGACTTCTCTCCGCACGCAGCCGTCAATGGCGCCCACTCATCCCTCAGGAGGGGGCACACCATGGCACTCACCCGATCCCGGGCGGCGGCCCGAAGACGGCGCTGGACCGCCGTCCTCGGCGTCACCGCCCTCGCGCTCGCCGGCACGGGCGCGCTCGCCGCCCCGGCCGGCGCGACGGCCACCTCGCAGTCGGTGGACTTCCGGACCCGCTGCGTCCCGCCGCCGATCGCCGGCATCCCGCCCATCGAGGGCACCACCACCGCCCGGATCACGGTCGACAAGGCCAGCCCCGAGGTCGGCGAGACCGTGACCGTGACCTACACCGTCACCAAGCCCGCCGCGTCCAACCCCGTCGACCTCGCGCTCCCGGCCGACATCATGACGCCCAGCGGCAAGGTGGTCCTCGGTGGCGCCCAGACCGGCACGGTCACCGTCACCGGCCCCAAGAAGAACCCGCCGGTCCCCGGCAAGGGCTCCTTCCCGGCCTTCTCCATGACGGGCACCTTCACCGCCACCGAGGCGGGATCGATCACCCTCTCGCCCGGCGACTACAACATCCACACCAGCTACCTCATGGAGCTGGACACCCCCTGTACGGTGCCCGACCCGCCCGCCCCGGTCTCCGAGACGGTCGTCGCGAGCCCCGCGGCCCATCCCAACACCCGCGCGCTCCAGCTCGACGGCGCCTCCGGGGACCCCGGCGTCCGGGTCACCGTCACCGGCTCGAAGTTCACCCCGCTCACCGAGGTCACCGTCGCCGGCCGCGCCGGAGCGGCGGAGACCGCCGACCGGATGACCGTCACGACCGACAGCGAGGGCGGTTTCGCCGCGCGCCTGAAGGTCAACGACCCGGCGACCACCGGGATCGTGGCGTACGAGGGCGCGGCCTGGGACTCCGAGAAGGGCGCGGGCCCCGTCGCGTACAAGGTGGTCGTCCCGGCCCCGCCGAACAGCCAGACGATCACGGCGGCCGTCACGCCCGGCGAACTGTCCATGACGCAGGCCGGGGACGCCGTCCAGCTGTCCTCCGTCGACTTCGGCGCGGGCGGCGCGGCCACCGGCGCCCTGCAGACGGTGACCGTCAAGGACTTCCGCGGCGGCCCCGCCGGCTGGTCCCTGACGGGCAAGGTCACCGACTTCACCGGACCCGGCGGCGCCATCGGCGGCGACAGGCTCAGCTGGACCCCCGCCTGCACCGCCAGGGCCGGCAGCCCCAGCGCCTGCGCGGCCGGCTCGGCGGGGCCGGTCGGCAGCGGCGGCGCGACCCTCGCCTCCACCCCGAACGGCGCCCTCACGGGCGGCGAGTTCACCGTCGACGCCCAGCTCTCCCTCGACGTCCCGGCGTTCACCGCGCCCGGCTCGTACGCGGGCGTGCTCACGCTGACCCTGTCCTGACCGTCCCGCGGGCCGGCGCGCACCCGGCCGGCCCGCTCCCCGCTCCGATCCGCACCCCCGGGGGGCCGCACCGTGCGTCGCAAGCTGTACGTACTCCTCCTGAGCGTCCTGAGCGTCCTCGGTGGCGCCGCCCTCGTGATCCTCGGCCCGCTCCCGCGGGCGACGGCCGCCGAGAACGGCGAGTGGGCCGTCTACCCGGCCGCCTCCCGGCTCGGCGGCCGCCCGTACTTCTACCTCTCCGCCGATCCCGGCACCACGCTCACCGACCGCGTCACCGTGGCCAACAAGACGTCCGCCCCGCTCACCTTCCGGCTGTACGGCGCCGACGCCCACAACACCGACCGGGACGGCGGCTTCGCCGTCCGCACCCGGCAGGAGAAGCAGACCGGCGCCGGAGCCTGGATCAAGCCCGAGCGGACCCGGATCACCGTCCCGGCCCGCTCCGCCGTCACCGTCCCCTACACCCTGACCGTCCCCGCCGACGCCGACCCCGGCGACCACCCCGGCGCCCTCGTCGCCCTCGACGAGCGGATCGCCCGGGGCGGGAAGGGCTCCGTCGCCGTCGGCGTCCAGCGCGCGGTCGGCGCCCGCGTCTACCTCCGGGTCAACGGGCCGACCGTCCCCGCCCTCGCCGTCGAGGACGTCACCCTCGACCAGGACCGGCCGCTGGTCCCCGGCACGCGCGCGAGCAGCGCCCTCGTCTCGTACACCCTGCACAACCGGGGCAACGTCACCCTCGACCCCAAGGTCGTCCTGAAGGCCCGGGGCCTCTTCGGCCGCACCCTCCTCGACCGCGAGCCGGCCGGAGTGCCGGCCGAGCTGCTGCCCCACCAGAAGATCCGGCTCACCGAGCGCTGGACCGGCTCCCCGCAGCTCGACCGGGGCGACGTGACCCTCACCGTCACCGCGAAGGACGTGGAGGAGACCGCCACCGTGTCCTTCCTGGCGCTGCCCTGGTTCGCCGCCGCGGTCCTCGTCGTGGGCGGCGCGGCCGGGTTCTGCGGCCTGCGGATACGGCGCCGCCGGGCACTGGGTGCGTGACGGGCGCGCTCATCGGGGACAATGGCCCCCATGAGCGCTCGCAACCAAGAAACCGAAGCCGTCCACCGGGCCGGCTTCGCCTGCTTCGTCGGCCGCCCCAACGCGGGCAAGTCCACCCTCACGAACGCTCTGGTCGGCCAGAAGGTGGCCATCACCTCGAACCGGCCGCAGACCACCCGGCACACCGTCCGCGGCATCGTGCACCGCCCGGACGCGCAGCTGATCCTGGTCGACACCCCCGGCCTCCACAAGCCGCGCACCCTCCTCGGCGAGCGGCTCAACGACGTCGTGCGCACCACCTGGGCCGAGGTCGACGTCATCGGCTTCTGCCTGCCCGCCGACCAGAAGCTCGGCCCCGGCGACCGCTTCATCGCCAAGGAACTCGCCGGGATCAAGAAGACCCCGAAGGTCGCGATCATCACCAAGACCGACCTGGTCGACTCCAAGACGCTCGCCGAGCAGCTCATCGCGATCGACCAGCTCGGCAAGGAGCTCGGCTTCGAATGGCAGGAGATCGTCCCGGTCTCGGCCGTCGGCGACAAGCAGGTCCAGCTCGTCGCCGACCTGCTCGTCCCGCTCCTGCCGGAGTCCCCGCCGCTCTACCCGGAGGGCGACCTCACGGACGAGCCGGAGCAGGTCATGGTCGCGGAACTGATCCGCGAGGCAGCGCTCGAAGGCGTACGGGACGAGCTGCCGCACTCGATCGCGGTGGTCGTCGAGGAGATGATCCCGCGCGAGAACCGCCCGGCCGACCGGCCGCTCCTCGACATCCACGCGAACGTGTACATCGAGCGCCCCAGCCAGAAGGGCATCATCATCGGCCCCAAGGGCAGCCGCCTCAAGGAGGTCGGCATGAAGTCCCGCAAGCACATCGAGGCGCTCCTCGGCACCCCGGTCTTCCTCGACCTGCACGTGAAGGTCGCGAAGGACTGGCAGCGGGATCCGAAGCAGCTGCGGAAGCTGGGCTTCTAGGCAGGCCCCCCGGCGGCGTGCCAGCATGGCGCCGTGACAGAGATCGTCAAGGGGGGAAACCTGCCTGTCCCCGGGCAGGCGTGGCGGATCGCGGTCGTCCGGCGGGCCGCCGGCGAGGGGGTGCCGGAGGTGGAGGCCTCCGCACTGCTCCTGGACGCCTCCGGCCGGGTCAGGGGCGACGGCGACCTGGTCTTCTACAACCAGCTCACGCACGCGTCCGGCGCGGTGCGCCTGACCGGGCGGGTGCGGGACGAGGACCAGCGGGTCGCCGACTGGCTGGAGATCGACACCGAGCGCGTCGAGCCCGCCGTCCAGCGCATCGTGATCACCGCCTCCGTCGACGGGGGGACGTTCGGCCGGGTGCCCGGCCTGCACATCCGGACGATCAGCGCGACCACGGGCGAGCAGCTGGCGCTGTACGAGGTCGACGACGCGAGCACCGAGACGGCGTTCGTCCTCGGCGAGTTCTACCGGCGCGACGGCGGGTGGAAGTTCCGTGCCGTGGGCCAGGGCTACGACTCCGGTCTCGTCGGCCTCGCCGAGGACTACGGCGTCGTGGGCGGGGACCCGGAGCCCGCCCCGGACGACGAGCCCGCCTCCGACGACGAGCCCGCCCCGGACGACGAGTCCGCCGTCGGCGCACTGCCGGAGGCCATCCCCGAGGAGCTCCTGGCCAAGGTCCGGGAGGCCGAGGCCGCCTCCGACGACGAGCCCGCCCCGGACGACGAGTCCGCCGTCGGCGCACTGCCGGAGGCCATCCCCGAGGAGCTCCTGGCCAAGGTCCGGGAGGCCGAGGCCGCCCCCGCACGGATCCCGGCACAGGTCCCCGTGCGGCGCCCCGCGCGGGTCGGCCCGCAGTCGGACGTCGATCTGTTCGGCGAGGACTTCCCGGAGTTCGTCCGCAGCGGCAGGGGCGCCGGGACCCTCACCGTCGACGTGCCGATCCCGGCCGGCTACGTCCTGGTCGACTCCGCCCGGAAGGGCGACGGCTACTTCGGAGTGGACAGCCTCGACGAGCACGGCAAGGCCGACGTCCTGCTCGCGAACACGACCCTGGAGGACCACGAGGGCCGTGGGCTGCTGCGGCACGACGGCCGGAACCCGCTGCGCCTGCGCGTGAACGCCCACGGCAGCGAGTGGACGATCGCCGTCCGTCCGGTGAGCACCGTGGAGGAGCTCGGCCGCGACGCCCGGGGGAGGGGCGCCGACGTGCTGCTGCACACCGGCCCCGCCGGTCTGCTCTCCTCCCGGCTCCACACGAAGTTCGGCCACGCGTACTTCCATGTGCAGGGCCATGAGCCGGGCGGCCGCGACCACCTGCTCGCCAACGTGGCGAGCAGGCTCCCCAGGGACGCGCGGCCGCTGCCCGAGGGGCCCCTGCTCGTGCAGGTCCGCAGTGCCGAGGGCGACTGGTCCCTGAAGGTCAGGCCGCCGAAGGAGAACAGGTTCTGGCGCCGCGCCGCCCGTTAGGCCCCCTCCTTGAGGACCCTCGTGACGAGAGTCCTCTGGGCGTCCGTGAGGTGCGGGTCGCGGCAGTGGGCCGTGCGGCCGTCGACGGTGATCTCGTACGAGAAGCCGTCCGGCACGCCCCGGCCGCCGCCGTCGTCGCCGTCCGCGAGGGCGGCGGCGGTGAGGGACTCCCACTCGGGTCCCGAGGCCTCCACCTCCGCCGACCGCTCGATGCCCGCGAAACCGCCCGTGCGTCGCACTCGAATCCGCATGGGCCCTGTCTACCAGCCGGTCACTCGGCGGGCACCCCCACCGCGGTCCAGGCCTTCAGGACGGCCTGCATCTCCTCCCCGTCGCCGTACCGCGCCTTCGCCGCCGCCACGGTGGCCCGCGCGAACTCCGAGAAGCGGGCCTCCCCGGTCAGCGTGCCGCCGGTCATCACGTCGTACCAGATCTGTCCGGCCCGCTCCCAGGCGTTCCCGCCGAGTTCGACGGCCAGCAGGTAGAAGGCGTGGTTGGGAATGCCGGAGTTGATGTGCACGCCGCCGTTGTCGGAGCTGGTGCGCACGTAGTCGGCCATGGTGGCCGGCTGCGGGTCCTTGCCGAGGACGTCGTCGTCGTAGGCCGTGCCGGGCTCCTTCATGGAGCGCAGCGCGACGCCGTTGTCGACGGCGGGGCCGAGGAGCCCGGCGCCGATCAGCCAGTCGGCCTGGGCGGCGGTCTGGCCCAGCGCGTACTGCTTCACGAGGGAGCCGAAGACGTCGGAGACCGACTCGTTGAGCGCCCCGGACTGGCCGTAGTAGGCGAGGTCGGCGGTGTGCTGGGTGAAGCCGTGCGCCAGCTCGTGGCCGATGACGTCGACGGGGAGCGTGAAGTCGAGGAACAGCTCGCCGTCACCGTCGCCGAACACCATCTGCTCGCCGTTCCAGAAGGCGTTGTCGTACTTCTCGTCGAAGTGGACGCTCGCGAGGAGCGGCATGCCCGCGCCGTCGATCGAGTGGTGGCCGTAGACCTTCGCGAAGAGGTCGAAGGTGGCGCCGAGGCCGGCGTAGGCGCGGTTCACGGTGGCGTCCCGCACCGCGGCGTCCCCCTCGCCGCGCACCCGGTCGCCGGGCAGCTCCGTGCGGTTCCCCGCGTCGTGGACGGTGCGCCTCGGCCTGTCGGAGGGCCCGGCGTCCGCGGGGGCGGCCGGACCCTGTGCGCGCGCCGTGCGCTGCGTCGCGTCCACCAGGAGCGTGCGCCGGGCGGCCTCGGAGATCGCCGGGTCGTCGGATTCGGCGAGCCGCTCCAGGACGTGCGGCGGGACGATCGTGCAGAAGGCGGGCGAGTGCTGGTTCATTCCTCGAATGTGGCACTGTGTGATGTCGCTGTCACGGGGTGAGACGAGGATTGGCGAAATGGAGTGATGAGTCACCTTTCGCCCTTGACGTGGCGGCCGTCCCGCATACTGAAACAGGACGTCCGCCTTCCACGGACCTGGGCTATGGTGACGCACATCATGCGTTTCGGGCTGCTTCTCCTTAGCTGCCGCGGCGAGGGCCTGTAGTCGTAGGCCGACCCCCTCCCCGCGGGTTTCGGTGTTGCGTTCGACAGTCGGCCGTCTCTCCCGCAGGACCCGAGGAGCCCTACGCAATGTCCCAGTCGCCTTTCGTCAGCCGCCCCACGCCGATCACCAACGCGACCCACACGCAGCAGCCGTCCGGGATGCCGATCCACAAGTACGGCCAGTACGAGGCCGTCGTCATCCCCGACCGGACCTGGCCCGAGAAGCGCATCACCAAGGCGCCCCGCTGGCTGTCCACCGATCTGCGCGACGGCAACCAGGCCCTGATCGACCCGATGTCCCCGGCCCGCAAGCGCGAGATGTTCGACCTGCTCGTACGCATGGGCTACAAGGAGATCGAGGTCGGCTTCCCGTCCTCCGGCGAGACCGACTTCGCGTTCGTGCGCTCCATCATCGAAGAGGGCGCGATCCCGGACGACGTCACCATCTCCGTCCTGACCCAGGCCCGCGAGGACCTGATCGAGCGGACCGTGGAGTCCCTGAAGGGCGCCAGGCGCGCCACCGTCCACCTGTACAACGCGACCGCGCCCACCTTCCGCCGGGTCGTCTTCCGCGGCTCGAAGGAGCAGATCAAGCAGATCGCCGTGGACGGCACGCGACTGGTGATGGAGTACGCGGAGAAGCTGCTGGGCCCGGAGACGACCTTCGGCTACCAGTACAGCCCCGAGATCTTCACCGACACCGAGCTGGACTTCGCCCTGGAGGTCTGCGAGGCGGTCTGTGACGTCTGGCAGCCCGGCCCGGGCCGCGAGATCATCCTCAACCTGCCCGCCACCGTGGAGCGTTCGACGCCGTCCACGCACGCGGACCGGTTCGAGTGGATGGCCCGGAACCTGACCCGCCGCGAGCACATCTGCATCTCCGTCCACCCGCACAACGACCGCGGCACCGCCGTGGCGGCGGCCGAGCTGGCGGTCATGGCGGGCGCGGACCGCGTCGAGGGCTGCCTGTTCGGCCAGGGCGAGCGGACCGGCAACGTCGACCTGGTGACGCTGGGCATGAACCTGTTCTCGCAGGGCGTCGACCCGCAGATCGACTTCTCCCAGATCGACGAGATCCGCCGCACCTCCGAGTACTGCAACCAGATGGAGGTCCACCCGCGCCACCCCTACGCGGGCGACCTGGTCTACACCGCCTTCTCCGGCTCCCACCAGGACGCCATCAAGAAGGGCTTCGACGCCATGGAGGCCGACGCGGCCGCCCAGGGCAAGACCGTCGACGAGATCGAGTGGGCCGTGCCGTACCTGCCGATCGACCCGAAGGACGTCGGCCGCTCCTACGAGGCCGTGATCCGCGTCAACTCGCAGTCCGGCAAGGGCGGCATCGCGTACGTCCTGAAGAACGACCACAAGCTGGACCTGCCCCGCCGGATGCAGATCGAGTTCTCGAAGATCATCCAGCAGAAGACCGACAGCGAGGGCGGCGAGGTCACGCCGGCCGCGATCTGGGCCGTCTTCCAGGACGAGTACCTGCCCAACCCGGACAACGCCTGGGGCCGCATCCAGCTGCGCTCCGGCCAGACCACCTCCGACACCGACGGCACGGACACCCTGACCGTCGAGGCGGTCGTCGACGGCGTCGACACCGTCCTGACGGGCTCCGGCAACGGTCCGATCTCCGCGTTCTTCTCCGCACTGCAGTCCATCGGCGTCGACGCCCGCCTGCTGGACTACCAGGAGCACACGATGAGCGAGGGCGCCTCCGCGCAGGCCGCCTCGTACATCGAGTGCGCCATCGACGGCAAGGTCCTGTGGGGCATCGGCATCGACGCCAACACCACCCGCGCCTCCCTGAAGGCGGTCATCTCGGCGGTCAACCGCTCCGCCCGCTGACCCCGGCGTCCACTGCCCCGCACCCTTCCTCCCGGAGGGTGCGGGGCAGTGGCACGCGTGGGCCGCGTCGCGGTCGCCGGCCCGCCTGGGGCCCCGCCCTCCACCTGGACCCCCGCCGCCTCCACCACCGCGCCGGCCCCGGCCCCGTCCGCCACCCCGGAGGGTGATCTCGCCACGACCGGTTCGGCCGTCGGACCCGGGAGGATCGCCGCCGCCGTGGCCCCCGCCGACGCCGTCGGCGGGGGCTTCCTGGCCTCTGCGAAGCGCCGCCGCCCCGCCTCCGGAGGCCTCCCGGACCGGTGACGTGTCTCGGCCATCTCCACGGCGAAGTCCTGACGGGGTGCTGACGCCACATCAAGGATGTGGCTAACATCACGCCAACGCCGGCAGTGCAGCCGGGCCGTTGAGGAGGTGCGTGTGCGGTCTGCCCGGAATTCACGTGGTGGGAAGGTGACCGTCTGCGGGATCCGCACCTCATGGAACACCGTCGGAGACGGCGAGTTCTTCTGCGAGGAGTGCGGGGGCGACCGCAACTACCGGCGGCGCACCGGCCGCCGCAGGTTCGCCGTCCTGGGCGTCCCCGTCCTGCCCCGCGGCTGTACCGGCCCCGTCGTCGAGTGCGCGGCCTGCCACACGCGCTTCGGTACGGAGGTGCTCGACCACCCCACGACGAGCCGTTTCTCCGCGATGCTGCGCGACGCCGTGCACACCGTCGCCCTCGCCGTCCTCGCGGCCGGCGGCACCGAATCCCGCGAGGTCCTGGACCGGGCCGTCACCGCCGTCCGGTCCGCGGGCTTCGCCGAGTGCACGGCCGTCCAGCTCGTCGACCTCGTCGAGGCGCTGGAGGCCGACACCGGACGTTTCATGCCCGAGGTGAACCCCGAGGGGACGCTCCTGTCGATCGAGCTCCACGAGGCGCTGGAGCCGCTCACCCCGCACCTGGCACCCGCCGGGCGCGAGTCGATCCTGCTCCAGGCCGCCCGGATCGCCCTCGCGGACGGGCCCTACGCCCCCGCGGAGACGGAGGTCCTCGGAACCGTCGGCAACGCCCTCGCGCTCGCCCCCGAGGACACCGTCCGCCTGCTGGCCTCGGCCCGCACCGTCCCCTAGACCCCGGGGGCCGCCGCCCTCCGCCCGCCCCGTACGGGCCTCCGCCGCGCGTCCTGCGTTTGACGACGCTCCGGCACGGGACTGCACTGGATACATGAGCGCCGCGGCGACTCCGCCCCAGGGAGAGCAGCGATGACAACCACGGAGAGCTTCACTCTTCTGCAGCCGTACGAGATCGCGGAGGAGACGTTCGTCATCCCGTGGGCGCTGGAGGCCCCACCGGTCGGCCACTTCCCGATGAACTCGATGGTGATCCGGGGGACCGAACCGGTCCTCGTGGACACCGGGGCGCCCGCGGTGCGCTCCCAGTGGCTGGAGGCGGTCCGGTCCGTCGTGGATCCCCTGGACGTGCGGTGGATCTTCCTCACCCACGACGACCGCGACCACGCCGGCAACCTCCTGGCGGCCCTCGCGGAATGCCCGAACGCGACCCTGCTGACGACGTGGTTCTCCGTCGGCCGCATGGCCGAGGAGTGGGAGACCCCCATCAACCGGTGCCGCTTCATGACCGACGGCGACACGATCGACGCGGGCGACCGCACCCTGGTCGCCAAGCGGCCGCCCCTGTACGACAACCCCACGACCCGCGCCCTCTTCGACTCGAAGACCAGCGTCCTGTGGTCCGTGGACACCTTCGCCACGAACGTGCCGACCCCCCTGCCCGAGACGGCGGCGCTGTCGCCGGACGAGTTCCGCGACGGCCAGTTCTTCGGCGGGAGGCTGGTCTCCCCCTGGGCCGCCCTGGTGGACGACCAGAAGTTCGGGACGGTCGTCACCGACTTCCAGCGCCTGGACGCCGAGGTCATCGCCGGCTGCCACTGCCCGGTCCTCCGAGGGGCCCGGATCCCCGAGGCCTACGACCTCCTCCGCCGGCTCCCCGGGATCCCCCCGTGGACGGAGTTCACCCAGGCCGACCTGGACCAGTGGATGGCGGCCGCCGAGAGCTCGGTCCCGCCGGAGCAGCCGCGGCCCTCGGGGACGTGAGCGGCGCCGGCGCGCGGCGTCGGCAGGTCCTGCGGGGACCGGGCCGCGAAGTCCGGTGGAGGCCGAGCACGAAGTCCCGCGGGGACCGGGCCACGAAGGGCGGCCCGTCTCGGCGGGACCGCCGCCCCGGCGGGCGCCTCAGGTCAGGTCGTGGGCGTACGCGTAGGCCGTGGCCGCCGCGCGGGAGCCGACGCCCAGCTTCGCGAAGACGTTGTTCAGGTACCGGGCCACCGTGTGCTCGCTGATCACCAGCGCCCGCGCGATCTCCTCGTTCGTCCCGCCCGAGGCGACCAGCCGCAGCACCTCCGCCTCCCGGGCCGTCAGCCCGCCCGGCAGCCGGCGTCGCGTCAGCAGGGCGCCCGCCCGCCGGGCGTCCGGCCCGGCGCCGAGCCGCTCGAAGACCGCCCGCGCCGCGCCCAGCTCCAGACGGGACCCCTCCTCGTCGCCCACCGTCCGGTCGGCCGCCGCGAGCAGCATCCGTACCCGCGCCGCCTCGTACGGCACGCGCAGCTCCAGCCAGCCGGCGAGCGCCCGGCGCAGCAGGCGCAGCGCGGGCTCCGGCCGGCCCTCCGCCAGGGCCACCGCGCCCCGCGCGGTGTCGGCCATCGCCCGGAGCAGCGGTGCGTCCCCGGCCAGCCCCTCCAGTTCCGCCGCCGCGCCCGCCGCGCCGGGGACGTCGCGGACGGCGAGGGCGACCTCGGCGCGGGCGGCGAGCAGTCGGGCCCGGCCGAGGAGGTCGTGGCGGGGGCCGCTCCGGCAGACGAGCGCCAGGTCGACGCCGGCCACGGCGGCCTCGGGCCGGCCCTGGGCGAGGCGCAGCAGCGCGAGGCCCGGCTGCGGGATCCGGCCCAGCTCGTGGGCGTGGGCGTACGAGGCGGCCGCCTCCTCCATGCGGCCCTGGCGCCGCTGGACGTCCCCGGCGGCATAGTACGAGGCGGCCGCCGACTCCAGGCGGTCCACCGGCACCTCCCGGCACGCCTGCCGGGCCTCCGCCTCGGCGAGGGCCCACGCCCCGAGGAGGTCGAGCACCTCGACCCGGTGCGCCCGGCACACGCCCCGGAAGGGGTTCTCGCCGGAGGGCGTGACGCCGAGCGGCGGCGTCCCCCCGTGGGGGCGGCCCGTCCACGGCGGGACGCACCACTCCATCGCCGCGTTCGTCCACCGCACGGCGCGCGCGAAGTCCGCGGCCTCCATGCACCGGCTGATGGCCAGGCAGTACAGGAGGCCCGTGAACATGCCGCTCAGTCCTCCCGCCGTCACCGCGCGCATCGCCTCGTCGAGGTGGGCCAGGGCCTCGGCGCGGCGGCCCTGGGCGAGGAGGACCGCGGCGGTGGCGTGGTGGGCGAGGGCCGGCAGGTCGGGACTCCCGGCCCGGGGGGCGAGGCGGGTCATGCGGCCGGTCGCCGCGAGGGCCGCCGCGTGGTCGCCGCGCGCGGTGGCCTCCTCGGCGTCCGTCCAGGCGAGGAAGCAGTGTCCGGGGCAGGGCGGCAGGTCCTCCAGGTGGTGTCGGGCGCGGTGCAGCCAGCCGGCCGCGGCGGCGGGCCGCCCGAGGCCGGCGTACTCGTGGTGGAGCCACCAGGCGGCGAGGCCGGCGCCCCGGTGGTCGTGGGCCGCGACGCACGCGGCGTGCGTCCGCAGCCGGGCGGCGACGGACTCGTCGACGTGCCCGGTCCACCAGGCCGCGTCGGAGAGGACGCCGAGGTCCTCGGCGGTCAGGGCGCGCGTGGGGTGCAGGTCGGCCTCGTGCAGCAGCACGTACGCCTCGGCCCAGGACTCCCGGACCGCCGCGGACCGCGCCCGTTCGACGGTGGGGACCTGCTCGACGGGGACGGCCATCGCCGCTCACTTCCCTTCGGGTCCTTCCAGGGTAGGAGCGGGTACGGCCCCGGGCTCGTCGGCCGGGGGCTCGGGACGGGGAACGGCCGGGACCCGCCGGGAACGGGCCGGGCCCGCCCGAAACGGCCGGTCACCCCGGAAACGGTCGGCCCCCGGAAACGGGCCGGGCCCCCACCGGTACGTGACCGGTGGGGGCCCGGAAGGCCGGGGCGCTTCCGTCAGCCGAGCTCGACGCCGGACGCGCGGAGCATGTCCTCGCGCTCGACGATCTTCACGCGCTCACGGCCCTGCGCCTCGCCGAGGGCCTTCTCGGCGGCGTCCAGGGCGTACCAGCCCTCCCAGGTGGTGTACGTGACGCCCTTGCCCTCCAGGAAGGACACGACCGCGTCCTCCTCCGGGGTCTCCGGGGTGAGCAGGCGTCCGTTCGCGAAGTCGTCCAGGAGGTTCGCGACGGTCTCGTTGGCGTCGCCCTTGGTGTGGCCGATGAGGCCGACGGGGCCGCGCCGGATCCAGCCGGTGCAGTAGGTGGAGGCCATGTGCGCGCCGGTCTCCTCGACGACGCGGCCGCCCTCGTCCGGGATGGTGCCGGAGACGGCGTCCCAGGGGAGCTTGGGCAGCTCGTCGGAGAGGTAGCCGACGGCGCGGTACACGGCCTGGACGTCCCAGTCCGTGGTCCGGCCGGTGCCCTTGACGTTGCCGGTGCCGTCGAGCTCGGTGCGCTCGGTGCGCAGGCCGACGACCCGGCCGTCCTCGCCGAGGATCTCGACGGGGGACTCGAAGAAGTGCAGGAAGAGCTTGTGCGGACGGTCGCCGACGTCGCGGATCGCCCAGTTCTCCAGGGTCTTGGCGACCATGTCGGTCTGCTTGTTCTTGCGGCGCTCGGCGATCGAGCCCTCGTCGTAGTCGATGTCCTCGGGGTTGACGATGACCTCGATGTTCGGCGAGTGGTCGAGCTCGCGCAGCTCCATGGGGCTGAACTTCGCCTGCGCCGGGCCGCGGCGGCCGAAGACGTGGATCTCGACGGCCTTGTTGGCCTTGAGGCCGTCGTAGACGTTGGCCGGGATCTCGGTCGGCAGGAGCTCGTCGGCCGTCTTGGCGAGGATGCGGGCGATGTCGAGGGCCACGTTGCCGACGCCGAGGACGGCGACCTTCTCGGCCTCCAGGGGCCAGGTGCGCGGCACGTCCGGGTGGCCGTCGTACCAGGAGGCGAAGTCGGCGGCGCCGTACGAGCCGTCCAGCTCGACGCCCGGGACGCTGAGCTCGCGGTCGAACATGGCGCCGGTGGAGAAGACCACCGCGTCGTAGAAGGAGCGCAGGTCGTCGAGGTGGACGTCGGTGCCGTAGTTCACGTTGCCGAAGAGGCGGACCTGCGGCTTGTCGAGGACCTGGTGGAGGGCGGTGATGATGCCCTTGATGCGGGGGTGGTCGGGGGCGACGCCGTAGCGGATCAGGCCGAAGGGGGCGGGCATCCGCTCGAAGAGGTCGATCGACACGCCCGGCTCGGCGGCGGCCTCGGACTTCAGCAGCGCATCGGCGGCGTAGATTCCGGCGGGGCCGGCGCCGACGATCGCGACCCGGAGGGGGCGGGGCATGACGGGGTTTCCCTTCGCAAGCGACGTGGCGGCGAGACCGCCGACACTTAGGCCACCCTAAATACCCCTCGGCGGGGCGGGGTACCCGCCCCCGGCCTATGGCCTCATAAGGTGAACTTATGACTTCCATAAGTCGAACTAGAAGGCGCCGGCGATCGACTCGGGGTCGAGGAACACGACGACCGCCCATGCGACCGTGCCGACCAGACCGGCGAGCGCGAGGACGGTGAAGAACAGGCCGAGCGCGAGCTCACCGCGCCGGAACAGGGCGGCCCTCGGGAGGACGACGTCCGCCGGATCGGCGGGATCGTAGCTGATCTTGACGGCGATGCCGCCCGCCCAGGTGAACACGTGACGGATCCGACCCGCGGGGTCCGTGTAGAGGTACGTCCCCGGCCTCTCCGCGACCTCGGCGGCGAAGGTCGTGACGCCGTGCCGGATCAGGCGCCACTCGCG
Source organism: Streptomyces litmocidini (assembly GCF_014649755.1). Lineage (GTDB taxonomy): Bacteria > Actinomycetota > Actinomycetes > Streptomycetales > Streptomycetaceae > Streptomyces > Streptomyces litmocidini. Next base: position 245,050 of record NZ_BMTQ01000004.1, on the reverse strand, counting down.
GTACCAGTTGGCCAGCGCGTTCGCCCCGACGGCGAGGGCCCCGATCAGGACGAGACCTCCGGGCACGAGGGCGATCATGGCGGCCGGAACCCCGGCGGCGGCGACGAGCACGCACGAGAGGACGAGCAGGCCGAAGGCGCCGGCCGACAGCCACATGACGCGGCGCAGCTTCCTCGTCCGTCGGCCCAGGGAGAGCGCGCGCGTCTCGACGAGCCTGGTCCCGTCGGCCGCGGTGTCCCGGCCCGCCGCCCCGGGCAGGGCGGCGTTCACGGTGTCCGCGAACAGGGCGCCCGCCGCCTCGCTCGCCCCGGCCACCCGGTGCGCGTACCGGGTCTCTCCCGCCGGGGCCGTCAGTTCGACCGTGACCGACCGCCCCTCGGCCCGTATCCGCTCGATCGCCGCCAACGGGATGCGGGCCTCCTCGTGCGGGGTGCTCAGGAGCACCGCGTCGCCGTCGAGCCGGAGGGAGGTCTTCCTGGAGCCCTGGACGACGGGCGCGGAGGGGGTGATCGACATGGACGGGATGGTACGGGCGGGGCCCAATTCACGGGAGGGGCCCGGTTCACGGGCGGCCCGTCCGTCGTCCTCGGCCGACGGCCCGTGCGACGGCTCACTTCGGCTCGAAGAGGATCTTCTCCGGAGGGAGCGTCATCCTCACGGTGTCGGTGTCGGTGATCTCGACGATCCGCTGCAGCCCGATCTGCTCCTCCGGCTCGGCCCGCGTCAGGTCGAGGAACTTGTCCGCGGCTCCCGCCAGGTAGGCGGGGAAGGCGTCGAGCGTGGTGTCGCCGAGCGAGAAGTACTCCTTCAGACGGCGGAAGAGCTTCGGGAGGATCACCACGTCGTCGGTGATCGACCGCATCCCGGTGATCTTGGCCCCGGTGAGGGTCACGTCGCCGAACGCGTCGGCCGTGGTGTTCCAGATGCCCGTGCCGACCCCCGCCTGCGCCTCCGCCTTCCCTTCGGCCAGCGCGTCGCGCAGGACGGGGAGCAGCCCCTCGTAGAACGTCGGATACGCCAGGCCCAGGCGGAGCAGGTGGTAGTTGGCCGTCCTCTCCTTCAGGAACTTCACCGACACGTCCAGCTCGTAGCCGCTGGCCCCCGGCGGGTCCCCCGCGCAGGCGAACGCCACGCAGCGGCCGAAGACGTCGGCGCCGTTGGTGAGGATGAAGCCCGGGACCGATTCCGGGGTCGCCGAGATCATGTCGTGCGGGTGGTGGGGGTCGGGGGTGCGCCGGATGTCACGGAAGCCGAGAAAAGTCAGCAGCGCGTTCGTGGCCTCGTCGCCGAACGTGGCCGGCTGGCGCTTCTCGTCCCCGTAGTTCCCCGTGTAGTGGGTCTCCAGCGCGTCGATGCCTTCGAGCCGGATGTCGACGTGACCGTCGCGCTCCGGCCGCGGCTTCTCGCAGCCCCGGACGAGCTTCCACTCGCCCACGTAGTCCGGGACGAAGGGGACGGTGTCCCCGTCGGGGGCCGTACGGCCCGAGAGATGGAAGGATCCCTTGATCAGCAGCATGGGCATGGTGACTCCCACGGCGATGCGCGTGCGGCATGGGAGGGAACCGGTTCTCCTCCTTCCATGCTGCGACCGCGCACGGCGGAGCGCCATCGGGGAGGGATCATGGGCAGGGGCCGCAGCGGCAGCAGAGGGACGCCGGACGACGAGAACCACGGCCGGTTGTGGTGGACACCGCTGGTCGTCGTGGTGCTGGGCGCCGCGACCTGGGGCCTGCTCGGGCTCGTCGAGGGCGGCTGCGAGGCCGGCCCACGGGGCGGATGCGTCGCCGCCGACGGCTACGAGGCCAACGGCTGGGTGCTCTTCCTCGCCGCGATGCCGACGCTCTTCGTCGTGGGCACCGGGCTCACTTCGGAGCGCCGGCCACCGGCCGTCGGCGTCGCCGCCGGGGGCGCGGGGTGCGCGGCGTACGTGCTGGCGCAGGGGCGCACGCCGGCGCACCTGATCATCGCGGGCGTGCTGCTCGTCCTTGCGGTGCTCGCGCCGGTGTCGGTATGGCGCCGCAGACGCCGGTGAGCGTCGGACGCGACAGAGGGGCCGTTCAGCCCTTCACGTCGGCGACGAACGCGGCCCACGCTGTCGTCGGCACGACCAGGACGGGCCCGTCGGCGGCCTTGCTGTCGCGGACGGGCACGATCTCGGGGAGGTCGTATGAGACCTCGACGCAGTCGCCGCCCGACGCGTTGCTGTAGGAACTCTTGAACCACTGGGCGTTGGTCAAGTCGTACTGGCGCATCGTCTGTAGTCCTCCGCCGCCGACTCGATCAGGGACAGGGACGCCTCCGGCGACAAGGTGGCGACCCTGAGCAGATCGTAGGTGCGCTGAGCCTGCTTCACCACAGCCGGATCGTCGAGGAGGGTTCCCGAAAACTCCGTCTCTGTATAGGCCGTTGGCGGCTGGTCCTCGAACTCCATGAGCTTGAGCGTTCCGGCCATGTGGGCGTGAGCGCCGACGGATCGAGGCAGGACGGTGACCAATACCCACCGCTGTCGCATCAGCGCCGCGATGCGATCCAGCGTCATCGCCATCACCGCAGGCCCACCCACGGGGGTCAGCAGCACGTTCTCATGCAGGACGGCCCAATACTCAGGTCTTGTGGCGTCCGCGAGGATCCTTGCCCGGTCGAGCCGCGCGGTGAGCTTCTCCTCGATGTACTCCTCCGTGGCGAACGGGTACATCGCCAACGTCTGGGCCCGCATGTACTCCGCCGTCTGCAGCAACCCCGGCACCACCGTCGGCGCGAACTCACAGATCCTCGTCGCCACCCCCTCCAGCTCCGCCACCGCGCTGAAATAAGACGCGTACGGCGACTTGTTGATGAGCTTGCGCCACGTGCGTTCGAAAATACCGCCGGTTTGTAGGACTTCGTCGATTCGCCGCGCCACATCCAGCTGCGGCTTTCGAATTCCCTGCTCGAACAGGCCGATGTACGCCCCGGATACGAACACCCGTCTGCCCAGTTCGCCCTGTGAGAGCCCCGCCGCCTCCCGGCGCTCCTTCAGCAACTCGCCGAAGAACTCCCACGCGTCCTGCTGCTTGCTTCTGGCCATGGATTAACTCCCCAACCCTACGCCGCAGTTGTACGGCCCGCGCGTCTGCCGATTCTACGGATCTGCCCTCACCCTGGAGAGGCGAAGCGGGAAATGGATTCAGAAAGGCATACGTTGGTGAAGGAAGACATCATGAAGGCGACCACGGGGGCAGTCGGAACCGCACAAGAGGCAGTGGCGGAATTGCGCGAGGCCCTCGCGAGGGCGGGAATCACGCTCCCCTCGCTCGGGCTCGACGTCGTCACGCTCGCCGCGGAGCCCCCGCGGCCGCTCGTGGAATTGGGATGCTGCACGGTGGAAACGGCCCGGCTCCTCGCCGCCGCCGTACTGCCGAGGGAGGAGGGTCGCTCATGACGCTGCCCATCGGGTCGTACGTCGTCGAGATCCGCACCGGACGGGTCGGGAGGCTCATGGGGCGCGAGGGCCCTTACGTCCAGATCCGCCCGCTGGGCGGCGGGCGGGAGTGGGACGTGGAGCCGGAGGGGGTGCGGGAGGCCACCTCGGCGGAGCGGCTGAGCGCGGCCACGGCGCACGTCAACGCCCGGAGCCGGGGCGAGGTGCCGTGAGCCCTTCCGGGTGAACGCGGCCCGTTGGTCCATCCGCCGCGCCCGCGCTGCGCGCGCCTCGCCGCCCCGGTTACGTGGTCGCCACGAACCGGTTCCGGTTCGTCGACCACGAAAGGAGACGGGGTGTTCGGCATGGTGGGACGAGGCCGGGTCGCGAGACCGGCCTACCGGCTGGCGGCGGTGTCCGCGGCGGCAGGAGCGTTGTTGGCGGGGGGCCTCACGGGAGCGAAGGCCGCCGAGCCGGAGGGGCGGTACATCGTCGTCCTCGACGACTCGGCGCGCGGCCGGGCCGACTCGGTCGAGCAGGGGCACGGCCGGGACCACGGCGTGCGGGTGGGCTTCCGGTACCGGCACGCGCTGGTCGGGTACTCGGCGGTCGTGCCGGAGTCCCAGGTGGCCGCGCTCCGGGCGGACCCGAACGTGAAGGCGGTGGCGCCCGACCGGCCCGTGCACGCCACCCAGCAGGTGTTGCCGGCCGGGGTGGACCGGATCCAGAGCGACGCGAGCAGCGCGCTCTCCGGGAACGGGACGGGGGCCGTCGACACGGCGGTGGCGATCATCGACACCGGGATCGACACCGGGCACCGCGATCTCGACGTGGCCGGCGGGATCAACTGCATGAGTCCCACGCGGCCGGGCGACTACCAGGACGACAACGGCCACGGCACCCACGTGGCCGGCACCGTCGCCGCCCGGGACAACGGCGACGACGTCGTCGGGGTGGTGCCCGGCGCCCGGCTGTACGCGGTGAAGGTGCTCGGTGCCGACGGCAGCGGGTCCACCTCCAACATCGTCTGCGGGCTCGACTGGCTGGCGCAGAACGCCGCCCCGCTCGGCATCAAGGCCGCGAACATGAGCCTCGGCGGCGACGGCGCCGACGACGGCAACTGCGGGCTCACCGACAACGACCCCGAGCACCAGGCGATCTGCCGCGTGGTGAACGACGCGGGCGTCACGCTGGTCGTCGCGGCCGGCAACAGCACCGACGACCTGGCGCGCCACACCCCCGCGGCCTTCGACGAGGTCCTCACGGTGACCGCCGCGGCCGACTTCGACGGGCGGCCCGGCGGCGGCGCCGCCGCGACCTGCCAAACGGGCAACCAGGACGACACCGCGGCGGACTTCTCCAGCTTCGCCGTCAGCGCCGCGGACGCCGCCCACACCATCGCCGGTCCGGGGGTGTGCGTCAGGTCCACCCGCAACCACGGCACCACGGTCGTCTTCTCCGGCACCTCCATGGCCTCCCCGCACGTGGCCGGCACGGCCGCGCTCTGTCTCACCGGGCCCTGCGCGGGCATGACCCCCGCCCAGGTGATCGGCAAGCTCCGCGCCGACGCCGCGGCCCAGTCCGCCTCGTACGGCTTCGCGGGCGACCCGAACGCTCCCGTCACCGGCCGCTACTACGGACACCTCGTCCACGTCGGCGGCTACTGAGCCGCACCCCCGCCCACGACGGAGCCCCGGGTGCCGGCCCGGGGCTCCGTCGGCGTGCGCGAGAATGGGGGCATGAGTCTGTTCCGCGACGACGGCATCGTGCTGCGCACCCAGAAGCTGGGTGAAGCGGACCGCATCATCACGATCCTCACGCGCGGTCACGGCCGCGTACGCGCCGTCGCGCGCGGCGTGCGCCGGACGAAGTCGAAGTTCGGGGCGCGCCTCGAACCCTTCTCGCACGTGGACGTGCAGTTCTTCGCCCGGGGGAGTGAGCTGGTCGGACGCGGCCTGCCGCTGTGCACGCAGAGCGAGACCATCGCCGCGTACGGCGGCGGGATCGTCACCGACTACGCCCGGTACACGGCGGGCACGGCCATGCTGGAGACGGCGGAACGGTTCACCGACCACGAGGGCGAGCCCGCCGTGCAGCAGTACCTGCTGCTCGTGGGCGGTCTGCGGACGCTCGCCCGGGGCGAGCACGCGCCCCACCTCATCCTGGACGCCTTCCTGCTCCGTTCCCTCGCCGTGAACGGCTACGCGCCCAGCTTCGAGAACTGCGCCAAATGCGGACTCCCCGGGCCCAACCGGTTCTTTTCGGTCGCGGCGGGCGGGGTCATATGCGGCGACTGCCGGGTGCCCGGAAGCGTCGTACCCTCTGCGGAGGCCATCGGCCTGCTCGGCGCGCTGCTCACCGGCGACTGGGCGACGGCGGACGCGTGCGAGCCGCGTCACGTCAGGGAGGGCAGCGGGCTCGTGTCCGCCTATCTGCACTGGCACCTGGAGCGCGGCCTGCGCTCCCTGCGGTACGTAGAGAAAAGCTAGGAGAGACCACTCATGGCCATCGCACGACTCCTCGGGCGCCAGCGCAGGGAGTACAGGACCCCCGAGCCGCACCCGTCCGGTGCACGCCCGCCGAAGCTCCAGACCGAGCTGGTCCCGGAGCACGTCGCGATCGTCATGGACGGCAACGGCCGCTGGGCCAAGGAGCGCGGCCTACCACGCACCGAGGGGCACAAGGTCGGCGCCGAGCAGGTCCTCGACGTGCTCCAGGGCGCGATCGAGATGGGCGTGGGGGCGATCTCGCTGTACGCCTTCTCCACCGAGAACTGGAAGCGCTCGCCCGAGGAGGTGCGCTTCCTGATGAACTTCAACCGCGACTTCATCCGCAAGACGCGCGACCAGCTCGACGAGCTCGGCATCCGCGTGCGCTGGGTGGGCCGGATGCCCAAGCTGTGGAAGTCGGTCGCCAAGGAGCTCCAGGTCGCCCAGGAGCAGACCAAGGACAACACGAAGCTGACGCTGTACTTCTGCATGAACTACGGCGGGCGCGCGGAGCTCACGGACGCGGCGCAGGCGATGGCCGAGGACGTGAAGGCGGGCCGGCTCGACCCGGCGAAGATCTCCGAGAAGACCATCCAGAAGTACCTGTACTACCCGGACATGCCGGACGTGGACCTGTTCCTGCGGCCCAGCGGCGAGCAGCGCACCTCCAACTACCTGATCTGGCAGAGCGCGTACGCCGAGATGGTCTTCCAGGACGTGCTGTGGCCCGACTTCGACCGCCGCGACCTGTGGCGGGCCTGCGTCGAGTACGCCCAGCGCGACCGCCGCTTCGGGGGCGTCGACCCGGCCGACCTCGCCGTCCTCGACAAGGCCTGAGCCGGCCGTGGGGGAGGGGGTGGAGCTCGTCTACTCGGCCGAGTTCGCCGAGGTGAAAGAGGCGGTACGGGTGCGGCTGCGGGCCACGGTCTGGTGGCGGCTGCTGCGCTGGGCGGCCTGGGCGGCCGGAGCGCTGGCCTTCGCGGCGGCGGGGCTCGTGCTGTTCCTGCCGGGTGACCCGGAACCGGCGGTCGCCGCCAAGACGATCGTCCTCGCCCTGGTGGCCGTGGGGTGCGCGGAGTCGCTGCCCTGGGCGACGGCCTACAGCCTCTTCCGGCTGATCGGCTCCCAGGGCGAGACCCGGGCCGTCGTGGACGAGGAGGGGGGCCGCTGGACCACCCGGGACACCGACACGGTGATCCGGTGGGCGATGCTGCCCCGGTACGTGGAGACGTCCCGGATGTTCGTGCTCCTCACGGCCAGGCAGTCGGGCACGGGCTTCGCCTACCTGCCCAAGCGCGGCCTCGCCGATCCCGCCGACGCCGACCGGCTCCGGGCGCTCCTGGACCGGAGCGCCGTCCGGGTCTGAGCCCATGGGAAGGGGCCCGCACCGAATCGCTTCGGTGCGGGCCCCTCGTATGTCAGGTCACTTCTCCGCGCACTCCGCGCACGTGCCGAAGATCTCGACCGTGTGCGCCACGTTCACGAAGCCGTGCTCCGACGCGATCGTCTCGGCCCACTGCTCCACCATCGGGCCCTCCACCTCCACGGCCTTGCCGCAGACGCGGCAGACCAGGTGGTGGTGGTGGTCGCCGGTCGAGCAGCGGCGGTAGACCGTCTCGCCGTCGCTGGTGCGCAGCGCGTCCACCTCGCCCGCGTCCGCGAGGGACTGGAGCGTGCGGTAGACGGTGGTGAGGCCGACGGAGTCGCCGCGGTGCTTGAGCATGTCGTGCAGCTCCTGGGCGCTGCGGAACTCGTCCACCTCGTTCAGTGCTGCCGACACGGCGGCCCGCTGCCTGGTCGAGCGGCCGCGTACGGGGGGTCCTGCCGTCGCCACGGGGGCCTCCTTGGATGCTTGTCTGCCCCGCCATTCTGCCAGTCCCCCGTGCCCCCGGGATCAGTCGAGGATCAGACCTTCACATCGTCCGTGGGCCGGCGGGTGGCCGGAACCTTCGCGTCGCAGGCCCTCGTGGCCGCTTCCGCCGCCCGGGCCCGCCGCTTGGCGAGCGGGGTGGCGAGCAGGGTCAGGACGACGAAGATCCCGATGGCGTACAGGACGATCGTCGCGCCGGGCGGCGCCTCCACGTAGTACGTGGTGACCGTGCCGGACAGGGCCACGACGACGCCGATGACGACCGCGCCCACGAAGGTCGCGCGGAAGGACTTCGACAGCTGCTGGGCCGCCGCGACCGGGACCACCATCAGCGCGCTGACCAGGAGCAGGCCGACGACCCGCATGGCGACCGTGACGGTCACGGCGGCGGTGACGGCGATCAGCAGGTTCAGGGCGCGCACCGGCAGGCCGGTGACGCGGGCGAACTCCTCGTCCTGGCTGACGGCGAAGAGCTGCCGGCGCAGGCCGATCGTGACGAGGACCACGAAGGCCGCCAGGATCGAGATCGCGGTGACGTCCTCGGGCGAGACCGTGGAGAGCGAACCGAAGAGGTACGAGGTGAGGTTGGCGTTGGAGCCGGTCGGCGAGAGGTTGATCAGCAGCACGCCGCCCGCCATGCCGCCGTAGAAGAGCAGGGCGAGCGTGAGGTCGCCGCGGGTCTTGCCGTACGCCCGGATCAGCTCCATCGCGACGGAGCCGGCGACGGCGACGAGGGTCGCCATCCAGACCGGGCTGGAGTTCAGCAGGAAGCCGAGGCCGACGCCGGTCATGGCGACGTGTCCGATGCCGTCGCCCATCAGCGCCTGGCGGCGCTGGACGAGGTAGACGCCGACGGCGGGCGCGGTGATGCCGACGAGGAGGGCGGCGAGGAGCGCCCGCTGCATGAAGGCCGGTTCGAGGAATTCCATGATCAGGTCAGCAGTCCCGTACGGAGCGGCTCGTCGGCCGCGTGCGGATGAACGTGGTCGTGGCCGGGCAGGGCGTGCTGGCCGAGGGCCTCGGGCGGCGGGCCGTCGTGGACGACGCAGCCGTCGCGCAGGACGACCGCGCGGTCGATGAGGGGCTCCAGGGGGCCCAGTTCGTGCAGGACGAGGAGGACCGAGGTGCCGCCGGCGACCTGCTCGCGCAGGGTCGCGGCGAGGATCTCCTGGCTCGCGAGGTCCACGCCGGCCATCGGCTCGTCCATGATCAGGAGTTCGGGCTCGGAGGCCAGCGCGCGGGCGATCAGCACCCGCTGGTGCTGGCCGCCGGAGAGCGCGGAGACGGAGTCGGCGGCGCGGTCGGCGAGGCCGACGAGGTCGATGGCCCGCTCCACGGCGGCCCGGTCGGCCTTCGTCAGCCAGCCGAACTTCCGGCGGGAGAGCCGGCCGGAGGAGACGACCTCGCGGATGGTGGCGGGGACCCCGCCGGCGGCGGTGGTGCGCTGCGGCACGTAGCCGACGCGGGCCCAGTCGCGGAACCGCTTCCGGTCGGTGCCGAACAGCTCGATCGTGCCGCCGGTCAGCGGGACCTGGCCGATGATCGAGCGGACGGCGGTGGACTTGCCGGAACCGTTGGCGCCGAGCAGGGCGACGACCTCGCCGGGACGGACGGTGAGGTCGACGCCCCGCAGGACGGGGCGGGCACCGAGGGCCGCCGTGGCTCCGCGGACGGAGATGACGGGCTTGTCGCTCACGACTGCCTCCTGCTGTGCTGTGCTCACCTGGCGCCGAGGGCCTTCTTCAGCGCGGCGAGGTTGGACTGCATGACCTCGATGTAGTCATCGCCCCTGGACTGCCCGGTGATTCCCTCGAGCGGGTCGAGCACGTCGGTCCCGAGGCCGGCGTCGCCGGCGAGGGTCTTGGCGGTCTTGTCGCTCGCGAGGGTCTCGAAGAAGACGGTGGAGACCTTGTCCTTCGCCGCGATGTCCTGGAGTTCCTTGATCCGGGCGGGGCTCGGCTCGGACTCGGGGTCCATGCCGGAGATGCCCTCCTGGTCCAGGCCGTACCGCTCGGCGAGGTAGCCGAAGGCGGAGTGGGTGGTGATGAAGGTCTTCGTGGCGGTGTTCTTCAGACCCGTCTCGAAGGCGGTGTCCAGGTCGCCGAGCTTCTTCACCAGGGCTTCGGTGTTCTTCCGGTAGTCGGCGGCGTGGCCCGGGTCCGCCTTCTCCAGGGCGCTGCCGACGCCCCGGGCGACCTCGGCGTACTTGACGGGGTCGAGCCAGACGTGCGGGTCGGCGCCGGCCTCGCCCTCGTGGGCCTCTTCGCCCCCGTGGTCGTGGCCGACCCCGGTGCCGTGCTCCTCGAGCTCGGTGAGGGTGGCGGCGTCGACGGTGTGCTTCACGCCGGCCTGGGCGATGGCGTCGTCGACGGCGGGCTGGATGCCCTTGAGGTAGAGGACGACGTCGGCCTCGCCCAGCTCGCCGATCTGCTTCGGCTTGAGCTCCAGGTCGTGGGGTTCGACGCCGGGCCTGGTGAGCGTGTTCACGGCGACGTGGCCGCCGCCTATCTGCTCGGCCAGGTACTGCATGGGGTAGAACGACGCCACCACGTCCAGCTTGCCGTCGTTCCCCTTGTCCGCGGCGTCGGAGGTCGCGGAGCAGGCGGAGAGGGAGACGACGCCGAGCGCGACGGCTCCGGCGAGGGCGGTGGTGGGTATCAGGCGGCGTACGTTCATGACAGTCATTTTCAACAAAACTGGAAACGGTTGTCAATTGCCTTGGATGTGCTCCCGGCCACCGGGGCCCGGGGCGGAACCGATTTGATTCAGGGGCCGCGGGCGCCGGTAACCTGTGGCATTCGCACTTCGTCGTCGTAATGAAGAGAGCACCGTGGCCGCCGACAAGATCGACACCATCGTCAGCCTGAGCAAGCGCCGTGGCTTCGTCTACCCGTGCAGCGAGATCTACGGCGGCCAGCGCGCCGCCTGGGACTACGGGCCGCTGGGTGTCGAGCTGAAGGAGAACCTGAAGCGCCAGTGGTGGCGTTACATGGTCACCGCGCGCGAGGACGTCGTCGGCATCGACTCCTCCGTCATCCTGGCCACCGAGGTCTGGGAGGCGTCCGGTCACGTCGCCACCTTCACCGACCCGCTGACCGAGTGCACCTCCTGCCACAAGCGCTTCCGCGCCGACCACCTGGAGGAGGCGTACGAGGAGAAGCACGGCCGCCTCCCCGAGAGCCTCACCGAGCTCAACTGCCCCAACTGCGGCAACAAGGGCACCTTCACCGAGCCCAAGCAGTTCTCCGGCCTGCTCTCCACGCACCTCGGCCCGACCCAGGACACCGGCTCCGTCGCGTACCTGCGCCCCGAGACCGCCCAGGGCATCTTCACCAACTTCGCCCAGGTGCAGACCACTTCGCGCAAGAAGCCCCCGTTCGGCATCGCGCAGATGGGCAAGTCCTTCCGGAACGAGATCACTCCGGGCAACTTCATCTTCCGCACGCGCGAGTTCGAGCAGATGGAGATGGAGTTCTTCGTCAAGCCGGGCGAGGACGAGCAGTGGCAGGAGTACTGGATGGAGCAGCGCTGGAACTGGTACACCGGCCTGGGTCTCCGTGAGGAGAACATGCGCTGGTACGAGCACCCGAAGGAGAAGCTCTCCCACTACTCGAAGCGCACCGCCGACATCGAGTACCGGTTCTCCTTCGGCGGCAGCGAGTGGGGCGAGCTGGAGGGCGTCGCCAACCGCACCGACTACGACCTGAGCGCCCACTCCAAGGCCTCCGGCGCCAACCTGTCGTTCCTGGAGCAGGAGACCGGCGAGCGCTACACGCCGTACGTCATCGAGCCCGCCGCCGGTGTCGGCCGCGCCATGCTGGCCTTCCTGCTCGACGCGTACATCGAGGACGAGGCCCCGAACGCCAAGGGCGTCATGGAAAAGCGCACCGTGCTGCGCCTCGACCACCGCCTGGCCCCGGTCAAGGTCGCGGTCCTCCCGCTCTCCCGCAACGCGCAGCTCTCCCCGAAGGCCAAGGGCCTCGCGGCGGACCTGCGCCAGAACTGGAACATCGAGTTCGACGACGCCGGCGCCATCGGCCGCCGCTACCGCCGTCAGGACGAGATCGGCACCCCGTTCTGCGTCACCGTCGACTTCGACACCCTCGAGGACAACGCGGTGACCGTGCGCGAGCGCGACACCATGAAGCAGGAGCGCGTCTCCCTCGACCAGATCCAGGGCTACCTGGGCAGCCGCCTGCTGGGCTGCTGAATCCGGCCGCGTGCAGGAGGAAGGCCCCCGGTTCCGACCCGGAACCGGGGGCCTTCCCGCGTCTCGTGCGTCAGGCGGTCGCGGCGCCGGCGGCCGCCTCGGCCTCGGCCCGGCGCCGGGCCCCCTCCGCCGCGCGGCGCTTCCCGAACCAGGCCGTCCAGACGCCGAGGGCGCCGAGGACTCCGTAGATCATGACCGGGCTGAGCGTGACCATGGTCTTCGTGGGCAGCGCGTACGCGAGGGCGACGCGGACCAGTGCCTCCGTCACGTACGCCACGCCCCACACCAGCGTCATCGTGCGCATGGTGGAGCGGAAGCCCTCGAACTGCCACATGCCGTTCCACCAGGCCGTGCTCGTCGGCGTCCCGTCGGTCGCGAACTTGCGGCCGAAGTAGAACATCAGCGGGCGCGGGGCGAACAGCGTCCCCAGGCAGAGCAGGCCGAACAGGCCCGTGACCGACGAGTCCTTGACCAGGAGCGCGCGGGCGGTGTGGGCGCCGACCAGCGAGACCACGGCCGTGATCACCAGGAAGACCAGGGTGACCACGGCGAACTCGTCGATCTTGCGGCGCCAGGCGGCCATGACCGCGGTGTCGAGGACCGGCCACGCGCTGCTGAGGAGCAGGGCGGAGAACTCGGACCAGCCGTGGTCCTCCGTCAGCGTGTTGTACGTGACGATCGGCGCGACGACGTTGAGGCCGATGGTGAGCACCCACCCGATCGCGGAGGCGCCGCCTGATCGTGCCGGCCTGGCGGGTGTGGACATGGTTCCCCCTGGGTGCTTTTCACGGTCTCGCGGTCGCGGTGCGGGAGAACGCTAGTCATGTACCGGACAGGGAAGGGGAAATTCCACGCCAAATGATCTTCAAAGCGGGACGTTCTCAGGCCCGCAGTGCCCGCTGGACCAGGGAGACGACCGCCGTGAAGGCCTCCTCGACGCCCGGGGCCGACCAGTCGGCCGCGTGCGCCGGGTTGTGGAAGCGGTCCGTGGCGTGGAAGACCGCGCGCGCCGTGGTCGTGAAGTCCCGCTCCGGGGCCGCGAACAGGCCCTCGCGGTGGCCGTCCTCCACGATGTGCGCGATCTGCTCGACGAGGTGCTCCTCGTGCCGGTCGACCACCGCGCTGTTCTCGCCGATCAGCACCTGGAAGGTGGCCATCAGCTCCGGATCGCCGCCCGCCTTCTTGCGCTTCAGGGCGAACAGGGCCGTGAGCCACTCGGTCAGCCGCTCGTCCGCCGGGCCCCCCGCCCCGACGTACGGCCGGAGCGCGACGATCGTCCGCTCCAGCCAACGCTCCGTGACCGCCTCGCGCAGCGCCGCCTTCGTACGGAAGTGGCGGTAGACGCTGCCGTGGCTGACGCCGAGGACCCGGGCCACGTCGACGACGGTCGCCTTCGCGGGGCCGTAGCGTCGCAGCACCTCCTCGGTGGCTTCGAGGATGCGCTCTGCGGTCAGGGTCTCGGTGGCGGCCATGGAACGACAGTACCCGTCAGCGCTCGCTGTCCAGATGGGCCATCTGCGCCTCCGGGTAGCGGGCGCCGGCCGCGGCGCCCGCCGGGACGGCCTCCTCGATCGCGGCCAGGTCGTCGGCGCCGAGCGTGACGTCCAGGGCGCCGAGCGCCTCCGCGAGCCGGTCGCGGCGACGGGCGCCGACCAGCGGGACGACGTCGACGCCGTGACGGGGTCCCTGGGCCAGCACCCAGGCGATCGCGGTCTGCGCGACCGTGACGCCCTTGGCCTCGGCGACCGTGCGCAGCCGGTCCACCAGGTCCAGGTTCCGGTCGAGGTTCTCGCCCTGGAAGCGCGGGGACATCCCGCGGAAGTCGCCGGGGGCGAGTTCCCGGTCCCGGGTGAAGTGGCCGCTGATCAGGCCCCGTGAGAGCACTCCGTACGCGGTGACGCCGATGCCCAGTTCTCGGGCGGTGGGGAGGATCTTCTCCTCGACCGACCGGGAGACGAGGCTGTACTCGATCTGGAGGTCCGCGATCGGGGCGACGGCCGCCGCCCGGCGCAGGGTGTCCGCGCCGACCTCGGAGAGGCCGATGTGGCGGACGTGCCCCGCCTCGACCAGCTCGGCGATGGCGCCGACGGTCTCCTCGATCGGGACGTCCGGGTCGACGCGGGCGATCCGGTAGATGTCGATGTGGCCGGTGCCGAGGCGCTGGAGCGAGTACGCCGCGAAGTTCTTCACGGCGGCCGGGCGGCCGTCGTAGCCGGTGAAGCCGCCCTCGACCGTGCGGAGGGCGCCGAACTTCACGCTGGTCAGCGCCTGTTCGCGGGCGCCGGCGGGTGCGGTCCGCAGCGCCTCCTCGATCAGCAGTTCGTTGTGGCCCATCCCGTAGAAGTCGCCGGTGTCGAGCAGGGTGACGCCGGCGTCCAGGGCCGCGTGGATCGTCGCGATCGACTCCGCGCGGTCGCTCTCGCCGTACAGCGCGGACATGCCCATGCAGCCGAGGCCGAGCGCGGAGACGACGGGGCCGGTGGCGCCGAGCGGGCGGGTGGGGACGGAGGTCTTCGGTGTCGTGGTCATGGAACAACCATGGCATGACCGATGACAGATTTCAATATCTGTCACTCCATCCCGAGGTCGTCCCTCACCTCACCGCGCGGGGGAGACGCAGGCTCAGCAGCAGCGTCAGCGCCACCACGCCCAACTGGACCAGGAGCGTCGTCCTCAGCGCCGTCCCCATCTCCGCCGGCGAGGAGGCCAGCGACAGGAAGAGCGAACCCAGCGTCGCCACCCCCAGCGTCAGCGCCGCCTGCTGCGTGGTCACCATGACCCCGCTGCCCACGCCCGCCCGCTCCGACGGGACCTCCGACAGCACCACCCGGAACAGCACCGGCAGCTGGAGCCCCTGACCGAGACCCGCCACCGCCATGCCCGGCACCAGGTCCCCGACCGACAGCCCCTGCCAGTCGTGCCCCACCGACCAGGCGATGGCGGCGATGCCGAGGCCCTGGAGCACGGCCCCCACCGGCACGATCCGGGTGCCCCAGCGCCGTACGAGCCGGGGCCCCGCGAGCGAGGCGCCGAAGAAGGCGAGCGCCATCGGCACGAGCGCCAGGCCCGAGGCCACCGCACCCGTCTCCAGGCCCTGCTGGAGCGCCACCGCGATCACGAACATGAAGCCGCTGAAGCCCAGCGAGAGCGGCAGCACCACCATCAGCCCGCGCCGCAGCGGGACCAGGGCGAGCAGGCTCGGCGGGACCAGCGGAACGGCGCCCCGGCGGTCCGCCCGCCGCTCCACCCACCAGAAGGCCCCCGCCACGAACGGGAACAGCGCGAGCGACACCCAGGTCCACAGCGGCCAGCCCGCCGCCCGGCCCTCCGTCAGCGGCGCGAGCAGGGCCAGCAGCGCGAGCGCCAGCAGCAGCGTCCCCGGCACGTCCACCGGCGCCGGACGGTCCAAGCGGGTCTCCGGCACGGTGCGCAGGGCGAGGACCAGGCCCGCCACCGCCACCGGCACGTTCACCAGGAACACCGAGCGCCAGCCGGAACCCGCGATGTCGGCGGTCACCAGCACCCCGCCCAGGATCTGGCCGCCCGCCATCGCGAGACCGGCCGTCGCCCCGTACAGGCTCAGCGCCCGCGCCCGGCGCGGCCCCTCCGTCGAGGAGTGGATGGTCGCGAGCACCTGCGGCAGCATCAGCGCCGCCGCCGCGCCCTGCGCCACCCGCGCCGCGACCAGGCTCCAGGCGTCCGGGGCGAGCCCGCAGGCGAGCGAGGTCAGGCCGAAGGCGGCCATGCCGGCGAGGAAGAGGCGCCGGCGGCCGAAGAGGTCACCGAGCCGCCCGCCGAGGACGAGCAGCACCGAGTACGCCAGGCCGTACCCGGCGACGACCAGCTCCAGGAGCGCCGGTCCCGCGGCCAGGTCGTGGTCGATGGACGGCAGGGCGACGTTGACGATGAAGAAGTCGATGAGGGGGAGCGCGGCACCGAGGAGGACGGTGAACAGGCCGGGGGCGCCGAGCGCCGCGGGCGGCGCCTGGCGGCCGGCCGGGGCCGCGGTACGGACGGAAGCGGTGGTAGTCACGGGACCGAGCCTCCGCCTCCGCTCAGCCTGGTACCAGAGTGTCTTTATCCTGGTACAAGCAGTACCTGGAAACCGGCTGACCACCCCGGCACCCTGGAGGCATGACCGTCATGGCGATGAGCGGAACCGAGGCACCGAGCGAGACCGAGGTGCGGCGGCACGAACTGGCGGCCTTCCTGCGCAGCCGGCGCGAGCGCATCACCCCCGAGCAGGTCGGCCTGCCCCGGGGCAGGCGCCGCCGCACCCCCGGACTGCGCCGCGAGGAGGTCGCGCACCTCTCCGCCGTCGGCGTCACCTGGTACACCTGGCTCGAACAGGCCCGCGACATCCAGGTCTCCCCGCAGGTCCTGGACGCCCTCGCCGGGGCCCTGCTGCTCGACCCGACCGAGCGCAGCCACCTCTTCGCCCTGGCCGGACACGCCGACCCGCACCCGGAGGCGGCCTGCCCGGTCGTCACGCCCACCCTGCGGCGCCTGCTCGACCAGCTGGAGCCCGTGCCCGCCGCCGTCCAGAACAGCCGCTACGACTTCCTCGCCCACAACCGCACCTTCGGACAGCTCTTCTGCGACCTGGACTCGCTGCCCCGCGAGGACCGCAACTCCCTCTGGCTGGCCTTCACGAACGAGGACTTCCGGGCCTCCGTCACCGACCTCCCCGAGGTCATGCGCGCGCTCGCCGGGAAGCTCCGCGCCGCCATGGCCGAGCACCTGGCCGAGCCCGCCTGGAAGGAGCTCGTACGCCGCCTCGAAGAGGCCTCGCCCGAGTTCCGGGAGCTCTGGGCCCGGCACGAGGTGGTCGCCCCCGGCGGCCGCGTGAAGGTCATCCGCAACGCCCGGGTGGGACTCCTCAGCTTCGAGCACACCAACCTCTGGCTCGGTCCGAACGCCGGGACCCACCTCGTCACGTACGTCCCGGTGGACGACGCCACCCACGCCGGCGTCGCCCGCCTCCTCGACCTGGTGGTCCGGGAGCGGGAGGCTCAGGCCGAGGGGGCCTTGGCCGTGGCCTGAGCGCCGCCCTCCCGGTCCTCCTCCCCGCCGCCCTCCCGGCCGTCCTCCGCGTCGTCCTTCCGGGCGCCCTCCCGGCCGTTCTCCGCGTCGTCCTTCCGGGCGTCCTCCCGGCCGTCCTCGGACGCCAGGCACCGCGCCGTCCGCTCCGCCGTGCGCCGGGCCCACGGTCCGCTGGTCAGGGCGCCGACCGCCAGGACGGCGAGCCCGCAGCCCGTGATGATCCAGTAGCCGGGGCGGGCCGCCGCCACGAACGCGTCCGCGTGCGGCAGGGCGCCGGCCCCCGCCGCCAGGACCGTGCCGATCACCGCGACCCCCAGCGTCTGCCCGACCTGGCGGCTCGTGGAGGCCACCGCCGCCGCCACCCCGGCCTGCGCGCGGGGCATCCCGGAGACGGCGGTGTTCGTGATCGGGGCGTTCACCAGGCCGAAGCCGATGCCGAAGACCACGTACCCGGTGAGGAGCAGCGCGTCGCTCGTCTCGGCCGCGAAGGCCGCGAAGAGCAGCGGCCCGGCCGCCATCGCCGTCCCCGCGAGCAGCAGCGAGGGGCGCGGCCCGCGCGCCGCCGTGAGCCGCCCCGACAGCGGGGCGAAGACGAGGGTCATGCCGGCCATCGGCAGCATCCAGAGCCCGGCGGACAGCGGGGAGAGGCCGCGCACGTCCTGGAGGTACAGCGTGTTCAGGAAGAGGAAGCCGCCGAGAGAGGCGAAGGCGCAGACCGCGATGACGGTGGCCCCGCTGAACGGCGCGCTGCGGAAGAACCGCAGGTCGATCAGGGGCTCGCGGCGCCGGGGCTCGTAGAACAGGAGACCGGCGAGCGCGACGGCCGCGATCCCGGCGAAGAGCGGGTCGGTCTCGATGATCGCGTACGTGAGCGAGCCGAGGAGCGCCGTCACCAGGACCTGTCCGACGGGGTCGGGGCGCCGGGGCCGGGGCGCGCGGGACTCGGGGACGTACCGCAGGGTGAGGAGCAGGGCGGCGAGGGCGACCGGCAGGTTCACCCAGAAGATCGCCCGCCAGCCGACCGACTGGACGAGCACCCCGCCCACCAGCGGCCCGGCGGCCATGGAGACGCCGACGACCCCGCCCCAGATCCCGATGGCACGCGCGCGTGCCGCCGGGTCCGTGAAGGTGTTGGTGATGATCGACATGGCGACCGGGTTCAGCATCGAGCCGCCCACGGCCTGCACCATCCGGAAGACGACCAGGGCCTCCAGGTTCGGCGCGAGGGAGCAGAGCAGCGAGCCGAGCGCGAACACCACCAGACCGGTGGCGAAGACCTTGCGGCGGCCGATCCGGTCGGCGGTGGAGCCGGCGAGCATCAGCAGGGAGGCGAGGACCAGGGTGTAGGCGTCGATCGTCCACTGCATGCCGGCGACGGTGGCGCCGAGGTCGCGCCGCATGGCGGGCAGGGCGACGTTGAGGGCGGTGTTGTCCAGGCTGACGATCAGCAGGCTCATGCAGCAGATCGCGAGGACGACGAGGCGGCGACCGCGTGTGAGCTCGGGCATGTGCGGATCGTACGGCTGTCTAAGAAACTCCGCAGTGCGGGACAATGGCCGAATGACCGCGTTCACTCCTCTCGCCATCGGGCCGCACATCGTGCAGCCCCCGGTGGTCCTCGCCCCCATGGCCGGCATCACCAACGCCCCCTTCCGTACCCTCTGCCGCGAGTTCAGCGGCGGCAAGGGGCTGTTCGTGAGCGAGATGATCACGACGCGCGCCCTGGTCGAGCGCAACGAGAAGACGATGCAGCTCATCCGCTTCGACGAGACGGAGAAGCCGCGCTCGATCCAGCTGTACGGAGTCGACCCGGTGACGGTCGGCAAGGCGGTGCGGATGATCGTCGACGAGGACCTGGCCGACCACATCGACCTGAACTTCGGCTGTCCGGTCCCCAAGGTGACGCGGAAGGGCGGCGGCTCGGCCCTGCCCTACAAGCGGCCGCTGCTGCGGGCGATCCTGAACGAGGCCGTGAGCAACGCGGGCGCCCTGCCGGTGACGATGAAGATGCGCAAGGGCATCGACGACGACCACATCACCTACCTCGACGCGGGCCGGATCGCGGTCGAGGAGGGCGTCACGGCGATCGCCCTGCACGGGCGGACGGCGGCGCAGCACTACGGCGGCACGGCCGACTGGGACGCGATCGCGCGGCTCAAGGAACACGTGCCGGAGATCCCGGTGCTCGGCAACGGCGACATCTGGTCGGCCGACGACGCCCTGCGGATGATGCGCGAGACGGGCTGCGACGGCGTCGTCGTGGGCCGCGGCTGTCTGGGCCGCCCCTGGCTCTTCGGGGACCTGGTGGCGGGCTTCGAGGGCACCGGGGCCTACGCGCAGCCGGGCCTGCGGGAGGTCGCGGACGCGATGGTGCGGCACGCGCGGCTGCTCGGCGAGTGGCTGGGCGACGAGGCACGCGGTGTCATCGACTTCCGCAAGCACGTGGCCTGGTACCTGAAGGGCTTCGCGGTCGGCTCCGAGATGCGCAAGAAGCTCGCGATCACCTCTTCCCTGGACGAGCTGCGCGCTCAGTTGAGCGAGCTGGACCTGGACCAGCCCTGGCCGGCGGGTGCGGACGGCCCTCGGGGCCGTACGTCCGGAAACAACCGGGTTGTCCTGCCGGACGGGTGGTTGAAGGACCCGTACGACTGCGCCGGGGTGAGCGAGGACGCCGAGCTGGACACGTCCGGAGGCTGAGATTCAGCCCCTCTCGAGGGAGTGATCCTCGCCACCCTTGAGGGGGGTTGCGCTCAGATGAGCGCATCCGGGTCAGTTGTACAGCCTGAAGGGGTGGCACTCGGTGCCACCCCTTTTGTGTTCAAGAGTTGAACGCAAATGCTCGATCGGGTGCTCAGAAGAGCGACTCTTTCCTGATTTGGGTCAACTGGCCTTCGGGCCGTGAAAACGAATACTTCGCATCGGTAACTTTCGAAGTGCTGGCGGATGGGTGGTTAAGACCGTGTGACCGGCAGGCGTACCTCCCTAGAAGCCTTCGATCTGGGTATGTTCCTCGCCGTCAGGGCAGCCAACCGAGTCGTCGAGGAGTCGAGACCCGTGTCGGGAAACATTGATCAGAAGTTCGTGTACGACTTCACCGAGGGCAACAGGGACCTGAAGGACCTGCTCGGTGGCAAGGGCGCCAACCTCGCCGAGATGACCAATCTCGGCCTGCCGGTGCCCCCGGGCTTCACGATCACCACCGAGGCGTGCAAGGTCTACCTCGAGAGCGGCTCCGAGCCCGTCGAACTCCGCGACGAGGTGACCGCCCACCTCGACGCCCTCGAGCGGAAGATGGGCAAGAAGCTCGGCCAGGCCGACGACCCGCTCCTCGTCTCCGTCCGCTCGGGCGCGAAGTTCTCCATGCCGGGCATGATGGACACCGTCCTCAACATCGGCCTCTCCGACGAGTCCGTGACCGGCCTCGCCCGCCAGGCCGACAACGACCGCTTCGCGTGGGACTCGTACCGCCGCCTGATCCAGATGTTCGGCAAGACCGTCCTCGGCGTCGACGGCGAACTCTTCGAGGAGGCCCTCGACGAGGCCAAGGCCGCGAAGAAGGTCGCCAGCGACACCGACCTCGACGCCGCCGACCTCAAGAAGGTCGTCAAGCACTTCAAGAAGATCGTGAAGGCCCAGACCGGCCGCGACTTCCCGCAGGACCCGCGCGAGCAGATGGACCTCGCCATCGAGGCCGTCTTCAACTCCTGGAACACGGACCGCGCCAAGCTGTACCGCCGCCAGGAGCGCATCCCGGGCGACCTCGGCACCGCCGTCAACGTCTGCTCGATGGTCTTCGGCAACCTCGGCCCGGACTCCGGCACCGGCGTCGCCTTCACCCGCGACCCCGCCTCCGGCCACCAGGGCGTCTACGGCGACTACCTGCAGAACGCGCAGGGCGAGGACGTCGTCGCCGGCATCCGCAACACCGTGCCGCTGGCCGACCTCGAGTCGATCGACAAGAAGTCGTACGACCAGCTCATGCAGATCATGGAGACCCTGGAGACCCACTACAAGGATCTCTGCGACATCGAGTTCACCATCGAGCGCGGCCAGCTCTGGATGCTCCAGACCCGCGTCGGCAAGCGCACCGCCGGTGCCGCCTTCCGCATCGCCACGCAGCTCGTGGACCAGGGCCTGATCGACGAGGCCGAGGCGCTCCAGCGCGTCACCGGCGCCCAGCTCGCCCAGCTGATGTTCCCCAAGTTCGACGAGAACGCCAAGGTCGAGCAGATCGGGCGCGGCATCGCCGCCTCCCCGGGCGCCGCCGTCGGCAAGGCCGTCTTCGACTCGTACACGGCCGTCAAGTGGTCCCGCTCCGGCGAGAAGGTCATCCTGATCCGCCGCGAGACCAATCCGGACGACCTGGACGGCATGATCGCCGCCGAGGGCATCCTCACCTCCCGCGGCGGCAAGACCTCCCACGCCGCCGTCGTCGCCCGCGGCATGGGCAAGACCTGCGTCTGCGGCGCCGAGGAGCTCGAGGTCGACACCAAGCGCCGCCGGATGACCACGGCCGACGGCCAGGTCGTCGAGGAGGGCGACGTCGTCTCCATCGACGGCTCCACCGGCAAGGTCTACCTCGGCGAGGTGCCCGTCGTGCCCTCCCCGGTCGTCGAGTACTTCGAGGGCCGCATGCACGCCGGCGCCGACGACGCCGACGAGCTCGTCGCCGCCGTCCACCGGATCATGGCCTACGCCGACCGCGTCCGCCGCCTCCGCGTCCGCGCCAACGCCGACAACGCCGAGGACGCCTCGCGCGCCCGCCGCTTCGGGGCCCAGGGCATCGGCCTGTGCCGCACCGAGCACATGTTCCTCGGCGAGCGCCGCCAGTACGTCGAGCGGCTCATCCTCGCCGACACGGACGCCGAGCGCGACGACTCGCTGAAGGCGCTGCTCCCGCTGCAGAAGCAGGACTTCATCGAGCTCTTCGAGGCCATGGACGGGCTGCCCGTCACGGTCCGCCTGCTCGACCCGCCGCTGCACGAGTTCCTGCCCGACATCACCGAGCTGTCGGTGCGCGTCGCCCTCGCCGAGTCCCGCAAGGAGCCGCACGAGAACGACCTGCGCCTGCTCCAGGCCGTGCACCGGCTGCACGAGCAGAACCCGATGCTGGGTCTGCGCGGCGTCCGCCTCGGCCTGGTCATCCCCGGCCTGTTCACCATGCAGGTCCGGGCGATCGCGGAGGCCGCGGCCCACCGCATCGAGGCCAAGGGCGACCCGCGCGCCGAGATCATGATCCCGCTCGTCGGCACCGTCCAGGAGCTGGAGATCGTCCGCGAGGAGGCCGAGCAGGTCATCGCCGAGGTCCAGGCGCAGACCGGCGTCGAACTGAAGCTCGCGCTCGGCACCATGATCGAGCTGCCGCGCGCCGCCGTGACCGCCGGTCAGATCGCCGAGGCCGCCGAGTTCTTCTCCTTCGGCACGAACGACCTGACGCAGACGGTCTGGGGCTTCTCCCGCGACGACGTGGAGGCCTCGTTCTTCACCGCGTACCTGGAGAAGGGCATCTTCGGCGTCAGCCCCTTCGAGACCATCGACAAGGACGGTGTCGGCGCGCTCGTGCGCAGCGCCGTCCAGGCCGGCCGGGCCACCCGCCCCGACATCAAGCTCGGCGTCTGCGGCGAGCACGGCGGTGACCCGGAGTCGGTGCACTTCTTCCACGAGGTCGGCCTCGACTACGTCTCCTGCTCGCCCTTCCGGATCCCGGTGGCGCGCCTGGAGGCCGGCCGCGCCGCGGCCGAGGCGAAGGGCAGCGACAGCCGCTGAGTCCACCGGGGCCGCCGTCGGTCTCGCTCGACCCTCACCGACGGGCGGCGGCTCCGGATTCAGAAAAAGACGGGACGGACACCTTTTGTGCGGAGGTGTCCGTCCCGTTGTTCGTTTGTCCGTCGAGCTGATGTGAGCCAATGTTCAATTGCGACCGTTTGAATTATTGGCTATTGAACTTCTGGATTTCCGGCTCAAAGAACGGGGCGGCGCGACCCCCGGATCCCCACCCGGAGGCCGCGCCCTTTACCGATGCCGGGCAGGTGAGCCACAACCTCGCCGACCGCCGCCGGACGGGCAAAGCCCCCCACGGTCTTCACCACGTCACCTCGGTCCTGAAGGTTTCCTGCCCGACCCGTACAGCTTTTCGGTTCCCCCCTGATCGCCGCGATGCCTTTCAACTGTGGCTGAAACACCCTGGTAACGTGCAGTGATGCTGTGCATACTCGTCGTCGGGGGTGGTTGCGAGTGCACAGGTGGGGACGTTCATGCTGCGGATTCATTTCACCGGAGAAGACTTGGCGGGGGTGCGGACGGCCGCCCGGCCGGACGTTCTGTGGGAAACGATTCTGAGCTTTCACCGTTTAAGAGACCGACGCGGCTCCGTCGTCTACGGAGAATGGCGCTCCGACGCCCGGACGCGGCTCGGCGGTGAGACCCGGCTTCTCGCCGCGCTCGTTCCCAGCCGCGGCTATTTCCCCGACTTCCTGACGCCCGCCGAAGGCGTCCACGGCCTCGACGAGGGCCTCCAGGCGATCCGCGCCACCGAGCCCGGCCGGCTGCGCGGCGAACTCTCGCTGCTCGCCGCCGACCGCTCCGGCGCCCGGACCGTGCCCCACTCGCTGCGCGCCCTCGCCGACGGCGGCACGGAGCCCTTCGACCGGCTCGTGGGGGCCCTGCGCGGCTACCACCGGGCCGCGATCGAACCGTACTGGCCGCACATCCGGGCCCGCGTCGAGGCCGACCGGGCCCGCCGCGGCCGGGCCCTCCTGGACGGCGGCGCCGAGGAACTGCTCGCCTCGCTGCCGCCGATGCTGCGCTGGCGCGCGCCCGTCCTGGAGGCGGACTACCCCGTCGACCGGGACGTCCACCTCGACGGGCGCGGGCTGCTGCTCCAGCCCTCGTTCTTCTGCCGGGGGACCCCGGTGGTGCTGCGCGACCCCGCGCTGCCGCCGGTCCTCGTCTACCCCGTCACGCACGGCGAGGCGCCGACCGTCCGCGCGCCGGGCGGCTCCTCGCTGGCCAAGCTGGTCGGCCAGACCCGCTCGGCCGTCCTGCACGCCATCGGGGACGGCGGGACGACCAGCGAGCTGGCCCGCAGGGCCGGGGTGTCGCTGGCCTCGGCCAGCCAGCACGCGGGCGTGCTGCGCGAGGCCGGGCTCATCGCGACCCTCCGCCACGGCAACGCCGTCCTGCACACGCTGACGCCGCTGGGCGCCGCCCTGCTCGGCGGCGCCCGGCGGCCGGTGGACCTGCGCTGCCACCCGGGCGGCCACACGAAGAACGGGCAGGTCGCACCGTAGCTACGCGCGGAGAGTGCCCGCCGCCCCGCGACCGCGCGCGGGGCCGGGTCCCCCCACCTCCCGGCTACGCGCGGAACGGGCCCTTCACCTCGTAGGTGATGCCGCCCGAGGAACTGCCGGTCGTGCCGCGCTGGCTGGAGAAGTACAGGCGCGTGCCGTCGGGGGAGAAGGCCGGTCCGGTGATCTCTGAGCCGGACTGGCCGTTGATCCGCAGGAACGGCGTCACGACGTCGTCCGGCGTGATCAGGCAGATCTCCATGTTGCCGCCGTCCTCGGCGACGTACAGGTCGCCGGAGGCGGAGCCGGTGATGTTGTCGACGCCCGTCAGCGGGGCGCCGCCGCCGACGACCAGCGAGTCGTCGTAGGCCAGCTCGTACGTGCCGGCGGCGAGGTTCACCTGCCAGACCCGGTTGTCGCCCTTGGTGGTGAACCAGACGGTGTCGTTCGCGTAGTGGCATCCCTCGCCGCCGTTGAAGTGCTTGGCGCCGGAGACCTGGGTGCGGGTGGTGGCCGGGGAGCCGTCCGGGTCCGGCACGTTCTGCCAGGCGAAGGTGCCGGAGGTGGCGGTGCCGGCCGTGAGCACCTGGAGGGTGCCGGAGGAGAGGTCGCCCCAGGTGGTGGGAAGGAAGCGGTAGAAGCAGCCGTCCGTCTCGTCCTCGGTCAGGTAGATCGCCCGGCGCACCGGGTCGGCGGCCGCCGCCTCGTGCTTGAACCGGCCCATCGCGTCCCGGCGGGTGGCGGTGCCGCCCCACGGGTTCGTCTCGTAGACGTAGCCGAGGGACACCTCCTCGCAGGACAGCCAGGTGTTCCAGGGGGTCTTGCCGCCGGCGCAGTTCTGGCGGGTGCCGGAGAGGACGCGGTACGCGCCGGTGACCGTGCCCGCCGAGTCGAAGCGCACCGCGCTCGCGCCGCCGCCCGGATTGACCTCCGAGTTCGACACGTAGATCCAGCCGGTGCCGTCGGCGAAGCAGGCACCCCCGTCGGGGGCGTTGTGCCAGGCGTACGAGGTGCCGGTCACGGTCTGGCCGGACCGGGCGATCACCCGGCTGCTGAACCCGGCCGGCAGCTGGATGCCGTTCGCGTCGGCCGCGCCGAGAGCCCCGTACGGGCCGGCGCCGGGCTGCGCGGGGGCGGCGACGGCCGCGCTCTGCCACAGGCTGCCGCCGAAGGCGGCGGCCGAGGTGCCGATGACCGCTCCGCGCAGGAAGGTGCGTCGCTCCACGTCTCACTCCTGAGAAGGGTGGTGCCCCGCCGCACCGGTCGGCGACGGGGTCGCGCGCTTCCGGAACCTAGGAGTACGGAATTGACCGGGCGTCAACGAACGGTGACGGGAAGGCGGCGGGGACGAGGCGGGAACGGCGGTGTCGGCGCGGGAACGGCGGTGTCGGTGCGGGGCGTCGGGTTCGCGTCCTGTCGATCCACGCGCACCCGAGCGGTTCCGCACGGCCGCCCGGAGGCCGCGCCCCGCTCCACGGCGCCCGCCCCCGGAGGGTGCGCGGATCCGTCACGTACCCCGCGCCCCCGTCGACGGCCTGGTCCGCCCCCTCGGCGGCGGCCGGCTCGCGCACGACGAGAGGACCGAGACCCCGAACCGCTGGACGGTCCGCTGACGGAAGGACCTCCGGCACTGGGCCCCCGCCCGGCGCCGGGGCACACTGGGGGCATGCGTGAGACCCCCGACATCGGCGACCGCCACGACCTCGACGTGCTGCTGCGGCGCTTCTACGCCGCCGCCTTCGCCGATCCGCTGATCGGGCCCTTCTTCACCGAGGTCGCCGGGACCGACCTGGAGCTCCACCTGCCGCGCATCGCCGACTTCTGGGAGCGCGCCCTCTTCCGCACCGCCGACTACGACCGCGACGCCTTCGCCCCGCACGCCGCCCTGCACGCCTCCCGGCCGCTCACCGCCGCCCACTTCGGCCGCTGGGTGCAGCTCTGGCGCGCGAGCGTCGACGGACTCCACGACGGGCCCCGGGCCGAGCGGGCCAAGGCGCAGGGGGAGCGGATCGCCCTGGCCATGCTGAGGCGGCTGGGCGACGGGTCGACGGAGGGCACGGGCGGCGGGTTCGTCCCGCTGGCGGCCCTCGCCCTGCGCTCCGTGGCCTGAGCGGGCTCCGCGGCCCGAGCGAGTTCCGCGGCCCGGGCAGAAGACTCCCCGGGAGCGATGAGTTCCGAGGAGCGGAGCCGTCTCACCTCTCGACAGCGCCGAACGAGAGAGAAGAGAGGGACATGACCCCGCAGATGATCTTCGTGAACCTGCCCGTCAAGGACGTCGACGCGAGCAAGGCCTTCTTCGAGAAGCTCGGCTACGCCTCGAACCCGCAGTTCAGCGACGAGACCAGTGCCTGTGTGGTCATCAGCGACACGATCTTCGTGATGCTCCTCGAAGAGCCCAGGTTCACGTCGTTCATGGCCCCCGGCAAGGAGGTCTCCGACGCGACGAAGTCCACGGAGGTCCTGGTCACGCTGAGCGCCGAGAGCCGCGAGGCGTGCGACCGGCTCGCCGACGCCGCCCTCGCCGCCGGCGGCACCCCGGCGAAGGAACCGCTGGAGGCGGGCTTCATGTACGGCCGCTCCTTCGCCGACCTGGACGGCCACCACTGGGAGGTCTTCTGGATGGACCCGGCGGCCGTCCAGGGCTGAACCCCCGCGCCCCGGTCAGGCCGCGACGCCGCCGTCGATCACCAGGTCCGTGCCGACGGCGGAGCCCGCGTCGTCCGACGCGAGGTACAGCACCGCCGCCGCCACCTCGGCCGCCGACGAGATGCGGCCCAGCGGCGACTGCTCCTTCATCCGGACCTCCCGCTCGGCCTCCGTCTCGCCGGGCCGCAGCGACATGGTGGACTCGGCGGCGCCGGGGCTGACGGCGTTGATCCGGATCCCGTCGCCGATGTGGTCCAGGGCCGCGGCCCGGGTGATCGCCGAGACCGCCGCCTTGGAGACCTGGTAGCCGAAGAGGCCGGGGACCCGGACGTGCGGGCCCAGGTTGGACGCGATGTTCACGATGGCCCCGCCGCCGTTCGCCCGCATGTGGCCGACCTCGGCCTGGAGGGCGTGCAGCACGCCCGTGACGTTGGTGTCGAGCAGCGTCCGCCAGTCCTCCAGGGGGAGGTCGGCGGCGCTGTGGCCGCCGCCACGGAAGACCCCCGCGTTGTTCACGGCCACGTCCAGGCCGCCGAACAGCTCGACCGCGCGCCGGACCAGCTCCCGGGTGGACCCGGCGCTCGACACGTCGGCGGTGACCGCCGCGGCGGTGCCCCCGGCGGCCTCGATCAGGGCGACCGTCGCGTCGAGGGACTCCGCCGTGCGGCCGGCGGTGACGACCTTCGCGCCCTCGGCGGCGAACGCGAGCGCGATGGCCCGGCCGAGACCGGAACCGGCGCCGGTGACGAGGACGGTGCGGTCGGTGAAGCGTGCGGACATGGGGGCTCCTTGTCGGGCGGTGAACTCGGGCAGGCGGTGAACTCGGGCAGGCAGTGAACTTGACCAGCCATTGAACTTGACCGTACATTCCATAATGAGGGCCGAAGAACGGGCGCCCCCGGGGGCGCCCGTTCCTCAATCGAGCAGGGCCAGTGCCTGCTCCGCCGCGTCCGTGACCCGGCCCGGCTCGCCCGACACCTTGCCGACCACCCGGATCCCCTGCAGCAGCACGAGCAGCATCCGGGCGAGGGCCCGCGGGTCCCGGCCGGCCGGGAGCTCGCCCCCGGCCCGGGCCCGGACGAGCGCCCCGTGCAGGAGCGTCTCGATCTGCTCCCAGCTCAGCTCCACCCGCCGGGCGACCACCGCGTCGTGCGGCCCCAGCTCCGCCGCCGAGTTGGTGACGAAGCAGCCGTTCAGCCGTTCCCCGTCCGTCGCCGCCTCGGCGGCGAAGCGGCGGACGAGGGCCCGCACGGCCGGCAGGGCCGGGCCCGGCGCGGACAGCTCCTCGACGATCCGCGGATCGCGGGTCTCCAGGTAGCGGTCCATCGCCTTCAGGTACAGCTCGTGCTTGTTGCCGAAGGTCGCGTAGATGCTGGCGCGGCCGATGCCGAGGCGCTCCACGAGGTCCGACATCGTCGTCGCCTCGTAGCCGCGCGCCCAGAACAGTTCGAGCGCCGCCTGGAGCGCGGCCTCGGGATCGAATTCCTTGGTCCTGGCCACGGAAGGACCGTACGGCTATCTGGAACGATCGGTCAAGTCAGATGGAGCGCACCGGATACACCGCCACCGCGACCTCGTCGTCGTCCAGGCACCGGCCCGTCTCCAGGTCGAAGCGCTGCTTCAGGAGCGGCGAGGCCACGAACGCCCGCCCGCCCGCCGAACCGACCAGGCCCCGGGACAGCACCTGCGCCCCCGTGAACGGATCGCGGTTGTCGATCGCGTACGTCCGGCCCGACCGGTCCCGGAAGACCGCGGCCTGCCTGCCGTCCGGCAGCAGCGCCGCCACGCCCCGGCCCGGGATCAGCCGGGCCTCCTCGCAGACCGCCACCCAGGAGCCGGGGGACGGGGAGAGTTCCAGGGTCGTCGTGGTCGTCATCGTCGTCATCGGGAGGTGGCCCCTTCCAGCGTTCCGATCGTGAGAATCGTGAGGTCCGGCTTGATCTGGTCCCGCTCCGGCACGAACCGGACCGACGGGTCCGGCGCCCCGGGCGCGTTCACGAAGGAGACGAAGCGCCGCAGCCGCTCCGGGTCGTCCAGCGTCTCGGCCCACTCGTCCCGGTAGCCGGCGACGTGCGCGGCCATCAGCGCCTCCAGCTCGTCGCAGAGCCCCAGCGAGTCGTGCACCACCACGTCCCTGAGGTGGTCGAGCCCGCCCTCCAGGCGCTCCAGCCAGGTCGACGTCCGCTCCAGGCGGTCCGCCGTCCGGATGTAGAACATCAGGAACCGGTCGATGAGACGGACCAGTTCGGCGTCCGAGAGGTCCTGCGCGAGCAGGTCCGCGTGACGCGGGGTCGCGCCGCCGTTCCCGCCGACGTAGAGGTTCCAGCCGTTGGCCGTCGCGATGATCCCGAAGTCCTTCGACTGCGCCTCCGCGCACTCGCGGGCGCAGCCCGAGACCGCCGACTTCAGCTTGTGCGGGGCGCGCAGCCCCCGGTAGCGCAGCTCCAGCCGGATCGCCATCCGCACCGAGTCCTGGACGCCGTAGCGGCACCAGGTCTGCCCGACGCAGGACTTCACCGTGCGCAGGGCCTTGCCGTACGCGTGCCCCGACTCGAAGCCCGCGTCGACGAGCCGGGTCCAGATCGAGGGCAGCTGGTCCACCCGCGCGCCGAAGAGGTCGATCCGCTGACCGCCGGTGATCTTCGTGTAGAGCCCGAAGTCCCGGGCCACCTCGCCGATCACGATCAGCTTGTCCGGCGTGATCTCGCCGCCGGGGATGCGCGGCACCACCGAATAGGAGCCGTTGCGCTGCATGTTGGCGAGGAAGTGGTCGTTGGTGTCCTGGAGGGAGGCCTGCTCGCCGTCGAGGATGTACCCGTTGTTGAGGGAGGCCAGGATGGAGCCGACGGTCGGCTTGCAGACCTCGCACCCCTCCCCGCCCCGAGCCTCCTCGCGCCCGTGCGAGTCCAGCAGCGCGGCGAAGGAGGTCAGCCGCAGGGTGCGGGCGATCTCGTACAGCTCGCTCCGGGTGTACGAGAAGCAGCCGCAGAGCCCCTCGTCCGTCGGAGCCGGCAGCAGCTTCTCGATCACCTTCACGCAACTGCCGCAACCCGTACCGGCCTTGGTGCACTTCTTCACCTCGGCCAGCGACTCGCACTGGCCGATCGCGTGCTTCGTGACGTTGTGGCAGGAGCAGATCACCGCGTCGTCCGGCAGCGCCGAGGGGCCGAGCGCCACCGGTGCGCCCGCGCCCGCCGGGAGCACCAGCTGCTCGGGCGAGACCGGCGGCACGGTGCCGGTCAGCGGGCGCAGCAGGCCGTACTGCTCGGCGTCGCCGACCAGGACGCCGCCGAGCAGCACCCCGTCGGCGGAGACCACCAGCTTCTTGTAGACGCCCGAGCGGGAGTCGGAGTACACGACGTCGAGGCAGTCCCCGGCGGTCCCGTGCGCGTCGCCGAACGAGGCCACGTCCACGCCGAGCAGCTTCAGCTTCGTCGACATGTCGGCGCCCGTGAAGCCGTCCCCCGCCCCCTCCCCGGCGATCGCCGCCGCCGCCGTCTGCGCCATCTCGTAGCCCGGCGCCACCAGGCCGTACACCCGGCCGTCCGAGGCCAG
Source organism: Streptomyces litmocidini (assembly GCF_014649755.1). GTDB lineage: Bacteria > Actinomycetota > Actinomycetes > Streptomycetales > Streptomycetaceae > Streptomyces > Streptomyces litmocidini. The sequence continues at coordinate 214,551 of NZ_BMTQ01000004.1, read as the reverse complement.
CGCGCACTCGCCGATCGCGAAGACCGCCGGGTCGGAGGTCCGGCAGAGCTCGTCCACGGCGATGCCGCCGCGCTCGCCCACGTCCAGGCCGCAGTCGCGGGCCAGCTGGTCCCGGGGCCGTACGCCCGCCGAGAAGACCACCATGTCCGTGGCCAGTTCGGAGCCGTCCGACAGCTTCATGCCCGACACGGCGCCGTCCGCCGTCACGACCTCCTGCGTGCCCGTCCCCGTGTGCACGGTCAGGCCCATCTTCTCGATCGTGCGGAGCAGGGCCGCGCCGCCGCCCTCGTCGACCTGCACCGGCATCAGCCGCGGCGCGAACTCCACGACGTGCGTGTCGAGCCCGAGGCCCTTCAGCGCACCCGCCGCCTCCAGACCGAGCAGGCCGCCGCCGACGACCGCGCCGGTCGTCGCCGTCCTCGCGTACTCCTCGATCGCGAGCAGGTCCTCGATCGTGCGGTAGACGAAGCAGCCCCGGGCGTCCTTGCCGGGGACGGGAGGCACGAAGGGGTACGAGCCGGTGGCGAGGACCAGGGTGTCGTACGCGAGGACCCGCCCCGAACGGGCGGTGACCGTCCGGGCCTCCCGGTCGATCGTCTCGGCCGGGTCGCCGACGTACAGCTCGATGCCGTGCTTCTCCATGAAGCCGGCCTCGACCATCGACAGGTCGTCCGGGGTCCTGCCGGAGAAGTACGAGGTCAGCTGGACGCGGTCGTAGGCGGGACGCGGCTCCTCGCAGAGGACCACGATCCTGGCCCGCCCGGTGACGCCACGGTCGGCGAGCGCCTCCAGGAACCGCTGGCCGACCATTCCGTGGCCGACCAGGACGATGGTGGGAGTGGTCATGAGGAGCCTCCGTCGTGGGTGAGCAGGTGGAGCAGGGGGGCCTCGTCGGGCAGGGCTTCGTCGCCCTCCCAGGCCCTTGCGAGCGCGCCGACCGCGGCCAGGTCGCCGAGGAGGACGCCCCCGACGAGCCGGTCCCCGCGGACGACGACCTTCCGGTACGCGCTGCGCGTGGCGTCGGTGAGCTGGACGACGTCGTCACCGGGGCGGGCGGTGACCTCGCCGAAGGCGGCGAGGTCGAAGGGCTTCGGGCCGCCGAGGGTGAGACGGGTGAGGGCGCGGGTGCCGGTGTAGGGAGCGGGGGCCGTGCGGGCCGCGTCCGCCGTCGCGGGCCCGCCTGCCGCCCCGGCGGGTGCGCCCACCCCCGTGGTGGGCGCACCCGCCGGGGCGGTGCCCGCCCGTGCCCCCGTCGTGGACGGCCGTTCCGCCGGGGCGAGGGGGGTCCCCCCCGCGCCGGCGGAGCCGAGGGCCCGGGGGAGGGCGGGCGCAGCGGAACGGCGCCCCTTGCCGGGTCCGGACTCCCGCGCCTGGACGCCCGGCCCGACGGCGCCGTCCTCGTGGTGCGGGTCGGCACCGGGGCCGGAGGCGCCGGCGGGGGCGCCGTCCCGTGTGCCCGTCCGTCCCGCCCCGCGGGACGACTGCCCGCACGGCGGGTGGGCGGGGGCGCCGGCGGCGGTCGTCTCCGCCAGCAGCAGTTCCGTCAGCGCGTCCGCCTGGTCCAGGGCCGGGCCCGCCAGGCCGTACACGCGTCCCGCGTGCTCCGCGCAGTCCCCGATCGCGTGGATGTACGGGTCCGAGGTGCGGAGGGCGTCGTCGACGACGATGCCCGTCGCGACCTCCAGGCCCGCCTCCCGGGCGAGGGCCACCCGGGGCCGCACCCCGCACGCCAGGACCACGACCTGCGCGTCGAGGACGAAGCCGTCGGCGAGTTCGACCGCCGTGACCGCTCCGTCCCGCTGCCGCAGGCCGCTGACCCGGCACTCGGTGTGGACCTCGACGCCGAGGGCCTCGACGTGCTCCCGGAGCAGCGCCGAGGCCTGCTCGTCGAGCTGCCGCTCCATGAGGCGCTCGCCCTGCTGCGTGAGGACCACGTCGGCCCCCAGCGAGGCGAGGGCCCGCGCGGCGGAGACCCCGAGGAGTCCGCCGCCGATGACCACGGCCCGCACTCCGGGCCGTACCAGGGCGCGCAGCTCCAGGCAGTCGTCGAGGGTGCGGAAGGGGTGGACCCCGGAAGGGAGCGCCGCCCCGCGCAGCCCGCGCAGCGGCGGAAGCACCGGGTTGGAGCCGGTGGCCAGGACCAGCCGGTCGTACGCGACGAGCGAGCCGTCCGCGCAGGCGACGGTCCGCGCGGCCCGGTCGATCCGCACCGCCCGCACCCCGAGCCGTACCGGCTCGCGGGTCCCGGGCAGGGCGATCACCTCGGGGGCGTACCGTCCGGCGAGGACGTCGGCGAGCAGCACCCTGTTGTAGGGGGCGTGCGGCTCTTCGCCGAGGAGGGTGACGGGCAGGCGCTGGGCGAGCCGGGCGCCCGCCGTCCCGCCCCCGACCACCACGATCCGTGTACTCATGACGAAAGGGTGCGGGGCCGGTGTTACCCGTCGGGATCCCGACTGTTTCCCGTACGGAACGCTGATCTCCGTCCGGGGCGGGGCCCGCTGTGAGGCCCGGCCGGGCGGCGCGGGCACCGCAAGCTCTGAACCAGCTCAACGATCAGGCGATCGATGGACGGGGCAACGACCGCCTCCCTAGGCTCACGTCCATGCCCGACATCTCGCTCACCACCCTTGTCCTGCTCTGTCTCGCCGCGCTCGTGGCGGGCTGGATCGACGCCGTGGTGGGCGGTGGCGGACTGCTCCAGCTGCCCGCCCTGCTGCTCGGCCTTCCGCACGTTCCCGCCGCGCACGTCCTCGGCACCAACAAGGCCGTCTCGATCGTGGGCACCACGGGGGCCGCCGTCACCTATCTCCGCAAGGCGCCCGTGCAGGTGTGGACGGCGGTGCGGATCGGGCTCGCGGCCCTCGCGGGCTCCATGGCCGGCGCCTTCTTCGCGGCCGGGATCAGCAGCGAGGTCCTGCGCCCCGTGATCATGGTGGTGCTGCTCGGCGTCGCGGCCTTCGTGATGCTGCGGCCCTCCTTCGGCGCGAAGGCCGAGGAGGGGGAGCGGGCGCCGCTGACCCGGGCGCGGATCGTGACCGCGATCGTGGTCGTCGGCGGCGGGATCGGGTTCTACGACGGCCTGTTCGGGCCGGGCACCGGCACCTTCCTGGTCCTCGCGCTGACCGCCGTGCTCCACCTGGACCTGGTGACCGCCTCCGCCACCGCGAAGATCGTCAACGTCTGCACCAACGCGGGCGCGCTCGCCATGTTCGCCCACCAGGGCACCGTGTACTGGCGGCTCGCGGCCGTCATGGCCGTCTTCAACCTCGTCGGCGGGATGCTCGGCGCCCGGATGGCGCTGAGCAAGGGCGCCGAGTTCGTCCGCGGGGTGCTGCTCGTCGTGGTGCTCTCGCTGGTCGCGAAGCTGGCCTTCGACCAGTGGAGCTGACCGGGGCCGGGGCCGGGGGCGGGGGCGAAGCCGGAGCCCGTGCCGGGGCCGGGCGCGGGGTCACTTCACCCCGATGAGGTGGCCGAAGGCGACCACGTTCCCCTGGTAACCGCTCTTCTTCGAGAAGCCGCCGCCGCAGGTGATCACCCGGATCTCGGCCCGGTCGGCCTCGTCGTACACCTTGCGGTCCGGGAAGTGCTTGTTGGCGTACACCTCGATCGCGTCGACCGTGAAGACGGCGGTCCGCCCGTCCTGCCGGACCACCTCGATCCGGTGGCCCTTCTTGAGCGCGCCCAGGGTGTAGAAGACGGCGGGCCCGTCGGCGTTGTCGACGTGGCCCGCGATGATCGCGGTGCCCTTGGCGCCGGGCGTGGTGCCGTCCTCGTACCAGCCGGCCAGGTTCCGGTCCGCGGCCGGCGGCACGTCGAGCGCGCCGTCCGCCGTGAGGCCGAGCCGCGTCACCGGGGCGTCCACGTCGGTCTCGGGGATCCGGAGCCGGACCGGCACCGAGGGCGGCAGCGGGTCGGCGGCGGCGTCGGTGTGCACGCTCGGCCCGGCGGCGAAGGCCTGCGCGGCCGACGGCACGGGCGGGGTGACGTTCTCCGAGCCGTTGTGGACGAGCCAGATCCCGACGCAGGCGGCCGCGGCTATGCCCCAGCCCTTGCTCCTGTTGCTCACCTGGGTTTCCTCGATCGCGCTTCGTGGGGTGTGGCCCTGCCCCCGCCGGGCCTTGCGCGGGCGCGCGGCGGGGGCAGGACAGGCGGTGGTCTCAGTGGCCCTGCGCGCCGCTCGCCCGGCGCCGCAGGAGCCAGACACCGCCGACGGCAGCCGCGGCCAGCACCGCCGCGCCCGCCGTGACCTGGGCGGTGTCGGGGCCGACGCTGCCCCCGACACCGGTCTGGACGTGGCCGCTCGGACCCCGGTGCTTGACCCACAGGTCGCCCTTGGCGGTCTTGCCGTTGTCGCAGGCCACGCTGATCCCGTAGGAGCCGGCCTTGACGTGCTCCGGCACCGTGAACTGTCCGACCACGACCTCCTTGTGCGTGCTCGGCTTCAGCTGGAACTCGCCCGCGCCGAGCGAGTTCGCGTCGCCCACGCCGTGCCCGTGCTTGCCGCAGGCGAGGGTGTTCACGGTGACGGTCTCGCCCGGGGAGGCGGACGACGGGGAGAGCTCCAGCGACTCGTGGCCGCCGCCGCCCGAGTTCCAGTTCTCGTCGCCGGAGCTCCAGCTCTCGCCGTTCGAGCTCCAGCTGTCGTCGTTCGCGTACGCGGCGGGGGCGGCGAACGCCCCGATCGCGGCGACCGCCAGCGCGGTACCGGTGAGCAGGCGGGCAGTGGTGCGCATGGGGATCCTCCGGGGCGCGCGAGCGGTCATGCCGGCTGGTCCTGCCGGGAGGGACGTCCCGGAGCCGGACCTTCTGAGACCGAGATAAGAGGCATGTCGCGCACCCTGCCTCCTGATGAGGCATCAGGATTGCTCCGTCCGATGCGGCGTGTCGCCTGGATTCCGGACGTTTCCGCAGGTCAGAACGGTTTGCGAGCCGTCGGCCGGCGGTCCGCGCCGAACGGGTGAGCGCCCCCGGCGCCGTTCGTCACAGCCCGTCCCCCTCCACGGAGCCGTACGCCGCGAACACCCGCCCCATCAGCTCCTCGTCCACCGCGAACGCCAGCCCGTCGATCGCCGTCACGGGCGCGATCGTCCGGGAGTTGGTCACGAACGCGGCCCGGTAGTCCGGGAGGTCGGCCAGGGTGACCGGTCGCCGGACCGACTCCAGGCGCCGCTCCAGGAGGGTCATGGTGATGCCGGTGAGGCAGGGCGCGGACGGCCAGACCACCGAAGTGCCGTCCCAGAACGCGATGTTGGTGACGGCGCCCTCGGCGATCTCGCCGTGCGGAGAGGTCAGCAGGGCCTCGTCGTAGCCGGCCCGGCGGGCCGCGTCGCCGTGGAAGCGCTGGCCGAAGCCGCCCAGGTGCTTGATGTGCGGAGCGGGCCGCCAGTAGTCGACGGCGGTCAGGCGCTGCGGGGCGCCGGGGCCGTCCGGGGCGGGGTCGGCGACGGTCACGACGGTGCGGACGCCGGGGTACACGTACACCCGGGCCGAGGCGTCCCGCCGTCCGGCGTTCACGAGGGCCCCGGCGACGAGCTCCCGCACCCGCCCGCCCTCCAGGCCCCGGCCGAAGAGCTCGCGTGTCGAGCGGTCGAGGCGGTCGAGGTGCAGGTCGAGGCCCTTCACGCGTCCGTCCCGCACCTGCATCGCCGTGAAGTGGCCGTAACCGCCCATGAGGGCGGCGAGGAGCCGCGGATCGGCCGCCGGGGCTCCGTCGACCTCGATGTGCGCGGGAGGAGTGGTCATGCCCCCACCGTACGGCGGAGGGGTGGTGCCGGGTCCCGGCCGGCTCGACGGGGGCGGTACTCGGCGGGCCGGGACGCGCGGACCCGGTGGGGCGGGGCGCACGGCGTCCGGCGCGCGTGGGACGCACGGCGTCCGGCGGGGCGGGACGTACGGCACCCGTCCACGCGCGGGCCCACGGCACCCGGCCGCGCGGGCCCACGGCACCCGGCGGTCCGGCGCCCACGGCGCTTGACCTCAATCAAACTTGAGGTAACACGATCCTCGGCATGCTGTTCCGACTGCTCGCCCCCCGCCTCCGGCCGTACGGCCCCCTCCTCGTCCTCCTCGTCGTCCTCCAGCTCGCCCAGACCCTCGCCTCCCTCGCCCTGCCCACCCTCAACGCCGGCGTCATCGACCACGGCGTCCTGCGCGGCGACACCGACCGCGTCCTCCGCGGCGGCGCCGCCATGATCGCCGTCACCCTCCTCCAGGCCGCCGCGGCCGCCGCCGCCACCTGCACCGGCGCCAGGATCGGCATGGGCGTCGCCCGCGACCTGCGCTCCGAGGTCTTCCGCCGCGTCCAGGACTTCTCCGCCCGGGAGCGCGGCCGCTTCGGCGCCGCCTCCCTCATCACCCGGACCACCAACGACGTCCAGCAGATCCAGACGTTCACCGTCCTCGTCCTCACCATGCTGGTCGCCGCCCCGCTCCTCTGCGCCGGCGGACTCGTCATGGCCCTGCGCCAGGACGTGCCGCTCGCGCTCGTCCTGCTCCTCTTCGTGCCCGTGATGACCGGCGCCGTCGGCACCGTCGTCCTGCGCATGCGGCCCCTCTTCCGCGGCATGCAGGAGCGCGTCGACCGGGCCAACCGCGTCCTGCGCGAGCAGATCACCGGCGTCCGGGTCGTCCGCGCCTTCGTCCGGGACCGGCACGAGCGGGAGCGCTTCGCCGCCGCCAACGACGGACTCCTCACCGTCGGCCTGCGGGCCGGCCGGCTCCAGGCCCTCATGTTCCCCACGGTCCTGATCGTCTGGCAGCTGACGACCGTCGCCCTGGTGTACGTCGGTGCCCACCGCATCGAGGCCGGCGCCCTCCAGCCGGGCGGCCTCGTCGCCTTCCTCGGCTACCTCCTCCAGACCTCGATGTCCGTGATGACGGTCCTCTTCCTCCTCATGCACATGCCCCGCGCCGAAGCCGGGGCCGAGCGCGTCCGAGAGGTCCTCGACACCCGCCCCTCCGTCATCCCGCCCGTCCACCCCGTCCGGACCCCGACCGGCCCCGGCCGCCTCGACCTCGACGGCGTCGGCTTCCGCTATCCGGGTGCGCAGGAGTCGGTCCTGAAGGACGTGGCGCTGGTGGCGCGGCCCGGTGAGACGACCGCGATCATCGGTTCGACGGGCAGCGGCAAGTCGACGCTGCTCGGCCTGGTGCCCCGGCTCTTCGACGCCACCGGCGGCGAGGTGCTCGTCGACGGCGTCGACGTGCGGAAGTTCGACTCCGCCCTGATGGCGAGGACCGTGGGGCTCGTCCCGCAGAAGCCGTACCTGTTCTCCGGCACGGTGGCCACCAACCTGCGGTACGGCAAGCCCGACGCCACCGACGAGGAGCTCTGGCACGCCCTGGAGGTCGCCCAGGCCGCCGACTTCGTCAGACGGCTCGACGACGGCCTCGACGCCCCCGTCTCCCAGGGCGGCGCCAACCTCTCCGGCGGCCAGCGCCAGCGCCTCGCCATCGCCCGCGTGCTCGTCGCCCGCCCCCGCCTCTACCTCTTCGACGACTCCTTCTCCGCCCTCGACCCCCGCACCGACGCCCGGCTCCGCACCGCCCTGCGCGAGGAGACCGCCGACGCGACCGTCGTCATCGTCGCCCAGCGCGTCTCCACCATCCGGCACGCCGACCGGATCGTCGTCCTCGACCGGGGCCGGACCGTCGGCACCGGCACCCACGCGTCCCTCATGCGGGACAACCCCACCTACCGGGAGATCGTCCTCTCCCAGCTCACCGAGGAGGAAGCCGCATGAGCACGGCGACCGCGACCCGCGCCCCGAGCCCCGCGAAGGCCCCCGCCCGCACCGGCCCCCCGCCCCAGCGCGGCCCCGGCCTCGCCGCCCCCTCCCTCGAACGCTCCCTCTCCTTCCGGTCCTCCGGCCTCCGCCTGCTGCGCACCCTCGCCCCCGACCGGGCCCGGCTGCTCGCCGTCCTCGCCGCCGGTGCCGCCGCCGTCTCCCTCTCCGTCCTCGGTCCCCTCCTCCTCGGCCGCGCCACCGACCTCGTGATCACGGGAGCCACGGGAGCCGGCGTCGACTTCGCGGCCGTCGGCCGGATCCTCGCCCTCTCCGTCGCCGTCGTCGCCGGCTCGTCCGCCCTCACCTGGCTCCAGCTGCGGATCGCCACCACCGTCGTCCAGCGGGCCGGGCACCGGCTCCGCGAACGGGCCCAGCACAAACTGGCCAGGCTGCCCCTCGCCCACCTCGACGGACAGCCCCGCGGCGAGGTCCTCTCCCGCACCACGAACGACATCGACAACATCACCCAGACCCTCCAGCAGGCCTTCAGCCAGATGACGCGCGCCCTGCTCACCCTGGCCGGCGTCCTCGTGATGATGTTCTGGATCTCCCCGGTGCTCGCCCTCGTCGCCCTCGCCACCGTGCCCGTCTCGGTCGCCGTCGCCGCCTTCGTCGGCAAGCGGGCCCAGCCCCAGTTCGTGAAGCAGTGGGCCGTCACCGGCAGGCTCGGCAGCCACGTCGAGGAGATGGTCACCGGCCACACCGAGGTCGTCGCCTTCGGCCGCCGCGCCGAGGCCGTCCGCCGCTTCGACGAGCTCGGCGAGGAGCTCTACCGGGCGAGCTTCCGCGCCCAGTTCGTCTCCGGCTTCATCCAGCCCGCCCTGACCCTCGTCGGCAACCTCAACTACGTCGCCATCGCCGTCGTCGGCGGGCTGCGGGTGGCGAGCGGGACCCTCTCCGTCGGCGACGTGCAGGCCTTCGTCCAGTACTCGTACGACTTCAACGGCCCCGTCAACCAGGTCGCCGCCATGGCCAACCTCCTCCAGTCCGGCGTGGCCTCCGCCGAGCGGGTCTTCGAGTTCCTCGACGCCGAGGAGGAGTCGCCGGATCCCACCACGCCCCGCAGGCCCGCCGAACTCCGCGGCCGGGTCTCCTTCGAGAAGGTCTCCTTCCGCTACGAGGACGGCAAGCCGCTCATCGAGGACCTGTCGCTCTCGGTGGATCCGGGGCAGACGGTCGCGATCGTCGGCCCGACCGGCGCCGGCAAGACGACCCTGGTCAACCTGCTCATGCGCTTCCACGAGGTGACGGCCGGCCGGATCACCCTCGACGGCGTCGACACCGCCGCCATGACCCGGGAGGAGCTGCGCTCCGCCACCGGCATGGTCCTCCAGGACACCTGGCTCTTCGGCGGCACCATCGCCGACAACATCGCCTACGGAGCACCCGGAGAGGTCTCCCGCGAGCGGATCGTCGCCGCCGCGGAGGCCGCCCGTGCCGACCGCTTCGTCCGCACCCTGCCCGCCGGGTACGACACCGTCCTCGACGAGGACGGCGGCGGCCTCAGCGCCGGCGAGAAGCAGTTGATCACCCTCGCCCGCGCCTTCCTCGCCGATCCGGTGGTCCTCGTCCTCGACGAGGCCACCAGCTCCGTCGACACCCGCACCGAGCTCCTCGTCCAGCAGGCCATGACCTCCCTGCGCGCGGGCCGCACCAGCTTCGTCGTCGCCCACCGGCTCTCCACGATCCGGGACGCCGACACCATCCTGGTGATGGAGGGCGGCTCGATCGCCGAGCAGGGCACCCACGAGGAACTCCTCGCCGCCGGAGGGGCCTACGCCCGGCTGCACGCCGCCCAGTTCGCCCGTACGGTGGAGACGTGATCGTCACCGTCCGCACCACCACCGACGCGCGCGCCAAGGCCGACGCCCTGGCGCGCGGCGCCGTCGAGGCCCGGCTCGCCGCCTGCGCGCAGATCTCGGGGCCCGTCACCTCCGTCTACCACTGGCGGGGCGCGATCGAGACCTCCGAGGAGTGGGAGGTGGTGTTCAAGACCACCGAGGCCCGCTACCAGGCCCTGGAGGCGCACCTCCTCGCCGCCCACGACTACGAGACCCCCGAGATCCTCGCCACCCGGGCGCTCCGGGCCGGCGAGGGCTACGCCCACTGGGTCGAGCGGGAGACCCGGGCGGCCGAGGCGATCGAGGCCCCGGCGCCCGAGGAGCGGCCGTTCTTCGTGTACGGGACGCTGCGCCCGGGCGCGTACAACCACGACCGCTTCCTCGCCGGCCGCATCGGTTCCGAGGCGGACGCCGTGCTGCACGGGGCGGTCCTGTACGACGGGCCCGGCTATCCGTACGTCGTCCCGGCGGAGAAGGGCCAGGTGGTCGGCACGCTCCTCACGCCCGCGCCCGGCGCGTACGGCGAACTGTTCGGCCTGCTCGACCGCCTGGAGCTGCCCGTCGGGTACGAGCGGGCGGCGAGGGACGTCGTACGGGTGCGGGACGGAGCGCGGGTGTCCGCCTGGGTGTTCCTGGCGGCCCCGGACGCGCCCCTCGGCCCGGTCATCGAGAGCGGCGACTGGTTCGACCGGTAGCCCCCGCGTTCAGGCGGTGGCCCCCGCGTTCAGGCGGTGGCCCCCGCGGCGGCGACCCGCTCCAGGCGCACCGCGCACACCTTGAACTCGGGCATCCGCGAGACCGGGTCGAGCGCCGGGTTCACCAGCGTGTTGGCCCGCCCCTCCCCGTACCAGTGGAACGGCATGAAGACGGTGTCCGGCCGGATCGCCGTCGTGATCCGCGCCGGGGCGACGGCCCGCCCGCGCCGCGAGACCACCGCCAGCGCCTCGCCCTCGGCGACCCCGAGCCGCTCGGCGAGCCGGGGGTGGAGCTCCACGAAGGGGCCGGGCGCCGCCGCGTTCAGCTCCTCGACCCGCCGGGTCTGCGCCCCCGACTGGTACTGGGACACGACCCGGCCGGTGGTCAGCACGACCGGGTAGTCGGCGTCCGTCTCCTCGGCCGCCGCCCGGTGCACCACCGGCACGAACCGGGCCCGCCCGTCCGCCGTCGCGAACCGCTCCAGGAAGAGGCGCGGGGTGCCCGCGTGCTCCTCGTCCGGACAGGGCCAGAACACGCCCTGCTCCTCCTCGATCCGCCGGTAGCTGATGCCCGCGTAGTCGGCGGGCCCGCCGGCCGAGGCCCGGCGCAGCTCCTCGAAGACCTCCTCCGGGTCGGTCGGGAAGCCCTCCTCCCGGCCGAGCAGCCCGGCGAGCCCGTGCAGCACCTCCAGGTCGCTGCGGACGCCCGGGGGCGGGGTGAGGGCGCGGCGGCGCAGCAGCACCCGGCCCTCCAGACTGGTCATCGTCCCCGTCTCCTCCGCCCACTGGGTCACGGGCAGGACGACGTCGGCGAGTTCGGCGGTCTCGGAGAGCACCACGTCCGCGACGGCGAGGAAGTCGAGGGACCGCAGCCGCTCCTCGACGTGCGCGGCGCGCGGCGCGGACACCACCGGGTTGGAGCCCATGAGGAGCAGGGCCCTGACGTCCCGGCCGAGGGCGTCGAGCAGTTCGTACGCGCTCCGCCCGGGCCCCGGCAGCGACTCCGGCGCGACGCCCCACACCCCGGCGACGTGCGCGCGGGCGGCCGGGTCGTCGAGCTTGCGGTAGCCGGGCAGCTGGTCGGCCTTCTGGCCGTGCTCGCGGCCGCCCTGGCCGTTGCCCTGGCCGGTGAGGCAGCCGTAGCCGTTCAGCGGCCGGCCGGCCCGGCCGGTGGCGAGGCAGAGGTTGATCCAGGCGCCGACGGTGTCGGTGCCCTTGGACTGCTGCTCGGGACCGCGCGCGGTCAGCACCATGGCGTTCTCGGCGTCGCAGAACATCGCGACGGCCTCCCGCAGTTGCGGCACGGACACGCCGGTGATCCGCTCGACCTGCTCGGGCCAGTGGGACATGGCCCCGGCGCGGGCGCCCTCCCAGCCGCCGGTGCGGGTGGCGACGAACTCCTCGTCCACCCGCCCCTCGGCCACCACCAGGTGCAGCATGCCGAGGGCGAGCGCCAGGTCGGTGCCGGGGCGCGGCGCGAGGTGCAGGTCGGCCTGCTCGGCGGTGCGGGTGCGGCGCGGGTCGACGACGATCAGCTTCCCGCCGTTCTCCTTCAGCTCGGTGAGGTAGCGCAGGGCGGGCGGCATGGTCTCGGCGAGGTTGGAGCCGACGAGGATCACACAGCCCGTCCTGGGGACGTCCTCCAGGGGGAAGGGGAGCCCCCGGTCGAGGCCGAAGGCCCGCTGGTGCGCGGCGGCGGCCGAGGACATGCAGAAGCGGCCGTTGTAGTCGATCTGCGAGGTGGCGAGGACGGTCCGGGCGAACTTGCCCAGCGCGTACGCCTTCTCGTTGGTGAGGCCGCCGCCGCCGAAGACCCCCACGGCATCGGGACCGTGGTCGGCACGGGTCCGGCGAAGACCGTCGGCGACGACGGAGAGGGCCTCCTCCCAGGACGCGGGCTCCAGGGCCCCCGTGTCAGGGCGCCGGACCAGGGGCTCGGTGAGCCGGACCCGGGAGGAGAGCACGGAGGGGGCGGTGCGGCCCTTGCCGCACAGCGCGCCCCGGTTGACGGGGAAGTCGGTCCGCTCGACCACCTCGGCGGGCAGCTCCGGCGCGCCGGTGGGGCGCAGCGACATGCCGCACTGCAGGGCGCAGTAGGGGCAGTGGGTGGGGACGGCGGCGGCGTCGGACATGCGGCCAGCATGCGTCCGGCGTGTTACGCGGGGTGGCGCGGCGTATTACGGGCGCGGTGCTCTCCGCTCCGTTCGGCGCTCGCCGGTCGGTGAGGCCGTCCCGGTTCGGCGTTCGCCGGCCGGTGGGGCCAGCGCCTCCGTGACGCCCTTCTCCCGCGGGCCGAGGAAGCGCGGGTCGGGGCGCAGTCCGGCGTCGAGGGCGGCCTTGCCCGCCGCGAAGACCTCGCGGGTGGTGCCGTAGTACCAGGTGCGGTCGTGGGGTTCGGCGACCCCGACCCCGTACACGTCGAGGCCCGCCCGGCCGCACAGGGCGACGGCCCGCTTGATGTGGAAGTCCTGGGTCACGAGGACGGCCCGGTCGACGCCGAAGACCTTCCGGGCGCGGACGCAGGAGTCCCAGGTGTCGAAGCCCGCGTAGTCGCTGACGACCTGCTTGTCCGGCACTCCGCGCGCGATGAGGTAGGCGCGCATGGCGCTCGGCTCGTCGTACGCGGTCCGGCTGTTGTCGCCGGTGACGAGGAGGACCCTGACCTTGCCCGCGCGGTACAGCTCGGCGGCGGTGTCGAGGCGGTGCGCGAGGTACGGGGTCGGACGTCCCTTCCACAGGCCGGCGCCGAAGACGACGGCGACGTCCCGGGCGGGCACGTCGGCGACGGTACGGAGCCGGGGCGCGGCGACCGTCTGCATCCAGGTGGCGGGGGCGAGCGCGAGGACGGCGCCCAGCATCACGGCCTGGACGGTGCGGCGGCGGGCCCGGGTGGTGCGGGGGATCAACCGGGTGAGCCGTGCCGGCATGCGGAAACCTCCGTGGGGCGGGGAGCGGTGTCGTTCTGTCACCCCGTCCGACGCGCGTCGGACGGATTCGGTTCGCCGGACGCCCGGTCTGTTCCGTACAGCACACCGGCGAGGACCATCCCGAGGAGCATGCCGAGCAGCTGCGCGGCGGCGAAGGCGGGCACGGAGGCGGGGGCGATGCCGGTGAAGGAGTCGGAGAACGCGCGGCCCAGGGTGGCCGCCGGGTTGGCGAAGGAGCCGGAGGAGGTGAACCAGATCGCCGCGGCGATGTAGCCGGCGACCGCGACGGGCGCGAGGGCGGGGCGGCCGATGTGGCGCAGGCCCTGGACGACGAGGACGAGCCCGGCGGTGGCGACGGCCTCGCCGAGGAGGAGGTGGAGGGAGGAACGCGCCTCGGTGGCCCAGGCGCCGGGCGCCCGTCCGAACATCGCCTCGGCGAGCAGGGCGCCGGTGACGGCTCCGGCGAGCTGGGCGGCGATGTAGGCGAGGACCTCGCGGCCCTTGCTCTCGCGGCGCCGGGACCACCACTCGGAGAGGGTCACGACGGGGTTGAAGTGGGCGCCGGAGAGCGGGCCGATGAGGGCGATCAGCAGGCCGAGGCCGAGGGCGGACGCGGCGGCGTTGGCGAGCAGCCGGACGCCGATGTCCTGGCTCAGGGAGTCGGCGCGGATGCCGGAGCCGACGACGACGGCGACGAGGGCGGCGGTGCCGATGAACTCGGCTGCGGCGCGCCGGGGGAGCGCGGGCGGGGACATTCTCATAACGGAAAAGATATTCCGTGATTCGGAAGGAAAAAAGGGGGCAGGGAAGGGGCGGGGCCCCGTGCGGTCCGAGCCGTGAAGACCGACGGTCCCGTCCTCCGCCACGCGGTCGACCCCGACACCCCCCCCGTGAGCGCCCGCGCCCCTCCGTCACGCCGCCACGGGGGCGAACCGGTGCATTTCGTCGGCTCCGGGCTGGACGACGCCGTAGCTGCTCTCCGGCACCTCGTTCCAGGCGCCGGGCAGGTCGCCGAGGGGCTCGGAGACGACGAGGCGGGTCTCGTCGGAGATGTCCTGCAGGAAGGCGACGTCGGGGTGCAGCCTGCGCAGGGCCTCCACCCGGCTGCTGTAGAACAGCGAGCGGGAGGCGTGCGCGCTGGAGTAGCGGAAGGCCCAGAGGCGCTCGCCGTCGGTGAGGGCGAGGGTCATCTGGAGGGGGAACTCCACCCCGTGCTCGCGGCCGACCCGCTCCACGACGCCCGCCATGCGCGCCACGGCGCCGGGCGGGTCCTGGTCCAGGCCGTAGGTCAGGGCCAGGTAGAACATCACCTCGGAGTCCGTGGTGCCCCCGATGTCGGCGTAGAGCTCGGGATCGACGAGCATGGTGAGGTCACGGCGCATGAGGTGGAACCCGGCGATGGCGCCGTTGTGCATGAACATCCAGCGTCCGTGCCGGAACGGGTGGCAGTTCGACTGCTGCACGGCCGTCCCGGTCGACGCCCGGATGTGGGCGAAGAACAGCGGGGAGCGGACGTGGTCCGCCAGCTCCCGCAGGTTCCGGTTGTTCCACGCGGGGCCCACGTCCCTCAGCAGCGCCGGGGTCTCGTCGTGCTCCGTGTACCAGCCGACGCCGAACCCGTCGCCGTTGGTGGTCTCCACGCCGAGCTTGGAGTGCAGGCTCTGGTCGATCAGGGAGTGGGCCGGTCTGTACAGGAGGGTGTCGAGCAGCACCGGTGTCCCCCGGTACGCGAGCCATCGGCACATGTGTGATCACCTGGGTCCCTGCCGGATCTGCGGTGGCCTCGCGCACGCCGTCCGGCCCTCCCATTCTCGGCGCCCTCCCCGCGGGGCGCACATCGGCGCCGGCGGGACGCCCGGGCCGGACGAACGGGCCGGCGGGGCCGGGCGCACGTGAGGAGGGCGGCTCGGGCACGTCACGCACCGGAAACGGCGAGGCAACGCACCCCCGCCAGGATCGGCGCATGACGGAGCCGGACAGCGCGTTCGCCACCCCCGCCGGGCTGCTCGTGAGGATCGTCGGACAGCTCGGGGCCCAACTGGCCCAGGTGCGTCCGTACGACCGCCGGCAGCGGAAGCACGACGAGGAGGTATGCCCACCGATGAACGCACCCGCCCCCGCCGAAGAGAGCCGCACCGTGCTCACCACCCCCACCCCGGCCGCCTCTGGCCCGGCCGCTTCCGCCCCGGCCGCCCCCGCCCCGACCGTGCCCCCGTCCGCCTCGGCCGCTCCCACCCCGGCCGCTCCCACCCCGGCCGCGCTCACTTCGCCCGCGCCCGCCCCGCCCGTCCCCGCGCCCGCCCCCGTCCTCGTCGCCGTGGGACACGGCAGCCGTGACCCCCGGGCCCGGGCCGCCCTGGCCCGGCTCCTCGACCGGGTGCGCGAGCTGCGCCCGGGCCTCGACGTCCGCCTCGCCCACATCGAGCTGAACGCCCCGCTGCTCGACGACGCCCTCGCCGGACTCGCCGCCGCCGGCGGCCGGGACGCCGTCCTCGTCCCCCTCCTCCTCGCCCCCGGCCACCACGTCACCCACGACCTGCCCGCCGCCCTGGCCGCCACCCCCGCCCTCCGCGCCCGCGTGGCCGACCCCCTCGGCGCCCACCCCCTCCTCGTCGAGGCCCTCGCCGACCGCCTCGCCGAGGCCGGCTGGACGCCCGGCGACCCGGGCGCCACCGGCGTCGTCCTCGCCTCCGCCGGCTCCCGCGACCCCCGGTCCGGCGCCGTGACCCGCCGGATCGCCGCCCTCCTCGGCGAGCGCCTCGGCGGCGTCCCCGTCCTCCCCGCGTACGCCTCCGCCGCCGCGCCCACCGTCCCCGACGCCGTCCGCGCGCTCACCGCCCGGGGCCGGCACCGGGTCGCCGTCGCCTCCTGCTTCACCGCCCCCGGCCTCTTCGCGACCCGCGCCGCCGCCGACGCCCCCTGGATCGCGTCGGACCCGCTGGGCCCCCACCCGGCCCTCGCCCGGCTGGTCCTGCACCGCTACGACCACGCCCGCACCACCCTCCCCGTACGGGAACTCGCCGCCGTCTGAGCTCTTCTGTCGGCCCCTCCGGTTACCTTCGACGCATGGCAGGCATCGAGGACACCAAGGACAGCGCAGACATCACCGACACCCCCGGATACGACGAGACCGCGACCGCACGCTGGGCCGCGGAGCCCGACAAGCGCCCCGGGCGCACCGCCTTCCAGCGCGACCGCGCCCGCGTGCTGCACTCCGCCGCGCTCCGCAGGCTCGCCGGAAAGACGCAGGTCGTCACCCCCGGCACCCGGAGCCACGCCTGGGACGCCAGCCCCCGCACCCGGCTCACGCACTCCCTGGAGTGCGCCCAGGTCGGCCGGGAGCTGGGCGCGGCCCTCGGCTGCGATCCCGATCTCGTCGAGGCCGCCTGCCTCTCCCACGACATGGGCCACCCGCCCTTCGGGCACAACGGCGAGCAGGCGCTCAACGACGTCGCCAAGGACTGCGGCGGCTTCGAGGGGAACGCCCAGTCGCTCCGGCTCCTCACCCGCATCGAGCCGAAGCGCTTCGTGAAGGACGCCGACGGGGAGCTCGTCAGCGTCGGGCTGAACCTCACCCGCGCCGCCCTCGACGCCGCCACCAAGTACCCGTGGGCGCGCGGCGGCCACCCCGAGGACCCCGGCTCGCCGAAGTTCGGCGTGTACGAGGACGACCTGCCCGTCTTCGAGTGGGTCCGGCGGGGCGCCCCCGCCCACCGCAAGTGCTTCGAGGCCCAGGTCATGGACTGGTCCGACGACGTGGCCTACTCGGTCCACGACTTCGAGGACGGCCTGCACGCCGGGCACATCGACCCGAACATGCTCCTCGCCGAGCCCGAGCGCGCCGACATCTGGGCGGTCGCCGTCGGCCGCTACGTACCCGGGGACACCGACCCGCAGGAGCTCGCCGAGGCCCTCGACCGGCTGGTCGACCAGGAGTGGTGGCCGCACGGCTACGACGGCTCGGCCGTCGCCCAGGCACGGCTCAAGGACGCCACCAGCCAGCTCATCGGCCGCTTCTGCCTGGCCGCCGAGGGCGCCACCCGCCAGGCCCACGGCTCCGGCCGCCTCACCCGGTACGGAGCCGAGCTCGTCGTCCCGCGCGAGACCCGCAACGAGTG
This sequence comes from Streptomyces litmocidini, assembly GCF_014649755.1. Lineage (GTDB taxonomy): Bacteria > Actinomycetota > Actinomycetes > Streptomycetales > Streptomycetaceae > Streptomyces > Streptomyces litmocidini. Next base: position 197,183 of record NZ_BMTQ01000004.1, on the reverse strand, counting down.
CGCGGTCCTCAAGGCCGTCGCCGACCGGTACGTGATGCAGCGCCCCCAGCAGGAGGCGCTCCGCGCCGACCAGCGCGTCGTCGTCGCCGAGCTCGCCGAGGCCCTCGCCGCCCGCGCCCCCGACGGCCTCGAACCGCAGTTCCGGGCCGCGTTCGACGCGGCCCGCGACGACCGGGCCCGCAAGCGCGTCCTCGTCGACCAGATCGCCAACCTCACCGACGCCTCCGCCCGAGCCCTCCACGCCCGCCTCCGCAGGCGCTAGCCGCGGTACGGCCCTCTTCCGTCGCCCCCCTCCGTACGGGACCCTCGCAGGCACGGCCCGGGGAGGTACGACGGGACGAACGCCCGGGGGCGTAGGTTGGAACCGGTCGCAACGAGGAGGAAACGACGTGGTCGACGCAGATCAGACCTTTGTCATCGTCGGCGGGGGCCTGGCAGGGGCCAGAGCGGCGGAGACCCTGCGCGCCGAGGGGTTCAACGGCAGGGTGATCCTCATCGGCGACGAACGCGACCACCCCTACGAGCGCCCACCGCTCTCCAAGGGCTACCTCACCGGCGCCAAGGAGCGCGACAGCGTCTTCGTCCACGAGCCCGCCTGGTACGCGGCGAACGACGTCGAGCTCCACCTCGGCCAGTCCGTCACCGCCGTCGACCGCGAGGCCCGCACCGTCCGCCTCGGCGACGGCACCGTCATCCGCTACGACAAGCTGCTCCTCGCCACCGGCGCCGAGCCGCGCCGCCTCGACGTCCCCGGCACCGAACTCGCCGGCGTCCACCACCTGCGCCGGCTCGCCCACGCCGACCGGCTCCGCCAGGTCCTCGCCGGCCTCGGCCGGGACAACGGCCACCTGGTGATCGCCGGCGGCGGCTGGATCGGCCTGGAGGTCGCCGCCGCCGCCCGCGGCTACGGCGCCGAGGTCACCGTCGTCGAGGCCGACCCCACCCCGCTGCACCGGGTCCTCGGCCCCGAGCTCGGCCAGCTCTTCGCCGACCTGCACACCGACCACGGCGTCCGCTTCCACTTCGGCGCCCGGCTCACCGAGATCACCGGCCAGGACGGCATGGTCCTCGCCGTCCGCACCGACGACGGCGAGGAGCACCCGGCGCACGCCGTCCTCGCCGCGATCGGCGCCGCGCCCCGCACCGCCCTCGCCGAGAACGCGGGGCTCGCCCTCGTCGACCGGGCCGACGGCGGCGGCATCGCCGTCGACGAGTCCCTGCGCACCTCCGACCCCGACATCTACGCCGCCGGCGACGTGGCCGCCGCCCACCACCCGCTCCTGCACGCCCGGCTCCGCGTCGAGCACTGGGCCAACGCCCTCAACGGCGGCCCGGCCGCCGCCCGCGCCATGCTCGGACAGCACGTCTCGTACGACCGGGTGCCCTACTTCTTCTCCGACCAGTACGACCTGGGCATGGAGTACTCGGGCTGGGCGCCGCCCGGCACGTACGACCAGGTCGTGGTCCGCGGCGACACCGGCAAGCGCGAGTTCATCGCCTTCTGGCTCAAGGAGGGCCGGGTCCTCGCCGGGATGAACGTGAACGTGTGGGACGTCACGGGCCCCGTCCAGGACCTCGTCCGCGCCCGTACGGCCGTGGACCCGGACGCCCTCGCCGACGCCTCCGTGCCCCTGGAGAGCCTGGTCTGATCGGCTCCGCGCCCCCGTCCCCCCGTCCTCCGGGGGGCGGCCCCCGGACCCCCGTACACTTCATGCGTGGCAGGCAGGATCAACGATGACGACGTGAAGGCGGTACGGGACGCGGTCCCGATCGACGCCGTCGTGTCCGAGTACCTCCAGCTGCGCAACGCGGGCGGCGGCAACCTCAAGGGCCTCTGCCCCTTCCACGACGAGAAGTCGCCCTCCTTCCAGGTCAGCCCCAGCAAGGGACTCTTCCACTGCTTCGGCTGCCAGGAAGGCGGCGACACCATCGCCTTCGTGATGAAGATCGACCACCTCTCCTTCTCGGAGACGGTCGAGCGCCTCGCCGCGAAGGCGGGCATCACCCTGCGGTACGAGGAAGGCGGCTACAACCCCGGCCACCAGCGCGGCGAGCGCATCCGCCTGATCGAGGCCCACAAGGCCGCCGCCGAGTACTACGCCGGCCAACTCGGCTCGCCCGAGGCCGAGATCGGCCGGAAGTTCCTCGCCGAGCGCGGCTTCGACCAGGCCGCCGCCGAGCACTTCGGCGTCGGTTACTCCCCGGCCGGCTGGGACCACCTCACCCGCTTCCTGCGCGGCAAGGGCTTCTCCGACAAGGAACTGATCCTCTCCGGCCTCTCCCAGGACGGCCGCCGCGGCCCCATCGACCGCTTCCGCGGCCGCCTCATGTGGCCGATCAAGGACGTCGGCGGCGAGATCGTCGGCTTCGGCGCCCGCAAGCTCCGCGACGACGACAACGGGCCCAAGTACCTGAACACGCCCGAGACGCCGATCTACAAGAAGTCCCAGGTGCTCTACGGCATCGACCTGGCCAAGAAGGACATCGCCAAGATCAGCCGGGCCGTCGTCGTCGAGGGCTACACCGACGTCATGGCCTGCCACCTCGCCGGCGTCACCACCGCCATCGCCACCTGTGGCACCGCCTTCGGCGGCGACCACATCAAGATCCTCCGCCGGCTCCTCATGGACAACGGCTCGGCCCGCGTCATCTTCACCTTCGACGGCGACGCCGCCGGCCAGAAGGCCGCCCTGCGCGCCTTCGAGGACGACCAGAAGTTCGCCGCCGAGACGTACATCGCCATCGCCCCCGACGGCATGGACCCCTGCGACCTCCGCCTCGCCAAGGGCGACGAGGCCGTCGTCGACCTCGTCCGGCCCCGCACCCCGCTCTTCGAGTTCGCCCTCCGCCAGATCGTGAGGCGGTACGACCTGGAGACCCCGGCGGGACGCGCCGCCGCCCTCGACGAGGCCGCGCCCATCGTCGCGAAGATCAAGAACATCGCCTCCCAGCACGAGGTCGCCGTCCAGCTCGCCGGCATGCTCGGCATCCTCGACACCCAGTTCGTGGTCCGGCGGGTCGCCCAGATCGCCCGCTGGCAGCGGCAGGGCGGCGAGCGCGGCCCCGGCCGGCAGCAGCCCCAGCGGACGTACGACACCCCCGCCCCGGCCGCCGCCCCCCCGGGCCCCGCGCTCAATCTGCGCAGCCCCGCCCACCGCACCGAGCGGGAGCTCCTCAAGCTCGCCCTCCAGCGGCCCGAACTGGTCTCCCCGGCCTTCGACGCGTACGGGGCCGACGAGTTCACCGCCCCGCCCTACGCGGCCGTCCGGCAGTGCATCCAGGACGCGGGCGGCGCCACCGGCGCCCCCTCCGACTACCTCGACGCCGTCCGCGAGGCCGCCCCCAACGACTCGGTCCGCGCCCTCGTCACCGAACTCGCCGTCGAGACGATCTTCGCCAAGACCGTCGACGAGGCCTACGCCGGCGACCAGCTCGTCACCGTCCGCCTCCGCGCCGTCGACCGCCGCATCCGCGACGTCCAGGGCACCCTGGCCCGGCTCGGCCCGAACGGGGACCCCGAGCGGACCGCCGCCGTGCAGAACGAGCTGTGGGTCCTCACCCAGTACGGGCAGTCCCTCCGGAACAACGGCGCCGCGGCCCTCTGACGCACGTTCGGTCACGACCCGGTCTCAAAAAGTCACCGCACGCCCCTCGTGGCGGCGATGTGTCGTACCCCACACTGGATGACGGTGCCGTTCCGCCCCTCCTGGAGGTCGCCCGCCGTGCAGACCGAGATCCGGACCGTGTCGCAGGAGCCGTCCCCCGAGGAGCCGTCCCCCGAGGGGCCGGACGAGCCGCCGGAGATCCCCGTCCAGCGCAGCCGCGCCGGCGACCCCGGCGGCAACGGCCCCTCCTCCGACCTCTTCCGCCAGTACCTGCGCGAGATCGGCCGCATCCCGCTGCTCAGCGCCGAGGAGGAGGTCGAACTCGCCCGCCGCGTCGAGGCCGGACTCTTCGCCGAGGAGAAACTCGCCGGCACCCCCGACCTGGACACCCGGTTGGCGATCGACCTGGACCGGCTCGTCGTCCTCGGCCGGATCGCCAAGCGCAAGCTCATCGAGGCCAACCTCCGCCTCGTCGTCTCCGTCGCCAAACGGTACGTGGGCCGCGGCCTCACCATGCTCGACCTCGTCCAGGAGGGAAACCTCGGCCTCATCAGGGCCGTCGAGAAGTTCGACTACGCGCGGGGCTACAAGTTCTCCACGTACGCCACCTGGTGGATCCGCCAGGCCATGTCCCGGGCCCTCGCCGACCAGGCCCGGACCATCCGCGTCCCCGTGCACGTCGTCGAACTCATCAACCGCGTCATCCGCGTCCAGCGCCGCATGCTCCAGGAGCGGGGCTACGAACCCACCGCCGAGGAGGTCGCCGCCCAGCTGGACCTGGCCCCCGAACGGGTCGGCGAGGTCCTCCGCCTCGCCCAGGAACCCGTCTCCCTGCACGCCCCCGTCGGCGAGGAGGACGTCGCCCTCGGCGACCTCATCGAGGACGGCGACGCCGCCTCGCCCGTCGAGTCCGCCGCCTTCCTGCTGCTCCGCCGCCACCTGGAGGACGTCCTCTCCACCCTCGGCGAACGCGAACGCAAGGTCGTCCAGCTCCGCTACGGCCTCGACGACGGCAGGCCCCGCACCCTGGAGGAGATAGGCCGCATCTTCGGCGTGACGCGCGAACGCATCCGCCAGATCGAGTCCAAGACCCTCAGCAAACTGCGGGACCACGCCTACGCGGACCAGCTCAGGGGCTACCTGGACTGACGAGGGGGTGCCCCGCCGGTCACGGCAGGACACCCCCGGGGCCGGGCCGCCGTCAGTCGACCTCGGCGACCGCCTGCGCGAACTGTGCCGCGTACAGCCGGGCGTAGGCCCCGCCGGACGACAACAGCTCCTCGTGCGTGCCCTGCTCGACGATCGAGCCGTTCTCCATCACCAGGATCACGTCCGCGTCCCGGATCGTGGAGAGCCGGTGCGCGATCACGAACGAGGTCCGCCCGGCCGCGAGCCGGGCCATCGCCTTCTGGATGAGGACCTCGGTGCGGGTGTCGACCGAGCTGGTCGCCTCGTCCAGGACGAGGATCACCGGGTCGGACAGGAACGCCCGCGCGATGGTGATCAGCTGCTTCTCGCCCGCGCTGACTCCCGCCCCGTCGTCCTCGATCACCGTGTCGTACCCGTCGGGCAGGGTCCGGATGAACCGGTCGGCGTGCGCGGCGCGCGCCGCCTCCTCGACCTCGGCCCGGGTCACCGGGCGCGTGGCGCCGTACGCGATGTTGTCCGCGATGGTGCCGCCGAAGAGCCAGGTGTCCTGGAGGACCATGCCGATGCCCTTGCGCAGCTCCTCGCGGGACATCTGCGCCACGTCCACCCCGTCCAGGGTGATCCGGCCGCCCGTCACCTCGTAGAACCGCATCAGCAGGTTCACCAGGGTCGTCTTGCCGGCGCCGGTCGGGCCGACGATCGCGACCGTCTGCCCCGGATCCACCGAGAGCGACAGGTCCTCGATGAGCGGCTTGTCCTCCTCGTAGCGGAAGGAGACGCCCTCCAGGGCCACCTTGCCCTTGAGGCCGAGCGGCTTCTCGCTCGTCGGACCGTCCGGCTCCTGCTCCTCCGCGTCGAGCAGCTCGAAGATCCGCTCCGCCGAGGCGACACCGGACTGCACCAGGTTCGCCATCGACGCGACCTGCGTCAGCGGCATCGAGAACTGGCGCGAGTACTGGATGAAGGCCTGCACGTCGCCGATGGACAGGCTGCCGGTGGCCACCCGCAGACCGCCGACCACGGCCACGAGCACGTAGTTGATGTTCGAGACGAAGAACATCACCGGCTGCATCACGCCGCTGTTGAACTGCGCCTTGAACCCGGCCTCGTACAGCGCCTCGTTCTGCTCGCGGAAGCCCTTCGCGGACTCCTCCTGCCGGCCGAAGACCTTCACCAGGGCGTGCCCGGTGTACATCTCCTCCACGTGCGCGTTGAGCGCGCCCGTCGACTTCCACTGCTGCACGAAGTGCGGCTGGGAACGCTTGCCGATCCTCGCCGCGACGAACACCGAGACCGGCACCGTCACCAGCGCCACCAGCGCGAGCAGCGGCGAGATCCAGAACATCATCCCGAGCACGCCGACGATCGTGAGCAGCGAGTTGACCAGCTGGCCCATCGACTGCTGGAGCGTCTGCGAGATGTTGTCGATGTCGTTGGTCGCCCGGGACAGCACCTCGCCGCGCTTCGCCTTGTCGAAGTACGAGAGGGGGAGCCGCGCCAGCTTCGTCTGGACGTCCTCCCGCATCCGGTAGACCGTCCGGTTGATCACCTTGATCGACATGCGGGTGGAGACCAGCATCAGCAGGCCCGCCGCCACGTAGATCGCGAGGACCCACAGCAGGACCCCGCCGACCGCGCCGAAGTCGATCCCCTTGCCGGGGGTGAAGTCGACCCCGGACAGCATGTCGGCCATGCCGCCGTCGCCGTCCGCGCGGAGCTTGTCCAGGGCCTGCGCCTTCGTGACGCCCTCGGGAATGTTCCGCCCGACGACGCCCGCGAAGATCAGGTCCGTCGCCCTGCCGAGGATCTTCGGCCCGACCACGGAGGCCGCCACCGAGAGCACGCCGGCGATCAGCATCAGCCAGAGCGTGCCGCGCTCGGGCGCCAGCTGCTTCAGCAGCCGCTTGCCCGAGCCCTTGAAGTCCATGGACCGCTCACCGGACTGGCCCATCATCATGCGTCCGCCAGGACCGGCCATCAGGCTGCCTCCGCCTCGGTCAGCTGGGAGAGCACGATCTCCCGGTACGTCTCGTTCTCCGCCATCAGCTCCCGGTGCCGTCCGGTGCCCACGACCCGGCCCTCGTCGAGGACGACGATCCGGTCGGCGTCCCGGATGGTGGAGACGCGCTGGGCGACGATCACCACGGTCGAGTCCGCCGTCTCCCGGGCCAGCGCGGCCCGCAGCAGGGCGTCCGTCTCGTAGTCGAGCGCGGAGAAGGAGTCGTCGAAGAGGTAGATCTCCGGCCGCTGCACGAGCGTCCGCGCGATGGCGAGGCGCTGGCGCTGGCCGCCGGAGACGTTGGTGCCGCCCTGCGCGATCGGGGCGTTCAGGCCGTGCTCCAGTTTCCGTACGAAGTCGGCGGCCTGGGCGACCTCCAGGGCGTGCCAGAGCTCCTCGTCGGTGGCGTCGGGCTTGCCGTACCGCAGGTTGGTGGCCACCGTGCCGGAGAACAGGTACGGCTTCTGCGGGACGAGCCCCACGGTCCTGGCCATCAGGGCGGAGTCGAACTTCCGCACGTCGACGCCGTCGACGAGGACCTCGCCGCCGGTGGCGTCGAAGAGCCGGGGCACGAGCCCGAGCAGCGTCGACTTGCCGCTGCCCGTCGAACCGATGATCGCGGTCGTCTCACCGGGCCGCGCCACCAGCGCCACGTCCTTCAGGACCGACTCCTCCGCACCCGGATAGCGGAAGTCCGCACTCCGGACCTCCAGGTGCCCGCGCCGGTCGAGCGTCTTCACCGGCTCGGCCGGCGGCACGACGCTCGTCTCCGTGCCGAGGACCTCCTCGATGCGCTCCGCGCACACCTCGGCGCGCGGCACCATCATGAACATGAAGGTGGCCATCATCACGGCCATCACGATCTGCATCAGATAGGCGAGGAAGGCGGTCAGCGCGCCGATCTCCATCCCGCCGCTGTCGATGCGGTGCGCGCCGAACCAGACCACGGCCACGCTGGACACGTTCACGACGGTCATCACCGTCGGGAACATCAGCGCCATCAGCCGCCCCGTCGCCATCGACACGGCGGTCAGCTCGCCGTTGGACCCGCGGAAGCGCTCCTCCTCGTACGCGTCCTTCACGAAGGCGCGGATGACCCGGTTGCCGGTGATCTGCTCGCGCAGCACCCGGTTCACCGTGTCGAGCCGCTCCTGCATGGTCCGGAAGAGCGGCCGCATCTTCCGCACGATCAGCGAGACGGCGACGCCGAGGACCGGCACCACCGCGAGCAGCACGCCCGACAGGGGGACGTCCTGGCCCAGCGCCATCACGATGCCGCCGACGCACATGATGGGCGCGGACACCATCAGGGTGAACCCCATCAGGACCAGCATCTGGACCTGCTGGACGTCGTTGGTCGTGCGGGTGATCAGCGACGGGGCGCCGAAGTGGCCGAGCTCCCGGGCGGAGAAGGACTGGACCCGGTCGAAGACCGCGCCGCGCACGTCGCGGCCGAGCGCCGAGGCGGTCCGCGCGCCGTAGTACACGGCCCCGATGTTGCAGAGGACCTGGACGACGGAGACGCCGACCATCAGGGCGCCGAAGCGCAGGATGTAGCCGGTGTCCCCGTTGACGACACCGTGGTCGATGATGTCGGCGTTCAGGGTCGGCAGGTAGAGGCTCGCGCAGGTCTGCAGGAACTGCAGCAGGACGAGCAGCGCGATGGGTTTTCGATAGGGCCGCAGATGGGTTCGGAGAAGTCTTATGAGCACGGCTCCTACTATCGCCCGCACCCCGGAAGCGTTACGACTCGGTTTCGGGGCACGGGCGGAGCCCGGGGCAAGACTTTACGAACCGAACGCGCCCGGGTGGATCTGCTCCCGCGTCGCCCCGTACTGCTGCCGCACCGCCTGCCCCGCCGACAGGTCGTCGCCCGGCTCCAGGATCTGCGCGACCGCCCCCTGCCACGGCGGGGGAGCGGACGGGGACAGCGTGCCCCGCGCGACCCCGAGCGCCCAGGCGGCCTGCCGGGCCGCGCCGAGCGCCGCGTAGTCGGCCGGCTGGGGGACGACGACCTGCGCGCCGAAGAGCGCCGGCGCCAGGGCCTGCACCGCCGGCAGCGCGGCCGCCGCGCCGAGCAGGAAGACCCGCCGCACCTCGACGCCCCGCCCGCGCAGCACGTCCATGGCGTCGGTGAGCGCGCAGAGCATCCCCTCGAACGCCGCCCGCGCCAGGTGCTCGGGCTTCATCGACTCGCGCCGCAGCCCGCTGAGCGTGCCCGCCGTGTGCGGCAGGTTCGGGGTCCGCTCGCCCTCCAGATAGGGCAGCAGGACGAGCCCCGAGGCACCCGGCGTCGACTTCAGGGCCAGCGCCGACAGCTCGTCGAGCGACTCCAGGCCCAGCATCTCGGCGGTCCCGCGCAGCGCCCGTACGGCGTTGGAGGTGGAGACGACGGGCAGGTGCATGCCGGTGGCGTCGGCGAAGGAGGTGATCATGCCGCTCGGGTCGGCGAGGGCCTCGTGGTGCACGGCCATCACGGAGCCGGAGGCGCCGAGCGAGACCACCGCGTCGCCGGGGCCGAGACCGAGGCCGAGCGCGGCGGCCATCGTCTCGCCGGTGCCGGCGGAGACGAGGAGGCCCTCGGGGGTGATCCCGGCGGCCTCGGAGGGCCCCAGGACCTCGGGCAGCACCGCCTGGTGGCCGAGCGCCAGTTCGACGAGGTCGGGCCGGTACGCGCCGGTGCGCGCGGACCAGTAGCCGGTGCCGGAGGCGGCGCCCCGGTCGGTGGTGCGGCGGACGGGACGGCCGAGGAGCTGCCAGACGAGCCAGTCGTGGGGCTGGAGGACCAGGGCGACCCGCTGGGCGTTCTCGGGCTCCGTACGGGCCAGCCAGCGCAGCTTGGCCACCGGCTGCCCGGCGCCGGGCACGCTGCCGACGGCCTCGGTCCAGGCCTGCCGGCCGCCCAGCGACTCCACGAGGTCGGCGGCGGCGACCTGCGCCCGCTTGTCGTTGCGGACCAGCGCGGGCCGCACCAGGCCGCCCTGCGCGTCGAGCGGCACGAGCCCGTGCTGCTGCGCGGAGACGCCGATGGCCTCCACGCCCTCCAGGAGGCCGCCGGCGGCGGCCTCCCCGAGCGAGAGCAGCCAGGTCTGCGGATCGACGTCGACGGCCTTGGGTTCCCCGGGATGCGCGGCGTACCCCTGCCGCAGTACGGCACCCGTGTCCGTGTCACAGACGACGATGCGTGTGAACTCCGCAGAGCTGTCCAGTCCGGCGACTATCCCCATGACACATGATTCTGCCGCACGCGCGGCCCCGGGGCCGCCGTTGTGACGCGCGCGGGCTCAGGTGTTGCTGGTGCCCCAGTCCTCCTCGTCGACCTTGCCGTTGCCCATGCCGCGCCCGCGCAGGGCGTGGACCCGGTCGGTCACGGAGGACGGCAGCCGGTCGCCGACCTTGTCGCCCACCAGGTGCACCGCCTTGCCCGCGGCCTGGCGGCCGGTCTGGGCGGCGGTCTCGGCGGCGTTCCGCACGGCCGGGTTCTCGGCGAACTCCTTCGCGGATTTCTTCATCTGCTCGTAGCGTTCGCGTCCGGCCCGCGTGCCGATCACGTAACCGAGGGCGAGTCCCACGACGAACGTCAGCTTGTACCGCACGGCTGCGATCCTTCCCTGGAGGCCCTGGGGATACCGATTGGCGGAGCACCCCCCTGCTTGCGCTAATGTATGTCTCGCAGCGAGCGAGCGCCGCCCGGCAAGGTCCGGGGCGGAGCCGATCGGTGCAACGCAGCAATCCCCTGTAGCTCAATTGGCAGAGCAGCCGGCTGTTAACCGGCAGGTTACTGGTTCGAGTCCAGTCGGGGGAGCGCGATCCCCTGTAGCTCAATTGGCAGAGCATTCGGCTGTTAACCGGAGGGTTGCTGGTTCGAGTCCAGCCGGGGGAGCAAGACGGAAGAGGACCCTTCGGGGTCCTTTTTCGCGTCTCCGGGAACCATCCGGAGCCCGGTGGGGTCTTCATGGGCGAGCGGAGCCGATCATCCGGAGCAGGAGATCGTATGAGCGGCTATGCTGCGGCAGACGGCGCGCACACATGTACGCGCCTCACCGTTCGGGGCGGTAGCTCAGCCGGTTAGAGCAGCGGACTCATAATCCGTCGGCCGTGGGTTCGAGTCCCACCCGCCCCACCGAAGAAAAACGTTCTGATCTGCGGAAACGCCCCTGGAGGGGTCTTTTCGCATGTGCCGGGCCCGGTCTTCTCGACCCCGGCCTCCGAGGGAACGCGAGTGTGACGCCACGGCGATGGTCCCACGGGGACCCCGCGGCCCCCGCGTGTGACACGCCGCACACCGCGTCCAATTTCCGAGCGCTTCCCCGACGGTCCGGCAGCCCGGAGCCGCGGAGCCGGTCACTCCCGAGAGTGACGGAGGGCGACCGGGGCGACGGCGGGCCGTCACCCGGTCCGGGCCGCGGGCCGGGTCGTCCCTGTGCGGCCGGGACGGTGCCGTGACCGCCGGGAGCGGCCCTCGTCCCTGACGCCCCGTGAGGTGCGGTGCGCGACGCCCCCGTCCGTGTGCCCTTGGGTCCGTATGCACCATCCCGAGTGGCAGGCGGCCCGGCGGCGGCTGACGGTGAGCCGTGTCGCCGCGTGTGGAGAGCCGACACTGGGTCAGCTGACGCGGCGTACGGAAGGAAGTTCAGCGATGCGCTCTGCCCGCATTCTCTTCGCCGCGGCCGCCACCGCCGGCACCCTGGCGCTCGCCGCACCCGGCGCCTACGCGATCACCGCAGGTGACTGGGACGGCTCCTCCCACAACCAGGAGAGCGACCACGGCAAGCCCAGGGGCGGCATGCACACCGGCTCCGGCGCCCTGTCGCTCGTCAGCGGAGACGAGTGGTCCAAGGAGCACGACAAGGGCGACGGGTCCGAGAAGGAGCACGCCAAGGGCGACAAGTCCGAGAAGGAGCACGGCAAGGGCGACGGGTACGAGAAGGAGCACGAGAAGCCCAGGGGCGGCATGCACACCGGCTCCGGCGCCCTGTCGCTCGTCAACGACGACGACTGGACCAAGGACACGGAGAAGGACAAGCAGAAGGACTGGAGCAAGGACACGGAGAAGGGCGAGGACGGCTACAAGCCGGAGAAGCCGAAGGGCGGCATGCACACGGGCGGAGGCGGCCTCGCGAGCGGCACCACGAACGTGACCGGCGCGGCCCTGGTCGTGGGCGGACTCGCCGCCTTCGTTCTGCACCGCCGCAGGAAGGCCGCCGGCGCGGCCGCGTGAGGAAGACCGGACGCGGGGGCCGTCGCCCGGACGGCGGCCCCCGCGTCCGGGCGACGGCCCCGTCCCGTACCCCCGATCCCGGATCTTCCGCCCGAGTCCGAAGGAGCCCCTGGTGACGACCCGACCGGATCCCGCTGACGCGGGAGCACCCCGGCGTATCCCGCGGCGGGTGGTCCCCGCCGTGTTCTGGACGCTGGTCCTCGCTGCGCTACTGCTCGTCTTCCGCCCGTGGGCGTCCGGCCAGGACACGGAAGCACCGGCCCGGCCCGCGGCGGCGGCCGGTGGTGCCACGGCCCCCGCCCCGTCGTCCCTCCCCGGATCCTCGCGCGGTGCGTCGCCGAGTGCCGGCCCGGCGGCCGGCCCGTCGATGCCGAGGTCGGCCCCCACCCGGCTGAGGATCCCCAAGATCGGAGTGGACGCGCCGTTCACCGGTCTGAAGATCGGCCCCTCCGGTGCGCTCGACCCGCCCCCGGCCGACGACACGAACCTGGTGGGCTGGCAGGAGTCCGGCACCTCCCCGGGCGAACGGGGGACCGCGATCGTCGCGGGCCATCTGGACACGGCCACCGCCCCCGCCGTCTTCGCCCGGCTCGGCGAGCTCAAGGCCGGAGACACCTTCGAGGTGAGCCGCGCCGACGGCACCACCGCCGTCTTCCTCGTCGACTCCGTGGAGGAGTTCAGCAAGGACGACTTCCCGGACCAGCGCGTCTACGAGGACACTCCCGACGCGCTCGTCCGGCTCATCACGTGCGCGGGCCCCTACGACCGCAAGGCCAGGGACTACACCGAGAACCTGGTCGTCTTCGCCCACCTGGAGGAGTCCGGCGAGCGGACGGCTCCTGCCGCGGGAGGCCGTTGAGGTTCTGCGCGTCCTCGGGCGGCGTGGTACCGAAGCCGGGGAACGGGCGTCGGCCGGGACGGACCCGAGGACGCGCAGAGCCTCAACGGCGAAATCGGTGCCGTCAGGCGGCGATGTGGCCCCGGAGCGCGACCGCCCCGAGATCCCGGGCGAATCGCCGGTGCGGAATCCGGCCGGAGAGAATCATTCCTGCCGGGCCCGGACCCCTCCCGTGCACGTGGCGCGTCCGAATGCGCCCGCGGCGGTGGCGCGCTGGACGTGCTTGTCGCGTATCGCGAGCGTGCAGGACGCCTGTCCGCCCTTCTCGTCCAGGACGATGGCGACGGCCGGCGCTTTGCCGACAGGTACCTGAACCGACTTGGTCCAGGGCAGCGTGACGCCTTTTTCGACCCTCGCCGTACCGGTCCCGCCTCGGGTGAGATACGAGATCTCGACGGTCCCCGTCCCCGTGACCTCGTACGTCACCTCGTTCGTCACCTCGGCCGTCGACGCGGTGCGCGGCTTCGGCTGCCCGTCGGTGCCGAGGAATCCGTAGCCGGCGAGTCCGATGCAGCCGAGCAGGGCGATGCCGGCGATCAGCGGCGTCCGCCGGTTCGGGGAGTCCCCCGCACTCTCGCGTTCGCTCTCCTCCGGCGCTGCGTTTCCAGCGAGTTCATGGGACGGCATGAGAGTCCGGCTTTCGGTCGGCTGGCGGATGAACCGGGTGGTTATACCTCACGCCGACGGACGGGTGCGAGCGAGCGGAAGAACCGGACGAACCGCACCCCCTCCGGTCGCTCGTCCGTCCTTCGTTCCGCCTCTGCCCGTGTCGGCGCCGTCGGGACCGCCTTCGTCTCGCGCCCCGGTCCCGGGCCTGACGCGAAGGTGACACGCCGTTCGGCCGACGGGAAACGGCACGCGGTCGATGACGCCCCTGGCCTGCCGCCCTGTCCGACCCTTCGCCTCGGGAACCGGAAGGACACGAGTTCCTGCCCTTCGCCCCGGAGCGGGGAAGGCCGCGGATGAACGGGGGTGCCGTGGCGGACGGGGGTGATCCCCGCGCGTGCCCGTGCCCCCGGGCGCACTTCCGCCGGCCCCGACCCCGGCCGGTGGCGGGCCCCTCCGAAGGTGTGACGCTGATCACGGCGCGGACCCGTGATGATCCGGTGCCCGGTTCCGCTGGCTTGTCGGGAGGACGTGGAAGGCCTGTGGTCCTCCCGAGGAACCAGGGGACCGGGAACCGCACCGGTTCACACACGAGGGGTGGGACCGATGGACCGAGCCAGCCGCACGCTGCGGGCCGCCGACATGAGCGGCCGCGCCTCCGCGTTCGCCACCCGCACGACCGCGAGGACGCGCCTCCCCCTCGACTTCTCCGCGGCCAGTCTGCGCATCGTCGACCGCGTGGTGGACGGACTGCGGCGGGGGGCCGGGGACCCGGCCGGCGCCGCACCGGTCCTCCAGGAGCTCGGTGCGTACGTCGGCGAGGTGCTCGTCCGGCGGGCGCGAGCCCGCTGGGTCGACTTCGACGACACGGCGACCGAACTGTTCGGGCAGCCGGTCGGCGTCCGGACGCCCGACGGACGGGGGTGGAACCCGCTCGGCAAGGTGGTCAACCGCTTCGAGCTGGGCCCCGGCGAATCCGTTCACGAGTTCTTCCTGCTGGTCCCGCGCCTCCCGAAGGGCCTGCCGCTGTCCCGGGGGACGGCCGGCGGCCTGCGACTTCCCGCCGCGTAGGGTGATGCGCCGGGCGGCGCGACGCGGGTGGACCGGGGGAAGACTCCTCGGCACGGTGACGGGAAACCCGCGGCGCCGCCGGGCGGATGGGCCGTCGCACCCATCCGCCCGGCGTCACGTGTCCGGTACGTCCACGTGGTCGGTGCGTCGACCCGTCTAGTAGGTCAGGATGCCCGGGTCCGTCGTGCCCGCCGCACCCGTCTCCACGTGGCCCGCCAGGCGGCGGAGGTAGTCCGTGGAGGCCGAGGACGTGACGGTGACGTCGTACCAGCGGGCGGAGGCGGAGAGCGGGACGGTGTGGGTGACCGTGGCGCCCTTCGCCACGGAGAGGGTCGTCGGGGTGCCGCCGTACGCGTTGGTGACGGTCACGGTGGCCGACGCGCCGGCGTTGGTGAAGGTCAGCGCGAGGTCGCCGGTCGTGCCGTCGTGGCGGGCCACGACCTCCGGGACCGCCGTCCTGCCGGGGGAGCGGAAGCGGCGGAGGAAGCCGTTCGGGCCGTGGACCGTGAGGTCGGTGACGCCCTTGGAGTACTTGGTGTTCCAGGTGTCCGCGATCGACTTGTCCGCCTCCGCCGTGTACGTCCACGGGGCGTCCGTGCGGTTCGCCGACGTCACGTAGAACTGGGCCCCCGCCTGCGGGCCGCCGCTGAAGGCGAGGCGGTAGGTGCCGGCCGTCACGTCCGCCGTGCCGTCCACGTACGGGGCGTACTTGAGCGGGCGGGTGGGCTTGGCGCCCGGTTCCTGGCGGGGCATCGAGCCGACGGCCGGGGCGGTGGCCAGGAAGTCGGGGTGGCGGTTCTTGTCCGGCGGGTAGTAGCCGTCGGTCGGGGGCAGCGCGGCCGGCTGGGTCTGCGTCCGCGTGAAGTCGAACGCCGAGGTCAGGTCGCCGCAGATGGCCCGGCGCCAGGGCGAGATGTTGGGCTCGCGCACCCCGAAGCGGCTCTCCATGAAGCGGATGACCGAGGTGTGGTCGAAGGTCTCGGAGCAGGTGTAGCCGCCGGTGGACCAGGGGGAGACGACGATCATCGGGACGCGGGGGCCGAGGCCGTAGGGGCCGGCCACGTAACCCGTCTTGCCGCCGAAGTAGTCGAGGGCGGTCGGGGCCGTCGACAGGCCCTGCGAGGCCGAGCCCGGGGCGTACGGCGGGACGACGTGGTCGAAGAAGCCGTCGTTCTCGTCGTACGTGATGAAGAGGGCCGTCTTCGCCCACACGTCCGGGTTCGACGTCAGTGCGTCCAGGACCTGCGCGATGTACCAGGCGCCGTAGTTGGCGGGCCAGTTGGCGTGCTCCGAGAAGGCCTCCGGGGCCGCGATCCAGGAGACCTGCGGCAGTCGGCCGGCCTGCACGTCGGCGCGCAGGACGTCGAAGTAGCCCTCGCCCGCCTTGGCGTTCGTGCCCGTGCGGGCCTTGTCGTACAGCGGGTTGCCGGGCTGGGCGTTCCGGTAGTTGTTGAAGTACAGGAGGGAGTTGTCGCCGTAGTTGCCGCGGAAGGCGTCGTTGATCCAGCCCCAGGAGCCGGCCGCGTTCAGGCCGTCGCCGATGTCCTGGTAGATCTTCCAGGAGACCCCGGCCGCCTCCAGGCGCTCGGGGTAGGTCGTCCAGCCGTAGCCCGCCTCGGCGTTGTTCAGGACGGGGCCGCCGCCCGTGCCGTCGTTGCCGACGTAGCCGGTCCACATGTAGTAGCGGTTCGGGTCGGTGGCGCCGATGAACGAGCAGTGGTACGCGTCGCAGATGGTGAACGCGTCGGCGAGGGCGTAGTGGAACGGGATGTCCTCGCGGGTGAGGTGCGCCATCGTGGCCTTGGTCTTGGCCGGTATCCAGTTGTCGTACCGGCCCTTGTTGAAGGCGCTCTGGCCGCCCGCCCAGTCGTGGTTGAGGCCCTGGAGGTACTCCATGCCCAGCTTGTCGCTGGTGGGGCGGAAGGGGAGCGTGACCTTGCTGCCGTCCGACTGGTTCCAGACCGACTTTCCGCTGGGCAGCGTCACCGGGCGCGGGTCGCCGAAGCCCCGCACGCCCTTCATCGCCCCGAAATAGTGGTCGAAGGAACGGTTCTCCTGCATCAGGACCACGATGTGCTCGATGTCCTGGATCGTGCCGGTGGCACCCTGCGCCGGGATCGAGGCGGCGCGGGCGATGCTCTCCGAGAGCAGTGTGAACGCGGCGGCGCCGCCGGTCAGCTGCAGGAACCGGCGGCGATTGAGGTCGGCCATGGGGGAGTTGCCCTCCGGGTGTGAGTGCGGCGGTGGGGGTGCGGGTGCGGCCGGCCGGGCGGGCCGGCCGACGGGCGCCCCAAGGAGAGCGCCCGTGGGCCACCGCCAGGAGGCCGTCCCATGACTGCCCGCCGTACGGCGGGCGAACCCCCCGTGCCCGAACGTGAAAACTCACAACCGAACGCCCCCGGTGGGTCGATGACCCCCGGGGGCGGGCAGGAAGCAACAGAAAACTACTCGACGACGAGCTCGACCTCGATGTTTCCGCGGGTGGCCTTCGAGTAGGGGCAGAAGGCGTGCGTCTTCTTCAGCAGGGCGAGGCCCGCCTCGCCCTGGAGGTGCTCGGGGAACTCGGCGCGCATCACGACCGCGAGGCCGAAGCCGCCGTCCGCCGGGTCCTTGCCGATGGAGACCTCGGCGGTGACGGAGGCCTCGGAGACGTCGATCCGTTCCTGGCGGGCGACCACGCCCATGGCGCTGGCGAAGCAGGCCGCGTATCCGGCGGCGAAGAGCTGCTCCGGGTTGGTGCCCTGACCGTTGCCGCCGAGGGCCTCCGGGTGGGCGAGGGGGAGGTCGAGGCGGCCGTCGGAGCTGACGGCGCGGCCCTCGCGGCCGTTGGCGGTGGCGACGGCGGTGTAGATCGCGTCCATGGGTTCTTCCGTTCCTCGGAGGGGTCGTGCCGGGCTGCCCTCATATTGTTAGGGCACGATTAAGTTGTGCACAACTTAATCGTGTGTGATGCGCGTCTCCCGTATCCTGGGCTCCATGGACGAGGACTTCCTCCGGCTCGACAACCAGATCTGCTTCTCCCTGCACGCCGCCACCCGCGCCTTCAACGGCGTCTACCGGGGCGCGCTCAAGGAGCTGGGCCTGACCTACCCCCAGTACCTCGTCATGCTCGTGCTCTGGGAGCACGGCGAGCTGCCCGTGAAGGGGATCGGCGAGCGGCTGCGGCTCGACTCCGGGACCCTGTCCCCGCTGCTCAAGCGGCTGGAGGCGGCCGGATACGTCGAACGCCGCCGCAGCCCCGAGGACGAGCGGTCCGTCACCGTCCGCCTCACCGGCGACGGGACCGCCCTGCGCGAGAAGGCCCTCGGCGTGCCGCGGCGGATCGCCGCCGCCACCGGACTCGACCTGGCGGAACTCGGAGAGCTGCGGGAGCGCCTCCACGCCCTGGCCGCCCGGCTCGACGGGGTCGACCCGGACGACGTGACCGCCGCCTGCGGCTGACCCCGGCCCCTACGGAGCGGCGATCACCAGCGCCGCGTTGTGCCCGCCGAAGCCCACCGACGTGGAGACCGCGAGCCGGAGCCGGGCCCCCCGGGCCGTCGTCGGGACGTCCAGGTCGACGCCCTCGCCCGGCTCCGCGAAGTTCGCGGTCGGCGGCACGACCCCCTCCGCCAGCGACAGCACCGTGAGCGCCGCCTCCACCGCCCCCGCCGCGCCCAGCAGGTGCCCGGTCACCCCCTTCGTCGACGTCACCGGAGGCCGGTGCGGAAGGAGCGCCGCCAGCACCGCCGCCTCCACGGCGTCCCCGCGCGGCGTACCCGTCCCGTGCGCGTTGACCAGGTCGACGTCGCCCGGCGCCGCGCCCGCCTCCGCGAGCGCGCCCCGGACGGCCGCCGTCAGACCGGAGCCGTCCGGCCGAGGCGCCACCACGTGGTGCGCGTCCGACGTCGCCCCGTAGCCCGTGATCAGCGCCCGGGGCCGGACCCCGCGCGCGGCGGCGTCCGCCGGGCGCTCCAGCACCAGGAACCCCGCGCCCTCCGCCATCACGAAGCCGTCCCGGTCCCTGTCGAACGGCCGCAGCCCGCCCGCCGGGTCGTGGAACCGGCGGGACAACGCGCCGAGCCGGTCGAAACCCGCCACGTAGAACGGGCTCAGCGACGCCTCGGCTCCGCCCGCCAGGACGACGTCGCAGCGGCCCAGGGCCAGCAGGTCGAGCGCGACGCCGAGCGCCGTGGCACCCGCCGCGCACGCCGTGGTCACCGCCGTCGACGGGCCCCGGATCCCGAACTCGACGGCCAGCTGCCCCGCGACGGAGTTCGGCAGCGCGCCCGGCACCGCGAACGGGGACATGTCCCCGGGACCGTCCGCCCGCAGCACCTCGCGCTGCGCCTCGAACGTGAGGACGCCGCCCGCCCCGATCCCGGCGACCACGCCGACCCGAGCCCCGTCCCAGCCGGCCGGGTCCAGTCCGGCGTCGGCGAGCGCCTCCCGCGCGGCGACCAGCGCGAGCAGCGCGCTCCGGTCGGGCCGCCGCGCCGTCACCCCCCTGCCGAGGTCCCCGGGGAGGCCGGGCGCCCGGCAGGCGAGGTACCGCAGGCCGTCCCGCTCTTCGAGGACGGCGGTGGCCTTCCCGGCGCGGACGGTCTCCCAGGTCGTCGCGGCGTCCGCCCCGGCCGGGGTGAAGAGGCCGACTCCGGTGACGGCGGCCCCGGGGCCGCGGGCCCTGCCTCCCGCCCCCGGCATCAGGCCACCCCCGCGTGCCGGCGGACGAGGCCCTCGATCGCCGCGACCGTGGGTGCCGCGTACAGCTCCTCCTCCGGGACCGGGACGCCCCGTTCCCTGCGGAGCACGAGGGCGAGTTCGGTGAGGAGGAGCGAGTCGAGCCCGGCCTCCTCGCGGGTGGACTCCGGGGTGATGTCGGCCGGGTCGAGGCCGAGCGAGACGAGCAGGGTCTTCAGTTCGTCGAAGGTCATGGCGTTCGTTCCTTGTGGGCAGGGACGTGGGCGGAGGCGTGGGCGGGGGCGGGTTCAGCGCGCGGCGCACGCGCGCGCGTGGTTCAGGCCGAGCAGCACGCACACGTCCGTCAGGAGCGGCACGTGGTACGCGAGCGGCCGGGGTCCCGCCTGGTCGGGACGGGAGACGAAGCCGCCGTCCGGCCGCTGCCGCTCCAGGAGGTGGCGTACCGCCCGCCCGGTCGCACCCCGGGCGGACGGCACGGTCGGTGTCCGGGCCACCGCGATCAGCGCGTACGCCGTGCTGATCGGGTCGCTCGGATCGGACGGCACGTGCCCCCAGCCGCCGTCCGCGTTCTGGGTGTCGAGCAACCGGGACACGGCCCGCTCCCGGGCCCGCGCCACCTCCGACCGGGCGGGATGCCCGGGCTCCACGGCCAGGAAGGAGTCGTGGGCGAGGACGGTGCGGAACAGGGCGTTGCTCTCGTTCAGGCTCCAGCTGCGCTCGAAGGAGCCCGCCGCCTCCTGCCGGGCCGCGACGAACCGGACGGCGGCCTCCACCGCCGACCGGTGCGCGGGCTCGGGGGCCAGCGCGTTCACGGCCGCCGCCGTTATCGCCACCTCGGAGGCGGTGCCGCGCTCGAAGGTGGGGAAGCCGCCGTCCGCGCCCTGCCGGGCCAGCAGGTACCGCTCGCCGGCCGCCACCTCCGCGCCGAACCGCACCGCGGCCGTCGCCCGCAGGAACTCCACGCAGTACGAGGTGTCGTCCACGTCGCTCTGCCCGACGCCCCGGTCGAACCCCCAGCCGCCGTCGGCGTTCCGGTGCTCCACCAGGGCCGTCGCGAGGGCCCGCAGGGTGTGCGCGGGGGCTCCCGCCCCGGCCAGCGCGAGCCCGCCGGTCGCCGTCGCGAACACGTCCATCCCCGTGATGAACGGCAGCCCGCCGTCCTCGCGGAGCCAGCCGCGCAGCTCCCGCGCCCGCGCCCGCACGGCCTCCGCGTACCGGGGCCGCAGCCGCAGCGCGAGCAGCGCGACGATCCGGGCGAGATGGTTGCCGTACGGGGGCGGACCGGGCAGCGCACAGGGTTCGAGCGCCCGCCAGTCCTCCTCCGTGACGAGCCGTGGCGTACCCGTCCCGAAGGCGTACAGGACCTTGAGCGCGGCCATCTCCGTGACCAGCCAGCGCTGTTGGCCGCGTGCAGCGAAGAGGGAATCGGGGGAGGGGAGTTCGGGGAAGGAGTGGGCGCCCAGCTCGGCCAGGAGCGTCTGGAACATCAGCCGCTTGCGCCCGGCCGTGAAGTGGTCGAATCCGCCGAGCAGCCGGGCGAGCGCCCCCCGCCCGTCCACGTACTCGCCGAGGGCCGCGCGGGCGGCGGCCTCCTGCACGGGGTCGGGGGCGCCCCCGTCCACGGCCGTCTTCAGGCGGCGCGTCAGCCGCTCCTGGGCGTCCGGGTCCACGCCCGTCACCGTGAGCAGCCGCAGGGCCAGGGCGGATTCCAGGAGCCGGCTGTCGCACGGCGCCCGGAGCAGTCCCCCCGGCCCGGCGGCCGCCACCAGACGGGTCGCGAGCCGCGCCCGGGCACGGTCGAGCGGCCCGGCCCCCGGGAGGGGCTCCGGCCGGGGGCCGGGGACGGCGAGGGAGGCGCCGGGTAAGGGCAGCGCGCAGTACGTCATGGGGAGGTGTCCTTCGGTGCTGTCGTACGAGGGGTGGGGGCCGACCGGGGGAGGGGCGGCGGGGCCGGCCGGGTGGCCGGCGGGACCGGGCGGCGAGTGGCCAGGAGGTCGCGGGCGGGGGGAAGGCGCTCGCGTGCTCTCCGTGCCGCCCGGCCGTCGCACCGCGCGGCGTCCGCGCCGTGCGGGCTCCGTGCCGCACGCGCCCCGCGCTCGCGGTGGCCGGCGGGCCGGGAGGCGCCGTGCGGTCCGCGCGCGCCGGGCGGTCAGCCGGGGAAGAGGCGACGTACCGCCTCCGCGCCGGCCGGCACCAGCGGGGTGTAGCCGCCGGTCAGGACCGCGAGCGGGGCGACGAAACCGCACCAGGCGATCTCGCTCGGATCCGGTCGGGGCGCGCGGTCCGCCACCCAGCGGTGGACCGTCAGGAAGCAGGTGCCGTGCGGATCGTCGACGCGGATCCGGTACGCCTCCGTCAGGCCGGGCGCCTGCTCGCAGCCCAGCTCCTCCCGGAGCTCCCGGAGCGCGGCCGCCCGGTACTCCTCGCCGCTGCGGACCGCCCCGCCGATCAGGACGTCGTAGTGGTCCGGGTAGGCCGGTGCCGAGGCGGTCCGCCGGTAGAGGAGGACCCGGCCGGCGTGGTCGGTGCAGACGGTCGCCGCGTACCGGCGGAACAGTCCGGCCGGCGGCCCGGCGGCCCGTCCGCCCTGGGCGATCACCCGGTCCCGGGGATCGACGTAGTCGACGCGCTCGGAGACGTACCCCGCGGAGCCGTGCCTGTCGGCGGCGTGCCTCCCGGCGGCGCGCGTCCCGGAGCCGCGCCCGTCGGGCGGGAACGCGCCGGGCGGACGCCGGTCCGGTGCGGGCGCGTTCACGTCCGCTCGCGGACGCGCGCGTGCAGCGGACCGGCCGGACGCAGGTTGATGCCGAACACGGGTTCGCCCACCGGCCCGGTCGTCTCGACCGTGAACCGGGCGAGGAGCGCGCCGAGCAGCACCTCCATCTCCCGCATCGCGAACCGCGTCCCGAGACAGGCCCGCGGGCCGATGCCGAAGGGGAGGTACGCGCCGGGCGGCAGCGGCGACCGGGCCGGGAAGCGGCCGGGGTCGAAGGTCTCGGGATCCGGCCAGACCTCCGGGTCGCGGTGGGTCAGGTAGGGGCAGACGAGGAGGTCCGTACCGGCCGGGATCGCCCAGCCGTCCAGCGTCTCGTCCGCCGGGCTGTGCCGGGGCAGCAGCCAGCCCGTCGGGTAGAGCCGCAGCGTCTCGGAGAGCACCGCCTCGACGGCCGAGGCGTCCCCCGCCGCCCGCTCCATGACCGCCGGGTGCGCGGCGAGCAGGACGAACGCCCAGGTCAGGGTGCGGGCACTGCTCTCGTACCCGGCGACGAGCAGGGTGACGAGCTCGTCCCGGACCAGCCGGTCCGTGTACGCCGGATCCGTCTCGGCCGCGTCGAGCAGCCGGTCCAGGACGCTGGAGCCCGCCGCGCGGACCGCCCCCGGCTCGCGGGACCCGGACCCGGCATCGTCCCTCCGGCGGCGGACGCGGGCGTCGGCGAGCGCCCGGAGGACCCGCTCGTCGAGCGCGGCGATCGCCGACCCGACCTCCGGCGGCAGCGCGCTCGCGCCGCCCACGTCGGCGGGGAGCGCGGCGACGATGTCCTGCACGGCCGCCAGGTCGACGTACGTCTCCCGGTCCAGGGGCCGGTCCGTGAGCGCGCGCCAGATCGTGTCGACCGTGAAGAACTGCACGTCCTCGGCGACGTCGGTCGGCGCGCCCCGGCGCGCCCGCTCCGCCCAGCGGTCGACGACGCACGCGGCCGCCCCCGCGATGTGGTGCTCCCAGTGCTGGATGCCCCGGCCCGTGAACATCGCCTGGAGCAGCTTCCGTTGGGACCGCCAGGCCTCGCCCGTGGCGGTGATCACGCCGTCCCCGAGGAGGGGTCTCGCCCGGTGCGACCGCTTCACGTACCGGTCGCCGCCGACGCCGAGCACCTGGTGCACGTGCCGGGGTTCCGTGACCAGGACCGCCGCCCGGCCGCCCCGGCGGAACCCGGTCAGCCGACCCGGCGCGTGCGCCTGGCGGAGGAGGTCGACGAGGGGCGCTCCGGAGGCGGTCCAGGCGGCCACGGCGTCGTCGTCGAGGAAGTCGGGGGGCATGCCATCCGTCACGCATTGCGATTGCATGATGACGTATCGTAGCGGCCCGTGCGATCTTCAGATCCAGTTCGGTCTTCCGCGGCGGTGCCGCTCGGGGTGCTCGACCGGCTCTCCCTCGACGTGGCGGCACTGCACGCGACGGACTCCGCCCTGCATCTCGGCGGCTTGATCGTCTTCGAGGGGGAACCTCCTTCCCGCGCAAGGGTGTTGGACCATCTGGCACCTCGCGTCGGTCTCGTCCCCGAGCTCGCCCACCGGCTCGTGGACGACGCGGGGCGCCCCCGCTGGGAACCCGACCCCGGCTTCGATCCCGATCGTCACCTGTACGAGCTACCCGGAGGTGCCGACCCGTTGACGGTCGTCGCCGAGCTGCTGCGGCAACCCCTGCCGCGCGACCGGCCGTTGTGGGGGATCTGGCTCGTCCGCCGGGCCGGCGGCGGGCGGTGGGGGCTCTGCTACCGGGCCCACCACGCCTTCCAGGACGGTGCCGCCGCCGTCGCCACCCTGGAGCGGCTCCTCGGCCCCGAGGGGGCGCCGCGCCCCAGGGCCCTCGCCTTCCGGCCGCCCCGGCCCGTGCGCTGGGCCGCCGTCCTCCCCGAGTTCCGGCCGCCGCGCCGCGTCACCTGGTGGCCGGCCCTCGACATCCCGCCCGCCCGGTCCTACGCCGCCGCGTTCGCCGACGTCGACACCGCCCGGCTGCACGGCCTCGGCCGCCTGACCGGGGCCACCGTCCCGCAGCTCTGCCTGGCCCTGACCGCCGCGACGCTGCGCGCCTGGCACCCCGACGACTGGGGGCCGGGCGGCCCCGGCCACGGCCGGGGGCTGCGCGCCAACCTCGGGATCGGAGTCCGGGACCCCGACGACCCCCGCCCCCTGCTCGGCAACCGGGTCGCCGTCGCCGGGGTCGACCTCCCCTGCGGCGAACCCGACCCGGCCCGGCGGCTCGCCCGCATCGGACGCGCCCTCGACCACACCCGGCTCGCCCGGCTCGCCGACGCCCACCGGGTCGTCCTGCGCGGACTCCCTTACCGGATCGGCCGCCTGGCGCTCGCCCGCAGCGTCGACGCCCGCCACACCCCGCTCAGCGTCGCCGACCTCAGGATCCGGCAGCCGCTCGGCTTCGCCGGAACCCCCGCCACCGGGGTGTACGCCCTGCCGGTGATGGTGCCGGGCCAGCCGCTCTTCGTCGCCTGGGTCACGCACCGCCGCCGCCTCCACGTCACCTTCCTCGCCGACCGTGCCCTCGCCGGCGCCGAACGGCTGCCCGAGGCGTGGGAGTCCGCCCTCGTCGAGCACGAACGGCTGGCCGCGGAAGGCGCGTTCGCGGAGGCGTGCGGGTCGTCCGCGCGGACGGGCGGGGGTCCGACCGCGCGGACCGGGGACGGGGCGGGGGCGTCGTGAGCGGCACGGAAGCGGTGCCCCCGCGGGCGCCCGGCCCCGGCCCCGGCCCCGCCGCGTCCGCCCCGCCCGGTCCCGCGCGTCGTCCCCCCGGGCCGCGGTCGGTGCGGCTCGCCGAGCGGGGGGGAGAAGCGGGTTCCGGTCTTCGTTCACCGAATTGTAAGGAGCATCCACCGTGATCGCCCCTATACTCGCCGCATGTCCGACATCACCATCCGGCGCGCCACCGCCGACGACTCCAAACGGCTCACCCGGCTCGTCCGGACCTCAGGGGCCTACCGGGGCGACTACGCCGCCATGGTCGAGGGGTACCAGGTCGGCGGCCCGTACATCGAGCACCACCCCGTCTTCGCCGCCGTCGACGACGCCGACGGCGGCCGGGTGCTCGGGTTCTACGCCCTCCTCGTCGACGAGGCCGAACTCGACCTCGCGTTCGTCGCCGACGCGGCCCAGGGACTCGGCATAGGCCGGCTCCTCATGGAGCACATGACCGAACAGGCCAGGGCCGCCGGCCTCGGCTCCGTGCGGGTCGTCGCGCATCCGCCGGCCGAGGAGTTCTACCTGCGGACCGGCGCCGTCCGCACCGGCACCGTGCCGCCCACCGGCCGCATCCACTGGGAGCGCCCCGAGCTGCGGTACGACGTCGCGTGACCGCCGCCCAGGACACCCGGGAGCGGGAGCGGGACCGCCGCAAGGTCTTCGCCGACCTCACCCCGCTGCGCGCCTCCGCGCACTACCGCCGCCTCTGGTTCGGGAGCACCGTCTCCTGGGTCGGACAGGGCATGACGGCCCTCGCCGTCTCCCTCCAGGTCTACGACATCACCCGCTCGCCCTTCTCCGTCGGGCTCGTCGGCCTCTTCGCCCTCGTCCCGCTGACCGTCTTCGGCCTGTACGGCGGCGCCATCGCCGACACCGTCGACCGGCGCAAGCTCGGCCTCGCCAGCGCGAGCGGTTCCGCCGCGCTCTCCGTCGCCCTCGCGGGCGCCGCGTTCGCCGGCTTCCACCACGTCTGGTTCCTGTACGGGATCGTCGCCCTCCAGGCCGTGTGCAACGCGCTCAACGCACCCGCCCGCTCCTCGATGATCCCCCGGCTCCTGCCGCCCGAGCAGCTGCGCGCCGCCAACGCGCTCAACTCGATGGTCATGACCTTCGGCACGCTCGTCGGACCCAGCCTCGGCGGCCTCATCGTCGGATTCGCCGGCTACCAGACGGCGTACCTCGTGGACGCCGTCGCCTTCACCGCGAGCCTGTACGCCATGTGGCGGCTGCCGTCCATGCTCCCCGAACGCACCGGGAGCAAGAGGGCCTCGGTCCTCGACGGGCTCCGCTTCCTCGCCACCCGCCCCAACCTGCGCATGACGTTCTTCTCGGACTTCTGCGCGATGATCCTCGCCCACCCCCGCGCCCTGTTCCCGGCCGTCGCCGTCCTCTGGTACGGCGGCGACGCCAGGACCACCGGACTCCTCGTGGCCGCACCCGCCTTCGGGGCGCTCCTCGGCGGGGTGCTGTCCGGCTGGCAGGGCCGGATCCGCCACCACGGGCAGGCGATCCTGCTCGCCGTCGCCTCCTGGGGCACGGCCGTCGCCGTCTTCGGGCTGACCCGGAACCTCTGGCTCGGGCTCCTCCTGCTCGCCCTCGCCGGCTACTCCGACACCGTCTCGATGATCTTCCGGAACACGATGATGCAGGTCGCCGCTCCGGACGAGATGCGCGGACGGCTCCAGGGCGTCTTCATCGTGGTCGTCGCGGGCGGGCCCCGCCTCGGCGACTTCCTCGCGGGCGCCGTCGCGGACCTCACCTCGCCGGCGGTCGCCATCACCGGCGGCGGAATCGCCTGCGTCGTCGCGATCGGACTCCTCGCCCTGTACGGGCGCGGTTTCCGCCGCTACGACGCCCACGATCCGACTCCCTGACACCCGGGCCGGGCCCCTCCGGGGAGGGGCCCGGCCTCACGTCCGCTCACCCGGACGCCGACAGCTCCTTCTTCAGCACCTTCCCCATGTCGTTGCGGGGCAGCGCGTCGAGGTAGCGCACCGTCCGGGGACGCTTGTGCGGCGCCAGCAGACCCGCCACGTGCTCGGCGAGCTCCTCGTCGCTCGGCGGCCTCTCCCGGTCCTGCGGCACCACCCAGGCCACGATCCGCTCGCCCAGATCGGGATCCGGCTCACCCGTGACGGCCGCCTCCCGGACGCCGGGATGGTCGAGGAGCGCGTTCTCGATCTCACCCGCCCCGATCTTGTAGCCGCCGCTCTTGATCAGGTCCGTCGCCTTCCGGCCCACCAGACGCACCCCGCCGTCCGCCTCGCGGACCGCCATGTCACCGGTGCGGAACCAGTCGCCGTCGAAGGCCGCCGCCGTCGCGTCCGGCCGGTTCAGATAACCGGAGAAGAGGTTCGGGCCGCGCACCTGCACCTCGCCGACCGTCTCCCCGTCGAACTCCCCGAGCTCGGATCCGTCCTCGTCCACGAGCCGCAGGTCCACCCCCGCGAGCGGCGTCCCCACCGTCCCCGGCCGGGGCCCGCCGCCCGGGCGCACGCTGGTGTTCATGAGCGTCTCGCTCATCCCGTACCGCTCCACGACCGTCCGGCCCGTCGCCGCCGCGATCCGCTCGTGGTCGTGCACCGGCAGCGCCGCCGAACCGGAGACGAGGAGCCGGGCGCCCGCCAGCGCCTTCGTGAGGCGGTCGTCCCCGTCCAGCGCGTCCGCGATCCGGTGGTACATCGTCGGCACGCCGAAGAGCATGGTCCCGCCGTCGCCCAGCTCCCGCCCGACGCCCTCCACCGAGAAGGCCCCCAGGTGCCGGACCTCGCCGCCGCGCCGCAACGGACCCAGGATCCCGAGGACCAGGCCGTGCACGTGGAACAGCGGCAGCGCGTGCACCAGGACGTCGTCCGCCGTCCACGACCAGGCCTCGGCCAGCGCGTCCAGAGAGGCGGCGACCGCGCGGTGCGAGAGGAGGACGCCCTTCGGGGGGCCGGTCGTGCCGGAGGTGTAGACGACGAGCGCGGTCGTCTCGGGATCGACGGGCGCGGCCCCGGGCGGAGCCTCCGGCCCGGTCAGCTCCACGTCGATCCGGGGAAGCGCCGCGAGCCCCGCCGGCAGCTCGTCCCCCGGGCCCGCCAGCACGAGGTCGGGCGCGCTGTCGCCGAGGATGTGCGCCAACTCGCGCTCGCCGGTCCGCGGATTGAGCGGTACGGCCGGCACGCCGGCGAGCAGGGCGGCGACCACGGCGACGGCCGTGCGGGCGGTGGGCGTCGCCCACACGGCGACCCGGCCCGCGCCGCCGACCCGCCCCACCCGGTCGGCCAGGGCGCCGGCGGCGCGGGCCAGCTCGGCGTACGTCAGGGCGTCGGGGCCGACGCGCAGGGCGGGGCGGTCGTCGGACGGGACCGCCCGTTCGAGCTCGGGGAAGAGCGCACTCACCGGTCGTACTCCTCGGGTCGTCGAGGGCGAGGGGTTACGCGACGCATTCTGCCGCGCGACACCCCTGCCCAGGACCAGCCCCGGCGCCGCCCCGCCGTTGCGGGCGCACCCACCGGGGCGGCGCCCGCCGTTGTGGGCAGTCGTTCCGCTGGGGCGGAACGGGTGGGCACAACGGAACGGCGCCCCTTGCCGGCGCCCGAGGCTGCTGTGCCTGGACCCGCACCGGAACGTGCGCCGCACGCGTGGTGCGGGTCGGGGCCCGGAACGCGGAGGCGCCGCTGATGGGCGCCGTCCCGTGTGCCCACCCGTCCCGCCCTGCGGGACGATTGCCCACACGGGAGGGTGCGGGAGGGGCACCGCCCCGCAGGGCGCGGGCCCCACAGGGGCGGGGGTGCTGCCCCTGTGGGTGATGGCCCACACGGGCGGGGCGCCGTCCGGTAGGCGTGCGGTCGTGTGGGGCGAGAGCCCCGGTGGGTGTGTCGTGCGGGGCTCAAGGGCTGGTGGTGGTGAGCTTCGTCGGGCGGGGGCTCGGCGTCCCGTCGTCCGGTTCGATCCCCCGCATCCGGCCGTACGCGTACACGCACCCCGCCAGCGCCAGGTCCGACAGGAGCATGAAGCCGATGGAGTACGAGCCCTTCGCGCTGTAGATCGCGCCCATCACCAGCGGCGGCAGGAACCCGCCGAGTCCGCCCGTCGCGCCGACGATGCCGGTCACGCTGCCGACCTCGGCCTGCGGGGTGACCTGGGAGACCAGGGCGAAGACGGAGCCGCTCGCCGTGCCGAGCCCGGCGGCCATGACGAGGAGGGCCGTCGTGCCCCCCGGGTTCAGGGGCGGGTCGAAGGCCTGGACGATCGCGAGGAGGGCGACGGCCCCGAGGGCGGCGGCCGTGACGAGCGCCGGGTGGACGCGGTCCGAGAGCCAGCCGCCGACCGGGCGGAACACCACCGTCACCAGCGCGAAGCCCGCCGCCTTGGTGCCCGCGTCCGTCGGGTCGAGTTCGTACCAGGTCTTCAGGTACGTCGGCAGGTAGACGCCGAACGCGACGATGCCGCCGAACCCGATCGCGTACAGCGCCGACAGCTCCCACGTCACCCGCAGCCGTGCCGCCGAGCCCAGGCGGGCGGCCAGGGAGGCGGTGGGGACGGGACGGCCGGGGCGGTCCGTGATGAGGAACGCCGCGAGCACCGCGTACACGGCCAGCGCGATCGCGACCACGAGGAACGGCAGGTTCTCGCCGTGCTCGGCGATCCGGGGCGTGAAGTAGCCGGAGAGCGCGACTCCGCCCATGCCCATGCCGAACACCCCGAGCGCGAGCCCGCGCTTGGCGGGCGGGAACCAGGAGTTGACGAGCGGGATGCCGATGGCGAACGTCGTGCCGCCGAGGCCGAGGAGGAAGCCGCCGACCAGCAGCAGGCCGTAACTGTCCTTGACGACGATCAGGAGCAGCACGGGAACGATCGTCAGCGCCGAGACCAGCGGGAACATCAGCTTCGCCCCGTACTTGTCGGTCAGCGCCCCGGCCGGGATGCGGCCGACCGAGCCGACCAGGACGGGCACCGCGACGAGCAGGGACTGCTGGAAGGAGCTGAGGTCGAGCCGGTCGCCGTACCAGCTCGCGATCGGTGCGATCAGGTCCCACGCCCAGAAGGTGAGCGTGAAGCCGATGGTGGCCGTCACCAGGTTGCGGTAGGCCGCCGCTGTGGGGGACTCGGTCTCGGTGGTCACGCCTCCAGTCAAGGTCCGGGGGAGGGGCCCGGCGCGCCCGGCTGCGCCGTACGGGGGATGCCGTACGGCCCTACGGCCAGGTCACCGTGGTCGGCGGCGTGCCGTCGTCCTCGACGCGCAGTCGGGCGCCGTCGTTCCCGACCGACACCTCGACCGTGATCGCGCCGACGTCCGGCCGCCGGTGTGCCGCGGCGAGCGCCCCGCGCAGCACGGCGAGGAGCCTGTCGGCCGTCTCCTCGTCGACGAGCGTGTCGACGGCGCCGGAGAAGTGCACGGACGGCTGGAAGCCGAGCGGGACCGCCGCCCCGCCGGTCTCGCGCAGCACCCGCCCCCGGAAGGAGGCCGGTGCGTCCGCCGGCGGCTGCTGGAGGGCGAAGATGGTCGTCCGGACCTCCTGGATCGTCGAGTCCAGCTCGTCCACGGCCCGGCCGAGCAGTTCGTCCTCGTCGGAGGAGCCGGCCGCCCGCCGCCGCGTGGACTCCAGCATCATCTCCGTGGCGAACAGCCGCTGCACCACCAGGTCGTGCAGGTCACGGGCGATCCGGTCGCGGTCCTCGAAGACGGCGAGCCGCTCCCGGTCGTGCCGCGCGTCCGCGAGGACCAGCGCGAGCGCCGCCTGCGAGGCGAACTGCGAGGCGAGCAGCCGTTCGACCGCCGAGTACGGCCGGCCGCCCCGCCGCCGGGGCAGGGCGAGGGTGCCGATGAGCTTCCCCCCGCTCTGCAGCGGCAGCATCATCGACGGGCCGAAACGGGACCGCACGTGCGTGGTCATCCGCGGATCGGTCGCCGAGTCCTCGACGAAGACGGGCTCTCCGCCGAGGAGCTGGACCAGGACGGGGGAGCCGGGCGCGATCGTCGTGCCGACCAGGTCGCCCGGGTCGTCGTGGGTGGAGGCGGCGACGATCTCCATCCCGCCCTCCTCGGTGGGCTGGAGGACCACGCCGGCCGAGGCGTCGGCGAGGACGCGGGCCCGCTCGGCGACGGTCGTCAGGGCGTTCTCGGCGGTGGCGCCGGTGAGCAGGGCCGTGGTCACCGCGGCCGCGCCCTCGATCCAGCGCTCCCGCTGCCGGGCCGTCTCGTACAGCCGGGCGTTGCCGATGGCGATCCCCGCCTGGGAGGCGAGGATCCGGAGGAGGGCGAGGTCCTCCTCGCCGAAGGGGCCCCCGCGCTTGCCGGTGAGGTACAGGTTGCCGAAGACCTCGGTGTGGACCCGGATCGGGACGCCGAGGAAGCCGTGCGTCTCCGGGTGCCCCTCGGGGACGCCGGAGGAGCGCGGGTCGGCCGTCAGGTCGTCGAGCCGCAGCGGCCGCGGGTCCCGGACGAGGGCGCCGAGCAGCCCGGTGCGGCCGTCGGGAAGGCGGCCGACCCGCCGCCGCTCCTCCTCGGTCATGCCGGAGGTGAAGAGTTCGGTGAGGCGGTGGCGCTCGGGGTCGACGACCCCGAGCGCCCCGTAGCGGGCTCCGGTCAGCTCGGTCGCGGAGTCCACGATGTGCTGGAGGGTGGTGCGGAGTTCGAGTTCCGTGCCGACGCCGAGGACCGCTTCGAGCAGCATGGGCAGGCGGGAGGAGCCCTCGTCCGTGTCCGCGGCCCCGGCGCCTTCCTCCATGAGCGTCATGGTCTCATTGTCGTACGAATCGCCCGGTTCCTGGTGATTCATTCCTCGTCGGCGAGCGGGTCCCGCTCCGCCAGCGGGTCCAGGACCATCGGCTGGACCTTGCCCTCCAGCATCGCGCCCAGCCCCAGGACCGCGCACACGTCCGGCCGTTCGGCGATGTGCACCGGCATCCCGGTCGCCTCCCGCAGCATCTGGTCGAGGCCCGGCAGCAGGGCGCTGCCGCCCACCATCATGATCCCGCGGTCCGCGAGGTCGGCCACCAGGTCCGGCGGGCAGTCCCGCAGCACCTTCCCGATGCCGTCGAGGACCGCCGTCAGCGGGGTGTGGATCGCGTCCCGCACGGCGGCGGTGTCGACGGTCACCGAACGCGCCAGGCCCGTGGCGACGTCCCGGCCGTGGATCTCCGTCCAGGCGGGCCCCTGTGCCGTCAGGCCGTTGCCGCTGAGGGCCAGTTGCAGCGGGCGCACCGACTGGCTCGGCAGCATCAGCTCGTGGTGGTGGCGCAGGTGCTGGATGACCGCGTGGTCGATGGCGTCGCCGCCGACGGGCATCCGCTCCGCCGTGACGATCGCGCCGAGCGAGAGCACCGCGACCTGGGTGGTCGCCGCCCCGCACACCAGGATCATGGTCGCGGTCGGCTGCTCCACGGGGAGCCCGCAGCCCACGGCCGCCGCGATCAGGGTGTCGACCAGCTCGACCCGGCGCGCCCCGAGGCCGACGAGGGTCTCCACGGCGGCGCGCTGCGCGAGCGGATCGCTGTCGTGCGGGGTGCAGGCGGCCGCGCGCAGCCGGGGCTTGCGGCGCAGCTGCCGGCGCAGCTTCTCGCCGAGGAGGTGACGGAGCATCCGCTGCGCCATCTCGATGTCGACGACCGTGCCGCCCGAGACCGGGCGCACGACCCGGATGTAGTCGGGGGTGCGGCCGGTCATCTTCTCGGCGAGCGCGCCGACGGCGATCAGCGCTCCGGTACGGGTGTTGACGGCGGCGACGCTGGGCTCGTCGACGACGAGCCCGACGCCCTTGACGAAGACCCGGGTGCGGGCGGCACCCAGGTCGACGGCGACATGGCAACGACGCAGCTGATCAAGGCTGACGGTCACGGCGGATCCTCCGGAGTGCGGTGCTGGCACGGGCGAGGGGGTCGCGATTCGCGGTCCTGTTCGCATCGTCCGGCCCTCCGGGGCGCGGCGCGCGCTGGGCTGCGCCGCCCGGGGCCCCGCGTGCGGGCCGTACCTGAGTCCCCACGCGCGGTGAGGAGGCTTCGGAGGCGATCCTTCCCGAAGCGGGAGAATCGCGGCGCACCGCCGTCGACCTGCGGTTTCCACACAGGATCCTCACGTCCGCGCCTACCTGGCACCGCACCGGGCCGCATAGCCTGCGGGCCCCATGGACTACTGCCACGCGTGCCGGCGGCATCTCAACGGGGCCCTCGCCTGTGCCGGGTGCGGGACTCCCGTCGAGGAACTGCGGTACGAGACCCCCCGCATGCAGGACCCCACCCCGGCCCACGCCCCGGCCCCCACCCCGGTCCACACCCCGGACCACGGGTACGGCGCCCCGACCCGGCCCGCGATCCACAGCGGTCCGGACGGGTCCCCGACCCATGGCGGCCCCGGCGCCTACGGAACCTATGGCGCTCCCGGCGCCCACGGAGCCCCCGGCGCCTACGGAGCCTACGGAGCCCCCGGAACCCACGGTGCTCCCGGCGCCCACGGTGCGAGCGCGAGCGGCCGGACCGCGCCCTACGGCATCCCGGGGCAGGCCGCGGCCCACGGCGCCCCCGGCGGATCCACCGGCCGCGGCGCCCCCGGCAGCCCCGCCGCCCACGGCGACCCGAGCCCGCCCGCCCCCGCCGGACCGTCCCCGGCCGGCGGTGCCGCCACCGACGACGATCCGGACCGGCCCGCCGCCGAGCACGTCTACGAGCTGGACGTCCTCGAACCTCCGCGCCCGGCCCCCCGCGGGCGCCGCGCCGCCGAGCGGGGCCGTTCCGCCGCGCGGCGGGGCAGGAGGCCGGGCCCGCGCCGGGGCCGTACGGTCCTGGTGGGAACGGTGGGCCTGGTCCTCGCGGCCGGGACGCTGACCCTGGCGAAGCTCGCCCTGGAGGAGCCGCCGCAGGACGGCGCCGCCACCGCCGTGGAGGAGCTGGAGGTCACCGAGACCCCGCTCTCGCCGGAACCCGTCGGGACCACCGAGCCGCCGGAGGGGACGAGCCCGGCCCCCGGGACGGACGCGCCGGGCTCCGTCCCGACGCGCCCCCACCGGGTCGGCACGGGCTCGGGGCCGGGATCCGGTTCCGGCAGGGGTACGGACACGGGCTCGGGGCCCGGTACGAGTACGGGTACGGGGGCGGGCACGGGCTCGCGCCCCGGCACGGGCGCGGGGACCGGGCCCGGTACCGGTACCGGCCAGGGAGGCGGCGGGGTCCCGGACCCGGCCCCGACGGCCACCGGCCCGGTCTCCCCGTCCGCCCCGCCCGCCGCGACCTCGTCCGCGACGGCGAGCGGCCCGACGCCGACCGGCTCGGGGACGCCCGGTAGCCCCGCGCCGACGACCACCGGCCCCGCGCCGGGCCGGACGCCGACGCCGGACCCCACGCCGACGTGCACCCGCTTCCTCTGGTGGTGCGTCTGAGGTTCCGGCCCTACGCCACGTCCGCGCCCAGCATCCGCCTCAACAGGTCCCGGAGCAGGGTCCGTTCGCCCTCGGTCAGTTCGCCGAGGGGTTCGCGGGCGAAGTCGAGGGAGTCGCGCAGCCGGCGGGCGGTGTCCAGGCCCTCGTCCGTGGGGACGGCCAGTTTGACCCGCCGGTCGTCCGGGTCGGGCCGGCGCTCGACCAGCCCGCGGGCCTCCAGGCGGTCGACGATCCCGGTGATGTTGGAGGGCTCGCACTTGAGCTTCTGGGCGATGCGGCGCATCGGCAGCGGGTCGAGCGAGAGCAGGCCGAGGACGCGGGCCTGGGCGCCGGTCAGGGCGTGCTGCGCGGCCGCCTGCTCGTACTCCTCGTAGTAGCGCGCCACGACCGTGCCGATCAGCTCGACGACTTCGAGGGTCAGGGGGTCCGTGCGTGAGGTGGCCATGGGAGCGAGTCTACCCAGATGCTTGACAACGTGAAATATCTAGGCGCATGGTTGTTTGAGGTAGTGAACCATTTGTGATCTCAACCTTTCCTGGAGGCCGTGCTCATGTCCGTTCTTCCCGCGTCCAGCCGTGAGTGGCACCTCGTCGCCCGTCCGCACGGCTGGCCCGTGCCGGCGGACTTCGCCCTGCGCGAGACCCCGGTCACCGAGCCCGCCGAGGGCCGCATCCTCGTGCGCAACCTGCACTTCTCCGTCGACCCGTACATGCGCGGCCGGATGAACGACGTGAAGTCGTACATCCCGCCGTTCAAGCTCGACCACCCGATGGACGGCGGCGCGGTCGGCGAGGTCGTGGCGTCCGACGCCGAGGGCTTCGCCGTCGGCGACCACGTCCTGCACGGCCTCGGCTGGCGCGAGTACGCCGACGTCCCGGCCCAGCACGCCACCAAGGTCGACCCGGAGCTCGCCCCCCTCTCCGCCTACCTCGGCGTGCTCGGCATGACCGGCCTCACGGCCTACGCCGGCCTCTTCGAGGTCGCCTCCTTCAAGGAGGGCGACGCCGTCTTCGTCTCCGGCGCGGCCGGCGCCGTCGGCAGCCAGGTCGGCCAGATGGCCAGGCTCAGGGGCGCCTCCCGGGTCATCGGCTCCGCCGGATCCGACGAGAAGGTCAAGTTCCTCGTCGAGGAGCTCGGCTTCGACGCGGCCTTCAACTACAAGAACGGCCCGGTCAAGGACCAGCTCCGCGAGGCCGCCCCGGACGGCATCGACGTCTACTTCGACAACGTCGGCGGGGACCACCTCGAAGCCGCGATCTCCTCGCTCAACGTGCACGGCCGCGCCACCATCTGCGGCATGATCGCCCAGTACAACGACACCGAGCCGGTCCCCGGCCCGCGCAACATGGCGATGATCATCGGCAAGCGGCTGCGGCTCCAGGGCGTCCTCGTCGGCGACCACTACGGCCTGCAGGACCGGTTCGTCCGGGAGGTCGGCGGCTGGCTCGCCTCGGGCGAGCTGAAGCACCGCGAGACCTTCGTCGAGGGCATCGAGAACGGCGTGGACGCCTTCCTCGGCCTGCTCCGCGGCGACAACACCGGAAAGATGATCGTCTCGGCGACCCGCTAGTCTTCCCTCAGCCGTCGCGATCGTGGGCGCGAGTCGTCGGCGGAACGAACAAGGAAGACACCAGCATGTCCATCCAGCAGTCGGACGTCCTCTACACCGCCGTCGCCACCGCCGAGAACGGCCGTGACGGCCGCGTCGCCACCGACGACGGTCAGCTCGACGTCGTCGTGAACCCGCCCAAGGCCATGGGCGGCTCCGGCGCGGGCACCAACCCCGAGCAGCTCTTCGCGGCCGGCTACAGCGCCTGCTTCCAGGGCGCGCTCGGCGTCGTCGCCCGCAACGAGAACGCCGACGTCTCCGGCTCGACGGTCACCGCCGAGGTCGGCATCGGCAAGAACGACGAGGGCTTCGGCATCATCGTCAAGATCTCGGCGACCATCCCCAACGTGGACGCCGAGACCGCCAAGAGCCTGATCGAGAAGGCCCACCAGGTCTGCCCGTACTCCAAGGCGACCCGCGGCAACATCACGGTCGAGCTCGCCGTCTGAACCACGGACGCGCACACCGCGCGAGGACCGCACCCCGACCGACCGGGGTGCGGTCCTCGCCGCGTACGGGGGGCTGC
This sequence comes from Streptomyces litmocidini, assembly GCF_014649755.1. GTDB lineage: Bacteria > Actinomycetota > Actinomycetes > Streptomycetales > Streptomycetaceae > Streptomyces > Streptomyces litmocidini. The sequence continues at coordinate 160,985 of NZ_BMTQ01000004.1, read as the reverse complement.
GGCATCATGTCCGTGTCCTGCGGACGGGGGGAGCCGAGTGGTGTCGAACAACGGGTCGGAGCAGGCCGGTCACGAGCTGATCGGCGGGCGCTACCGCCTGGGCGAGCGGCTCGGCCAGGGCGGCATGGGCGTGGTCCGGCGGGCCACCGACGAGCTGCTCGGCCGCCCGGTCGCCGTCAAGACCCTCGCGCTCGACTCCGGCGCCGATCCGGCGGGCGCCCTGCGGGAGGCCCGGGTCGTCGCCCAGATCCGCCACCCCCATGTGATCGTCGTCCACGACGTCGTCGAGCACGACGGCCTGCCCGCCCTGGTGATGGAGCTGGTCGACGGCGGCTCGCTCGCCGACCGGCTGGCGGCGGGCGAGGTGCTGAGCCCGCGGGAGGCCGCCCGGCTCGGGCTCGACCTGCTCGACGCGCTGTCCGCCGCGCACGCCCGTGACGTGCTGCACCGGGACGTGAAGCCCGCCAACGTCCTCCTGGAGAAGGACACCGGCAGGGCGGTCCTGACCGACTTCGGCATCGCCAGCCTCCCCGGGGCGACGACCCTCAGCCGGACGGGGGTCTTCATCGGCACCCCGGAGTACACGGCGCCGGAGCGGATGCGGGGCGGCGACGCCGGACCCGCATCCGACCTGTGGTCGCTCGGCGCGCTGCTGTGCGCGGCGGCCACGGGCACCTCGCCGTTCCGCCGGGACTCGATCGGCGCCGTCCTGCACGCGATCGTGTACGAGGAGATCCGGCCGTCCGAGCGGATGGGACCGCTCGTCCCCGTCGTCCGGGGCCTCCTCGAACGCGACCCGGCCCGGCGCCTGGGTGCCGCCGAGGCCCGCCGGATGCTGGCCGCGTGCGCGGCGGGGGAGGAGCCGCGGCCCGTCGCGCACGCCCCCACCGCACGCGAGACCGACCCGCCCGCCCCGGGCCGCTCCACCCGCGCCTCCGACACGGCCACCGCCGGGGACCCGGGGGCCGGACGCCGGGGCGGCAAGGCCGTACCGGTCGTGGCCGCCGTCGTCGCGGTCTGCGTCGCGGCGGCGACCGTGGCGGTGCTGCGCGCGGTCCAGGGCGACCCCGCGACGGGGGCCCCGCCGGCCGGCCGGGGGAGCGCCTCGGCCACGTCGGCGCCCGGGCAGAACGCCCCGGCCACGTCGGCGCCGGGGCAGAACGCCCCGGCGGCGACGGCGCCCGCCACCGCGTCCGGGCCCACGCCCACCTCGGCCCCGTCCGGGCCCGGCGGTCACCTGTCCCGAGAGGTCACCGACGAGCGCGGCTTCAGCGTGGTCGTCCCCTACGGGGCGCGCCGCACCACCGACGGCGACCGGGTGTTCTACACCTCGGAGGACGGGGCCGTCCGGGTCGGGATCAGGATCCGGCCGATCCCGTCCGGCGGGGCGATCGGCGTGATGCGCTCCTCCGACGCGAGCGGGCCGACGGACTATCCGGGGTACCGCGACGCCAGGGTCGAGGAGACGACGCACCGGGGACTGCCCGCCGCCCGCTGGGAGTTCACCTGGAACGGATTCACGAGCGCCGAGGGGCCCCGGCACACCGAGGACATCTGCTGGGAGCGGGACGGGACCCTGTACGACCTGTGGGTGTCCGCCCCGGTGGACCGCCCCGAAGAGGCCCGCATCCGCTTCGGGGAAGCCCTCGACTCCTTCCGTACGACCGGCGGCTGACCTGCCCCGGTGGCTTCCGGAGGCACCGATAGGGTGGCCCCCATGCGTGATTTCGGGGCGGGTTTCAAGTACTTGGTGCGGGGCCAGAAGTGGGTCGGCGGGCACGGGCGCTGGCTCGGCTTCGGGCTGCTGCCCGGGCTCGTGACGCTCGTCCTCTACGCCGGCGCGCTCGTCGGCCTCGGCTACGGCGCCGACGACCTGACCGCGTGGGCGACGCCGTTCGCCGACGACTGGTCCTCGCCCTGGCAGGGGATCTTCCGCGGCGCCCTGACGGCGCTCGTCTTCGCCTTCGGGTTCTTCCTCGCGGTGATCACCTTCACCGCCGTCACCCTCCTCGTCGGCCAGCCCTTCTACGAGTCGCTCTCCGAGGAGGTCGACCGCAGCGAGGGCGGCGGGGTCCCCGAGTCGGGCCTGCCGCTCTGGCGCGAGCTGTGGATCTCGGCCCGGGACAGCCTGCGGATCCTGGTGCGGGTCGCGTTCTACGGCCTCCTCCTCTTCGCCTGCGGCTTCATCCCCGTGGTCGGCCAGACCGTCGTCCCCGTCATCGGCTTCTGCGTGTCCGGCTTCTTCCTCGCCGAGGAGCTGACGGCCGTCGCGCTCCAGCGCCGGGGCGTCGAGCTGAAGGAGCGGCTGCGGCTGCTCCGCGGGCGCCGGATGGCCGCCCTGGGCTTCGGCGTCCCGCTGACGCTCGCCTTCCTCGTGCCGTTCGTCGCCGTCCTCCTCATGCCGGGAGCGGTCGCCGGAGCCACCCTGATGGCCCGCGACCTGCGCGGCGAGAACGGCGACGGGGACGAGGACCCCGAAGAGAACGATCGGGCACGCGGCAACCTTCCTTCCCCCGGTGGCGACCAGGAGGTGCACCACTTCCCCCACTGAAGAAGGAACACATGACGTCACACAGGCGGAGGACGGCCGCGCCGGCGCGCGGTCGTCGGCGGCCTCGGCACCCTCGCCGTCACCGGCGCGGCCGTCGCCGCCGGCGGCCTGCTCGCCCGGCGGGCGCGGCGGGAGCCGTCGCGGCCCGGCCGGAGGCGAAGGGCGACAGACCGGTCGCCACGACCATCGGGGTCTCCGGCACCTACGACGGCAAGCTCAAGCGCTTCCACGACACCGGTGAACTCGGCTCGGACGGCCAGGACGAGAGCCGGAAACCCGGCTTCGTGCTCAAGGACGGCGCCGTCCTCAAGAACGTGATCCTCGGGACGCCGGCCGCCGACGGCGTCCACCGTCTCGGCGGCCGCACCCTTCGGAACGTCTGGTGGGAGAACGTCGGCGAGGACGCCGCCACCTCCAAGGGCACCTCCGCCGCGTCGGTGTACGCGGTGCACGGCGGCGGCGCGAGGAGCGCCTCCGGCAAGGAGCCCGAGGAGACCGGCACCGGCCCGGACGGCACCACCTGCCGCCACGCGGCCGGGTACCTCTCGTACGACTGATCCCGCGCGAGCGCCCGGTCCTCAGCCCCCGAGGACCGGGTGCAGCTCCGGACGCGCGTCCCACCAGGCCCGGTGGAAGGCGTTGCGGTCGACGTCCGCCAGGTACGCGCGGGCCGCCGCCCGGTACAGCAGCTCCGCCTGCGGGGTGGGGACCGCCGCCCGGTTCCAGGCGAGCCGGATCCGCCCCGTCACCGGGTCGCCCTTCAGGGGGCGCAGCACCGTGCCTTCCGCCGCCGGGGCCGTCGGTTGGCTCATCGAGATCACCCGGCCCTCCGCGATGAGGTCGTAGTGCATCTTGCGGTCGGCGACCCGGTGCCGCAGCGAGGGGGTGAAGCCGGCCTTCTCACAGGCCGCGACCAGCGCTTCCGGACCGCCGTCGTCATCCTCCGCCGGTGTCATCCAGGACTCGCCCGCGAGCTCGGCGAGCGCGATGCGCTCCCGGCCCGCCAGGGGGTGCGACGCCGAAAGCCGCACGCAGAACGGCTCCTTGGGGACGAGGGTGCGGGCCGTCGTCCCCTCGGGCAGCGGCACCTCGTGGTCGTTGACCTCGCCGTACAGGACGGCGTCGTACCGCCCCGCGCCGAGCTGCCGGGTCAGCGCCGTCACCGAGTGCTCGACGGTGACGGCGACCTCCCGTCCCGTCACGACCCGGTCCAGCTCCCCGAGCAGCCGGTCGACGAGGACGAGCATGATGCAGCCGAGCCGCAGCGGGGCGTGCGGGGCGGCCGCCCGGGCCCCGGCGACCAGCGCGTCCATCTCGCCGAGCACGAGCCGTGCCTTGGCGAGGACGAACTCGCCCAGCGGGGTGGGCTCCACACCGTGCCGGCCGCGCAGGAACAGCTCCCCGCCGGCGACCCGCTCGATCCGCCGCAGCTGCGCCGAGAGGGCCGGCTGCGAGACGCCGAGCCGCCCGGCGGCCCGCCCCAGACTGCCCGCTTCCGCTATCCGGCAGACGGCTTCGAGATGTCTCAACTCCAGCTGCATTTCAGCAGCGTACGCAGCGGTGCGCGGCCGCACCATAACCCGCGTCTTATGCCGGATGAGATGTCCCGAACTGGCCATGTCCACGCCCATACTCGGCGCGACGCTCAGTCTCCCCCACCACGATCCCCACCCCGATCGGAGCAAGACGTTGCACCCCACCAGACTCACGGCGACCGTGGCCGCCCTGGCGCTCTCGGCGAGCCTCGCGACCGCCCTCGCCGGCCCCGCCGCCGCGGCCCCGCAGGCGCAGCCCGTACCGCCCGGGCACGGGAAGTCCCTCGCGCTCGCCGCCGCGGACGAGGCCGCGGCGAGCGGCCTCGACGAGCTGCGGCACGGCGCCGACGAGGACCTCGTCCGGACGTCCGTCACCCCCTGGGCGAACGGCCTGTACTACGCCTCGTACGAGCGCACCTACCGCGGCCTGCCGGTCGTCGGCGGCGACGCGGTCGTCGTCTCCGACAGCTCCGGCAAGGTCCGCGAGGTCACCGGCGCCCCGGCGCCCGCCATCAAGCTCTCCACGAAGGCGAAGGTGACGGCCGAGGCGGCCCTCGCCACCGCCCGGAAGCAGCTGGCCTCGGTCGAGAGCGCGAGCGCCCCGGAGCTGACCGTGCTCCTCAAGGGCGGCAAGGCCGTCCTCACCTGGCACACCCTGGTCATCGGCCGGACCGCCGAGGACGCCCCGAGCTCCCTCGACACCTTCGTCGACGCGCGCACCGGCTCCGTCGCCCGCGCCACCGACAAGATCCTGCACGCCGACGGCCGCGGCTACCACAACGGCAACGTCACCATCGACACCGCCGCGACCTCCATGACCGACACCACCCGCGGCGGCTTCAAGTGCGGCGGGCAGAACGGCAGCGCCTACACCGGCACCCCGCCGTGGGGCAACGGCACCGCCAACGACCTGGTGACCGCCTGCGTCGACATCATGTACGCGGCGCAGAAGGAACACTCCATGCTCAAGGAGTGGTTCGGCTACAACGGCCAGAACGGCCAGGGCGGCATGGTCCCGGCCCGCGCCGGACTCGCCGAGGTCAACGCGTACTACGACGGCACGAAGACGACCTACGGGCGGTCCCAGACCGGTGCCAACCAGCTCACCGGCATCGACGTCGTGGCGCACGAGTACGGCCACGAGATCTTCGACCGGACGCCGGGCAGCTCGGGCTCGTCCAACGAGAACGGCGGCATGAACGAGTCGACGGGCGACATCTTCGGCGCGCTCACCGAGCACTACGCCAACAACCCGAACGACACCCCGGACTACACGGTCGGCGAGAAGGTCAACTTCTTCGGCGACGGCAAGCCGATCCGCTACATGTACAACCCCTCGCTCGCCGACAACGCCCCCAACTGCTACCCGCAGCTGACGTCCAACACCGAGGTGCACGCGGCGGCCGGCCCGCAGAACCACTGGTTCTACCTGCTCGCCGAGGGCTCCAACCCGGGCGGCGGCAAGCCCAGCAGCCCGATATGCTCCGGCGGGCCCTCCTCCGTGACCGGCATCGGCATCCAGAAGGCCGGCAAGATCTTCATGGGCGCCCTGCTCATGAAGACCTCCTCCTGGAACCACCCCGCCGCCCGCAAGGCGACCCTGACCAGCGCCAAGAACACCTACGGCAGCGCCGAGTGCAACGCCGTGAAGGCGGCCTGGAACGCGGTCGGCGTGCCGGCCCAGTCCGGCGAGACCGACTGCGGCGGCACCACCGCCCCGGACTTCACGCTCGCCCTGAACCCGTCCTCGGGCTCGGTCCAGCCGGGCGCCTCCGTCACCTCCACGGTGAACACCTCCACCACCGGCGGCAGCGCGCAGACCGTGCAGCTCTCCGCGAGCGGCGCCCCGAGCGGGGTCACCGTCTCCTTCAGCCCCTCCTCGGTGACCTCCGGCTCCTCGTCCACGATGACCGTGCAGGTCGCGGCGGGCACGGCCAACGGGACGTACCCGATCACCGTCACCGGTACGGGCTCCGCCACGCACACGGTCACCTACCAGCTGTCGGTCGGCACCACGACCCCGCCCACCGGCTGCGACAGCACCGAGTACACCTACCAGGGCACCCTGGCCTCCGGTCAGGCCCAGGTCCAGCCGGACGGCTCGTACTACTACTCCGCGACCTCCGGCACCCACGTGGGCTGCCTGCGCGGCCCGGCCGGCGCCGACTTCGACCTGTACCTGCAGAAGTGGAACGGGTCGACGTGGGCGGACGTGGCCGTCGGCGGCACGGCGACCGCCGACGAGGACACCAGCTACTACGGCACCGCGGGCTACTACCGGTACGTGGTCCACGCGTACAGCGGCTCCGGCGCGTACACGCTGGGCCTGAGCGCCCCGTAAGGGGATGAGCGGGGGCGCCGTCGCGGACCGGGGGTTCCGTGACGGCCGCCCCGGAGGGCCGGACGGTCGTATGTCCCACGACCGTCCGGCCCTTCCCCCGTGCTCAGCCCACCTCGGCGAGCACGAACCCCGGTTCCCCGGACCCCGCGTCCGCGATCCGCTCGCCGTCCGGGCCCCAGGCGCCCGCCCCGCCCACGCCGGTCCCGTCCTCGTTGGGCCCGAGCACGTTGCCGAGCACCACGTGCAGGCCGAAGTCCCTGGCCCGTACCGGATACACCTCCTCGAAGGAGTCGTTGTCGGCGCCGAGCACCGAACTCGCCAGGTACGCCGCGCAGCCGTCGGCGGCCGCCCGCTCGGCCAGTTCCGGGAAGCGGTTGTCGTAGCAGGTGGCCAGGGCGAACCGGACACCGTCGAGCGTGAACCGCCCGTCGGCACCGCCCGGTTCGAAGACCTCCGCCTCGACCCCGTACAGGTGCTGCTTGTCGTAGCGGGCGAGGAGCGAGCCGTCCGGGCCGATCACCAGCGTGGTGATCCCCGCGCCGGAACCGCCCGCGCCGTCCTCCCCGCGCGGACCGGCCGTCCGCACCGGCCCGTTGACCACGGCCGCCGCGCCGACGGCCCGGCACGCCTCCCGCACGGGCGCGAGGCGGGGGTCGTCCTCGGTCAGGACCAGGGCGGGGGAGTCCCGGATCAGGGAGGGCTCGTACCCGGTCAGGCAGAGCTCGGCGAAGACGACCACGCGGGCCCCCTCCGCCCCGGCCGCCCGGACCAGACCGGCGATCGTGCGGACGTTGGCGTCGACGTCCCCGGCGACGGGGGCGAACTGGGTGGCTGCGAGGATCATGGCGGCCATCATCCCGCGCCCGACGGTAAGGATCAAGATCGGTCAGAGGGTATTAGCCGGTCCGCCGTCTCGCGGAGCAGGCCCAGGAACGCGGACGCCGCGACCGCCGGGGTCGCGGGCGCCGCCGCGCGGATCCGGCGGTGCGGGACGTCCTCCCCGCCCGGGGGCCGGCCCTGCTCGGCGAGGACCCGGCGGCGCCCACCCGCTAACCGCGGCCCCCGGAGCCGTGCAGCAGTCGCAGGAAGTCCCGGAAGGCGCCCGGCATGTCGACCGCCGCCGGGTCCAGGAGCCACTGGTACTGGAGGCCGTCCATCACCGCCGTGAGCAGGGGCGCGGCCCGCTCCGGGGTGAGGCCGCCGGGCAGCCGCTCGCCGAACTCCAGGCGCAGGACGTCCGCCATGTTGGCCCGCACCTGCGCGTACCGCTCGGTGAAGAACTCCCGCGCCGGGTGCCCGTCCGTGACGCTCTCGCCGAGCAGCGCGGAGAAGGTCTGCACGATCCCGGCCCGCATCGCGTTGTACTCGACGAGCGACTCCAGGAGGTCCAGCCGCCAGCCCTCCCGGTCCCGGCCCCCGCTCGTGTCCCAGCGGTCCCGCTCCTCCAGGACCGCGACGAGCAGCGCCTCCTTCGTCGGGTAGTAGTGCAGCAGTCCCTGCTGGGTCAGCCCGACGCGCTCGGCGACGGAGCCGAGGGTGGCGCCCCGGTAGCCGCGCTCGGCGATCACCTCGAGGGCGGCGCGCAGGATGTCCGCGCGCCGCTCCTCGCTCCTGGCCCGCACCATCGCCGTGGCCCCCTTCCGCAGGTTCGTCCGTCCGACAGGACCGTACCCGCTCTCCCCGCCCCATGAGTAACGAAAGAATAACGTCACCTACCGATCTACAGGTAGGTGAGGGCACGATGGGCGGCATCGGGGTCATCGGCACGTCAACGAGGAGGTACGGCCATGGCGGAGAACACCGCGGAGACCGTGAGGAACGCGGTCGTCGAGGCGGCGCTCGGCAAGCTCGACCTGGACGCCAAGACCCGGCTGCTCGCCGGCCAGGACATGTGGTCCCTGCCCGCCCTGCCGGAGATCGGCCTGGAGTCCCTGGTCATGTCCGACGGCCCCATCGGCGTCCGCGGCGTCCGCTGGACCGCCGACGACCCGTCCGTCGCGCTCCCGTCCCCGACCGCGCTCGCCGCCGCCTGGGACCCCGCCCTCGCCCGCCGGGCCGGCCGGCTCCTCGCCCAGGAGGCCCGCCGCAAGGGCGTCCACGTCCTCCTCGCCCCCACGGTCAACCTGCACCGCACCCCGCTCGGCGGCCGCCACTTCGAGGCCTACAGCGAGGACCCGTACCTCACCGGAGTCATCGGCACCGGCTACGTCCAGGGCGTCCAGGACGGCGGCGTCGGCACCACCGTCAAGCACTTCGTCGCCAACGACGCCGAGACCGACCGCTTCACCGTCGACAACAGGATCGCCCCGCGTCCCCTCCGCGAGCTCTACCTCGCCCCCTTCGAGGCCATCGTCGAGAACGCCCGCCCCTGGGGCGTCATGACCGCCTACAACCAGGTCAACGGCGTCACGATGACCGAGCACCACCAGCTCGTGAACGAGGTCCTGCGCGGCGAGTGGGGCTTCGACGGCTTCAACGTCTCCGACTGGATGGCCGCCCGCTCCACCACCGCCGACATCACGGGCGGCCTCGACGTCGCCATGCCCGGCCCCCGGACCGTCTACGGCCCGGCCCTCGCCGCCGCCGTCCGCGCCGGCGAGGTTGAGGAGTCCGCCGTCGACACCGCCGTGCGCAACGTCCTGAGGCTCGCCGCCCGCGTCGGCGCCCTCGAAGGCGCCCCGCCGGTCGTCACCGACCACCCCGCAGCCCTCGACGGCGACGCCCTCGCCCGCGAGATCGCCCGCCGCGGCTTCGTCCTCGTACGGAACGAGAACGGCGCCCTGCCCCTGAAGAACGGCACCGTCGCCCTCTCCGGCGCCGCCGCCCGCGACGCCCGGGTCCTCGGCGGCGGCTCCGCCCAGGTCTTCCCCGACCACGTCGTCTCCCCGCTCGACGGCCTCGCCGCCGCCCTCCCCGAAGGCGCCCTGACCTTCACGGTCGGCGCCGACCCCAGCGAGGAACTCGCCCCCGCCGATCAGGGCTTCACCCTCCGCGCCCGCTGCCGCGACGCCGCCGGGAACGTCATCGGCGAGGGCTCCCTGCCCAACGGCCAGGTCCAGTGGATCGGCGACGACCTCCCCGAGGGCGTCACCCACGAGGCCCTCGCCTCCATCGAGGTCATCGGCACCTTCACCCCGCGCGAGTCCGGCGAGCACGCCTTCGGCACCCGCGGCCTCGGCGCCTTCACCCTCACCGTCGCCGGGGAGACCGTCTTCGACGGCACCCAGGTCATGGGCCCCGAGACCGACCCCTTCGAGGCCTTCTTCGGCTCCCCGGTCGAGCGCGGCAAGGTCGCGCTCACCGCCGGCGAGACCGTCGGGGTCTCCCTGCTGCACACCCTCGACGAGGAGTTCGCGGCCCCGCTCCCGGCCGTCATGTTCTCCTTCGTCCACCTCGGCCCCCGCCGTGACCCCGACGAACTGATCGCCGAGGCCGTCGAGGCCGCCCGCGCCGCCGACACCGCCGTCGTGGTCGTCGCCACCACCGAGCGCGTCGAGTCCGAGGGCTTCGACCGCAAGGACCTCGCCCTCCCCGGCCGCCAGGACGACCTCGTCCGGGCCGTGGCCGCCGCCAACCCGAACACCGTCGTCGTCGTCAACGCCGGCTCCCCGGTCGAGCTGCCCTGGCGCGAGGACGTGGCCGCGATCCTGCTCGGCTGGTTCCCCGGCCAGGAGGGCGGCGCCGCCCTCGCCGACGTCCTCACCGGCGCCGAGGAGCCCGGCGGCCGCCTCCCCACCACCTGGCCCGTCGCCCTCGCCGACGCCCCCGTCACCGAGGTCGCCCCGACGGACGGCGAACTGCACTACACCGAGGGCGTCTTCATCGGATACCGCGCCTGGGACAAGGCCGGCGCCGTCCCCGCGTACCCCTTCGGCCACGGCCTCGGCTACACCAGCTGGTCGTACGACTCCCTGGTCACGGCCCCCGGCACGGCCACCGTCCGGATCACCAACACCGGCGGCCGGCCGGGCCGCGAGACCGTCCAGATCTACCTGGCGCCCGTGAACGACGGCGTGGAACGCCCCGCCCGCTGGCTCGCCGGCTTCGCGAGCGTCGAGGCCGCGCCCGGCGAGAGCGTCGAGACCACGATCGCGCTGCCCCGCCGCGCCTTCGAGATCTGGGACGAGGACGAGCACGACTGGACCCTCGTCACCGGGACGTACGAGGTCGTCGCGGCCCACTCCCTCACGGACGCCCGCCTGACCGCCACTCTGGAGATCTGACCGCCGAAGCCCCGGCGAAGCCCCGCCGAAGCCCCGGCGAAGCCCCGCCGAAGCCCCGGCGAGGACCCGCCGAAGCCCGCCGAAGACCCGGCGGGCACCCCCGAGACCGGCCCCGGGGCGGAACCTGACAACCGCCCCGGGGCCCCTCACTCCTTCGTGATCCGCCGGTACGCCAGATCCGCGAGCCGCGCCTGCCCGTCCCTGCTCGGATGGAACCAGTCCCAGGGGCTCAACTGCCCGCCGTCGAAGCGGAACCCGAAGACCGCCCCGCCGTCGTACCGGCAGCGCGCGTCCTTCGCGCAGACCTCCTCCAGGACCCCGTTGTACGCCACCACCCGGTCCCGCACCGCCGACCGCCGCCGCTCCGCCGCCGGACCCAGGTCCTCCGCGTCCGCCAGCATCGCGCCGCAGATCCCCAGCTTCCACACCTCAAGCCCCGTCGGGCTCACCCGCCCCGTCGACCACAGGCGCTTCAGGTCCGGCACGCTCGCCACGTACACCTGCGCCTTCGGCGCGCCCGCCCGCAGCCGGGCGAGGGCCGTCTCGAAGGAGGCACGGAAATCGGCGACCGGGGTCATGAGGTCCGGGGTGGCCCGGCAGGCGTCGTTCGCCCCCATCATCACCGTCACCAGCTCGGGCTTCTCGGCGGCCGCCCCCGCCATCTGCGCGGGGAGGTCCGCCATCCGCGCACCCGTCCTGGCCAGGTTCCAGCTGCGGGTGGCCACCTTCCCGGGGCCGAGCAGCCGCAGCGCCAGGCTGTTGACGGCGGTGTCCGTCCCGGTCGCCCAGGACGCCTCGGGACAGTCCGAGAGGAGGGAACACGCGTCGAAGGCGCGGGTCATGGAGTCGCCGACGGCGGCGACGGAGGCGGGGGAGACGTCCCAGGAGGGTGCCGGTCTCGGTTTCGGCCCGGGAGCGGACGCCTCGACCGGGGCCTTCTCCGGCTCCCCGGCGGTGCAGCCGGAGAGCGCCCCGCCGCACAGCAGCGCGGCCGTCGCGGCGGCGACAGCGGTACGGAATCGGCGTCGGCCGCGCATCTCCGGCCCCTCCTTCGGCGTCCTGGCGGGTGAAAGCTTCGTGTTCACCCGCCCCCGGACCGACCGTACGTCACACCGATGACGGCGCGGCACGGTAGCTTTTCCCCCGTCGAACCAGAGGCGCCTTTGCCGACCGGCTCCGGTAAATTACATCACGTCACATGCTGTCCCTTTTCTGATGGTTTGCGATGTCCTGCTCCTGATGCTGTTTACTGAGGCCGCTGGGAAGGCGAACCTCGTCCCACACTGGAGGTCCCGGTGACGACACGTGGAGTCCTGTACGTTCACTCCGCACCGCGCGCGATGTGTCCGCACGTCGAATGGGCGGTCGCGGGTGTCCTCGGCGCGAGGGTCCAGCTCGACTGGATCCGCCAGCCGGCGTCCCCCGGCACCTGGAGAGCCGAGTTCTCCTGGCAGGGCCAGACCGGCACCGCCTCCAAGCTCGCCTCCGCGCTCCGCGGCTGGCAGATGCTCCGCTTCGAGGTCACCGCGGAACCCTGCCCCACCGCCGAGGGCGAGCGCTACAGCGCCACCCCCGACCTGGGCATCTTCCACGCCGTCACCGGCATGCACGGCGACATCCTCGTCCCCGAGGACCGGCTGCGGGCCGCCCTCGCACGCTCCGCGCAGGGCGAGACCCAACTGGAGACGGAGATCGCCAAGCTGCTCGGAAAGCCCTGGGACGACGAGCTGGAACCCTTCCGGTACGCGGGCGAGGGCGCCCCCGTCCGCTGGCTGCACCAGGTCGTCTGACACGGGCGGATCCCGCCCGGGCGCGCAGGCGGCGCGCCGGCGGGACAGAAGCGACGCGTGACGCTGTGCCGGGCCCGCGTTCGGCGCGGCGGCGGCCCTCCCGGGAGCGGGGGGCCGCGGGCGCGCACGGCCGACGGGCCGCGCGGCGCCGAGCACACGAAGGGGCCCACCCCCGGCGGGGTGGGCCCCTTCGTGTCGAGCGTGGATCAGACCGTGCGGAACGCCAGCACCACGTTGTGGCCGCCGAAGCCGAACGAGTTGTTGATCGCGGCGATCGTGCCCTGCGGGAGCTCGCGCGGCTCGCCGCGGACGATGTCGGCCTCGACCTCCGGGTCCAGGTCGTCGACGTTGATCGTCGGCGGGGCCACGCGGTGGTGGAGCGCCAGGACCGTCGCGACGGTCTCGATGCCGCCCGCGCCGCCGAGGAGGTGACCGGTCATCGACTTCGTCGCGGAGATCGCGACGTGGTCCAGGTCGTCGCCCAGGACCTTCCGCAGCGCCTTGATCTCGGCGACGTCGCCCTGCGGCGTCGACGTGGCGTGCGCGTTGAGGTGGACGACCTCGGACGGCTTGAGGTCCGTGGAGTCCAGCAGGTTCTGCATCGCGGCGGCGATGCCCCGGCCGGTCGGCTCGGGCTGCGCGATGTGGTGGCTGTCGGCCGACAGGCCCTGGCCGAGCACCTCGCAGTAGACGCGGGCGCCGCGGGCCTTCGCGTGCTCCTCGGACTCCAAGATCACGACACCGGCGCCCTCGCCGAGCACGAAGCCGTCGCGGCCGGTGTCGTAGGGGCGCGAGGCCTTCGTCGGCTCGTCGTTGTTCTTGGACATCGCCATCATGTTGGCGAAGGCGGCGATCGGCAGCGGGTGGATCGCGGCCTCGGTGCCGCCGGCGACGACCACGTCGGCACGGCCGGTACGGATCATCTCGACGGCGTAGCCGATCGCCTCGGCACCCGACGCGCACGCGGAGACGGGGGTGTGGACGCCCGCCCGGGCGTTCACCTCCAGACCCACGTTCGCGGAGGGGCTGTTGGGCATGAGCATGGGCACGGTGTGCGGGGAGACGCGGCGGACGCCCTTCTCCTTCAGCACGTCGTACTGGTCGAGCAGCGTGGTGACACCGCCGATGCCGGAGGCGATGACGGAGCCGAGCCGCTCGGGGGCGACGGACGAGTCCTCGCCCGCCGGAGCGGTGTAACCCGCGTCGGCCCAGGCCTCACGGGCCGCGATCAGCGCGAACTGCGCCGAGCGGTCCAGCTTGCGGGCCAGCGGGCGGGGCAGCACGTCGCCGGGATCCACCGCGGCGAGCGCCGCGATCTGGACGGGCAGTTCGGCGAACCGCTCCCCCTCCAGGGGCCTGACGCCGGAGCGCCCCGCGAGAAGACCTTCCCAGGTCGACGCGGAGTCGCCACCCAGCGGTGTGGTTGCGCCGATACCGGTGACGACCACGGTGCGATTGGTCGAGCTCACAGGAATTCGTTCTCCATGTGTGTGATGGTCGGAATACGGCGCCACCGCCGGGTGGCGGACCGAGTCAGCGTGGACCGAGTCGGCAGGGGCCGAATCAGGCCTGGTGCTTCAGGATGTAGTCGGCGGCGTCGCCGACCGTCTTGAGGTTCTTGACGTCCTCGTCCGGGATCTTCACGTCGAAGCGCTCTTCGGCGGCGACGACGACCTCGACCATGGACAGCGAGTCGACGTCCAGGTCGTCGGTGAAGGACTTGTCCAGCTGGACGTCCTCGGTCGGGATGCCGGCGATCTCGTTGACGATCTCGGCGAGACCCTCGACGATCTGCTCCTGGGTGTGATGAGCCATAGTGGCGCTCCTTCTTGCGGTTACTTCGGTAAAAGGGGGCTTCCGGAGGATCCGGTGTGCCTAGGGGAGGGTAACGACCGTCGCGGCGTAGACGAGACCCGCCCCGAAGCCGATGACGAGCGCGGTGTCGCCGCTCTTCGCCTTCCCGGTCGCCAGGAGCCGCTCCATCGCGAGCGGAATCGAGGCGGCCGAGGTGTTGCCGGTGGTCTCCACGTCACGGGCGACCGTGACGTGCTCCGGCAGCTTCAGAGTCTTCACCATCGAGTCGATGATCCGCATGTTCGCCTGGTGCGGGATGAAGACGTCCAGGTCGTCCGCCGTGATGCCGGCGGCGTCCAGGGCCTGCTGGGCGACCTTGGCCATCTCGAAGACGGCCCAGCGGAAGACCGCCTGGCCCTCCTGCGTGATGGCGGGGAACTTGATCTCTCCGGCCGAGTTCAGCGGCAGGTTCGAGACGTCGCCGCCGTGGAACTCGTTCCACGGCACGGTCTGCTTGATCGTCTCGGACTTGTCGCCCTCGGAACCCCAGACCGTGGGGCCGATGTGCGGCTCGTCCGAGGGGCCGACGACCACGGCGCCGGCGCCGTCGCCGAACAGGAAGGCCGTCGCGCGGTCCTCCAGATCCGTCAGGTCGCTGAGCCGCTCGACACCGATGACCAGGACGTACTCCGCCGAACCCTCGACGATCATGCCCTTGGCGAGGGTCAGGCCGTAGCCGAAGCCCGCGCAGCCGGCGGAGATGTCGAACGCGGCCGGCTTCCCGGCGCCGATCCTGTCGGCGATCTCGGTGGCGACGGCCGGGGTCTGCTTGAAGTGCGAGACCGTGGAGACGATCACGGCGCCGATCTGCTCGGGGGCGATCCCGGCGTCGGCGATGGCCTTGCCCGAGGCCTCCACCGACATGGCGGCGACCGTCTCCTCCGGAGAGGCCCAGTGGCGGGTGGAGATGCCGGAACGCGAGCGGATCCACTCGTCGGACGAGTCGATCTTCTCGAGGATCACCTCGTTCGGCACGACCCGGGTGGGGCGGTAACCGCCGACACCGAGGATCCGTGCGTACGGGGCGCCCTTGCTGGGCTTGATCTTCGACATGTTTCTCGACACTCCTTGTCAGACGGCCGCGTGCTCGGCGATGAGCGTACGGGCCGCGTCGAGGTCGTCGGGAGTCTTGAGGGCGACCGTGGCCACCCCCGGCAGGGCGCGCTTGGCGATTCCGGTCAGGGTGCCGCCGGGGCACACCTCGATCAGCGCGGTCGCGCCGAGTTCCTGGAAGGTCTCCATGCACAGGTCCCAGCGGACCGGGTTCGCGACCTGGCCGACCAGACGGGCCACGACCTCGGCGCCGTCGGTGACGACCTGCCCGTCCTTGTTGGAGACGTAGCGGGTGACCGGAGCGGCCGGCGACAGCTCCTTCGCCGCCTCCTCCAGCGTCGCCACGGCCGGGGCCATGTGGTGCGTGTGGAAGGCGCCCGCGACCTTGAGCGCGACGACCCGGCGGACGCCCTCGGGCTTGTCCGCCTCCAGGGCGGCCAGCTGCTCCAGGGTGCCGGCGGCCACGATCTGGCCGGCGCCGTTCACGTTGGCGGCGGTCAGGCCGAGCTTCTGCAGGTGCGGAACGGTCACTTCGGGATCGCCGCCGAGCAGCGCCGACATGCCCGTCGCGGTGATCGCGGCGGCCTCGGCCATCGCACGACCACGGGCACGGACGAGACGGAGCGCGGCGACGTCGTCGAGGACGCCCGCGAACGCGGCGGCCGTGAACTCGCCGACGCTGTGACCGGCGACGACGCCGGGGGTCACCTCTCCGAGAGCGGCCGCGGACAGCAGGCCGGCGGCGACGAGGAGGGGCTGTGCCACGGCGGTGTCACGGATCTCGTCCGCGTCCGCCTTCGTGCCGTAGCGGACGAGGTCGAGCTCGATCGCGTCCGACCAGGCCGCGATGCGGTCGGCGGCGCCGGGGAGTTCGAGCCAGGGGGTCAGGAAGCCGGGCGTCTGGGCGCCTTGGCCGGGAGCGACGAGTACGAGCACCCTCACACTCTCTCTTGGGGACGGCTCCGAGCGCCCGTGAGGACAAGGACGAAGAACCGTCGGGGGAATTGTTGGTGTTCGACAAAAGTCTAGGACTGCGGATCTCCGTCGGCCAAGCGTCCCAGGATCAGGGCGATCCGCAGCGTGAACGCGGAACGAACATCGGAGGGTGACCAACCGGTGACGTCGGTCACACGTCGAAGCCGGTAGCGCACGGTGTTCGGGTGGACGAAGAGCATCCGGGCCGCGCCTTCCAGGCTGCTCGCCTGTTCCAGATAGACACTGAGAGTTTCGAGCAGCGCCGATCCCGCTTCCTCCAGCGGTCTGTAGATCTCCTCCACCAGCTGCTCGCGCGCCGAAGGGTCGGAGGCGATGGCGCGCTCCGGAAGGAGATCGTCCGCCAGGACCGGCCGGGGCGCGTCCTGCCACGCCGAACAGGCCTTGAGACCGGCCGCCGCCGCCTGCGCGGAGCGGGTCGCGGCGAGCAGGTCGGGAACGATGGGACCGGCGACCACCGGCCCCGCCGCGTACGGCCCGATCAGGGCCTTGGCGACGGCCAGGGGGTTGTCGTTGCCGCCCGCGATGACGACGAGCCGGTTGCCGAGGACGCCGGTGAGGACCTGGAGCTTGGCGTGCCGGGCGGCCCGGCGGATCGCCTCGACGGTCAGCTCGCTGTCCCCGTCGGGCGCGGTGCCGAGGACCACGCACACGTGATCCGGGGAGTTCCAGCCGAGGGCGGCGGCCCGGGACACGGCCCCCTCGTCCGCCTCGCCGGACAGCACCGCGTTGACGACGAGCGATTCGAGCCGCGCGTCCCAGGCGCCCCGGGCCTCGGCGGCCTGCGCGTACACCTGGGCGGTCGCGAACGCGATCTCGCGCGCGTAGACGAGCAGCGCCTCCCGGAGGATGCTCTCGTCCCCGGGGGCGGCGACCTCCTCGATCGCCGATTCCATGACCTCGATCGTGGTGCGGACCATCTCCACGGTCTGCCGCAGGGTGATCGCGCGGGTCAGTTCCCGGGGCGCCGTGCCGAAGACGTCGGTGGAGATGGCCTGCGGGGTCTCCGGGTGCCGGAACCACTCGGTGAACGCGGCGATGCCGGCCTGGGCGACCAGCCCGATCCACGACCGGTTCTCGGGCGGCATCGCGCGGTACCACGGCAGCGTCTCGTCCATGCGGGCGATGGCGCCGGCGGCGAGCCGCCCGGACGACTGCTCGAGGCGCTTCAGGGTCGCGGCGTGCGGATGGGAGGCGTTCACGGGTTCAGGCACGGGGACAAGACTGCCTTATCGGGACGCCGGCATGCGGGGTCGGGGCCGCTTCGCCGGGCTACGGTACGTCCGTGATACGCATCCAGCGCGCGGCCGAGCGGTACCCCGGGGGCGACCCGGCGGCCGGGATCGAGACCCGGCACGCCCTCTCCTTCGGACCGCACTACGACCCCGACAACCTCCGCTTCGGCGCGCTCCTCGCCGTCAACGAGGAGCGGCTGGCCCCCGGCGCCGGCTTCGACGAGCACCCCCACTCCCGCACCGAGATCGTGACGTGGGTGGTGGAGGGCGAACTCACCCACCACGACTCGGCCGGCCACACGACGGTCGTCCGCCCCGGCGACCTCCAGCACCTCAGCGCGGCGTCCGGCGTCCGCCATGTCGAGCGCAACGACGGCCCCGCCCCCCTGACCTTCGTCCAGATGTGGCTCGCCCCGCTGGATCCGGCCGGCCCGCCCTCGTACGAGGTGGTCCGAGGCCTCTCCGACGCGTACGCCCTCCCGGCGGCGGGCGCGGTCCTGCGGGTGGAACGCCTGCGCGCGGACGCGCGCCTCGACCTTCCGCCCGCCGACTTCACGTACGTGCACGTGGTGCGGGGCGAGGTGTCGCTGGGCGCCGAGCCCCTGGGCCCGGGCGACGCGGCCCGTCTGACGGCGCAGGAGGGCTCGACGCTGCTGGCCACGACGGAGGCGGAGCTCCTGGTGTGGGAGATGCGCGCGGCCCGGTGGCCGGCTCCGTAGGTCCTTCGGGGGTGACGGCCGGGCATTCAGACGGAGGCGGCTTCGAGGAGGGCTTCGGCGGCAGCGGTGCGGGCGTAGAGGACGGAACGGCCGGTGCGGTGGGCGCTGACCAGTCCCGCGTTGCGCAGCGCGGTGAGGTATTGGGACACCCCGGCCGGGGAGAGTCCGGTGCGGTGGGCGAGTTCGGTGGTGGAGGCCGGGGTCGCCAGTTCGGTCAGCAGCAGGGTTCGTGAGCGGCCGAGGACGGGGGCGAGGGCGCAGGTCCCCGTGGCGGACCGTGATTCCCACAGCATGCCGACGCCACGTGCTGGATAGGCGAGTTGCGGCGGGTCCGGCGGTCGCACCCGGGTGCGCAGGCCGGGGCCGGTGAACGCGGACGGGATCAGCAGCAGTCCTGCGCCCGCGGAGTGGCGGGGCATGGTGTGTTTCCGGCGGACCAGTGTGAGCGTGTTGTCGTCCCAGCTCACCGAAGTGTGCAGGTCGTTGAAGAGGTGGCCCGCGCCGTGCTCGGCGACGGCGCGGGCCCGGTGGAAGATGTCGGCGTTCAGTACGGCCCTGATCCGTGCCCAGTAAGGGGCGAGCGCCAACTCCCAGTACCTTTCGATCTCTTGCGTGAGCCTGGCCAGCCGGGAGGACGGGTCGGCACGAAGGCTCGATAGCCGCGGGCCGAGATGCCCCTGATGGCGGGCGAGATGGTCGAGGTCCTGGCGTACCCGGTCGGCAGGCGAGGCCAAGATCGCATCCCACTCTGCCGCCGGTGCGGGGGCCGGCTGGCCGGGGGCCGGGTTGAGGAAGTCGGGCACGTAACCGGAGGACCCGATCAGCTCGGCGAGCCAGCCCCGGTCCAGGCCGGCAGCGACCATGCGCGGCCGCACCTGCTCGACCCAGGGCCGGTGGACCGGGTGCACGCTGGTCGATGTCAGCAGCCGGAAGCTGGGGGCGACCTCCCACATCGGCGAGACGGCGAACCGCACTTGAGCGAGATCGTTCGCTGAGAACGCCAGTTCTGCCACGACAATCGCCCCTCGACGGATTCAGGCATGCCTTAAACAATGGCCCGCCAGGGTACCGTGCGCCGATCATCCCGCCATGACCTCACAGACCATCACCGCAGCGGCATCGGGCACCTGGAAGCTCGGGGACCGCACGGTCAACCGGATCGGCTTCGGCACGATGCGCCTTCCCCAGCACGGCGAGGCGTTCGCCCCCGACGCCCTCCCGCGCGACCGCGACCAGGCGATCAAGGTGCTGCACCGGGCCGTCGAACTCGGCGTGAACCACATCGACACCGCCGCGTTCTACTTCTCATCGCTGCGCAGTGCCAACGAACTGATCAACCACGCCCTGGCGCCCTACCCCGACGACCTCGTCATCGCCACCAAGGTCGGACCCGGCCGCGACCCCTCCGGCGCCTGGCTGCCCCACGCCACCCCCGAGCAGCTGCGCGGCCAGGTCGAGGAGAACCTGCGCCAGCTCGGCCGCGACCACCTCGACGTGGTCAACCTGCGGATCGTCGGCACCGATTCCCTCACCGACCGCTTCGGCGCGCTCGCCGAACTGCGCGACGCCGGACTCATCCGCCACCTGGGCCTGTCCAACATCCATTCCCACCACCTCGCCGAGGCTCAGGCCATCGCACCAGTGGTCTGCGTCCAGAACATGTACGGCATCGGCGCCTCACCCGAGCAGGAGGAGCTCCTGCGCCTGTGCGGGGAACAACGCATCGCGTTCGTGCCGTTCTACTCGATCGCCGGCACCGGACGCACCGCCGGCGCGCCCGCCGACGACAGCACTACGGTGCAGGCCCTCGCCCGCGCCCGCGGAGCGAGCACCGCCCAGGTCCGGCTGGCATGGACGCTGCACCGCGGCCCGCACGTCCTGGCCATCCCCGGCACCGGCGACCTCACCCACCTCACCCAGAACGTGGCGGCCGGCTCTTTGCGCCTGTCCCAGGACGAACTGGCCGTTCTGGACTGTGTCCCTCCCGAGGACGGCGGAGTCCATTTCTCCTGACCCCGACGGCCTGCCGTGCCCGCCGCCTGCCCGATATCGCTGACCTCCTCTCAGAGGCGCCGACCGAAGAAGGCGGCCTCCGGCCACAAGACCGAGCACCGGCCGCGGGTGCGTGCGCAGGTGGTGCTGCATGCGGCGCGCGGCCGCTCGAATGCGCGGATCGCCGCAGGGACGGGGCTGCACCTGGACACCGTGCGCCGCCGGCTGACCCGGGACGCGCTCAAGTCCTGGCAGCACCGCTCCTGGATCTTCATCACCGACCCTGACTTCCGCCCCAAGACCGAACGCGTGCTGGACCTGTACGCCCGCATCTTCGACGGCGAACCACCGGGCACGGACGAGTACGCCACCAGCGCCGACGAGAAGACCCCTGTCCAGGCCCGCTGCCGCTGCCACCCCACTCTCGCCCCCGGACAAGCCCGGGCGAGGCGCGTCAGCGCAGCGCGCTCTTCGCCTTCCACTGGTCCCAGGACAGGTTCCACGCCCCGTAGCCGTTGCCCTCCGCCACCGTCCCCTTCGTCTCGCGCCCCTTGATCTCGAAGGGGTCGCCCACGTTCACCGACGTGTAGAAGGAGGACGCGTCGGCGTCGCTCATCCCGATGCACCCCGAACTGCGGTTCGCGCGCCCGAAGTACGCCGCGTTCCACGGCGCCGCGTGCGCGTACATGCCCGACCACGTCAGCCGCATCGAGTAGTCGACGTCCTTGTCGTAGGCGTCGCCGAGGCCCACCGTCTCGGAGTTCATGTTGATGGTGCCCTCCTTGGCCATGAGGACGGCCGTGCCCCGCCAGGACCGCTTGTCGCCGCCGGGGGTGCCGCCGGAGACGGGGACGGTGCGGACCGTCCGCCCGTCCCGCTCCAGGGTCAGCCGATGGGCGTCGAGGTCGACCTTGACGACCTGCGCCGCGCCGACCGTGAAGCCCGTGCGGTAGTCCCGTACGAACCACCCGCCGCCCGAGTCCGTGCCGTCCAGGTCCGCTTCGAGGGTGACCCTGGTGCCGGGCTTCCAGTACTCCCGGGGGCGCCAGTCGGCCCGGTCCCGGCCCGAGTGGTCCTTGATCCAGCCCCAGGAGCCCTCGGTGCCGTTGGAGGTGGTCACCTTCAGCTGCCGTTCCACGTCGGCCTTCCGCGTCACCGGCAGGTCGAAGACGATGGAGAGCGGGTGCCCGATGCCGACCGTGGTGTTCTTGCCGGGGGCCAGGGTCACCTTGTTGACCTTCTCGGGCCGCGGGGTGGTGAAGGACGTCCGGCTGGTCGACTCCTTGCCGTCGGCCGCACGGGAGGTCACCTCGACCGTGTACGAGGTGCCGGGCGCCGCCTTGCGGTCCGACACCCAGCGCGTACCGCCCGCGTCCGTACGCCCCTTGAGGCCACCGCCCTCCGCGTCCACGACCCGCACCGCCGTGAGCGTCCCGCCGGTCGCGGTCACGTCCACCGGGCTGCCGGCCTCCTTCTTCACGACCGTCACCTTCACCGGCGGTGCCTGCGAGGCCCCTGACCCGGCCCCCGTTCCCGACGGGCCCCCGTCCGCCGCCTGGGCCGTGCAGGCGGTGAGGGAGACGACGAGCGCGACGGCCGCGAGGGCGGGACGGGGTGTGCGTATCGGCAGCACGGAAGACCTCCGCGTGTGAGGAAGGAAGGGTGGGATGTCCTGGACTGTAGGCCGCTCCCGCACCCCTCGGGGGCCCGCGGGCCTCTGTGACCGGGGCTGCGGCGGAACGGTCACCGTCCGGTCACATTCGCCGCGCGCACCCGTCGAATTCGGCTGTGAGCCTGCTGTGCGCCCCGACCACCGAGGGGCGGAACAAGGAGGCTCCCGTTGTGTCAGCGCTGCTCGTGACGGCCGCACCCACCGACCGCCGCGCCCCCGCAGGACCGGTCAGGCTGGGGCCCGTGACCCCCGAGGCGTACCGCGCCTTCCTCGGCTCCCGCTCCGGTGCGGACGGGCCCAGTTTCCTCCAACTCCCCTCCTGGGCGCAGGTGAAGGAGGGCTGGAGCCATCAGCTCGTCGGATGGGGGCGGGAGGGCGCGGAGCTCTCCGGCGTCGCGCTCGTCCTCCTCCGGCCCTTCCCCGGCACCCGGAAGTACTTCGCCTACCTGCCCGAAGGGCCCGTCGCCGACTGGGCCGACCCCGACCTGGACGGCTGGCTCTCCCCGCTCCTCGGCCATCTGCGCTCCCTGGGAGCCTTCGCCGTCCGCATGGGGCCGGCGCCCGCCTACCGCCGTTGGAACGCGGCCACCGTCAAGGCCGCCGGCGGGCCCGGCCGCCGGCTCTCCGACGTCCTCGCCGACGAGGTCGACCCGCTGGGCACCGCCGTCGTCGAGCGGCTGCGCGCCCGCGGCTGGCGCAAGTGCGGCGGCGACTCCGAGGACGGCGCCGACGCCCAGCCCCGGCACGTCTTCCAGGTCCCGCTCGCCGGCCGCTCCACCGACGACCTGTGGACCGGCCTCAACCAGGAGTGGCGGCGCAACGTCCGCAGGGCGCGCAAGTCCGGGGTCGAGGTCGTCGTCGGTTCCGCCGCCGACCTGCCCGAGTTCTACCGGCTGCTGCGCGTCACGGAGGAGCGCGACGGATTCCGGCTCGGCCGCTCCCTCGCGTACTACGAGCGCCAGTACGCCGTCCTCAACGCCGAACAGCCCGGCCGCATGAAGCTCTACCTCGCCCGCCACGAGGGCGAGGTCCTCGCCGCGCACACCATGCTCGCGGTCGGCGGCCGGGTCTGGTACCAGACCGGCGCCTCCGCCGACCACCGCCGCGAGGTCCGCCCCTCCAACGCCCTCCAGTGGCGCATGCTGCTCGACGCCCACGCCCTCGGCGCCGCCGTCTACGACCTCCGCGGGGTACCCTCCACCCTCGATCCGGACGACCGCGCCCACGGCCTCCTCCGCTGGAAGCTCGGCACGGGCGGACAGGTCGTCGAAACGCTGGGGGAGTGGGAGATTCCGATGCAGGGCACGACCAACGGGGCGCTGTACCGCGCCTTCCAGGCCTATCTGGCCCGCCGATGACGGCGACGATCGCCGCCGCCCCGCCGGAGCGGAAGGCCTCCGCCGCCCGCAGCGGCGCCCTCATGGCCGCCGGGTCGCTCGTCTCCCGCGCCACCGGCTTCGTGCGGGCCTCCGTCGTCGCGGCGGCGCTCGGCGCGGGCTACGTCGCCGACGGATACGCCGTCGGCAACTCCGTCCCCACCATCGTCTACATGCTGCTCCTCGGCGGAGCGCTCAACGCCGTCTTCGTCCCCGAACTGGTCAAGGCCGCCAAGGAACACGAGGACGGCGGCGTCGCCTACACCGACCGCCTCCTCACCCTCTGCGCCCTCGCCCTGGCGGTCCTCACGGTGACCGCCGTGCTCGCCGCGCCGCTCGTCGTCGACGCCTACACCGACTACGCGGGCGCGCAGCGCGAGATGACCCTCACCTTCGCGCGCACCTGCCTGCCGCAGATCTTCTTCCTCGGACTCTTCACCCTGCTCGGACAGGTCCTCAACGCCCGGGGCCGGTTCGGCGCGATGATGTGGACCCCCGTCCTCAACAACGTCGTCGCCGTCACCGTCTTCGGCCTCTTCCTGGCCGTCAGCGACGGCGGGGAGCTCACCGCCGGGGAGACCGCCCTCCTCGGCTGGGGCACCACCGCCGGCATCGCCGTCCAGGCCCTCGCCCTGCTGCCCTCGCTGCGCGCCGCCGGCTTCCGCTGGCGGCCCCGCTTCGACTGGCGCGGCAGCGGTCTCGCCGCCCCGCTCCGCTCGGCGGGCTGGCTCGTCCTGCTCGTCCTCACCAACCAGGGCGCGTACTGGGTGACCACCTGGCTCGCCACCTCCGCGGGCACGGATCCGGCGGTCAGCGGCGGAGGCATCGCCGCGTACAACAACGCCTACCTCCTGTGGACCGTCCCGCACGGCATCATCACGGTCTCCCTCGTCACCGCGCTGGTGCCCCGGATGAGCGGGGCGGCGGCGGACGGCGACACGGCGGGGGTCCGGCGGGACGTCTCGTACGCCCTGCGGACCAGCGCGGCGGCCGTGGTCCCCGCCGCCTGCGCGCTCCTCGCGCTCGCCGTCCCGCTGATGACGGTCGTCTTCCGGTACGGGGCGACCACCGGCGACGACGTGCGCGCCATGGCCTGGACGCTGATGGCCTTCGCGCCCGGCCTGGTCGCCCTCTCCGGCCAGTACGTGTGCACCCGCGCCTTCTACGCCCTGCGCGACACCCGCACCCCGTTCCTGCTGAACCTCGTCATCGCCGGCCTGAACGCGGGGCTCTCGCTCGCCGCGTACGCGTACCTCCCCGTCCGCTGGGCGGTCACCGGCATGGCGGCGGCGTACTCGCTGGCGCTCTGGGCGGGCTGGGCGGTGACGGCGTACGCGCTGCGCCGCCGGCTGGGGAAGGGCGGCACGGGCGACGCGGTCTCCGCGCTGGCGCGCCTCCTCGTGGCCGCGGTGCCGGCGGCGGGGTACGGGCTGTTCGTCGCGGACGCGGTGGAGGCGGCGGGGGCGGTGGTGGCGGGGGCGGCGGGAGCGGTGACGATCCTGACGGTCTTCGCCCTCCTCGCCCGCCCCCTCCGCCTCACGGAACTCCAGGCCCTCCTCCGCACGACAACCGCCCGCCTCCGCCGCACCTGACGCCCCACGCCCCGGCGTGGCGGCGCCCACGACGGGGGCGGGACCGCCCCCACCAGAGCGCCCCCGACCTTGGGATACTCCACACATGCCCCGCGTGCTCCTCATAGAAGACGACCCCTCCGTCCGCGAAGGCGTCGAACTCGGCCTCCGTCGCCGCGGGCACGAGGTCCGTGCCGCCCCCACCGGCGAGGCGGGTCTCGCCGCGCTCGGCGAGTTCCGGCCGGACCTGCTGCTCCTGGACCTGATGCTGCCCGGCATGAACGGCGTCCAGGTCTGCCGCCGGGTCCGCGAGAGCAGCCAGCTGCCGATCATCATGCTCACCGCCCGCGGGGACGACTTCGACGTGGTCGTGGGCCTGGAGGCCGGCGCCGACGACTACATCGTCAAGCCCGCCCGTACGGAGGTCATCGAGGCCCGGATACGGGCCGTGCTGCGGCGCATCGAGGAGCCCGGCGCCGGCCGGCCCGCCGTCGAGTTCCACGGGGAGCTCGCGATCGACCGCGCGGGTCTGACCGTCGCCAAGGCGGGCGAGCGCGTCGCCCTCGCCCCTTCCGAGCTGAAGCTGCTGCTGCACCTCACGGCCGCCCCCGAGCAGGTCTTCAGCCGGCAGCAGCTCCTGGAGCACGTCTGGGAGCACAGCTACCACGGGGACGCCCGGCTGGTGGACGCCTGTGTCCGCCGCCTGCGGAACAAGATCGAGGACACGCCGGGCGAGCCCCGGTACATCCAGACCCTGCGGGGCTTCGGCTACCGCTTCGGCCCGCTGTGAGGGCCTGCGTGAGCCCGGACCGGGACACGGTCCGGGACACGGATCAGGACGTGGCTCCGGGCGCGGAGCCGACGCCGGACGCCCGACGGGCCCGTCGCAGGGCCCGCGGCCCCCGCCTCCGTCCCTTCGGCCTCCGCACCCGGCTCGTCCTCGCCTTCCTCCTCGTCGCGGCCGTCGGCTGCGGCACCACCGCCGCGCTCACCTACCGCGCCGCCCGCAACGCCATCCTGGAGCAGACCCAGGACACCGCCGTCTCCGCCTTCCGCGACCAGATCGACCCGCTCGTCATCAGCCTGCCCGTCAACCCCGCCTCCCTGCGGGAGACGGTCCTCGCCATCGCCCGCCAGGGCAAACCCCGTCCCTGGCGGGTCTACGCCGAGTACGGCACGGTCCGCGTCTCCTCCACCGACCGCCCGACCTCCTCCGTCATCACGCCCGCGCTGCGGGCCCGCGCCCAGGCCCGGCCGGCCACCCCGCACGGCAGCTTCCAGCGGGTCGTGAAGAGCGGCACGCCGTACCTGACGATGGCCGTGCCCGCCGTGTTCCGGACGCACGCGAGCCAGGGGACGGCCCAGCCGACCGGCCTCGTCTTCTACGCGGTCATGGAGCTCGACGAGGAGGAGGCGAACATCGAGGCCATGGTGACCGCGGCCCGTGACGGCGCCCTCCCGGCGCTGGCCGTGGCGCTGATCCCCGCGCTCATCGCCTCGCGCGGCGTGCTCCGCCCCGTACGGGAGCTGCGGCACGCGGCCCACAGCATGGGCCGGGGCCGGCTCGACACCCGCATCCACGCGAAGGGAAGCGACGAACTCGCCGATCTGGCCCGTACGTTCAACGAGTCCGCCGCCGAGCTGGAACGTTCCGTCGCGGAACTCCGCAACGCCGAGGCCCGTGCCCGCCGCTTCGCCTCCGACGTCTCGCACGAACTGCGCACCCCGCTCGCCGGCATGCTCGCGGTCACCGAGGTCCTCGACGAGGACGCCGGCGGCCTCGACAGCGACACCGCCCGCGCCGTCCGGCTGATCAGCGCCGAGACCGGGAAGCTCGCCGTGCTCGTCGAGGACCTGATGGAGATCTCCCGCTTCGACGCGCGGGCGGCCGAGCTCCACACCGACGAGGTCGACGCCGCCGACTGCGTCCGCAAGACCCTCCAGCACCGGCACTGGACCGATCCGGAGCAGGTCGTCCCGTACCTTGGGGAGGGGATCAGGGCGCGGCTCGACCCGCGCCGTTTCGACGTCGTCGTCGCCAACCTCGTCGGCAACGCGCTGCGGCACGGGGCCGCGCCGGTGACGGTCAGGCTGTACGCGGAGGGGGGCGAGCTGGTGACGGAGGTCGCCGACCGGGGGCCGGGCATCCACCCGGACGTCCTGCCGCACGTCTTCGACCGCTTCTACAAGGCGGACCAGGCCAGGACCCGCTCGGCGGGCAGCGGCCTCGGCCTCGCGATCACCCTGGAGAACGTCCGGCTGCACGGCGGCACCGTCCGCGCCGCCAACCACCCGGCGGGCGGGGCGGTCTTCACCGTACGGATGCCGCTGTGAGCCGCCGGACCGACCTGAGCCGCCGGACCGACCTGAGCCGCCAGGTGGCCGTGAGGCTCCGGGCGGCCGCAGCCGCCCGGACGGCTGCCGACGGTCGGACGGCCGCCGATGGTCGGACGGCCGCGGCCGGTCGGACCGCCGCGACCGGTCGGACCGCCGCACCCCGCCGGGCGGCGGCCGCGCGCCGCCGGTCCGTCGCCGCGGTCCTGCTCGGCACGCTCGTGCTCGCCGCCTGCGGCATCCAGGAGAGCGACGTCGTCGAGGCGGGCGCCGCCGCCACCGTCGCCGTCGCTCCGGCGCCCGAGTTCCGGATGGTGCTCTACTTCCTCACGCCGGACGGCCGGCCGGTCCCGGTGGTCCGTGACCTCGGGTCGCCGATCCCCGAGACGACGTTCTCCTCGGGCGGCTCCGAGTCGACCGAGGACCGGAAGGCCCGGGGACCGGGCTCCGGGTGGGCACAGGACACGGGCGGCGTCCGGGCCGCCACCGACAAGGCGCTCGCCGCGCTCCTCGCCGGCCCGGCCGGTGCCGACACCGCCGCCGGCCTGACCACGGACCTCCCGACGTCGGAGCGATCGCCGCACGCCGAGGGGACCGGGACCCTGACCCCTGAGGGCCGCCGGGTCGTCCGGCTCCGGTCGCCGTTCCCCGTCAGGGGCCTGACGGGGACGGCCGTCCAGCAGCTGGTGTGCACGGTCGCGTACGCCGAGGACGGCGGGGGCAGGGTCGACGTGAGCCTGGTGGGCGTCGACGGCACGCTGCCGACGACCCGCTGCGAGGCGTAGGACCTGCCTTCCGGACCGGGCCCCGGGAGGCCTCAGCGTCCGCGCAGGTCCGCGAGCACCGCGTCCGTGAACGGCGGCCACGCCTCGACCGCCCACGGCCCGAAGGGCCGGTCGGTGAGGGCCACACAGGCGGCACCCGTGCTGTTCCCGCCCGCCCGCCCGGCGTCCGGGTCGATCCACAGGAAGGTGCCGGCCTGGCCGAAGTGCCCGAAGGTGCGCGGCGAGGAGTTCGCGCCCGTCCAGTGCGGGGACTTGCCGTCGCGGATCTCGAAGCCGAGCCCCCAGTCGTTCGGCCGCTGGTGCCCGTAGCCGGGCAGGATGCCGGTCAGACCGGGGTACGCGACGGTCATCGCGTCCAGGACGGTCCGGGCGTCGAGCAGCCGCGGCGCCTGCACCTCGGCGGCGAACCGCACCAGGTCGTCCACGGTGGACACGCCGTCCTTCGCGGGCGAGCCCTCCAGGGTCGTCGAGGTCATGCCGAGGGGCTCCAGGACCGCCTGGTGCAGATACTCGGAGAAGGGGATGTCGGTGGCCTTGGCGACGTGGTCGCCGAGCGCCTCGAAGCCGGTGTTGGAGTAGATCCGGCGGGTGCCCGGCGCGGCCGTCACCCGGTTCTCGTCGAAGGCGAGTCCCGAGGTGTGGGCGAGGAGGTGGCGGACGGTCGAGCCCTCGGGCCCGGCCGGCTCGTCGAGGTCGATCGCCCCCTCCTCGTACGCGACGAGGACGGCGTACGCCGCCAGCGGCTTGGTGACGGAGGCGAGCGGGAAGCGCTGCCCGGTGGGGCCGTGGGACCCGGCCAGGGTGCCGTCCGCGAGGACGACGGCGGCGGCCGCGGTGGGGACGGGCCAGTTCTCGATCGACGCCAGGCTCGGCAAGCTGCTGTGCATGGGGCCGAGCCTACTTGCTTCGAGTGCACTCAAACGTTTTAGCGTGGGTCCCATGAGCGTGACCGAGAGCATCGCGAGCACGACCGGGCTTACGGGGAAGGACCGTTACACCATCAGCGAGGTGGCCGCCCTGACCGGGCTCACCGCGCACACCCTGCGCTGGTACGAGCGGATCGGACTGCTGCCGCAGGTCGACCGTTCGCACACGGGCCAGCGCCGCTTCACGGAGCAGGACCTCGGCTGGCTGACCTTCGTCGGCAAGCTGCGGCTGACCGGGATGCCGGTCGCCGACATGGTCAGGTACGCCGAGCTGGTGCGCCAGGGGGACCACACCAGGGACGACCGGCGGGAGCTCCTGGAGGCCACCCGGCGCGACGTCCTCACCCGGATCACCGAACTCCAGGACACGCTCGCCGTGCTCGACATCAAGATCAGCCATTACGGGACCGCATGCGGAGGAACACCTTCATGACCAGCGTGACCAAGATCGACACCGTACGTCTCGGCGGTCAGGACGGCCCGGAGATCGGAGTCCAGGGCTTCGGGGCCATGGGCATCAGCGAGTTCTACGGCGACACCGACGAGGCCGCCGCCCGCGACACCCTCGACGCGGCCCTGGAAGCCGGCGTCACCCTGATCGACACCGCCGACATCTACGGCAGCGGCGCCAACGAAAAGTTCCTCGCCCCCTTCCTCGCCGCCCACCGCGACGAGGTCACCCTCGCCACCAAGTTCGCCATAGAGCGCCGCGCCGACGACCCGTCCTACCGGGCCGTCCGCAACGACCCCGCCTACATCAAGAAGGCCGCCGAGGACAGCCTGCGCCGCCTCGGCATCGAGACCATCGACCTCTACTACATGCACCGCCGCGACCCGGAGATCCCCTTCGCCGAGTCCGTCGGCGCCATGGCCGAGCTCGTCCAGGAGGGCAAGGTCCGCTTCCTGGGGCTGAGCGAGGTCACCGGTCCCGAGCTGCGCGAGGCCCACGCGGTGCACCCGATCAGCGCCCTCCAGTCGGAGTGGTCGCTCTTCTCCCGGGACGTGGAGCGCAGCGCCGTCGGCGCCGCCGCCGAACTCGGTGTCACCCTCGTGCCGTACTCGCCGCTCGGCCGCGGCTTCCTGACCGGTGCGTTCGCGGACGCCTCCAAGGAGCTGTCGGGCGACGACTTCCGCCGGCACCAGCCCCGGTTCTCCGGCGAGAACGCCGAGCGGAACGCGGCCCTCCTCGACCCGGTCCGGAAGATCGCCGCCGCCCACGGCGCGACGCCGGCCCAGATCGCCCTCGCCTGGGTCCAGCAGCGCGCGGCCGTGCACGGCCTCACCGTCGTCCCCATCCCCGGCACCCGCAAGCGCTCCCGCCTCCTGGAGAACGCGGCCGCCACCCGCATCGTCCTCACCGACGCCGAACTCGCCGAACTGGAGCCGATCGCCGGCCTGGTGGCGGGCGACCGCTACCCGGACATGAGCCACACGGCGGCCAGCCGGGAGGCCTGAGGCTCCCCGCGCCCTCACGCGAGCCCCAGGGCGAAGACCGCGAAGCCCGCCGCGAGCAGCCCCGCCAGGGTGCGGCGTGCCGGACCGGTCTTCGCCCACGGCGCCTCGAAGACGCGCGCGTACCGGCCGATCAGAAGCAGCAGACCGGCGAAGACCGGCATCCAGGCCAGCCGGGCGAGGATCCAGCCCACCGAGTCCGGCGCGCCCACCAGGCCCGCGACCCCACCGGCGTACGAGGCGGGGATCGCGGCGGTGAGCATCGCCGTCTGGTGCCAGCACAGGATCGTCATCGCGGACAGGTTGACCACGACGACCGGCGCCCACAGCGCGGGCCGCCCCAGGAGCGCGCCGATCCGCTCCCGGAGCAGGATCGCCGCACCGCTCTGCGCGGCGGCGAGGGCGAGGACGAGCAGCGACGGCGGGTGCGAGTTGGTGCGGGCCTCGCCGGGGACGCCGACCATCGACGCCGGGTAGCCGAAGACGAGCAGCAGGGCGGCGAAGAGCGCGGCGCCGCCGAGCAGCAGCCCCCACGCGTGGCGCCGGGTGACCCGGCCCTCGCCCCAGGAGGCACCGAGCTGGTACGCGAACATCCAGCCCGGCAGGACGTTCAGCAGGCTCAGCCAGGACGGCACGGCGTCGGCGTACGGCCCGTACCGCAGGAAGTCGACGACGGCGACCGAGCCGAGCAGCGGCGCCGCGGCCCACGCTCCGAGTCGGCGGGCCGCCCGCACGCACAGCGGGGTCAGCGCCGTGACCACCGTGTACACCCCGACGAACCACAGCGGCTGGATCACCAGCGTGGACGCCGTCCGCAGCGTGTCCACGGGCACCCCGAGACCGAAGTGCAGGACCGGCAGCAGCGCCGCCCACACGGCGGTGACCCCGAGCACCGGTCGCCCGAGCCGGGCGAGCCGACCACCGAGCCACGCGCGCGTGGAGCCCTTCCGCCGCCGGTACGACAGCACCGACGCGTAACCGCCGACGAGGAAGAAGATCCCCAGCATCTGCAGGACCCAGCTGACGGGCGCCAGACCGGAGAAGGTGCCCAGCGGGCTCGCGTTGTGGATCGCGCCGTCGTCGGAGAGCGTGAAACCGCCGAGCAGCCAGTGCCCGGTCGGCACGGCGAGCAGCGCGAGGGCGCGCAGTCCGTCGACCGCCCGGTCGCGGTGGGCGGGCGTGGACGACTCGATCTTCCGGACGAGGGCCTTCACGGCCGGGGTCTTCGTCGCCGGGGCCTTCAGGGCCGGGTTCTTCGTCGCCGGGGCCCTCATCGGACGTCCCCCTCGGCGATCGCGGCGAACGCACGGAGGGAGGCGGTGCCGGGCGCGAAGTAGCCGCCGTGCCCGGCGGCGTCCCCGGCCGGGATCGGACGCGCCCCGAAGGACGGGTCGGTGGGGTCGGCGCCGTGCCCGAGGCCCGCGAACTCGACGTTCGGGACCCGGTCGATCCAGTCGGTGGGATCCTTCGCCGCCCAGACGCGGGCGGAGGTGCCGAGCCCGGAGACGTTCTCGGCGCGCATCCCGGGCGAGCCGAAGACCACCAGGTCCTTGGCCTTCAGCTCGTGCGCGGCGAGCCCGCAGACCACGGAGCCGTAGCTGTGGCAGAACACGGACGGCTCGGCCGCGCCGACGGGCCGCACGGCGGCGAGCCCGTCCGTGAACCGGGCCAGCCGCCCGGCCCCGGCCTCCGCGAGCCGGCCGGTGGCCGCGTCCAGGCCGACCCCGACGGGCGTCGTGTACCCGGCCCAGGCGACGACCGCCGTACGGCCCCCGGTCGCCCGGCGCAGGGACGCCGCCATGTCCGCGAGCGGCCGCACGTGGCCGGCGTCGACGTCGGAGCCGGGCACGATCACGGCCACGTGCTCGGCCCGTGCCGGATCCCCGTAGACCAGGACCACCTGCCCCCGGCCGCGCGGATCGTGGGCCAGGACCCGCGCCCCGCCGAACTCCCCGCGCGTGGAGAGGGCGTTGGCCTCGTACCGCAGCTCCAGGGGCGCCCCGTCGAGGTTCCCGACGACCGTCGGGTGCGTCCGGGCCAGCTCCCTCCGCCGTACGGGACCCAGCCCGGCGAAGAACCGCGCGACCTCGGCCGGGCCCATCCGCTCCGGGTCCGGCAGCCCCGCGGCCCGCCAGGCCCCGGTCCCGGCCGGGGCCCCGGTCACGGCCTCCTGGCTGTTCCCGGACGCCCAGCCGGCCGTCCCGGCGATCACGCCGGTCACCACCGCGGCGGTGATCAGGGTCCTCGTGAAGCGGCGCATCGGCCCGCCCTCCCTCGTTCTCGTCGTTGGCGAGAGGAAGGTAGGAAGACGGAGGGTGGCGACACGTCACACCGGGGAGCCAACTCCCTTCTGCCACCCGGGTAGGGGGTGGAGGAGCGGCCGACACCAGTCGGGGGGTGGGGATTTCCCCCGGGGGCCGGCGGTACTCCCGGGGTCGACGGGGCTCCTCCGGGGGCGGTGGGATCCCCGGGGTCGACAGGACTCCCGGAGGCCGACGGGACTCCCGGAGGCCGCCGGGGCTCCCGGAGGCCCACGGGATCCCGGTGCCGGCGGGGCTCCCCCCGGGGGCTCGGCGTCAGCTCGCGCCGGGGGTCACCAGGCCCGACTCGTACGCGAAGACCACCGCCTGCGCCCGGTCGCGCAGGTCCAGCTTGGCGAGGACCCGGCCGATGTGGGTCTTCACCGTCTGCTCGGCGAGGACCAGGCTGTCCGCGATCTCCTGGTTGGACAGGCCCCGGGCGATCAGTTCCAGGACCTCCGTCTCGCGCGGCGTGAGCCCGTTCAGGCGCAGCGCCGTGGCGTCCCGGCGGGGAGCGGGGCGCGAGGCCGCGAAGTCGGCGATGAGGCGCCGGGTCACGGACGGGGCGAGCAGCGCCTCGCCCGCCGCCACCACCCGTACCGCCGCGATGAGGTCCGCCGGCGGCGCGTCCTTGAGGAGGAAGCCGGACGCCCCCGCGCGCAGCGCCTCGTACACGTAGTCGTCGACGTCGAAGGTGGTCAGCATCAGCACCTTCGGCCGGTGCGTGACCCCGGCCGGCGGGTGCAGGATCTCCCGGGCCGCCGCGAGCCCGTCCAGCTCCGGCATCCGGACGTCCATGAGGACGACGTCCGGGTGCGTCGAGCGCGCCACCTCCACGCCCTGCCGCCCGTCCGGCGCCTCGCCGACCACGTCGATGTCGGGCTGCGCGGCGAGCAGCGCGGCGAAACCGGCCCGCACCATGGCCTGGTCGTCGACGATGATCACGCGGATGGTCACTCGGTGTCCTTCGTACGCAGGGGAAGCCTGGCCGCGACGCGGAAGCCGCCGTCCGGCAGCGGCCCGGTGTCCAGCGAGCCGCCGGTCAACCGTACGCGTTCCCGCATGCCGACGAGCCCGTGCCCGGTGCCGGGGGCGCCCCGCTCGACGGAGGAACCCTCCTCCAGGGAGGGCCCGTTGACGACGAGAACGGTCAGCCATCCGTCCTCGGCCCGGACCGAGACGCGGGTCGGGGCCCCGGGGGCGTGCCGCACGACATTCGCGAGGGCCTCCTGCACGATCCGGTACGCGGACAGGTCCACCGCCTGCGGCACCTCCCCGAGGTCGGCGGCGAGGCGCAGCTCGGCCGGGACCCCCGCCCGTACGGTCGCCTCGACGAGCTGCTGGACCCGGTCGAGGCCCGGCTGCGGCGCCCGCTCGCCCTCGCCGCCGTCACTGCGCAGGACGGAGAGCAGCCGGCGCATCTCGGCCAGCGACTCGCGCGCGCTCGCCGCGATCGACGTGAACTCCTCGCGGGCCGCGTCAGGGAGTCCGGAGATGCGGTACGGGGCCGAGTCCGCCTGCACGGTGATCACGGACATGTGGTGGGCGACGACGTCGTGCAGCTCGCGCGCGATCCTGGCCCGCTCCTCCAGGAGCGTGCGGCGGGCCCGCTCGGCCTCGTTGATGGTCTCCTGCTCGGCGAGCCGCCGCTGGGCCTCGCCGCGGGCGCGGACGGCCGAGGCGAGGAGCAGCAGCACCCCGCTCAGGACGAGCAGCAGGGTGTGGACGCTGGTGTACCCGGCGGGCCGGAAGGCCTCCAGGACGTAACCCGCCACGCCGGTCGCGAGCCACACCCCGAACAGCGCCCGGCGGGACTCGCGGAGCCCGAGCGCGAGCATCAGGGCGCAGTAGCCGACGACCAGCGGCGGGGGCCACGGCCAGTACTCCGCGCGCGTGCCGTCCGCACCGAGCAGCACGAGCGCGCCGAGCACGTCGGCGGCGAAGACGATCCACCAGGCCTCCAGGGGCCGGGCGACGGCGAGCAGCAGCGGCAGCGTCTGGGCGGTGCCGACGGCCCCGGCGAGGGCGCCGTTGACGCCGTAGTCGTTGATGAGGAGCACGACGGTGGAGGGGAGGAGCGCGGCGACGAACGAGAAGGCGACGACGTACGGCAGCAGCCGCACCCAGCGACCGGGCGCACCCGCGAGGAGCGGGGCACCCGGTGTGGTGGGGGTGGTGAGCGCGGCCCCGAGCCCCTGGAACACCTCCCGCGTCCGGGCGACCGCCCACCGCCCACCGGGGCGACGGGCGACGGGCGGGGGAGCGGTGGGCGGCCGGTGGCGCGATTCGATGTCCATGACGGGCCCAGCGTAGGCAGCGCCCCCGCCGCGGGGCGTCATACCGAGGACTGGGACGAACCTGCTACCGGGGTACGACACGGCCCACGGACGTGACGCCCACCCCCGCGCTGCCGCGGCCCCCGCCGGCCGGCGCCCGCCCCCGCGCCCCCGTTGCGGCCTGCGCTTGCCGGTGCGGTGCCCGCCGTTGTGGGCAGTCGTTCCGCTGGGGCGGAACGGGTGGGCACAACGGACGGCGCCCTTGCCGGCGCCCGAGGCTGCCGCGCCCGGACCCGCACCGGCAGGTACGGCGCACACGGGGTGCGGGTTCAGGCCCGGAACGCGGAGGCGCCACTGAGGGCGCCGTCCCGTGTGCCCACCCTCCCCCAAGCTCTCGGCTTCGCTCGAGCAGGGGGGACCCCCCTCGCCCAGCGGGACGATTGCCCACACGGGCGGGTGGCGGAAGGGGCGCCGCCCCGGCGGGCGCGGGCCCCGCGGGGGGGGCAAGGGAGCCGCCCAGCAGGGCGCGGGGCCCCACCGGCGAGGAGCGCGGCCGCCCAACAGGGCGGGCCCCGCGCGGCGGGGGCGGGACGACCGGCCCCGCCCCGTCACAGCTCCGCCAGGAGCTCCGCCTTCTTCGCCGAGAACTCCGCATCCGTGACCAGCCCCGCCCGATGCAGCTCCCCCAAGTGGCGAATCCTTTCAGCCACCGCCCCGGGATCCCGGGGCCCCGCTCCCCGCCCCCCGGCGGGGACCGCGACGGGCACGGGGGCGCGGTCCTTGTCCCGGATCGCGGCGAGGACCGCCGCGGCGAAGATGAGGGACTCGTACACCGGTCCGTAGCGGCCGAAGACGACGCACGCCGGGTCCTGGTCGGGCTGGACGGGGACGGTCCGGGGCCCGCCGTCCCGGGGGACGAGCCGCAGGTACCCGTCGACGCCGTCCGGCGAGCGCCATTCGACCCCGCAGAGGTCCCGTACCGAGAAGACCTGGTCGCCGGCCTTCCACTTCTCCGAGGAGGCTCCCGTCCAGGACCAGCGGAAGGCGACCTCCGAGGTCCCGTCGAAGCCGGCCTTCCCGTCGTACCCCTTGAAGGACTGCGGCCCCGACGGCGGCGCCACCAGGAACCGGTCGGCGGGCGCGACGCCGTCGACGGACCCGTCCTGCAGCGCGTCGTACCCGGCGGCCCCCGCGGCCCCCGGGTGCGACGCGAGGAGCGCCCGCAGTTCGTCCCGGTAGTGCTCGGCGAGCGTCTCGCGTTCCGCCGGGAGCACCAGGCGGTACGGATCGCTGCCCTCCTTGAGCTGCCCCGCGGCCACCTCCATCAGCGGATCGGCGCCCGGCCTCGGCACGGCGTGCAGCACGAGGGTGCCCCGCTTGCCGGGCGTGAGCGTCACCGACGCCAGCGCCTCGTGCGGTACGCGTCTCTCGCGCAGCGCCCCGAAGAGCTTCGGCGTACGGATCCCCCGGTCGAAGCGGATGACGAGGGCGTCGCTCTCGAGCTCCCAGGCGGCATGAATTCCGGCCAGCACATCACCCATGCGCCTCATCGTAAGCGGCGTGTGCCCTTGCGTCGCCCCTGTGAAAGGTCCTGAAATTGCGTGATCTACGCGCGTCAGAGCCCTTCCGTGCCGGATATTCCGTCGTGGCAAGCGCTGTCGGCGGGTGCGCAGACCAGATTCGGGTACGCCCCGACGCCTATGGCGGCGAAGTTGCCGAGGCTCTGTGTCCCCGGCTCGAAATAGCCGCTGTGGCCGAGGGCGCCGTGCGCGGAGAGCAGCCTCGCGCCGAACTCCGGCGCGACCGGGTCGGCGCCGTGTCCGAGCCCGCCCACCTCCAGGTGCGGCACGTCCGCTATCCAGTCGTCGGCGTCCCGCATGGCCCACACGCGCGCGTGGCTGTCGAGGTCGGCGGCCCGCCCGACCCGCATCCCGGGGCTTCCGGCCACGGCCAGGTCGGTCACCCGGGCGGGCAGCCGGGGTGCGGCGGCCCCGCAGAGCACGGAGCCGTAGCTGTGGCAGAAGAGCGCCACGCGCGCGTCCGGGGGCAGGGACTCGGTGAGGCCCACCAGTCGTACGGCTCCCTCTTCGGCCAGCCGGCCGGTCACCGCGTCGACGCCTATCCCGACGGGTGCGGTGTAGTCGGCCCAGGCGATGACCGCCACGCGTGCGCGTGGCGAGGTCCGCCGCTCGGCCGCGTAGAGGGCTTCGGCCATGCCGGCGGGGGCGCCGTACCGGCCGTGGGTCTTCTGGAAGGTGAGCAGGTTGGTGTCGACGCCGGGCACGATCACCGAGACGCGCCGGGCCCGCTCCAGGTCCCCGAGGACCTCGGCCGCCCGCCCCGTGCCGGTCGGGTCGAAGGCGAGGACCTGGCGGCCGGGGCGCATCAGGGAGGCGAAGCGGTCTATGCGGCGCCGGGCCTCGTGCCGGCCCTCGGGGGAGAGCCTGGGGTCGTCGACCCTGTTCCGCTCGGCGGCGTACGCGCGCGCGAGGGTGATCCGGTTGGCGCGGTAGCGCAGGGCGACCGGGACGCCGTTGAGGTTGCCGACGACGAGCGGGTGCCGGGCGGCGAGCCGGGCGCCGCGCGCCGGGCCGAGTCCGGCGAAGAACGCGGCGACGGTACGGGCCGGGGCGGCCGGGTCGGGCAGCGGCCGGTGGTCGATCCGGTCCCGCGCCCAGGCGGCGAGCGCGGCCTCGCGGGACGGCCACGGCACGGGCTGGTGCCGGATCGTGGTCCACCCGGTGGTCGCGAGGAGCACGAACACGACGGTGAGTGCGAGGAGTGCGCGCGTGGCGACGAGGGCGGGCGGGGCATCGGAGGTCACGGGCCGCCACCCTACGGGGCGCGGCGCACGCCTCTTCACGCGGCGGCCTTCGTGCGGGAACCCGGCGGCCCGCGCGGCGACTCGCGTCGGGGGAGGCCGGAAGCCCGCGGGACCGCCCTCGTACGGGAAGCCCGACAGCCTGCGGGGCCTCCCGTACCGGAGGGCGACGGCCTCCGCGGCCGCCGGCGACGGCCTACGCGGCCGCCCCCGGACCCTCCCCGGGCCGGTCCCGCCAGTGGGGGACGAGCGCCGGGCCGAGGTGGTCGAGGTACTCCTCGGTGAGCGCGCGGATGGCCTCCAGGCTCCCGTCCGTGCCCCGGCCCCACATCTGCCCGGTCACCCGCATCACCCCGCTGAACGCCGCCACCGCGATCCGGGGGCGCGGGTCCTCGTCGACGTCGAGGCCCTCGCGCGCGGCGATGATCCGGGAGATGGTCTCCTCCATCTCGGTGGAGCGGCGCAGATGGACGGCGAGCAGCGCGGGCGTCGACTCGATCATGCGGTACGCGCGCAGGTGCAGCTCGACGGGGACGACCTCCGCGATCGCCTCGCCGATGGTGTCCCAGGCGGACAGGACGGCGTTGCGCATCGCGTCGAGGGGGGCCTCGTCCGGGGGCCGCTGTCCGAGGGCGTGCACGAAACGCTCTTCCACCATGTGCTGGACGGCGAAGGCGACCTCCTCCTTGGAGGAGAAGTACCGGAAGAAGGTGCGCTGGGAGACGTCCACGGCGTCGGCGATCTCGTCGACGGTGGTCCGCTCGTACCCCTGGTCGGTGAAGAGCTCCAGGGCGACCCGGATCAGCGCGTCGCGCGTGCGCTGCTTCTTCCGCTCGCGCAGTCCGGGAACGGTCACGGCGTGGTCCTCTTTTTCGGCATTTCTTCCTGCTCAGCGTACCTGTGAGCTACGTGACAGTTACCGACGCGTGAATCGCTTTGTCAATTGTCAGTGACTGTCACTAGCCTCGTTCGCATGACTAGTCAGACCACCGTGGAAAAGGCCCCGCAGGGTCAGGGGGACGCCCGGGAACCCGTACCGGTCCCGGCGAAGGGACTGCGCGGCCACCCGTGGTTGACGCTCTTCGGCGTTGCCGTCGGCGTGATGATGGTCGCGCTCGACGGCACGATCGTCGCCATCGCCAACCCGGCCATCAAGGAGGACCTCGGCGCCACCCTCGCCCAGGTCCAGTGGATCACCAACGGATACCTGCTCGCGCTCGCCGTCGCCCTGATCACCGCCGGCAAGCTCGGTGACCGCTTCGGTCACCGCCAGACCTTCCTCATCGGCATCGCCGGCTTCGCCGCCGCCTCCGGCGCGATCGGCCTGTCGCACTCCATCGCGGCCGTGATCGCCTTCCGCGTCCTGCAGGGACTCTTCGGCGCCCTGCTGATGCCGGCCGCGCTGGGCCTGCTGCGCGCCACCTTCCCCGCCGAGAAGCTGAACATGGCGATCGGCATCTGGGGCATGGTCATCGGCGCCTCCACGGCGGGCGGCCCGATCCTCGGCGGCTTCCTGGTGGAGCACGTCAGCTGGCAGTCCGTCTTCTTCATCAACGTGCCGGTCGGCGTGGTCGCCCTCGTGCTCGGCCTGGTCATCCTCAAGGACCACCGCGCCGAGAACGCGCCGCGCTCCTTCGACCTCCTGGGCATCCTGCTGCTCTCCGGCGCCATGGCCGCCCTCATCTGGGGCATCATCAAGGCCGGTGAGTCCTGGGGCTGGGCGAGCGGCAACACCTGGGGCTGCCTGCTCGGCGCGGTGGTCCTGTTCGCGGTCTTCGCCTTCTGGGAGACGAAGGTCAGGGAGCCGCTCGTCCCGCTGGGCATGTTCCGCTCCGTGCCGCTCTCGGCCGGTGCGGTGCTGATGGTCCTGATGGCCTTCGCCTTCATGGGCGGCCTCTTCTTCGTGACCTTCTACCTCCAGGGCGTGAAGGGGCTCGGCCCGGTCGACGCCGGTCTGCACCTGCTGCCGCTGACCGCGATGATGATCGTCTCCTCGCCGCTGGCCGGCGCGCTGATCACCAAGTTCGGGCCGCGCGTGCCGCTCGTCGGCGGCATGGTCTGCACGGCCGTCGCGATGTTCGGCATGATCACGCTCACCGCCGGCACCGGCACCCTCGCCATGTCCCTCTGGTTCGCCCTGCTCGGCCTGGGCCTCGCCCCGGTCATGGTCGGCGCGACCGAGGTCATCGTGGGCAACGCGCCGCTGGAGCTCTCCGGCGTGGCCGGCGGTCTGCAGCAGGCCGCCATGCAGGTCGGCGGCGCGCTCGGCACGGCGGTGCTCGGCGCCGTCATGTCCTCGAAGGTCTCCGGCTCCTTCGCGGGGAACTGGAAGGAGGCCGGCATCCCGGTCCCGGCCGACCCGCGCCTCGAGCAGGCCGCCGAGTTCGGCATGACCCCGCCGGAGCTGGCCCAGGCGCCGGGGATGACTCCCGGCCTCCTCCAGCAGATCACCGGGGTCATCCACGAGACCTTCCTGGACGGCATGGGGCTGGCCTTCACCGTCGCCGGTGGCGTCGCCGTCGTCGCGGCCCTCGTCGCCACGCTCACCAAGCGCGGCGAGAACGCGGAGGCGGGCGGCATGGGCGGTCACATCTGACGCTCGCCCGTCAGGGTTCCCGTAGGGGGCCGTCACCCGTTCGCGTGAACGGGGGCGGCCCTTCTTCCGTCGTCGGAGGACCTCCGCCATCCTCGTGATCACAGAGAGTGACGAATCGGGGGTTCATCAGCATGTATACGAAGACCGTCCTCACCGGCGCGGCCGTCACGGCCCTCCTCCTGACCGCCCTCATGGCGGCCCCGGCGGCGCCCGTGACCCCGGTGGCCCCGGCGGCGCCGTCAGTCGCCCCGGCCGGGACCGCGCTCGGGGCCTGCGGGCCCGGTCGGCTCTGTCTCTGGCCGAAGCCCGGCTTCAGGGGCAGGCCGTGGACGCACGAGCTGGCCACGACCGACATCGACAGCTGCGTCGCCCTGCCGCCGGGCACCTCGGCCCAGTCCCTCGCGAACCGCACGGGCCGACCGGTCACCACGTACCAGTCGGCGGAGTGCGGGGAGACGGGGGAGTTCGAGACGTACCCGGGGAGGGGGACCTGGGTGCCGCAGACGGCCTACGAGGTCAGAGCGTTCAAGCTCTGGGAGCGGTAGGCGAGGGGACATCGCACGGCTCGTCCGCTCCCGGCGCTCCCGGCCCTCCCGGCGCTCCCGGAGCCCCCGGCACTTCGGGCGCTTCCTGCCGGGCCGGCCGCGCCGAGAGCCGGGCCACCTCGGCGCGGAGCTCCCGGACCTCCAGGGTGAGCGCCTCCAGGAGCTCCGTCTGCCGGCGCTCCACCGCGTCGTCCCGGTCGAAGCGGGAGATGAACCAGGCGGCGATGTTGGCCGTGACGACACCGAGCAGGGCGATGCCCGAGAGCATCAGGCCCACCGCGAGGACCCGGCCGAGACCCGTGGTCGGGGCGTGGTCGCCGTAGCCGACCGTCGTCATCGTGGTGAACGAC
Organism: Streptomyces litmocidini; assembly: GCF_014649755.1. Taxonomy (GTDB): domain Bacteria; phylum Actinomycetota; class Actinomycetes; order Streptomycetales; family Streptomycetaceae; genus Streptomyces; species Streptomyces litmocidini. The sequence goes on along the minus strand of NZ_BMTQ01000004.1, from coordinate 119,695 downwards.
CACCACACCGCGTCCCCGAGCGTCTTGATGTTGCCGTGCGGGGCGTCCCGCTCCACGTGCAGCACGGCCAGCGAGCCGAACATCATCAGCCCGACCACCGCGCCCGCCACATACGTGGTGAGCGTTATCTGCGGGGCCATCCGGGCCCGCCGACCCACGAGGAGGAGCGTGGAGACGACCCGCAGCAGCCGCAGCGGCTGCACCATCGGCAGTATCACCGCCAGCAGGTCCAGCGGATGGCCGCGCACGAAGCGCCAGCGGTCCGGGGCGAGCCCGAGACGGACGAGATAGTCGAGCGCGAAGGCACCCCAGACGGTCCACTCGGCGTGGGTGCACAGCCGGTGCACCCACGGCTCGGCGCCGGGGGCCACGATCGGCACCGCGTAGGCGAGGCCGAACACGACCGCGAGCACCAGGAGCGGCGTCTGGGTGCGCTCTTCCCAGCGCAGCTTCTTGACGGGCATGTCCGGCATCGTAAGGAATGACGAAGGGCGGCGGGACCGCGTCCCACCGCCCTCACCAGCCGAAACGAGCGGCCGACGGCGTCCGTCAGGCGTCGCCGCCCGCGGCGCCGGGATCGGCCGCCGTGACGTCGAGCAACTGGTAGCGGTCCACGGCCTGCTTCAGGGCCGAGCGCTCGACCTTGCCCTCGCGGGCGAGTTCGGTCAGCACGGCGAGCACGATCGACTGCGCGTCGATGTGGAAGTAGCGGCGGGCCGCACCGCGCGTGTCCGCGAAGCCGAAGCCGTCCGCGCCCAGCGAGGTGTACGGGCCGGGCACCCAGCGGGAGATCTGGTCCGGCACCGACCGCATCCAGTCCGAGACCGCGACGAACGGGCCCTCGGCGCCCTGGAGCTTGCGCGTCACGTACGGGACGCGCTGCTCCTCGTCCGGGTGGAGCAGGTTGTGCTCCTCGACGGCCACGGCCTCGCGGCGCAGCTCGGTCCAGGAGGTCGCGGACCAGACGTCGGCCTTGACGTTCCACTCCTCGGCGAGGATCCGCTGCGCCTCGATCGCCCACGGCACGGCGACGCCCGAGGCCATGATCTGAGCCGGGATGGTGCCCGCCTCGGCGGCCCTGAAGCGGTGGATGCCCTGGAGGATGCCCTCCACGTCCACGTTCTCGGGCTCGGCCGGGTGCTGGATCGGCTCGTTGTAGACGGTCAGGTAGTAGAAGACGTCCTCGGCCTCGGGGCCGTACATCCGTCGCAGGCCGTCCTTGACGATGTGCGCGATCTCGAAGCCGAACGCCGGGTCGTAGGCGATGCAGGCCGGGTTGGTCGAGGCGAGGAGGTGCGAGTGGCCGTCCGCGTGCTGGAGTCCCTCGCCGGTCAGCGTGGTCCGGCCGGCGGTGGCGCCGAGCACGAAGCCGCGCGCCAGCTGGTCGGCCATCTGCCAGAACTGGTCGCCGGTCCGCTGGAAGCCGAACATCGAGTAGAAGACGTACACCGGGATCAGCGGCTCGCCGTGCGTGGCGTACGCCGAGCCGGCGGCGATCAGCGAGGCCGTGCAGCCGGCCTCGGAGATGCCGTCGTGCAGCATCTGGCCGGTCGGCGACTCCTTGTAGGCGAGGAGGAGTTCGCGGTCCACCGCCTCGTACTGCTGGCCCAGCGGGTTGTAGATCTTGGCGCTCGGGAAGAAGGCGTCCATGCCGAAGGTGCGGTACTCGTCGGGGGCGATCAGCACGAAGCGCTTGCCGATCTCCTTGTCCCGCATGAGGTCCTTCAGGATGCGGACGAAGGCCATCGTGGTGGCGATCGACTGCTGCCCGGAGCCCTTCTTGGCCGCCGCGTAGACCTTGTCGTCGGGGAGGGCCAGGGGCTTCGCCCGCACGACCCGGGTCGGGACGTACCCGCCCAGCGCCTCGCGGCGGTCGTGCATGTACTGGATCTCCTCGGAGTCCCGGCCCGGGTGGTAGTAGGGCGGCAGGCCCTCCTCCAACTGCCGGTCCGTCACCGGGATGTGCAGCCGGTCGCGGAAGCGCTTGAGGTCGTCGACCGTCAGCTTCTTCATCTGGTGGGTCGCGTTGCGGCCCTCGAAGTTCGGGCCCAGCGTCCAGCCCTTGACGGTCTGCGCCAGGATCACGGTCGGCTGGCCCGCGTGGGCCTTCGCCGCCGCGTAGGCCGCGTAGATCTTCTTGTGGTCGTGGCCGCCGCGGCCCAGGTGCAGGACCTGCTGGTCCGACATGCCCTCGACCATGGCCCGCAGCCGGTGGTCGCCGCCGAAGAAGTGATCCCGGATGTAGCCGCCGGTCTCCGTGGCGTACGTCTGGAACTGGCCGTCGGGGGTGGTGTTCAGCTTGTTGACCAGGATGCCGTCGCGGTCCTGCGCGAGCAGCGGGTCCCAGGAGCGGTCCCAGATCAGCTTGATGACGTTCCAGCCGTTGCCCCGGAAGATCGACTCCAGCTCCTGGATGATCTTGCCGTTGCCGCGGACCGGGCCGTCGAGCCGCTGGAGGTTGCAGTTGACGACGAAGGTGAGGTTGTCCAGGCCCTCGCGGGCGGCGATGGACAGCTGGCCGAGCGACTCGACCTCGTCCATCTCGCCGTCGCCGAGGAACGCCCAGACGTGCGACCTGGAGGTGTCGGCGATGCCGCGCGCCTCCATGTACCGGTTCATCCGCGCCTGGTAGATCGCGCCGAGCGGGCCGAGGCCCATCGACACCGTCGGGAACTCCCAGAAGTCCGGCATCAGCCGCGGGTGCGGGTACGAGGGGAGGCCGTCGGGGAACTTCGACTTCTCCTGGCGGAAGCCGTCGAGCTGGGCCTCGTTCAGCCGGTCCAGGAGGTACGCGCGGGCGTAGATGCCGGGGGAGGCGTGCCCCTGGAAGAAGATCTGGTCGCCGCCGTCGCCCTCGTCCTTGCCGCGGAAGAAGTGGTTGAAGCCCACGTCGTACAGGGAGGCCGAGGAGGCGAAGGTGGCGATGTGACCGCCGACGCCGATGCCCGGGCGCTGGGCGCGCGAGACCATCACGGCCGCGTTCCACCGGGTGGCGTTGAGGACCTTGCGCTCGATCTCCTCGTTGCCGGGGAAGAACGGCTCGTCCTTGGTGGCGATGGTGTTGACGTAGTCCGTGCTGCGCATCTCGGGCACGGCCACGCGCTTCTCGCGGGCCCGCTCGATCAGGCGGAGCATGAGGTAGCGGGCCCGCTCACGGCCCCGCTCGTCGACGGCCGCGTCGAGGGAGTCGAGCCATTCCTGGGTCTCTTCCGGGTCGAAATCCGGGACCTGGCTGGGAAGGCCGCCAATGATGATCGGGGTGCGATCGGATCCGGGAGCCACGCTCTTCCTTCGCTGTTCGGTGGTGCCCACGGGGCCACGGGCTGGTCAGGAGATGTCCATCGTGTACCCCACCGGCGTCGGACGTCACATTTACCGGGGGGTAACCCCCGGGGGGTGCCTCGCCTGCCTTCCGGAAGTCCGGGTGCGCTCAAATCGCAACCTTACGCCCAACCCGCGCATGCGTTTCGTCCGGGCGTTCGGCAGACTGAAAACTCAGAAGTCAGCAAACCGGGACGAACCATGTGCACCTGATCACGGAGGAGGGATCGGCGGTGCCGGAAGTTGCGGCGAGACGGCCCCAAACGTCACCGTTTCGGCGGTCTCGGCGGCCGGGTACTTGCGCGATCCGCCCCGGCACGTGTGGACTACGGCCAGCGCCACGCGCATACGCGTGGCCCACAGCATTTACCGAATGAGCAGGAGGCAAGCCGTGAGCGCGACCGCGGACCACGCGGAGGAGCGGACCAACCCGGCAGCGAGGCTGGGGTTCGAGCCCGGACAGGTGGTCCAGGAGATCGGCTACGACGAAGACGTCGACCAGGATCTCCGTGAAGGCATCGAGTCCGTCATCGGACAGGATCTCGTGGACGAGGACTACGACGACGTCGCCGACGTCGTCGTGCTGTGGTTCCGCGACGAGGACGGCGATCTCACCGACGCACTGGTGGACGCCATCGGTCTTCTGGAGGACGGCGGCAACATCTGGCTGCTGACCCCGAAGACCGGCCGCGACGGCTACATCGAGCCGTCCGACATCCAGGATGCCGCGCAGACAGCGGGTCTCTCCCAGACCAAGAGCATCAGCGTCGCCAAGGACTGGACGGGCACCCGCCTGGCTGCCCCCAAGCGCTGATCACCACGCTGCGAGAAGCCCCCGCCGGCCTGCCGGCGGGGGCTTTCGTGCGCAGGCCGTAGGCTGGGGCCCACCCGGGTTCACCGGAACGGCCCAAGGCCCGGGCCCGTCGAAAGGGACGCGTACGCGATGGCGATCGAGGTCGGCACCAAGGCCCCGGAGTTCGAGCTCAAGGACAACCACGGCCGGACCGTGCGGCTCTCCGACTTCCGCGGCGAGAAGAACGTGGTGCTGCTCTTCTACCCCTTCGCCTTCACCGGCGTCTGCACCGGTGAACTGCGCGAGCTCCGCGACGACCTCCGGACGTTCGTCAACGACGACACCGCGCTCCTCGCCGTCTCCAACGACTCCATCCACACCCTCCGCGTCTTCGGGGACCAGGAGGGGCTGGAGTTCCCGCTGCTCTCCGACTTCTGGCCGCACGGCGCGGCCTCCCGGGCCTACGGCGTCTTCGACGAGGAGAAGGGCTGCGCGGTCCGCGGCACCTTCGTCATCGACAAGGAGGGCGTCGTCCGCTGGACCGTCGTGAACGCCCTGTCGGACGCCCGCGACCCGCGCGACTACGTCCAGGCCCTGGAAGCGCTCTGAGCGTCGCCGGGGCCGACACCCTCGGATTCACCGGGCGAATCGACTGTTTCGACCGGGAACCCGTCACTAGGATCCAGACGTTGATCCGATGCCAACGCACGACTGGGGGCGCTGCCCCTGGAAACCTATGGAGGGACTCGTGGGAGTCAGCCTCAGCAAGGGCGGCAACGTCTCGCTGACCAAGGAGGCCCCTGGCCTCACCGCCGTGACCGTCGGTCTGGGCTGGGACGTCCGCACCACCACCGGTACGGACTTCGACCTCGACGCCAGCGCCATCCTGGTGAGTGAGGCGGGCAAGGTCCGCAACGACCAGGACTTCGTCTTCTTCAACAACCTGAAGAGCGCCGACGGCTCGGTCGAGCACACCGGCGACAACCTCACCGGCGAGGGAGAGGGCGACGACGAGCAGGTCAAGGTCAACCTGGCCGGCGTGCCGGCCGACGTGGCCAAGATCGTCTTCCCGGTCTCGATCTACGACGCGGAGAACCGCCAGCAGTCCTTCGGCCAGGTGCGCAACGCGTTCATCCGCGTCGTGAACCAGGCCGGCGGCGCCGAGATCGCCCGGTACGACCTCTCCGAGGACGCCTCGACCGAGACCGCCATGGTCTTCGGCGAGCTCTACCGCCACGGCGCGGAGTGGAAGTTCCGCGCCGTCGGCCAGGGGTACGCCTCGGGCCTGCGCGGCATCGCGCAGGACTTCGGCGTCAACGTCTGAGCCGAACCGTTCGAACCGTCCGGCGCCGCACCTCCCGTGCGGCGCCGGACGTGCCTCATCACCACCGGGGAGGAACCGAATCATGGGCGTCACGCTCGCCAAGGGAGGCAACGTCTCCCTCTCCAAGGCCGCACCCAACCTGACCCAGGTCCTCGTCGGACTCGGCTGGGACGCGCGCTCCACCACCGGAGCCCCTTTCGACCTCGACGCCAGCGCCCTGCTGTGCCAGGCGGGCCGGGTGCTCGGGGACGAGTACTTCGTCTTCTACAACCAGCTCCGCAGCCCCGAGGGGTCCGTCGAACACACCGGCGACAACCTCACCGGCGAGGGTGACGGGGACGACGAGTCCCTCATCGTGGACCTCACCAAGGTGCCGGCCCACTGCGACAAGATCGTCTTCCCGGTGTCGATCCACGACGCCGACAGCCGCGGCCAGAGCTTCGGCCAGGTGAGCAACGCGTTCATCCGCGTGGTGAACCAGCTGGACGGCCAGGAGCTCGCCCGGTACGACCTCTCGGAGGACGCCTCCACGGAGACCGCGATGATCTTCGGCGAGCTCTACCGCTACAACGGCGAATGGAAGTTCCGGGCGGTGGGCCAGGGGTACGCGTCCGGGCTTCGGGGCATCGCTCTAGACTTCGGGGTCAACGTTTCGTAAAGCCTGTAATTTCACGATGGGGTAGACAGTGATTCTGAAAACCTTCGGCTGGTCGTTCGCGATCACTGTGCTCGGCCTGGCCGTGGCGGTGGCCTACGGGGGGTGGGAAGCGTTCGGGATCGTCGCGATCCTCTGCGTCCTCGAGATCTCCCTGTCGTTCGACAACGCGGTGGTCAACGCCGGAATCCTGCAGAAGATGAATGCCTTCTGGCAGAAGATCTTCCTCACGGTCGGCGTGCTCATCGCCGTCTTCGGCATGCGCCTCGTCTTCCCCGTCGTGATCGTCGCCATCAGCGCGAAGATCGGCCCCGTCGAGGCCGTCGACCTCGCGCTGAACGACGCCGACAGGTACCAGGAGCTGGTGACCGACGCGCACCCGTCGATCGCCGCCTTCGGTGGCATGTTCCTGCTGATGATCTTCCTCGACTTCATCTTCGAGGACCGTGACATCCAGTGGCTGCGCTGGATCGAGCGCCCGCTCGCCAAGCTCGGCAAGGTCGACATGCTGTCGGTCTGCATCGCGCTGGTCGTCCTGCTCATCACCTCCATGACCTTCGCGACCCACGCCCACCAGCACGGCGGCGCGCACGTCGACAAGGCGCAGACGGTCCTGATCTCCGGCATCGCCGGCCTCATCACGTACCTCGTCGTCGGCGGTCTCTCCGGCTACTTCGAGAACAAGCTGGAGGAGGAAGAGGAGCGCGAGCACGAGGCCGAGGAAGAGGCCGAGCGCAGCGGCAAGAAGGTCCCCGCGGTCCAGCTCGCCGGCAAGGCCGCCTTCTTCATGTTCCTCTACCTGGAGGTCCTCGACGCCTCCTTCTCCTTCGACGGCGTCATCGGCGCCTTCGCCGTCACCAACGACATCGTGCTGATGGCGCTCGGCCTGGGCGTCGGCGCCATGTACGTCCGTTCGCTGACGGTCTACCTGGTCCGCCAGGGCACCCTCGACGACTACGTCTACCTGGAGCACGGCGCCCACTACGCGATCGGTGCCCTGGCCGTGGTCCTCATGATCACCATCCAGTACGAGATCCCCGAGATCGTCACCGGCTCCATCGGCGTCCTCCTCATCGCCTGGTCCTTCTGGTCCTCCGTCCGCCGCAACAAGCGGCTCGCGGCGGCCGAGGGCGGTTCCTCGGAGGACAAGACCGAGGTGCCGTCCGGGGTGTGACGCCCCCGCCGATGAGGAATGCTTCACTGCGGGGCGGCCGGTGGATCCGGCCGCCCCGCAGGCATGTGCGCGGTACGGACGGCCGTGACGGTGACGACCAGTGGGGGGTGAAGGCGACATGGCCTTCTGGGACAACCTGTTTCCGACGAGGACGGCGCAGTTCGACTCGGGCAGCGCCGCGTCGAACGCGATCGACCTGACGAAACGACGCCCGACCGTCTCGCTCACCAAACAGGGCGCCGCCACCGGCAACCTCCGGGTCAACCTCTCCTGGCGGATGCGCACCTCCGACATCGAGGGCCGCTCCCGGCAGAGCGGACGGCTGCTGCGGAACCCCGCCCAGCTCTTCAAGCCCGAGGTCGTCCAGGCCCACACCCAGGGCATGGTCAACGTCGACCTCGACCTCGGCTGCCTCTACGAGCTCACCGACGGCAGCAAGGGGGTCGTGCAGCCGCTCGGCGGCTTCTTCGGCGACCTCAACACGGCCCCGTACGTGAAGCTCAGCGGCGACGACCGCTTCGGCGGCTCCTCGGGCGAGACGGTCTTCGTCAACCTGGACCACCGGGACGAGATCAAGCGCCTGCTGTTCTTCGTGTACATCTACGACCAGACGCCGGCCTTCGACCGCACGCACGCCAAGGTGACGCTCTACCCGAGCAACGGCCCCCGGATCGAGATCGAGCTCGACGAGCGCGCCCCGCAGGCCCGCTCCTGCGCCGTCTTCTCCATGGAGAACGTCAAGGGCGAGCTGACCGTCCGCCGCGAGGTCCGGTTCGTGTACGGCTTCCAGGCCGAACTGGACCGGCTGTACGGCTGGGGCCTCCAGTGGGGGCGCGGCTACAAGACCAAGGCGTAGGGCCCGACCGTCGGCCCCGTCGGCCCCGTCGGCCCCGTCGCCCCCGTCGACCTCACGACCGGACGAACTGGGGGCCCATCGGAGGCATGCGGAACTCCGGGGCAGGGTTCTGCTCGGGGGCGGTCACCGGCTGCGGGTAGCCGTACGCGGGGGCCGGGGCGCCCACCGGCTGCTGCGGCGGGTAGCCGTAGGCGGGCGCGCGGTCCGGCATGGGCGGCACCCGGTCCGGCAGGGGCGGTACGGCCGGCTGCGGAGGCAGAGGGGTGTGGACCACGGTCAGGTCGGAGTCGGAGGAGTCCCCGGACGCCCCCGGCACCCCGCCCCGGGGGGCCTGGTCGTCCTCCCGGCCCTCCGCCGCGTCCTCGTCGACCGAGATGCCGAAGTCCGTGGCGAGCCCGACGAGCCCCGTCGGATAGCCCTGCCCCACCGCGCGGAACTTCCAGCCGTCCCCGCGCCGGTACAGCTCGCCGCAGATGACCGCCGTCTCCTCGCCGGTCTCCGCCATCACCTCGAACAGCGCCAGCGGCTCGTGCTCCGCCCCGGCCACCGCGTCGTACAGCAGGATCCGCAGGTCGGAGACGGAGCGGAAGGTGCCGCCGTCGGAGGAGGCCGCGATCACCACCCGGTCGACCGAGACGTCGAGCGAGGCCAGATCGGCCTCCACGGTGTCCGTCAGGCCCTCGGAGACCCGCTTCTTCGGCAGCCGCCGCACCAGCCCCGAGGGATGGCGCGGCTGGTTGTAGAAGACGAAGTCCTCGTCGGACCGCACGCGGCCGGAGGGCCCGAGGAGCAGGGCCGAGGCGTCCACGTCGGGGACCCCGGGGCCCGGGGTCCAGCGGAGCACGGCCCGTACGGCCGCGGTGTCGAGAGGGACGTTGGAGCCCTTCTGCATCGCGTGCGTCATGACCGCAATCCTGCCCTCCCGCCCGGCCCGCGGACAACGCGGGGGCACCCCCGACACCGGACGGGGCGACGGATGCCGGTGGGTTACCTGAATTTCACGCGCCCGGGGAACTAAGGACACCCGTACCTACGTACTATTACCGGCCACGTGTCATCAGGGCCGGAGAGGCAGACGGGGGACTCACATGCGTCATTTCGGGCACATCCCGTCCGCGGTACGGACCGGGCTGTTCCACCAGGAGCCGGCCGACTTCACGGCCGACTCGCCCGCCCGCACGCTCGCCGTGGCCCTGGGCGCCACGCTCTACAGCCCGGCCACCCGCCCCCGGCTCGCCGACGCCGTGCGCAAACAGGCCGGACGCGGAGTGGTCTCCATGGTGCTCTGCCTGGAGGACTCCATCAGCGACGCCGACGTCGAGGCGGGCGAGGACAACCTCGTCCGGCACTTCGCCGACCTCGCCGCCGGGACCGGGACGGACACCGCCACCGGGACCGGGACGGACACCGCCACCGGGGCGGACGCCGACACCGCCCCGGACCTGCCCCTGCTCTTCATCCGGGTCCGCGAACCGCACCAGATCACCGACCTCGTCGACCGCCTCGGCGCCTCCGTCCGCCTGCTGTCCGGATTCGTGCTGCCCAAGTTCACCGAGGCCCGCGGCCACGCCTTCCTCGAAGCGCTCACCGAGGCCGAGCGGACGACCGGCCGGCGCCTCTTCGCCATGCCCGTCCTGGAGTCCCCCGAGCTCCTCCACCTGGAGACCCGGGCCGAGACCCTCGCCGGGATCGCCTCCATCACCGGCAAGTACCGCGACCGCGTCCTCGCCCTCCGCCTCGGCGTCACCGACTTCTGCTCCGCCTACGGGCTGCGCCGCTCGCCCGACATGACCGCCTACGACATCAAGATCGTCGCGAGCGTCATCGCCGACGTCGTCAACGTCCTCGGCCGCTCCGACGGGACCGGCTTCACCGTCACCGGACCCGTCTGGGAGTACTTCCGTCCCGGCGAGCGCATGTTCAAGCCCCAGCTGCGCCGCAGCCCCTTCCTGGAGGGCCGCGCCGAGGACCTGCGCACCGCCCTCATCGAGCACGACCTCGACGGCCTGCTGCGCGAGATCGAACTCGACCGGGCCAACGGCCTCCTCGGCAAGACCTGCATCCACCCCACCCACGTGGTGCCGGTGCACGCCCTCTCCGTCGTCAGCCACGAGGAGTGGAGCGACGCCCAGGACATCCTGCGGACCGAGCGGGACGGCGGCGGCGTGCTCCGCTCCGCCTACACGAACAAGATGAACGAGGCGAAGCCGCATCGCGCGTGGGCCGAGCGCACCCTCCTGCGCGCCGAGGTCTTCGGCGTCGCCAAGGAGGACGTCGGCTTCGTGGATCTGCTCACCGCCGGCCTGGCCGGCTGACGAAGGGACGTCGACGACGTGGTGTGGACCGGAACGTGGGTCGCGGAGCGACTGGGCGTCGAACTGATCGGCGGCGAGGAGCTACCGGCCCTGTTGGGCCTCGCACTGCGTCGCAACCCCAAGCGCGCGCACCTGCTGGTCTCCCACGTGCTCGGCAAGCACGTGCCGCAGCGCCCCTCCGTCGTGTACGGCTCCGGCCTCGACCTCGGCCGGAGCGTCCGCGAGCTCCTCGGCGACGAGGAGGCCGCCCGGTCCGTCGTCCTCGGCTACGCGGAGACCGCCACCGCCCTCGGGCACGCCGTCGCCGACGGCCTCGGCACCGCCCCGTACCTCCACTCCACCCGCCGCCCGGTGGCCGGCGTCGCCCGCGCGGGCGGCTTCGAGGAGTCCCACTCCCACGCCACCTCGCACCTCCTGCTGCCCGAGGACCCCGAGCTCCTCGCGGGCGACGGCCCCCTCGTCCTCGTCGACGACGAGTTCTCCACCGGCAACACCGTCCTCAACACCATCCGCGCCCTGCACGAGCGCTACCCGCGCGAGCGGTACGTCGTCGTGGCCCTCGTCGACATGCGCTCCGACGCCGACGCCGGCCGCCTGGACGCCTTCGCCACCGAGATCGGCGCCCGCGTCGACCTGGTCGCCGGCGCCACCGGCACGGTCCGCCTCCCGGACGGGGTCCTGGAGAAGGGCCAGGCGCTGGTGGCGGAACACGAGAAGGCCCACGGGACGGAGGCCGGCCCCGTACGCCGCGCGCCGCGGGAGGCACCCGTACGGGTGGAACTCGGCTGGCCCGAGGGGCTCCCCGACGGCGGCCGGCACGGCTTCACGACCGAGCACCGGGAACGCCTGGAGAAGGCGCTGCCGGCGATGGCGGACAGACTCGCGGAGGCGCTCCGCACCCCGGCGGGGACAGCGGCCCGGGAAGCCCGCGCCGCTCCCCCCGCGGGACCCCGCGTGCTCGTCCTCGGCTTCGAGGAGCTGATGTACGCGCCGCTGCGCCTCGCCACCGCCCTGGAGGACGCCGGCCACGACGTCCGCTACTCCACCACCACCCGCTCGCCCGTCCTCGCCGTCGACGACCCCGGCTACGCGATCCGCACCCGGCTCGTCTTCCCCGCCCACGACGACCCCGCCGACGGACCCGGCGAGCGCTACGCCTACAACGTCGCAGGCGCCGGCTTCGACGCCGTCGTCCTCGTCGTCGACTCCGCCGCCGACACCCCGGCCCTGCACGCTCCCGACGGCCTGCTCGCCCAGCTCGCCGCGCACATCCCGCGCGTCGTGCTCGCGGTCGTCCCGTCCCACGCCCCCACGGTCTCCGTCACCGGAGCTCCCGAAGCTCCCGAAAGGAGCTCCATGCTGCCCGAGCCCCTCCGCGGCCCCGCCTTCTCCTCGTACGCGCCCGAAGAGGTCGGCTGGCTGCTCCAGGACCTCTCGGACGTCGAACTCGAGGCACCCACCGAGGAGCGGGAGGAGGCCATCCAGAGCGGCGGCGCCCACTACGCCGAGTCGCTCCCCGTCGAGTACCAGCCCAGCGAGCGCTACCAGGAGCTCTTCCACGCCGCCCTGGAGAGCTCCGCCGCCCGGATGGCCCGCGCCGTCGGCACGGTCACCGAGACCGTCCTCGCCGAGCGGTCCGCCCGCCCGGTCCTGGTCTCCCTCGCCCGGGCGGGCACCCCCGTCGGCGTCCTCATGCGCCGCTGGGCGCAGGCCCGCCACGGCCTCGACCTCCCGCACTACGCCGTCTCCATCGTCCGCGGCCGCGGCATCGACGCCAACGCGCTGCGCTGGCTCGCCGCCCACCACGACCCGGCCGACGTCGTGTTCGTCGACGGCTGGACCGGCAAGGGCGCCATCACCCGCGAACTCGCCGAGGCGCTACAGGAGTTCGAGGGCTTCGACCCGGAGATCGCGGTCCTCGCCGACCCCGGCTCCTGCGTCCGCACCTACGGCACCCGCGAGGACTTCCTCATCCCCTCCGCGTGCCTCAACTCCACGGTCTCCGGCCTGATATCGCGTACGGTCCTCCGCTCCGACCTCGTCGGGCCGAACGACTTCCACGGCGCCAAGTTCTACCGCGAGCTGGCCGGGTCCGACGTCTCCGGGTCCTTCCTCGACGCCGTCGCCGCCCGCTTCGACGAGGTCGCCGCGACCGTCGACACGGACGTCAAGGAGCTCCTGGCCGCCGACCGCACCCCCACCTGGGAGGGCTGGGCGGCCGTCGAGCGGATCAGCGAGGAGTACGGCATCCACGACGTCAACCTGGTCAAGCCGGGCGTCGGCGAGACCACCCGCGTCCTGCTCCGCCGCGTCCCCTGGAAGATCCTCGCCAAGCGGGGCGCCGACGCCGAACTCGCGCACGTCCGGCTGCTCGCCGAGCAGCGCGGCGTACCGGTCGAGGTGGTCGACGAACTCCCGTACAGCTGCGTGGGCCTGATCCACCCCCAGTACACGAGGGGCGCGACAGGCGCCGACGGCAAGGCGGTGGCGTCCCAGTGAGCACGGACACGAACACAGACAGGGACATGGGCGCGCGCACGGGCCCTGCCCCGGCCACGACCCTGGTCGCCAGCGACCTCGACCGCACCCTCATCTACTCGACCGCGGCCCTCGCCCTCGGCATGCCCGACGCCCAGGCGCCCCGGCTGCTCTGCGTCGAGGTCCACGAGTCCAAGCCGCTCTCCTACATGACGGAGGACGCGGCCGACCTCCTCGCGCGCCTGACCGCCGAAACGGTCTTCGTGCCGACGACGACGCGGACGCGCAAGCAGTACCAGCGCATCCAACTCCCGGGCACCGCACCGGCGTACGCGATCTGCGCCAACGGCGGGCACATCCTCGTCGACGGCGTCTCCGACCGCGACTGGCACGAGTCCGTCCTGCGCAGGCTCGACGACGAATGCGCCCCGCTCTCCGAGATCCGCGCCTACCTCACCGCCACCACGGACCTGTCCTGGGTGCGCAAGCACCGGGTGGCCGAGGACCTCTTCGCCTACCTCGTCGTCGAGCGGGAGCGGCTCCCCGAGGACTGGCTCGGCCGCTTCGGCGGCTGGGCGGGCGACCGCGGCTGGACCGTCTCGCTCCAGGGCCGCAAGGTCTACGCCGTGCCGAAGCCGCTCACCAAGAGCGCGGCCGTCCGCGAGGTCGCCCGCCGCACCGGCGCCACGCTCACCCTGGCCGCCGGGGACTCCCTCCTCGACGCCGACCTGCTGCTCGCCGCCGACCGGGCCTGGCGCCCGGGCCACGGCGAACTCGCCGACAGCGACTGGACGGCACCCCACCTCGACGTCCTCGCGGAGCGCGGAGTGGCGGCGGGGGAGGAGATCCTCCGCCGCTTCCGGGCGGCGGCAGCGGCTTAGGCTCAGCCGCAGCAGCCCCCACCGCAGCAACCGCCACCGCCGCCCCCGCCCTGCGCGGGGGCGGCGGTGGCGCTTCCGCCGACGGCCACGGCCGACAGCAGCTTCACGGTGTCGTCGTGCCCGGCGGGGCAGGCGGCGGGAGCGGAGGACTCGGCCATGGGACGGCTGAGCTCGAAGGTGTCGTCGCAGGTGCGGCAGCGGTATTCGTAACGAGGCATGGCACCAGGCTAACGGCGGGAGGCACGCCCCATCAGTGCCCGGAGCCCCGCTCCTCCCGGATCTGTCCGACGACCCGCGCGGCGGTCGCGCGGACGGCCTCCAGCTCGGTCAGGAAGTGCCAGTAATCCGGATGGCGCCCCTCCAGCCCCTCCACGGCCCGGTCGAGCCGGGCGACGGCGTCGTCGAGGGGCCGGGCGTGGCGGGGATCGGGCGTGTTCCGCCCGGCCATCGCCAGCCGCTGGGCGTCCCGTACCGCGAACCGCGCCCGGTCGGTCTCCGCCTTCGGGTCCTTCGCGACGGCGTCCAGACGGCGCAGCCGGTCACCGGCGGCCGAGACGGCCTCGTCGGTCGAGTCGAGCAGCGCGCGGGCCGTGGAGAGCAGCGAGGTCGCGTCGGGCCAGCGCTGCTCGGCCCGCGCCCGTCCGGCCTCGACGAGCCGCTCCCCGGCCTGCCGGAGGGTCGCGACGGCCTGCTCCGGCACGTGCTGGAGGTCCTGCCAGCAGGCGGCCGAGTACCGCCGGCGCAGCTCGGAGAGGACGGGCTCCACGCCCCCCGCGCGGGTGGTGAGCGCCTCGGTGCGGGTACGCAGCGACACCAGGCGCCTGTCGATCTCGGCGGCCCGCTCGGGCAGCCGCCCGGCCTCGGCCCGTACGGCCTCGGCGTCCCGCAGCACCCGGTCGGCGCGCTGGAGCGTCTCGGCGACACCGTGCCGCCCGGCGCCCTCGTTGAGGCGGGTCAGCTCGGGCCCGAGCTGAGCGAGCCGCAGGGCGAGGTCGTCGGCACGCAGCCCACCCTCCCGTACGGCGTCCAGGGCGCCGCTCGCACCGCGCAGCGCCTGCCGGGCCCGCTCGACGGCGGGAGCGAGGCGGGCGAGCTGGGTCTCGGCACGCCCGAGGAGCGGGGCGAGCCCCTCCTCGAACCGGTCCAACTCGCCCTTGACGCGGTCGAGCTCCTCCTTGGCCCGGCTCAGCTCGGCACGGGCGCGCGAGGCGGTGGCGGCATCCAGTTCGTCCCGATCGAGATCGTGCGCGTCCACAGCACCGATGTAGCCCTGACTGACCTCGTCGATCCGCCGCCCGAGCGCCTCGAACCCCTCGACGGCGCGGAGCGCCTCCGGGGAGCCGTCCACGGCGGTGATCGTCTCGATGGAGATGCGCAGCCCGCGCTGGGCGGTGTCGAGCTCGTAGAAGGCGGCCGCGGCGGCGTCCTTGGCGGCCTGCGCCTCGGCCCGCTGCCCCTCCCCGCGCCCACCGAACCAGCGGCGCGTCCCGCCCCCGGCGAACGCCTGCGGCAACAACGCCCCCACCAGCAGGGGCAACGCGACCGCCAGCCGGAACGCGGAGGAACCCCTGGGCGCCGATGTGCCCCTAGCGTCGCTCGCCGCCACGTACTACTCCCCGTGCTGTGTCCGCCGTGCCCGGTCCGGTTCATTCTCCCACCCGGTAAGGACGAACACACGGCCCGGTCAGTTCACCGTACGAACGGTGACGTCCCCGTTGTCGCTGCGCAGCCTCACGACGTGCCCACTGCCGTCACGACGGGGCACGTCGATCCGGACGTCCCCGTTGTCACTGGCACCGGAGGCGGCGTACTCGGCCTCGGGCACCGTCACGGTCACGTCCCCGTTGTCGGTGACGACGTCGACCTTGCGGGGAACGGCCCCGAGGGCGATCCGCACGTCCCCGTTGCCGGACCGCACGGAGACCTCGGCCGAGGTGACGGACCCCTCGACGTCCAGATCACCGTTCCCCCCACCGAGATCGAGCGCCCCGCCGGCCTTCCGCACCCGCACGTCCCCGTTGTCGGACCGCACCTTCAGGGGCGTGGCGAACCCCTCGGCGGTCACGCCCCCGTTGTCGTCCTCGACGCTGACGGCCACACCCCGGGGCACCTGGATCCGGTGCACGGACGAACAGGAGGCGGCGACCGCGTCGCACTCCACCCGCAGGGTGAGCCGCCCGTCCACCAGCTTCCAGCTCGCCTCGGGCCCGGTCCCCAGGAACACCCACCCGTCGACCTGCCGCTCCACCCGCACGCCGTCGACGTCGGCGGCCGTGATCACCAGCTCGGAGTCGTCCGAATCGACGGTGAGCGCGTCCCCGTCGAACGCGAACGTCTTCCGCTCCACCGGCGCCCCCTCGACATCGGCACCGCTCCCGCACCCCGCGAGCAGGAGCACGGCGACACAGGAAGCGAGCAGCACACGGAACGGGCGACCTACGGCCATGACGATCATTCCCCCAGAAGCGACCCCGACGATCCCCCGACCGTAGAACCCCACCACCCCCCGTCACGATCCGGCGACCCACCGTCCAGGGGGTGGGGCTACCCCCCCCGCCCCCATCCGTTTGCGACACCCACCCACCGGCCATGTAGGCTGTTGCCTCTTCCACGGGTGCGTAGCTCAGGGGTAGAGCGCTGCTCTTACAAAGCAGATGTCGGCGGTTCGAAACCGTCCGCGCCCACCAGCACGAAGGCCCCGACCGATCACGGTCGGGGCCTTCTGCGTGCCACCGGAATGCCACATGACATCCAGATCTGACCTCAAGGGCGGCGAGCAGATACGGGCGGGATCCCCGGACGGCCGATCTGCGTGGCTCTCGCCCCTCCTACCGCCGTGTTCCGGCCCACATGGGGCCAGACGCCCGTAGCCACCTCGTCTGACTGCGTCCGAGGGTCTTGACCATGACACGACACGGCGCGGGGGAAACAGCGGTAGCAAGCCAGTGATTTGGACTTCACGGCGACGAAGGCCGCCCACGGGGCACGCCTCACAAGCGAACGACCTCCTGAGGGCTCGGTGCGGTAAGAGTTTCTCTACTTCATCAAGGCACCCGCCGCGCACGGCGCGGCGCGCGCGGCCCGTCGCCCGGGCCTGCGCTCCTGTCTGCGTCCCGCTCCAGCCCGGCCGCCGACCCGCGCCTGACGGCTCGGGTTGATGGGTGACGAACCCACGACGTGGCCAAGGCGGTACGCAAGTGCGGCTCAAGACGATGCCTCCGGCGGGGGCGCTCAGGCTCCGGGATGGCGGGGGCTCCGTGGGCGGGTGCCGGCCGGTGGGGTGTGGCGGTGGGGACTCCCATCCCGTCTGCCGTCGACCCAGGCAGAGCCGAGCAGACACGGCACCGGGCGTCCAGGTCGTTCGTACAGTGGCGCGCTCCACCTGGACGCCCGGCACCGCGCCTGCTCCACGGTGTGTGGGTCGGCGGCAGACGGGATGGGAGTCGGGAGCGAGCTGATCGGGCGGATGCTCTCCATAGGCATCGCCCCGGATATGCGGTAGCCACCTGACAGCTGGTTTTGTAACTTGCCCCCATGACCGACAACCGAAGGGGCAATGCCGCGTAGGCGCCCCTCAGCCCTCCGGGGCGAGCTCCCTATCCGCCTCCTGCGGCAGCGACGGTACCCGCTCATAGATCGCCTTTCGGGGTGTTGCATAGCCGACCTGCGCCGCTTGGAGCGGACCCGCTTCTGGCCCGAGGCCACAGAGGAAGCGTTCTGGCACTGGCATGCCTACGCCCATGGACCCGTCAGGCAACTTGTAGATCCACTCTTGGGTCCTGGTTGCGGCATTCCTGAGTGTGAGTGCTACGGCGCCGGCTTCCGTGAGCACCTCGAAGCCGTGCTTCACGCGCTGCCCAGGAAGAGCGCACGTGAGTTGCGCGCCCTTGTGCGGGCCCTCGATGAGAAGATTCTGGCAAGGGTCAAGGTCATCCCGGCTGACAGCCTGGACGCGCTCTGGTGGCGAGGCCAGCTCTAGGATCAAGGGCGCCGTCTCGGTTTCCGTCTCATTCAGCCCCGTTCAGGGCCGTTCAGACGGGACGTGCAGCGCTCCCAACACCGGTGACCAGCCGCCCATGAACGCAGGTGAACGGCCCTGTGCGCAGCCCACCACCCCACCACCACAGTTGGAAAGAGTGCTGTTCGCGGGCCAGACGTGGCTACAAGTGGCGGGCGTCCGGGCTGAGGACGGCTGGATCTTCCGATCGCAGCCGGAACTTTGCATGGACGCCGAGGCTGTTGCGTGCGGCGATGTAGAACTCATCACGCTTCTCCTGAAACTCCCGGAACGCCCTCATCCAGTCGTCTGACGTGCCTGGGCGCATGTCTCGAACGAACTGTTCCAGTACCCAGGCGTGCCGCTGTAGCGATCTGGCTGCCGAGATGGATTCCGCGTCTCCCATAAGGAGCACGGCTTCGAACGCGTAGCCTCGCTCAAGCTCAGCTTCGGCCAGCAGCTCCAGGCCGGCCTCCCCGGCGAGTGGCAGAGGCAGGTCGAAGAGTCCCTTGCCTGCAGCCAGACGACCTGCCAGCGAGGTGAACCTCTTGACCGCGTCGGCAAACCGGAGATAGCACTCCAGGCGACGTTCGTCCCACCGTGTGGAAAGTTGGCGCCGCCACCGAGATCTCTCCATCAGGGCTCCACCGACGTACGACGCAACCGCGCCGACGAGCACACCGATCAAGGTGAACAATTGTCCTGACATGCCCCCGCCTATCATGTATCTGTCAGGAGGGAACATACGGGCCGGAGGCTCTGACGCGTAAGGGCCTCAGGCTGGTATGAGCGATGAACGGCCTCTCGGCGGAGCCGGGATCAACGGCCGGATGCCCCTACATCTCCGGAACCCTCGGGCAGTTGCTGTACCGCAGCGAAGTACGGCAACCCCAGCAACCGGCAGCGCCCAGTACAGGCCCTCAGGGACTTCCGGGCGGCCTGTATGACCTCAAGTGACCGATCTTGCTAGAGCTACGGATCAGAAGGTCTCTGACATCCACGGCTGACATCAACGACGCCGGATGGGGGCGCACGCGAGCGTCCGTGTCCGGCAGTCGTGCCGGCGAGCGAGACGCTGCCGTCGTCTCCCGGGCGAGCTTGCAGATCGGGTGTCGACGGTTTGGATCCTCTCCGGCCCTTCCCCGTCGCCCATCCGGAAGGCGCGGGGATCGGGACCGAACGGTGATGCGCACGGCGGTCCTGTCGGACCCCGGCGGGCGCATAATGGGCGCAATGACAAAGCCAGCCGCGCCGAAGCGTCATCTGCCGAGCAGCCCCTTCAAAGCCCCGACCGCGCCGCCCCCGAAGCGCTTCGCGGTGGGTGACCAGGTCACGCACGACGTGTACGGACTCGGCCGAGTGATCGGCGTCGAGGACGGAACCGCGACGCTCGTCGATTTCGGCTCGGCGCGAGAGCGGATCTTGAGCCCGTACGCCAAGATGATCAAGCTGTAGGGCCGTTGTCCCAGACCGCGCGGCGACAGCGCCCCGATTCGGGCCTACGAAGCAGCTGTCGCTGACCGTGCGGCACAGGTTCGTTGCTCGCGGCTTATTCGTGGCCTGGCAAAGCGGGTAGCAACACACCCATCCCCTTGCCCAGCTAAGAGGCCCTAACGCAATGAGGTGTTGTCACCAGCAGGTGACGCACTGGGTGAGATCTTCCGATAGGAAGAGGGTGAAGCGTCTCCGTGTTCCGGTGACGGTCGCCATGTAGACCCGAGCGGTTCCTGCGGCTTGGAGTCCGGCGACGGCTTCGGCCAGTCCGGGCCGAGGTGTGACGCCCGTGTCGAGCATGACTTCGTGCCGCCACGACCAGATGTCCCAGAGCTGTCGCGCAGAGGCCGTTTGGTTCAGGAAGACCTCGAAGTCCGCGCCTGCCTTCAGCTCGGCCAGGGTTGCGCGGGCAGAGGCACTGTCGTCCTGGGACAGTGCGGATTACAGGGCGTCTCGGTCCATGCGACCAGTTTGCCGGGTCGGTCTGTCGAGGTGGGGCGAGTGCCGGTCAGGTCAAGGACAGTACCTGGCGGTGGGTGATCAGGCAGCAGGCGAGCTTGAGGAAGGCTTCGTGGATGTCGGCCGTCGTTCCCAGCGGGCGCGGAGCCGTTTGAAGCCGTGGAGCCAGGCGAAGGTGCGCTCGACCACCCACCGGTAAACGCCCAGGCCGCTGCCGTGGGGTGTGCCGCGTCGGGCGATGACGGGCAGGATCCGGCGGGCCCGGACCTGGTCGCGGTAGACGTCGTGGTCGTAGCCGCGGTCGGCGAAGACCGACTGGGGCTTTCGGCGGGGCCGTCCCGGCCGGCCGCGGACAGGTGGGACGGCGTCGAGCAGGGGCAGGAGCTGGGTGACGCCGTTGCGGTTGCCGCCGGTGAGGATGACCGCGAGCGGGGTGCCGTGGCCGTCGGTGATCAGGTGGTGCTTGGAGCCGGCCCGTCCCCGATCGACTGGTGACGGGCCTGTCTGGAGCCCCCTTTTAGCGCTCTGACGTGGCTGGAGTCGACGACCGCTCTCGGCCAGTCGAGGCGGGCGGCGGCGTTCAGCTCGGCCAATGGCACCTCGTGTAGCCGTTGCCAGACGCCGGCCTTGTTCCAGTCCCGCAGCCGTCGCCAGCACGTCATACCGGACCCGAAGCCGAGCTCCTGAGGCAGGTGTTCCCGCTGAATGCCGGTGTGCAGTACGAACAGGATCCCGCACAGCGCCTGTCGGTCCGGGACCGGCTTGCGGCCCGGGTACCTGCACCGTCTCTCCCGCTTCGGCAGGGGCGGCTCGATCCGCTCCCACAGATCACCCGGCACGATCCACGGCGAAGCCCCCATGGCACGGACGACGCCGAAACCGCTGGCCGGACACGGCCACCAGGACCGATCCACCTCATTGTGTTAGGCGCTCTAAGCGACGGTTAGATCGGTCAGGGCATGCTGGGCGGCCGAGTACCGCTCTCGATACTCGGCATCATCGATATGAGCCTTCTTCTCTTTATGGATCAAGTCAGTGCTTCGGATCGCGGCAGCCGTGAACTGCATATAGGCATTCCATCTGACCGCACGGGCTTCGGTCTCCCGGCGGTCCGTGCGGCCACCTCGTGTTGAGTCACGGTCTGTTGGCGCACGCCCCTCAACGCGAGCCAGGAAGCTGGCCCGGAGGCGGCGAGGGCGGCCGCGGGTAACGGGGAATGTCGTCCCATCCGAGGAAAGGCCGGGTATGTCTGTCAAGAGTGGGTAAGTCGATTCACTCGATCCAAGCTTTGACTGGCGAACAGCGTGATTTGGATCAAGGTGGCCACTATGGTCGGGTGTCATGGATGCGGGGATAGCTGCCATAGGTGGCGCTCTGGTTGTGGCGGTAGCAACCCTCGGGACTGCGACCCTTGCGACGTGGGCCCAGCGCGCAAACGCGCAGGCGACGGTGAGGTCTGAGCATCAGAAAGAACTTCGGCAACCTAGGCGTGAAGCGTATGGCAAGTTGATTCCTGCTGGAATGCGATTGGCGGAATGCGCGGCAGGGGACTTGATCTGGGTTGAAGATAGGGCCCGCTCTCAAGCTCTGGAGCTTAAAGGGCCAATTGAGGAAAGCTGGCTTGACATCAGCTTGCTTGGCCCTCCCCATGCGGCCTCCAGTGCCATTGACGTTCATCGTTATGCGCACGTCGTGTTCGACCATCTTTGGCAGTTGGAATCTTATGTGCGATCCACTGGGAGGGACGATGAGGATCTCGTAGATCGCCTGGCAGCCGACTTGGATGAATCATCCCAAAAACTGAGGGATGCGGTGTTGGCGTTCTCGCGCGCCGCACAGATCGCACTGGAAGCGACCGGTCTCGAGCAGCGTTGACCTTGGTGCCCTTCAACTGCGGTCAGCTCTTCAGCCGTGAGCCCTTCAGCCATGTACATCGACTCCTGGGCTCGGCGGGTGCTGGGGGGAGGGCGGGTGAACTTGCAGGGGCAGACGACGGCGCCGGGGCCCGTGCCAGATCGGGCAGTCAGTCACGGTCAATTGAGGTCCGGGGCGGTGCAGGCAAGCGTGGGGCGCGCAGGGTCGCCGTAGGCTCGTTGACCAGCCAAGACCGCTGGGTGATCGGCGCCAGGCTTGCGAAGCAGATGTCGGTGGCTCGGAATCCTCCGCGTCCACCAGTTCGATCTCGCTGTAGGTCGGTGAAGGCTCGGGGCGGAGCCCTGCTAGGTCTGGGTCTTCGGTCTTTGGCTCCGTTTTGGCTGTGTCTTCGCCACGTTTCTGAGCGCTCTCCTCGTCGAGGTGCGTCCCCTGGAGATTTCCTTCGGGGGCAGAGGGAGCCGGAGTGGCGGCTCCCTTCAGGCATTGACAGGGGGTCGCCCTGTGTGCCGGGAGCGTGACTCGGGGGCGCCCGCTTCGTGTCGCTCGCGTGTTCGATGTCGCCGCGTGAGGCCTTCTCTCTGATCGCGGCCTCAGCCATCAGGCGCAGCGCCCCTTACGGCAGAGCGCGCCGAATGTTTCCGGACAGCAATAGTGGCGTACGGCATCTATTCGGCCATGTGCTGCTCGCGGGGCCTCGTCGGCGACGTGGCGGACCCCACGTTGCGGAGACGGGGTTCTGTCAGATCCTGGCCTTAGCCTGGACTCATGCCCGATTCGCACAGAGAGACCCCCAGTCCCGAAGCCCTGAACGACGCCATCCGCACCCTGTGGGCCCGCGCCGGCGAAGAGCGCCGCTCGTTGACGGCTGACGAGCAGCGGATCTATCAGGTCCTCGTGGCCGCGTGGGCCGAGGCGACGGGTGCCGAGCAGGAGCTCGCTGCCTGAGGCCTGTCGCCCGCCGTGATGGAGGGGTGCCCCGCCCGTCGGTCGCCGTCCCCGTCCGTGGGGTGACGGGCGGCACTCTTCCCTGGAGCGCGACCCGGCCCCGCAGTGTGCCGGGCCACGCGGTGGTGGGAGCGGTCGAGGGCGCACGGCGAGGCCGGGCGTCCGGAGAAGTGGGTGCGGTCCCCGTTCCCGGTCGCCGTTCTGCGGGACCTGCGGCGGTTGCGCCGGCGAGGTGACGGCTGTCGGCGCGCGCAGTGCCGGAAGAGGTCCGAGTACGGGCACCGGTCGATGACGCCGAGCGGCTGTCGGGTGAGGTGCTGGGGTCGTTCGTTCGGTATCCGCAGCGGTTCGCGGGCCATGGCGTGGACGTCTTCCTGGGGTGGGGAGGCGGGCGTCCCGAGCGCCTCCTCCCTGTGGCGTTCGGCACGGTCCGTCCCTGGTCGGGGGCGTCTCGGGCCGGGTGTGAACGTGCACGGTGGGGACCTCGGCGGTTCGGAGCCGTCCGCGCCCGCCGGGGGAAAGGTCCCAGCCATGATCGGCCGGGGGCCTTCGGTGCGGTGGGTGCGGGTGTGGTCGGATGAGGGGATGAGCACCTTGTACTTGTTTGCCGGCGCCGCCGAGCCCGTTTTCGACATCGCCCGCGTCATCGAGGACGCGCAGGCCGACGGCTGGGACGTCTGCCTCGGGCTCACCCCCACGGCGGCTCGCTGGCTCGCCGGGTCGCTCGACGGGCTCGCCGTGCTCACCGGGCATCCCGTGCGGTGGGACTACGGGCTTCCCGGCGAGCCGGACGTGTGGCCGGAGGCCTCGGCGGTCCTCGTCGCGCCCGCCACCTTCAACAGCCTGAACCAGTGGGCCCTGGGGATCGTGGACAAGTTCGTCGTCGGTGTGGCCGCGGAGGGGATCGGCAAGGGGGTTCCGATGGTGACCGTGCCGTGTGTGAGTGGGGCCCACGCCGGGCATCCGCAGTTCGAGCGGTCCGTGGAGACCCTGCGGGGTGCCGGGGTCTCGGTGCTGTACGGGGAGGACGGGTCCCTGCCGGATCCGTCGGCGGGCTTCCCGTGGCGCCTCGCCCTCGATGCCGTCCGCGGGCGGGTGGCCGTCGGCTGAGGGGGAGGTCGGCTCGAAGTTGACGTAGACGAGCCCCGGCCGGTGTACTCCGGGCATGTCTGACGTGGGGGACGCGCCCGAACCGGGGGCGCAGGGCGGCGAGATGACGCCGCAGCGGTACATCGAGACCAGGATCGCGCAGTACCAGGAGTGGTACGACGCCAAGGCGACCCGGATGAAGACGATGCACCTGCGGATGCGGACCGTGTCCGTCGTCGGCGGTGCCCTGGTGCCGGTCTTCGTCAATCTCGACCTGGGGTTCGCGCGGGCCACCGCCACGGTGCTGAGCGTGGTCGTCGTCGCCGCCATCTCGCTGGAGAGCGTGTACCGGTATCGGGAGCAGTGGAAGAACTACCGGTCCACCGAGCAGTTGCTCGGGCACGAACGCGTCTTCTTCGAGACCAGGGTCGGGCCGTACCGCGAGCTGGGCCGGCGCGAGGCGTTCTCCGTCCTCGTCGCCCGCGTCGAGAAGGCCATCGCCAACGAGAACTCCGCCACCCTGAACGTCATGACCCTCGGCGGGCAGGTCGACCCCGATGTGCGGCAGCAGGGGGTTCCGGCCGCCCGGCAGGAGGTGGTGGAGGCCGCGTAGCCGCCCCCGTGGGCCCCGGCGCCCGGGGCCCACGGGGTGTCAGCCGATCCGCGCGGTCAGCACCACTTGTAGTCGACCCGCGTCGAGTTGTACGAGCACGTGTCGACCGTCGTGCCGTTCGACCTGCGCAGCTTCGCCGTGTCCCGGTCGTTGTTCCAGACGTACGCGCCACGGTTCTGGTACACGTTCGCCGAGGTGTTCGTGCCGCGGCCCGTGCGGACCGTCACGATCTTGCCCTTGCCGAGCGTGTAGGTGCCGAACGTGTACTTGTGGTTGGCCGCGTCCGTCAGCGTCCAGCCCCGCAGGTTGACCGCCGCGCCGGTCGTGTTGCGTATCTGGACGTACTCGGCGTTGAGGCTGCTGTTGGAGCGGTTGTCCGTGCCCGGGCTGTCGTAGTAGATCTTGTACAGGTGGACCGAGCCGGCGGCCTGGGCCTGCGAAGGCAGGAGGAGGATGCCGGAGGCGGCGGCCGCGGTCACGGCCGCGAGCGTGCGTACACGAAGCATGAATGTCCCTCGGTTCTCTGCCGGACGCCCGACGGTGGGGCCCGGCGAGCACACAGGATATGCATGATCTTCACTTCTTCCGCACGACTTCCGGTCGGTCTCGGCCATTCGTCCTGGACCCGTCGTACGGGCGGCGGACCGCTGCGGATCACCGCCCTCGGGACCGCCGCCCCCGCCCCCCCGGCCGGGCAGCGCCCGCTCCGGCCACCCCGTCGAGGGCGGCGGTGTCCGTCCCGGCCGGACGCCGGGACCGGCACCCTCGCCGAGCCCCGGCGGCACGTGCCGTTCGGCGAGGTCGACGCCGTGCGGATCTCCCGTCCGCACGCCGACCGCGGCGCCGGTCTGCGGGTCCGGCGCCGGTTCTACGCGTCGAAGTCGTACTCCAGGACGTACGACGACGAGTCCAGCGTCATCTCGTTGAGCTCCACCGCCATCCCGGGCCCCGTGAAGGCCGTGCGGCCGATGAGCACCACCGGCGTCCCGAACTCCAGGGAGAGCCGGTCCGACTCGTCCGCCGTCGGCATCCGGCAGCGGATCTCCTCCCGGAACCGCACCGGCCGGTGCCCCAGCTCCGTCAGTCGCGCGTAGGTGCCGCCGGGTCCGGTGTCCGGCTCGGTGATCGGCGTACCGCGGACGAGCTCGGCGGAGAGGTACGAGACGGAGAGCAGCACCGGTTTCGCGTCGAGGACGAAACGGCGGCTCCGGACGCAGACCGGCGCCCCCGGCGCCAGGTTC
This sequence comes from Streptomyces litmocidini, assembly GCF_014649755.1. GTDB lineage: Bacteria > Actinomycetota > Actinomycetes > Streptomycetales > Streptomycetaceae > Streptomyces > Streptomyces litmocidini. Next base: position 94,185 of record NZ_BMTQ01000004.1, on the reverse strand, counting down.
AGTGCCCCCGCGACCCGCTCGCCGGCCTCCGTCTCGCCCACCTCGATCTGGTCGACGACCAGCTCCCGGTCCTCGACGTCCGCCGACCAGACCGAGTGCCCGTTGCCCCACCGGTCGCCGGCGAGGCGCGGGATGCCCCGGCGGCGCAGCGGACGGAAGGCCCGGACGAAGACCCCGGCGCCCTTGCGCGCCTCGGCGAGCCCTTCCGCGCGCAGCACGGACAGGGCCTGGCGAGCGGTCATGCGGGCCACGTCGTAGGTCGTCATGAGGTCGTTCTCGCCGGGCAGCCGATCGCCCGGCGCGAAGGCGCCCGACTGGATCGCGGTTCTCAACTCGTCTGCGATCCGCTGGTACTTGGGCCGACGAGCGCTGTCCTGGTCGGTCACGGGTGGACCACTCCCTTCGTCTGCGGGACACCCTACGGCGCGCTCCTCGGCCCCGGTCCACGCCTGTGCGTCGTCCCGTCCGGCCGATCCATCCATCGGGGGACATCTCTAGAGATACGTTGACAGGGCCCGGTCGCCGCGCTTCCCTGAGTGTCCCCGAGCTTCAGGAACCGGGACGGAGGGGATGCGTGCAGCCACTGCCCGAGGTCGGTGACCTCGTCCGCGACACCGCCACGGGGCGGGTCGGTTTCTACGTGGAGAGCGTCTCCGGACGCTTTCTGATCCGCGCCGTCCGCGGCGGCGTCGAGTGGGAGGCCGAGCCCGTCGACGTCCAGCTCGCCACGCCCCTCCACGAACTGCGTGCCCGCACCGCCGAGATCAACGCACGGAGCAGACGCGGTCTGGGCGGGTGAGGGGGGGAGGGGCGGTCGTCGCCGGGGCTGTGGCGTGCTCGGGTGGTTGTCGGTGGGGCGCGTCACACTGGAGACATGTGCCGCAGCATCAAGACGCTCCGCCCGCCCGTCCTGCCCGAGGAGGCGACCGAGGACGATGTCCGCGCCGCCGCCCTGCAGTACGTCCGCAAGGTCTCCGGCTTCCGCGCCCCCGCCGCCCACAACCGCGAGGTCTTCGAGCGCGCCGTGGACGAGATCGCCGAGGCGACCGCGAGACTCCTCGACGGCCTGGAGGTGCGCGGCGCGCATCCCGCCGCCGTCAGGACGCGGTAGCCCCGGCCGTACGGCGCCGGGGGGCGGAACCCCGGCCCGTCGCCGTCAGGACGCGGGCGCGGGAGTGGCGGCCGGGCGCCGTATGAGGTACGCGGCGAGGCCGCCCGCCAGGAAGAGCGCGAGGGTCGACACCCCGGCGCTGAACCAGGTCGCGCCCAGCCACTGACCGCCCAGCCAGCCGAGCCCCACGCTGTACGAGGCCCAGGTCAGGCCCGCCAGCGCCGACCACGGCAGGAACTCCTCGATCCGCCGCTTCGCCGCGCCCGCCCCCAGCGAGACCACGGAGCGGCCGGCCGGGGCGAAGCGCGCGAGCACCACGAGCAGTCCGCCGCCCCGCGCGAGTGCGGTGCCGAGACGTTCCTGCGCCAGTGAGAGGCGGCGCGAGCGTCCGATCGCCCGGTCCAGCCGGGCCCCGCCGCTCAGCGCCAGCCGGTACGCGAGGAAGTCGCCGAGCACCGAGGCGCCGGCGGCGCAGAGGAGCAGGGGGAGGAGCGACGGCACGCCGGTGGAGGCCCCGGTGGCCGTCGCCGCCGCCGTGGCGGCGGTGATCACGAGGAAACCGCTCGGCAGCACGGGCAGGAAGACGTCGAGCAGGATCGACGTCGCCACGACCGGGTAGATCCATGGGCCGGCGGTGAGCGACCGCAGTGAGCCCAGGCTGTCGAGCAGATTCACAAGCCCAGAGCCTACGCGGGGGCGGGCGTCCGGCCGCCGGTGGGTGCGGGGCCGACACCGGCGGCACCCCGCGGGTGAGGTTCCCGTGGGGAGCTGTGGGTGCGGGTGGGCGTCGAGGGGGAAAGGGGCCGGAAACCGTGCTGCGGTTTCCGGCCCCTCCCGGTAGGCGTTCCCGGCGGGCGTGCTCGTGCGTCGGGCCGTGAGGCGGATGGGCTCCGGTGCTGCGTCGGGCCGTGAGGCGGGTGGGCCCCGGTATTGCGTCAGGCCGTGACCGGCGTGCCCCGGTCCTCCCGTGCCTTCACGGTCGTCGCCTCCCCGGAGCCGAAGAGCCGGTCCAGGGCCAGCGCGCCCGGGCCCGTGAACACGAGCAGGGCGAAGGCCCAGCAGAACATGGCCGCGCTCTCGCCGCCGTTCTGGATGGGGAGGAGCGACTCGGGCTGGTGGACCTCGAAGTACGCGTACGCCATCGAGCCCGAGGCCAGGAAGGCGGCGCTCCGGGTGCCGAGGCCGGCCAGGACCAGGACGCCTGCGCCGAGCTGGATGGCGGCCGCGTACCAGCCCGGCCAGGTGCCGGCCGGTACCGCGCTGCCGCCGAGGACGCCGAAGAGCGAAGAGGCGCCGTGGCAGGCGAAGAGCAGGCCGACGACGATGCGGAAGAGGCCGAGGGCGTAGGGCTGGGCCTGGTTCAGGCGGGCGGTGAGGCCCGCGGAGGTGTCAGGGGCACCGGGGGCGCCGGGGGCGCCGGGCGTCGGGTCCGCCTCGGTGGTGCTCGGGGCGTTCGGGTCGGTCATGGGGATGGGACTCCTTCGGCCTGGCCCCGTCCGTGGGGGGACGGGGCGCGGGGGGACGTAAACCGATGAGGCCGTAAGGTTAGGCACCCCTCACTAGTACTTGCAAGTTCAACATTCAGCCACCGGGGGGCGTGCGGCGGGGCCCGCTCCCCGGTGGCCGTCGCTGACGCGGGCTCGGCGGGAGGGCGGTCAGCAGCCGTTGAGGACGGACTGGAGGGCGCTCTTCTCGGCGGAGTCGACGCTGAGCTTCCAGTAGTACTTCACCTGCACCCACGCCCGGACGTACGTGCAGCGGTAGGCCGTCCGCGGAGGCAGCCACGTCGCCGGGTCCTGGTCGCTCTTGGCCTGGTTGACGTTGTCGGTGACGGCTATGAGCTGCGGCCGCGTGAGGTCGTTCGCGAAGGCCTGGCGCTGGGCCGTGGTCCAGGAGTTCGCGCCCGAGCGCCAGGCCTCGGCGAGCGGGACCATGTGGTCGATGTCCAGGTCGGAGGCGGCGGTCCAGGTGGCGCCGTCGTACTCCGAGTACCAGCTGCCGCTGATCGCGGCGCAGTTGGAGTCGGTCACGACGTTCACGCCGTCGCGCTTGAGGACGGTCTCGCGCGTGTTGCAGGTGCCGGACTGGGTGATCCAGTGCGGGAAGAGGTCGCGGCTGTATCCCGTGGTGGAACCCGCCGCCTTGACCGTGAGGGCGGCCAGGTAGGTGCGGGCGGTCGCGGCGCTGACCGGGGTCGGCATGGCGGCCTGCGCCGTCGGCGCGGTGGCGAGGAGGCCGGTGACGGTGAGGGCGGCGGAGGTGGCGAGAACGGCGAGTCGACGCGCGTAGATCATGCCGACGGGCATGTGAACTCCCTTGATGTGGGGGGACTTCGGCTGTCAGCCGTCCCCGCGGGGTGCCGGGCGGTCGGGCCCGGTCATCGTGGCGGCGCCAGGTTTCCGTGAGGGGTGCGCCAGGTAACAGGGTGGCGACATGGACACGTCACATCAAGGGGTGTGCGGCTCCTGATGGAGCGCCAGATTCCGCCCGCGTCCGGGAGTTCGGGGGAGCGAGGGGCGGGGCGCGGGCGCGTGGGGCCGTGGTCCGCCCCGGAAACGCCTCGCGCGCGGCCGGAGGATCCGGCCGCGCGCGAGGGGAGGGGGAGTGCCGCGCCTACGGCAGCGCGGTCAGCGTGATCGAGCCGTCCTCCGCGTGCTCCACCCGCAGCCGGGTGAGGTCGGCGACGTGCGCGTCCGGCGCGAAGGCCGCCGCGCGCGGGCCCACGCCCACGACCCGCATGCCGGCCGCGCGGCCCGCCCGGATGCCCGCCTCGGAGTCCTCGAGGACCACGCAGTCCGCCGGGGCGAAACCCAGCGCCGCCGCGCCCTTGAGGAAGCCCTCGGGGTCCGGCTTGCTGGCGCCGACGCTCTCGGCGGTGACCCGGACCTCCGGTACGGGGAGCGCCGCCGCGCCCATCCGGGCCCGGGCGAGGGCCTCGTCCGCCGAGGTCACCAGGGCGTGCGGGAGGTCCGCGATCGCGGCCAGGAAGGCGGGGGCGCCGGAGACGGGCACGACCCCGTCGAGGTCGGCGGTCTCCTCGGCCAGCATCACCCGGTTGTCGGCGTGGTTCTCCGCCATCGGGCGGTCCGGGAGGAGGACGGCCATCGTCGCGTACCCCTGGCGGCCGTGCACCACCTTGAGCACCTCGTCCGGGTCGAGCCCGTGCCGGTCCGCCCAGCGGCGCCAGCAGCGTTCGACGACGGCGTCCGAATCGACGAGGGTGCCGTCCATGTCGAGGAGGAGGGCGCGGGCGGTGAGCGTTGCCGGGGTGCTGGCAGGCATCGGGTCTCCAGAGGGGGTGGCGCGGAGAACGAAGCGGTTCCGCCCACCGGTCAGGGAGTGCGGGCGGAACCACTTTGTTCTTTCACGATACAAAACCGGGAGCCGTCTGGCCAACCGGTCCACGTGCTGGGATCCCGCGGACCGCCGTGCCCGCCCCACCCGCTCCTAGAGCCAGGTGCTCCGCTCCAGAGCCTCGCGGGTGTGGGGGCCGTACACGCCCTTCGGGTCGCCCTGGATGTACATCCAGGACTGGTAGTTCTTCACCGCGCGCCAGACCTCCTGGTCGTACTCCCCGTCCACCTCCCCGTGGTACGCCCCCGCCAGGGTCAGCCGGGCCTGGAGTTCGACCACTTCCTCGCCCGTCGAGCCGAGGCTCAGCGTGACCGCCGCCTCCTCGGTCGGCCGCGCGGACGGCGTGGCCGTCGTCGGTGCCGCGGTCGTCGTCGGTGCCGCGGAGGGGACGGCGGCCGGAGGGGCCGCCGGGCTCGTCGACGCCTTCGGGCTCGCGGTGGTGCGGCTCGGGGAGGGGGTGGAGGACGGGGGCGCGGACGTCCGCTCCGGGGTCGGGGAGGACGTGGTCGGCTCGGGGGTCTCCGGGGAAGGGGACGGCGCTTCCGACACGGCGACGTTCAGGGACGCGCTCGTGGTGACCTCCGGGACGGCCGCCCGGTCGTCGGTCTCGTCCGCGCCGCCGAGGACGGCCGCCGCCAGGGCCGCGGTGCCCGCCACGGCGGCGGCGGCCACCGCCGCGACCACCATGCCGCGCCTGCGGCCACGGCCCCGCGCCCGCTCCCGGTCGTGCGCGGGCGGCACGTCGCCGATGCCGCGCAGCAGCAGCGGCATCGTCTCGGAGGGGTCGCTCGTGGCGCCGGGACGGCCGCTCCCGGGGTGCGCCCCCGGGCGGGCGGGGCGCACCGCCGGCATCGGTGCCGTGAGGTCGCTCCCGGGCTGGATCGCCGTCAGTCGGGTGGTCGGCGGGTCCTCCGTCGAGTACGCCGGTTCCGTGGAGTGCGGCGGTTCCGTGGAGTACGCCGGTTCCGCCGGGTGTGCCGGTTCCCCCGGGTGCGCCGGTTCCGTCGGGTGGACCGGTCCCGCCGAATACGCCGGCAGGTGTGCGGTCGGCTGCCCGTCCGGCCCCTCGGGCGCGTCCAGGGTCACGTACGGCCTGATCCGGAGCGGATCGAAGTCCTCGGCCGCCGCCCTTTCCGCAGCCGTTCCCGCCGCCCGGGCGCAGGCGCAGCCAGATCTGTGTACACCGCATTCAGGACAGACGTGTCCGGTCATGATGGGTCCCCTCCCCGATACAACTGCGAGCGATTATGCAGCCCGTCCCCGTATGTCGGGCGAACGGCTGTGCCCCTCCGCAGGCCATAACGGGACATTCGGACCAGGATGGAGGAGCCGCCCGGGCGACGGAGACGGCGACGGAGACGGAGAGGGAGCCGGAGCCGGACACGGGTCCGGCCCGGCTCCGGACACGGACACGGAGACGGAGGCCCCATGGCCCAGGACACAAGCCCGGCCCAGCTCGGCGACGCCCCCGTGCCCGGGGAGGGGCAGAGCCGCCGCACCGTCCTCGTCGCGATCGGCGCGCTGCTGCTCGGGATGCTGCTCGCCGCCCTCGACCAGACCATCGTCTCCACCGCCCTGCCGACCATCGTCAGCGAGCTCGGCGGCATGGAGCACCTCTCCTGGGTGGTCACCGCCTACATGCTGGCGTCCACGGCGGGGACACCCCTCTGGGGCAAGCTCGGCGACCAGTACGGCCGCAAGAAGCTCTTCCAGGGCGCCATCGTCGTCTTCCTCGTCGGCTCCGCCCTCTGCGGCATCGCCCAGAACATGCCGCAGCTCATCGGCTTCCGCGCGCTCCAGGGCCTCGGCGGCGGCGGCCTCATGGTCCTGTCGATGGCGATCGTCGGCGACCTCGTCCCGCCCCGGGAGCGCGGCAGGTACCAGGGCCTCTTCGGCGCGGTCTTCGGCGCCACCAGCGTCCTCGGCCCGCTGCTCGGCGGGCTCTTCACCGAGCACCTCTCCTGGCGCTGGGTGTTCTACGTCAACCTGCCCATCGGCGTCGTCGCGCTCTTCGTGATCGCCGCCGTGCTGCACATCCCGGTGCGCTCCACCCCGCACACCATCGACTACCTCGGCACCTTCCTCATCGCCTCGGTCGCCACCTGCCTGGTCCTGGTGGCCTCCCTCGGCGGCACCACCTGGGCGTGGGGATCGGCGCAGATCATCGGCCTCGCCGTCCTCGGAGCCGTACTCCTCGTCTGGTTCCTGCACGTCGAGCGGCGGGCGGCCGAACCCGTGCTGCCGCTCAAGCTGTTCCGGATCCGGACCTTCAGCCTCGTCTCGGTCATCAGCTTCGTCGTCGGCTTCGCCATGTTCGGAGCGATGACCTATCTGCCGACCTTCCTCCAGGTGGTTCAGGGCGTCACCCCGACCATGTCCGGCGTCCACATGCTGCCCATGGTCCTCGGCATGCTGATCACCTCGACCGCCTCCGGGCAGATCGTCTCGCGCACCGGCCGCTGGAAGGTCTTCCCCCTCACCGGCACCGCCCTCACCTGCATCGGCCTGCTCCTCCTCCACCGGCTCACGGAGACCAGTTCGACCTGGTCGATGAGCGTCTGCTTCTTCGTCTTCGGTGCCGGACTCGGCCTCGTCATGCAGGTCCTCGTCCTGGTCGTGCAGAACGCCGTCTCGTACGAGGACCTCGGCGTCGCCACCTCCGGAGCCACCTTCTTCCGCTCCATCGGCGCCTCGTTCGGCGTCGCCGTCTTCGGCACGATCTTCACCAACCGGCTCACCGGCAAACTCGCCGACGTGTTCGCGAGCGTCCCCGCCCGGGACCTCCCGCCCGGCACCGGCCCCGGCCGGCTCGCCGCCGACCCGCGCGCCGTCGACCAGCTCCCGCCCGGGCTGCGGCCGGCCGTCCTGCACGCGTACGCCACCTCCATCACGGACGTCTTCCTGTACGCGGCGCCCGTCGTCCTCGTCGCCTTCGTCGTCGCCTGGTTCCTGAAGGAGGACAAGCTGCGCGCCTCCGTCACCGCGCCCGACACCAGCCAGACCCTGGCCTCCAATCCGGTCGAGCGGTCCTCGTACGAGGAGTGCGCCCGCGCCCTGTCCGTCCTCGGCTCCCGGGAGGGCCGCAGGGCGATCTACGTGAAGATCACCGAACGCGCCGGGCTCGACCTGCTGCCCGCCGCCAGCTGGCTGCTGCTGCGCGTCCGCCGCCACGGGACCGTCGAGCCCGCCCGGCTCGCCGAGGTCACCCCCGTGCCGCTGCGGGTGGTCACGGAGGCCTCCCGGCAGGTGGAGGAGCGGCGGCTCGTGGCCCGGGAGGGCGTCCAGCTGGTCCTCACCGAGGACGGCGTACGGGCGGCGACGGTACTGGCCAAGGCCCGGGAGGACTCGCTCGCCGAACTCCTCGGCGACTGGTGGGGGCCCGACCGGCCGACCGACCTCGTGCAGCTGGTGGAGGAGCTGACGGCCGAGCTGTGCGGCTCGGACGGGGAGCGGCCCCGCAGGCCCGGGCCGCCGTCCGGCGACCACCGGCCCTGAACCCCCGGAGCCCGGGGCGGCGTCGGCCCCCGGGCACGGGCAGGGCGGTCCCCGTGCGGATGCGGGCGGCCCCGAGCCCGGAGCGCGGGGCTCAGAGCTCCTTGCCGTACCAGATGTCCATGTACGGCCCGGTGCAGTACGCGGGGATCTCCGCGTAGCCGTGCCGCGTGTAGAGGGCCCGCGCCTCGACCAGGTCGAAGCGCGTGTTGAGGACCATCCGGCGCGCGCCGAGGCCGCGCGCCTCCTCCTCCAGCCTCCGCAGCAGGGCACCCGCGCCGCCCGTGCCGCGGAAGGCGTGCCGCAGGAAGACCCGGGTCAGCTCGGCGCGTGCGCCGTCCAGCATCAGGACCCCGCCGCAGCCGGCCGGCTTCCCCCCGTACCGCGCGACCAGGAACCGCCCGGTCGGCGGGGCGAGCAGCTCGACCCCGTCGTTCGTCAGGCCCTCGTCCACCTCGGCCTCGGTCGCGGGCCGCTTCCAGTAACGGCCGGCCACGTCGGCGTAGTAGTCGCGCCGGAGGGCGGTCGCGTCCGGGGTGTCGACGCGCTCGGGGGAGAAGGTCCAGGTCATGCGGGTCATTGTGCGACCCGCACGACCGGCCTCGCCGCCGAATTACTTCGGCGACGCCTGCTGGACGACCTCGAAGGACCACAGGGTCGATCCGGAGGCGGCGGGCTTCGGCCGCTCGCCGCCCTCGCCGCCGCCCTGGTGGGCGGCCTTCATGGGGCCGTTCATCCAGTTCTGGAAGTCCTCCTCGCTGCGCCAGCGGGTGTACACCAGGTACTGGTCGGTGCCCTCCACCGGGCGCAGCAGCTCGAACCACTCGAACCCGTCGGACCCCTCCACGGACCCGGCCCGGGAGGCGAAACGCCGCTCCAGCACCTCGCGCTGCTCGGCCGGCACGGTCAGGACGTTGATCTTCACCACGCTGGGCATACGACCCTCTCAGTACGTACGGGCCCGGCGCCGCGCCGGGCCCTGAGGGGACGCTATCCCAGGTGCGGAACCGGAAGGAGCCGGGCCTATCCGACCACGCGGGCCAGGAGCAGGCCGTCGTAGCCCTTCGTGCCGACCGTCTGGAGGGCCGTCGCGTCGAGGCGGGGTTCGCCGGCGATCAGGTCGAACATCTCGCGCGTGCCCGTGATGGCGGGGTCGTCCGGGTCCGGGGTGGCGACCTTGCCGTTCCGCACCACGTTGTCGACGATGATCACCGTGCCGGGGCGCGAGAGCTTCAGGGCCCAGGCCACGTAGTGCGGGTTGTTGGCCTTGTCGGCGTCGATGAAGACGAGGTCGAAGGGGCCCGCCCCCTCCTCCTCCAGCTGCGGCAGGGTGTCCAGGGCCGCGCCCGTGCGGACCTCGACGATCTCGTCGAGGCCGGCGCGGGCGATGTTGGCGCGGGCGACGTCCGCGTGGGCCGGGTCGTACTCCAGGGTGATCAGCCTGCCGTCGGCGGGCAGCGCGCGGGCCAGCCAGATCGTGCTGTAGCCGCCGAGGGTGCCGATCTCCAGGACGTTCCGCGCGCCCTGCATCGCGGCGAGCAGGTGGAGCAGCTTGCCCTGGTTGGGGGCGACGGCGATCTCCGGGAGGCCCGCCGCCGTGGAGTCGGCGAGGGCGGCCGTGAGCGCCTCGTCGGCGGGGGCGATCGTCCCGGTGATGTACCGGTCGACCGCGGTCCACCGGTTTTCCTGAGGGTTCGTCATGCGGGCGAACGTACACCTGCGGCCCCGCGGGAGCGGCGCCCCGCCACCCGTACGGCGAACAGCACCGCGAGCACCAGGCCGCCGCCGACCGTCAGGAGCCAGACGGGGATGCCGCCGCCGACGGTCAGCAGCCGGTCGGTGTACTCGACTTCGCGGTACGGCGTGTCGGCGACGGCCCGCAGGTGGTGGTCGTCGTCGATCCGCTCGGGGCGGGGGAAGCGCTGTTCCAGGACCGTCAGACGGACGGGCGCGTCGCCCGCGAGGTCCGCCACCGCTCCCTCCGGGTGCTCGATCCGGCCGGCGAAGGTGACCTCGGGGCGGTCGCCGCCGATGGGGGAGCGGGGCTCCGTCCGGTGGTCGGCGAGGACGTACAGGCCGAGGGTCTGGGGAGTGCGGGCGAGGCGGGAGAGTCGCATGGGGTAGACGGGTTCGGGGGAGGCGAAGGCGATCCGCAGCGGGGTCAGTTCGCCGTGGAGGGTCGCGCCCTCCTCCTGCGGGGCCAGGCGGACGGCGACGTACTCCCACTTCCGCTCGACGTACGGCCGGAGGGTGCCGGTGAGCCGCTCGGGCAGCTCGAAGCCGTTGGCGCGCAGCCAGTCGCCGAGGGCCTCGGGGTCGGTGGCGGTGAGCCGGGCCACGTCGAAGGGGCCGAGGCGTTCGCGTCCGACGACACCGACGCCGGAGCCCGCGCCGGGCGGGGCGGCGGCGGCTCCGTCGCCGGAGCCGCCGTCGAAGGGCCAGTCGCCCTCGCGCGGCCAGAAGTAGGGGCGGTCGCGCCGCTCGGGCTCGGCGAGCCGGTCGAGCTCGTCGAAGAGCGCCGGGTCGCCGAGACGGACGTCGGCGCGGCCCGGCACCGGCATGATCCAGGCCGCCCGCCGGGCGTTCCCGTGGACGGCGAAGCGCATGACGACGGTCTCGGTGCGCCCGTCCCAGCGGACGGCCGACTCCTCCCGGTCGACGCCGATGCGCTCGGCCTTGTCCGGGATCATGGCGCCGCAGCCGCAGGCGTACGCCGGTGCGACGAGCGAGCCGAGCTGGAGCGCGAGCAGCGCGGCGATGGTGGTCAGGATTCTGCTGTGTGTCCCCCGCATGGGAGGTCAGACGAGGCCGGTGGGATTCCGGTTCCGTGCGGAGGCGTCACGCCGAGGGGGGGAGGCGTCGCCCCGAGGGGTGAAGGCGTTGCCCCGAGGGATGGATGCGTCACGCCGAGGGGTGGATGCGTCACGCCGAGGCCCGGACGCGGAGTTCCTTCACGCCGTTCAGCCAGGCGGCCCGCAGCCGGCGCGGTTCGCCGGCGAGGGTGAGGTCGGGCAGGGCGTCGGCGACCGCGTGGAAGATCAGCTCGATCTCCTTGATCGCGAGGGACTTGCCGAGGCAGAAGTGGGGTCCGCCGCCGCCGAAGCCGAGGTGGGGGTTGGGGTCGCGGGTGATGTCGAAGCGTTCGGGGTCGGTGAAGACCTCGGGGTCGTTGTTGGCGGAGGAGTAGAAGAGGCCGACCCGGTCGCCCTCGCGGATCTTCTGGCCGCCGAGTTCGGTGTCCTGGGTCGCGGTCCGCTGGAAGGAGACGACGGGGGTCGCCCAGCGGACGATCTCCTCGGCGGCGGTCGCGGGCCGCTCGCGCTTGAAGAGCTCCCACTGGTCGGGATGGGTGAGGAAGGCGTGCATGCCGTGGCTGATGGCGTTGCGGGTGGTCTCGTTCCCGGCGACGGCGAGCAGCAGCACGAAGAAGCCGAACTCGTCGGAGGAGAGGTTGCCCTGGCCCTCGGCCGCGACGAGCTGCGACACGATGTCCTGGGCGGGGCACTCCTTGCGGGCGGCGGCCATGTTCATCGAGTAGCCGATGAGTTCCATGGCGGCCTCGGCGCCGATCTCCTCGGTGATGGCGTACTCGGGGTCGTCGTACGCGACCATCTTGTTCGACCAGTCGAAGATCCGGGAGCGGTCCTCCTGGGGGACGCCGATGAGTTCGGCGATGGCCTGGAGGGGGAGTTCGACGGCGACCCGGGTGACGAAGTCGAAGGTGCCGTCGGCGTCCGTGCCGCGCTTGGCCCCGTCGACGATGGCGTGCGCGCGCTCGCGCAGGGCGGTCTCCAGGCTCCGGATCGCGCGGGGGGTGAAGCCGCGCTGGACGATCTGGCGGACCCGGGTGTGCTCGGGCGGGTCCATGTTGAGCATGATCAGCTTCTGGACCTCGATCTGGTCCCGGGTGATGTGCTCGTTGAAGCGGATGACGGCGGTGTTCTCGTTCGAGGAGAACAACTCGGGGTGGGTGGAGACGTACTTGACGTCCGCGTGGCGCGTGACCGCCCAGTACCCGCCGTCCGCGAAGCCGGTGACGCCGGCCGGCTGGGGGCACCACCACACGGGCGCGGTCCGCCGCAGCCGGGCGAACTCCGGGAAGGGGACGCGGTCGCGGAGCAGATCGGGGTCGGTGGCGTCGAACCCGTCGGGGATCCCTTCGGGGGGCCCCTGGGGGATCCCCTCGGGGAGGTGGGGGCAGGGCATCGGCAACACTCTCCAGATCTGATGGGTCGTCAGGAGTTGCCGGGAAAGCTAGTAACGAGTTCTACAAGTGGCAAGGGGCGGGGCGGGAACTGTTGCCTCCCGGACCCTTGCGTACCGGCGGTAGTAGTCATAAGACTGCAGTCAGAACTAGAACGCGTACTAGTTCCCCGTGACGCCGACCGGCCGGGGTGCCGGGACACCCCGGCCGGTCGAGGAGAGGACGAGCCCATGGCCGCGGAACCCGTCGTCGTCGAAGCCGTACGCACCCCCATCGGCAAGCGCGGAGGCGCGCTCGCCAACCTCCACCCCGCCTACCTCCTGGGCGAGACCTACCGCGAGCTCCTCGGCCGCACCGGCATCCCCGCCGACTGCGTCGAACAGATCGTCGGCGGTGCGGTCACCCACGCCGGCGAGCAGTCCATGAACCCGGCCCGCACCGCCTGGCTCACCATGGGCCTGCCCTACGAGACGGCCGCCACCACCGTCGACTGCCAGTGCGGCTCCTCGCAGCAGGCCGGTCACATGGTCGCCAACATGGTCGCGGCCGGCGTCATCGACATCGGGATCTCCTGCGGCGTCGAGGCGATGTCCCGCGTCCCCCTCGGCTCCGGTTCCAAGCACGGCCCGGGGAAGCCGTTCCCCGACGAGTGGAACGTCGACCTGCCCAACCAGTTCGAGGCCGCCGAGCGCATCGCCCGCCGCCGCGGACTCACCCGCGAGCACGTCGACTCCCTCGGCCTGCTCTCCCAGGAACGGGCCGCGACCGCCTGGGCCGAGGAGCGCTTCAAGCGCGAGACCTTCGCCGTCCAGGTCCCCACCACGGAGGCCGAACAGGCCGCCGGACAGGGCATGTGGCGGCTCGTCGACCGCGACGAGGGCCTGCGCGACACCACCATGGAGGGCCTGGCCCGGCTCAAGCCCGTCATGCCCACCGCCCTCCACACCGCCGGGAACTCCTCCCAGATCTCCGACGGCGCCTCCGCCGTCATGTGGGCCTCCAAGCGCATGGCCCGAGCCCTCAAGCTCCGCCCGCGCGCCCGGATCGTCGCCCAGGCCCTCGTCGGCGCCGACCCGCACTACCACCTCGACGGACCCGTCGACGCGACCCGGGCCGTCCTCGGCAAGGCCGGGATGAGCCTGAAGGACATCGACCTCGTCGAGATCAACGAGGCCTTCGCCTCGGTCGTGCTGAGCTGGGCGCAGGTCTTCGACCAGGACCTGGAGAAGGTCAACGTCAACGGCGGTGCCATCGCCCTCGGCCACCCCGTCGGCGCCACCGGCGCCCGGCTCGTCGCCACCGCCCTGCACGAGCTGGAACGCGCCGACAAGGAGTTCGCGCTCATCACCATGTGCGCGGGCGGGGCGCTCGCGACCGGGACGATCATCCAGCGGCTCTGACGGGAGGGCCCCGCCGGGACCGGGCGGCGCGGCGCCCGGTCCCGGCCGCCCCGGGGCCTGCGCGCGGAAACGCCGCAGGCCCCGCCCCTCCGTGAGGAGGGCGGGGCCTTGCGGGTGCGCGGTGCGGCAGGGTGCTTCTCAGTACCAGCCGTTGGCCTGCCAGAACGCCCAGGCGGCGTTCGGGGAGCCGTAGCGCTCGTTCATGTAGTTCAGGCCCCACTTGATCTGGGTGGCCGGGTTCGTCTTCCAGTCGGAACCGGCCGAGGCCATCTTCGAGGCCGGCAGGGCCTGGACCAGGCCGTAGGCGCCGCTGGACGAGTTGGTCGCGGTGTGGTTCCAGTGCGACTCGTGCTCGACGATCTTGCTGAACGAGGAGTACTGCGAGGCGGGGACGATCTGACGAGCGAGCTCCTGCGGGCTGGCGGCCGAAGCCGAGCCCGTCGTGCCCAGCACCGCACCCGACGCACCCAGCAGCACGGCTGCGGAGACGGCGATCTTCTTGTTGCGGGCAGAGACACGAGTGGTGAGCGAGCGGATCAAGGTATCGACCTAACGTCGGGAACAAGGGGCGTGCCGGGCGTTTTCGGCAAGCCGGAACCAGGGCCCGGGAACCCGGGAACTGGGGGGAACCGGCCGGCCGAGGCGCTGCGACGAGCACCGGCTGCCTGGCGACGTCCACCAGAGAAGCAGGGCCGGAACGCCCGGGCAAGGACCCCCTGTACGAGGAAGGTTCGGACCCGGGGGACCTCCGGGGTCACGCGGGTGTGGGCTGTTTCCGCAGGTCATGGCCGGATGTGGGGCGGTTCGGCCCGGTCCGTCGGCCTACTATTCCGGCTCGTACGTGACGTAGGTCCTGTGGGGCGCCTCACCCGGGGAGGGCCCTTCCGGGGCCCCGAATGTGACCTGGGCCTCGAAGTTCGCCCGCCGCGTGGCCCGCCGCAGCGCCCTCAGGAGCGTGCCGCCGACCGCGAGGGTCAGCACGACGGTGAGAACGGCCCGGCCGAGGTCCCAGCCGAGGGAGGTGGCGAGGACGTAGGCGAGGAAACGGACCAGGTTCTCGTGGGCCGGAGCGCCGGGGGAGAAGAAGACGCCGCCGCCGTCCCCCGCCCGGCCCTCGCCGCCGCCGACGGTCACCCAGCCGTAGAGGTTGGTCACCGTCCCGTACGCGAACGCCGCCAGGAAGCCGTACGCCGACAGCATCAGCAGCTCGGCCCGCCCCCGCAGCCGGTCCGGGCCCGGGAGCAGCCCCGCACCCATCGTGAACCAGCCCATCGCGAGCATCTGCGTCGGCATCCAGGGCCCCACGCCGCCCGTGAGCAGAGCGGAGGCGAACATCGTCACCGCGCCCAGGACGAAGCCGAACCCCGGCCCGAGGACCCGGCCGCTCAGCACCATCAGGAAGAACATCGGCTCCAGACCGCCCGTCCCCGCGCCCAGCGGGCGGAGCGCCGCGCCCACCGCGGCGAGCACGCCCAGCATCGCCACCGCCTTCGCGTCCATCCCGCAGTCGGAGATCGTCGCGACCACGACCGCGATCAGGAGGGGCAGCAGCGCGGCGAAGAGCCAGGGGGCGTCGGCCGCGTGCGTGGTCACGGCCGAGTCCGCGTCCGCGAAGAGCGGCCAGCAGACGGCGACGAGCCCGATCACGGAGACCAGGACCAGCGCCGCGACCGAGCGGGGCCCGAGGCGTACGGGACGGGTCGACCTCACAGCGCCGCCTCCACCTGCTCCACCGTGAGCCACGGCCGCGGGGCGAGGACCTTCGCCACCTGCGGCGAGAACGCGGGCGAGGACACGACGACCTCGGCCGTCGGGCCGTCCGCGACGACCTCGCCGTCCGCGACGATCACGACCCGGTGCGCCAGCTCGGCCGCCAGCTCCACGTCGTGCGTGGCCAGCACGATCGCGTGCCCGTCCGCCGCGAGGCCCCGCAGACGGGCGACCAGGCGGGCCTTCGCCGCGTAGTCCAGGCCGCGGGTCGGCTCGTCCAGCAGGAGCAGCGGGGGGCGGCCGGTCAGGACGACGGCCAGCGCGAGCGCGAGCCGCTGGCCCTCGGACAGGTCACGGGGGTGCGTGTCGTCCGCCACCCCCGGCAGCAGCTCCTCCACCAGCGCACGGCAGGTGCCGGGCGTCGCGCCCGCGTCCGCGTCGGCCGCCGCGCACTCGGCGGCGACGGTGTCCGCGTACAGCAGGTCCCGCGGCTCCTGCGGCACCAGGCCGACCTGGCGGATCAGCTCGCGGGGGTCGGTGGCGTGCGGGGCGAGGCCGGCGACCCGGACGGTGCCGCTCGTCGGCTCGATCATGCCCACGAGCGTGGAGAGCAGGGTGGACTTGCCCGCCCCGTTCCGGCCCATGAGCGCGAGGGTCTCCCCGGGGGAGACCCGGAGGTCGACGCGGCGGAGGGCCTCGACGCGGCCGCGGCGGACGGCGAGGCGTTCGATGAGGACCAGGGGGGCGGCGGGGGCGGGCGCGGGGCGGGTGCGGCGCCGTCGGAACAGGGAGAGGCCCCCACCCCTCCCCTCACGGCCGGCGGCGTGGGGGGACCCCGCCTCCCCGTGGCCGGGGGATCCGCCCCCGGACCCCCGCGCCTCGGACGCCGACGGGGCCGGAGGACCGGTCCCGTCGGCGTCCGAGGACACGGCCGAAGCCCGTACGGCGTCCGGGACGGGGCCCCGGTCACGGGAAGCGGGGCCTTCCTCACGACCGGCGGCGTGGGCGGAGGGGCGGGGGACGAGCCCCGCGGGGTCCCGGCCCTCCAGCCTCGCCTTCAACGGCGCGGCCCTCCGCCGCGCGTCCCGCACCGTCAGCGGCAGCGGCTCCCAGCCCGCCAGGCGGCCCAGGGCCACCACCGGCGGGTGCACCGGGGAGACGGACATGATGTCGGCCGGGGGGCCCATCACCGCGTCCGGCAGCAGCAGCACCTGGTCCGCGTACTGCACCACCCGCTCCAGGCGGTGCTCGGCGAGGAGGACCGTCGTGCCCAGGTCGTGCACCAGGCGCTGGAGCACCGCGAGGACGTCCTCCGCCGCCGACGGGTCCAGCGCGGACGTCGGTTCGTCGAGGACGAGGACCTTGGGGTGCGGGGTCAGGACGGAACCGATCGCCACCCGCTGGCGCTGCCCGCCGGAGAGCGTCGCGATCGGGCGGTCGCGGAGTTCCGCCAGGCCCAGCAGGTCCAGGGTCTCCTCGACGCGGCGGCGCATCACGCCGGGCGCGAGCCCCAGGGACTCCATGCCGTACGCGAGCTCGTCCTCGACCGTGTCGGTGACGAAGTGCGCCGAAGGGTCCTGCCCCACCGTGCCCACCAGGTCCGCGAGCTCGCGCGGCGGATGCGTGCGGGTGTCGCGGCCGTCGACCGTGACCCGGCCGGTCAGGGTGCCGCCCGTGAAGTGGGGGACGAGGCCGGAGACCGTTCCCAGGAGCGTCGACTTGCCCACGCCCGACGGGCCCACCAGGAGGACCAGCTCGCCCTCGGGCACCGTGAGGTCCACGTTCCGCAGGGTCGGCTCGGCGTCCTCCTCGTATCGCACCGAGACGTTCTCGAAGCGGATCACGCGTTGTTCTCCTTCACCGAGGGGACCGGCGCCACGAACGCCGGGACCAGACCCACCAGGACCGACGCCGCGGGCCACAGCGGCAGCTCCGGCGCCTCCAGGGGGACGACCCCGGGGTGCAGCGCCTCCGGGGCGTAGGCGTTCGCCCAGATCATCAGGGCCGCGACCGCCGCCCCGGATCCGGCGACCAGCCACGCCCGCACGCCCCAGAGGTCGGGCCGGTAGCGCGTACGGACGGTCCGGCGCCCGCCGAGCCGGAGCCCGGCCACGGCGGCGAGCAGCCCGGCGCCGAGCAGCGGAAGCCCGTACGCCGCGCCCTCCGCCGCCAGCAGCCCGTACGAGCCGGCGCACACGCCGAGGAGCCCGCCCAGGGTCAGGACGTTGGTGGTGCGCCGCACCGCCGCCGGGACCCGCGCCGTCCGCCCGTACCCGCGCGCGTCCATCGACGCGGCGACCGCGACCGACCGTTCCAGCGCCCCCTCCAGGACCGGCAGGCCGATCTGGAGCACCGCCCGCACCCCGCCCGTGGGCCGCCCGCGCAGCCGGCGGGCGGTCCGCAGCCGGGTCACGTCGGCGACCATGTTCGGCGCGAAGGTCATCGCCACGACGACGGCGACCCCCGCCTCGTACAGCGCCCCCGGCAGCGACTTCAGCAGCCGCGCCGGGTTGGCCAGCGCGTTCGCGGCGCCCACGCAGATCAGCAGGGTCGCCAGCTTGGCGCCGTCGTACAGCGCGAAGACCAGCTGCTCGGCCGTCACCCGGCCCCCGATCCGTACCCCCTGCACCCAGTCCGGCAGCGGCACCTCGGGCAGCGTGAACAGCACGTGCTCACCGGGGATCGGGGAGCCCAGGAGAAGGGAGAAGACGACCCGCAGGCCGACCACGAACAGGCCCAGCTTCACGAACGCGCCGTACGAGCGGGACCAGGGCGCGTCCGTGCGCCGGGCCGCCACCACGTAACCGGCGACTCCGACGAGCAGCCCGAGCAGCAGCGGATCGGTCGTCCGGGAGGCGGCGACGGCCAGGCCGAGCGCCCACAGCCACCACGCGCCCGCGTGCAGGGCGTTGGCCCGGCTCGCCTCGGGGGCCGTGAACACGTTGCGGGCGGACGCCGCCGACGCGCCACGGTCCGACGCCGCCGACACACCACGGGCCGTACTCATCCGCGTCGGCGGGCCTTCCAGATCGCCGCCCCGCCGAGCGCCAGGACCGCCGCCCCGCCGGCGAGCACGCCGAACGACGGGCCGCCGCCGTGGGACTCCGGCGCGGCCGTCCGCGCCGGGGCCTTCGTCCCGGCCCCCTCGACCTGCTCGCCGCAACCCCGCTTCGGGTAGCCCGCGATGCCGCACAGCATGGCCGCGCCGTCGTACCGCAGCGGCTTCGCCACCCGGGCCAGCGCCTCCGCGCCCGTCGCGTCCTCGCGGACCTCCGCGCAGCCGGTCTCGACCGGCTTCTCCGGCGGGGCCTCCCCGGGCGGCGCGTCCGCCGGGCGGCCGAAGTCGACGACGACCGCGATCCGCTTGGTGCCGTCCTTCTTCTCCACGCCCTCGCAGATCCCGGCGAAGTCGGGGGCGACGGAGGGCCGGGAGGCGTCGTCGGTGCCGCTGCTGACCGCGAAGCGGAAGCCGAGGGCGTCGCCGTCGGCGGGCCGGGCGGTCGCCGGGCCCTGCGTGGCGTACGCCCAGGGCTTCCCGCCGTCGCTCTCCCAGAACGACCAGTAGCGGTAACCGGCCGCCTGCGCGGGAGCCGCGGCCACCGCCGTCAGGGCGAGCAGCGCGCCGGCCGCCGCGCCCGCGAGTCTCGTCCCCGCGCTCACTTCTTGCGGCCGCTCACGAGGAAGCCGACGCCGACGCCGACGAGCGTGCCGATGCCGATGACCCACCAGATGTCGAAACCGGACTCGTCGTCGCTGGTGGAGACGGCGGAGGTGTCCGGCGTCTTGGGCGCCGGGCCGGTGGCGTTGAGCTGCTCGACCAGGTCCGCCGTGCCGAACTCGCGCGGGTCGGTGTCCGTCGCGCGGGCCGCCAGGATCAGCTGCGCGTAGGCGGCCGGGCCGCCCTCCTTCGCCCAGGCGGCGGAGTTCTTCTCCAGCCACGCCAGGGCCGGCCCGGCCTCCTTCACGGCGCCGGACGCGGCGAGCGCGACGACGGCGTCGGCGGTGTTGCCGATGTCGGGCTGTTCGGTGGTGTCGGTGGCGCCCGGCATCGGCGGCAGGGTGAGGTGGCCGGTCTTCGCGAGTGCCTTCGCCAGGTAGGAGGCGCCGTTCAGCGCGGCCCGCTCGACGGTCGGCTTCGGCAGGTCGGCGCAGGTCGGCGACTGCTCGGGGGAGGCCTTGGTGGCGACGACGCTCTTGCCGAGCCCGGCGAGGGTGGCCGCCGCGGTGGCGTCGGCGTTGGCGAGCAGCTTGCCGGTCTTGTCCGGCTGGTACGCGAACGCCCCGGCGCCGCCCCCGTCCGAGCAGGGCAGCGCGAAGGCGAGGAGCGCGTCGTACGGGGTGCGGCCCTCGACGGAGGTGAACGAGACGGGCCGCACGCCGATCGCGGCGAGCGCGCCGACGACGACCGAGGTGGAGTTGGCGTCGCTCGCGCCGCCGACGCCGTAGCCCCAGCCGCCGTCCTTGTTCTGCACGCTCCGCAGCCAGTCGGAGCCCGCCTTGACGGCCTTGTCGATCGCCTCCGGGGCGGCGGCCTGGCGGCGCACGGCGTGGAGCGCCTGGACGGCGACGGCGGTGGCGTTGGTGTCCCGCATCGTCTTCGCGTCGCAGGGCTTCGATGCGTCCGCGCGGTACGAGGCGAACGAGCCGTCGGCGCACTGCTGGCCCAGGAGCCACTCCACGGCCCGGTCGGCGGGCTGGTAGCCGGTGCCGCGCTGGGCGAGGAAGGCGAGCGACTGACGCCAGACACCGTCGTACGTCGGGTCCTTCGTGCCGTACAGGCCGGACGGGAGGGTGCCCGTGGACGGCGACGGCGAGGGCGCGGCGGAGGCCGCCCCGGCTGCTCCGGTGCCGAGCACGACTGCGGCGGCGGCGAGCGCGGCGGCGCCGCGGCGGACGGTGTTCATGGGGCCCTCTCCTGCGGCCGGGCACCGGCACGCCTCGGGGGCACCAGGCTCCGGCTCCGTGTTCCTCGACGGTGCCGGCGGTCACGTCCCGGGCGGGGCATTCCGGCTTCGCCGCGTCGGTGGGGGCGGCTCACGGTTGCGGGTCAGCGCCGGATTTCCACCGGCTTCCCCCCGCACGGGCATGATGACGACGGGGCCACTCTACCGACCCGTAGGAACGCCTCCCCGGGCGGGAGGCGCCTCACGGACCGGCGTGCGGGAGGACCCTCCGGACGGGCTCCGGACGGGCTCCGGGCGGGCTCCGCGGGCACGCTGCCGAGGGCCCGGTCGCCGTGCCGTGCCGACGCCGCCGGCCACGCGCGCGTGGCCCGCGCGGGCAGGACGACGGCGTCTTCACGGGGGTGCGGAATGCGGGCGTCGACCGAGGGCGACCCGCGGAGGGCCGGTTCGTACCGGGTCCTCCACCGGTTGGGCGAGGGCGGCACGGGCCGCGTCTCCCTGGGCCGCTCGCGGGGCGGCCGGACGGTCGCGCCCAAGGTGGTGCACGGCGCCCTCGCCGGAGACTCGGGCTTCCGGACGCGCTTCGCCCGCGAGGCGCGGGCCGCCCGGTCGTTACGCGGAGCCGGCACGGTGCCCTTCGGCGGCGGCATCTCCCCGCCGGTCCCGGTCATGTCCCTCGTCCGCCTGTTCAAGGCCTGGGGCCGGGGTCCCGGGCCGCGACGTACGCGACGGGGTCCGTGCCCGCCACCGGCTCCGCGCGTCCGAGCTTCACCAGGCGGCGGACGTGGGCCTCGGCCTCGCTGACGGCGATGGTGCGGGAGCCGTGGGGGATCCGCGCCCAGGGGCGGTTCCACTCCATGCGCTCGGCGAGCTGCCAGGGCGTGAGCGGGGTCGCGAGGAGGGCGAGGAGACCGGCGAGGCGTTCCTCGTGGTGGTCGAGGAGTTCACGGACCCGGCCGGCGGCGTCGGCGAAGGCGTGCTGGTGGGCGGGGAGGACCTCGGCGACGCCGAGCCGGCCGATCCGTTCGAGGGAGTCGAGGTAGTCGCCGAGGGGATCGGTCTCGGTGAGGTCGTCGGGGTCCTCGTACAGGCCGATGTGCGGGGAGATCCCGGGCAGCAGGTGGTCGCCGGAGAAGAGCCGGCCGTGGCCGGGCAGCCGGGAGGGGTGCTCCTCCTCCAGGTGCAGACAGACGTGCCCGGGCGTGTGGCCGGGCGTCCAGATCGCGCGCAGCCGCCGTCCGGCCAGGTCGAGGAGTTCGCCGGGGACGATCTCGCGGTCGGGGAGGGCCGAGCGGAGGCCGGGCAGGGTCCGCGTCCGGCCGGAGGCGCGGGCGGCCCGCAGCGGGGCGATGTGCTCCTCGGGGGCGCCGGCACCGGCGAGTTTGCGGACGAGGTAGTCGAGCCAGGTGCCGGGTTCGGACTCGCGGGTGCGGCGGACGACGGCCGTGTCGGCGGCGTGCATGGCGATCCAGGCCCCGGACTCCTCGCGGACCCGGCCGGAGAGTCCGTGGTGGTCGGGGTGGTGGTGGGTGACGACGACCCCGTGGACCTCCCGCACGGACAGCCCCAGGGCGGTGAGCCCGTCGGTGAGTTCGGTCCAGGAGGCCGGGTCGTCCCAGCCCGTGTCGACGAGGACCGGGCCGCGGTCGGTGTCGAGGACGTGGACCAGGGTGTGGCCCAGCGGATTGTCCGGGATGGGCACCCGCAGGGACCAGACGCCTCCGCCGTGCTCGGTCACCTGGGTCATGAGCGTCCTCGTCTCTGCGGTACCGGTACGACCATTGCCCACCATAACTAGAACTGGTATCAGTTCTGAAGCATCGTCAGGAAAGCCAGCGGGCAATTCCATCCCCTCGGGAGGCAGCGGTCATGACCGAGCTTGTGGAGCACGGAAGGCTGTTCATCGGCGGGGAGTTGGCCGAGCCCCTCGGCGCCGGGACGATCGAGGTGATCTCCCCGCACACCGAGCAGGTCATCGGCCGGGTCCCGCACGCCTCCGAGGCCGACGTCGACCGGGCCGTCGCCGCCGCCCGCCGGGCCTTCGACGAAGGGCCCTGGCCCCGGGCGACGGTCGAGGAGCGGATCGCCGTCGTCACCCGCGTCAAGGACGCGATCGCCGCGCGGTACGAGGAGATCGGCCGCTCCATCAGCGCGCAGAACGGCTCCCCGTACTCCTGGTCCGTCCTCGCCCAGGCGCTCGGCGCGATGATGGTCTGGGACGCGGCGATCACCGTCGCCCGTGACTTCCCGTACGAGGAGCGGCGCGCCGGCGCCCTCGGGCCGCTGCTCGTGCGGCGCGAGCCGGTCGGCGTCGTCGCGGCCGTCGTCCCGTGGAACGTGCCGCAGTTCACCGCCGCCGCCAAGCTGGGCCCCGCGCTGCTCGCCGGCTGCACGGCGGTCCTCAAGCCCTCGCCGGAGTCGCCCCTCGACTCGTACATCCTCGGCGAGATCGCGGCCGAGGCGGGACTCCCGGAGGGGGTCCTGTCGATCCTGCCCGCCGACCGCGAGGTGAGCGAGTACCTCGTCGGCCACCCCGGCGTCGACAAGGTCTCCTTCACCGGCTCGGTCGCCGCCGGCAAGCGGGTCATGGAGGTCGCCTCCCGCAACCTCACCCGCGTCACCCTCGAACTGGGCGGCAAGTCGGCCGCCGTGATCCTGCCGGACGCCGACCTGGAGGCCGCCGTCGCCGGGATCGTCCCGGCCGCCTGGATGAACAACGGGCAGGCGTGCGTGGCCCAGACCCGCATCCTCGCCCCCCGCTCGCGGTACGAGGAGATCGCCGAGGCCTTCGCGGCGGCGGCCGGCGCGCTCGTCGTCGGCGACCCGCTCGACCCGGCCACCCAGGTCGGCCCGCTGGTCGCCCGGCGCCAGCAGCAGCGCTCCCTCGACTACATCGGGATCGGCCAGGCGGAGGGCGCGAAGCTGCTCACCGGCGGCGGTCGCCCGGACGGCCTCGAACGGGGCTGGTACGTCGAGCCGACCCTCTTCGGCGACGTCGACAACTCCATGCGGATCGCCCGCGAGGAGATCTTCGGCCCGGTCGTCTGCCTCCTGCCGTACGGGGACGAGGCCGAGGCCCTGCGGATCGCGAACGACTCCGACTTCGGGCTGTCCGGCAGCGTCTGGACCGGGGACGTGGAGCACGGCGTCGACTTCGCCCGGGCCGTGCGCACCGGCACCTTCAACGTCAACACCTTCAGCCTCGACATGCTCGGCCCCTTCGGCGGCTACAAGAACTCCGGCCTGGGGCGGGAGTTCGGCCCCGAGGGATTCGGGGAGTACCTGGAGCACAAGATGATCCACCTGCCGGCCGGGTACGGGGACGCGTGATGGGCGACCGCTGGCACGTCGAGGTCGACCGGAGCGTCTGCATCGGCTCCGGCATGTGCGTCAACCACGCCCCGGCCGGCTTCCGGCTCGACACGGCCCGTCAGTCCCACCCGGTGGAGGCGGAGACGGACGCGGGCGAACGGCTCCTGGCGGCGGCGGAGGGCTGCCCGGTGGAGGCGATCCTGATCACCCTGGCGGACGGGGGGGAGCCGGTGTTCCCGCCGGAGGAGTGAGTCGGATCGACGGCGCCGTCGTTCCCGCGTGCAAAACTGTGCCCCGTGAAAACGGGGGCAAGAGGCCTTCGTGCGTGCGGAATCGGGAGTGTTGTGCGCAAGGCGATGTGGGTGGCCGCGGCCGCCGGAGTGGCGCTGCTCGTCGCGGGCTGTGGCAGCGAGGGCGGTACGGACAAGGGCGGTTCGTCCTCGGCCGGTTCGGCCGCGACGGGCGGCTCCGGCGCGGGCGGTTCGAGCGAGCAGAAGCTGGACGCGGCCGCGGTCACCAAGGAGTTGACGGACGCGGCGACGGGAGCCGGCTTCACGCAGGACTCCTCGGGCGAGGCGGTGCCGCCGGCGCTGAAGGACTGCATGGTCTCCTGGACGGCCGACGCCGAGAAGGCCGCCGACCCGAAGAAGTCCTACGCGGACACGGTCTCGACCCTGACCGGCGGCGGCTGGACGGTGGGCAAGTCGCTCGAGCAGATGGGCTCGCAGGTCAAGTCCCTGACGAAGAGCACCTGGCGGCTCCAGGCCAGCAACCACTCGCAGGGACCGCTGAAGATCGTGATGTTCGTCGCCACCGACGCCGGTCCGGAGTGCGAGGCGGTCATGGAGGCCGAGAACGCCAAGCACAAGAAGCCCTGAGGCACCGGTGCCGCCCGTGCCCCGCGCCGGGGCGCCGGCGGCACCGCTCAGACCGTCGGCTCCGGCGTCCGCGCCGGTGCCGTCAGGTCGATCAGCCGGCAGACCGTCTCGATGTCGATCTTCACCTGTGCGATCGAGGCGCGTCCGGACAGCCAGGTGATCAGCGCCGAGTGCCAGGTGTGCTCGATCACCCGGACCGCCGACAGCTGGCCCGGGGTCGGGTGTTCCGTCCCCATGGCGTCCAGGATGATCGCGGTCGTCAGCCGGGAGACCGTGTCGACCTCGGGGCTCACGCTGCGGTCCGCGAAGGTCAGTGCCCGCACCATGGCGTCGGCCAGCTGAGGTTCCCGCTGGAGCGCCCGGAAGGCGCGCATCAGGGTCTCGGCGACCCGTTCCGCCGGGTCCGCGCCGGCGGGCGGCCGCTTCCGCAGCGTGGTGTGCATGTGCTGGAGCTGGTCCTGCATGGTCGCCACGAGCAGGTGGATCTTGGAGGGGAAGTAGCGGTAGAGCGTGCCGAGGGCGACCCCGGCCGCCTCGGCGACCTCCCGCATCTGCACGGCGTCGAAGCCGCCCCTGGCGGCGAGCTGGGCGCTGGCGTTCAGGATGCGGCGGCGGCGCGCCTCCTGGCGCTCCGTGAGGGGCGGCGACGCGGGTCTGTGGTCCGCTCTGTTGTCTGCGGTCATGAGGTCCCGTTCCGTGCGGTGGGGAGCGACAGTATGGCGGTGCGGCCGCCGTGGCGCGAATCACCTGTTCCGGCTCTCACCACGGAGCTACCTGCCGGTAGATTCTGTCCTCCTTGAAGGATCAAGCAGGTGGCGGGAAGCCGGCCGAGAAGATCCAGAGCGATCAAGTCTGTAACTTGTTCTAGATTAGCGCGAGCGGTTACGCTCCGGCGAAACGCACGCTCGAAGGGGGTCGCGCATGACCGCTGAGGCCATAGAGGCAAGCCCCCGGCAGGGCGTCACCGCGGCCGGTGACGGTCCGTTGCGGATCGCTCTCCTCACGTACAAGGGCAACCCGTTCTGCGGGGGCCAGGGCGTCTACGTCCGGCACCTCTCCCGCGAGCTCGCCCGCCTCGGACACACCGTCGAGGTCATCGGCTCCCAGCCGTACCCGACGCTCGACGAGGGCGTGCCGCTCACCGAGATCCCCAGCCTCGACCTGTACCGCTCGCCGGACCCCTTCCGGACCCCGAAGCGCGAGGAGTACCGGGACTGGATCGACGCCCTGGAAGTCGCCACCATGTGGACCGGCGGCTTCCCCGAGCCGCTCACCTTCTCCCTGCGGGCCCGGCGCCTGCTCGCCGCCCGCCGCGGCGACTTCGACGTCGTCCACGACAACCAGACCCTCGGGTACGGGCTCCTCGGCGGCCCGCGCGCCCTCGGCGCGCCGCTCGTCACCACGATCCACCACCCGATCACCGTCGACCGGCAGCTCGAACTCGACGCCGCCGCCGACTGGAAGCGCCGCGCCTCCGTCCGCCGCTGGTACGCCTTCACCCGCATGCAGAAGAAGGTGGCCCGCCGGCTGCCGTCCGTCCTCACCGTCTCCGGCACCTCCCGCCAGGAGATCGTCGAGCACCTCGGCGTCCGCGAGGACCGCATCGAGGTCGTCCACATCGGCGCCGACACCGACCTCTGGTCCCCGGACCCGTCCGTCGCCGAGATCCCCGGCCGGATCGTCACCACCTCCAGCGCCGACGTCCCCCTCAAGGGCCTCGTCTTCCTGATCGAGGCGCTCGCCAAGCTCCGCACCGAGAACCCCGACGCGCACCTCGTCGTGGTCGGCAAGCGCGCCGAGGACGGCCCGGTCGCGCAGGCCATCGAGCGGTACGGGCTGGACGGCGCCGTCGAGTTCGTCAAGGGCATCAGCGACGCCGAGCTCGTCGACCTCTACCGGTCCGCGCAGGTCGCCTGCGTGCCCTCGCTGTACGAGGGGTTCTCGCTGCCGGCCGCGGAGGGCATGGCGACGGGGACCCCGCTGGTCGCCACGACGGGCGGCGCCATCCCTGAGGTCGCCGGGCCCGACGGCGAGACCTGCCTGGCGGTGCCGCCGGGGGACGCGGGGGCGCTGGCCGCGGCGCTGGGGCGGGTGCTGGGCGATCTCGATCTGCGGACCCGGCTCGGTGCCGCCGGTCGTGCACGGGTCCTGGCCAACTTCACCTGGGCCCGTGCGGCGCAGGGCACGGCTGAGCTGTACCGGGAGGCCGTGGCCCGGCAGGGTGCCGGAGTCCGCCGGTGACACGCCGCCGTCGCTGCCGGGTGCGGCCCGGCGGTGGGGTCGTGCCCACCCTCCCCCGAGCCCTCGGCCCCGTTCGAGCAGGGGGTGCCCCCCGCGCCCTGCGGAACGCCCGCCCACGACCCGGCGGCGGCGCACGCCCACGACCCGGCGACGGCGTCTGCCCGCAACCCTCCGTCAACCCCGAAAGGCAGACCTCGTGCTGACCGTCGACTTCACCCGCTTCCCGCTCGCCGCCGGCGACCGCGTGCTCGATCTGGGCTGCGGTGCGGGCCGGCACGCCTTCGAGTGCTACCGGCGCGGCGCCCAGGTCGTGGCCCTCGACCAGAACGGCGAGGAGATCCGCGAGGTCGCCAAGTGGTTCGCCGCCATGAAGGAGGCCGGTGAGGCCCCGGCCGGCGCGACCGCGACCGCGATGGAGGGCGACGCCCTCAACCTGCCGTTCCCCGACGAGTCCTTCGACGTCGTCATCATCTCCGAGGTCATGGAGCACATCCCCGACGACAAGGGCGTGCTCGCCGAGATGGTCCGCGTGCTCAAGCCGGGCGGCCGGATCGCGATCACCGTGCCCCGGTACGGGCCCGAGAAGGTCTGCTGGGCGCTCTCCGACGCGTACCACGAGGTCGAGGGCGGCCACATCCGCATCTACAGGGCCGACGAGCTCCTCGGCAAGATCCGGCAGGCCGGCCTCAGGCCGTACGGCACCCACCACGCGCACGCGCTGCACTCGCCGTACTGGTGGCTGAAGTGCGCCTTCGGCGTCGACAACGACAAGGCGCTGCCGGTCCGCGCGTACCACAAGCTCCTGGTCTGGGACATCATGAAGAAGCCCGCCCTGACCCGGGTCGCCGAGCAGCTGCTCAACCCGGTCGTCGGCAAGAGCTTCGTGGCGTACGCGACCAAGCCCCACCTCCCGAAGGCCGACGCCGCCGCGGTCTCCGCCGACACCGCGGACGCGGCCAAGTGACGTCTCCCGAGCGCATCGCGGAGCACCTCGTCCTGCCCGGGGTGCTCACCGCCGAGCAGGCCGCCGAGACCGTGGCGGGGATACTCGCCGTGCAGCGCGAGGACGGCGCCATCCCCTGGTTCCGCGGCCACCACCTGGACCCGTGGGACCACACCGAGGCCGCCATGGCCCTGGACGCGGCCGGCGAGCACGCCGCCGCGACCCGCGCCTACGAGTGGCTCGCCCGTCACCAGAACGCCGACGGCTCCTGGTACGCGGCCTACCACGACGGCGACCCGGACCAGGTCACCGACCGGAGCCTGGAGTCCAACTTCGTCGCGTACGTCGCGGTCGGCGTCTGGCACCACTACCTCTCCACCGGCGACGACGCCTTCCTCGACCGGATGTGGCCCGTCGTCTACGCGGCCGTCGAGTTCGTCCTCGGGCTCCAGCGGCCCGGCGGCCAGATCGGCTGGAAGCGCGAGCCCGACGGCACGCCGGTGCACGACGCGCTGCTCACCGGCAGCTCCTCCATCCACCAGGCGCTGCGCTGCGCCCTCGCCATCGCCGAGTTCCGCGAGGAGCCGCAGCCCGACTGGGAGCTGGCCGCCGGGGCCCTCGGCCACGCGATCCGCCGGCACCCCGAGCGCTTCCTCGACAAGTCCCGCTATTCGATGGACTGGTACTACCCGGTCCTCGGCGGCGCGGTCACCGGGGCCGACGCGCAGGCCCGTATCGAGGCCGGCTGGGACCGGTTCGTCGTCCCCGGCCTCGGCGTGCGCTGCGTGGTCCCCAACCCGTGGGTCACGGGTGGCGAGAGCTGTGAACTCGCCCTCACCCTCTGGGCGATGGGGGAGTCCGACCGGGCCCTCGCGATCCTCCAGGACATCCACCACCTGCGCGCCGGGAACGGCATGTACTGGACGGGGTACGTCTTCGAGGGCGCCACGGAGGGCGACAAGGCCGTGTGGCCCGAGGAGCAGACCGCCTGGACGGCGGGCTCCCTCCTCCTGGCGGTCGCGGCCCTCGGCGGCGAGGAGGCGACCGTCGCCGTCTTCGGCGGCGAGCGGCTGCCGAGCGGTCTGGAGCCCGACTGCTGCGCCTGACCCCCGCGGATCCTGGCCTGATATGTGCTTGACGCACGCAATTTCCGGTGCGCGGGGCACCCTCGTGCAGCGCTCTAGGATGTGCACGTCCATGGCTGGCATGGGCATGCACATCAGGGAGAATCGGTCACAGATGGACCGTGCGGGGTCGGTCAAGGACCTGGCGGGCGAGCTGCTCGCGCTGAAGAAGGCATCGGGGTCCAGTTTCGTCCAGCTCAGTGAGAAGACGCACTACGCCAAGTCGTCGTGGGAACGCTGGGTCAACGGCAAGCAGTTCCCGCCGCGCGACGCCGTGGAGCGTCTCGCCCGGCTCTGCGGGACCGACCCGGCCCCGCTGCTCGCGCTCTGGGCCGAGGAGGACGCGCGACGCGCGGCACCGGAGCCCGTGACCGGGGCGGAGCCGGTGGCCGGGACGGAGCCCGGGGAGGGGGCGGGGAGCGGGGCCGGAGCGGAGGCCGAGGCCGGGCCGTCGTCGGCCCGGCGCCGTCGCACCCTGTGGGCCTCGCTCGCGCTCGCCGTCCTCCTCGTGGCGGGCGCGGCCTCCTACGCCGCCCTGGCCGGCTCCGGCGAACCGCCGGCTCCCCCTCGCCCGAAGCCCGTCGTGAAGGTCGCGGGACCGGCCACCGGCTGCACCCTCACGGGCTGCGAGGGACGCGACCCGAAGAAGATGAACTGCGGCGCCGACGCCGTCACCGTGCGCACCGGCTCCATCCCCAAGGACCTCGTCATCGAGCTCCGTTACAGCCGGGCCTGCCAGGCCGCCTGGGGCCGGATCTCCTTCGCCCAGGTCGGCGCCACCGTCGTGGTCAACAACTCCGACGGCGCCGCCCAGGCCGACGTCGTGCACTTCGACCGGGACGTCTACACGCCGCTGATCGCGGCGCCCGACGACGGTTCGGTCTGGGTCTGCGCCGCCCTCCCGAAGAACGGCCCGCGCAGCTGCACCGGCCGCTTCATCCCGAGTGAGGAGAAGGCGCAGCAGCCGTAGCGGCGAGCACCTCGCGCGCGGCCCTGTCCTGGCGGGCGAGGAGGGCCGTCCAGTCCTTGGAGACGGCCGGGTGCCGGTCCAGCCAGGCCTGCTGGACGGCGGCGAGCCGGGTGTACGCGAGGGTCAGGTAGCCGGTCGTGCTCTTGCAGTTCAGGTCCGCGCGCAGGACGTCACGGCCGCCGAGGCGGGCCCGCTGGCTGGGCAGGGACTTCAGCAGCGCCTGCGGGTCGTTCTGCCCCGGGAAGCCCGCCCGGTCCATGCACTGCCGCCAGCGGCCGGTCGCGTCCCGGAACCTCGGGTCCTTCTCCAGGGCCGCGCGGGCCTGTTCCTGCCCCTCGAAGAGCAGGATCCGCGTGCGGAGCCAGCGCACACGGCCGTC
Organism: Streptomyces litmocidini; assembly: GCF_014649755.1. Classification (GTDB taxonomy): domain Bacteria; phylum Actinomycetota; class Actinomycetes; order Streptomycetales; family Streptomycetaceae; genus Streptomyces; species Streptomyces litmocidini. Next base: position 64,163 of record NZ_BMTQ01000004.1, on the reverse strand, counting down.
GCCGAGCAGGCGCGTCTCGGCCTCGGCGAGACAGCCGTCGCCCGGCCGGGACACGCTCATGCCGAGCTCGCCCCTGACCGTCACCCGCTTGCCCTCGTCGCCGAAGAGGGCCTTCGCGTACGCGGGGGAGGCCTCGGGACTACCGGGCTTCGGGGGCGTCTCGCCGGGCTCGGCCGGGGTGGTCGAGGCCGAGGAGGGGGGCGTCTCCAGGCCGAAGGGACGCGGTCGTTCGTCCCCGCCGGAGCCCACCGGGGGCGTGGCCTTCGGGGTGTAGCGGAAGCCCTTCCGCGCCATGCAGTCGACGGCGTGGCGGCGTTCGGCCTCGGCGCTGCGGGCCTGGACGCCGGTCCAGGAGAAGAGGCGGTCGGTGACGGGCGGCATGCGGTGCAGCCGCTCCAGGGCGGCCGTCGACACGAGGGCCTCGTCGGAGACCGGGGGCGCGCCCTGGGCGGAGGCGAGCAGCGTGCCGCCGACGGCGGCGGCACCGCCCGCCAGGACGGCGGTGAGCGTGAGCAGGACACGGCGGGGACGGCGGGTCCCGGTCATGGTGCGGATGCCTTTCGTCGGCGGGAGGGCGGGCGAGGCCCGGTGCACCCCTGTAGCACCGGCCCCCGTTCACGCGTGGTGTGCGAGATCCGCTCGGAGGCGGGCCTCGCTCAGAAGCAGTGGATGGTCGTCGACGGGCGCAGCAGGAGGGAGCTGGCCTGGTTCTCCTGCCAGCTCGCGAGGCTGCCGTAGAAGACCTGGCTGCCCGGGTTCACGCAGAACAGCAGGCCGCCGCCGTAGTTGATGTCGCGGTAGTAGTGGCTCTCGTAGCCGCCCGTGCTGGAGTTGCTGGCGGCACTGACGTTGTCGTTCACGACCGTGCCTGAGCCGGGCGTGCCGGGGTTGTCGTTGAAGTAGTCGTCGGTGAAGTTGGCGTCGCTGTTGTAGTAGTCGTGCGAACCGCTGTCGCCCAGCTGCGCCCAGTACGCGCAGTGGTATCCGGCGCCGCACATGTAGCCCGCGGAGGCCGAGGTGGCGGCGACGACACCGCCGCCGACGAGCAGCGCGGTGGTGGCGGCGACGACCGCCGCCTTCTTGCGGAGCCCCGTGACCATGCTCATGTTTCGTTCCTTCTGATGTCGGCGATGCGTGCGCGACCGCACGCGTGCGTAAGACTTCCGTCCGGCGCCCGGTCCCGTATTGGAGAAAACCGACGGATCCGTCTCCGGCCGCGGAGGCTCAGCCGGCGATCCAGGAGCTCGACGTCCCCCGGTCCGCCAGGAAACGGCCCGGAGGCATCCCGGTCATCGCCTTGAACTCGGTGCTGAGGTGGGCCTGGTCGTAGTAGCCGCACCGGGCGGCCGTGTCGGCGGGCCTGCCGCCCGCCGTCAGCAGCCGGATCGCGCGGTTCAGCCGCAGGATCCGGGCGAGCCGCTTCGGGCCGAGGCCGATCTGTTCCTGGAAGAGGCGCTCCAGGTGCCGCGGGCTGAAGCCCGTGGCCGCCGCGACCTCGTGGATCTGCAGGGTTCCGGCCGACCGCTCCAGGAGCCGCCAGGCCTCCAGGACGGCCGGCGCGGGCCCGTCGGTTCCGTCCGCCTCCGCCGCCCACCGCAGCAGCGTCTCGTCGAGCAGCGCGAAGCGCTCGGCCCAGCCCGGGGCGTCCGCCAGGGCCTCGCCCAGGCGGCGGGCGCGGTCGCCCAGCACGTCGACCGGATCGGCGAGGACGTCGGCGAGCTCCGCCAGCGGGATGCCGCCGAAGAACCGGTGCGCCGCCCAGGGGGCGAGGGCGAGCTCCACGCCGTGGACGTCGCCGCCGTGCCCGAGGACCCGCGCCCGGTTGTGCAGCCCCGACACCAGCGAGGTGTGCCCGCCGTCCCCGCGCACCCGCAGCTCGCCCCCGAAACCGATGAGCAGCGACACCCGCCCGCTCGGCACCACGAGCCGCTCCTGCGGCACGCCCGCCGTCGAGCGGAACCCCCGGTACGTGCCGATGCCCGGCCCCAGCCGGACGTCCGGCCTCCCGTAGTACCACCGGCACCTGCCGCCCCCCGCACACACGCGGCGCCTCACCATCGACTCCTCGAACCTCCCGTGCCCGGAGCCGTCCCCGGGCCGGAGATCCACTGTCGGGAGGGCCGGGAGACGGTGCCAGGGGTGACGCCGTCCCAGGGACGTGGAGGGATGTCCCTCGGCCCTGGCCTGCGGAGATGCCGAGAAGTGGGGACGGCGGAACCCCTGCGGAACCCGTACGGAGCCGCACCGGTGGCGGGCGTTCCGGGCCCGGGCGAGGCTGGCGGCACAGTCCCCAGGGAGGTCCCGTCGTGCCCAGAAGTGTTTCGCGCGGAGTCGTGGCGCTGCTGCTGTCCTGTGCCCTGCTCCTGACCACCGCCGCCTGCGGCAGCAACGACACGCAGAGCGCGAACGCCGCCTCCGCCCCCTCGGCCTCCGCGAGCTTCGAGAAGCAGAAGCTGGCGAAGACGCGGTTCGTGGCCAACGCCGGTCTGGCCGCGGGCGCCACGTACCAGTGGATCGTGAAGCCTTACCGCGCGGGGAAGTTCAAGAAGGGCGCGGACGGCCGGACCTTCGCCCTGGTGAAGGCGGGCCTCGCGGGCGCTTTCACGTACAACCGGCTCAAGGCGGCGCTGAACAACGCCGAGGGCGACCCGCTGCTCTCGAAGGCGGTCGCGCCGCTCTCCGCCGGGATCGACTCGCTCAAGGACCTGGGGACGAAACTGCGCAAGGGCGAGGCGGGCGACGCGGACGTCGGCGCCTTCGAGAACGTCATCAACAGCGTGAAGGACGCGGGCAGGAGCGCCGGAGCCGAGGTCGAGGACAAGGTCCCCAGCACCTCGCAGCTGGGCGGCTGAGACCGCGAGCCGACGCCATGAGCCGGCGCCATGAGCCGACGCTGTGAGTTGAGCTCCGCCAGCAGGCGGAGCGTGGCGGGGTCCGGTGAGGTGACCAGCAGGTCCGTCACCGGACCCCGCCGCCATTCCTCCAGGCGCCCGGCGATCCGCCTCCGGGGGCCGACGAGCGAGATCTCGTCCGCGAAGGCGTCCGGTACGGCGAGCACGGGGATGCCCTGGCGTTCGCAGATCCGGATGATGCGGTGGGTGCGGGCGGCGGTCAGGCCGTGCATGCGGCCGGGCAGGGCGGGGGAGATCCACAACAGGTCGCCCGCGGGATCGGCCACGACCTGCACGTTCACTCCGTGACGGCGGTGTTTTGGGAGAAGTCGGTCCGGCTGTCGCCGACCCGGTCGCACTCGGTGAGCGTTCCGTCGAGCAGGACGTAGTCCGGGTCGGTCTCGCGCAGGACCCGCAGGAGGTCCGGCGCCCGGCCGGACAGGTGCTGGACGACGGCCTTGGCGTACACATGGGCGGTACCGACGCCGAAGCCGGCGGCGATCTGCGCGAGCGTGTCGTGCCGGCGAAGGTGGACCAGGCCGACGAGGGCACGCTGGTGGGACGGCAGGTTGCAGCGGCGGTCACCCTCTCGGGTGACGATGAGGCATGGATGCCCACTCGACCAGAGCATGAGGCAGGTCGAGTGCGGCAGGGCGGGGAAACAGCAGGGCCCCTCGGTCGCCGGTGTGATGAGTGAGATCACCACGCCGACGACCAGGGGCCCTGCTCTGTCACGCCCTCGCCCACCGGGCCCATCACCCTCCCGGCACAGGCTGAAAAGGCCTGCTGAGCTACCGGGAGGTCCTGCCTTCATGCGCGGACCACCGGAAGATCACCCGGCCAGGATCCCTCCTCGGCCCACACGTTCCCTGACCGGTTGAGACACGGCTTCTACTTCTCCGCGCTCTTGGTGAGCACCAGGGACCACGACCCGTTCGGAGTGCTGAACGCTATCTTCCCTCCGCCGCGCGCGTAGAGGTGGACACCGGAGACCTCACCGATGCCACGCCCGTCGATGTCCAGGTAGACGAAGTCGTAGGAGAGGGTGCCGTTGTCGACGAAGTCCCATTTGCCGTGGAAATCGGCGGGGTCGGTGTGCTCGCCCGTCGACAGATCGGTGGCCGTGAATGTGCCGTCCGAATCAAGACGGATCTCGCCGCCGGTCTGCTCGTTGCGGTACAGGCCGGGCAGGTCTTCGGCGTCGACCTGAGCCGTGCAGCCTGCGGTGAGTACCGCAGAAGCGGCCAAGGCAGCTGCGAACCAACGGCCACTCGTCAGCTTGCCCACTACGGCCCCAGCGTCACGTTGAACTCGACAACCACGGTCATGGTCGACCCTGGCCCTGAGTCGCCGCTGACCCAGTCGATCAAACCGTTGATGGCCTTGCCGGCGGTCTCCTTGTACCAGTCTTGGTACCCGATGACAGGCGGGCGGGTTGCGGACTCCGCGCTCTGCTCGCTGTACGCCGTGTACCGCCACACCACGCTGCCGTCCGCGTTCTTCCGGATGGGGGTCATCCGGATCTGCTGTGAGCCCATGAACGCGTACGCGGAGTTTCCGGTGTACCCGGTCAGGAATCCGTCTGCTGGTTGCGTGGCCCCGGCGTCTCTGAGCCACTTCAGGCCCTGGACGCCGTCGAGACTGTAGTCGTACATGTACGTGTGGCCCAGCTCGTAGTTCCCGGACCGCACCCGATCAGCGAAGTAGTTGAGGGTCTTGTCGGTCCAGGGATGCTCGCGGTAGATGCTGGTGAACTTGTCGTTCGGGCCGAAACACTGGGACCGATCGCCGCCCCCCGTGAGCCAGCTCCACCCCAGCTCGAACGGTGTAGCGCCGTTTCCGGACGGGATGGGATTGCCGAACGGCGTCAGACAGCTCTCGGCTCCGGGCGGAAGTTCGCCGTCGTCGTCGCCGACGGGAACGCTCGCATTGTCGATGGCGTTCTGGATCGCCTGGCGCACCGCGGCCTCGATAGCAAGTTGGTAGGCCTGGGTTGCGGACTGCGCGGCGGCGACGGCGTCCTTGCCGGCTTCGAGTGCCTGCTTGCGGGCTATCGTTGCCGCGACCGCGGCGTCCGTGGAGTATCGCGCGGCGGTCTCGGCGGACCGCACGGCTCGCGTCGCGGCCTGGCGTGCCACGCGGCTCGACCTGACTGCCGCGGCGGCCGCGTTGCTCGCGGTGAGGGCGGACTTCGCCGCTTCGGCCGCGGACCTCTCGGCGGCCTCGGCGTTGTCACGTGCTTCTTGTGCAGACTTCGCCGCATCCTCGGCGTAACCCTTGGCGAGGTTGGCCCACTCGGTCGCCTTGTCAGCGGCCTGGCGTGCGATGGCGGCAGCCTCGGAGGCGCGGGCCGCGTCCTCCTGCGCGTTCGCCGCGATCTTGGCCGCGCGTGCGATCGACGCACGGACCGCGCTGATGTGCGTGGCGCGATCGTGGTCGATCCGCGCGAAGTCGTACTGAGTGGTCGCGATGAACTGGCGGAGCATGAAGGTGTCGCCCTCGAGCGCGATCTGCGCCGCCGCCTTGGTGTAAGGGCCTCCGCTGGCGAGGAGCGTGGACGCGGCCACCTGGTCGTCCTCGCGTACGGCCGCCTCGCGGCCGACCCACAGGAAGGTGTGCACGGCCTCGGCGGTCCCCGCGTCCAGTGCGGCCGCTGCCTCGCTTCGCACCCTCTTGCCGCTGCTGGGGTCGGCCAGGATCCTGGCCACCTCGACCCGGTTGTCATCAGCGGCCGCCTCGACCGCTCCGGTCTCCAGGAACGCCTTGATCTTGGCGGGGTCTTCGGTCTTCAGAGCCGCCACGGCCGCCGTGGCCACGGCCTTCGTCGACATCGCGGCGAGCGCCGCGACGTTCTCGACGTTGTCCTGCTGCAGCGCGAGGACGCGGTCGGTCTCGATCCAGTTGACGACGTCCTGGTCCGAACCGGCCAGCGCGTATTCTGCTGCCTGACGGGTCCAGGTCCCAGGGCCGTCCAAGAGGCGGACCGCCGCCTTGCGTCCGGCCTCCGCGGCCTGCTCGATGGTTCCGTTCCGGAGTGTTGATTCCGCAGAGCTGATGAGTGCCCGGAGCTCTTCGGAGAGGCGTGCCTCCTGGGTCCGCTCCCGGTTGAACCGTTCGAGCTCGTTCGACTCCGCTTGCGCCGCGAGCCGTGCCTGCTCGATCCCCTCGCTGGTCTCCTCGGCCAGACTCTCGGCCTCGGCCTGGCGAGCCGCCTGTTCGACATCCCGCGCCTTGACGACCGCGGCGGCGGCGGCATTCGCCGCCGCGACAGCGGCGTTGGCAGCCAGCGTGGACCGGTTGGCGTAGTCGACCGCCTCACCGGCGTGGGCGGCCGCTTCCTTGGCCGCGGCCGCGGCCTTCTCGGCGTGATCGGCGGCGCTGTTGGCCGCGTCACGTGCCGCGCGGGCAGCGGCGGCCGACTGAGCGGCCAGGTTCCGCGCCCTGCCCGCCGCCTGGGTCGCCCTGGCCGCGGCGGTGTCCGCCTCGGCGGCGGCCCGCTTCGCGGCAGCGGCCTCGGACTGGGCTGCTCCGGAGGCCACGGCCGCATCGGCCGCCGCGCCGGCGGCGGCGGCCGCGTTCACCGCCGAGCTGCGGGCGGCGTCGCCCGCCCGCACCGCCGCGTCGGAAGCCAAGGCCGCCATGTCTGCCTTGGCGGCCACCGTGCGCACGAAGCCCACCAGCTTCAGCGCGACGTCCGCCGCCGCGGTGGCCGCGCCCGCCATCGCCCTGTCCTTGGAAGCGGCGATCGCCGCACGATACGCATTCGCCGCGGCGCGTCCCGCCGATGCCGCAGCCGCGGCTGCCGCGTTGGCGGCAGCCACCGAACGCTGTGCGGCGGCCTGTGCCGTCCGTGAGGCCGACACCGCGGTCGACGCGGCCGCGGCCGCGCCCATGGCGGCCTGCGCCGCCTTCCCCGCCGCCTTGGCCGAGCGTGTGACGTCCTGCTCGGCAGCCAGGGCCTCGGCCTTGGCCTCCAACGCGGAGGCCTTCGCCTTCTCGGAAGCACTGACCGCCTGGTTGGACAGTTCGACGGCCTCGTCGGTCTTCAGACCGGCGCGGCGTCCTTCCTTCTCCACGATGTCGACCAACTGCTGGATCGTGGCCGATTCCTCGTCGCGTGCCCGGGCGATGTACTGGCCCGTCTCCAGGAACCACCGGATGGCCCTGGCCGACCCGTCGTTCATGGCCCGATTCGCGTACTCGGACACCTGCGGTGACGCTGAGGCGAGGATGGTCATCACCTGCACACGATCGTCCTCCTCCTGCGCGGTGAACCGCCCGTCACTGAGGAAGGCGCGCAATGCGAAGGGGGAATCGGCCGCCAGCGCGGCGGACGCAGCACGCTTCACAGCCTTGGAACCGCGGGCCTGGACCGTACTCACGGCCACCCTGAGATCCTCGTCCACGGCAGTCTGGAAACCGCCCTGGAGGACGGCCTCGACCGCTGCGTCCCCGCTGGACAACGCCGTACCGATGACGTTGCGCGTCGCCAGGCCCGCTGTGGCCAGGGACTCCGCGAGCGCGAACCTGTTGTCCTCGGCCCAGGCCACAGGCGCCTTCTGACTGAGGAAATCCGTTATGGCCGCGTTGGAGCCCACCAGCGCCGCGGCCGCCGCGGTGCGGACGGCCCGGCGGCCCGATCGGTATGCCCAGACCACCTTGCCGCGATCGGTATCCGGAAGCCCGGATCCCTCGGGCACCGCCGGCGTGCCACCCGAACCGCCCGCCGCGTACGCCGGGCGCGTCCCGAACATACCGCTGGACAGCACGCTGCCGGCCGCCACCCCGGTGAAAATGGCCAGCGCCTGACGCCTACTCAACCCCCGCCGTGATTGCTGTGACATCACGACTCCTTTCCACTCTCACTGTGTCTGTCCGACCCGTACTCGCCCCGATGGCGCGGCACGGTGCCGCCCGTCCCCCACATCGCCCAGACAGATGCACGAATGGCGCGCAGGTGCCGCCCGGGCGTCGAGACGACATGATCCCAACATTCATTCAGTTAAACGTCAATTCACTAGCAATGCGGTGCGCAACTCTACGGATTAATCTGTGGCAATTGTTCCGTTTTCCAGGGGAATCGACTCCGGCGTTCACGGTGGATCGCAAAGCGCACCCCGTCCAGCAAATTGGAAATTTCGACCCCAAACATCTCTCGATGGAATTTCCATTCACGCGTCAAAGCCCACACATTCGTGTAGATCGCACCTCGTGATCTTCACGAATCCTTCACGATCATCCCTACAACCTTCGTAATCCTGGCTGTTTCGGCAGGTGAATTCGCCGAATCTGTATGGCAACTTCCGATTTATCCAGTTGGACATGTGGAGGGATCGAGTTCTTGAATGAGGCGCCGCGGAAAGCCGTTTCAGCTCGCCTGGATAAATTTGCGCACCTCGCCAGGTGGCCTGAAGTGACCTGCGCGAAAATATCGGCAGCCGTCGTACCGGCTGCATCCACGACTTGCTCGCATTTCCCTGAAACGGCGTATAGGCACCCGGCCGGGACGCGTCGCTATGCACGGCAAAAGGGGATGAGACGCCTGATCTGCAAGAGGGAGCTGCATATGAAACTCGCCACTCGCATCATTGCGACGACATGCGCCGCCGGCTTGGCGGCCGTGCTGTGGACGACTTCGTCGGCGGGCCGACCGGCGGGGAACGCCGAATCCGTGGCCGATGAGGCACCCGGTTATGCCGTGGAGAATTACGACTACCCGAACGCGGACAAGATCCTCGCCGAGAAGAACATCGTCCTGAAGCGGGGCGACGGGCACATCATGCTGGCCGACTGCGCCGGCGAGACCGGACTGCTCGAGGTCTGGGCCCGCAGCAGGGACAAGATCTGCTTCAAGGTCACCGGGAACAGCGGCTGGCTGACGCTTGAGATCCCCTCCGTGTACGCCGTCAAGGGCAGCGTCGACCAGAACGCCCAGGTCGACATGACGGTCGGCACTGAGGAGAAGTCCTTCGACGTCGCCAAGAACGTCTGGACCGCGGTCGGCGAGAGTGCCGACCCTGAGGGCCGCGACCACATGCTCGTCGAGATCCGCACCTCCAAGTAGGTAGGCCAGAAAGCCTGTTCACCTCTTGGGCCCCGCAGCAAGGAGACAACTCATGCAGCAGCCCAAGCTCTCCTCCTTCATCATCAAGGAACACTCATGACAGCAAAGCGTTCGCGCTTCGTGTGGGCTGCCGGCGCCGCCACCGTGCTCGCCACCGCCGCCACCGTCCTCCCCGCCGCCGCCCTTGACGGTGGCGACGCCCCAGCGCAGCTGAACTTCACCGCAAAGATCGCTATCGGGGAGAAAACGGCCTGCACCGGCACGCTCGTCGACCCGCAGTGGGTTCTCACCGCGAAGAGCTGCTTCACCACCGCCGGCATCTCCGACACCGGCAGGCCCGCGGTCGCCACCACCGTCACCGTCGGCCGCACCGACCTGACGCAGACCGGAGGCAGCGTCCAGCAGGCCCTCGCCCTCGTACCCCACGCCGACCGTGATCTGGTTCTGGTCAGACTCAGCACCAGGGTTCCCGGATCCGTCGCCGTCCCGGTCCGGGTCGCCACCACCGCCGCCACCGCCGGGGAGCAGCTGACGAAGGCCGGATTCGGCCGGACGAAGACCGAGTGGGTGCCCAACAAGCTCCACAGCGGCACCTTCACCGTCGCTTCCACCACCGGCACGGACGTGAACCTTGACGGTTCCGACACCGCGACCGTCTGCCAGGGGGACGCCGGCGGCCCGGCCCTGCGCACGGTCAACGGAACCCCCGAACTCGTCGCTGTGGGCTCCCGGTCGTGGCAGGGCGGCTGTCTGGGCATCGACCCGGCCGAGACCCGTACCAACGCCGTCGACACCCGTGTCGACGGGCTGGCCGGCTGGGTGAAGGAAATCGTCAGCCGTGAGAAGGTCACGCCCGCCGACATCGACGGCGACGGCAAGGACGACCTCGTGCTGCAGCGCATCGACGGTGCGGTGGTCGTCCACCGCAACCTCGGCAGCAGCTTCGGTGCGGGCACCGTCATGTCGAACGGCTGGGGGCGCTTCCTCACCGGCGACGACATGGGACGGCTCTACTTCGCCGACATCACCGGCGACGGCAAGGACGACCTGATCGTCCACGGCACCGACGGCAACATCAGTGTCCGCAAGAACATGGGCACCTACTTCGACGGCGGCACCCACTGGTCCACCGGCTGGGGACGCTTCGTCAACGGCACCGACCTCGGACGGCTCTACTTCGCCGACATCACCGGCGACGGCAAGGACGACCTGATCGTCCACGGCACCGACGGCAACATCGCCGTCCGCAAGAACATGGGCACCTACTTCGACGGCGGCACCCACTGGTCCACCGGCTGGGGACGCTTCGTCACCGGCACCGACCTGGGTCGCCTGTACTTCGCCGACATCACCGGCGACGGCAAGGCCGACCTGATCGTCCACGGCACCGACGGCAACATCGCCGTCCGCAAGAACATGGGCACCTACTTCGACGGCGGCACCCACTGGTCCACCGGCTGGGGACGCTTCGTCACCGGCAGCGACATGGGGCGACTCCGCTTCGGTGACACCACCGGCGACGGCAAGGCCGACATGTACGTTCACGTGATCGGCAACGGCGAGGTCTCGGTGCGCAAGAACATGGGCACCTACTTCGACGGCGGCACGCTGATGGTCACCCTCTGACCCATGCCTCCTCGCCCCCCTGGCCCAACTGACGCAGCTGCCGTCAAGGGGGCGAGGACTCCCCCGGCCGAACACGCCAGCCCTCGCATGACGAGCTGGTGTGTGGTCGGGGTGGAGGCGTGAGTGCCTGATCGGGGTCGTGGTCAGGCGTTGACGGTGCGGTCGGAGACGAGGCCGGCGGTGGCCCGGTAGGTGGCGGGCAGAGTCTCGCGACGGTGGGTCCAGCGGGTCAGCTGCTTCCAGCGTTTGTGGTCGGCGAGCGCGTGTTCGACGGTGATCCGCTTCGATGAGTGGCGGTGCCGGGCCTCTTCTCCGGCTGCGTGGACCTGCGGCAAAGCGATCTTGTTCGGTTTTCCGGGCGGCGTGACCGTCTGGCCGGGATGGCCGCGCCGGAGCCCGGTGCAGCCGTCGTCCAGAAGCACTTCCACGTCCGGGAAGTGCTGGAAACAGATCCCGATGCCTTCGTTGCGGGCAGCGGTCGCATCGTGCATCCGCCCTGGTCGCAGGGCATCGGTCCAGAGCGTGCGGCCCTGAGAGTCGGCGATGACGGTGACCTTCATGGTGTTCTGCTTCTTCTTGCCCGAGGCGAACGCCCGGCGTCCGCCGCGGCCGGCCACGGGCCGGCGGACCTGGACCTCGGTGGCGTCCAGACGCAGCTCGACGCCTTCGGCCCGGGCGTAGGCGAACACATCCGCCAGGGTCCGCAGCCGCAGGCCCGGACGGTCGGGGACCGCGCATCCGCGTTCGGCCCCAAGCCCGCGTACCTCTCCGATCACACGGGTGACGGTGGAGCGGTCGACACCGGACAGCAGGGCGAGGACGGAGTGCGGGAGATCGTGCCGCAGATGGATCGGCGTGACGACCAGCCGGTCGACGAACACCAGCCGATGCCGGGTACCGGTCCCCGCCCCGCGTTTCCTGGCCTCGCCGCGTGCTTTGTGACGGCGACCCTCCACGGCAGCCTGCCACGGGTCGGCCAACTCCTCCATCGGGCAAGCCGGATGCTGCCAGGAGATCCCTGTGAACAGCTGATGCGCGAGGACGTGCCGGTCGACCATGGTCACCACAGGCTGGATCGCCCCGCCCCCGCCCGGCCGCCCCTCCACCGCAATCGCACACCAGCTCGTCAGGCGTTGAGCTCCGCGAGCAGGCGGAGCGTGGCGGGGTCCGGTGAGGTGACCAGCAGGTCCGTCACCGGGCCCCGCCGCCACGTCTCCAGGCGCCCGGCGATCCGCCTCCGGGGCCCGACGAGCGAGATCTCGTCCGCGAAGGCGTCCGGTACGGCGAGCACGGCCTCCTCGCGCCGGCCCGCCGCGAACAGCTCCTGGATGCGGCGCGCCTCCTTCTCGTACCCCATGCGTCCCATCAGGTCGGCGTGGAAGTTGCGGGCCGCGTGCCCCATGCCGCCGATGTAGAAGCCGAGCATGGCCTTGACCGGGAGGAGCCCTTCCGTCACGTCCTCGCAGAGCCGCGCCCGGACCATGGGCGCGACGAGGAAGCCCTCGGGAAGCGTCGCCGGCAGGGCGTACACCTCGGCCCAGCGGTCGGGCGTCCAGTAGAGGGGCAGCCAGCCGTCGGCGATCGCGAGGGTCTGCGCGATGTTCTTGGGGCCCTCCGCGCCGAGCAGGACGGGGACGTCGGCGCGCAGGGGATGGGTGATCGGCTTGAGGGCCTTGCCGAGGCCGGTGCCGTCCGGGCCGTTGTACGGGTGGGAGTGGTGGCGTCCGTCGAGCCGGACGGGGGCCTCGCGGCGCAGCACCTGGCGGACCACGTCCACGTACTCGCGGGTCGCGGTCAGCGGGGAGCGGGGGAAGGGGCGCCCGTACCAGCCCTCGACGACCTGCGGCCCGGACAGGCCGAGCCCGAGCAGCACGCGGCCGCCGGAGAGGTGGTCGAGCGTGAGCGCGTGCATCGCGGTGGTGGTGGGCGCGCGGGCGGCCATCTGCGCGACGGCGGTGCCCAGTCCGATGCGGCTGGTGTGGGCGGCGATCCAGGTCAGCGCGGTGAAGGCGTCGGAGCCCCAGGCCTCGGCGGTCCACACGGAGTCGTAGCCGAGCCGTTCGGCCTCGCGGGCCAGGTCGAGGCGGTCGGGGGAGGGGCCGCGGCCCCAGTAGCCGAGGGCGAGTCCGAGTCGCATGCCCCACATCCCTTCTGACGGAACGTCAGGTGTGGTGCGGGACTGTACGGCAACGGCCCTCCGACCGGAAGGGATTCCGGTCGGAGGGCCGTGTGCGGGCCGTGTGGGGGCGCTAGCCGCGCTGGATGCCGGTCGTGTCCTGGAGGACGCCGCGGCGGCCGTCCTGCGTCTGGGCCACCAGGGCCGGACCGCGCTGCTCGACCGCCAGGTACCAGGTGCCCGGGGCCAGCTCGGCGATCGGCGCCTGCGAGCCGTCCTCCGCGTACAGCGGACGCGCGACCGGGACCGCGAACCAGAACGGCGCGAAGTCCGAGGCCGGCTGCGCGGCCGGAGCGGCCGCCTGCGGCTCGGGCTGCTGCGCGGCCTGCGGCTGCGGGGCGACGGCCTGCGCGCCGAACGGCTGACCCGCACCCTGCGAGGGGTCCTGCGGACCGCCGTACTGCGGCTGCTGCGCACCCGGGTAGCCGTAGCCGCCGGGGACGCCCGGCTGACCCGGCTGGCCGTGCTGCATGCCGTACGGCGAGGGGGTCTGCGGCGCGGGCGCGCTGACGAGCGGGGCCTTGAAGGCGGGGACCAGCGGACCGGCGACGGCGGCGCCTGCCAGGACCAGGGCGGCGATCAGGCCGAGGATCAGGCCCGCGCCGGAGTTCTCCGACTCGAAGATCCACATGAGCAGGGTCCAGGCGGACGCGACGGTGAACGCGGCGCCGACCTGGCCGAGCTCCAGGCCGACCACCTTGCGCGGCTGCGGCAGGGAGCGGGAGACGACGACGAGGGCGGCGCCGGCGATGCCGAGGAAGAAGGAGCCCCAGCCGAGCTGCGAGATCTCCCACGAGTTCGTGGTGGGGACCTTGTCGCAGATGTCGGCGCTGGCGGTGCAGCCGGCGACGTCGAGGAACGAGGCGATGAACAGCAGCACCGCTGCACCGATCAGCACGCCGTCGCCTCGGGTGAGGGAGCGGATATTCACGTAAGAGTCCTTCGTCGGTCGTCGCGTCGGGGGTGGCGCTCAGGTTCATGACAGGGGGCGGCCCCATCGTACGGAGCGAATCTATCGTCTGCCGGTACTACCCCTGGAGGTAGGTGGCGATGCCGTCCGCCAGTCCCTGGGCCGTCTTCTGCCGCCACGTCGCCGACGTGAACAGCTTCGCGTCCTTCGGGTCACGCATATTGCCGCATTCGACGAAGACCTTGGGGACGGTCGAGAGATTCAGGCCGCCCAGGTCGTCCCGTACGTCCAACCCCGTACCGGAACCGATGTAGTTGGCGGGCGAGGTCCCGGTGGCGCGTGCGAAGCGCTCCACGATCCGCTCGCCGAGGGTGCGGGAGGGGGCGACGATCTTCGCGGTGTCGGCGGAGCCCGCCCGCACCTTCGCGGGAAGGATCACGTGGAAGCCGCGGTTGCCCGAGGCCGAGCCGTCGCCGTGGACGGAGACGACGGCGTCGGCGTGGGCGGCGTTGCCGATCCTGGCCCGCTCGTCGATGCAGGGGCCCCAGGGGCGGTCGCCGTCGTGCGTGAGGATCACCTTGGCGCCGCGCGCGGTGAGGAGGTCCCGCAGCCGGTGGGAGACGTCGAGGGTGAAGGAGGCCTCGGTGTAACCGCCGTCGGTGGAGGTGCCGGTGGTGTCGCACTCCTTCCGAACCGTCCCGATGTCCACCTTCTTGTTGATTTCTGCGGAATGGCGGAAATTGCCGGAGTTGTGGCCGGGATCGATGACGACGGTCCTCCCGGCGAGCGAACGGCTCGCCGGGGAGGCGGGAAGCGGCGAGCGGGTGGGCCGGGGGGCGGAGGACGGGGCGAACGGCGGGCGGGACTGCGCCCCGCTCTCGCCCTGGGTCGCCCGGGTCCCTTGAGCTCCCTGGGTTCCCTGGGCCTTCCCGCTCGGCGGCGAGGCCTGGGAGGCGGCGCACCCGGCGAGCGCGGCGCAGCAGCCCGCGGCGGCGAGGGCGAGGGCGAGGGCACGGCGGGCGGTGTTCCGGTGGTCGTACGGCACCCCGCGACTTTAGGCCCTGTGCGGGGCGAAACGCCGCAGGGGTGCGTAGCAGGTTGGTCACCGTCGTCACGGAACGGTGGACGCGTGTGGGCGAACCGTGAAGGGTAGGGGGAACGAGGCGGCGGTGGGGTGCTGCCGCGCACCGGACCCGCGAGGGGGAACCGTGGTGGGGGAAGAACCGAACGACGCACGTCCCGAACCGAACGACAGACCTGCGGGCGGCGACTGGTTGATCAAGGGGAGCGGGAAGGCTCCGGGGGCGGCCTCCGACGGCCCTCCGGGAGCGCCGCCCGGGACGGCTTCCGCCGGCTCTTCGGAGGCGCCTTCCGATGCTCCTTCGAGCGCGCCGGCCGGAGCGCCTTCCGATGCTCCTTCGGGCGCACCTGCCGGGAAGCCTTCCGATGCTCCTTCGGGCGCACCACCCTGGGCCGCTCCGGCCCCGGCGGCCCCGGTGGCCCCGGCCGCCCCGACTCCGGCGGCTCCGGTTCCGGCTTCTGCTCCGGCGCCGGCGGCGTCCGGCGCCCCGGCCTCCCACGATGCTCCGGCATCCCCCGGCGCCGCCCCCGGCACGGGGGCGCCCACGCTCGCCTTCGGGGCGCCGGCCGGTGCCGCGTCCGGGGCCCCGGGGCGGGCCGAGGGCGCGGACGCCGTTCCGCCCGCCTCCCCGCCCGGCCCCGCGACCGCGCCCGGCTGGGCGGGGGCCGGAACCGTGCCGCCGCCCCCCGGCGCCCCGCCCGGCTTCGGACCGCCGTCGGGGTACGGGCCGCCCGGATACGGGCCGCCCCCGGGGCACGGCCCCGCGCAGCCGCCCGGCGACGCGAACCCCGCCCAGGCCGCCATGGTCGGCCTGCTCAACCTCTCCTGCCTCGGCCTCGGTTACGTCCTGCTGCGGAACTGGATCGGTGCCGCGCTCTGCTGGCTCGCCACCGCCGCCCTGCTCGTGGCCGCGCTCCCCGCCGACGTCGACGGCGTGCCCACGGGCCTCCTCGCCGGCTACGGCGCCTTCCTGCTCGCCGTCGCCGCCGACGGCGCCCGGCGCGGGCTGCGCGCCACGCTCCGGATCGGCGCCTCCTTCCGGCGCCTGGCGCTGCCGCTCGCGCTCGTGCTGCTCGCCGTGCCCGCCGGCGGTTCCCTCGCCTACGGCGCGGCCCGCGACGAGGCGAAGGAGCAGGCGCTGCTCGAACGGCTCTCGGCGGCCGACGCCCTGGTGAAGGAGGCCGACGGGCTCCCCTTCGACAAGGCCGAGCCGACACTCCGCAAGGCGCTCGACACCTATGCGGACCTCGGCACGAAGCACGCGGGCTCGCGGGCCGGGAAGCTCGTCCCCGACCGCCTCGACGCGTACTACAAGACGCTCTCCGCCCCGTACGGGAAGAAGCAGTACTGCGCGGCCGTCCCGCCGCTCACGCACCTGCGGGAGCTCCCCTCCACCGTGGACAAGGGGCTGCTCGGCTCCCGGCCCGCCAAGACCGACGAGCCGCTGGCCGAGTCGCTCTACCAGTGCGGCACGGCGGCGCTCGGCGTGCAGACGGCGAACCCGCCGGCGAGCGAGAGCCTCAACGCGCTCCTCGACACCTTCCCGGAGTCCGCCCAGGCGACCCGCGTCGAACCGGCCGTCCGGGAGGCGATCAGGACGCGGACGACCGCCCTCGCCGGCACCGAGCCCTGCGACGCCACCGACCAGCTGCGCGCCCTGGCCTCCTCCCTCGACAACATGCCCGCCCCGTCCCTCAAGGGCGCGTCGAAGGAGGCGGCGGACGCCGTCCAGCAGGGCGACTTCGCCTGCGGGACCGACCACTTCAAGGACAAGGAGTTCAGCGAGGCGGCCACGGCCATGACGGACTACGCCAAGGCGTACCCGGACAGCCCGAAGGCCGCCCACGCCCGCTCGATCGCCATCGCCGCCGAGATCGCCGAGGAGGAGCCGGAGGCCGGCAGGAGCCTGCCGCCGGCCGACGTCCCCGGCGGCGCCCGGATGGTCATGGTGGTCAGCAACGACGGCCCCGGCGAGGTCGAGCTGCTCTACACGGGCCCGATGACCGGCAGGGTCACCCTCAAGGCGTGCGGGACCTGCAAGAAGTACCAGACCCCGCTGTACGTGAACGCCCCGAAGATCAAGGCCTGCACGGGACCGTCCTCGAAGTACCCGAAGGCGACCCTGCTGCTGCCCGCCGGCGACTACCACTTCCTCCAGAAGCGGGCGGCCACCGGCACCTCGACCGCCGGGGACACCAAGTCGAGCAAGACGAAGATCGAAGAGGGCTACAGCTACACGAACTGCCTGTACGTGACCTCGCTGTTCTGAGGTCCGGGACGAGGCGCGGGACGATCCCCGGGACGAGGCCCGGGGATCAAGCCAGGCGCCGCAGCACCCGCAGCGAGTCGGTGACCGAGACCTCCTCGAAGTCACCCGACTCCAGGGCGCGGAGGTAGATCCGGTACGGCGCCTGGCCGCCGTCCTCCGGGTTCGGGAAGACGTCGTGGATGACGAGCAGGCCCCCGGGGGCGACCTTGGGGGCCCAGCCCTCGTAGTCGTTCGTGGCGTGCTCGTCGGTGTGCCCGCCGTCGACGAAGACGAAGCCGAGCTGCCCGCCCCACACCTTCGCGACCTGCGGCGACCGCCCGACGACGGCGATCACGTGCTCTTCGAGCCCCGCCCTGCGCAGGGTCCGGCGGAAGGTCGGCAGGGTGTCCATGACCCCCACCTCCGGGTCGACGACGCTCGCGTCGTGGTACTCCCAGCCCGGCTGCTGCTCCTCGCTGCCCCGGTGGTGGTCCACGGTCACCACGACCGTCCCCGCCTGCCGGGCCACGTCGGCGAGCAGGATCGTGGACCGCCCGCAGTACGTCCCGACCTCCAGGAGCGGCAGCCCGAGCTTCGCGGCCCCGGCGGCGGCCTCGTACAGCGCCAGCCCCTCCCCGACGGGCATGAAGCCCTTCGCGGCCTCGAAGGCGGCAAGGATCTCGGGCGAGGGCTCGGACATGGTCACTCCTACTGGCGGGTACGCGTCTACGGGCGCCCATGGTGCCCTATGCGTCGCACGCGAACCACACCGTCTTCCCGCCGGCCCGCTCCTCGACCCCCCACCGGTCCGTCACGGCCTCCACCAGCACGAGCCCCCGCCCGCCCTCGTCCAGCGGCCCGGCCGCCTTCGCGCGGACCGCGCCCGGCACGCCGTCCGCGACCTCCACCCGCGGCCCGTCCGGCCCCCGCGGCACCGGCACGGAACACCGCCGGCTGAGAGAGGGAGCCGGGAGTGGCCCCGACGGGCTGGTCGCCGCACGCATGGAGCGTCGACGGATCTTGGATCGCGAGAACCCGCCGCTGCTCCGGGTCGTCACGAGCGAGGCGGTGCTGCGCCGGGAAACCGGTGGGTGAGAGGTGGTGCGAGACCAACTGCCCCATCTGCCGGGGATGCGGGAGCGCGAGTGGGTGAAGGCCCAGATCCTCCCGTTCGAGGTCGGCGCGCACGGGGGACAGACGGGCTCCTTCCCTCTCCTCCGCTTCGGGGACGATCCGGATCCCGTCTGCACCGAGGACTTCATCCAGGGGCATGTGACCGTGGATTCAGCCGCGTTCAGGCGGGCGTCGCTCCGTTACGCTCACCTCCGAGCGGCCGCTCTCCCGGTGGAGGACTCGTCCGCGCTGATCATCCGCGTCATGGAGGAACACCATGGAGACGAACCAGAACCTGGCGGGAGCGCGCTGGCGTAAGTCCTCGTACAGCGGCGACAACGGCGGTGAGCGCATCGAGATCGCCGGCCTCACCGCCCACATCGCGATCCGCGACTCCAAGAACCCCGAAGGCCCCGCCTTCCTCGCCGCCCCCGCCGCCTTCACGGCCTTCGTGAGCGCCGCCGTCGAGGGGCGCATCGGCGGCTGACCGTGGCGACCCTCATAGGGATGGTGATCCTCGCCCTCGTCCTGCCGACGTGGGCGGGGATCACGTACGCGGGGCTCGTACGGGCCCGGCGGGAGAACGCCGCACTGCCCCCGCCGCCCCGACCCCGCCGTACCCCTGCGAAGAAAGCCGCGTGGATCGCCGGGCTCGCCTTCCTCGCGGGCGGGGCCCTGCACGTCTACGGGCTCTCGTACCTGCCCGTCCTCCAGCCGGAGGACGCGTGCTGGTTCAACGCGGGGCACATGGCGGTGCCCGACTCCAGCAGCGCGCTGCCCGTGAGCCTGGTGTGCGCGGGCGAGGAGGTCGTCCCGTGGTGGGTCAACCCCGGACTGCTCGTCCTCGCGGTCACCGCCGTCGCCTCGACCGTCACGAGCGTCGTCCTCGCCGTGAGACGCCGGGCGGGCGACACGGCTCACTGACTGGCCCAGGGGGAGAAGCACGTGAACGGTCCGAGGACCGATCTGCCGCCCAAGGCCTCGCGCGAACCCCTCGCGGAGTGGAACGACCTCGCCGACAGGGTCTGCCGCGAGCCGGCCCCGGCCGCCCTCCCGTTCACAGAGGTGAGCTCGACGGTGGCCCGCTGAACAGGTCCGGCGTGGACGTCCACGCCGATCCGACCGACGACGGGGGAGTCGGGGCGCGCGTGGGCGTGGCGCCGATCCTCGAGGGCGTCGTCACGACTGCCGGCCCCGACCCGGGCTTCCGTTCTCTCCTTCGGCTGCTCACCGCGTACGACATCCCCGTGAGCGGCGCTCCACGGACGCCTCACCAGGCGCTCGCCGAACGTCTCGGCCGCAGCCAGGACCACCTGGAGGACCGGCTGCCGGACCCGGGCGAACAGGACTGACGGGTCAGGCCCCCGCGAGCACCGCCCGCAGTCTCCGCACCCCCGCCTTCCACTCCTCCCCGTCCGACTCCTCCCAGAGCTCCAGGAGTTCGGACGGTTCGGTGAGGACCCGGTCCAGGGCCTCGACGGCCGCCGGACGCAGCTCCGCCGGGAGTTCGGGCAGGGGCTTCTTCGGGCCGTACGAGGTGGTGACCGGGTCGCCGCCGGGGCACTGGGCCGCGACCAGGGCCGCCGACGCGACGGCCTCCACCGCCAGGTCCGCGTCGAGGTACTCCCCGCCCGTGCCGGTCACCTCGCGGAAGGCCGCGAGCAGCACCTCGGCCCGCTTCTCCTCCGGGGCCTCGTCCACCCGGTACGAGAAGTCCGCGGCGGTGTCGTTGTCGAAGGGGCCGATGTCCCACGTACCCATGGCGTGTGCTCGCTCTCTGCCGTCGCTCATCTGTCCCGACAGCGTGGCAGGTGCCACTGACAGTGCTCCTCGCCCGGCGGTCCGGGCTCGTCCGGGCCGCCGGAACGGGCGTGGCGGACGCCTCGGTGCACAGGGCGAGGAGTCTCGTGGACGGGGACGGGCTCCGGTTCGGTGAGGGCGCGGGCCCACCAGGCGTGCAGGAACTCCTCCACCGCCGCGGCCTGGGGCGCGGGCCACTCCCGCCGGCGGCCGCGGGCGAAGGAGGCCCCCACCTCGCCCCTGCAGGACACGGGCTCCGCCAGGCCGTCGACCAGCGCCCGGGCGAACTGCGGCAGGATGCGGCGCAGCACCGCGCCGTGATCGCTCCAGTCGGGTGCGGTCCAGGTGCGGTGCAGCAGGTCGGGGTCGAGCTCGACGTCCGGGGCCTTCAGCCGCGCGAGCTCTTCTTCGCCGCCCCGGTGGCAGGCGCACTGGACCTCGTCCTCGCGGGCGGTCATGCCGCGGAGGACGACGGCCAGGTGGTCCAGGGCGTGGTCGAGTCGGAGTCGTGCGGGGGAGTCGTCGGCGTTCTTCATGGCAGGCACGGCCTCGCGGGGACTCCGGGCGGCTTCCGCCGGCCGAAGATCCCGACTCTGACCGAGCGTTGCCGTCGACGGTCCTGCCGGCCCCGATAGCCCCGACGGCCCCGCCGGTCGTTCAGGTCTCCGACGGGCGTGGCGGGCGCCGCTGACGGTCAGTCGTCGGCGATGCCGAGGTCGATGCGCATCGCCACCCGCATCGCCGTCACGGCGGGCCAGACCTCCTCGTGGAGTTCCGGTTCCACGGCTGCCAGTTCGGCCGCGTGCGTGGAGGGGGCCGCCGCGTACTTCCTGAGCTTTCCGTAGGCCTCGTTCAGGCGGTGCTTCGCCTGGCCGGACGCCCGCGCCACCGCGTTCGGGACGATCATCTGGGCCTCCGCGTAGCTGTCCCGGTAGGCCGCTCTGGCCGCCTCCAGGTTCTCCAGGGAGGTGACGACGTCCTCGCCGCGTCGTATCGCGTGGACGTGGTTGGTCATCGCCGTCACGTACTGCCGCGAGGCGGTGTTCAGCGTGATGTAGCAGGTCCGCCGGCGCTCCAGGCTCTCGCTCTGCCGCTGCCGTTCCAGCTCCGCCAGGCGCAGTGCCTCCGCGTGGTCGCGCTCCTCGCGCCGCTGCTCGGCGGCGGCCCGGAGCTCCATGCGCTTCGTGCGGTCCGCGCGGTTCTGCGTCAGCAGTGCGGCTCCCAGCGTTCCCGCCACGCCGACCACCGCGATCAGCAGTGCCGTCAGGCTTCCGCCCATGATGTCCCCCTGTATGTCCGGCACAGTCTCTCAGTGCGGGGGCGTCCGGGTCCGGGGCCTTCGAGGTTCTCGATCATGCGCTCCAGGGCGCGGACGGCGGTCCCGTACTCCTCCGGTGTGATGCCCTCGGCGGACCGCGTGCGGAACGCGGCCACGTGCGTCGCGACCTCGGCCGGGCGCCGGACGCTATCGGGGGTGGGGGCGAGTCGGCCCGGGTCCGGGCGGGACGTCCGGCCGTCGGCGAGGGCGGTGTCGAGCGCGGTGGTGAGGGTGGTGACGTCGGCGTCGGCCGAGGGGGTCGACAGGACCTCGGTGTCGGTGATCCCGTCGTCCCCGCCGTCCTCGACGACGTTCAGGGCCTGCCGGGCGACGGGCCGGATCGAGTTTCTGACCTTCCGTCAGAATGAAACGTGTTCTAGTCTGCCGCGCATGGGCATCAGCATGGGCATCGCCATTACGCACGAACAGCGGGAGCTCGCCCGGTCCGTCCGGGGCTGGCTCACCCGCGCCGCGCCCCCCGAGGAGGTCCGCAAGCACCTGGACGTCCCCGACACCGCCACCGGACGCCCCTCCTACTGGGACGCCGCCGCCGAACAGGGCCTCCTCGGACCGCACCTCCCCGAGGAGCACGGCGGCGGGGGCGGCGGCCTCGGGGACCTCGCCGTCGTCGTGGAGGAGGCGGCGCGGGCCCTGCTGCCCGGGCCCTACCTGCCCTGCGTACTGGCCGCCGAGCTCCTCCACCGGTGCGGGCGGCACGAGGCGGCGGGCACGCTCGCGCGGGGGGAGCGGATCGGGGCCGTCGCCCTCGGCGGCACCGGCACCCTCACCGCCGTCCGCACCGCGAGCGGCTACCTCCTCGACGGCACCGCGCCCCCCGTCCTCGGCGGCGCCCAGGCCGGCCTGGTCCTCCTCCGCGCCGCCACCGCCGACGGCTCCGTCTGGCTCGCCGCCGACACCGACGGCCTCGCCGTCCGGCCCCACGAGAGCGCCGACCCGACCCGGCCCACCGCCGAGATCACCGCCCGCGCCGCCCACGTGCCCGCCGCGCGGGCCCTGGACCTCGACACCGCCCTCGTCCAGGACCTCGCCGCCGTCCTCTTCGCCGCCGACGCCTGCGGCACTGCCGCCCGCGCCGTCGAGACCGCCGCCGAACACGCCCGCACCCGGGAACAGTTCGGCCGTCCCATCGGGCGGTTCCAGGGCGTCAAACACCTCTGCGCCGACATGCTCGTCCGGCTCGAACAGGCCCGCGCCCTCACCTGGGACGCCGCCCGCGCCGGCCACGACGGTGCCCGCTCCCTCACCTCCGCCCTCGCCGCCGCCACCGCCCTCGACACCGCGTACACCTGCGCCAAGGACTGCATCCAGATCCTCGGCGGCACCGGCTTCACCTGGGAGCACGACGCCCACCTGCTGCTCCGCCGTGCCCTCGTGGCCCGCCAGCTCCTCGGCACCGGCGACCACCACCGGCTCGCCGCCCTCCGGCACGCCGCCGCCGGCGTCCGGCGCGGCCTCCGCCTCGACCTGCCGCCCGAGGCCGACGCGTACCGCCGCGCGGCCCGAGAGGCCGTCGCCCCCGCCGTCGGACTCGACCCGGCCGCCGCCCGGCGTGCCCTCGCCCCCACCGGCTACGCGGCCCCGCACCTCCCGGAGCCGTACGGGCTGGGCGCGGGCCCCCTCCAACAGCTCGCCGTGCAGCGGGAGCTGGACGAGGCGGGGATCACCGTCGCCGGACTCGGCATCGCCACCTGGGTGGTGCCGTCCCTGCTCGCCCACGGCACCCCGGAGCAGCAGGCCGAGCACCTCGGCCCGACCCTGCGCGGCGAACGCCTCTGGTGCCAGCTCTTCTCCGAGCCCGGCGCCGGCTCCGACCTCGCCTCCCTCCGCACCCGCGCGGAGCGGACGGAGGACGGGCGCTGGCGGATCAACGGGCAGAAGGTGTGGACGAGCGCCGCCCAGTGGGCCCACCACGGCATCCTGCTCGCCCGCACCGACCCCACCGCCCCCAAGCACCAGGGACTCACCTACTTCCTCGTCGACATGCGGAACACCCCCGGGATCGACGTCCGGCCGCTCAAGGAGATCACCGGCGACTCCCTCTTCAACGAGGTCTGGTTCGACGACGCGATCCTCCCCGCCGACGCCGTCGTCGGCGAGGTGGACGACGGCTGGCGGGTCGCCCGCAACACCCTCGGCAACGAGCGCGTCCACATGGCCGACCAGGTCGCCTTCGACACCGGCCTCGAAGCGCTCATCGCCCGGGCCGGTACGGCCGACAGCTCCGTACGCGTACGGATCGGCGCCCTGCTCGCCGAGGCGCACGCGCTCGCGTGCATCGGCCTGCGCACCACCCTGCTCCAGGTGTCCGGACTCGAACCCGGCGCGGGCGCCAGCGTCCGCAAACTCGTCCAGACCCTCCACCAGCAGAAGCTCGCCGAACTCACCCTCGAACTCCTCGGCCCCGAGGGCGCCGTGCGCGAGGGCCCCGGCGAACGGGCCGTCCACGGACTGCTCATGTCCCGCTGTCTCACCATCGCGGGCGGCACCACCCAGGTACAGCTCAACGTCGTCGCCGAGCGCCTGCTCGGCCTGCCGAGGGACTGAGGGGAAGCACGATGGTCACGAAGGCGTACGTCGTCGGTGTCGGAATGACGAAGTTCGAGAAGCCGGAGACCCGGGACTGGCAGTACTGGGACATGGCCCGCGAGGCGGGCACCGCGGCCCTCGCCGACGCGGGCGTCCCCTACGCGCGCGTGGAACAGGCCGCCGTCGGCTACTGCTTCCAGCCCTCCACCGCCGGCCAGCGCGCCGTCTACGAGCTCGGGCTCACCGGCATCCCCGTCCACAACCTCAACAACAACTGCGCCACCGGCTCCACCGCCCTCATGGTCGCCCGGCAGTTCGTCGAGGGCGGCATCGCCGACTGCGTCCTCGCCCTCGGCTTCGAGAAGATGAGCCGGGGCTCGCTGGGGGGCGGGGCGGGGGCCGGGGACTTCTCGGCCTCGCCCGTCGCCCGGCACTACGGCATCATGGCCGCCGCCCACGGCTTCGAGGCGTCCCCGCCCACCGCCCAGATCTTCGGCAACGCCGCCCGGGAGCACATGGAGCGGTACGGGACGACCGAGGTGCAGCTCGCGGCCGTCGGCGCCAAGAACCACCGGCACTCGGCGAACAACCCCAACGCCCAGTTCCAGGACGTCCACACGGTCGACGAGATCCTCGCCGCGAAGACCGTCCACCGGCCCCTCACCAAGCTCCAGTGCTCGCCCACCTCCGACGGCGCGGCCGCCGCCGTCGTCGTGTCGGAACGATTCGTCGCCGAACACGGCCTCCAGGACCGGGCGGTGGAGATCGCCGGCCAGGCGATGACCACCGACACCGAGGAGTCCTTCGCCTCCGGCTCCTGCATCGACGCCGTCGGCCGCCCCCTGTCCCGGGCCGCCGCCCGCCTCGCGTACGAGCGCTCGGGCCTCGGCATCGAGGACGTGGACGTCGTCGAACTCCACGACTGCTTCTCCGTCAACGAGCTGCTGACGTACGAGGCGCTCGGCATGTGCGAGGAGGGCGCCTCCGGCGAACTCGTCGAGTCCGGCGCCACCACCTACGGCGGGCGCTGGGTCGTGAACCCCTCCGGCGGCCTCATCTCCAAGGGCCACCCGCTCGGCGCCACCGGCCTCGCCCAGACCGCCGAACTGGTCTGGCAGCTGCGCGGCGGGGCGGGCGCCCGGCAGGTGGCGGGGGCGCGGGTCGGCCTCGCCCACAACATCGGCCTGGGCGGGGCGGCGGTGGTGACGCTGCTGCGGAAGGCGTAGGTCCGAGGGCCCGGGCGCGACCTACGAGGGACGTATGTACGGGGCAGAAGCGGTCTGCGACCATGACATCCATGCCGCAGACCGACTCCGTCACCACGCCCACGTCCTCCGCCGCCCCTCCCTCCCCCCGCGCCTGGACGGTCGTCCTGGTCGCCTGCGCGGGACAGTTCCTCGTCGTCCTCGACGTCTCCGTCGTGAACGTGGCGCTGCCGTCGATGCGGTCCGACCTCGGGCTCTCGGCGGCAGGACTGCAGTGGGTGATCAGCGCGTACGCGATCGCCTTCGCCGGGTTCATGCTGCTCGGAGGCCGGGCCGCCGACCTCTACGGGCGCAAGGCGATGTTCCTGCTCGGGCTCGGGCTCTTCACCGCCGCCTCGGTCGTCGGCGGCCTCGCCCAGGAGGGCTGGCAGCTCGTCGCGGGCCGCGCCGCCCAGGGCCTCGGCGCGGCCCTCCTCTCCCCGGCCACCCTGACCCTGGTCACCGGCGCCGTCCCGGCCGGCTCCGCCAGGACCCGGGCCATCGCCACCTGGACGGCGGTGGGCGCGGCCGGCGGCGCGGCGGGCGGCTTCGTCGGCGGGCTCCTCGTCGACCTGCTCTCCTGGCGCTGGGTCCTCCTGGTCAACGTCCCCGTGGGCGTCCTCGTCCTGGCGGGCGCGCTGCTCCGGCTCCGCGAGGGCCGCACCGGCACCGGCCGCCGCCTCGACCTGCCGGGCGCCGTCCTCGTCACCGCGGGCCTCGCCACCCTCGCGTACGGCATCGTCCAGACCGAGGCGGCCGGCTGGACCGACCCGGCGACCCTGCTGACGCTCCTCGGCGGCCTCGCGCTCCTCGCGCTCTTCGTGGCCGTCGAGGCCCGCACGGCGGCCCCGCTGATGCCGTTGAAGCTCTTCCGCACGCGGGCGGTGTCGGCGGCCAACGTGGGGATCCTGCTGTGCGGTTCGAGCTCCTTCGGCATGTGGTTCTTCATGACGACGTACGCGCAGGGCGTCCTCGGCTACACCCCGCTCCGGGCCGGTCTCGCGCTCGTCCCCAGCTCCCTCGCCGTCGTCCTGGGCTCGAAGCTGGCCCCGCGCCTGATGCCGGCCGTCGGTGCCCGGAACCTCGCGGTGACCGGTGCGCTCGTCGGGGCCGCCGGCTTCGCCTGGCAGTCGACGATGACCGTCGACGGCAGCTTCCTGACGACGGTCCTCGGGCCCGGCATCCTGATGATGGGCGGCATCGGCCTGGCGACCACCCCGCTGGCCGCCCTCGCCACGTCCAGCGCCGCCCCGGGCGACGCGGGCCTCGTCTCCGGCCTCGTCAACACCTCCCGCACGATGGGCGGCGCCCTCGGCATCGCCGCCCTGACGACGCTCGCGACCGCCGTCACGGGCCCGGCCGCCACCCCGGCCGGCCTCACCGCCGGTTACGCGGCGGCCTTCCGCGTCTCGACGGCCGTCCTCGTCGGCGCGGCCCTGCTGATGCTGGTGTGGCTGCCGAGGCGTACGAAGGGTTAGAGCCGGCCCTGCCGAAGCGGAACCCCAGGGCTCACAACCACCCCTGCCGCCGCGCCGCCCGCACCGCCTCCATCCGGTTCCGCGTGCCCGTCTTGCCGATCGCGGAGGACAGGTAGTTCCGTACCGTCGACTCCGAGAGGTGCAGGGACGCGGCGATGTCCGCGATCGTCGCGCCGTCCACCGAGGCCGCCAGGGCGTCCCGCTCGCGGCCCGTCAGCGGGTTCGGGCCCGCGCTGAGGGCCGCCGCCGCGAGGGCCGGGTCGATCACCGTCTCGCCCCGCAGCACCTGGCGGACCGCCTCGGCCAGGTCCTCCACGGGGCCGTCCTTCACGAGGAAGCCCGCCGCGCCCGCCTCCATCGCCCGCCGCAGGTAGCCGGGGCGGCCGAAGGTGGTGAGGATCAGGACCTTGCAGTCCGGGACCTCGTCCCGCAGGTCCGCCGCCGCGTCCAGGCCCGAACGTCCCGGAAGCTCGATGTCGAGCAGGGCCACGTCCGGGCGCGCGACGAGCGCCGCGTCGACGATCTCGTCCCCCCGTCCGACCTGCGCGACGACCTCGATGTCGTGCTCCATCCCGAGCAGCAGGGCCAGCGCCCCGCGCATCATGCCCTGGTCCTCGGCGAGCAGCAGTCTGATCATTCCGTGGGCTCCCCCTCGTGCGGTGCGGGGGTCTCCACGGGGAGCTCCGCGGTGACCCGGAACCCGCCCCGCGGGGCCGGTCCCGAGTCAAGGGTGCCGCCTGCCGCGGCGACCCGCTCGCGCAGGCCGCGCAGTCCGCTGCCCGGGACGGCGTCGGAGGGGCCGTGGCCGTTGTCGGTGACGGTGAGGCGGATGCGGTCGGCGGTGCCGGTGAGGCCGATCTCGCAGCGGGTGGCGCCGCTGTGCCGGATCGCGTTGGTCGCCGACTCCCGCACCACCCAGCTCAGCAGGGCCTCCGTCTGGGGCTCCAGGAGCGGGCCCGAGCGGCGTACGACCGGTTCGATGCCGGCCGAGGAGAGCGCGTCGCGCGCCCGGTCCAGCTCGGTGGCGAGGCTGCCCTCGCGGTAGCCGGTGACCGCCTCGCGGATCTCGGTGAGCGCCTGACGGCCCACCGACTCGATGTCCGCGACCTGGGCCAGGGCCGCGTCGAGGTCGCGCGGGGCGAGCCGCCGGACGACCTCCGACTTCACCACGATCACCGAGAGGGTGTGTCCGAGCAGGTCGTGCAGGTCGCGCGAGAACCGCAGCCGTTCCTTCTCGACGGCCGTCCTGGCCAGCTCCTCCCGGGTCGCCCGCAGCTCCCGGACCGTCTCGTCGAGGGCGAGGATCGCCGCCGTCACCATGATCGAGATGAAGGTGCCGTACACGATGCCGACGGAGCCCCAGTCGTCCTTCCAGAACGTCACCGCCCCGGCCGCGACGACCAGCGGGAACGCGATCAGGGGCAGCCGCCTGCCCCGCCGGACCACCGCGCCGACCGTGAGGCCCAGGAGCGGGAGGAGGAGCAGCCAGTCCCCGCCGTAGCCGATGGCGAGCCCGAAGGTGAGCGCGCCGAGGGCGGAGAGGAGCCACCAGGTCAGCGGGGCCTCGCGGCGGCCGCGGTCGAAGGCCCGGAAGACGATCGCGATGTAGAGGGTGTTGAAGGCGAGCAGTCCGAGGCCGCCGATCCACGGGTTGGGCGCGTCCCCGCCGAGGAGGTGGGAGAGCGCGCCGAGGCCCATGAGCAGCCAGGGGAGGAGGCTCAGTCCGCTCGGTCCCCGGTCCGCCAGGTACTTCTTCCGTGCCGTCACGGCCCGCCCCCACACGCTGTCGGTCATGCCCACTCCCTACGACGTCCTCGCCGAACGACGGTACGAGACCGCCGCGTACGTCCCGAACAGGGCCGCCCAGACCGCGATGACCGCCAGTGCCGCCGCGCCCGGGGCGTGGCCGCCGGCGACCGAGACGCCGAGTTCGGCGAAGCGGTTGGTCGGGGTGTACGCGGAGAGGGACCGCAGCCAGTCGGGGAAGAGGCTCACCGGGAACCACAGGCCGCCGAGGACCGCGAGGCCCAGGTTGCAGGCGATGTTCGCGACCCCGGTCGTCTGCGCGGTGAACCGGTAGCCGTTGCCGATGCCGAGGAGGGTGAAGGGGAGCGAGCCGAGCCAGAGGGCGAGCGCGACCACGGCCCACTCCCAGGCCGCCAGGTGGACGCCGTTGACGAGGCCGCCGGCGAGGAGGACCCCGACGATCGACGGCAGCACCACCACCGAGCCGGTGAGGGCGCGGCCGGTGACGACCTGACGCGGGCTCATCGGGGTGATCCGCAGCTGCCGTAGCCAGCCGGACCCCTTGTCCTCGGCGACGCCCGTGCCGATCGACAGGGCGGCGCCGAGCGCCCCGTACGCCGCCATGCCGATCATGGAGGCGGTCTTCCACTCCTCCTCGTTCTGGCCGCCGAGGTTGGTGAAGAGGAGGTACATCATCACCGGGACGGCGACGGCGCCGAGGGCGAAGCCGGTGTCGCGCAGGGTGCGGCGGACTTCGAGGCGTACGTACTCGGTGATCATCGGGTCGTCTCCAGGGGCCGGGCGTGCGCGGTGAGGGCGAGGAAGGCGTCGTTGAGGGACACGGGGGCGACTTCGAGGCCCCGGATCGCGTTCCGTCCGGCGAGCGCGCGGACGGTCGCGTCGGAGTCTTCGGTGTGGAGCCGGGCGCGGTCGCCGCGGATCTCCACGGAGGTCACGCCGGGAAGCAGGTCCAGGCCCTCGCTGGGGCCACCGGCCAGGTCGAAGGCGACGAGGCTGCCGCCGGCCGCGCGCCTGAGCTCCTCGCCGGTGCCGTCGGCGAGGACGCGGCCGGAGTCGATGACGACGATCCGGTCGGCGTGGGCGTCGGCCTCCTCCAGGTAGTGGGTGGAGAAGAGGACGGTGTTGCCGCGCCGGGCGTAGCCGCGCATCGAGTCCCAGAAGGCCTCGCGGGCCTCGACGTCGAGGGCGGCGGTGGGCTCGTCGAGGACGATCAGTTCGGGGCTGCCGGCGAGGGCGACGGCGAAGCGGACGCGCTGGACCTGGCCGCCGGAGAGGCGGTCGACCCGGCGGTCGGCGAGGCCGGTGAGGCCGGCGAGCGCGAGGGCTTCGGCGACCGGCATGGGCTTCGGGTAGGTGCGGGCGACGAAGGTGACGAGCTCGCGGACGGTGACCCGGGGGACCGGGCGGCCGTCCTGGAGCATCGCGCCGGTCCGGCCGGCCGCGACGGCGCGGGCCGGCGCGTCGCCGAAGAGCCGCACCTCGCCGCCGTCGGGCTCGTCGAGGCCGAGGAGCAGGCCGATGGTGGTGGACTTGCCGGCGCCGTTGCGGCCGAGCAGGGCGACGGTCTCGCCGCGCCGGATGCTGAGGTCGATGCCGTCCACGGCGCGGACCGCTCCGAAGGACCGGGTGACTCCGGTGAAGGCGACCGCTGTCTCGTTCTTCATGGGGACGACGCTACGAATCGGGGGCCGTGGCCCGGCAGGCGTGGATGTACGGACCTGGCCGTGACAAATGTCCCGGGTGCCGCGCCCCACAGGGTTTCTGACAATCCGTCAGGAGGGTTCACAACTCCTGTCGGCTCGGCTATACAGGGGGTCCACCGACCTAGAACGCGTTCTAGAACGGGCGCGTACGGGACGGTCCCCGCACGGCCTCGGTGCGGCCGACGGTGCGGACGGCCGCGCCGAGGCCTTCCACGGAACGAGGAGCAGCAGCCCGATGCCCATCGACCCCGTCAAGGCCGTCGCCGCCGAACCCCGCAGCGTCGAGATCTCCTGGGACCACAAGGACGTCCAGCTCTACCACCTGGGCCTCGGCGCGGGCGTCCCCGCGACCGACCCCGACGAGCTCCGCTACACCCTGGAGTCCCGGCTCCACGTCCTGCCCAGCTTCGCCACCGTCGCGGGCGCCGGCATGGGCGTCGTCGGCGGGCTCTCCGCCCCCGGCATCGACATCGACCTCGCCGCCGTCCTGCACGGCGGCCAGTCGATCACCCTCCACCGCCCCCTGCCCACCGGCGGCAGGGCCGTCTCCACCTCCCGCGTCGCCGCCGTGTACGACAAGGGCAAGGCCGCCGTCCTCGTCCTGCGCTCCGAGGCCGCCGACGAGGACGGCCCGCTCTGGACCAGCGACGCCTCGATCTTCGTCCGCGGCGAGGGCGGCTGGGGCGGCGACCGCGGCCCCTCCGAGCGCCTCCCGCTCCCGGACCGCGCGCCCGACGCCGACGTCGAGCGGCCGATCCGCGAGGAACAGGCCCTGCTCTACCGGCTCTCCGGGGACTGGAACCCGCTCCACGCCGACCCCGGGTTCGCCGCGCTCGCCGGCTTCGACCGGCCGATCCTGCACGGCCTCTGCTCGTACGGCATGACCCTCAAGGCGGTGGTGGACACGCTGCTCGGCGGAGACGTCACCCGCGTCCGCGCGTACCGCACGCGCTTCGCCGGGATCGTCTTCCCCGGCGAGACCCTGCGCATCCGGATGTGGGCCGGCGACGGCCGCGTCCAGGTGGCGGTGACGGCCGTGGAGCGCGACGACGCCCCGGTCCTCGCCGACACCCTCGTCGAACACGCCTGACCGCCCGATCGCCCGATCGCCCGAGGGGAGCCGCACCATGCGCGCAGCCGTACTGCACGAGATCGGCCAGGAAAAACTCGAGGTCCTCGACGACGTCGAGGCGGTGGGCTTCGGCCCCGGCAAGGTGCGGATCCGGGTGCGGGCCACCGGCCTGTGCCACTCCGACGTCTCCGCCATGAGCGGCGTCCTGCCGCAGCCCGCCCCCTTCGTCCCCGGCCACGAGGGCGCCGGCGAGGTCCTCGACGTCGGCGACGGCGTCACCGGGCTCGCCCGGGGGCAGCGGGTCCTGCTCTGCTGGCTGCCCGCCTGCGGCAGCTGTCCCTCCTGCAGGCGCGGCCAGACCCAGCTGTGCCTGGCCGGCTTCATGAACGCCGGCACGCCCAACTTCAGGCGCCCCGGCGGGGACGTCTTCGGCTTCGCCGGCACCGGCACCTTCACCGAGGAGGTCGTCGTCGACGCGGGCTGCGCCGTCCCGATCCCCGACGACGTCCCCTTCGACATCGCCGCCCTCATCGGCTGCGGCGTCACCACCGGCCTCGGGGCCGCCATCAACACCGCCGGGGTGGAGGCCGGGTCGTCGGTCGCCGTCATCGGCTGCGGCGGCGTCGGCATCTCCGCGATCCAGGGCGCCAGGCTCCAGGGCGCCGCCCAGATCGTCGCCGTCGACCCCGTCGAGTCCCGGCGCGAGGCCGCGCTGCGGTTCGGCGCCACCGAGGCGGTCGCCCCCGAGGCGCTCGCCGACGCCAAGCAGCGCATCACCGGCGGCGAGGGCTTCGACTACGTCTTCGAGGTCGTCGGCCGGTCCGCCACCGCCCGCACCGCGTACGAGACGACCCGCCGCGGCGGCACCCTCTGCGTCGTCGGCGCGGGCGCCCTCGACGACTTCCTCCAGCTCAACATGTTCGAGCTGTTCTTCGACGAGAAGCGGATCCTTCCCTCGATGTACGGGGGCGGGGACGTGCTCCGCTCGTACGAACGCGCCATCGCGCTCTGGCGGGCCGGCCGCATCGACCTGGAATCGCTGATCACCCACCGGGTGCCGCTGGCGGGCGTCAACGAGGCCCTGGAGCAGATGCGGACCGGCGCGGCCCTCCGCACCTGCATCGAGATCTGAGAGGACTCCGGTCATGTCACTGCCTCTTGAGGGGCTGAGCGCGATCGTCACCGGCGCCGGGCGCGGGCTCGGCCGCGCCGAGGCCCTGGAACTCGCCCGGCTCGGCGCCGCCGTCGTCGTCAACGACTACGGGCAGCCCGGCCGCGACGGCTCGGGCGAGGCCTCCGCCGCGCCCGCCGAGGAGGTCGCGGCGGAGATCCGCGCGGCGGGCGGCCGGGCGGTCGCCCACCTCGGAGACGTCTCCGACTTCGAGACGGCGCGGGCCCTGGTCGACCTGGCGGTGGCCGAGTTCGGGAAGCTGGACGTCCTGGTCAACAACGCGGGCATCCTGCGCGACCGGATGGTCTTCTCGATGAGCGAGGACGAGTGGGACTCGGTCGTACGCGTCCACCTCAAAGGCCACTTCAACACCACCCACTTCGCGGCGGTGCACTGGCGGGGCCGCG
Organism: Streptomyces litmocidini; assembly: GCF_014649755.1. GTDB lineage: Bacteria > Actinomycetota > Actinomycetes > Streptomycetales > Streptomycetaceae > Streptomyces > Streptomyces litmocidini. Next base: position 31,547 of record NZ_BMTQ01000004.1, on the reverse strand, counting down.
CCAAGGCGGGCGAGAGCGGCGTCCACGGCCGCATCGTCAACACCTCCTCGGAGGCCTTCCTCGCGGGCTCGGCCGGCCAGCCGAACTACGCGGCGGCCAAGGGCGGCATCGTGGGCCTGACCACCTCGTCGGCGCTCGCGCTCGCCCGGTACGGGGTCACGGTGAACGCGATCTGCCCCCGGGCCAGGACGCGGATGACCGAGGACGTCTTCGCCGGCTTCGCCGAGCCGACGGCCGAGGGCGAGCTCGACCCGCTGTCCCCGGACCACGTGGCCCCGCTCGTCGGCTATCTGGCGTCCCCGGCGGCGGCCGGGGTCAACGGACAGCTGCTGGTCGTGCACGGCGGGATGGTGGCGGTCGTGGACCGGCCGAGGGTCTCGGCCAAGTTCGACACGGCCAAGGGGGCGTTCACGTACGAGGAGCTGGACTCCCTCCTGACCCCGCACTACGCCTCCCGCCCGGCGGGCGAGACCTTCGCGGCGACGGAGGTGCTGGGCCTGAAGAAGGGCTGAGCCACGGGGGCGGGGGTGGGAAGGGCGAGCCACGGGGCGGCGGTGGGGAAAGGCGAGCCACGGGGTGGCGGTGGGGAAAGGCGAGCCACGGCGTGGCGGTGGGGAAAGGCGAAGGGCCCCGGGGGCGATCCCGGGGCCCTTCGTTTCTTCCCTCAGTGCGCGTGGGCGTCGCCCTCGCGGCGGTGCCGGCCGTGCGGCGAGGACGTGGAGTCCTCCACCGGGGACGCCTGACCGCGGTGCTTCCCGGAGCCGTGCGACTCCGTACCCTGCGTGCTTCCTTCGGACATGCTGGAACTCACCCCGTACGTCTTGCTCTTGCTGTGCGGCCGTGAGTCTAACGAGCCGGTCCGCGGTCCGTCAGAGGAGCCTGCTGCAAAGGCACCGGGCGGCACACCCGGGGCTCCTCGACGACCACCGGCTCGGGCTCGGGCTCCGGCTCCGGCGGCATCTCCAGGCCCGCGAGCCCGCACGGCACCTCGGCCGTCGCGTACGGAAGCCGCAGCACGCCCTCGGCCGTCCACAGGCCCGCCCCGGCCAGCCAGCCCTGGGGCGCGGCCAGTTGGGCCATCCGGCGGGAGGAGGGCTGCCAGACGCCCACCCAGCTGCCGGCCGCCGCGTCGATCCGCAGCGCCACCGCGCAGCTCTCCGGCATCAGCACCTGCCCCGGCTGCACCGCGAACGGCGTCACGGCCGCGTCGTCGAGCCGCAGGCACTCGGGGAACCGCACCGGCAGCAGGCTGCCGAGCACGCCCCAGCCGAGCCGGTCGTGCCCCGGCGCGTCGGAGCGGATCAGGAGCAGTCCGCTGTCGGGATCGGCGAGCAGCAGCCGGTCGTCGCTCTCCTCGGTGATCTGGAGCAGCGGCGTCACCTCCCCGCCCCGCTCCAGGTCGACGGCGACCGCCTTCACCGGCCCGTCGTCGAGCCGTCGGTCCAGCGCGAGCATCCGGCCCGTGCGGTCGAGCCACACCCCGCCCGTGCAGCGGCCCTTGACCTCCGCCACCCGCTCCGGGCCGAAGGCCCCGCCCGCCACCAGCCACAGCGTCGTCGTGTCGGGGCCGACGCACATCGCGTACGCGCAGATGCCGTCCGGCGAGGGCGGGAGCAGCACCAGCCGCTCGGATCCGGGCGCCTCCACCGAGCCGAGACGGAGCTCGCCGGTGGCCGGGCCGGTGGGGTACAGCAGCGAGAAGGTGTTCCGCCGGCCGTCGACGCGGCGGGCGACGAGGACCCGGCCGTCCGCGAGGGGCAGCAGCCGGGTGCCCGGCTCCTCCGGCTGGTCGAGGGGGAGCGGCACGGCGTACGGCTCGGGGCCGTCGAGGGTCCACCTCTCCACGTACAGGGCGTCGCCCTCGCCCGCGAGCCTGGCCGCGTACGCGCCGTTGGCCGTGATCGTGAACCCCGTCGGCCATCCGGCGCCCCCGCCCTGCTTCCCGGCGCGGTCGTCGTCCTCGGCCGTGGTCTCGATGGCACACGCTGTCATCGACTGGTCACCTCCAGCGACGAAGCTAGTTTTCGCACTCCCAGCCGAACAGCACGAGCCCGCCCACTTCACACATAAGGGTGGCCGTCCGGCGGTTCGGCTGAGGGGGAGGGGGTGGTTGTGCTGGAGTGGCCCATGGTGAGTAAGGTAAGGCGAACCTAAGTGGAGGTTGCGCCTCCGTTGGGTCGTGCCCGTGTCCCCGCCAGGATGACCCGTACAGGAGCCTCCTCATGTCCCTCCGCCGCCGCGGCACCGCCGCCGCCGTCGCCCTCGCCGCCGCGCTCTCGCTCGCGGCCTGCGGAAGCGGCGACGGGTCCTCCGCCCCCGCCGGGAAGGAGGACACGGCCAAGAAGAAGGACGTCGCCACCGGCGGCAAGGACTTCGGCGACGCCGCGGCCAGGACCGCGGCCATGGGCACCGACGCGAAGCCCGGCCAGTTCCCCCGCACCCTCACCCACGCCCTCGGGAAGACCGAGATCGAGGCCGCCCCCGAGCGGGTCGTCGTCCTCGACGTCGGCGAGCTCGACAACGTCGTCTCCCTCGGCGTCAAGCCCGTCGGCTACGCCCCCTCCGAAGGCGACGACGGCATCCCCGGCTACCTCGCGAAGGACGCCGGCACCCCGAAGTCCGTCGGCACCATCAACAACCTCAACCTGGAGGCCATCGCCAACCTCCAGCCCGACCTCATCCTCGGCAGCCAGCTGCGCGCCGCCGACAAGTACGACGAGCTGTCGAAGATCGCGCCCACCGTGTTCTCCGTCCGCCCGGGCTTCACCTGGAAGGAGAACTACCTCCTCAACGCCGCCGCCCTCGACAGGACCGCCGAGGCGAAGGCGAAGCTCGCCGCGTACGAGACCAAGGCCGAGCAGCTGGGTGCGGACATCGGCCCCGACAAGCCGACCGTCTCCATGGTCCGCTACCTCCCCGGCAAGATCCGCCTCTACGCCGAGGCCTCCTTCATCGGCACGATCCTGGAGGACGTCGGCCTGCCCCGGCCCGAGAACCAGCAGATCGACGAGCTCGCGGCCGAGATCAGCCCCGAGAGGATCGACGAGGCCGACGCCGACTGGATCTTCACCGGCGTCTACGGCGACGCCGAGGCCACCAAGAAGGACACCGCCCAGGCCAACCCGCTCTGGAAGAACCTCCAGGCCGTCAAGGCCGGCCGGGCCAAGGACGTCCCGGACGAGACCTGGTACCTCGGCCTCGGCGTCACGGCCGCGAACAGCGTCCTCGACGACCTGCGCGCCGACCTCGTGAAGTAGGCGACGGGGCCCGGCACCGAACCGGCGCCGGGGGCCTCCTCGGCCCGAAACCACCGCGACCGACGATCGAGGAACCCCGACGGCGGCCCGCCGCCTCCGCGAGAGCGGCGCCGGTTCAGGCGCAAAGAGGAGACAGGTAGCCTTTCCCTCGTGCCCCGTCTGTCTGAAGTCATCGCCGAGCTCGACGCCCTCTGGCCACCGGAGCGAGCCGAGTCGTGGGACGCCGTCGGCACCGTCTGCGGCGACCCCGACGCCGAGGTCACCCGCGTCCTCTTCGCCGTCGACCCCGTCCAGGAGATCGCCGACGAGGCCGTCGCCCTCGGCGCCGACCTGATCGTCACCCACCACCCGCTCTACCTGCGCGGTACGACGACGGTCGCGGCCGGCCACTTCAAGGGCCGCGTCGTCCACACCCTGATCAAGCAGGACATCGCCCTCCACGTCGCGCACACCAACGCCGACACCGCCGACCCCGGCGTCTCCGACGCCCTCGCCGGCGCGCTCGACCTCCGGGTCACCGGGCCCCTCGTCCCCGAGAACAACCTCGGCCGGATCTGCGAGCTCGACCGCCCCGAGACCCTCGCCGACTTCGCCGCCCGCGCGGCGAAGCGGCTGCCCGCCACCGCCCAGGGCGTCCGGGTCGCCGGCGACCCCGCCATGACCGTGCGCCGCGTCGCCGTCAGCGGCGGCTCCGGGGACAGTCTCTTCGACGCCGTACGAGCCGCGGGCGTCGACGCCTTCCTCACCGCCGACCTGCGCCACCACCCGGTCTCCGAGGCCACCCAGCACTCTCCGCTGGGCCTGGTCGACGCCGCCCACTGGGCCACCGAATGGCCCTGGTGCGAGCAGGCCGCCGCGCAGCTCGACGAGATTTCCGACCGCCACGGCTGGGACCTCCGCGTCCACGTCTCGAAGACGGTCACCGACCCCTGGTCCTCCCACCACACCTCCCCTGGAGCCCCCAACTGAACGCCGCGCCCGCCGACCAGATCCGCCTCCTCGACGTCCAGGCCCTGGACGTCCGCCTCCAGCAGCTCGCCCACAAGCGCCGCTCGCTGCCCGAGCACGCCGAGATCGAGGCGCTGACCAAGGACCTCACCCAGCTGCGCGACCTGCTCGTCGCCGCGCAGACCGAGGAGAGCGACTGCGGCCGCGAGCAGACCAAGGCCGAGCAGGACGTCGACCAGGTCCGCCAGCGCGCCGCCCGCGACCAGCAGCGGCTCGACTCCGGCGCCGTCTCCTCCCCGAAGGACCTGGAGAACCTCCAGCGCGAGATCGTCTCCCTCGCCAAGCGCCAGGGCGACCTGGAGGAGATCGTCCTCGAGGTCATGGAGCGCCGCGAGGCCGTCCAGGAGCGCCTCGCCGAGCTGACCGAGCGGGTCTCCGCCGTGCAGGCCAAGGTGGACGACGCCACCGCGCGCCGCGACGCCGCGCAGGCCGAGCTGGACGCCGAGGCGACCTCCGTCGCCAAGGAGCGCGAGCTCGTCGCGGGCTCCGTCCCGGCCGACCTGATCAAGCTGTACGAGAAGCTGCGCGAGCAGCAGGGCGGCGTCGGCGCGGCCCGCCTGTACCAGCGCAAGTGCGAGGGCTGCCACATCGAGCTCAACATCACCGAGCTCAACGAGGTCCGCGCCGCCGCGGCCGACACGGTCGTCCGGTGCGAGAACTGCCGCCGGATCCTCGTCCGCACCTCGGAGTCCGGCCTGTAATGCGCGAACTCGTGGTCGAGGCGGACGGCGGCTCCCGGGGCAACCCGGGGCCCGCCGGCTACGGCGCGGTCGTCCTCGACCCGGCGACGGGGGAGACCCTCGCGGAGGCCGCCGAGTACATCGGCGTGGCCACGAACAACGTCGCCGAGTACAAGGGCCTCGTGGCGGGCCTGAAGGCGGCCCGGGAACTCTTCCCGGACGCCCTCGTCCACGTCCGCATGGACTCCAAGCTGGTCGTCGAGCAGATGTCCGGCCGCTGGAAGATCAAGCACCCGGACATGAAGCCGCTCGCGGCCGAGGCCGGACGGGTCTTCCCGCCCGGCCGGGTCCGCTACGAGTGGATCCCGCGCGAGCGGAACAAGCACGCGGACCGGCTCGCGAACGAGGCGATGGACGCGGGCAAGCGGGGCCTCCGGTGGGAGCCCTCGGCCTCCACGGCGGGCCTGGACGCCACGGCCGCCCGCAACGCCGCGGCCCCGCCCCCCTCGGGCCCGCCCGGCGACGCGACGGCGGGCGCGGCGCGGGCGCGCGCGGCGCTGGTCTCCGGCGCCGGACCGGTGGCCGCTCCGGGCACGAGCGGTACGGGCACGGGATCGGGCGCCTGGCCGACCGCCGTGTCGCGCCCGACGGCCCCGTCCACCGCCCCGGACGACACCCTGTTCGACGTCCCGTCCACCGCCCCGGACGACGTCCCGTCAACCGCCCCGTCCGCCGCCGAGGAGGCCGTCGCGGCCTCGGTGGCCTCCGGTGACTTCGAGGCCGAGGCGGGAGCCCTGGCCCCGGTGGGCCGCACGGCCCGTGCCGAGGCCCCGGGCGCGGGGACCACCGGGTCCGGAGCGCCCGCGGCCGGTCCCCCGGGAACCGCCGCGGCCGGCACCACGCCGGCGCCGGCGGCCACCGTCCACGCTCCCGCCGCCCCCCGCCAGGGCTGGACCGGGCCGGACATGGGGGCGCCCGCGACGTTCGTGCTGTTGCGGCACGGGGAGACCGCGCTCACGCCCGAGAAGCGCTTCTCGGGGAGCGGGGGGAGCGACCCCGAGCTGTCGGCGGCCGGGCTGCGACAGGCCGAGGCCGTCGCCGAGGCGCTCGCCGCGCGCGGCACCGTCCAGGAGATCGTCAGCTCGCCGCTCGCCCGCTGCCGCCGGACCGCCGGTGTCGTCGCCACCCGGCTCGGCCTGGACGTGCGGATCGAGCAGGGCCTGCGGGAGACCGACTTCGGCGCCTGGGAGGGCCTGACGTTCGGCGAGGTCCGCGAGCGGTACCCGGAGGACCTCGACGCCTGGCTGGCCTCGCCGAAGGCCGCGCCGACCGGCGGGGGCGAGAGCTTCGCGACCGTCGCCCGGCGCGTCGCCGCGACCCGGGACCGGCTGACCGCCGCGTACGCGGGCCGCACGGTCCTCCTGGTCACCCACGTCACGCCGATCAAGACCCTGGTCCGGCTCGCGCTCGGCGCCCCGCCGGAGTCGCTGTTCCGGATGGAGCTGTCGGCCGCCTCGATCTCGGCCGTGGCCTACTACGCCGACGGCAACGCCTCCGTACGGCTCCTCAACGACACCTCGCACCTGAGGTAGCCGCAAAACCGCTGGCGCCTGCGCCCGGCCCCGGACCACCATCATCCGTATGACCTGGTCCTTCACCGACAGCGCCGCGGTCTTCCGGGCCGCCGCCGCCGAGCACCTCGCCGCCGACCCCGTCCGCAACACCGTCGTGCTCACGCTCATGGACAGGGCCGGGCGGCTCGGCTGGTGGGAGGAGGCGGACGGCACGGTCACCGGCGTCCTCGCGGTGGCGCCGGCCGGCGTGCCCGCCCTCGGGGTCATGACGGAGGCGGCCGCCCGCGCGCTCGCCCTCCCCGGGGGGCTGCCCGGGGAGCAACCGACGCAGGTGGGCGGCGAGACGGCCGCCGTCGAGGCGTACGCGGAGGCCACCGGCCGCCCCTGGACACCCACTGTCCGGCTGCGGCTCTTCCGGCTCGGCGAGCCGACCCCGCCGGACCCGGCCCCGGCCGGCAGGGCGCGCCTCGCCACCGGGGCCGATGTGCCGCTCGTCGCCGCCTGGACGGGTGAGTACGCGGTGGCCATCGGGGAGGAGCCCGCCGAGGACTACACCGGCTTCGTCACCGAACGGATCTCCGAGGGACGGCTGTGGCTCTGGGAGGGGCCCGACGGCCGCCCGGTCTCGATGGCCGCCGTCTCCCGCACGACCGAGGGCCAGGTCCGTCTCCACCTCGTCCACACCCCGCCCGCCGAGCGCGGCCGGGGGTACGCGGCCGGTGTCACCGAGGCGGCCGGCCGGGCCGCGCTCGACGCCGGGGCGTCGCAGGTCCTGCTCTTCACGGACCTGGCCAACCCCACCAGCAACGCCCTCTACCGGCGCCTCGGCTACCGGCCGGTGACCGACCACCTCCGCGTGGCGTTCACCGGGCTCACGCGCTGACCGGCTCCCGCAGCGCCGCCGCGCCGCGCGCGAGGGACTCCACGCGCCCCCAGTCGCGGGCGGCGAGCGCGGCGGGCGGCAGCATCCACGTGCCGCCGACGCAGCCGACGTTCGGCAGGGCCAGGTAGGCGGGGGCGGAGCCGGGGGAGATGCCGCCCGTGGGGCAGAAGCGGGCCCGGGGGAGCGGGCCCGCGAGGGACTTCAGGTACGGGACGCCGCCCGCCGCCTCGGCCGGGAAGAACTTCATGTCCTCGACCCCGCGTTCGACGAGGGCCACGACCTCCGAGGCCGTCGACACCCCCGGCAGGAACGGCACGCCGGAGTCCCGCATCGCGCCGAGCAGCCGCTCGGTCCATCCCGGGCTGACCAGGAACCGCGCCCCCGCGCCCACCGCGTCCGCGACCCCGGCCGCCGAGACGACGGTGCCCGCGCCGACCACCGCCCCGGGCACCTCGGCCGCGATCGCGCGGACGGCGTCGAGCGCGGCCGGGGTGCGCAGGGTGACCTCGATCAGCGGCAGCCCGCCGGCCACCAGGGCCCGGGCCAGGGGCACGGCGTCGGCGGCGTCCTCGATCACGACGACGGGGACGACGGGGACGTCACGGCCCCCCGGGGCAAGCCCGAACACGCTCGTCATGGGCGTCATCCTGCCCAGGACGAGCGACACCCGCAACGAGCGTTGCGGAGGACGCAACGCCGGTGCTAGTGGATCTCGTCCACGAGGACGTCGAGCGTCCCCGCCTTCCCGCCCTCCTCCACGACGTACCGCAGATCCCGCAGCGCCTCCACCAGCTCCGTCGGCGAGCCCGGCTCCGCGCCCGCCTCCAGGAGGCTCCGCACGATCCGGCCCTTCGTCGCCTTGTTGAAGTGGCTGACCACCTTCCGGGTCGGCGCGTGCAGCACCCGCACCGTCGCCGTCCGGGCCGCGACCTCCCCCTTCGGCTTCCACGCCGACGCGTACGCCGACGAACGCAGGTCCAGGACGAGACCGTCCCCGGCCGCCTCCGGCAGCACCGAGGCCATCGCCCCCCGCCAGTGCGCGCCGAGCGCCCCGAGACCGGGCAGCTTCACCCCCATCGAGCAGCGGTACGACGGGATCCGGTCCGTCACCCTCACCGCGCCCCACAGCCCCGAGAACACGAGCAGCGAGCTCCCCGCCCGCTCCCGGGCCGCCGCGTCCAGGGTCGCCAGCCCCAGCGCGTCGTACAGCACGCCCGTGTAGACCTCCCCGGCCGGGCGGGCGCCCGCCGTCCGCAGCTCCGCGTTCTTCGCGACCTCGCCGCGCAGCCCCTCGCTCAGGCCGAGCACCTCGCGCGCCTTCTCCTCGTCGGCGGCGCACAGCTCGACCAGCTCGTCCAGGACCGCCGCCCGCGCCTCCGCGAGCCCCGGCAGGGACAGCGATGCGGGCTTGAGCGGCGCCCCGCGCCCCGAGGAGGCCTTGCCTTCGGAGGGCGGCAACAGCACGAGCACGGTGGTTCTCCTTCGTCCGTACGGGGAGGGGGTGCGGCCCCGACGCTCCAGCGTACGAGGTCCCGGACCCCGCCCTCGCCCGCGTGATCCGGTCCCCGCCCCCGTACGGGTTTCCCCGTACGAGGTGCCGCGCCCCGCCCCAGCTCATACGCTCGGTCCATGCCCCGCCGCCACCTCCACGTGACCGGCGCAGCCGAGGCTCCGCTGCGGGCCGCCCTGCGCGCACTCCGTACCGAGCTCGCGATCCCCGAGGCCTTCCCGCCCGCCGTCCTCGCCGAGGCCGAAGCCGCCGCCAAGAACCCCCGGCTCCCCTCGTACGACGCCACCGACCTGCCGTTCTTCACGGTCGACCCGCCCGCCTCCACCGACCTCGACCAGGCCGTGCACCTGGCCCGCCGGGCCGACGGCGGCTACCGCGTGCACTACGCCATCGCCGACGTCGCCGCCTTCGTCACCCCCGGCGGCGCGATCGACGCCGAGGCCCACCGGCGCGTGCTCACCCTCTACTTCCCCGACGGCAAGGTCCCCCTCCACCCCGCCGTCCTCTCCGAGGGCGCCGCCAGCCTGCTCCCCGGCGAACCCCGCCCCGCCCTGCTCTGGCGCGTCGACCTCGACGCCGAGGGGCGGAGGGTCGCGACCGACGTCCGCCGCGCCCTCGTCCGCAGCCGCGCCAAACTCGACTACGCGGGCGTGCAGCGGCGGATCGACGACGGGACCGCCGAGGAACCGCTCGCCCTCCTCCGCGACATCGGCCGGCTCCGCGAGGCCCTCGAAGCCGAACGCGGCGGCATCTCCCTCAACGTCCCCGAGCAGGAGATCGTCGAGCGGGACCACACCTACACCCTCGAATACCGGGCCCCGCTCCCCGCCGACGGCTGGAACGCCCAGATCTCCCTCCTCACCGGCATGGCCGCCGCCGACCTCATGACCGCCGCCGGCACCGGCATCCTGCGCACCCTCCCCACCGCCCCCGACGGCGCCGTCGCCCGGCTGCGCCGCTCCGCCCACGCCCTCGGCGTCGACTGGCCGCACCACGTCTCGTACGCGGACGTCGTCCGCTCCGCCGACCCCACGAACCCGCGGCACGCCGCCTTCCTCCAGGAGTGCACCACCCTGCTGCGCGGCGCCGGCTACACCGTCTTCACCGACGGCCACGTCCCCACCCCGGCCGTGCACGCCGCCGTCGCCGACGAGTACACCCACGTCACCGCCCCGCTGCGCCGCCTCGTCGACCGGTACGCGGGCGAGCTGTGCGTGGCGGCCGTCGCCGGGGACGAACCGCCCGAGTGGGTACGGACCGCGCTGCCCGCGCTGCCCGGGGAGATGGCCACCGGCGCCCGCCGCGCCAACGCCGTCGAACGCGAGAGCGTCGACATCGTCGAGGCGGCCCTCCTGAAGGAACGGATCGGCGAGGTCTTCGACGCGTACGTCATCGACGTGAAGGAACGCGAACCGGCCGTCGGCACCGTCCACCTGGAGGACCCGGCGGTCGTCGCCAGGATCGAGGGCGGCGGGACGGGGCTCCCCCTGGGGGAGTGGCTGCGCGTCAGGCTGGCGGAAGCGGACCCGGGGACGGCGAAGGTCCTGTTCGCGCCCGCGTGAGCGCCTCGTACAGGGCCTCCGGGTCGTCGGCGTGCAGACGGACCAGCCGTACGGGACGGGGCGCGCCGAGCAGCCGGGGCGCGTCGACCGGCCCGGTCAGCTCGATCGTGACGGAGGTCCGGGAGCCGACGGCGAGGTTCAGCTCGCCCTCGGCCCTCTCGTGCGAGAAGCGCGGTTCGCGGCGGACGGCCGCGATCCGGTCGAGCGGGACGGCCACGTCGAGGTGCGCGCCCTGCCGCAGCCTCAGGACGTCCCCGGCGAGCGTGTGCGGCCGGGTCACGGAGGCGGCGTGCAGCCCCAGGACGAACAGCACGGCGTAGACGTCCAGGACGAGGAAGACCGCGTGGACGAAGGGCCACTCGGCCAGCAGGTACGACATGCCGACCGTCTCGACCACGCACACGAACGCGAAGCCGTACATCAGTGCCGCCTGGTCCCGGCCGTGCGGGAACACCCCGTCCGCGCCCGCCACCCCGTGCGGCCGCCGCGCGACCCAGCGCCCCAGGCTCGCCAGCAGGCGGAGCTCGTGCCCCAGGAGTCGCAGCGCGGGCCCGGGCACCAGCTCGGCCACGACGGCCCGCCGGGAGAGCCCCCGCCTCCGCAGCCGCGCCCAGGCCACCGCCTCGGCGGCCGACAGCCCCAGGACGAGGGCCTCCCCGACGAGCAGCACGGCCCCGGGCATCCGTACGCCTCCCAGAAGACAGAGGACGAGCACGAGCTCGGCGGGCAGCACGGCGTACGCGACCCCGCGCAGCAACCGCAGCCCCCGCCCGCGCGCCGGCGCGCCCACAGCGCCACCGGCCACCCGCTCGGCCCCCGGCTCCGCCACGGTCTCCGGCTCCGCCACGGTCTCCGGCTCCGCCACGGTCCCCGGCCCCGTCACGGTCCCCGGCTCCACCACGGCCCCCGGCCCCGTCACCGGGCCACCCGCCCCGTCAGGCCCCCGCAGCATCCGTGCGTCCGTCATCGACCCGCCCCCCTCCTCCCCCTGGAACGGCGTCTCTCCCGTCCCGTCGCTCCCGCACCAGCTCGATCGCACGCCGCAGCGCCGCCCACTGGGCCGGCGCCAGGTCCGCGAAGAAGGCGCCCGCGAGGCCGTCGGAGAACTCCTCCGGCAGCCCCGCGACCATCCCGTCCGGCAGGACGGCGGCCAGGGCGCGGGCGGCCTCCTCCACCCGGGGATCACCGGGCGCCGCGTCGACGAGGGCGTACAACTCCCGCGCGCTGCCCGCCACCCCGTGCATCAGCTCCATCAGCCGGGCCCGCTCCGCGTCGGGGACGACGGTGTCCAACAGGGCCAGGATCTCCCGGTCCTTCGCCGCCGTCGGGGACCCGGGCAGCTCGCCCACGTCCGCCAGCAGCGCCGCCAGCTCCGGCGACACGGGCCCCTCGGCGGGCAGGCGCCCCGCCCGGGCCTCGGCGAGGAGCGGGGCGAGGCGCTCCCGGCGCTCGCGGATCACCGCCTCCTGCCGGGCCAGGTCGTCCGCCAGCTCCTCCAGCACCTCCACGAGCTCCCTCCCCTCGTCGCCCGCGAGCACGTCCCGCACCTCGTCGAGCCCGAGCCCCAGCTCGGTCAGCCGCCGGATCCGGGCGAGCAGCACGGCGTCCCGCACCCCGTACTCCCGGTACCCGTTGGCCCGTCGCCCCGGCTCGGGCAGCAGCCCCGACTGGTGGTAGTGCCGCACGGCCCGGGGGGTGACCCCGACGAGCGCGGCGATCTCGCCGATCCGCATGCGCCCAGTAGAAACCCTGACGCGGCGACAAGGTCAAGCGGTCGCCCGGGGCCGTTCCCCGATCGGAGGGACGGCCGAATTCCTCCCCGTCGGCAGGTAGCATGGTCGGCACGGCAGACGAGCCGGGCGGACGGCCGCGTGGAGATCCCCGGATCTCCCCGAGGAACGTCCGGGCTCCACAGAGCAGGGTGGTGGCTAACGGCCACCCGGGGTGACCCGCGGGACAGTGCCACAGAAAACAGACCGCCGGGGACCTCGGTCCTCGGTAAGGGTGAAACGGTGGTGTAAGAGACCACCAGCGCCTGAGGTGACTCAGGCGGCTAGGTAAACCCCACCCGGAGCAAGGTCAAGAGGGGACACCCCGGTGTCCCTGCGCGGATGTTCGAGGGCTGCTCGCCCGAGTCCGCGGGTAGACCGCACGAGGCCGGCGGCAACGCCGGTCCTAGATGGATGGCCGTCGCCCCGACGACCGCGAGGTCCCGGGGCACAGAACCCGGCGTACAGCCCGACTCGTCTGCCCCCTAAGCCCCTGACCAGGGGCTTAGCTCATTTCTGGGCCCGATTCCGGCTCGCTGGGGAGAATCTGGGGAGAATCACTGGCCGGGGAGGCCATCCAGGACCCGAGCGCCGCCAGCGCGCGCTTACCGGACTTCGGCATGAAGTGCACGTAGGTCCGCAGCGTGAACGCCGGATCGCTGTGCCCCAGCCACGACGCCAGCTGCGTGATGGTCTCGCCCTCCGCCAGGACGATGCTGGCGAACGTGTGCCGGGTGACATGGAAGCCGTCCTCGCGCGGCATGGCCCACGTCACCCGCCGCCACGGCTGCTTGCCCTTCCCCTGGACGTACTCGACCTCCGGGGCCGGGATCACGCCAGCCGCAGCAAGAGCCGGCTTCCACAACCGGTCGTCGAAGTACGAGCGGTTCATCGCGCCGCCGCTCACACCGGACGTCCTGGCGGTCGTGACGAGCAGCCGCACCGTGCGAGTCGGGCGCTTGTCCCAGTCCAGGTTCGGCCGGTCGGGATCGACCCAGGGCAGCGTCACCTCGACGGGCGGGTGGGCCGCCGCGTACTCCTTCACCGCACGGGCCAGCTCCGGCGGACACGGCGCGGTCCGGACCTTGTTCCCCTTCGGTGGCGCGAAGGCCAGCTTGCCGCCCACCCGGACCACCTGCCGGGTCACCGCGATCTCGTCGTCGTCCTCGATGTCGTCCAGCGAGAACCCGAAGCACTCGCCCTGCCGCAGGCCGGCGCCCACCGCCAGGTCCAGCAGAATCTGGTAGCGCTCCGGCAGCTCGGTTCTCACCGCGGCGACCGTCTCCCTCGGCCAGGCCTTCGCCTTCAACGGGGGAGCGGACGGCGGGGAGAGATCCTCGTCCCTGAACGGGTTCTCCGGGATCCGCTTCGCCTTGTGCGCCGCCTGCATGATCGACGAGAAGTGGCGCCACGTGGTGCGCACCGTGTTGACGTCGATGTCCTGCTCCACCCTGGTGAGCCACGCCCGGATTTCGTCGTGCCCGATCCGGTTCAGGGACAGGTGCCCGCAGTGGGGAAGGATGTGCCGGAAGACGCGCGGCTGCATCGACTGCTTCGTGCCGGGCGCCTTCCGCAGGTTCGGCCACCAGTGCTTGCGGACGTACTCGTCGAGGAGCATGTTGCCGTCGCGCGGGTCGTAGAACGTGCCCCGCGTCGCGTCGGTCGCCGACGCCTTCAGCCAGGCCTTCGCCTGGGCTTCCTTCTCGAACGACCGGTCGCGCACGCCGGGGATGCCGGCGACACGCCATCGCTTTCCCTGGCCATGCCGGGCTGTCTTGACGCGTGTCGACCGGCCTGTGACTGGGTCCGCCGGACCCTTCTTAAACCAGCGGTCCTCGATGTACCCGGGCATGGGGGACTCCTTCCAGTTGCGGCGAGTCGAATCGGACGACTTCGCCCCGCCAGAGCTGGAACCACTGTCCACCAGCCACGATCATGCTGGCGGCGGAGTTGAGTGCGGCCACCCCCTCGGGCACGAAAAGGCCGCGGGCGAGTTCGTATCGAACCCACCCTCGCCCTTCGAGTACGCGTACCGGGGCGTCTTCCGGGAGGTCTTGGAGTTCGTAGCTGACGGAGAGCACAGACCTACCCCCGTAGGGCCAGGCAGGGTGTGGGGGTCCCCTGGGGCGTATGGGTGAACAGGCAACATATCGCCACGACGCCTGGTCTTCAACGGTCTGTTGTGGATCCGTTTCGATCCGTATCCGGCGACCCCCGTCCCGAGGTGATCAGCCCTCGTCGCGCTTGGCGCGCTCGTCCGCTTCGATCATTGCCTGCCAGCGGCGGCGCTCGGAGCGCCCCATGCCGGCGAGGTGGGCGACGATGACGCGGATGTCGTCGTCGTAGCCGGCGAGTTCGGTTGCTTCGTAGTCGAGGTATTGGATGGCTGCGGCTCGCTGCACTACGGCCAGGGGCTTTTGCAGGCCTGCCGCCAGGGCCCTGAGCCGGTCGGGGGTGGGTGCGGTGGTGACCGCATTGGTGGCCATCTTCTGGAAGTACGGCTTGGAGAGTTCGTAGCCGGCCGCCGAGGCCCGGTCGGACATCTCCTGGTAGGAGACGCCTCGGCCGTCGTCGTTGACGCTGCGGACCATCTGGGACAGCACGTCGCGGTCCATGTCCCTGGCCAGGCTGTCGGGGATGTCGTGCGAGGGGGTGGTGCGGTTCTGCCCGGGGGCTGACGCCTCCATGCCGCTTTCTCCTCGGATCTCGTTCACCACGGGTGTCTCTCGTCCGGACCGTCCTGATCCAGCAAATCGCAGGTCAGGCCGTACAACCTTCTCGCTTCGAAGACGAAGCGTCTACAGGTTGATGCTACAGCGGCGCCCTCTTGGCGAAAACTTCACATTCAGCCGTTCGGATCGGTAGACGACACGTCTCCGGTGTGCTTCTATGTTCACACCGAGAGCCGAACTGTTCCGATCGGGAGACGGTGAGAGTGCGTTATGAACTCCGCAGCAAGCAGACCCTCCGGTGGGTCATGGACCACCCTGGACGGGGAGTCCCCTTCTCGACCCGCACTCTCGCCACCGAGATCGGTCGCCACCACTCGCTCATAGGTCACCTGCTGACCGGTGAGCGCCGGCATGTCGAAGCCGACGCCGCGCAGGCCATAGCGGAGGCCGTAGGGGTAGCCCTGCTGGTCCTCTTCGCGCCCCCTGCGTCTCCGAATCAGAACGGCCCGACTCCGGAGAAGTAGCAACCCCCGCCAGGGGTCGACCGGCCCCCAACCAGAGAGGCATCCAGTGTCCGAGAAGGCAAAGCTCAGCATCCCGGCCCCGCCCGAGGGATACGTCTGGGCCCAGGACTACCGCGCCGCCGACGGCCGGATCGTTCCCGGCATCGCCAGTCGGCTCGGGATCACCTACCACACGTACCGGAAGTGGCGGATGCGCGGAGAAACCCCGCCCACCGTCCTCATCGGCAAGCGGCTGGCGGCCCGCATCGAGTGGGTCGAGCAGTTCAACGCCAAGCGGGAGAAGGAGGCGCTCGACGCCTTCAACGCCACCGTCCAGGACATCGAGTACTCCATGCGCCCGGCCGAGAGTCGCCTCGCCGCCTAGAGCGGTATGCGGGCCGCCGCCGGAGGTCGTAGCCCGACGGTCGGCCCTAGATCCACCCCTCAACCATCAGTCATTGAAAGGGGCTTCCCATGCGGAAATCCTACGTCGTCCTCATCGGCGACACCCCCACCCACACCGCTTCCTCCCTCGACTCCGCCCAGAACGCCGCGCTGACGGCTCACTTCCAGTACCTGCCGGCCGAGAACTACGACACCCGGTGGGACGAGTACCAGCCCGGCGAGGTCTGGCGGCTGATGTCGCGGCACAAGGACCGCAAGGGGCGCCACTCCTGGACCGGCCGCGCCGTCCACGCCGTCGAGGTGATCGAGGAGGGCAGTTTCCGATGATCGCCCTCCGCCTCACCCCCGTCCCGATCCCGTACCGGGTCGCCGAGATGGTGCTCGACACCATGCCGGAGTCTGTGTGCCAGGCCGCGATCGACGCGGAGAACGCGCTCCGCGAGATCGGCCGCCTCCGCCCGCTCGCCTCCGACGAGGACCGGCAGGACCACGAGGGCGCCCTCGCCGAGCTGGCCCGCGCCAACAAGACGCTCGCCGCCCACCACCCGGCGTTCGTCGAGCGAGGTGCAGCGTGAGCGCCGCCGACCTCGAGCGCCTGGACGTGCCGCTGCCCGAGCTGCTGGCGGCTCTCCGCCCCGGCTGCCTCGCCGAGCAGGCCCACCAGCTGGACACCTTCGACGCCGCCTTCGCCCGCCTCGCCTGCGAGCACGGCGACCGCTGCTCCACCGAACTCGACTACCCCGGCTGGACCCCTGGGAGGGCCTCGTGAAGAACGAGTACGCCGAGTCCGCCGCTTACTTCAAGCGGGCGACCGCCGGCCACCAGGTGACCGTCCTGCACGAGGACGGGCTCTACCGCCACCTCCGCTTCCAGACTCCCGGGAACGGCAGCTCCTACGGCTACGACCTGATCACCTGGCCGTACAACCTCGTCATCCGCGGTGGCTGGACGTTCACGTTCAGCATCGACGCCACCGAGGACATGCTCGACCTGTTCCGCCGGACCTCCTTCCCCGGCAAGATCAACCCCGGCTACTGGCAGGAGAAGGTCACCGCCGGCCGCGACCAGATCGAATCGTTCTCCGAGGAGCTCCTCAAGAAGGAGATCGAGGACACGGTCCAACAGTGGGAGCAGGACTCCCCGGCGACCGGGCTGCGGGAGGCCGTCCAGGAGCACTTCTTCGGGGAATGGCCCGAGTACAACCTGGAGTACCGCGAGGAAGCCAACCGGGCGCTGTACGACTTCTCGTTCACACCGAAGAACGCCAAGCCCGGCGACTCTCCCTACGTCTTCGACGACTGGTCCGAGTGGCGCCTGACCGAGTTCTCGCCCGGCTTCCTGTGGTCCTGCCACGCCATCCGGCACGGCATCGAGCTGTACGACGCAGCCCGCAAGACCGAGGCGGTGGCCTCGTGACCCGCCCCAACACCCCGGACCGGATCAACCAGGACGGCTCCAAGACCATCACCACGAAGCGGGCCTGCAACGGCTGCGGCCAGCTGCTGGGCGACATCAACAACGCCGAGATGAGTGCCGCTATCGGAGGCCGCCCCCTGCCGGACGTCCGCCGCGAGTGCCCGTCTTGCGGACCGACGGCCCCGGCGCCGGCGTGCGTGCCGACCACGGTCGTGGCTGGCGACATGCTCTGCCTCGACTACGAGTGCGACCACGACGCGGCCGACGGCGAGTACTGCACCGAGGTCCGCGAGGAGCGAATCTGCGACACGCACTCCATCTCGGCAGCCAGCGAGACCGGATGGGACGAGATCACCCACGCCGAACCGTGGCCCTGCCGGTTCACCACGGCGGCCGTCTCGTGACCCGCGTCTGGCTGCAGCTCGCCGCCGGCGCCGCCGCATCCCTCGCCCTGCTGGCCCTCGGCCGCCACCTCTCCAAGGAGTCCGCGTGAAGCTCATGGTTCAGATAGGGGACGAGATCATCCCGCTCGCCCAGTGCTTCTGGATCCGCACCAGCCCCGACGGATGCGTCTGCAGCAGCAGCCACGGCGACACCGCCATCACTGCGGCCGACGCCCACAAGGACTTCACCCCGCGGCAGCGCGACCGGGACCGGGAGCTGAAGGCCGGCTGGACGATCCGACTCGTCACCCGCAAGCAGTGGGACGAGCAGGCGGCCCCCTGCATCAAGAGCACCTGCGAGCACCGGAAGCAGGCCGCAGCGTGACCGGCTACCTGCGCTGCCCGGCGCCCAACTGCGAGCACCACACGTACATCACCACCAGCAGCAGCGCGGCCGAGGAGATCACCGACCATCTCGTCGCCAGGCACGGATTCCCCGAGGTGTCCGCCAGCTACCAGGCGCAGATGCTCCTCCCCATCACCGGCCCGGCCTCCCGCGCCGCCTGAACTCGCCGGGCCCAGCAGTGACCCGACCTGCCGGCCCGGCGGCACAACCCCCAGCAGGACGCCCCGTCGAGGCGAATTCGACGGGGCGCACCCCAAGCATCCCAGAAAGGGACCGAAGTGACCGTCTCCCTCTGCCACCACAGCCACATCGTGCTCCCCCCGCACGGATCGATCTTCCATCCCAGCGACTGCACCCGATGCGGCATGACCTGGGACGCCATCCAGACCGAACTCCGCCGCCAGGAGGAGGCTCTGATCGCCGGGACCGCCCGCGATGGGAGCTGCCCGAACTGCTCGCGGCAGAAGCGTCTCTACCGGTTCCAGCCGTCCGACAAGCCGTGGACGCCGATCGGCTACGAGGAGCCCGTCAGCTTCCTCTGCGTCGACTGCTGGAACGACGCGGCCCAGGCGGACAACGACATGTTCCTCGTCCCCTAACCCACCCCAGACCGGCGCGTCGAGCCTCCCCCGGCTCCGCGCCAGCCAGGGCCCGCCCACCCCCGAAACGGGGCGGGCCCTGGTTCCTCACACCCTCAGGAGCCCCAGTGCCCAACCGCCCGATCGCCTTCATCGACACCGAGACCACCGGCCTCGACCCTCGTAGCCACGACGCCTGGGAGATCGCCGTCATCATGCGGCACCCCGGTCACCCCGACCTGGAAAACCTCTTCCAGCTCCGCACCAGCCTCGCGCTCGCCGACCCCAAGGCCCTGGAGATCGGCCGCTACAAGGAGCGGTTCGTCGTCCCCGACAGCGAGTTCGCCATCGAACTGCCCACCGCAACATGGGCCGCGACGGCCGTTCTCACCGAGGCCGACCTCATGCACAGCCTCGCGGCTCTCCTCGACGGCGCCACGCTCGTTGGATCGAACCCCGCCTTCGACGACCGGTTCCTGACCAAGCTGTTCAACGAGGCCGGCCTGCCGCCGCGCTGGCACTACCGCACCGTCGACATCGCGACCATGGCCGTCGGCCACCTGTACGGCCAGGCGTACACGCTCACCAAGCAGAACTGCGACGCCGAGTACTACGGCCGCGCCGACAGGCTCCTCGCCGACGGCTGGCGTTCCTACGAACTGTCCCGGCTCATGGGCGTCGAGCCGCCGAACAGCCTCGACGCGCACACGGCGCTCGGCGACGCCCGCTGGGCCCGCGACGTGTACGACGCCATTACCAAGGCCGACGCCTTCTACACCGCGACCGACGAGCAGCTCGTCGAGATGGTCCTCGGGCCCCGCTCCCAGGACGGCGCGGCGTGACCGCCGCCGGGGGCGAGGTCGAGCCCGGCCTGTACAACATCCCCGCCGAGCTGTATCACCAGGACCCCATCCCCGGCGGCAGCCTCTCCTCCACCGGCATCCGGCGCCTCACCGACTGCCCCGCCCGCTTCAAGCATTTTCTCGACCACCCCGAGCCCTACAAGCCCGCCTACGAGTTCGGCACGGCGTTCCACACCCAGATCCTCGGCGACGGGCCCGAGCTGATCGTCATCGATGCCGATCTCTGGAACACCAAGGAGATCAAGGCCGAGGTCGCCGCGATCCGCGCCGCCGGCAACGTGCCCTTGAAGCGCGAGGCCAAGCAGCGGATCGACGACATGGCCGAAGCCCTCGCCTCCCACCCGGAAGCCTCCGAGCTCCTCACCCCCGGTTCCGGAGTCGCCGAGATGTCGGCGTTCTGGCCCGACCCCCGCGGCGTGTGGCGCCGAGTCCGCTTCGACTGGCTGCGACCCGACGGCATCACCGACCTGAAGAGCACCACCTCGGTCCACCCGGAAGCCCTCAAGCACACGATCGAGAAGTGGGGCTACCACCAGCAAGACGCCTGGTACCGGGAGACCGCGATCGAACTCGGGATCATCCCGCCGGACGGCTTCTTCAAGTTCGTGTTCCAGGAGAAGCAGGCCCCGTACCTGGTGCAGGTCGTCGAGCTCGACTTCCCCGCCCGCGTCATCGGCTCCGAGCTCAACAACCGCGCCATCCGCACCTACCTGCACTGCATGGCCACCGGCGAGTGGCCCGCCTACAGCGACACCACCACGTACCTCTCGCTCCCCCCGTGGGCCGAGCGCAAGTACCTCGAGGAGAACTCGTGAGCCAGCTGCCCCCGCCCGTCCGCCGGGCCCAGCCCCAGCAGGAGCCCGCCGATACCACGGCGATCGCGTTCCGGCCCGCCAGTAAGAAGGGCCGCGGCGCCCGCATCTCCATCCAGGGTGTCGCCGGCTCCGGGAAGACCTGGACCAGCCTCAGCATCGCCCACGGTCTCGCCGCCGGGAAGAAGTTCGCGGTCGTCGACACCGAGCACGAGTCCGCCTCCCTGTACTACGGCATCAACGGCATCGGGTTCGACTCGTGCCCCATGGACCGGTACGACCCGCGGGACCTGATCAAGGCCCTCGAGCAGGCGGCGGCCGCCGGGTACGGCGTCATCGTCATCGACTCCCTCACCCACTTCTGGAAGGGCACCGACGGCACCCTCGCCCAGGTCGAGAAGGCGGCCGGCCGGTTCGGCGGGAACAGCTTCGCCGGCTGGAAAGACGGCACCCCGCTCCAGAACGACATGGTCGACGCTCTCCTGTCCTACCCGGGGCACGTCATCGCCACGATGCGGTCCCAGACCGAGTGGGTGCTGCAGGAGAACGCCCGCGGCCGCCGCGAGCCGGTGATGGTCGGCATGAAGGCGGAACAGCGCAAGGGCATCGAGTACGAGTTCGACGTCGTCGCCGAGATGAACGTCGAGAACCGGCTCCGCTTCCTGAAGTCCCGCTGCCCGGCCCTGCACCAGAAGGCCTTCGACAAGCCCGACGGCGCCCGCGACATCGCCGAACCCGTCCTCGCCTGGCTCCGCAGCACCCCCGCCCACTAGCTGGCCGCAAGTCCCGCGTAACAAATCGCGGCCACCCCCAAAGAACTAAGGCACCAGAACCCCGCGCCCGGAAGGACCCGCCATGACCCGCCGCCTCTCCCCGGCTGAGCGTCTCGCCTCCGCCGAGAAGGACCTGCTGCTCGAAGACATCGCCGACCAGTCGAGCTGGGACCGGTTCCTCGTCGAGCAGGCCGTCTTCCACTACGGCACCCGCCACGACGAGTGGTCGGCCAACGACATCCGCGACGTCCTGCCCGAGCTCGCCCACGGCTTCCTCGGCGCCGTCATCAACTCGCTGCGGTCCGCCCGAATCATCGAGCACACCGGCCGGGTCGTCCCCTCCACCCTCGACTCCACCCACGGCCACCGCCTCGCCCTGTGGCGCCTGAGCGTCAAGGGCCTGGTCATAGCCGAGCAGCGCCGTACCCGGGCCCAGCAGGCGAAGCCCGCGGCATGAGCTTCCGACGCTTCCGGCGCCGTCAGGAACGCACCTGCAGTCGAGAGCTCGCAGCCGTCCGGATCCTCGACGACCTCCGCCGATGGCGCGACGCCCACAACCGGCGCACCTGCCGGGCCATCTGGCAACTCCCCACCTACCAGCCCACCCGGAAGGAGACCGGACAGTGACCCGCAAGACCCCACCCCAGCACGGAGAGCGCCGCTGCTACCTCCGCGGCTGCCGGAAGCCCGAGTGCGAGGCGGCGAACTACCGGTACATGAGCCGACTTCGTCTCGACCACGTGCAGGGGCGCCCCCGGCGCACCACCCCGGACACGGCTGTGAAGCACCTGAACGCGCTCCTCGACCTCGGATGGACTCAGGCGCAGATCTCCCGCATCTCCGGCGTCAACCACCGGGTACTCGGCTCTCTCCTTCGCGGCACCTACCGCAGCACGAACTGCAGCGTTGAGAAGCGCGTGCTCGCCGTCGCCATCACGGCGCCGCCCGCCGACGACCGGGACACCGACTCGACCGGGACCATCCGGCGAGTCCGGGCTCTCATCGCCATCGGCTACTCCGGAGCTTCGATCGCCGCTGCCGTTGGAGTCCACCGGGACGCACTCAACGTGATCGCCCGTGGAGACCGCACTGCCGTCCGAGTCGCCACCGCTCAGTCCATCGCCCGGGTGTACCGCAAGCTCAGCGGTACTCCCGGCCCGTCCGAACGCGCCAGGGCCATGGCTGCCCGACGGGGCTGGCACAGCCCGATGGCTTGGGGTGACGACATCGACGACCCCTCCGCCGAGCCCGAGATCGACATCGTCGAGCCGGCTGGACGCAACGAGCTCGGCGCCTACCGCCGCCGCGAGATCGCCCACCTCGCCTCCTTCAACGTCCCCGAGCACGAGATCGCGGACCGCCTCGGCATGGCCCGCACTTACGTCCACGACCTCATCCGCGACATGGGAAAGGCTGCCTGATGCCCCGCCACGACAACGACGCGCTCACCGTCATGGACTGGTTCTGTGGAGCTGGCGGATCCAGCCAGGGCGTCCACGCTGTCCCCGGCGTCCGCGTCGAGCGCGCCGCAAACCACTGGAAGCTCGCCATCGAATCGCACGCCGCGAACTTCCCCACGACCAGCCACTACCAGGGCGACATCCGTAAGGCGCCCGTCTGGGACTGGCCCGTCACCGACATCTTCTGGGCCAGCCCCGAGTGCACCAACTGGTCTGTCGCCAAGGGCAAGAAGCGGGACTTCGTCGGCGCCATGCAGGGCAGCCTCCTCGACCTCCTCGCCGCCACCGACGAGGACGACGAGCCGTCCGCCGAGGAAGAGTCCCGCGCCCTCATGGAAGAGGTGCCGCTGTACCTGCGCGGGGTCATCGAGCGCGGAGGCCTCGTCAAGGCCGGCATCGTCGAGAACGTCACCGACGTCCGCGCCTGGGACCAGTGGGACCGGTGGATCGGCGAGATCCACAAGCTCGGGTACCGCACCCGGATCATCGCCCTCAACTCGATGCACGCCTCCCCGCGGTCCGTGCACGCCGCCCCGCAGTCCCGCGACCGCCTGTACGTCGGCTACTGGCACGAGTCCCTCGGCCGCACCCCCGACTGGGACAAGTGGCTCCGGCCCCGCGCCTGGTGCTCGACGTGCGACACGCACGTCCAGGCGATGCAGGTGTTCAAGGACCCGAAGCGCGACATGGGCCGCTACCGGCAGCAGTACGTGTACCGCTGCCCGAACGCCCGCTGCCGCAACCAGATCGTCGAGCCCGAAGCGCTCCCGGCAGCCGCCGCGATCGACTGGTCCATTCCCGGCCAGCGAATCGGCGACCGAGCCAAGCCCCTCGCCGACAAGACCATCGCCCGCATCGAGGCCGGGCTCAGGAAGTTCGCCCGGCCGGTACCGATGATGGTCCCCGCGGGAGGGACCTGGCGCGACGCGGCCGTGTCGGTCGCCGAGCCGATGCCAGCCCGCACCACCCGCGAGAACGACGCCCTGATGGTGCCGCCGCTGATGGTCCCTGTCGAAGGCAGGGACGGGAAGAACGCGGCCTCCGCCCACACCCCACTGCGCGCCATGACGACGCGGAACGAGACCGGGCTCGCCTGGCTGCCGTTCATCGCCGAGCTCCGCGGCGGCGGCAGTGTCGCCCGCCCGGTGTCCGAGTCCCTCGCCACGGTGACCGCTTCCGGCAACCACCACGGCCTCGTCGCTCCGGCGGCCATGGTGATGCGGAACAACGGCAGCAGGGGCGACGGCGGCGAGCACTGCACCACCCCGGCCGAACCGTTCCGGACCATGACCACGGCCGGCCACCAGTCGCTCCTCACCTGGGAGCACATGCTCGTCCCCTACTACGGCAACGGGACGCCCCGCGGGGTGAACGAGCCGATCGGCGCGCTCACCACCCGCGACCGGTACGCCCTCGTCAAGGGCGAGATCCAGGTCGATGACGTCCTCTTCCGGATGCTCGAACCCCATGAGATCGGCCGCGCCATGAGCTTCGGCGACGACTACATCGTCCTCGGCAACAAGCGCGACAAGGTCCGCCAGTACGGCAACGCCGTCACGCCGAACGCCGCCGAGATCCTCGTCTGCGCCCTCGTCGAAGCCGTCACTGGCGAACAGATCGAGCGGCATGCCGAGCCCAGCTTCGCGGCCGTCGCCTAGACCACCCACCCCTGTCTCGCGAGGAAGAGAAGCCGATGACCTTGGACGCCATGTACTGGGTGTGGAACCACTCCCGGTCAAAGGGTGCAGGCCGTCACGTGATGCTCGCCTGCGCCAACTGGATCACGACCGAAGACTGCACGGTCCGCGCGAGCACGACGGACCTCGTCCGCTTCTCCAACGCCGCGCGCTCTTCCGTCGTGGCTGCCGTCGACGCGCTGCTGAAAAGCGGCGAACTGCAGCTGCTCGAACCGCACCAAGGAACGCGCGCAGCGCTCTACCGGCTCCCCGGAGCTGTCGGCTACGTGCGACCCGAGGGCGGCTCTAGGGGTACGAAAACCGGACCCCTGGAGCCGTTCCAGGGATCCGGAAACCGGACCCCTGAGGGCGAGCAGGGGTCCGGAAACGAGACCCCTAGCAAATCCGCTAGTGGTCCGAAAAACGGACCCCAGGGGTCCGAAAACCGGACCCCTAGTGGTCCGGAAACCGGACCCCATAACCAATACCAGGGGAACCATGAAGAAGAAGAAGCTTCTTCTGCCGCCCCGGCTCGCGAGATCAGCAGCGAGGACAAGCTCGAGTTCGGCCGCTTCTGGGCGCTCTACCCGAAGAGCAAGGACTACGAGAAGACCCTCGAGCAGTGGACCGCTGCCGTCATGGCCGGCGTCGACCCCAAGCACATCACCGCAGCCGCCGTCGCCTACGGGCGCGAGAAGGCGGGCGAGGAATGGCGCTACATCAAGTTCTCCGCCAACTGGCTCAAGGCCCGCGGCTACGAGGACAAGTACGCACCCGAGCCGCCCGCGGGCAAGCCCCGCCTCCATGCCGTCGGCGGCAAGCAGCACCAGCCCTTCCAGGCCACCACCACGCCCGACGCCTACGCGAACGGATTCTGACCATGCTCGAACCGCAGCGCCTCGGCGGCGAGAACCTCATCGCCCGACTGCAGGCCCGCCTCGAAGCCCGCGGCCTGGCCGCTGTCGAACCCGGCCCCGTCGACAACGCCCCCACTCCCGACGAGCCCGGCCACCCCGAGTACCACCGCCGCCGCCGGGCCGACTGGGCCCTGCAGCGCTGGACCACCGCCACCCCCTTCCGCTACCAGAACGCCACCGCCACCCACCCGCAGGTCACCGCCTGGGCTGACCAGGTCGCCGCCGACCCCCGCAAGGCCGGCTTCCTGTTTCTCACCGGCTCGTTCGGCACCGGCAAAACCCATCAGGCCTACGGCGCCCTCCGACACATCGCCGAAGCCGGGCCCGAACGCTACGAGGTACTCGCCCTCACCGCCCCCGACATGTACGCCCTCATGCGGCCCGGCGGCAGCGAGCAGGGGCCCGAGTACGAGGTGAAGCGGCTCATGCGCATCCCGCTGCTGCTCATCGATGACCTCGGCACCGAGAAGATCAGCGAGTTCACCGAGGAAGCCACCTATCGGCTCCTGAACTACCGCTACAACGAGTGCCTTCCGCTGATCATCACCAGCAACCTCCCGGCCCGCGACGAGAACGGTCCCGACCTCAACGACCAGCTCGGCCAGCGGATCACCTCCCGCCTGTCGCAGATGACGACCGTCGTGCCCATGAACGGCTTCGACCGGCGGCGAGGCGCCGCATGAGTGACGACTTCAGCACCGAGGACATCGCGGCCATGCGCCGCGAGGGCGACCTGTCCAGCTTCCTCCGCGAACAACTCCGGGCTGGCCGAGCCCAACGCGCCCAGCCCTCCGTCCCGGCCCCCAGAAGGCCAACAGGGCGCCCGCCCGGCGCCTGGCCCACCGGGATAGCCCCCGCGACGCCCCCGACCGTCCAGTACCCCGCCAGCGCCTGGACCGCCGCCCTCGACGACTACCGCCGCTGGCTCATCACCGCCGACCACCCCGAACGCGAAGACCCCAACCAGACCTGCGGCTGCCCCAGCTGCCAAGCCCTCGCCTGAAAGGACCCGTCATGACCATCCGCCCCAACGCTCCGATGCCCGACAGCATCCGCCACTTCATGCGCGCCGGCCAGCACCCCGCCCGCTCCGTCGCCTGCCCCCACTGCGAAGCCGCCGCCCACCGCCCCTGCCGCGTCAAGTCCAGCGGCCGCACCCTCCCCGACATCCACCCCGCCCGCCGCACCGTCTGGGCCGAGACCACCGCCTGCTGCCCCCACTGCCAGGTCGCCCCCGGAACCCCCTGCCACACCGACGGCATCCCGCTCCCCGACCAGGTCCACGCCCGCCGCTACCTCGAAGCAGAGGAGATGGCCGCGTGAAGATCCGCACCGACATCGCCGACCTCGTGACCGCCGGCCACACAGACGCCTCCATCGCCCGCCGCCTCGGCTGCGGCCGCGGCACCGCCAACGAGACCCGGCGGGCCCTCGCCGCCCTCGACCGCCTGTACGCCGAGGAAGTCCCGACCGGCCAGGTCCGCGACTACCGGCCCGAGCGAATGCCGACCTCGCCCGCACAGCAGGCCGCCAACCGGGCCCGACTCCTCGAAGCCCTCGCCGCCTGAGCCGCCCTCGGCATCACCGACGACTACCACCCCGCCTAGGAGAACCCCGTGCCCGACCACGACGACCCGACCATCGCCCGCATGTACGACGCCATCGAATACGCCCGCTGGCAGAACCTCGCCGACGCCCTCAACGGGCTCACCGAATGGGGCGCCAACCCACTCCTCGGCCTCGAGGACCAGTTCGCCGAGCAGCTCGGCACCACCGGCATCACCGTCCTCGACCCGGCCGAGGACCACCACACCTACCGCCTCCGCTACCGGCCCCCGTTCGGCGAGGAGCGCGGGCGTGACGGCGGCCGCGGCTGGATCGTCGAGCGCCGCGACACGCCCCGTTCCGCCTGACATGCCGCAGGCCGCCCCGCATGCCGGAAACAAGCGGGGCGGCCCTCGGTCAGACCCTACCCACCGAAGGAGCAACACCCATGGCCGATCAGCCCGTCCGCAAGCTCACCGTC
This sequence comes from Streptomyces litmocidini, assembly GCF_014649755.1. Lineage (GTDB taxonomy): Bacteria > Actinomycetota > Actinomycetes > Streptomycetales > Streptomycetaceae > Streptomyces > Streptomyces litmocidini. The sequence goes on along the minus strand of NZ_BMTQ01000004.1, from coordinate 4,414 downwards.
ACCGAGCACGACCGCGCCTGGCACGCCATCGAAAGCGCCACCGGCGAACCCGACGCCGACCCCGGCACCGTCCTCGCCGCCGTCCTCCACGCCCTGCGCATCGAGGCGCCGACCGCCGAGGACGAGCAGGCCTACGTGCTCCGCAAGCGCGCCAGCCAGGCCCCGAGCAAGAGCTACGAGGAGCTGGAGGCCGAGTGCCTGGCCGCGATGGCCGACGCCGACATCGCGTCCCACCCCAGCCGGATCTGAACACGCCGTCCGCCTGATCCCCGCCGCTGTCTGCCGGGCCGCACGCCACGGCCCGGCCCACCCCAAGGAGCCACCGCATGACCGACCAGCCCGCCGACCAACTCGCGCTCCGTGATCGGGTCGCCGAGACTCTGGCCCGCTCCGACGGCTGGGAGTGGGCAGCAGCCAACTTCAGCAGCCTGTCGACGCCCACGACCGACCGCTACCGCAGGCAAGCCGTGGCCGTACTGGCCGTCCTTGCCGCCGCCGGGATCCGGGCCGCCGCCCGCCAGACCGGACAGCAGCCGGACAAGGCCCCGTGGCACGCCGACGGACGCCACGGACCCACCCCCGAGGAGGCCGAGCAGTTCATCCGGCACATGGCCACCGAGCACCCGGCCGCCGCGCACTCCTGCGGCAACTGCGACGGCATCGACCCGGGCACCTGCCTCGCCAACCCCGAGCGGACCGCCAGCGTGCCGGACCCGACCACCGCCGACGACCCGGTGCAGCTCCGCTGGGGCCTCGGCGACGTCCTCCACGGCGACGACGACACCGTCACCGTCTGCCTCTCCGGGCCGGACCGGGAGCCGTACTGGCTGGGGCTCGACGCCGACCGGGCCGCCGCGCTGCGCGACGACCTCGCCGGGCCCTACAAGGAAACCCGGTGCGCGCACTGCGGTCTGGAGATCGAAGACCGGGGGCACCCGTTCATTCAGGAGCACAGCAACTGGTACTCGATCTGGGTCCATGTCCCGGGCGGGTACAGCGTCTGCTTCCCGCAGCAGGGTGCCGCGAGCACCCGCGCCACCCCCGCCGCCGGGCTGGACGCCGCCCAGCCGGCCAACGACCAGGCCCGGCCCCCGCGCGAGCAGTGGCGCGTCGAGATCTACGACCCGCTGGCCAAGGAGTGGGCCCCCGGCGTCGCGTTCTCCGACCGCGACCGTGCCGCCGAACGCCTCGACGCCGTCCCGACCTACTCGCCCCGCTGGGGCACCGACACCCCGCCACAGCGCCGCCTCGTCCGCGAGACGACCACCTGGACCGTCGAGGAGGACGAGACCCGATGACCGACGACCTGACCCGCGGCTTCATCACCCGCCGCCTCGCCAGCGACCACGACGCCATCCTCCGAGACGCCCGCCACATCGCGGAAAGCTGGGACCTCTACGTGAAGGCCCTGGAACGGAGCCCCGACACCACCACCAGCAGCGAGCCCGTCCGACTCGCCGAGTACACCGCCCGCCTGATCCAGTCCACCGCCAGCCACGACGCAGCGCGCGAGATGGCGGCCGTCTTCCTGGAGGACGAGACCCGATGACCCACCCCGCTCACCCGCTCCGCGCCAAGCACGCCGACACCGACCCGGTCCACGCCGCCCGCCCCATCCGCGCCGGCGGCCACAACACCGCCTGCCTCATCTGGCTCGACCCCGAGGCCCCCCACCAGTGGCTCCCTGACGCCACCGCCGTCACCTGCTCCGCCTGCGAGCGGGCCCTCGCCCGGAAGGCCGGCCGATGACCCAGCCCGCGCCCGGCAGCGAGCCGGACACGACCGGCAACCCCTACGCCCACGCCGACGACCAGCACCCCGAGCGGCCCGTCACCGAGATCGAGACCGGGGAGTACCTGTGACCCAGCCCAGCCCCGCCGACGAACGCCTGGAGGCCGTTCGCAAAGCCCACGACAAGTTCGTCGAGCACGCCAAGAACTGCCCCGGGTGCGCCACCTCGCTGGAGATCGGGACGTGGCTGGCACATCGATGCCCGACTGGCAAGCGCATGAGCTGGGACTTCTACAACACCGCCTGGCCCTCGAAGCCGTCAGTTCAGAAGGACACACAGACTTCCTACTCGCAGCCCACCCTGTGGCCCGACAATCCGGCCGACCTCGGCGACGACCTTCAGCACGCCAACAGTCGGCCCGTCTACACCCTCGCCCCTGGGGAGTACCTGTGACCCAGCCCGAGCCCGCCCAGCCCCGGCACACGGCCGCCCTCCGTCGACGCGTCGCCGAAGCCCTCGCCGGACACGCCGGATCCAAGGCCTTCATCGCCAAGGGCCACGAATGGGAGCACGCCCGCAGCGCCTGGTACGCCCATGCCGACGCCGTCCTCGCCGAGCTGAAGCGCGAGCTGGACGCGTTCGCCGAGTACGAGAACACGATCAACTGGATGACGACGTGCCTGTCCTGCGCGCGGGTGCTCGACTCCTTGATCAGGGAGACCGAGCGTGCCGAATGGGCCGAGGCCGAGCTCGCCGAGAACGCCGGCATCCTCCAAGCCCTCCGCCGCCAGCGCGACCAAGCCGAAGCCGAACGGGACGCCCTGAAAGGCCACCTTCAGTACCTCCTCGACCGCGACAACCACGGCCACCTGTACATCCACCCCGACAGCCCCTGCGACCACTGCACCCGGCTCGCCGCCGCCCGTGCCGCCCTCGACCCCAGCTGACCGGCAGACCCCCGCACAACCCCCAGACACGGGCGCCCCACCCCCGGGGCGCCCCGCACCACAGGAGCCACCGTGACCACGATCCAAGAACCCCTTTGGCACGACGGCTGGGAACAGGAAGCCGACGCGAAGGCCGGAGCCCGCCGCCGGCGCCGCCGCTGGGCGAAAACCGTGCCCGCCGACCACGGCCGGCCCTGCACCAGACCGCAGATACCCACCCACCGGCCCGTCGTCAACGTCATCCGGAGCATCTGATGGTCCAACTCACCGAACGCGAGAGGGCAGTGGTACTCGCTGCGGCCGACGGCTCCTCGTACCGCGACCTCGCCTGTCAGTGGGGCATCGCAGAGATCACCGTGCGCGGCTACGGGCATCGCGCGATCCAAAAGCTCGGCGCCCGGAGCATCGCCCATGCCGTCTTCCTCGCCTGCCGGGCCGGGATCCTTGACGGCCGGCCCCGGCGCCACGGTGACCACGCCGGCTACGAAGCCCACCGCCGCCGCGGCGAAGACCCGAAGCAGTGCAAGCCCTGCTGGATCGGCGAACAAGCCCACAAGCAGGCCATGAAGAAGCGAGCCCGCACCTAGAGCTAGAGCAGAACAGGCCCGAGAAAGCCCCTGAAGGCCCCTCTCGCGCCCGAACTCCCGCCTGGTGCACTCCGGGAAGCCGGGTGTCGAGAGCGTCAGCGAGGCGCACGGCCCCGCCGATCGCCCAACTGCCCCGCCCGTACAGCCGCAAGGAGACCGCCGTGAACGACCTCGACACCTGCCTCCGCTGCCACCGCGACCTCCGCGACCACGAGACCGGCAGGTACCTGTGCAACCCGTGCGAGGACCGGACAGCCGTCCATCTCGGCGCCATCCCCGGCCTGTTCGCCCAACTCGACCAGCACCTCGCCCGCGGCAACAGCAACGGGCCGGCCGTCTCCGGCAGCAAGACCGCACCCGCCCCCGTCAACCTGTCCGTGCTCAACATGCAGACCGAACGCGGCCCCATCCTCGCCCCGCTGGAGACCTGGGTCCGTGATTGGGAAGAAGGCGGGTACGCCGAGGTCAACGAAGCCGGCACCGTCACCAACCGCCTGGCCCACGCCTGCCGGACCCTCCGGTTCAACCTCGCCCGTGCCGCGGCCCAGCATCCGGCCGTCGACGAAATGGCCGACGAAGTCGCCTCGATCTGGCGCACCCTCAGCCGCACCGTCACCGGCGAGCAGGCGCCCCGCCGGATCGCCGTCACCTGCCCCTGCCAGCAGACCCTCCGCATCACCCTCGACACCCGCGGCGAGACCTGCCCCGGCTGCCGGACCGAGTACGGGCACAGCGAGATCCTGCGGCTCCCGCTCGCCGACCGGAGGGCCGCGGCGTAACCGACCACCTACCCGACCGACCAAGACCCCCTACCGAGCCTCGGCAGGGGGTCTCGCGTACCCATCCACCGCCCCCGGTGCCTCGGGGGCTTAGTCATGAACGGAGTTACTCCATGCTCGCACTCATCCAAGACCTTCCGCCCGGCGCAGCACTCTTCGCCGTCATCGGGCTCCTCGCCTTCCTTGTCGCCTGCCGAGCCGTCGTAGCCTGCTGGCTCGGCCTTACCGCAATGCGAACCTCCGACCCGCGGGATCTCCCCAAAGTCCTTGCTGCAGTCCGAACTGTCGTGGATACCGCGTTCCGCCTGCGCCGCTAGGAGATGTCCGGCCGATCATGTGACTACTCCGCCGTCGTGTCGTTGATGTGGA
>NZ_BMTQ01000003.1 GCF_014649755.1 Streptomyces litmocidini | reverse complement strand
GCCAATGCCAACGTCTACATCGTCGACACCGTCCTCATGCCCAAGTAGGCACGGCTCGGCAACACGATCCGCCAACGGCCGGTGGCCCCGCGTCCTTCCCCGGAGGGACCGGGGCCACCGGCATGTACGGCCGCTTTGCGTCGACCGGCCGTCGACCGGCCGTCGACCGGGCGCCCGTGCGCGAGGGCGTCCCATCCTCGTCGGGGGTGCGGACGCAGGGGTGCCGTGACTGGAGGGCGCGTCATCCCTGGGCTGGCGAGGGGCAACGAAATCCGCACTCGACATGGCTGATGCTTATGGATTCATAAGCTACCGAGGGGTTTTGGTTGAAAACCATGGCCCACTGCCTTGCGTGACGCCCTGCCCGTCCGCAAGGACCCGTGCCTGGCCCGGCCCTTCGACCCGGCTCCCTCATGCCTCCACGTCTGGACGCCTGGCGGCACCGCCGGCCTCCTCGTGGTGTACGGCGCGCCACCGTGCTGGGCGGGGCGCTCACCTCCTTCCCGTACGTGGCGTTCGCCGAGAACATCGGCCTGGTGCGCATCTTCCGCGTCACCAGCCGGTTCGTCGTCGTCGCGGCCGGTGTCCTCATGGTCCTCCTCGGCCTGGTGCCGAAGGCCGGAGCCTTGATGGCCTCCGTCCCCCACCCCGAACTCTTCGCGCCGGCCGGCGCACTGCGGTGCCCCGTACCGGTGCTCATGGACCTGAAGCCGCGATCTCTTCGCGACCATCGCCCGGCCCGGCGATTCAGCGCCGAGCGGCTGGCCCTGCGCATCGGCACGGACGTGCACGACCACGCCCGCGCTGCGTACCCTGCACCAGGAGTACGCCCGCTCCAACGAGCGCTCCATGGGCCACCTCGTCGCCCATGGCTCCTCGACCTGAGATCGCGATCCGCTCGGGGCGGGGCGCGATCGGCAACTCCCACGGGAAGAAGTCCACCCGCGGTGGGAGGACGTGCCGGCGGCCGCCGCCGTCGGCGAGCACGTCGTCGACCCGGCGGACGAGAGGAGCCGTCCGCCTCCTGCGGGGACGACGGCGCACGGCAGGGCCACACGCTCCCGATGGCGCACTGGTGGTCGTGGAGGCCACGGCGCCTGTGAGGACCCGTCCCCGGAACCCCGACTTCCACGACGTCCCGCCGCTCACGTTCGGCCGGCCGGCAGGAGCCGGCGGATCCAGGGATGGCCAGGCGCGACCACCTCGACCGCGTCCGCCAGCCAGGCGCGCGCCGGAGCGTCGAGCAGCGGCAGCACCGCCTCGAAGTCGGTCTCGTCCTTGTCCCGGGTCGCTTTCGCCTTGTAGAAGAGCTGGACCTCTGGCGCGAGATACGGGATGCCCGGCTCGGTCGTGCGCCCGAGCCGGTCGATCGGGAGGCGGATCGCCGGGTCACGACGCGAGACCCACCGGGTGCCCTCGGCCTCGTCCAGCATCAGCTGCACCGACCAGGGCGCCTCGGGCGTGCGGCGGCACCAGATGTCGTGGAGCGGCGGCCGAAGGACCTCTCCAGGACACCACGGTCGCAGCTCCCCCTGTCCGGGCGGGTCCGCCACGTACAGGTCCCAGCCGGCCAGCAGGCCACGCACGAGGGCCTGGTCGCGCCGGAGGACGAGGACATCGAGATCGCCGTGTGCGCGCAGCTCGCGTCCGACCGCGAGCTCGATCGCGTAGCCACCGGCGATCCACCACGGAAAATCCGCCTCGGCGAAGACCGCGGCCACGTCCTCGGGACGATCCGGCACCCACTCTCCCCGCACCTCAGCACTCATCTGTCCATGTTCCCAGGAGCGAGACGGGTGGAGGCCCAGACCGGCGGCGGGCCGGCGGTCTCGCCGGAGCGCCTTGGCGTCGGCCGGCTCCCCCCCCCGGAAGCGGGTCGTGCCGCACGTCAAGCCCTACCCGCACCACGTCTCCGACGTGATGACCGCGGACGTGGTCGGCTGCCTCCGGCGTCTCGTCGGGGCGTCCGGCGAAGCGGGCCGGATCGGCGGCCGGTTCTGGAAGGCCATGGCCGCGGGAAGCCCGGAGGCCGGCACCCACCCGTTCTTCTGCGCTCCGCTGCCGTACGAGGGGATGCCCGAGGACCTGCGGGAGGAGTTCGCGAAGGCCGCGCTCACGTCCCGAAGGGTGATCTCGGCCACCGGCGCCTGGTGGGCGACCGGCTGTGGCACCCGACCGTGCCGTTCGCCGGGCGCACGGCCTGCTTCCCCGGGCCCGTCGCGGCGCTCCGGACCCTGAAGTCCGACGCCGTGATCGGCCCGGAGCAGGGAGCCCTGGACGCCCTCGAACGGACCGGGGCAGCATGGCGCACGAGCGGCACGCACGCACTGGTCCCACCGCGACCGTGGATCCCGGACTCCCTCCTCCGTCAGGCGTTCGACCCCTGCGACGGTGAACACCGTTCCGCTTCCACGCGAGCGGCCCCCCGGCCGGCCTCGACACCGGTGGTGCGGACGGCATCCCGGGCCCCACCGGCACCGGGCAGGGCGGAGGTTTCGAAGCAGTCCGTGCGGACGCGGCACCAGGGTCCGGGTCGGTGAAGCGCGGGACGCCGGAGCGGCCGGGCAGTCCCGTCCCGCCGTACGTGCGGCAGCGCTCGACGGCCTTCGATGTCCGACGGGGCGTTCGCGCGCGTCACCGGAGCGCCTCGCGGCTCCGGTCGGCCGCGGGCACCGCGCGCGCGGGCAACGCGACCAGCAGTGCGGCGGCGACGAGGAGCCCGCTCGCCCACAGCGGTCCGAGGTCCCCGAGGGCGGTGCCGAGGGTGGTCGCGGCGATGAGGGGGCCGGCGGCGGCGCCGACGTTGAGTGCCGCGGTCGCGTAGGAGCCGGCCATGGCGGGCGCGCCGGCCGCCTCGTACAGGATCCGCGTGATCAGCGTGCCGCCCAGTGCGAACGACAGCGCGCCCTGGACGAACGCGAGGGTGAGCAGAGCGGCCGGCTGGTGGGCCAGCACGGCCAGAGTCGGCCAGCCGACGAGCAGCATCGGGCCGCAGACGGCGATGACCGGGCCGGGGCGCCGGTCGGACAGGCGTCCGGCGACGGTGACGCCGAGGAAGGACCCGGCACCGAAGAGCACCAGGACGACGGAGATCCACAGTTCGTCCAGCCCGGCGGTGTCGGTCACGACGGGGGCGAGGAAGGTGAAGCCCGCGAAGGTGGCGGCGTTCACGAGCGCGCCGAGCAGCATGATCAGGAGCAGGCGCGGACTTTTGAGCTGGGCGAGCTCCGCCCGCAGTGGCGGTCCGTCAGCCGGGTTCTCCTGTACGGGGCGCGGCGGGATTCCGGTGAGGACGCCGACTGCGGCGGGGAGACAGAGTACGGCGACCGCCCAGAACGCGGCCCGCCAGCCGAGCAGCGCGCCGAGCGCCGACCCCCCGGGGACGCCGACGATCGTGGCCACCATGGTGCCCGACAGCAGCACGGCGAGGGCGCGTCCCTTCTTGTCGGCAGGGGCCAGCGTGGTGGCGGTCGTCAGGGCGACGGCGAGGAACCCGGCGTTCGCGAGCGCCGCGATCACCCGAGTCGCGCACAGGACCGGAAAGCTCGAGGTGGCAGCACCCAGAGCATGGGCCGCCGAGAACACGAGGACGAATCCGAGCAGGCTCGACCGTGCGGGCCAGTGACGGGCCAGCGCCGCCATGAGCGGGGCACCGACGATCATGCCGATCGCGAAGGCCGAGGTGAGTGCGCCTGCGGTCCCGACGGTGACGCCGAGGTCCGAGGCGATGTCCGGCAGGAGGCCGGCGAGCATGAACTCCGAGGTGCCCATGGCGAAGACCGCCAGGGCAAGCAGGTACAGCGGAAGGGGCATCGAGTGGCTCCGAGGTGAGGAGAGGTACGAGGGGGTCATCTCGTCACCGCGGTCAGCGCCCGAGGGCGCAGTCGTCCGGCCACGGAACACGGCGGGACGGCAGGACTGCGAACTCAGCGGTTCAGGGGGCTGACGGCGTGACCGAAAGCCCCCGGCCTGTCTGACTCCGGACTCGACATGGCCCGCACGCTACCCGACCGGCACCAGTCGGAGCATCTCCCTTTCACCGCGTCGGCCCGCGTCCCCGACGTGGTGTCCCGCGACAGCCAGGAGCTGCCCCGTGAGCGATCTCGCTCTGCGATGTGCTGGTCCCCCGTGCCCGCGGCACCAGGTCCCGCCTGTCGTTCCCGAGCCGACGGCGGTACGAGGCCGCACGCCGCGGGGCGGCGGCACCGGACGTCACGACGGTGGGACGGCACCCCGGGCGGCAGGCCGCGCGGCGGACCGGCTCCCGCGTCCGGGGCCGCCGGGGCCGGACGCGGGTCCGGTCGTGGAGCCCGGGCTCAGACGCGACGTCCGGCCGCCGCCAGGGCGTCCTTGACCTCGCGCGCCACGCGGGCGGCGTCGTCGGGGTTGTTCACCACGTCCGTGCGGTTCATGTCGATGACGAGGACCTCGCTGGCCGAGTAGTGCTTGTGCACCCAGTCGTCGTAGCCGGACCACAGCGTCCGGTAGTACTCGACGAGGCCCTCGTCCTGCTCGAAATCGCGTCCCCGCAGCCCGATGCGGTGCAGCACCGTCTCGAAGTCCGCCTTGAGGTAGACCATGAGATCGGGTGCCTTGCGGTACGGCAGGCCGTCGATCTCGCGCATCATCTCGTCGAGCAGCCCCTCGTACACCTGCATCTCGAGGGAGCTGATCCGGCCGAGGTCGTGATTGACCTTGGCGAAGTACCAGTCCTCGTAGATGGAGCGGTCGAGGACGTTGTCACCCTGCTTGTACGCCTCCTTGATCGAGGCGAACCTCGTCTGCAGGAAGTAGAGCTGGAGCAGGAAGGGGTAGCGCTTCGCCTCGATCTCCTCGGGGCTCGCCGAGTAGAAGAGCGGGAGGATCGGGTTGTCGTCCACGCTCTCGTAGAAGACTTCGCTGCCCAGTTCCTTGGCGAGCAGTTCGGCGACACTGGTCTTGCCGATCCCGATCATGCCTCCGACGCAGATCACCGACATACCTCACTTCTCCCTGGGACTCTTCTTCTCGTGGGCGGGGGGCCGGGCCTCCCGCACCACTGGGACGCACGTCGGTGGTCCCACGATTCCCGGGATTCTCGTGATCGACGTCATGAGGACCGTCAGGCCCGAAACCTCGCTCCGGACCGGACCGGACCGCTCGCCCCGGCCGGCCGGCGGGCCGGCCGTTCCGCGGCCGTCGCGCACGGCGACGGGCCACGGCCCCGCGGCCGCCCTGAATCTTAAGTGACGATCCGCCCCCGCCGGCCGGTGGGCCGCGACCGGCGGCCCGAGGGGGATCCGGCGTGGCGCCGCGCCGCTCCCTCCGGCCCGGCCGCCCGTGCGCGATCCCGGAGCGCCTCCCGCCATGCGGCTTCTACGCTGGGGCCCGTGACATCGGACAACAGGCCCCTGGCCGTCTTCGACCTCGACAACACCCTCGCCGCGACCGCGCACCGCCAGCACTTCCTGGAGCGCAGGCCCAAGGACTGGGAGGGCTTCTTCGCGGCGGCGCCCGACGACCCGCCGCTGGAGGAGGGCGTCGCGCTGTGTCTGGAGGCGGCCGGGGAGTGCGAGGTGGTCTACCTCACCGGGCGGCCCGAGCGCTGCCGTCGCGCGACCTCGGAGTGGCTGGCCGGGCAGGGCCTGCCGGAGGGGCCCGTCCACATGCGGCGCAACCGCGACTTCCGGCCGGCCAGGGTGACCAAGGTGGAGATCCTGCGCCGTCTCGCCGCCGACCGCACGGTCAGGGTGCTGGTCGACGACGATCCGGCGGTGTGCGACGCGGCGGAGGCGGCGGGCTTCCGTGTCGTACGGGCCCGCTGGGCGGAGCCCTCCGAGGCGCTGAGGGAGGCTCAGGAGAAGGAGGGCCGCACCTGAGCACCTGAGCGGCCGGGGCCGCCCGTACGTGGCCGGGCCCGGGCGGGGCACCGGCCGGGCCCCGGGGTCCGGCCCGGGAGCGGTCGGATCCGGGCCGGGAACGGGCGGACCCGGGCCGGAAGCGGCCGGACCCGGCCCGGGGCACCGGCCGCCCGGAGGGCCGGGGCGGTGCGTCCTCGGCCGGGCCGCCCGGAGGCCGGGACGACGGGTCGTCCGCCCGGCCGGGCGGACGTCAGGACAGCGTCTCCCCGTCCTCCAGGCGGAAGCCGACCTTCAGCCCGACCTGGTAGTGCTCGATCGCGCCGTCGACGATGTGGCCGCGCACCTGCGTGACCTCGAACCAGTCGAGTCCCCGCAGGGTCTGCGAGGCGCGGTTGATGCCGTTGCGGATGGCCTCGTCGACGCCTTCGGTGGAGGTGCCGACGATCTCGGTGACGCGGTAGGTGTGATTCGACATGGGGGCCGAACTCCTCTCGGTGCGGTCCCTCCACGGTGCCCCAGGGCGCGTCGGCGCGCGACACGACGACGGCCGGGAGACCCACGAGTAACCACCGAGGGCGAGGGAGCGGATCGTCCGCCCGGGTGCGCGACGAAGTCGTCAAGGACTTGACCATCCCGTTGGTCCAGACCAGAATCCAGGCCACATACCCGCGCGAACACCCCGTTCGGTCCCCCCATGCCGGGTCAGCCCCCCATGCGCACGACCCCGTGCTGAACCTGAGCAGAAGGTGACCCACGTGAAGAACCGCCATCTCGCCTGTCCCCTGGCAGCCGCCACCGCGCTCGTCCTCGCCGGCTGCGGGATGCTGCCGGGCGGCGACGACGGGACGAGGACCGTGAACGTCTGGCTCATGCGGGACAGCGTCAGCGAGGACTTCCTGAAGCGCTTCACCGAGGCGTACGAGCAGGAGCACGAAGGCGTCGAGCTCGAGTTCACGATCCAGGAGTGGACCGGCATCGGGAAGAAGGTCACCGAGGCGATCCAGGGCTCCGGCGGCCCCGACGTCATCGAGGTCGGCAACACCCAGGTCGCCCAGTACGCCGACACCGACAAGCTCTTCGACCTCACCCTGGAGTCGGTCCGCGACCTCGGCCGCGAGGACTGGCTGCCCGGCCTCGCCGAACCCGGCAGCATCGCCGGATCCCAGTACGGCATCCCCTGGTACGCGGCCAACCGCATCGTCATCTACAACAAGGACCTGTTCGAGGACGCGGGCATCGACAAGCCCCCGGCCACCCGGGCCGAGTGGCTCGACGACACCGAGAAGCTCAACAAGAACGGCACCCAGGGCATCTACCTCGCCGGACAGGACTGGTACACCCTCGCCGGCTTCATCTGGGACGAGGGCGGCGAACTCGCCGTCGACAGGGGCGGCCAGTGGACCGGCGCGCTCGACGGCCCGGGCGCCCAGCGGGGCATGGCCTTCTACAAGAAGCTCCAGGCCCTGGGATCCGGCCCGAAGGACGCCGACGAGCAGACCCCGCCGCAGGCCGACGTCTTCGCCGGGGGCGACGTCGCCCAGCTCATCGCCACGCCCAGCGCCGTCGCCGCCATCCTCAAGGCCGACCCGGGCCTCAAGGACAAGCTCGGCTACTTCCCGATACCCGGCAAGGAGGCCGACCGGCCCTGCGCCGTCTTCACCGGCGGCTCCGACCTCATCATCCCGGAGAACGCCCCCCAGCGCGGTGCCGCCCTCGACGTCGTCAAGGCCCTCGCCGGCGAGAAGTGGCAGTCCGAACTCGCCCGCGCCATGGGCTACGTGCCCAACAAGAAGAGCCTCGCCTCCGTCGTCGCCGGGCAGGAGGCCACCGCCGCCATGGCGAAGGGCGCCGCACGCGGCCGGGCCACCCCCAACTCCCCGCAGTGGGCGGACGTCGAGGCCGACAACCCCATCAAGCCGTACATGACGGCCGTCCTCCAGGGCGAGGATCCCGTCAAGGCGGCGAAGGAGGCCTCGGCCGCGATCACGGACACCCTCGCCGAATAGCATTCAGCGTTCGCACATCCGCGAGCCCCCGGACGGTCATGTCGAATCCAGCCGGTGACGGAAGAAACGAGGAGCCGGGCCACCGCTCACGCGGCCCGGTCCCGCCCCTTCCCCTTCCGTCCCGCCGGAGGAACCCGCCATGTCCGCACCGACGCCCACGCTCGCCGTCCCCGCACAGCCCCTGGCCCCGGCCGAGCAGCCCACGCCCCGGTACGTCGTCGGCCTCGCCCGGGACCAGGAGGACGTCCGGGCCGCCCAGCGGCTGCGCCACCAGGTCTTCGCCGGCGAGCTGGGCGCCCGGCTCGACGGCCCCGAGCCCGGCCTCGACACCGACGCCTTCGACGCGTACTGCGACCACCTCCTGGTGCGGGAGGGGAGCACCGGCGAGGTCGTCGGCACCTACCGGATCCTGCCGCCCGACCGGGCCGCCGTCGCCGGGCGCCTCTACTCCGAGAGCGAGTTCGACCTCACCAGGCTCGCCCCCGTCCGGCACGACCTGGTGGAGGTCGGCCGCTCCTGCGTCCACCCCGCCCACCGCAACGGCGCCGTGATCGCCCTCATCTGGGGCGGTCTCGCCCGCTACATGACCCGCACCGGCCACGACTGGCTCGCCGGCTGCTGCTCGATCCCGCTCGCCGACGGCGGCACCCTCGCCGCCGCCACCTGGGACACCGTCAGGGCCAAGCACCTCGCCCCCGAGGAGTACTGGGTCACCCCGCACAAGCTGTGGAGCCCCGACGGCATCGCCCGCCCCGAGGGCCGCGTCGCACTCCCGCCGCTGCTCCGCGGCTACCTGCGGCTCGGTGCCTGGGTCTGCGGCGCCCCCGCGCACGACCCCGACTTCGGCGTCGCCGACCTCTACGTGCTGCTCTCGTTGCGCCGCACCAACCCGCGCTACCTCGACCACTTCCTGTCGCTCGTCCCGGCGCGGTGAACGGGTCCACGGCCCTCCCGCCGTGGCTCCCCACGGCGCCCTGCACCCCGGGTCACTGCGCGGCCCACCCCGTCGCCGGACCCGGCGGGCCGGAGGAGCGGGCCGGCGCGGTCCTCGCCGTGGCCCGGCTGACCGCCGGGACCGGCGCCGTCCTCCTCGGCGTCCTGCTCGCCCCGGCGGCGGGGCTGCTCCCGGCCGCCGCCCGGCTCGCCCTCGTGCGGGGCTGGACGCGAGCGGTGGTCCGCGCCTTCGGGGTGCGTACGCGGTACGAGGGGACGGCCGGCGCGGTGACGGGCCCGCTCCTCGTCGTCGCCAACCACGTCTCCTGGCTGGACGTCCCCCTCCTGGCGGCCGTGCTGCCCGGGCGGATGGTGGCCAAGACGGAGGTCCGCCGCTGGCCCGTCCTCGGTCCGCTCGCCGCGCTCGGCGGCACCCTCTTCATCGACCGCGACCGGCTCAGGGCCCTGCCCGGCACCGTCCGGGCCATGGCCGCGGTGCTCGCCGGCGGGGGCCGGGTGGTCGTCTTCCCCGAGGGGTCGACCTGGTGCGGGCGGGCCCGGGGGCGTTTCCGCCCGGCCGCGTTCCAGGCCGCCCTGGACAGCGGCTGCGCCGTGCTGCCGGTACGGATCGACTACCGGCCGACGGGGGCCGCCGCGTACGTCGGGGACGATCCGCTGGGGGCGTCGTTGTGGCGGGTCGTCACCGCGCGGCGGATCGTCGCCCGCATCCGAATACTGGATCCGATATCCAGTACCGAGTGTCCAGACCGCCGCGCCCTGGCCGCCGCGGCCCAACGAGCCGTCGCCCGGCCGCCCCTCACCCCGCCGGCGGTACCGGCCACGGCCCAGCCGTCCGCCGTCCAGCCGCTCGTACCCCAGCCGCCCGCCGTCCAGCCGCTCGTCCCTCAGCCGACCGCCCCTCGGCCGACCGTGGCCAGGGACAGCGCGAACCTGCCCTCGTCGTCCGTCCACCAGCGGGCCAGTTCGAGGTCCGCCGCCGCCAGCTCCTCCCGTACGCCCGCCTGACGGAACTTCGCCGACACCTCCGTCCGCATCTCCTCGCCCGCCGCGAACGGCACCACGAGATCCAGCTCCGGGATCTTCACGGTCAGCGCGCGGCGGGCCCGCAGCCGCATCTCGATCCACTCCCGGTCGGCGTCCCACACCGCCACGTGGTCGAAGGCGGCCGGATCGGCGTCCGCGCCCAGCTCCCGGTCGATCACGGACAGCACGTTCTTGTTGAACGCGGCCGTCACCCCGGCGCCGTCGTCGTAGGCGGCCACGAGCGTCGCCTCGTCCTTCACCAGGTCCGTGCCGAGCAGCAGCGCGTCGCCGGGCGTGAGCAGGGAGCGGACCGAACGCAGGAAGGCACCGCGTTCGGCGGGCAGCAGATTGCCGATCGTGCCCCCGAGGAAGGCCACCAGGCGCGGCCCCGGCGTCCCCGGCAGCGCGAGCCCCCGCGTGAAGTCGGCGACGAGCGCGTGCACCGACAGCTCCGGCCGGTCCGCGAGCAGCGACTCCGCCGCCCCGGTCAGCGCGGACTCGCTCACGTCCACGGGCACGTACGCGTCCAGTCCCGGCAGCAGCGCGTCGATCAGGAACCGCGTCTTCTCGGAGGAACCGGAACCCAGCTCCACCAGGGTCCGCGCCCCCGTCGCGGCGGCGATCTCCGGCGCCCGCGCGGCCAGGATCTCCCGCTCCGCGCGCGTGGGGTAGTACTCGGGCAGTCGGGTGATCTCCTCGAAGAGCTCGCTGCCCCGGGCGTCGTAGAACCACTTGGGCGGCAGCTCCTTGGGGGAGCGGGTCAGTCCGTGCAGGACGTCGGCACGGAGGTCGGCGCCGGCGGCGTCCGGGGCGAGGGTGCGGGTCAGCTGGAACGGGCTCACGCGGAAGGCTCCTTGAGCGGGGTGAGGGTGACATCGGCGCGGCCGGCGGTGACGAGCGTGTGCTCCGGCACCTCCCGCCAGCGCGGATCGTCGTCGTACGGTTCGGAGGCCACGGCCACCCGGTCGGGGGCCGACAGGCACCAGAGGCTGTTGCGCCAGGCGGTCGCGGCGATCCGCTCGCCGTCGGTGAGCAGCAGGTTCAGCCGGGAGGAGGGCGACACCGCCGCGACCTCCCGCACGGTGTCGGCGAGCGCCGCCCCCGGCGCGTCCCCGGCCCGCAGCCGGTGCAGCACGAGCGCCCAGAGCAGCGCCGAGTCGGTGCGCGCCTCCAGGCGCAGCAGCTCACCGGCCGACAGCGTCCCGGCGAGCGCCGTGACGGAGTCGGGCCAGCCGTCGACCGCGCCGTTGTGGCTGAACAGCCAGGGCCCGGCGGCGAACGGCGCCGCCGCGGCCTCCCCGTCGGCGCCCGGGAGCGTGGCCCCCCGGACCGCCCCGAGGAAGGCCCCGGAGCGCACCACCCGGGCGAGGTCGGCGAAGGACGGGTCGCCCCAGATCGGTCCGGTCCGCCGGTACCGCGCGGGCACCGGGTCCCCCTCGGCGTACCAGCCGACGCCGAACCCGTCGGCGTTCACCACCCCGCTGTCCTGCGTACGGGGTTCCCAGGACTGGCGCAGCAGGGCGTGCGGCGGCCGGACGAGCAGCTCCCCCAGCGGCACCGGCTCCCCCAGGTAGGCGACGTGACGGCACATCAGTCGAGCTCCGCGCTGCGCGCCGTCCGGAAGCCGGAGAAGATCTGGCGCCGCACCGGCAGGTCCCAGTTGCGGAAGGTGCCCCGGCAGGCGACCGGGTCCACCGCGAACGAACCGCCGCGCAGCACCTTGTGCTCGGGCCCGAAGAACACCTCCGAGTACTCCTTGTACGGGAAGGCCGTGAACCCCGGGTACGGCAGGAAGTCGCTGGCGGTCCACTCCCACACGTCACCGATCAACTGCCGTACGCCGAGGGGCGAGGCGCCCGCCGGGTAGCTGCCGGCCGCCGCGGGCCGCAGGTGCCGCTGCCCGAGGTTCGCGTGCTCCGGGCCCGGATCCGCGTCGCCCCACGGGTAGCGGCGGGAGCGTCCGGTGACCGGGTCGTGGCGGGCCGCCTTCTCCCACTCCGCCTCGGTCGGGAGCCGTCGCCCCGCCCAGCGCGCGTAGGCGTCCGCCTCGTACCAGCTGACGTGCAGGACCGGCTCCTCCTCGGGCACCGGCTCCGTCACCCCGAACCGGCGGCGCAGCCACTGTCCGCCCTCCTGTCGCCAGAACAGCGGGGCCGTGATGCCGTGCTCCCGGATCTGCGCCCAGCCCTCCGGCCGCCACCAGCGCCGGTCCGTGTAGCCGCCGTCGGCCATGAAGGCGAGGTAGGCGCCGTTCGTGACGGGCGTGGTGTCGATGTGGAAGGCGGGGACGAGACGGGGGTGCGCCGGCCGTTCGTTGTCCAGGGCCCACGGCTCGTCCGACGCTCCCATGGTGAAGGGGCCCCCGGGCACCAGGACTTCGGCGGGCAGCGGCCCGGAACGCAGGACGGGCGGCGGGGGAGCGGTCAGGGCGGCGGGACCCCTCCGCAGCTGATGGGTGATCAGCATCGTCTCGTCGTGCTGCTGTTCGTGCTGCGCGATCATCCCGAACGCGAAAGCGGCGTCCACCAGCGGGCGCCCCTCCAGCGGGGTGCTCTCCAGCACGTCGAGGACCCGGATCCGTACGTCGGCGGCGTAGGCCCGCGCCTCGCCGGGCGCGAGCAGCGGCAGCGACGGACGGGAGGCGCGCGGGTGCTGGAAGGCGTCGTACAGCGAGTCGATCTCGGGCCGCAGCGCCTCGCGCCCCGCGACGGCCCGCCAGAGCCACTGCTCCTCCTGGTTGCCGATGTGCGCCAGGTCCCAGACCAGCGGCGACATCAAGGGCGAGTGCTGCGCGGTGAGTTCGCCGTCCTCCACGCAGGAGGTGAGGAGCGCGGTACGGTCCCGCGCCGTGGTGAGGGCCTCCAGGGCCCGCCGCCGCAGGGCCTCGGGGCCGGCTCCCGTCCCGGTCGCGGTCATGACGTCACCACCTGGAGGTCGTCGGCCGGGCAGCCGCCGGGGATCACGTACCGCTCGTGGAAGGCGGCGACCGCCCGCCGCACCCCCTCGCTCGCCCCGATCCGGGGCAGCGCGTCCAGGGCGGCGGAGAACACCGCGCGGGCGGCGGCGTGCAGCTCGGGATCGGCGAGACCGTCACGGGCCGCCGCCAGCCACAGCGGATTGCGCGGCGCGGGACCCGGGCCCGCCAGCTCCGCGAGGGGCTTCACCGCCCGGTACGCGGTCTCCGCCGCCTCCGGGTCGTCGAAGACTGCCGTCGTCACCGCCACCGGCACCATCCAGCCGTCCGGGCCGGGCTGTGCGTCCATCATCCGCAGCTCCAGGTGCCCGCGCGGCCGCACCGGCGGGAACAGGGTCGTCATGTGATAGCGCAGGTCGTCGGCGTCGGCCGGCCGGGGAAGGCCCGTCCGCAGCCACTCCCGGAACGTCAGGCCCTCCGGCACCGCCCACGGCCCCTCCTCGGCCCGCACGCACATCACCGGGGTGTCCAGGACGTGCGCCGCCCACTCCGTACGCGGCTCCCCGTCCGGCGGCGGCGCGAGTGCCCGCCGGGGGTCGAGCTCCGTCCACAGCGCCTGCCGCGTCGAACGCCAGCCGGTCCGGCGACCGCCGTGCACCGGGGAGTTGGCGAAGGCGGCCACCAGGACCGCGCCGAGCAGATGGGCGAGCCGCCAGCGCCGGTGGTAACCGAGCGGACCGGGTTCCTCCAGGCCTGCGTCGAGGCAGACCTGCACCGAGGCCGACTCGCACATCATCGCCCGCCCGGCGGGCCCGGTCCGGGCGAGCGCGGTCTCCATCGCGTCGTACCGGGGCTCGTGCAGGACCCGGCCGCGCGGCGCGTGCCAGGGGTCCACCCCGTAACCGCTGAGGGCCAGGCCGAGCCGCCCGAGCGCCGCCCGCACCGCGACCAGATCGGCGGCGAGCGAGTCGAGGCACTCCATGAGGGAGCCGGCCGGGCGCGAGCTGAGCTCCAGTTGCCCGCCGGGTTCGAACGTGAGGGCCGACACCAGGGGCAGCGCCCGTACGGTGTCCAGCGCGGCCGCGAGCCTCGGCGGCCGTACGGGAAGCCGGGGGTCCCGCAGCTCGTGCACGAGCCACTCCAGCTCCACCCCCACCGTGCGGGGCGGACCCGTCTTGAAGCAGATACATCGCAGCAGGTCCTCCGCCTCCACCTCGGTGAGAGGGGGGCCGCCGCGCCGTATGCCGCTCGGCGACATCCGTGCACCTCCTGGTCCTCGGGGTCCCCGTGGGGACCCGCCCGGTCAGTCGCTGCTTCCACCTAAAGCCACCACCGACCGCCGTGCAAGAGCGCCTCGCACGGCCCCCACGCGCCCCCCGTGCCCCTGCCCGTCCGAAATTCCCCGCAGTCCCGGAAAACCCTTTGCCGCCACCGCAACGAAACGATCAAGCTGGAACGCATGAGTGCACGACTGCGCGCCGTCGCGCGGCAGACCGAGGAGATCGTCGCCGCGGGCCGCTACCGGGCCCCCGACGGCCGGACCGTCTCCCTCGCCGAGGACCTGGAGGCCGCCCTGGCCGGAACCCGCCTCCACGGCCCCGAGCCGCTCGCCGTCACGCCCGACACCGACCGGACGCCCACCCTCGACGTCACCCCCGAGAGCAGCCTGGCGGCGGCCCGCCGGATGACCCGGACCGACCCCACCCGCCCGGTGGCCGTCCTGAACTTCGCCTCGGCCCGCAACCCGGGCGGCGGCTACCTCAACGGCGCCCAGGCACAGGAGGAGGCGCTCTGCCGGTCCTCCGCCCTCCACGCCACCCTGCTGCGCGCCCCCGGCTACTACGCCCACCACCGGGAGGAGCGGGACGCCTTCTACACCGACCGGGTCATCCACTCGCCCCGGGTCCCGGTCTTCCGCGACGACCGGGGCGCGCTGCTCGCCGAACCCTTCACGGTCGGCTTCCTCACCTCTCCCGCGCCCAACGCGGGCGTGATCCGCCGCCGGACCCCCGACCTCGCGCACCGCTTGCCGGCCGCGCTCGCGTCCCGCGCCGAGCGGGTCCTGGAGACGGCGGCGGCGGCCGGATACCGACGGCTCGTCCTCGGCGCCTGGGGGTGCGGAGTGTTCCAGAACGACCCGGCGGACGTCGCCGGCGCCTTCGAAGCCCTCCTCACCGGTGACGGCCGCTTCGCCGGCCACTTCGAGGAGGTCGTCTTCGCGGTCCTGGACCGCGCGCAGGGCACCCCCACCCTCGCGGCCTTCCGGAAGGTCCTCGCACAACCGCTCTGACGTGCGGTTCTCCTGCCCCCGTGCCAGGCTGAGGGAACACGGACCACCGTCCGAACCCCGTCACGGGAGGCACGATCGTGGGCAAGAAACAGACCCGGACGAACCGGGGAGCCCGTACCGGCGGCCATGAGCACCGCACCGAAGCGGTGGCGAAGGAGAAGAGCGCGCCGAACCCCACGAGAGCGGCACAGATGCGCCTCGTCGAGCACGCGTCCCACCGCAAGGAACGCAGGTTCGGCCACAACTGAGGTCGAGCGGACCGCACGAGGGGCCCGGTGCCAGGACGGCACCGGGCCCCTCGCGCGCCGTCACCGACCGTCGCCGACCGGGATCTCCACGCTCTCCTCGGTCCGTGCCACCGGCAGCACCGTCCCGCCCGGCTTCTCCTGCGCGGCCGGGCTCATCGTGGCGAGGAGCTGCCTCGCCAGGCCGAGACCGGTCCCGCCCATGGTCAGCGCCTTGGCGAACACGTCCGCCATGCCGTCGGCGCCGTTGAGCAGCACCATCTGGTCGACGTTCCCGAAGGCGGAGGCACCCGCCGAGACGATCTCCGGCCACTTCTCGGCCAGCTGCTGCGCGACCACCGCCTCCTGGTTCTCCGCGAGCGCCGCCGCCCGCGCCTTGATGGCCTCGGCCTCCGCCAGGCCCTTCGCCCGCGTGGCCTCGGCGACCGCGAGCCCCTTGGCGTGCTGCGCCGCCGCCTCCGCCTCACCGGTGAGCCGGGTCGCCGTCGCCTTGGCCGCGCTCGCCAGCTCCGTCTCCTTCGCCTCGGCCTCGGCGGCCGAGATCCGGGCGTCACGCTCGGCCGCGGCCAGCGTCCGGGTCTCGTACGCCATCGCGTCCGCCGGCTTGCGGACCTCCGCCTGGAGCTGCTGCTCCTTGCGGAGGCCCTCCAGCTCGGCGACCCGGGTCTCCTGGACGACGACCTCCTGGCGCGAGGCGGCGTCGGCGAGCGGGCCGGCCTGCCGGGCCCGGGCGGAGGCCTGGTCCCGCTCGGCCTGGTAGCCCGCCTGGAGGATCTCGCTGTCGCGGGTCGCCTCCGACATGCGCGCCGCAGCCTGCTGCTCGGCCTCGGTCGCCCGCCGGTTCGCCTCCGCCTGCGCGATCCGCGCGTCCCGCTGGACGGCGGCCGCGTGCGGGGCGGCCAGGTTCTTGATGTACCCGGTGGGGTCCTCGATCTCGTGGATCTGCAGCGAGTCGACGATCAGACCGAGCTTCTCCATCTCCGTGCCACAGGCCGAACGCGCCTGCCCGGTCAGCTTCTCCCGGTCACGGATCATGTCCTCCACGGTCAACCCGCCGACGATGGCGCGGAGATGACCGGCGAAGACGATGTGCACCCGCTCGCTCATCAGCTTCTGCTGGTCGAGGAAGCGGCGCGCGGCGTTGGCGATCGACACGAAGTCGTCACCGACCTTGAAGATCACCACACCGCGGACCTTGAGCGGAATGCCCTGGTGGGTGACGCACTCGACGGACAGCTGCGTCTCGTTGAGGTCCAGCGAGAGCTTCCGCACCGCCTGGACGCCGGGGAGCACGAGGGTGCCGCGACCGGTGACGATGCGGAACCCCATGCCCGCGCCGAGGCCCTCGTTCTTGTGGTTGGAACCGGAGATGATCAGCGCCTCGTTGGGTTCCGCGACGCGCCACATCATTTTGAACACACCGATCAGAACGGCGAGCGCGCCGACGACGACGCCCGCCAGAATGCCGATGCCCATGGACAAGGTCCCCCTTCACCGGAGCCGAGCGGATCCGGTGAAGGGAGTGTGCGCCCGTGAAGGGCACGGCTCAACGGTTCGGTCAACTGTCGTACGCGGCTGTGACATAGACGGTGCGCGGAGGGAGATGTTCCATGACCATCACGACCGTGCCGACCTCGATCCGCTCCTTCGGCGAGGCGGGGTGCGCGAGGAAGTGCTCGGCGCCGCCGCGGATCCGGACGATCACCTCGCCGACGAGACCGGGGCCGACGGTGCCGGTCACGCGGCCGAGCAGTCCCACCATCGAGCTGTCCATCGACGTGTCGTCCATGACTGAACGGTACGTCAGATCCACCCGTCCAGGGCGGACATGAAACCGTCGAACTCGTCCCGGTGGATCGTGTGCCCCGCCCCCTTCACCGTACGGACGACGAAACCGCGCTCCTCCAGCATCCTGGCGTGCTCCGGCCGCACGAGCGTGCTCGGATCGGCGAGGGTGACGAGGGACGGCACCACGGGCCGGTCCGGCCACAGGTCGGCGCCCGCGAACGCCGTGAGGCCGTGGGCGCTCCGCTCGTCCCAGTCCCTCACCGACGCCATCTCGACGTCGACGTCCTCGTCCGACCAGTGCGGGTTGAACCCCTTGATCTGCTCCCTGGTCATCGACTTGCCCCGGACGAAGAGGTCGGCCCGGTAGCCGCAGGGACCGGCCGCCAGGTGCCACGCCGGGTCGGAGTACACGGCCCGGGCCGGCGCCAGGCGCTCCACCGCCCGCGCCAGGACGAGCCCGCCGAGCGAGTGACCGATCGCCAGCTCCGCGCCGACGGGCAGGGATTCCACGAGGTCGTCGGCGTGGTCCTGCGGCCGGTACGCCTCCGGGCCCGCGGCCCGGTCGCTCGCCCCGTGCCCCCGCAGGTCCACGGCGATCACCCGGTAGCCGCGCTCCGCGAGCGCCGGTCCGACCCGGCGCCAGGTGCGGTGGTCGGCCATGATGCCGTGGACGAGCAGGGCCGTCCGGTCACCGGACCCCCACGTGGTCGTGTGCAGGCGCACTGTGCCGCCTCTCCTGCGGTGTTCGGCGGCCGCCGACGGGGGCCGGTGCCGCTGCGGACGGGGCGCGGCGTGCTCCGACGGGGGTCAGCGCACGCTGCGGATGGGGCGCACGGCCAGCGCGCCGAGTACCGACAGTACGGCCGCGACCAGGAAGAGCGCCGTGTATCCGCCACTCAGCGACACGATGAGCGAGGCCACGAAGGGGGCGACGATCTGCGGACCGGCGTTGGCGACGTTGAGGACGCCCATGTCCCGCGCGGCGTCCTCGGCCCTGGGCAGCACCATGGTCACCAGGGCGGTGTCGACGGCCATGTAGCAGCCGAAGCCGAGCCCGTTGACGACGGAGAAGGCCAGCATCGCGGTCCAGCTCGTGGAGAAGGCCGGGACGAGCAGCGCGAGCGCGGCGAGCGCGGCGGAGGCGCCCACGAAGAGCTTGCGGCGGTCGAGCCGGTCCGAGAGCCAGCCGCCGAGGACGGTGGAGACGACCATGGCGACCGAGTTGACCGGCATGAGGATCGCCACCGCCTCCTCGGCGCTCAGTCCGGCGGGCAGGTCGGTGTGGTCCTTGAGGACGTACAGCTGGAAGCCGGCCACGGCGAAGTAGCCGAGGACGAGCAGGGCCCGGCCGATGAAGGCCCAGCGGAAGTCGTGGTCCCTCAGGGCGCCGCCGAAGGCCGCGATCTGCTCCTTGACCGGCATCGCGGCCCTGGGGGGCATGCGCTCCTCGCGGGCGCAGACGGTGAACAGCACGGCGGTGGCGGCGACGATCGCGCCGAAGACGAGGTAGCCGGTGCGGTAGTGCTCGGAGAAGGCGGCGCCGAGGAGGGCGCCGATCGTGGAGCCGACGGGGAGGCCGAGGCCGACGGCGGCCGAGGCCTTGCCCCGCGCGGCCGGGGGCACCCGGTCGGGGACGACGGAGGTGAGGGCGGCCTGGTAGACGTTCATGACGGCCTGGCCCAGACACCAGGCGATGGTGACCAGCAGGATCGTGTGGACGCTGCCGAGGAGCAGCATCACCGGGAGGGCGAGCAGGCCCCCGGCGAGGATCCAGGGGTTGCGGCGGCCGGAGCGGTCCGAGAGGGCGCCCGCCACCGGGTTGAAGACGGTGGCGAAGATCGCGGACACGCCGGAGACGAGGCCGAAGTTCGCCACCTTGTCGGCGGGGTCGACGGCCTCGACCTGGAGCGCGAGGAGCATGCCGGGGACGCCGATGTACAGGGCGTACATCGCGGTGTTGCCGGCGAACAGCAGGGTCAGCAGGCCACGCGTCGGCCGGGGGGCCGTGGGGGAGCCGGGGACGGCCGGGCCGGGGGCGCGCCTGTCGGTGGTACCCGTGGGGGTGATGGGGCCGGGGGCGCTCGCGTCGATCGCGCCCGTGGGGGCGGCGGGGCCTGTGGTGCCCGTGCCGGTGGCGCCCGTTTCGGGGCCGGTCCCGGGGGAGGAAAGGGCCACTTTGCCCTCCTGAGGAGATCGCCCGGTGCGGGGGCGAGAAGCGGATGGAACGGGGAGGTGACACGTGTCAGTGACACGTGTGGGCACTGTGTAGCACCCCGATCCGGCCATCCGCCAGAGCCTGCGCCGGATCGTTCTGGAAAGATGCCGGATCGATGAGCCAGCCAACCGAACGCTCCCCCGGACGCCCCTCCGGGCGGGCCGTCCCCACCAGCGCCGATGTCGCGCGCCTCGCGGGCGTCTCCCGGGCCACCGTCTCGTACGTCCTGAACAACACCTCGGCCGTCCGCATCAGCGAGCCCACCCGGCAGCGGGTGCGCGAGGCGGCCGAGGAACTGGGCTACGTCCCGCACGCGGCGGCCCGCAGCCTGCGCGCGGGCCACAGCCGCATGGTGCTGATCCCCAGCTCCCACGTCCCCGTCGGGCCGCTCTACAGCCAGTTCTTCAACGACTTCCAGTGGGCCCTGCGCCGCCTCGACTACACGGTCGTGCAGTACGGCAGCGTCGGCCTGGAGGCGGAGGAGGCCGCCCGCGCCTGGGCCGAGCTGCGACCGGTGGCCGTGGTCTCCCTCGGCGAGGTCGAGCTCACCGGGCAGGGCGTCGAGATCCTCAAGCGGTCCGGGGCCCGGGCCGTGATCACCCTCGGCACCCGGCGCGTGGAGGGCGCCCAGGCCCTCGTCCTGGAGCAGGGGCGGGTCGGCGAGGTGGCCGCCGAGCACCTCCTGGAGACCGGCCGGCGCCGGATCGGCGTCGTCGTGCCCGAGGAGCCGGGCCTCGCGATGTTCTCCGGACCCCGCCTCGACGGCGCGCGCCGTGCCGCCGAGGGCACCGGCGCCACCGTCGTGCCCCTGCCGCTGCGGTACGAGGAGGAGTCGGCGGCCGGGCTCGCCGCGCGGTGGCGCGAGCTCGGGCTCGACGGCGTCTTCGCGTACAACGACGAATACGCCATGCTCCTGATGCGGGCGCTCCAGGACGCCGGGATCTCCGTGCCGGGGGAGACCGCCGTGGTCGGCGCGGACGATCTGCTCCTCGGACGGTTGCTGCGGCCCCGGCTCAGCACCGTACGGATCGACATGGTGCTCGGCCGCGAGCTGGCGGAACTGGTCGACCGCGCCGTACGGGAACCGGACGCCCCGTCCGTCTCCCGCTCCCTGCTGGACTCACGGGTCGTCCGACGGGAATCGAGCTGAGGCCCGTGGCGCCCGGGAGCGGCGTCCGGCGGGAGCGACCGGGCCCCTCGGCGTCCGGCGGGAGCGACCGGGCCCCTCGGCGTCCGGGGCGCGCCGGGCCCCGCCGCCCGGGGCGTCGTCCGGCGCGAGTCCGGCCCAACGCTTAGCTTCGGTGCATGAGCACTGTTCCGAAGCGGTTCGAGATCCTGCTGGTGCCCGAGCACGTCGAGGACCGCGGCGGCGCCGCCGTCGCGGACAGTGCCGTCCGCACGGCCGTCGTCGAGGCCACCGGACGGCACGGCGAGTCGGGCTACCCGATCTACGAGGGACACGGCATCCGGGCCGACATCGACCCCGAGACGCGTACGGTCGAGGCGCTGCTCGTCGACGGCAGCGAACTCGACTACGGCCTCACGGCGCTGGTCCGCCCCGCCGCACACGGCTGAGCTGTGGCGTTCTCCCCGCGGTGGCCCGAACCGGCCCGTTGACAGCGGGCCCCATCGGGCGGAGACTCTGCGCGCCCGAGGGGGCGAAGATTGCTTCACCAGGCGAACAGAGTCGTTCGCCGGTCACGTGGGAGAGAGAACCGATGAGCATCCGCGACGTCTACATCGTCGACGCCGTCCGCACTCCGATCGGGAAGTTCGGGGGCGCCCTCGCCTCCGTGCGCCCCGACGACCTCGCGGCCCATGTCGTCCGCGCGCTCGTCGACCGTTCGCCCGCGCTCGACCCCGCGCGCGTGGACGACGTCTACTTCGGCGACGCCAACGGCGCGGGCGAGGACAACCGCGACGTCGCACGCATGGCCGTCCTCCTCGCCGGACTGCCCGTCACCGTCTCCGGCGTCACCGTCAACCGCCTCTGCGGTTCCGGCCTGGAGGCCGTCATACAGGCCGCCCGCGCCATCGCCCTCGGCGACGCCTCCGTGGCGATCGCGGGCGGCGTCGAGTCGATGTCCCGCGCCCCCTGGGTCCTGCAGAAGCCCGAGCGGGCCTTCCCCGCCGGCCACCAGCAGCTCCACTCCACGACCCTCGGCTGGCGCATGACGAACCCGAGGATGCCCGCCGAATGGACGGTCGCACTGGGCGAGGGCGCGGAGCTCGTCGCCGACAAGCACGGCATCACCCGCGAGCGCCAGGACTCCTTCGCCCTCGCCAGCCACCGCAAGGCGGCCGAGGCCTGGGCGAAGGGGCTGTACGACGACGAGGTCGTCCCCTACCCCGGCGTGGAGCTGACCCGCGACGAGTGCATCCGCGACACCACGTCCATGGAGGCCCTCGCCAAGCTGAAGCCCGCCTTCCGCAGCGAGGGCGGCACGGTCACGCCGGGCAACTCCTCGCCGCTCAACGACGGCGCGGCGGCGCTGCTCCTCGTCGACGAGGACGGGCTGCGCGAGACCGGCCGGGAGCCCCTCGCCCGGATCCGCACCTCTGCGGTCACCGGGATCGAGCCCCAGCTCTTCGGCCTCGGCCCGGTCGAGGCGGTCCGTCGGGCCCTGGGGAAGGCCGGGCGCTCCTTCGCGGACCTGACGACCTTCGAGCTCAACGAGGCCTTCGCGGCCCAGTCGCTCGGCTGCCTCGCCGAATGGCCGGAACTCGACCCCGAGATCGTGAATCCTCGCGGCGGAGCGGTCGCGATCGGCCACCCGCTGGGCGCGTCGGGGGCCCGGCTGGCCGGCTCGGTGGCGCACCAGCTCGCCGCGGCCGGCTCCGGCACGGGCCTCGCGGCGCTCTGCATCGGCGTCGGCCAGGGCCTCGCGCTGGTCCTGGAGCGCTGACGGCCCCACGAGGGGACCGGAGCAGCGGGGGGCCCGGAACAAGGAGCTCGAAGCGCGCGAGAGGGGTACGGGAGGCTCCCGTACCCCTCTCGCGGTGGGTCACTTCTGCTGCGCGTCCTCGATGGACTTGCGGACCTCGTCCATGTCCAGCTTGCGCGCCTGCCCGATGACGTCCTCCAGGGCGGCCTCCGGCAGCGCTCCGGGCTGCGCGAACACGGCCACGTTGTCACGGACGATCATCAGGGTCGGGATCGAGCGGATCTCGAACGCGGCGGCCAGCTCCTGCTGCGCCTCGGTGTCCACCTTGGCGAAGACGAGGTCCTGGTGCCGCTCGGAGGCAGCCTCGAAGACCGGGGCGAACTGACGGCAGGGACCGCACCACGAAGCCCAGAAGTCGATGAGCACGAACTCGTTCCCGCTCACGATCTCGTCGAAGTTGTCCTTGGTGAGCTCTACGGTACTCATGCTGTCGGCCTCCGACGTGCGTAAAGGATGGAATCCTGGCTGGTTCCCGGGGCGGTCCGGGAACACGACGGGAACACCAGGGCGTCATGGCGAGCCTAACCCTGCGAACGGACGATGACGGCGTCGTCACCAGCCATCGAGGGAAATGGCGCATGGCCGGTGGCCGGCGGACGGAGCACTTGCTTCCGGACGGCGAGGCGGCGGCGGGGACCTTCGGCCCTGCCGTCGAGGAGAGCGGTCACCGGTCACCGGTGGCCCCGGAGGCGGGGGAAGGGGCAGGGACGCGCCGGCTCCGAGGAGCCGCCGTCCCCTCACCTCCGGCACTCGCACCCCGCGGCGGTCCGCGCGGCGATGCTCGGAGAGCACCCGGCCGCCTTCGAGACCGTCATCCGTGTCCCGTGTCCCGTGTCCCGTGGGGCGGGCCGGGTCAGAAGGCGTAGCGCACGCGCAGCCAGGGTGCGCGGGTCTCGATCGTGCGGGAGAGCGCGTCGACGGCCTCACGTTTGACCGTGTTGCGGTAGCGGACGTTGAGGGCGCCGTTCTCGGACCTCTTGGGCTGCTGGAGGTCCGGCTGCCACAGGACGTCCTCGGCGCGGGGGTGCCAGCCGAGGTTGACCCCGTGCAGGTCCTGGTTGTGGGTGAGCATGATGACCTCCGCGGCGGCCTGTTCCTTCACCCGCCGCGGCAGCACGTCGTCCATCATGCGCAGCAGGTCGTCCCAGGCCTGCCGCCAGCCGGGGCGGATCACGACCGGGGAGAGGTTGAAGTGGACCTCGTAGCCGGCCTCCAGGAAGTCGGCGGCCGCCTCGACGCGGGCGGGGACGGGGCTGGTGCGGATGTCGAGGAGGCGGGAGTCGTCCGGCGGCATGAGGGAGAAGCGGATGCGGGTGCGGCCCTGCGGGTCGAGCCGCAGCAGGTCGGGGTTGACCAGCTTGGTCGCGAAGGACGCCTTGGCGGTGGGCCAGCGGCGGAAGGCGTGGACGAGGTCGGCGGTGTTGTCGCTGATCAGGTCGTCCACCGAGCAGTCGCCGTTCTCGCCGATGTCGTAGACCCAGGCCCGCTCGTCGCACTGGTTGGGTTCGGTCTTCGGGCCGGTGGCGGCGATGTGGCGGCCGAGGGCGTTCAGGACGCGGTCGACGTTGGTGAACACGGTGATGGGGTTGGCGAACCCCTTGCGGCGCGGGACGTAGCAGTACGCGCAGGCCATGGCGCAGCCGTTGGACAGGCCCGGCGCGATCCAGTCGGCGGACCGCCCGTTGGGGCGGACGGCGAACGAGGAGCGTTCGCCGAGGACCAGCGTCTCCCGCTTGATCCTGACCCAGCGCTCGACGTTCCCCTCGTTGCCGTGGAGGTGCGGGATGCGCCAGTGGGAGTCCGTCCGGACGAGCCGGGCGTGAGGGAAGCGCGCGATGATCTGCCGGCCCCGCCAGGACGCGGCGGCGGCCGGTTCCGCATGGATCTCCGCCACCCGCAGCAGTCTGCGCGCCTCGGGCCCGTCACGAAACGGCCGGTCCTCCCGCGCCCCTGCCTCGGCCATGAGGTCCTCCACGGCGAACAGCCCCTCGGGCTGCCGCTCCGGCTCCTCGGGGCCTCGTCGCCCGCCCATTCCACTCCACTCCCTTCCGGTTCCTCAGTACCACTCGTTCCCCAGTACCGCTCGTTCCGTCTCCTCGGACCACGCCCACCGGGATCCGCTGTCCGTCATGGTCGCTCCTCGCAGCCGGTCTCGGAGCGGTCCGGCGTCCGGGGGCCTTGGCCGGCCTCCGGGGAGCCGGTGCGGAGGGCCCACGCGTGCTCCCCGGCCGGTCGTGCCGGTGCACGCGCGGGTACGGTTCCACCCGCCCGCTCCCGCATGGCGCACAGGAGCTGCCGGGCCGCCCAGTCGGGCCCCCGCCCGGACAAGGCCGCCGCCCAACGGCCCAGACCCCGGGGCCTCTCCTGCAGAAGGTGCCGCACCGCGGCGCCCGCCCCGGCCTCGGTCAGGCGCGCCGGGTCGAGACAGACGCCCACCCGGGCCCGTTCGGCGTCATGGGCGATGGAGAACTGGTCGCTGGAGAAGGGCAGCACGAGGGCGGGAACGCCTGCGGCGACGCACTCGGTGAACGAGTTGTTGCCGCCGTGGTGCACCATCGCGTCCACGTGCCTCAGCAGCCGGCGTTGGGGAACGGTGCGCGCGACGCGCACCCTGGGCCCCGCCAGGTGCGCCAGGGACTCCACCCCTTCGCCCGCCGCGACCACGACCGCGGCGTCCGGTACTTGGGAGAGGATCCCGCGGACCACGACGTCCAGAACGTCGTCCCGCGCCGACAGGAACGTGCCGAGAGCGACCAGGACGACGTGCCGGGCCCGCGCCCGCAGCGCGTCGAGGGTCTCCTCCCAGCCGTCGTCCGGGCTTCGCGGCTCCCGGACGACGCAGTGTCCGCCGTACACGTGCCGGGGCCCCGGTCCCTCCCGCTCCGGAAGCCAGGGAAACGGCGGGTAGTTGAACACGACCGCCCGCCGTGAGGCGAGGGCGAAAGCCCGGCCGGGCGCCTCGCGTTCCGGAGCGTGGCGCCGTGCCACCCGCGCGAACTCCTGGGTGAACGCCCTGTCGGTGGCCCGGGCCGCCCTCCGGAGTTCCGCCAGTTCGCCGTCCTCGGGGCGGATGACGGACGGCCACGCGTACGGGACGCCGAAGAGCGCCTCCGGACCGTGCGGAAGGTACGTCGGGTGGCCGGGGCAGAAGGTCGCGAACGGAAGCCCCAGACAGTGCAGGGCCAGCGTCACCGGATAACTGAGCTGGTCGACCACGTACCAGTCCGGAGCGAGACGTTCGTGCAGCGCCCGCATCTCGGCCAGCACGAGCTCCGGATCGGACAGCATGTCCTCGCGGCGGTGCCGCGCCTGGGCGAGGAGCGCGGCGACCGCTCCCTCGCGGGTCGCGGCGAGGAATTCCTCGAGCCGCGCCGCCTCCCGGTCCCCCTGCACGGTGCTCCGGGCGACGCCCGTGTTGGCGTTCCGCGTCACGGTGAGCGGGACGAAGCGCGCCCCCGCCGCCCGGGCCAGGGGAGCGAAGGGCCGGCCGCAGGCCAGGTACGCCTCCGCGCCCGCCCGCGCCAGCGAGCCGGCGAGGACCGCCATCGGCTGTGCGTGGGAGTGGAACGGGGGACTGACCACCACGACGCGCGCCATGCCTTCCTCCTGTCGCACGGGGGCCCGTACCGGACCCCTCCACCGCCTGGATTCCCCCGCAGGACGTCGGGCGGATGCGGGGTGCACGGCGAAGGCGCGGTGGTCCTCGCCCGCGGGACGACCCCGGTCGGCCCGCCGTCACGGCGGCCCGCCGGACCGGGGCCTCGGCGGCCCGCCGCGTCCCCGCCGCGCCGCACGAGGCCGGACGCGTCGGACCCGCGTCGCACGCGGCCGGACGCATCGGACCCGCGCCGCGCGCCACGGGGAGGACGGTGTGCGGCACCGTGCCGCATCCGCGCGTCGCAGCGGGGACGAAACACAGCAGGTCGCCGCCCCTTCGCCACCAGGAGCCCCCATGAACCGTCCAGGTCCGGACGTCCCGACCCCGGCGGAACGCCGTCCGAGCGCGCCCGGCCGCCCCGAGGGGCGGGACCCCTTCGTCGCGGCCCGGCAGAGCTACTGGCACGCGGTCCGCGCGGGCCGCCCCGCGCCGCCGGTCCGGCGGCGCCCGGCGGCCGGCGGCCTGCTGACCGAGCTGGTCGAGGCGGAGTACACGCCGCTCGACCCGTCGCGAACCCGCCCCGGGGCGGCCTCCGCCCGGGACATCGCCCTCGCCCGCCTGCGCAGCGGGATACGGAAGGGAGACGTCCCCTCGCCCGAGACGTGCGTCCGGTCGATCGCCGGAGGCGCCCACGCGAGGAGCGCCGTGGCGGTGGTCTGGCCGGACAGCCTGCGGCGGCACGGTGTCCGCCGGGCGACCGCCGCCCTCGCCGGCGGCCTGTCGCGCGCCCGTGACCCGGAGACGACGTCGTTCCTGCTCGACCTGGCCGCCGCCGGACGCCTTCTGCCCCTGCGGGGGGAGGACCTCGCACGCTTCGCCCGCAGCCCGTACCGACGGGTCCGGCACGCCGCGTGGCGTCTGCTCGCCTCCTCCGGGCACGAGGTGCCCGGGCCGGCGTCCGCCGCGGGCGACCCCGACGCCTACGAGCGGTTGCTCCTGGACGCCCTGCGCCACACGCGTGCGCCCGGTGCCGGAACGACGGGCGAGCGGCCCGGCGTGCTCGTCGCCCAGGCCATGCTGATGGGCGACCCGGACCGGCCGGGGGAGGGACTGAGCGGAGGGCTCGGCGTCCTCCTCGGCGCACTCGGCGACTCCCTCGCCCGCACCGACGGCATCGCGGGAGTGGTCACCACGGTCACCGCGTGCCGGCCGCAACTCGAAGCCGACCCGGTGCTGCTGCGCCGGCGGTCGCCCGGCCACTGGATCCTGCGGCTTCCGGTCGACAGCGACCGCCCGCCGGGCCCCGAGGACATGGGAGACCATCGCGAGGAGACGGCGTGGTGGGCGGCCAGGCTCCTCGGCTCCCTGCGGCCCACGGTCGACGTCCTGCACGTCCGTCACTCCGACGACGGTTCCCTCGCTCTCGCCGAAGCCGCCCGGAGGATCGGCGCCCGTCTGGTCTTCACCGCCACTCCCGACCCGCACCGGCAGGTGACCGAGCGCCACGGCGCACCGGGTGCGGATCCCGTCGCCGTCCGGCACGACCTGCACCGGGTGTTCCTGGCGGACTGCCTGGTCGCCCGCGCCGACCGCGTCGTGGGCATCGCGGGACGTGGCGGCGGCACGGCGGAACTGCTCTCCCACTTCCCCCAGCTGGCCGGGGGCCGGGGAAGCGCCGGCATCGGCGCGCCGCCCGAAGGCATCGCCCCGTACAGGCCCGGGCGCGACGCCGATGCCCGCCGGCGACGACTGATCGAGCCGATCTCGGCCGCTCTGGAAGGCACCGGCACGCCGACGCCGACCGTGCTGCTGTGCGTCGGGCGGCTGCATCCCGTGAAGCAGCAGGACGTCCTGGTCCGTGCCTGGATCGCCTCCGGCTGCCACGAGGAATCGCTCCTCGTCCTCGTGGGCGGCAGCCCGGAGGCGCCGGGGCCGGCGGAGGACCGCGTGCGCGCCGATGTCGAGGAAGCCCTCGCCTCCTGCCCCGACGCCAGGAACCGGCTCCTCATGCTGCCCGCCCTGTCCAACTCCGATGTGAGGCTGCTCGAACGGACCCTCGCCGATCCGTCGAGCGGGATCCGGGCCCGGTACGTCTGCCCGAGCGCCAAGGAGGAGTTCGGGCTGGCGGTGCTGGAGGCCATGGACGCCGGAATGCTCGTCGCGGGTCCCCTGCGCGGCGGAGTTCCGAACTATCTCGTCGACGGGCACAACGGCCTGCTGATCGACACCTCTTCCGTGCGGTCGCTCGGCGCCGGTCTGGCCCGCCTGGTGAGGACGGACGACCGAGAAGCCGCAGAACTCGCCCGCAGGGGAAGGACGCTGGTCGGGAACTCCTATTCGGTGGAGGCCATGGCCCGTGCCCTCGCCGACCACTACCGGGACACGGCCGGTCGGGGGGACGACGTGGGCGGTGGCGCTCCACCGGTTCGGGCAGCCCTCTCCGGGAAGGAACGCACGCCTTTCCACCCCGCGGAGATCATGCGGGGAGAACTGCATCCCTCCCCCCGGCACCCGGCGAAGAAGGGGCATCGGCTCCTCGCTCGGAGTGAGCGGTACGAAGGGACGGAACGATGAACTCCCGAACCCCCGCCGGTGCCGACGCCGGACTCCGGCAGGAGGCGAACGACTCCGACACGTGGATCGCCCACGCCACCGGCGCGGGTCTGCTCACGCCGGCCGGGGCGCTCACCGTGCGCCGCAGGGCCGTCCGCGACCGTGCCTGAGCTCCGTGAGGCCGGGCGGTTCCCGCGCCGTCCCCTCTGCGGCGCGGTGATCGACGCCTTGCTCCTCTCCGGGACGGCGGCACCCGCCGTCGGCGCGGCCATCGGTCCCGCCGCCCCCGGCCCTCCCGGTCCGCACCCCCGCCCGTCGTACGCCGCCTCGACGGTTCCTCCGTCCGCCCTGTCGGAGTCCCGTGCCCCGGGGGCCGAGGGACCCGCCGTCCTCATGGGGCACGCCGACTCGCGCCCAGGGGACCGCGGAGCCTTCGCCGCGCTCGTCGGCGTCCGGCCGGAGGACCGGGTGGCGATCAGCCGGACCGGTGCACCGCCCGTCCTCCACCGCGTGGTGAGCGGTGCCCGGGTGGACAAGGACCGCCTTCCCCCGTCCGCCTTCGCCAGGACGGGCAGACCGGTGCTGACGCTCACCACCGGCGCGCCGCCGTACGAACCCGGCGTCGGCGGCCACCGGAAGAACCTCGTCGTCACGGCGATCCCCCTGTAGTTCGCCGACAAGGGCCGAAGACCCCCAGGAGGCGGACATGGCCGAACACCTCGGCGCCCACGAGCTCGTCGACCTCGTGCTCGCACCGGAGGGCCCGCTTCCCCCGTGGGCACGAGAGCACCTCGACCGGTGCCCGCACTGCCGTCGTGAACTCGACGAACTGCGCGAGGTGGTGCGCGCGGCACGGGCGGTGGCGACGGAGGACGTCCTGGCGCCCCCGCCCGATCGGGTGTGGCAGGCCATCGCCGCCGAACTCGGCCTCGGCGCGGAGGAGCGCCGCGGGCCGTCGGAACGCCACCCGGCCGACCCCCGGAAGAAAAGCCGGGACGGGGGGCCGAGACCGGTGGACACCGCGTGCGAGCGGCCCCCCGGCACCGGCCTCCCGCCCCGGCGCCGACGGGCGTGGCCGTCCCGCCGGACCGGCCTGCTCGCCGCCGCGTGCCTCGCCGTGGGGGCGGTGGCCGGAAGCGCCACCACCTGGTGGCAGCTCGGCGACGACCGGCCGGGAGTGACCGCCGCGCCGCCCGGCCGGCTCACCTCCTCGCGGGCGCCGGGCGTCACCGGTACGGCACAGGTGGTCGGAGGTCCCGGTACGGGGCGCGAGGTGCGGGTGTCCGTCAGCGGACTGCCCGCGACCGACGGGTACTTCGAGGTGTGGCTCATGGACCGGAGCCACGAGAAGCTCATCGCCGTCGGGACACTGGGGCCCGACGGCAGCGCGACCCTGCCCCTCCCCGACGGCGTCGACCTCTCCGGCTATCCGGTGGTCGACGTCTCGGCCCAGCGGTACGACGGCGACCCGGCCCATTCCGGCGAGAGCGTCGCCCGGGGCGACCTCGACGGATAGACACGCCGTCCGGTCCGGACGGGGCGGGGCGGTGGCGCCTGTCGCTCCGCCGGACGGTGCCGCTCACCCTTCGTCGGGGCGGGCGGCCTCCCCGTACACGCCGGAGATCAGGTCGAGCGCCTCCCGCAGGCCTCCGGGCCTCAGCAGGCCGTCGCCGGGGGCGGGCCCCGCCCAGCCGGGGCCCGCCAGCAGAACGAGGGGCGTCGTCCGGGCGCCCCGGGTGCCGAACGCCGTGCCGGCCACGTGACGGGCCAACGCCCGGCTCGCCGTCGAGCGCGTCTGTGACCACAGCACGACCACCGCGGGGCCCGACCGGCGTACCGCCGCGTCCAGGGCCTCGGCGGGGACCGCGCCGCCGAACATCCTGAGCGGCAGCCTCCGTTCGGCCAGTCCCGCGGCCAGCG
Organism: Streptomyces litmocidini; assembly: GCF_014649755.1. Lineage (GTDB taxonomy): Bacteria > Actinomycetota > Actinomycetes > Streptomycetales > Streptomycetaceae > Streptomyces > Streptomyces litmocidini. The sequence continues at coordinate 633,491 of NZ_BMTQ01000003.1, read as the reverse complement.
CCTCCAGCGGCAGGGTGTGGGACTCCGAGGGCGTGCACGCCAGCAGGACGGGGGGCAGCTTCGCCGTCGAGGGCGCGGTGACCGCCGCGCGCCGCAGCGCGGTCGACACCTGCCACGACAGCAGGTGTTCCACCTCCACGTAACGGTCGACCGAGGACTCCCACTTGCGTCCGACGGCGTGCAGGGTGGGGACCATGACCTCTTCCCATGCCGTGACGAGACCGTGGTCCCGGATGACCTGGTCCAGCAGCGTCTGCATCGACGGCGCGTCGAGCCGGACCGCCGCCCGGGCCAGACCGCGGCACTCCTGCCGCACGTCACCGAGCGGCAGCCCGTTGCCCGAGCCGGGCTGACGCCCGTTCGCACGGGGCGCGTCCCCGGGTTCCGTGGCGGGAGGCGCGGTTTCGTCGTCCGCGGCCGGAGGCCTGCCTTCGAGGACCGCGCGCGCGGCCTCGCCGGGGGGCACGCCGGTCGCCGTCAGACGGCACATCTCCTCGAGCAGGGCGATGTCCTGCGGCATCCACCGCCGGTGCCGACCGCTCGCGCGGACGGCGGGTCCGATTCCGTAACGCTGCTCCCAGGAACGCACCGTGGTCGCCGAGACGCCGAGACGACGGGCGACGGCGCCGGTGGTGATTCCGTGAGCAGCTTCGATCTCGGCCATGTCGTCCACCATAGGACCCGGCGACGACGCGGAAGGCCCTTCGAAGGGCACGGGGGGCCCGGGCGCGTGCGGTGCCTGGCCGTCCGTCATCGCCCCTCCCTCCGGGCCAGGACGGGTGCGACGAGACGTCGCTCGACCTCCGTGGCCGCGTCGAGCCCCGGGGGAAGCGCGGGGGGCCTGCCGGTCACCGCCCGGTCGGCGAAGCCCGTGTCGAGGTGGGGCAGGCGCACGTCCATGACGGAGATCCCACGGCCGCGCTGCTCCCGGCGCACCACCCCGAGCCAGGCCGCGAGCGCGGACTTCGCCGCCGTGTAGTCGGCCGTGCCCCGCACCGGCCCGTCGACGACGGCGCCGGTGACGACCGCGAGGACGCTCTCCGCTCCCAGGGCCCGGAGGGCCCCTCGCGCCACGGCCATGGGTGCGAGCGCGTTGACCGCCATCAGGTGTTCGGCCACCGCGCCGGGGACGTCCTCCGCCGGCCCGAAACCCGCGACGCCCACGGCGACGACCACGGCGTCGAGACCGCCCAGGGAGCGCGCCGCCCAGGGCGCCAGCTCCGTACAGGCGTCGAGGTCGTAGGCGTCGAACGAGCGCGCGGGGCAGCCGCCCGTCCGACCGGAAAGCTCCTCGAGGCGCGGCCGGTCGCGGCCCGCCAGCGCGACGGAAGCCCCGCGGTCGGCCAGCATGCCGGCGGCCAGGCCTCCGACGGCGCCGGTCGCGCCCACGACGAGCACCCTCGTGCCGCCGCCCGTCCCGCCTGCCGTGGTGCCGTGCGTCATGCCGTCCTCCCGTCCGCTGATTCCCGTCGGCCTTCTCAGCGCTCCTGGAGAATGCGGCGGAGCGCCAGGAGGCCGCGGCGGATGTGGCTCTTGACCGTTCCCAGGGGGAGACCGGTCCGCTCGGCGATCTGCGCGTGGGTGAGATCGCCGTAGACGGCGAGTGCCAGGAGCTGCCGTTGCACCGGGGAGAGTTCCGCCATCCCGTGCTGGACGAGGATCCGGTCGACGGCGTTCTCGCTCTCGTCGGCGTGGTGGTGCTCGACGTCGTCGTGCCGGGTCCGGACGACCGACTGCTCGATGCGGAGGCGGCGGGTCCGGGCGGAGATCGCGTCGAAGACGACGTGCCGGGTGATGCCGACGATCCAGCCGCCGAGGGCGCCGCGATCGGGCCGGTACCGTTCCCGGCTGCGCCAGGCGGACAGGAAGACCTGCTGGGTGACGTCCTCGGCGTCCTGCGTGTTGCCCAGTGATCGCCGAGCCAGCGCGTAGACCGTGGGAGCCCAGCGACGGTACGCCTCCCGCAGCGCGTCCTCGTCGCCGGCGCGGAACCGGCCGGCCAGCGCCGCGTCGTTCTCCTCCGTCCCCGTCGCCTCGGGCGATGACGGCCAGGTGGGCGCCCGCGGGGTGGTGGGACCGTCGGGAGCGGTGAGGGGGAACTGCAGGACAGCGTTCATGGCGTACTCCTCAGTGGCTTGTGCGCCGCCCTCCCGACAGTGGAAGAAACGATGCGTCTGGGCAACACGCATCGTTTGTGCATCGGATGATCCGGAGCCCGTCCGCATCCGGTGCCTGCCGTCCGGGGGCGATGGGATACGGGGCCGGGGCGGGGGTACGGGAGGAGAGGAAGCGTCTTCGCGCACCCGCACGACGGGCCGCGCCGTCCGGACCGGCCGGAGGGCCCGACGCGGGGCGACACCGCAGGAAGGACGTGCACATGAGGCTCACCGGCGGCGGCTCGGCCCCCCGGCCGACGGACGCGCCGACAGGGCGGTACGTGACGGCCGCGATCGCGGTGGCCGCCGCGGCGGCGGCCGGTGCCGCCGCCGTCGATCCGGACACCCCCTGGTACCGCTCCCTGCGCAAGCCCGCGTGGCAGCCACCCGCGTGGGCCTTCGGCGTGGTGTGGACCCCCCTGTACGCGTCCGTGGCCTTCGCCGGCGGCCACGCGGGAGGCCGCGCCCGCGGCCGGGAGCGGCGGCTGCTCGCCGCGAGCCTGGCCGTCAACCTGACGCTCAACGCCGCCTGGAACTGGTTGTTCTTCCGTCTGCGCAGCCCCCGTGCGGGCCTGGTCGGCACCGTGCTGCTCGACCTGAGCAACGCCGAACTCATCCGCCGTACCGCCCGCACCGATCCGACCGCCGCACGTGCCCTGTGGCCCTACGCGGCCTGGTGCGCCTTCGCCACCGCGCTGAACGCCTCCCTCGTGCGCCTCAACCGATGAGCGGCTTCGCCCACCCGCCCGAACGGCCCGTCTCCGTCGCGTTCGACCGGTGGCCGGTCGAACGCGACGGACGGACGCCGACCCCTCCCGGCCACGGCCGGCGGGCCGACCACGTCCTCCGCACCGGGGACCGGGCCCTCGCCCCGGCCCGGGCCGCCGCCCCGCGCGGCGCCGGCACGACCCTCGCCGACCAGGTCCCGGCGCCCTGACAGCGGCCCGGGAACGGGACGGCGGGGCGGGCCCGTCGACGGGCCCGCCCCGCCGGTCGGACGAGGAACGTCCAGGCCGCGCCCCCGGCACGGAGGCGCGGCTGTCACAGGCTGGTCGGAGGCGGTGCGCGCGGGGCGCCCGCGGCGCCTACTCCCGCGGGGGAGCCGGGGAGGTCTCCGTGCGCGCCCTCAGCTGGTACGGGCGGAGCCGAAGCGCTCCGTCGGCACGCGGCACCTCAGCCGGCCGGCGGTACTCCGACGTCCTGCCGGGCAGCCTGTCCGTGGAGGGCCGCGAAGGGTGGGACGAGGGGTGCGGCGGCCCGCTCTCGCCGTCCCGGACCCTGGCTCCGAGGACGAACGCGCCGATGAGCACGGCGACCACGACCACGCCGATCAGAATCTGCATGACTGTCTCCTCGCACGGGGGTGGCTCTGCCCGCCTGATTCGGCTTCTTCCGTCCCCCGTGGATGCGCCTGCCGGGAAAGGAACCCGTTCGGACGCACCGTGCATCCGGGCAGCCGTGACCCGGCCAATCAGTGCCGAATCTCCCTTCCGATCCGACGAGGTGATCCACGTGACCCCCACCGAGAACCATGCGCCCGGCGCGTACACGCCGAAGGCCGGAACCTTCGTGTGCGACTGCTCCGGCGCCCACCTCTGGCGCATCGACCTCGCCGGCCATCTGTTCCCCGCCTTCCCGCCCGGCTGCTCGGGTCGCTCGTGGCAAGAGCGGGACGCGACCGCGGCGGAGTCGGCGGCCGTCGAGGCGGACCCGCTCCCATGAGGTCGCGCCGGACCCGCTGCGCGGGTCCGGCTCGGCACACGACCGGACCGCTCACCCCCCGCCTTGCACGGTGCGGGCCGTCCATCCGGGCAGCGACGAGCCGTTCGCGAGCCTTCCGGTGAGGCGCACCCGTCCCGCGTCTCCCGCGCGAGCGTCGAGCACGGGCCCCCGCGCGGCGGCGTTCACGGCGCCGGCGGCGGTCACGCCCACGACCCGCCGGCTGCCCGCGGCCAGGAGGTGGCGTGCCCCGCTCGGCGCGGACCAGACCGTCCCGGCGAGGACGTCCTGACCGAACCGCCCGCAGGCGGCGGTGTTCCGTACCGTCGTGACGGGGACCGGCCGGCCGGCCGCCTCCAGGGTGACGTCCGCCCGCCCGGGGCCCTCCCAGGTGTCCGCGCGCGAGCACACCCACAGCGCCCGTCCCGCGCGCTCCGGAAGCGGCTGGGCGGCGAACTCCCAGCGGTTGACCGAGCGGACACCGCTGTCCCGCAGGGCCGTGAGGGAACACGCCGAACGCGCCCACGCCGCGAGGCCGAAGGGGCCCGTTGCCTCCCGCGGGCGGCGCGCGGGGGCTCCGGGCGCCGGCAGGGGCGTCCAGGTCAGATGAGCCGGGACGAGCCCGCCCAGGTCGACGACGAGGAACGCGTGGTCCTCCACGATCCGCGTGGAGGACCGCAGTCGGAGAGCCGGCACCCCGCCGCAGGAGCCGGACGCGGAGCCGGGACCGGCCACCGGCCCGGGACCGGCCACCGGCCCGGTGACGCCGTCCGCCGTCACGGACAGCGACCGTGCGGAGGAGCCGGGAGCGCGCAGATCACGCACCCCGGCCTCCGCGATCCAGGGTGCGAGGAGATAGCGGGTCAGGCGGCCCGTACGGGTGAGGACGACGGCCGCCGCCGTCGTCACGTCGCTGTCGTCGGCCCGCGTCTCCACCAGCGAGGGACGCCCCTGCCCGGTGCCCGGTTCGGTGTAACGGACCAGAGTGCGGCCCGTGTGCAACAGGACGACGACCGCGCCGTCCACGGCACCGGCGAACAGCAGCGAAGGCCGCCCGGCCCGGGACCCGGTCCCCGGGGGCGCACCGCGCGTCCACGCGGTGATCGCGCGCCGCAGCAGGGGCCTGTCGGAGGACCGGTCGCCGCGGGCGGGCCAGGCCGTGAAGTCGACGCGCGAGGTGTCGGCCCACCGCTCGGCGGGGACGCGCACCGGCGCTGCCTCCTCGGGGGCCACGGCCGCCGCCGGGCGCGGGGATCCGGCTTCCGGGACCAGCGCGCCTCCGACCGTTGCGGTGAGGAGCGCCAGGACCCCGGAGAGGGCGGCGACGCGGATGCGCCGACGACGGCGCAGCAGGTCGGTGGGCCGCAGGTGGACCGTGCTGGGATCGAACTCCGGCCGCAGCAGCAGCTCGGCCACGTCGGAGGCGGCGGCCGCGCGCAGCCGCTCCGCATCCGCCACGGCCCGGTCCGGATCCGCCACGCGGGCCTCGCGCAGCAAGGAGAGCACGGGCTCCCGGGCCAGGCCCTCCAGGGCCATGAGGGCGAGGGCCGCGCGCGCCGCCGGCGTCGCCGCCGCGAGCGCGCGGTCCAGCGCCAGCTCGTCCGTTCCCCCGGCCCGGGGGAAGACGCGCAGGCCGAGAGCCTTCGGCAGGGCCGCTCCCCACGACACGCGGAGCGGCGACCGCAGGGAGTGGCGGACGACGCGGGCGCGCAGCCAGTCGTGAGCGGATCGCTCGGGCGTCTCCCCGGACCGAGGTGCGGGGAGGCGAAGCGCGTGGCCGCCGGAGCCGGGACCCGCCCCGGCCCTGCGCCCGGGGAACCGCGGGCGTCCCGTGCCGCCTCCGGCGGTGAGGCTGTGCTGTACGACGGCGTGGGCGGCGAGGACCCTGCCGTGACGGCCGAGATCCGGCGGCAGGATCAGATGCGCCAGCCGTACCAGAGAGGGGTACTGCTCGACGAGGACCGCTTCCGCAGCCGTGCGGGAGGGGCTTCGCCGGGCGCGTATGGAGGCCGTGAGGGCGGGTGAGCCGTTCGTCAGGGGGGACCGCATACAGGGGGAACGACCCCGCGCGGGTGATGTCACCTCGTATCTTTGACCGGGTCCCGGTCCCGCGACGGCCGCCCCGGACGGGCACGCGGAACGGTCGCGCGGGACAACGGTGGGCCGCTCGCCCGACGCCGCCGTCCACCTCGTCCGCGCGGTGCTCATGCCCCGGCGGGCGAGCCCCCCCCCGCGGATACGACGTGTGGAGGACCCGGAGGCCCCGGTCCGCGGTGAAGTCGGCGACGGGGTCGGTGCGCATCCGCCCGCCGACCCCGTCTCCGGCCTCCAGGAGCGGCACCCGCGGCCCCGCCCGGCACGGGTCCCGGCGCGGGCGAGCTCCGCGGTGCTCGTACCGGTCGTCCTCGGGGCTCCTGGCGGTGGACTCCCGGTGCCCCGAGGACTCGCCCGGCACGACGGCGTATCGAGCCGCGCCGTTCCAGGCCGCTGCGTCAGACTGGGACCCATGACACGAACGGTGGAAGACGAACACTCCTACGACGTCGTCGTGATCGGCGCGGGCCCGGTCGGCGAGAACGTCGTCGACCGGGTGCGGGCCGGCGGCCTCACCGCGGCGATCGTCGAGAGCGAGCTGATCGGCGGCGAGTGCTCCTACTGGGCGTGCATGCCCAGCAAGGCGCTGCTCCGCCCCGCCATCGCCCGCTCCGACGCGCGCAGGGTGGCCGGTCTGCGCGAGTCGGTCTACGGTCCGCTGGACGCGATGGAGGTCCTCGCCCACCGGGACGAGGTCGTCGGGCACTGGAAGGACGAGGGCCAGCTGGACTGGCTGGACTCCGTGGGCGCCCGGGTCTTCCGGGGCCACGGCCGGCTCCTCGGCCCGCGCCGCGTCGAGGTCGCGGGTCCCGAGGGCGAGCGGCACGTGCTCACCGCCCGGCACGCGGTCGCCGTCTGCACCGGCACCCGCGCCCTCCTGCCGGAGCTGCCGGGACTGCCCGGGGCGCATCCCTGGACCAGCCGGGAGGCGACCAGCTCCGACCGGGTGCCCGAGCGGCTCGTGGTGGTCGGCGGGGGAGTGGTGGGCGTGGAGATGGCCACCGCCTGGCAGGCCCTGGGCTCGAAGGTGACCCTGCTGGTACGGGGCGGGGGACTGCTGCCGCGCATGGAGCCGTTCCTCGGCGAGCACGTGGCCGCCGCGCTCGGCGCGCGCGGCGTGGACGTCCGTACGGGCGTGGCGGTGAGCGCGGTGGTGCGCGACGGGGGCACCGGACCGGTCACCGTGGTCCTGGAGGGCGGCGACCACGTGGAGGGCGACGAGGTGCTCTTCGCCACCGGCCGGAAGCCGCGCACCGAGGACATCGGCCTGGAGACCGTCGGCCTGACGCCGGGTTCCTGGCTCGACGTCGACGACACCCTGCGGGTCACCGGGAGCGACTGGCTCTATGCCGTCGGCGACGTCAACCACCGTGCGCTCATGACCCACCAGGGCAAGTACCAGGCCCGCATCGCGGGTGCCGCGATCGCCGCCCGCGCGCGGGGCGAGGCCTCCCTGGACACCGGACGGTGGGGCGCGCACGCGGCCACCGCCGACCACGCGGCGGTGCCGCAGGTCGTCTTCAGCGACCCCGAGGCGGCCTCCGTGGGTCTCACCCTCGCCGAGGCGGAGCGCGCCGGGCACCGGGTCCGGGCCGTGGACCTCGACATGCGGTCCGTCGCCGGGGCCGGGCTCTACGCCCAGGGGTACCGGGGGCACGCCCGGATGGTCGTCGACCTGGACCGGGAGGTGGTCCTCGGCGCCGCCTTCGTGGGGCCCGGCATCGGGGAGCTCCTCCACTCGGCGACCGTCGCCGTCACGGGCGAGGTGCCCATCGCCCGCCTGTGGCACGCCGTCCCCGCGTACCCGACGCTGAGCGAGGCGTGGCTGCGTCTCCTGGAGGCCTACCGCGGCTGATGCGCCGTCACGGTCCCTCGTCCGTCCGAAGGGTACGGGGGAACCAGGGCGCGCGCCGCCGAGCGCGCGGCCTCCAGGGCGGGCCGGGGATCCCGGCCCGTCTCCTCGCCGAGGACCACCCGGGTGCTCAACCCGTCGAGGAGGGCCAGGAGTTCGGAGGCGCGGGCGGCTGCGTCCAGCGGGGCGAAACGCCGTCGCGCCGCGCCCGCCGCGAGCAGGGCCTCCAGGTCCTCCTGCCAGCCCGTGTCCAGTTCGGCCTGCGCCTCGCGCAGCGCCGTGTTGCCGGGGGTGCGGGCCCAGAGCTCGATCCACAGGGTCCAGCGCGGATCGCGCGGGCCGCGCGGGAGGTAGAGCCGCAGGAAGAGGTCGAGCTTGCGCTCGGCCGTGATCCGCCGGGCGAGCAGAGCGCGCCGCTCCTCGGCGAGCGCGGCCTCGCTCCAGCGGAGGGCGGCGAGCAGCAGCAGGTCCTTGCTGCCGAAGTAGTACAGGATGTGCCCGCCGCTGGTCCCGAGCCGCTCGGCGAGCGCCGACATGGTGAGGGAGGCGAGGCCGTCCTCGGCGATCGCCGTCATGGCCTCCTCCAGCATCCGCTCCTGGGTGACGTTCCCGTCCCGCCGTCGTGCCGCGCCTGCCACCGCCGCCGTCCCCGTCCTGCCGTTCCACCGAGTCCCGTGTCCGGGATCGACCTTAACCGCAACCTCCGAAGGCCTTGACGTGGCCCGGACCCCTCGCGCATCTTGAATGCCGTTCTAAAAGTTAGAACGGCATTCAAGGCGATATCCACGACAGGAGTGCGGTGTGCTCGAACGCGAGACGGCGCCCGTGACCACGGGCCGGCCGGCGACCGACGAGGTCTTCCAGGTCGAGGAGCACGGGATCGACCCCATCCCCGACGCCGAACGGCACGGCGGGGCCAGGGACGTCTTCTGGCTCTGGTTCGGCTCGAACCTCACCTTCACCTACGTCATCAACGGCGCCCTCGCCGTCGCCTTCGGGCTCTCCTTCTGGCAGGCCACCGCCGTCGTCGTGCTCGGCGGCCTCTCCTTCCTCGCCATCGGCGCGGCCGGACTCAGCGGCGTGCGCACCGGCACCGCCACCCTCGTCATCTCCCGCGCGGCCTTCGGCCGCCGCGGCAACTGGCCCGCCGGACTGCTGAACTGGATCGTCAGCATCGGCTACACCATCGTCAACACCGTGGTCGGCACCCTCGCCCTCGAAGCCTTCTTCGGCGACCTCGGCTGGAACGGCGGACACGCCGCCCGCGCCCTCGCGCTCGCCGTCACCCTCGCGCTGACCTTCGCCGTCGCCCTCTGGGGCCACGCCACCGTCCAGTTCGCCGAGCGCTGGATGGCCTACGTCCTCGCCGCCGGCTTCGCCGCCCTGCTCGTCCTCGTCCTGCCCGGCGCCGACACCTCCGCCCCCGCCGCCGCGCCCGGCGCCTCCGGCTGGAGCCTCGCCTTCGTCGTCATGTTCGCCGGCCCCTTCTCGTACCTCCCCATGCCCGCCGACTACACCCGCTACCTGCCCCGCACCACCAGTCTCAAGGCCCTCACCTGGAGCGGCGCCCTCGGCGGCTTCGTCTCCTCCGTCGCGCTCGGCGTCGCCGGGGTCGCCGCCGCGACCCAGGCCGACATGACCGACGCCGTCGCCGGCACCGAAGGCCTCCTCCCCGGCTGGTTCCAGCCGCTCTTCCTCGCCCTGGTGCTCGGCGGCTCCGTCACCAACTCGATCATCACGCTCTACTCGTCGAGCCTGAACCTCCAGGTCCTCGGCATCCCCTGGAGCCGGGCCCGCGCCATCGTCATCAGCGCGGCCGTCACCGCCGCCGGCTCCCTCGGCGCCCTCTTCCTCACCGACTTCACCACCTCCCTCCTCTCCTTCCTCTCCCTCCTGATCATCGTCTTCGCCCCCTGGGGCGGGGTCTTCCTCGCCGACATGGTGCTCCGCCGCTGCACCTACGACTCCGCCGCCCTGCACGCGGACACCGGCGGCGCCTACGGGTACCGCTCCGGCTGGCACCCGGCCGGCATGACCGCCCTCCTCGCCGGCCTCCTCTTCTCCGCCCTCACCTGCGACTCCGAGCTGTGGACCGGCCCCCTCGTCGCCCCGCTCGGCGGCGCGGACCTCACGCTCCTCGGCGCCGTCGTCTCCGCCCTGGTGTACGTGCTCCTCGCCCGCCGCACCGTCGCCCCGATCCAGTGACCCCCTCGACCCTTCTCGTACGACACGGAGCCACACCCCCATGAACCGCACCGTCCCCGCCGACCTCGTCCTCACCGGGGCCCGCATCCACACCGTCGACCCGGCGCTCCCCGAGGCCCAGGCCCTCGCCGTCCGCGCCGGACGCGTCGTCTGGATCGGAGCCGATGCCGAAGCGGCCGACTGGACGGGCCCCGACACCCGGATCCTCGACGCCGGCGGGCGACTCGTCCTGCCCGGCTTCGTCGACGCCCACAACCACGTCCGCCTCGGCTCCGACGACGCCTGCGTCCAGCTCGCCGGAGCCCGCACGCTCGACGAGATCCACCGGCGCATCCGCACCTGGCGCGCGGCCCACCCGGACGCCGGGTGGATCGAGGCCGAGGCCTTCGACTACTCCGCGATCCCCGGCGGGCGGATGCCCACCGCCGCCGACCTCGACCCGGCCACCGGGGACACCCCCGCCCTCGTCCTCAGCTACGACGTCCACACCGCCTGGCTCAACACCGCCGCCCTCCGCCGCCTCGGCGTCGACCGCGACCACACCGAACTGCCCTTCGGGCGGGCCGTCACCGACCCCGCCACCGGCGAACCCACCGGATTCGTCAAGGACTTCGCCGTCAAGGGCCTCTCCCGCGAAGGCCACCGCGCCCTGCGCGAGCTCGGCCTCCCGTGGGCCTCGCCCGACCGGCAGTACGGACGGCTCGTCAAGAGCCTGGACGACGCCATCGGCTACGGCATCACCACCGTCGTCGAACCGCAGAACTCCCTCGACGACCTCGCCCTCTTCGAGCGTGCCCGCGCCGAGGGCCGGCTCCGCTCCCGGATCGTCGCCGCGCTCTTCCATCCGCGCGGCACCACCGAAGCGGACCTGGACGACTTCGAGACGGCGGCCGACGCGTACGCCGACGACCGGCTGCGGGTCGGGCCGCTCAAGCTGTACATCGACGACGTCGTCGAACCCCGCACCGCCGCCCTCCTGGAGCCCTACGCCGGTTGCTCCCACCACCGCGGCGACACCTTCTACCCGCCCGAGGAGTTCGCCGAGCTGCTCACCCGGCTCGACGCGCGCGGCTTCCAGTGCTTCGTCCACGCCACCGGCGACCGGGGCATCCGCACCGTCCTCGACGCCGTCGAGCGGGCCCGCGCCGTCAACGGGCCGCGCGACGCCCGCCACCAGGTCGTCCACGTCGAGTGCCTCGACCCGGCCGACACCCCGCGCTTCGCGGCACTCGGCGTCGTCGCCTGCATGCAGCCCCGGCACGCCGCCCCCGACATCGCGGGACCCGGCCAGGACTGGGCCGAGAACGTCGGCCCCGAGCGCTGGCACAAGGCCTGGCCGCTGCGCAGCCTGCACGCGGCCGGTGCGGTCCTCGCGCTCTCCAGCGACTGGAACGTCGCCGAGATGGACCCCATGGTCGGCATCCACGCGGCCGTGACCCGCCGGCCGCCCGGCGGCGGCGAGGCCTGGACGGCCGGCGAGACGATCGACGTCGCCACCGCCGTCGAGGGCTACACGAGGGGCTCGGCCTACGCCAACTTCCTGGAGCACGAGCGCGGCTCGCTGACGGTGGGCAAGCTCGCCGACTTCGTCGTCCTCTCCCGCGACATCCTCCGCATCGCCCCCGAGGAGATCCCGGGCACGGTGGCGGAGACGGTCGTGGTGGGCGGAGAGGTGGTCGTGGACCGGCGACAGGGGGCGTGACGGCGGGGCGGCCCGTCCCTCCTGGGACGGGCCGCCCGGAGCCGGACGGGATCAGAGGCGGTCGAGGATCTTCCGCAGCTGGTCGACCTCGGCGGACTGGGTCCGTACGACGTCGTCGGCGAGCTTCCTGGCCGTGGCGTTGGCGCCGTCCTCCTGCTCGTCCTTCGCCATGGCGACGGCCCCGTCGTGGTGGGCGATCATCAGCTCGGCGAACTTCCGGTCGAAGGCCTTGCCCTGGGTGGCGGCCAGGTCCTTCATGTCCTGGTCGGACATCATCCCGGACATGCCGTGTCCGGAGCCGTGGCCGGCGGACTCCGGCTTGCCCCAGCCCTTCAGCCAGGCCTTCATCTTCCGGATCTCCGGGTCCTGGGCCTGCTCGATCGCGGCGACCAGCTTCTTGACCTCGGGGTCCTCGGCGCGGCCGTCGGCGAGTTCCGCCATCTCCAGGGCCTGCTCGTGGTGCGGGATCATCATCTGCGCGAACATGACGTCCGCGTCGTTGAAGTCCCCGGGGGCGGAGTCCGCGCCGGCGGCGGGAGCGGAGGCGGTGGCGGAAGGCGTGCCGGAGGACGTGGCGGACGTCCCGCCGTGGTCCGTCCCGCTCGTGCCGCCGTCGGTGCCGCAGGCGGTCAGGAGCAGCCCGGCTCCGGCGAGCGCCCCGGCCAGGGCGAGCTTGCGGGTGGTGCGGTGCGTGAAGGCGCGCATGGGGATACCTCGTGTGCTGTGTGTACGTACGGCGCGTACGTACGGCGGAAAGGGAACGACCGGCGGCGCGGGGGCGGCGTGGAGCGGCCCCGGGCGCGCGGGTTCGGTCTATATCCGCAGGACGGACAGCCGGGCGAGGTCGGGGGGCCGCGGGGGAGGGCCGTGCGGCCCGACGGCGCGGACGAGCCGCGCGAGGGGGAGGACGAGCCGGTCGGCGCGGCGTCCGAGCGCGGCCCGGACGAGTCCCGCGAGCAGCCAGGCGCCGAGGACGGCCACGCAGAGGGTGGTCATGTCCGTCCCCGTCCCCGTGCCCGGTTCGTGCCGGGCGTCGGAGCCCCCACCGGCGTGCGGGGCGCCGTCGTGCGACGCGGGGGCGTACGCCGGGGAGCCGTGATGCGGGCCGGACACGGCATCCGTGCTCGTGCTCATGTCTCCGCCGGAGCCCTCGGGGTGGCCGACGGTGTGCATCAGGAACACCCCGAGCGCGAGCACGACGACGAGCAGGAGGTGCCCGACGGCACCTCCCGCTCGCTCACCGTGTTCCGCTCGGTGTGTACGCACAGCCAGGACCTCCTGGCGGCGAATATACCGCGTGGGGGTATCAGCGGCGCGTCAGGACAGGGTCTCGCCCGTCATGGCGGCGGCCATCCGAAGGTGCGGCGCGGCCTCCTCCGGGCGCCCCTGGCGCTCCAGGGTGCGCCCGAGCATCAGACGGGCGTAGTGCTCGACCGGGTCGCGCTCCAGAACGGCGCGCAGCTCGGTCTCGGCGCGGGAGAGCTGCGCGGAGTGGTAGTAGGCCCGGGCGAGGAGGAGCCGCTGGGCCGTCTGCTCCGGGTGCTCGGCGACGAGGCCGCGCAGGATGCGGACGGCGGTTCCGTACTCCTTCGCGTCGAAGAACAGCTGCGCCCGCTCCCAGCGCTCCCCGGCCGTACCGAACTCGTAGTACGTGTCGCTCACTTGCGCTCCCTTTCCAGAGCTTCGGATCTGCCACCCTGGGAGGTGGTCGACCACGTCAACACCGCCGATTAGTTGAACATTCCACCAAGAATGGGTTGAGTGCCATGAGCAATCTCGATCGTCAGGCCACTCTGTCCGTGTGCGGCGGTCGCGGCTTCGTCGTCGCCGAACCGGTACGGGAGCTGCTCAGCCCCCGCCGCGTCCGGCTCGGCGAGTCGACCGAGGTCCGCAGGCTGCTCCCGAACCTCGGGCGGCGCATGGTCGGCGCCTGGGTCTTCGTCGACCACTACGGCCCCGACGACATCGCCGACGAGCCCGGCATGCAGGTCCCGCCGCACCCGCACATGGGCCTGCAGACCGTCAGCTGGCTCCACGAGGGCGAGGTGCTCCACCGCGACTCCACCGGCAGCCTGCAGACCATCCGCCCGCGCGAACTGGGCCTCATGACCTCGGGCCGGGCGATCTCCCACTCGGAGGAGAGCCCCCGGCCGCACGCCCGCTTCCTCCACGGCGCACAGCTCTGGGTCGCCCTCCCCGACGCCCACCGGCACGTGGAGCCGCACTTCCAGCACCACGCCGACCTGCCCCGGATCACCGCGCCCGGCCTCACCGCCACGGTGATCCTCGGCGCCCTCGACGGAGCGGCCTCGCCGGGCACCACGTACACCCCGATCGTCGGCGCGGACCTCGCCCTCGCGGCGGGCACCGAGACGGGCCTGCCCCTGGAACCCGACTTCGAGTACGCGGTCCTCGGCATGTCCGGCGAGGCCCACGTCGACGGCGTCCCCGTCCTGCCCGGCTCCATGCTCTACCTCGGCTGCGGCCGCACGGAACTCCCCCTCCGCGCCGACTCCGACGCGGGCCTGATGCTCCTCGGCGGGGAACCCTTCGAGGAGGAGATCGTGATGTGGTGGAACTTCGTGGGCCGCACGGACGAGGAGATCCGCCAGGCCCGGGAGGACTGGACGACCGGCTCCCGCTTCGGCGAGGTGAAGGGCTACGACGGCGACCGCCTGGACGCGCCGGAGGTGCCGGCGACGCAGCTGAAGGCGCGGGGAAGGGTGCGCTGAGCTGGTTTTTCCTGTCGAGCCGATGAAGGGCCGAGGGGTGCTCGGCCCCGGCCGGTGGCTGCCGTCGTGACGGCGGGAGGGGGCGCATCGCGCCCCTTCCCGGTCGCGCGGTCGAGAAGCGTGCCTTTCGGTGTGTGCTCGGGTGCGGGCAGGTCCGGTCAGCCGGATGCGGACCTTCCGCCGACTTCGCTGGCAGGCCATCAGGCGGCATGGTGATGCGGCGCAGGGTGGGGCGGCAAGCCGGCCTCGATTGCCGGCGGTACGGCAGAGGGATCCGCACCGACCCGGGGAGAGGCGCATCGGCTTCATGACGTCCCGGGGGTGCCCCTCGTACACGGACTCGCACGGCTCCGGTGCCGGAGAAGACGTTTGTCCGGACGAGATCGGTGCAGACGTTGAGCTGACACGGTCCTTATACGACGAAGTGGAGAAGCACCATGGGCATCATCGCGTGGATCCTCATCGGCCTGATCGCCGGCGCCATCGCCAAGGCCCTGATGCCGGGCAAGGACCCCGGCGGCATCATCATCACCATGCTCATCGGCATCGCCGGCGGCCTGCTCGGTGGCTGGCTCGGCAAGGTCATCTTCGGTGTGGACTCCGTCGACGGCTTCTTCGAGATATCCACCTGGATCGCCGCCATCGTCGGCTCCGTCATCCTCCTCGCCCTCTACCGCCTCATCACCGGCAACCGGCACACCCATCGCCACGCCTGATCGAGCCGGGGCACACGCCCCACAGCCCCCGAACGGCTCCCTCTCCCGTTGCCCACGGGACGGGAGCCGTCGGCCTGTGCAGCCCCCCTCACCGAACCCTGAAACGGCTGTGCCTCCCGCCATGGCGGCACAACCTCTTCTCCCTGGCCCGCCCCCGGGCTCAACAGACAGGTGAACCTGTCTTCGGGAGGTGCAGTACGCACCGCTGAGCTTCGACATCTCCTTCCAGGAAATCTTCTCCACGCTCTGCTCGGGCGGAACACTGTGCCTGGCCGGCCACACGGAACGCCGCGACCTGCCCGCGCTGCTGGGCCTCCTCGACCGCGAGCACGTCGAGCAGGCCTTCCTTCCCCCGGTGGCCCTCCAGTTCCTCGGGCGCGACGACGCCCAGGTCAAGGTGCGGGGCTTTCGCGTGGAGCCCGCCGAGGTGGAATCGGCCGTCACCCGCCTGGAGGGACGGTACCCGGGCCTGCGGGACGCCTCGGCGGGCGATCCCGGGTGTGATGCCGAGGGCCAGGAGGACCTGGTGCAGGGGGGAGACCGGCCGCGGTCCGGTCCCGCAGACGCCGCCGGGCAGACCGGAATCATCGCTGACACGGGGATCCGCGTCGGCGAGCTCGGGCAAGGCCTCCGAGCGGGCGGTCGGACAGGAGGGGAACTCGCCCCGTGGGCACGATGGTTCGGCCGATGGCCCTCGGTGTCCATGGTGATGTCGCAGGAGGCGCGCCGGACGGTCGCGCCGGCCGCCACCGTCCGGCGCGACCGTGGCGTTCGTCCTCCGCGCCGTGATCGTGGCCGACGCGGTCGCGACGCCGGACGGGGGGCGGGGTGCCCGGCGGGTGCCGCCGGTCTTCGGACGGTGGTGGAGGCGGAGGCTCCTCGGACGCCGGTGGAGGCGGAGGCCGGATCGTCCGCGCCGTGCGTGGTGAGCCGGCCGCCGCCCCCGCTGCTCAGGGGGTGAGCACGAGGCGGATCGGGTCTCCGATCTTCTTCTCCAGCCGGGCGACGGCGTCCGCGGCTTCGGCCAGCGGGACGTGGGCGCTGACGGAGGGGCCGAGGTCGATCCGTCCGGCGGCGGCCAGTCCGACGAGCTGTTCCACGTGCTCCGGCTCGGAGCCGTAGTGCCCGCGGATCTGCCGGACGTTGAAGCAGAAGTCGATGCTGTCGGCGACGGTGATCGGCTCCGGGGTGAGGCCGGCGAGCACCAGGACGCCATTCGGGCCGAGCGCGGCGCCGGCCTGGGCGCGGGCCGCTCCGACGCCGGCGAAGTCGAAGGCGACGTCGATGCCCCGGCCCGCCGTGGCCTCGCGCACCGCCTCGGCGAAGTCTCCGGCCGCGGGGTCCAGCGCGTGGTCGGCTCCGAAGAGGAGGGCGCGCTCGCGGGCGGAGGGCAGCGGGTCGACGGCGATGACGGGGGCGGCGCCGACCAGGCGGGCGAGCCGGATGCCGTGGGCGCCGAGGCCCCCCGCCCCCCAGATGCCGACGGCCTGCGCGGGGCGGACCGCGCCGGTGTCCACGATCGCGGCGTACGGGGTGGAGACGGCATCGGGGATGATCGCGGCCTGGTCGAACGGCAGGTGGTCCGGGATGGGGAGCAGGGTGTCCTCCCGGGCGAGGGCATACTGCGCCCAGCCCCCGTCGTAGTCCACTCCCCGGGTCAGGGGTCGGCGGCAGGGCATGCGGCGCAGGCAGTCGGCGCAGTCGCCGCACGCCTGGCCGGCCTGGAGCACGACCCGCCGGCCGGGAGTCCAGTCGCCCTTCACGTCGGGGCCGAGGGTGTGGACGATGCCGGCCACCTCGTGACCAGGGGTGAGGGCGCCGGATTCCTTGACGGCGTCCACGGGGTGGAAGGGGCTCAGGCTGCCGTCGATCAGATGGATGTCGGACAGGCAGACGCCGGCGGCCCGCACTTCGACGAGGACCTCACCCGGTCCGGGGACCGGGATCGGGACCTCTTCGACGGCGAAGGTGCGGGTGTCCAGGCGCAGCCGTCCGGCCAGCATGGTGTTCACGGGGAAACCTCGATGTGCTCGGTGAGTAGCGCGCACGCAACTCATGCGCTCGACATGGTCGACTGACCATGTCGATTAACCGTGTCCAGTGACGAGGTGGTCTGTCAAGCCGCTCCCGCCGGACGTTCGTGAGGTGCATCGAGTTCCTTCGGTCGACTGTGTCATTAAATACAGTCGTCCGACATGTTCACTCGACAAAGTCGCATATAGGTTGGTCGGCGACTGCTGGAGTGCAACGAAAGGCACGCTCATGACTCAGGTGTCCGTAGGCGCGGCGCGGGCGATCCCCGAGCGCCCCCCGCTGCCCCTCGTAGGCCACGCGTTCAACATTCCCGCGGGCGCGGACGGCCTGGCCTACCTGTTGAAGGAGTTCAGGGAATTCGGACCCGTGTACCGGCTGCGCATCTTCGGGAGGGACACCGTCATGATCGGCGGTCTGGACCTCGTGACCGAGCTGTCGGACGAGACCCGCTTCCGCAAGCACGTCCACGCCGACCTGGTCGAGGTCCGGGCCCTGGCCGGGGACGGTCTGTTCACCGCGTACCACCACGAGCCGAACTGGCGCAAGGCCCACGACATCCTGATGCCCGCGTTCTCGCTCGGCGCGATGCGCAGCTACCACGCCCCGATGCTCGAGGTCGCCCGTTCGCTGATCGGCAAGTGGGACCGGCTGGCCGGTGTGCAGTCGGTGGACGTCCCCGACGAGATGACGCGGCTGACCTTCGACACGATCGGCCTGTGCGGCTTCGGCTACGACTTCGAGTCCTTCCGCCGCGACGACCTGCACCCGTTCGTCGAGGCGATGGCCCGGGCCCTCGTCTTCGCCCAGGAGAAGGGCGAGTCCATCCCGGGCTCCGAGCTGTTCAAGAGGAAGAAGGTCGAGCAGTTCCGCGAGGACGTCGACCTGATGACGGACCTCGTCGACGACGTGATCAGGGAGCGCCGCGCCTCCGGCGACACCGGCACCGACGACCTGATGGGGCTGATGCTGCACACGAAGGACCCCGTCACCGGCGAGCCGCTGGACGACGTCAACATCCGCCACCAGGTGATCACCTTCCTGATCGCCGGCCACGAGACCACCAGCAGCGCGCTCTCCTTCGCCCTGTACTACCTGACCAAGCACCCCGAGGTGCTCGCCCGGGCCCAGGCGGAGGTGGACGCCCTGTGGGGCGACACCGACTCCCCGGACCCCCAGTACGGTGACATCGGCAAGCTCGCCTACATCCGCCAGGTGCTCAACGAGAGCCTGCGGCTGTGGCCGACGGCGCCCGCGTACGCCGTCGAGCCGATCGAGGACACCGTCATCGGCGACAAGTACCCCGTGCGCAAGGGCGAGTCGCTGATGGTGATCACCTCGGCCCTCCACCGCGATGCGGCCTGGGGGGAGAACGTCGAGCTGTTCGATCCCGAGCGCTTCACCCCCGAGCGGGAGGCGGCCCGCTCGGTCCACGCCTTCAAGCCGTTCGGCAACGGCGAACGGGCCTGCATCGGGCGCCAGTTCGCGCTGCACGAGGCCACCCTGCTGCTCGGCCTGCTGGTGCACCGCTACCGCCTGATCGACCACACCGACTACCAGCTGAAGATCAAGTCGACGCTGACCATCAAGCCCGACGGATTCAGCCTGCGGCTCGCCCGCCGCACCGACGACGAACGGCGTCTGCCCGCCGCGGCGGCGGCGGACTCCGCCGCGGGCCGGACCGCGGCCGTGACGCGCCGGGCCAGCGGCACCGCGCTGACGCTGCTGCACGGCTCCAACCTCGGCACCTGCGCCGGCATCGCCCGCGACCTCGCCACGGACGGCGAGGAGCACGGCTTCGCCCCGACCGTCGCCTCCCTCAACCAGTACACGGAGAGGCTGGCCGGCTCCGAGGGGCCGGTCGTCATCGTCGCCGCCTCCTACAACGGTCGCCCGACCGACGACGCCGCCGAGTTCGTCGCCTCGCTGGAGAACCTCGCCCCCGGCTCGCTCACCGGGCTGCGGTACGCCGTCCTCGGCGTCGGCGACCGCAACTGGGCGGCCACCTACCAGCGGATCCCCACCCTGATCGACGAGCGTCTGGCCGCCGCCGGCGCCGTCCCGCTCCTGGAACGCGGAAGCGCCGACGCTTCCGGTGACTTCGGCGGAGTGGTCGACCAGTGGACGGAAGACCTGCGGAAGGCGCTCCTGGACGAGTACGGCGAGGTGATCGCCGGTGAAACGGCCGGCCCGGCACCGGAGGCGCAAGGGGAAGGGCTGTACGAGCTGGAGGACACCTCGGAGTCGGTCCTCGGCGGTCTCGCCGAGCGCCACGGCGTCCAGCCGATGGAGGTCCTCGAGGCGTACGAACTCGTCGACACCGACCACGAACTGGGACGCTCCAAGCGGTTCCTGCGGCTCCGGCTGCCCGAGGGCGTCACCTACCGCACCGCCGACCACCTGGCCGTCCTCCCGAGCAACCCCGAGGACCTCGTCCAGCGCGTCGCCGACCGCTTCGGCCTCGACCTGGACCGCACCGTCCGGCTGCGCGCCCGCCGCCGGAGCCGGGGCGCCCTGCCCGTCGACCGGCCGCTGACCCTGCGCCGCCTGCTCACCGACTTCGTCGAGCTCCAGGACGCGGCCACCCGGGAACAGGTCGCCTTGCTCGCCGAGCACACCGCCTGCCCGCCCGAGAAGCAGCCGCTCACCGCATTCGCCACCGCCGATCCGGAGACCTTCCGGGAGCACGTGACCATGGCGGGGCTCAGCGTCCTGGACCTCCTGGAGCGCTACCGCGCGTGCGAGCTGCCCTTCGAACGCTTCCTGGAGCTGCTTCCGGTGCTGCGTCCCCGGCACTACTCGATCTCCTCGTCGGCCGCGGCCCGGCCCGGCGAGGCCGACCTGATGGTGTCGCTGCTCGCCGCGCCCCACCGGTCGGGGGAGGGCACCTTCCGGGGCATCGCCTCGCACTTCCTGCAGACCGTGAACGCGGGTGACGTGATCCAGGCCCGGGTCCTGCCGTGCAGCGAGTCCTTCCGCCTCCCCGAGGACACCTCCGTACCGGTGATCCTGGTCAGCGCGGGCACCGGCCTCGCGCCCTTCCGCGGCGCGGTCCTCGACCGCCACCACACCGGCTCGACCGGCACCCTGCTCTGCTACTTCGGCTGCGACCACCCCGACGTGGACCACCTGCACCGGGAGGAGTTCGAGGCCGCGGAGGCGGCCGGCGCCGTCAGCATGCGCCCCACGTTCATGCACGCGCCCGAGAACGGCGCCCGCTTCGTCCAGGAGCGCATCGCCCGCGAGAGCGAGGAGGTGTGGTCGGTCCTGGAAGCCGGAGGCCGCGTCTACATCTGCGGCGACGGCCGCCGCATGGCCCCCGCCGTACGGGATGCGTTCATGGCGATCTACCGCGAGCGGACCGGCGCGAGCGACGAGCGGGCCGTGGCCTGGCTCGCCGCGCTCGTCGGATCCGGGCGCTACGTCGAGGACGTCTGGGCCGGCTGACCCTCGCGAGCGGGCGACATGCTCGTGGGCGCACCCGGGAAGGTGCGCCCACGAGCGTTTTCGCGTCGTGTCAGGCCATCGACACGTCCGGGAGGTGGAGGTCCCCCTTGGCCAGCGCCACGGTCGAGGCCACGAGCGCCCTGAGCCCCGTCCGCTCGGTGGCCTCGTCCGGCAGACACAGGAGGACCTGCATGGTGAGTCCGTCGAAGCCGGAGAGGAAGAACCGGGCCACCGTCTCCGGGGACTCGGCCAGTTCCTGCCCCGTCCTCTCCGCCGTCTCCGTGATCACCTGCGCGGTCACCTCTATGACCCGCCGGTAGTGGCTCTGCCGGGCCTCGCTGAGACCGGGCACGCGCAGGGCGAACATGGTCAGCTCGCTGAGCAGCTGGTGGTGTGACGACGGCTCGCGCACGGTGCCCCAAAGGGCCCCCGCCAGGGCGCTGAAGGTCTCCTCGAAGCCCGCGTCCTCCGGCGCCGCCCGCTGCACCTGTGCGACCAGCTCGTCGGTGATCTGGTCCATGACCGCGCGGTACAGGTCCTCCTTCGTCCCGAAGGTGTAGTGGACGGTGGCCTGTGCGACACCCAGCTCCGCGGCGATGGCACGGGTGCTTCCCGCGGCGACGCCCTCCCGGGTCATGAGGTCGATGGCCGCCTTGATCAACTGGGGGCGGCGCTCCGCCGCGGAAACATGAGCCATACGCCCAGTGTATCGACTTGGTCGATCGATCAAGTCGGTTCGGACCAGGCCTCACGTTCCTTCGGCGGCCGCCCCGCTGCCCGCGGGGAGGGCCTGCTCGGCCCAGATGACCTTTCCCTCACGGCCGTGTCGTGCGCCCCAGCGTTCGCTGAGCTGGGCCACCAGGAGCAGGCCGCGGCCGCCCTCGTCGAAGATCCGGGCCCGGCGCAGATGCGGTGCGGTGCTGCTGGCGTCGGAGACCTCGCAGGTGAGCGTCGACTGGAGGACCAGTCGCAGCTGAACGGGGCTCTTGCCGTAGCGGATCGCGTTCGTCACCAGTTCGCTGACGACCAGCTCCGTGGTGAAGGACAGCTCCTCCAGCCCCCAGGCCGTCAGGACGTCGGACGCGAATCCGCGGGCGCCGGACACGGCTGCCGGATCGGACGGGAGGTCCATCGTGGCGACGTGGTCCGGGTCGAGGGCGCGGGTCCGGGCGACGAGCAGAGCGACGTCGTCGGCGGGACGGCCGGGCAACAGCGCGGTCAGCAACCGGTCGCAGGTCTCCTCCAGCGATTCCGGCACCGAGGCGAGGACATCGTGCATCGTGGCGAGCCCGAGGTCCACGTCACGCCTGCGGCCGGCGATCAGCCCATCGGTGTGCAGGACCAGCAGGCTGCCCTCCCGCAGTTCGAACTCGGCCGTCTCGAAGGGGAGTCCGCCCAGACCGAGAGGCGGACCGATCGGTACCTCGGGCAACTCGACCACACCGGTGGTCCGGGCGGCCTCACCGGGGGTCGAGGGGGGCACCACGGTCGGCGGGAGGTGGCCGGCGCTGGCGAGGGAGCACAGGCGGGAGACGGGGTCGTAGATCGCGTACAGACAGGTGGCGCTGGTCTCGTCCCCGTCTCGCGACTCCTCGCGCTGCATCCGGATGACCACGTCGTCCAGATGGGTGAGGAGTTCGTCGGGCATGAGATCGATGTCGGCGAAGGCACGGACCGCTGTGCGGAGCCGGCCCATGGTGGCGGCGGCGTGCAGGCCGTGACCGACGACGTCGCCGACGACGAGCGCGACGCGGGCCCCGGACAGCGGGATCACGTCGTACCAGTCGCCGCCCACGCCCGCGCCGGACCCGGCGGGCAGGTAACGAGAGGCCGTTTCGACGGCCGCCTGTTTCACCGTGTGCCGCGGCAGCAGGGTCCGCTGGAGGGTGAGCGCGGTGGAACGCTCATGGGTGTACCGGCGGGCGTTGTCGATGGACACCGCTGCCCCCGAGACGATCTCCCGCGCCAGCAGGAGGTCGTCGTCGTCGAAGGGGGCCGCGGTGCGATGGCGCGCGAACTGCACCAGGCCGAGGGTGTCTCCGCGGGCGTGCAGGGGCACGAGGAGAACCGAGTGGAGGCCGAGGTCGCGCAGCACTCGACCGTGGGACTCCGACGGCGCCATCCACGTGGGCGTCCCGGCCCGCGCGGTGCGGTGCAGGACGGGTCGTCCGACGGCCAGTGCGCGCAGCGGTTCCGAGCCGTCGGGGTAGGAGTGGGTCTCACCGGTGTGGAGCAGGGACTCCGGACAGCCGTCGAGGACGGAGCGCTGGGCGACCCGGCGCTGTGTCGGAGACTCTGGCGAACCCGTACCCGTTTCGTCGAGGACGGCGTCGAAGAGGTCGACGGTGACGAGGTCGGCGAAGTCCTCGGTGCAGACCTCCGTCAGCTCCTCCGCGGTCCGGGTGACGTCGAGCGTGGTCCCGATCCGCTTGCTCGCCCTGTTGGTGAGGGCGAGCCGACGCTGCAGCAGGTGGTCGCGCTCCTCCTGGTAGGCGGCGACGACCTCTTCCGAGGACCGGTCCACGTAGGCGAAGCCGATCGTGACCAGCCTCATCGAGGCCAGGTGGATCATGTGCCAGTCGCCGGTGAGGCGGGGAGCTTCGGCCTGGATCTGTTCGAGCAGGCTGAGATGGCCGAGCCGGTAGGCACGGAGGAGCCGGCTCACCGGGATTCCCCGGCGGGCGTAGAGGCGGGCGATCTCCAAGGCGACCGGAGGAGCTTCCGGCGCGCTCGCACCGGGGTCGGTTTCCAGGAGATCCAGAAGAGCGGTGACGTGCTGGGCGGTCTCCTCCAGGGTCAGGGCCGCGATGTCCGGGTCCTCCCACAGCTCGGGGAGTTCGCCGTTCAGGCGCTGGAGGAGCAGGGTGGCCAGCTTGTTCACCTCGGGTCTGAGGTGACGGGCCAGCTGACCAAGGAACGCATCGACATCGGTTCCCATAGTGCGAATGTACGGGAAAGCCATGGCGTGCGCTCCTCGGACAACTGTGGCAGCCTCTGATCGGTCCGGCTCTCAGAGACCGAGGTAGTCGCCCAGGTCGGCGTAGTCGACCTGCCACAGGCCGGGAGAGCCCGTGGGGTACTGGGAGCGGAAGCCGAGCATGCGCTGGACGCGCGGCGAGAGCGTCTTGGCGAGTTCCCTGTCGACGAGGAAGGGGTACGCCTCCTCGCCGGTGAGGAAGCCCGCGTTGAACGTGAAGGCGAGACCCCGCCGGTACTCGTCGCCGGTCCGGTTCGCCCCGCCGCCGTGCGCGACCTTGCCGTTGATCAGCAGGACGTCTCCGGCGTTCATGACCGCGGGAATCGTCTGCTCGGGAGTCCCCCGGTCCTCGAAGTCGCTCCAGTGGTTGCTCCCGGGGATGACGCGGGTGGCGCCGTTCTCCTCCGTGAAGTCGGTCAGGGCGACCAGGAAGTTGATGGTCACTTCGGGTCCCGCGGGCCCCATGCCGATGAACGGGTACCAGTTCTCCAGGTCGCGGTGGAGCATCTGCGCCTGGTTGCCGGGGCCGATCTCGATGACCTGTGCGGTGGTCATCCAGTACGTGCCCGACTCCTGGAGGAAGACCAGGTCGCTGATCTCGTGGACCAGGGGGTGGTCGATGACCTCGCTGCGGAACGTGGCGCTGTGCGTCACCAGGTTCGTGAGGCGCTTGGTGTTGCTGCCGTGGAACGCGGCCACGATCTCGTTCTCGTGGGTGGACCCTGGGGCGAGTGCCTGCAGCGGCGACTCGATCTCGGCGTTGAAACGGGCGATCTGCTCCTGCGTCAGGAAGCTCTCGATGACGACGCCGCCGTCGCGGGTCACGATCTTGAGGATCTCTTCCGCCGACGTGTCGTTCGCCACGGACGTCAGGGCCTGGGCCTTCTTCTGTGTCGTCATGTGCGTCCTCTTCCTCGATCTGGATCACGGCTGATCGACCGCTCGATCAGCCGCGGGCGTTCCGTCTTCTCGGGTCTCGCACGCGTCGTCCTCGCGACGGTCGGGTGGGTTCGACGGTCATGGCGTTTCCGCGGTGTTCATGTGGTGGTCGTCCCACTGTCGCCAGCCGGGGCCGCGGGCGAGAACGACGGCGGGCACCTGCTTCACCCGGGCCCGGTGCACGATGCACAGGCCCGTCGCGGGCACGGCGGAGCCATCCGCTCACGACGCTCCCGTCGGAGTCGATGCGCGCCCGGGGGCGTCACGGTCAGGAGTCGGTCCCGACGCCGTGTGCCGGTGGCGTGTGGTCCGCTCCCAGGGACGTGCGCTCCCGAGCCATCCGAGGAGGAAGGCGGCCGGGACGGAGACCAGCCCGGGGGTGTGGAGCGGGAACAGGTTGAAGTCCTGCTCCGGCAGCAGCGCGTATTTCGTTCCGGACACGGAGGGTGAGGCGAGGGTCAGGAGGGCGCACAGGGACAGCCCCCCGTAGACGAGCCACAGCAGCCCCCGGCGGTCGAAGCCGGTCCAGAGGAAGGAGTAGACGAGCGCGGGGAACACGCAGGAGGCCGCGAGGCTCAGCGAGAAGGCGAGGAGGAACTCGATGGGGTAGCGGTGTACGGCGGTGGTGAGGAGGAGGCTCACGGCGCAGAGCGCGACGACGGACAGCCGCAGGACCGCCGGCTCCCCGATCCCGATCCTGGCACGGCCCCTCCGCCCGATCAGGTCGCGGGTCACGGAGACGGCGGCGGCGAAGGTCACGCTCGCCACGGCCGTGAGGACGGCGAGGAAGGCGACACAGGCCACGAGGGTGATGAGCACGACCCGGCCGGTGGAGTGCTGGGGGAGGAGCTCCGAGGCCAGGAGGATCGGGGCCCCCTGTCCCCTCGTGTTGACCGCCCCGATCCGTCCGCCGCCCACCACCGCGGCCGCGGCGAAGCCGGTCGTGATCAGGAGCAGGTAGAAGACGCCGGTCAGCCCCACGGCGACGCTCAGCGAGCGCCGGGCGGCGGGCACGTCCCGGCTGGCGCTGACGCGCAGGAGCAGGTGGGGCATCATCGCGGTGCCCAGGATGACGACGATGTGGTCACTGAGCGTGCCGAGCGTCCCGAGGCCGGCGGTGTGCGTCCACAGGCCGGGACCGAGGTACCCGTCCGGCGACATGCTCTTGTCCACGGCGGCCGACAGGAGGGATCCAGGACTCCAGTCGAACAGGCGGAGCGCCAGCAGGGACACCGCGGCGAGCGTCGCCAGGGCCACGGGCACCTTGACGGCCTGGATGAAACTGGTGCCGCGCAGATCGGCCACTCCTGCGAAACACGTGATCAGGAACCCCATCAGCACCGTGCACACCACCTGGGCCCGCTCGCTCGGCATGCCGATCAGAAGAGCGGCCGTGATGCCGCCGGCACGCAGTTGGACCATGAGCAGGGGCACGGCGATGCACAGGGTCACCACCGCACCGGCGATCCGTGTTCCCGGCCCCTCGGCACGCAGGGAGAACAGCTCGCCCAGGGTGTAGCGGCGGGTCGCGCGGATCCTGGAGGCGAGGAGCAGGAAGACGCCGAGGGCGAGGGCGCTGTCGACGGCGGTCGAGACGCCGTCGTAGCCGAAGAGGGCGATCGCTCCCGGCAGCGAGACCAGAAGGACGACCGTGATCTGTTCTCCCGCCATGGCGACGCCGTTGAAGACGGGCGGGAGGGACCGGCCGGCGACGTAGAGGCGTTCCGGGTCGTCGTCCTGCGTGGCGAGCGTGAAGACCCACAGGAGACAGAGGCCGACGAAGACGAGGAAGGCGCTGATGACCGCGCCCCTCGCGGCGGTGCCGATGAGATCGGGCGAGCCGACGCTCAGGAGGTGCGTCGTCACCACGCGCCCCCGGCCGACGAGGCAGAGGTCGACGCCGGCTCACCGGAGGACGCGGCCCGGCTCTCGTACCACCAGGTCGCGCCGATGAGGACGACGAGCTGCGTGAGCGCCCATCCCACGGCGAGGGTGAGACGTCCGTACACGGAGATCTCTCCGAGGGACGTGGAGCAGGAGAGCAGCACGCCGACGGCGAGCGGCACAGCGTTGACGGTGGCCAGGACCCGTGTGTCGCGGGGCGAAGGTCGGGAGGGGGCGGAGGGCACGTTACCTCTCTCTGAGGAGAAGGAGGACGGAGACGAGAAGGTCAGGTGTGCTTGCCACCGCGCGGGGGCGAGCAGGAGGGCCCGGCTGCGGCGAGGTCGGTGAGGACACCCGTACGCGGGCGCGTCGGGTGTCAGCGGCGGATGGGCGCCGTCAGGCTGGCGTACTGCCCGGCCCGCTCCAGGAGCCGGGGGACACCCGTTTCGAGCGACGGTCCGAAGACCGTGTCGTTCGGGCGCTCGCCACGCCGCCAGCGGGTGTGGATGGCCTCGCAGAAGATCGCCGCCTTCCACAGGGCGAGGGTCTGGTACCAGGGCAGCGGGGTCAGGTCGAGGCCCGTGCGGTGCTGGTAGCGCTCTGCCAGCTGGCGCTGGGTGAGGTAGCCGGGCGACCGGGTCACCCGGGTGAGTTCGAGCGGGGTGGCGGGGTTGCCGGCCTCGGACCAGGTGGCGGTGAGGTACCCCAGGTCCGCCAGCGGGTCGCCGAGGGTGGCCATCTCCCAGTCCAGGATCGCGAGGACCCTGGCCGGCGCCTGGGGGGCGAACATGAGGTTGCCCGTGCGGTAGTCGCCGTGCACCACCGAGGCCGCCTGGCTCGCCGGCAGGTTGCGGGCGAGCCAGTCCGCGATGCGCTCCACCGCGGGCAGGCTGCGGGTGGTGTTGACCTCCCACAGGCCACGGAACCGGTCGACCTGGCGACCGAGGTATCCCTCGGGGCGGCCCAGGGAGGCGAGTTCTCCTTCGGTCACGTCGATGGCGTGCAGGGTGACGAGGGTGTCGACGACGGCCTCGCTGGTGGCCCGGCGCTGTGCGGCGGGGGAGAGGTGGGGCGGGACGGTGTCGGTGACGACCGTTCCGTCGAGCCGGCCCATGAGGTAGAACGGCACCCCCAGGAGCGACTCGTCCTCGCACACCGCGAGGATCTCCGGCACCGGCACCCCCTGCCCGCCGAGGATCTTCTGGATGCGGGCCTCGCGCACCATGTCGTGCGTCGACTTCGGGAGCGGCGGCCGCGGGCCGCGGCGCAGGACGAGGGACTCGCCGCCGCGCTCGATCAGGTAGGTGATGTTGGAGTGGCCGTCGCCGATGCGCTGCCACGCGAGCGGTCCGCTGCCGATGCCGTGGGCGTCGAGGAAGCCGGTGACCGCGTCGAGGACCAGGAGCGGAGGGCTGTCGAGGCGGCGGGCCTCCTCCCCGCTCGCGACGACCTCCACGCCGTCGGGAACGCTGTGCATCACGCGTCCCCGTCCCGGCCGACGACGGCGTCGCCCCGGTACGGCTCACCGGCGCGGACCTCGGCGCTGCGGCCGGCCGAGGCCCGACGGGCGATGGCCCACCGGTGGGTCTCGTTGGAGCCGTCGTAGATGCGGAACGGGCGGACCTCGTTGAGGTACTGCGCCAGCGGGAGCCCGTCGGAGACCCCGTCCCCGCCGCAGATCTGGATGGCGCGGTCGACCACCCGGAAGATGGCCTCCGAGCAGTGGACCTTCGCGATCGACGACATCGCCGAACCCGCCTTGGGGTCGGCCTGAAGCAGCGCCGCGGTCCTGGTGATGATCGCGTCGGACGTCTCGATGTCGATGACCGACTCGGCGATCAGGTGCTGGGCCAGGCCGAGGGAGTCGATCGGGCCGCCGAACAGCTCCCTCTTCCCGGCCCGGTCCAGCGCGATGTCCTGGGCCCGGCGTGCAAGGCCCAGCCACCGCATGCAGTGCGTGAGACGGGCCGGTCCGAGCCGTACCTGGGCGTAGCGGAAGCCGAGGCCCACCTCGCCGAGCACGGCCTCGTCGGGGACGAAGCAGTTCTCGAGGTACAGGTGCGGGTGGCCGCCGTCGATGGAGCGGTCGACGGTGTGGATCGCCTCGCCGACCCGGATGCCGGGGTTCGTCATGTCGACGAGGAACATGGTGGCCCCTTCCGGGGAGCCGTCCAGCGCCGGGGTCCGTGCCATCACGATGCAGAACCCGGCGCCGACCGCGCCGCTGGTGAACCGCTTGTGGCCGTCGACGATCCAGCCGCCGTCGGTGCGCACGGCCGTGGTCCGCAGCGCCGCCGGGTCGGATCCGGCTCCGGGGTGGGGCTCGGTCATGCCGAAGCAGGACCGGATCTCTCCTGCGGCCAGAGGCGCGAGGTAGTGCTTCTTCTGCTCCTCGGTGGCGATGAGGTTGAGCATGTGCATGTTCCCCTCGTCGGGGGCCATGCAGTTGAGCGCGCTGGGGCCGATCGGCGAGTAGCCGGCCTCCTGCAGGACCGGCGACCAGTGCGCGATGGGCAGGCCCTGCCCGCCGTACTCCTTCGGCACGAGCGGCGCGAAGACGCCGGCCTCCTTCGCCGCCGCCTGCAGCCGGTCACGGGTGGCCCGGTCGAGACGTCCGCCCGGCGCGGGTTCAGCGTCGACGACGACCTCGCGGACGAACCGGCGGGTGCGGTCGCGCAGCTCCGCGACCTCGGGCGGAAGATGAGGGAAAGTCATGGCTGTCCTTTGTCGGGTGAGCGCGGTTTACGCGGTGCCGCCGGCGACCGTGAGGCCACCGTCGACGGTGAGGATGTGACCGGTGACCCAGGAGGAGTCCTCCGAGGCCAGGTAGGCCACGGCGGAGGCGATGTCCGACGGGACGCCGAGGCGTCCCAGGGGGTACTCCGCGGCCACCTCGGCCTCCTTGCCCTCGTACAGGGCTTCGGCGAACCGGGTTTTCACCACCGCCGGTGCGACGGCGTTGACGCGGACCTCCGGGCCGAGCTCGACGGCCAGGGTCCTGGTCAGGTGGGACACCGCCGCCTTGCTCACGCCGTACAGGCCGATGCCGGGCGCGGGGGTGTCGCCGGTCACCGAGGAGAGGTTCACGACGGTGCCGCGGCGGTCGGTGAAACCGAGCTTCGGGTGGGCCACCGCGTCCTGCACCCAGGCGAGGGTGGCGAGGACGTTGACCTCGAGGACCTTGCGGGCGACGTCGAGGTCCAGGCCGACGACGGGGCCGTACGCCGGGTTGATGCCCGCGTTGTTCACGAGGACGTCCAGTCCGCCGAACTCGCGTGCGACGGTGTCGAAGACCTCGCGGCGGTGCTCGGGGTCGTCCGCCCTGCCGGCGACGGTGATGACGCTGCCCCGGGGGAGAGCTGCGGCGGCCTCTTCGAGCGGCCCGGCCTTGCGCGCGGTCAGGCACACGCGCGCCCCTTCGGCGACGAGCCGTTCGGCGACGGCGAGGCCGATGCCCCGGCTCGCTCCGGTCACGATGGCGGTGCGGCCCGAGAAACGGCCCCGGTCGGTGTGGTTCTCGTTCATGGATCAGTCCTTCGGGGGCGTCGCCGGCCCGGTGCCGTCGACGCCGCGGAGCTCGGCGCGCCGGATCTTGCCGCTCTGGGTCTTGGGCAGGTCGGCGATGAAGTGGATCGTGCGGGGACACTTGTAGGCGGCCAGCCGGTCGCGGGAGAAGGCGATCAGCTCCTCCGCCGTCGCGTTCAGACCCGCCTTGAGCGAGACGTAGGCGACGACGGTCTCTCCGCGGTACTCGTCCGGCTGCCCGACGACCGCGGCCTCGAGGACCGACGGGTGCTCGTACAGCGCGTCCTCGACCTCGCGCGGCCAGACCTTGTACCCGGACACGTTGATCTGGTCCTTGAGCCGGTCCACCAGGTAGACCCAGCCCTCCTCGTCGATGACGGCGACGTCGCCGGTACGGAGCCGGCCCTCCGGCATCGTGTGGCGGGTGGCCTCGGGCTTGCCCCAGTACCCGGGCACCACCTGCGGCCCGCTCAGTTCGAGTTCGCCCTGCTCCCCGCCGGGCACCGGGGCGCCGTGCAGGTCCACGACGCGTGCCGTGAGGTGCGGCAGCGGCTTGCCGACGGACAGCGTTCCGCTCGGCAGGTGGACGGGGGCCCTGCTTCCCGGAGGCACGGCGATGACGGCGGACGTCGTCTCCGTCATCCCGTAGCCGTTGTGGAGGTAGACGCCGAACCGCTCCCGGAACCGCTCGACGGTCGCCGGCGGGATCGGCGCGCCCCCGGAGTACAGGGCCTTCACCGACGCGAAGTGCTCCGGTCCGGCCTGCGGGAGCTCGTAGATCGCGTTGTACGCCGTGATGGAGCCGATCGTGTAGGTCACCCCGTGCTCGGCGAAGGCCTCCAGGGCGACCTCGGGGTGGAACCGGCCCGCCAGGACGAGCGTGGTGTCGGTGAGCAGGGAGATCGTGGCGTTGACCACCGCGCCGGTGATGTGGAACAGCGGGGCCACGGCGAGCACGACGTCCCCGTCGCCCACCCCCATCCACGACGCGCAGGTCGCCACCACGCTCAGGACGTTGCCGTGGGTGTTCATGGCGCCCTTCGGCGGCCCCGTCGTTCCCGACGTGTACGTCAGGAACGCGACGTCGTCGCGGGTCGGCTCCACGGGCGAGGGGCCGCGGCCCTCGAACTCGCCGATCAGGGCCACCAGGTCGCCGTCCGGCGCCGGGGCGTGCCGCCCGGTCGTCGCGAAGACCCGCGGATCGTTGCGGGTCTGGTAGTCCAGCGCCGAGGTGCTGACCAGCCATCGGACCGTGCTCCCCGCCAGCGTGCCGAGCGTCTCGTGGACGTCCGCGTCCGCGCAGACGACCCCGACCGCCCCGGAGTCGTCGATGATCCGGCGCAACTCCTGGCGCCGGTACATCGGGTTGAGGCCCAGTGCCGTGGCCCCCAGCTTCCACAGGGCCAGCAGCACCAGCGCGTACTGCGGAACGTTCTGCAGGTAGATGCCGACGCGGTCACCCCGTCCGGTCCCGCGGGCCTCGAACGCGGCGGCCAGGGCGTCCGACGCCGCGTCCACCTCCCGCGCGGACAGGGCACCGTCGAAGTAACGGAGCGCCGTGCCGTCCGGATTCTTCGCCACGCGCGCCTTCCAGGCGGCCACGAGCGAGTCGGGGGACGCAGCCGACCCCTCGTCGGACCCACTGGGGAACGCGTCCCTCCGCCGACCCTCGTCCACTGTCATCTGCCGTCCTTCCCACCCGTATGAATGCGCTTGTCGTGCCGGTCACGCGAGTTCGCGCTTGAGGATCTTTCCGGTGGACGTCATCGGCAGCGTTTCGACGATCTCCACGATGCGCGGGTACTTGTAGCCGGCCATCTGCTCCTTGCCCCAGGCGATCAGCTCGTCGGGGCGGGCCTCGGCGCCGCGGTCGAGGATGACGAACGCCTTGATCTCCTCGCCGTGGCTCTCGTGCGGCACGCCGACGACCGCGGCCAGGCTGATCGCGGGGTGCGTCATCAGGACCTCCTCGATCTCGCGCGGGTAGACGTTGAAGCCGCCGCGGATGATCAGGTCCTTCGCCCGGTCGACGATGTAGTAGAAGCCGTCCTTGTCCCTGCGGGCCAGGTCGCCGGTGCGGAACCAGCCGTCCCTGACCGCGTCGGCGGTGTCCTCGGGGCGGCCGTGGTAGCCCTTCATCACGTTGTGGCCCCTGACCGCGATCTCCCCGACGGCGCCGCCCGTGCCGTCGTCCTCGACCTCCGACCAGTCCGGCTTGACGAGCTTGACCTCGACGCCCCAGATCGGCACGCCGATCGACCCGGGCCGGGGCTCCCGCGCCGGATCGCTGAAGGTCACCGCCGGTGAGGTCTCGGAGAGGCCGTAGCCCTCCAGGACCTGGACGCCCAGCCGCTCCCCGACCTGTCTGATGAGCTCCGCGGGGAGCGAGGCACCGCCGGAGACACCGGCGCGCAGGTTCCTCGCGATCCTTTCGACGTCGACGTCGTCGGTGAGCGCCTGCAACAGTCCCCACCACATGGTGGGGACGCCCGCGAAGAAGGTGATCTCCTCCCGCTGCATCAGGGACACCGCCTGCCGGGCGTCGAACCGTGGCAGCAGCACCAGGGTGCTCGCCGTCGAGAAGCCGGCGTTCATCTGCACGGTCGCGCCGAAGGAGTGGAACAGCGGCAGCACGACCAGATGGGTGTCCAGGGCCAGCCGGTTCTCCAACAGCCGGTTGCACGCGAGGGCGTTGAGGACCAGGTTGGCGTGGGTGAGTTCGGCGCCCTTCGCCTGTCCCGTCGTACCGCTCGTGTAGAGGAGCACGGCCGGGTCGTCCCCCGAGGTCCCGATGCTGTCGAACGTCGTCGCCGTGCCCCGCAGCGCGGCGCCCATGGTCTCGACGCCCTCGATCGGGCTTTCCGCCGAGGGGTCGGCGGTGATGAGGAAGAAGTGCTCGCAGCCCGGGGCCTCGGTGAACCCGGCGTGTCCCTCCGCGCCCATCGGCAGACCCGCGTCGCCCTCGAAGCAGAAGTACGCCTTCGCCTCCGAGTCGGCGAGGTGGTAGGCGACCTCCCGGCCCTTGAGCAGGATGTTGAGGGGCACGACGACGGCGCCGGCCTTGAGGATCCCGTAGTAGACGATCGGGAACCAGGGCAGGTTCGGACAACTGAGCGCGACCTTGTCGCCGGGCCAGATGCCGCGGTCGACCAGCAGGTTGGCGATCCGGTTCGCGGCGGCGTCGACCTGGGCGTAGGTGAGGCGCGTCGGGCCGAGGACCACCGCGTCCCGGTTCGGGTGCGTGCGGGCGGAGTCCTCGAGCAGGACCGAGAGGTTCAGCATGGTGTCTTCCGGGGTGGTGGACCGGGCCAGGCCGCGGGGAACGGGACATGCGGCCTGGCCCGGGGTGGGTGGGGCGTTATACGTGGCTCGGTGCGGACGTCACAGCTTCCGCAGGAGCCGGTCGAGGGCCTCGGCCGTCGCCTCGATGTCGGCGGTGGTGTGCGCCGTGCTGAGGAAGACCTTGCCGGACGGCATGAACAGGAAGCCCTGCCGCAGCATCCCTTCGAGGATCGTGGTCCAGATCCCGCCGGTTCCGTGGAGCCCGGTGGCCCCGCCGGCGGGGACGTACTGGAGGAGCGAGCCGACCCGGTTGAAGCGGCCGAAGTCGGGAGACGAGCCGAGCACGCCACCGACGAGGGCCTCGAACTCGGACGAGGTCCGTTCGAGCAGCTCGTAGACCGCGGGATCGGCCAGGACGCGCATCGTCGCCTCGACGGCCGCCAGTGCGATCGGGTTGGCGTTGAAGGTTCCGGCATGGACGACGCCGGCCGTCACCTGATCGACCAGCTCCGCCCGGCCGACGACGGCGCTCTGGGTGAAACCGCCGGCCATCGCCTTCCCGAAGACGGACAGGTCGGGGAGCACGCCGTACTTCTCGGCCGCCCCGCCCCGTGCGATCCGGAACCCGGCGATCACCTCGTCGAAGACGAGGACGACGCCGTGCCGGTCGCAGAGGGTCCGCAGCGTGGACAGGAACTGCGGTGTGGGTGCTTCGACGCCGGCGTTGCTCATCACCGGGTCGACGAGCACGGCCGCGATGTCGCGCTCGACGGACTCGCTCAGCAGGCGTTCGGCCAGCTGGACGTCGTTGAAGCGCGCCACGACCAGGTCGTCAAGGACGCTGGTCGACTGCCCCGGCCCGCCGGGAGCCGCGGGGCGGCCGCAGTCGTCCTCGGACATCCCGGCGTACACGGTGTCGTGCCAGCCGTGGTAGCTCTTGGCGAACTTGAGGACACGGCGCCGCCCGGTGGCGGCCCGCGCGAGGCGCAGCGCCACCTGCACCGCTTCGGTCCCCGTGTTGCTCCACAGCAGTCGCTCACCGTGCGGCACGGCCTCGAGGACCGCTTCCGCCGCGAGGTATTCGAGCCGGTGGCCGGTGCCGACGACCTGCATCTTCTTCGCGACCTCGGACACCGCGGAAACCACCCGCGGGTCACCGTGACCGAGGACGAGCGGGCCCCAGGCCATCACGTAGTCGATGTACCGGTCGCCGTCCAGGTCCCAGACGTGCGCGCCCCGTGCTTCTTGCACGAAGAGCGGATGGGGAGGCATCGCGGCGCGCAGGCCCGACCCCACACCCCCGCCGACGCTGCGGCGGGCTCGCTCGAAGGCCGAGCGTGATGATTCCAGGGCCATGGGATTGCCCCCGCCTTTCAGTACGTGATCACCGAACGGATGCCGATGCCGCGCTTCATCTGGTCGAACGCCTCGTTGACGTCCTTCAGATCGATCACGCGCGTCACGAGGGAGTCGAGATCGATGCGGTCGTTCATGTAGTGGTCGATCAGCATGGGGAAGTCGGAATCCGGCTTGCTGG
Source organism: Streptomyces litmocidini (assembly GCF_014649755.1). Taxonomy (GTDB): domain Bacteria; phylum Actinomycetota; class Actinomycetes; order Streptomycetales; family Streptomycetaceae; genus Streptomyces; species Streptomyces litmocidini. The sequence goes on along the minus strand of NZ_BMTQ01000003.1, from coordinate 598,693 downwards.
AGCCGTAGTTCGAGCCGATCAGCGAAAGCTCCTGATCGGACATGACGAAGGGGTCGATGGAGATCCTCACGCCGTCCGCCACCTGCCCGGCGACCACCGCCGTGCCGCCTCGGGCCAGGACCTCGTAGGCCGACTCGATGGTGCGGGGCAGCCCGATGGCCTCGATGGCGATCTCCACGCCGCGTCCGTCGGTGAGCCGGCGCACCCTGTCGGCGAAGTCCTCGCGGGCGTTGTTGATCAGGTCGGTCGCGCCGAAGACGCGTGCCTGCTCGAGCTTCTCGTCGGAGATGTCCGCGGCGATGATCTTCCGGGCGCCGGCGAGCCGGGCACCCTGGATCGCGTTCAGCCCGACGCCGCCGCAGCCGAGGACCAGCACGGTGTCGCTCGGACGCACCTTGGCGGTGTTGACGGCCGCGCCGACGCCGGTCGTGACGGCGCATCCGACCAGGGCCGACTGTTCGAACGGGGCGTCGTCCCGGATGGCGATCGCGGCTGATTCGGGCACGAGGGTGTACTGGCCGAACGTTCCGAGGCCGGCGAAGCTGTAGACGTCGCCCTCGTCCGCGGACGTGATCCGGGTCCGGCCGTCGAACGACAGGTGGTTCGCCGAGTGCCGGCTGACCATGTCGCACAGGACGGGCCTGCCGCTGATGCAATAGCGGCAGCGGCGGCACGAAGGCGTCCACGACAGCACGACGTGGTCGCCCTTCTTCAGTGTCGTGACGCCTTCGCCGACGCTCTCGACGATCCCGGCCCCTTCATGGCCGAGGACCATCGGCGAAGGCACCTCCCATTCGCCCACGAGCACGTGGAGGTCGCTGTGACACACCCCGCTCGCTTTGAGCCGCACGAGCACCTCGCCGGGCGGAGGCGTCGAGGGGAGGGTCACTCTTTCGATGGTCAGCGGTTCGTTCGGCGTCCTGAAGACGGCGGCGTCGAATTCGACGGTCATGACGGGTTCCCTTCTGTGCGCTGTGGCGATCAGGTCCGAGCGGTGCGGATGAGCTTCTTGTTGGCGAACTCGTCGATTCCGCCCCGGCCCAGTTCGCGGCCGAAACCGGACCGCTTGACCCCGCCGAAGGGCAGTTCCGCGCCTTCGAGGCCGACGCCGTTGACGAAGACCATGCCGGCGTCGATCCTGTCGGCGACGCGCAGCGCCTGCTCGGCGTCCGTCGTGAACACGTAGGAGCCCAGCCCGTACGGGGTCTCGTTCGCCAGCTCGACGGCCTCGTCCTCGGATCCGACGCGGTAGACGGTCGCGACGGGGCCGAAGAGCTCCTCGGCGGCCGACGGCGACGTCGGCGAGACGCCCGTCAGGACGCCGGGCGGGAAGTACGCCCCTTCGCGCTGTCGAGCGGAGACGAAGGTCGCCCCGTCAGCGACGGCTCGCTCGACCTGTTCCTCGACGTACTCGGCGGCGGCGACCGAGGAGAGCGGCGCCAGCCCGTCGGTCAGGGCGAGCACCTTCTCGGTGAACCTGTCGAGGAAGGCGTCGTAGACGTCGTCGGCGACGATGAAGCGCTTCCCGGCGTTGCACGCCTGCCCGGCGTTCTCGAACCGGGTCTCGACCGCCGCCTGGACCGTGGCGTCGAGGTCCTGGGTCGACAGCACGATGAAGGGGTCGGAGCCGCCCAGTTCGAGCACCACCTTCTTGAGGTTGCGCCCGGCCTTCTCGGCTACCTCCGCGCCGGCCCGCTCCGAACCGGTGAAGGAGACGCCCTGCACCCTGGGGTCCGCAATGACGCGGCCGATCTGCTCGCCGGTGGCGTGGACGTTGACGTAGCAGCCCTGGGGGAAGCCCGCGTCCGTGAACAGCTGCTGGAGCGCCTCGGACGACTCCGGACACTGCGACGCGTGCTTGAGCACGATGGTGTTGCCCAGCGCGAGGTTGGGCGCGGCGAACCGGGCCACCTGGTAGTACGGGTAGTTCCAGGGCATGATCCCCAGCAGCACGCCGACCGGCTGGCGACGGACGAAAGCGGTGCCCTCCCCCTCGAGGAGCTCGATCGGCTCGTCGGTGAGGAACTTCTCCGCGTTCTCGGCGTAGTACCGGTAGATCGAGGCGCTGAACTCGACCTCCGCGACGGCCTCGTCCACCGGCTTGCCCATCTCCCGGTGGATGATCTCGGCGAGCTGCGCGCTGCGCTCGTCGTGGAGGGCGGCGACGGTGTTCAGCAGCTGGGCGCGCTGTTCCACGGAGGTCTGCCCCGACCACTGCGCGTAGGACTCCGCCGCCGCGTCGACCGCCCCCTCGACGGCCTCGTCCGTCGCGGTGGGGTACTCCTTGACCAGCTTGCCGCTGGCGGGGTCCACCACCGCGTACACGTGCCTCTTCGCCATGCTGACTCCTTCTTCGTTCTCGGGGTTCATGCGAGGGTTTCGGTTGCGCGGGCCGGAGCCGCGTCCAAGGTCGCGTTGCGCTCGTGCAGCGCGCGGTAGGCGCGGAAGTAGACGAATCCCTGGGTGCCCCACGTCGCGAGCGCGGCGGTGTAGAAGATCGTGCGGTTCGCGTCGTCGAACGGCAGGGGGAAGAAGTCGTAGGTGATCGCGATGGTGGTCCCGGCGGCCGTGACCAGTCCCGTCCAGATCGCCGGCCACCTCGCGCCCGCGTCCCAGAGCCGCTTGACGAAGTACCCGAGGAAGACCGCCGTGAGGAGATTGACGACGACGTAGAACACGGCGACCCAGAACGCGCTGCCGCCGGTGTGGAGATCCGCGCCGTGGAACGGCCGGAGGAACAGACCGGCCACGACCGCCACTCCGAACACGGCGACGTCGACGCCGACGCTCGGCTTGTAGCGGTGGGTGACCTTCATCAGGCCCATGATCAGGATGAGCGTGATGCCGACCGACCGGGAGAACGCGTCGAAGAAGTACGCGATGGCGTACATGGGGCTGCCGCTGTCACCACTGAGCAGCGACCAGAGCAGGAAGTTGCTGCCCGACGTCGCGACGACCATCAATTCGAGACCGAGGAGGTAGTTGCCGTACCGGCGGATGAACTTCCAGCCGTAGAAGTAGCCGACGAAGATCATCCACAGGTCGGCCAGCAGGAACAGCGCCTCTCTCATCGAGACGCCCCCTCTCGGACGTCGCGGGACAGGAGGGCGACGACGCGCTCGGCGGTGCGCTGGCCCGTCAGGACCGCGCCGTTCATGGTGCCGGCCCATTCGCCGGCGGTCTCGGTGCCGGCCCAGTGGACGCGCCCGTGGGGCTCGGTCAGCGCCTTGCCGTAGCTCACCGTCGCGTGGGGGCCGGCGGCAGGGTGGGGGCCGCCCGGAGCGAACGGTTCCGATCCCCAGCAGTGGTCCAGGTAGTCGATCGGGGTGCGGGCCTGCGGACCGTAGAGGTCGACGAGCTGCTGGACGACCAGGTCGCGTCGGGTCTCGGGGTCGAAGCCGTCGAAGACGCGGGGGTCGCAGAAGGTCATCAGGACGCCCGGTCCGCCGGGGGCGGGCGACACGTCGAAGGTGATGAACACGGTTCCGGTGTCGGTCACCGCCTCGCCGGAGAGCCCGTCGGTCCGCCAGAACGGCTTCTCGTAGGCCACGAAGGCCTTGCTCAGCACGCCCATGCGCCAGGTGCGCGCGAGCCCTTCGGCCTGCTCGGGCAGAGCGGGGTCGAACGCGATGGCGGCGCGGTGCTCCGGCGCGGCCGTGACGATCGCGTACCCGGCGCGGATCTCGCCGGAGTCGGTGTGGACGGTGACGCCGTCGTCGTCCTGCGTGATGCGGCGCACCGGTGTCTCCAGGCGCACGCGGTCGCCGAGCCGCTCCGCCACCCGCTTGGCGATCTCCTGGGTGGTTTCGACGAACCGGTCCTCGTTCGCTCCGCCCTCGACGTCCAGCATGTGGTCGAGCCCACCCGCCGCACGGATGTAGCGCAGTACGTGCAGCAGGGAGACGTCTCCCGGGGTGCAGCCCCACTGCACCTTGCTGATGATGGTCATCAGCGCACGGGTGCTGGGCAGCGCGTTCTTCCGGTCGAGCCACTCGCCGAACGAGACGGCGTCGAGCCGGCCCGCCCCGGGCGTCTCCCACGGGGCGTTCACGTCGATGGTCGCGACCAGCTTGTTCACCGCCGCCTGCATGCGGGCCATGTCCACCAGGGTCGCGGGGGAGACCTTGGGAATGGTGCCGCTGTAGGTGCGGCGCCGGCCGGCCAGCCACAGCACGTTGCGACCCTGGTCGAACTGGCCGGTCGTGGTACACCCCATCCGGTTCGCGAGGTCCCGGATGGCGGTGTGGCGTCGTGCCACCCACGTCGCTCCGAGGTCGACCTTCACGCCTGCCACCTCGCCGGAGCGCGATCGTCCTCCGACCCGGTCGCGGCCTTCCACGACCAGGACGGACCGCCCCGTGCTCACCAGTCGCTCGGCGGCGCTCAGGCCGGCGAAGCCGGCACCGACGACGACGACGTCGACCGTGGTGTCCCCGGAGCCGGGCTTACGAGATCCGGACATGGTTTCCTCCTTCGCCCACGCGGGCCGCGTGCTGCGCGATGTACTCGGTGACGGGGCCGACGAGGGCCTCGGGGATGTGGTGGCCCATGCCGGGGATGACCACGTGCTGGGCCGAGCGGATCGCCCGGACGGTCGCGGCGCCGCCGCTCGGGTCGACCAGCAGGTCCCGGTCGCCGTTGATGACCAGCGTCGGGGCCGTGATCCTGCCCAACTGGGCCGTCCGGTCGCCGGAGCGCTGGATCGCCTGGACCTGGCGCGCCACGCCGGCCGCCGGATCACCGGCGCTGCGATCCCACCCGTGAGCAGCCAGGGCCGCCTCGGCGGCGTCGTCGATGGGGTATCCCGCTCCGGCGATGTGCCTGGTGAGCCGCAGGTGGGCACGGACCGCCGCGGTCCTGGTCCTCGCCGGTGGGGAGGCGAGGAGCCGGATCGTCGACAGGGCCGGCTGTCCCACCTTCTTCGCCCCGGTGGTCGAGTAGAGGGACGTGAGCGACAGGACGCGCTCGGGCGCCGTGGCCGCGATCGTCTGCGCGATCATCCCGCCCATCGACCGCCCCACCAGGTGCACCCGCGGGATCCCGAGGTGGTCGAGCACACCGACGGCGTCCTGGGCCATGTCGGCCAGCGCGTACGCGTCGCCGCGCGGGCGCGCCGCGACCTGCCGCCAGAGCGCGGGAGGGGGCGCGGCGACGAACGTCGACTGGCCGACGTCACGGTTGTCGAACGCGACGACCCGGAAGCCGCGGGCGACGAGCGAGTCGGAGAACGAGTCGGTCCAGAAGGTGAGGTCCTCGCCCATGCCGGCGACGAGCAGGATGACGGGGTCGGCCTTGTCGCCGTGGTCCCGGAAGCAGATCGTCATTCCGGACGGCAGGGTCGCGTACTGGTCGACGCCCTCGGCGCCGCTCGTCTCAGGCACGGGCCGCTCGCCTCCCGGTCCGCTGCGCGGCCGGCCGGCCGGTGCCGAACTCGAGGTTCTCGTCGGCCACCGGTCCGCGCAGGGCCTTGGCGTCCTCGGGGTAGGACATCGCCATCCGCCAGGGCTTCTCGGGGCCCTGCTTGGGCATGAGCTTCTCGCCGCGCTTGGCGTACCCGGCCTGGAGGTCCATGACGGGCCTGCGCGGCGTCCCCGACGGTGCGACCGGAACCACCGTGTCGTATCCGTGGGCGTCCATGTGCCTGACCAGGTCGATGAAGTAGCGACACATCAGGCTCACCTTGAGCGTCCAGGACGAGGTGGTGTAACCGATCGCCATCGCCCAGTTCGGGATCCCGCTCAGCAGCATTCCGCGGTAACAGAGCGCGTCCGCCAGGTCGACCTTGCGTCCGTCGACCACGATGGGCATGCCGTCGAAGAGCTGCAGGTTCAGCCCCGTCGCGGTGACGATGATGTCGGCTTCCAGCTCCTCGCCCGACGCCAGGACGATGCCGCGCTTGCTGAACCGCGCCACGGAGTCGGTGACGACGGAGGCCCTGCCCTCCTTGATCGTGTCGAAGAAGTCGCCGTTCGGCGCCACGCACAGCCGCTGGTCCCACGGGTCGTACGGCGGGTTGAAGTGCTTGTCGACGTCGAATCCCTTGGGAAGGCGCTTGACGTTCTCGCGCCGGATCAGCGCTCGCCCGGTCTTGGGGAAGGTCCGCAGGCCCTTCACGACGGCGTGTTCGGTCCAGATGTTCTTGAACCGCGTCACGGCGTACCCGCGCTCTTCCCCGAGCAGCTTCGTGAGCGCCAGGGCGACCTTGTCGACACGGGGGAGCGCCATGACGTAGGTGGGGGTGCGCTGCAGCATCGTCACGTGCCGGGCGGCGCCCGCCCCGGTGGCCATGGCCGGCACCAGCGTGATCGCGGTCGCGCCGCTGCCGATGACGACGACCTTCTTGCCGCTGTAGTCGAGGCCCTCGGGCCAGTGCTGCGGGTGGACGACCAGGCCCTCGTAGTCGTCGCGCCCCGGGAACTCCGGGGAGAAACCCTGGTCGTACCGGTAGTAGCCGGTGGCGGCGAAGACCCAGCCCGCGCGGATCGTCTTGGTCCGGGTCTCTCCCGTGGCGGGGTCCGGCGTCTGGACGGTGAGGGTCCACCTCGAGTCCTCCGAGGACCATTCCGAGCTGACGACCCGGTGACGGAGCCTGATGCGGCGCTCCAGGTCGTTCTCCTCGACCGCTTCCTGGAGGTATCCCTTGATGAGGGGGGCGTCGGCGATCGCGGCTTCGTGGCGCCACGGCTTGAACTCGTAACCGAAGGTGTGGAGGTCGGAGTCCGAGCGGATGCCGGGATAGCGGAAGAGGTCCCAGGTGCCACCGATGTTGTCGCGGGCCTCCAGCACGACGAGCGACTTGTCGATGAGCTCTCGGCTGAAATAGGCGGCCGCGCCGATTCCGGAGATTCCCGCTCCGATGATCACCACGTCGAACTCCTCGACGGCGTCCAACACCTCAGCTGTCATGGCGTTTCCTCGCTGTTCATGTGGCTGGTGGCTTCACTTTCTCCAGCCACGCCCGTCGGCGAGAACGACAGCGGGCACCTGCTTCGCTCGGGTCCGGTGCACGGTGCACAGGCGAGTCGCACCGCTGCTCTCCTCCGGTTGTCGACGGCCGGGCGCCGCCTGGGCCGAGGTCTCGCAGGCTCTTCGGGAAGCGGAGCGGCCGGCCGCCTTGCCGACGACCTTGTGGTGACACCACCGGCGTGATAGAGGTTTGCCGCCGCGGTTTAGTAGCACTAAACGCCTTGTCGTGGCCCCGCTGCCCCGGGACGCTCGGCAGGGTGCCCCCGGGTAACCAAACGGGCGTCATGGGTTACGGCGCGGACGCGGTGCGCGGAGAACCTGTGCACCCGCCGGCGGACGGACACGTCGCATCACGGCGCGCCTCTGTCGAAGTCCGGCCTCGGTCCGACCGCGGGGGAGGCCGAGGCGGCTCGCAGCCGTGGAGATGTCGCCGGTCGCCATGGCCGGGAGCCGGCCGACGGGGCGGCCGCGGGCGACGACTGCCGGATCGCCGGTGAGCGGGAACGGCGAGCAGCCGGCTCCCGCTCGGGACGATCCATCCAACCATGACGAGCCGGCACCGGCCGTGAGCTGAAAGGTGGTCGACATGACCGACCTCTCCAAGACAGGGCACGTCGAAGCACCCAGCGGTGAAGCGGGATCGGGCGACCCGCTCGACCGCGGGCTCGGCGTACCGCAGATCGTGTTCATGGTCCTCGCCGCGGCGGCGCCGCTCGGGCTGGTGGCCGGTGGGGTGCCGCTCGCCTTCGCCGTGAGCGGCAGCCCGGGCATGCCGCTGTACTTCGCGCTGTCCACCGTGATGCTGCTGGTCTTCGCGGTCGGCTTCACGCTGATGGCCGGACGGGTACGCGACGCGGGCGCCTTCTACGCCTACGTCCAGGCGGGGCTGGGCCGGATACCCGGCCTCTCGGCCGCGACCCTCGCGCTCTTCTCCTACACGCTGCTCCTCGTCGGGGTGAACGCCTACGTCGGCGTCGCGACGAGCAACGTCATCGAGCGGTACGCCGACGTCAACTCCCCCTGGTGGGTGTGGGCGTTCGTCTCGCTGGGCATCATCGCTTTCCTCGGCCATCGCGACATCGAGCTGAGTGCCAAGGTGCTCGGTGTCGTGCTGGTGCTGGAATCCCTGCTGCTCCTGGTCATGGACCTCGGCATCGTGGGCCACGGCGGCGCCCACGGCCTGACGGCCGAGCCGTTGTCGCCTTCGATCGTGGGGAACGGCTCCCTGGGCCTCGGCGTGATGTTCGCCTTCTTCGGGTTCATCGGCTTCGAGGCGACGGCCGTGTTCCGCAACGAGGCCAAGGACCCCGACGTCACGGTCCCGCGGGCGACGTACGTCGCGATCCTGGTGATCGGGATCTTCTACTCGTTCACCGTGTGGGCGGTCGTGGTGGGTGTCGGGGTCGACTCCGTGACCGGCGCCGCGAAGGCCGATCCCGAGGGCCTCGTCCTCAAGCTGGCGCAGAGCTACGTCGGGTCCGTCTGGGCCGACGTGATGCAGCTGCTCCTGATCACCAGTCAGTTCGCGTGCGTGCTGGCCTTCCACAACGTCGTGACGCGCTACCAGTTCTCGCTGTCCCGGGCCGGCACCCTTCCGGCGTCGCTGGGCGTCGTCCACCCCCGGCACCGCGCGCCGTCATCGTCCTCGGCCGTCGCCTCGGCGGTCGCGTTCGTCACCACGCTCGTCGTCGTCGCGCTCGACCTCGATCCGATCGGGGACCTCTACGCCTGGTTCTCCGGCGCCGCCACCCTCGGCATCGTCCTGCTGATGGCGGCCACCAGCCTCGCGGTGATCGGCTTCTTCCGGCGCGCCGACGAGCGGCAGTCGGTGTGGGCCACGGTCGTGGCCCCGGCCGTGGCCTTCCTCGGCCTGGCCTGCGTGGTCTACCTGACGGTCGCCAACTTCCCGCTCCTCGTCGGCACCACAGAAGGCGCGTGGGTGATCGGCGGCTTCGTCGCCCTCTCGGCCGTGGTGGGCGCGGTGCAGGCCCTCGTCCTGCGGTCGGCCCGACCGGCCGTCTACGAGCGGCTCCAGGCCGTGTCCTCCGGCCGAAGTCCGAAGGACGCGGTTTAGACCGGTCCTCGCGCGCCGCGCGGCAGGGGAGGCGACAGGACCCACAGGACTTCGCTGACCGTCGTACCCGGATTGTCGAACTGGTGAAGCGTCCGACCGGAGAACGAGGTGGACACGCCGGCCGACAGCATCCGGGTCTCGCCCCCGACGATCAGACGGGTCGAGCCGCTCAGTCCCGTCGCGAAGATCGTGGCGGTGTCGAGCCGATAGGGGCCACCCGTGCCCCCGCCCGGCTCGATCACCGAGCGGAAGACCTGGAACGCCGTGGTGTCGGCAGGCGTGAGCAGGTACTCGGTCACGCCTTCACCGCCCATGTCGATCCGGCTTCCGCTCTCCACGACCTGCTCGTCCGGGTGGGTGAACAGCTCGCCGACCCCGATCCGCAGCACGTCGCAGACGCGCAACAACGTCGGGACGGACACGTTGGTGAGACCACGCTCCAACTGGCTCAGGAAGCCCTTGGTGACCTCCGCCCGGTGTGCGACTTCAGTCAACGACAACCCGCGGCTGAGCCTGATCGCCCTCAGCTGCGCGCCTGTGGACGCTTCGTGAGCAGGGGGGTTCTTGGCCGCTCCGCCTGCTCTCCCGTTGCTTTCGATGGACATCGTGTGCTCACCGCCCGTCCAGAGGTCGAGGTCGTGTGCCCGTCGGGTGACAGGCCGACTCGGACGAGCCCCCTCCGTGACACGAGGCTAAGGCATGCGCGTCACGGGGGGCCGGTGCCCTTCGGGGGGCGACGCCGCCGGACTCTTGCAGCGCCACCGGCAGCGTGGTAAACCTGCCGCCGGTTTGGTAGCACTAAACACCCTCCGCTTTTGGAGCCCCATGCGCGCGGTTGTTCTCCGAGGCCCTGCCACGCCCGTCGAGGCGGCGGACACGACGCGCCGCCGCACCACCACCCGGGCGTCTCGTCGTGGGCCGAAGAGATCGTGATCCCCGCCGGCGACGCCAACGAGGTCCACGAGGACGCCCTCTTCGAAGAGGGCCGCACAGGTGCCGGAGGACATCGCCGCTGGACGGCAGTCGCGTCAACCGCCCGTCCCCCGAGCCCGAAACCCCGTATGCCTCCGGCATGCCTCACTCACGAAGAAGGAACCATGACCCGCATCGTCGACGACGCCGGCAACGGCATTTTCCGGTCCGCGACGGCCGCCTTTCCGGCGCGGTCCAGGACGACGTCCGCACAGCGCCAGGACGCGCTGCTCGCCTTCATCTGTCAGTGACACGGCATGTCGGGAGCGTCGGCTCCTCAGGACCGGAGGGACACTTAAGACATGGAAGAGCTGTGGCCCCCGCCCTCCCGCGAGGTCGCTGATGCGATCAGGTCACTGTGCCAGCGCCTGCTGACGGAAACGGACGCCCTGGTCGACGCCTTCGCGGAGCCCTCTCTCGTGGCCCAGAACGATCCTGCCCTCCTCGCGGACGCCTCGCTGGTCGAGGAGGACCGCGAACTCAACCGCTCCGACATCGCCCAATGGCTGACCGCGAACATCCAGCAACCGGGACGGCGGGTGGAGCCCTACGTCGGCCCGAGGACCACGGCGTACATCCACGATCTCGTCTCCCGCGGCATCGCGCCCGACTTCGCCGTCGCCTGGCGCGTGGCCCTGGGGATCGGCTGGCGGCGATGGCTGGAGGAATGCGTGGCGCACTGCGCCGACCCCGCCCTTCTCGTGGGGGTCCTGGACGTGTCGGGGAAGTCGCTGGTGCAGTACGCCCTCGACTCGGTCGTGGCCCTGCGCGAAGCCGGCCTCGCCGCGGCGATGGGCAATACGGACGCCGAGGGGATCGCACTGATCCAGCTGATCGCCAGCGGGGCACCGATGGCGGAAGACCTGGCCGAGGGGCGCCTGCGCTACCGGATGGGGCGGTGGCACGTGAGCCTCGTCCTGTGGATCGATGATCCTCAGCTGGCCGATGCCCTGGACGAGGCGGTCCCGGCCGTGCGCTCCGCCGCCGGGGGCCGGAGCGCCCTGGTGGCGCGTGCCAGTGCCACGTCGCGGTGGATCTGGCTCTCGGGGGAGGTCGTTCCGGACCTCCATCATGTGGAGAAAGCCCTCGCGGCGACCGACCGGGTCCGTGTGGCGGTGGGAAGGCCGGGACGTGGGCTCGAAGGATTCCGGTCCAGCCACCAGGACGCCCTCGCGGCGCAGGCGCTGGTCACCCGGCTCGGGTCCGACCGGCGCCTCACCGCCTACGCCGACGTCGAGCTGATCGACGCGCTCACGAAGGACCGTGCCGGCGCACGTCGGTTCGTCATCAATACGCTCGGGGCGTTGGCCGAAGCCGACACGGCACTACGACAGGCACTCCTCACCTACGTGCAGTGCGGCTTCAACACCACGCGGGCGGCTGCCCACCTCTACGCGCACCGGAACACCGTCGAGCGGCGGGTCTCGCGTGCCAACGAGCTCTCGGCCGTCAAGGTGGAGCACAATCCGACCCATGTGGCGGCCGCGCTCCTGCTGCTGGATCTCGCGCCCGACATCGCTGCGCCCGATCCCGGCTGAGCCCACCTCACGGGGCCGTGGTGTCGAGCCTCCTGAACCAGTGGAGTGCCGGGAGGGCGAGCAGGGTGGCGGCTGACAGGACCGCGAACGCGATCGCGGGGCGGGTGACGAGCAGCCCGACGGCCGCCGCCAGCAGCACTCCTCCCAGATTGCCCGCCATCCAGATGAGGCCGGCCGCCGTGCTCTCGGCCTCGGGCGCGTGCCGCTCGCTCAGGGAGAGCACGATGGGAAGAGCGGGCAGCAGCACGAAGCCCGTCCCGAGGAGCATGAGGAAGGCCATGGGCGCGCTCGGGACCAGGACGAGATGGAGGCAGGCCCCGGCAGTGAGAGCGATCGCGGCACCCATGACCTGAATCTCGCGGCCGCGTCGGTCCGCCCAGACGGGCACGACGGCGCAGCCGATCACACCGGCGATCATGGTCAGCGCGAGGATCAGACCGGCGGTGGATTCCGAAACCCCCGCCGGCGCCAACAGCGGTTGCACGAACGTCGCGAGGGCGATGAACGTGCCCATCGGGATGGTGACGGCCACGCACAGACGTCGTACGTAGCGGTTGCCGAGTGCCGCGCGAAAGGACCGCAGTCCACTGGGCGCGGGTGCGGACTCGGGGCGCGCCCGTGGCGGGAAGCGAAGTGCCGCGACGAGACACAGCCCGGCGTCCAGGGCGATCAGGGCGGTGATGAGGGTGAGGGTGCGGATGTGGTTCTCGCCGGGGAGGAACGCGCCCAGCAGGTAGCCCAGGACCATGCCGGCGAACGTGGCGGAGGACGCGGCGGCGATTCCCGTGGCGCGGTGCTTATCGGCGAGGTAGCCCACGGCGAGACCCGGTATGGCGTTCAGGACGAAGGGCTGCCCCGCAGCGGCGACGGCCTGTCCGATGAACGCCCAGGTGAAGTCGTCGGCGACCAGCCTCAGGAACGCCCCTGTCGCGGTGAGCACCGCGCCGACCACGAGGGCCGGACGGAGGAACCGGTCGAGCGCGATGCCGGCGGGGACGGCGAGGACGACGTAGATCAGCGGGAAGATCTGGGACAGCCAGCCGATCTCGCCGATGGAGACGCCGAAGTGCCGCGCGGCGTCCTCCGTCACGGGCGCGTAGTTGACGAAGAGCGCCTGGGTCGCGGCCGCCAGGAGTCCGTAGGCGAGGAAGACCACCCACCGGCTCTTCGCGTGCTGCTCGACGCGCGGCGCAGCCGCCGTCGCGGCTGCGCGTGCGTTCTCGTCCGCACTCCCGGGCAGTGCGTGACGACCGGGCGATTCGCCGCGCCTCCGGGTGCTGCGTCGGATCATGACCGTGGCGACTGCGCCCACACCTACGGCGGCGGCTCCGCGCGCTCGTCGCTGAGCGGTCGTCAACTCCGGCATCTCGTTGTCCTTGTCGGTCGACGGTGGTGCTCCACTGTCGCGATCCGGACCGTCCTTGGGTACGACACACTGCACCCGGGTTCGCGTCGCCCTGTGCACTTGGCACTACCGGCGCGGGCTCTGGCGTCGCCGCGCCGGTCTCCGCTCCCGGCTCCGTACGGCCGCTCCGCGACCCGTTCGGTCCTGAAGGGCGCCGGGCCGCGTGTCAGCCGGCCTCGTCGCGCCCTGGTCCCGCGGTTCGAGCCCGGCGGGAACGTGGTCTTCACGGCGGGGGTCCGACCGGCGCCATCGACCTCGGCGAGGGGAACCTGCCGTTCTACGACCGCCCGGCCGAGGGCATGATCGTCACCACGGAGCAGAGCTGGTCGGCCCAGGGCGTCACGTGAGGCCGACTGCTCCACGGCCTCGCGCTCGCGCCCGGCGAGAGCACCAAGGCCGCGGTCGTCGACCGGCAGCGCAGCACCAGGGCCACCGGCACCGAGACGACGGCCGAGGCCGACACGCTGTCCGGCACCACCGACCAGAACCGGTCGATCAGCGAGGTCGCGAACGCGATCGCCCGTGAAGAGCAGTACGGCACGTCCCAGGCGAACCATGCGAGCAGATCGTCCGGCTCCGGCGGCAGCATCGGCGTCTCGATCTTCGGCATGGGCGGCGGCTCCCGGAGCGAGTCGTCGAACCCGGGCTTCGCCACCGCGGTGTCACGCTCCAGCGGCGTGAAGTCGGTCGCGGACGAGGCGATGCAGCGCATCAGCGCGCGGACCCAGCAGCTGGCGACCGCGACCCGCAGCCGGAACATGACGGTCGTGCGCGAGACGTCGCAGTCGGAGAAGGACCAGGTCGTCACCCGCGTCGCCACCGACTACGACCACATGCACGCGATGTCGGTGCAGTACTACGAAGTCGTCCAGGTCTACAGCGTGACGACCAGGGCGACCAAGCTGGAACGCTGTCTGTTCATCCCGCTGCAGGAGCTCGCCGTCACCCACACCAGCCTGCAGCGGTACAAGGAGGTGCTCGCCTCGGTCGCGCCGGCCGAATGGGCGGCGAAGGTCAGGGCCGCGAACCCCGTTCGACACCACCGTGCGCAAGCTCGACGCCTGCACGGCGCCGGAAACGCCGCAGGGCCAGGACGACGGCGACCGGTACGGCCCCGATGCCGGCCACCCGCCGGACGCCGGCCGCGTCGACGGCGAGGACCTGGCCGGACAGGAAGGACGACAGGTCGGTCGTCCAGCCGTCGCGCGTGGAGACCAGGACGAGGCCGAGGGCGAAGGCGCGCACGCCGGCGACGCTCCGGACCGGTACGAGGAGATGTACGAGCGACAGCGCGAGGTCCGCTCCTCCCGCCGCATCCGGGTCGAGCGCGGCATCGCCCGTCCGAAGAACCGGCGGGCCCCGGCCCGCCACCTCGGCCGCCGCGAGCACATCAGCGACGTGGTCCAGGCCGTCACCGGCCTGTTCTCCCACCGGCAGACCGCGGACCCGGGCCCTCGACGACAGAGGTGAGCACCAGGCCCCGCAGGGCCCACGGCCGTGGAACCCGTGACGCCGTGGGACTCGTGACATCGTCAGCCACGCCCATCGTGGAAGGTGAGGTGTCTGGAAGAAGAGGAGGAGACCGCCGATGACCGACGCGGTCCTGGCAGGTGCCGCCGACCGGGGGCCCGCCGATCTCAGCGGCCGGAACGACGAACGGGAAGCCCTCGACGGGCTCTTGGGAGGAGCCCGGGCGGGCCGGGGCGGAGCCGTGGTGCTCCTTGGAGAAGCGGGGTCGGGCAAGACGGCGCTGCTCGACCGGTGCGCCTCGGCGGCAGCGGGCGAAGCACGGCTGCTGCGGTGCACGGGCGTCCAGTCGGAGGCGGCGCTGCCGTACGCCGGTCTGCAGGTCCTCCTCCGGGGCGTCCTGGACCGGGTGGGCGGCTTGCCGGAGCGCCAGGCGAAGGCGCTGCGCGGGGCGGTCGCCCTGGACGGCCCGTCCGTCGGTGACCGCTTTCTGGTCGGAGCCGCGACGCTGGGCCTGCTCGACGAGCTGGCCGAGGAACGTTCGGTCGTGGTGCTGGTCGACGACGCGCACTGGCTGGACCTGGAGACCGTGGACGTGCTGCTGTTCGCGGCTCGTCGGCTCGGGGAGGGGCGGGTGGCCATGGTGTTCGCCGCGCACGAGGAGTCGGCGGCCTTCGACGGTGCACCGGGCGTGCCGGTTCTGCGCCTCGGGGCGCTGACCGATGAGGAGGGAGCCGCTCTCCTCGCCGGCCGGGCCCCCGATCTGCAGGCCGCCGTGCGCAGCCGCATCCTCGGGCTCGCGCAGGGCAATCCGCTCGCCCTGGTCGAGCTCGTCGGGGCCCTGACAGCTGCACAGCGGGAGGGGAGCGAACCGCTGGACACGCGGGAGATCGCCGTGTTGCCGGCCTCGTGGCGGGTGCGGCGCATCTTCGACGAGGGGATCCGGGCGCTCCCCGCGCCGACCCGGCTGCTGCTGACGGTCGCCGCGGCCGACGACACCGGTGACGTGGCGTTGGTGGTCGCGGCGGGGGACCGGTTGGGCGCGGTCGTCGGGGACTTCGATCCGGCGGAGGCGGCGGGCCTGGTGAGGGTGGCCGGGCAACAGCTGGTGTTCCGGCATCCGCTGGTGCGGGCGGCCGCGTACCAGGGGGCGCTGTTGGCCGAGCGGACGGCCGCGCACCGGGCGCTCGCCGAAGCCGCTTCGGCAGCCGGGGACGTGAGCCGCAGGGCCTGGCACCTGGCCGCGGCGACCGTCGGCTACGACGAGGTGGTCGCGGCCGAACTGGAGCGCAGCGCCAAGCTGTTCCGCTCGCGTGGCGGCCAGGCCGCGGTCGCCGCCGCCTATCGGCGGGCCGCGCGGCTGACCGAGGACCGGGAGACCCGGTCGATGCGGCTTGTCGCGGGGGCGGCCGCCGCGGCCGAGGCCGGACAGGCGGAGCTCGCGGAGGCCCTCGCCGACGAAGCGGGGCCGGTGAGCAGCCCGTCGGCGGTCGCCCGGATCGCCAGCGTCCGGGCGGCGCTCGAACACCGGCGGGGCCGCGCGGAGTCGGCGCGGCTGCTGCTCGTCGAGGCGGCTTCCCAGGTGACGGTCCACTGTCCCGCCAGGGGGGCGTGGCTGCTGTTCGAGTCGGCCGCGATGGCCTGGGACGTGCCGGATCCGGTCGTGGCGGCCCTGGACACCCGAGAGCGGGTGGCCGGTCTGGACTTCGGCGGACACCCCGTGCACCGGGGCGCGGCCGGGGTGCTCGACACGCTGGCGGGTGATCCGGCGGCCGGGGCGGCGGCGATACGGGAGTTCGCCCGGTACGTGGTGCGGACCAGGCAGGAGCGCAGCCTGATCGATCAGGTGCGACTGCACGGCTGGGACATGCTGCTCGGCGAGTACCGCTCGGTGCACGAGGAGGCCGTGGTCCTGGAGCGGGAGTGTCGTACGGAGGGCGCCGTGGGGGTGCTGGCACGGGTGCTGCTGCGGTTGGCGCGGCTGCGGCTGTTCCTGGGGCGGCACCGGGACTCGTACACGACGGCGGTCGAGGGCCTGGAGATCGCTTGCGACACGGGCCAGCGCCATCTCGCCACGATGTTCAGCGGCGTCCTGGCGGTGCTGGCCGCGCTCGAAGGGGAGGAGCCGGACGGCACGGAGGGGACGGGCGGCACGGAGGGACCGGGCGGGGCCGAAGGACGAGGCAGCGGGGACCGGCGGGATTCCGCCGGGCAGGCCGGCAGACACCCGCGCCCCGGTGTCGCGCCGATCACGATCTGGCTGACCAGGGCGCAGGGCCTGCTCGACCTCGGGCTCGGACGCTACGACCGGGCGCTGCAGCGTTTCGCCGCATTGACCGGCGGGCCGCACCGGCACCTCATGGTCTCCGTGCACAGCCTGCCCGACCAGGTGGAGGCCGCCGTCCGGACGGGCCGGGCCGCCGACGCCGGGGCGGCCGCCGAGCGGTTCACGCGCTGGGCCGGGGCCACCGGGACCGCGTGGGCAGGGGCGGTGGAGCTGCGCTGCCGCGCCCTGCTCGCCGCCGACGACGCGGGGGCGGAGGAGCTCTACGAGCGGGCGCTCGCTGCCCACGAGGGGGACGGCCGCCCGTTCGAGGAGGCGCGCACCCGGTTGCTGTACGGGGAGTGGCTGCGCCGTGCCCGGCGCCGTGCCGCCGCCCGGGAGGCGCTGACCGTGGCGCTGGAGTCGTTCGAGCGGATGAGGGCGGCCGCGTGGGCGGGCCGGGCCCGTACGGAACTACGGGCCGCCGGTGCCGCCCCGACCGCTCCGGCGGCGGGCGCGGACCTCGTCGACCGGCTGACCGCACAGGAACTGAGGATCGTCCGGCTCGCGGCGACGGGCCTGAGCAACCGCGACATCGGCGCGCGCCTGTTCCTGAGCCCGCGCACGGTCGGCTACCACCTGTCCAACGCCTACCCGAAGCTCGGCGTGGCCTCGCGGGCCGCACTGGGAGCGCTCGACCTGGACTGACGTCCGCTCGCCCCGTCGCCCCGTCGCCCCGTCGCCCCGGCCGACCCGGGTCACCGCTTCGGCCTCGTCACGCATGAACACCGGTACGGCACCCGGTCATTCGACGGATCCGCGGATCCGGGCGCGTTTCGTACGGTTCTCCTGTTCGAGGAACGTCCGCATGGGAGGGTTCATGAAGGTCCTGATACTCGGTGCCACCGGCTACATCGGCTCCGCGGTGGTGTCGCGACTGACGCTGGAGGGCCACGACGTGGTGCCCCTCGTCAAGGACGCGGCGGCCCTGTCCCCGGACGCGCCGGTTCGGGTCGGCGATCTGACCGACCCGGCGTCGCTGCGCGCGGCGGTGACGGACGACGTGGACGCGGTGGTGAACCTGGCCACGCCGACCGGCGACGAGGCGGTCGACGCCGCCGCCCTGGAGGCGCTGCTCGCACCGCTGCGCGGCACGGGCCGGGCATTCGTCTACACCAGCGGCGTGTGGGTGCTCGGCGCCACCGGGGACGCCGCGCTGACCGAGGACGCCGGCACCGACCCGATCGCGATCGTCGGCTACCGGCCGCGGATCGAGCAGCGGGTGCTGGCCGGTGCCGGGGACGACGTGCGGGCCGTGGTGATACGCCCGGGCATCGCGTACGGCCGTGACGGCGGCATTCCCGCCCTGATGACAGGCTGGGCCCGCGAGCACGGCACGGGTCGCTACGTGGGTCCGGTCACGACCCGCTGGCCGATGGTGCACGTCGACGACCTCGCCGAGCTCTACGTCCTCGCCCTGACCAAGGGGCAGCCCGGTGACCTCCTGCACGGTGTGGCGTGGGAGTCCGTCCCGGCGGCCGCGATCGCGGCCGCCGCCGACATCGCCGCGGGCGGCACCGGCCGGGCCGAGCCGTGGCCGCGCGCGGAAGCCGCCGAGGCGCTCGGGGAGCCGTTCGCCGAGGCGCTCGCGCTCGACCAGGTGGTGTCGGGACGGCGCGCCGTCGAGGAACTGGGCTGGCGGCCGAGCCGCCCGTCCGTCCTCGCCGAGCTCGCCGGAGGCACCCGTGGCTGACGTCACCGCGCCCCCGATCTGCCGCACCTGCGGCACCCAGTACGCCGCCCCGCGCCAGGACTGTCCGGTCTGCCTGGACGAGCGGCAGTACGTGGGTCCGGACGGCCAGCGGTGGACGACGTCGGCCGAGCTGCGCGAAGAGGGCCACACCGGCCGCTTCGAGGAGCAGGGCCCCGGCGTGCTCGGCATCGGCGTCACCCCCCAGTTCGCCATCGGCCAGCGGGCCCTGCTGCTGCGTACCGCCGCCGGAAACGTCCTCTGGGACTGCACCCCCTACCTCGACGACACCATGGTCCGGGCCGTCGAGGAACTCGGCGGCATCGACCACATCGCCATCAGCCACCCCCACTTCTACTCCTCGATGGTGGAGTGGGCCCACGCCTTCGACGCCCCGGTCCACCTCCACGAGGCCGACCGCCAATGGGTGGGCCGCCCGGACCCGGCCGTGCGCTTCTGGAGCGGGCGCACCCTCCAGCTCACCGACGAACTCACCCTGATCAACCCGGGCGTGCACTTCCCCGGCAGTGCGGTCCTGCACTGGAGCGCGGGCGACGGCGCTCTCTTCACCGGCGACGTGGTCAACGTGTGTCCGGACAACCGCTGGGTCACCCTCATGTACAGCTATGCCAACCACATCCCGGAGCGCCCGCAGGCGGTCCGGGCGGCCGCGGACCTGCTCGCCGGCTACCGCTTCGAGCGGATCTACGGCGCCTGGTGGCACCGGGTCGTCACCTCCCACGGCAACGAGGTCCTGGCCCGGTCCGTCGAACGCTACCTCCGCTTCGCCCGGGGCACGGCCCCGGGCGACTGACGCGCCCACCGCACCGCTGCCCCTCCCCGCCGTGGACGGGCCGGGCGAGGCAGCGGTCCTGGGCACGGGTGCGGACGGTCGAAGCCTCGTCCTCGTACCCTCTGCCGACCGGGAGGGGACGGAGGGTGGCCTCGTCGCGTCGTCGGCGGCAGCACCTTGATCATCCGCCCGGTGCGCGGGCGGGGCGGGGCGGATGTCGGGCGTCCGGTGGTCAGAGGTAGTCGACGTGGACGTGCGGGGCGCAGCGGGTGACGGCCTCGCGCAGCTGTCCCCGCAGCGTGGTGGTCGTGGTGCCGATCGGCCGGGGCACGGTGATGGTGACCCAGTCCGGGTACCGGGGCTCGACGCCCTGGCGGGGGAGCGGCAGCGGGGCGCCCCAGCGCAGTCTGAGGAGCAGGTGCACGTGCGGGCCCTTGGCGGCCGGTGGGCGGCCGGCGGCGACGACGTCCGTCCACGGGATGGTGACGAACGGGTCGTCCTTGCGGGTGCCGCGCAGGCTGCGGACGGTGAGGCCGGGCGTCTCTACGGTCACGGTGTGGGGGCGGGCCAGGACGAGCGCGACGCGGAGCGCGAGCGCGGCCAGTGCCACCGGAGCCCAGAGCCGGAGGCTCTGCCCGTTGTCGTACTTCGTGTAGTCGGTCTGCCAGGCCCCGAGGGCGACCAGGGCCGCGAACAGCGCGCCGGCCAGGGTCCAGGCGAGTCCGGCGAGTTTGCGTCCGGGGGTGGCCTCGAAGACGACGGGGGAGGGTGGGGCCACGACGGCGGGCGCCACCGGCACCGGCGCGGGCGCCTGCGGTGCGGGGGCCTTCGGCGGCGCGGCCAGGGCGGGATCGGGGGTCGGGGCGGGGGCCGGGACCGGCATGGGCGTCGGGACCGGTGCGTGGGCACGCAGTTCGGCCAGGAGGCCGGGCGCGGTGGGCCGGTTCGCCGGGTCCTTGGCGAGGCAGGAGCCGACCATCGCGCGCAGTGCCTCCGGCACCGCCGACAGGTCCGGCTCGGCGTGCACGGCCCGGTAGAGCAGACTCATTGCCGGGCCCTCGCCGAAGGCGCTGCCGCCCGCGGCGTGCACCAGGAGCGCGCCGAGGGCGAACAGGTCGCAGGCGGGTCCGACGGTGCCCTGTTCGATCTGTTCGGGCGCGAGGAAGCCGGCTGTGCCGATGACGGTGCCGGTGTGGGTGAGGCGGGTGTCGTGGAGGGCGCGGGCGATGCCGAAGTCGAGGACCCGGGGCCCGTCGTCGGACATGATGACGTTGCCCGGCTTGAGGTCGCGGTGCACCACCCCGCAGGCGTGGATCGCGGTCAGCGCCTCGGCGAGTGCCGCGCACAAGGCGTACAGCGCGTCCTCGTCGAACGGCCCGTCCTCGGCGATCGTGCGGTCGAGGTCGCGGCCGGACACGAAGGCGGTGACCATCCAGGGCGGGGTGGCCTCCGGGTCGGCGTCCACGACCTGCGCGGTGTGGAAGCCGCCGACCTGTCGTGCGGCGGCGATCTCGCTGCGGAAACGAGTGCGGAAGCCCTCGTCGGCGGCGAGTCCGGCGCGGGCCACCTTGACGGCGACCAGCCGGCCGCCGGGCGAACGGCCCTGGTAGACCCGGCCCATGCCGCCCTCGCCGAGCTTGCCGATGATCTCGTACCCCCCGACCGTGCGCGGATCGTCGGGCCCCAGGCCCTGTCCCGGCTCGTGCATGGACACCCCCGAAATGTCGTTGACGGTCCTCGGGGAGAATGCGCCCCGGGTGTCACCATTTTGACGTACCGTCAGTCGACTTGGCCGGGCTTACCGGGACTTGCGGAAGACCGACTGATCACCTCCAGCGTCTTCTGTCCAGGGTGAGGACGGCTTCGGTGACGACGGCCATGCGGTGGGGGCTGATGCGGGCTCCGCGCAAGATCTGCCAGGCTTCGGGCGGGCCGGCCACGTGGTGGGCGAGCACGCTGAACGTGCCCGAGTCGGCGGCCGTCGCCGGTGGCGCCGCCGTGGTGGGTCCGGCGAGTGCGGCTGCCGCCGCCGTCAGGCAGCCGAGGAGCCGGCGCACGGGGAGGCGCCTGGTGGTGGGGGTTCCGGCCGGGGTGCGGCGCGGGCCGGGGCCGGGCGGTCGCTTCCGCCCGGCCCCGGCCGGCCGCGGATCAGGTGCAGGCGCTTCCGTTGAGCGTGAAGGCCGTGGGGGAGGGATTCGCGCCCGGGTGGGTGCCCTGGATCCCGAAGCTCGCGGTCGCGCCGGGTGCGATCGCCCGGTTCCAGCCGGCGTCGCGGGCGCTCACGGCCGTGCCGCTCTGGGTGACGGTGGCGTTCCAGGCGCTCGTGACGCGCTGACCGCCCGGATAGGCCCAGGTCAGCTGCCAGCCGTCCACGGCCGTCGGGCCGGTGTTCCTGACGGTGACGGTCGCGGTGAAGCCGGTGTTCCAGACGTTGTCCACCGTGTACGTCACCGCGCAGGCGGCGGTGGGCGGTTCGCCGCCGGTGGAGGTCCGCTCGGCGGCGTAGGCGGCGAGCCAGGCCAGCGGGGCGTTCCAGTTGATCGCCACCTCGTTGGTCGAGTACGAGCCGATGTCGTCGATGTAGCAGGCGGCGGGCGCGCAGCCGGTCAGCTTCTCCTGCGCGACCGGGTCCTGGAGCGCGCTGTCGGGACCGCCCGCGAGCGACCCGGCCGGCGGGTGGGGCAGGGCGGCGTCCAACTGGTGGGCCCAGAAGCGGTGGTGCTGGTTCTGCGAGGACGTCTCGCCGTGGCCGGTCACGTAGGACTGGCCGAGGGCGTTGCGGCCGAGCAGGTAGTCCATGGCCTCCAGTGCGCCGGCGCGGTAGCGCCCGTCGCCCGTCAGCTCGCCGGCGACGGCCATGACGACCGCGTCGTCGGCGACCTCGCCGTTCGAGCCCCAGAAGTACCCGTCCGCCGGGACGGGCACGGCGTAGCCCTGGGCGGCCATCCTGGACAGGTAGCCGTCGGCGGCCGCCGTCACCGAGGCCCTGATCCGGGCCAGGTCGGACGCGGGCAGGCCGTTGGGGACGGTGGCCAGGACGAGCCGGCCGAGTGCGGCCGTGTCCGCCCAGCCGAAGCCGTACGGGCTGAACGCGTCGGCGGAGGTGTGCCAGGGCGAGGAGGTGACCGCGTCCCGGTAGGCGCTCTCGCCGGTCGTCGCGTACAGCTCGGCGGCCGCCCAGTAGAACTCGTCGGTGACCTTCGTGTCGCCGTAGGCTCCGCCGCCCGTGCTGTCCGAGTCCGGTGCGTACAGGGCGGGGTGGGACTGTGCCGCGGTCCAGGCCCGGCGGGCGGCCGACAGGCACCGGTCGGCGTACGCGGAGTCGTACGGGCGGAAGACCCGGGCGCACTGCGCGGCGGCCGCCGCGAGGTTGAGGGTCGCCGCCGTGGACGGCCGGTGCAGCTCGCGGGGCTGCGCGTCCTGGTCGGGGCGCAGCGGCATGCCGGTCCAGGCCGCGTCGTGGACCTTGTGGAAGGCCATGCCCGCGTACGGCCTGCCGTCAGGCACCTGCATGCGCATCAGGAAGTCGAGCTCCCACCGGGCCTCGTCGAGGACGTCGGGCATTCCGTTGCCGCGTTCGGGGACGCGCAGGGTCGAGTCGCCCAGCGCGGCGTCCCTGCCGGCCCGCTTGGCCCGCTCGAAGGAGTTGACGACCAGCCAGGTGGAGATGCCGCCGTTGACCACGTACTTGCCGTGGTCGCCCGCGTCGTACCAGCCACCCCTGACGTCCTGCGTGTAGTCGCACACGGTGGCCTGGCACGGGACGGACGTGTCGCCCTGGTTGGGCGCGACGCCGAGGTGTCCGGCCGGGCGCGCGTACGCGGAGCCCACGAGGGAGGCGTCGATCGCGATGCCGCTGCGCTGGTGGTGGAAGAACGCCATCGAGTCGGAACGCAAGGCGTCGTAGAGGTCTGCGCGGATGTCGAAGGGCGCGCTGCTGTTGCCGTCCACGGCCAGGACGTATCCCGAGCCCGTGGTGCGGTACGAGGAGAAGTCGGCCACCTGGACGGACTGTCCGGAGGGGGCGTCCGCGCCGCGCGGGACCGTCGATCCGGAGGCGACCAGGGCGCCGGACGCGTTCCGCAGCTGCCAGGTGAGCGCCTGCGTCGCCGTGGTGACGACGGTGGCGCGCTTGGGCCCGTCGGGCAGGTAGCCGACCTGGTTGACGCGTACGGCCGTGGTGGCCGCCGTCGCGGCGGTGGCGCTCGCCACGGCCGGCGCGGTCGTGAGGCCGCCGAGGAGGAGGGCGCCCGTCAGCAGGGCGGTGGAGAGGCGTAAGGGGCGAGAGGGCGGCATGTGCGGCTCCTGGGTGTCGTCGGGGGAATCGGCGGGGCGGGCCGGTCCGCGCGGGCAGGCCCGTCCGCCAGGAGGCGGAGGCGGTCGCCTCCGGCCGGCCGGGACGGCGCTGGGGGACCGCGCTCAAGCGAAGTGGGCATGTCAAACAATCCCTCTTCGCCTCCTGTGCGTGGGAGCGCTCCCAAACGAGGGTGCGTCGAACAGCGGTCGAGGGGGACGGAGATCTGAGCGCAGGTTAGTGAGGCCCGCCGCGCACCGTCAACGGGATCGACGCGGTGGCGCGAAGTCGACCGTCCGGCCGGTCCGCGGGAGGTGACGCCCGTGCGGGTAGCGTTCGGCACGATGGCGCAGGCGGTCGACCGCCGTTACGGAAGGACCCGATTCTGAACGCTCAGCTCGCGGAGGCCCTGTCCGCGACCCTGCTCGTCCTCGTGCTGGCCTGTGCGGTCGTCCGTCCCTTCGGGTGGCCGGAGGCGGTCGTGGCCGTCCCGGCCGCGGTCCTGGTGATCGCCACCGGGGCCCTCTCCCTCGACGACGCCCTGGCCGAGGCGGAACGGCTCGGACCGGTGATCGGCTTCCTGGCGGCCGTCCTGGTGCTGGCTCAGCTCTGCGACGACGAAGGGCTGTTCCAGGCCTGCGGGGCGTGGATGGCGCGTACGGCGGCGGGCCGGCCGCGTCGGCTGCTCGCCCAGGTGTTCCTGGCCGCGTCGGCGATCACGGCCGTGCTCAGCCTGGACGCCACGGTCGTGCTGCTGACCCCCGTGGTGTTCGCCACCGCGGCCCGCATCGGGGCCCGTCCCAAACCGCACGTGTACGCCTGCACCCACCTGTCGAACACCGCCTCCCTGCTGCTGCCCGTCTCCAACCTCACCAACCTGCTCGCCTTCACGGCCAGCGGGTTGAGCTTCACCCGGTTCGCCGCGCTGATGGCCCTGCCGTGGGCGGCGGCGATCGGCGTCGAGTACCTGGTCTTCCGGCGCTTCTTCGCCACCGACCTGGACGCCGGGGCACGGGCCCCCGCCGCCGTCGAACCGCCGCCGCTGCCCCTGTTCGCCCTGGTGACCGTGGGATGCACGCTCGCGGGCTTCGTGCTGACCTCGGCGGTCGGCGTCGACCCGGCGTGGGCCGCCCTGGCAGGGGCGCTCGCCCTCGCCGTACGGGCCCTCGTCCGCCGCCGCACCACTCCCCGCGCACTGGTCCGTGCCGCCTCCGTTCCCTTCCTGGCCTTCGTCCTGGCCCTCGGGATCGTGGTCCTGGCGGTGGTGGACAACGGTCTCGACGACGCCCTGGGGCACCTCGTCCCCGACGGCACCGGCCTGCCGGAACTCCTCGCCCTCGCCGGACTGGCCGCCGTCCTCGCGAACGTCATCAACAACCTGCCCGCCGTCCTGGTGCTCCTGCCGCTGACCGCCCCCTCGGGCCCCGGCGCCGTCCTCGCCGTCCTGCTCGGGGTGAACATCGGCCCCAACCTCACCTACGCCGGTTCGCTGGCCACCCTGCTGTGGCGGCGCATCGTCCACGCCCACGACGGGGAGGTGGAGCTGAAGGAGTTCACCCGCCTCGGCGTGTACGCGGTGCCCGCGAGCCTGGCCGCCGCAGTCCTGGCACTGTGGCTCTCACTGACCGTCACCGGAGGAGGCTGACCCATGGCCGTGGTCGTCTGGATCGTCGAGGGCACCTGGCCCGCCTGCGTGGACGCCGCCCGGGCCCACACGCCCGCGGATGCCGACATCGTCCTCCTGCACGTCACCCCCGCCGACGTCCCGGGCGCCGCGCACGGCGCCTTCGCCGGACTCCTCGGCCGCGGCCACCCCGGGGCGCACCGCCCGGCCGAAGGATGGGGGAGGGACCCCGGCACGCGCCTGGAACACGTCGCCGCCGCCTCCGCGCGGCAGTTGCTCCAGGACGCCGCCGACCGCCTGGGCCGCCCCTGCGCGCGCACCGAGCGCACCGGCCGCGTCGAGCGCGAGGTCGTCGCCGCGGCCGAGGGCGGCGACCTGCTGATCCTGGCCCGGGACGGCGACCGCACCCACCTCGGACCGCACAGTCTCGGCCCCGCCGCGCGCTTCGTCGTCGACCACGCTCCCTGTCCGGTGCTGCTGGTGTGGCCCGAGCCCGCGCCGGGGCTCCCCGCCCCGCCCCCTCCACCGGGTCACACCGACTGACGGGCGGCGAAGAACCGCGTCCCGGGCACCGGCGGAGAGGACGCCGTCGGCCGGCGGCGGGGGCGGGGCCGGATGCGCGCGGCCTGCTCCCTCGCGAGCCCGGCCATGGGCCGAGAGGCCTCCCGTGGCCGGACGGGGGCGGGGACGGGGCGGGGACGGGGGCGGGGACGCGATGCCGGCGCCGGACCTCGACCCGTGCTCGCCGGGCTCCGACCCGCGCCCGCCGGACCTCGACCCGTGCCCGCCGAGGGCCGACGACTTCACCGGGCCCAGCGGGCCCCACGGGCGGCACCTGTGGTGAGGGAGCCGGTTTCCGGGGGAAGGAAATGATCATGATTGTTAACGCTCACAACTTTCGGGTCGACGCCCTGGGTCGAGTGGTCGCATCGGGTCTGCGGGCGGGGGAGGGGCCCTTGGGTCCGGCCCAGGTCGCACGGGGGCGCCGGGAGGGCCGTACTTCCTCGGCAACTGCACGCCCCTGCGGGCTTCCGGGTCTCTCCGCGCCCCATCGCCGGCCGGCCCCTGCGCGTCAAGAACGGGTAACGGCCGTACGAGCCCTTGAGTTACGGCTCTGTTAGCGCTCACAATGTGTCGCGTTCGCCAGCTCGCCGGTCGTCGGGGCCGACGTTTCGTCCTGCCCCGCCCGGCTCGACCACCCCTGCGCAGCCACGCCTTCACGGTGCCCCTCGCCTTCAGGGCCCCGCCTGGTACGACGCACGTCCCGAGAGGAACCACGACATGGCCCACAGAGCCCTCCGCGTCATCGCCGCCGCCGCCCTGGTCGGCAGCGCGCTGACCGCCTGCACCACCGAGCCCGCGACCACCGGCAGCCCCGGCGGCACCGGCAAGGGCGCCTCCGACGGCAAGCTGGTGCTCGGGTTCGCCCAGGTGGGAGCCGAGAGCGGCTGGCGCACCGCCAACACCAGGTCCGTCCGCGAGGCGGCCGAGAAGGCCGGCATCACGCTGAAGTTCTCCGACGCGCAGCAGAAGCAGGAGAACCAGATCAAGGCGATCCGCACCTTCATCCAGCAGAAGGTGGACGTCATCGCCTTCTCGCCGGTGGTGGAGTCCGGCTGGGACACCGTCCTGAAGGAGGCCAAGAACGCCGGCATCCCCGTGATCCTCACCGACCGCGCCGTCGACTCGCAGGACACCTCCCTCTACCGGACCTTCCTCGGCTCCGACTTCGTCAAGGAGGGCCGGGAGGCCGGCGAGTGGCTCGTGAAGGAGTACGAGGGCACCTCGGCGCCGGTCAACCTCGTCGAGCTCCAGGGCACCACCGGCTCCGCCCCCGCCAACGACCGCAAGGCCGGCTTCGCCGACGTCATCAAGGGGGACCCCAAGTTCAAGGTCGTCGCCTCTCAGACCGGGGACTTCACCCGCGCCAAGGGCAAGGAGGTCATGCAGGCCTTCCTCAAGTCCCACGAGGACATCGACGTCCTGTACGCCCACAACGACGACATGGCCCTGGGAGCCATCCAGGCCATCGAAGAAGCGGGCAAGAAGCCGGGCGTCGACATCAAGGTGATCTCCGTCGACGGCATCAAGGACGCCTTCGTCGCCATGCGGGAGAAGAAGATCAACGTGGTGGTCGAGTGCAACCCGCTCCTCGGCGACCAGCTCATGGAACTCGCCAAGAAGGTCGCGGCGGGGGAGAGCGTCCCGCGACGGGTCGAGGTCAAGGAAGGCGTCTACACCCAGGACCAGGCCGCGGCCGCGCTTCCCGGTCGCCAGTACTGACCTTCCGCCCGCACCCGGTCGGGGCGGCCCTCGTGCCGCCCCGACCCCTCAGGAGAGGAGGGCGGATGGCAGCCCCACCCACCCCTCGCACGCCCACCCGCACCGGCCGGCCCGTCCTGGAGGCCCACGGCATCCGCAAGGCCTTCCCCGGCGTCCTCGCCCTCGACGGCGTGGACCTGCGCCTCTTCCCGGGCGAGGTCCACGCGCTGATGGGCGAGAACGGCGCCGGCAAGTCGACCCTCATCAAGGTGCTCACCGGGGTCCACCCGCCCGACGCGGGAACGGTCTCCGTCGACGGCGCTCCCCAGCGGTTCGCCGAACCGCTGGAAGCACAGCACGCCGGAATCAGCACGGTCTACCAGGAGGTGAACCTGTGCCCCAACCTCTCCGTCGCCGAGAACATCCTCATCGGCCGTGAACCCCGACGCCTGGGACTCGTCCACTGGTCGGCCCTCCACCGGCGCGCGGCACGGCTCATCACCGAGCTGGAACTCGACCTCGACGTCCGCCTGCCGCTGAGCGCGCACTCCCTCGCCGTCCAGCAGCTCGTCGCGATCGTGCGTGCCGTGGACGTCCGGGCGAAGGTGCTCGTCCTGGACGAGCCCACCTCCAGCCTCGACCGGGACGAAGTCGCCCAACTGTTCGCCCTGGTGCGCCGGCTGCGCGACCGGGGCGTCGCGATCCTCTTCGTCACCCACTTCCTCGACCAGGTCTTCGACCTGTGCGACCGGGTGACCGTCCTGCGGAACGGCCGGCTGGAAGGCGAGCACCGGATCGACGAACTGACCCCCGTCACCCTCGTGCACCGCATGGTCGGCGGCGAACTGCGCACCCTCGACGAACTCGCGGAGACGTCGCACACCGGCACCGCCGCCCCCGTCCCCGCGGACACCCCCTTCCTGAGCGCCCGCGGACTCGCCCGGGCCGGTGCCGTCCAGCCGTACGACCTGGACATCCACCGCGGCGAGGTCATCGGCCTGGCAGGACTCCTCGGATCCGGACGCACCGAGGCGGCCCGGCTGCTCTTCGGCGCCGACCACGCCGACGGGGGCGAGCTGCGGATCGACGGCGAGCGCGCCGTCCTGCGCTCGCCGCGCGCCGCGATCGCCCGCAAGATCGCCTTCTGCTCGGAGAACCGCAAGGCGGAGGGCCTGATCGGCGAACTCACGGTCCGCGAGAACATCGTGATGGCCCTGCAAGCCGCACGCGGCTGGACCAAGCCCCTCTCCCGCACCCGGCAGGACGAGATCGCCGCCCGCTGGACCGAGGTCCTCGACATCCGCCCGGCCGACCCCGAGGCGCAGGTCCGCAACCTCAGCGGGGGCAACCAGCAGAAGGTGCTCCTCGCCCGGTGGCTGCTCACCGACCCCCGGCTGCTGATCCTGGACGAGCCCACCCGGGGCATCGACATCGGCGCCAAGACGGAGATCCAGAAACTGGTCACCCGCCTGGCCGCGGAGGGCACCGCCGTCCTCTTCATCTCCGCGGAACTCGAGGAAGTGCTGCGGCTGAGCCACCGGGTCGGCGTGCTGCGCGACCACCGGCTCGTCGCCACCCTCCCCAACGACACGTCCCTGACGCCCGACCGGATCCTGGGCGCCATCGCCACCGGAGCCACCTCATGACACCACCTGACGACACCGGCTCCGGGGGGCGTCCGGCCCGGACGCCCGGCGTCCGGCGGCTCGCCGAGCACCGCCTGTTCTGGCCCGCCGCCGTCCTGGCCGCCCTCCTGCTGGGGAACGTCGCGCTCACCCACGACTTCTTCGCCGTCCGCGTCCAGAACGGGCACCTGTACGGCAGCCTGATCGACATCCTCCAGTTCGGCGCCCCCCTGGTCCTGGTGTCGCTCGGCATGACGCTGGTCATCGCCACCCGGGGCATCGACCTGTCGGTCGGCTCGACGGTCGCCATCGCCGGAGCCCTCGCGTGCGAGCACATCGCCACCGCGAAGGACCCCGGAAGTCCGCCCACCGTCCTGTCGGCGGTCGTGGTGGCGGTCGGCGTGGCCGCCGCGATCGGACTGCTGAACGGCTTCCTCGTCGCCCGGCTCGGCGTCCAGCCCATCGTCGCCACGCTGGTCCTCATGGTCGCGGGGCGGGGCGTGGCCCAGCTGATCACCGACGGCCAGATCATCAGCGTGTCCAGCGGCGCCTACAAGATGATCGGCGGCGGCTACTGGCTTACCCTCCCGTTCGCCGTCCTGCTGGCCGCGGCCCTCGTCGCGGTGACCTCCCTCGTCACCCGGCGGACCGCGCTCGGCATGCTGATCGAATCGGTGGGCGGCAACCCGGTCGCGAGCCGGCTCGTCGGGATCCGGGCGGCCGGGCTCCTGGTCACGGTCTACGTCGTGAGCGCCGTGTGCGCCGCGGTGGCCGGCCTGATGATCAGCTCCAACGTCTCCAGCGCCGACGGCAACAACGCGGGCCTGTGGATCGAGCTGGACGCCATCCTCGCCGTGGTCATCGGCGGCACCGCCCTCACGGGCGGTCGTTTCTCCCTCGGCGGGACGGTCCTGGGCGCGCTGGTCATCCAGACCCTCTCGACCACGATCTACACCCTCGGCGTACCGCCGGAGACCACCCTCGTCTTCAAGGCCCTGGTCGTCATCGTCGTGTGTCTCGTCCAGTCGCCCGCGTTCCGCGCGCGGCTCTCGCGCCGTCGCCGACCGGCCGCCCCGGGCCCGGCCCCCGCGACCGGCGACGTGGCGGCCCGCCGTCAGGAGGTCCACCCGTGAGCACCGCCCTCAGCTCCCTCACCGGGCCGCTCCAGCGGTTCTCGGCACGGCACGCCACCCGTCTGCCGCTCGTGGTGACGGCCACCCTGCTGGTCGCGATGTTCTCGATCGGCTCCCTGCGGTACGAAGGCTTCTTCTCCGCGCAGGTCCTGCTCAACGTCCTGATCGACAACGGCTTCCTGCTCGTCGTGGCGATCGGCATGACGTTCGTCGTCCTCGCCGGGGGGATCGATCTGTCCGTCGGCTCCATGGTGGCCCTGTCGACCATGCTGACGGCCTGGCTCGTCGAACGGAACGGCGTGCCGCTCGCCCTGGCGGTGCCGCTGGTCCTGCTGGTGGGAGCAGGAGGCGGCGCCCTCATGGGCTGGGTGATCCACGCCTTCGAGATCCAGCCCTTCATCGTCACCCTCGCGGGCATGTTCCTCGCCCGGGGCCTCTGCTACACGATCAGCACGGAGTCCATCCCCCTCACCGACCCGACGGCCACGCGGATCGCCCAGACGCGGGTGCTCCTGCCCGGGGGGCTGTTCGTCTCACCCGCCGTGGTCATCGCCCTGACCGTGCTGGCGCTCGCCTTCGTCGTCCTCCACCACACCCGCTTCGGCCGCACCGTCTACGCCCTGGGCGGCAACGAGTCCTCGGCCCGTCTCATGGGCCTGCCCGTGGGACGCACCAAGATCGCGGTGTACGCCGTGAGCGGCCTGTGCTCCGCCCTCGGCGGTCTGCTGATGACCTTCTACATGCTGTCCGGCTACGCCCTGCACGCCGTCGGCATGGAACTCGACGCCATCGCGGCCGCCGTCATCGGGGGGACGCTGCTGACCGGGGGCTCCGGCTTCGTCCTGGGGACCGCGCTGGGCGTGACGGTCCTCGGCCTGATCCAGACCGTCGTCAGCTTCCAGGGCACGCTCAGCTCGTGGTGGACGCGCATCGTCATCGGCGGCCTGTTGTTCGTCTTCATCCTCCTCCAACGGCTCTTCGGCGGTTCCCGCCCGGCGGAATGACCTCCCGGCCGAACCCGCCCGCGTACGTCCGTCCCCGGGAGGGGCAGGGTCCCCCCTGCCCCTCCCGGGCGTACCCCACTCCGGACAAGGAACTCCCATGAACCCTTCCCCGCCCCCCTTCTCCGGCGGTCCGCCGGTCCGCCGCCCCGGCAGGGGTGCCGGGCACCGATGGACCTTCGGCTTTCCCGGCGGACTCACGGCGGAGGTGGACACCCGCGGCGCCCGCCTCCACGGACTGTGGGTGCCGGACCGGCACGGCATCCCGGCCGACGTCGTCCTCGCTCCCCGCGACCCGGCTCAGACGGCCGCAGCCGCCCGGTACTTCGGAGCCACCGTCGGCCGCTACGCCAACCGCATCGCACGAGGCCGGTTCTCCCTGGACGGGAAGACGTACCGGCTGACCGCCCAGGAGAACGGCCACTGCCTGCACGGCGGGACCGACGGCTTCGACACCCGGCTCTGGGAAGCCGAAAGCGTGCACACCCCGGAGTGGACCGGTGTGCTCCTGCACCTCCGCAGCCCCGACGGCGACCAGGGGTTCCCGGGAAACCTGGACGTCACCGTCAGCTGCCTCGTCGGCCGCGGAAACGAACTCTCCTTCTCGTACGCCGCGGTCACCGACGCGCCCACCGTGGTCAACCTGACCAACCACGCCTACTTCAACCTCGAAGGCGAGGACGCCGGCGACGTCCTCGGCCACGAGCTGGCCGTCGACGCCGACCACTACACGCCGGTCGACGGGGAACTCATCCCCTGCGGGGACCACCGCCCCGTCTCCGGCACCGCGTTCGACCTCCGCCGGCCGCTCGGGATCGCCGAGGCCCAGGCCCGGCCCGGGGCGGGCGGCGGGTACGACCACAACTTCGTCCTGGGCCCGTACGACGACGACGACACGCTCCGCCGGGCCGCCGTCCTCCACGCACCGTCCACGGGCCGCCGCATGGAGGTGCTGACCACGGAGCCCGGGCTCCAGGTCTACACCGCGGGGCAGTTCGACGGGACGGTCCTCGGCAAGAGCGGTACGCCCTACCGGGCGGGCGCAGGCATCGCGCTGGAGACCCAGCACTTCCCCGACGCCCCGAACCGGCCCGGTGACCCGTCCGCGGTGCTGCGCCCCGGCGAGGAGTACCGGTCGAGGACGGTCCTGCGGTTCGGCACCCGCGGCTGACCGCGTACGAACACGCCGACACGGCTGTGCCCGCCGGTGGGGGAACCGGCGGGCACAGCCGTGTCCGGAGCGGCGTCAGGCGCCCGCCCTGCGCTTGTTCCAC
Source organism: Streptomyces litmocidini (assembly GCF_014649755.1). Classification (GTDB taxonomy): domain Bacteria; phylum Actinomycetota; class Actinomycetes; order Streptomycetales; family Streptomycetaceae; genus Streptomyces; species Streptomyces litmocidini. The sequence goes on along the minus strand of NZ_BMTQ01000003.1, from coordinate 566,252 downwards.
ACGTCGAAGCCGACCGCCGCGAGCAGCACCAGGCCCTTGATGACCTGCTGCCAGTCGGTGCCCACCCCGACCAGGTTCATGCCGTTGTTGAGCACGCCGAGGACCAGGCCGCCGATGATGGCTCCCAGGACGGTCCCGACGCCACCGCTCATCGACGCCCCGCCGATGAACGCGGCGGCGATGGCCTCCAGTTCGAAGTTCACGCCCGCCTTCGGCGAGGCCGCGTTGAAGCGCGCCGCGAAGACGAGTCCGGCGAGCGCCGCGAGCATCCCCATGTTGAGGAAGACCGCGAAGGTCACCTTCCTGTCCTTGACCCCGGACAGCTTGGCGGCGGGCAGGTTGCCCCCGATCGCGTACACGTGGCGGCCGATCACCGCGTTGCGCATCACGTAGCCGAAGCCGACCAGCAGCGCGGCCAGGATCAGGAGGACCACGGGGGCGCCCTTGTAGCTGGCGAGCAGCAGGGTCGTGACCAGGACCGCGGCGACCAGCGCCGTCACCTTCAGCGCGAACAGGCCCGTGGGGAGCGGCTCCAGGGCGAACTCCCGCTGCCGACGGCGGTCCCGCACCTCCTGGTACACCACGTAGGCGATCAGTCCCAGGCCGAGGACCAGGGTCAGGTTGTGGTAGTTGGTCCGCGGGCCCACCTCCGGCAGGAAGCCGTTGGCGACCTTCTGCAGTCCGTCCGGGAACGGGCCGAGGGTCTGTCCCTTGAGGAAGATCTCCGTGAGTCCGCGGAACAGGAGCATGCCCGCGAGGGTCACGATGAACGACGGTATGCCGACGTACGCGATGAAGAACCCCTGGAGCGCGCCGGCGACGGCTCCGAGGAGCAGGGTGAGGAGCACCGCCACGGGCCAGGAGACGTGGTGCTCGACCATGAGCACCGCCCCGATGCCACCCACCAGGGCCATCAGGGAGCCCACCGACAGGTCGATGTGCCCGGAGATGATGACGATCATCATGCCGATGGCCAGGATGAGGATGTAGCTGTTCTGCAGCACCAGGTTGGAGACGTTGCGCGGCAGCAGGAGGTCGCCGCCCGTCCAGATCTGGAACAGGAGCACGATCAGGCCGAGTGCGAAGAGCATCCCGTACTGGCGCATGTTCCGCCGGACGCCGTCCAGGAGGACCCGGGCCATCGACGTCCCGGCGGACGGGGACCCGTCGCCCGGGGGTGCGGGGGTGGTCGTCTTCGTGCTGACGTCGGTGCTCATGCCTGGTGTCCTTCGCTGGAGGCGGTGCCTGCGGTGCCTGCGGTGGCCGCCGGTGGTGCGGGGGAGTCCTGCGTCATGTGCCGCATCAGCACTTCCTGCGTGGCGTCCTCGCGGGTGACCTCGCCGGTCAGCCGTCCGGCGGCCATGGTGTAGATGCGGTCGCACATGCCGAGCAGTTCGGGCAGCTCGGAGGAGATGAGGAGGATCGCCTTGCCCTCGGCGGCGAGCCGGTCGATCACGGTGTAGATCTCGAACTTGGCTCCCACGTCGACCCCACGTGTGGGCTCGTCGAGGATGAGGACGTCCGGTCCGGCGAGGATCCACTTGCTGAGGACGACCTTCTGCTGGTTGCCGCCGGACAGGCGGCCGACCGGTTCGAGGACGTTCGGAGCCTTGATGTTCATGGTCCGCCGGTACCGCTCGGCCACCTTCCGCTCCTCGTGCCCGTCGACGATTCCGCGGCGGGCGAGGGAGCCGAGGGAGGCGAGCGAGATGTTCCGGCTCACGGAGTCGCCGAGGTCGAGCCCGTAGTGCTTGCGGTCCTCGGTGACGTACGCGATGCCGTGGGCGACCGCCTCGGGAACCGTGCGCGTCCGCACCTCGCGGCCGTCCTTGAACACGGTGCCCCGCTCGTACCGGCCGTAGGAACGGCCGAAGACGCTCATGGCGAGTTCGGTCCGGCCGGCCCCCATGAGCCCCGCCACGCCGACGATCTCGCCGCGGCGGACCTGGAGCGAGACGCCGTCGACCACCTTGCGGCCGCGGTCGAGCGGATGGCGTACGGTCCAGTCCCGGATCCTCAGGACCGGGTCGGCGTCGGCCGGCCCCCCGTACGGCGTGCGGTCGGGGAAGCGGCTGTCGAGGTCCCGCCCCACCATGCCGCGGATGATGCGCTCTTCGGTGGTGGCCGGGTCCCTGACGTCGAGGGTCTCGATGGAGCGGCCGTCGCGCAGGATGGTGACGGAGTCGGCGATCCGGGCGATCTCGTTCAGCTTGTGCGAGATGATGATCGACGTGATGCCCTGGTCCTTCAGCTCTCGCATCAGCCGCAGCAGTTTCGCGCTGTCCTCGTCGTTGAGCGCCGCGGTGGGCTCGTCGAGGATCAGCAGGCGGACGTCCTTCGCCAGCGCCTTCGCGATCTCCACGAGCTGCTGCTTGCCGACACCGATGTCGGCGACCCGGGTCTCCGGGTGTTCGTCGAGCCCGACCCGCCTGAGCAGTTCGGAGGCACGGCGCAGCGCCTCGTGCCAGTCGATGATCCCGTGCCGGGACGGCTCGTTGCCGAGGAAGACGTTCTCGGCGATCGACAGGTGGGGAACGAGCGCGAGCTCCTGGTGGATGATGACGATGCCGCGCTGCTCGCTGGCCCTGATGTCCTTGAAGCGGCACGGCTCGCCGTCCAGGAGGATCTCGCCCCCGTAGCTCCCGTGCGGGTGGACGCCGGACAGGACCTTCATGAGGGTCGACTTTCCCGCGCCGTTCTCTCCGCACAGGGCGTGCACCTCCCCGCGCTCCACGGACAGGGTCACCTCGGAGAGTGCCCTGACCCCGGAAAAGGTCTTGGTGATGGACCGCATCTCCAGGACGGGGCCGGCCGGGGGCGGGGCGGAGAGGGGAGTCCGGGGGGAGCGGGCCGGGACAGGGGTCACCGGAGCTCCTCGGCGTCGATGTAGCCGGAGTCGACCAGGACCTTCCGGTAGTTCGACCGGTCGACGCTGACCGGGTCGAGGAGGAAGGCGGGGACCACCTTCTTGCCGTTGTCGTAGGTGGTGTCGTCGTTGATCTCGGGCTTCTTGCCGGCGAGGACGGCGGTCACCATGTCGGCGGCGACCTGCGCGAGCGCGCGCGTGTCCTTGTAGACGGTCTGCGTCTGCTGGCCCGCGATGATCGACTTCACGGAGGCGACCTCCGCGTCCTGGCCGGTGACGACCGGCAGCGGCTTGGCGGCGCTGCCGTAGTCGTCGGACTTCAGGGCGGACAGGATGCCGATGGAGATGCCGTCGTAGGGGGAGAGCACGGCGTCGACCCGGGCCGTGGAGTACGAGGAGGTCAGCAGGTCGTCCATGCGCTTCTGCGCGGTCCCTCCGTCCCAGCGCAGCGTGGTGACCTGGTTGAGCTGGGTCTGCCGGGAGCGCACGACGAGCTGCTTCTTGTCGAGGTAGGGCTTCAGCACCTTCATGGCGCCGTTGAAGAAGTACTTGGTGTTGTTGTCGTCGTTGGACCCGGCGAACAGCTCGATGTTGAACGGGCCCTTCTTCGAGCCGGCCTTCAGACCCAGTTTCTCGACGATGTACGTGGCCTGGAGCTCGCCGACCTTCTCGTTGTCGAAGGAGGCGTAGTAGTCGACGTGCGGGGAGCCCAGGATCAGCCGGTCGTAGGAGATGACCGGGATGTGGGCGTCCGCCGCCTGCTGCAGGACGTTGGACAGGGCCTCGCCGTTGATGGCGGCCACGACCAGGGCGTCGACGCCCTGGGTGATCATGTTCTCGATCTGGGCGACCTGCTGGTCGGGGTCGTCCTCGCCGTACTGCAGGGTCGTGGAGAAGCCCGCCTTCTTCAGGCTCGCGGTCATGTTCCGGCCGTCGGCGATCCACCTCTCGGAGGACTTGGTGGGCATGGCGATGCCGATGGTGAGGTCCTTCTTGTCCTTCGACTCCTGGCTGCCGCCCTCGCTGTTCTGCCCGCAGGCGGTCAGGAGCAGGGCGCAGCCGGTGGTCACGGCCAGGAGGGCGGATGCGGATCGGAACTTCTTCATGGGCGTTACCTGGCAATCCCGTCGTCGAGGGCGGCTCCGACCGGGACGGGCCGGGCGGCGGCGCGTGTCCTCGCACCACCGGGACGACACCGTTCCGGCTGGGTGGCCAGGGCGTCGGCGCCCCGGTCGAGGTAGATTGTTAGCGCTCACAACAGCGTGATACAAGAGGCGCTAAGGTTTTTCTCGCATCGATACACAGCCGTAAGCAGGGAGAAGGGAGGCGAACGTGGTGCATCCCGCGGAAGACGTCCGCCCGCCGACGATGGCCGATGTCGCACGAGAGGCGGGGGTCTCCCACCAGACCGTCTCCCGGGTGCTGAGCGGTCATCCCAACGTGCGCGCGGCCACCCGCGAGCAGGTCACCCTGGCCATCGAGCGGCTGGGCTACCGACGCAACTCCGCCGCGCGCGCCCTGGTGACGCGCCGTACGAGGACGCTGGGCGTCATCGCCGTCAACACCGCCCTGTACGGGCCCGCCAGCACCCTGACCGGTCTGGAGGAGGCGGCCAGGGAGGAGGGCTACCTCGTCTCGACCGTCAGTCTGCGCACCGGAGAGGCGCAGGGGCTCAAGGACGCCATCGACCACCTCGCGTCCTGGGGCGTGGAGGGCGTCGTCGCCATCACCCCGCAACGCTCGCACGTGCAGGCGCTCGCCGAGCTGGACGCGCCCTTCCCCGTGGTCACCGTGGAGGGCGGCCATCAGCTCGACCTGCCCGGCGTCTCCCTCGACCAGGAACTCGGCGCCCGCATGGTCACGGAGCACCTGCTCGCGGCCGGGCACGGCACCGTCTGGCACGTGGCGGGTCCCGAGGACTGGCTGGAGAGCGAGGCCCGCACCGCGGGCTGGCGCGCCGTCCTGGAGGAGAGCGGCATCCGGCCCCCGCGCGTACTGACGGGGGACTGGAGCCCGTTGTCCGGGTACCGGGCGGGGCAGGAACTCGCGGGACTCGCCCTGGCCCGCCGCGGGACGACACCGGTCACGGCCGTCTTCGTCGCCAACGACCAGATGGCTCTCGGCGTCCTGCGGGCGCTGCGCGAGGGCGGGATCCGCACCCCCGCTCAGGTGGCCGTCGCCGGTTTCGACGACATCCCGGAGGCCGAGTACTTCCCTCCGCCGCTGACGACGGTCCGTCAGGACTTCGCCGCCATCGGGCGCCGGAGCATCGGGCTCCTGGTGGACCACATCGAGGGTCGCGCCCGGACGGCCGAGCACCTCCTGGTGGAGCCGCAGCTCATCATGCGCGCGAGCACGCGCCCCCCGCACGAGGCCTGAGGCGGCGGACGGCTCTCACCGCCACCTCCTGGCCGCCGGTGGCGGGCCTTCCGCCCGCGGTCCGGGGGCGGGAGCGCCCCGGCCCCCGCGCAAGGGCCCCGTCGGCGGTCACCCCCCCCACCGGCCGTTCCGCTCTCCCTGTCGGCCGTCCCCCCACCGCCCGCTCCGCTCTCCCTGCCGGCCCTCACCCCCACCGCCCGCTCCGCCCGCCCCGCCGGTCGTCACCCCGCCCCGTCGGCCGCCCCCCCGCCGGCCGTTCCGCCCTTCCGCCGGCCCTCGCCCCCCACCAGTCGCTCGGCTCTCCCGCCGGCCCTCGCCCCCCACCAGCCGCTCGGCTCTCCCGCCGGCCACCCCGCCCCCCGTCGGGCCGGTCGTGACGGCGAGGCCACCTCTGGCACGCGTGAGCGCTCACTTCACAGGCTTCATTTCTTGCCGATGTTCGACAGAACTGCACCCAGCTCTTGTCCCACGTAATTGTGAGCGTTAACAATCAGGGTGCTCCTCCGGCCCCTGCTCCTGACGAGAGAGATCGCATCGTGACCACACACGCCCCTTCCGACCTCGCGGCCCGTCACCATCCCGAGGCCTGCACCATCGGAGTCGACTTCGGCACCCTCTCCGGGCGCGCCGTCGTGGTCAGGGTCCGGGACGGCGCCGAACTCGGTTCGTCGGTCCACGAGTACCGTCACGCCGTCATCGAGGACCGCCTTCCCTCCACCGGAGCCCCCCTGCCCCCCGACTGGGCCCTGCAGCACCCCGAGGACTGGCGCGACGTCCTGCGCACCGCCGTTCCGGCGGCGCTCGCCGACGCCGGGGTCGACCCCGCGCGCGTCATCGGCATCGCCACCGACTTCACCGCCTGCACGGTCCTGCCGACCACCCCGGACGGCACCCCGCTCGCCCTGACGCCCGAGTGGGCCGACCGCCCGCACGCCTGGCCCAAACTGTGGAAGCACCACGCGGCCCAGGAGCAGGCCGACCGCATCAACGCCCTCGCCCACGCCCGCGGGGAGAAGTGGATCGCGCGGTACGGAGGCAGGATCTCGTCCGAGTGGCAGTACGCGAAGGCCCTGCAGGTCCTGGAGGAGGACCCCGCCGTCTACGCCGCCTGCGCCCGCTGGATCGAGGCGGCCGACTGGATCGTCTGGCAGCTGACCGGCAGCGAGTCCCGCAACACCTGCACCGCCGGCTACAAGGGCATCCACCAGGACGGCGCCTACCCCTCGCCCGGCTTCCTCGCCGCGCTCCACCCGGAATTCGCCGACTTCCCCGCCACGCGCCTGGAGCACCCGCTGTCACCCCTGGGCTCCCGTGCCGGCGGGCTGAGCGGCCGGGCCGCGCACTGGACCGGCCTCCCCGAGGGCATCGCCGTCGCCGTCGGCAACGTCGACGCCCACGTGGCCGCGCCGGCGGCGGGCGCCGTCGAGAACGGCCGGATGCTCGCCATCATGGGCACCTCCACCTGCCACGTCCTCAACGGCGCCGCCCTCGCCGAAGTCCCCGGCATCTGCGGGGTCGTCGACGGAGGCGTCGTGGAGGGCGCCTACGGCTACGAGGCCGGCCAGAGCGCGGTCGGCGACATCTTCGCCTGGTGGCTCCGGCAGGGCGTACCGGAGCACTACCGTGCCGAGGCGGAGGCCTCGGGCGAGGACCTGCACCGGCTCCTGACCCGCAAGGCCGCCGACCAGCCGGTCGGCGCGCACGGCCTGGTCGCCCTGGACTGGATGAACGGCAACCGTTCCCCCCTGGTCGACCACCACCTCTCCGGGATCATCGTCGGCCTCACCCTCGACACCCGGCCCGAGGACGTCTACCGGGCCCTGCTCGAATCCACCGCCTACGGCACCCGGATGATCGTCGAGGCCTTCGAGGACGGCGGGATCCCTGTCGAGGAGTTCATCGTCACCGGAGGCCTGAAGAAGAACGCGCTGCTCATGCAGATCTACGCCGACGTGCTCCGCCGTCCCGTCTCCCTCGGCACATCCGAACAGGGACCGGCGCTCGGCTCGGCCATCCACGCCGCCGTCGCCGCGGGCGCCCACCCCGACGTCCGCTCCGCCGCCTCCGTCATGGGAGGCGTCCAGCGCCACGCGTACGTGCCGGATCCCGCACGGGCGGACGCCTACGACGCGCTGTTCGGCGAGTACCGCGCCCTGCACGAGCACTTCGGCACCGGCGCGGACCTCCTCTTGCACCGCCTGCGACGGATCCGCAACACCGCACGCGTCGCGGCCACCGGCTGACCGGGCCGCCTCCCGGCCCTTCCCGCCGCCACCCGGCCGACCGACCGCCCCCGGCCCTCCCGCCGCCACCGGCCGACCGGACCGCCCCCGACCCCTCAGCCGCCACCCGGCCGACCGGACCGCCCCCGGCCCTTCCCGCCGCCACCCGGCCGACCGGACCGCCCCCGGCCCTCCAGCCGCCACCCGGCCGACCGGACCGCCCCCCGCCCCGGCCTCCATCGGTCCGCCCCACCGCCCCAGCACCTCCGAGGAGCACACCCGACATGACGCCCGCCCAGCCCGACCGCGAGATCTGGTTTCTCACCGGCAGCCAGGCCCTCTACGGCGACGACACCCTGGCCCAGGTCGCCGACCAGTCCCGCGCCATCTGCGCGACCCTCGCCGACCAGCCCCAGATGACCGTCCGCCTCGTGTGGAAGCCGGTCCTCACCGACGCGGCCGCCATCCGCGCGGTCTGCCTGGAGGCCAACGCCGACGACCGCTGCATCGGCCTGATCGCCTGGATGCACACCTTCTCCCCGGCCAAGATGTGGATCGCCGGCCTCGACGCCCTGAGCAAGCCCCTGCTGCACCTGCACACCCAGGCCAACCGCCGACTGCCCTGGTCCACCATCGACATGGACTTCATGAACCTGAACCAGGCCGCCCACGGCGACCGCGAGTTCGGCTTCGTCCAGACCCGCCTCGGCGTCCCGCGCAAGACCGTGGCCGGCCACGTCTCCACCCCCGACGTCGTCGACCGCATCGCCGGGTGGGCCCGCGCCGCCGTCGGCCGGTCCGAACTCACCACCCTCAGGCTCGCCCGGTTCGGCGACAACATGCGCGACGTCGCCGTCACCGAAGGCGACAAGGTCGAGGCGCAGCTGCGGTTCGGGGTCTCGGTCAACACCTACGGCGTCAACGACCTCGTCGCCGCGGTCGACGCCGCCCCCGAGGACACCGTCACCGCCCTCGTCAAGGAGTACCAGGACCTCTACGCCCTCGCGCCCGAGCTGAGGCCCGGCGGCGAGCGCCACGACTCCCTGCGCTACGCCGCGCGCATCGAAGCCGGCCTGCGCACCTTCCTCACGGAAGGCGGGTTCCGCGCCTTCACCACCAACTTCGAGGACCTCGGAGGCCTGCGCCAGCTGCCCGGCCTCGCCGTGCAGCGCCTGATGGCGGACGGTTACGGCTTCGGCGGCGAAGGCGACTGGAAGACCTCCACGCTGCTGCGCACCCTGAAGGCGATGGCCCACGGACTGCCCGGCGGCACCTCCTTCATGGAGGACTACACCTACGACCTCACGCCCGGCCAGGAACTCATCCTCGGCGCCCACATGCTCGAGGTCTGCCCCTCCCTCACGACGGCCGCGCCCACCTGCGAGATCCACCCGCTCGGCATCGGCGGACGCGAGGACCCGGTCCGCCTCGTCTTCGACGCGGATCCCGGTCCGGCCGTCGTCGTCGGTCTCGCCGACATGGGGGACCGGTTCCGCCTCGTCGCCAACCACATCGACGTGGTCGCCCCGCCCGAGCCGCTGCCCCGACTGCCCGTGGCCCGCGCCGTCTGGCGCCCCCGCCCCGACCTCCGTACCTCGACCGAGGCGTGGCTGACGGCCGGAGCGCCGCACCACACCGTCCTGACCACCGCTCTCGGCGGCGAGGAACTCGACGACCTCGCCGAGATGCTGCGGACCGAACTCGCCGTCATCGACGAGGACACCACCATCCGGCGCTTCTCGCGCGAGCTGCGCTGGAACCAGGCCTACCACCGTCTGGCCCAGAGCCTGTGAGCACCCCCGCCTCGGCCCCGCGGCGCGCCGTGACCGCCTCCACCAGGACGGAGCCCTCCGTGACCACCACCGTTTCCGAGGAACTGCGCCGAGAGGTGCTGGAAGCCAACCTCCGCATCCCCAGAGCCGGGCTCGCCACCCTCACCTGGGGCAACGTGAGCGGTGTGGACCGACGGGCCGGCGTCTTCGTCATCAAGCCCTCGGGCGTGGCCTACGACGTACTGAGCGAGGAGGACCTGGTCGTCGTCTCCCTGGCCGACGGGAGCGTCGTCGAAGGCCACCTGCGACCGTCCACCGACACGGAGACGCACCGGAGCCTCTACCTGGCCTTCCCCTCCATCGGAGGCGTGACCCACACGCACTCCACCCACGCCGTCGCCTTCGCCCAGGCGCGGCGTCCGATACCGGTGCTCGGCACGACCCACGCGGACACCTTCAACGGTCCCGTCCCCGTCACCGACGTCCTCACCCCCGAGCAGTGCGCCACGGACTACGAGTACAACACCGGGCAGGTCATCGTGGACCTGCTGGGCCGCGACGACACCCGGGCCAGGGAGGTCCCCGGCGCCCTGGTCGCCCACCACGGCCCCTTCACCTGGGGCGCCGACGCCACCACGTCCCTGGAGCACGCCGTGATCTGCGAGGCGGTGGCCGAGATGGCCCTGCACACCATCGCCCTGGGCACGGTCGAGCCCCCGCAGCACGTCCTGGACCGCCACTTCACACGCAAGCACGGCCCGGACGCCTACTACGGGAACCCCTCGTCCGTCTGACCGCACGGTCCCGGCCGCGGCGTGCGGGGAGGGGAGCCAGGATCATCCTGGCTCCCCTCCGGGGTGCGGGGCGTCACCGCATCAGGTCAGGTGCGGGTCCAGCGCTGGTTGCTTCCGTTCCAGCAGGAGTAGAGCTGGATCGGGGTGCCGTTGGCGGTGCCGTTGGCGGCGGCGTCGAGGCAGAGGCCGGACTGGACGCCGACGATGGAACCGTCGGAGTCGAGGCGCCACTTCTGGTTGTCGCCACCCCAGCAGCCGTAGATCTGGACCTTGGCGCCGTTGCCGGTGCCGGCGGCGTCCAGGCACTTGTCGCCGTAGACCCGGAGCTCACCCGCGGCGGTGTAGGTCCACTGCTGGTTGGTGCGGCCGTTGCAGTCCCACAGCTGGAGCTGGGTGCCGTCGGTGGTGGCGGCGCCCGGCACGTCCAGGCAGCGGCCCGAGGCGACTCCCTTGATCTGTCCGGAGCCGGGGGAGGGGGTCGGCGTGGGGGTGGGGGAGGCGGCGTTGAGCGCGCCGAGGACGAAGGTGTAGGCGGGCTTCTTGCTGCCGTCGCCGTTGAACAGCAGCGGCGTCTGATCCGCTCGCCAGGAGTCGGTGTCGCGCACGCCCCAGACGGTGATGCCGAGGCAGCGAGGGACGGCCAGGCAGTCGTCGGTCACGTTGGCGTAGGTCGTGCCCGAGGCGCCCTGGATGTCGAGTTCGGTGACGGCCACGTCGACGCCGAGGGCGGCGAAGCTCTGCAGGGTGGTGCGGAAGTTGCTGTTGTACGGGCTGTCGCTGTTGAAGTGCGACTGGAAGCCGACGCAGTCGATGGGCACGCCGCGCTGCTTGAAGTCCTTGACCATGGCGTACACGGCCTGGGTCTTGGCCCAGGTCCAGTTCTCGATGTTGTAGTCGTTGTAGCAGAGCTTGGCGGCCGGGTCGGCGGCGCGCGCGGTGCGGAAGGCGACCTCGATCCAGTCGTTGCCGGTCCGCTGCAGGTTGGAGTCGCGGCGGGCTCCGGAACTTCCGTCGGCGAAGGCCTCGTTCACGACGTCCCACTGGGCGATCCTGCCCTTGTAGTGGGCCATCACGCCGTTGATGTGGTTGGTCATGGCCTGGCGCAGCGCGCTGCCGCTGAGGCTCTGCATCCAGCCGGGCTGCTGGGAGTGCCAGGCCAGGGTGTGCCCGCGTACCTGCTTGCCGTTCTGCACCGCCCAGTTGTAGACGCGGTCGCCGGCGGTGAAGTCGAACCGGCCCTGCTGGGGTTCGGTGGCGTCGATCTTCATCTCGTTCTCGGGCGTCACCGAGTTGAACTCGCGGGCCGCGATCGTCGTGTACGCCGAGTCGTTGAGCCTCCCCGAGGCGATGGCGGTGCCGAAGTACCGGCCGCTCTGCGCCGCCGCGGCGCCGAGCGTGCTCTCGGCGGCCTGAGAGGCCGGCGCCGCCAGCAGGGTGGCGGACCCGAGGGCGCCGGCGAGGAGCGCCGCGATCAAGCCGCCTCTTTTTCGACGGACTGTGGGCGGGGCAATGGCGTGAGAACGCATGGGTGGACCTCCGATAAGGGAAATCGCGGGTGGGGGGAGAGCGCGCGGCGGAAGGAATCCGCAGCGGCAATGTCCGCATCCGGGAAGCGGACTGCGGAAAGCGGCGGTGACGCCTCTGGAATCAGTCTGGAAATATGGCATGATCCTGTCAATAGTTTCGGAGATGTTTCGGAGACATCGGATTTCGGCCAGGACCGCCACGGCATTTCACTGAAACCAAGGAGAAGCGGTCCCTGCCGAAAATGTTTCGGCAGGGACCGCTTCTCTGTGAATGGGCTCTCGGTCAGTTCGGATAGGTGATGTCGAACCACGGGAAAAGGGCCTGGTTCGAGGACGGGCGCCCGCTGGAGGTGGCGTACAGACCGAGCTGGACGCTGGTGAACAGCGGCCTGAGGAAGCCGGCCTCGACGGTGGTCAGTTCCTGCCAGGGGCCGTCGGGCGTCGCGTGGACGAAGGAGTGGCCGAAGCCGCGGACGCGGACCCCCAGGCGGACGGGGCCAGGGGGGACGGCGACGCGGGCCAGGACGTCCGGACCCCGGCGGAGTTCGAGGCCCTCCGCGGTGCGCAGCAGAAGCAGGTGCTTCTCGTCGTCGACGACGACGGCGAGTCCGGCCTCCTCGCCCGGGCCGTCCGGGGTGAAGTGCAGCTCCGTGGACACGTCGCAGTCGGGTTGTTCCTGGGGTCGGACCAGGAGGGACGGGACGACGGGTTCGCCGAGCCGCTCGGGACGGAGCCGGAGGCGGAGCCCGTCGCCGGTGGTCCAGAACGGCGTACGGGGGGTGCGCAGGGTGCTCCAGTCGGCGGCGAGGGTGGCGAAATCGTCGTGCAAGGGGCGGGAAAGGCCGGCGTGGGCGACGGGGGAGAAGCCCGGGACGCCGTCGTCCCAGGTGACCCGGCTGAGGAAGGTCTCACGACCGAGGGCGGAGCCCGGCCGGACGCCCAGGAGGACGGCACGCCAGTCGCCGTACGCCGTCTGCACGAGGTCGGCGTGTCCGGTACAGGTGACCGGCCCCTTCGGGACGGGAGGCAGGACCGGGTTGCCGGGGACGCCCTCGTACGGGCCGGTCACGCTGTCGGCGCGGGCGGCGACCACACTGTGGTCCACGTCGGTGCCGCCCTCGGCGGTGAGCAGGACGTGGACGCCGTCGACCCTGTACAGATGCGGGGCCTCCGACCAGCGGGCCTCCGGGTGGCTCCCCGACCACAGGACGTACTCCGGCCCCGTGAGCCGTCGCTCGCCGGGCACGTACTCGCGCATCCAGATCTCGGTGTGGCCGGCTGCCTCGTCGCGTACGCGGGCGGCCGTGAACCAGGCCCGGCCGTCGCCGTCCGGCCCGTCGTCGAAGAACAGCGACGGGTCGAAGCCCTCGCCCTCCAGCCAGTGCGGTTCCGACCACGGCCCCGCCGGGTCGGTCGCCGTGACGACGAAATGGCCGGGGCCGTCCATCAGCGTGCAGACGAGGTGGAAGACCCCGTCGTGGTGCCGGATCGTCGGTGCGAACAGGCCGCGTGAGGGCTCGCACCCGTCGAGGTCGAGCTGGGACGGGCGGTCGAGCGCGGAGCCGAGGCGCCGCCAGTTCACGAGGTCGCGGCTGTGGAACACGGGAAGACCCGGGAACCATTCGAAGCTGGACGTCACCAGGTAGTAGTCCGCCCCCACCCGGCACACGGACGGATCGGGCCGGAAGCCGGGCAGCACGGGATCACCGAACGGCGTGCTCATGAGACGGGAACGATCTCGACCGGCACGGACAGCACGCGGTCGGCCCCCGGATGGCGCACGGGGCCGTGCAGGGTGAAGGATCCCCGGAGCGGGAGATCGCCGCTGGACCGTCCGACGGCCACGCCGATCTCCCCGGGCTCCACTCTTCTCCGCAGGTCGATCCCGGTGAACGAGGTCCGGTCGGCGTGGACGGAGAACGTGATCCGGGCGGCCTCGCCCGGCTGCAGCTCGACCCTGCCGAATCCGGCGAGCCACCTCTCCGGCCGGACGACGGACGCTTCGGGGTCCGAGAGGTACAGCTGGACCACCTCGGTCCCGGCCACCTCTCCGACGTTGCGCACGGTGACCGAGACGGTGACGGTTCCGTCCGTCGCGGCGACGGGATCCACCGAGAGATCCGAGTGGGCGAAGCGGGTCCAGCTCAGCCCGTGTCCGAAGGGGAACAGCGGGGTCGGGTCCACCGAGCTCCAGTCGGTGCGCCCGCCGAGCCCGGAACGCAGGTAGGTGCCGGGCTGGCCGCCGGCTCGGCGGGGGACGGAGACGGGCAGCCGCCCGGAGGGTTCCGCGGCCCCGCTGATGATCCGGGCCAGTGCCGTCCCGCCCTCCTCGCCGGGGAAGAACGCCTGGACCACGGCCGATGCGCGCTCGGCCAGCGAGCCGAGCGCGTAGGGCCGTCCGGAGACGATGACCAGGACGGTCGGCACTCCGGAGTCCAGAACGGCGGAGGCGAGTGCGGCCTGGTCGCCGGGCAGGGCGAGGGTCTCGGCGTCGCAGCCCTCGCCCGAGGTGCCCCGGCCGAACATGCCGGCCCGGTCGCCGAGCACCAGCACGTTCACCTCCGGGTCCTCCTCGGTGACCGTGAACCCGGCGGCGGCGAGCGCTTCGCCGAGCGTCGGGATCTCCACCCCGGGATCGCCGGGCAGCGCGACGTGGTTGGGGAAGGAGTAGCAGCCGAGGAAGGCGTGCGGATCGTCCGCGTACGGCCCGGTGACCGCGACCCGGCACGGCCGCAGCGGCAGGATGCCGTCGTTGGCGAGCAGCACCGTGGACCGTTCGGCCAGGATCCTGGCCAGCGCCCGGTTCTCCGGCGGGTCGAGGTCGATCGGCTCGGGCTTGACGGGTTCCCAGTCGGGGGCGAGCAGGCCGAGCTCGGCCTTCTGCAGCAGCACCCGCTCCACGGCCCGGTCGACGAGGGCCTCGGACAGGTCCCCCGACCGTACGAGTGCGGTCAGCGGCTCGCCGTAACAGCGGGCCGTGGGCAGTTCGACGTCGATTCCGGCGGTCAGCGCCAGCGCGCCGGCCGCACCCCGCGATCCGGCGACGCCGTGCCGGGACTCCAGGAAGGAGACCGAGTAGTAGTCGGCGACGACGGTGCCGTCGAAGCCGAGCTCGTTCCTGAGGAGCCCGGTGAGGAGCCGCTCGTCGGCAGCGACGGGGACGCCGTCCACATCGGTGTAACTGTTCATCACCGACCGGGCGCCGCCCTCGCGCAGCGCCCGGACGAAGGGCTCGACCAGCACGTCGGCGAACTCGCGCGGCCCCACGGCGACCGGGGCCATGTTCCGGCCGCCGCGCGAGGACGAGTACCCGGCGAAGTGCTTGAGCGTCGCCACGATGCCCGCCCCTTCCAGACCCTGGACGTACGCGGTGCCGATTGCGCCGACGAGGTACGGGTCCTCGCCCACGCACTCCTCGGTACGACCCCACCGGTAGTCGCGGACCACGTCGAGCACCGGAGCGAGCCCCTGGTGGACGCCGACCCTTCGCATCCCGTCGCCGATGGCGGCGGCCATCCGCTGCACGAGGCCGGGGTCGAAGGACGCGCCCCAGGCGAGCGGCCCGGGGAAGACCGTGGCCCCGAGCGTCATGAACCCGGTCAGGCACTCCTCGTGAACGAGGGCCGGAATGCCGAACCGGCCGGCCTCCGTCACCTGCGCCTGGAGCGCGGCGAGCCGCTCCATGCCGGTCTCCGCGGCGATCGGCGCCGTCCCGTACACCCGGGTGAGCTGGCCGAGACCCTGCCCGATGATGTCGTCGAGGCCGGGCGCCGGTTCGCCGGAATCGTCCTCCATCGGCGCCACCGGCGCTCCGGGATCGGACGGCAGGGCCCAGAAGCCGGCGAGTTGCCCCGCCTTCTCCTCCAGCGTCATCCGACTCAGCAGATCGGCGACCCGGACGGCAGCGGGCAGGAGGGGGTCACGCCAAGGCTCGGTCACGGGGGTACTCCTAAGAACGGGGCGGGGCGGTGGAGACGCGGACCTTGAGTTCGGTCGAGAGCTCCATCCGGGGGCTGACCAGGGGCTGGCCGTCCAGAAGCTGGAACAGTGTGCGGGCGGCGACCCGGCCCATCTCCTCCAGCGGCTGGCGCACCGTCGTCAGCGGCGGTGACAGCCAGTCGCACATCGGCAGGTCGTCGAAGCCGACCACGCTGAGGTCCTGAGGGATGCTCAGGCCGGCCTGCCGGGCGGCCTCGTAGACGCCCATCGCCTGCTGGTCGCTGCCGGCGAAGACGGCCGTCGGCGGGTCGGGGAGGGCGAGCAGCTCCTGGGCGCACCGGAATCCGCCCTCGTGCTGGAAGTCGCCGAACCGGATCAGGTCGCGGTCGACCTCGATCCCGGCCCGCTCCAGGGCGGCCCGGTACCCGTCGATGCGGGCCTGGCTGCAGAGCATCTCCCTGCGTCCGCCGATCGTGGCGATCCTGCGGTGCCCCAGTTCCAGCAGGTGCTCGGTGGCGGCGAGGCCACCGGCCCAGTTGGTCGCTCCGACGCTCGGCACGCCGTTGCCCGGCAGGTCGATCGGGTCGATGACGACCAGCGCCACCCCGGCCCGTTCGACCTGGGCGCGCTGGGCGCGGGTGACCGACTCGGTGACGAGGATGACGCCGTCGCTGTGGTGCAGGACCGGCAGCGCGGTCCAGCTGGACGGTGTGGCCTCGCCCGGCGGGACGAGCGACACGACGGTGCCGACGCTCCGCTGGGCGCACTCGGCCTCGACGCCGCGCAGGATCTCCACCGCCCACGCGCTGTCCAGACCGCCGATGATCAGGTCGACCAGGCCCGATCTGCGGGCTCTGCCCTGCCTGCCGGGCGGGAGGTAGTGGTGGGCTTGCAGCAGGCCCTCGATCCGTTCGCGTGTCGAGGGTGCGACGTCGGAGCGGCCGTTGATCACCTTGGACACGGTGGCCTGGGAGACCCCCGCCTCCGCGGCGATGACGGCCAGGGTCGGGCGCTGCTCACTCAACTTCTCTCCTCTGCGCGGACGCCTTCAGCCCGGCGATAGGTATCGCAAACTTTCGATGAGTTTCCGGGCGGTCGGAGCAGCTTGTCAACCCTGCGAACAGCCGTTGTCCGTAGGTGAGTCAGATAAATTGACGCGAGGTCTTGACCGGGAAGCCGCGCGTTCCTAGTTTGTGGCAGCGCAGAATTTCGAGAGTATTTCGAAAAATTTTCGGGCGCGAAACCGGCATTTCCCACCCCGGAGGTCCCATGGCCAGCACTCTCCCGAGCCGTCGCAGCTTCCTGACGCTCGCGGGCATGACCACCCTGTCCGCCGCACTCGCCACGGCCTGCGGGTCCGGCGGGTCGGGCGGCGACCCGTCGGCCGACGGCAAGGTGACGTTCGAGTGGTGGAACATCGCCACCACGGAGCCGGGTAAGTCCCTCTTCCCGGAGATCTCCACGGCGTACACGAAGGCCCACCCGAAGATCGCGATCAACACGACCTCGCTGGAGAACGAGGCGTTCAAGTCCAAGCTGACCGCCACCACGTCCTCGGGCAAGCTCCCCGACGTCTACCAGACCTGGGGCGGCGGCGTGCTCCAGCAGCAGGTCGACGCGGGGCTCGTCGAGGACCTCACCGACCTCATGGACTGGTCGTCGCAGCTCACCCCGGTCTCGCTCTCGGCCTACCGGATCGACGGCCGCGTCTACGGAGTCCCGTACGACATCGGCATGGTCGGCTTCTGGTACAACAAGAAGCTCTTCGCCAAGGCCGGCATCACCACTCCGCCGACCACCTGGGCCGCGTTCCTCGCCGACGTGAAGAAGCTCAAGGCCGCGGGCATCACCCCGATCGCCCTCGCCGGCAAGGAGAAGTGGCCCGGCCACTACTACTGGGCCTACCTCGCGATGCGCGTCGCCGGCCTCCCCGCCCTGCAGAAGGCCGCGACCACCAAGGACTTCACCGACCCCGGCTTCGTCAAGGCGGGCGTCCACCTCAAGGAGCTCGTCGATCTCCAGCCGTTCCAGCCCGGCTTCCTCGGCGCCGGCTACGCCACCCCGGGCGGCCAGGCCGCGACCGTGGGCAACGGCAAGGCCGCCATGGAGCTGATGGGGCAGTGGGGACCGTCGGTGCAGAAGGACGCGGGCGCCGACCTCGGGGCGGACCTGGGCTTCTTCCCCTTCCCGACGGTCGACGGCGGCGTGGGGCAGGCGACCGAGGTCTTCGGAGGTGGCGGCGGCTTCGCGCTGCGCAAGGGCGCCCCGAAGGAGGCCCTGGACTTCCTGAGGTTCTTCGTCCTGGACAACGAGTCCAAGCTGCTCGCCTCCAACGGCTACCTGCCGGTGGTCAAGGGCGCGGAGAGCCGGCTCACCGACGCCAACAAGAAGGTGGTGGCCGAGAGCCTCGTCAAGGCCACGGGCTTCCAGCTCTTCCTCGACCAGGCCTACCCGCCGGCGGTCGGCCAGGAGGTCAACGACAGCGTCGCCGACCTCATAGCGGGCAAGAAGACCCCCGAGCAGGTCACGGCGTCGATCACCGAGGCCGCGAAGAGTGCCTAGCTCCGTGTCCGCCCTGACCGAGGAACGGACGGAGGAGTCCGTGGCGACGCCCGCGCCGCCTGCCGCCCGTTCACGCCTGAGCCGGTGGGGTGCCTGGGCGTCGGTCGCCTGGTTCCTCGTACCGGCCCTGGTCCTCTTCCTCGTCTTCGTCCTCGCCCCGATCGTCGTCGCCGTCTGGACCGGCTTCTTCAAATGGGGCGGCATCGGTCCCGTGGACGACTTCGTCGGCTTCGGGAACTACACCAAGCTCTTCGACGACCAGGTCTTCCTCGGCGACCTGGGGCGCGGGCTGTACCTGATCCTCATGTCGGTCCTGGTGCAGCTGCCGTTCGCCCTGTTCACCGCGGTCCTGCTCAACCAGAGGCTCCGCGGCCGGGCCGTCTACCGGATGCTGTTCTTCGCGCCGTACATCCTCTCCGAGGTCGTCACGGCGGTCCTCTTCACGATGATCTTCCTCCCCGGCGCCGGCATGGCCGACCACATCGCCGGCTTCTTCGGACTCGAGGGCCTCCGGGGCAAGTGGCTCGCCGATCCCTCGACGGTCGTGCCGACCCTGTTCGTCGTCATGATCTGGAAGTACTTCGGCTTCCACATGATGCTCTTCCTCGCCGGGCTGCAGAGCATCCCGTCCGAGATCCTCGAAGCCGCCTCCATCGACGGAGCCGGCGCCTGGCGGCGCTTCCGGCACATCACGCTGCCGCTGCTCGGGCCGACGATCCGGATCAGCGTCTTCCTGTCGATCATCGGGTCCATCCAGCTCTTCGACCTCGTCTGGGTCATGACGGCCGGCGGGCCCAACCACTCCTCCGAGACGATGGCCATCGCGATGTTCCAGTTCGGGTTCAAGCGGTACCAGGTCGGCTACGCCAGCGCGATCAGCGTGGTGCTGTTCATGATCAGCCTCGTCTTCTCCCTCTTCTACCAGCGGTACGTGCTCCGCCGTGACCTGAGCGGCGCCGTCACCTCGGGAGGTGACCGATGAACGCCCGTCGGACGGTACGCGGCCTCTCGCTGCACGCCGTGGTCTGGCTGATCGCCGCGTTCGTCGCCGTACCGCTGCTCTATGCGGTCATCTCCGGTTTCAAGAGCACCGCGGAACTGACGAACAATCCGTTCGGGCTGCCCGAGCGGTGGAAAATCTCCAACTACACCGGAATTCTCGGCGACGGCATGTTCTGGCGGCAGATCGCCAACAGCGCGGGCATCGCGATAGGCACGACGGTCTGCACCGTGGCGGCCTCCGCGATGGCGGCGTTCGTGCTGGCCCGATACGCCTTCCGCGGACGGGAGTTGTTCTATACGCTCTTCACCATCGGGCTGATGTTCCCGTTCGCTGTGGCCGTTCTGCCGCTCTTCCTCATGCTGCGCACCTTCGGCCTGCTCGACAACCCGCTCGGAGTGATCCTCCCGCAGGCGGCTTTCGGGCTCCCCATGACGATCGTGATCCTGCGCGGTTTCTTCCGGACCGTCCCGGCGGAGATCGAGGAGGCCGCCACCATGGACGGCTGCGGCAAGTTCCGCTTCTTCTGGCAGATCCTGCTGCCGATGGCGCGTCCGGCACTCGGCACGGTCTCCGTCCTCGCGGTCGTCGCGAGCTGGAACAACTTCTTCCTGCCGCTGTTGGTGTTCAACGACCCGAAATGGCAGACGATCCCGGTCGGCGTCCAGCAGTTCCAGGGTCAGTACTCGACCGACTACGCGCTCGTCCTCGCCTACATCGTGCTCGCCATGGTCCCCGCCCTCGCCTTCTACGCCGTCGCCGAGCGCCAGCTGATCGGCGGCCTCACCGCGGGCGCGACCAAGGGCTGACCCGTCCCGCGCGACCTCCACCCCCGAGGAGACTCCGTGAAACGCCTGACCGCTCTGACGGCCATCATGATGTTAGCGCTCACATCACCAGTCGCGGCCGACCCGACGCAAGCCGCGGCCGACCCGACGCGATCCCCGGCCGGTCCCGTGCGCGCCGGCATCGACTTCCGCGCCGAACTCCAGCCCATCGACGGATTCGGCTTCTCCATGGCCTTCCAGCGGGCCGACCTGCTGCACGGCGCGCGCGACCTCGGCCCGGCCAAACGGCGCGAGGTGCTCGACCTGCTGTTCAGCAAGGACAAGGGCGCGGGCCTGTCGATCCTGCGCCTGGGCATCGGGTCGTCGACCGACCGGGTCTACGACCACATGCCGACGATCCTGCCGACCGATCCCGGCGGCCCGGACGCCCTCCCGAAGTACGTCTGGGACGGCTGGGACGGAGGCCAGGTCTGGCTCGCCGGGGAGGCCAAGGCCTACGGCGTCGAACGCTTCTACGCCGACGCCTGGAGCGCCCCGGCCTTCATGAAGACCAACGGCAGCGAGAACGGCGGCGGCGAGCTCCTGCCCGCATGGCGTCAGGCCTACGCGAACTACCTCGTCCAGTACGCGAAGTTCTACCAGAGGGAAGGCATCAGGATCACCGACCTGGGATTCACCAACGAACCCGACTGGACGGCGACCTATGCCTCGATGCGCTTCACCCCGAAACAGGCCGTCGACTTCCTCAAGGTGCTCGGGCCGACCGTCCGCGCCTCCGGCCTGAGGACGGGGCTGGTCTGCTGCGACGTCGCCGGCTGGGACCGCCAGGTCGCCTACACCGAGGCCGTCGAGGCGGATCCCGCGGCCGACCAGGCCGTGCGGACCGTCACCGGCCACCGCTACAGCGGTCCGACCACGGTCCCGCAGCCCACCGACAAGCACGTGTGGATGTCGGAGTGGTCGCCGGACGGCGCCACCTGGAACGAGAACTGGGACGACGGCAGCGGCTACGACGGTCTCGCCGTCGCGGCCGACATCCAGAACACCCTGACCGTCGGCAACGCCAACGCCTACGTCTACTGGACCGGCGCGTCCCTCGGCGCGACCCGGGGGCTCATCCGGCTCGCCGACCCCGGTGACGACTACCGGGTGTCCAAGCGGTACTGGGCACTGGCCGCCTTCAGCCGGTTCATCCGCCCCGGCGCCGTCCGCGTGCCGGTCACGAACGCCGACCCGGCACTGCGGATCACGGCCTTCCGCAACACCGACGGCAGCCGGGTGATCGAGATCCTCAACACCGCGGCCACCGAGACCTCCGCCGCCTTCACCCTCCACGGCGGACACGACCGGCACCCCGACGCCTACGTCACCGACGGGACCCGCTCGATCACCCCGGCCGACATCGCCTCCACGCACGGCACGGCCCTCACGGCGAAGCTCGCCCCGCGCGCGCTGACCACGATCGTCCTCGACTGAACGCTCGTCCTCGACCGAACCGACCAGCACCGAGGAGTCATCCATGCCCACGTCCCGGCACCTCGTCGCCCTGTCCGCCGCCGTCTGCCTCGCGGCCGGCCTCGCCGCCGCGCCCGCGACCGCCGAGCCCCGCCCCAGGACGCTCGCCGAACTGGCGAAGAAGCACCACAAGTACTTCGGCTCGGCCACCGACAACCCCGAGTTCGCCGACGCCGCCTATCTGAAGCTCCTCGGCAGCGAGTTCGGGCAGACCACCCCCGGCAACGCCATGAAGTGGGAGACCACGGAACCCCGGCGCGGCGTCTTCGACTTCACCGCCGCCGAAGAGGTCATGGCCTTCGCCGAGGACCACCACCAGAAGGTCCGCGGCCACACCCTCGTCTGGCACAGCCAGCTCCCCGCCTGGCTCACCGGGCGCAGCTGGACCGCCGCCGAACTGCGCGCCGTCCTCAAGAACCACATCCAGACGGAGGTCCGGCACTTCAAGGGCCGGGTGATCCACTGGGACGTCGTCAACGAGGCCTTCAACGAGGACGGCACCTACCGCGAGTCGCTCTTCTACAAGACGCTCGGCCCCGGCTACATCGCCGACGCCCTGCGCTGGGCCCACGAGATCGACCCGCACGCCAAGCTGTACCTGAACGACTACAACGTCGACGGCATCAACGCCAAGAGCGACGCCTACTACAAGCTCGTCAAGCAGCTGAAGGCCGATGGCGTCCCGGTGGAGGGCTTCGGCCTCCAGGGCCACCTGGCACTCCAGTACGGCTTCCCCGCCGGCGTCCGGGAGAACATCCAGCGCTTCGCCGACCTCGGGGTCGAGGTCGCCGTCACCGAGCTCGACATCCGGATGAACCTCCCGGCGACCCCCGAGAAGCTCGCCACCCAGGCCACCTGGTACGCCGACTACGTCAAGGCCTGCCTGGCGGTCAGGAAATGCGTCGGCGTCACCATCTGGGACTACACGGACAAGTACTCGTGGATCCCCGGAGTCTTCCCCGAGGAGGGCGCCGCACTGCCCTACGACGAGAACCTGACGCCCAAGCCCGCCTACCATGCGATCAGGAAGGTGCTGGGCGGATGATCAGGACGGCGATCGTCGGAACGGGCGGGATCGCCGGCATCTGCCACGTCCCCGCCCTCCGGGCGCAGGCCCACCGGGCCGTGATCGTGGCGGCCGTCGACGTGGACGCCGCGCGCGCCGAGGCGTTCGCGGCCGAACACGGCGTTCCCGCCACCTATACCGACCTGCACGCGATGCTCGGGGAGCAGCGTCCGGACGTCGTGCACCTGTGCACGCCGCCGTACCTGCACGCCGAACAGGCCGTGGCGTGCCTGGAGTCGGGGGCGTGGGTGTGGTGCGAGAAGCCGGTGGCCCTGTCGCTGGCCGAGCTCGACCGGATCCGGGCCGCCGAGGGACCCGCCGCCGCGGGCGCGGTGTTCCAGCACAGGTACGGCTCGGGCGCCCGGTACCTGCGCGACCGGATCGCGGCCGGAACGCTGGGCCGTCCGCTGGTCGCCCAGTGCGTCACGGCGTGGTACCGCGACGACGCCTACTACGACGTCCCCTGGCGCGGCACCTGGCAGAGCGAGGGCGGCGGCCCGACGCTGGGGCACGGCATCCACCAGATGGACCTGATGCTCCAGGTGCTCGGCGAATGGGCCGAGGTGCGCGCGATGGCCGGCCGCCTCGACCGCGACGTCCAGACCGAGGACGTGTCCGCGGCCCTGGTCCGCTTCGAGAGCGGAACCGTCGCGACGGTCGTCAACAGCGTCCTCTCCCCCCGCGAGGAGAGCTACCTGCGCTTCGACCTCACCGACGCCACGGTCGAGCTGCGGCACCTGTACGGCTACTCCAACGCGGACTGGACGTTCACCGCCGGATCGGCCGACGCGACGTGGGAGCCGCCGGACGACCTGCCCAGCTCGCACACCGCCCAGCTCGCGGACTTCCTGGACGGCTACGAGGCGGGGATCCGCCCCGACCTCGGCAGGCCCACCATGGAACTGGTCACCGCCCTGTACAAGGCCGCGATCACCGGCCTGCCGGTCCGACGAGGGGAGATCGACGCGGACGACCCGTTCCACGGCTCGCTCCACGGGGGGCACCCGGAGGTGTTCCGATGACGTCCGAACCGCTCGGGAACTTCGAACTCACCGAGAGCTCCGAACCGCTCGAGAGCTCCGAACCGCTCGAGAGCTCCGAACCGCTCGAGAGCTTCGAACTCGTCGAGAGCGAGGACTCGTTGACGGCCCGGGCGCGCGGCGTCGACCTCTTCCGCTACGTGCACCGGCCCGTCATGGACCCCTTCGAGGCGCCGAAGCCCTACCTGCATCCGGTGCGCACGCTCGCCGGCGACGTGGTCACCGGATACCGGCCGCACGACCACCGCTGGCACAAGGGCGTCCAGTTCACGGCGTCGTGGGTGTCGGGGCAGAACTTCTGGGGCGGCGGCACCTACCTGCGCGGCCGGGGCTACGTCGACCTCCCGAACCTCGGCACGATGCGCAGCCTCACCGTGTCCGCCGGGACGGGCCACGGCCGCGCCGTGATCACCGAGGACCTGGCCTGGCACACGGGGGCGGGGGAGCACTGGATCGACGAGCGCCGCACGCTGACCGCACGCGACGTCGAGACCGACTCCTGGACCCTGGAGGTCACCACCGCGCTGACCAACGTCCACGACACCGCCCTGATGTTCGGCAGTCCGGGCACACAGGGCAGAGAGCTCGCCGGATACTCCGGACTGTTCTGGCGCGGGCCGCGCGACTTCACCGGCGGAGAGGTGATCGGCCCCGGGATGGGGGAGAAGGGCGACTGGCTGGCCTTCGTCGGCACGCACGACGAGGTCGACCGCTCCTCCACGCTCCTGTTCCTGGACGATCCGGACGCCCCCGGCCACTGGTTCGTCCGCAGCGAGCCCATCCCCGCCGTCAACCCGTCCCTGGCGTTCGACGAGGAACTGCCGCTGGCCCCGGGCGACACCCTGTCGCGCCGCTACCGGATCGTCGTGGCCGACGGCGCGTGGACCCCCGAGCGCCTGTCCCGCCACGTCGAGGAACACCCGTGGTGACCCCGCTCCCCGGCGGCATCGGGATCTCCGGGCTGACCGTGTACGACTGGGAGGCCGCCGACGGGCTGTGCGGGGGCACGCCCCACATGCACCTCGTCTGCTCGGAGGCCTACGTCGTCATCGACGGCGAGGGCAGCGTCCAGACCCTCACCACCACCGGCTTCGCCGACACCCCGCTGCGCCCCGGCGACGTCGTCTGGTTCACCCCCGGAACGATCCACCGCCTCGTCAACGCCGGCGGCCTGCGCCTCGTGGTGCTCATGCAGAACAGCGGACTCCCCGAGGCGGGCGACGCCGTCTTCACCTTCCCCGCTCCCGTACTGGCCGACCCCGACGCCTACCGGGCGGCGGCCGTCCTGACCGGCGACCACGCCGCGGCGGCGCGTCACCGCCGCGACCTGGCACTCCAGGGGTTCCTGGCCCTGCGTGAAGGCGGGCTGCGGGAGTTCCACACCGCGGCCCACCGCCTGAAGGGCGATCTCCTCGACGCCTGGTGGATCCGTTGGCGCGACGGTCCGCTGGCAGCCGCCCTCACGACCGGCTGCCAACTGGAAGCGCTGAGGAACGGAGACCTCTCGCACCTCGACGACGGCGAAGTGTCGCGACTCCAGCGCCCGGAGGACCCGCTCTTCGGCATGTGCGGCCTTCTCCGGCCCTATCCCGTCCCCCTCCTCCCGACGCGGCCGCCACGCGGTGCGTCGGAGTCACCTCACCCCCCTCACCGGAAGGAGCCCTCATGAGATTTCGCCGACCACCCCTGGTCCTGAGTCTCGTCCTCGCCGTCCTGTCGTCCCTGCTGCTCGGGTCCGCTCTCCTCAGTGCCCCGCCCGCCGCCGCGGCGACCGTCGACACCAACGCCTGGTACGTGCTGGTCAACCGCAACAGCGGCAAGGCCCTGGACGTCTACAACCTGGCGACCGGCGACGGCGCCCGCATCACCCAGTGGACCAGGAACGACCAGAACCAGCAGCAGTGGCAGTTCGTCGACTCCGGCGGCGGCTACTTCCGCGTCAAGTCCCGCCACTCCGGCAAGGTCCTGGACGTCCGCGACGGGTCCACCGCCAACGGCGGCGCGATCGTCCAGTGGACCGACCTGAACGCCACCAACCAGCAGTGGCGACTGGCCGACAGCGCGGACGGCCACGTGCGGCTCATCGCCCGCCACAGCGGCAAGGCCCTCGAAGTGCAGGGCGCCTCCACCGCCGACAACGCGAACGTCGTCCAGTACGACGACTGGGGCGGCGCCAACCAGCAGTGGCAGCTCGTCAAGGTCGCCGGCGGCACCACCGGCACCTGCGCCCTCCCCTCGACGTACCGTTGGTCGTCGACGGGCGCGCTGGCGCAGCCCAAGACGGGATGGGCCTCGCTCAAGGACTTCACCGTCGTCCCCTACAACGGCAGACAACTCGTCTACGCGACGACGCACGGCGCCGCGGGGACGGGAGCGGGCTGGGGTTCGATGAACTTCACCCCGTTCACCAGCTGGTCGGACATGGCCTCGGCCGGCCAGAACACGATGTCGAACAACGCCGTCGCGCCCACGCTCTTCTACTTCGCGCCGAAGAACCTCTGGGTGCTCGCCTACCAGTGGGGCAGGACCGCCTTCTCCTACCGGACGTCGACCGACCCCGCCAACCCGAACGGCTGGTCGGCGGAGCAGGAGCTCTTCTCCGGAAGCATCGCCGACTCCGGAACGGGCCCCATCGACCAGACGCTCATCGCTGACGGGACGAACATGTACCTGTTCTTCGCCGGCGACAACGGCAAGATCTACCGGGCCGGCATGCCGATCGGGAACTTCCCGGGCAGCTTCGGCACGACCTCGACCGTGGTCATGAGCGATACGACGAACAACCTGTTCGAAGCCCCGCAGGTCTACAAGCTCCAGGGCCAGGACCGTTACCTCATGATCGTCGAGGCGATCGGTTCGCAGGGCCGCTACTTCCGCTCGTTCACGGCCACCAGCCTGAACGGCTCATGGACGCCCCAGGCCGCGACCGAGAGCAACCCCTTCGCCGGCAAGGCCAACAGCGGCGCCACCTGGACCAACGACATCAGCCACGGCGAGCTGATCCGCACCGGCCCCGACCAGACCATGACCGTCGATCCCTGCAACCTGCGGTTCCTCTACCAGGGGCGCGATCCCGCCTCCGGCGGCGACTACGGTCAGTGGCCCTACCGGCCGGGTCTGCTGACGCTGCAGCGCTGACGGCGCGACACCGGTCCGGCTCCGGCGAGGAGCCGCCGTGGAGGGCTCGGCGGACGGCCGAGCCCTCCACGAAGACGTCCCCCTTCTCGTCCACGTCCCGCGACGCGTGGCCGGACGTGACAGCGCATTCGCCGCCGGTCACGCCGCCGCAGGCGCGACCGGCGGGGCGAGAGGCGCGGGACCGACGACGGTCAGGAGCGCGCCGAGGTGTTCGCACAGGCGTCGAGTGCGAGCAAGGACGCTGAGTGACGGGGCGGAGGGGTCGGCCGTGGGCAACTGCATCCGTACCCGCTGCGGCCGATGGGTGAGCAGGAGCGCCTCGATCTCCAGGGCGGCGGCCGCACGGTCGGCGACACCGAGGTCGTGCGGGAACGACAGGTGCAGAACGCCGTCTTCGACCGAGTGCCTGATGACCATGTCAGTCACCTCCGTCTTCGGGACGGAGCCTCCTGCTGCAGGACGCTCGAAAGGGGGTGTGGCAGGAGGCTGCCCACATCGTCATCGGCACGAACATGCCCCATGCGCCCCCTCGCGCCGATCGCCTGCACAGGAGCGCTGACCGGCGCGGCACCGACAGGTGTTCCTATCCTTCGTCGCCGGAGCCGGGCTCGGCCACCCTCCGGTGCGCCTCCGCCTTCAGGCTGTCGGGAAGCACCTTGCCGGCGACGGCCTGCGCCTTGGTCCTGACCGAGCCCGCGACGACCTTTCCCTTGCCGGCGAAGAGGGCGTCCAGGCCCTGCCGCGCGACCTGGGCGGGGTCGTCCTTGTCCTGCCGGCCGATCTTGGTGTCGTCCATGTCGGCGCGGTGGAAGAAGGCGGTCTCGGTCGGGCCGGGCATCAGGGAGGTCAGGGTGACGCCCGTGTCCTCGAATTCGTTCCGCAGGGCCTCGGTGAAGGACTGCAGGAAGGACTTGGACGCGTTGTACACGGCCTGGAAGGGCCCGGGCGTCGTCGAGGCGATGGACGAGGTGACCAGGACGCGGCCCTCGTCGCGGGCGGCCATGTCGCGGAGGACCAGCTTGGCGAGGTGCACGGTGGAGCGGACGTTGAGGTCGATGATCTCCAGCTCGTCCGCCAGGTCGGTGTCGACGAACGCGCCGCCCTGCCCGACACCCGCGTTCAGGGCGACGACGTCGAGCGGCCGGCCGAGGGCGGTGGCCGCGGCGAAGAGGCGCTCGGTCTGCTCGGGGTCGCGCAGGTCGGCCCGGACGGCCTCCACCCGCGCCCCCGCCGTCCGGAGCCGCTGGACCGCCTGCTGGAGCGGGGTGTCGTCCTCGGCGTTGACGACGAGGTCGTAGCCGCGTTCGGCCAGCTGCCTGGCCAGCTCGAAGCCGATGCCGCTGGAGGCGCCGGTGACGAGGGCGAGGGGCTCGGTGTCGTTCATGGGTGATCGCTTTCGGTTCGGGCGCCGGAAGGACGGAGCCGGCACCGGCTCCGCTCGTGAGAGGGGACGGACACGAAGGGGGTGCGGACGGTGGTGGACGTCACCGGGCAGCGGTCCTGGGCCCGGGCGGCCGACTCCGGCCAGGGGCCGGTGGGGCGTGCGGGTGCTGACCACCGGCAACCGCAACGCCGACCCTCGTCACCGGAAGGTGGCGGAGGCCGTTGCCGCGCACCACGTCGAGGCGCCGCTCGCCGTCCCGGGCCGCGGGCCGGTCAGCCGTACGACGCCGTCGGCGGCCCGCGCTCCGATGGTCGTACAACTCCCTCGTCCGTGCCTCCTGTGACGCCGAACGGCCGAACACCGGCGGAAATCCTCAACTCCCCCCGGGCGCGGTCACGGGTGAGAACAGGGGCATCGCCGCGCGTCCGGTCCGTGACGGGATCGGAGCCGGTGGTGGTCATCGGTACGGACGGCCACAGGAGGGAAATCCCGCGCACCACGGCCGCGACGAGGTCCGGCATCTCCCCGTGCTGGACGGGCCGGACCTGTGGTGGGCGTGGTCTCCCGGACCGGCACAGCCCGCGCGCCGCCCCGCTCGAAGGGCGACACTCTGTCTCGGGCCCCGTCCACCGGCTGGAAGCCGTTGTTCCAGTTCCTGACCCGAACCACGCGATTGCCGTCGCACGACCTGGGGCAGACGGGCGGCACGAGGCGCATGTCACCCATGTGGAGCAAGGAGACGGCTGATGCTGATGGCACACCCCGCGGTGCTGAAGAACCTCATCGAGCGGTACGAGACGCTCCTCCGGCACGCAGAGGAGGGTTCCGCCGAAGCGCGCCGGCGGCTGGAGGACGTCACCTACACCCTGTGCGTGTCCACCGGGACCCGGGACATCGACACCGCGCTGGCCACCGCCCGCCGTCAGCTGTCCGGCACCGGCTCCGAGAGCGGTTTCGCACTCGTCGGCTGACGGAGGGGCCCGCGGGGCGGCCACGAGCCGAGCGAGCCGCCCCGAGATGCGTACGTCTCCCGATGGGGTGAACTGGTGGGAACAACCTCACTCGCTGGAGACCACGAGGGGCGTCATGCGCGACGGCAAGGGTGTGACCGTAGGAGTCCTGGGATCCTACGGCGGCAAGAACGTGGGCGACGAGGCGATCCTCACCGCCATGCTGGACCGCCTGCAGGGCGCGCGGCCGGACGCCCGCATCGTGGTCTTCTCCCGCGACCCGGACTACAGCCGCGGCGTCCGCCCGGACGTCGAGGTGGTCGGCTGGGAGGGCGTGACGCGGGAGCGGACCTCCGAACACCTGCGCCGGCTCGACGTCCTCGTCCTCGGCGGCGGGGGCATCCTGTACGACACGGAAGCCCGCCGGTACCTGCGGCTGGTGCGCACCGCCCAGGCCCACGGCGTACCCGTCTTCACGTACGCCGTGGGCGCCGGCCCGCTCGCCGACGAGGTCGACCGCGAGTGGGTCCGCTCGACCCTCACCGACGCGGCCGCGGTGACGGTCCGCGACGAGGAGTCCAAGCTCGTCCTGGAGGAGGCCGGCCTCGAGCGTCCCATCACGGTGACCGCCGATCCCGCCCTGCTGCTGCGGCCCGGCGACAGCGGGGAGGACCTGCTGAGGGCCGAGGCCGTGCCGCGCGGGGTGCGTCTGGTGGGCATGAGCGTGCGCGAACCGGGCCGGGCCGCCTCGCACCTCGACGAACAGGGCTACCACCAGCTCCTCGCCCACGTCGGCGACTTCCTCGTCAACCGGCTGGACGCCCACGTCGTCTTCGTCCCCATGGAACGCGACGACATCCGGCACGCGCACGCCGTGGCGTCCCACATGGCCGACGCGGGCGCCTGCACGGTGCTGCGCGGCGCCTCACGTCCGCAGCAGGTCCTCGACATCGTCAAGCAACTGGACCTGGCCATCGGGATGCGGCTGCACTTCCTCGTCTTCGCCGCGCTGGCCGGCGTCCCCCTGCTGCCCCTGCCGTACGCGGGGAAGGTCTTCGACTTCGCCCAGCAGATCGGCGCGCCCGCCCTGCGCGGGGTGGCGAGGGAGAACGTCGGCCTGCTGCTCGCCGAGGTGGACCGGCTCTGGGACGAGCGGCCCGCACGACTGGCCGAGACCGCCGCCCGGACGGCTGCCATGCGGGCGCGGGCCGACCGGACCGCCGAGCGCTTCCTGGCCTATCTGGAGACCATCGCCCCGCCGCCCGTGCTGCCCGGCCTGCCGACGACCGCGGCCCGCGTCGGCTGAGCCCCGACCGCCCCGGCCCCAGGAGGACCCGTGACCTACTTGATCGCGCCCCGCGTACCCCGGCACGTGGAGCTGCCCCCACGGCAAGCCCTGCACGGAGGCAGCACGCAGGTCCTGGTCGTCGGCGGCGGGCCGGCCGGCATCGGGGCGGCCATCGGCGCCGCCAACGCGGGCGCCCAGGTCATCCTCGTGGAGCGGTACGGGTTCCTCGGCGGCAATGCCACCGCCGCGCTCGTCATGCCGCTCATGAGTTTCCACAACGAGGTCAAGCAGGCCGTCGCGGGGGACACCTCCCGCCTGCTGCCGCCCGACCACGGGGAGGGCGAACCGGTCGTCGGAGGCGTCCTGTGGATGCTGCTCGACCAGTTGGTGCACGCCGGAGCGGCGATCCGCCCGTCGGTCGAGACCGGCTACACGGTGCCGTTCGACGCGGAGCTGTTCAAGCTGGTCGTGTACGACCTGCTGGAGAAGCACGAGGTGCGCACCCTGCTGCACGCCTTCGCCTCCGGCGTCGCCCCGCACCCCGAGCGCGCCCGCGCGGTGTTCGAGACGAAGTCGGGGCCGGTCGTCATCGACGCCGACGTGATCGTCGACTGCACCGGCGACGGCGACATCGCCGCCGCGGCCGGGGCGGCGTACGAGGTCGGCCGCCCCGAGGACGGCTGGACGCAGCCCATGACGCTGATGTTCCGGATGGTGCGTTTCGACCAGGAGGAGTTCGCCGGGTACGCCCGCGCCCACCCGGACCAGTGGAAGGGCGTGCACGGCCTGTGGGACCTCGTCCGCGCCGCCACCGACGCCGGCGAGCTGGATCTGCCCCGTGAGGACATCCTCTTCTTCGCCACCCCGAACGACGGCGAGATCGCGGTCAACTCCACCCGCGTCACCGAGGTGCTGGGAACCAGCGTGTGGGACCTCACCCGTGCCGAGTTCACCGCCCACCGCCAGATGGAGCAGATCTCCCGCTTCCTGCGGAGCCGCGTGCCCGGTTTCGAGCGGTCGTACGTCGTGCAGAGCGGCGTGCAGGTCGGGGTCCGCGAAACCCGCCGGATCGTGGGCGAGTACGAGCTCACGGGCGAGGACGTGCTGGGCGCGCGCAAGTTCGACGACGTCATCGCCCGGGGCGCCTATCCGGTGGACATCCACAACCCGAGCGGTCGCGGCACCCTGCTGCGGCGGCTGCCGCGCGGAGAGTCGTACGACATCCCGCTGCGGTGTCTGATGCCCCGGGGCCTGGACAGGATCCTGGTCGCCGGCCGGTGCATCTCCGGCGACCACGTGGCCCACTCCTCGTACCGCGTGATGCCCATCTCGGTCGCCACCGGGCAGGCCGCCGGTGTCTGCGCGGCCCTCGCGTCGGCCCGGGGCGGCCTGCCCCGTGACGTCCCGGTCCGCGCGGTCCAGCAGGAACTGCGCGCACAGGGCGCCAGCCTGGGATGAGGCCACCGGCGGCCGTGCACGAGAACCTGCCGGCCGGGGCCCCGCTCTCTCGCACACGGCGGCACGCGGTGGCGCACAAGACCTCGCTGCCCCTGTCCCCGGAACGTCGACGCGGCGCCGGGCGGGGCGGCGGTGTCGGCGAGCGGGTCGCCGCGGACCAGGAGGCCGGCGAGGACGAGTCCGCCCGCCTGCCCACGGACGTCCGGCGGATGTCCGGCCCTGCCGTCCTGGACGCCTTCAGGCGGACCGCTCCGGCAACCGCTTCGTCGGTCGCCGGAGCGATCCGCCCTCCCGGTCGGCCGCGGCCCCTCGGTCCGGCCCCGTGAGGCCGGCCCGGGCCGTCAGTGGAGGACCGGCTGCTGTTGGCCGGTGCGTTCGGACTCGTCCTGTACGAGGAGGGACAGCAGGGAGGCCAGGGGGAGGCCGGCTTCGGCGGGGTGGCGCAGCACCTTGCCCGGTTCTATGCGGTACGTGTTCGTGCGGCCCTCTCGCGTGTGGGAGAGGTAGCCGTCCTGTTCGAGGTCGGCGATGATCCGCGAGACGGCGCGCTCGGTGAGCCGGCAGTGGGCGGCGATGTCACGGATGCGAACGTTCGGGTTGTCCGCGATGGCGGCCAGTACGCGCGCGTGGTTCGTGATGAACGTCCATCCGATGTGAGATTCAGGGGATCCAACCATGCTCCGGATTTTACGGGACCCCGTTTGCCGGAACAAAAATGCATGACATAGTTTTCCTGCATCTGATGTCGTGCCTTCCCTCCCGTGGAGGGACCCCGGAGGGAGTTCGAGAATGTCCTGGGACGAGACCGCCACGTCCGCGCTCCTGACCGCGCCCGGCGGAAAGCTGGTGCCGGAGCAGGTCACCGGAGACGAGTCGCAGCAGAGCATGGTGGTCCGGTACGAGTGCCGCGGGGCGCAGGTCGTCGAGGCCAGCGGCGATTACGACATGCACTCCGTCGGGCCCTTGGCCGACGCGCTGAAGACCGCGACCGAGACGCATCCGAAGGTGGTCCTGGACGCGTCGGGGGTCACCTTCGCGGACTCGACCTTCCTGAACCTGGTGATCCTCACCCACCAGACGGGAAAGCTGCGCGTGGCGGCGCCGTCGGAGCGGGTCCGGCGACTCTGCGCGATCACCGGCGTGGACGACGTTCTGCAGATCTGGGAAACGGTCGACGACGCCATCGCCTCGTGAGCACGCGCGACAGGCGCCGGGGCGGTCGGGCGGCGGTGCCCGAGGAAAGGGCCGGGACGGCCGCGGGTGCGGCCGGCACCGCCTCCGGAACGGCGCTGGTCACCCGCGTGCCGAGCGCCTCGCTCGTCCCCGTTCCCGGAACGGACGTCGGGCTCGCCGAGCAGAGCCTCTCCGGGGCGTGCGCCGGCTGACGTCCCGCGTCCGCCGAACGGAGGCTTTCGCCGCGGCGGGAGAGCAGATCCGCAGGCCGGCACCGGTGTGATGAAGGGACTGATCCCGAGCGCCCGTGTCGGGGCGGCCGCCGGGAGGGGCGGGGCCTAGGGTCGCACCGCCCGCCCGCGTTCCCTTTGAGCCCGTCACGGAGTCCCCATGGCCACGTCCACGGAGCCGCCCACCCTCGTACCCGTGAAGAGGAAGAGGCGGGGGAGGGCCGTCGTGGACTGGCTGACGACGACGGACCACAAGAAGATCGGGCACCTCTACCTGGTCACGTCGTTCGTCTTCTTCCTGCTCGGTGGAACGCTCGCCCTGGTGATCCGTGCGGAACTGGCGCGGCCGGGTCTGCAGATCGTCTCTCCCGAGCAGTACAACCAGGCGTTCACCCTGCACGGCACGGTGATGCTGCTGCTCTTCGCGACTCCGACCTTCGCCGGCTTCGCCAACGCGATCATGCCGTTGCAGATCGGGTCCCCCGATGTGGCGTTCCCGCGGCTGAACATGCTGGCGTACTGGCTGTTCCTCTTCGGCGGCCTGATCGCCTTCTGCGGCGTCTTCACCAGCCAGGGCACCGCGGACTTCGGCTGGACCGCCTACACGCCGCTCAGCGGCGGAGAGCACACCCCGTACGTCGGCGGCGACATGTGGATCATGGGGCTCGCGCTCGGCGGCTTCGGGACGATCCTGGGCTCGGTCAACTTCATCACCACGATCGTCTGCATGCGCGCTCCGGGCATGACGATGTTCCGGATGCCGATCTTCACGTGGAACGTGCTGCTGACGTCCGTGCTCGTACTGTTCGCGTTCCCCGTGCTGGCGGCGGCGCTGCTGGCGCTCGAGGCGGACCGGCAGTTCGGCGCGCACGTCTACGATCCGGCCAACGGCGGCGCACTGTTGTGGCAGCACCTGTTCTGGTTCTTCGGGCATCCCGAGGTCTACATCATCGCGCTGCCGTTCTTCGGCATCGTCACCGAGATCCTGCCCGTCTTCTCCCGCAAGCCGATCTTCGGCTACGTGGGCCTCATCGGGGCCACGATCGCCATCGCCGGTCTGTCGGTGACCGTCTGGGCGCACCACATGTTCGCCACCGGCGCGGTGCTGCTGCCGTTCTTCTCCTTCATGACCTTCCTGATCGCGGTGCCGACGGGGGTGAAGTTCTTCAACTGGATCGGCACGATGTGGAACGGGTCGGTCTCGTTCGAGACCCCGATGCTGTGGTCCATCGGATTCCTCGTCACCTTCCTGTTCGGCGGGCTCACCGGGGTCATCCTGGCCTCGCCGCCCATGGACTTCCACGTCACCGACAGCTACTTCGTCGTCGCCCACTTCCACTACGTGGTCTTCGGGACGGTCGTCTTCGCGATGTTCGCCGGTTTCTACTTCTGGTGGCCCAAGATGACCGGCACCATGCTCGACGAACGCCTCGGCAAGATCCATTTCTGGACGCTGTTCGTCGGCTTCCACGGCACGTTCCTCGTCCAGCACTGGCTGGGCGCCGAGGGGATGCCCCGCCGCTACGCCGACTACCTCCAGGCCGACGGGTTCACCACCCTCAACACGATCTCCTCCATCGGGGCCTTCCTGCTGGGCACGTCGACCCTGCCGTTCCTCTACAACGTCTGGAAGACCGCCAGGACCGCCCCCCGGGTCACCGTGGACGACCCCTGGGGCTTCGGCCGCTCCCTGGAATGGGCGACGTCCTGCCCCCCGCCCCGCCACAACTTCCTCGCGCTCCCGCGCATCCGCTCCGAATCCCCGGCCTTCGACCTGAACTTCCCGGAACTGGCGGCCCTCGACCACGGCCGGGGAGACAAACGGGACGTCATCGACGAACCCGGTGCCGCCCAGGGCCCCGGAGCCGACCGGGAGGCATGACCTGCCCAGCGGTGGGGAGCCGTACGGCTCCACGAGCCACGGGGACGGCAGCTCCCCGGGCCGGAGCCCCTGCCGGGAACCGGGGCCCCGAGCCGGAGGGGACGTCCGGCGTGCGAGGGGCCGGCGCCGGCCTCCGGAGGCGACCCCCTTCCTCCCCGCCGACCTGGTCACCGGCGGCGAGGCGACGTACGTGGACGACTGCCCCGTCACCTCCTGCGGACCGGGCCTGCCGACCGGCCGACCGCCTCCCGGGGGCGCGCCGCCGTTCCCGGCGCGGGCGGCGAGGGCGGGCGTGCTCAGGTCGTCGTTCGGGTGCGCGGCGATGGAGGAGGCGAGGACGCGGACGGTGTCCTCGCGAGGCGGCGGTGCCGCGGTGAACACGCTCATCCGGCGCTGATCGCGCGGACGTTGCATGGGGACGACGAGGTGCCGGGCCACCTGGCGCGCCGGCTCCGGGCCGTGGTCCTCCTCGATGAAGGCCGGGGTCAGGTCCGGCGCGCTGGTGATGCCGGCCGGCGTGTACACGTTGCCGTCGCGGATCCACAGGGGCGCCGGGTCCACCCGCACATCCGGGTGGCCGTTCGCCGGCTGCGGGGCGAACGGCCAGTGGGGGGTGGCCCGTCGGCCGTCGAGGAGACCTGCCGCGGCCAGCACGGCCGCGCCCGTCCGCTTCCTCGTCCACCGCGGGCCGACCCGGCTCGCCCTCGCCCTCGCGACCTTCGCCGACGGGCTCCCGACCGCGTCCTTCCTCGCCGCCCTCCTCGTGGTCATGCCGCTGTGTTACCTGGCCCTCGGGGCCGTACGCGGCGAACTCGGCGACCGGCGGACGCTCGCCGTCCAGGCCGCCGGTCTCGTCGTCTTCCGCGCGTGGGCCGCGGTCGCCCTCCTCCTGGACGGGAGGACCGCACTGTACGCCGTGGCCGTCGGCTGGTTCGCCCACGCCCTCTGGGACCTCTCGCACCACCGCACCGGCCGGGGCGTCCCGCGCGCCTGGTCCGAAGGGTGCGGCGTCGTCGACGCGTCGGGCGTGCTGGCGGTCGTCCTGCTGGTCCGACCGCGCCCCCACGGCACCGGTACCGCGTGTGGACGCCCGAGCGCGGCGGGCGTCACCGGGTGGGTCCGGCCGACGGGGAGCGGCCGAGGTGGGAGGCCGTGCGGGACGACCGTCCCCGCGCGGGCGGCGTCGATCACCCCGCGGCCCGGGCGAAGGCGCGCAGGTCGTCGTTGAGACGGTCCGCGTGGGTCGCGAAAAGCCCGTGCCCCGCGTGCGCGTACACGCGCAGCTCCGCTCCGGGGATCAGGTCGGCCGCGCGGCGCCCCGTGAGGGCCAGGGGCGCGGAGGCGTCGTCGGACCCGTGGACGACGAGGACCGGGCAGTCGATCTTCACCATCTCCGGGACGAGGTTCAGGGAGGGGAGGAGGTCCCACAGGGCGGTGGCGGCGCGGGCCGTCGCCCCGTGGCAGCGGCCCACCATGTACGCCACGTACTCGTCCGACACCTGCGGGCCGGGCAGGTGGCGGGCGAAGAACGCGTCGGCGCCGTCGGCGAAGAACTTCGCCCGGTCCCGGCGGAAGGTCTCCGCGGATCCGCGGATCAGCTCCGGATCCCAGCCCTCCGGGTGGTCCGCGGAGCGGGCCGGTCCCGGCGCGATTCCGCCGACGAGGGCGACGCGCGCCACTCGGTCGGTACCGCGGTGGGTGAGGTGCCGGACGACCTCGGCCGTGCCGAGCGAATGCCCGACCAGGGTGACGTCACGCAGGTCCAGGTGATCGAGCAGCGAGCCCAGATCCCGGGCGAGGGTGTCGAGATCGAAGCCGCCCCACACGTCCTCGGACCTGCCGTGTCCCCTGCGGTCGAAACCCACGCAGCGGAAACCTTCGGCCGCGAGCGGCAGCATCTGGTGCTCCCACATCTCGGTACCGAAGTACGAGCTGCTGACGAAGACGATGACGGGCCCGTCCGAAGGGCCGTAGTCGACGAAGTGGAGGCGGGTGCGGTCGGCGGCAGACTCGAAGTACGGCATGACGGGGTTCCTCCAGGTGGTGACGGCCGGGGACTGCTCGGTACGCCGCCCATCCTGTGCTCCGGGCCCGGTGACGGTCGATTACCTGCGGGGTCATGACAGGGCGGGCGCGCGGCGTGACCAGGTCGGCCACGGACGCGTATGCCATCGCCATCGCCATCGCCATCGCCATCATCACCATCACCGACTGACCGGCGACCGGACCGCGGTGACCCGACCGCACCGGCAACGGGACGGTGGTGCGCGAACCGTCGGACGCGGTGCTGCGCGCGGTGCCCGGGGCGAAGGAGACGCCTCGGCTCCCCGGGGTCCGCGTGCGGCCCTCGGGTCCCCTAGCGACCCCGCAGGTCCACACGCGGACGTGGGCGACCCCCGACGCTCAGGGCGTCCGTTTCCCGCGGACGGCTACGGTTCGCCGCCGGTCGCCGGGGTCGAAGGCGACCTCGAGTACGCGTTCACCAGGAGGACTTGGTCACCCCCGGAAGGAAGCCGGCGTGTGCCTGTCGGCGTGCCTGTACGCGGGAGAGGCCGAACTTGCGCAGGTAGCCGCGGGGGCGGCCGTCCGTGCTGTCGCGGTTGCGCACGCGCGTGGCACTGGCGTCACGCGGCTGCCGGCGCAACTCGGCGGAGGCGGCGTCCCGTTCGGCCGCCGTGGAGGACGGGCGGCGGATGACCTCCTTGAGCTCGGCCCGCCGGGCGGCGTACCGCTCGACGATCTCCTTGCGCTCCTCGTTCTTCGCGATCTTGCTTCGCTTCGCCATCAGACCTTCCCCCCTCGTGCGCGGATGCGCGCCACGGCGGCCTCGACGCCGATCACGTCCACCGTCCGGATCGCCCTGGCGCTCAGGGTGAGCCGGACGTGCCGTCCCTCGCCGGGCAGCCAGTAGCGCTTGCGCTGGACGTTCGGGTCGAAACGGCGCGAGGTGCGCCGGTGGGAGTGGGAGACCGCGTTGCCGAAGCCCGGCTCGGCGCCGGTCAGTTGGCAGTGAGCTGACATGGATGATGCCGCCTTTCCTGCTGGCTGGGGTGAGGTGCTCACTGTAGCGGTATCGGAAATGAAAATCGTTCCCATATACTCGCGGCATGGCACGCAACGAGATCCGCCCGGTCGCCGAGTTCCGCTCCACGGCGGGCACCGGGCTCACCCATGTGACGCGCAGGAACCGGCGCGACGACCCCGACCGCCTCGTGCTGCGCAAGGACGACCCCGTCGTCGGCCGGCACGCCGACTTCCGCGAAGAGCGCTGACCGTCCCGCCCCGCCCCCGTCAACGAAAGGTCCTGCCATGAAGCCCGGAATCCACCCCGCCTACGAGCCCGTCGTCTTCCGCGACTCCGCCTCCGGCACCGCCTTCCTCACCCGGTCGACGATGACCAGCGACAAGACCGTCGCGTGGGAGGACGGCAACGCCTACCCGGTCGTCGACGTGGAGATCTCCTCCGCGAGCCACCCCTTCCACACGGGCACCGCCCGCGTCCTCGACACCGCCGGCCGCGTCGAGAAGTTCCAGCGCCGCTACGGAGCCCGCTGATGGACCACGAACACCGCCTTCCCGTCGTGATCGTCGCCGGGCTCCACGCCGACGCCCGCAAGGAGG
The DNA here is from genome assembly GCF_014649755.1 of Streptomyces litmocidini. Classification (GTDB taxonomy): domain Bacteria; phylum Actinomycetota; class Actinomycetes; order Streptomycetales; family Streptomycetaceae; genus Streptomyces; species Streptomyces litmocidini. Next base: position 527,659 of record NZ_BMTQ01000003.1, on the reverse strand, counting down.
TCGTCGAACGACTCCTGCGGGCCGTCCCGGACAGCGTCGCGCTGCACCACGACCTCGGCGGAGGGCCCGACGGCACGGTGCTCCGTCTCGTACGGGACGCCTCCGGCACCCTCTCCTCCGGCGAGACGCCGCTGATCGACGACTGCGCGTGCTGCGCGCTGCGCGAGGACCTCGTCCCGGAGCTGGAACGACTGGCCGACGGCGGTCTGACCCGGCTCGCCGTGGTGGAGTTGTGGGACTCGGTCGAGCCGAAGGCCATGGCGGAGGTCATCGCCGGACACGGCGGAGACCGCCTGGCCGTGACGAACGTGATCACCGCCGTGGACCCCGCGCTCGTCCTGCCCTGCCTGGGCAACGGCGACGACCTGGCCGAGGCCGGCCTGGCCGCCGCCCCGACCGATCGACGGACGGTCGGCGACACCTGGGCCCGCCAGCTGGAGTACGCACCCGTGCTCGCCGTCGTCGACGACGACGGGGCCGACGACGAGGACCGCGCCCTCCTCGCGCAGCTCCATCCCACCGCGCGGCGCGTGGCCGCCGGTTCCGGCGAACTCGTCGCAGCCGCGTTCGCCGGCTTCGACGTCGAGGCCGCGGCCGCCGCACAGCACCCCGCGTGCGCGCTGCTGCCCCAGGACGCCGACGAGGCCGGCGTCACCACCTTCGTCTGGCGCCGCCACCGACCGTTCCATCCGGAACGGCTGTACGAGGCGCTCGAGGACCTGTGCTGCGCGGCGGCCCGCAGCCGCGGCCGGTTCTGGCTCGCCGACCGCCCCGACACGCTGCTCGCCTGGGACGCGGCCGGCGGAGCGTTGTGCGTGGAGAGCGCCGGTCCCTGGCTGGCGTCACTGCCCGACGCCGCCTGGGAGATGGTCCCGCCCGTGCGCCGCGCGGCCGCCGCGCTCGACTGGCATCCCGAGCACGGCGACCGCTGCCAGCACCTCGTCTTCACCTCGCCCGGCCTCGATCGGGACGGGATCGAAGAACTCCTCGACTCCTGCCTGCTCACGGAGGCCGAATACCGGGAGGGACGCGAGGCGTGGAAGCGCCTGCCGACCGCCTTCGACTCCCTCCTCGACGCCGCCTGACCCCGTACGACCCCACTGAGACGCTCCCTCGGAGGAACCGCGACATGGCCCGACGCCCCGACCCCCGCAAGCCCGCGAAGCCCCGCCCCAACCCGCTCGACGCGGCCGGCGTCACGTACATCGACTACAAGGACACCGATCTGCTGCGGAAGTTCATCTCCGACCGCGGCAAGATCCGCAGCCGCCGCGTCACCCGCGTGACCGCGCAGCAGCAGCGGGCGCTCGCCACCGCGATCAAGAACGCCCGGGAGATGGCCCTCCTGCCGTACGCCGGTCGATGACCGTCATCGGCCCGACCCCGTCGCGGCGTTCGCGGGCCTCGCCGTCGAAGCCGGGACGGGGTCGGGCGGCCCGGCGAGCCCCCCCCCGCGAAAACGGCGAGGCCGGGTGGCATGGCGGGGCGAGTCGCCGGTCGCGGAGGTGGCGGAAAGCGCCGTGGAGGGTCCGGTCGGCGCGGTCCCGTCCGCCCGCCTCGTGCGCGATCAGGGCATCAGCCCTGGGGCACCGCGACGTACGCCTCCTTGGGCGTGGTGGTCGGCGTGTAGAGGGACGCGGCGGTCGCGGTCGGGAACAGGTCCCGGTGGATCACCTTGGACACGGCCTGGATCGTGTTCACGCCGTAGGTCATCGTGCTGTTGCCGTCGGTGAGCACGGAGACCGTGTAGTCGTGGCCGCCGCCCTGGAACGTGCCGACGCTGTGCACGCGCCAGCCGCGCGTGGCGCGCTGCAGCCAGCCGTTCTTGACGTGCACGGACACGGAAGAGGGCGCACCGGCGGGGGTTCCCCACCTCTGCGAGGCGATGACGTTTCCCATGAGCTTGAGGATGTAGGTGCGGGAGTTGTCGCTCAGGACGGTGTTCCTGGCGGTGATCAGCGCGAGCAGCCGCTGCTCGTCGGTGACGTCGATCCGGGTGAGTCCCCAGTAGCCGCCGGACCCCGGCACCGTCCGCGTCATGCCGGCAGCCGTCAGGAAGCCCTTCACCTTGGTGACGCCGAGCTGGTTCCACAGGGACGTGGTGGCCGCGTTGTCGGACTTGGTGATCATGGCGGTGGCGAGGTTGGTCTCGCGTGAGGTCAGGTACCGATTGGTCTTCTTGGCGTCCCAGAGCAGCGTGGCGAGGACGGTCACCTTCACGACGCTGGCCGAGTCGTACGAGGTGGTGGCGCGCAGGGTGCAGGTGGTGTTCGTGGCGCGGTCGCGCAGGCCGACGGCGACGGTGCCGGCGCGCGTGGAGAGGGCGGCGGTGATGTCCCTCTGAAGCTTGGCGGCGAGCCCGGCCTTGCCGGACGTGCAGCTGACCTGGGGCGCGGTGGCGGCGGAAGCGGGCGCCGCGCCCGCCACGACGGGCACGAGCAGGCCGGCGGCGGCCACGGCCGGAAGCGCGCGGGCGCGCAGGGATGTGCGGTGAGTCATGCGGGTCCCCCCTGGAAACGAAACGAACACGCATCCGGCGTGCTCGTCCCGTACGACCTCCTGGGCGTACGGATGGTTGTACGAATCCAGAGGAAGAAGGGAGAAGGTTTCGTCGCGGCGTTCGTGGCCGGGCACGTTCCACGCCCGCACGGCCCGTGCCGTCGGCCGCGACCGTCAGGCCCGGTGGGCGTCCTCCGAGCGGATGGCGCCGCGAACGCCGGTGGTGACCACGGTGATCAGGCACAGGGCGATGACGGTCTCGGCCCAGAAGAAGGCGAACCAGTCCATGACGCAGCCGATCGGGGGCGCGCCGGGTGCGGTGTTGCGGAACGCCGCGAGGGCGAACAGCGTGGCGGCCATCCAGGCGAGGGCGGGCCAGGCCACACCCTCGCCACGGGTCGTCAGGTACCAGGCCCCGAGGAGCACGGACGACGCCAGCGCCCACATGACGACCATCATGAAGACCGCGAAGACGAGCAGGCTGGTCGATCGGGACAGCCGCAGCCCGACGACGGCGTCCTGCCCGGAGGCCGGGGGCGCCGCGGAGACGGAGAAGCGCGTGTCGTTGTTGGAGACGGACATCCGGACCGGCACCTCCTTGCCGTCCATCAGCGCCCAGAACTCGATGTCGGTCTCGTAGGTGTCGAACGGGTAGTCACCGATCGATCCACCCGCGATCGCGACCTGCACGTCCTTGGGGGCGAGCCGCTCGTGCGCTTCGAACGCCAGGTCGCCGAGGGTCGCCACGGAGGTCTGGAGGCTGAGGTCGCCCACCGGGGCGGTCCCCTCCTCCTCGCCGAGAGCCCCACGGGGGACGACCCTGACCCGCAGGACGAGCTCTCTTGCCGCGGCGTCGACGCTCTGGACGACGGCCTCCACGTCCACCCGGTCGGCGGCACGGGATCCCGCCGTGCGGACCGTGTCGTTCGCCTGCCGCTCGGTGAACTGCAGCCGGGACCCCACGGACACCGCCACCACGATCAGGACCGCGAGGGGAATCAGGACCGGCAGGAGCGACGCCCCGGAGCGGCGTGGATCGGGCGGGGGCGAGGCCATGGCGACTCCGACGAGGTGAGAAGGGCACGTAGGGGCACCCCTCGATCGCAGACGGCCACTGTAGGCGCTCGGCGACTCGTCGTCGTGGAGGCTCGAACGTTCCCCGGGGTCCGGCCCGGCGGAACACCGCCGGGCCGGACCGCCGCGCCCGCGTACGACGCGGGACCGCGTCAGACGTTGCGGCGGTACTGGCCGCCGACCTCGAAGAACGCCTCGGTGATCTGCTGGAGGGTGCAGACACGGGCGGCGTCCATGAGGACGGCGAAGGCGTTCTCGCCGCTGACCGCGGCCTCCTTGAGGGCGGCCAGGGCCGCGTGGGCCTGGTCGTGGTGGCGGGCCTGGAAGTCCTGCACCCGCTCCAGCTGGGACCGCTTCTCGTGCTCGGTGGCGCGGGCGAGTTCGACGGTGCCGGGCTCGGCGGTGTCCGCGTGGGGGTTGCGGAAGGTGTTGACGCCGATGATGGGCAGGGTGCCGTCGTGCTTGCGCTGCTCGTAGAGCATCGACTCGTCCTGGATGCGGCCGCGCTGGTAACCGGTCTCCATCGCGCCGAGCACGCCGCCGCGCTCGCTGATGCGCTCGAACTCCTGGAGCACGGCCTCCTCGACCAGGTCGGTGAGCTCGTCGATGATGAACGACCCCTGGAGGGGGTTCTCGTTCATCGCCAGGCCCCACTCCCTGTTGATGATGAGCTGGATGGCCAGGGCGCGGCGGACGGATTCCTCGGTGGGGGTGGTGACGGCCTCGTCGTAGGCGTTGGTGTGCAGGCTGTTGCAGTTGTCGTAGATGGCGATGAGCGCCTGGAGGGTGGTGCGGATGTCGTTGAAGTCCATCTCCTGCGCGTGCAGGGAGCGTCCGGAGGTCTGGACGTGGTACTTCAGCTTCTGGGAGCGCTCGTTGGCACCGTACTTCTCCTTCATCGCCACCGCCCAGACGCGGCGGGCGACGCGGCCGAGGACGGAGTACTCGGGGTCCATGCCGTTGGAGAAGAAGAACGACAGGTTCGGGGCGAAGTCGTCGACGTCCATGCCGCGGGCCAGGTAGGTCTCCACGTAGGTGAAGCCGTTGGCGAGCGTGAAGGCGAGCTGGCTGATCGGGTTCGCGCCGGCTTCGGCGATGTGGTAGCCGGAGATGGACACCGAGTAGAAGTTGCGGACCTTGTTCGCGATGAACCACTCCTGGATGTCGGCCATCATCCGCAGCGAGAACTCGGTGGAGAACAGGCAGGTGTTCTGGCCCTGGTCCTCCTTGAGGATGTCGGCCTGGACCGTGCCGCGCACGGTGGCGAGCGCGTGGGCGCGCAGCTCGGCCACCTCGTCGGCGGAGGGCTCGCGGCCCTCGGCGGCGCGGAACTTGTCGACCTGCTGGTCGACGGCCGTGTTGAGGAAGAACGCGAGCACCGTCGGGGCCGGCCCGTTGATCGTCATGGAGACCGAGGTCGTCGGCGCGATCAGGTCGAAGCCGTCGTAGAGCGTCTTCATGTCGTCGAGGGTCGCGACCGACACGCCGGAGGTGCCGACCTTGCCGTAGATGTCGGGGCGCTCGCCGGGGTCGCGGCCGTACAGCGTGACCGAGTCGAAGGCGGTGGAGAGCCGGGTGGCCGGCTGGCCCTCGGACAGCAGCTTGAAACGCCGGTTGGTGCGGAACGGGTCGCCCTCGCCGGCGAACATCCGCGCGGGGTCCTCGCCGTCGCGCTTGAAGGGGAACACCCCGGCGGTGAAGGGGAAGTGACCGGGCAGGTTCTCGCGGCGCCAGAAGCGCACCAGTTCGCCGTGGTCGGTGAACCGGGGCAGGGCCACGCGCGGGATCTTGTTGCCGGACAGCGACTCGCGGGTCAGCTTGGTGCGGATCTCCTTGTCCCGGATCCGCACGACCTGCTCGTCGCCGGAGTACGACTCCACGACGGCCGGCCACTTCTCGATCTGGTCCACGACCTCGTGGGGGAGCCGCTTGCGGGCGTCCGTGAGCAGCGCGTCCACGCCGGCGTCGTCGTACTCGGCCCGGGCGAGCTCGGCCTTGACCGTGTCCAGGCGCTGCACCCGGCGCGCCGCCTCGGCGAGGCGCTCGGTCTCCGCGTGGTACGAGCGGACGGTCTCGCTGATCTCGGTGAGGTAGCGGACCCGGTCGGCGGGCACGACCTGCCGGATGCCGGAGGAGTGGCGCACGTCGACCGGAGCCAGGGTGCCCCGGGCGAGCGTGAGCCCCTTCTCGGCGAGGGCGGTCTTGAGGTGCTGGTGGAGCGCGGTGACGCCGTCGTCGTTGAAGGTGGCCGCCGAGGTGCCGTAGACCGGCATGTCCTCGGGCCGCTTGTCGAACGCCTCGCGGTTGCGGACCAGCTGGCGGGCCACGTCGCGCAGGGCGTCCTTGGCGCCGCGCCGCTCGAACTTGTTGATGGCCACGACGTCGGCGAAGTCGAGCATGTCGATCTTCTCCAGCTGCGAGGCGGCGCCGAACTCCGGCGTCATCACGTACAGCGAGGTGTCGACGAAGGGCACGATCGCCGCGTCGCCCTGGCCGATGCCCGGCGTCTCCACGATCACCAGGTCGAATCCGGCGGCCTTGACGACGTCGATCACATCGGCCAGGTGCTCGGGCAGTTCGTGGCTGCCGCGCGTGGCCAGGCTGCGGAAGAAGATCCGGTCGCCGTCGAGGGAGTTCATCCTGATCCGGTCGCCGAGCAGGGCGCCGCCCCCGCGGCGGCGTGTCGGGTCGACCGCGATCACCGCGATGCGCAGCTTGTCCTGCTGGTCGACGCGGAGCCGGCGGACGAGTTCGTCGGTGAGCGACGACTTGCCGGAGCCGCCGGTGCCGGTGATGCCGAGGACGGGCGTGACGCGCGCCGTCGCGGCGGTGCGCAGCCGGTCCAGGAAGTCGGGGGACAGCTTGCCGAGCTCGGCTCCGGTGATGGCGCGGGCGATCGCGCCCCGGTCGCCCGCGAGGACCGCCGCCGCGTCGGCCGGCCCGCCGTCCCAGAGGTCGAAGTCGCACTGCTCGATCACCGAGTTGATCATCCCGGCGAGGCCCATCCGCTGGCCGTCCTCGGGGGAGAAGATGGTGACTCCGCTGTTGCGGAGCCGGGTGATCTCCTCGGGCACGATGACGCCGCCCCCGCCGCCCACCACGCGGATGTGGTCGGCGCCGCGCTCGCGCAGCGACTGGACCAGGTACTCGAAGTACTCCACGTGCCCGCCCTGGTAGGACGAGACCGCGACGCCGTGGGCGTCCTCCTCGAGCGCCGCGTCCACCACCTCCTGCACGGACCGGTTGTGCCCGAGGTGGATCACTTCGGCGCCTTGGGACTGGAAGATCCGCCGCATGATGTTGATCGAGGCGTCGTGTCCGTCGAAGAGCGCCGAGGCGGTGACCAGACGGACGGGGTGCACGGGCCGGTGCAGAGCGGTCATGTGGACCTTCCCGGGGAGGTGAGGGGACCCCACAGATAGTAGGACGTCCTACTAGTTTGGCAGAAGGCGAGACCGGTGTGACCGGATGCACACCGGTGGGAGTGGGCTCGGGGCGGGCCCCGCCCCGCGCGGGACGGGTGACGGGCCGTGGGACCAGGGAAGACGAGGGGCGCCCGCGAACGGGTGGCGGTCGTCGGCGCCGGTGTCGTACGGGTGCCGGACGGCGTGTCGGACGACGAGGGCGGCCGGGGCGCCGGACGGGCGAGGAGGGTGACCGGGCGCCCCGGCCACCTGATGACGGTGACCGGGCGCCGGGCGGCCGGGAAGGGGGCGGGGCGCCGGTCAGCCGACGAGGGCGACCGGGGCGTCCCAGGCGTTGCGGTCGACGGTGAGGGTGGAGCCGCCGCGGGTCTCCTTGCTGTTCGCCTTGTACTGGTGGCCCCGGCTGTGGTCGGTGTACAGCTTCGGGTCCCAGGGCCAGTCCCCGGTGGTGGTCTCCCGGCCGTTCCACAGGGCGTACCAGAGGTTGCCCGGCAGGTCGGTGCGGTCCTTCGCCGTGGCGACCGCCTTGGCGCTGGAGCTGCTGAAGCCGTAGAGGCCGGCGCGGTAGGTCTTGGCGCGCAGCGTCTTGGTGAAGGACCGGACGTAGGCGAGGGTGGCGTCGTTGCACGCCTTGTCGGCGGTGTCGTACGGCTCCATGTTGAGGTAGACCGGGCTGCCGGGCTTCATGCCGAGCGCCGAGGCCTTGGCGACCGCGTCGTAGGCGTTGCTCGCCCCGACCGAGGCCGCGGTGGCCGCGGTGAACCTCTCCTTGTTCCCGCTCTTCTGGCAGGGCGGCTGGGCGCCGACGTACAGCGGGACGATCCGCCAGCCGAGCGTGTCGACCGACTTCACCCACGACCTGGTCAGAGCGGGCTGGGCGCAGCCGCGGTTCTTCCCGCCGACGTAGACGGCGACGCCGCCGTAGTACGCGTCCTTCTTCCACGCCTTCATCGTGGTGAGCGAAGGCGCCGTGCAGGCGTCGAACACCCGGCCCGTGTACGTCCTCTGCGCCGGCCACGCCGTGGCCGCCATCGAGGTCTGGGCCGCGACCCCGGCGCCCGCCACGACCGCGACGGCCGTCGTCGCCAGCGCCGCGTAGCGGCCTTTCCTGGACAGCCGGTGCTTCGCCATTCCCCACCCCACACGATCCGGCTCCGGTCTTCCGGAGCCCGCCCACTCTACTGGGGCATGATCGGGGCCGAACGGGCGGCGCACACCGACGTGGTGTCGGTGTGCGCCGCCCCGCGGGGCCGGTCCGGTCGGGGCGTCCCGGTCACTCGGGGTCGCGACGGAAGAGCTTCTTGGTCCAGAGGTGGCCGAGGGTGGCGAGGGCGAGGCACCAGGCGAGGGCGAGCCAGCCGTTGTGGCCGATCTCGGTGCCCAGGAGCAGGCCGCGGAGGGTTTCGATGGCGGGGGTGAAGGGCTGGTACTCGGCGATGGGCTGGAACCAGCCGGGCATGGCGTCGATGGGGACGAAGGTGCTGGAGATCAGCGGGAGGAAGATCAGCGGGAGGGCGTTGTTGCTGGCGGCCTCGGCGTTCGGACTGACCATGCCCATCCCGACCGCGATCCAGGTCAGCGCGAGGGCGAACAGGACCAGGAGGCCGAGGGCGGCGAGCCATTCCAGGGCGGTGGCGTCGGTGGAGCGGAAACCGATGGCCACGCCGACCGCGCCGACCAGGACGACGCTGATCACGGACTGCAGGACGCTGCCGATGACGTGGCCGGTGATGACCGAGCCGCGGTGGATGGCCATGGTGCGCAGGCGGGCGATGATGCCCTCGGTCATGTCGTTGGAGACGGAGACGGCGGTGCCGATGGTGGTGGAGCCGATGGTCATCAGCAGCAGGCCGGGCACGAGGTAGGCGATGTAGTCGGAGCGGTCGCCGCCACCCAGGCCCGCGCTCATCGTGTCGCCGAAGATGTAGACGAACAGCAGCAGGAGCATGACCGGGGTGAGCAGCAGGTTCAGGGTCAGGGAGGGGTAGCGGCGGGCGTGCAGGAGGTTGCGCCGCAGCATCGTGGTGGTGTCACGGGCGGCCAGGGACAGGGTGCTCATCGGGCGGACTCCTTCGGCTGGGCGGGGACGGGGGCGGCGGCGGTGAGGGCGAAGAAGACGTCGTCGAGGTCGGGCGTGTGCACGGTCAGTTCGTCCGCCTCGACGCCCGTGGAGTCCAGGCGGTCGAGGACGGAACGCAGCGCGCGCTGGCTTCCGTCGCTGGGCAGTTGCAGGGCCAGGGCCTCGTCGTCGTGTGCGGCGCCGGTCAGGGCCGCGGCGGCGGCGCGGTACGCGGCCGGGTCGGTGAAGCGCAGCCGGACGTGTCCGCCGGGGACCAGGCGCTTGAGTTCCTCGGCCGTGCCCTCGGCGGCGATCTTTCCGTCGTGGAGGACGGCGATGCGGTCGGCGAGCTGGTCGGCCTCCTCCAGGTACTGGGTGGTGAGGAAGACCGTCACCCCGCCCGTGACGAGTTCGCGGATGATGCCCCACATGGTGTGACGGCTCCGCGGGTCCAGGCCGGTGGTCGGCTCGTCGAGGAAGATGATCCGCGGGGCCCCGACCAGTGTCATGGCGATGTCCAGGCGGCGCTTCATGCCCCCGGAGTACGTGGAGGCCGGCTTCTTCGCCGCCTCCGTCAGGTCGAAGCGCTGCAGGAGTTCGGCGGTCACCCGTCGGCCCTCCTGCCGGGAGAGGTGGTGCAGGTCCGCCATCAGGAGCATGTTCTCCTCGCCCGTGATCAGGCCGTCCACCGCGGAGAACTGGCCGGTGACGCCGATCGCGGCCCGGACCGCCTGCGCCTCTGCGGTGAGGTCGTGGCCGCCGACCCGTACCTGCCCGCCGTCGGCCGTGATCAGCGTGGACAGGATCTTGACCGCCGTCGTCTTGCCCGCGCCGTTCGGACCCAGCAGGGCGAAGATCGAACCGGCCGGGACGTGCAGGTCGATGCCGTCCAGGACGGTCTTGTCGCCGTAGGACTTGCGCAGGCCGGTGGCGCTGATGGCGGCCGCCGGCGGCCGCCCGTCCGTCGGATTGATCATGGGCATGACAGAAGAAGGCATGGGGCCCTCCGATCGAAGGGTGAAGGAGGAAAGGGGAAGGGGGTGCGTGACCGGGCGCGGAGGTGGCGCTCAGGCCCTGGCGCGGCGGATGTCGATGTTGCCGTGGCGGGTGCGGGCGCGGACCTCGACGGTGTCCTCCGCCTTCCCGGGGGCCTCGGACGTGGTGAGCCCGTTGCGCACCTGGCCGGAGGCCGAGTGGGCGTCCAGCCAGGCGGCCACGCCCTCGCGGATGCCGACCTCGATGGCACCGTACGAGGTCTCCAGCTGGACGGTGCCGCTCGCCACCTCGCCGACGCGCAGGGTGCCGTGGGCCGTCGTGGCGGCGACCGAGGCCTCGGCGCGGCCGATCTCGATGTCGCCGTTGGCTCCGCTCACCCGCAGGGCACCGGTCGCGGCACCGATGGTCGTGGTGCCGTGCGAGTTCTTCAGGACGGCGGGGCCGTCGACGAGGCCGACGCGCAGGCTGCCGGAGCTCGTGGTGATCTCGGCCTTGCCCTCGACCCGGTCCACCGTGATCGAGCCGTGCGAGGCGGTCAGGTGCAGCGGGCCGGTGGTGTCGAAGCGGGCGTCTCCGGCGGAGGTCTTCACACGGACCTCGCCGAGCCGGCCCTCGCCGAGCACCTGGGTCCAGGCGCCGGTCATGTCGATCCGCGAGCCGGCGGGCAGTTCGACCGTGACGTCGACGACGCCGGTGCGGCCGAACATGGTGGACTTCGGCGTCCGGACGGTCAGTACGCCCCTCGCGTACGTGACCTCCGTCTGGTCCGCGGTCCGCGCGTCCAGGTCCTTCTTCGGGTTGCGCGCCCGCACCTCGACGACGGTGTCGGCGCGGTCGCCCGCGAGGAACTGGATGGAACCGGCCTCCACGCGCGCCGTGGCCGAGATCGGTTCGGGGGTGTCGAAAGAAGGCATGGCTGTCCCGTCCTCTTGGGTCTTCAGGTCGTCCCCGCAGGTGGGACGTGGGGTGGGTGAGGTGGTGCGGGTGGAGCGGCGGGCCCGGGGTGTGACTAGCGCACCCATCCGGTGATGCTCTGTCCGACGCTCTGGGGCCTCTCCGGCGTGCGGGGCCGGGCGCCGCCGACCGCGGCCGACACGGCCCGTACCAGCCAGGCGTTGACCGACAGGCCCTCGCGCGCCGCCGCCTCCTCGGCGCGGGTCTTGAGGTGGGCGGGCAGGCGCAGGTTGACGCGGGCGGTGCCGCCCTCGTCGCCCTCGGCGGGAGCCGGGGCGGGGAGGGCTTCGGCGGGGGCGTCCGGCTCCGCGGGGGCGCCGCCGGTGGGCGGGAGCGTCACCACGAAGTCGGGGTCGAGGCCCCGGAGCCGTACGTCGACCGAGCCGGGCGCGAGTTCACGGGTGATCTCGTCCGTCGCGGCGGAGAGCGCGTTGAGCAGGGTCAGCCGGACCGCCGACTCCAGGGGAGTGGTGAGCCGCTCCGCCAGCTCGCGCGCCTCCTCGCCGCCGGCTTCGGCAGCCACCGCGAGCTCGCGGCGAAGGTTCTCGACATACGGGGTGAGGTCCATGACGCCATCATGGCACCACTGTGGCGCCATGCGCAAGCGTTGCGGGGGAGGTGGCGAGTTCTTCTTCCTGTGTACCAGCTCTGACCTGCGGAAACTTCTCGATGTCGTGCGAGGGTGCCGGGATGTCGGAGGGGTGCGGTCGCCGTGGGTGGCACCGGCTGGCGCCATGTGGCACCACGTGGCACCACATGGCGCCATGACGTGCCGTGCGGCGTCACGGCACGGCGCGGGGGGCGGGTGCCGGACGTCCCGGCGCACCGCCCATGGGAACGGGGCCGGCCCGGGCGGCGTGGAAGCCACCCGGGCCGGCCCCGGAATCGCGCTGAGGATCAGTCAGCGGCGAGGATCAGGCGATGTCGAACCGGTCCAGGTTCATCACCTTGTCCCACGCCGACACGAAGTCCTTCACGAACTTCTCCTTCGCGTCGTCGCTCGCGTAGACCTCGGCCAGCGCGCGCAGTTCGCTGTTGGAGCCGAAGACCAGGTCGGCGCGGCTGCCCGTCCACTTGACCTCGCCGGTGGCCGTGTCGCGGCCCTCGAACGTGGTCTGGTCGGCGGAGGTGGACTTCCACTCCGTGCCCAGGTCCAGCAGGTTGGCGAAGAAGTCGTTCGTCAGCTTGCCGGGCGTCTCGGTGAGGACGCCGAGCGAGGACTGCGGCTGGGTCACGCCCAGGGCGCGCAGGCCGCCGACGAGGACGGTCAGCTCGGGCGCGCTCAGGGTGAGCAGGTTCGCCTTGTCGATGAGCAGGTACTCGGCCGGGAGGCGGTTGCCCTTGCCCAGGTAGTTGCGGAAGCCGTCCGCGGTGGGCTCCAGGGCGGCGAAGGACTCGACGTCCGTCTGCTCCTGGGCGGCGTCCACGCGGCCCGGGGTGAAGGGCACCTCGACGGCGTGACCGGCGTCCGCGGCCGCCTTCTCGACCGCCGCGACGCCCGCGAGGACGACGAGGTCGGCGAGGGAGACCTGCTTGCCGCCGGCCTGGGCGGAGTTGAAGGACTCCTGGACGCCCTCCAGGACGCGCAGCACCTGCGCCAGCTCGTCCGGGTTGTTGACCTCCCAGTTGCGCTGCGGCTCCAGGCGGATGCGACCGCCGTTGGCGCCACCGCGCTTGTCGCTGCCGCGGAAGGACGAGGCGGCGGCCCAGGCGGCGGAGACCAGCTGCGTGACCGTCAGGTCCGAGGCGAGGATCTTCTCCTTGAGGGCGGCGACGTCCGCGGCGTCGACGAGCTCGCCCGTGCGCTCCGGCAGCGGGTCCTGCCAGAGGAGCACCTCGGACGGGACCTCGGAGCCGAGGTAGCGCGCGACCGGGCCCATGTCGCGGTGGGTGAGCTTGTACCAGGCGCGGGCGAAGGCGTCCGCGAACTCCTCCGGGTTCTCGTAGAAGCGCCGGGAGATCTGCTCGTAGACCGGGTCGAAGCGCAGCGACAGGTCGGTGGTGAGCATCGTCGGGAGGTGCTTCTTCTCCGGGTCGTACGCGTCCGGGATGATCGCCTCGGCGTTCTTCGCGACCCACTGGTGGGCGCCGGCCGGGCTCTTGGTGAGCTCGTAGTCGTACTCGAAGAGGTTCTTGAAGAAGCCGTTGCCCCACTGGGTCGGCGTCGTGGTCCAGGTGACCTCCAGACCACTGGTGATCGCGTCGGCGCCCTTGCCGGTGCCGTACGAGCTCTTCCAGCCGAGGCCCTGGGCCTCCAGCGGCGCGGCCTCGGGGTCGGCGCCGACGTGGTCCGCCGGACCGGCGCCGTGCGTCTTGCCGAAGGTGTGGCCGCCGGCGATGAGGGCGACGGTCTCCTCGTCGTTCATCGCCATCCGGCGGAAGGTCTCGCGGATGTCGCGGGCCGCGGCGATCGGGTCCGGATTGGCGTTGGGACCCTCCGGGTTGACGTAGATGAGGCCCATCTGCACGGCGCCGAGCGGGTTCTCCAGCTCGCGGTCGCCGGTGTAGCGCTCGTCGCCGAGCCAGGTGGTCTCCGGGCCCCAGTAGACGTCCTCGTCGGGCTCCCACACGTCCGCGCGGCCGCCGGCGAAGCCGAAGGTCTCGAAGCCCATCGACTCCAGGGCGACGTTGCCCGCGAGGATCATGAGGTCGGCCCAGGAGAGGCTCTGGCCGTACTTCTTCTTCACCGGCCACAGCAGACGGCGCGCCTTGTCCAGGTTGCCGTTGTCCGGCCAGCTGTTCAGCGGCGCGAAGCGCTGCTGGCCGGCGCCGGCGCCGCCCCGGCCGTCGCTGATGCGGTAGGTGCCGGCGCTGTGCCAGGCCATGCGGACCATGAACGGGCCGTAGTGGCCGAAGTCGGCGGGCCACCAGTCCTGCGAGGTGGTCAGGACCTCGGCGATGTCCTGCTTGACGGCCGGCAGGTCGAGGCTCTGGAAGGCCTCGGCGTAGTCGAAGTCCTCACCGAGCGGGTTGGCCACGGCGGGGTTCTTGGCGAGGATCTTCAGGTTCAGCCGGTTCGGCCACCACTGGCTGTTGCCGCCGCCCTGGGTGGGGTGGGCGGCACGCCCGTGCGCGACGGGGCAGCCGCCTGCGCCCTCCGTCTTCGGGTCGGTGACGATCGCGTCGTGGTTCTCAGACATGGAAATCCTTCCGGACATGGCGGATCACTGTGCTCAGGAAGTGCGTTTCGGCGGACGGGCCTGGCGCGGGTGACACGTGTGCTTCTCCCGCCGTGCTGGAGTCTTCCTGTCCCTTGGCCATTTACGAAACCGATCCTACGATGGACGTTGTCCAAGTCAAGAAGAACCCCAAGTTTGCCTATGTCTCCGAGGTGAAACATGAGTGACCTGCTGGAGCGCCTGCGCGCACGCGGCTGGCGGATGACGTCCCAGCGCCGCGTCGTCGCGGAGGTCCTGGCCGGGGAGCACGTGCACCTCACGGCGGACGAGGTCCACGCGCGCGCGGTGGAGCGCCTGCCGGAGATCGCGCGGGCGACGGTCTACAACACCCTCGGCGAGCTGGTCGCCCTCGGGGAGGTCGTGGAGCTCTCCATGGACGGGCGGGCCAAGCGCTACGACCCGAACGCGCACCGCGCGCACCAGCACCTGGTCTGCTCGAACTGCGGGCTCATCCGCGACGTCCGTCCCTCGGGGGACCCGCTCGCGGTCCTCCCGTCGACGGAGCGGTTCGGCTTCGCGGTGTCGAAGGCGGACGTGGTCTACCGGGGGCTCTGCCCGGGCTGTGCCCGGGCGCGGTGATACGACGGGAGCCCTCCACCGACCGGTGTCGGTGGAGGGCTCCTTCGTGACCCGCGTCGGCGAGGACCGCGGGGAACGGCCGGAGGCCGTCCGGGGATCACTTCAGGACGGCGAGGGCCTCGTCGTAGCTCGGCTCGTCGGCGATCTCGCCCACGAGCTGCGCGTGCAGGACCGTGTCGTTCTCGTCGAGGACGACGACGGCGCGGGCCGTCAGGCCGGCGAGCGGCCCGTCCGCGATCTCCACGCCGTAGTTGGTGTGGAACTCGCGGCCGCGGAGCGTCGAGAGGTTCTTGACGTTCTCCAGGCCCTCGGCGCCGCAGAAGCGGGCCTGGGCGAAGGGCAGGTCGGCGGAGATGCAGAGGACGACCGTGTTGTCCAGCTGCCCGGCCTTCTCGTTGAAGGCGCGGACGGAGGAGGCGCACGTCGGGGTGTCGACGCTCGGGAAGATGTTGAGGACCTTGCGCAGACCGGCGAAGTCCTTCAGCGACTTGTCCGCCAGTCCCTCGGCGACGAGCGTGAAGTCGGGGGCCTGGCTGCCGGGGGTCGGCAGGGCGCCGTTGACCTGTACGGGGCTGCCCTTCAGCGTGACCTGGGCCATGGGATCTCCTTCAGACGTATGAGTGGCAACGGGGGGAATCGTACGGAAGACAGGCCCGTCCCGACGACGCGGGCCGTCGCGACGCTCCTCCATCGATTCACAAACTTGAACCAGGAGGTCCGTCGATGGACGCGGTGATCCTCCCGCGAGACCGAACTTTCGCCAACAGGCATTCTTGACAACTCCGGTTCAGGCCTTCGAGTTCCCTCCTCCACCCTCCCCGCTTGTTCATGTACGTGGATAAGGGGTAACCACGTGACCCAATGGTTCACCGCCCCTCGTCCTCGCCGGCCGCCCGGCAGGCCCTCACCCACGCGGGCGATCCCCGCTGGGACGAAGGGAGCGGGGGAGGGTCCGGAAGGGGTTCGAAAGGTACGTCCCACGTCTTGACGACCCCTTACCTCACTCCTTAAATCATGGGTGCGGCGAAGTGGACCGTCCCGCCGCGCCCCCACAGCCGACGGAAGAGAACCCCCATGACCTCCTCCCGTGCACGACTGCGCTCACGACTGCGACCGCTGTCCTCCGCCGTGACGGCCCTCGCGCTCGCCCTGGCCGTCGCGGCGCTCGGCCCGGCCGGACAGCCGGGCGAAGCGCTCCGGACCGTGGCCGGGACGGCCGCCGTCACCTTCTCCGACGACTTCGACGGCCCCGCCGGCTCCGCCGTCGACGGCACGCGGTGGCAGACCGAGACCGGCGACAACGTCAGCAACCACGAGCGCCAGTACTACACGGCCGGCAACGCCAACGCCGCGCTCGACGGGCAGGGACACCTGGTCATCACCGCCCGCAAGGAGAACCCGGGCAACTACCAGTGCTGGTACGGGCGCTGCGACTACACCTCCGCCCGGCTCAACACCGCCGGAAGGTTCACCACGAAGTACGGTCACGTCGAGGCCCGCATGAAGGTGCCGCGCGGCCAGGGCATGTGGCCCGCCTTCTGGATGCTCGGCAACGACATCGGCCAGGTCGGCTGGCCGAACTCGGGCGAGATCGACGTCATGGAGAACGTCGGCTTCGAACCGTCCACCGTGCACGGCACCCTGCACGGCCCCGGCTACTCCGGGTCCGGAGGCATCGGCGCCCCCTACACCCTGCCCGGCGGACAGGCCTTCGCCGACGCCTTCCACACCTTCGCCGTGGACTGGTCGCCCAACCTGATCAGCTGGTCCGTGGACGGGACCGTCTACCAGACCCGCACGCCCGCCGACCTCGGCGGCCGGACCTGGGTCTTCGACAAGCCCTTCTTCCTCATCCTCAACCTCGCCGTCGGCGGCTACTGGCCCGGCGACCCGGACGGCTCCACCGCCTTCCCCCAGCAACTCGTCGTCGACCACGTCCGCGTCACCACCGCCGACGCGCCCGCCACCGCCGGACCGATCACGGGCATCGGCGGCAAGTGCGTCGACGTGGCCGGCGCGAACACCGCGAACGGCACCCCCGTCCAGCTCTACGACTGCAACGGGACCCCCGCCCAGCAGTGGACCCTCGCGGCCGACGGAACCGTCCGCGCGCTCGGCAAATGCCTCGACGTGACCTCCGGAGGCACGGCCGACGGCACCCCCGTGCAGCTGTGGGAGTGCAACGGCACGGGCGCCCAGCGCTGGACCGCCACCTCCGCCCGGGACGTGGTGAACCCACAGTCCGGAAAGTGCCTGGACGCCACCGGCAACAGCTCCGCCAACGGCACCAGGCTCCAGATCTGGACCTGCTCCGGCGGCGCCAACCAGAAGTGGACGGTGACCCGTTGAACGCGTGAGGGCCGACCGTCCCCGCTCGTGTCCCCGAGTGCGCCCCGGCCCTCCGGCGACCGCCGTCCCGTCCCGGGCGGCGGTTCAGCCCCGGCCCGCCGAGAAGCGGGACGGCGGCGTGCCGAACGCCCGCGTGAACGCGGCCGTGAACGCGGCCGGAGAGGCGTACCCGAGCCGGCCCGAGACCTCGGTGACCGTCGCGGTGCGCAGCAGGGGCACGGCCGCGAGGAGCCGGGCGCGGGACCGCCAGGCGGCCGGGCTCTCGCCCGTCTCCGCGCGGAAGCGCCGGGTGAACGCCCGCTCGCTCAGCGCGGACCGGGCCGCCCAGTCGGTGTTGGTGACGGCGGCGTCCGGGGCGGCCAGGTACTCCCGGCACAGCGCCGCGAGGTCGCCGGAGGCGGGGACCGCCACGTGGAAGGGGAGCGGGGAGCGCGCGGCGATCTCGTGCAGCAGCAGCGTCGCGATGGCGCCCTCCCGCCCCGACAGGTCGTAGTCGGGCGCGAACTCCACCGCCGCGAGCAGCAGTTCGCGCAGCAGCGGCGGCACGTCCACCACCGTGCAGCGGGCCGGCCACCAGGGAACGGCACCCGGCTCCACGTACAGGCTGCGGGTGCTCACGCCCAGCATCCGGACCCGGTGCGGAGTGGCGGCCGGGATCAGGACCGCCCGCTCGGGCGGGACCGTCCAGGTGCCGTCGGCGGTCTCGACGACCATGACGCCGGTCGCCCCGTAGAGGAACTGCGCCCGCCGGTGCTCGTGCCGGTCCAGGACCTGACCCGGCGCGTAGTCGGTGCCGATCGGCAGCACCACCCGGTCGAGGTGGTCGACGTCGTCCAGCGGGATGTTCTTCACCGGGCCACCGTACCGGCCGAGACGCGAAGGAATCCTGCCGACCATCGCATGCGGGAACCCCGGGCCGCCTGGTGATCTTGAGTCATGGACGTGGTGGTTCTGATGGCGATCGGGCTCCTCACCGGAGCGACGACGGTCTTGTTCGGGTTCGGCGGCGGGTTCGTGGCCGTCCCGGTCGTGGCGTGGGCGGACGCGGCCCTCGGCACCGCGGCCCTTCCGGTGGCCACCGCCACCTCGGCCCTGGTGATGGCCGTGAACGCCGCCTTCGCCACGGCCGTCACCCCACGGCCGGTGCTCCTCGCCCTGCGCGGCAGCGGCGCGCTGCTGCCCCTGCTCGCGGCGGGCGCCTGCGCCGGGGCGTACGCGTCCCGCTTCGCCCCGCCGGCCCTCGTCCGCTGGGCGTTCGTCGCGTACACCGCCCTGACCGCCCTCGACCTTCTGCTCCGCCCCGGCTTCCTCCGCCCCGCGCCCCCGCCGGACGCGGCGCCGTCGCGGATCCCGAGGCCGCTGCCCGCCGGCGCCGGCGCCCCGATCGGCGCCGTCGCCGCCTTCCTCGGCGTCGGCGGCAGCGTGATGACCGTCCCCGCCATGCGCCGGGCCGGCCATCCCATGCGGATCGCGGCCGCGCTCGCCAACCCGCTCACCCTCGCCGTGGCGTTCCCGGCCGTCGCGGTCTCCCTCGCCGCCTCCCCGCCCCCGGCCGCCGCCACCGGACTGATCGGCCTGGTCGATCCGTACGCGGCGGGGGCCCTGCTCCTGGGTGCCCTGCCGGTCGTCGTCGTCCTCCGCCGCCGCCCGCCCCGGATCCCGGACCGGATCCACGCCTGCGCGTACCTCGCGCTGCTCGGCCTGGTGATCCTCGCGATGCCGCTCACCGGCGACTGATCCCCGCACCCCCCGGCGGGCGGGACGGCGCCGGAGGCCCCGGGCGTCACCGCGCCGCGCACCCGCATTCGCCGGACGGCCGAATGCCGCGCCCGGGTCGGGCGAATCCGGGGCCTCGGAGGTGGTGCCGTGAGCCGGTGGTGGTACGTCGATGGCCATGCAGCCAGGCACACCCCCGACGGTCTCCCCCTTCCTCCGTACGGCCGCCGCCTACGCGTGGCGGCTGCTCGCCGTCGGCCTCCTCGTCTACAGCCTGTTCGCGGTGCTCGGGCGCTTCCACGAGATCGGGGTGGCCGTCTTCCTGGGTCTGGTGATCACCGCGTTGCTCCGGCCCGTCGCCGACCTGGTCGCCCGGCTGCTGCCCCGCCCGCCGGCCGTCGCCCTCACCCTGATCGGCAGCATCGTGCTCTTCCTCGGGGTCCTCGCACTGGTCGGCGAGGCGGTCGCGGGGGAGCGGACGACGCTCGTGCGCGAGTTCCGGGCGGGCGTCGGGCGGATCGAGGACTGGCTGGAGCGGCCGCCGTTCCGCCTCGACCCCGGCACGCTCTCCAGCCTCCAGGACAAGATCGGGGACTACCTCTCCAGCCACCGGACGGACCTGCTCAGCACGGCGGTGAGCGGAGCCGGCCACGTCGTCGCCGTCTTCGCCACGCTGGCCCTCGGCCTGTTCTCCTCGGTGTTCTTCATCCACTCGGGGGACCGGCACTGGTCCTGGTTCCAGCAGCAGCTGCCGAGGTCGGTGCGCGGCCGGGTGGGCATCGGCGGCCGCGCGGCCTGGCGCACCTTCACCGGCTACACGCACGGCATCGTCCTGGTGGCCGGTACGAACGCCGTCCTCGTCGGCCTCGCCCTCTGGGCCCTCGGGGTCCCGCTGGCGGTGCCCCTCGCCCTCCTGGAGTTCTTCGCCGCCTTCGTCCCGCTCGTCGGCTCGCCGATCGCCCTCGCGATCGCCGCCGTGGTGGCGCTCGCCTCGAAGGGTCCGCTGGTGGCGGGCCTCGTCATCGCCCTGATCGTGGTCATCGGCCAGATCGAGGGGCACCTGCTCCATCCGCTGGTCATGAGCTGGGCGGTGCGGCTCCATCCGCTGGTGGTGGCCATCTCGGTCGTCGCCGGCTCGATCGCGGCGGGCGTGGTGGGCGCGGTGGTGGCGGTGCCGCTGGTGTCGGTGGTGTGGGCGGTCCACACCGCGCTCCGGGACGCGCGCGTCTGAGCCCGCCCGTGCACGGGGTCTTGCGCGGAAGGTGCGGCCTCTCTACTCTCCCGGCCAATGGTTAGGAATATTTCCTAACCATTGGCCATGGAGGGAAAGGGAGTTGACATGCGTCGACGAAGCGTCTCGCTTCTCGGGCTCGCGGGTCTGCTGGCGTTGCCCCTGACGGTCATGCCGCAGGCGCAGGCCGCCGACGGCCTGGTGTCCGGCGGAAAGGCGGTGACGGCCTCGTCCGTCGAGACCTCGGCCTTCGGGCCCGGCCTCGCGGTGGACGGCAGCACGGCCACCCGCTGGGCGAGCGCCGAGGGGGTCGACCCGCAGTGGATACGGATCGACCTCGGCGCGAACCACACGATCTCCCGCGTGAAGCTCGACTGGGAGGCCGCGTACGGCAAGGCGTACCGGATCCAGACCTCCACCGACGGTTCGACCTGGACCGACGTCTACTCCACCACCGCCGGTGACGGGGCGACCGACGACCTCACGGTCTCCGGCAGCGGCCGGTACGTCCGGATGTACGGCACGGGGCGCGGCACGCCGTACGGCTACTCCCTCTGGGAGTTCCAGGTGTACGGAGCACCCACCGGCACCGGCGGGGGCGGCGGCGGACCGGCCGTCCCCTTCGGCAGCCACCTCAAGCCCTACGCCGCCGGCGTCCTGAAGCCCTCCGGCACGCAGTCCGCCCTCGACCAGAAGGTCGTCGACCACTACAACCGGTGGAAGGCCGCCTTCGTCCGGCAGAACTGCGGCAACGGCTGGTACCAGATCATCTCGCCCGACGCCGACCACCCCTACGTCGCCGAGGCCCAGGGCTACGGCATGGTCGTCACCGCCACCATGGCGGGCGCCGACCCGGACGCCAAGAAGATCTTCGACGGCCTCGTGAAGTGGAAGATCGACCACCCGTCCTCCGTCAACCCGGACCTCCTCGCCGCCGAACAGGACACCGCCTGCAAGAGCGTCAACGGCGGGGACGGCGCCACCGACGGAGACATGGACGTCGCCTACGGCCTGCTCCTCGCCGACAAGCAGTGGGGGAGCGGCGGCACGTACGACTACAAGGACCTCGCGCTCAAGCACATCGCCGCCATCAAGAAGGACGAGGTCAACCCCACGACCAAACTCCTGAAGCTCGGCGACTGGAGCAGCTCGGGCGACCAGTACTACTACGTCTCCCGCACCTCGGACTGGATGGTCGACCACTTCCGCGCCTTCCGCGCGGCCTCGGGCGACACCACCTGGGACGCCGTGCGCAGCGCGCACCAGACGCAGATCTCCCGCCTCCAGTCCACCTACGCCTCCGGCACCGGACTCCTGCCGGACTTCGTCGTCGACACGAACACCACGCCCAGGCCCGCCCCGGGGCAGGTCCTGGAGGACCCCAACGACGGCTCCTACTGGTGGAACGCCTGCCGTACGCCGTGGCGCATCGCCGACGACGCGGTGACCAGCGGCGACGCCACGTCCCTCGCCGCCGCGCGGAAGGTCAACGGCTGGATCAAGACGAAGACCGGCGGCGACCCCAACAAGATCGGCATCGGCTACAAGCTCAACGGCACCCAGATCTCCTCGGGCAGCGAGGCCGCCTTCTTCGCCCCGTTCGCGGTGGCGGCGATGACCGACCCGGGCAGCCAGGCCTGGCTGGACGCCCTGTGGAACAAGATGGTGGCGACCCCGGTCGACACGAGCAGCTACTTCTCGGCCAGCATCCAGCTCCAGGTCATGATCACGGCCTCGGGCAACCACTGGGTCCCGTAGCGGGGCGCCCGGCCGCACGGACAGGGCCCTGAGACGGACGCTCAGGGCGGCGGCCCCACGGGCGACGAGGCCGGCGGCGCCGTCGGGGAGTCGGAACGCGCGAACTCCCCGGCGGCGCCGCCGTGTACGGTCGCGGGCCGAGGGCGGGGCGCGGGGCCGGCCGGCGGGAGTGCCGGTCGGGAGCGGTACTGTCGCGGCCATGTCGGCACCGATCGCTCCCCACGCCCGCCCGCACGCCTCCGGGAAGGAGGCGCCCGACGAGCGGCCCGCCGGCGCGCGACAGGACGGCGCGCGTCCTCGACCGGCACCGTCCCCGACGTCCCCCGCGCTGCCGGTCACGGGCCCCGGCGGGACCCCCTCGAACGGACTCCGGGCACGGGGCCGGTCCCGGGGACCCGACGTACCGGACCGCGGCCGGCCGGCCGGCGAGCTCCCGCACGCGGGGGAACGCGCCACCGAAGAGGCCGGGAAGCGCGTCGCATGATCGCGGAACTGCTGCCGGACACCGTCGCCTCCGCCTGGCGGCGTGACGACACGGAGCCCGTCACGCTCTTCCCGGAGGAGGCCGCCGCCGTCGCCCGCGCGGTCGTGGGGCGACAGCGCGAGTTCGCCACCGTACGGCTGTGCGCACGGCTCGCGCTGCGCCGCCTCGGCCTCCCCGAGACGCCCCTCGCACCGGGCACGCGCGGGGAGCCGCGCTGGCCGCACGGCGTGGCCGGGAGCATGACGCACTGTGCGGGATACCGGGCCGCGGCCCTGGCCAGGACCACGGACGTCCTGTCGCTCGGCATCGACGCGGAACCGGCGGCCCCCCTCCCCGAAGGGGTCCTGGAGGGCGTGTCGCTGCCCGGGGAGCGACGTCGTCTGAGGGCGCTGACAGCCCGCACGCCGGACGTCCCCTGGGAACGGCTGCTGTTCAGCGCCAAGGAGAGCGTCTTCAAGACCTGGTACCCGCTGACCCGCAGGGAGCTCGGATTCGACGAGGCCTCGATCGACTTCGAACAGGCCCCGGCCGGCGCGGGCCCGCAGCCGCCGGAGCACACGGGCACGTTCACCGCCCGGCTCCTCGTCCCCGGCCCGGTGGCCGGCCACGTCCGGCGGGACCGCTTCACCGGACGCTGGCTCGTGCGCGACGGAGTGATCCTCACCGCGATCGTCCTGCCCCGGTAGCCCCACGAGGCGTCCCACCGGGGCCGGGCGCACCGGCGCGGGGAACCGGGCGGCGCCGTCCGGCGTCCGTCCCGGGCATGAGCGAGACGCCGTCACAGGAAGCACGGGACCGGGCCGAGAGCGCCGTCGGCTGCCTGCTCGCCGTCGTCGGGGCCGCGGTGACGGGCGCCTTCGCGCTGTCCCGGGCCGCGTACAGCATCGACGGCGGCTTCGAGGCGCACGCGCGGGACTGGGGCGTGATCCTCGTCGATCTGCCGCTGATCCTCTTCGCCGGTCCGGTCGTCCCCCCGCTGTGCTGGGCGGCAGCCACCCGATGGCTCCGGCCGTGGGTGGCGCTGCTCGTCTGCGTGGTCGTCGCCGGACTCGCCCTGGGGGGTCTCGCGGTCTGGTGGCATCCGCGGCAGGGTCCGGATCCCGGGTACGGACCCGGCATCTGACGGCCTTTCGCCGCGGAGTGGCGTGCCCGGGGCGCCTCGCCGCGCGCGACGCGGTGCCCCGGGCGGCGTACGCCGAACGCCCGTACGGATCCCGGGGAGGACGCGCCCGCCGTGCGCGAGCCCGCCCGTCAGCTCCTCGGCCTCGCGGCGCGTGCCACCACCAGGAGGAAGAGCCCGCACGCCGTCACGACGAGCCAGCCCGGGCGGGCCGCGGCGGGGAGGCCGGCCGGGGTGGTGCCCGCGACCAGTCCGCCGGCGACGGCGATGCCGATCGCCACGCCGACCTGGCGCGAGGTGGAGGTGATCGCCCCCGCCACTCCCGCCCGGGACGGCGGCAGGCCGCCGACCGCGGTGTTCGTCAGGGGGGCGTTGGCGAAGCCGAAGCCGATGCCGATCAGCAGGAAGGCGAGGAGGATCGGCGGCACGCCCGTGTCCCCGTCCAGGCCCATGAGGCAGAGGCCGCCGGCCGCGGTGAACCCGCCCGCCAGGAGCAGCGGGCGCCGGGGCCCGACGCGGCCCACCAGCACACCCGACCAGGGAGCGCAGAGCGTGGCGCCGAGCGCCATGGGCAGGGTCGCGGCGCCGGCCGCGAGCGGCGTCCAGCCGCGGGCCTGCTGGAGGTAGAGGGTACTGAGGAGCAGGGTCATGTTGAGGGCGACGAAGACCGCCGTCGCGCCGAGCACCGCCGTGACGAACGGCGGCCGGCGGAACAGGCCGAGGTCCATCAGCGGCTCCTCGCGCCGGAGTTCGACCCGGACGAAGCCGGCCGTGGCCGCCGCGGCCAGCGCGTAACCGATGAGGGCCGCGGGCGACGTCCAGCCGATGCGGGGGCCTTCGACGAGGAGGCCGGTGGTGAGGAAGAGCACCACGGTGAGGAGCAGTTGACCGGGCAGGTCGAGACGGCGGGCGCGCTCCCCGCGGGACTCCGGCACGAACAGGGCGACCAGGGCGAGGACGAGGAGCACCACCGGAGCGTTGATCCAGAACACCGAGCGCCAGCCGAACGCGGCGATGAGCGCGCCGCCGGTGACCGGGCCCGCCGCCATGCTCAGCCCGAAGACCGAGGCCCAGACGCCGATGGCGCGGGCCCGTTCGCGCGGGTCGGGCATCGCGTTCACCACGATGGCCAGGGCCACCGGGCTCAGCATCGAGGCGCCGATCCCCTGGACGGCCCGGGCCGCCACCAGCACGCCGGGCGACGGGGCGAGGGCGCACACGAGGGAGGCCATGCCGAAGACGAGCAGCCCGCACCGGAAGACCCGGCGGCGCCCGAAGCGGTCGGCGAGGGCACCGGAGACGATGAGCAGACTGGCCATGACCGCCGTGTACGCGTCCACGACCCATTCGAGGCCGCGGGTGCCCACGTCGAGGCCCCGGCCGATCTCGGGCAGGCCCACGTTGACGATGGTGGCGTCGACACCGACCAGGAACATGCTGAGCGCGCAGACCGCCAGCACCGTCCGGCGCCGGCGCGAACTCAGGGGTGCGGGTGGAGCGGCGGTCAGGGATGGCGTGGGCATGCGTGTTCCCCCTTCGGCGAGACCGGATGACGCCCAGACTCGGACGGGGGAAGAAAAGTGGCAAAGAACTTTGCGGTTATCGCAAAATCGCGTGAGAAGGGGAGCGCGTGTTCAGAGGGCGGTGAAGAGGTCCCCGGGCGCGTCGTCGAGGACGAAGCCGTTGTCGAAGCGGACACGGACCGTCAGACGCAGCACCCGTTCCCGGTGGGCGGTCCACGCCGGCTCCAGCGAGCCGACCTGCTCCTCCAACTGCCGTCTGCTGCCCGGAGGCATCTGGTGGCCGAAGTCGTCGAGGAGCGACTTGAGCCGCTCGTACTCACGGACCTCATGGCTCTGCGGCCGGTCCTCGTCCACCCGCTCGACGGTCCCCTCGACGCCCGCGGCCAGAGCCAGGAACCCCGCCCCGCCCCCCTCCTCCGCCGGGTCCTCGCCCGCCGGGACGACCCGGCCCAGCCGGAGGTCCGCCGCCAGCCTCACCCGCAGGCCCTCTTTCAGCGTCATCGGTCCTTCGTCTCCACAGTGGTCGGGGGTGGCCATTATCCGGCCCCGAGGCCGTACCGGTCGTCCCCCCCCGTGGCCCCGTACGGGTGGACTCGCCGCGCACGCGCCGGACCGGAGCGCCCCCGCCCCGGCCCCCGGTGGTGATGATGCCCCTCCTGAGCCCGTGACCCCGAGCTCGTGACCCGGAAGAGGCACCCCCGACATGCGACGCACCCCCTCCCGACGGCTGTTCGCCGCGACGTTGCTCGTGGCGTCCGTGCTGGCCCCCGTGACGGCCGCGCCCGCCGCCGCCGTCCACCCCGTGAGCGGCGCCGCCGTCGTCGGGCACGGGGAGGACGACTGCCCGCCCGGCGGACTCGGCCCCGCACTCACCGCTCGGCTCGACCGGGCCATCGAGGACGTCCGCAAGCGGGCCGGCATCCCCGGCGTCGCCGTCGGCCTGTGGCTGCCCGGCAAGGGAAGCTACGTCCGCGCGACCGGCGTCGCCGACAAGGTCACCCGCGAGCCGATGACCACCGACGGCTTCGTCCGCATCGGCAGCGAGACCAAGACCTTCACGGTCACCGCCCTCCTGGAGCTCGTCGACGACCACCGGATCCGCCTCGACGACCCCATCGCCCGCTACGTCCGCGGAGTGCCGAACGGCCGCCGGATCACCCTGCGCCACCTCGCCGAGATGCGCAGCGGCCTCTTCCCGTACACCTCCGACCCGGACTTCGTCCACGCCCTGCTCAGCGACCCGCGGCGCTCCTTCACCCCGGAGGAGACGCTCGCGTACGGCTTCAGGCACAAGAACACCTTCGAGCCGGGCGCGCGGTTCGAGTACTCGAACAGCAACCTGGTGCTCCTCGGCCTGGTGGTGGAGAAGGTCAGCGGCCGGCCGCTGACCGAGTTCCTCCGCGACCGCGTGCTCCGCCCGGCCCGCCTGCGCCACACCTTCCTCCCCACCGGCCCCGAGTTCCCCGAGCCGCACCCCCGCGGCTACACCGACCAGACGCTCAGCGGCGCGGTCGTGGACTCCACCGACTGGAACCCCAGCTGGGCCTGGGCGGCCGGGGCGATGATCTCCGACATGCACGACCTGCGCCGCTGGGCGAAGATCCTCGCCACCGGCGAGCTGCTCAGCCCCCGGACACAGGCGCAGCGGCTCAAGACGCTGCCGACCGGCCACCCCGGCCTCGGCTACGGCCTCGGCATCTTCGACGCCAACGGGTGGATCGGGCACAACGGCTCGATCCCCGGGTACGAGACGGTGACCGTCCACCTGCCCGAGCGGGACGCCACGCTCGTCATCATGATCAACACCGACATCACCAGCCAGGGCCAGGAGCCGTCCACGCCGCTCGCCCGCGCGATCACCTCGATCGTCACCCCGGACCACGTCTACGACGGCGCGGTCCAGCCCCGCTAGAAGGGTCCGACACCCCCGAGGGGGTGTCGATCGGGGCCATCTGGCCGAAACTGGGGGGAGAGGTGGTCCCGTCGAGCGGTACGAGGAGGTGGGCCGGTGTCCATGGACGCCGACGACAGTACGGGGGAGCGGCCGCCGTCCCCCGCCCCCCGGTTCGTCGTCCGGGCCCGGCCCGGGACGCCCGACGCGGTGGTCGTCCTCGAGCTGGGCGGCGAGCTCGACCACGACACGGCCGGCCCGCTGAGCCGGGCGCTGGACGCATGCGCCCGGGCCCGGCGGGTAGTCGTGGACTGCTCAGGCCTGACCTTCTGCGACTCGACCGGCCTGAACGAGCTGTTGCGGGCCCGCGCACGCCTGCGAGAGACGGACGGGCGCCTCGACCTCGCCGGACTCCACCCGCCGGTGGACCGGATGTTCGACATCACCGGGGCACGGACGGTCTTCCGGGTGTACGCGGACGCGGTCGAGGCGCTGGCCGACGAAGACGCAGGGACACGGGACGGGGGAGACATCCATGGCTGACGACGGTGACGGCGGTCCCCCGGAACAGGTCCGCAGACTGGTGCTGCACGGGACGCGCGGCGTCGTCTCGCGCTGCCGGGACTTCACCGCGAAGGCCCTGGCCGACTGGGGGTGGATCCCGGCGGACGGCGAGGAGGCCGAGGAGCGCGTCGAGGACGTCCTGCTCCTCGTGTCGGAGGTCGTCACCAACGCCTGC
Organism: Streptomyces litmocidini; assembly: GCF_014649755.1. Lineage (GTDB taxonomy): Bacteria > Actinomycetota > Actinomycetes > Streptomycetales > Streptomycetaceae > Streptomyces > Streptomyces litmocidini. Next base: position 500,083 of record NZ_BMTQ01000003.1, on the reverse strand, counting down.
CTGCACGCCGGCGGCCCCGAGCAGTTCGTCCTGCGGAACGGGCGGGAGCGTCTGCGCGTCGAGGTGTACGACGCCAGCCCGGAGCATCCGCAGGTGCGGACGCCCCGGTCTCCCGCGCTGCCCGGCGGGCACGGCCTGATGGTCCTGGACCGGCTCGCCGGCGACTGGGGCAGCCGGGACAAGGGCCCGGGGGCCATGGGCAAGGTGGTCTGGCTGGAGGTCGACCGCCCGCCCCGGGGGAAGCGGGACGAACCGGATTAGACCCGCCGGGGGCGGGCAGGCGTCGGGCGCGGGGGCAAGCGCATCCGGACGGAGAGGAGCGGGTCATGCCGCGCGGATCGAACGCCAAGCGGGAGCGGCAGTACGAGCACATCAAGGAGAGCGCCCTGGACCGGGGCGAGAACGAGAAGCGCGCCGAGGAGATCGCCGCACGCACGGTGAACAAGGAACGGGCGCGGTCCGGCGAGGCGAAGACCGCGAGCAGGAGCTCCACGCAGGACATGTCCTCCTCGCGCCGCGGCGGCAAGCGCTCGCACAGCGGCTCGGAGGGCCCGACCTACGACCAGCTCTACGCCGAGGCCCAGCGCCGCAACATCCACGGCCGCTCCTCGATGGACAAGGCCGGACTGAAGCGGGCCCTGGGCGAGTAGGGAGGCCCGGGTGGAGAAGCCGGGAGCCGGGGGAGCCCGGACGGCCGCCGGGCTTCCGGGCCGTCCCTCAGCTCCGGGGCCGCCCCGGCGGAGGCCCCACGACGCCCCGGACGACGCCGAGGTCCACCAGGTCCTGGGGACGCAGCCGCAGTCGGTCCGCCGTGGCCGCGGCCTCCTCGGGGGCCCGCTTGAGGATGGCCGCGGCCGCCTCGGGCGCGATGACGGAGAAGTAACCGTCCGGAGTGGCCCAGGTGTTGCCCGGCGCGGCGAGCGCCAGGGCGCCTCCCGACCCTCCCTCGCCGATGAGCAGCGAGGTGAGCGGGGTGCGGGCGGAGGCGACGGCGGCGAACAGGTCGGCGATCGCCGTCCCCGCGCCCGCGCGCTCCGCCGCCGGGTCGTTGGCGGCGCCCGGGGTGTCCACGAGGGTCAGCACCGGGATGCCGAGCCGGCCGGCCAGGCGCACCAGACGGGCCGCCGTGCGGAAGCCGGCCGGGCGGGTCGCCGTGCCGCACTGGGCCGCGTAGGCGACGGTGCCGCCGTCCGGGAGCCGCCCGAAGCCGCACCGCATGCCCGGGTCGACGCCCCCGCAGCGGTCGCCGGAGATCTCCTCGCGCAGGGTGAAGTGGGCGTCGAGGTACGCGTCGGCCCGGGGCCGGTCGGGATGCCGGGCGCGCGCCACCGCCTCCCGGCCGCTCGCGGAGGGCGGCGCCCCCGGGTCGCCGAGCGCGTACGGCGGCGCGACCGGGCCCTCGGCGGGCCGGACGAGCAGCGACAGCCATCGCCCGAGGGTCTCGCGCAGCGCCGCGGGCGGCACGATCGCGTCGAGGTGGCCGTGGGCGAACTGGGCCTCCGCGGTGTACGCGGCCGGGTCCGCGTCCGGCGGCCGCACGCGGGAACCGGCGAAGCCGACCTGGGCGCCGGGCAGGGCGAGGACGACGTCGGAACCGGCGCCGAGCGTGGCCCAGCCGCCGCCCGTGGTCGGATCCCGCAGCACGGCGACCTGCGGCAGGCCGGCGGCCCGGGTGGCCTCCGACTCGCGGGCCAGGAGCTGGAGTTGCAGCAGGGCGCGCATGCCCTCGTGCATCCGGCTGCCGCCGGTGGCCGGGAGGACGACCACGGGCAGCCGTCGCGCCCGGGCCAGCGCGTGGGCGGCGGCGGCCCGCGCGCCCGTCCGCTCCCCGAGGGACCCGCCGAGGAACCGGAACTCGAAGGAGATCAGCACCGCCGTCACCCCGCCCACCACGCCCGTGCCGCAGACCACCGACTCGGTCTCGCCGGTGCGCTCGGCGGCGCGGGCGTGCGCGGCGGAGTAGCCGGGCCAGCCGATCGGCCCGTCACCGGTCAGGGGGCCTTCGGCGAAGGGGAGTTCGCTGAAGTCGTCGGTGACGAGGGCGATCGCCCCGCGTGCCGTCGTCGGATCGCTCATGCTGGCCTCGCCGCTCATGGCCGGGGATACGGACGGGATGGCGCGCCACTCCGGCGTCCGGGCGGTGCTGCTCCACCACCCTACCGCCCGGTAGCCGTCAGCCGCCCGGGACGAACGCCGGACGGCGGGCGATCCGCCGCCGGTCCGCCTCCGTGCCGAAGCGGAGGTCGATCGCCCGCGTGGCCTCCGCCCACTCCCGCATGGTCCGCACCGGGGCCAGGACCTCCCGTACGAACGGGTCGTGCCAGCGGGCGACGGCCCGCCGCCACAGCTCCGCCGGATCGTCCGTCAGGACGTTCCCCACGGTCCCCTCGTAGGCCGCCATCGCCCGCACCGCGCCGTCCGGTTCGATCTGGAGCACCGGCAGGCACACGCCCGCGGCGATCAGGTCGGGGCTCATCCGCAGGGCCAGGTTGTCGGTGCTCGTCACCCGGACGCCCGGCGGTGCGAGGTCCTGGAGGCGCCGCCCGTACTCCGGGCTGCCCAGGAGCCGTACCCGCGCGTCGTCGAGCAGCTCGTGCTCCGCGAAACCCGGCCGGCTGGCGAGCCCCTCCGGGACGACGGCCCCGAACGACACCCGCCCGAGACCCGGGAAGCGGGGAGCGACGGCGGTGAGGAACTCCTCGACCTGGTGGGCGTTGCTCCGCATGACCACGTAGTCGACGCCGATCGCCGCGTTCCCCGCGCCGGCGAGCAGCGCCAGGGCGGCCACCGCGCGGTCGAAGGAACCGCGTCGGCCCCGTATCCGGTCGTGGACGGCGGCCGTGGCCCCGTCGAGGCTCACGCTCACCGCCGAGAAGGCGCCCGCGGCGGCCTCGGCGGACGCCCGGTCGAGCGTCCAGCCGCTGGTGAACAGCGACACCGGCACCCCGGCGGCGGTGAACCGCCCGGCGACCGCGAACAGCTCCGGCACGAGCAGCGGCTCGCCCCCGGCCAGGCACACCCCTTCCGTCCCGAGGGCCAGGATCGCGTCGGCGGCGCGCAGCATGTCCTCGCCGGAGAGGCGGCGCGCCGGGCGCCGTCCGGACTCGGAGTAGCAGTGCGTGCACCGCAGGGGACAGGCGTACGTGACGTCCCACAGGACTTCCAGCGGGTGGTCGGGGATCTCCACGGCGGCTCCTCAGCGCTGTACGGGTTCGTGGTCGCCGTCCGGGTCCAGGACCACCCGGAGGCGTCGCCGCCCGGGCTCCTCCTCGGCCGCCGGGGCCGGTTCGGCGAGGGCCAGACGCGGGAAGCGGGCGACCAGGGTGCCGAAGGCGGTCCGCAGCTCGGCGCGGGCGAGCGCCGAGCCCAGGCAGTGCTTGTGCCCGAGGCCGAAGGACAGATGGGCGTTGGGCGTCCGGTCGGGGTCGAAGCGGTCCGGGTCCTCGAAGCGGTCCGGGTCCCGGTTGACGGCCGCGAGGGCGCAGTGCACCCCGTCGCCGCCGGCCAGCGCGGAGCCGTCCACCTCGGTCGGCACCCCGGCGTAGCGGGACGCCAGCGTCGTCGGGGTGACGTGGCGCAGCAGCTCCTCGACGGTGGCGTCGAGCCGGCCCGGGTCGGCGACGAGCCGCTCCCAGTGCTCCCGCTGCCGCAGCAGCAGCTCCAGGCCGTCGGTGATCAGCCGGGTGACCGGGCGGTGGCCCGCGACGAGCAGGAACCGGACGGCGGCCAGGACGTCCTCCCGCAGCAGTTCCGCGTCCTCGCCGCCCCGCCGGAGCATCGCGCTGATCAGGTCGTCCCCGGGCGACCCGGCCCGCGCCTCGATCAGCCCCTCCAGATACCGGGACAGCGCGTGGCCCGCGCTCTCCGTGACGGTGCTCGCCCCGCCGTACTCCGCGACCCAGCCGTACAGGTAGTCGCGGACGTACCCCCGCTCCTCCCGGGGGATCCCCAGGAGTTCGCAGAGCACCGCGACCGGGAACGGACGGGAGAACACCCGCACCAGGTCGACGGCCTCGCCCGGCGGCACGGCCGCGAGCAGCAGGTCGGCCTCCCGCCGGACGCGCGGGACGAGCGCCGCGACCCGGCGGTGGGTCAGCTGCCGGGAGACCGTGCGGCGGATCCGGCGGTGCTCCTCGGTCGGCAGGAAGAACAACTGCTCCTCGTCGCAGGCCTCTTCGTCCGCGCCGGTGCGCATCGACGCGGCGAGCGGGTGCTCGCCGCGCAGGGCCGGTTCGACCAGGACGGCGGCGGCCACCTCGTACCGGGTGACCATCAGTCCGTCCTCGCGGCCGCCGAGGCTGACCTCCACCGTGCCGCTCTCGCGCAGCCGCGTCAGGGCCGGGTGGTCTCTGAGCATCTCCGCGCCGATCACGGGCGGGCGTCCGGATCCGGCGTACGGGCATTCCATCGGGCGGACCTCCAGGGGGCCGGGGATCGGGCGGGGTTCGGGCGCGGGGCTCGGACGCCGGGCCGGACGCCGGGTCCGGGCGGCGGGCCCTGACGGTGGGTCCGGGCGGCGGGTCCGGGCGACGGGCCCTGACAGTGGGTTCAGGCGGTGGGTTCAGGCGGTGGGTTCGAGGAACTGGGTCGCGGCCAGTTCGGCGTAGAGGGGGTCACCGGCGAGGAGTTCGGCGTGCGTGCCGACCGCCCGCACGACGCCCCCGTCGAGCACGACGATCCGGTCCGCCGTCGCGACCGTGGACAGCCGGTGCGCCACGATCAGGACCGTCGTCGTCCGCGCGACGTCGGCGACGGTGTCCCGCAGCGCGGCCTCGTTCACCGCGTCCAGCTGCGACGTCGCCTCGTCCAGGAGCAGCAGCCGGGGGCGGCGGAGCAGCGCCCGGGCGATCGCCACCCGCTGCCGCTGCCCCCCGGAGAGCCGGGTGCCGCGATGCCCCACCAGCGTGTCCAGCCCCTCCGGCAGGCGCTCCACCAGCTCGTCGAGGCGCGCCGTGCGCAGGACCCGGTCCAGCTCGGGACCGCTCGCGCCGGGCCGGCCGAGCAGCAGGTTCTCCCGCAGGGAGCCGGACACGACGGGCGCGTCCTGCTCCACGTAACCGATGAGGGAGCGCAGTTCCCGCAGGTCCCAGCCGTCCAGGCGGCGCCCGTCCAGGAGGATGCTGCCTGCCGAGGCGTCGTAGAAGCGCTCCAGGAGCGAGAAGAGGGTGGTCTTGCCCGCTCCGGACGGGCCGACGAACGCCGTCGTGCCCCGGGACGGGACGGAGAAGCTCACCCCCCGGTGCACGGGCGGCAGTTCGGGGCCGTACCGGAAGTGCACGTCCCGGAACTCCAGACGGGCCGGTACGGGGGAGCGGGCGGGTTCCGCGGCCGGCGCGCCCGGCTCCGGCCCCCGGCCCGCCGGTTCGGCGCGCAGCGACTCCGTCTCCCGGATGCGGTTCACCGCGGCCGCGCCCAGGTGGTACTGGCTGACGCCGCCGACGAGTTGCTGCACGGCGGGCACCAGGTAGAACACGTACATCAGGAAGGCGATGAGCCGGCCGACGTCCAGGGCACCGGAGGCGACCCGGCTGCCGCCGATCGCGAGGACGGTGAAGAAGGCGGTCTGCACGGCGAGTTCGGCGGTGTTGCCGGCGAGCGCGAGCCACTTCGCCGCCCGCACCCCGGCCCGCCAGGAGCTCTCGGCCGCCGCGTGGACGGCGGCCTCGGCCCGGTCCTCCGCTCCGGAGGCCTTCATCGTGCGCAGCGCGCCGAGCGCCCGCTCCAGGGCGGCGCCGACCGCGCCGACCGACTCCTGGGCGGCGGTCCCGGCCTCGTTGACGCGCGCCATGACCGTGCGCACCACCCAGCCCGCGAGGAGCAGCACGCCGAGCGTCACGCCGGTGAGCACCGGGTCGAGCAGGCACATCAGGGCCGTGGTCACGACGAGGGTGAGCGCCCCGGTGGCGGTGCCGACGAGCGCGTCGGTGGTGACCTGCCGGAGCAGGGCCGCGTCGGAGGTGACCCGGGCGATCAGGTCGCCGGGCTCGGTCCGGTCGAACTCGCCGATCCGCAGCCGCAGGAGGTGCGAGGAGAGGCGCCGTCGCGCGGTGAGGACGACCGTCTCGGCGGCCCGGCGCAGCACGTATTGCGCGACCGGGCCCGCGAGCGCGGTGACGGCGACGAGGACCCCCATCGCCCACAGCACGCCGTCGAGGGGCCGGTCGTGGGTCAGGCCGTCGATGAGCCGCTCGGCCACGAGCGGGATCGTCAGCCCGGCGGCGGCGGTCACCAGGCTCAGCAGGGCGCCGAGGGCGAGCGCCGGCCAGGAGGGGCGGACGTGGTCGAGCAGGACGCGCCGGACGGAGGCGCCGGGCCGCCCGGGGGGTGCCGTGGCCTCCTCCGGTGGCGCCGCGGACTCCTCGGGCGGGACGTCGGGGTGGTGGGGCGGTGTCTTCACGGGATTCCTCGAAGCGGGTCGGGGACGCCGGCGCCCCGCCGGGCCGTCGGTGCCGGGGCCCTGCGGGGATCGTCGGTGCCGGGGCCGCCGTGGGGGCGGCCCCGGCACCGGACCCGTCAGCAGGTGCCCTTGTAGGAGGTCACGATGCTGTTGCAGGGGTGCGCGGACTCGGCCTCGCCGAGCGACTGCAGCTGGAGAACGCAGGCCATCTCTCTCACCTCCCTCCGTGTTCCGGAAGCGGTTCCCCGGTCGCGGGCGCCCGCAGATCGAGGAAGGGGACGATCGACGCGTTCCGTTCGAACGCGACGCCGAGGGCGACGAGCACGCCCGCCGAACCGCTGTCCAGGTCCATGGACAGCCGCAGGAGCTGGTTGCCGGGGAAGGCCGGGAGGCCTTCGTGGGAGACGGCGTGCCAGGACAGCCGCCGGACGTGCTCGCGCACGTGCGGCCGGTCCTCGGGCACGTCGAGAAGACCGAGGGTGGCGATGATGCCGGCCCGCCCCATGAACAGCGCGGGATGGCGGACGAACGGTGCCCGGCAGGCGTGCCGCACCCCGGCGACGACCCGCGCGAACTCGGCGGCGTCGGGATCCGTGGCGTCGGGGTCCCCGGCGTCGCCGGGGCGCGCGAGGTACCGGGCGAGGACCAGCGCGAGACCGCCGCTGCCGGGCCCCAGGTAGACCAGGTGCCGGTTGCCGTACAGGAGCCGGAAGCCCCCGTCCGGGAGGAACTGCCCCCGGTCCGTCTCCCGGCGCAGCGCCGTCCGCGCCGACTCCAGGTGACGGGGGTCGCCGGTGAGCTCGTGGAGCCGCAGGAAGAAGTACGCCACGCCCGCGAGCCCGTGTTCGAGCCCCACCCGCCCCCGCGCCGGGAACATCGCGGAGTCCGCGCGCCCCAGCTCCGCGGCGAGCGTCTCGCCGATGCCGAGGGCCTCCGCGCGCAGTCCGCCGTCGCCGGTGAGCGAGGCGAAGCCGAGCAGCCCCAGGCCGGCGCCCGCGAGACCCGAGTGCAGTCCGGGCGCCCGCAGCCCCGCGTGGAGCGCGCGGGCCCGGTCGAGCGCGTCCAGGGCCTCGTCACGGCGCCCGAGCGCGTCGAGTGCCGCCGCCACGCCGTGCAGACCGTCCATCAGACCGGGGCGCGGGTCCTTCGCCCGCCGCACGGCCGCCGTCAGCCACTCCACGTGCTCCTCCGGCACCTCGGCGCCCGCCTGACGCAGCGCCCACAGCACCCCGGCGGCTCCGGAGGCGACGGAGAGGCCGCCCGTGCCGAACTGCTGGGGGTCGCCGGGGAAGAGCCGGTCCGTGCGCCCCGGGGTCGCGCTCGCCCGGATGCCGGCGACCAGGGCGTCCCGCACGGCGGGCCAGTCCTCCGGCGTCCCGGCGAACAGCCGGGCCGCGGTGTCCTCGCCGAAGGGCTCGCGACCCTCGCCCAGTTTGCGGACGAGACGGGCGCCGAAGCCCTCGGGCACCGGGAAGTGCGCGGTGATGACGTCGGTGAGGGTGGCGTACTTGACGGGGTCGCGCTCCTGGAGCGGGTTGACCGGCAGGAACATCCACTGCCGCAGGCAGTTCAGGGCGTACGCGTCGGCCTCCCGCCCGGACATCCCCTCGGGCGCGGTGAAGCCGGGCGCGCCGAGCGCCGGCGGCTTCGGGTCGTCGAGGTCGCCGGCGATCTCGAAGTCGATCAGGGCCACCCGCCCGTCGGGCCGCAGGATGACGTTCGCCGGATGCAGGTCGGCGAAGCGCACCCCGCGCGCGTGGACGGCCGTCAGCGCCCGGTCCACCTTCGCCAGGACGCCGGTCGCCCACTCGGTGTACTCGGCGAGCCACTCGTCCGAGGGCTCGGGACTCCCGAGCGGATAGCGGGCGAACACCTCCTCCAGGAGCGTCTCGCCCTCGACGTACTCCTCGACGAGGAAGTGGTGCTCCCAGACGACCAGGTGGTCGAGGACCCGGGGCACGCAGTCGAGGCCGTCGAGCCGCTCCAGGACCTCCCGCTGCCGGGCCAGCCGGGCGACGGCGTCGGCGCCGTCGCGGTCGAGGCCCGCGTGCGGCCGGGCCTCCACGAGGACGACGTAGCCGCCCCCGTCCCGGGACCTGGCCAGGTAGACCCCGCCGCCGTTGGAGAAGTGCAGCGACTTCTCGATCAGGTACGGGAACTCCCCGCCGCCCGCCGTGCGGCGCTCGACCGACTCCCGCAGCACCTCCGGGACCGTCACCCACTCCGGGACCGTGAAGACCGGGTCGCGCCGGTCCGGCACCAGGGAGCCGTCCGGCGCCCGCACGGCGTACACGAGCTCGCCGCCGGGCGCCGTGTACGTCAGCGGCACGAACGCGCCGTACCGCACGTACACGGGGGAGTCCTCGTACCGGACGTCGCTGAGGACGTACGGGCCGGTGAAGCCCTTCAGGAGCGCCGCGAGCTCCGGCAGCAGCTCGCCGAGGACGGTGTCGTCCGCCGGGTACAGGGTGAGGAGCTTGCCGCTGCCGCCCCGGTCGGCGTACTTGCTGTTCAGGAGACGCAGCGCGGCCCCGCTGCGGAGGAACTTGAAGGTGACGCCCCGGGCGAGGCAGAACGCGGAGACGAGGTCGCACACGGCGGCCGCGTCGGCGGCCGTGGCGGACACGTGGATCTTCCAGCCCTGCTCGGGCAGCCGCCCGTCCCGGGGTTCGAGGACCGTCCACAGACCGTTGGCGCGGCGGCGCCAGCCGGGCGGGCAGGGCCGCGTCCCGGCCTCGAACAGACTGTCCTCGTCCCGCATGTGCCACGGCGGTTCGAAGAAGGCCGGATCGGCCTGACAGTAGGCCATCAGCTCCGGAATCGTGGTGGCTTCCATGCGGACGTCTCCCGTGCGAGAAGGGGCTGCGAGAAGAGGAGGGGAAGTGCCGGACGCGGGCGCTACGGGCGGTCCTCGGGGCCCTCGGGACCCTCGGGACCCTCGGGGCCGAGGAGGACCGGCAGGGCCAGCAGGTACCGCACCCGGCTCCTGCGGTAGTGCAGCTCCCGTGTGCCGGGGGCCAGGTCCAGGCCGGGGAACCGGCGGGCCAGGGCGCCGAGCGCCGTGCGGACCAGTGCCCGGGCGAAGCCGGCGCCGAGGCACGCGTGCCGCCCGTGGCCGAAGGAGGCGTGGGGGTACGGGGCGCGCCCCAGGTCGGGTCCCCGGGCAGCTCCCGCCGACGGCACCGCGGCCGGGTCGTGCGGCACCACGGCCGGGTCGTGGTTCGCGGCCGTCAGGGAGGCCAGCACGTGGTGCCCCGCCGGGATCCGGACACCGGCCGTGTCGACCGGTGCGACGACGCGCCGTGCGAACCCCACCGGATACGGCGTGACGTGACGCAGCAGTTCCTCGGTGGCCGGCCCGGCGACCGCGTCCGGGTCCCCGGCGAGCAGCCGCCACTGGTCACGGCGGGCGAGGAGCGCGGCGACACCGTTCCCGAGGAGCGTCGTCGTCGGCCGGGCCCCCGACACCAGGAGCAGCCGGGCCGCCGCGACCACCTCCTCGTCGCGGACCGCGTCGCCCCCGCCGGCGCACATCCGGCCGAGGAGGTCGTCGGCGGGCCGCTTCCGCCGCTCCGCGACGAGACCGCCCAGGTAGGCGTCGACGTCCTCGTGCGCGGCGGGCGGGGGCGTCGGCACCCGCCGGACCAGCCAGTCGGCGAGGTACGGCCGGTCCGGTTCCGGCACGCCCAGGAGCACGCACAGCGCGGCCACGGGCAGCGGGACCGCGAACGCGGCCACCAGATCGACCTCCCGGTCCCGGGGCAGCGCGTCCAGGAGCCCGTCCGTGACCCGGCGCAGCCGGGGCAGGAGCGAGTCGACCCACTCCTCGGTGAGGTGCCGCTCGACGAGCCCGCGCAGCCGCTCGTGCTCCCCGGCGTCGACCGTGATCGTGTCGGCGTCGCCCGGATGGACGGCCGCCGGCCCGGCCGGCTGCGGCCGGTACCCGGCCGTCGTCGCGGTGTCCCCCCGCAGCCCCGGATCCGCCAGGACCGCCCGCGCCGCCCCGTACCCCGTGACGACCCAGGTCGGTACGGAGCCGGGCGAGGCGAGCCGGTGGACCGGCCCGGCCGCCGCGAAGCGGCGCATGACCGAGGGCTCGTGCAGGTCCGCCGGGCAGAGCGCCCGGTTCCGTACGGGGCGCTCCTCCTCGGCCGGTCCCGTCCGCAGCTCCGTGAGGAACCGCTCGACGGCCGGCCCGGACCCGTCGTCCGGGTCCGGCAGCACCAGGACCGGGCAGGCGAGGCCGAGGGCCGGGACGTCCGCCGGGGGCTCCGGAACGATCGCCACCACGGCGACGACCCGCTCCGGATGCCGGTCCGCCAGCTCGAACACCGCGCCGCAGGCCCGGCCCTCCGCCGCGAGGACCATCCGGTCCGGACTGTCCTGCGCCCCCAGGAAGCCGGTGAGCCGCGCGGTCCAGTCGCCCTCCCCGCCCCCCGTGGGCGGGGTGAGCGTCCGGACCCGCAGGCCGCCCCGTACCGCGAGCGCCTCCAGACCGGCCGGACCCGTGCCCGTACACCCTTCGCCGAGGAGCACGAGCTCCCCGGATCCCCCCGACGCCGGTACGGCGTTCATGTCGCACTCCCCCCGAAGCACTTACGGCGGCCGGCGGGCTTTCGGCCGTGGTGCCCGCCTGCCGCATAGCCTCCGCCGCCGGGGGGAACGGCGACAGAGTGGACACCTACTCAAACCCCGGCGGACACCTACTCAACGGACAAGCGACACAAGGGCGGAGAAGGGGGTGGGGGCGCCGGTGACGGACGACGGAAGACCCCTGCCCCTCACCGGGCGATCCCTGCCTCCCACCGAGCGGCCCTCGTCCTTCGCCGAGCGGCCGTCGCCCTTCACCGGGCGACCCTCGTCCTTCGCCGAGCGGCCCTCGCCCTTCACCGGGCGACCCCTGCCCTTCACCGGGCGCCACACCGAACTCGAGCGCCTGCGCGGCGGACTGCGCCGACCGGGCTGCCGGGGCGTCGTCATCACGGGGGAGGGCGGCGTCGGGAAGAGCAGGCTCGCCGTCGAGTTCGCCGACGAGGTCGCCGCGCGCCACCGGACCGTGCGGCTCCCGGTGAGCGAGGCCGCCTCGCACGTCCCCCTCGCGGCCTTCGCCCCCCACCTCACCGGCCCCGCGCTCCCCGGTGAACTCGGTCGCCACTTCCAGGAGTTGCGGCAGCTGCTCGCCGTCCCGGCAGGCCGGCCCCGCACCCTGCTCCTGGTGGACGGCATCCACCACCTGGACGATTCCTCCCTCACCCTGCTCTCCGCGCTCGCCACCGACGCGGCCACCGCCCCGGCACCCGGCTTCTTCCTGGTCGCCACCCTGCCCCAGGGCGCGGACTGGCCCGAGGCCCTGCGCGCGCTCTGGCACCAGGACGCCGTGGAACACCTCCGCGTCGGACCCCTCGACCGGGCCGCCACCGCCCGTCTCCTCGCCGACACGCTCGGCGCACCCGTCACCGCCCCCGCCGTACGGGCCCTGTGGGAGGCGGGACGGGGCAACGCCCTGTGGACCCGGGAGATCCTGCGCGCCGCCGTCCGGGAGGGCACCCTGCGGCCCGTGGACGACGTGTGGTGCCTCACCGGCCCGCTGGACGACGCCCTGCTCGACGCGCCCGCCGAAGGACGCTTCCGCGGGATCCCGGAGGACCGGCGGACCCTGCTGCGGCTGCTCGCCCTGTGCGGCCCGCTCGGGCTCGCCGACGCCCTGGCGCGGGTGACGCCCGAGGCCCTCGCCGCCCTGGAGGAGGAGCACCTCGTCGTCGTCACCGAGGACGACCGGCGCAGCCGGGTCCAGCTGGCCCACCCCTGGCACGCCCTGCTCCTCCGCCGGGGCACGCCCCGCCTCCTCGCCCGCGCCCTCCTGCTCGAACAGGCCGGACGCTTACGGGAGCACGGGGCGAGGCGGCACGGCGACGCGCTCTCCCTCGCCCGCTGGGAGCTCGACGCCACCGGCACCGCCGACCCCGAGCTGCTCGTCCGCGCGGCCGGGCACGCCCTGGACGACGGGGACGTGGACACCATGTGCCGGCTAGCCCGGGCCGCCCTGGCACGGGGCCCCCACGTCGTGGCCGGGCTGCTGCTCGGCGAAGGGCTCGGCCAGCGCGGCGAGTTCACCGAGAGCATCCCCGTCCTGGAACGGGCCTTCGACGAGGCCCGCTCGCCGGGCGAGGTCGAGTCCGCCGCCGCGGCGCTCTCCCAGCACCACCTGTACGGCCTCGGCGACGCCCCCGCCGCGCTCGGAATCCTCGACCGGGCCGCCGACCGGATCGGGGCCCGGCCCGTGCTCACGGCCTGCCGGGCCACCCTGCTCAGCGCCGTCGGCCGCAACGACGAGGCGGCCGACGTCCTGGCCCTGGCCGAGGGCGCCGACCCGAAACCCGGCGACGGCGGCGACGCGTGGACCCAGGCGGACGTGCTGCTGTTGCAGGCGCACCTGCGGGTTCGGCTCGCCGCCGGGCGCGTCGACGAGGCCGTACGGACCGGCCGGCACGCCTACGCCGTCCAGAGCGGGCTCGCCGACCGCTGGACCGCCTACTACCCGGCCCGCAGCCTGTACCTCGTGGCGGCCGCCCTCCTGGAGTCGGGCCGCCTCGACGAGGCGGAACGCACCGCCCTCGAAGGCCAGGAGGCGACGCGGGACGCGGTTCCGGCGCTCACCGTCTGGTTCGCCTGGGTCCGCGGCCGCATCGCCCTCGAACGCGGCCTCGTCACCGACGCCCTGGCCCACTTCCGCGAGGCCCGCGCCCTCGCCCGCCACTGCGGACAGCCCTTCGCCGAACAACGCGCCCTCGCGGGTCTGGTCCTCGCCGCGGCCCAGACGGGCCGCATCGCCCCGGAGGCGGAGGCCCTGGCGCCGGCACCCGCCCCCGCCCGGGCGTCCGGGGCGGTCGCCGGGGACGCGCCGGGCCCCGCCGCCGCGGTCGCCGGGGGTGCGTCGATGCCCGCCCGGCCGCCCGGCGCGGACGTGCCGACGCCGGTGCCCCCGCCGTACAGCCCGCTCTGCCAGGTCGACACCCTTCGCGCCCACGGCTGGGTCCGGCTGTTGCGGGGAGCGGACGGTCCCGCGCGGGAGCTGATGCTCGGCGCCGCCCGCGCGGCGCTCGCCCGGGGCGAGGCGACCGTCGCCACGGCACTGCTCCACGACGTCCTGCGCTGGGGGTCGCGGGGCTCCCGTGCGGGGGCCGGTGCCGTCGCGGCGGAACTGACGGCGGCGACCGCGCTCGTCCAGGGCTCGCTCGCGGAGCTCCGGGGCGCCCACGCGGCGGCGACGGCCCCGGCGGACGGGCCCGACCCGGAGGCCCTGGAGGCCGTCGCCGAGCGGATGGGCGCGCTCGGCCTGCACCTGTACGCGGCCGAGGCGTTCGGGGAGGCGGCCGGGGCGTGGCGGCGCCGGGGCCGGACGGCGGGCGCCGCGCGGGCCGCCGCCCGGTCCCTCGCGCTGCGCGGCCGGTGTCAGGAGGCGGCCACCCCGGCGCTCGCCGGAGCCGCGGCGGCGGTGCCGCTCAGCGCGCGGGAGCGGGACATCGCGCTGATGGCCGCGCGCGGCCGCACGAGCCGGGAGATCGCCGAGGCGTACGTCCTGTCCGTGCGGACCGTGGAGAACCACCTCGGCAGGATCTACCGCAAGCTCGGCGTCAGCGGCCGGGCGGACCTGGCGGACGTCCTCCTCGCCTGACGGTCCGGGCCTGACGGTCCCGGCCCGCCCGTCCCCGGCCCGACCGGCGCCGTGCCGTCCGTACGGCGCCGGTCGGGCCGGGCAGGTCACGACGCCGCTCCGGCGCGCCGCCGGTCAGGCCAGGACGCCGCTGCCGTGCGGGGCGTACAGGTCGAGGAGGCGGACCCGGGTCACATGGAGGCGGTGGGCGAGGATCGACCCCACCCAGAAGATGACCGAGGCGCCGAACTCCGCGTCCGAGTGGCACATCGACCGCACGGCCGAGGCGTCGAACTCGTACGCCCGGACCGGTGTCATCGCCTCGGCCCCCGACTGGCACAGGTACGGCGGGAACAGCCAGGAGAGCCCGACCAGCTCGCCGTGGCGCAGCGTCTCGATCACGGGCGACCCCCGGCCCGGGACCTTCGCGTCGAGGGTCACCGCGCCGGTCTTCACGATCCAGAACCGGTCGGCGTGCTGCTGCTCCTCGAACAGGCGGTGACCGGATTCGAAGTACACGTCCTCGGCGAAGGCCATCAGGCGCTCCCGGTGCTCCTGGGGCAACGTGCTGACCTTCGGCGCGGCTCTGCTCATGGCGGTCCCTCCTCGCACACTCGGATCCCCATCCCAGTGTGGGCCCGGCCGTCGCCGCGCGCAGGATCCGGGCCGCCCGGCGCGGCCGCCACGAGGGCGGGCCCCGCGGCGTGCCCGTGCGCTCACCCTCCGTGCGCCCGCCGTCCGGAGTGCGCCGGTCGGGTGGAGGGCGGAGCATGAACGTGGGGAGGGAGCGGCAAGCGGGGGCGCGACCCAGGAGGGTGCCATGCCCGTCCCGGACGGCGGCGACGCGCTCGTCGTACTGCGCGGGGTCGACAAGCACTTCGGCCCCCTGCACGTCCTCCAGTCCATCGACCTCACGATCCACCGCGGCGAGGTCGTCGTCGTCATCGGGCCGTCCGGCTCGGGGAAGTCGACGCTGTGCCGGGCGATCAACCGCCTGGAGACCATCGACGCGGGCGAGATCGTCGTCGACGGGCGGCCGCTGCCCGCCGAGGGCCGCGAACTGGCGGCCCTGCGGGCCGACGTGGGCATGGTCTTCCAGTCCTTCAACCTCTTCGCGCACAAGACCGTGCTCGACAACGTGACCCTCGGCCAGATCAAGGTCCGCAAGAAGGACCGGAAGAAGGCCGAGGAGAGGGCCCGCACCCTCCTCGACCGGGTCGGCGTCGCCTCGCAGGCCGACAAGTACCCGGCTCAGCTCTCCGGGGGCCAGCAGCAGCGCGTGGCGATCGCCCGCGCCCTCGCCATGGATCCGAAGGTGATGCTCTTCGACGAGCCGACCTCCGCGCT
Organism: Streptomyces litmocidini; assembly: GCF_014649755.1. Taxonomy (GTDB): domain Bacteria; phylum Actinomycetota; class Actinomycetes; order Streptomycetales; family Streptomycetaceae; genus Streptomyces; species Streptomyces litmocidini. Next base: position 484,685 of record NZ_BMTQ01000003.1, on the reverse strand, counting down.
CGACCCGGAGATGATCAACGAGGTCCTGGAGGTCATGCGGCAGCTCGCGCAGGACGGCATGACGATGGTGGTCGTCACCCACGAGATGGGCTTCGCCCGCTCCGCCGCCCACCGCGTGGTCTTCATGGCCGACGGCCGGATCGTCGAGGCGACGACCCCGGACGAGTTCTTCGGCAACCCGCGCAGCGACCGCGCCAAGGACTTCCTCTCCAAGATCCTCCACCACTGACCCGTCCAGGAGCCCCCGTCCTTCCGAGACCCTCCACCACCGAGCCGCGGCCGCCCCGGCCGGTCGCCCGATCAGCAGCCCCCAGGGGTGATCCTCATGAACCCGCTCAGGACCAGCAGGGCCGTCGTGGCGGCCGCCGCGACGGTCGTCCTCTCCGTCACCTCGACAGGACTCGCGAACGCCGCGACCGGAGCGCTCCGCGACCACCGCGACGGCGACAAGATCACCATCGGCATCAAGTTCGACCAGCCCGGCATCGGCCTGAAGACCCCCGACGGCACCTACACCGGCTTCGACGTCGACGTGGCGACCTACGTCGCCAAGCAGCTCGGCCACAAGCCGTCCGACATCGAGTGGAAGGAGGCCAAGAGCGCCGACCGCGAGACGCTGCTCCAGCGCGGCGACGTGGACTTCATCGCGGCCTCGTACTCGATCAACGACAAGCGGCTGGAGAAGGTCGACTTCGCGGGTCCCTACCTCCTCGCCCACCAGGACGTCCTGATCCGGGCGGACGACGACTCCATCAAGAAGCCGTCCGACCTGAACGACAAGAAGCTCTGCTCGGTCACCGGCTCGACCTCCGCGCAGAACGTCAAGGACAAGATCGCCCCCAATGCCCAACTCCAGGAGTACGGCGGCTACTCCGAGTGCCTGACCGGACTGGAGAACGGGGTCATCGACGCCGTCACCACCGACGACTCGATCCTCGCCGGCTACGCCTCGCAGCCCGAGTTCAAGGGCAAGTTCAAGCTGGGCGGCTTCAAGATGAGCAACGAGAACTACGGCATCGGCGTCCAGAAGGGCAGCGACCTCAAGGGCGAGATCAACACGGCCCTGCAGAAGATGGTCGCCGACGGCTCCTGGGACGCGGCGGTCAAGAAGAACTTCGGCCCCGCCGGCTACCAGAACGAGCCCGCCCCGAAGATCGGCGTCGTCGTCAAGTGAGCAGGCCGTCGTGTTCGACTTCCTCCAGGGGTACGACCTGCTCGGAGCCTTCTGGGTGACGGTGCAGCTCACCGTCTACTCCGCGATCGGCTCCCTCGTCTGGGGGACGCTGCTGGCCGCGATGCGCGTCAGCCCCGTCCCCCTCATGCGGGGCTTCGGCACCGCCTACGTCAACATCGTCCGCAACATCCCCCTCACCGTCATCATCGTCTTCACCTCGCTCGGCCTCTTCCAGACCCTCGGGGTCAGCCTCGGCGCCGAACGCTTCACCACCATCAACTTCCGGCTCGCCGTCCTCGGCCTCACCGCCTACACCAGCGCGTTCGTCTGCGAGGCCCTCCGCTCCGGCATCAACACCGTCCCCCTCGGACAGGTCGAGGCCGCCCGCGCCATCGGACTGAACTTCCCCCAGGTGCTGCGCCTGATCGTGCTCCCCCAGGCCTTCCGCTCCGTCGTCGGCCCGCTCGCCAACGTCCTCATCGCCCTCACCAAGAACACCACCGTGGCCGCCGCCATCGGCGTCGCCGAGGCGGCCCTGCTGATGCGCGAGATGATCGAGAACGAGGCCCAGCTCCTCCTCATCTCCGTGATCTTCGCCGTCGGCTTCCTCTGCCTCACCCTGCCCACCGGGCTCTTCCTCGGCTGGGTGGCCAAGAAGGCGGCGGTGAAGCGGTGAAGGACAAGCCCACCGTCCTCTACGACGTCCCCGGCCCGCGCGCCCACCGGCGCAACCTCGCCTGGAGCCTGCTGTTCGTGCTCGTCCTCGCCGCCGTGGTGTGGTGGGTCGTGACGAGCCTCGCCGACAAGAACCAGCTCGAATGGTCCAAGTGGGCGCCCTTCTTCACCGACGCCCGCGTCTGGGAGACGTACATCCTGCCCGCCCTGAAGAACACCGTGATCGCCGCCGCGCTCGCCATGGTCATCGCCCTGCCCCTGGGCGCGTTCCTCGGCATCCTCCGGCTCTCCGACCACCGGTCCGTCCGCGCCGTGGCCGGCACCGTCGTCGAGTTCTTCCGGGCCATCCCCGTCCTGATCCTGATGCTCTTCGCGAACGCCGCCTACTCCGAGTTCACCGACATCAGCCCGGACACCCGCCCCCTGTACGCCGTCGTCACCGGCCTCGTCCTCTACAACGCCTCCGTGCTCGCCGAGGTCGTCCGCGCCGGCATCCTCGCCCTGCCCGCCGGCCAGACCGACGCCGCCAAGGCCATCGGCATGCGCAAGGGCCAGACCATGGTCCACGTCCTCCTGCCGCAGGCCGTCACCGCCATGCTGCCCGCCCTGGTCAGCCAGCTCGTCGTCATCGTCAAGGACACCGCCCTCGGCGGCGCGATGCTCGGCTTCTCCGAACTCCTCGCCTCCGTCCGTCCGATGAGCGCCAACTACGGAGCCAACACGATCGCCTGCTTCACCGTCGTCGCCGTGATCTTCATCGTCCTCAACTTCGCGCTCACCACCTTCGCCTCCCGGCTCGAACGCCGGCTGCGCCGCGGCAAGAAGTCCACCGGCGCGGTCGTCGGGGCCGAGGCGGTGGAGGAACTGGCCACGCCGGGCGAGCACCCGGACACGCGCTGAGACCCCGACAGGGCGAACACCGGGACGGGTGCCGGGGCCCGCCGGGCCGGCGCTCCCGGTACGTCCCGGGGCCCGGCCGGGCGGGCGCTCCCGGCGTGCCCAGGGGCCCGGCCGGGCGAGCCCCGGGACGCGTGCCGGGGCCGTACGGGTGACGCGGCCCATCCGCACGGCCCGGCATGCCGAAACACCCACCATGGAAGCCACCCGGAACCCGCGCGAGCCGCACCACGAACCCACCCGCACCGACCGCCTCCTCGCCGCGCTCGGCGGCCTGGTCTCGGCGTACGTCTCCCTGGCCGTCGCGGACCTCGTCGCCCGCCGGGTACGCCCCGAGGCGGGTCCCGTGCCCGCCGTCGGCGGCGCCGTCGTCGACCGGACCCCGGCGGTCCTCAAGGAATGGGCGATCCGTGCCTTCGGCGAGAACGACAAGACCGTCCTCCAGCTCGGCATCCTGCTCCTCCTCGCCCTCCTCGCCCTCGCGGTCGGGCTGCTCGCCCTGCGCCACCGCCCGCTCGGCACGGCGGCCGTCGCCGCCTTCGGCGTCCTCGGGGCCCTCGCCGCCGTCACCCGCCCCGACTCCGAGTCCGCCGTGGACGCCGTGCCCTCCCTCGTCGGAGCCGCGGCCGGCGCGCTCCTCCTGTACGTCCTGACCGGCCGGCTCCTCACCCCCCGCCCCGGAACCGCGCAGTCCGGAACCTCCCGGGCCGACCGGCGTGGCTTCCTGATCGTCGCCGCCTCCACCGGCCTCGCCGCGACCGGCGCCGCCGCACTCGGCCGCGCGGTCGGCAGCCCCGTACAGGAGAACGCCGCCGCCTCCCGCGACGCCCTGCGCCTGCCCCGGCCCGCTTCCCCCGCACCGGCCGTGCCCGCCGGAGCGCGGCTCGCCGTCCCCGGCATCAGCCCGTTCGTCACCCCGAACCGGGACTTCTACCGCGTCGACACCGCGCTCATCGTCCCCCGAGTCGACGCCGACCACTGGCGGCTGCGCCTCCACGGCCTCGGCGTCCGCGAGGAACGCACCCTCACCCTGCGGGAACTCATGGCCCGGCCGACGGTGGAGCGGGACATCACCCTGTGCTGCGTCTCCAACGAGGTCGGCGGTCCGCTCGTCGGCAACGCCCGCTGGCTCGGCGTCCCCCTCGCACCCCTGCTCCGCGAGGCCGGCGTCCGCCCGCCCTCCGAGGGCGGCCCCGCCGACCAGCTGGTCGCCCGCTCCGTCGACGGCATGACCATCGGCACCCCCGTCGAAGCCGTCATGGACGGCCGCGACGCCCTCCTCGCCTTCGGGATGAACGGCGAACCCCTGCCCTTCGCCCACGGCTTCCCCGTCCGCATGGTCGTCCCCGGCCTGTACGGCTACGTCTCCGCCTGCAAGTGGATCGAGACGATCGAACTCACCACCTTCGACGCGTACGACGCCTACTGGGTCCCGCGCGGCTGGGCGGCGCAGGCCCCCGTCAAGACGCAGTCCCGCATCGACACCCCGCGCGCCGGCGCCCGCCCCGCCGCCGGCACCGTCATGGTCGCCGGGGTCGCCTGGGCCCAGCACCGGGGCATCCGCCGGGTCCAGGTGCGGATCGACGACGGCCCCTGGCAGGACGCCCGGCTCGCGGCCGAGGACGGCGCCGACACCTGGCGCCAGTGGGTCCACCCCTGGGCCGCCGCCCCCGGCCGCCACACCCTCACCGTCCGCGCCACCGACGGCACCGGCGCCACCCAGCCGGAACGCCGCACCGACACCGTGCCCGACGGGGCACAGGGATGGCACTCGGTCGTCGTCACGGTCGGAGGAGGGTGATCCCGGCGCCGTCGCGCGCTCGGAACCGGTGCAGGCGGTGCGGGGAGCGTTCGCCGGGGAACAGGGCGTCGGCGCGCGCGGCCGGTGGGCCCGGACGTGCCCGGCGCGCACCAGGGCGTCCGGGGAGGGGCCGCCGAGGCGGACCGCGCCCAGGTCCCGTACCTCCAGGGAGGGACCGGGCTCCCGGTCGGTCGGGACGCACTCGGCCCTGCCGTTCTCCCCCCGGTACCGCCGCCTCCCCGGAACACCGGCGCCACCACCCGTGGCGCCCCGCACGGTGCGGTCCCGCCCCGGGTCCGGGTCAAACGATTCTCCGCTCCGGAGCGGAGACCGGCGGCGTAACGAACCGGTTCCACCGGCCCGTTCGCGGCGCGCATGAGGGAGACTGCTCCCGTGCGTGGACATCTGCCGGACGAGAACCCCGGTTTCGTGGGACGCCGCACGGAACTGGAGGGCGTGTCCGCCGCGTTGGCGGACCACCGACTCGTCACCGTGACCGGCGTCGGGGGAGTCGGCAAGACCCGGCTCGCGCTGCGCGCCGCGCACCGCGCCGCCGACGGCCACCCGGACGGCGCCTGGTGGACCGACCTCTCCCAGCTCGACGGCGACCGGCTCCTCGTCCCGCTCGTCGCCGACTCCGTCGACCTCGCCGACCACACCCCCGGCATGTCCACCACCGGCCTCTGCCGACGCCTCGCCGACGCCCGGCTGCTCCTCGTCCTCGACTCCTGCGAGCACCTCGCCGAACCCTGCGCCCGACTCGTCACCGAACTCCTCGCCGCCGCCCCCGGACTCACCGTCCTCGCCACCAGCCGCCGCCCCCTCGGCGTCCGGGGGGAGCGGGTCGTCGCCCTCGACCCGCTGCCGCCCGCCGGACCCGACGCCCTGGAACTCCTCCGCCGGGCCGCCGGCGAGGACCTCCCCGCCGCCGGACCCGCCGGCGAGATCTGCGTACGCCTGGAAGGCATCCCGCTCGCCCTGGAACTGGCCGCCGCGCAGATCCGCCTCCAGGGCGCCGAAGCCGTCCGCGACCAGCTCGGCACCCGCCTCGACGCCCCGCCGGGCGCCCGCTTCGACCTGCTCGCCCACACCGAGCGGGTCTGGCCGAGCCGCCACCAGACCCTGCGCGCCGCCATCGGCTGGAGCCACGAGCTGAGCACCCCCCTCGAACGCCTCCTCTGGGCCCGGCTCTCCGTCTTCCGCGGCCCCTTCGACCTCGCCTCCGCGACCGCCGTCTGCGCCGGCGGTCCCCTGGACCGCACCACGCTGCCCGGCGCGCTCGACGGACTCGTCCGTTCCTCCGTGGTCCGCCCGCCGGACGCCGCCGGCGGACTCCGGATGCTCGACACCCTCCGCGCGTACGGGGCGACCTGGCTGGACCGCACCGGCGAGACCGCGACGGTCGCCGAACGGCACGCCGCCCACTTCCTGGGCCTGGCCCGCCGGGCCGAGACCGCTTGGCACGGCGCCCGCCAGCTCCGCTGGTACCGGACCGTCGACGCGCACCACACCGACCTGCGCACCGCCCTGGACCGGCTGCTGCGCACCGACCCCGACGCCGCCCTCGACCTCGTCGGCTCCGTCGCCTTCGCCTGGTCCTGCCGGGGCCGCCTCCACGAGGCCCGCGACGGCCTCGAACGGGCCCTGCTCCTCAGCGGGTCCCGGGGCCGCGCCCGGGCCCGCGCCCTGTGGGCCCTCGGCGTCACCCTGGTCCTGCAGGGCGAGTCCGGCGCCGCGCAGGAGGTGAGCGAGCGCTGCGCCCGGGAGGCCAGGTACACGGAGCACGTCGAGCCCTCGCCGCACGGGGGAGACCCCCGCGGCGACCGCGACCGGTCCGGCGGCCGCGACCGGTCCGGCGGCCGCGACCGGCCCGGCGACCTCACCCTCGACGCCGCCGCCCTCGCCGGGCTCATCGCCCTGACCACCGGCCGGCCGATGGCCGCGCACGTCGTCGTGGGCCACGTCCTCGACGCCGCCCGGGGCGGGCCCGCCGACTCCGCCGCCCGGCTCCGCTGCCGGCTCGTACGGGTCTTCGCCCTCACCGGCCTCGGCCGCCTCGCCGAGGCCCGGGAGCGGGCGCTCCGGCTGCGCGCCCGGTGCGAGGAGCTCGACGAGCACTGGGTCCGCACGGCCCTCGAGTACCAGCTCGCCCTCACCGGCCTCCTGGAGGGCGACCCGGCGGCCGCCGCCGACCACGCCCGCGCCATGCTCGAAGGCACCCGCGGCCTCGGTGCCAGCCTCGGCGTCGCCCTCGGCCTCGACGTCCTCGCCACCGCCCTCGCGGCGGCCGGGGACGGCGAGCGCGCCGCCGACGTGAGCGGCACGGGCGAGGCGTACTGGCGCTCCACCGGCCAGCCCCGGCGCGGCCTGCCCGGCCTGCGGGCCCTGAGCGAGAAGTACGCGGACACCGCCCGCGCGACGATCGGCGACCCCGCCTACGAGGAGATCTTCGTCCGCGCCCTCACGGGCCCCCCGCAGGCCGGCCTCGACCGTGCCCTGCGCGCTCCCCGACAGGACTGAGGGGGCGCACCTGCTCCTGCACCTCGCCCGGCACGCGGGCCGCGCGCTCCCCGACAGGGCTGAGGGGGCGGGGCCGCCCCGAGCCCCCGGCCAGGGCCGGGGGAACCGCCCGCGCGAAGGGGCCGGGCCCGCGCCGAGGCTCCGGCCAGGGCCCGCGGGGGTGCCCCCGCCGAGGTGCCCGATGGCCCCGGGAGGCCTTCCGCTTCGGGGGCCGGGGCCCCGGCCCCCGAAGCGGCCCGCGCCCCGGCCCGGCGGGACCGGCCGGCCCGTCCCCGGCCGACGTGCCGGGCCCCCGGCCGGGGCGCACCATGAGGGCATGGACGGATCCCCGAGCGGTCTGGGTGACATCAGCGCACCGGGCCGCGTGGCCGGCCCCGACGAGGGCGTCACCGCGCAGGAGCTCGCCCTCGCCGCCCGGAACCACGGGCTGCCCCTCGAAGCCCTGCGGTACGACGTCACCCCGCCCGGACTCCACTACGTCCTCGTGCACTACGACATCCCCGCCACCGACGCGGACGGCTGGCGGCTCACGGTCGGCGGCCGGGTCCTGCGGCCGCTCGACCTGGACCTGGCGGCGCTCCGCGCCCGGCCCTCCGTCACCCGCCGGGTCACCCTGGAGTGCGCCGGGAACGGCCGGGCCCGGCTCGTGCCCCGCCCCGTCAGCCAGCCCTGGCTGGTCGAGGCCGTCGGGACCGCCGACTGGACCGGCGTCCCGCTCGCCGCCCTCCTCGCCGAGGCGGGCATCGCGGAGGACGCGGCCGACGCGGTGTTCACCGGCGCCGACCACGGGGTCGAGCGGGGCGTCGAGCAGGACTACCGCCGCGGCCTGCCCCTGGCGGTCGCCGCCGATCCCGCCCGGGACGTCCTCGTCGCGTACGCGATGAACGGCGCGCCCCTGCCGCCGCAGCACGGCAGCCCGCTCCGGCTCGTCGTCCCCGGCTGGTACGGCATGGCGCACGTGAAGTGGCTCCACGACATCACGCTCACCGACACCCCGTACACCGGCTTCCAGCAGAGCGTCGCCTACCGTCTGCGCCGGGAGGCGGACGAGCCGGGGGCGCCCGTCACGCTCATCGCGCCCCGGGCCCTGATGGTGCCGCCGGGCTTCCCCGACTTCATGTCCCGCACCCGCGTCGTGCGCCCCGGCCCCGTGCCGCTCACCGGCCGTGCCTGGTCCGGGCACGGACCGGTCGTCCGCGTCGAGGTCAGTGAGGACGGCGGCGCGGCCTGGACCGACGCCGAGACCGAGCGGAACCCCGCGCACCCCTGGGCCTGGTCCGCCTGGCGCGCCACCTGGAACGCGACGCCGGGGCTGCGCCACCTGACCGTGCGGGCCACCGACGCCGAGGGGAACGTCCAGCCGCTCACCGCCCCCTGGAACCGCGGAGGCTTCGCGAACAACCTCGTCCAGCGGGTCGAGGTCCTGTGCGTCCCGGGAACTCGGCCCCCGGCCGCCGGGGACGCGTCCACGGTCCCGGCGGCCGGCGCGTAGAGTCGACTCCGGTGCACCCCGTACCAGCGGGTACACCGTCGACCGACCCTGACGAGGAGACTTCCGTGACCGACCCGGCGTCCACCGACCTCCAGCAGCAGATCGCCCGGGACCTCCAGGTCGCCGACGCCTTCGACCCGAAGGCGGAGATCGAGCGCCGGGTGGCCTTCCTCACCGAGCGGCTCACCTCCACCGGGCTGCGTTCCCTGGTCCTCGGCATCAGCGGCGGCGTCGACTCCACGACCGCCGGCCGGCTCTGCCAGCTCGCCGTGGAGCGGGCCCGCGCCGCCGGCCACGACGCCACCTTCTACGCGATGCGCCTGCCGTACGGCGTGCAGGCCGACGAACACGACGCGCAGACCGCCCTCGGCTTCATCCGCGCCGACCGGGTCCTCACCGTGGACGTCAAGGCGGCCAGCGACGCGGCCCTGGAGGCCTGCCTCGCCGGCGGGGTGACCTTCCGCGACGCCCACCACCAGGACTTCGTGCAGGGCAACATCAAGGCCCGGCAGCGGATGATCGCCCAGTACGCGGTCGCCGGCGCCCACGACGGCCTCGTGGTCGGCACCGACCACGCCGCCGAGGCCGTCTCGGGCTTCTTCACCAAGTTCGGCGACGGCGCCGCCGACGTCGTCCCGCTGACCGGTCTGACCAAGCGGCGCGTCCGCGCGGTCGCCGACGAACTGGGCGCCCCCGCCGAGCTGGTGTGGAAGACCCCCACGGCCGACCTGGAGACCCTCGCCCCGGGCAAGGCCGACGAGGACGCGCTCGGCGTCACCTACGACGACATCGACGACTTCCTGGAGGGCAAGCCGGTCACGGAGGCCGTCCACGCCACGATCGTCCGCCGCTACGAGCTCACCGAGCACAAGCGGCAGCTGCCCCTCGCCCCCTGAGCGCCCTCCGTCCGGGGACGGGCCGTCCCCGGGCGGGCCGTCCCCGGACGGCGGCCTCCGTCCGCGCCGACGACGGGCAAGGGGCCCGTCCCGGAAAGAGGTGAGGCCTGCTCCGGAACGCCCCCGCGGTGTGATCCACTGTCCGCGCGGGGGCGTACCGAACAGGAGCAGGAGCAGCGTTGACCACCTACCGCCAGCCGGGCCTCGTCCTCACGGACCACCGCTTCCCCGTCCCACTCGACCACGCCCGCCCCGACGGCGAGCGCATCGAGGTCTTCGGCCGCGAGGTCGTCGCGAGCGGCCACGCCGGATCCGGCCGCGAGAAGCTGCCCTGGCTGGTCTACCTGGAGGGCGGGCCCGGCTTCGGCGCCCGCCGCTTCATCGGCCCGCAGGCCTGGCTGGGCCGCGCCGTGAAGGAGTTCCGCGTCCTCCTCCTCGACCAGCGCGGCACCGGCCGCTCCACCCCCGCCAACCGCCAGACCCTGCCCCTGCGCGGCGGCCCGGCCGAGCAGGCGGACTACCTGGCCCACTTCCGCGCCGACTCCATCGTCAAGGACTGCGAGCTGATCCGGCGCCGTCTCACCGGCGGCGCCCCCTGGACCGTCCTCGGCCAGAGCTTCGGCGGCTTCTGCGCCACCCACTACCTCTCCACCGCCCCCGAGGGCCTGGACACCGTCCTCGTCACCGGCGGCCTGCCCTCCCTCGACGCCACCGCCGACGAGGTCTACCGCGCCGCGTACCCCCGCGTCCGGCGGAAGAACGAGGCCCATTTCGCCCGCTACCCCCAGGACGCCGAACGGGCCCGCTCGATCGCCGCCCACCTCCTCGACCGGGAGACCGTCCTCCCCGGCGGCGGGCTCCTCACCGTCGAGGCCTTCCAGTCCCTCGGCATCCTCCTCGGCTCCGGCGAGGGCACCCACCAGCTCCATCTGCTCCTGGAGGGCGCCTTCGTGCCCACACCGGGCGGACCCGCGCTCTCCGACGCCTTCCTGGAGCAGGTCCAGGCACACCTCTCGTACGCCGGACACCCGCTGTACGCCGTGCTCCACGAGGCCATCTACGCCCAGGGCCGGGGCCCCACCGACTGGGCCGCCGAGCGGATCCGCGCCGAACACCCCGAGTTCGACGCCCGCGCGGCGCTCGCCGAGGGCGCGCCGCCGCTCTTCACCGGAGAGACCGTCCATCCGTGGCACTTCACCACCGACCCCGCCCTGCGCCCGCTCCGCGAGACCGCCGAACTGCTCGCCGCGCGCACCGACTGGCCGTCGCTGTACGACCCCGAGCGCCTCGCCGCCAACCGGGTCCCGGTGGCGGCCGCCGTCTACCACGACGACATGTACGTCGACACCGCCCACTCCCTGGAGACCGCGCGCGCCGTACGCGGCCTGCGGACCTGGGTGACCGACGAGTTCGAGCACGACGGGGTGCGGGCCGGCGGGCCGCGCGTCCTCGACCGGCTCCTCGCCCTCGCCCGGAACGAGGTCTGACCGCCCGGCCCGGGGAAGGGGCATAGGATTCGGCGCGCAATCGATCGGCAACGACGTACGGCCATGACGGACCACCGTGATGCACGACGTCCGACGCGGGCGGGCCGGGCGAGGCCGGCCCGCGGCACGAGGGGGCCCGGATGGCGGCACGCGAGACACCGGCCTCCGGCCGGGAGCTGAAGTTCCGGACCCTCATGGCGGAGTTGCGGCGCGGCATCCTCGACGGCACCTGGCCCCCCGGCAGCAAGCTCCCCACCGAGCGGGCGCTCGCCACCGAGACGGGTCTCTCCGTCACCACCGTCCGCCGCGCCTACGAGGACCTCGTCGCCCTCGGCCTCGTCGAACGGCGCCAGGGCGCGGGCACCTTCTCCGCCCACCGGCCCGAGCGGGACCGGGCCGACCGCCGGATCGTCGGCGTCCTCGTCCCCGACACCGCCTTCTACTACCCGCGCGTCCTGCAGGGCATCGAGGGGAAACTCGCGGCGGCCGGCGCCCGGCTCGTCCTCGCCTGCTCGCACTACGACCCCGACGAGGAGGACACCGCCGTCGAACGGCTCCTCTCCGCCGGGGTCCACGGGCTCCTCCTTGTCCCCAGCCTGCACACCGCCACCGATCCGGGCCGGCGCGCCGAGGAACTCCTCGCCCTGCCCGTCCCCGCCGTCCTCGTCGAGCGCCGGCTCGCCGCCCACGGCCCCGGCGACCCCACCGAGCACGTCTGCACCGACCACGAGGGCGGCGCCTACGACGCGGTGCGCCATCTGCGCGCCCTCGGCCACGAGCGGCTCGGACTCGTCGCCCGCACCGACGCGCCCACCACCGCGCCCATCGAGTCCGGCTTCGCCCGTGCGCTCACCGACCTCGGGCTGCCCGCCGCCCCGGCGTCCGAGCGGGACGTGATGGCCCGCTGGGACCCGGACCGCGCCGACCGGGCGCTCGCCGCGCTGCGTTCCGCCGGCGTGACCGCCGCGCTCTGCTTCGGCGACCGGGAGGCCGCCCTGATGCTCGGAGCGGCCCGCCGGGCCGGGCTCCGGGTGCCCGAGGACCTCGCCCTGATCAGCTACGACAACGAGTTCGCCGATGTCGCGGAGATCCCGCTGACGGCCGTCTCGCCCCCCAAGTACCAGCTCGGCCGCCTCGCCGCGCAGATCCTGCTCCGGCGGCTCGCCGAGGGGGACGCGGCCCCGCTCCACCAGGTGCAGTTGAGACCGCGCCTGGTGGTCCGGGCCTCCTGCGGCGGTCGGACGGCGGGGGGCCCACAAAAGTCCAAGCGGTGAGTCCGGATTGCTCATGGTGTGCTCTGCCCGCGTACGGATACAACTCGGTCCGGACCCGTGAGGGCCCCTGCGAGGAGAGGACCCGGACCATGAGCACCCACGTCAGCGCGGAGATCGCCGGCCAGCCCGACTGCTGGCGCCGTGCCGCCGAGATCGCCGACCGCGACACCGGCCTGCTGCCGGCCCGGGGCGAGCGCGTGGCGGTCGTCGGCTGCGGCACCTCGTACTTCATCGCCCGCGCCTACGCGGCCCTGCGCGAGTCCCTCGACGCGGGCGAGACCGACGCGTTCCCCGCCTCCGACGCGACCCCGCTCGGCCGCGGCTACGACCGGATCGTGGCCCTCACGCGCTCCGGCACCACCACGGAGGTCGTGGACCTGCTCGCCCGCGCCGCCGGGCGCGTCCCGGCGCTCGTCGTCACCGGTGTCCCCGACAGTCCCGCCGGGCGGCTCGCCGACCGGATCGTCGACCTCGGCTTCGCCGACGAACGTTCGGTGGTCCAGACCCGGTTCGCCACCACCGCCCTGCAACTCCTGCGCGCCGGGCTCGGGGTGGACCTCGGCCCGGCGATCGCCGACGCCGAACTCGTCCTGTACGAGCGGCTGCCCGCCGCCTGGGAGCGGCGCGGTCAGTTCACCTTCCTCGGCACCGGCTGGACCGTCGGGCTCGCCGACGAGGCGGCGCTCAAGCTGCGCGAAGTGGCCCGCGCCTGGACGGAGTCGTACGCGGCGATGGAGTACCGCCACGGCCCGATCAGCATCAGCGACCGGGCGAGCCTGGTCTGCTGCCTCGGTCCCGCCCCGGCCGGCCTGCGGGACGAAGTGGAGTCCACCGGAGCCCTGTTCGCCGCCGACGCGATCGATCCGGTGGCGGCCCTCGTCCGCGCCCAGCGGCTCGCGGTCGCCCTCGCGGGCCGGCGCGGTCTCAACCCGGACCGCCCGCGCCACATTTCGCGCTCGGTGATCCTCGCCGGGACGTTCCGCCCGGCGGTGTCAGACGCGACCCGTATCCTGCGGTCATGATCGACACGGATGCGATGGACCTCCTGGAGATGCCCGGCGACTGGCGGCGCGCGCTGTGCGTCGTGGCCCACCCCGACGACCTGGAGTACGGCTGCGCGGCGGCGGTCGCCGCCTGGACGGACGAGGGGAAGGAGGTCGCGTACGTCCTCGCCACCCGGGGCGAGGCCGGCATCGACACCCTCGCCCCGGACGTCTGCGGTCCGCTCCGCGAGCGCGAGCAGCGGGACAGCGCCGCCGTCGTCGGCGTGGAGACCGTCGAGTTCCTCGACCACCGCGACGGCGTGATCGAGTACGGGCTCGGCCTGCGCCGTGACGTCGCGGCCGCGATCCGCCGCCACCGCCCGGAGCTCGTGATCACCCTCAACCACCGCGACACCTGGGGCGGTGGCCCGGGCGCTCCGTGGAACACCCCCGACCACCTGGCCGTCGGCCGCGCCACGCTGGACGCGGCCGCCGACGCCGGGAACCGCTGGATCTTCCCCGAACTGACCGAGGAGGGCCTGGAGCCCTGGAACGGCGTCCGCTGGGTCGCGGTCGCCGCCTCCGGCACCCCGACCCACGCGGTCGACGCGGGCCCCGGCCTGGACCGCGCGATCCGTTCCCTCCTCTGCCACCGCGCCTACATCGAGGCCCTGACGGACGAGGACCCGGAGGAGTACGTCCGGACCTTCCTCACCACGGCGACGTCACGGGCCTCGGACCGCTTCGGCGGCCGTCCGGCGGTGACGTTCGAACTCTTCGGCCGCTGACGGCGGGAACGGAGCCCGTTCATCCCCTCGGCGCGGGCTTCAGCACCGCGAAGATCGCGTCGAAGGGGTCGGCGAGCCAGGCGATGCGGCCGACGTCCGGGACGTCGGCGGGGGGCATCAGGACCGAGCCGCCGCTGCCCCGGGTCGCGTCGGCGATCGCGTCGGCGTCCTCCACCGCGAAGTACGGGACCCAGGACGGCGTCATCCCCTCCTGGGCCTCCGCCACGCCCCCGAAAGAGGCGTCCTCCTGGTCCCCCTCGGCGGTGGAGAGCACCCGGTAGGTCATGCCGGGCGCGTCCATGGACGCCCAGCGCCAGCCGAAGAGGGTCCGGTAGAAGGCGAGCGTGGACTCCGGGTCGGGGACGTGGAGTTCGGTCCAGAGGAGGGCGTGGGGGACGGAGGTCCGCTCCAGGCCCTTCACGCTGCCCGGCTGCCAGACGGCGAACTCCGCGCCGGCCGGGTCGGTGAGGCAGGCCGTGCGGCCGGCGTCCATGACGTCGAAGGCCTCGACGCGGACCTTTCCGCCCGCCGCCTCGGCGGCCTCCTGGGTGGCGTCCGCGTCCGGGGTCTGGAAGTAGACCGTCCAGGCGCTGCGCGCGCCCTCGTCGAGCGGCCCCAGGGCGCCGACCGTGCGGCCGTCCTGCTGGAAGAAGCCGTAGCCGCCGGCCTCCGGTCCCGCCGACCGGAACTCCCAGCCGAAGACGGCTCCGTAGAAGGCGGCGGCGGCCTCGGTGTCGGGGCTGCCGAGGTCGAGCCAGCTGGGGGAGCCCTGGGTGAACTGCGTACCGAGCATGGAGGTGTCCCGTCCTTGTGTCGTACGTGGCCGATGGTGGTCACCATGGCCGATCCTCGCCTGTGGGCAGGCGCGGCGCAGCCCCTGCCACCCTCTTTCATCCGGCCGGGCGAACCCCCGTCGAGGGCGACCGCGGCCATGACCGTTCCGCAAAGGACCTTGCCATTTCTGCAACACTGGCCGTATGACTCGTATGACTGAGGACGACCGCATCGAAGCCGTACTGACCGAGGTCGGCCCCCGGCTCCGCCGTGTCCGCCGTGACCGCGGGGTGACGCTCGCCGAGCTCTCCGCCGCCACCGGGATCTCCGTGAGCACCCTGTCCCGGCTGGAGTCCGGGCAGCGCAAGCCCAGCCTCGAACTGCTCCTGCCGCTCGCCCGTGCCCACCAGGTCCCCCTGGACGAGCTGGTCGGAGCCCCGCCGGTGGGCGACCCCCGGGTCAAGGCGAAGCCCATCGTGCGCCACGGGCGGACGATGTACCCCCTGACCCGGCAGCCGGGCGGGCTCCAGGCGTACAAGGTGATCCAGGAGAAGGCGCACGAGGCGCCGGAGCCCCGGGTGCACGAGGGGTACGAGTGGCTGTACGTGCTCTCCGGGAGGCTCCGGCTCGTCCTGGGCGAGCACGACGTCGTCCTGGCCGCCGGCGAGGCGGCCGAGTTCGACACGCGCGTCCCGCACTGGTTCGGGCCGGCGGCCGAGGGCCCGGTGGAGTTCCTGAGCCTGTTCGGGCCGCAGGGGGAGCGCATGCACGTCAGGGCGCGCCCCAAGAAGTCCGGCTGACCCGCGGGAAAGTCCGGCCGGCCGGTTCCCCCGGGGCAAGCGACCGCTTAGTATGCCACCGACCGCTCGGTACGGAGGAGGCATTCCGGATGCAGGCATGGCGTGTGTACGAGAACGGCGAACCGCGCGCGGTGATGCGCCGCGAAGAGGTGGAACCGCCCACGCCCGGCGACGGCCAGGTCCTCCTCAGGGTCCGTGCGGCGAACGTCAACTTCCCCGACGCGCTGCTCTGCCGCGGCCACTACCAGGTGCGGCCCCCGCTGCCCTTCACCCCCGGCGTCGAGGTCTGCGCGGAGACCGAGGACGGCCGCCGGGTCATCACCACCGCCGCCCTCCCGCACGGCGGCTTCGCCGCCTACGTCCTCGCCGACGCCGCCGGCCTCCTGCCCGCCCCGGAGGCGCTCGACGACGCCGAGGCCGCCGCGCTGCACATCGGCTACCAGACCGGCTGGTTCGGCCTGCACCGCCGCGCCGGCCTGAAGGAGGGCGAGACCCTCCTCGTCCACGCGGCGGCCGGCGGCGTCGGCAGCGCCGCCGTCCAGCTCGGCAAGGCGGCCGGCGCCACCGTCATCGGCGTCGTCGGCGGCCCG
This sequence comes from Streptomyces litmocidini, assembly GCF_014649755.1. Classification (GTDB taxonomy): domain Bacteria; phylum Actinomycetota; class Actinomycetes; order Streptomycetales; family Streptomycetaceae; genus Streptomyces; species Streptomyces litmocidini. The sequence goes on along the minus strand of NZ_BMTQ01000003.1, from coordinate 468,534 downwards.
GAGAAGGCGGCCGTCGCCCGCGCCCTCGGCTGCGACCTGGTGATCGACCGCCGCTCCGAGGACGTCGTCGCCGCCGTCAAGGCCGCGACCGGAGGCCGGGGCGCCGACGTGATCTACGACCCGGTCGGCGGCGAGGCCTACCAGCAGTCCGCCAAGTGCGTCGCCTTCGAGGGCCGGATCGTGGTCGTCGGCTTCGCCAGCGGCACCGTCCCCGCCCCCGCCCTCAACCACGCCCTGGTGAAGAACTACTCGGTCCTCGGCCTCCACTGGGGCCTGTACGCGGCGAAGGACCCGGCCTCCGTCGGCCGCTGCCACGAGACCCTGACCGCCTACGCGGCGAAGGGGCTCATCAAGCCGCTCATCGGCGAACGCGTCCCCTTCGCGGGCGCGGCGGACGCCGTCCAGCGCGTCGCCGACGGCACCACCACCGGCCGCCTGGTCGTCCTCCCGGAAGGAGCCCACGCATGACCGACGCCGGGGAACTCCGCTCCCGCACCAGGCGGTTGCTCGCCGAGCACCCGCCCGCCACGACCGGCCGCACCGACTTCCTCAAAGCCCGCTTCGACGCCGGGCTGGCCTGGGTGCACTACCCCGCGGGCCTCGGCGGACTCGACGCGCCCCGCGCGCTCCAGGCCGTCGTCGACGCCGAACTCGCCGCCGCGGGCGCCCCCGACAACGACCCGCGCCGGATCGGCATCGGCCTCGGCATGGCCGCCCCCACCCTGCTCCAGTACGGCTCCGAAGAGGTCAAGGAGCGCTTCCTGCGACCCCTCTGGGTCGGCGAGGAGGTCTGGTGCCAGCTCTTCAGCGAGCCCGGCGCCGGCTCCGACCTCGCCGCGCTCGGCACCCGCGCCGTACGGGACGGCGGGGACTGGGTGGTCGACGGGCAGAAGGTGTGGACCTCCAGCGCCCACCTCGCCCGCTGGGCCATCCTCATCGCCCGCACCGACCCGGACGCCCCCAAGCACCGGGGCATCACCTACTTCGTCTGCGACATGACCGACCCCGGCGTGGAGGTCAGGCCGCTGCGCCAGATCACCGGCGAGGCCGAGTTCAACGAGGTCTTCCTCACCGGCGTCCGCATCCCCGACGCCCACCGCCTCGGCGAGGTCGGCGACGGCTGGCGGGTCGCCCAGACCACCCTGATGAACGAACGGGTCTCCATCGGCGGCGCCCGCATCCCCCGCGAGGGCGGCATGATCGGGAAGCTCGCCACGACCTGGCGCGAGCGCCCCGAACTGCGCACCCACGAGCTGCACCGGCGCCTCCTCGACCTCTGGGTCGACGCCGAGGTCGCCCGCCTCACCGGCGAACGCCTCCGCCAGCAGCTCGTCGCCGGACAGCCCGGACCCGAGGGCAGCGCGATGAAGCTCGGCTTCGCCCGGCTCAACCAGGCCATCAGCGGCCTGGAGGTCGAACTCCTCGGGGACGAGGGACTGTTGTACGGCGAATGGGAGATGAGCCGTCCCGAGCTCGTCGACTTCACCGGCCGGGACGCCGGATACCGCTATCTGCGCTCCAAGGGCAACTCGATCGAGGGCGGGACCAGCGAGGTGCTCCTCAACATCGTCGCCGAGCGGGTCCTCGGCCTGCCGCCGGAGCCCCGCAACGACAAGGACGTCGCATGGAAGGACCTGAGCCGATGACAGCGCAGGGCGATCTGCTGTACTCCGAGACCGAGGACGACCTGCGGGCGGCCGTCCGCGCCCTGCTCGCCGACCGGGCCGGCCACCAGACCCTGCTCGACCGGATCGAGACGGCCGACCCGTACGTCCCCGGCCTCTGGAAGTCCCTCGCGGGCGACATCGGCGCCGCCGGACTCCTCGTCCCCGAGGAACTCGGCGGCCAGGGCGCGAGCCACCGCGAGGCCGCGGTGGTCCTGGAGGAGCTGGGCCGCGCGGTGACGCCGCTGCCGTACCTCACGAGCGCGGTGGTGGCCACGGAGACGCTGCTCGGACTCGCGGGGCGGGGCGGCCCGGCGACCGAGCTCCTGGCGGGGATCGCGAGCGGCCACACGGTCGCGGTGCTCGCCGTACCCCTGTCGACCGCGCCGGACGCGGAGCCGTTCCCGTCCGGAACGCCGGACGGGGAACCGTCCCCGCCCGCCGTGACCGGCGCCGGGCCGCTGCCCGCCGCCACCGTCACGGGCGTCGCCGACGCCGTCGCGGCCGACGTCCTCCTCGTCCCGCGCGCCGACGGCCTGTACGCCGTACCGGCCGGAGAGGCGACCGTCGAGCCGCAGACCCCGCTCGACCTCACCCGCCCCCTCGCCCGCGTCACCCCGGAGCCCGGGAGCGGCACCCGGCTCGCCGAGGGCGAGGCCGCCCGCGCGGCCGTCCGGCGCGGACTCCTCGCCGGCGCGGGACTGCTCGCCTCCGAGCAGCTCGGCCTCGCCGCGTGGTGTCTGGAGGAGACCGTCCGGTACACCCGCGAGCGCCACCAGTTCAACCGGCCCGTGGGCTCCTTCCAGGCGCTGAAGCACCGCATGGCCCAGCTCTGGCTGGACCTCGTCGGGGCCAGGGCCGCGGCCCGCGCCGCCGCCGACGCCCTCGCCACCGGCGCCCCGGACGCCCCGCTGACCGTGGCGGTGGCCCAGGCCTACTGCTCCAAGGTCGCGGTCCGCGCCGCCGAGGAGTGCGTGCAGCTGCACGGCGGGATCGGGATGACCTGGGAACACCCGGCGCACCTGGCGCTGAAGCGGGCCAAGTCCGACCAGATCGCGCTGGGTTCGACGGGCCGGCACCAGGACGCGATCGCCGCTCTGACGAACCTGCCCGCGCCCGAGTAGGGGCTCCGTGTCCGCACCCCTCCGCCTCCTGCCGCGCCGGTCCGCGGGAGGGGCGCGGACACGACGACCGCCCGGTACGGGCGCCCTCGGCAGGGCCTCGACGGCTCCCGGCCGAATCTCACCCGTATGGCCGCCCCGCCATACGCCCGGACGGACCGCGCATTCCGCCACACTGTCCGCCGAACGCCGCAATTCCGGTGCGGCGACGGAGGGACGTGAGAGCGATGGCCGTTTCCATTTCTGTCGTGGTGCTGCTGCTGGTGCTGGCCGTGATCTTCCTGAGGAACGGCGGCCTGAAGGTCACGCACGCCCTGGTGTGCGCCCTGCTCGGCTTCTTCCTCGCCGGCACCAGCATGGCGCCCACCATCCACAACGGCGTGGCCGCCACCGCCGACGTGGTCTCCAGCCTCAGACCGTGATCGTCACGGCTCCGTGAACTCCCGTGAACCGCTGTGAACCGCCCATGAAAACCGGGGCGGTTCCATGTACGTCGCACGGACTCGGTCCCAAGGGGTGTCCTGCAACTGTGGGTCGTCACCGGGCGGCGACGTACAGCTTCCGGACGTACCGGTCGAAGCGTGTGCCGTCCGTGCTGGGTGTCGGCTCGCAGGGGGTGAACCCTGCCCGCTGTGCGACCGCGGCAGATGCGGGATTCTCCGGTTCCACCTGGATCACCGCCTCCGCCCCGCCCTCACTCGCCGCGTACTGGGACGCCAACAGGACCGCGCGGGTGGCCAGGCCACGTCCCCGCCAGGACGGATAGAGGCCATAGGCGACGTTCACCTGGCCGGGCGCCAGACCTTCTCCTGCGAACCGCAAGTCGATCGTGCCCGCAAGCACCTCGTCGGCACCCACCCGGATGCCGAACGCGCGCAGTGGCCCGGCGGTGTCCCACTGCTCCCGGCAGTGCCGGAAATACGCTTCGACGCCCTCCCGCGTGCCGGGACCGCCGTTGAGCCGACGAACGAGCAGCTCGTCCTCCCCGGCGAGGTGCGCCTCGGCATCGTCCACGCGCAGGGGGGACAGAGTGATGATCCCGTCGGACAGCTTCACTTCGTGCATCCGGTGATTCTTGATGCCGGCGCCGTGCCGCACCACCGGATTCTGCGCGACATCACGCGGAGTCCGGGCCGCGGGAGACGATCTCCATGTGGCTGGTGTGATCACGACGTCGGAGCCGTCCCGGATGACCCCGTTCACCGGGTCGAGCCCCCGCCTTTTCGGGAAGCTGGTGGCGGTTCCGCGTCGTGAGGGCACGGACGCGGTCCGCAAGGGCCGGCCGGGAGCCTTCCGCCGGAGGACCGGGCCCTGCTGGTCGCCGCGTACGGGCGAACGGGCACGACGACGCGGCAGCTCGCTCCGCTGTTCGGGACCACACCATCGCCGAGCGGTCGAAGAACTGCCGGTACTCCACCAACCACCAGTTCGTCATCGACGCCGACACCCGCCTGGTCGTCCTGGTCGGCCGGCCGCCGGCCGGAAACCGGAACGACTGCAAGGCGCGGGAGGAGTCCGGAGCCAAGACCGCCGTAGGCAACACCGCCACCATCGCCGACGGCGGCCGCCCAGGCACCGGACTCGTCGTCCCGCACCGCCGCGAACGCGGTCGGATCGAACTGCCGGACTGGAAGCAGGAGCACAACAAGTCCCCATCGCCCGCCTGCACAACCTCGCCCGCACCGGACGGCCCCGCCCCGCAGGAGCACGGGTCGTGGACGGACCGTCTTGCTCGAGTGGCGTCGCACCGTAGCCGTCCTCGGGCAGTGAACGTGGGCCGATCGTCATCGGAGTCGGATCTCGGGCTCATGTCAGTGGAGTGCGCTTTCCTGTCCTCCATGGATGTCACCCATGCGATGCTCAACAGCCTGCTGGACCGGATCCCCCGGCCGAGCGGGGTCCTGTACCTCTCCCAGAACATCGACGCGCACGCGCTGGTCGAGAACCTGGCTTCCCTTCACGGAGAACCGCGGGCCCTGGTCCTGGACGGCGTCATGGCCCCGGGCGTGAGCGAGGTTCACGGCACGAATCTCCTCGACCTCCTCGAAGGCCGTGCCGAGACGCTAATGACCTGGGCCCATGCAGGGCAGTGGCTCGGCGCGGGGACCGCACTGGACGCGCAGGGCGACATCGTGCCGGTGCTGGCGGTCACCCCGAGGCGGATCCGAGTGCTGCCCGCAGGGATCGCCGGCCAGGACGAGGACTGGGTCGAGCGGCTCATCGGCATCACCGGCTGGACCCTGCCGCCCCGGCGACCGGACCTCGACTGGACGCAGGTCGAGGCGCGCATGGGCACGCGTCTTCCCCGCGACTACAAGCGCATGGTGGAGACGTTCGGGGAGGGCGCCTTCGACGCGTACCTCCGTCTGAACCAGGAACCGTGGACCCATGGGAAGGAGGACGGCCTGCTCGTCTGGGCAGGTACCGAGCACGAGAACCTGTACTGCTGGCAGATCGACGACGGGGACCCCGACCACTGGCCCGTCGCCGTACAGACATTCGACGGGGAGAACGTCCCCTTCGGCTGTTCCACCGCAGAGTTCGTCTGCCGCATCCTCCTCGAGAGGGACCACCCCTTCACCATGGCCCACTACTTCGACACCCACTGGTTCATGACGTCTCGCACGAACGCATGAAGCCTCCCTGCCACGGCCACGCAGGAACCGGTCCGAGTCCGGTGGCGACCGATCCGGGGCGGATGGTCACGGGACATCCTTCAGCGTGTGTCTCTTTGATCGGCTGGTCGGTTGATCGGGCGTGTTTGTCCGATGAGGGGCCACTGATGCGAGGGGGACCGGATCGAGCCGTTGATGCCGGCCGGTCCGGTCCGCGGTCGGCGATGGGCCGATCACCGCCGCACCTTGGAAGCCATCGCGTGGAAGTGCCGAACCCGCTCGCCCTGGCGGGACCTGCCCGACGGGCTCGGCTCGTTCCACACCGCCCGCGAACGGCTGATCGAGTGGGCCGTGGACGGCACCTGGGAACGGATCCTGCCCGCGGTGATGGCTGCGGCCGAGAGCGCTGACGACATCGGTCGGACCGTGTCGGTGGACTCCACCGTCTGCCGGGTCCACCATCACGCCGCCGGAGTCGGGAAAAGGGGGCGCCGGACCGGGCCGAACCCGACGACCACGCACTCGGACGCTCCCGAGGCGGCCCGAGCACGAAGGTTCACCTCGCCGACGGCAGCCGGGCGCGGCCCTTGGACCTCCGCGTCACCGCAGGCCCGGCAGGCGATGCACCGGCCTTCGAGACCGTCATGGCCGCCATCCGTGTTCCGCGAAGCGGCCCTGGAAGGCCGAGGACCCGACCCGATGTCGTCCTGGCGGACCGCGCGTATTCCTCCCGCGCGCTCCGGAATCACCTGCGGCGACGCGGGATCCGCACTGCCATCCCCCCAACCGTCCGACCAGGTCGGCCATCGTCGCCGTCCGCGACGGCGCCTGACGCACCGCGGTGCGGCGCCGCCGGGGCGCCGCGCCGCACCGCTCACTCGAACTCGGGCATGTCCCCGACGGTCGTCTTCTCGTCGATCACCGTGAACGCGGCGCCCTGCGGGTCCACGATCGCCGCGAACCGGCCGAACGGGCTGTCCACCGGTCCGAACACCTTCCGCCCCTTGAGCGCCACGGCCCGGTCGACGGCCAGGTCGCAGTTGTCGACGGCGAAGTAGACCTGGATGTACGAGGGGACCTCCGGCGGGAAGTCCTCGTCCGACATCACCATCCGGCCGAGCACCGGCCGCTCGCCACCGACGTCGAAGGCCCGGTAGTCCATGTGCTCGTCCCTGATCTTCTTGGAGCCGTAGCCGAAGACCTCGGTGAAGAAGGCGTCGGACTTCGCCGGCTCCCGGGTGAGGATCTCGGCCCAGGCGTACGAGCCGGGCTCGCCCTCCCGTTCGAATCCCTCGTGGGCGCCGCCCTGCCAGACGCCGAACGCGACGCCCGCCGGGTCCCGCGCGATGCACATCGAGCCGAGGTCGCCGACCCTCATCGGCTCCATCAGGAGGGTGCCGCCCGCACCCCGGATCTTCTCCGCCGTGGCGGCGACGTCGTCCGAGGCGAGGTACAGGCACCAGGCCGACCTCGGTTCTCCGTCCTGTCCCGGCATCGGCGGGACCACGGCCGCGACCGCCTTGCCGCCCTTGTACGCCTGCGTGTAGTTGCCGTATTCCGTGGAGGCTTCGCCGAAGGTCCAGCCGAGCACATCGCCGTAGAACACCTTGGCGCCCTCGACGTCGGTGTACATCGCGTCGGTCCAGACCGGTGTGCCTTCAGGTCGTGCGGCCATGGCGGTGACTCCCATTCCCGATTCGACGACGTGTTCCTCCGGCCACGCTAGCCACGCTCGTCGGGGCTCGCGCGGTGACGCACCGCACCGGTGCGGCTCCGGTCGGGCAACCGGCCCAGGGCGTAGCGGTGGAACGGACCGTCGGGGATCGGGAGTCCCGGCCGCCACGTCCGCAGCACCTGCGCCGACGGCAGGAACAGGGCCTCCGGCAGGTCGTCCGGGTCCGTCCACTCCCAGCGTTCGATCTTGTCCGGCTCCGCCACCGCCGGTACGCCCCGGAAGCCGCGCACGGCCGTCGCCGCGGTCAACCGCGTCAGCTGGGCCGAGGTGACGGAGTCCAGGATCAGGCCGAGGACCTCCACGTCGGCGGCGTCCGCCACCAGCGTCGTCTCCTCGGCCAGCTCGCGGACGGCGGCGGCCTCGATCGACTCGCCCGGCTCGACCATGCCGCCCGGCAGCTCCCACACCCCGGAGCGGTGCAGGCCGAGCAGGACGCGGCCGGAATCGTCGGTCACCACGACCCCCGCCCCGAGCGAGGCCCGGGCGGGCGGCGGCTGGACGTTGCGGGCGGCGGTGGCGGCGTGGTCTGCGGTCGTCATGGGTCCTGTCTATCAGCCGCCTCCGACACCCCTCAGCCGCCTCCGGAGCGTAATAAAAACCGCGAAACCCTTGAAACGGGCGAAAAAGGGAGGAGACTCGTCCTTACACCGGACAACGGGAGAGAGCCGCACCCGCCGACGGAGACGTCCGAAGGCCCGCGTGACTCCCCACCAGTATCTGGCCAGGCCCCCGGCGGGGCCCATCGGGCACGGAGTGGCCGGCGACGGCCGACGCCCACGCGCACCGATCAGGACCGCCGGGGACTGTCACGCCCGGGCCCCCGCGGGCTCCGGCGGCACCACCGCCACCGGACAGTGCGCGTGGTGCAGCACGGCATGGGCCACGGAACCGAGGAGCAGCGAGCCGAAGCGGTGCCGGTGGTGCCGCCCCACCACCACGAGACCCGCGTCCCGCGACCCGTCCACGAGCCGGCCCGCCGCGTCCCCCGGCACCACCACCGGGACCACCTCCACCCCCGGCCACCGCGCCGCGAACGGCCGCAGCCGCTCCTCCTGCTCCCGCTCCACCTCCCGCACCAGCCCCTCCGCCTCCGCGACCTCGTCCGCGACGGGCAGCGGCGGCACCTGGAGCGCGGGAGAAGGCGCCGGAAGGACCGCGCCCCGCGGCAGGGGCAGCCGGAACGCCGTCACCGCCTCCAGCGGCACGCCCCGGTGGTGAGCCGCCTCGAAGGCGAAGCCCACCGCCCCGTCCGGAGTCTCCTCCGCGTGCAGTCCCAGCAGCACCCGCCCCGCCTCCGCCCCGTCCGTGAGCGCGGCGGCGCGCGCCTCGTGCGGGACGACCACCAGCGGGCAGGGCGCCGTCATGGCCAGCGTCCGGCTGGTCGAGCCCAGGAGCAGGCTCGCGAAGCCGCCGTGCCCCCGGGAGCCGGTCACGAGCAGCCGCGCCCCCCGGGCGGCCGCCGGCAGGGCGTCCGTCACGGACCCGTCCAGCGAGTCGTACCGCACCGGTACGCGGTGCCCCCGCTCCTCGACCACCGTCCGTACGGCCCGTGCGACGGTGTCGGGCAGCTCCGGCGCCGTCCCCAGGGAGGCGATGCGGGCCGCGCCGAGCTGGAGCGCGTCGGAGCGCACGTGGGCCACCACCAGCGGCACGCCCAGGCCCTCCGCGGCGCTCAGCGCCCACTCCAGGGCCCGGAGGCTGTGTTCGGACCCGTCCACGCCGACGACGACCGGCGGCTCGTGCGCGGTGCTGGTGTCAGTCATGGGGGAATGCCTCCCTCACCCGGGAAAACGCCACGCCGGTCCGTGCCGAAGGGCTTCGGCACGGACCGGCGTGGCGACCGTGGGGAGGAGGGTCAGGCGCCCTGCTGCCGGCGCGCCCGCTCCTCGTTGCGCTCCTTGATGCGGACGGTCTCCTTGCGGACCTCCGCCTGGACGGCCCGCTCCTTCTGGAGCCACTCCGGGGACTCCTGCTTGAGCGCGTCGATCTGCTCGGTGGTCAGCGGCTCGGTGATGCCGCCGCGCGCGAGACCGGCGATGGAGACGCCCAGCTTCGACGCGACCACCGGGCGGGGGTGCGGACCGTTCTTGCGCAGCTCCTGGAGCCAGGCCGGCGGGTTGGCCTGGAGCTCGTTCAGCTCGGTGCGCGAGACGACACCCTCCTGGAACTCTGCGGGGGTGGCCTCGAGGTACACACCCAGCTTCTTCGCCGCGGTCGCGGGCTTCATCGTCTGGGTGTTCTGGTGCGACGTCATGGTGTCAAGGGTATCGAGCATGCGGGCGAGCTCCGACCACAGCGGCTACCGGTAACCTGGCGGGGTGACAGGCACGGACGCTTCCTCCCCTTCCTCCGCTCCTCCTTCCTCCTCCTTCCGGCTCGCCTACGTGCCGGGAGCGACACCCGCGAAGTGGGTGCGGATCTGGAACGAGCGCCTGCCCGACGTACCCCTGGCGCTCCTCTCCGTGACCCCGGCCGAGGCCTTCGACGCGCTCCGGGAGGGCACGGCGGACGCGGGCCTCGTCCGGCTGCCCGTCGACCGGGACGACCTCAGCGCGATCCCGCTCTACACGGAGACGACGGTCGTCGTCGTCCCCAAGGACCACCTGTTCGCGGCCGTGGAGGAGGTGTCGGCCGAGGACCTCGCCGACGAGCTCGTCCTGCACCCCCTCGACGACACCCTCGGCTGGGAGCGGCCGCCCGGCCGTCCCGCCGTGGAGCGCCCGGCGACGACGGCCGACGCGATCGAACTGGTCGCCGCGGGCGTCGGCGTGCTCGCCGTCCCGCAGTCGCTGGCCCGGCTGCACCACCGCAAGGACCTCACCTACCGGACCCTCGTCGGCGTCCCCCAGTCGCGGGTGGCCCTGTCGTGGCCGACGGCGGACGAGGCGCCCGACCTGGTGGAGGAGTTCATCGGCATCGTGCGCGGCCGCACGGTGAACAGCACCCGGGGCCGCCGTGCCGAGGAGAAGAAGGGCCAGAAGCAGCCCAGGCAGCAGAAGGCCGCCAAGCCGGCGAAGGGCGGGAAGCCGGGCGGCGGTTCCCGCACCGCCGGTCGCCCCCCGGCCTCCCGCAAGGGCGGCGGAGGCACCGGCCGGAGCGGGAAGCCGCGCCGCGGCCGCGGCTGAACGGCCCGCCGCGCCCGCACTGCCGGTGCGGTGGACGTCCGCCGCACCCGAACGGTCCGTACGCCGGACCCCCGTCGCGCCCGGACCGTCCGCACGGCGGACACCCGGCGCCCGGTCTCCGGCACCTCGGCATACTGACCCCTCCTGATCACCGAGATCATCCAGGAGGAGCTTTGGCCGCCAGTTTCAGGACCGTCGTCGAGGTGGCACCGGACCACCTCGCGCAGGCCCGGTCCATCGACCGGGTGTTCCAGGAGGCGATCGCCCCGGCGACCGTCAACTTCGACTTCGAGGCGATCCACCGAGCGGCTTCGGCCGTCCCGGGCAGCGACGTGGTGAAGATGGTCCGGGGCTGGGGGCTCCAGGAGCACGCCCCCGTCCTCGTCATGGTCCTCTCCCTCAAGGAGGCCGTCCGCCAGGCGCTGCCCCCGGAGTGCGCGGAGGCCGGCTTCTGGGCCACGGTCGAGCGGGAGCTCGTCCGGGCCTTCACCGGGCTCGCCGCACAGGAGGGGCGGCCCGGACTCTCCTTCTACGAGGAGTCCGGGGAACGCACCCGCTTCTACCGGGACCTGTTCTTCGCCCTCCAGGACGAGGAGACCGGGGAGCACATGTACGCCCTGGCCTTCTGCGTCGACGTGACCGTCGAGCTGTCGAAGGCCGAGACCCTCGCGCTCGACCTGACCGACGTCGTGCCCTTCGCGGTGCGGCTCAACGCGATCGTGCTCCGCCAGGCGCTGGGCGCCCCGGTCTCCGTCTGACCCGGAGGCCCCGCTCCGCACCGGCCCGCCGTCCCGGGCCGGCTCTCGTGGAGGGACCGTTCAGCCCGGCAGGCGCACGCGCCTGCCCCGCGCCGCCGCGACGAGCTCCGGCACCGTGGCGAGCTTGACCCGTGGCCGTCCCGCGTCCCGGCCCCGCGCCCGCTCGGCCCGGTCGATGGAGGCGAGCCCGCGCGCGTCGACGAGTCCCCGTCCGCTGCGGCTCCGCGCGAGAAGGCGGAACTCCCGGGAGGTGCCGGTCGGCTTCGGCAGCGCCCCGGCGACCGCGTCCGCGAGCAGCGTCCCCACCGTCTCCTCCGCGCAGGCCCGGTTGGCCCCGATGCCCCCGGAGGGCCCGCGCTTGATCCAGCCGACGACGTAGCCGCCGGGCAGCCCCACGATCCGGCCGCCCTCGTGCGGCACGGTGCCGGTCGTCTCGTCGAAGGGCAGTCCCGCGAGCGGCACGCCCCGGTAGCCGATGGCCCGGACGAGGAGCCCCGCCCCGATCTCCGTGCCGGACGGGTCCCCGTCCTCCGTCACCCGGACCGCCCGCACGCCGTCGGTGCCGAGGGCCTCGACCGGGGCGGAGTGGAAACGCAGCACGATCCGGCGCCGGTCCCGCGCCGGGGCCCGCGTCCAGTCCACCGCCGTCCGGTCGACGCCCTTCAGGAGCGCGGCCTTCGTGCCGGGCGCGGCCGCGTCGATCGCCGCGCCGGTGCGCGGGTCGTGGTCGTCGACGACCAGGTCGACTCCGGGCAGGTGCTTCAGGGCGAGCAGTTCGGAGGTGGTGTACGCGGCGTGCTCGGGGCCCCGGCGGCCCAGGAGCACCACTTCGCGGACCCGGCCGTCCCGCAGGGCGGCCAGCGCGTGGTCGGCGATGTCCGTACGGGCGAGGGCGTCGGGGTCCGTGACGAGGACCCGGGCGACGTCGAGCGCCACGTTTCCGTTGCCCACCACGACGACCCGCTCGGTGGAGGGCCGGACGGCGTCCGCGCCGGTCTCCGGGTGCGCGTTGTACCAGGAGACGACGGAGGTCGCCGAGACGCTGCCCGGCAGGTCCTCGCCGGGGATGCCGAGCCGCCGGTCGGAGGGCGCGCCCACCGCGTAGATCACCGCGTCGTGGTGCGCGGCGAGTTCCTCGGGGGTGACGTCCGTGCCGATCCGGACGCCCAGCCGCATGCGGACCCGGGGGTGGGAGTGGAAGCGGGCGAAGGTCTCCCCGGCTCCCTTGGTCGCCGGGTGGTCCGGTGCCACGCCGTACCGGACGAGACCGCCGGCGACCGGCAGCCGGTCGATCAGCGTCACCTCGGCGTTGGTGTGCAGGAGGAGGTCCTCGGCGGCGTACATGCCGGCCGGTCCCGTGCCGACGATCGCGACGCGGATCGGGGCGAAGTCGGCGGGGATCGAGCGGTCGAAGACCGGCTCGCCCCAGCGGTGGAAGGTCGGGGAGGCGAGGACCGGAGCGGGCTCGCGCTCCGCGTAGTAGGCGGCGTTGATCCCCTCGTACTCCCGCAGCCGCTCGGTGAGCCGGTCGGCCGGGAAGATCGCGTCGACGGGGCAGGCGTCGGCGCAGGCGCCGCAGTCGATGCAGCTCTTCGGGTCGATGTAGAGCATCTCCGTGGTGCCGAAGTCCGGCTCGTCCGGCGTCGGATGGATGCAGTTGACCGGGCAGACGGCGACGCAGGTGGCGTCGTTGCAGCAGGTCTGGGTGATGGCGTAGGTCATGTCGTCGGCTCAGCTCGGATCCGGGGGAGAGGGGTCAGATGAGGTTCGCGCGCTTGTAGAAGAAGAGCGCGGGCCGGGTCAGCAGGCGGGCCGAGGCCAGGAACTCCATGAGGCCCGCGCAGCTGGCGCGCATCTGCGCCTTGTAGTGCTCGTTGGCGGCGGCCTCGCGCCGGGCGCGGACCGGGTCGAGGCCGGCCTTCGCGTAGACGTCGGGGCTGACCAGGCTGGTGACGATGTAGTACGCGGCGACGGCGACGACCAGGGCGTGGAAGTTCCGGCGGGCCCGGCCGGCGCGGGCCAGGCGGCGCCGCGTCTCGTCCCGGGCGAACTTCATGTGCCGGGACTCCTCGACGACGTGGATGTTGTTGATCGTGCGGACGAAGGGGACGACCCGTTCGTCGCGCATCCAGTCGCGCTGCATGACGTCGAGGACCTCCTCGGCGACGAGGATGCCGGCGTAGGCGGCCTCGCCGAAGCCGACGGTCTTGAAGGCCCTGCCGAGTTCGAGCACCGCCCGACGGGGCCGGTAGGCGGGGGCGCCGAGCTTCTGGGCGCCCCGGGCGAACATGATGGAGTGGCGGCATTCGTCGGCGATCTCGGTGAGGGCCCACTGGAACCGGGGGTCGGTGGGGTCCTTGGCGTACATGTCGCGCAGCACCATCTGCTGGAGGATCATCTCGAACCAGATGCCGGTGCTGGCCACCGAGGCGGACTCCTGGCGGGTCAGCTCCTTGCGCTGGTCCTCCGTCATCTCGTTCCAGTAGGCGGTCCCGTAGAGGCTGTTCCACTCCGGGCTCTGGCCGTGGAAGTCCTTGTCGAGGGGGGTGTCCCAGTCGACCTCGGTGGCGGGGTCGTAGGAGAGCTTCGCGGCCGACAGGAGCAGCCGCGCGGCGACGTCGTGGTCTTCGTTGTCGGGACGGACGGTGCTGCTGGCCATGGTGCGGCTCCTCGGGGTCGCTCGGCGGCTCGGGCTCTTGTTAGACGTCGCGTCTAGCAAGCTTGTTAGACGGAACGTATAGCAAGGGGCCGGGGGAGGCCTACCCCCCGGTGCGGACTTTCTTCCCGCGGGAGTTACCGCGGGTACGCAAAAGGGGCCGGAGCCCTCGTGGCTCCGGCCCCGTTCCCGGGTCGGCAGGGACTAGAAGGTCAGGTTCCAGGCGTCGATCCGGCCCGTGTCCGCGCTCGCGTTGTCACTGACGCGGAGCTTCCAGACGCCGTTCGCCACCTCGGAGGAGGCGTCGACGGTGTACGTCTGGGCGATGTTGTCGGTGCCGCTGCCGGTCCGGTTGTGCAGGTTGTAGACCGAGCCGTCGGGAGCGACCAGGTCGACCTTGAGGTCACCGATGTAGGTGTGCTTGATGTCCACGCCCACCTTGAGGGTCGCCGGCGCGTTGCCGGTGACGCCGCTGACCGTGAGGGGGCTCTCGACCGTGGAGTTGTCCGCGATCGCGTAGTCCGTGAGGTTCTCGAAGTACTTCCCGGCCGGCGGCGGGGTCGAGGCGCCGACGGCCTTCAGGGCGTCCACCCGGCCCTCGCCGAAGAAGCTGTTCTTCGCCGTGGTGCCGGTGCAGCGGGCGTCCGCCGGGCAGGCCAGGTCGGTGGCCTGCTCGCCGAGCTTCGCCCGGATGTCCGCCGGGGTGTACGCCGGATTGGCACTGGCCAGCAGCGCGGCCACGCCCGCCACGTGCGGGGAGGCCATCGAGGTGCCGCTCAGCGAGGCGTACTTGCCGCCGGGGACGGTGCTGTAGACGGACTCGCCGGGGGCCGAGACCTCGATGACGTCACGGCCGTAGTTGGAGAACGAGGCCTTGGAGGTGCCGCTGGTGCCGTTCGCCGCGACGGTGACCACGCCCGGCAGCTCGGCCGGGATGTCGAGGCAGTCGTTGGTGAGGGTCCGGTTCACCGGCGTCGAGTCGTTCGGGCTCGACGAGTCGGTGGTCTTGTTGGCCAGGTCGACGTTGGAGTTGCCGGCCGCCGCGACCTGGAGGGACCCCTTGCTCTCGGCGTACGCCTGGGCGCGGCCCACGCCCTCCAGGATGGCCGCCTGGTCGAGGTCGTTCGGGCAGTTGAACTGCCACGGGTCCGTGTAATAGCTGTTGTTGGTGACCTTGAAGCCGTGGTCACCGGCCCACATGAGGCCGCAGACGGTGTTCTCCGCGAAGAACAGCGTGGTGCCGGGCTCGGCGATGCGCACCGAGGAGATCTTCACGCCCGGCGCGACGCCGATGGCGCCCTTGCCGTTCTTGGCGGCCGCGACCGTGCCGGCCACGTGGGTGCCGTGCTGGTCGACGTCGCGCCAGGCGCCGACGCGGGTGTCCGGCTTGCCGTACGCGCAGGAGACCGAGTCGGCGGCGTTGAAGTTCGGCGCCAGGTCCTGGTGCTGGTCGTCCACGCCGGTGTCCAGGATGCCGACCTTGACCGTGGCGGAGCCCGGGTTGACGGCCCAGGCCTGGTCGGCCTTGATCTGGGTCATGTCCGAGCGGACCGGCTCCGTCGTGGGCGCCGCGGCCTGCGCCGGGTTGGCCGGCAGCGCCGGGTTGTAGGCGTCGGCGGGGACGTCGGAGGTACGGGTCGCGCCGACCTTCTGGACGCCGGAGACGCCGCGCATCGTGGCGGCGAAGGAGGCGGAGGCCGAGTGCGCGACGATCACGCCGATCGCGTCGTACGAGGCGAAGACCGAGCCGCCGTTGCTCGCGACGGCGGCGCGGACGGCGGTGGTGTCGCCCGGGGTCGTGATGACCAGGTAGGCGCGGGTGCCGGCGACCCAGGCGGCGGGCGCCGCGGCGATCGCGGGGGCGGCGGCGGGGCCGGCCGCACGGGCCTCGAGGGGCTCGTTGTCCAGCGGGGCGGCCTGCGCGAGGCCGGCGGTCGTGCCGAGCGCCAGGGACGTGCCGAGCACGAGGGCCGAGAGTCTCATGCGGCCGGATATGTGGGAAAACAATGCGTCCTCCGATGACCCGATGGCGCGGGTGGCACCGACCGGGCCCTGTGATGTGTGGGGTGGACGCAAGATCGCAGACGAACGGGGCGGAAGGAAGTCTTCTGTCCGACAAGCCCGTTCGCGTAACAAAATCTTGACCTGAACATGGCGGCGAGGGGCGGTTTTCCGTCGTGCCGCCCCTCACCGCGCCTTATCGCGGTCGGCGGCCGGAGTGCTGCTCGGTGATTCCGGCGGCGCGGGCCAGTGCGCGGGCGGTCCGCGACCCCGCCTCGACGGCATGGGCGGCGGTGCTGGGCAGACAGCGGCGGTGCTCGGGGACGAACTCGGTCATGATGACGCCGGCGTGATCGGTCGCGACCTCGTCGAGCGACACGGGCCACCCCCGTTCCTCGAGGGCCGTGCGCAACTCGCGCGAACGCTCCACGTCCACCACCGGATCGGCGGTGCCGTGCACCAGCCACACCGGTACGGGCGGCACCGGGCTCCCGCTCCGGCGGAGGTCGTCGATCGGGACGGTGCCGGTGGTCGGCGCGGCCGATCCGTACGCACCGGCGATCCCCACGACGGCCTGCGGCCTCCAGTCGCCGAACGCGCCGGGATTCAGGGCGACGCCCATCGCGGCCTTGCCGCCCAGCGACCAGCCGGCGAGCGCGATCCGCCGGGGGTCCCCTCCGAGGTCGGCCACCTTCCGCCGTGCGAAGTCGGCCGACTCCCTCAGGTGCGTTCGTCCTCCGTCCGGAGCGTCGGGACGCCAGTCCGGCACCAGGACGATGACGCCCAGCTCCGCCGCGGCACGGGCGACCGGCGCGAGGACGTCCCGTTCGTCGGGGCCCCGGCCGTGCCAGAGCAGCACCGCGGGCGCGGGCTCCGGCGCGCCCGCGGGCAGATGGACGTCCATGAGCCTGCCGCCGGCCCCGTACCTGAGCCCCGTCCTGACGACGACCCCTGCGGTCACCGCGCCCCCCGACCTGTCGCACCACGAACGACGTCACGCTATCAACGCGCGGAACCGCGGGCGGCGGCCCGGGCCTCGACCGCCCCCGCTCGCCGTGGCCGCCGACCGGTCCCGCCCCGCGACCGCGACGGCCGCGGGGCGGGGGAGCCGTCCGGAGCGGCGCCCGCACGGTGCGGACGCGCTTCCGCACGGGGTCACTTCAGGTACGGGCCGGCCGTGCCGATCCTGCCGGGGCCGTTCAGGACGTACACCCGGAGGTTGCCCTTGCCGGGCGCGGCGACCGAGAGGCTGCCGTTCGTGACGGTGCGGACGTCACCGGTCACGGCGTCGGTGTAGGTGCCGTTCGGGACTCCGGAGAAGGCGGCGGCGCCCGAGACCGTGACGAGCGCGAAGCTGTCCGTCGAGCCGCTCGTGTAGCGGCGCTTGAACGCCATGCCGCCCGAGACGCCCTCGGTGGAGTACTGGCCCGTCTGCAGCGCGGGGATCGCCCGCCGGATCTGGTTGAGCCGCTGCACGTGCCGGACCAGGGGCTGCTGGAGCGTGGTCGCGACGGGGCCGGAGGCCGAGGAGACCTGGGAGAAGTCGGAGGCCGTGACGGAGCCGGCGACGTGGTCGCCGTAGTAGGCGCGGCCGGTGGTCGCCAGCGGGCAGGTCGGCCCGCAGTCGATCTTCTTCCCCTTCTGGAACTCGATCTCCGAGCCGTAGTAGAGCGTGGGGATGCCGCGGAAGGTCCACATCAGGGACATGTTCTCGGCCCAGGCGTCGGTGCCGCCCGCGTACCGCTCGGAGGACTTGTTCGGCCCGTAGTCGTGGCTGTCGACGTAGACGACGTTGTAGGTGGCGTCGTTGTAGCTGTCGTCCGAGTCCTTGCCGTTGGAGAAGGCGTTCTGCGCGTCGCCGAAGTTCATGTGCATGCGCATGTCGATGACGTTCATGCCGGAGAAGCGGCTGTGGTCGGGCGTGTGGTAGCTGTTCCCGTCCAGGAAGGCGTTGGTGGAGGTGGGCTGGTTGCCGGTGCCCTGCTGCTGCTCGTAGTCGTACATCTCGAGCGCCGCCCTGGCGTCGTCCGCGTCGTACTCCTTGCGCTCCTTCCAGGTGTAGAACTGCGCGGAGTGGTTCACCGAGCCGCGGTTCCACTTGTCGTTGACGAAGGCCGCGACCTCGCCGAAGACGAAGAAGTTCTGTGCTGCCCGGGCGCCGTGCTGCTGGGCCACCCGCTCCTGGATGGCGGGGAGGAAGCGACGGTTCCAGGTCGTGCGCGGGATGTGCACGGCCGTGTCGACGCGGAAGCCGTCGACGCCCATGTCGATGTACTTGTCGTACGCGCCGATCAGGTAGTCCTGGACGGCCGGGTTCTCGGTGTTGAAGTCGGCCAGGTCCTCGTGCAGCCAGCAGGAACGCGAGTCCTCGCCCTCCCAGTTGCCGATCCAGCACTGGTGGTAGAGCTCCTTCGGGAACATGCCCGAGGTCGGGCTCGGCCACTGGCAGTTGTAGACCGTGTAGCCCTCGGCGCTCCTGCCGCCGGTCGGCCTGCCCCAGTTGACGCAGGTGTTGCCGGTGGGTTCGGCCGTCGACCACAGGTCGCCGTTGTAGTACGACTTGCCGCTCTTCGCGTCGACGGTCAGGCCGTCGTACTCGAAGCCGGGCTGCTTCTCGTCGTAGTACCAGCTCCACTGGCTGTCCCGCACGCCGTAGACGGTCGGGACGAAGAGGCCCTTGGCGCCCCAGCGGGAGGAGTGGTTGTAGACCACGTCCTGGTAGATCTTCATGCCCTTGGCGTGGGCCGCGTCGATCAGGTCCTGGTAGGAGGCGCCGGCGGACTCCAGGCGCGGGTCGACCTTGTAGAAGTCCCAGCCGTGGTAGCCGTGGTAGTCGTAGTCCGAGCGGTTGAGGACCACGGGCGTGATCCACACCGCCGAGAACCCGAGGCCCTTGACGTAGTCCAGCTTCTGGATGAGGCCCTTGAAGTCGCCGCGGAACATGGGGTCGTCGTTGGCCGCGTTGCCCGACTTGACGTGCTGGCTGCCGCCCCGGTCGTTCGACGGGTCGCCGTCGTTGAAGCGGGCGGTGAGGACGAAGTAGATCGGGTCCTTGCGCGGATCGGTGCCGAGCGGTTCGCCGGTCGCGGGCGTGGCCGGCCTGTCGCCGGTGGTGGCGGTCGCGGGGGCCGAGGCGGCGGAGACGTTCCCGGCGGCGTCCACGGCCCTCACCGTGTAGGCGTACGCGGTCCGTTCGGCGAGGCCGGTGTCGGAGTACACGGTGGAACCGACGTCGGTCACGACCGTGCCGCCGGTGCCGCCGGTGCGGGTCACCTGGTACGTGGTGACGCCCCGGTCGTCGGTGGCCGGGTCCCAGGTGAGCAGTACGGAGACGCCGTCGGCGGTGGCGGTCACCCGGGCCGGGGCCGTCGGGGCCCGGGTGTCGGGCGGGACGGCGGCACAGGGGTCGGCCGCGTTCGGCGTCACCACCCGGTTCCGCACGGTGGAGACCCCCGTGCCGAGGGCGTAGTCGGAGCCGCCGTTGTTGTCCCAGGTGCCGTTGCCGTTGTTGAAGGCGGCCTTGAAGGAGGCGGCCGTGCCGAGGTCGATCTCCCGCTTCCACCAGCCGGTGCACGCGGCCTGCATGCCGACGCCGGGGACGGCGGTCCAGGCGCCGCCCGCGGGCTGGTAGTGGATGTTGGCGGTGGACCAGCCGAGCGACTCGGTGGAGTAGTAGACCGTCGCCTTCGCGGCGGGGGCGGGAGCGGTGTCCGCGCAGGGGTCGGAGTGGGCGACGACCCCGTCCTTGACGGTGATGTTCCCCGTCCCCAGGGCGTAGTTCGCGCCGCCGTTGTTGTCCCAGGTGCCGTTGCCGTCGTTGAAGGCGGCCCTGAATCCGGAGGCGTCGCCGAGACTGACGGTCTTCTTCGCCCAGTCCGTGCAGGCGGGCTCCATGGCGACGCCGGGGACCGTGGTCCAGGAGCCGCCGTCGGGGGCGTAGTGCAGGTTGTAGGCGGCCCAGTTCTTCGTCCTGGTCCAGTAGAAGACCGTCGCGGTGTTCTCCGCGACGGCCGAGGCGGGGGCGGTGCGGGGCGAGGGGGCGTCGGGCGGGGCGGCGAGCAGGCCGAGCAGGCCGGCGGCCACGGCCAGGACGGCCACCGGGCGCGCCGGCAGCGGAAGGCGGATGCGGCTCATCGATTCTCCAGACGGAGGCGTGGTCCGTACGGGCCGGTGGGAGGAGTGGGGATCGGCACCGCTGGAAACACGGTCGGAAAGTTTCTGAAACTCCTTGCGTCGGCGGGAAGTTACCGCCGCCGGGCCCCCTGGGTAAAGACTTCTGACCGAAGCGGCGCCCACGCTCGGCGCGGTCGCCCCCGTGAACGACGTCGAAAGGCCCCGATGAAACTGCCCGCGCCCCTGCACGTGCTGAACGAAGGGCTGGCGTTCCTGCTCGAACTCGCCGCCCTGGCCGTACTGGCCCTGTGGGGATGGGAGGGTGCGGAGGGCGTGGCGCTCCGGCTGCTGCTCGCGGTCGCCGCGCCCGCCGTCGCGGCCGTGGTCTGGGGGCTGTTCGCCGCGCCCAGGGCGCGGATACCGGTGCCGCTCCCGGGCGTCCTGCTCGTGAAGGCCCTGGTGTTCGGCGCGGCGGCGGTCGCGCTCCAGGCCCTCGACCGGCCGGTGTGGGCCCTCTCCTTCGCCGCGGTGGCGCTCGTCAACACCGCCCTGGCGACGGCGGACCGGCGGGCCGCGATGCGGCGGGGCGCCTGAGGAGCCCCGGGGAGGGCGTCACGGACGCGGCCAGGGGCGTCCTTCGAGCCGCTCGATGTCCCGGTTGAAGCGTTCGAGGTAGGCGGCGAAGCGGGCCAC
The DNA here is from genome assembly GCF_014649755.1 of Streptomyces litmocidini. GTDB lineage: Bacteria > Actinomycetota > Actinomycetes > Streptomycetales > Streptomycetaceae > Streptomyces > Streptomyces litmocidini. The sequence continues at coordinate 448,053 of NZ_BMTQ01000003.1, read as the reverse complement.
GTCCTCGGGGGGCCACTCCTCCATCACCCGCTCCAGGCCCTCCACGTTCGAGGCCCTGTCGGCGTCCAGGCGGCGCTCGCCCTCCTCCGTGATGCGGAACTTGCGGGCGATGCCGCCCTCCGGGTCCGGGATGCGTTCCACGACCCCGGCGCGCAGCATCGCGGCGGTCTGCCGGTTGAGGGTGGAGGCGTCGAGGCCGAAGGCCTCGCTGAGCTGTCCGATGGACATCGGCCCGTGCATCCGGATGCGGGTGAGGAGGACGTACGCGCTGCGGTCGAGATGGCCGCCGGCCGCCCGTGAGCGGGGCCCGTACAGGTGGGCGTGCCGTCCCAGCAGCATGCTCTCGAACTCGACCAGGTGGGTGGGCTTGTCCATGGGGACATTCTCTCTCGTCCCGCAGGCATGTGCAGCATACATAACTTGTGTATGCAGCAATTGATGTGCATCATGCATACACCTGATCCCGAAAACCGAAGAAAGCACGAGGGAGAACCGTGGACGGCTCCAAGCCCGAGGCCCGCCCCGGCGGCGTCGTCGGCGTCCTCGCCCTGGCCGGCATCGTCGCCGCGCTCATGCAGACCCTGGTGGTGCCCCTCATCGGCGACCTCCCCGGGCTGCTCGGCACCACGGCCTCCGACGCCTCCTGGGTGATCACCGCCACCCTCCTCGCCGGAGCCGTCGCCACCCCCGTGGCCGGCCGGCTCGGCGACACCCTCGGCAAGCGGCGCGTCCTGCTCGCCTCCGTGGTCCCGCTCGTCGCCGGCTCGGTCGTCTGCGCGCTCGCCTCCTCCGTCGTCCCGATGATCGTCGGACGCGGACTCCAGGGCCTCGGCATGGGCGTCGTCCCCCTCGGCATCAGCCTGCTCCGCGACATCCTGCCGCCCGAGAGGCTCGGCGGCTCCATCGCCCTGATGAGCGCCTCCATGGGCGTCGGCGGCGCCCTCGGCCTGCCCTTCTCCGCCGCCGTCGCCGAGAACGCCAGCTGGCGCGTGCTCTTCTGGGTCGCCGCCGGACTGAGCGTCCTGGTCGGCGCCCTGATCTGGCGCGTCGCCCCCGCCGGACGGCGCGCCGCGGCCCCCGGTCGCTTCGACCTCCCGGGCGCCCTCGGCCTCGGCGTCGGCCTCGTCGCCCTGCTGCTCGCCGTCTCCAAGGGCGCGACCTGGGGCTGGGGCAGCGGCACCACCCTCGGCCTGTTCGCCGTCGCGGCCGTCGTCCTGCTCGCCTGGGGCGCCTGGGAGCTGCGCACCTCCGACCCGCTCGTCGACCTGCGCGTCACCGCCCGCCCGGTCGTCCTGATGACCAACGCCGCGTCGGTCCTGGTCGGCTTCGCCATGTACGCGCAGTCGCTGGTCGTCCCCCAGCTGTTCCAACTGCCGGAGGCGACCGGGTACGGCCTCGGGCAGTCGATGATGGCCATGGGGCTCTGGATGGCCCCGGCGGGCCTCATGATGATGATCCTGGCACCCCTCGGCGCCAAGCTCTCCGCCGCCCGCGGCCCCAAGGTCACGCTCTCGGCCGGCGCGCTCGTCATCTCCGCCGGATACGGCTCCTCCCTCGCCCTGATGGGCTCCACCTGGGGCCTGCTCGCCGTGACCCTCATCTGCAACACCGGCGTCGGACTCGCCTACGGGGCCATGCCGGCGCTCATCATGGGCGCGGTGCCGCAGGAGGAGACCGCCTCGGCCAACAGCTTCAACACGCTGATGCGTTCCCTCGGCACCTCCGCCTCGGCCGCCGTCATCGGCGTCGTCCTCGCCCAGCTGACCACCACCCTCGGCGGCCGCGTGCTGCCCTCCGAGGACGGCTTCCGGGTCGCGATGCTGATCGGCTGCGGCGTCGGCCTCGCGGCGGCGGTCGTCGCCGCGCTGATCCCCGCCGGGCTCGCCGCGCCGGCCGCCGAAGACGCCCCCGGCGCCGGGTCGGGCGCCGGCCCGCGCGCGGCCTCACGTGCCGGCACCGCCTGAGGCCCTGTCGCCCGCACGGGGCGAACCGGCGTTCGACAGGCCGTGCGTCAGGCCGCCGGCCCCGCCCAGGGCCGGTGGCCGGGGCCGGTCGGGTGGGTGCCGGTGTTGCTCATGACGACCGAGTACAGGCTGGTCTGGGCGGCGATGAAGAGGCGGTTGCGCTTGGCGCCGCCCCAGGAGATGTTGGCGACGGGCTCCGGGACGTTCAGCCGTCCGATCAGGGTGCCGTCCGGGTCGTAGCAGTGCACGCCGTCGCTCATCGCGGCGGCCCAGAGGCGGCCGTCCGCGTCGAAGCGGAGGTTGTCGAAGCGGGCCTTCCCGCGGGCCGAGGCGTCGGCGAAGACCTTGCCGTCGGAGAGCGTGCCGTCCTCGCGCACGTCGAAGACCCGGATGAGGCCCGCCCGTGTGTCGGAGACGAACAGCCGCTTCTCGTCGTGGGAGAAGACCAGCCCGTTGGGCGCGGCGAACTCGTCGGAGACGAGCCGGACTTCGCCGCTGTCCGGATCGATGCGGTAGACGTTGTTGGAGCCGATCTCGCTCTCCGCGCGGTGGCCCTCGTAGTCACTGGTGATGCCGAAGTCCGGGTCGGAGAACCAGATCGAGCCGTCGGACCTCACCGCCGCGTCGTTCGGACTGTTCAGACGCCTGCCCTGCCACCGGTCCGCGAGCACGGTGACCGTGCCGTCGTGCTCGGTGCGCGTCACGCGGCGGTTGCCCTGCTCGCAGGAGATCAGCCGGCCCTGACGGTCCAGGGTGTTGCCGTTGGTGTGCCCGGCCGCGCGGCGGAAGACGGCGACGGCGCCCGTCTCCTCGTCCCAGCGCAGCATCCGGTCGTTCGGGATGTCGCTCCAGACCAGCTGCCGCCAGGCGGGCAGGTAGATCGGCCCCTCGGCCCAGCGGCAGCCCGTGTGGAGGACCTCCAGCGCGTCGTCCCCGTACATGCACCGTCCCGTGAGGAACCGCTCGTCGAACATCTCGTACAACTCGGGGCGCTCGCCGCTCATGGGCCCTTCCCTTCCTGCATCCCTCGTGCATGCCGAATCTGATCCTGCGTGAAACGAAGACTGCAGGATCATCTACGGTGTTCACAAGGAACTTTCGAACGGAGAGCTGTGGATCACACGGCTCCGACTTCTGCCTCCTCCTCTTCGTCCGTCTCCTCCGCCTCCAGCGTGAACAAGGCCCCGTCCGGGTCCCGGACCGTCACCCGACGCTCCTCGTCGCCGTCCGACGACCGCGCGTCGGCCCACTCGCTCCCCGGCACCAGCTCCCCGCCGTGCGCCACGACCGCCTCGCGGGCCGCCGCCAGATCGCGCACCCGGAACCGGACCAGCCAGCGAGGCCTCGACTGCGGCCGGGGCGAGGCGGATTCGACCGGGCCGCTGTCGAGCCGGGCGACGGCCTCGCCGTCCCGACGCAGCACCACCCGGTCGTGCTCGTACGACACCTCGCAGCAACCGGGGCTTCCGTCCGCCCAGCGGAGCACCCCGCCGTAGAACACGGCGGCGTCGAACGCGTCACGGGTGTGCAGCTCCACCCAGGCCGGGGCCCGCCGCTCGCCGATGTGCCAGCGCGAGACCAGCCGCCCCTCCCAGACGCCGAACACGGCGCCCTCCAGGTCCGACGCGATCGCCGCGCGGCCCCGCGGCGGATACGCCATCGGCCCCACGCCGACCGTGCCGCCGCGCTCCCGGATCCGAGCCACCGCCGCGTCGGCGTCGTCGACGGAGAAGAACACCGTCCAGGCCACCGGCACCCCCGGCTCCGCGGCCACCGCCGCGATCCCGGCCACCGGCACCCCGTCCCGCTCGCCCACCACGTGCACGTCGTCGCCGAGCGCGCCCCGACGGAACGTCCACCCGAGCACCGCCCCGTAGAAGCGCTTCGACGCCTCCAGATCGCGTGCGGACAGATGCAGCCAGCACGGTGCTCCCATCCCCACCCCGGTCGTCGGCCCCGACACCGGCACCACCTCCTCGTCGTCCTGAGTCCGTGCGCCCCTTCCCCGCCCGACTGCCCCGCAAGCGCGCACTCACCCGCGTGCCGCCGATGACCGCGCCCGGGTACCCCGAACGGGTCAGCGGGCCGCGCGGGAGGCGTACGCGCGGACGTCGGCGTCCGCGTCGTCGGCCGCCCCGGCGAGCGCGGCACGCGCCGCCGGTTCGGCCCGGTGGGCGAGGAGCGACAGGACGGCGGCCTTGCGCACGTCCGCGTTCGGATCGGCGAGCGCCCCCGCGAGCGCCGGGACGGCGAGACCGGGCGCCGCCGCCCGGAGCGCGGTCGCCGCCCCGGACCGCACCTGCCAGGCCCGGTCGCCGAGCGCCGCCCCCGCCCCCGCCGCGTACGCCGACGGGCAGCCGGTGCCCGCCAGGGCGGCCAGGGCGGCGCCCCTGACCAGCGGATCGGAGTCGTCGAGCAGCGGCGCCAGCGGCTCCGGCGCCGGGTTCCGCACGGCCGCGAGCCCACGGGCCACCGCGACCCGGACCTCGCGCGCCGGGTCGCCCGCCGCCCGCGCGAGCTCCCCGGCCGCGTCCACCGACACCAGCGCCCGCACGGCCTGGACGCGCACCTCCACGGAGGAGTCGGCGAGCGCGCCCGCGTACAGCCCGGCGTCCCCGAGCCGCAGCGCCCGCAGGACATCGAGCGCGGCGGCCCGCACCGCCGGATCGGGCACGCCCAGGGCCTCCCGGAGGCCCGCCGCGAGGGCCGGCCCGGCGGGCAGCACCTCGACCAGCTCCCGCAGCGCCGCCGCGGCCGCGGCCCGGACCGGTGCCGCCCCGTCCCGGAGCCGGGCGGCGAGCACCGGACCGGCCCCGGCCGGCGCGGTCTCCCCGAGCGCGGTGACCGCGGCGGCCCGCACCGCCGGATCGGCGTCGGCCAGGTAGGGCCCGAGCGCGTCCAGGTCGGGGGAGTCCTCGACGAGCGAGAGCAGCGCCAGCAGCCGGGGGTGGGGCGGCGCGGGCGCGGGAACCCCGGCCGGCGGCGCGTCGACAGCGGCCGGACGGGCAGCCGGGGCCGCGTCCCGCGCCCCGGCCGTGGCCACCGGCACGAGCGCCACCTCGCCGAGGAGCCGCTCGGGACCACCGGGCGGCGAGAACTCCGGCACCGGCACGACGTACGGCTCGACCGGCCGTGCCGTGAACTCCATCGCCCCGGAAGGCGACCTGCGCAGGTCCAGGTGGTGCAGCCAGCCCGTGTCGTCGCGCTCGGGATGGTCGAGCCGCTCGTGGTAGAGGCCCCACCGCGACTCCGTCCGGGCGAGCGAGGCCCGCGCCGCCATCTCGGCGCAGTCCCGGATGAACGACACCTCCGCGCAGCGCATGAGCTCGTGCGCCGTGCGCGCGCCCATCCCGGCGATCTCCGTCGCCATCCGGTCGAAGGCCTCCACGGCCAGGGAGAGCTTCGCCCCCGTCTTCGGCGGCGCCACGTAGTCGTTGACGAGCCGGCGCAGCTTGTACTCGACCTGGGGCTGCGGCGGACCGTCCGGGTTCCGCAGCGGCCGGTAGACGAGCTCATGGGCGGCCGCGAGCTGCTCCCGGTCCAGCTCGCCCTCGTACGCCCGGTACCGGGAGGCGTCCTCGCCCGCCAGGTCGCCGAAGACGAACGCGCCGATCATGTAGTTGTGCGGTACGGAGGCCAGGTCCCCGGCGGCGTACAGCCGGGGCACGGTCGTGCGGGCGTGAGCGTCCACCCGCACCCCGGAGGCCGAGTGCCCGCCGCACAGACCGATCTCCGAGATGTGCATCTCGATGTCGTGGGTCCGGTAGTCGTGCCCCCGGTTCTCGTGGAAGGTGCCCCGGGTGGGCCGCTCCGTGGTGTGCAGGATCGACTCCACGGCGCCGATGGTCTCCTCGGGGAGATGGCTCAGCTTCAGGTACACCGGCCCCCGGTCCGAGGCCAGTTCGGCCGCGAACTCGGCCATCATCTGCCCCGACCAGTAGTCCGACTCGACGAACCGCTCGCCGTGCCGGTTCACCTGGTACCCGCCGAAGGGGTTGGCGACGTAGGCGCAGGCCGGCCCGTTGTAGTCCTTGATCAACGGGTTGATCTGGAAGCACTCGATCCCGGTGAGCGCCGCGCCCGCGTGGTACGCCATGGCGTAGCCGTCACCGGCGTTCGTCGGGTTCTCGTACGTCCCGTACAGATACCCCGAGGCGGGCAGGCCGAGCCGCCCGCAGGGGCCGGTGGCCAGGATCACCGCCCCCGCGCGGACGATCACGAACTCCCCGGTGCGGGTGTGGAACCCGGCCGCGCCGACGGCCCGGCCGTCGTCCGGGTGGGTGAGCACCCGGACCGGCATGACCCGGTTCTCGATCCGGATCCGCTCCCGCATCTCGCGCCGCCGCAGCTGCCGGTAGAGGACCTTCTTCACGTCCTTGCCCTCGGGCATCGGCAGCACGTACGAGCCGGACCGGTGCACCTGGCGGACCGCGTACTCCCCGTGCTCGTCCTTCTCGAACTTCACCCCGTACGACTCCAGGCGCCGGACCATCGCGAAGCCGCGGGTCGCCGTCTGGCGGACGGTGGACTGGTCGACGAGGCCGTCGTTCGCCCGGGTGATCTCGGCGACGTAGTCGTCGGGCTCGGCCCGGCCGGGCACGACGGCGTTGTTGACGCCGTCCATGCCCATGGCCAGGGCACCGGAGTGACGGACGTGCGCCTTCTCCAGGAGCAGGACGTCCGCCCCGCGCTCGGCGGCGGTCAGCGCCGCCATCGTGCCGGCGGTGCCGCCGCCGATCACGAGGACGTCGCAGGAGAGTTCGGTCGCGTCGGCGAGATCGGGGACGGTCAGGGGGGTGTCCATGGGAGTGGCCTTTCGGAGGGGCTTTCAGAGCGAGTCGAGGACGCGGCGGCGCAGCGCCGCCGTGGCGGGCGCCTCCCGGGCGTCCCGGGCGCGCGGATGCGGCACGTCCAGGACCTCGCCGGACCCGAACAGGAGGACCCGGTCGCCGAGATGGAGCGCCTCGTCCACGTCATGGGTGACGAAGACGACGGTCGCGCCGGTGCCGCGCAGGATCTCCACGAGCAGGTCCTGCATCCCGGCACGGGTCGTCGCGTCGAGCGCGCCGAACGGCTCGTCCATCAGGACGGCGCGGGGCCGCCCGGCGAGCGCCCGGGCCAGCTGGACGCGCTGCCGCTGCCCGCCGGACAGCCGGCCCGGCAGCCCGTGCGCGTGCCCGGCGAGCCCGACCCGCTCCAGCCACTCCTCCGCCGACCGGCGACGCTCGGCGCGCGGGACGCGGCGGATCGCGAGCGGCAGCTCCACGTTGGCCCGGACCGACCGCCAGGGCAGCAGGGCGTCGTGCTGGAAGACGAAGGCCCGGTCGACGCCGGGCCGCCGGACCGGTTCCCCGTCCTGGGTGACCCGCCCCTCCAGCGGGGGCAGCAGCCCGGCGAGCGTCCGCAGCAGGGTCGTCTTCCCGCAGCCGGAGGGGCCGACCACGGTGAGGAGCTCACCGGGCGCGATCCGCACCCCGACGGGACCGGACACGGCGGCACCGCCCGGGTGGCCGAGCCGGACGCCGTGCAGGGCGAGTTCCGCACCGGTCGGCACGGCGGTGAGGGCGTGCGTGCTCGGGGTGGTCATGTGACCGGCTCCTTGTCGGGTACGGGCGGGGCGACGGAGGAACGGGCGGCGGAGGCCGCCGGGGCGTCCGGGACGGGGCCCGTGAGGGGCCCGGGACCCGTGGGGCCCTCCGGGGCCGCCGTGTCCGTGCGGGGCGCGGGCGCCGGCGCGGAGCCCGACGGACGGGCCGGACCGGCCGCGCCGCCCTCCCCGGCACCCGGCAGCCAGGCGGTGACCCGGCGGCCGAGCGCCTCGACCGCCGTGGAGGTGAGCCGGCCCAGGACGCCGATGGTGGCCATGCCGACGAAGACCCCCGGATAGTCGACGACCGTGTAGTCCTGCCAGGTGCGGTAGCCCACCCCGTACTCGCCGGAGATCATCTCCGCCGAGATCACACAGATCCACGCGACGCCGATGCCCACCGAGAGACCGCCGAAGACGCCCGGCAGGGCACCCGGCAGCACCACCGAGAACAACACCCGGAACCTGCCCCCGCCCAGGGTGAGCACGGCCTCCTCCCATGCCGGGTCCAGGGCCCGCACCGCGTGCCGCGTCGACACCAGGACGGGGAAGAACGCGGCGGCGCAGGTGATGAACACGATGCCCTGCTCGTTGGTGGGCAGCAGCAGGATCGCGACCGGCACCAGGGCGATGGCCGGCACCGGCCGCACCACCTCCACCAGCGGACCCAGGACGTCCGCGGCCCACCGCGACCGGGCGACGGCCGTCCCGGCGGCCACCCCGAGGACGGCCGCGAGCAGGAAGCCCAGCGCGATCCGGCGCAGGCTGTGGCCGAGGTCCTGCCAGTACGTCTCCGTCCCGATCCGGTCGGCGAGCGCGGAGGCCACCTCGACGACCGTGGGGAACTGCTCGAACCGCAGCCACAGGTCGACGTCCAGGGAGGTCAGCAGCTGCCAGACGCCGAGCGCCACGAGCGGCGAGGCCACCCGGACCAGACGGCGGCCCCAGCTCATGACGCGAGCCTCACGGCGTCCGCGTACCCGACGGCCCGGGAGCCGGCGTGCCCCGTGACGTACCGCTCCGCGCCCTCCCGGGTCACGAAGGCGCGCCACTGCCCGCCGTCCCGGACCCACACCGCGCGGTCCGCGAACCAGAGCGTCCCGGTCACCGCGTCCGGCACGTACGCGGCCCGGACCGCCGCGCCCTTGACGGCCTTGAGGAGCGCCCCCGGACTGTCGAAGGTACGGGTCGACCCCTGCCCCTTCAGCCAGAGTTCGGACCGGGCGGCGCCCGCCTTCGGGTACGGGGCGCCCGGCACCGCCCGCCGCAGCGGGGCCGCGTCGACGAAGGCGTCCACGTCGACGTCCTTCACCAGGCCGGCCTCCGCCAGGACCGGCACGTCCTCCTTGAGCGCGGCGACCAGCTCCGGGCGGAGCGCCGGGTCGAAGGTGGCGATGCCCTGGGCGCCGTTGTAGAGGTAGACCACCTCGGCGGGCAGCCCGGTCTCCTTCGCGACCGACTCGGCGGACGCCACCGGACGGCGGCGCAACTCGTCCGTGGCCCGCCGCTGCGCGCGCAGGAACGCGTCGAGGACCCCCGGCCGCTCCTTGGCGAACCGCTCGCGGACGGTGACCCCGTGGAAGGTCGGCAGGTTCAGCTCGGCCCCGTCGTACAGCGCCGTCGCCCGCCCCTGGAAGGCGAGCAGACCGGGCCAGGCGACGAACTGGGAGAGCGCGTCGGCGGTGCCCGCCGCCAGGGCCGAAGCACCCACGCTCGGCTGCTGGTTGACCTTGTCGACGTCCTTCGCCGGGTCGAGCCCGGCCCGCCGCAGGGCCCGGACGAGCGTGCCGTCGGCAGCCGAACCGACGCTCGTGGACACCTTGCGGCCCTTGAGGTCCTTCAACGTCCGCAACGGCGAACCGGGGGCCGTGACCACGGTGTTGAGTCCGCCGCGCAGGTTGTACCCGGTCACCGCGACGAGCCGCGTCGGCTCCTTGAGCTGCTTGCCGCGCGCCGCGTTGATCAGCAGCGGGAAGTCGCCCATCGAACCGATGTCGATCTTCCCCGCCGTCATCTGGGCGGTGATCGGGGCACCGGTCGCGTAGTCCTGCCAGACGACCCGGTAGGTGACGCCGTCCTTCCCGCCGCGCGCCGCGAGCTCCTCCTCGAAGTAGCCCAGGGAGCGCAGCAGCGTGCCGGCGGTGACGGTGTTGATGGTCTTCGACTGGTAGCCGACGGTCACCGTGACCGTCTTCCCGTCCGCCGCGGCGCCGGCCCCGCCGCCGCAGGCGGTGGCGAGCGGAAGGAGCAGGGCGAGCGGGAGGGCCGGGGCGAGTCTTCTCACGGGCATGGGAGTTCGGCCTTTCACCGGAGCAGGTAGGGCATGTCGACGGTCACCGCGCCGGTGGGACAGCGGGCCGCGCACGGGCCGCAGTACCAGCACTCGTCCACGTGCATGTAGGCCTTGCCGTCCTCCTCGCGGATCGCGAGCGAGTCGAGCGGACACATGTCGACGCACAGCGTGCAGCCGTCGATGCACTTCGACTCGTCGATGGTGACGGGCACGTCACCGCGCTGGGGGACCACAGGCATGGCTGTCTCCGGGAAAGGGGCGTACGGGGAAGCGGGGAGGTCAGAGGGAGCGGCGGAGCACGCCGCTCATGGTGATGCGGTCGCCGCGGAACCGGATGAACTCCAGGTCCACCGGCCGCCCGTCGGGCAGACGGGTCAGCCGCTCCAGCATCAGGACGGCGGCGCCGCGCGGCGCCTGGAGGACGGCGGCGGAGTGCGCGTCGGCGTTGACGGCCTCCAGGGTGATCTCGGCGTGCCCGAGCGGCCCGCCGGTCGACTGCTCCAGGAGCCGGAACACGTCCGTGTTCTCCAGGTCGCAGCCGAGGAGCTCGCCCCCGATGTCCATCGGGAGGTACGACAGGTCGAGCGAGAGCGGCAGTCCGTTCAGACGGCGCAGCCGCTCGACGCAGAGCACGTCCGCGTGCTCGGGCAGGCCCAGCCGGTGCGCCACCGGCCCCGGGGCCCCGACCGGGCCCACGGTCCGGACCTCGTTGGTGACCGTGCCGTGCTCGTGCAGGGTCTCGGCGAGGCCCTGGAGCCGGTCGAGGCCGTGCGGGTACTTCTCGCAGACCACCACCGTCCCGACCCCCGGCTGCCGGTCGACCAACTGCTCGCCGCGTAGCAGGTCGAGCGCCTGCCGGACGGTGTTGCGGCTGGCCCGGTAGTCGGCCGCGAGGGCGTCCTCCAGGGGGAGGACGCCGCCGGGGAAGCCGCCCGCCAGGATCTGGTGGCGCAGCAGGTCGGCGAGCTGCCGTGCCCGGTCCGCGCGCAGTCGCCGACGGCGGGCGGCTGCGACGGGGCGGGCGGCGGGAGCGGGTTCGGCGGGCATGGCACGGAACGTAGCGGCGGATCGGCCCCGATGGTGTTGCCGCAGTATTGCGCCACCTGACAGCCCCTCCGCACCTCTCTGACCTGCGGCGAAGCAGGGGAGTCGGCGAGATCCGCCACCCCGGTGCCCAGCCCGTGGACAGCGGACCGCCCACCATGTGGGAGGGGTCAGGCGGCCGGCCCGTGGACCTCGCCGCGCAGGGCCGTCGAGAGGTGGTGGTGCAGCATGCCGAGGACCGGCTCGTCCGGGGCGAACAGACCGGCGGCCAGCTTCCAGTACCGGGGGAGCACGGGGCCGTCGTCCAGGGCGAGCAGCCCGACGAGCCGGCGCCGGAAGTCCGGCGTGTCCCGCTCCCCGCGCGCCCGGGCGTAGGCGGAGACGAAACAGTCCAGGGCCCCGCCGTCCTGCGGCGCCCGCCCGGCCCGCACCTCGGCCGCGGCGAGCCCGTACGCCTCGGCGAGGCCCTCGTAGAGCACCACCGGACGGTACTCGCCGTCCGGGAGCGGCGGCGCGGGCCGGAACTCCGGCCGTTCGAGGCGCGGGTCGGTGACGAGCGCGTGCAGCCGCGCGAACGCCCACACCTGATCGGGACCCGGATCCTCCGGCGGCCGCGGCACCACCGCGTCGAGGACCGTGGCCACCAGCCGCCCCGGCAGCCGCACCGGCAGGGCCCGCCGCCAGAACCGGACCAGGGCGTCCGTGTCAGGTGGGGCGGGCAGCGCGCCGAGCAGCCGCAGCCGCTCCGCGCGCTCCCCGGCGGCGCACTCCTGGAGCAGCCGCAGCGACGCCTCCTTCCACCGCAGCGCCACCAGTTGGGAGCCCACGTCCCGCAACCGCCCCGCGACGGCCTCCTCGAGGGCCGCGTCGGCTCCGTCCCCGTCGAGCACCCGTTCCACCTCGGGCACCGGCAGGTCGAGGGCGCGCAGCGACCGGATGAACCGCAGCCGGTCGAGCGCCTCGGCCCCGTACCTGCGATGACCCCCGGAGCTGCGGCCCGCCTCGGGCAGCAGACCGCGATCGGAGTAGAACCGCACGGTCTTGACGGTGACGTCCGCCCGCGCGGCCAGCTCACCGATGCTCCACAGGCCGTCGGACGACACGGGGCGAACCTCCTCCAGCGGGATCCGGTGATCTCCGGGCCCGTCCATTCTGCCGCGCGACCGGCGGACTTGAATCTCCCGCAGGGGGAGTTCCTAGCGTGACCGCGAGACACCCCCGAGAAACGACGAGGAGACGGTCATGACGGCGTTCGTGCTGGTGTCGGACACCTTCACCGGCGGCTGGGTGTGGGAGGAGACCGCCGCCCGGCTGCGGGAGGCGGGAGCGGAGGCGTACCCGGTGACCCTGACCGGGACGGGGGACCGGCGCGCCGAGGCCGGCCCCGGGACCGGCCTGGAGACGCACGTCGAGGAGCTCGTCCAACTGCTCGACGGGATCACGGCGCCCGAGGTGGTCCTCGTCGGACACGGCTACGGCCTGCGTCCGGTGTTCGGCGCCGCCGACCGGCGGGCCGGGCGGGTCGCCCGGATCGTCTCCGTGGACACGGAACCCCCGCGTGCCGGCGAGCCCGCCGTGCGTTCCGTACCCGACCCCGGGGTCCGGGAACTGCTCGCCGGGCACCCCGAAGCGGCGGTCCCGCCGCCCGCCCCGGGCACCTGGTCGCGGTGGGGCAGCGTCGAGGGGATCCCCGCCGACGCCCTCGCCCGGCTGGAGCGCGAGGCCGCGCCCCAGCCGGGCCGCACGCTCACCGAGCCGCTCCGCCTGACCGGCGCCACGGACACCCTGCCGTCCACCGGCGTCCTGTGCACCGCGAACGGGCAGAGCATCGCCCTGGTCGAGATGGCGGTGGCCTCAGGGCCGCCCCAGTTCCGGGTGCTGACCGAGGACCGGTTCCGCTTCCTCGAACTCGCCACCGGCCACTGGCCGATGCTCTCCGCGCCCGGGGAACTGGCCGGGGCGCTGCTCCGCGCGGCCGCCGGCGAGGGCCACCGGGTGACGGCGCCCGAGAACGGCCACGAACAGCCGTCCCACCTCCGGCCCTTCCTCGTCGACGTGCCCGAGCGGCCGCGCGAGCGACTGGGACGGGCCGACCTCCACCTCCCGGACGCCGAAGGACCCCGCCCGGCGGTCGTCTTCGTCCACGGCGGCCCCATCGAGCCCGACCGGCGGCCCACCCCGCGGGACACGCCGTTCTTCCTGGGGTACGGCCGCTACGCGGCGGGCGCGGGCGTCGTCGGCGTCACCGTGGACCTCCGGCTCCACGGCCTCGTCGACTACCCGCGGGCCGCCCGGGACCTCGCCGACGCCGTCGAGGGGGTCCGTGCCGATCCGCGCGTCGACGCGGACCGGATCGCGCTCTGGTTCTTCTCCACCGGCGGCCTTCTCGCGGCGGACTGGCTGGCCGCGCCCCCGCCGTGGCTGCGGTGCGTGGCGGCGAACTACCCCGCCCTGGCGCCGCTGCCCGGCTGGGAGGCGGTGGAGTCCCGCTTCCGTCCCGTGGACACCGTGGGCACGGCGGACGGGCCGCCGGTCGTCCTGGCCCGCGCCGGCCTGGAGCACGAGGTCTTCGCGGCGACCGTCGAGGAGTTCCTCGCCGCCGCCGGGAAGCGCGGGGCCGACGTCGAGGTCATCGACGCGCCGCACGCGCACCACGGCTTCGAGATCGTCGATCCCACCGACGAGTCCCGGGCGGTCCTGGAGCGCTCGATGCGCGCCGTCCTCGCCCGGCTGGAGGCCTGACCGGCGCGCGCCCGGCCGGCGGCTCGGCCGCGACCGGCCCCGGGGTGCCCGATGTCGGTCCGGGGGAGGGGACGGTCGTGCCGGCGGGCCCGCACGGGGGACGGTCCCGCCGGCACGCCCCCCGTCACCGCCCCGCCGCCCGCCACCCGCGCCGGGGGACGGAGTCCAGCAGGAGCCGGGTGTACGGGTCTTCCGGTGCGTCGAGGACGCGCGCCGTCGGGCCCGTCTCCACGACCCGCCCGGACCTCAGCACCAGGACCTCGTCCGCGACGTGCCGGACCACGGCCAGGTCGTGGGTGACGAACAGATAGCCGATGCCCGACTCGCGGCGGATCGCGCCGAGGAGTTCGAGGATCTGCGCCTGGATCGACACGTCGAGCGCGGCGACCGCCTCGTCGAGGACGAGGACCCCGGGCTCCACGGCGAGGGCGCGCGCGATCGCCACGCGCTGGCGCTGGCCGCCGGAGAGGCCCCGGGGGAGGGCCGCGGCCTCGCGCGCGCCGAGGCCCACCTGGTCGAGGAGCTCGGCGACCCGGGCCCGGCGCCCGTCCCGGTCGAGGCCCGTGTGGAGGCGCAGGACCTCGTCCAGGCAGTCCGAGACGGTCACCCGGGGATCGAGCGAGAGGTACGGGTCCTGGAAGACCATCTGGATCTCCCGGGCCCTGGCGAGCCGCTCCGCCCTGCCCCGGGGCAGGGCGGAGCGGTCCCGGCCGCCGAGGCGGACCGTGCCGCCGTCCGGGCGTTCCAGACCCACGAGCATCCGGACCGTGGTCGTCTTGCCGCTGCCGGACTCCCCGACGAGGGCGAGGCAGGACCCGGGTGCGAGCGCGAAGGACACGCCGTCGACGGCCGTGTGGTCCCCGTACCGCTTGCGCAGTCCGTCGACGACCAGGCCCTCCTGGGGCAGGACGGTCACAGCGTGATCCCTTCTTCGGCACGGTGGCAGGCGGCGAGCCCGTCCCCGTGGCGTACGAGCGCGGGCGTCTCCCCGGCGCAGCGCGCCAGCGCGTGGGCGCAGCGCGCGGCGAAGGAGCAGCCGGGCGGCGCCTCCGCGAGGGAGACGGGCCGCCCCGGGACGGGCCGGGGAGCCGGCGCGCCCGGTTCGATGCGCGGGGTGCAGGCGAGCAGGCCCGCCGTGTACGGGTGGCGCGGCGCGTCGAACAGCTCGTCCGTCGACCGGGTCTCCACGATCCGGCCCGCGTACATGACGTACACCCGGTCGCAGACGGCGGCGGCCAGTTCGAGGTCGTGCGTGACGAACAGCATGCCCGTGCCCCGCTCGGCCCGCAGCCGGGCCAGGATCGAGATGACCTCGGCCTGGGTGGTGACGTCGAGCGCGGTCGTCGGCTCGTCGGCGACGAGGAGGGCCGGCTCGCTCGCCAGGGCCGCCGCGATGACGACCCGCTGGAGCATGCCGCCGGAGAACTGGTGCGGGCGGCGGCGCAGGGCGCCGCGCGGGTCGCGGATGCCGACCGCGTCGAGGAGTTCCTCGGCGCGGGCGGTCGCCTCGGCGGCCGGCGTCCCGGCCGCGCGCAGTCCCTCGGTGAGGAAGTCGCCCACCCGCCGCAGCGGGTTGACGGAGGCGCGCGGGTCCTGGAAGACCATGGAGACCCGCCGGGCGCGCAGCGCGGTCAGTTCCGCGCGGTTCATCGCGAGGACGTTCCGCCCGGCGACCCGGACCTCCCCGTCGGTGCGGGCGCCCGCGGGCAGCAGCCCCAGGACGCTGCGGCAGGCCACGGACTTGCCGGAGCCGGACTCGCCGACCAGTCCGACCGTCTCCCCGGGCCGCACCGTCAGGCTCACCCCGTCCAGGATGGGCCGGGCGGCCCGGTCGCCGGCCAGGCGGACGCCGAGGCCCTCGATCTCCAGGACCGGCGCGGTCCCGCCGTGTTCGCGCATGCCGTTCACCGTTCCCGCTTCGCGATCCGGTCGGCGAGCCCCTCGCCGACGATGCCGAACGCCACCACGGCGAGCACGATGCACGCGGAGGGCGCGAGGGCCGGCAGCATGGCCCCCTGCAGGACGGCCGCCTGCCCCTCGTTGATCATGGCGCCCCAGTCGGCGGCCGGCGGCTGCACCCCGAAGCCGAGGAACGACAGGGCCGCCAGGTCCATCAGGGCGTACCCGAAGTTCATCGCGGACTGGGCGAAGACCGTCGGCGCGACGTTGGGCAGCAGGTGGCGCACGCAGACGGTCCAGCCGGACCAGCCCTGCACCCGGTACGCCTCGATGTACGGCCGGGCCTTCTCCTGCCGCGCGATGCCCCGGACCAGCCGGCCCACGTACGGGGTGTAGGCGACGGACATGGCGATCACGGGCGCGGTGAGTCCCTCGCCGACGACCGACACGAGCAGGATCGCGAGCAGCAGGCCGGGGATCGAGAAGACGAGGTCCATGGACCGGGAGAGCAGCGTGTCCACCCAGCCGCCGCGCCAGGCCGCCACCACGCCGAGGAGGGTGCCGAGCAGGGTGGAGACGCCGACGACGAGCAGCGGCCCGAGCAGCCCGGTGCGGGCGCCGGTGAGCAGCCGGGACAGGACGTCCCGCCCCGACTGGTCCGTGCCGAGCAGATGGTCGCCGGTGGTGCCGACGAGACTCGCCGACAGGTCGAGCGACTCGGGGTCGTACGGGGTGAGGACGGGCGCGAGGAGGGCGACCAGGACGAGCGCGGCGAGCACCGCGACCGAGACCGCGAAGAGCGGCCCCTGGCCGAAGGGGCGCAGGGCGCGCAGCCCGGGCCTGCGGTACGGCACCGCGGAGGTGGTGGAGGTCATGAGGAGCCTTCCCCGAGGGAGAGACGGGGGTCGATGAGCGGGGCGAGCAGGTCGACGACGAGGTTGACGAGGACGAAGGCCGCGACGCTGAGCAGCGTGATCGCCTGCACGACCGCGAAGTCCTTCGCGGTGACGGACTGCACGAGCAGCGAGCCGAGCCCGGGGACGTCGAAGGCGGTCTCGACGATCGAGGTGCTGATGAGGAGGCCGGCGAGCATCGTGCCGCCGACGGTGACGACGGGCCCGAGCGCGTTGCGCAGCACGTGCCGGCGGACCACGGACCGGCCCGCGACGCCCCGGGCCCGCGCCACCTCGACGTGCTCGCGCCCCAGTTCGTCGAGCATCGCCGAGCGGGTCACCCGGGCGAGGAGCCCCGCGAAGGACAGCGCCAGGGCGACGGACGGCAGCGTCAGCTGGTACAGCCGCTCGGAGAGGCCCGCCGGGGTGCCGCCGCCCGGCCCCGGGAACCAGCCGAGCCGGACGGAGAAGAGCGAGACGAGCGCGATGGCCGTCACGAACGAGGGCGTGGCGGTGGCGACGCCGGTGCCGATGAGCACCACCCGGTCCGGGAGGCCGGGGCGCAGGGCGGCGAGGATGCCGGCGGCCACCCCGAGCACCGCGACGAGCACGGCGGCGCAGCCGACGAGCAGGGCGGTGCCGGTGAGGCGCGAACCGATCAGAGAGGCCACGTCCTGGTGGTACTGGGTCGAGCGGCCGAAGTCGCCGCTCAGCACGGACCCGAGCCACTTCGCGTACTGGGCGACCAGCGGGTCGTCGAGGTGGTGCTCCGCCCGCAGGGCCGCCACGGCCGAGGGGGTCGCGGGGCGGCCGTGCAGCAGGAACGACACCGGGTCGCCGGGGGCCAGGTGGACGGAGCCGAAGACCACGAGGGAGGTCACGAACAGCACCGCCACCAGGCCGAGGAGCCGTCCGACGAGGTAGCGCGTCATCGCTTGGAGGCCCCGATCGTCGCGGCCCACGGGAAGTAGAGCTGGGCGATGCCGGTCGGCGCGCCGGTGATCCGCTTGCCGAGGAAGACCGAGTAGGGCGCCTCGTAGACGGGGATGACCGGCAGCTCGTCGAGCGCGATCTTCTGGAGCCTGGCGGTGAGTCCGGCGCGCTTGACCGGGTCCGGCTCGGAGTTCGCCCGGTCGAAGGCGACGTCGAACTCGGCGTTCGACCAGCGGCCGTAGTTCCCGAAGTCGCCGGTGCGCAGGTACTGGTAGAACTCCAGCGGGTCGGGCGTGTTGTCGTAGCCGTTGGTGATGACGAGGTCGAGGCCCTCGCGCGCGTCCGGGTCGACGAAGATGCTGCTGTACGCGTCGGGCGAGACCGGCTTCAGCAC
This sequence comes from Streptomyces litmocidini, assembly GCF_014649755.1. Lineage (GTDB taxonomy): Bacteria > Actinomycetota > Actinomycetes > Streptomycetales > Streptomycetaceae > Streptomyces > Streptomyces litmocidini. The sequence goes on along the minus strand of NZ_BMTQ01000003.1, from coordinate 430,304 downwards.
GACGTCGAGCCCGATCTGTCGGCCCGCGGCCTGGACGGCGTTGGCGACGACGCTGATCTCGGGCGCCATGCTGCTGGTGGCGACGGTGACCCTGCGGCCCTTCGCGTGGGCCTCCTCGACGAGCTTCTTCGCGCCCTCGACGTCGTACGCGGGTTCGGGCAGCGTGTCGAAGAGCTCCGCCGTCCTGTCCGGGGCCAGCGCCCAGGCGCCGCGCGCGGCGGGGGCCTTGGCGGGGACGCCGACGCCGCCGGCCGCGGCCTTGACGATGTTCTTCCGGTCGAGGGCCATCGACAGGGCCTTGCGGACCTTGAGGTTGGAGAGCGTGCCGTGGAAGTCGAGGACCGCGAGGTTCGCGGCGGCGGTGTTGGGGCCGAAGAGGAGCGTGCCCCTGCTGCTCGCGCCGAGCTGGGCGAAGGAGGAGGACGGGACCATGTAGCCGCCGTCGGCGGTGCCGGACAGGAAGGCGTTGGAGCGGGCCGCGGCGTCCTCGACGAAGGTGAACTTCACCTTGTCGGACTTGGGGGAGAGCGTCTTGTCCCAGTAGGCCGCGTTCTTCCTGAGGGTGATGCTGTCGCCCTGGACCCAGCTGTCGAGGGCGTACGGACCGGTGCAGTTCAGCTTCCCCCTGGGGGTGCCGTAGTCCTTGCCCTGCTTCGCCAGTGAGGCGGCGCTGACGACGGTGCCGGGGGAGGCGGCCATCATCTCGTGGAAGAGGACGTCGGCCTTGCCGAGGCGGATGGTCACCTCCAGGGGGCCGGTCTTCTCGATGGAGTCGACGGTCTTGAAGGAGGAGCCCCACGGGGATCCGGTCTTCGGATCCATCTGGCGCTTGAGGGAGGCGACGACGTCGTCGGCGGTCAGGGTGGTGCCGTCGTGGAACTTCACCCCCGGGCGCAGGGTGTAGACGAGGGTGCGCGGGTCCGGCTGGGACCACTTCACGGCGAGGCCGGGGACGATCTTCATGTCGGGCGTGACCCGCAGCAGCTGCTCGCAGACGTTGGCGAGGACGGTGTTCGGCGGGTAGTCGTACGCGAGGGCGTAGTCGAGGGTGTACGGCTCGGCGTACAGGGACCAGGTGAAGGAGTTCAGCGGGCCCTGCGCGGGCGGGGAGGTCGGGGTGACCTTGAAGTGAGTGCCGCCGCCGGCCACGGGCGGCTTCGTGGCGCCGGAGCAGCCGGCGGTGGTGGCCGCTATCGCGGCGGTACAGACGAGAAGCGCGATGGCTCTGGGCATGCGCATGGGGACCCACCCCTTTACGGGTGTAGTGACGGGCTCGGGGGGATGGAGCGAGTATTGGTGCGGGAACGTTCCCGCACAAGACCTGCAGACGACTTTGCGGGAACGGTTTTGCAGAGGTCGCGAGGGTGGCAGCATCACCCCCATGACCGAAGCTTCACGGCACGGCGGGCAGCCCTCGCCGCCCACCCCGCGCGTTCGCCTCGTCGACGTGGCCCGCGAGGCGGGCCTGTCCAAGACGACCGTCTCCGCGGCGCTCAACGGCACCGGCAGACTCTCCCCCGAGGTACGGGAGAGGGCCCGCGAGACCGCGCGCAGAATGGGCTACCGGCCCAACGCCACCGCGCGCCATCTGCGCGCGGGGCGGGCCAGGCTGATCGGATACGTGGTCGGCGAGTTCGCCGCCACCCCCTGGACCTTCCTCGAGTCGCCGTACTTCGCCCGGCTGACCGGCGCCACCGCGGCCACCGCGCTGCGCCGCGGCTACGCCGTGGTGCTGCTGCCCGCCGGCTCGCTGCAGAGCGAGTGGGCCGACCTGTCCCTCGACGCGGTGGTCGTCGCCGACCCCGTCGCCGACGACCCGGTCGTCGAGGGCCTGCTCGCCGCCGGCGTCCCCGTCTTCACGGACCGTTCCGTCGAGGGGACGCCGGGGGCCTACTGGGTGGACGTCGACGCGGGCGGCGCCGTCCGCGAGGCCCTCGACCACCTCCGGGAGCAGGGGGCCCGGCGGCCCGTCCTCGTCGTGCCGGACAGCACCACCCGCTTCCACACGGAGGTGTCCGCCGCCCACCGGGAGTGGTGCGCCGCCCACGGCCTGCCGGAACGGACGGTGCGCGTCGGGGAGGCCGGCAACGGACCGGTGGTGCGCGGCGTCGAGACCGCCCTGACCGCCGACGGGCCGGAGCGCCCCGACGCCCTCCTGGTCGTGGCCGAGGCGAGCCCGCCCCTCGTCCTGGAGGCGGCGCGCCGTCACGGCTACGGGGTCCCGGACGACCTGCTGGTCGTCCTGGTCAGCGAGGACGCCACGGCCCTCCACACCGACCCTCCGGTCAGCACGCTGAGCCTGCGGCCCGAGGCGGTCGCGGAGGCAGGCGTCGAACACCTCGTCGCGGTGCTGGAACACGGCCGACGGGAACCCGCCGGGACGCTCGTGCCGACGCGGCTGGACGTCCGGGCGTCCTCGGTGAGGCCCCGGAGGTAGAGCCGCCGGTCAGACCGAGTGGACCAGCCGTCCGCCGACGTACGTCCGCTCCACCCGGGCCTCGGCGATCTCCTCCGGCGGCCCGGTGAGGACGTCCCGGTCCAGGACGACCAGGTCGGCGAGGTGGCCGGGGCGCAGGCTGCCGGTGTCGTCGAGGCCGTTCACGTGCGCGGTGCCCGCCGTGTAGGCGGCGAGCGCCGTGGGGAGGTCGAGGCGCTGCTCGGCGTAGAAGACCCGGTCGTCGGCGGCCCCGGGCTCGCGGCGGTTGACGGCGACGTGGATGCCCGCGATCGGGTCCGGGCTGCTGACCGGCCAGTCGCTGCCGGCCGCGAGGGTGGCCCCGGCCCGCACCAGATCGCCGAACGGGTACTGCCAGGCGGCGCGTTCGGGGCCCAGGAACGGGATGGTCAGCTCGTCCATCTGCGGCTCGTGCGCCGCCCACAGCGGCTGGATGTTGGCGATGGCGCCGAGCGCCGCGAACCGGGCCAGGTCGTCGGGGTGGACGACCTGGAGGTGCGCGAGGTGGTGCCGGTTGCCGCGCCGCCCGTTCGCGGCGATCGCGGCCTCCAGCGCGTCCAGGGCCTCGCGCACGGCCCGGTCGCCCAGGGCGTGGAAGTGGACCTGGAAGTCGAGGGCGTCGAGCTCGGTCACGTACCCGCGCAGCGCCTCCGGATCCACGAAGCTCAGTCCGCTGTTGGCGGTGGCGCAGCCGCAGCCGTCCAGGTACGGGGCGGTCATGGCGGCGGTGAAGTTCTCCGCGATGCCGTCCTGCATGATCTTCACCGAGCCGGCCCGGAACCGTCCGAGGCTGAACTTCTCGCGGCGGGCGACCAGTTCGGGGATCTGCTCGGAGCCCCGCTCCCGGTCCCACCAGAGCGCCCCGGTCACCCGGGCGGTCAGCGAACCGTCGCCGGCGGCCGTCAGATACGCCTCCGAGGGGTCGGTCATCCCGCCGAAGGAGCCGAGCAGCGCGTCCTGCCAGGCCGTGATGCCCAGCGAGTGCAGCAGCTTCTGGGCGCGCAGCAGACCGGCGAGGCGGTCCTCGGCGGTGGCCGCCGGCACCAGTCCGGCGACGAGCCCGATCGCGCCCTCCTGGAGCATGCCGCTGGGGGAGCCGTCCGCCTCCCGCTCGATCCGCCCGTCGGCGGGATCGGGGGTGGCGGCGGTGAGCCCCGCGAGTTCGAGGGCGCGGGAGTTGGCCCAGGCGCCGTGGTGGTCCCGGTTCGACAGCAGGACCGGCCGGTCGGGAACGACGGAGTCGAGCAGCTGCCGGGTGGGCAGTCCGCCCTCGAAGCTCTCCATCGACCAGCCGCCGCCGGTGATCCAGGGGCGCTCCGGATGGGCGTCGGCGTACTCCCTGACCCGCGTCAGGTAGTCGGCGACGCCGACCGTGCCGGTGAGGTCGCACTCGGCCAGCTCCTTGCCGCCGGAGACGGCGTGGACGTGGGCGTCCTGGAAGCCGGGGAGCAGCAGCTTCCCCGTCAGGTCGACGACCTCCGTGCCGGGCCCGACGAGGTCCCGCACCTCGTCGTGGCCGACCGCCGCGATCCGCTCGCCGACGACGGCGAGCGAGGTCGCCCGGGTGCGGGCCGGGTCCGCCGTGAAGACGGGCCCGTTGGTGAAGACCAGATCGGCCGTGGGCATGGGCGCTCCAGAACATGTGGTGTCGGTTGGTGGGCGCCATGCAAGCGGGCGGGCCGTTTACACGTCAATGGTGTTGACGTAAGGTTCCGGCCATGTCCGAACGCGTGGTCCCCGAGGGCAGGCGGCAGCGCCGGCGCCCCACCAAGCAGGGCGCCGTCCTCTCGGAGCGGCTCATCGTCGAGACCGCGCTGCGCCTGATCGCCCAGCACGGAGCGGAGGCCCTGTCGGTACGGAGGCTGGGCGCCGCGCTCGGCGCCGACCCCACCGCCCTGTACCGCTACTTCCGGAACACCGACGCCCTGCTCCTCGCCGTCGCCGACGAGATCATCGGCCGCGCGCAGGAGGGTTGGGCGGCCACCGGCGACTGGCGGACGGACCTCCGCGAGCTGGGCCTCCGGATCCACGGCTGCTACCAGGCCTACCCGCAGGCGGCCGCCCTCGCGGCCCACCGCACCACCGGCCGGCCGTACGAGACCCGGGCCGTCGAGCGGATCCTCGGCGTCCTGCGCTCGGCCGGCTTCCCGGACCCCCTCGCCGTGCGGATCTACCACGCCTTCGTCGACCAGGCCCTCGCCTTCGCGGCCCAGGACGCCGCCGCGCTCGCCCTGCCGCCCGCCGCCCGGGAGAAGGAGGCGGAGGTCTGGCACGCGGTCTACGGCAGGCTGTCGCCCGAGACCCACCCGAACGTCGCCGCGACCCTCCCCCTGCTCGCCGCCGACATGCGCGACAGCGGCTATCCGTTCGCCCTGGAACTCATGCTCGCCGCGGTGGCGGCGCTGCGGCCGGAGCCGAGCCCGGAAGGCTGACGTCGGCGCTTACGTCAACACCATTGACCTTGTTCCTCACGGCGGAGTCTCATGGCGGCACTTCGGAGGCCGCCCGCGCTCGGGCGCCTCCGCGACCCCGAAGGAACACCCATGGACCACCTCAGCGCGCTCCGGGATGTCGACCACACGCCGTTCTGGCTCGACGACCCCCGCCGGCCGCAGCCCGCCCCCGCCCTCGTCGGCGGCACCACCTGCGACCTCCTCGTGGTCGGCGGCGGCTACACCGGCCTGTGGACCGCACTCGTCGCCAAGGAGCGCGACCCCTCCGCCGACGTCGTGCTGGTCGAGGCCGACGAGGTCGGCGGCGCGGCCTCCGGCCGCAACGGCGGCTTCTGCGAGTCGAGCCTCACCCACGGCCTCGCGAACGGCCTCCAGCGCTGGCCCGAGGAGATCGGCCTCCTGGAGCGCCTCGGCCGAGAGAACCTCCAGGCCATCGAGGACGCCATCGAGCGCTACGGCATCGACTGCGACTGGGAGCGCACCGGTTCCCTCGTCGTCGCCACCGAGCGGTACCAGCTCGACGGCCTCGCGGAGGAGGCCGGGGCCGCCGCCCGCTACGGAGGCAAGCCCCTCCTCCTCGACGCCGAGGAGGTCCGCGCCGAGGTCGACTCCCCGACCTTCCTCGGCGGCCTGTGGAACCAGGACGACGTCGCCATGGTCAACCCGGCCCGGCTCGCCTGGGGACTCAAGCAGGCCTGCCTCGACCTCGGCGTCCGCATCCACGAACACACCCCCGCGACCTCCCTCGGCGAGCACGGCGCCGTCGTCGCCGTCGGCACCCCCTACGGCCGGATCACCGCCCGTCGCGTCGCGCTCGCCACCAACGCCTACCCGTCGCTGCTCCGGCGCCACCGCCCGTACACCGTCCCCGTGTACGACTACGCGCTCATGACCGAGCCGCTCACCGAGGAGCAGCTCGCCTCCGTCGGGTGGACGCGCCGCCAGGGCTTCGCGGACTGCGCCAACCAGTTCCACTACGTCCGGCTCTCCGCCGACAACCGCATCCTCTGGGGCGGTTACGACGCCGTCTACCACGGCGGCCCGGTCCGCGCCGAGCACGACCGCAGGCCGGAGACGTACGCGAAGCTCGCGGAACATTTCTTCACAACGTTTCCGCAGCTGGAAGGGGTTCGGTTCAGTCACGCCTGGGGCGGGGCCATTGACACCAGCACTCGCTTCTGCGTTTTCTTTGACACGTGTCACCACGGCAAGGTCGCCCACGCCGCCGGCTACACCGGTCTCGGTGTCGGCGCCACCCGCTTCGGCGCCGAGGTGATGCTCGACCTGCTGGCCGGCGAGTCCACCGAACGCACCGGCCTGGAACTCGTACGCCGCAAGCCCCTGCCGTTCCCGCCCGAGCCCGTCCGCTCCATCGGCATCAACATCACCAGGTGGTCCATGGCGCGCGCCGACCTCAACGAGGGGCGGCGCAACCTCTGGCTCCGCACCCTCGACCGCTTCGGCCTCGGCTTCGACAGCTGACCCCGCACCACCGCACGTCCCCGCTCACGCACGACCCGCCCCCCGAGGGGCCGTGGCCGAGGAGAACGACATGAACGCATCCGAAGTCCGCCCGGCCGGCCCGGCGGAGTCGGAGCCGCAGTCCGGCGTTCCGACCGCCGCCCTGTCCGTCCCCGGCGACATCGCCGTGGGCTACCTCGTGCTCGGCGCCGTCATCGCCGGCGCGGCCGTCCTCCTCACCGCCGTGGTCCGCGAGCGACGCCGGCCGAAGGCCGAACCGGTGCCGCCCGGAAGGCGGTCGGCCGCCTTCACCGACACCCTCAGGTCGGCCGACTTCCGCTGGGTCTTCATCGGCCGCTTCCCGCAGATCCTCGCGCCGTTCCTCGCCGCCCTGCTCGTCGGCGCGATCGGTTACGACGGGCCGTACGTCACGGCCGCCCTGATCACGTTGCTCGGCGCGGCCGCGGTGATCCCGGTCACGTCGGTGCGCTGAGGCGGCGGCCCCGCACCATCCTCCCCGGACTCGCGGCCCCACCGGAGCCGCGACGCCGGGCGGCGCCACCTGACCGGGCGCCGCCCGGCACTCTCTCCCACCGAAGGGAAAGCGCCCATGTCGTCGATGTCGTCGACCTCCCGCAGACTCGGACTCGCGACCGTGGGGGCCGCGCTGATCGCCGCGGCCGGAGTGACCGCGTACGCGACCGCTCCCCCGTCAGCCCCGCCCCGCCCGCTCGCCGGAATGCGGATCCTGATCGCCAACGACGATTCGATGCAGGCGGCGAAGGCGAGCAACTCGGACGGTCTCGGCCTGTACGAGCTGCGCCGCGCGATGTGCGCCGCCGGGGCCGACGTCGTGGTCATGGCTCCGTGGCAGGTCCAGTCCGGGAAGGGCACCGCCGTCAGCAACGGCGGCGTCCTCACCGCCCAGCGCCGGACCGCCCTGCCCGCCGGCTACGAGCACGACTGCGTCCAGGCGCCGTCCGGCGGCGCGGTCTACGGCGTGTGCCTCGCCGACGGCCCCTGCACCGAGGACTCGCCGTCCGCGACCCCCGCCGACACCGTCAAGCTCGCCCTCCGCGCGGGCCTCAAGGCCAAGGCCGGCTGGGACTCCGCTCCCGACCTCGTCCTCACCGGCATCAACTCCGGCCCCAACGTCTCCGCGCAGGTCAACGACTCCGGTACGGTCGGCGCCGCCGTCGCCGCGATCGACGAGGACGTCCCCGCGATCGCCTTCTCCTCGGCCGGCGACGAGACGAACACGTTCTTCCCGCGCGTCAACTACCGCGCGAACGCCGAGTTCGGCGCCCGCTTCGTGGCGGGACTCAAGCAGCGCGGACTGCTCACCGACGACTTCGTGCTCAAGGTCGACTACCCCGACGTCAGCACCGGGACGCCCGCCAAGGCCCCCGCCTGGACGAGCGTCGGCCACGGCGCCGTCATCTGGCACGCGTACGAGCGGACCGGGGAGGACTCCTTCGAGATCGGACTCGGGTTCTGCGAGGAGACGCCGGGCGAGCCCTGCACCGAGACCGAGAAGGACGCCGACTCCGCGGCCCTGTTCCGGGACGGCCGCATCGCGATCGCCCCGGTGGCCGCCGACCGCACCTACGGAGCGAGGGAAGCGCACCCCGAGACGCTGCGGAAGATCCGCCGGTACGTCGAGCGCGACGCCCCTCGCGGCTGACCCCGTCCCCTAGGACAGGGACCGCCACGCCCCGATCAGCGCCTCCCTGAGCACGTCGATCTCCTCGGCACTCAGACCTGCGACCATGCGCTCTTCCAGCGCGCGGGCCGGCTCGGCGTACTCGGCGAGCAGTCGCCGTCCCGGGTCGGCGATCAGGATGAGGCGTTCGCGACGGTTGGCGGGGTTGGGCTCGCGGCGGATCAGGCCCCGGCCCTCCAGGGCGCGCACCATGTCGGCCATCGACTGGGCGGTGACGAAGGAGTCGCGGGCGAGCTGGGCGGCGGAGATGCCGTCGTGCCGCTCCAGCACCGTCAGGGCGGTGTACTGCAGGGCCGTGATGCCGGCGGGCTTGACCAGCTCCTCCAGGCGGGCCCGCACCGCCAGCTCCGTCCTCTTGAGCAGGTAGAGCAGTGAGGTGCTCACGTTCGTCCTCCCGTGGTGGGTGCGCCCGGGGTGGTCGTGCCGCTCCCGGACCGGCTGCCGCCGGGGTGACGGCACCCCTCACCCTAAAACATTGACAGGAATCCTGTTGATACCCAGACTGGCGTTCATCAGGATTCCTGTCGATCCCGGCTCGTGCCGGGACTTCGGCATACCCCCTTCCACCCCCTTTACGAGAGGCACCTCTCATGGATCTTCACGGCAAGGTCGCTGTCGTCACCGGCAGCGGACGCGGTCTCGGACTGGCCTACGCACGGGCTCTCGCCGCGGCCGGCGCCGCCGTCGTGGTCAACGACGTCGACCAGGCCGTCGTCGACGACGCCGTCGCCGCCATCACGGCCGAGGGGGGCCGGGCGGCCGGCGTCGTCGCGGCGGTGGGGGACAGCGCGGCCGCGCAGGAGCTGGTGGACGCGGCTGTGCGGGAGTTCGGACGCCTGGACGTGCTCGTCACCAACGCCGGCATCCTGCGCGACCGCGTGCTGTGGAAGATGACCGACGAGGACTTCGACGACGTGGTCCGCGTCCACCTGCGCGGCACCTTCACCTGCGCCCGCGCCGCCGCCGTCCGCATGCGCGAGCAGGGCACCGGTGGCCGACTGGTCCTCATCTCCTCCCCGGCCGGCCAGCGCGGCAACTTCGGCCAGACCAACTACGCGGCCGCCAAGGCGGGCATCGTCGCCATGGCCCGCACCTGGGCCATGGAGCTGGGCCGCGCCGGCATCACCGTCAACGCCGTCGTCCCGGTCGCCGCCACCGAGATGACCAAGACCATCCCGGCCTTCGCCCCGGTCATCGAGGAGTCCGAGCGCACGGGCGAGCCGCTGCCGGACTGGCTGCGCAAGGACGAGGGCCTCGGCACCGTCGAGGACGTCGCCGCCCTGATCACCTTCCTGGCCTCGGACGACTCCGACGGAGTGACCGGTCAGGCCATCGGCATCGGCGGCGACCGGCTCGCCCTGTGGGCCCACCCCAAGGAGAAGTCCGTCGCCTTCGCCGACGGCGGCTGGACGGGCGACGCCATCGCCGCCGAGTGGCCGGGCGGCGTCGGGGCCGAGCCCGAGACCTACGGCATCCCCGCGCCCCAGGCCCCGGTGGCGTGACATGAGCGACCTCGCGCTCGACCTCGACCAGCTCACGGCCATCGATGTCCACACGCACGCGGAGATCTCCAAGGACGGCCACGGGGCGCTGAGCCCGGAGCTCTTCGGAGCCTCCGAGGAGTACTTCAAGGCCCATGGCCACCGGCAGCCGACCATCGACGAGATGGCCGACCACTACCGGGAGCGCCGCATGGCGGCCGTGGTGTTCACCGTCGACGCCGAGCACGCCACGGGCCACCCGCGGATCTCCAACGAGGAGATCGCGGAGAGCTGCGCCGCCCACGCCGACACGCTCATCCCCTTCGCGAGCATCGACCCGCACAAAGGACGCGCGGGCGTCCGGGAGGCCCGGCGCCTGGTCGAGGAGTACGGCGTCCGCGGCTTCAAGTTCCACCCGAGCATCCAGGCGTTCGCCCCGAACGACCCGCTCGCCTACCCCCTGTACGAGGCCATCGAGGAGCTGGGCGTTCCCGCGCTCTTCCACACCGGCCAGACCGGCATCGGCGCCGGCGTCCCGGGCGGCGGCGGCATCCGGCTGAAGTACTCGAACCCGATGCTGGTCGACGACGTGGCCGTCGACTTCCCCGAGCTGCGGATCATCCTGGCCCACCCGTCCTTCCCCTGGCAGGACGAGGCCCTGGCGGTCGCCACCCACAAGCCGCACGTCTACATCGACCTGTCCGGCTGGTCCCCGAAGTACTTCCCTCCGCAGCTCGTCCGGTACGCCAACACCCTGCTCAAGGACAAGGTGCTCTTCGGCTCCGACTACCCCGTCATCACCCCCGACCGGTGGCTCGCCGACTTCGAGAAGCTCGACATCAAGCCCGAGGTCCGGCCGAAGATCCTCAAGGGGAACGCCGCCTACGTGCTGGGCCTGACGGCGGACCGAAAGGGACAACCATGTTGAACCAAGGCATCGGCTCCTGGCCCGCGCGCCGGGCCCGCAGGACGCCCGACCGGGTCGCCGTGGTCCACGAGGACCGCACCCAGACCTACCGCGAGCTGAACGAGCGCGTGCTGCGCCTCGCCCACGCCCTGCGGGCACTCGGCGTGGCAGGGGGGGACCGGGTCGCGTACCTCGGCCCCAACCACCCGGCGTTCCTGGAGACCCTGTTCGCCGCCGGGGCGCTGGGGGCGGTCTTCGTCCCCCTCAACACCCGGCTCGCGGCGCCGGAGCTGGCCCACAACCTGGCCGACTCGGGCAGCACCGTCCTCGTCCACGCGCCCGAGCAGGCCGCGGCGGCCCGTGCCGCGGCGGCCGAGGCGGAGGTACCGCACCGGATCGCCCTCGCCGGCCCCGACGAGGACGGTGGCCTCGGCTACGAGGAACTGCTCGCCGGCGCCGGGACCGACCCGCTGGACGAGGCCGTGGCGCCCGAGGACCCGTGCATGATCATGTACACCTCCGGGACCACGGGCCGCCCCAAGGGCGCCGTCCTCTCCCACGCCAACATCACCTGGAACAGCGTCAACGTCCTCGTCGACACCGACCTGTCCGGCGACGAGGTCACCCTCGTCGTCGCCCCGCTGTTCCACACCGGCGGCCTCAACATGACCTGCCTGCCGACCCTCCTCAAGGGCGGCCGCGTGGTCCTCCTCGGAGCCTTCGACGCCGAACGCGTCCTGCAGCTCGTCGAGGACCTGGGGGTGACGTACATGTTCGGCGTCCCCACCATGTACGACGCCATCGCCGCCCGGCCCCGTTGGGCGACGGCCGACCTGTCGAGCCTGCGCACCCTCAACTGCGGCGGCGCCCCCGTGCCCGCCCGCACCATCGCCACGTACCTCGACCGCGGCCTGGCCTTCAGCCAGGGCTACGGCATGACCGAGGCGTCCCCCGGCGTCCTGTTCCTGGACCGGGAGAAGGCCTCGGAGAAGGCGGGCTCCGCCGGGGTGCCGCACTTCTTCACCGACACCCGCGTCGTCGGACCCGACGGCCGCGAGGCGGGCCCGGAGGAGCGCGGCGAGGTCCTCGTCCACGGCCCCAACGTCATGACCGGCTACTGGGGACGGCCCGAGGACACCGAGGCCGCCTTCACCGACGGCCGCTGGCTGCGGACCGGTGACATCGCCCGGACCGACGCCGAGGGCTTCGCCTACATCGTCGACCGGGCCAAGGACATGTTCGTCTCGGGCGGTGAGAACGTCTACCCGGCCGAGGTGGAGGACGCGGTCCTCAACCACCCCGCCGTCGCCGAATGCGCGGTCATCGGTGTGCCGGACCCGGTCTGGGGCGAGGTCGGCCGCGCCGTCGTCGTCCTCCGGCCCGGAGCCGATGCCGACCAGGACGACATCCTCGGCCACCTCAAGGGCCGGCTCGCCAAGTACAAGATCCCCAAGTCGCTCGTCGTGACCCGGGCGCTGCCCCGCACACCCTCCGGGAAGATCATCAAGCCCGCCGTACGCGAGGCCTACGCCACCGGTCCCACCGAGCGCCCCCCCGCGTGACGGACGGGGGAGCAGCGCTCCCGAGAGCGCTGCGCCCCCCGTCGCCCCCTGCCAACGAAAGGAACGTCCATGTCCACCACCGCCAACGGCCTCGACGAACTCAAGTCCCTCAGCGGAGCCGACCTCGGCCGCACGCGATGGCTCGAGATCACCCAGGACCGGGTGAACACCTTCGCCGACGCCACCGACGACCACCAGTGGATCCACACCGACCCGAAGAAGGCCGAGGACGGCCCCTTCGGCGGCCCGATCGCCCACGGCTACCTCACGCTCTCCCTCATGATCCCGCTCTTCGGAGAGCTGCTCAGCATCGCCGGCACCAAGATGAGCGTCAACTACGGCCTGGAGAAGGTCCGCTTCCCCAGCCCCGTCCCCGTCGGCGCGAAGATCCGCCTCCACGGCGTCGTCGGCACGGTGGAGGAGGTCAAGGGCAACGGCGTGCAGATGCCCCTGACGTTCACCGTCGAGGTCGACGGCCAGGACAAGCCGGCCTGCGTCGCCGAGGCCGTGTACCGCCACTACGCCTGACAGGACCACCCATCGGGCCCGCACGGGGGGAGGCCTCCGCTTACCGCACGGGCGGAGGCCGACCGCGGGCCGCCGGGGCGGGCGGGGCGACGAAGACCCCGCCCGCCGGACGACACGTGACAGGGGCGGTACCGACCACGAGGTCGGTACCGCCCCTGTCACGTGTGTCAGCCCGCTCGGCCGCAGCGCTCGGTGTCGATCTCGGCGAGCGTGGAATCGTCGTAGCGTGCCCCGTGGACGGTCGTGGCGTTCAGCACCCGGTCCGCCGCGTCGAGAGCCTCGCCGGGTACGTCGAGGTCGCGTACGGACAGGTTCTCCCGCAGATGGGGGACCGACCGCGTGCCGGGGATCGCGATGACGTGGGAGCCCCGGGAGACGACCCAGGCGAGGGCCAGTCGCGCGAGGCCGAGGCCGGCGTCGTCGGCGATCCCCTCCAACTCCCGCCGCAGCGCCAGGTTGGCGGGGTAGTGGCCGGCGTCGAAGCGGGGCATGCCCCGGCGGATGTCCCCGGCGGGAAGACCACCGGGGTCCGGGGGCGCCGAGGTGAGGAAGCCACGCGCCAGCGGGCTGAAGGCCACCAGGGCGACGCCGAGCTCACGGGCCGTCGCCAGAGTGCCCTGCTCCGGGTTGCGCGACCAGAGGCTGTACTCGTTCTGCAGGGCGGCGATCGGGTGCACGGCGTGCGCCCGGCGCAGCGTCGCCGCGGAGACCTCCGAGAGGCCGAGCGCGCGCACCTTCCCCGCCGCGACGAGCTCGGCCATCGCCCCGACGCTCTCCTCCACCGGGACCCGCCGGTCGACCCGGTGCAGGTAGTAGAGGTCGATGACGTCGGTGCGCAGCCGGGCCAGCGCCTCGTCCACGGTGCGCCGGAGGGTCTCCGGCCGTCCGTCGACGACGCGCCGGCCGTCGACCCCGGTCATCCCGCACTTGCTGGCCAGCACGATCCGGTCCCGGTGCGGGGCCAGGACCCGGCCGACCAGCTCCTCGTTCGCGCCGAAGCCGTAGAGGGCGGCGGTGTCGAAGAGCGTGACGCCCTCCTCCAGCGCCGTCAGCAGCACCTTCTCGGCGGCCTCCTGCGTCGGCGGGACACCGTACGCGTGGCTCAGGTTCATGCAGCCCAGACCGATGGCCGGGACCTCGAACGGACCGACCCGGCGCGGGGCGAGCCCCGCGCCGGGTCGCGAAGTGGCGGTCACGAGCCCGCGACGGCGTTCAGCTGCTGCTCCAGCGCCGCCAGGGTCCGGTAGCAGGCCAGCACCTGGGCGATGGAGGAGTTCGGCTCGCGGCCCTCGCGGATGGCGGCGACGAACTCGCGGTCCTGGAGCTCGATGCCGTCCATCGACACGTCGACGCCGCTGACGTCGATCGGCTCCTCCTTGCCGGTGAACAGGTCGTCGTACCGGGCGATGTACGTGCCGGTGTCGCCGATGTAGCGGAAGAACGTGCCGAGCGGCCCGTCGTTGTTGAACGACAGCGACAGGGTGCAGATGGCGCCGTTCTCCGCCCGCAGCTGGATCGACATGTCCATCGCGATGCCCAGCTCGGGGTGGAGGGGGCCCTGCACGGCGTTGGCCTGCACGATGGGCGAACCTGCCTGGTACGCGAACAGGTCGACCGTGTGCGCGGCGTGGTGCCACAGCAGGTGGTCGGTCCAGGAGCGCGGCTGGCCGAGCGCGTTGAGGTTCTTCCGGCGGAAGAAGTACGTCTGCACGTCCATCTGCTGGATGCCGAACTCGCCGGCCTCGATCCGCTGCCTCACCCACTGGTGGCTCGGGTTGAACCGGCGGGTGTGGCCCACCATCGCCACCAGGCCCGTGCGCTCCGCCGCGGCCCGGCACGCCTCGGCGTCCGCGAGCGAGTCGGCGAGCGGGATCTCGACCTGGACGTGCTTGCCCGCTTCGAGGCACGCCAGCGTCTGCGAGGCGTGCAGCTGCGTGGGGGTGGCGAGGACGACGGCGTCGATGTCGTCCATCGCGAGCACCTCGTCCAGGGAGGCGACGGCGCGCCCGACGCCCTGCTCGGCGGCGAACTTCTGGGCGCGTTCGAGGCGGCTGCTCACCACGGCGGCCACCTCGACGCCCTCGATGCGCTTCAGCGCGGCCGCGTGCTTGGCTCCGAAGGCGCCGCCGCCGGCCAGGGCGATCCGTAGGGTCCGGTCGTCAGTCATGTCACTCCTTCACGGCGGGCTCTCCGGCCCGGGGGTGGTTTTCCAGGATCAGGTGTCCGACGGCGGTGTTGGACGCCGGCACATGGTAGAAGCGGTGCTTGACCTCGACCTCGCCGGAGCCGTCGACATCGCTCATCGCGCCGCGGGCGATCAGCCACATGACCAGCTCGATGCCCTCGGAGCCGGCCTCCTCGACGTACTCCAGGTGCGGCACCTGCGCGAGGCCGGCGGGGTCCTCGACCAGCCGGTCCAGGAAGGCGTTGTCCCACTCCCGGTTGATGAGGCCGGCGCGCGGGCCCTGGAGCTGGTGGCTCATGCCGCCGGTGCCCCACACCTGCACCTTGAGCGGGCGGTCGTACGACTCGACGGCCTTGCGCAGGGCCCGGCCGAGCTTGAAGCAGCGGGCCCCGGAGGGAACCGGGTACTGCACCACGTTGACGTGGAAGGGGATGACCTTGCACGGCCACTTCTCGACGTCGCCGAACATCAGCGACAGCGGGACGGTCAGACCGTGGTCGATGGCCATCTCGTTGACGAGCGTCAGGTCGAAGTCGTCCCGGATCAGCGAGTGCGCGATGTGCGCCGCCAGGTCGGGGTCGCCCTCGATGCCGGGCACGGGGCGCGGCCCGTACCCCTCGTCGGCGATGGGGTAGGAGGCGCCGGTGCCGAGCACGAAGGTCGGGATCATCGACTGGTCGAAGGCGCTGGCGTGGTCGTTGTAGACCAGGAGGACGACGTCGGGGACGTTCTCCTTCTCCCACGCCTTGGAGTACTCGTACCCCGCGAAGAGCGGCTGCCAGTACGGCTCCTCGGTCTTGCCGTGGTCGAGCGCCGCGCCGATCGCCGGCACGTGCGAGGTGAAGACGGCACCGGTGATCCCGGCGTGTTCGGCGGGGGCCGCCGGGGCGTGGGCCGCTTCGAGGACGGCGTGGTCGATCCGGTTCCCCTCGACCGAGCGGCCGCCGCCGACCATCATCGCGCGGTACTCCTCCTCGGTCATGCCGGTCATCGAGCCCGCCATCTGCTGGAACGAGAAGCCCAGCGTGGCACCCCACTTGGCGAGGAAGTAGATGTTCCCGCCCTCGCGCATCGCCGCGTTCAGGTCGCGGTCGAGCAGCGCCTGCTTCTGCTCCTCCCGCAGCGGCCAGGCGTCCAGGTAGGCGCGTTCGTCGGCGAGGTAGCTCGCGCGGTTCTCCGCCGTCATCAGCGACATGCAGAACTGGTTGAGGTGGTAGCCCTTGGCCGACTGCTCGGAGTCGAAGACGGTCGTCCCCGGCACCAGCTTGTAGGTCTTGTCCAGCGACATGCTGGGACTCCAATCGGGGGAGGGTCAGTCGGCGTCGGGCCAGTACAGGCGCATCGGGTTGTCGACGAGCAGCTTCTGGCGGAGCTCCGGCGTCGGCGCGATGTGCGGAAGGAAGTCGACGAGCAGGCCGTCGTCGGGCATGTGGTCGGTGAGGTTGGGATGCGGCCAGTCGGTGCCCCACAGGACCCGGTCGGGGAACTCCTCGACGACGCGCCGGGCGAACGGGACGACGTCCCGGTAGGCCTGCTGCTCCCCGTCGAGGGCCGGCGGGCCGCTCACCGAGAGGCGTTCCGGGCACGTCACCTTGCACCAGATGTCCGGCCGGGCCCGCATGAAGTTCAGGAACGTCTCGAAGTCGGGCCCTTCCGGGTCCTTCGCGGTGTCCGGCCGCCCCATGTGGTCGATGACGAGCGGCACCGGGATCGAGAGGAAGAACTCCCGCAGGCCGGCGAGGTCGGCCGCCTCGAAGTAGACGACGACGTGCCAGCCGTACGGCGCGATCTTCTCGGCGATGTCCAGCAGGTCCTGCCGCGGCGCCGCGTCCACGAGGCGTGTGACGAAGTTGAACCGCACCCCGCGGACACCCGCCTCGTGCAGCTCCCGCACCTGGGCGTCGGTGATGTCGGGGCGCAGCGTCGCCACGCCCCGGGCCAGTCCGCCGGAGGCCCGCAGGGCGTCGACCATGGCGGTGTTGTCGGCGCCGTGACAGGTCGCCTGCACGACGACGTTCCGGGCGAAGCCGAGGTGGTCGCGGAGCGCGAAGAGCTGGTCCTTGGACGCGTCGCAGGGCGTGTACTTGCGCTCGGGCGCGTACGGGAACTCGGCGCCCGGTCCGAAGACGTGGCAGTGCGCGTCCACGGCGCCGGAGGGGAGCCGGAACTGCGGCCTGCTCGGACCGGCGTACCAGTCCAGCCAGCCCGGGGTCTTCTCGAAGGTCGTCATCCTCAGTCCTCGTACCGCAGGCCGAGCTCGGCCAGCGGGCCGCGCATGTCGTACATGTCCAGGCCCAGCCGGCCCGCGCGGAACTGCGCTCGCTTGCCTTCCTCGTTCGCCTCGCGGGCGGCGGAGGCGGCGGCCACCTCGGCGGCCCGCTCGCGCGGCACCACGACGACGCCGTCGGCGTCGGCGACGATCACGTCACCGGGGCGCACGAGGGCGTTGCCGCAGACCACGGGCACGTTCACGGAGCCGAGGGTGGCCTTGACGGTGCCCTTGGCGTTGATCGCGCGGGAGAAGACGGGGAAGTCCATCCGCTCCAGGTCGGTGACGTCGCGGACGCCTCCGTCGATGATCAGGCCCCGGCAGCCGCGGGCGCGGAACGACGTGGCGAGCAGCTCGCCGAAGAAGCCGTCCTCGCTCTCCGTCGTGCAGGCCGCGACGACGACGTCGCCGTCCTGGATCTGCTCGGCGGCGACGTGGAGCATCCAGTTGTCGCCGGGCTGGAGCAGCGCGGTCACGGCCGTGCCGCACATCCGGGCCTGCGGGTAGGCGGGGCGCAGGTAGGGGCGCATCAGCCCCACCCGGCCCATGGCCTCGTGGATCGTGGCGACGCCGTACTTCGCCAGCTCCGCGACGGCCTCCGGGTCGGCCCGGTCGACCTTCGTGCGGACGACGCCGAGTTCGGTGTGTTCCATGGGTGCTTCTCCTGGGGTCAGCGGCCGGCCGCGGCGAGGCGGGCGGCGAGTCGGGGGTGGACGCGCAGGGCGTTGCCGGAGTACACGGCGGCGCGCTCCTCGTCGGAGAGGTGCGGGGTGGCGTCGACGTACCGCTTCGTGTCGTCGAAGTGATGACCGCTGTGCGGGTCGATGTCGCGGACCGCGCCGATCATCTCGCTGGCGAAGAGCACGGACCGGCTGGGCACGACCCGCGTCAGCAGGTCGATGCCGGGCTGGTGGTAGACGCAGGTGTCGAAGAAGACGTTGTCGAGCAGGGTCTCGGGGTCCGGCCGGCCGAGCGCCATGGCGAGGCCGCGGAACCGGCCCCAGTGGTACGGGACGGCGCCGCCGCCGTGCGGGATCACGAACCGCAGCGTCGGGAAGTCCGTGAAGAGGTCGCCCTGGAGCAGCTGCATGAACGCCGTGGTGTCGGCGTTGAGGTAGTGGGCGCCGGTGGTGTGGAACGCCGGGTTGCACGAGGTGCTGACGTGGATCATCGCGGGGATGCCGTACGCGGCCATCTCCTCGTAGACCGGGTACCAGCTCCGGTCCGTCAGCGGCGGCGCGGTCCACCTGCCGCCCGACGGGTCGGGGTTGAGGTTGATCGTGACCGCCCCGAGCTCCTCGACCACGCGGCGCAGCTCGGGCAGGCAGGTCGCGGGGGCGACGCCCGGCGACTGCGGCAGCATCGCGCCCATCGCGAAGCGGTCGGGGTAGAGCGTGCTGACGCGGTGGACCAGGTCGTTGCAGATCCGTGCCCACACCGAGGAGACCTCGAAGTCACCGATGTGGTGGGCCATGAAACTGGCACGCGGGGAGAAGATCGTCAGGTCGCTGCCGCGCTCGTTCATGAGCCGCAGCTGGTTGCCCTCGATCGCCTGTCGCAGGTCGTCGTCGGTGATGACCAGCTCGTCGGGGTCCGGGACGGGGCCGCGGCCCTCGGCCGCCGCGATCTGACGGTCGCGCCACCGGCCCAACTGCGGCGGCGCGGTGGTGAAGTGACCGTGGCAGTCGATGATCATGGATGTGCTCCTGGGAGTCGTCGGTCGTCAGCCCTGGGCGCTGACGGGCCAGCCGGTGTACTGCTCGGAGAGGTAGGTGCGTCCGGCACGCGTTCCCACCACGTTGTCGAGCTCGCCGAGCCGGCGGCGCCGGTCGAACGGCGAGGCGCCGGGCGGCGTGTGCAGCAGCTCGGTCAGCCAGTGGGAGAAGTTCTGCGCCCGCCAGATCCGCTGCAGGGCCTGCGGCTGGTAGTCGTCGAGCGCGGCCTCGCCCCCGTCGCCGAGCGCCCGCAGGAGGACGTCGGCGAGCACCTTCACGTCGTGCAGGGCGAGGTTGAGCCCGCGGGCGCCGGTCGGCGGCACCGTGTGCGCCGCGTCTCCCGCGAGCACCATCGAGCCCCAGCGCATCGGCTCCTGCACGAACGAGCGGAACCGCAGCACCGCCTTCTCGAGCACCGGTCCCTCGGCGAGGCGGAAGCCGTCCTCGCCGGCCACCCGGGCCTGGAGCGTCTCCCAGATCCGGTCGTCCGACCACGCGTCGACGGACTCGTCGGGGTCGCACTGGAAGTACATCCGCTGCACGGTCTCGGTCCGCTGGCTGATCAGCGCGAACCCGTGGTCGGAGTGGGCGTAGACCAGCTCGGGGGCGCTGCGCGGGGCCTCGGCCATGATGCCGAACCAGGCGAAGGGGTACTCCTTGCCGTACCGCACCCGCCGGTCCTCGGGGATCAGGTTGCGGCACATGCTGCGGGAGCCGTCGGCGCCGACCACGTAGCGCGCGCGGATCTCGTGGCGGGAGCCGTCGGCGGCGGTGTAGCGGACCCGCGGGGCGGCGGTGGTGACGTCGAGGACTTCGGTGTCCTCGACGCCGAAGTGGACCGTGCCGCCGTCCCGGTCCCGCGCGTCGGCCAGGTCGATGAAGACATCGGTCTGCGGATAGAGCCACACCGACTCGCCCACCAGCGCCTTGAAGTGGATCCGGTGCGCCCGGCCGCCGAACCGGATCTCGGTGCCTTCGTGCTCGTGGCCCTCGCGCAGGATCCGGTCGGAGACGCCGGTCTCGACCAGGTCCCGGGCGACGTCCGCCTCCAGGATGCCGGCTCGCTGCGTCGTCTCGATCTCGTGCCGGGTGCGGGTGTCGAGCACGATCGTCTCGACGCCCACCCGTCCGAGCCGGTGGGCCAGCATCAGGCCGGCGGGGCCGGCGCCGACTACGGCGACGGGCACCGAGGTGGCGGTGTCGACGGGGGCATCGGCCATGGCATCTCCTGCGGGGGTGCGAACGTTCGGGGTGACCCGAACGTTGACACCCGGAGCGGCGACCGGTCGCCGGCGTTTCCGTCAGGCGGAAGTGCCTCGGAAGTTCCCCGGAGGTCAGAGCGCCGTGCGGGCTCGCCGGCCGAGCTCCTCGGAGATTCCGTGGACGGCCCTGAGCAGCGGTTCACGCAGCCCCCGCGCACGGCTCGCGCTGCGCGCCGCGACGACGATCCCCAGAGCCGCGCTGACGGGTCCGGCCCGGCCGATCCGTACGGGCGCGGCCACCGCGACCGTTTCCTCCGAGAGCTGGCGGTCACTGACGAAGACCTGCTCGCGGCGGATGCGGTCCAGCTGCGTACGCAGCGTCTTCGGGTCGGTGACGGTGTGCGGGGTCCACGCCCGCAGCGGCGATCCGAGGACCTCCTCCTGGATGTCCCGCGACGCGTGCGCCAGCAGCACCCGGCCCATTCCGGTGGAACCGATGGGGAACCGGGTCCCGACCATCGTCAGCAGCTGCACCGACCGGTGCCCGGCGATCCGCTCGACGAACACCAGCTCGGTGCCCTCGCGCACCGCGAGCTGGATGTTCTCGTGCGTCACCTCGTAGAGGTCCTGCATGAACGGCAGGGCCACGTCGCGCAGGATCTGCGTACGGGGGCATCCCGAGGCGATCTCCCAGAGCCGCAACCCGACGTGCCACGACCCGTCCTCCGCACGTTCCAGAGCTCCCCACGCCGCCAGTTCCGCCACCACACGGTGCGCGGTGCTGAGCGCCAACCCCGTGCGCTGGGCGACGTCCGACAGGGTCTGCGACGGGTGTTCGCGGTCGAAGGCCGACAGGACCAGAAGGACCTTTCCCGCCGCGGTGCTCTGGGTCGTGCTCACACGATCAGTCTCGCAGACCCGCGTTGAGGCGTCCGACCGCGGCCCGTACCATCTGCCGCACACCAAGGAGAAGACGTGAACCGAGAGATCTCAGGGCTGTCCTCGATGGCGACCCGCCCCGTACTCGCCGAACTCACCGAGCACATCCGGCTCACCCATGGGATCCCGGTGCGCTTCGATTCCGCGGGCGGCGTCGAGATCGCGAGGCGGGTGCGGGACGGCGCCGAGTCCGACGTGCTCGTGCTGGCCGACGGCGCGCTGGCCGGGCTGACCGAGCAGGGACACGTCCTCGGCGACACGGTGCGTCCCCTGTGGGTCTCGGAGGTCGTCGCCGCCGTGCCCGAGGGAACACCGGTCCCTCCGCTGCGCTCGGAATCCGATCTGCGAGCCGCACTGCGGTCGGCGAAGAGCATCGCCCACTCCACGGGCCCCAGCGGTACGGCCCTCGTCGATCTGATCGCCCGGCTGGACCTCGCCGACGAGCTGCGGGACCGGCTCGTCCAGGCGTCACCGGGCGTGCCCGCCGGCAGCCTGCTGTCCTCCGGCCGGGCAGATCTGGCCTTTCAGCAGCACAGCGAGCTGATGGACCTGCCGGGCGTCGTCGTCGCCGGCCCGCTGCCGGGCGACACCGCGATCGCCTCGACGTTCAGCGGAGGCGTACTGGCCGTCTCCTCCCAGCCGGCCCGGGCCCGCGAAGTCCTCGACCTCCTCGGTTCCGACGAGGCGTCGAAGGCAGCCCGCGCCAGGGGCATGCGGGCTGCCGGGGGCACGTCCGACTCCGTCACGCGTGCGTGAAGACCCCGACCATCCGGGTGTCCGGGTTGCTGCTCATCCCGACGATCGCGCCGCCGTCGGCACGGTTGACGCGCGCGTGCGCGCCCGCGTAGCCCTCGTCCGTGAGGAAGAACCCCAGCGCCGCGATCCAGTCGTCCACGGCCCCGGTCACCGGGTCGTACACGGGCTCGGGACGCGGCACGACCCGCTCCTGCGCCACGTAGCCGCCGCGCTCCACCGCGAGGTCCAGGGCCTTGCGCCACTCGGCGTCGGTGCACTCCCAGCCGACGAACGCGTCCAGGCCGCCGTACCCGGCCCCGGGCTTGAGGATGAGCCGCTCCCGCCGCTCCCGGCAGAGCTCGACCAGCTCGGCGGGACCGGAGGGGCGCAGCGCCCGGCTCCACGGCAGGACCCGTTCGACCAGGGCCCGCTCGCCGGCGTCGAAGGCGCCCTCCGACCGCGGGTCGGAGAGGAGGGCGAGGGCGCTCTTGTGGGAGTAGAGGCCGCTCTCCAGCGACGTGAACAGCACGGTCCTGCCCGCCTCGTGGGCGCGGAAGAACGGCTCCGCCACGCCCGGCCCCTCGGGGTCGTCGAGCAGCTGGCTCGCCGCGAAGTTCCGCAGCACCAGGTCGAGCGGGGTGCCGTCCAGGGTGAGCTTCCCGTCGGCACGCGCGCGTACGTCGCCGATCTCGCCGATCCTCAGGTCGAGTCCCTGCTCGGCCATCGCCTCCTGGGTGGCGCGCATCAGCCGTCCGTACGGGCCGACGCCGCCGCGCCCCTCGATCAGACCGATCACCGGTTCCGACGAGCCGGACAGGGCGGGGCGGGCGCGGTCGCGCAGGACGGCGGCCACCCGCTCGGCGATATCCACGTGGCCGAGACCGTGCTCGCCCGCGAAGGCGGCGAACTCGGGGACCCGCAGCAACGCCTGGTCGAAGACGTCCATGTCGAGACCGCCGACCTCGCTGCCGAGGTTGAACTCCAGGAGCTTGAACGAGGTGCCGTCGTGGTAGGCGTCGGCGCGTCCCAGTTTGGCGGGCACGCCCGACCCGGCCCGGCGGAGCAGGGCCACGAGCGCCGGTCCGAGCCCGATCTCCGCCGCGTACCGCTCGACGTCCCCGCCGAACAGGCGCTCCGGGAGCGACAGGAGGAGGTCGAACAGGCCCTCCAGGTCCCGCGCGAACGCGGCCGTCTCCGAGGCCCGGACGAACCAGGGCCGTGGCAGCAGGTGGGCCCGCCAGGCCTCCTCGAAGGCCGGTGGCAGTTCGGCCCGCGCGACGGCCGTCGCCAGCCCTCCGTCGCCGTGCAGGCACTCGTCCACGTACATCCGGCTCAGGTCGGTCATCGGTGTCGCTCGCTTCTTCTGAAGAGATCGGGTACGGGCTCCGAGCGGCCAGCACGTTACCTCAGCAACCGATCCGCGCCCCGTGAGCGCACGGCGGTCCGTCGATCCGCCGGTGGAGGCGGAGAAACCGGCCGGGGCGTTCCCGGGGAGCGCCACCGCCGCGTCCACCGCCTGCGCGCCGTCGTCCGGCCGACGGCGGCCGGTTGCCGCGTTCCGGCGGCGCGGCCGCCCCGACGGCCCTCCTCACCGATCCGTCGGGTCCCCGGGCGTTAGCGGAACGTGAGCGAGACGTGAGCGGCGCGCGGCAGGCTGGTGCGTGTCGGCAGGCCGGGGAGGGACGACCACCCGTCCGGCATGCCCGCCGGTGCGTTCCGGGGAGCCGAGCGGAACGAGCGGGACCGGGGCGGGCGCCGTGGCGGCCGTCGTCCTGACGGGGGCCGTCGTGGGGGCGGCGCCGGGAAGGACGGGGGCAGGGCCGCCGCGCAGACGGCGACCGAACCGGCTCCGACCGGTCGGGGCCCGGGACGGGCCGTGGGGGCCCGCCCCGGGCCCCCACGCGTCGAAGCCCCCTCGGGGGTCCGGCCGACGGGACCGGGCCGACACCGGCGCGTCCCCGGTGACGGGGCACAGGACGACGACTTCCCCTACTACCAGGAGACATCATGCGACGACGTACCTTCCTCAAGGGCTCGCTGCTGGGCACGGCGGCCGCCGCCGTCCCGCTCGACACCCTGCTCGCCACGAGCGCCTCGGCGGCCGACCCGGCGCCCGTCACCTCCCTGAGCGCGCTGCAGAGCGCGATCGACCGGGCGGTCCCCGGCGACCGGATCGTCGTCGCCGACGGCACGTACACGGTCCCCTCGGGCGGCGCCATCGACGTCTCCGGACGCAGCGGCATCACGATCGTCTCGCAGACCCGCGGCGGCGCCGTCCTGCGCGGCGAGCGCAGCTTCGTCCTCGACGGCGCCAGCGCCGTGACCATCAGCGGCTTCGCGCTCCGGCAGAGCGGCACCCTGGAGATCCCGGCCGGCAGCACGGGCATCCGGCTGACCCGCAACGACATCCGGTTCGCGGACGTGGACGGCCTCGACTGGGTCCTCGTGGAGGGCGACGACGCCAAGATCGACCGGAACCACTTCCACGAGCGCACGACCCAGGGCATCTTCCTCGTCGTCGACGGCCCCGGCACGACCGCCGTGGCCCAGCGCCTCCACGTCTTCAAGAACCACTTCTCCGACCACGGCTACACCGGCACCAACGGCGGCGAGTCGATCCGGCTCGGCGTCAGCAGCCGGGCGCTGTCCACCGCGGACGCGATCGTGGAGTACAACCTGTTCGAGCGGTGCGACGGCGACCCCGAGGCCATCTCGGTGAAGTCCTCCGGCAACACGATCCGGTACAACACGATCCGCGCCAGCCAGGGCGGCATCGTGCTCCGCCACGGCAACGGCTCCACCGTCGAGGGCAACTGGCTCCTCGGCGGCAAGGAGGGCATCCGCCTCTACGGAAACGACCACCTCGTCGTGAACAACCACCTCGCCGGCCTCACCGGCCGGGCCCTGGTCATCGGCAGCGGCACCACGCGCGACCACCACGAGGGCGAGACCACCGAGGAGCGGCGCGGCAACGACGCCTGCGACCGTGCGGTGATCGTGCACAACACCCTGCGCGGCAACAAGAGTTCCCTCTCGGGCGAGACCCGCGCCTACGAGCCGCGTGACGCGGTCGTCGCCGACAACCTCATCGTCGGGGACAGCGGCAGCCTCGTCGCGCTGGGCGCGAACACCGGCTTCGTCTGGCAGGGCAACATCCTCTGGGGCGCGGCCTCCGACGGCACCCTCCCCAACGCCGGCTACACCCGCGTCGACCCCCGCCTGACGCAGTCCCCGGACGGCGTCTTCCGCCTCTCGGCGGGCAGCCCCGCGATCGGAGCCGCGACCCTCACCACGGTGGCGGTCCCCGAGGACATCGACGGCCACGCCCGCGGCACGGCGCGCGACGTCGGCTCCGACGAGTACTCGACCCTGGCGCCGGTCCGCCGCCCCCTCACCCCGACGGACGTGGGCCCGAACGCCTCCTGAGCCCGCCGGGGCGGCGGGAGCCCTTCCCTCCGCCCGCCCGCCGTGAGATCGTCCGCGGGTGAGGGACGTCGCCGGTGGAGAAACGGATTCAGGACGACCCGACGACGGTGTCGCGTCCGCCCTGCGGTTCGCGACGGAACTCGTCGCCTGGGTGGCCACGCCCTGGGCGCTGGCCGGACACTCGTGGCCGCTCGCCGTCCTGTCCGTGGTGGTCCTGATCGGTCTCCCGACCCTTTTCTCCACCCCGGGGGACAAGGCCCAGGTGATCGTCGCGGTGCCGGGGCGGGTCACGATCCTGCTGGTGCTGCTCCAGCTGGCCGCCGCCGTGGTCTCCTCGTGGCTCGCCTGGCCCGCCTGGGCGGCGGTGACCGTGACCGCGCTGGCCGCCGCGACCGTCGTCACGGAGCGCCGCCGCTGGAGCCGGCTGCTCTCCGCGGACCGACGCGCCGCCTGAAGGGCTCGTCCGTCGCTCTCCACGCCCTCCGAGCGGGCTTCCGCCGAACGGATCGCGCTCCGACCGAGGTGCGCACCCCGTACGGGGCCGGGTGACCAGGAGGGTGCGGGCCTCGTATGATCGCCAAGATCATGATCGACTTCGCGATTTCTCGGGGGAGCGTACACGTGACCAGGTGGAGGACAGCCGTCGCCGCGGTCGTTCTGGCGGCGGCGGCGACGGGCTGCGGCACCGGCGAGCCGTCCGACGCGGCGCGGTCGGCGGACAGGTCCCCGGCGGAGGCGTCCGCCGGGGGCACCGGCCGGGCGAAGGCGGAGGAGCTCGCCGCGGACCCCGGCACCCGCTACACCACCGTCGCCGTGCCGACCATGGAGGAGCTCGTCTGCGACGAGGGCGACGGCGGCTTCCGCTTCGGCAGCGACCTCGACATGAGGGTCACCGGCGACGACGGTCTGAAGGAGATCGAGGACGGCGGCGGGGACGTCGCCGACGAGGTGTCCTGCTTCGGCAGCCCGCGCAACGTCCTCCGCAAGGGCACCATGTCCGCCTCGGCTCCCGTCTTCACCGCCCGGACCGACCTGTACGAGGACGTGAAGGACCCCACCGCCGCGCTGAACCGCATCTTCGACGCCTCCACGAGGCTGGCGACGGGCTACGGCCGGAACTTCCACGGCGCCACGAAGACCGTCACCAGCGGCACCCTCGTCGTGAAGTGCCGGCAGAACGTCACCGACACCTTCCCGATGACGACCTGCTTCTGGGCGAACTACGGGGCGGCCGGAGTCCTGGACTTCTTCCCCTTCGACGACCAGTACGTCCCGATCGAGTCGGCCGCGGCGCGCACGCAGGAATTCGTCGCCGGCGCCCTGAAGGAGTAGGACCCGCCCGGGGCGGTCTCAGGACTCCGCGAGACCGCCCCGGGCGATGACCTCCGCGTACCAGCGGGCGCTGTCCTTCGGGGTCCGCCGCTGCGTCGCGAAGTCCACGTGGACGATGCCGAACCGCTTGCTGTAGCCGTACGCCCACTCGAAGTTGTCGAGCAGCGACCACAGGAAGTAGCCGCGCACGTCGGCGCCGTCCGCGAGCGCCCGGTGCACCGCCGCCAGGTGAGCGTGCAGGTACGCCACCCGTTCCGGGTCCTTCACGTTCCCCGAGGGGTCGGCGTAGTCGTCGTACGCGGCGCCGTTCTCGGTGATGACCAGCGGAACGCCGGGCAGTTCGTCCCGCAGCCGGATCAGGAGTTCGTGCAGTCCGTCCGCGTCCACCGGCCAGTCCATGGCCGTGCGCGGCCCGGGCGCCGGCTCGAACCGCACGTGCCGCTCGGCGCCCGCCCACGGCGACGGCGACTCGGAGGTGCCGGCCGCGACGACGGCCGGCGAGTAGTAGTTGATGCCCAGCGAGTCGAGCGGCGCGGCCGCCGTCGCCAGGTCGCCGTCCCGGACGAACGACCAGTCCGTGACGGCCGCCGTGTCATGGACCAGGTCCTCGGGCAGCCGGCCGTGGAAGACCGGGTCGAGGAAGATCCGGTTGCCGACGGCGTCGATCCGCCGGGCCGCGTCCAGGTCCTCCGGATCCTGCGAACGCGCCCGTACCGCATGGAGGTTGAGGGTCAGGGACACCTCCGCCGAACCGGGCAGCACACCGCGCAGCGCCCGGGCCGCGAGGCCGTGCGCCAGGTTCAGGTGGTGCGCCGCGCGCAACGCGGCGACGTCGCTGGTCCGGCCCGGGGCGTGCACGCCGTTCCCGTAACCGAGGAAGGCCGCGCACCAGGGCTCGTTGAGCGTGGTCCAGGTGGCGACCCGGTCGCCGAGCGCGTCCCCCATGACGTGCGCGTACTCGGCGAACCGGTACGCGGTCTCCCGGTGCGGCCAGCCGCCGGCGGCGGTCTCCAGCTCCTGCGGGAGGTCCCAGTGGTAGAGCGTCGCCACCGGCCGGATCCCGGCCTCCAGGAGCGCGTCGGTGAGCCGCCGGTAGAAGTCCAGCCCCTTGCGGACGGCCGGTCCGCGCCCGGTGGGCTGGACCCGCGACCAGGAGATCGAGAAGCGGTAGTCGGTCACGCCGAGCCGCCGCATCAGGGCGACGTCCTCGTCGACCCGGTGGTAGTGGTCGGCGGCGATGTCACCGGTGTCGCCGTTGCGCACCTTGCCGGGCGTACGGCTGAAGGCGTCCCAGATGGAGGGGCCGCGGCCGTCCTCGGCGGCGGCCCCCTCGATCTGGTACGCGGCGGTGGCCGTGCCCCAGCGGAAGCCCTCCGGGAAGCGGAGCGGGGCCATGAGCCCGGAGCGGGTGTCGAGCGCGGTCATGATGGGTCAACTCCCTTGAAGGAAAGTCTTGTCGGCGGAGGACGGGAAGCGACGGGTGTCAGCCCTTGACCGCGCCCTGCATGATGCCGCCGACGATCTGCCGGCCGAGGAGGCCGAAGACGAGCAGCACCGGCAGGGTGCCCAGCAGGGTGCCCGCCATGATCACGGACTGGTCGTGGACGTAGCCGCCGCCGAGCTGGCGCAGTGCGACCTGGACGGTGGGCTCGGAGGAGGAGAGCGCGACGACGGGCCAGAAGAAGTCGTTCCACGCGGCCATGAAGGTCAGCAGGCCGAGCACGGCCATGCCGGGCCGGGCGATCGGCACCACGATCGACCAGAAGGTCCTGGCGGTGGACGCGCCGTCGACCCGGGCCGCCTCGATCAGCTCGTCCGGCAGCGACTGCACCAGGTACTGCCGCATGAAGAACACCCCGAACGCCGAGACCAGGCCGGGCAGCACCACCGACTGGAGCTGGTTCACCCACCCGAGTTCGGCGATCAGCATGAACAGCGGGATCACCCCCAGCTGCGGCGGGATCATCATGGTGCCCACGGTGACCGCGAGCAGCGCGCCCCGGCCCCGGAAGCGGAGCTTCGCGAAGGCGAAACCGGCCAGCGTGCAGCACAGGACCGTACCGAGGGTGACCGAACCGGAGACGAGGAGCGAGTTCAGCAGCGCCCTGCCGATGTCGGCCTCCTCGAGGACCGCCTCGAAGTTGCGCATCAGGTGCGGGCCGGGCAGCAGGGCCGGCGGGACCTTCGCCAGGTCGGCGTTGGAACGGCTCGCGGCGACGACCGTCCAGTAGAACGGGAAGGCGGAGAACAGCACGGCGACGACGAGGACCGCGTAGGCGAGCGGCCCGGCGTGCAGGGTGCGCCCCGCCCGGGAGGGGCCGCTGCGAACCGGAGGTGCGAGCGCGGTCATCGGCCGGCCTCCTTGCGGGAACGGCGGCGCGCGATCAGGGCGTTGAGCCCGACGAGCACCAGGATCAGCAGGAACATCACCCAGGCGACGGCCGCGGCCCGCCCCAGGTGGAAGAAGCCCCACCCCTGCTCGTACAGGTAGAGGCCGAGCGTCTGGTACTGGTGCGAGATGCCGCCCGAGACCGACCCCTCCAGGAGCAGCGGCTCGCCGAACAGCTGGGTCGCGCCGATCGTGGAGACGACGACGGTGAAGAGGATGGTGGGCCGCAGCCCCGGCAGCGTGACGTGGAAGAACTGGCGCCACCGCGAGGCGCCGTCCATCGCGGCCGCCTCGTACAGCTCGACCGGTACGGACTGCATGCCGGCCAGGTAGATCAGCGTGTTGTAGCCGGTCCAGCGCCAGATGACGACCGTGGACACCGCGATCTGCGAGGCGACCGTGCCGTTCTGCCAGTCGACGGGGTCGATGCCGACGAGGCCGAGCACGTAGTTGATCAGCCCGAAGTCGCGGCCGAAGAGCTGGGCGAAGACGAGGGTGGCGGCGGCGACCGAGGTCGCGTACGGCAGCAGGACCGCCGTGCGCAGGAAGGTGCGGCCGCGCATCCGGTGGTTCAGCAGGTGGGCGAGCCCGAGGGCCATGACCAGCTGCGGCACGGTGGAGAGCACGCCGATGGTGAAGGTGTTGCGCAGCGACACCCAGAAGTACGCGTCGCGGAGGAGCGCGGTGTAGTTGCCGAGGCCGCGCCACTCCATGTCGCCGGGTGTCTGGAGCTCCACCCGGTAGAGGGAGACGAAGGCGGTGTAGAGCAGCGGGAAGAGGCCGAAGGCGACGAACAGGGTGAAGAACGGGGCGAGGTAGGCGTACGGCGAGACCGTCCGCCAGGCCCGCCGGGCGGCCCCCGGCGGGGCCGGAGGGACGGTGCGCGGCACGGCCGGTGCCGGGGGTGCGGTGAGGGTCACGAGGCGGCCCTTCGATGGGGGCGGGGCGGAAAGGGGGGCGGGGTGGCGCCGGAGGGGCACGCGCGGCGAGCAGGGGCGGCGGGCGACGGGCGGGCGCGGCGGGCAGCGGGTGCGCGGGGCGCCCGGCGGGCGTGCCCGGCGCCCGGCGGGCGTGCCCGGCGCCCGGGCGGGCGCGCACGGCGTCCGGTGGCCGGTTCCGCGTCAGTCGATGGTGTTCTCGACGCCCTTCCTGGCGTTCGACCAGGCCTCCTCGGGCGAGGTGCCCTTGCGCTCGACCTCGCTCAGCGCGTTGGTGATCTGCTGCGCGATGTTCTGGTCGTGCACGCCGAGGACCTGGACCGGGGCCGCCTTCGCCGCGTCGCCGAAGATCTTTCCGATCGGGGCGCCGGAGAAGAACGGGTCCTTCGCGCCGGCGACCTCGTCGATCGCGCCGGTGGCGGAGGGGAAGTTGCCCTGCTTCTCGAAGAGCCGGGTCTGCTGCTCGGGCGCGGTGAGCCACTCGATCAGCTCGTACGCCTCCTTCTTGTGCTTCGCCGCCCTGGGCACGGTGAGGTAGGAGCCGCCCCAGTTGCCCGCGCCGCCGGGGAGCGCGGCGACGTCCCACCTGCCCTTGCCGGCCTCACCGGCCTGGCCCTTGATGTACCCGAGCATCCAGGCGGGGCAGGGGAGCGTGGCGAAGGAGCCGGCGGCGAAGGCCTGGTTCCACTGGGGGGACCACTGGTCGAGCTTGGCGCTCAGTCCGCCCCGCGCGGCCTCGACGGCGTGGTCCCAGGCGGTGCGCAGAGCGGGGTTGTCCTCCCAGATCAGCTTTCCGGATGCGTCGTAGTACCGCTCCTTCTCCTGCCCGATCATGATCGAGTACAGGCTGCCGACGCTGTCGATCCACGCGCTCCTGCCGGGAGCCTTCGCCTTGTACCGCTTGCCGAGCTCCAGGTAGCCGTCCCAGGTGGCCCACTTCTTCGCCAGTTCCTCGCGGTCGGTGGGCAGTCCGGCCTGCTCGAACAGGTCCTTCCGGTAGCACATGGCCTCCGGGCCGACGTCCGTGCCGAGGCCGAGGACCTCGCCGCCCTTGCCGGTGGCGGCGGCCCACTTGGCCGGGGCGAACCGGTTCTCGAGCGCCTCCGCCCCGTACTTCCTGAGGTCCTCGAAGCGCTCGGCCTGCTGCTGGGTGACGGAGGCGATCCGGCCGACCTCGATGCCCTGCACGTCGGCGAGGCCACCGCCGCCGGCGAGCCGGGTCTGGAGGGACTTCCAGTAGTCGGCCTCGTCCTCGGTGTCCGTCTGCTTGACGGTGACGCCGGGGTGGAGCCTCTCGTACTCCGCGTACAGGCCGGCCTCCTTGTACCCGAAGGAGCCGAACAGGTCCACGGTGACCGTGACCTCGCCCCCGGCGCCGTCCCCGGACGCGCCGTCCGTCGAACTTCCGCAGGCGGCGAGCAGGGCCCCGGTGAGCACGACCGCCCCCAGGCGGACGGCGGTTCTTCTGGCGGCTCGGGCGATGGGCATGGGAAGCCTCCTTGGCTCCGGAACGAGCGAGAGCGTCTGAGAGCGCTCTCAAGCCTGCGGGGGGAGCGTGCCCGGGGAGAGGGTTGCCCGTCAAGACTCGAAGGCACATCGGACGGTGTGCGAGCTCAACTCCCTTTTGTGTTCAATCCATTGACACGGTCGTTTCGCAGGTTCTACGTTTCCGACGCTCTGAGAGCGCTCTCACACCTCTCCCCGTGCACGCCCCCATCCGCCGCGACGACATGAGGTGCCCCTCCATGCCAGCCCCCCGCAGCAGGCCGGCCGCAGCGCTGGTCCTGGTCTCCGCCCTCGCCGCCCTGGGACTCGGCCCCGCCGCCGGTCCCGCGGCGGCGGCCACCGTCCCCGCGGGCGCCGGAAGCTACTCCGACACCCGCCCCGCCGGCACGTCCGGCCCCACCACCGGCACCGGCGCCCCGGTCACCCCCAAGGTCACCCCGGCCGCCCAGGGCAAGCCGGTCCCCACCAACGACTGGTGGTCCTCCCTCGCCTTCCAGCGGTACGGGGACAACCCGTACTCCACCCCCATGTACGGCCATCCGCTCACCTACCAGGCCGTCGCCGGCGGCCTGGAGATCGGCTACCCCACGAACCCCGCCGTCGTCGGCGACGGACGGCAGTACGAGTTCGCCCACAAGCGCGACCTCACCCTCGGCCTCACCGGCCTCAACTCGCCCGACACCAAGGCCGACGCCTGGTCCGACTGGACCGTCACCCCCTACTGGTCCGACGGCGCCCGCACCCTGCGCACCACCATCGGCCACGGCCTGCCCTTCGTGTACGCCGAGGGCAGCGGCGGCGACGCCCGGATCACCACCGCCGAGCCGCCCGCCGTCTTCGCCGACCAGGGCAACGTCCTCGGCATCACGGTCGCGGGCCACCACTACGCCCTCTTCGCTCCCACCGGCACCGACTGGAACGTCTCCGGCACGACCGTCACCGCCGGCCTCGGCGGCAAGGACTACTTCTCCGTCGCCGTCCTGCCCTCCACCGACGCCCTCGCGACCTACCGGAAGTACGCGTACAGCTTCGTCACCGGCTCCACGGTGAACTGGAGCTACGACGCGGGCGCCGTCCGCGCCACCTACACCCTCACCACCGAGGCGAAGGAGGGCACCGAACGGGGCACCCTCCAGGCGCTCTACCGCCACCAGTGGCTGCACACCGCCGACCCGCTCACCCCGTACGCGTACGTCTCGCCCCGCGGCACCATGAAGGTCCGCGAGTCCGCCTCCTTCACGACCTCCCAGCGGGCCGCCGCCACCCTCCCCGCACTCCCCGGCGCCGGCGTGGACCCCGCCCGGCTGCGCGGCCACCTGAACGAGGTCGCGAACTCCGCCGACCCCTTCTCCGGCGCCGTCGACACGTACTGGACCGGCAAGGCGCTCGGCAGACTCGCCCAACTGGTCCCGCTCGCCGACCAGATCGGCGAGGGAGCGATCCGCGACAAGCTCCTCGGGCTGATCAAGGGCCGCCTCCAGGACTGGTTCACGGCCGGCGGCGCCAACGAGTTCTCGTACGACCGGACCTGGAAGACCCTCATCGGTTACCCGGCCTCCTACGGCAGCGACACCGAACTCAACGACCACCACTTCCACTACGGCTACTACGTGTACGCGGCCGCGATCGTCGCCCAGTACGACCCCGCCTGGGCCGCCGACTCCGCGTGGGGAGCCATGGTCGGGACCCTGATCCGGGACACCGCCGACCCCAGCCGCACCGACAGCGCCTTCCCCTTCCTCCGCGGCTTCGACGTCTACGCCGGACACAGCTGGGCCAGCGGCCACCAGGGCTTCGCCGCGGGCAACAACCAGGAGTCCTCCTCCGAGTCGACGAACCTCAGCGCCGCGCTCGTCCTCTGGGGCTCGGCCACCGGCGACACCCGGCTCCGCGACCTCGGCACCTATCTGCTGACGACCGAGGGCGAGGCCGTCGCGCAGTACTGGTTCGACGCCGACCAGCAGGTCTTCCCGGCCGCCTTCCCGCACGACACCGTCGGCATGGTCTGGGGCAGCGGCGCCGCCCACTCCACCTGGTGGACCGCGAACCCGGAGGAGATCCACGGCATCAACGCCCTTCCGGTGACAGGCGGTTCGCTCCACCTCGGCGGGCACAAGGACGCCGTGCAGCGCAACATCGCCGAGATGGAACGCGAGAACGGCGGCCCCGCCGTCGAATGGCGCGACATCCTCTGGGAGTTCCAGTCCCTGGCCGACCCCGGTGCCGCCAAGTCCAAGTGGGACGAGGGCAACGCCGGATACACCCCGGAGGCGGGGGAGTCCAAGGCCCACACCTACCACTGGCTCACGGCGCTCGACACCCTCGGCGCGCCCGACGCGACGGTCACCGGCTCCCTTCCCACCTCCGCCGTCTTCGTCAAGGGCACCACCCGCACCTACGTGGCCCACAACCACGGCACGACCGCCCGCACGGTCACCTTCTCCGACGGCGCGTCCCTCTCCGTACCCGCTCGTTCCACCGCGACCGGCACCGGCACGGGCGGCTCCGACCCGGGCCCGGAGCCCTCCACGGGCGACACCTTCCAGCTCCGCACCGGAGGCGCCCTCACCACGGCCACCGGGACCACGACGGGCAGCGACACCATCGCCTCCGCGCAGGGCGCCAACCACGACGGCACCCCGTACCGGCCCCTCGTCTACGAGGCCAGGGGCGTCAACGGCACGCTCCGGAGCGGGGGCACGACCGCCTTCCGCCTCCAGGTGGACGCCGGCACGACGGTCGGCCTCGGCCAGCAGGCCCGCGTCAGCTACGACCTCACCGGCGACGGCACCTTCGACCGGACGGAGACGTACCAGTACTTCGCGACGGACCCGGTCGCCGGCTGGGAGGAGTACGACCGGTCCCGCGGCCTGAAGTCCGCCACCGGCACGCTCGGGGACCTGCGCGGCGGCACGGTCCGGCTGGAGGTCTGGAGCGCGATCGGGAACGGCGACTCGCGGCTCCGGACGGGCACGGACGGATCCGTCCTCGTCATCCCGTACGACTGACCGCCGCGCCGCGCCGCGCCCCGCCGCGCCCCGCTCGGCGGGAGGGGGGCGGGGCCGCCCCGCCCCGCCCGGTGGTCGTGCTGTCGCCCCCGCACGCCCATCCCCTAGGGTGAGGGGATGACTACCGGGACGGCATCGCGCCACACACGGATCGGTGACCCGGTGCTCTCCTGAGCGCCGCACGGGCCGAGGGGGGCCCGCTGCCCGATCGAGGAGCCCGCGCCGCCGCCCGGGCCCCGCCTCCGTCGTGTCGATCACAGGTCCGGCACATCGACCACGACAGGAGCGTCCATGCCCATCAAGACATTGCAGATCCCCACCCCGGACGGCCGGGCCGAGGCCTTCGCCGCCGTCCCCGACCACGGCGAGCGGCACCCGGGGGTGCTGATGTACGCCGACGGCTTCGGCATCCGGCCCGCACTCCGGGAGACGGCCCGTGAACTGGCCGGGCACGGCTACTACGTGCTCGTTCCCCACCTCTTCTACCGGCACGGCCCGGTGCCGGTCGTCGAGCTTCCGGAGCACATCGGAGAAGAGGTCCGACCCGCGATCTTCGCCCGGCTGATGCCCCTGATCCAGGCGCACACCCCCGAACGCGTCCTGCGCGACGCCGACGCCTACCTCGGGTTCCTCACCGCCCAGCCCGAGGTCGACGCCGGTCCGGTCGCGGTGACCGGCTACTGCATCGGCGGCCTCCTGGCGATGCGCACCGCCGCGGCCCACCCCGGCCGGGTGGCCGCCGTCGCCGCGTTCCACGCCCCCGTGGGCGCCGACGGGCCCGACCTCTTCGCCGGGCTCACCGCCCAGGTCCACCTCGGCCACGCCGAAGGCGACATGACGCCCGGGGCCCTCGCCGAACTCAACCGGTCCCTGGACGCCGCGGGCGTCGACCACACCTCGGAGATCTACCCCGGCACCAGCCACGGCTTCACCATGTCCGACACCGACGCCTTCAGCGCCTCCGGACTGAAGCTCCACTGGGACCGCCTGCTCCCCCTCCTGGACCGCACCCTGGGCGGCGGCCGGGCCTCCGGCCCGGCAACCACGTCCGGAGCGCGGGCCCGTGCCGCCCGGGTCCGCACCCCCGTCGGGGACGACCGCTGACCCCTGCGGTCGCAGGGCCGCCCCCGCCTCGGCGGGGGCGGCCGTCCTCCGTTCCGTCGCCGCGGTGACCGGCCGCCGCCCGCGCGCCGTCAGGCGGAGGCGCGCCGGACCAGCGAGGTCGGGGTGATCACGGACGCCGGGACCCCGGACCCGCTACCGTCGAGCAGCCGCATGAGCAGCTTCACCATCAGCCGGCCCATCCCCTCGATGTCCTGGTGCACGGTGGTGAGGGCCGGGACGGTCCGGTCGACCACCGAGGCCATGTCGTCGAAGCCGACCACCGCCACGTCCTCCGGAACCCGCGCCCCGCGCTCCCGCAGGGTCCGCAACGCCCCCGAGGCCATCAGGTCGTTGGCGACGAAGACGCCGTCGACGTCGGGCCGCCGGTCGAGGAGCTCCGCCATCGCGCGGGCCCCGCTCTCCTCCGTGAAGTCGCCCCGGCGGAGCAGCGAGGGATCGGCGTCGAGGAGGACGTCCCGATATCCGTGGATCCGGTCGATCGCGGACGTCTGGTCGGGGGGACCGGAGATGTGCGCGATGTTCCGCCGCCCGAGCCCCACCAGATGCCGCACCGCCTCCCTGGCGCCGCCGCGGTTGTCGCAGTCGACGAAGGGCACCGACGGGTCGGTTCCCGGAGCGGGCCGCCCGCCGAAGACCACCGGGATCCGGGCCCGCTCGATCACGGACGGCAGGGCGTCGTCGCTGTGGAGCGAGAACGCCAGCGCGCCGTCGACGTGCCCGCCGCCGAGGTAGCGGGAGATCCGCTCGTGGTCCCCGGGCCCCTCCACCCACAGGAGCACCAACTGGGCGTCGTGGGCCGTCAGTTCCCGGCTGATTCCGCGTACCTGCTGCTCGAAGAACGGGTCCGAGAAGATCCGGAACTCGGGCTCGGCGATGATCACGGCCACGGCGCCGTTGCGCCGGGTGACCAGGGTGCGGGCCGCGTGGTTCGGCACGTATCCGAGCTCCTCGACGGCCCGGAGCACCTTCTCCACCAGGGGAGCGCGCACGCCCGCGCCGCCGTTGACGACCCGGGAGGCCGTGGCGCGGGAGACCCCGGCGCGGTCGGCGACGGCTTCCAGCGTGGGACGGGGCCCCGTGCTCTGCTCGGGCAAGACGTGCGCTCCTCTGCTGCGTCGGCTGTACGGGGCGCGCGACGGACGCGTCCGACGGGTGGCGGGCGGCCCCGCGCGGACCAGGATATCCGCGGCCGCCCCCTTTTGAGAGCGCTCCCAGGACCCCGAGAACCTCGTCGCCACGCTTTCGGGCCGGGACCGGCGGCCCGGGCGGTGTCAGTGGGGCGTGCGACGATCCTCGGCATGATCGTCTCGCTGGAAGCCCTGGTGCCCACCACCGGTACGCACGTGTCGACCACCTACGTCGACTGGGTCGCCGCCCACGACCCCGGCGCGGTCGAGGCCGCCCGCGGCCTGGTCCGGGACATGGGTGCCGAGGTCAGCCGGTCCTGGACGAAGCCCGGCGCCGTGGTCGACGCGATGGCGCGGCGGGCGCGACAGCTGCCGCCGGCGCACCTGCCGTGGTTCTGGGACACCGTGGGGCACCGGCTGATCGGGTACGGGAGCCGGCCGGGCGGGCGGGCCTACGCCGCGGCGCGCGCGGCCGAGGCCCGGCACGGGCTCCCGGTGGACCCCGCCTACCGCCGGGCCAACGGACTGCTGTTCGCCGGGGGCGGCGCCATGCCCGCCAAGGAGTTCGGCGCCCACCAGCGCTTCCTGGCCGAGACGCTGGAGCCCGCGGCGGCGCACACGGCCCTGGAGGCGTTCCTCACCGCCTGGGCGGCCTCGCCCGCAGACCTGCCGGCGGACCTGGTGCGCCGGGTCCGGGCCTCCGCCAGGACGGCCGGCCTCGGGGACGCGGAGGTCGCCCGGACGGTGGGCACGATCCTCTCGGCCACCCGGAAGAAGGCCGTCCCGGACGCCCTGCTGACGGCGGCCGAGCCGATCCTGACGGCCCATCCGCCGACGGACGCGATCGCGGCCGGCCTCCTGGAGGTCTTCCCCGACGGGGTCACCGACGGCGGCGCGTGGCTGCGGCTGCTGATCGGCTGCGGCGCGACGGAGGCGATGGAGACCGGACGGGTCGTGCCGGAGGGCGGGCTCCACCACTGGCTCGGTACCTTCGTCCGCATGTACCAGTACGCCCTGCAGTCCGGCGGCGGCGTCGCACGACAGCCGCTGCCCGCGGAACTCCTCGACCTCATCGGCCGCTTGGGGCCCCGGCTGCGTGCCGGGGGCGTGCCGGTGACGCTGCACACCACCCGCCACCACTACCAGGGCTTCGACGCGGACGTCCTCGACGCCTGCCTGGCGGCCGGGGCCGCGGTCGTCGACCCGGGCCCGGACGTCCGGATGCGCTTCTGGGGCGAGAGGTCCCGGCGCGACCTCGCCGCGCTGGCCGCCGACCCCGTGTTCGGCCCCCGTCTGGAAGGGACCGTGCACGCCGACCTGTTGCCCAGCCGGCCCACGGGGCGCCCCCGGCAGGCCGGTTCGGCGGTGACGCTGCTCCCGGGCAACGAGGGCATCGCCCAGGAGGTGGCCGGACGGGTCGGCAGGCTCGTCGACACCGTCGGGAGCGGCGGCACGGCGGGCGCCGAGGAGTCCGTGGCCGAGTTGGAGATCCTCCTCGACCGGCCGACGGTGACGGCGCTCGACGGTGTCGCCGACGCCCTCGGCGCGACGAGCGCGGCGGGCGCGCTGCACCGCTCGCTGACGGCCGGCCTTCCGGAGGAACTGGCCTGGCCCGCCCTGGAGTCGGTGTACGCGGAGTTCGCCGCGGAGCGGCCCGGGGGCGAAGCCGGCACCGGGCCCGTCCCAGGAGTCACCGGAGTCGCCGGGGTGACCTGCACCTGGCCGGTGCTCACCGTGTTCGGGGCCGACCGGGCGGTCGCCGTCGATCCGGACGGCGTCCGGGGCTCCTGCCGGTTCGCGGTGCCGGAGGAAGCGACGATGCACGCCGTGCACCACGTCGGCGGATCCTTCCTCGTGAGCTGGACGGTCAAGCCGAACCCTTCCTTCTGCGACACCGCGTACTGGGCGGACCGGCCGGAGGCGCCGTTCGCGCCGGACGAGCAGGGCGGTCTGGTGCCGTTCGGCGGGAAGCTCGACGGGGCCTACGGCTTCCAGTTCGAGACCGCCGACGGAGGAGGCCGGCACGGCGGCCTGCGCGCGCTGCGACCGGGCGGCACCGAGGGCATCGACGGGAACGAGCTGCAGCTCGGCGACGGCTCCCGGATCTGGACCAACGGCGTGTACGAGAGGCGCCCGTGGGAGCCGGCGGACCCGGTCACCGGAGAGCCGGGGGGCGGCGCCGACGTGCCCGACTTCCCCGGCCGCCCCGCGAGCGCGGACCCGGCGGCGGAACCGTCCGAGGCGGGCATGGCCCTGGCCGTCGAGGCGCTCCACCTCGCCCCGCTGCCCGCCGGACTGACCGACTCCCCGCTCGGCAGCAGGGACGGCCTCGTCGGCACCCGGATCCTGTTCCGCACCCCGCACCGCGACCCCGCGCCCGACCGCTATCTGGTGCAGAGCATCGACGGGCGCGCGGCCCGGTTCGCCGTCGACCGGCAGGGGCAGAGGCCCTGGGCCCTGTGGGCGCCGCCGGAGGGCGCGGTGGAGGACGTGGTCCTCGCCGAGGCCGAGACGCGGACGGGCGTGCGCGCGTACACCGCCGACGGCGTCCTGCTGTGGGAGCTCGACGGGCACCCCTCGCCCCGGCACCCCCGGGTGAAGCCGGCCCGGCGCGTCACCCCGTCCACGGGCGTGGCCCTGCCCCCGGCCTTCTGGTACCTGCTCCGGACCCGGGACGCCGCCGGGTCGCGGGCGCTGCGGGCCGTGCGCCGGAAGACGGCGGACACCCTGCTCACGGCCGCGTCCGACGGCACGGCGGTCCTCCGCGCGGCCGTGGCACGGGAACTGCCGGACGTCACCGACCCCGTCCTGGTCGAAGCCGTCGTCGCGGTGGCCGAGCGGGCCGCCCGGGTGGAGGAACGGCGGCGCGCCCTGCACCGGCGCGTCACCCTCCTCGCCGAGGCGCCGCCCGTGCGGCTCGGCCGGTCCGCGCCGGACACCGAACTCGTCCCCGCGCTGTACGGCCTCGTCGACACCGGCGAGCCCGACCCGTGGCGGCGGACCCCCGACGTGGCGCTGCCGGCGACGCTGACCGCACTCGCCGCCGACGGCGCCTGCCTGGCCGGGACCCTCGCCGAGGAGGTGCGCCGGCTCTCGCCGCCCGCCCCGCCGCACGACTGGTCACAGCTCCTCGGCGCGATCGACGCCGTCGCCTGGCGGGCGGCGGTGGCCCCGACCCCGGACGCGGAGCGGACCGCCCTCCTCGCGCTCCTGGACACCTGGGCCGACCAGCCGTTCGCCCGCGCCGGCAGCCGCTGGTGGGTCGGGAGCACCCAGGGCCCCGGCCCCGTGGACCTCGTGCGGGCGGGCGGCACGGCCGTCGCGTCCGCCGGTGTGAGGGACCGGGACACGGAGCACTGGTTCGTGGCACCCGTCGCCGAGGACCCGCACGCCGACCCGGTCCCCGGCGCGGCCCCGAGCGCACGGCACGTGCGCGTGGAGCGGGACGACGCCGGGCGGCTGCGCGCCCTCGTGGCCGCCGTCGGCACCCACGGTCCGCTCGCGGTCCCGGAGTCGGCGGCCGCCCGCTTCGCCGAACTCACCGGCGTCCGCAGGCCCGTGGCCCGTCTCGTCGTCGCCGGACTCGTCGGCCGGGCCGACCGCGACGAGCACCGCGCCCTGGTGCGCAAGGCCCCCTACAAGGCGACCGCGCTGACGGCCGAGTCGTACGCACGGCTGCGCGCCCGACTCGGCGACGCGGGCCGGAGGGCCGTCCTGGCCGCCGCCCTGCCCGACGACCCGACCGAACTGTGGCGGCCGGGCGGCATCGAGGCGGCCGTGGAGCGGATGGCCGGCGTGTGGCGGGAGCTCCTCGGGGCGCGGCCCGCCGTGCACGACGAGACGGCCGACGCGCTGGAGGCCGACCTGGGCCTCGACGAGGTGTGGGCCCGGCGCCTCGCCGGCGGCTACGACGCGGCCGAGGACGCGACCGTGCCCGCGGCCGGCTGGGAACTGGCGGCGGCCCCGCGCGGCACGGGGGTGGAGGTCAGGGCCGTACCGCCGGCCGGGCCCGAACTGCCCTACCGGACCCCGGTGGGCCTCGCGCTCACGGAGATCGCGAGCGCCCTCGTATGGGCGTGGACGGACCGGCCCGTCGGCGACCCGGCGCTGGCCGGCGCACCGGCCCTGTACGAGCGGCTGCGCGCCGAGCTGGACCGCCCGGAACTGCTGCTCGCCCTCTCCGGCGCCCGGATCGAGGACACGCCGGAGCGGATCGCCGAGCGGTTCGGGCCCCGTGTCCTCCCCGTGGCCGGGTGCACGGAGGACCGGCCCGACCCGGTGACCGCCTACGACTCGGGCCCCCTCGTGGTGTGCGCCCCCGGCGGAACCGCCTTCCTGCGCCCCGCGGCGGTCGCCGACCCCGCGACGTGGCGGGAGCTCCGCGGGATCACCGACCTCGCCGGGGAACTGGACCGGACGGCACCGCTCCTCGCCGGCGGCGGACTCGCCCGCATGATGCGCCGCGCCGGATCCGGAGCCGTACCGACCGGGGCGTACGAGGCCGATCCGCGCCGCTCCTGCCCGGAACTCGTCGCCCGGGCGACGGCGAAGCTCGGCGTGGGCCCGGACGCGGCGGCCCTGTACCTCCAGTTGGCGACCCTCGCCGCGCCCACCGACCGGAACGTACGGCGGTGGAACGGCTGGTCGACCAAGCGGCACGCGGAGGTCCGGGCGGAACTCCTCGCCACCGGCGCGGTCCTGGAGGCCAAGCGGGCACGGGCCGGGCGCACCCTGTTCCTGCCCGGCGACTGGACCGAACTCAAGGCCCCGCACCTGCCGCTGGAGACCGTGAAGCTGACGAGCCACCTGGTACGGCCGCTGTGGGCCGACCGGATCCGCTCCCCGTTCGTCCGGGTGCTGCCGACGGCACCCCTGCACGAGATGTTCGAGGAGGCCTGGGAACGGGTGTCCGGCCCGGTCCTGTCCTGAGAGGCCGGACAGGGCCGGGCCGTGGGCCCTCAGCGGGCGGGGGCGGCCCGGTGAGGGGTCACCCGCCGGGGCCGACGTATTCGTACACGCCCCCGTGCGGGTGCCGCAGCACCGCCCGCCGGCCGTTGGGGGTGGCCTGTGGCGGCACCACGACGGTGGCACCGCCCGCCACCCCTTCGGCGACGGCGGCGGCCAGGTCCGCGACCGCCAGGGTCGCGTTCACCCCGGCGACCCTCTGCAC
Organism: Streptomyces litmocidini; assembly: GCF_014649755.1. Classification (GTDB taxonomy): domain Bacteria; phylum Actinomycetota; class Actinomycetes; order Streptomycetales; family Streptomycetaceae; genus Streptomyces; species Streptomyces litmocidini. The sequence goes on along the minus strand of NZ_BMTQ01000003.1, from coordinate 388,668 downwards.
CGCTTCGTCCGGGCCGCTGAACAGCAGGAAGGGCCCGACGGCCGCGAGGCGCACCCCGGCGAAGCCGAACCGGTCGGCCGTTCGACCGGTCAGCCGCTCGTAGAACGGGACGGCCGCTTCCAGGTCGTCGACGCGCTGTCGCGCGATCACGGAGACGACCGCGGAACCGGTCAAGGAGTCGGTCACGGAGTCGGTCACGGGGCCGGTCACGAGGACTTCACCCCGGCGCGCTGACGCAGCGAGATCCGGTTGCCGTCCGGGTCCACGGCCTCGATGCGGATCCCGAACCCGTAGTCGTCCGGCTCGGCCCGGTCGAAGGTCACGCCGCGGTCGCGCAGCACCTCGAAGTCCGCCCGCAGGTCGTCCGATTCGAGGAACAGCGGACCGGGCGCGGTGCCCGGCCGCGCTCCGGCCGGCTGCCCCGCCGACGGGCCGTGCGGCCAGAGGACGATCTCGGTGGCGCCGCCGGGGACGCCGACGGTGAGGAAGCGTCCCTCGGCGCCGGAGTGATCGACGCGCTTCTCCAGGCCCAGCTGTTCTGTGTAAAAGCGCAGCGCGCGTTCCTGGTCGGTGACGTAGAGCGTCACGTACATGATGTTCGACAACATGATGATGTCCTTCCGTTCCCGGGTCCTGTCTCCCTGACGGAGCCCGGCGGGAGGATGTGACGGACGGACGGTCCGCGGATCCGACGGGGCGTTCCCGCGGGCATGGACGGCCGGCGGAACGACGACGCCGCCCCGCCCACCGAAGGGTGGACGGGGCGGCGTCGTGGAACGGTTCGCCGGTCAGCCGGCGGCGGGGGCTCCGAGCCGGCCCTCCTGGTCGGCGGCCGCCCGGGGAGCCAGCGTCTTCTGCGCGAGGACGCCGAAGACGATCCCGAACACCGCCCACAGCACCGCCTGGATCGCCAGGGAGGCGAGCCTGAACTCCCAGAGCAGCCCGGCCGGGAAGCCCGTCGCGACGGCGTCCTCGTTGTCCGGCAGGACGGCGAAGGCGACCGCCGTCACGACGACGAAGCCGGCGCCGGCCGCCAGGGTGGCGTTCCAGTTCCCCAGGCGCGGCGCGAGCCGCCGCCCGGCGATCAGGGCGGCGATCCCGAGGAGCACGCTGAGCAGGATCATCAGGAAGAACAAGGTGGTGCGCTTCCCGATGGTGTCCGGATTGCCGACGGCCGGAGGGGTCGCCGGGTACTTGAGGAACGGCACCAGGTAGACGGTGGTGAACGCGGCGGCGGCCGTGAGCGCCGCCGTCGCCCGGGGGCTGAAGCGGCCGACGCGGCCCAGCGCGAAGGAGAACGCCAGGGACGCGATGCCGCCGAGCGCCACGCCGTAGACGAGGACGCCGGTCGCGAGGCCGAAGGTCGACTGGGCGGAGCGGCTGACCCCCTCCTCCTCTTCCCCGGCGGCCTCCACGGCGACGGTGCCGCCGCCGTGGTCCGCGTGGGAGCCGTGGCCGGCCGGAGCTTCCCCGGCGGCCTTGGCCTCCTCCACGGCGATCGCGCCGCTCACGGGCGGCTCGCCCACCACATAGGCCACGGCGAAGGCGAACAGCCCTGCGACCAGGCCCGCGAGCATGCCGCGGACCAGCAGGGATCGGACGGTCGAGGCATGCATGTGCCGGTCGCCCCTCAGTGGCAGGGGAAGCCGAGCAGGTGGCGCCCGTCGTGCACCCACTCGTGCACGTCGGTGCCCGCGAACACGGAGGTGGCGCCCTGCTCGGCGCCGACGAAGTACAGGGCGATCAGGGCGAGGAGCCCGACGAAGAAGGCCCAGGGGAGCACGGCGCGCACGGGCAGCGGAGCCGGTACGGCGACGGAAGGGGCGGAAACGGCAGCGGAGACGACGGCCTCGGCCATGATGAAACCTCCTACGGGAACTCGCGTCCCAGACGGTGGTGCAGGACGACGGTCCACGGGTCTGACTCGCCGTGACGTCACCCCGGGGGGACGCCGCGACTCACAGTGGCGCGACCGTGCCGGATTCTCACCGGGCTTCCGTCTCGCCGTCGTCACGTTGTTCAAATGTCGCCCGACCGTACCGCGCGGGGGAGCCGCCGCCAAGGGTGTGAGGCCTGGATCACCCTCGTACGCCCCCGGGTAGAGTCCCGCGCACCACACCGGCCATCACGGCCCCCGTCGTCCCGCCCATCGCAAAGGATCCCGATGACAGTCCGGTTGACGCTGATCTCGCCCGCGACGGGCGAAGCGCTCCGCGCGGTGCGGTTCGACGACGACGGCCCCCTCGACCCGGCGGGCATCGCCCGCGCCGAGGCCGTCGCCTCCGCCGTCGACCCGTCCCCGCGCGCGTACGCCTCCCCGTCCCGGCGCTGCCGTGACACGGCGCGAGCCCTCGGCCTGTCCGCGGAGCCCCTCGACGAACTCGCCGGCTGCGCCATGGGCCGGTGGCGCGGGAAGACCCTGGAGGCCGTGGCCGCCGCCGAGGAGGCCGGGGTCGCCGCCTGGCTGTCCGACCCCGCGGCGACCCCGCACGGCGGGGAGTCCCTGCGGGACCTGCGGGTCAGGGTCGGCCTCTGGCTCGACGGCCTCCGGGACGGCTCCGGCCGCGTCACCGCGGTCGCCGAACCGGACGTGATCCGCGCCGCGACGGTCCACGCCCTCGCGGCACCGGACGCGGCGGCCTGGCGCCTGGACGTCCGCCCCCTGACCGCCGTCCACCTCAGCGGCCGTGCCGGGCGCTGGAACCTGCGCCCGGGCGAGCCGCTCGCCCCCGGGCGGTAGACGGCCCGTCAGGCGGGCGCGCGGTCAGGGGGACCGGCCGGGGCCGGCCCGGCCGGGTCAGGCCGGGCGCTTCCACTCCCGCAGCAGGAGGTGACCGAGGTACGCCCCTCCGACGGCCATCGTGTACAGGCCGACCGGCAGGTTGTCGAAGAGCGGCAGCTGCTGGGCGGCGAGGTCGGCGAGGACCAGCAGCAGGGCACCGAGCAGGGTCGACATGACCAGGTGGGGGCCGCCGCCCCGGGTGACCCGCTTGGCGATCTGCGGAGCCGTCAGGGAGACGAAGGCGATCGGTCCGGCGACGCTGACCGCCCCGGCGGAGAGGACGATCGACAACGAGACCGCCGCGGTCGCCGTGCGGGCCGGACGGGCGCCCAGGCCGGTCGCGAGGTCGTCGCCCATCTCGCCGATGCCCAGCGGCCGGGCGAGGAGCGCGGCGAGCGGCAGGCAGACGAGCAGCACCAGCCAGATCGTCCGGGCGTCCTCCCAGGAGCGGGCGGCCAGGCTTCCGTTGATGTAGGCGGTCAGCGCGCTCGCCTTGTCCCGCTCGACGGCGTAGACCACGTACTGGGTGAGGGCCGTCGACATCGCGGCCACGCCGATGCCGGCCACCACCAGGCGCCCCGGATCGCGGAATCCCGAGCCCGTGGAGAAGTAGACGACCGCCATGGCGATCACGGCACCGAGCAGCGCGCCGACGGGCACCGGTACGAGGTCGGGGAAGAACAGCGCGGCGGCCGCCGCGCCCGCACCGGAACCGGCGCCGAGCCCGATGACGTCGGGGCTGCCCAGTGGATTGCGGGTGACCGACTGGAAGAGGGCCCCGGACAGGCCGAAGGCCGCGCCGGTGGCGACGGCGACGACGAGCCGCGGGCCGCGCAGCCGGTTCAGCACGAAGGCGTTCTTGCCCCGGGCCTCGCCGGCCAGCGCCGACGGAAGGTCGGTCAGGTCGATGCCGAGACGGCCCAGGGAAAGGGTCGCCACGGCCGCCCCGAGGAGCAGCAGCAGCGTCACCGCGGCGGCGATCGCGGTGCGGCGCCGTACGGGAACGGCGACCCACGGGCCGATCCGCAGCAGGCCACGGCCGGCGGGCCGCACGGGCCGCGGCGCCGTCATGGCCGCGGTCTCGATCCGCTCGGCGGTCCTCATGCCGCTCCTCTCATACGACGGACGGCGAACAGCAGCGCGGGAGCGCCCACGAAGGCGGTGACGACGCCGACCATGAGTTCCTGCGGGCGGAGCAGCACCCGGCCGATGACGTCGGCGAACAGCAGCAGGGCGGGTCCCGCGAGCGAGGTGAAGAGGATCTGCAGACGGAAGTCGGCGCCCACGAGCACCCGGACGAGGTGCGGGACGGCGAGCCCGACGAAGGCGATGGGGCCGACGGCGGCCGTCGCGGCGGCGCTGAGCAGCGTCGCCGCGAGGAGGCCGGTGCCCTTGACGCGGACGGGGCTGATGCCGAGGGAGGCGGCTTTGTCGTCGCCCATCGCCATGGCGTTGAGCCCCGGCGCGAGGAGCACGGCGAGGACGAGGCCGACGGCGGCGAACGGCAGGACGGCCCAGAGGGCGTCGAAGCCGCGCCCGCCGAGCGAGCCCACCACCCAGTAGCGGTAGGTGTCGAAGACCTGCGGCCGGGACAGCGCGACGGCCTGGACGAACGCGGCGAGGACGGCGGAGAGCACCGCACCGGCGAGCACCAGGCGCACCGGCCCGCCGCCACCGCCGGCCGTGCCGACGAGGTGGACGACCACACCGGTCGCCAGGGCACCGGCGAGGGCCCACCAGATGGTCTCGTGCTGCCCGGAGGCGCCCAGGAACGCGGTCGCGGCGACGACGGCGGCGGACGCGCCCGCGTTGATGCCGAGAAGTCCCGGCTCGGCGAGCGGATTGCGGGTGATGCCCTGCATCAGCGTGCCGGCGACACCGAGGCAGAGTCCGGCGAGCAGACCGAGCGCGGTGCGCGGGTAACGGCTCTCGACGACGGTGCGGAGGTAACCGTCGCCGCCACCGGTGACGACCCGGAGGACGTCGGCGGCGGAGGTCGGCTTGCTGCCGAACATCACGCTGGCGAGGACCGCCAGGGCGAGCAGCACCAGGCACAGGGTGGCGGCTGAGAAGTGCCGGGCGGGGCCCCGCCGACGTACGGCGGCGGGGCCCCGGCCGATCCGGGAGGGAGTGGTCACGCCGGAGGCCCGCCGCTACTTCCCGGCCTTGGCGACGGCCTTGTCGATCATCGGGAGGTACCGCTCGATGCTGTACGGCACCGTCAGCGGGTTGATCATCGACGAGGCGGTGACGAAGGGCTGGTCGTCGCTGTACACGAGGGCGCCCTTCTTGACCGCGGGGATGGCCGCGTACAGCGGCTGCGCCTCGATCTCCTTGCGGGACTTGTCGTCCGTGTAGAAGGTGAAGGCGATGTCGCTCTTGGAGAGCTTGTTGGCGTTCTCCAGGCCGATGAGGGCGGAGTCGGTGCCCTCGGTCTCCTTGAAGGTGTTCACGACCGGGTCGACCTTGAGGCCCAGCTTGGAGACCATCGCGACGCGCTGCTCCTCGGGCTTGAAGACGCCGAGGGTGCCGGGGCCGGTGTTGTAGATGTACGAGAACGTGACGTTCTTGTACTTCGGGCGCGTGGCGGCGGCGTCGGCGAGCTGCTTGTCGATCTCGGCGGTGAGCTCCTTGGCCTTCTCCGGCTGCCCGAGGGCCTTCGCGACGATCTCGATCTGCTGGTCCCAGTCGGTGCTCCACGCCTTGTCGGGGTAGGCGACGGTCGGCGCGATGTCCTTGAGGAGGTCGTACTGCTTCTGCGTGATGCCCGACCAGGGGGCGAGGATGACGTCGGGCTCCAGCTCGGTGATGGCCTCGATGTCGAGTTCCTCGCCGCCGTCGAACTGCTTCGGCAGCGTGGCGCCGGCCTTCTTCACGGCGTCGTGGATCCAGGGCAGGTAGCCGGTCTTGTCGCTGCCCCACGGGTAGCTCTCGATGCCGACGGGAACGTCGCCGAGGGCGATGGCGGTCTCGGCGGAGCCCTGGCCGAGGGTGACGACGCGCTTCGGCTTCTCCTTGATGACGGCCTCGCCGAGCGCGCTCTTGATGGTGACGGGGAACGCCCCCGCCGGAGCCTCGGCCGCCGCGTCCTTCGCGTCGTCCTTTTTGTCGTCCGAGCCGCACCCGGTCACCATGAGGCCGAGCGAGACCGCGGCGGCGCCCGCCACGAGAACGCGGCGGCGGAAGGGGGTGAACACAGAAGGCATGGCGGATCCTTGTCTCCGGGCAGAGGTGTGCTGACGCCCCGCCCGACGCCCCTCCAGGCACGGGAATGCCGAGGCAGCGGCCATCGCGAGGCGCTTGTTAGGTGAGCCTAACCTATCCCCGTTCGGCGTGGAGTGCCAGGTCCCGTTCGGCGGGGAGGGCCGGGCCCCGCCGAGGAGCGCCGGGTCCCGGCCGCCCTGCCGCCGCGTGAAGCGCCGTCAGGCGGACGCCTCCCACGCCGTCGTCAGACCGTCCAGCCACGCCGGCGGCAACTCGGCGGCGTCCCACTCCTCGTGCAGATCCGCCGGGGACGTGGCGAGCCGTTCCAGGACGGCGACGCTGGTGGGGGAGTGGATCAGGGAGTACCGCCCGTGGATCGCGATCGCGCTGCCCGGTCCGTACTCGGCGTACAACCGCTCCAGGCGCGCCCGGTGCGCCGAGGTGAACTCGGTGAGCCGGCCCGCGTATCCCGCCCGCTGACGCGAGCTCATCGTGCCGAGGAGAGCCCGCAGCACCTGTTCGGTGACCTCCGGGTCGAGGTCGGAGACGTCCGCGAAGGAGAGGTAGAGCGGGGTCACCGCCACCTTGGTCCGCTCCAGCTCCGTCCGCCCCACGGGCGGACGGTCGTCCGGAGAGGCGGCCGACGGATCCGAGGCGACGGCGTGCCTCAGCGCCCGCTCGGCGACGGCGCCCAGTTCCCCGGTGACGGCCCTCGCCCCGTCGAGCCAGCCGGAGGCGTACGCCTCGCCCTTCCCCTCGGGCGCGCTCCGCCCGGCCGCGCCGACCTCCTCGTACGCGAGGGCCAGTGCGCCCGCCTCGACGAACCCGATCAGCTCCTCCGCGTCGCCGGACCAGACACCGGCCCGGGCGAGCAGCTGGAGCAGTGTCCTCTTCGCATTGAGGACACTGGCCTCGTCCAGCTGCTGCCGTCCTTCTCCGGCGGTGCTCACAGGGTCCTCCTCGTCGTAGGGACGGCGCGGTGCTTCGGCCACACGGAACGCTCCGTTCGAGCCTACGCAACACCCGTCGCCCCGACGCACCCTTCCCGCCCGCGCCGCGCCCGCGTCGACGGCGGGGGAGACCGGGCGCGAACGTTCAGCGCCGGTACACGCGCAACTCCGCCACCTCGTACGACATCTCCGACACGTCCGGGTCGGGCGCCGGGTGGTACCGGCCCGCGCAGACCGACAGGTTCACGATGAGATGGGCCCGCCAGGAACGTCCCACTCCCCGGCGGTCGGCGAAGACGCGGGCGCCGTTGACCCACCACACGACCGATCGCGCCCCGAACTCGACCCGGAGGTCCACCCACGCCCCGGGCCGGACGGCCGGGTCCCGGAAGTAGAGGTACCGGCCCCGCACCCGGTTCGACAGCTCCAGGAGGTCCGGGTTGTCGGGGTGGTACTCGAAGACGTCGATCTCCTGGCCGCCGTCGAGCCAGGTCCAGATCGCCGGCCAGGCGCCCGTCTCCCCGGGCAGGCGCACCCGGGCCTCCAGGACGTCGCCCGCCCGCACCTGGAAGTCCTCCGCGCTGCCCTCCGTCGTGAGCAGCCCGGCGTCCCAGAAGCCGTCGCTCCTGCGGGTGGCCCGGAACCTCCCCGTCCGGCTGTACGAGGGGTCCTCCACCAGGTGATCGAGCTTGTTGTCGCCGGGGTTCGTCGGCCCGCCGTCGGGATAGGCCCACGAGCGGCCCGCCACCCACTGCTCGGCGGAGGAGAAGTCCGCGTCGAGGACGAGTTCGCCGGCCGGCGGCGCGGAGCCGCCCCCACCGGAATGCTCGCCGCCCCGCCGGAACCGGTCGAAGAAGTCCTTCAGCACGGCGTCCCTCCTCTCGCGCGGACCCCGTCGGTCCACGGGCAATCTGCCCCACCTTGCCCGGTGCACGCCTGGGGAGCGGACGATTGGCGACAAGTCGTCACCGATCGCGCCGGACCGGGCAGCGCCGCCCGCGACACGACACGCCGGTGACGTCCGGTCAGGGGAGCTGGTCGTTCCAGCGGTGGCGGTCCGGCTGGACGTGCACCGTCATGGAGGTCTCCCGTTCTCCCCAGTCCATGTCCGACTCGCCGATCACCCAGGCCATCGCCTGATAGGCGCTCGGACGCGAGGTCTTCCGGGGGCAGGCGTCGAGCGGTGTGACGGCGGACCGGCCGGCCGGGACGGTCAGGCGCACCCCGGTGCCCCAGGGCGCGGGACAGGGCGTCACGACACGGCTCCGCACCCAGGACAGGCGCGCGCGTACGGTCACGGCGCGACTGCCCGGGTTGTCGATCCGCACGGCGAACCGCAGGGTGTCACCGCCGTCGAGGACCTGGCTGCAGGCGCTCCACGCCGCGTGCTCCACCGCCCGCACCTTGCCGCAGCGGTAGTCGCCCGTCATCGGCCCGGGGGCCGCCGTGCCGGTGACCGCCGGCGGCCCGACCGGCCCCCCGGGTGCGCCGGCGCCGGGCCCCGCCGCGTCACCGCCCGGCGGGCGGAAGACCGCCCAGGCCGCCACGACCGCCCCCAGCACGACCAGGCCCACGACCGCCCGCCGCCCGACCCGGCGCCGCCCGGGCCCGGGACCCCCGACGCGTACGGTGCCCGGGTGCGGGTGCGGGTGCGGGTGCGGGTGCGGGGCCGTGGCTCGGCGCGGGTGCCGGTCCGAGGTCCGGCCCGAGTGCCGGTCCTCGTGCCGCCCCGGGGGCCGCTCCTCGTGTCGCCCCTCGCCCCGGACCCCGTACGGACTCGGCGCCGCCACCCGTTCCGACGCCGAGTCCGCGGTCGGGGGATCCGCCCCGGGAGCGGTCGGAGCGGTCGGAGCGGCCGATCCATTCGGACCGGTCAGGGCGTTCGGACCGGTCAGGGCGTTCGGACCCGGCCGCCCGTCCGGCGGTTCCGTCGGATCGGCGGGCGACGCGCCTCCGGCACCGCTCGACGGCGCCGGAGGCGCCTTCGTCCCCCGCACGGCGGCCCTGCGCCTGCGTGCCTCGGCCCGCGCCTCCTCCAGCAGCCGCGTCCACCGCTCCCCCTCCTCGTCCCCGACGCCGAAGAACTCGGCCAGCGCCGCCAGCACCTCCGCGTCCGGCAACGCGGTGGCCTCCGGGTCCTTGTAGCGGTTGAAACTGGAATCGCTCAGCCCCCGCAAGCCCCGGCCGGCGAAACGGGACTTGAGACGGGCCTCGATCCGCTCCTGCGCCAGACAACCCGACCGCGTCCACGCCGCACCGATCCGGCGGGCGAGTTCCGCGCGGGCCGTGCCGCCCCCCGTCGCGTCGAACGCCTCACCCATCGTCATCCCTCCGCCCTCCCACGACCGAACGAAACCGCAGGTCAGAGAAGTGGGTCAGCCCCGGGACCGGGGTGAAACGACGCCGGGTGAGCCGACCCGGCGAAGGTGCTGCCGCCCCCGCCGGGCCCCCGGGATCCTGATTCCGCCGAGCCGCTCGACGGCCCGGCACTCCCACCGTCTGACAGGAGAAGAACGATCATGCTTCGTTCCAGGACACGCGCTCTCGCCCTCGCCTCGACCGTCCTCGCCCTCGCCCTGGTCGCCCCCGCGGGCACCGTCGCCACCGCCGCGCCCCAGGCCCGGGAGGCCCGCGGCCCGGTGACGCTGGTCTTCGACAAGAACCCGAAGCACCCCACGTACTCCAAGCTCACCGCGTACCTCGGCAAGCGGGTGCTCGGCCAGTGGCGCGCCGGCTCGGGCACGACCACCGACGAGTGCCGGGTCGGCCGCCGCAACAGCGGCGGATGGCTGCCGAACGGCACGTACGCCCTCTCCTCCCGTACGCGGACCTACAACGGCGCCGCGATCAAGGGGTACGCGATCCGCCTCGCCGACAAGAAGTGCAAGGGAGGCAAGGGCGTCAACCGGGACGAGCTCTTCATCCACAGCCGCATGACCGTGAACGGCGCCTCGCAGTGGCGCGGCGACCGGGACTACAAGTCCCTCGGCTGCGTGAAGCTGCACCCGAACCACATCAAGGCCCTGTTCAGGACCCTCGACGCGTACGGAGAGGCGAAGACCCTCAAGGTCATCGCCTGACCTGCCTCCCCTCCGCGTCCCGAGAACGCCCGCCCCCGGCCGGCGCGCTCGGGACGCGGCCCTGCCGGCTCATCGCGGTGACGAGGGTGGAGGAGACGTGGGCCAGGGCGGGGTCGGCGGCGAGGAAGAACGTTTCCACCCCCGCCAACTCGTGGTTCATGCGGGCCATCGGCATCTCGTAGTCCAGGTCGGACACGCCGCGGACCCCGCGGACGACGACGTCGATTCCGGCTTCGCGGCAGTAGTCGACCAGCAGGCCGCCGGTGTGGGAGTCGACCGTGACGTTGCTCAAGCCGGTTGCTGCCGCGCGGAGCCGGTCCAGCCGTTCCCCGAGGGGGAGGCGGCCGGTCTTGTTCGCGTTGAACATCACGCACACGACGACCTCGTCGAACAGGAGGGCAGCGCGCCGGAGTACGTCCTCGTGCCCTTGGGTGACCGGGTCGAAGGATCCAGGGAAGAGGGCTCGCATGATCGGGAAGAGTAACAAGCGGCCGCCCCGGTGGTGAAGCCTCCGCTCCGGAACTTCCGCCCACCGGGCCGTGCCGGCCCGCCTTGTCCCGGCACGGCTGATCAAGTAGCGTCGTCCCCCGTGAACACCGGACCGGCTCCACGCCATGCACGGACGGGCGATCCGGTGGAAGGCTGATCGCTCGACGGGTGCGCGACAGGCACCCCGAAGGTCCCGCACGAGGGCCTCCCAGTGCGCCAGCACTGCGAACCCCCTCCACGTGCCGGATCAACAGCGAGGTCATCCACATGGCAGTCACGTTCAACCACACCATCATCGCGGCCAAGAACCGCGATGAATCCGCGCGGTTCTTCCGCGAGTTGCTGGAACTCCCCGAGGCACCGTCCTGGGGGCCCTTCCTCAACATCCAGCTCACCGACGGCGTCCTGCTCCAGTTCGCCGAGCCCCCGGTGGACATCCAGATGCAGCACTACGCGTTCCTGGTCGACGACGAACTGTTCGACCGGGCGTACCAGCGCCTGTGCGAGCGCGACATCGCACACTGGGCCGACCCGCAGATGCGGCGCCCCGGTGAGACCAACACCGAACACGGCGGCCGCGGGGTCTACTTCAAGGACCCGTCCGGGCACGCGATCGAACTGATCACGCGCCCGTACCTGTAGTCCGGTGGTTCGGTGGTCCGGCAGTCCGGTGGTCCGCTTTCGCGCGGGGCCCGATATTCGGGTGCGCCGGGCCCGCCCCGGTGGTGCAATCGCCCGATGGGACGAGCGACATCCATGACGGTCGACCGCGGGCGGTTCGCCGACGCGGTCACCCCGTGGGAGGAAGAGGCCTGGCGGGCGGAAGCCCTCGGGTGGTCGGAGCGGGAGCTCGGACGGCACGGGCTGGAGGAGGCGGGGCCCCGTGAGGTCAGGGTCCGGCCCTGGTCGGTCCTCGTGCGGTTCCGGACCGGAGCCGGCGAGCGCGACGCGGTGTGGTTCAAGGCGAGCGCCCCCGACGCCGCCTTCGAGGCCGCCCTCGGCGGAGCGCTCGCCGACTGGGTGCCCGAACACGTCGTGACACCGCTCGCGGTCGACGCCGGGCGCGGCTGGTCGCTCCTCCCCGACGGCGGGCCCCTCTTCCGGAGCGTCCTCGACGCCGGCGACGCCGGGCCGGAGTCCTGGGCGCGGGCGCTCGGGCAGTACGCGCGGATGCAGCGGGCGCTGACCCCGTACGCGGACCGGATGACGGCCCTCGGCGTGCCCGACGGCCGCACCGCTCAGCTGCCGGAGATCTTCGACGGCCTCGTCGAGGGCAACGCCACCCTGACCCCCGACGCCCGCCGTGCCCTCGGGGACCGGCGCCCCCTGCTCCTCGACTGGTGCGCCGAACTCGACGCGTACGGGATCCCGGACTCGCTCGACCACTGCGACCTGCACGACGCCCAGCTCCTCGCCCCCGCCGCCGACCGCTTCACCTTCTTCGACTGGGGCGACGCCAACGTCGCCCATCCCTTCGGCAGCCTGCTCGTCCCCGTCGGCGCCGTCCGGGAGCGCCACGGCCCCGAACACGTGGACCGGCTGCGCGACGCCTATCTGGAGCCCTGGACCGACCTGGGCCCCTCCCTGCCGGAACTCCGCCGCGCCGCGGCGCTCGCCACGAGGCTCGCCGCGCTGGGCCGGGCGGTCTCCTGGTTCCGTCTCTTCCCGGGCACGCCGACCACGGGATGCGCGGAGGCGAGCGCTCACTGGGTGAACGAGCTCTTCGCCGAAGCGGTGGTCCTCTGACCCGGCGGCTCCGGACCGGCCCGGTTCTCAGTCCCCCTCGGTGTGGTGGACACGGGTCCACAGGGGCAGGGCGAACCAGCAGAGCAGGTACCAGGCGAGGACGCCGGCGACGAGCCAGGGCACGTACGTGTCGTGCGTGACCACGCGCAGGACGAGGAAGAGGGCCGAGGTCAGGGTCGCCAGGAGCAGGACGAGGCCGGTGGAGGTGAGGCGGGAGGCCCAGACGACCGCCTGGGGCTTGACCCGGCGTCCCGACACGATCCGGTGGAAGGCGACGGGGCCGATGAGCGCGCCCGTGGCCAGCGACCCCAGCACGACCGTGATGACGTAGATCGTCTTGTCGGTCTGCTCCAGCCCCTGGAAGTGCGGGGTGAAGGCCACGGTGAGGAGGAAGCCGAGGAGGATCTGCACTCCGGTCTGTGCCACCCGGATCTCCTGCATGAGTTCCGTCCAGCGCCGGTCGGCCCGTTCCTCCTCGGTCTCGTCGCGGCCGTGGCGACGCTCGTCCCGCAGGTTCGGCTCCGCCTCCATGAGGTCTTCTGTCTCCTTCTCCCGGGGAGCCCGGTGGTCATGCGCGGCCCGCGGCCTTCTGGCTCCGGCGGGACAGCGAGTCGACGACGACGGCGGCCAGCAGCACCGATCCGGTGATCATGAACTGGACGGCGTTGCTGACTCCCATGATGTTCATGCCCGACTGGATGGATCCGATGACCAGCGCGCCGAGCAGCGCGGACCAGACCGAGCCGCGCCCGCCGAACAGGCTCGTGCCGCCGATGACGGCCGCGGCGATGACGTTCATCAGCAGGTTGCCGCCGCCGGAGGTCTGGCTCGCGGACTGGATCTGCCCGGCCAGGAAGATGCCGCCGATCGCCGCCATGGTCCCGGAGATCGAGAAGACGCTCATCCGGACGAACGGCACGCTGATGCCGGCCCGGCGCGCGCCCTCGATGTTCCCGCCGACGGCGAAGATCCGCCGCCCGTAGGTCGTACGGCGCAGCACGAAGTCCAGGACCACCAGCAGGATCAGGAAGATGAGGAGCGCGAGCGGAAGCCCCTGGTACCGGTTGAGGATGTACGCCGTGACGAACGCGATCGCGGCGATCACGGCCGTACGGAGCACGATCTCGGCGACGGGCCGGAACGGCACCCGGGCGGCCCGGCGGCGTCGGGCGTCCAGGAGCGAGGCCGCGAGGAAGAGCCCGACCCCCACGGCCGCGGTCACATAGGCCGCGGCGGGGCTGTGGAAGATCGTCGAGTAGAGCTTGGAGACGATGCTCTCGCTCGGGATGTTGACCGTGCCGCTGCTGCCCAGGATCTGGAGCATCAGGCCGTTCCAGGCGAGGTTGCCCGCGAGGGTGACCACGAACGCCGGCACGCCGACCTTCGCGAAGAAGAAGCCGTGGATGAGCCCGACGGCCGCTCCGCCCGCGATGGCGACGAGGAGCGCCAGCCACTCGTTCATGCCGTTCAGGACGTTGAGCACGGCGAAGATGGCGGCGCACAGGCCGCTGACGGAGCCGACGGAGAGGTCGATCTCGCCGAGCAGCAGGACGAAGACGATGCCGACGGCGATCATGCCGGTGCCGACGATCTGCTGACTGAGGTCGGAGAGGTTCTGGGCCGAGAGGAAGGTGCTGTCGAGGCTGCCGAACACCGTCCAGATGATGATCACGGCGATGACGACGGGCAGCGACCCCAGCTCTCCGCTGCGGACCTTGCGGCGGAACTCCCCGAGGTACCCCTTCAGGCCCTCCTCGCGGACGAGCAGCCGGGTGTCGACCGCCGGCACGGACTCGGGCGCCGGTTCCTGGGCGGCGGAGTCGCCGGGGGCGTGGTCCCGTCTCATCGCTCCTCCTCCCGCTTGCGGGCCTGGCGGCGGGTGACGGCGCTGTCGGTGGCCCCGGTGATGGCGGAGATGATCTCCTCGGTGGTCGTGGAGCGCTTGTCGAAGAGACCGTTGTTCCGGCCGAGGCGCATGACGGCGATGCGGTCGGCGACCGCCATCACGTCCACCATGTTGTGGCTGATCAGAATGGTGCCGAGACCGTGTTCGCGGAGCCGCTCGACCAGGTCGAGCACCTCGGCGGTCTGCTCCACGCCCAGGGCGGCGGTGGGTTCGTCCAGGATGACGATCCGCGGGTCGCCGATCAGGGAGCGGGCGATCGCGACGGTCTGGCGCTGGCCGCCCGAGAGGGAGGCGACCGGGATCCGGACGCTGGGGATGCGGATGGAGAGCGTGTCGAGCAGTTCGCGCGAGCGCTGCTCCATCCGCACCTCGTCCAGGACGCCGAAGCGGCGCAGTTCGCGGCCGAGGAAGAGGTTGCCGACCACGTCGAGGTTGTCGCACAGGGCGAGGTCCTGGTAGACGGTGGCGATGCCGAGGTGCTGGGCGTCGTGGGGCCGGCTGATGGAGACCGGCCGGCCCTCCCACTCGATGACGCCCTCGTCGGGCGGGTTCACCCCGGCGATCGACTTGACGGCGGTGGACTTGCCGGCGCCGTTGTCGCCGACGAGGGCGACGACCTCGCCGGCGTGGACCTCGAGGTCGAAGTCCTTCAACGCCTGGACCGCGCCGAACCGTTTGGAGATCCCCCGCAGGGTGAGCACGGCTGGCTCCGGCAAGGGAACCGCCTCCTCCGCTCGCGCGAACCGCTCCGCGGCTGTTCGAGACCGGTCGTTCGGGACCGGCGTCTTATTCGAGACCGGCGTCCTTGCAGGCCGCCGCATAGGTCGGAGTGCAGATCTCCTTGACCGTGTAGAGGCCGTCCTTGACGACGGTGTCCTTGATGTTGTCCTTGTTCACCACGACCGGGCCGAGCAGCCGGGCCGCGACCTTGCGCTCACCGTCGCTGGTGACGGTGGTGGGAACCAGGTCGGACGGCAGCTTCTTGCCCTCCGCCAGGTTGACGGCCATGGTGGCCGCGATGTCGGCCTCCGGCTTGTACGGCTTCTCGACCGTGATCGTCTGGGTGCCGATCAGGAGCCGCTGGATCGCGTCGAGTTGGGCGTCCTGGCCGGTCAGCGGCACGTTGATGCCGGCCGCCTTGAGGGCGGTGGCGATGCCGGCCGCCAGTCCGTCGTTGGCCGAGTAGACACCGACGATCTTGTCCTTGCCGAGGGAGCTGATGGCGCCGGACATCTGCTGGTTGGCGTTGTTCGGGTCCCAGTTGGGGGTGTCGTACTCCTTGCCGATCTTCACCTTGCCGTCGAGGACGGAGTGCGCTCCGGCCTTGAACTCGGCGGCGTTCGGGTCCGTCGGCGACCCGTTGTGCATCACGATCTCGCCGCTCTTGGCCTTGTCGCCGAGCGCGGCGAGGAGGGCCTTGCCCTGCAGCTCGCCCACCTTGTGGTTGTCGTACGAGACGTAGGCGTCGACGGGGCCCTGTGCGAGGCGGTCGTACGCCACGACCTTGACGCCCGCGTCATGGGCCTTCTGCACGGAGGACTGGATGGACTTGGCGTCCACGGCGTCGAGGATGAGGACCTTGTCGCCCTTGGCGAGCGCGGTGTTGACCTGCTGTTGCTGGGTGGTGGCGCTCTCGGCCGCGTTGTAGTAGTCGATCTGGGCGTCGGGTGCGAGTTCCTTGATCTTCTGCTCGATGTAGGGCCGGTCGAACTTCTCGTACCGGGTGGTCTTGCTCTCCGGCAGCAGCAGACCGATCTTGACGTCCTGCTTCTCGCTCCCCGTGCCCAGGGCCGTCGCGCTGGTCGCCACCACTCCGAGGGAGAGGGCGGCGGCTCCGGCCAGGGCTATCGCGCTCCGCAAAGTACGGGTCATGGAAGGCTCCTTTCGTACGCCCCCTCTCCCTCATCTCGTGAGTGCGGGAACGAGGATGCACTTATCGCCTATACATCGACATTAGCGGCAACCCGGGGACCGGCAAGCGGGTGAGTCGCCCTCCGTGGCGACCGGGGGTGACGGCACGGTCACCTTAGGTCGGAACGGTGCCCGGGCCGGTCGTCGTGCCGGTGGCGCGCAGCGCCACCGCGCGGGTGCGCGACCTCCCGGAGCGGCCCGTTTGCCGCCATGCTTCCGCCGGAGCCGGAGCCGGAGCCGGAGCCGGAGCCGGAGCCGGAGCCCGGCACGACCACCGCTCCTCGGCTGCCGGACCGAGGCTGGCGGGGCGCCGCCGGGAGTGGGACGATTCGTACGAAGCGACTACGGTTCCGCGTCGGCGCACCGGCTCCCGGCGGGGACCCCCGTCGAACGGAGAAGGCGCCATGCCCGTCATCACCGAAACCATCGACATCTCCCGCAGGCCCGCGGAGGTCTTCTCCTACGTGACCGAGCCGACGCACCTGCCCGAGTGGCAGGAGAGCGCGCTCTCGGTCCGCAAGATCGGCGACGCCCCCATGGCGGTCGGCTCCAAGGCCGCCGTCACCCGCCGGATCGGCAAGCGGGAGTTCACCTCGGTCATGCAGGTCATCGAGTGGGAGCCGCCGAGGCACTGGCACGTGCACGGCATCGACGGCCCCGTGCGCGGTGACGTCCAGGGCACCGTCGAACCGCTGGACGACGGCGAGCACTGCCGCCTGACCCTCTCCCTCGACTTCGAGGGACACGGCGTCGGCAAGGCCCTGGTCCCCCTCGTCGTCCGCCCCCAGGCGAGGAGGGAGACGCCGAAGGACGAACTGACCCTCAAGAGCATCCTGGAGAGCGACGCGACCGACTGACGGCGGGTCCTCGGTCCGTGGGGACCGGCCGTTCGAAGAAGGTCTCCAGGGACACCGTCGCCTGCGTGCCGCTCACGCCCTCGATCGCGTACAGCCGGCGCAGCACGTCCTGGAGCTGCACCGTGGTCGCGGTGCGCACCTTCACCAGGACCGAGGCGCTCCCGGCGATGACGTGGGCCTCCTGGATCTCGGGGATCGCGGCGAACGCCGCCGCCGAGTCCCCGATCCAGGAGGACGAGTCGACCATGACGAAGGCGAGCACGTCCTGCCCGAGCGCGGCGGGATCGACGTCCACGGTGGTGCGGCGGATGACGCCGCGCTCCCGCAGCTTCCGCACCCGCTCGTGCGCGGCGCCGGCCGACAGACCGACCGCCTTGCCCAGCACCGCGTACGCCTGTGTGGCGTCCCGCTGCAGCTCGGCGAGCAGCGCCCGGTCGATGGCGTCCACGGTCCCCTCCGTCATTCCCGGCTCCCCTCCGTCGTTCCCATGCCGGAAACATACGTCAGTAGTGACTGTTCATCGCCGTGCGCACCTCGGCGAGGGTCCCGTCGGCGACCGACCGGGCCCGTTCGTTGCCCTCGCGCAGGACCCGGCGCAGGTACGCGCGGTCCCGGGCGTACTCCGCGCGGCGGGACCGGATCGGCGCCAGGTACTCGTTGACCGACTCCGTCACGGTCCGCTTCAGCGCGGCGGCGCCCGCGGAACCGATGTCGGCGGCGACCTCCTCCGGGGTGCGGCCCTGGCAGAGGGCCGCGAGCAGGAGGAGGGACGCCACCTCGGGCCGGCCTGTCGGATCGTAGGAGACGTGACGCTCGGAGTCGGTCTTCGCGCCCTTGATCAGCCGGGCCGTCTCGTCGGCGTCGGCGGCGAGCGCGATGGCGTTGCCCCGGCTCTTGCTCATCTTGGAGCCGTCCGTTCCGAGCAGCAGCGGGGCGTCGGACAGCAGGGCGTCGGGCTCGGGGAAGACGGCGCCGTAGCGGTCGTTGAAGCGGCGGGCGACGGTCCGGGTGATCTCCAGGTGCGGCAGCTGGTCCTGGCCGACGGGGACGAGGTTCGCCTTGCAGAACAGGATGTCGGCGGCCTGGTGGACGGGATAGGTGAACATCAGGCCGCTGACGGCGGACTGACGGGAGTGGGCGATCTCGTCCTTGACGGTGGGGTTGCGGTTCAGCTCGGCCACCGACACGAGGCTGAGGAAGGGCAGCAGCAGCTGGTTCAGGGCGGGGACGGCGCTGTGGGTGAAGACCGTGCTGCGCTCCGGGTCCACACCGATCGCGAGGTGGTCGAGCACCAGCTCCTCGACGTGCCGGGTGAGGTCGTCCGCCACGTCGCGGTCGGTCAGGACCTGGTAGTCCGCGATGATCACGAACAGCTCCACCCCCAGGTCCTGGAGCCGGACCCGGTTGTGCAGGGTGCCGAAGTAGTGTCCCAGGTGCAGCCGCCCGGTGGGGCGGTCGCCGGTCAGGACGCGGAAGCGCCCCGGGTTCTCACGGATCCGCCGCTCCAGGACCGCGCTGCGGGTCCGTGCGGCGGACGTGCCGAGGGCGTCGTCGGTGGCGGGGGAGGTGGGGGCGAGGACGGTCATGGCGTCTCCTGGTGTGGGTCGGTGGCGCCGTCGGGACGACAGGACCCATGAGCCGGGAAACGCAAAAGGGCCGTTCGTCCGAACGGCCCGGTCGTGCGCGAGGGGTGGCCGCTCCTAGGAGGAGCGCCACCAGCTGAGGCACGACGACAGATGCATGGAGCCATGGTAGCGCCCCGCGGCCGGTACCGCGGGGCGTTTCGGCCAGGACCCGCCGGGAGCCGTCAGGACAGCAGGACCGGGAGGGCGAAGAGGTCGTTCTGGGTGACGACCGGCTTGTTGCGGAGCTCCTCGCGCGGCACCGCGAGGCGCAGCTCCGGGAAGCGCCCGTACAGGGCGGGGAGCGCCACCGACGCCTCCAGCCGGGAGAGCGCCGCCCCCGGACACACGTGCGGGCCGTGGCCGAAGGAGATGTGCCGGTTCGGCGTCCGCGTCACGTCGAACTCGCCCGCCGTCGGCCCGTGCTGCTCCTCGTCCCGGCCGATCGCGCCGAACGACACGATCAGCGCCTCGCCCTTCGGCAGGACCCGGTCACCGACCTCGATGTCCTCGGTGGCGAAGCGGATCAGCACGTGCGAGGTGGGCGTCGACCAGCGCAGGGTCTCCTCGATCACGTTCTCCCACGGCACCTCGCCCTTGAGCACCAGGGCCCGCTGCTCGGGGTGGGTCTCCAGGGCGACCACGGCGTTCACGATCAGGCTGATCGTCGTCTCGTGCCCGGCCGCCACCATCAGCTGGAGGGTGTTGGTGATCTCCTCCGTGGTCAGCCGGTCACCGCCCTCCGACGCCTCGATCAGCGCGCTCGTCAGGTCGTCGCCCGGATTCTCCGCCTTGCCCGCCACGATCCCCGCGAACAGCGTGCCCAGGTCCGCCATCATCTGCGGAACCTCCTCGGGCGGCGTCTGCGTCGAGAAGAACTTGTCGAACAGCGCCTTCATCCGCGGGTGGTCGGCCGGGTCGACGCCCATCAGCTCGCCCACCACGTTCATCGGCAGCGGGTACGCGAACTCCGCCTTCAGGTCCACGACCTCCCCGGCCGGCCGCTCGGCCAGCCGGTCGAGCATCCCCCCGGTGAGCGTCTCGATGCCCGACCGCAGCCGCTCCACCCGACGCGCCGTCAGCGCCTGCGCGACCAGCGAGCGCAGCCTCCGGTGCTCCTCGCCGTCGACGGTCAGCATCGACCGGCCGGGGTTGGCGAGACCGATCAGCGGCCAGTCCAGGGGTATCTCGCCGCGCTGCCACGCACCCCAGACGTCGATGTCCTTGACGAGGCGGGCGTCGGTGAGCAGCTTGCGCGCCTCGGCGTGCCGGGTGACGGCCCAGCAGGGCACCCCGCCGGGCAGGACGACACGGGCCAGCGGGCCGGCGGCACGCAGCCGGGCGCTCTCGCCGTCGAGGTCGGTGACGAAGGGGTCCAGCTCGATCACATCGGTGCCGGACGCGGCGGTGTGGTCGTACGGGCAGCTCATCCGAGGGCTCCAAGGGCGGGGGTCGGGGTGTACGTCACGGGGAGCGCGGTCAGACCGCGCAGCCAGGGGGAGGGGCGGCGGGCGAGGGCGCCCTCGGCGACCGCGAGGTCCACGTCCGGCAGCCGGTCGAGCAGCACCTCGATCCCCGTCCGGGCGATCGTCTCGGCGACCTCCTGCGCGGAGAACGGGCAGCGGTGCTCGCCGTGACCGAAGGAGAGGTGGGCGTTGTTGCCGCCGGTGAACGCGCCGGAGTCGGTGCGCACGTGCGGATCGGAGTTGGCCGCGGCCAGACCGAGCAGCAGCAGGTCGCCGCGGCCGATCCGCCGTCCGCCGAGGTGGGTGTCGCGCGAGGCCCACCGCCCGGCGACGTTCTGCGTCGGGGTGTCCTCCCACAGCACCTCGTTCATCGCCTCGCCGACGCTGTGCCGGCCGCCGGCGAGCGAGGCCGCGAACCGGTCGTCGGTGAGCATCAGGCGCAGCGAGTTGCCGATCCAGTCGGCGGTCGGCTGGTGGCCCGCGGCCATCATCACCATGAGGTCCTGGGCGATCTCCTCGACGGTGAAACCGGCGGTGTTGGCGAGCATCCGGGAGGCGACGTCGTCCCCCGGCGCCTCGGCCTTGGCGGCGAGCAGCGCGAACATCGACTCGGCCAGGTGGCGCTGGCCCTCCAGCGCGCCCTCCTGACCGTTGATCATGTCGTTCATGGCGGTGACGAGGCCGGGGCCCTGCTCGTCGGCGAAGCCGTAGCAGCTGGCGAGGACCCGCACCGGCAGGAGCATCGCGTACTCGGCGATGATGTCGCAGGAGCCCTTGCCGCACAGCCCGTCGATGAGCTCGTCGGCGAAGCGCTCGGCCCGCTCCCGCAGGACGAACGGGTCGATCGCCTCCAGGGCGTCGGAGATCACCCCGGCCCGCTCGCGGTGCCGCTCGCCGACGGTGTAGAGGACGGACGGCTGCTTGCGGCCGATCATCGGCAGCAGCGGCCAGTCCGCCGGAATGGCGTCCCACTGGTTCCACAGCTCGGAGTCGCGGGAGAAGAGGACCGGGTCGCTGGTGACCTGGTGCAGCTCGCGGTAGCCGAGGACCAGCCAGGCGGGCACGTCCCCGTCGAGCAGGACGGGGGCGACGGCCCCGTGCTCGCGTCGTATCTGCCGGTACAGCTCGGTGGGGTCGGTCTGGAACCGGGGGCCGCTCAGCGGGACCGGCTGGGGCTCGGGGAGGGTCACGGGGTGGGCTCCGGGATCGGGTGGGGGGTCGGCCGCGAGGCCGCGACGACGGTCCGCAGGTGCTCCACGAGCGAGATCAGCACCTGCTTGCTGGACTCGCGCGACCGGGCGTCGCAGAAGACCAGCGGCACCTCGTCGGCGAGGTCGAGGGCCTCGCGGATCTGGGCGGGGGTGTGGGCGGGGCCGCCGAAGTCGTTGCAGGCGACGACGAACGGCGTGCCGTGGTGCTCCAGGCGGTCGATCGCGTACCAGGAGTCGGCCAGGCGCCGCGTGTCGACCAGGACGACCGCGCCGAGCGTCCCGGAGAACAGCCGGTCCCACAGGAACCAGAAGCGCTCCTGGCCGGGCGCCCCGAACAGGTACAGGACGTTGTGCGCGTCCAGCGAGATCCGGCCGAAGTCGAAGGCGACGGTGGTGGCCGTCTTCGCGGCGACGCCGACGGTGTCGTCGACGCCCTCGCCGGCCTGGGTCATGGTCTCCTCGGTGTTCAGCGGACGGATCTCGCTGACCGAGCGGACCAGGGTGGTCTTGCCGACTCCGAAACCGCCGACGACGACGATCTTCAGTCCGTTGTCGGCGGTGCTGTGCAGGGTCCGGCGCTGTTCAGAGGTTACGGAGTCCAACGAGCACCTGCTCCAGGATGTCGTGATCGGGAAGGCGGTACGAGGCGCGGGGGTGCCGCGCGCTGATCCGGCCGGTGTCGTGCAGGTCGGCGAGGAGGATCCGCGTGATCGACACCGGCAGGCCGAGCCCCGCCGCCACCTCCACCACCGCCGTGGGGAAGCGGCACATGCGCAGGATGGCGGCGTGCTCGGACTGCATGCCGGCGACCGGGTCGCTCTCGGAGACCACGAGGGTCACCAGGTCGAAGGCGTCGGACCCGGCGCGGCTGCGTCCGCCGGTCAGGGTGTAGAGCCGGTCGGGAGAGTCGTCCCGGCCCGGCCTGCCGCGGCTCATCCCCGGGGCCTCGCGACCAGGTACTCGCCCAACTGCTCCACCAGCTCGGACATGTTGTGGCCCACCAGTCCGGCGTCGGCGTCCTCGTCGGCCACCAGCGCGAGGTGGGCGCCCTCGCCCGCCTCCACGATGAACAGGATGCCGCCGTAGAACTCGGCCATCGCGGAGCGGACCCCGCCCGTGCCGTCGCCGAACTCCACGGAGGCGCCGTGCGACAGGCTCTGGATGCCGGCGGAGATCGCGGCGAGCTGGTCGGCCTGGTCGACGGAGAGCTCGGGGGTGCGGCAGAGCTTGAGGCCGTCACGGGAGAGCACCAGGGCGTGACGGGTGCCCGGGGTGCGTTCCAGCAGGCCCTCCAGGAGCCAGCTGAGCTTCTCGTCGGTGGTGGTGCCGGTCATGACGGGGTGCCTTCCGGGTGCGGGGAGTTCGAGGACGGCGGCGGGGTCCGCGGTGCGGACGGCCGGCCGTCGGCGGGATCGGACGGTACGACGGGGGCGGGCGCGTCGGCGACGCGCCGGTCGGCGGGACGTCCGGCGGCGGCGGGCCCGGCGCCGGCTTCGGGAGCGGGGTGCGCGGCGGCGGCCTCGACCGCGGGTCCTTCGGCGACAAGGCCTTCGGCGGCAAGGGCTTCGGCGGTGGGCCCGCCCGCCGGGCTCTCCGCGACGGGGTGCCCGTCGGTCGTCGCCCGCGGCTCGCCCGACGGGGCGCCGGTGCCGCGGACCGCCTGACGGAAGGTGCCGAAGCGCGTGGCGGCCCCGGCCGCGGCGCCGGTGCGCGGACCCGCCGCGCGCGGCTTCGCGGAGGCCTCGGGGCCCTCGGGGTGCGCGGCGGCCATCGCCCGGCCGCGACGGCGCCGCGGCAGGCCGCTCTCGCCGAACCGGGGGTGCTCGCCGGTGCTCTCGGCCGCGCTGTCGTGGGTGGTCCCGGGCTCGGGGGCGGGCGCGTCGGGGGCCGGGACCGGCGCCGTCAGTCCGCGGCCCGTCACGGGCGGCAGGACGGCGGCGGGCGCGGCCGGCGCCTCGACGGGGGCGTGGCTGATCAGTTCCTGGGGCAGCATCAGCAGGGCGCCGGTGCCCCCGCGCGCCGAGGGACGGAACGACACGGTCAGACCGTGCTTCCGGGCCAGCCGGCCGACGACCGCCAGGCCGAGCCGGGTGCCGGAGAGACCGGCCAGGTCCTGCGCGGCCGAGCCGACCGCGGCCTCCGCGCGGCGCAGCTGCACGTCGCTCATCACCAGACCGCTGTCCTCCACGGCGATGATGACCCCGGCCGGGACCTCCTCGACGTAGACGTGGACCTCGGCGGTGGGCGGCGAGAAGTTCGCGGCGTTGTCCATCAGTTCGGCCAGGGCGTGCATGACGCCCTCGGCCGCGTGCCCGGCGACGGCCACGTCGCTGCTGGAGTGCAGCCGCACCCGCTGGTAGCCGCCGATCCGCCCCATGGCGCCGCGGAGGATCGACTCCATGACGATGGGGCGGGCCCAGCGGCGGCCGGACCGGGCGCCGGTCAGCACGGCGACGGAGTCGGCGAGCCGTCCGGCCTGCGCGGTGCGGTGGTCGAGGTGGAGCAGATCGGTCAGGACGTCCTCGTCGGCGTGCCGGTGCTCCATCTCCCGCAGGTCGGCGAGCATGCTCGTGGCCAGGGCCTGCATGCGGCCGGCCGCGTTGGCGGCGGCGGCCATGGCGGCGGACCTGCCGGACTCGGCGCGGCGCAGCTCGGCTTCGAGCCGCCGCACGTCGGCGGTCCGCGCCGCGGTCAGCTCGGCGGTGCGGGCCGTGTGGGCGCGGACCAGTTCCTCGGTCCGCGCCCGGTGGGCCGCCTCAGAGGCGGCGGCCTCCGCCTCGTACCGCTCCTTCGACGCCGCCGCCTCGCGCGCGGAGTCGGCCGCGTGCCGGGCGGCCCGGGCCTCCTGGGCGGCGAGTTCGGAGGCGAGGGACTCGACCCGCCGGCTCAGGGAGCGGGAGGTCCGCCCGTACCAGGTGACCGCGAAGGCCGCGGCCGCGAGGAGCAGGACGCCGCCGCCGGCGAACCAGCCGAGTGCGGGACGGATCTCGGCCGGCGCCGCGGCGGTCGCCGCGAC
Organism: Streptomyces litmocidini; assembly: GCF_014649755.1. Taxonomy (GTDB): domain Bacteria; phylum Actinomycetota; class Actinomycetes; order Streptomycetales; family Streptomycetaceae; genus Streptomyces; species Streptomyces litmocidini. The sequence goes on along the minus strand of NZ_BMTQ01000003.1, from coordinate 364,428 downwards.
GGCGAGCGCACCACCCGCGGCGGCTGTCAGCAACGAGGCGAGCAGGGCAGGGCGGAAGGGGGTGGACGGCGCCGACATCAACCAGACTCTCGAGAACAGGCACGCGGGGGGTGGGGAGTCGTAACGACGGCACTATAGATCCGATCTTGATCGGTTTGGAACCTCCCTTGATCGGATCGGTATTCAGATCGCGGAATGCGCCATCAAAAGTGATCAGTTCGACGACGCGGAAGGAGCCGCGTTGCGCCACACCGTCAGATCGAGCGTCATGTAGGTGCTCGGCGAGTCCTCCGGGGAGAAGGCCTTGACGGTGAGCAGGCCGAGGTGGCCCGTGCCCGTCGTGATGCAGACCTGACGGCCCGGTGAGAGCTTGTTCACATAGATGTTCTGGGTGAAACGGGTCTCCGCGCGGCACGCTTCGAGGGAGCCCTCCTGACCCGGGTCGAGCAGGACCAGATTGCCGCCGCTGCTCTCGGCGTCGAGGTAGCCGCCCGTGTCGTAGGAGAGTTCGTAGTTGTTGTCCTCCCCGGCCTGCGGGCGCACGTTCTCGTCCCCGAGGGTCAGGTGGTACCCGGCCGTGAGGTCGATGTCCTTGTACGTGGCCGCCTGCGGGGCGGGAGCCGTCGAGGGCTTCGGGGCCGAACTCCCCGTCCCCGTCCCCGTCCCGGTCCCCGTGCCCGTGCCCGTTCCGGTCCCCGTGCCCCCGGAGCTCCCCGTGTTCGCCGAGCCCTTCCCGCCGGACTTCCCGCCGGCGCTCGAGGACGCCGGCCCGTCCTTGTCCTTCAGCACGACGTAGGCGGTCGCGCCGCCCGCGACCGCGAAGGCGAGGACGGCGGCCAGGGCGATGACGAGGCCGCGCCCGCCGCCCTTCTTCTCCTGCCGGGGCGGCTGCGGCGGCTGATGGCCCGTCGGCCCCGGCCAGGGCTGCTGCGGATACGCGGGAGCGCCGGGGCCCTGCGTCGGCGCGTACGCGAAGGCGGGCGCCGGAGCGGGGGCGACCGGACCCGACGGAGCGACGGGGCCGACCGGGACGCCGGAGACGGTGCTCGGCGGCGGGCCGTAGCCCGGCGGCGGGGTCGACGGCGCGGAGGGCACGGCCGGCGCCGTCGGCGAGTACGCCACCGGCGGCGCGGACGGCGCGGACGGCGCGACGGTCGGCGGCGGGGGCGTCTGCGGGGGAGCGGGCGCCGCCGCCCGGGCCGCGATCTCGGCGGAGACCGCGCCCGGCAGCCAGTCCTCGGGCCGGCGCAGCACCGTCGCCGCGTTCGCGGCCTGGCAGAGCCGGATGATCTCGGAGAGCGTCGGCCGGTCCTCGGGCTCCTTCGCGAGGCAGCGCGTGACCAGTTCGGTGAGCCGCTCCGGCACGGCGCCCAGGTCCGGCTCCTCGTGCACGATCCGGTACAGCACCCCGTGCCCGGTCCCCTCCCCGAAGGCCGGGACGCCCGTCGCCGCGTACGCCGCGACCTGACCGAGCGCGAACACGTCCGTGGCCGGGGTGACCGGCCGGCCCGCCGCCTGCTCGGGCGCCATGAACGACGGCGTCCCTATGGTGACCCCACTGCCCGTCAGGGAGGTCGCGTCGGCGGCGTACGCGATGCCGAAGTCGATGACGCGGGGCCCGTCGGCGGCGAGCAGCACGTTCGAGGGCTTCAGGTCGCGGTGCACGATGCCCGCGCCGTGGATCACGTGCAGGGCCTCGGCGATGCCCGCGACGAGCAGCAGCACCGTCTCCACGGGCAGCGCGCCGTGCGCCACGACCGCGTCGGCGAGCGACGGCCCCGGCACGTACGCGGTGGCCAGCCAGGGCTGCGCGCCCTCGGGGTCCGCGTCGATGACGGGGGCGGTGAACAGCCCCTGGACGCGCTGCGCCGAGCGCACCTCCTGGGCGAACCGGCGGCGGAACTCCGCGTCCTCGCCGAACTCGGGACGGATCAGCTTGATCGCCACGGGCCGGCCGCCGGGCGTGTACGACAAATACACCTTGCCCATGCCGCCGGCGCCGAGCCGGGCGGCGAGCCGGTACCCCGCGACCGTCGTCGGGTCGTCCGCCGCCAGCGGCTGGAACACTTCGGAACCGCCCCGACCCGTTTGCTGACCGCCCATGAACCCATGTCTCCCCACGCAGAACACCGTTTTCCGGAGGGCACCCTACCGGTGGGACGCGCCCTCGGCCGCCTCCGTGGTGACCTCCGCGTCCGTCAGCCCGGCGCGCTCCGCGAGCACACCGCCCTGGAAGCGGCTCTCCGCCCCCAACTCCTCCAACAGATCGGCGATGTGACGGCGACAGGTCCGCAGCGACATCCCCATGCGCCGGGCGATCACCTCGTCCTTCGCGCCCTCCGCGAGCAGCCCCACGAGGGCCCGCCGCAGACTGGGACCGACCTCCTTGTACGCCGCCTCGCTGGTGCCCCGGAAGGGGACCGCTCCGGACCAGTGCTGCTCGAACACCCGGCAGAGGTACGCCACCACGTCGGGGTCCCGGACCAGGACCGCCCCCTCGCCCGCGCCGCCGTCGGCGCGCCGGGGCAGGAAGGCCACGGCCCGGTCGAAGACCACGGCCCGGTCGGGGAGTTCGGCCGCGGTGCGGTACTCGGCACCGGCCTCGGTGAGCCGCTCCACGTACCCCTGGGTGGACAGGCTGGTCCGCGCCGAGTGCTGGTACAGCGTGCGCATCCGCACGCCCCGGCGGAGCATCGCCACGTCCCGCTCGACGGCGTCCCCGAGGCGGTGCGCGGCCCGCCCGCCGCCCGGCTGGATGCTGAACACCTCCTCCCGGCAGCGCGCCGACTCCTCGGTCAGCATCGCGGAGGCGGACGCCATGTCGGGCAGCACGTCGAAGCCCTCCCGGCGGCCCTGTTCGCGCCGGGCGGCGCGGTAGCGCGGCATCAGGGAGTGCAGGTCGTCACGGAGCGACTGGGCGCGCGCGGCGGCCCGTGCGAGTTCCGCCTCCAGCGGCCCGACGACCTCCGCCGCCGCGGCGTCCGGGTTCACCGGGATCAGCTCCCCGGGCCGGCCGGGCGCCGGACGCAGAAGACGGAGCCGCTCCAGGGTGCGGCAGGCCGCCCCGACCTCGTCCCGGCTCAGCCCGAGGGCCGGAAGCCCGTCCGCAAGCCCGTCCGGCGCGCGGCTCGGGAGGCTGCCGCGCTCCAGTGCGTACGCGAAGACGGCGACGGCCCCGGCGTCCAGTCGAGGCATTCCGTCCACATCCACCCCAGTAGTCACACGTTTCCCCCGTGATGCGGCCCTGCTACTTCCGTGCCATGCAGGGTATTGCCAGGTCATGGCGCTGGACCAAGCGGGCTCGCCGGGGTGGACTGGGGGTGTCCGGCCGAGGGAAACCCCACCAGGCCGACCTACGGCGTGAACCCGCCGGACGCGGAGCTTCCCGCCCCGCCACCCCTCTCCCGAACCAGGAGCCGCACCATGTCCGTCGCCGCCCGCTGCTTCCTCCTCCTCGCCGTCCTGCTCGCCGGCGGAGTCACCGCCGCCACGGCCGACGGCGCACCGGAGACGACGACGCGGACGGTCGCCGGGAGCCCCATGGACACCAGCTGGGGCGACGAGCACGACCGGCCCGTGCAGTAGGAACCGCCCGGACCCCCTGCTCGCCACCCCTGCGAAACACGAGGACGAAGAGCGTGCCGTCACCCACCGCGCATTCCCCGTCCGGCCCCGGCCCCCGGCGGTCGCGCGCCGAAAGCCCCGCCGACCGGGCCCTGTTGCCCGACCTCGTGCGCGCCGTGATCGCCCGGCACGCGCCCGGCCCGACAGGACCGGCGCGGGCGGACTGGAGCGTCGAACCCGGCGAGTTCTGGTGCCACGTCGTGCCCGCCGGCGCCGCCGGGCGGGCCCAGGGCTGGAAGCTCCACGTCACGGCCACCCCGCTCTCGGCGCCCCTGGTCCTCGCCCGGTCCGCCGAGGTCCTCGTGGCCCACCGCGCGGCCTTCAAGTTCGCCGGAACCCCGGCCGGGGTCGCCGCGCTGGTGTCCGGGCGCTTCGCGCGCGGCGGGAGCGGCAAGTTCCTGACCGTGTACCCGGCCGACGACGAGCAGTTCCGGCGGCTCGCCGAGGAACTCCACCGGGCCACCGAGGGACTGCCGGGCCCCGCCGTGCTCTCCGACCGGCGCTACCGCCCCGGCAGCCAGGTCTTCTACCGGTACGGCGTGTTCAAGGGCGTCCGGGAACTGACGGCCGACGGCTCCTTCGCCGCCCGCCTCACCGACCCCGACGGCCGGCCGGTCGCCGACGAGCGCAACGCCTGGTTCAGCCCGCCCGCCTGGGCCGGAGACCCGTTCCCCGACCGCCCCGTCGCGCCCGCGCGCAGCACGGCCACCGCCAGGCCCGTCCTGCTCGGCGACCGCTTCCTCGTACGGGGCGCGATCCAGCACTCCAACAAGGGAGGGGTGTTCCGGGCCGAGGACACCCGCACCGGCGCCCAGGTCGTCGTCAAGCAGGCCCGGCCCCACGTCGGCGCCGGACTCGAAGGCCTGGACGTCCGGGACCTGCTGCGCCGCGAGGCCGCGCTGCTCGAACGGTTCGGACGGAAGCGCCCCGACCGGGTCCCCGGGCTCGTCGAGCTGTTCGAACAGCAGGGCAGCGTGTTCCTCGCCACCGAGTCGGTCCCGGGCGCGACCCTGCGGCGCACCGTCGCCGAGCACCTGGCACGGCACGGCGACGCCTGCCCCGACGACCGCACGGCCGACTCCCGGGTCCGGCAGCTCGTCGAACTCGTCGCCACCGCCCACGAACTGGGCGTCACCCTGCACGACTTCAACCCCAACAACGTCATGGTCGCCCCCGACGGCCGGCTCGTCCTCATCGACCTGGAGATGGCCGCCCCGGAAGGGGAGCGGTGGGTGCTCGGCGCCACCCCCGGCTACACCGCCCCCGAACTGCGCGCCCTCGACCAGGTGGCCCCCGCCCTGCCGCCGGGTGCCGACCTGTACGCCCTCGGCGCCACCGTCCTGCACACCCTGAGCGGCGCCGATCCGGTCTTCGCGGAGGACCTCCCGCGAGAGGCCGCCCGGCCGGACGAGCGACGCCTCGCGGACCTCGTGGACCTCCTGGCCCGCGACCACGCACGCGTACGGCGCTTCTCGCCGCTGATCCTGGGGCTGACCCGGGACGCGCCCGAAGACCGCTGGACGCTCGACCGGGCCCGGGAGTTCCTGGACGGAAGCCGTGCGGGCGCGACGGCGCCGCCGACCGTCGGCCCGCCGCCGGGGGCACGCCCGGACGCGGCGGCCACGCGCGCACGCCTCCTGCGCGACGGCATCGCCCACCTGCTGGCCACGATGCGCCCGGACGACCCCGAACGGCTGTGGGCCTCGGACTCGTTCGGGGAGACCTGCGACCCGGTGGCCCTGCAGCACGGCTCGGCCGGCGGCGTCGCCCTGCTGGCCCGGGCCCTCGGCCACTGGGACGCCGGGCTCCGCCTGCCGGAGACCGCCGCCGGACCGGCCGTGACCCGCGAGGCGCTCGCCGAAGGCCTCCGTTCCGCCGCCCGCTGGACCGCGAAGCGACAGGAGACGTTGCCGAGCGACCCGCCGGGGCTGCACTTCGGCCGCTCGGGCACCGCCTGGGCCCTGCTCGACGCCGCGCGGGCCCTGGACGACCCCGCCCTGGCGGACCGGGCCGTCGCGCTCGCCCTCGGCCTGCCGGTCCACGGGCCCAACCCGGACGTCTGCCACGGCATCGCCGGCTCGGGCCTGACCCAACTGCACTTCTGGCGCACCACCGGGGACCCGCGGTTCCTGGACCGCGCCGCCGAGGCCGCGAACGGACTGCTCGACGCGGCGCGCCGCACCCCGGAGGGGGTCTTCTGGCCGGTGCCGGAGGACTTCGGTTCCGCACTCGCCGGCGCCTGGCACTACGGCTTCGCGCACGGCGTGGCCGGGGTCGGCACCTTCCTCCTGCTCGCGGCGCGGGCCACCGGCGACGAACGGTTCCTCGCCGCGGCCACCGAGGCGGGGGCCACCCTCGCGACCGCCGCCCGCGGCGGACCGGCGGGCGCGCTCTGGCCCGTCGACCGGGCCCGCCACCTCTCCGACTCCCCGGAGCTCGCCCGGCACTGGTGCAGCGGCTCCTCCGGCGTCGGCACCTTCCTGGTCCGGCTCCGGTCGGCGACCGGCGGGGACGACGAGCTCGTACGCGACCTGGTGGACGGCGCCGCCCGCGCCGTCCGGGCGGGCCGGGTGACCGACTCGCCGGCCACCTGCCACGGGCTCGCGGGCAACGCCGAGTTCCTCCTCGACGCCGCCGTACACACGGGCGACGAGAGTCACCGCGCCGCCGCGGAGCTCCTCGTCGAACACCTCGCCGCACAGGCCGTGCTCCGCGACGGGCGGCTCCTGGTGCCCGACGAGAACCGCAGGACCGTCCTCGCAGAGTACGCCACCGGCCTCGCCGGAAGCCTGTCCCTGCTGCTGCGCCTGCGGTGCGGAGGCCCGCGCGCCTGGCTGCCCGAGGACGGGCCGGCCCACCCCTGAGTGTCCGGCGGCCCCAGGCCGCCGGCGTACCACCGAACATCCGCATCATTCGAAGGAGACCGTCATGACCGAGTACGACATCGACGCCCTGCAGGTCCTGCCCGAGGAGGTCCGCACCGAGGACGCCCGTGGCGAGGAGCACGCCGCCGCGCTGATCACCGCCTGCCGCTGGCTCACGAGCGGCTGCTGACCGACTCCGACCGGGGGAGGGGGCCGGCACCCCGGCCGGCCCCCTCCCTCCCGGAGACGACCGTAGACTCGAACCATGACCAGGCTGACGGGCAGGGCCCTGCGGGTGACGGTCTTCGTGGGGGAGACCGACCTGTGGCACCACAAGCCGCTCTACACCCAGATCGTCGCCCGCGCCCGCGAGGCGGGCCTCGCGGGCGCGAGCGTCTTCCGCGGCATCGAGGGCTTCGGCGCCTCCTCGCTGATCCACACCCAGCGGCTGCTCTCGCTGAGCGAGGACCTCCCCGTCGCCGTGGTCATCGTCGACACCGAGGAGAAGATCCGCGCCTTCCTGCCCCGGCTCGACGACATGGTCGACGAGGGCCTGGTGATCCTCGACGACTGCGAGGTCATCCGTCACGTCGGCCGCGACAGGACCGCCTGAGGGACCGACAGGTGGCCGGCCGCCGGGCCGGAGACGCGGCACGGGCAGATGCGCGCCGGACCACGACGGCAGCCCCCGGCGTGCGCCACCGCCGGCACCTGCTCCGCCGGTCCTTCCCGATCCGGGAGAGGCCCCTCACGAGGGGGTGATCGCCGAGAGGCCCTTGCGGAGGTCCTCCGGGTCCATGACCGGTGAGTAGTGGACCTTGGCACCCATCTCCATGAAGAAGGGCTCCGAGATCTTCGGCAGCCGGGAGGGGTCGTCCAGGTCGAAGAACATGTACCCGGTCCGACAGCCGTCCTCGACGGTGAAGTACGCCGCCTCGGGACGGAGTTCCTCGAGCGCGCCCTCCACGGTCTTGAGCAGATTGCCCTGCCTGATCGCCTCGTTGGAGGTCGCGGTGTCCATCTGGACCTTCATCAGCATGCGCATGGCACGGCCTTTCCCGACCGGGCGGGCGCTCCGTTCGGGACGCCCGGGGCCCCGGACGTGCTCAGTACCAGCCTCCTCCTTCCCCTCCGCGGGGACCACTCGACCGGAACGGCGGCCTGCGCTCCACCACCCCGCTCCACACCCCCGTCCCCCGTCCCCTCGTGAGGACGGCCCGCACCCGCGCCGGCCCCTCCCCGATCCCTCCCGTACGCGCCGCCCGACGCGCGGCCGCCCTCACCGCTCCCGGGCGAGGAAGGCGGGGCGCAGGGACGCGTCCACCGGGTCGTAGTACCGGTGGAAGACCGGAGTCGTGGAGCCGGACACGGGCGGGACGATCCAGCTCCAGTCGGCGGGCGTGGGCCTGCCGTGCCGGCTCTCCCGCGCGACGTGACGCAGGAACCGCTCGGACTCGGTGTGGTGGTCCGCCATCGTCACCCCGGCCTCCTGGAAGGAGTGCAGCACCGCCACGTTGAGCTCCACGAGCGCCCGGTCCCGCCACAGCGTGCGCTCCGAGGAGCGGTCGAGGCCCAGGCGGTCGGCGACCGTCGGCAGGAGGTCGTAGCGCTCGGTGTCGGCGAGGTTGCGGGCGCCTATCTCCGTCCCCATGTACCAGCCGTTGAACGGCGCCGCCGGATAGCGCACCCCGCCGACCTCCAGCGTCATGTCGCTGATCGCCGGCACCGCGTACCAGCGCAGCCCCAGCTCCGCCAGCCACGCGTGGTCCGGATGCCGGAGCGGCACCTCCAGGACGCAGTCCTCCGGCAGCTCGTACCACTCCGGTCGCGCGCCCGGACGCTCCTCCACCATCAACGGAAGCACCTGGAAGGCCCCTTCCTCGCGCTTCCACCCCAGCTCGCGGGCGCGGGCCGTCGGCGAGGCGCCGCGCGGGTCGCCGATCCAGCGGCCCCCGGGAGTGCTGTGCCCGGCATAGCGCACCAGTTGGTCGTTGACGATCCGCGGTGCGGGGCGCCCCGGCCGGTCGGGTGCGAACACCGAGATCACCGGGCGGATCCGGCCGCCGTTCCCGGCGGTCCGCAGGTGGTCGAAGCAGGCGGCGGCGATGCCGTCGGCCGAGGTGACGTGCCGGAGGTCGCGCACCACGAGGCTGCGCCAGTAGAGCCTGCCGATGCAGCGGGCCGCGTTGCGCCACGCGACGCGGGCGCCGAAGGAGAGCTCGGCCGGAGTGTGCTCGTACGTGCCGGTCCGGTCGATCTCGGCCAGGACCTCGCGGACCCGGCGCTCCACGTCCCCGGCCCCGGGCTGCTCGTGGTGGAACTGCCGGACGAAACTCTCCGCCTCCCGGCGGTCCGTCACGCGCGGTGTCCGCGCGTGCGGTGGGGGCTGCGGCGCGTCGGACGGGGACGCGGACGTGAACGGACAGGTGCTGACGGCGGCGGCCTTGCGACGGCGGCCCAGGCTGAAGACCAAGGTGTTCCCTCCTGCGCCCATGACTACCGCACGCGTTCGCGCGGTTGTGGAGAGTGGGCGGAGTTCGGGAGGCGAAGGGCGCCGGGCTGATAGGGTGCCCGCCGCCGGGAGCCCGGGGACGGCCGACGGCGCGGTGCGGACCGGCGGCCCCGGCTCAGATCCCCCCGACCTTGGCCGCCGCCGAGAGCTCGTACACCAGCGTGACCGTCCGTCGGCCGCCGGGCGGCAGGGCGACGTCCCAGCGCACGATGCCCTCGGCGTCCACCGCGTCCGGGGCGGGGGAGCACGCCTCCTTGCGCAGGCGCACCTCCACCGCCGAGACCTCGGAGACGGGAATCCGCTCGCGGAGGACGACCACCCGGTCGCCCCGCTCCCCGGGCGGCGAGAACCGGGACAGGTGCAGCCGGACCGTGCGGGTGATCACGGTCCGCTGGGTGAGACCCGTGGTGTCGCGGGACTCCTCGGCGTGCCGGACCACCCGGTGGTCGTCACGGCTGCCGAAGGCGAGCTCGACGGCGGCGCCGGGAGCCGTGAAGTCCAGCGTGCCGCGGCCGGTGAACCCGCTGTCCCGGACGAGGTCCACGGGGCCGGCGAGCAGCGCGTGCCCGGACAGGTTGTCGAACCGCACCACCTGCGTGACCAGCGGGGAAAGCTCCGGTGCGCAGGCGTACTCGCTGCCGGCGGCCGTCGTGAACGCCGAGAGCGGCACCCGGTGGGCACGGCCGTCGCTCGGCACGGAGACGGGCGCGGGGGAGCGCAGCACCCGCGCCTCACCGCCGTCGTCCACGCCCGGCAGACCGAGCACCGGGGCCGGTCCGAGCGTCGGGATCTCCTCCTCGCGCACCTCGACGTCGATCGTGCGGCGTTCCGCCGGCGTCCGGTCCTCGAGCGTCAACCGGTCCTCGACCAGCCGCGGCGGCTCGCCGGCCAGGGCCGACCTCGCGGTCGACAGCGTCAGCCGCACGTCCGACCAGTCCTCGCCGGTGCGCTGCCAGACCACCGCGTCGGTCTCCAGCGTCAGGGACTCTCCGTCGAGCACGGCCCGGTAGGCCGGCCGCCACAGCGCGCACGGGGTGAGGTGGCTCAGCCGCAGCCGCGCGGGCCCCGCGGCCGTGGCCTCCACGGTCAGCTCGACATGGGCGACGAGCTCGGCCGGCTCCTCCTCGGCGAGCTCCATGACCCGGCGGACCTCGGAGAGTTCGGCGCGCAGCGCGGTCAGGCGCGCCTCCGCGGCGCGGAGCTCCTCGCCGTACGTGTCGCGCTCGGCGTCCACCCGGTCCAGTTCGCGGCTCCAGCGGGGCCCTTCGGACTCCCCGTGACCGGCGCCCTCGCCGATCTCCCGCAGCAGGTCGGCGGCGAGCCGTCCCAGCAGGTCGAGGCGGGCCCGCAACCGGTCGCGGCGCTGCTCCAGGGAGCGGCGCTCCTCTTCGAGGGCGTGGGCCCGGTGGCGGAGCGCGGAGTCGCCCCCGGCGGGCGGCACCGGCCCGCGCGGCGTCCAGTCGCGGACGAGCCGCACGTCGAGGACGGTGGCCGGAGGCCCGGAGGCCAGCTCGGCGTGCAGGGTGCGGTCGACGGCGAGCGCGCTGACCGGCCCGAGGCGCAGGCGCTGCACGCCGGCCTCCAGGTCGAGCACGGCGGTGCGCTCGACGTGCGCGCGGTCCTCCAGGCAGGTGACGGCGGTGACGGGCAGGGCGATCGGCCCGGTTTCCGTGGACATGGTGGGTGTCAGCTCCTGCGGTTGCCGTCGACCAGGGCCTTGCCGGCCGGTATGCGGATCTCGTAGCCGCCGTCGAGCACGGCGGTGCCGCCGGCGGGCAGCTCCACCCGCCAGACGCGGGTGCCCGGGGCGTGCCGCTCCGGCGCGGCGCCGTCCTCGGGCGCCGTCCAGTCGGCGCGTTCCTCGATGCGGACGTCCGGCTCGGAGGAGACCGGCACCCGCTCGTGGACCTCCACGGTGACCGGCCCCGCGAGGCGGTTGGCCAGTTCCACGTGGACGCGGTGGTCGAGCACGGTCACGTTGTTGCGCAGGCCCGCCGTCGACTCCTTCAGATGGGTGCGCCGGGTGACGCGGACGCCCTCGGCGGGACCGAGGCCCAGTCGGCGGACGCCGCCGGGCGCGAGCGTGGGCAGGGCTGCGGTCAGCAGGAAGTCGTCGTCGACGGTGACCTCCACCGGGCCGGCGAGCAACGCCTGGTCGGTGGCGTTGGAGACCGCGAGCGTCGCGTACACCGTCTGCTCCACGGACGGCACGCACAGGTGCTCGGCGCGCAGACCGACCGGGATCTCGCCGACGGTGACGGTGTGCCAGGTGCCGTCGGAGGGCACGTCGGCGCGGGCGGCCGCGTCGAAGCGGTGGTCGAACGAGCCCGCCGACTCCCGGGGGCGCACCGCGTGCTCGGGCAGCGGCAGCGCGGCGACCGCCTCGGCGCGGCGGCGGTACTCGGCCGCCACCGCGTCGGAGGAGGAACCGGGGAACAGCCGGCCGCGGCGACCCACCGGCTCCTCGGGGCCGGACAGCACCAGGGCGGCGTAGTCGAGTTCGGCGCCGCTCGGCCGCGGAGGGCCCACCGGCGGCGGTGGCGGCGGGGCCGCCGAGCCCGGAGCACGGGGCGCGGGGGCCCCGACGAAGGCCGCGTCACCGGCGCGCGGCCGGCCGCCCGGCGCCTGCGGGGCCGCCGGCGGCGCGATGCCGTACGCCTCCGGAGCGGAGCCGTACGCGCCGCCGGGCCGCGGCGGCCCGGCGAACGACGGAGGCGCGATCGGCGCCGGTGCCGGAACCGGCTCGGGAGCCGCCACGGGAAGGGGGACGGCGCCGCCCCCGGCCGCGGAGCCCGGCGCGCCGCCCCCCACCGCGAAGCCGCCGCGGAAAGGCGCCGGGCCCGCCGCCTCGTACCCGGTGAACAGGTCGGCGAGCCCCGCCGGGGGTTCGCGCCAGCCGGACGGCGCGGGCGCGGACTGGCGGCGCCCGATCCGGATCGAGCGGAGCGCCGGCAGGTCGGTGCGGCGCCCCAGGTCCGCCGTGGCCAGGGCGAGGCGCACCCCGGTCCAGTCCTCGCCGGTGCGCTGCGCGACCGAGGCGCGCAGCACCAGCCGGCCGCCGCCGTCGCCCTGACGGTGGGCGAGGCGGTACGTCGGCACCCAGACGGCACCCGGCACTCCGTACTCCAGCTCCAGTTCCACCTCCTCCTCGGCGCCGTGGAGGGTCAGCACGGCGCAGACGGAGGTCTCGACGTGCGCCGACGGCGCGTCGGTGGAGGCGCGGTCGAGCCTGTCGCAGGCGACTTCGAGCTCGTGCTCGGCGAGCCGGAGCGCCTCGTCCAGCTCGACGAGCCGGGCGTGCAGCCCCGTCAACCGCTCGTCGACGAAGTCGGCCAGCTCCAGCCACGCGTCGACCGGGGTGCGTCGGTGCGGGTCGTCGCGCTTGCGGCCGGGCGGGACCGGACGCAGGCCGCCGACCTCCTCGATCAGGGCCCGGTGCCGGTCGCGGCGCGCCGCCGCCGCCGCGTGCGCCTCGTGCAGCCGCTCGACCTCGCGCCGCAGGCCCTCGGGAGCGCCGCCGTCACCCGGTTCCGCCTCGACCTCCACCCGCGCCTCGGTGACCCGGGCCCCGGAGACGCCCAGGACCCGGGCCCGCAGCGAACCCGGGTCCAGCGCGCGCGGCAGCCCCGTCACCCGCACCCGGCCGTCCGGGGGCACGACGCCCCGGGCCAGGCGCCGGCAGAGCGCGCCCCGCGCGTACACCACGACCGAGTCGAGGCTCGACCCCCACCCCGGTACCGCACCGACCGTCATGCGTCCCCCTGTGTCCCGTCCGTGTCGGGGGAAGCCTACGCCGGACCGGTCCGGTGGTCCCGGGGGCCCGGGGCACCACGGGACACCACGGGGCCGGGACCTTGTCCCGGGAGCGCCGACGGCTGCAAGATCTTCCTCGTGGGGGGTTCGGGTGGGGATACGGCGAGGAAAGGCCGGACGTCGTGGGGCGGATGACCAAGGGGAGCAACGGATTCGTTCCGTCGGTGCCGTTGAGGATCGCCGTGCGCGGTGGCGTGGACGCCATGGCGCTGCTGCTCGGCGAGACCGGAAAGGTCCGGGGCGACGCGGACGTCGTCTTCCACGGCGCCCCGGTGCACCCCTCCGGGGCCGTCCGGCTGACGGAGGCGGTGCCGGGGGCGGCGCAGCCCGGTGCGGCGTGGCTGGAGGTCGGCCTCACCGCGGTGGAGGAGCAGATCACCCGTGTCCTCGTGGTCGGTTCGACGGAGCGCGGCGCGATGCGCGACGCCGCCGGACTGTCGGTGGAGGCCTTCGCTCCCGACGGCACCTCGGTGGCGCGGTACGACGTCACGGACGCCGCCGGGGAGACGGCGATGGTGCTGGCCGAGCTCTACCGGCGAGCGGGGGGCTGGAAGTTCCGCGCCGTGGGCCAGGGATGGACGAGCGGTCTCGCCGGTCTGGCCACGGACCACGGCGTGGACGTGGCCGACGGGGGAGGGAACGGAGCGTCGCCCGGCGGTGGCGTGCCGGCGCAGGCCGTGGTTCCTCCCGCGCCCGTGCCCGGTTTCGCGCCTCCGCCGGCCGCAGCGGCTCCGGCGCAGGTCCCGGGCTTCGCGCCTCCGGCCGCCGTCGCGCCCCCGGCACCCGCGCCGGGCTTCGCGCCCCCCTCGGCGGGGCAGGCTCCCGCGCCCGGTTTCGCACCCCCGCCCGTGGCGGTCGCCCCGGTGGCGGTCCCTCCCGCCGCCGTCCCTCCCGCGGCGGCCCCGCCCATGACCCCCCTCCCTCCCGGTGGCGCCGACCGGTGGACGTACGGGCCCGTCTTCGAGCCGTACACGGAGACGGGCCGCGACAACGACGTGATCACCGTGGGCGGGCTCCCGCCGGGGCCGGTCGTGGTCCAGCTCGACGTCAGGGGCGACGGTTACACGGGACTCTGGGTGCTCGACCGGCGCAACAAGGAGGAGGACAACCTCGTCAACAGCACGGAGGAGGACTTCCGGGGCCGTCTGCTGGCCACGGTCCCGGAGAACGGGACCCTGCGTCTGAAGCTGCAGGCCGAGGGGCCCTGGCAGGTCCAGGTGTCACCGTTGGCGGCGGCCCGTCGCCTGACGGAGGAGGAGGCGGAGTTCCGCGGCCCCGACGTACTGCTGCACACGGGGGGCGTGGCCGACCTGGCCGTCCACTACCGCGGCGACGACAACCTGATCGTCCACGTCTACGAACTCGCGGGGCACGACGACCACACGACCCTGCCCCGGTACGACAACGCGGTGAACGAGATCGGCAAGCGACGCGAGACCGTTCCGCTTCCCGAGGGGCCGCTCATCGTCCACTTCGAGATGGCGGACGGCCCGTGGCGGGCGCGGCTGAAGCGTCTGCAGCCGCCGACCCGGCCCCTGCCCCCGGCCCCGCCGGGCGCGGCCGCGCCCGGCCCGTTCGCCGCCCCCGGCGGACCGGCCTGGCCGGACGAGCGGGACGAGACCGTCCCGCGGAAGAGCTGGTTCCCACGCGGCCGGGGCTGACCGCCGGGACACCGGCGGCCGGGCCCGCCCCACGGTGGGCCCGGCCGCGCGCCCCGTCACGGCCCGGCGGCGGTCGCCGCGGCCAGGGCCTCGCCGACCTCGCCCGCCAGGGCCACCGGATCACCGGCCGGCGACGTCGGGTAGACCTGCCGGCCGTGGGCCCAGGCGTCGTCCCTGGCGAACCAGTCGACGGCGACCGGCGCCGCGCCCCGCACGAGCGCCGCGTCGAGGCTCGCGAAGTAGTCCGCCCAGCGCGGCCCGTACACGTCCTGGACGAGACCGTCCCACTCGCGGTTGGCGTAGTCGTGCAGGCCGCCGTTCTCGCTCGGCCCCCGGTCGGCCCAGGTGGTGAGGATCGAGCGGGCGTCGTACTCCAGCCGGTCGCTCTCCTCCGCGTCGGCCCCCCAGGAGCGGGCGTCGGCGAGCCACGGGCCCAGCAGGAAGCGGCGGTCGGAGGCGACGAGCCGTCCGAGCAGCTCCTCCGCGGCGTTCCACTCGCGCACCAGCGCCCGGAAGCCCTCCAGGTCCTTCGCCTCGTACGCGGCCCTGATCCGCGGCAGCAGGAGACGTCCGCGATTGGTGAGCGCCTGGCGCGCCACGTCCACCAGGTCGAAGCGGTACGCGTCCGAGCGCCGCAGCGCCGGGGCCACCTCCAGCAGCTCCGACAGGGCGCGCTCCACCGTGCCGGCGTCGTACCGCATGGCGGTCGGGCTCCAGCGCGCCGCCTTGACCGCCGTCAGGCTCGGCCGCGCGGCGAAGAGGCTGTCCTGCGGCTCGCTCCACGTGCCGGCGGCGCCGCTGTACGGGCCGAGGCGCAGCTGCTCCCACGCGGCGGCCGCGTGCGGGTCGGCGCCGCCGTAGCGCCGGGCGGCGTACGCGGCGAACCAGGCCCGCTGGTCGACCGGTCCCGGCTCCCAGGCGAGTTCGGTGAGCAGGTCGAACGAGGCGGGGTTCCCCCCGGTGCCCTCCGGGAGGTAGGCGATGCCGCGCAGGGCGCTGTCCGGCCGGTTCAGCCACGCGTGGAAACGGTCCGTCCAGACACCGGTGTTGGCGCCCATGCTGGTGTGCCCGCCGAAGTTGGCGATCGAGCCGAACGCGTAGGGCGCACCGCCCCACTGCGTCTCGCGGTCGAGTCCCTCGTAACGGTCGGAGAGCCCGTCGACGATCAGCACCCGGCTGCGGTCCACTCCGCTCAGGAGCGTCGCGGAGGGGTTGTTCTGCCAGCCGAGCATGACCCAGGTGGCCCCGGGGCGCGCGGCCTCCAGGGCCCGCTGAACGGCCCGCGCCGCCCGCGCGACGTCGACCGGTCCGGGGGTGCCGCCCTCGTGCAGCAGGTCCATCTTGAACATGTCGGCGTCACCGAACCGGTCCCGCTGCACCCGGTAGTAGGCGGCGGCCAGCTCGGCGAAGACGGGACCGGTCGGATCCAGCCAGTCGGGCCGGGCGAACCCGACCCACCGGCCCTGCGGGACGGTGACCGCGCCCGGGTTCCGGGCGGCGAAGTCCGGCGGCACCGTGCCGAAGAAGCCCGGCAGGACGGGCTTCATCCCCAAGGCGCGCAGGTGCTGCGCGATCCGGCTCCCCAGCGCCGCCCGGGCCTCGATCAGCCGCTCCGACACCGGCCCGCCGAAGCCCGACATGTTCTGCAGCAGCCACCAGGCCTGGTGCGCGGGGCCGGGAATCCATTCGCGCAGCTCCGCCGCGTCGTAGCCGAACTCCTGGAGGGCCCGGTAGTACGCATACTCGGCCCCGGTGGGCACGAAGACCTCGTTCACGCCGTGCAGCGCCATCAGGTCGATGTCGTGTTGGTACGAGGCGAAGTCGCGGTACGCGCCGGAGTAGCCCTCGTCGGTGTCGTTCAGGGCGTAACGGTGCGGCACGTTCGCCGACCGGGTGATCGTGCCGGGCACCGCGGGGAGCGTGACCGGCAGTCGGCCGACGCTGTCGCCCGGCCACCCGATGTCGACCCCCGCGACCCGCTCCAGGTACCAGCCCACACCGGTCAGCAGCGTGGCCGGCGAGGTGCCCCGCACCTGGATCGCCCCCGCCCCGCCGGAGACCGAGAAGTAGTCCCCGGAGTCCGGTTCCTCCACGGGGATCAGGGTGAACTGCGCGGCCCGGGACGGCAGCAGGCGCTTCAGCCCCGCCCGGGCCGGGGCCGGGTCGAAGAGGGGCACGGCGGCGGAGGCGGAGGCGCCGTCCGACGGAGTCGGCACGCCGGGCGCGGCGGCGGTCACGGCGGCGAGCACCGCGACGACGAGGGCGTTGCGGCAACGACGGATCAGGCGGCTGCCCATCTGGCTCCCTGCTCGAACGGGACGGCGGCAGGGGCCTGTCTCCGACCGGCCCCGGGACGATCACTCTCCGACGCCCCGCGCCCTCGGCCGCGCAAGCGGAGCCGGAGGACCGACGGCGCTCATCCTTGCGGGTGCGCGCGTTCGATTCGGGGGTACGAACCGGGCCGGGTCCCGCGGGGCGGGCCGCCCGGGGCGTCCGCGGCGGACGGTCCGTCGACGGGGGCGGACGGTCCGCCGACGGGGGGCGGACGGTCCGTCGACGGGGGCGGACGGTCCGTCGAAGGGGGCGCGGTGTATCTGACGACCAGTGGGGCCTGGCAGACTTCGGCCCTCAGACGGCAAGCGACTCCTGGAGGCCCCATGGCGCAGCGGCCCGGTCACAAGGCCCGCACGGCCCGCACGAGCGGGTACGTCCCCCGGCCCTCACACCGGCGCCCTCGGGCCTGTCCGGACGGGACGGCGACGCGATGAACCCGTGCCCGACCCGGCGCGCCGATCCGACCGCGCTGGTCGTCCGCAGCGCGCCCGCCGTGCCCGCCGCCGCCGTGCTGCTGCTCCACGGCGGTCGTGCCGACGGCCCCGAGCCGCCGCCCGCGCTCAACCTGCCGGCCCTGCGCATGCGCCCCTTCGCCACCGCCGTGACCCGGGCCGTCCGGGGGCGGGACGTGCTGATCGCCGAGGTGCGCTACCGCCACCGCGGCTGGAACGGCGCCCGGGCCGACGCCGCCCGGGACGCCGAGGCGGCCCTGGGACGGATCAGGGAGCAGGCCGGGCCCGTGCCCGTCGTGCTCCTCGGCCACTCCATGGGCGCCCGGGCCGCCCTCCGCGCGGCGGGCGACCCCGCCGTGCGCGGGGTCGTCGCGCTCGCGCCGTGGTGCCCCGCCGACGAGCCCGTGGACCACCTCGGCGGCCGGCGCCTCTACCTGCTCCACGACGAGACCGACCGGGTCACCTCAGCCCGTCAGTCCTGGGAGTTCGTCCGCCGGGCCCGGGAGGCGGGCGCCGACGCGGCGGGCATCCCCATGCCGACCGGCGGGCACGCCATGATCCGGGGCGCCGACCTCTGGCACCGGCGCGCGGCCGAACTCACCGCGGCGCTGCTCTCGCACGGCTGAGAACGGCCGGGGACGGCCGGGGGCGCGTGCGCCCCGGTCAGCGGATGCCGGCCGGGGGCGCGAGCAGCCCCGCACAGGCCGTCCGCGTCGCCGCGTGCACGGCGCGGGCGAGCCGCGCCCCCCACACCGACCGGGGCCCGGCGAACGACTCGACGGAGCTCCCGGCGCCGACGGCCGGCGAGGGCGCGGCCACGCAGACCGCGTCCGTCGGCGTGCCGGAGGCGTCGGCGCCCAGTTCGACCAGGGCCTGCACCTTGGCCTCGGTGGCGGTGGCGACCGCGTTCACGAGCGCGGCGTCCGTGAGCGGCACCGGCAGGGACACGATGATGTTGATCGTGCCGGGGCGCGGCGCCGCCACCCCGCCGGCTCCCGGGACCGCGGCCCAGCCCCGTACCCCGATCCCGGCGGTGACCAGGGCCTGCGCGCCGCCGTCCACGGCGTGCCGCCGGTCCGCGACCGACGCCGCGGTCATGAGCCCCACGCCCGCGCCTTCGAGGCCGGCCCCGGAGGCCAGGTCACGGAGGTGGGCGACGGGGTCGAGCCGGGCGTAGCCGGGCGGGACCTGGGCGTTGACGACCCACTGGCGCTCGCCGATGCCTCCGCCGAGGACGGCGCTCGACACCATGCGGACGCCCGGGCCCGGGGCCCACACGAGGAGCGGCCACTCCCGGCCCTGTTCTCCGTGAGAGAGGAGCGCGGCGTCGGCGAGCGACGGGCCGGTGAGAAGGGTTCGCGGAAGCACCCCACACCCTAACGCGCGGCCCGGGACCGGCCGGATCGGCCCGCCTCCGGCACCGGCATCGAAACCGCCTCCGGCACCGCTCCCGACACCGGCATCGAAACCGCTCCCGACACCGGCATCGAAACCGCTCCCGACACCGTCCCCGAAACCGACGTCGCCGCCGCCCCCCAAACCGCCCCCTGCACCGCCCCCGCCCCCGACACCGGCGTCGCCACCGCCCCGCCCGTCGGCGTCGCCCCCGCCCCCGACGCCGACGGGCGGGGCGGTCCGCTCCCGGGGGAACGCGGACCGCCCCGCCCGTCCAGGTGGGCGCCGCGGCGGTGCGGGCCGGCCCGTCAGTCCAGGGCCAGTACGGCCGTGAGGGCCGCCCGCACGGCCGACTCCGGGTCCTCCGACGTCCCTTCGGACCGCCAGGCGACGAATCCGTCCGGGCGGACCAGCACCGCGCCGTTCACGGTGACGCCGTGGGCCTCCGCCCAGTCCTCGCCGTCCACGGCCGAGAGCTCCGCGTCCGGTCCGCCGCCGATCCGGTACGAGTCGAGGGGCACCCCCAGGCGCTCGGCGACGCGCGCCGCCGCCGTGTGCCAGCCGCCGATGGCCCCCGCCGAACTCAACAGCACGAAGGACCGCTCGTACAGGTCCAGGGTGGAGATCCGCTCTCCGGCGCGGTCCAGCCAGAGGTGCGGCGCTCGGCTGCCGGCCTCGCCCGTCAGCCGCAGCCCGTCCGGGACGATCGGCACCGCCGGGTCCGCGCCCAGGACCGCGCCGCGCGGGTAGCGGTAGCCCAGCGCGACGTTGAGGATGCCGCCGCGCCTCCCGCCCGGGCCGCCCGCCCCCGGCTCGGGGCTGTACCCCGGGTGGCTGTGCTCGACCGAGCGCGACGAGGCGCGGGCACTGGTCGCCTCCGCGACCGGTCGGCGCTCCGCGTCGTAGGACGCGAGCAGACCGGGGCCGGCCCAGCCGCCCAGTACCGCGGCGAGCTTCCAGGCGAGGTTGTGCGCGTCCTGGATGCCGGTGTTGGAGCCGAAGGCCCCCGTGGGCGGCATCTCGTGGGCCGAGTCGCCGGCGAGGAACACCCGCCCGTCCGCGTACCGTTCGGCGATCCGCTCGGCCGCGTGCCAGGGTGCCCGCCCCGTGACCTCCACGTGCAGGTCCGGCACGCCCACGGCGCGCCGGATGTGTTCCCTGCACCGCTCGTCGGTGAACTCCTCCAGGGTTTCGCCGAGTTCGGGGTGCCAGGGGGCGTGGAAGACCCACCGCTCGGCGTTGTCCACCGGGAGGAGCGCCCCGTCCCCCTCCGGGCTGGTGAGGTAGCAGACGATGAAGCGGCGGTCGCCGACGACGGCCGCGAGGTCGCGCGACTCGAACG
This sequence comes from Streptomyces litmocidini, assembly GCF_014649755.1. Taxonomy (GTDB): domain Bacteria; phylum Actinomycetota; class Actinomycetes; order Streptomycetales; family Streptomycetaceae; genus Streptomyces; species Streptomyces litmocidini. The sequence continues at coordinate 344,431 of NZ_BMTQ01000003.1, read as the reverse complement.
TGATGCTCACGTTGTGGAACAGGTCGCCCGGCCCGGTCTGACCGATGCCGAGCTGCTCGCGGATCGGGCTGCGCGGGCCGTCCGCCGCGACGAGGTAGTCCGCCCGGATGGTGGTGTGCTCGCCGGTCTCCCGGCTCTTGACCCGTGCCGTCACCCCTTCGGCGTCCTGCTCGAACGACATCAGCTCGGTCGAGTACCGCAGGTCCCCGCCCAGCTCCCGCGCGCTCTGCAGGAGCACCGGTTCGAGGTCGTTCTGGCTGCACAGGCACCATTCGGCCGGGCTGAACCGGGCCAGGCCGCCGCCCGGGTCGATGTGCCGGAACAGCCACTCGCCGGCATCGCCCACCAGGGTCGGCGTCTGCAGGATCCCGTTGTTCGCCGACAGGGTCTTCGCCGCCTCGTGGATGCGCTCCCGGACACCGGCGGCGCGGAAGACCTCCATGGTGCGCACGTTGTTACCGCGTCCGCGGGGGTGGATCGAGGTGCCCGCATGACGCTCGACGAGCGTGTGCGGCACGCCGAGACGTCCCAGGAAGAGCGAGGTGGACAGGCCCACCAGGGAGCCGCCCACGATGAGGACGGGCGTGCGGTGTCCGATCTCACCGGTCGCTTCGCTTCGGTTCATCGATGGCCTCCAGCGTCACCGGTGACGCGGGTCGGGGATGGGATGCAGATGCCTGCCCGGCCGAGCCGGGGACCGTGCGCGCGGGCCACCCGAATGACGCGCGGTTCACTCATCCGCCCCGTGGGGCTCGCGTGGATGTCGGGGCCGCGTGAAGGTTCGGTACATGACGACCCCGGCCTTCCCGGTCAGGCGGTCCCTTCCCGCTCTCGCAGACGAGAAAGAGGTGCGCCGGATGACCACCACGGCACGCATATCGCAGTCGGTGTTCGACGGGTCCAGGCTGCGGGTGATCCTGCTGCTCGACCTGTACGACGGAGCCCAGCAGCAGTTCCTCGAGGCGTACGAGGTCATGCGCAAGCAGGTGGCCGGCGTCCCCGGCCACATCAGCGACCAGCTGTGCCAGTCCATCGAGAACCCCTCGCAGTGGCTGATCACCAGTGAGTGGGAGAGCGCCCCGCCCTTCCTCGCCTGGGTGAACAGCGAGGAACACGTCGAGATGGTCAAGCCGATGCACAGCTGCGTCCGGGACACCCGGTCCATGCGCTACAGCATCCTCCGGGAGACCGGCGCGCAGCGGCCGCTCACCCCCGAGACCGTGTCGGGCGAGCAGGTGGCGGCCCGCGTGGGCGACGGCGTGACCCGCCACGCGCTCACCTTCACCGTCAAGCCCGGCTCCGAGTCGAAGGTCGCGGAGCTCCTGGCCGGCTACGAGTCCCCCGAGGCCCAGGTCGACGAGAACACGCGGCTGCGCCGCACCTCGCTGTTCATGCACGGCAACCGCGTCGTGCGGGCCGTCGAGGTGGAGGGCGACCTCCTGTCCGCGCTGCGGCACGTCGCCCGACAGCCCGGGGTCCGGGCCGTCGAGGAGGCCATCAACCCCTACCTGGAGCAGGACCGGGACCTCACCGACCCCGAGTCGGCCCGCGTCTTCTTCACCCGGGCGGCCCTCCCGGCCGTGCACCACGTGGTCTCCGCCCGCCCCGAGCCGGCCGGCCTGCGCCGCCACGCCCTGTACTACCCCGCGAAGGAGGGCCGCGGTTCGGACCTGGCGCGGCTGCTCGCCCAGCAGGACGCGGAGGCGGCCGTCGACCCCGACAGCCCCGTGTACGGCAGCACCGTCTTCCAGCGCGACGACGTCGTGGTGCGCCTCGTCGACGTCGAGGGCGACCTCGACCTCGACCCCGCCGCCGCCCTCGGCGTCAAGGGCGAGCGGAAGGCCAAGGTGCTTGAACGTCTCCTCGACGGCGCAGCGATCGGCGTCGAGGGACCCCTGGACAGCGAGCGCAACCTCAACCGGCTCCTGTCGCACGCCGACATGCTGCCCGTCACCGACCGTCGCGCGGCCGACTCCTGAGGGAACGGTCCCGGGCTCCCCGGCCCCCACCGTGGGCCCCGCCCCTGGCCCCCCACGGTGGGTCCCGCGCCCGACCGTGCGTCACCCGTCATCGCCACACCCGGAGGTATCAACCATGCTCCAGCAGCGTCCGCGCATCGTGAACCTGAGCGACACGGAACCCAACCGCAGACGCGGAGGGGACCTGCGGGCCATGCTCACGCCCGCCACCGTCGGCTCCACCAGCGGCTTCATGGGGCTGGCCATCATCCAGCCGGGCGACCGCATCGGCGAGCACTACCACCCGTACTCCGAGGAGTTCGTGTACGTCGTCCAGGGACTGCTCGAAGTGGACCTGGACGGCGAGACGCACACGCTCCTGCCGGACCAGGGCCTGCTGATCCCCGTCGACGTCCGGCACCGGTTCCGCAACGTCGGCGACGTGGAGGCCCGCATGGTCTTCCACCTGGGCCCCCTCGCCCCGCACCCGAGCCTCGGCCACGTCGACACCGAGGACACCGGCGCGACGGAACCGCACTCCTGCGACGGCGACCATGGCCGGGCGCTCGAGCGGGAGGGGGCCCTCGAGTGACCCGGCGCGTGGCCGTCACCGGCATCGGCGTGGTCGCACCGGGCGGCGCCGGCACGGCGGCGTTCTGGGACCTCCTCTCCCAGGGGCGGACCGCGACCCGGGGCATCACCCTCTTCGACCCCGTCGGCCTGCGCTCCCGCATCGCCGCCGAGTGCGACTTCGACCCGTACGCCCACGGTCTGCCTCCCGAACTGAGCGAGCACAACGACCGGTACGTCCAGTTCGCCGCCGTCGCCGCGGGGGAGGCCGTACGCGACTCCGGGCTCGACACCGCCGCCGAGAACCCCTGGCGCGTCGGCGTCAGCCTCGGCAGCGCCGTGGGCGGCACCACCCGCCTGGAGCACGACTACGTCCTGGTCAGCGAGGGCGGACGACGGTGGGACGTGGACCACCGCGCCGCCGACCCGAAGCTGCACCTGGCGTTCGCGCCCAGCACGCTCGCCGCGGTGGTCGCCGAACGGTTCGGGGCCCGGGGGCCGGTGCAGACCGTCTCCACCGGCTGCACCTCCGGCCTCGACGCCGTCGGCTACGCCTTCCACACCATCGAGGAGGGCCGGGCGGACGTCGTCATAGCAGGGGCGTCGGACTCGCCGATCTCCCCGATCACCATGGCCTGCTTCGACGCCATCAAGGCGACGTCGCCCGACAACGACGACCCCGAGCACGCCTCCAAGCCCTTCGACGACCGCCGCAACGGCTTCGTCATGGGCGAGGGCGCGGCGGTCCTCGTCCTGGAGGAGTACGAACACGCCAGGGCCCGCGACGCGCACATCTACTGCGAGATCAGCGGCTACGCCACCTACGGCAACGCCTACCACATGACCGGACTGACCGGCGAGGGACTGGAGATGGCCCGGGCGATCGACACCGCGCTCGACCAGGCCAGGCTCGACCCCACGGCGATCGACTACGTCAACGCACACGGTTCGGGCACCCGCCAGAACGACCGGCACGAGACCGCCGCCGTCAAGCGCTCCCTGGGCCACCACGCCTACGACACGCCCATGAGCTCCATCAAATCCATGGTGGGCCACTCGCTCGGGGCGATCGGCGCGATAGAGGTCGCCGCCTGCGTGCTCGCCCTGAAGCACCAGGTGGTGCCCCCGACCGCCAACTACGAGATCCCCGACCCCGAGTGCGACCTGGACTACGTGCCGCGCACCGCCCGCCCCCGGAAGCTGAGGAACGTGCTCTCCGTCGGCAGCGGCTTCGGCGGCTTCCAGTCCGCCGTGCTCCTGACAGGGCCGGGCGGGAGGACACCATGAGCACACAGCGGCCACGGCGGGCGGTCGTCACCGGCATCGGTGTGATCGCCCCCAACGGACTGCGCACCGACGCGTACTGGAAGTCCGTCCGGGAAGGCCTCGGCGTTCTCGGCCGGATCACCCGCGAGGGCTGCGAGCACCTGCCCCTCAAGGTCGCGGGCCAGGTCGAGGGCTTCGACGCCTCGGCCCTCATCGACGAACGCTTCCTCGTCCAGACCGACCGGTTCACCCACTACGCCATGGCGGCCGCCGCGCTCGCCCTCGACGACGCCGGCCTGGCCCACGAGGGCGGCGTCGAGGACCCCTTCTCCGTCGGCGTCGTCACCGCCGCCGGGTCGGGCGGCGGCGAGTTCGGCCAGCGCGAGCTGCAGAAGCTGTGGGGTCAGGGCTCCAAGTTCGTCGGCCCGTACCAGTCCATCGCCTGGTTCTACGCCGCGAGCACCGGCCAGATCTCCATCCGGCACGGCTTCAAGGGCCCGTGCGGGGTGGTCGCGAGCGACGAGGCGGGCGGCCTCGACGCCCTCGCCCACGCCGCCCGCGCCGTGCGGAGGGGGACCGGCGCGATGGTCGCCGGCGCCGCGGAGGCCCCCCTCGCCCCGTACTCGATGGTGTGCCAGCTCGGCTACCCGGAGCTGAGCACCGTCGACGACCCGGACCGCGCCTACCGGCCCTTCACGGCCAAGGCCTGCGGCTTCGTCCCCGCCGAGGGCGGTGCCATGCTCCTCGTCGAGGACGAGGCCCGCGCCCTCGACCGGGGCGCGACCGTACGGGCCACCGTCGCCGGCCACGGCGCCACCTTCACCGGCGCCTCCCGCTGGAAGGAGTCCAGGGAGGGGCTCGCCCAGGCCGTCCGGGTCGCCCTCGACGAGGCCGGCTGCGCCCCGGAGGAGATCGACGTCGTCTTCCCCGACGCCCTCGGCGTACCGGAGGCGGACCGCGCCGAGGCCCTGGCGCTCGCCGACGTGCTGGGCGCGCACGCCACGCGCGTCCCGGTGACGGCACCCAAGACCGGCTACGGCCGGGCCTACTGCGGGGCGTCCGTACTGGACACCGCGGCCGCCGTGCTCGCCATGGAACACGGCCTCGTGCCCCCCACCCCCCACGTGTACGACATCGACTGCGACCTCGACGTGGTGATGTCCCGCGCTCGGCCCGCCGAGCTGCGCACGGCCCTCGTCCTCAGCAGGGGACTCATGGGATCCAACGCGGCGCTCGTCGTGCGCCGCGGTGGCGGACTCGCCCGGTAGGACCGGGCGGGGAAGGAGAAACACACATGATCACCACTGGACTCACCTTCGTCGAACTGGCCGCGCTGATGAAGCAGTCGGCCGGCGTCACCGTCGACCCCGCAGAGCTCGAAGAGGCCCCCGAGGCCCCCTTCAGCGGTCTCGGCGTCGACTCGCTCGGCCTCCTCGGCATCGTCGGCGAGCTGGAGAACCGGCACGGCGTGGCGCTGCCCCCCGACGCCGAGCGCTGCAAGACGCCGGCGGAGTTCGTCGCCCTCGTCAACAACACCCTCGCAGGAGTCTGACGTGTCCGGACACACCGACAACAGCATCACCATCGACGCCCCCCTCGACCTCGTCTGGGACATCACCAACGACCTCGAGAACTGGCCCCGGCTCTTCAGCGAGTACGCCTCCGTCGAGGTCCTGAAGCGTGAGGGCGACACGACCACCTTCCGCCTGACCATGCACCCCGACGAGAACGGGAAGGTCTGGAGCTGGGTGTCGGAGCGCACCACGGACCGCGAGAACCGGAGGGTCCGGGCGCGCCGCGTCGAGACCGGGCCGTTCGCGCACATGGACATCGCCTGGGAGTACGAGGAGCTGCCCGGCGGCGTCCAGATGCGGTGGGTCCAGGACTTCGCGATGAAGCCCGACGCCCCCGTCGACGACGCGTGGATGACGGACAACATCAACCGCAACTCCCGCACCCAGATGGCCCTCATCCGGGACCGCATCGTGCAGGCCGCGCGCGAGCGGCGGAGCGCGCCGGTCACCCCCGCCTGACGGACACCGGACGGGACCGTCCGAGGAAGGAAAACGATGCACCACGCACTGATCGTCGCCCGCATGGCGCCCGGCTCGGCGCCCGCGATCGCGGACGTGTTCGCCGACTCCGACCGCGGCGAGCTGCCGCACCTGGTGGGGGTCGCCCGTCGCAGCCTGTTCCAGTTCGGCGACGTCTACCTGCACCTCATCGAGTCCGAGCAGGACCCGGCGCCGAACGTCGCCAGGCTGGCCGGACACCCCGAGTTCCGCGGCGTCAGCGAGCGTCTGTCGGCGTACGTCAGCGCGTACGACCCGACGACCTGGCGCAGCCCCAAGGACGCCATGGCGCACTGCTTCTACCGCTGGGAGCGGGACGCCGGCTCCTGAGCCGGGAACCCGGTGAAACCCGAGGCCGCCCGCCCCGCGTCAGACGCGGAGCGGGCGGCCTCGGGTCGTCCCGGCCCGGTCAGGCCGGGACGGTGCACTCGAAGGCGTGGAGGTACGCGTTGACCGGACGGATCTCGCCGATGACGAGCCCGGCGTCCGTGAGCCGCTCCACCATGCTCTGCCGGGTGTGCTTCGCGCCGCCGACGTTGAGCAGCAGGAGCAGGTCCATGGCCGTCGTGAACCTCATCGACGGGGTGTCGTCCACGAGGTTCTCGATGACGACGACGCGGGCTCCGGGCCGCGCCGCCTTCCGGACGTTCGCCAGCAGCCTGCGGGTGCTGTCGTCGTCCCACTCCAGGATGTTCTTGATGACGTAGACGTCGGCCTGGACGGGGACGTCCTCGCGGCAGTCGCCGGGCTGGATCCGGACCCGGGGGGCGAGCGAGCCGCCCTCCCGCAGCCGGGGATCGGCGTTGCCGACCACCGCCGGCAGGTCGAGGAGCGTGCCGTGCAGCGCGGGGTGCTTCTCCAGGAGGCTCGCCAGGACGTGGCCCTGGCCGCCGCCGATGTCCGCGACGGAGGCGGCCCCGCGCAGGTCGAGCAGTTCGGCGACGTCCTCGGCCGACTGCCTGCTCGACGTCGTCATGGCCCGGTTGAACACGTGCGCGGACTCGGGGGCCTCCTCGTTGAGGTACGAGAAGAACTCCCGCTCGTACACGTCCTCGAAGACGTTCCGGCCGGAGCGCACCGCCTCGTCGAGCTTGGGCCAGACGTCCCAGGTCCAGGGCTCGGTGCACCACAGCGCGATGTAGCGCAGGCTGTGCGGGTCGTCCTCGCGCAGCAGACGGGACATCTCGGTGTGCGCGAAGGCGCCGTCGGGCTGTTCGGTGAACACGCCCTGGCAGGACAGGGCGCGCAGCAGCCGCCGCAGGGTCCGCGGTTCGGTCTTCACCTCGGCCGCGAGGTCCTCGACGGTCATGGGCGTGTCGCCCAGGGCGTCGGCCACGCCCAGACGGGCGGCCGCGCGCACGGCGGCGGCGCACGCCGCGCCGAAGACGAGTTCTCTCAGCCGCATGGGCGGCGGGGGAGCGGGATCGACGGTCGTCATCTGTTTCGCCTTGCCTTTGCTGTCGTGCCGTACGGGTGGGGGAGGGGGAGGGTCAGCACATGCCCGCGGGTTCGGAGACGCCGCAGGTGTTGCCGCGGAAGGTGTAGGTCGTGCCGACGTCGCGGTTCGCCAGGTCGGCGGTGCCGTTGCGCAGCGCCACGTTGTCGCGGATCTCGATCCGCTCGTTGGGGACGCCCACGAAGCTCTTGAAGAGCACGATGCCGCCGGACAGCGGCGAGCCGCCCACGTTGTCCTCGACCCTGTTGTGCGCGACGACGGTGTCCTCGGCGCCGGTGAGCACGATGCCCGAGCCCTGCAGGGCGGGCAGGCGCGGGGTCTTCGGACACAGCTTGTTGTTCTCGTGGATGTGGTTCCGGCGCACGGTCATCGCCCCGGCGCGCGGCGTGGACTCGTCGCCCACGACGAACACGGCGGCGCAGTTGCCGGTCGCCTCGTTGTGGTCGACGGTCAGGTTCCGCAGTCGTCGCACGGTGATGCCGATCCGGTTGCCGGACACGCGGTTGCCGCTGACGACGGTGCCGTGGGTGTCGGTGGCCCCTCCCTCCTCGGTGACGGTGTTGGCCAGGAAGAGTCCGGCGTCCCCGTTGTTCCGGGCGACGTTGTGCCGCAGCACGCCGCGGACGGAACGCTCCTGGGCGATGCCCCAGGTGCCGTTGGACTCGGCGGTGACCCCCTGGACGCGCAGGCGGTCGGTCCACTTGGCCCACAGGCCGTTCTTGGCGAAGCCCCGGAGGGTCAGCGAGCGCACGGTCACGCCCTGGACGGGGCGGGCCTCGGTGCCGGTGACGCAGATGCCGTTGCCCGCCCGGGAGCAGGCGTCGGTGCCCGGCGTGCCCGCGGGCACGACGACGGTGGGGAGGACGCCCGAGCCGCGGAGCGTCAGGTGCGGAGTGGTGATGCGGACGCTCTCGCGGTACGTGCCCGGGGCGAGGAGGACCGTGTCGCCGGGGCGCGCGGAGTCCACGGCCTTCTGGATCGATTCGCCCGGCTTCACCCGGTGCACCGACCGGCTGTCGGCCGACGGAGCGGCGGCGCCGAGCCCCGAGGCCGTGAGGGCCGCGGTGCACGCCAGGAGGGCGATCTGTCGTTTCGTCATATCGCGAAGTTATGAGTGGGCGTTCCGGCCCGCCACCGCTGATCCCCCGGCCGGGACGGGCCCGGCGGAGGGTCCCGGCGGACGGGCGTGCCGGCACTGGGCCGTTCGCGTGCGGCGCGGGATCACCCGGGGGGCGGTACTCCCACCCCGGTGACCTGCTGCGACGGGTGCGGCCTGCGCCGGTCGTGAGCCCGACCGGAGGGCGGCCGAACGCGCTCCCCGCGTTGCGGGGGCCGCGCGCCGGCCTTTGCCTCGTGCAGGGAGCACAGCACAGGTGCCGCGCGAAGGAGCCGGCCGGAAAGCTCCACCGAAGGAGAGAAGCATGCGTCGCGCACGTACCGGTCTGCAGGTCGGCCTGATCGTCGGCGCCGTCGTCCTGTCCGCCCCGACGGCATTCGCCGCGCCCGGGGGATCCGACGTCCGCATCACCCCCCTGAACGCCTCGCCCGGCACCACCGTCACCGTCTCCACCGCCGCCTGCGGCAAGGAGACCTACGGCAAGGGGGAGTCGGAGGCGGGCGGCCGGTTCCACCTCCTGCCGGGCGCTCGGCCGGGTGTCCTGGAGGGCCGGTTCGTCGTCCCGGAGGGCGCGGCCTCCGGGACGGACACGGTCACCCTGAAGTGCCCGCCCCGGGTCAAGCAGACCGTCACCTACAGCATCTCCCACCGGCCCCGCGGCGGCGTCGAGGCCGGCTTCGGCTGGGCGGCCGGAGTGGCCGGCCCCGCCGGGAGGACCGTGGCGGCGCCCGCCGGGAAGGCCGTGGCGGCCCCCGTCGAGAAGGCCGCGACGGACTCCACGAGCACTCCGCTCGTCCTGGGCGGCGTCCTGCTGGCCGGTGCGGTGGCGGCCGGGGCGGTCCGGCTGCGCCGGCGCGAGAGGGGGGCCCGTACCTCCGCCTGACCGTCGGGGCACCGTCCTCGGCAGGGAGTGGCCGCCACCCGGACGTCCGGGTGGCGGCCACTCCCTTGTGTCGCGGAAGCCAGAACCTGATCGGTTTATTGCATTTTCAATGCGACGCTTGGTCGTTTTTATCTGCATGGAATGACCGGTGGAGGCTGTCCTTCCAGCAAGGTCACATGGCGAACCCGAACTGACTATGCTCCCCGATGTGTTGCGGAGCGCTCACAGCGAGTCATGAACGCTGCGAGCGCACGGACGGAGCGCGGCCGCGAGAAAAGCGGCCATCGACGCGATCTCGAAGCGACCCGCCGGCGCATCGCATCACCTCAGTCCGTTCATTTCAGACGGTTTAGGGACCCCCTGATGGTTCGTGCAGGTTCAATTTCCAGACCCCGGCCGACCGCCGTCGCCCGGGTATGGCTCCTCCCTCCCGGAGTTCTGGCCGCGGCCTCCGCCATAGCGCTGCTGCTCTGTCCCGCGCCGATACGGACACCGGTCGCCTGGTGCGGACTCGTCGCGGTCCTCCTGACGGTCCTCACCTCCGCCGTCGCCGCGCGCCGAACCCGCGCGGCCGAAGCGGACCGCCACACCCGGGCGATCGCCGAGACGGCGGAGCGGCACGCCCAGCGCGAGGCCGAGCTGCTCGGACGCCTGGCCGACCAGCGGGCCACCGTCGCCTGGCTCGCCGAGGAGCTCCTGCCCGCGACCGTCGCCCGTCTGCAGAAGGGCGACCCCTCCTCGGAGATCCTGGGAGCCATCACCTTCGGGAAGCACCTCGACCCCGACTACACCGAGGCGCTCAAGGAGGCCATGCGGACCTTCCTGGAGGCCGTGGAGGCCGAGGAGCACACCCGGGACGCCTCCCAGCGGGCCCTGGTGGCGGTCGCGCGCCGGGTCCAGGCGATCGTGCACCAGCTCGCCAAGGACCTCCACGCCATGCAGATCCTGCACGGCACGGACCTCGTGGTCTCCCGCGGCCTGCAGAACGTCGACCACCGCAACGCCCTGATCGGCCGCCTCGCGGCCAGCATCGCGGTCCTCGGCGACGCCCGGCCCGGCCGCCAGTGGTCGAAGGCGATCCCGCTCTACGACGTCCTGCGCGGGGCCATGTCGCGCATCGTCGACTACCCCCGGGTGAAGCTGCAGTCGGTGACCGAGGTGGCGGTGATCGGCCCCGGCGCCGAGCCGCTGATGCACCTGCTGGCCGAACTCCTCGACAACGCCACGACGTTCTCGCCGCCGCACACCCCCGTGGAGGTGACCGCGAGCGAGGTGCCCTCCGGCATCGCCATCGAGATCGAGGACCGCGGCGTCGGACTCACCGAAGAGGTCCGGCAGCGCGTCGAGCGCGTCATGGCGCAGTCGCAGACCGGAATCAACCTGTCGGGCCTGGGCGAACTCACCCAGCTCGGCCTCCCGGTCGTCAGCCGACTGGCCCGCGAGCACGGCTGCGAGGTCGACCTGCGCACCTCCGCCTACGGAGGCGTACGGGCCGTGGTCCTCGTCCCCCGCCGTCTGATCACCACGGTCCCGCAGTCCGCCCTGCGGATCCCGGACCTCGCCCGGAGGCGTGCGGGCGGCGGCCCCGTCCTGCCCCGGCCGGCCCCGGCGCCCGACGCCACCACGGGATCCGGCGGGGTCAGGAAGACCGCCAACGGACTCCCGCAACGACGACGGGAGTCTCCCGTGCTCCCGCAGCGACGACGCGAGTCGCCCGTCCCCACCCCGGTCGTCCAGACGGGGCCCGCGCCCGCCGATCCGGCGCCCTCCCGGGCCACCTCCGCCGGCGCCCGCCAGCCGGGCCTGATGTGGGAGGCGTTCAACGGCGACAAGAGAGGCGACAAGAGAGCGGTCGCCGAACCTTCCCCTTCTCCCAGCGAACCGTCAGATGAGGACGAGTAACATGCAGCCACTGCCGAACATGGACTGGATGCTCACGGAGCTCGTGAGCAGCGTCCCGTACGTGCGACACGTGGTCGTCCTGTCGTCGGACGGCCTGTGCATCGGGCAGGCGAACACGGCCCCCGACACCGCCGACGCGATCGCCGCCGCCTGCTCCGGCATCCAGAGCCTGGCGCGGGCCATCTCCCAGATGTTCCCGCAGGGGGACGGATCGACGCGGATGGTCGGCATCGAGGCCGACGGCGGCTACTTCTCCCTGATGGCGGCCGGCCCCGGGGCCTATCTCGCGGTCCTCGCCGACCAGGAGGTGGACGCCGGACTCCTCGGCGACCGCATGCGGACGCTGGTGATCCGGATCGGCCAGCACATGACCAGCCCTCCCCGTGAGGACGTCGGGCAGGCGATGTGACGTCGGAGAACCAGGACCCCTGGAATGAAGGCACACCCGTCCCGCTCTACGTCATTACCGGTGGCCCGGACTCCGCGGCCGAGAGCTTCAACCTGGTCACCCTCATCGCGACGAGGGCCGAGCCCGACCCCGCCATGCAGCCCGAGCACGCGGCCATCCTCACCCTGTGCTCGTACCCGCTCTCGGTGGCCGAGGTCTCCGCACACCTCAGCCTCCCCTTCAGCGTCGTCACCGTGCTGCTCTCCAAACTCGTGGAAGAGGAGCGGGTCGAGGCCATCGCGCCCGTCCCCGTGGCGGCCTACCCCGAACGCGGCCTACTGGAGGCGGTGATCCATGGACTACGCAAACTCTGACGTACTCGATGCGGGCCGACGCGACACCGACCTGCTCCTGCCCCACGGCGCCAGGGGGGTCAAGGTCGTCGTCGTCGGCGGCTTCGGCGTCGGCAAGACCACCATGGTCGGGGCGGTGAGCGAGATCCCGCCCCTGACCACCGAGGAGACCATGACGCAGGCGGGCGTCGGGATCGACGACAACCCCGGCGCCAAGGACAAGAAGACCACGACCGTCGCGATGGACTTCGGACGGATCAGCATCAACGAGGAGCTGATCCTCTACCTGTTCGGCACCCCCGGACAGGAACGCTTCTGGTTCCTGTGGAACGGCATCTTCGAAGGCGCGCTCGGCGCGGTGGTCCTCGTCGACACCCGCAGGATCGAGGTCTCCTTCGAGGTCATCACCCGGCTCGAGGACCGCCGCGTCCCGTTCGTCGTGGCCGTCAACACCTTCCCGGAGGCCCCGAAGTACCCCGTAGCAGACCTCCGCACCGCTCTGGCCCTCAGTGAGACCGTGCCCATCGTCACCTGTGACGCACGGGACCGGGCGTCCTGCCGCGACGCCCTGCTCTCGCTGATGGGCTACCTGTGCACCCTCGCCGCCGCCCAGGAGACCGCATGACCGTCCCGCCCACCGAACACGCCCCCGCACAGCCGGGGGCCGTCCCGCCCCCGGGCTGCCCGGCCCACATCGCCGACGGCCCCGGCGGGGCCACCCGGCTCTACGGCCCCGCCGCGGAGACGGACCCCATGGGCCTGTACGAGGAGCTGCGCGCCGCCCACGGCCCGGTGGCGCCCGTCCTGCTCGACGGCGACGTGCGCGCCTGGCTCGTCCTGGGGTACCTGGAGAACCGCGACGTGGCCAGCCGCCCGACCCAGTTCTCCCGGGACCCCCGCGTCTGGCACGGCTGGCGCAGCGGGGAGATCGACCCCGCCACCTCCCCGCTCATCCCGATGATCGGCTGGCGCCCCGACTGCGTCTGCGCGGACGGCGAGGAGCACCAGCGGCTGCGCGGCGCGGTCACGGCCGGCCTCAACCAGTTCGACCACCGGGGCGTCCGGCGTCACATCACCCGCTTCGCCCACCAGGTGATCGACACCTTCTGCGAGAGCGGCGAGGCGGAGCTGGTGGAGCAGTTCACCGAGGCCGTGCCCATGCTCACGCTCAGCCATCTCCTCGGGATGTCCGACGAGTCCGCCCCCAAGCTCGTGCACGCCGCCCGTGACCTCTTCAAGGCCACCGAGACCTCGCTCGCCAGCAACGCCTACGTGCTCGAATGCCTCGAACAGCTCGTCGCCGAGAAGCACGTCCGGCCCGGGCACGACATCGCCTCCGCGCTCCTCGCCCACCCCGCGGGCCTCACGGACGAGGAGGTCAAGCACCACCTGCGGCTCATCCTGCTCGCCGGTTACGAGACGACCGCGAACCTCATGTCGAACGTCATGCGCATGGTCGTCACCGACCCCCGGTTCCGCGGTTCGCTCGCGGGCGGCCAGATGACGCTGCCCGAGGCGGTGGAACAGGTCCTCTGGGACGAGCCGCCGCTCATGGTGTGCCCGGGCCGCTGGGCCAACGGGGACACCACCCTCGGCGGGCAGCAGATCAAGGCGGGGGACATGCTCCTCCTCGGTCTGGCCGCGGGCAACGTCGACCAGGCGATCCGCCCGGACTCCGAGACCCCCGTGCACCACAACCGCGCCCACCTGTCCTTCAGCGCCGGCACGCACGAGTGCCCGGGCCAGGACATCGGCCGCATCATCGCCGACGCGGGCATCGACATCCTGCTCACCCGGCTGCCCGACATCGCGCTGGCCGTCCCCGAGGAGAGCCTCACCTGGCGCTCCTCCACCTGGGCCCGGCACCTCACGGCCCTCCCCGTGACCTTCGCCCCGCGTCCGCCCCGGTCCGACGACCTCCCGGCCCCGCTCCCGGCCCCGCCGCCCCAGAGCAACGGCAGGCCCGTGCCGCCCCCGTGGCCGGCGCCCGCGCCCGGGACGGCGCCGCGGCCCGAGCCCCGCGCCTCCTGGCTGACGCGCGTCAGGCGCCTCCTGCGCAGGAGGTAGACCCGCGCCGGCACCACCCCCGCTACGCCTCCGGGAACGGGACGTCCCCGGAGGCGTAGCGGGGGGCTCCGGTGTACCAGGCGTGGAGACCGGAGAGGAAACCGCAGGCGCCCTCGATCCAGGTCTCCAGCTCGGCCCGCTCGTCGCGGTCGAGACCGGCGTTCCGGACGAGCGCCGGCAGTTCGCTCCGCCGAAGGTGCTCGAAGTCCCGCAGCCGGGCGTTCACCAGGTTCAGGGCGGCGGGCACGGCGTCGTGGAGGGCGATGCCCAGGGAGGTCCCGACGACCAGGACCAGGTTGTTGACGTCCTTCTCCTCGTGCACCTCCCTTTCGTAGGACGCGATGTCGTTCGCGAGGCCCATGAAGTCCATGAAGGCGTCGAGCAGGGCACGGACGGTCCGGGTGTTCCGTATCTGCTCGGGTATGCGCGCGCCGGTGGCCAGTTCGACGGAGTAGGGCGCGGTGTAGGCGGCGAAGCTCTCCCGGCGGAACGGGGCGTAATCGATCAGGTGGGGAACGCGGCCGCTGCGGCTGTTGGCCAGCTCCTCGACCCCCGCGTCGACGTACCGCGCCAGGGCCCGGTTGAACTCCACCCGCCAGTGCGCCAGCCTCGGCGGGAAGAGCTGCTGCTGCAGATCGGCGATCCCCCGCTCGACGGCGTTCGTCGGCTCGGGCAGCCGGGCACCGTGCTCGGGCCGCAGGAAGGCGTGCAGCCGGGCGGTGAAGGCCCGGGCCCCGGGGAGGTCGCCGGTCTGCTTGAAGGCGGAGGCGAAGTAGTCGTCCCAGGCGAGGGCCCAGACGTTGAACCGGTGGTTGAGCCGCAGGGCCTCGAACGAGGCGTCGGGAAGGGTCCAGGCGGTCAGCTGGTCGACGGTCATGGCGTGGAACTTCGACCGCGTCCAGATCGCGGTGCGCGCCCGGGGCCACCGGCCGCCGTCCAGCATCCCCATGCCGCGCGCCCAGGACTCGCTCTCCTCGTGCAGGACGGGGAGATACGGATTCACCCGCAGGGCGTAGGGCATCCACAACTGCGGCAGCTCGACGGCACGCACGGTCATGGGACCGACCTCCTTCTCACTCCGGCCCGCATCGCTGTGCCGCGAGGCCGGCAGATGCCCGGTCCACGGCCTTGCAAACCTGCCCACCGGAGACGACCGGAAACCGTTCAACTAACTGAGATCGGCGATCAGTTCGGGTTCACTCGCGAAACGGAACGGACCTGCCGGTGACCGGTGCCCGACGCGTCACAGCGGCTGGTCGGGCCAGTTGAGCAGCCGGGCGCCGATGACGGCCGTCTGGAGGGTGTAGCGCTGGACGGGATCGCCGGGATCCGCGCCGGTCAGGCGGTGGATGCGGTCGAGCCGGTACGTCATGGCCCGCACGCTGAGACTGAGGCTGCGGGCCGCCTGGGCGGTGACGCAGCCGGTGTCGAAGTACGCCGTGAGCGTCTCCAGGAGGGGCTTGGCGCCGCCCCGGGCCTGGCGGAGCGGACCGAGGACGGTGCCCACGAGCTCGGCCATGGCCTGCCGGTCACGGGTGAGCACGGGGTAGACGAGGAGGTCGGCGGCGTACAGGACCGGGTCGGTGAGGTCCATGCGGGCCGCGAGGGCGAGGGCGTTGAGGGCCTCCTCGTAGGAGTGGACGACGCCGCCCGCGCCCGGATGCGCGCGGCCGATCGCCACCTGGCCGCCGTCGGTCGCCGCGTACGCCTGCTTGGCGAAGTGGGCGAGCACCTCGGGCTCGTCGGCCGGGGCGACGCAGATCAGCCGTCCGTCCTTGGTGGTGAGCAGGATGCGGCGGTTGCCGAAGCGGGCGACGAGCGAGGACTCGACGGCACGGGTCACCGCGTAGCCGTCGCTGTACGGCTCCGGGCCCTGGGCGACGGCGACGGCGTGGGCGTGGGAGAGGAGCAGCCCGAAGCGCTCGGCCCGCTCCACCAGCCGGCCCAGCCCGCTCCGGCCGTGGAGCAGGTCGTCGATGAACTCCCGCCGCGCCGCCTCCTCCTGGCGCACCGCCAGGAGCTGGGCCCGCTCGTGCCCCTCGGCGAAGGCGTCCACGGCCTGCTCGACGGCGCTCAGGAGGTGCTCGGCGGCGGCCTGCGGCAGGCCGGGGCGCACCCGCCGGGCGGTGGAGAGGTGGGCCCGGACGAGGGCCCGCAGCCCGATGCCGGCCTCCGCGGCCCGCTCCCCGAGCGCGCCCAGGGCCTCGCGCTCCTCCCGGGTCAGCCTGCGGCGGGTCGCGCACACCCCCGCCAGGATCTCGGCGCACCCCTCCAGGTACTCCTCGCCCGGCTCCTTCTCGGTCATGATCCCCCCGTTCCTGACGCGCCTCCGACGAGTTCCCGACGCGCGGTGATCAAGGGTGACACGTCCCTTCCCGGGGTGTGCGACCGGCATCGAGGAGACGCCGAAGACTGCCGGATCACGGCAATGCCGGACGGGTGGTCAGGCCTCAGGATGGCCCCACGGGAAGGCATGGGCGTCGGCCCGGTGCCGGGAGACAGAAAGCGGACGGGGTTTCTCATGGATGTCGTCACCGGGGGCACCGGCGCGCTGATCGCCGTCGTCCTGCTCATCGCCGCCGCCCTGCTCCTCGTGGCCGGCCGGCTGTTCCGCAAGGTGGAGCAGGGCAAGGCGCTGATCGTCTCGAAGACGCGCAAGGTCGACGTCACCTTCACGGGGCAGATCGTCCTGCCCGTCCTGCACAAGGCCGAGGTCATGGACATCTCGGTGAAGACCTTCGAGATCTCCCGGATGGGCCGGGACGGACTGATCTGCCGGGACAACATCCGCGCCGACATCCGGATCTCGTTCTTCGTCCGGGTCAACAAGACCGTCGAGGACGTCATCAAGGTCGCGCAGGCCATCGGCACCGCCCGGGCCAGCCACCAGGAGACCCTGGAGGAGCTGTTCCACGCCAAGTTCTCCGAGGCCGTCAAGACCGTCGGCAAGCAGCTCGACTTCACCGACCTCTACACCAAGCGCGAGGAACTGCGGTTCCGGATCATCGAACTCATCGGCATCGACCTCAACGGCTACCACCTGGAGGACGCCGCCATCGACCACGTGGAGCAGACGCCGCTGGGCCAGCTCGACCCCGGCAACATCCTCGACGCGCAGGGCATCCGCAAGATCACCGAGCTGACGGCCGTGGAGAACATCCGGACCAACGAGTACCGGCAGAACGAGCAGAAGGAGATCACCCGGCAGAACGTCGACGCCCGCGAGGCCATCCTGGAGCTGGAGCGGCGTCAGGCCGACGCGGAGATCAAGCAGCGGAGGGAGATCGACACCTCGCGGGCACGCGAGGAGGCCGAGACCGCGCGCGTGGTGGAGGAGGAGCGGCTGCGGGCGCAGAGCGCCTTCCTCAGGACCGAGGAACAGCTCGGCGTCCAGCGCGAGAACCAGGCCCGCGAGGTGGCCGTCGCGCAGAAGAACCGCGAGCGGGTCATCGCCGTCGAGAACGAGCGGATCGAGAAGGACCGCCTCCTGGAGGTCATCGCCCGCGACCGGGAGACCCAGCTGACCCGCATCGCGGCCGACAAGGAGGTCGAGACCGAACGCCGCGAGATCGCCGAAGTGGTCCGGGAACGGGTCGCGGTGGACCGCACCGTCGCCGAGCAGGAGGAGTCCATCAAGCGGCTGCGCGTGGTGGAGGAGGCCGAGCGGACCCGGCAGGCCGTCGTCATCGCCGCCGAGGCGGAGGCGCAGGAGAAGCTGGTCAAGGACATCAAGGCTGCGGAGGCGGCCGAGCAGGCCGCCGTCCACCGGGCCGCGGAGGAGCTCACCCTGGCGGAGGCCCGGACCAAGGCGGCCGACCTGGACGCCCGTGCCAGGATCCGCCTCGCCGAGGGAATCCAGGCCGAGGCCGCCGCCGAGGGCCTCGCGGCCGTGCGGGTGCGGGACGTGGAGGCCGACGTCGTCGAGAAGTCCGGCCGCGCCGAGGCGGAGGCCACCGAGGCCCGGCTGCGCGCCGAGGCGGCCGGTGTCCGCGAGAAGGCGCTCGCCGAGGCGGCCGGCACGCGGGAGAAGGCGCTGGCCGAGGCCACGGCGATCGGCGAGAAGCTGAAGGCCGAGGCGGCCGGCCTGACCGAGAAGGCGGCGGCGATGGCCGCGCTGGACGAGGCCTCGCGCACCCACGAGGAGTACCGGCTGCGCCTGGCAGCCGAGAAGGAGATCCGGCTCGCCGGACTCGACGTCCAGCGGCAGGTCGCCGAGGCGCAGGCCACCGTCCTCGCGGCCGGTCTGGAGCACGCCGACATCGACATCGTCGGCGGGGATGCGGTCTTCTTCGACCGCCTGGTGCAGTCGATCGCGCTCGGGAAGTCCGTGGACGGGTTCGTGGACCACAGCCGGACCGCGCAGGCGCTCGCCGGGCCGTGGCTGGACGGATCGGGTTCCTTCACGGAGGACCTGACCAAGGTGCTGGGCTCGCTGTCCACGGCCGACGTGCAGAACCTCAGCGTGTCCGCGCTGCTGGCGAAGGTCGTGAAGTCCGGGGTCCTGGACGCGGCGGCCCCGACCGGCACCGAGGCGCTGAACGGCGCCGCCAGGAACTGACCGCCCACGGGGGAGCGGTCACAGCGGGTCCGGCGCCGGCAAACGGGGGAGTTGGCGGCACCGGACCCGTACTCACCACCGTACAAGGAGCGGGACGAGATGGGTGCCGGAATCGACGAGGACACGTACACGGTCTTGCGCGACCGGCTCGCGGCACGGGCCGCCGAGCTGGCCAGGCGCGCCGGAGCCCTCGACGAGCAGCGGATCGCGGCCTTCGGCTCCGGTGAGCTCGCGCTCACCGGCACCCGCAGCGTCGACACCGAGCGCGCCTGCGTGCCCCAGGACCTCGTCGCCGTCGGCGACGTCCTGCTCCTCGGCCGGCGGCCCTCCGGCACGGGCCCCTCCGAGGTCTCGGTCGCCGACGTGCTCACCCTCCACGACCGCGAGCTGAACGCGCTGCCCGCGCACGCGGTGCCCGGACTCCTCGACGACCCCGCCTTCGTACGGGAGTTCTCCGCGCTGCACCGCTACTACCGGGGCGCGCGCCTGATCCGGCTGCGACGCGTCGAGGGCCGGCTCCTCGCCGTCTTCCGGACGGGGGAGCAGAACGACGACCTGCGGGTCCTGCGCTGGTCCGTCGGGCCCGCCGGGGAGGTGCGGTTCCTCGACGCCCGGGGCGAACGCGACCACGTCCTCCCTCCCCCCGACGACCTCACATGGGTGGAGACGACCCGCGACGACCACGTACCCGGCCGGCACCCGCACATCTCGCTCGGCGGCCGCCTGTTCGTCTCCACGGTCGGCGGGATGCTGACGGTCAGGACCGACGACGACACCGACACGGCCGGGGGCCTCCACACGGAGCCGGTCGACGAGCCGCTGCAGTCCCTCGCCGACGCCGAGGTGGCCTACGCCGTCGTGGGCGCGCTGATCCTGGTCCGCGTCCGCCCCTACAAGGAGGACGTCCGCCGGCACCTCGTCCTCAACACCCTGACCGGCTCCGTCGTCAGGCTCGACGCCATCGGACAGGCGTGCCTGCGGCTGCCCGGGGACGAGGGGATCGTGTTCCCCGGCGGCTACTGCCTCGCCTCCGGCGCCGTGAGGACCTTCGACACCGACACGGCGGGACAGACCTTCGACCGGACGGTCCGCTCGCCCGACGGGGAGCACCTCCTCTTCGTCTTCCGCGCCCCCACGGAGGGCCGGACCCTCCTCCTCCCGTACGCCACCATCGGCAAGGAGTTCGCGACCCCGCTCCTCTGCCGCGGACACGCCCTGCTCGACGACGGGACGATGGCCGTGCTCCGCGGCGGGACCGGCGAGCCGGGCCGTGCCCACCCGGTGCAGATCTGGCGCACGCCGTTCGTCTCCGACACCCACCGGCGCCCCGCGGGGACCGGCCCCCTGACCCGCATCGGCAACGCCGACCTCGTCCGGGGGATCGCCGACTGCCTCTCGATCGCACGGCAGGCCACCGAACTCACCCCCACCGCCGAGGTGTACGAGGCGCTCGTCGCCGCCTGCGGGCGCGCGGGCGACGTCCACCACTGGCTGGGCGACCCGGACACCGGCGACCTGGGCACACCCCTGGCCGAGGTGCGGGCCGCCGCCGCGCGGGTCCTCGACGAGTTCGGCACCGTCACGGCGCTCACCCGGCAGGCGGCCGAGGCCCTCGCCGAGGCCGCCCGGGGGATCGGCCGCCTCGTCCGGCGCGTCCGGGGCGAGGCGCCCGCCACCGCCGGGGAGTGGATCGCCCGCATCACCGAACTCCGCACGGCACGAGGGCACCTGGTGACCCTCAGGGACATGCGGTACGCCGACACGGCGGCCGTCGACGCCCTGGCCGCGGACGTCGAGGCCGACGTCGTCTCCGCCGCCCGGCGGGCCGTCGCGTTCCTGCGGGGCGAGGACGCCTTCACCGCCCACCACGCCGAGGCGGAACGCCTCGCCACCGAGGCCGGGGGGCTCGCCACCGTCGCCGAGACCGGCCCGGCCGGCGAACGGATCGACGCCCGCGTCCACGAGCTGCGCACCCTCGGCGAGGTCATCGCCGGCCTCGACGTCGGCGACGCGGCCGTCCGCGCCTCGATCCTGGCGCGCGTCGCGGACGTCCTGGGCACGCTCAACCGCGCCCGGGCCCGTCTCGCCGCCCGCCGCGCCGAACTCCTGGACCAGGAGGGCCGGGCCGAGTTCGCCGCCGAACTCGCCCTGCTCGGCCAGGCCGTCACCGGCGCCCTGGCCGCCGCCGACACCCCCGACCGCTGCGACGAACAGCTCGGCCGGCTCCTGCTCCAGCTGGAGAACCTGGAATCCCGCTTCACCGGGCACGACGGCTTCCTCGCCGCCGTCGCCGAACGGCGCACCGAGATCCACGACGCCTTCACCGCACGCGGACAGTCCCTCCAGGACGCCCGTGCCCGCCGTGCCGCGCGCCTCGCCGGCTCGGCCGGCCGGGTCCTGGAAGCCGTCGCCCGGCGGGCGACGGGTCTGGCCGACCCGGACGAGGTGCACACCTACTTCGCCTCCGACCCCATGGTCGCCCGGGTCCGGCGCATCGGCGACGAACTGCGGGAGCTAGGCGACCCCGCCCGGGCGGAGGAACTGGAGAGCCGCCTCGGCGCCGCCCGACAGGAGGCGGGGCGGGCACTGCGGGACCGCGTCGAACTGTTCTCCGACGGCGGCGACACGATCCGCCTCGGCCGGCACCGCTTCGCCGTCACCCGGCAGGCCCCCGAGCTGACCCTCGTACCGCACGAGGACGGGGACGCGGGCGGGGACGGGGGCACCCTCGTCCTCGCCCTGACCGGAACCGACTACCGCGAACCCGTCACCGACCCGGCCCTCACCGCCACCCGTCACCTCTGGGACCGGACCCTGCCCTCCGAATCGCCCGAGGTCTACCGGGCCGAGCACCTGGCCGCACGCCTCCTGGCCGAGCACGGCACGGACCGCCTCGCCGGAGCGGACCTCGGCGCACTCGCCCGGCAGACGGCCGGGACCGCCTACGACGAGGGCCACGAGCGCGGCGTCCACGACCACGACGCGGCACTGATCCTGGAAGCGGTGCTGAAGCTGGACCAGGGCGCCGGACCGCTGCGCCACGCCGGGGCGGCGCGCGCGACCGCCCAGCTCTTCTGGGCGTCCGCCCCCGCCGAGGCCCGCGAGCAGTGGACCCACCAGGCGGTCGCGCTGACCCGGGCCCGTGACCTCTTCGGCACCGACGCGGCCCTCGACGGACTGAGGGAGGAGCTCTCCGAAGCGACCGGGGACCCGGCGGCGGCCGCCTACCTGACCGACGAACTCGCCTCCGGTCCGGCGGGCTTCGCCGTCTCCGGCGCGGCGCGCGCCCTCCTCGCCGCGTTCCACCGCACCGTCGGCCCCTCCGCCTACGACGACGCCCTCGCCGCCCTCACCGAGCCGGACGCACGACGCCGGCTCGTCGAGGCCTGGCTCACCTCGTACGCGTCGGCGTCCGGGGAACCGTACGACCCGGGCGTGCTCGCCGAGGCCGTCGCCGTCGAACTGTGCCCCGGGCTCGACCGCTACGAGGTCGACGCCCCGACCACGGCCACGATCACCGGACTCCTCGGCGACCACCCCCGGATGCGGGCGGGCTCGCTGGAGCTGCGGCTCGACGAGTTCCTCGCCCGGACGCGACGGTTCGCCGCCGTCGACGCGCCGGCCTTCCGCGCCCACCGGCGGAGACGGGCGGAACTCCTCGCCGCCGAGCGCGCCCGGCTCCGCCTGGACGCGTACCGGCCCCGGGTCGTGTCGTCCTTCGTCCGCAACCGGCTCGTCGACGAGGTCTACCTCCCGCTCCTCGGCGACAACCTCGCCAAGCAGCTCGGCGCCGCCGGAACCGCGGGACGCGGCGACTCCCACGGCCTGCTGCTGCTCCTCTCCCCGCCCGGCTACGGCAAGACCACCCTCGTCGAGTACGTCGCCGAACGCCTCGGCCTGCTGCTCGTCAAGGTCGACGGGCCCGCCCTCGGCCGGCGGACGACCTCCCTCGACCCCGCCGCGGCACCCGACGCCACCGCCCGCCGGGAACTGGAGAAGATCGCCTTCGCCCTGGCCGCCGCCCACAACGTCCTGCTGTACGTCGACGACATCCAGCACACCTCGCCCGAGTTCCTGCAGAAGTTCCTCCCCCTCTGCGACGCCACCCGGACCCTGGACGGCCACGACCTGCGCGGAAAGCGCTTCGCCGTCTGCATGGCCGGAAACCCCTACACCGAGTCCGGGCGGGCCTTCCGCGTGCCGGACATGCTCGCCAGCCGGGCCGACGTGTGGAACCTCGGCGACGTGCTGACCGGCAGGGAGGAGGCCTTCGCGTTCAGCTTCGTCGAGAACGCCCTCACCTCCCATCCGCTCCTCGCCCCGCTCGCCGGCCGTGACCGCGCCGACCTGGAACTCCTCACCCGGCTGGCCGCCGGAGACCCGGCCGCACGCCGCGACCGGCTCGTCCACCCCTACGCCCCGGCCGAACTCGACCAGGTCCTCGCCGTCCTCCGCCACCTCCTCACCGCCCGGGAGACCGTCCTCGCCGTCAACGAGGCGTACATCGCCTCCGCCGCCACCCCCGACGAGGCCCGCACCGGACCGCCGTTCCGGCTCCAGGGGTCGTACCGCACGATGAACAAGATCGCGGCCCGCGTCTCGCCCGCCATGGACGACGCCGAACTCGCCGCCCTGATCGACGACCACTACACCGCCGAGGCCCAGACCCTGACCACCGAAGCCGAGGCCAACCTCCTCGAACTCGCGGCCCTGCGCGGCACCCTCACCCCGGCACAGTCCGCACGCCGCACGGAACTGAACGCCGCCCGCGTGCCCGGGGAATCCGGCGACGCCCCCCTGGCCCGCGCGGTCGCCGCCCTCGGTCTGCTCGCCGACCGCATCACGGCCGTCGAGGCGGCGATCACCCGCGCGGCGAACGGGCCCCACCCACCCCGGAACACCGCCGGAACCGGCGGAGAATGAGAGGGACGGCATGGCCGAACCGGTCCACGCGGCGATCGGGCAGAAGCCGATCCGCTGCCAGGTGTGCGACAACGACACCTTCCGGGAGCGGGAGGTGAAGCTGAACAGCACGGGCATGGAGTTCTTCAACATGGCCTGGGCGAACGAGTCGGCGACCGGACTGATCTGCTGGTCCTGCGGCTACGTCCACCTCTTCGTCAACCGGGACATCAGGCTCTACCGGATGCGCGAATGACACCGGACCCCGGCGGAACCGGCGCCTCCGCCACGGCCCGGACGGCTCAGGAGCCGAAGGAGCCGTGCCGTCCCGCCCCGGCCGTGAAGCGCGCGGCGCCGCCGAGGGCCTCGCCGGCCGACAGGGGAACCATGCCGTGCCGCAGTTCGGCGGCCAGCGCCTCGGACTCGGGCAGACCGTGCTGCTCCCGGACGGACAGGCGGTCGTGGCGCAGGCACAGCTGGGGGAACGCGGCGATCTCCCGGGCGAGTTCCTCCGCCGCGGCCCGGGCCCGGCCCGGCGGTACGAGACGGTTCGCGAGCCCGATCCCGTAGGCCTCGGCGGCCGGGACCGGCCGGCCGGTCAGGATCAGGTCCATGGCGCGGCTCTCGCCGATCAGCCGGGGCAGCCGGACCGTGCCGCCGTCGATCAGGGGCACCCCCCACCGGCGGCAGAACACCCCGAGGACCGCGTCCTCCTCGACCACCCGCAGATCGCACCAGAGGGCCAGTTCGAGCCCACCGGCCACCGCGTGGCCGCTGACGGCCGCGATGACCGGCTTCGTCAGGCGCAGCCGGGTCGGCCCCATCGGACCGTCGCCGTCGGGCGCCACCCGGTTCCCGCGCCCGGTGCCGACGGCCTTGAGGTCGGCGCCCGCGCAGAACGTGCCGCCCTCGCCCCACAGCACCGCGACCGAGGCCTCCTCGTCGGCCTCGAACGCCCGGAAGGCGTCGGCCAGTCGCCGCGCCGTCGGCCCGTCCACGGCGTTGCGGGCGGTGGGCCGGGACAGGACCACCGTGGTCACGGGCCCGTCGCGCTCGACGCGGACGGAGTCCCGCCCCGCCGGTGTCGCTGATGCATCGGTCATGGGGGCATTCTCACGTGGCCGTGGCCCGACGACCAGACGGGGGAGCGGGGCGTACGGGATCAGCCGGACCGGCCGAGCAGCAGGTCCCGTACGCAGCCGCGCAGCCAGGCGTGCGCCGGGTCGGCGTCGTGGCGCGGATGCCAGGCGAGACCGACCCGCAGGGGCGGCAGGTCGAGGGGGACGTCGAAGGTGACCAGGCCGAGGGCCGTGGCCAGCGAGCGGCTCCGCGCGCCGATCAGGCCGACGAGGTCGGTGTCGCGGAGGACGAACAGCGACGCCGGGTACGTGCCGACGCTCGCGACCACCCGCCGCCGCAGACCGTGTTCGGCCAGCGCGGTGTCGACGGGGCCCCGCAGCCGTCCCCGGCGCGAGACGACCAGGTGGTCCGCGTCCGTCGCGAACCTCCGCCGGGTCAGGCGACCCCGGAGGAGCGGGTGCCCCGGCCGGACGACCGCGAGCATGCGGTCGTCGATGACGTGTTCGGTGTGCACCTCGGGGTGGACGGTGTCGATGACGCCGATCTCCAGGTCGGCGACGCCCTCCCGCAGCGCCGGCGCGTCGACGTGGCTCTCGTTCAGGAACCGCAGCCGTACCCGCGGGGCCTCGCGGGCGGCACGCGCGAGCAGGTCGGGGCCGAGCAGGGCGGGGTGGGAGTCCTGGCCGAGCACCGTGAACGTGCGCGCGACGGCGCGGAGATCGGTGGGGCCGGAGGCCGCGAACAGCGCCCTGGCCCGCTCCACGACCGCGCCGACCTCCGCCCGTACGGACAGCGCGTACGGCGTCGGCACCATCGCGCGCCCGGCGCGGACCAGGATCGGATCGCCGAGCGCCTTGCGGATCCGGCCCAGGGTGCGGCTGGTGGCCGGCTCGGACAGGTGCAGCCGCCGGGCCGCTCCCCGCACGCTCTGTTCCTCCAGGAGGACGTCGAGGGCGAGGAGGAGGTTCAGGTCGAGACCGGTGGCGTTCACGGATTGCGTCACACGCACTCACCCCTTGCGAAAGATGCACTGGAAGTAATCGACGGGCCGAGCCTACGGTGGGCGCACACCCCCTCACCACGACGCTCCCCGGAGGAGCCATGTCTTCCGCTGCCCTCTCACCGCCCCCCTCCGTCACGTCCGGCACCACGCCGAGCCCGCTCAGACGGTCGACCCTGCTCGTCCTGTGCGCCTGCGTCCTGGTGGCCCAGAGCATGGTCGCCGCCATCAACCTCCTCATCCCCCAACTGGCCGCCTCCTCGCTCCACCCGTCCCCCACCGAGCTGCTGTGGACGGTGGACGCGTACGTCATCGTCTTCGCCGGACTGCTCATCCCCGCCGGAGCACTGGGGGACCGCAGGGGCCGCAAGGGCGTGCTGCTCGCGGGTCTCGCGCTGTTCGCCGCCGGAGCGGCGCTGAGCGCCCTGGCCGCGTCGCCCGCGCTGCTGATCGCCGGCCGCGGGGTGTCCGGCGCCGGGGCCGCCTGCATCACGCCCGCGACCCTGTCGGTCCTCGTGCAGCTCGCCGGACCGGCGGGCCGGGCCGGGGCCCTGGCCTCCTGGACCCTCGCCATCGGCCTGGGCGGCCTCGCGGGCAACGTCGCCGGGGGAGCGGTCGGCCAGTTCCTCTCCTGGCGCGCGCTGTTCTGGCTGATGGTCCCCTCGGCCGCGCTGCTCACCTGGGCCGTCGCGGTCGCCGTGCCGCGCACCGACCGCTCCCGGCACGGGCGCCCCGACCCACGCGGCACCCTCGTGCTCGTCGCGGCCCTGGTCGCCCTCCTCGCGGGCATCATCGAAGGCCCGGCACACGGCTGGACCTCGCCCCGCATCCTCCTCCTCTTCGCGCTGAGCGCGGCCCTGACCGGGCTGTTCACCTGGTACGCGCTCCGCTCGCCGGCCGCGCTCTTCGACCCGAGGCTCTTCCGCTCCCGGCGGCTGCGGGCCGCCGCCCTGGGCACGGCCACCGGCTTCTTCGGCCTCTTCTCGCTGTTCTACGCCAACTCGCAGTACCTGCAGTACGTGAAGGGGTACGGCCCCGCCCTCACCGGACTCGCCATCGTCCCGCTCACCCTCGGCATGGCCCTCTTCCCCAAGGTCGCGGCCCGCTGGCAGGTCGCCTCCGGCCCGCGCCCCGCCGTCGCCACCGGCCTGTCCCTGATCGGCGCCGGACTCCTCGGGGCCTCCACCGCCGACGCGGCCACGCCGTACGGGCTGTACGCCTGCTGGCTGCTCGTCATCTCCGCGGGAACCGGTCTGTGCATGCCGGTCCTGACCGTCGGCGTCGTCTCCTCCCTCCCCGCCCACCAGGCCGGCCTCGGCTCCGGCCTCGGCACCTCGGCCCGGGAGATCGGCGCCGCCCTCGGCGTGGCCGTCACCGGCACCGTGCTCGCCGCACACGGCACCGGCGCGGGCCCGGCGTCCTTCGCCGACGCGATGAGCCCGGCGCTGCGCCTGGTGGGCACGGTCGTCCTGGTGGCCACGGGCCTGGTCACCCTCGGATACCGGACCGCGGCCGGGCGGCGACCCGGCGCCGGGAACGCGCCGACCCCCTGAGGACGGACGCCGGGCCGTCCCGGGCGCGCGTGTGGGCCGGATGGCGCAGGCCGCGCGCGGGGGAGCCGGGTCCGCGAGACGGTGGCCTGACCCTGGGGCAGGGCGGTCCGGTGGCCGGCCGGGGCCCGGACGGGCCGGTCGTCCGGCCGGAGCCGGGCCGCGGGCACCGGGCGGCCCTCCCCGTCCCGCAGCCGAGGAGGCAACGCATGCCCCGACGTGTCCGCGCCGCGCACGACGGCCGGAACTCCACGATCCCCGCCCGTGCCCGTACCGGATCCCGCCCCAGGCGCGGATTCGGGGCGGCCGTCGGGGCGGCGGTGGCGGCCGCCGTCCTGAGCGGCGCCGCGGCCGCGCCGGTCGCCGCCGTCCCGGCGCCGCACGGCCCCCACCACGGCGACCCGGCCCTCCAGCGGGCCCTCGCCGACCTGGTGGCGGCGCCCGGCGGCCCGCCCGGGGCCATCGCGATCCTGACCCGTGACGGCGTCCGGCAGGTCTACCGGGCCGGCACGGCCGAGGTGGGCACGCGGCGACCGCCCCGGCCCGACGACCACATGCGCATCGCCAGCGTGGCCAAGGCCTTCAGCGGCGCGGTCGCGCTGGGCCTCGTGGACCGGCGGGCCCTGCGACTGGACGACACGATCGGCGAGCGCCTGCCCCACCTGCCCGAGGCCTGGCACGCGGTGACGCTCCGTCAACTCCTCCAGCACACCAGTGGACTTCCGGACTTCAGCAGGAGCAAGGCGTTCCAGGACATCGTCCGCGCCGACCCCCGCCACCACTTCGACTCCCGACGCCTCCTCGACTTCGTGGCCGACCGCCCCCTGGCGTTCCCGCCGGGCAACCGCTACGCCTATTCCAACTCGGACAACATCGCGGTCGCCCTGATGGCCGAGCAGGCCACCGGACGCCCGTACGAGTCGCTGCTGCGACAGCTCGTGTACCGCCCGCTCGGCCTGACGGAGACCAGCCTCCCGCAGGGCTACCTGCTTCCCCGCCCCTTCCTGCACGGCTACCTCACCGCCCCCGGCGAGGCGCCCGAGGACGTCAGCGAGGCGGTCAGCGCCTCCGGCGCCTGGGCGTCGGGCGGCATCGTCTCCACCCCCGCGGACCTGAGCGGGTTCATCGGCGGCTACGCCGGACCGGAGCTGCTGAGCCCCATGACCCGCCGCGCCCAGCAGGACTTCCTCCCCGGCGGGGCCTCCGAACCGGCGGGCCCCGGCGCCAACGCGGCGGGCCTGGGCCTCTTCCGGTACACCACCCGCTGCGGCACCGTCCTCGGCCACACCGGCAACACCCCCGGCTACACGCAGTTCGCCGCCGCCACGCGGGACGGCCGGCGCACGGTGACGGTCTCCGTCACCAGCCAGGTCACGACGGACCCGGCCCTGCTGGCCCGACTGCGCGCGACCGAGGAGCGGTTCGTCTGCGCCCTGCTCGACGACCGGGGCCCGGGCCCCGGGGGGCACAGGCCGTAAGACCTGATCGGGCCTGGTCCGGCTCGGCTCGGTCCGGGCCGGCCCTACGGCCTGGCACGGCCCGGCCTGATCCGAAAGACGGGTCCCGGACCCGGTCGGTGCCCGCGGGGTGCGTACCCCAGGTGCGTCACCACCGGACGCCACGACAGGCGCCGAGGCGCCCGCCGGTCCCGGCGGGCGCCGGACACTTTCCTCCCCGGCTCCCCGGCTCCCCGGCTCCCCGGCTCCCCGGACGGTACGGACGGCACGGACGGCACGTACGGGGAGCCCACGGAGATCGAGGGCCGCTACGAGGCCGTCATCGCGTCGCGCGCGCCGAGCGGGCCGGATCGCGCCCGGCCGGCTGCCGGGAGTGCTCCACCGTCCGTGCCGTCCGTGCCGTCAGGCCTCCCACACCTCCAGGTGGTCGCCGACCGCGACGGCCAGCACCCGTGAGCCCGGTTCGGTGGTGCGCCAGCGGTGCCGCACCCCGCCGGACAGGAGCAGCGTGTCCCCGCGGCCCAGCCGGTGGACGCGGCCGTCGGCCTCCACCTCCACCGCGCCGTCCGCCACGTACAGCAACTCGTCGTTCCGGTGCCGGAACTCGCGGTCCGCCTCGTGCGCGCCGACGAACTCCAGGGCGTGCAGCTGATGACGGCCGCGCACCACGGGCCGGACGCGCGCCTCCCGGTCGAGGCCGCTGTCGTCGTCCGCGCGCACCACGTCGACCCTCCGGGTCTCGTCGGAGGCCGCGAGCAGCTGCACCGCCGTGGTTCCGAGGGCGTCGGCGATCCGCTGCAGCGACCGCATGCTGGGGCGCGCCCGGTCGTTCTCGATCTGGCTGAGGAACGGCGAGGAGAGCCCGCTGCTCCGCGCCACCTCGGCGAGCGTCAGGTCGAGCGCCCGTCGCCGACGGCGCACGGCGGCGCCCACCCGCGGTGTGTTCGCGGCCTCCATGGATGTCCCGTCCTTCCCCGGCGGCACCCGGTGGCGCCTGACGGCACCCTACGCGGCGCGGCCGCGGGACCCGCAGACGGTTTCGTACTCCCGACACACGCCCGTCACACAACGCGCCTACCGTCAAAGTCGGTTGTTCTCATCAAAGAAAGTTTGAAGCGAGGAGCTCCGACGTGCCCACGATCGACCAGAACTCACGCCGCCGACGTCCCACCGGCCTCATCGCCCTCGACGAGACGGCCGCGTCCGAGGGCTACACCCTCTACGCGCCGCTCACCGGCACCGGGCAGGTGTACCTCGTCGACCTCCAGGGCCGCACCGTCCACCGCTGGGACCTCCCCCACCGCCCCGGCCGCCACGCCCGGCTCCTCGCCGACGGCACCCTCGCCTACAACGGCGTGCTCCCGGGAGAGCGGGCCCTCTTCCCGATGTGGCACAAGTACCGGGGCGGCGTCATGCTCCACGCCGCACCCGACGGGACCGTGCTGCGGGAGCACCGCGACCCCCTCCAGCACCACGACGCCCACCACCTCGACGACGGCCGCATCCTCTACACCGCCCTCGAACCCCTCACCGGCGCCGACGCCGCCGCGGTACGGGGCGGAGTGCCCGGCTCCGAAGCCACGGGCGGCGTGATCTGGGCCGACACCGTCAAGGAGGTCGGTCCGGACGGCGAACTCCTGTGGTCCTGGCGCGCCGCCGACCACCTCGACCGCGACTCCTACCCGCTGCACGAGGCCTACGCCCGCGAGCACTGGCCGCTGATCAACAGCGTCACGCCCCTGCGGGACGGCAACGTCCTGGCCAGCCTGCGCAGCGTCTCGGCCGTCGTCGTCATCAGCCGCGCCACCGGCGAGATCCTCTGGCGGAGCCGCCCCGGCACCGTCAGCCAGCAGCACGCCCCCACCGAACTCGACGACGGCCGGTTCCTCGTCTTCGACAACGGCGTCTTCCGGCCCGGCCACGACGTCCCCCACTCCCGCGTCATCGAGATCGACCGGGCGTCCGGCGACATCGCGTGGGAGTACCACGACCCCGCCCGCGAGTTCTTCTTCGCGCCCTTCATGGGCTCCGCGCAGCGCCTGCCGAACGGCAACACGCTCGTCACCGACTCCCCGTCGGGCCGCCTGTTCGAGGTGACGAAGGACGGCTACCTGTGCTGGGAGTACGTCGTCCCGTACTTCGCCGGGTACGAGGAGAGCGAGGTCCGCGGCCTCTTCCCGTCGCAGCCGAACGCCGTCTTCCGCGCCTACCGCTACACCCCGGCCGAGATCCCGTGGCTGGGGACGACGGCATGACGGCCACGCCCCTCCCGGCTCCCGCCGCCCCTCCGGCCGAGGCCGTCGACGCGCGCGTCCCGTGGCGGCGCCTCGTACCGCTGGCGGCCCAGCACGTCCTGGCGATGATCGCCGCCCCGGTCTCCACCGTCTTCCTCGTCGCCGGCACCCTGAAGATGCCGTCCGGTGCGACGGCTTCGCTGCTCAGCACCGTCCTGCTGCTGTGCGGTGCCGGAGCCCTGCTCCAGTCCCTCGGGGTGGGGCGGATCGGCGGCCGCCTGCCGTTCGTCATGCTGCCCGGCGGCGCCGCGACCGCGCTGTTCCTCCAGATCGCCCAGGAACACGGGCCGGCCACCGCCACCGGTGCCGTCCTCCTCGCGGCCGCCCTGCTGCTCGCCGTGCTTCCCCTGTACGCCCGTGTCGTACGGTTCTTCCCCCCGCTGGTCATGGGCGTGACCGTGCTGCTCATCGGGGTCGCGATGATCCGGGTCGCCGCCCGGCTCGTCACCGGCCCGGACGGCACGGGGGAGCCGCGCGCGGTGCTCCTGGCCGCCCTCACCGTGGCGGCGACCGTCGCCGCGTACGTGTTCCTGCGCGGCGTCTGGCGGCAGACGTCCGTCCTCATCGGCATGGCGGCGGGAACCGTCCTCGGGGTGGGGACGGGGCTCGGATCCTTCGCGCCCGCGGCCGGGGGCGGCTTCGCGCCGCCCGTCCTCCTGCCCTTCGGCACGCCGAGGTTCGACCTGGTCGCCGCGCTGCCGCTGCTCGTCTTCAGCCTCACCACGCTCGCCGAGATCACCGGGCAGACCGTGCTCAACAGCGAGACCGTCGGCCGGAGGCCCGTTCCCGAGCGCGACGTCCCCCGCGTCGCCCGCGCCGACGCCCTGGTGTCCCTGGCCGGCGCGCTCTTCGGCACCTCCCTCATGGTCACCAGCGCCGAGAACATCGGCATCGGCCGGCTCACCGGGGTCCGCAGCCGCTTCGTGACCGCCGGCGCCGGAGCGCTCCTGGTCCTCCTCGGTCTGGCCGCGCCCGTCTCCCGGGCACTGGCCGGCATGCCCGAGGCCGTCGTGGGCGGCTCCGCCCTCGTCGTCTACGCCGTGATCGCCGTCATGGGCGTCGAGATGCTCCGCAGGGCCGATCTGTCCGGGACCGGGACGGGCTCGCTGACGGCCGCGCTCGCGCTCACCGCGGGACTGCTGCCGCTGCTCAGCCCCGGCCTGTACGCGGGGTTCCCCGGCTGGGCCCGCACGATCCTCGGCAGCGGCGTGGTCGCCGGCACCCTGACGGCGGTCCTCCTCACCGCGCTGCTCGGCCGGCTCGGCCGGGGGAGCGACGCTCCCTCCCCGCCGGCCGGCCCGCCCCCACGGACCGGCCGGGACGCGCCGGACCGAGCGGGGGGCCGCCCGAGTCCCGTCTAGGAGTCGTCGTCAAAGCGTCAGGCCCACATCAGGATCGACGCGAGGGTGACGGCTGCCTCGTGGGACTGAGCGGTCTTGTCGTGGCGGGTGGCTGTGCCCCGCCCCTGTTTGCGGCGGTCGAAGCACCGTTCCACGACGTTGCGGTGCTTGTGGACCTGCTTGTCGAAGGCCGGAGGGCGGCCGCCGAGGTTTCCCTTGCGGGTCCGGTCGCGGGTCCGGTCGTGGACCTGGTCGGCCCGTTCGGGGATGGTGCGCGGCCGACCGCAGCCGGCTGGGCGGGAACGGTGCGGGCCGGCCGCCACCACGTCACTCTGCCGTCCAGGTCGGTGAGGGCCGCCCGGCCGGGGTGAGGGAGACGGCCACGCGGCGGCGGGTTTTCGCGTCGCGCGCCCGTCCCACGGCGGTCCGCGGTCAGGCGCGGATGCAGGTGAACGTGTTCATGTTGTCGCCCTCGATGTGCCGGATGCGCAGGGTGTTGCCCGCATAGTCCACGCTGAGCGTTTCGCCGCTGCTGCTGGAGGAGCCGGGCGGTTGCCAGGGGAGGGACACGGAGAGGGAGTCGCCGATGGCGGCGGGCACGTTCGTGGCCGCAGCCTCCTCCAGGTCGCCCGGATTCTCGATGCTGCCCAGATGTTCCGGCACCTGCAAGGACAGCCGGCCGCCGGACAGGGACCAGGTGCCCTTCGTGCTCTGGCCGCCCGATTCCAGGCTCCAGACGCCGTCGTCGATGACCGCGGTGAAAGCGGCCGGGTCCTCGTTGCCTATCTCCGAGGTGACCGACCACCTGCCGCGCATGAAGGCGGCGAAGGCTCGGCCGGTCACCGTCGGCTGCCCGTCGCCGCCGGTGATCCCGTTCGCGCCGTCGGTGCCGCTCCCGCCCTTGCAGGCGGCGATCAAGGACGCTCCGACCCCGAGGGCCAGGTAACGCATGGCGGTCCGGCGGCCCACGACGCGGGTCACCGTTCGGACGTCACGCATACTCATGTTTTCCCCGTTCATGCCGATCACGGCTACCGTCGATCAAGATCAACGGGAAGAGTACAGCGCCGCGTCGGACCATCGGTGACGGGTACGCCTCCGCGTCGTCAGGGTTTCCCTGCCCGTGGCCGGTACGCGGGGAACCGGCCGCCCGTCACGCCCGATCTCCCACGAGGACGCCCCGTGTTCACGGTCAACGAGTACTTCGACGGCTCGGTGAAGTCGATCGCCTTCACGCAGGAGGAGGGCCCGGCGACCATCGGCGTCATGGCCCCGGGCGAGTACGAGTTCGGCACCGGCGCTCCGGAGACCATGCACGTGGTCAGCGGCGCCCTGACGGTCAGGCTGCCCGGCGCCGACGCGTGGAGCACCTTCGCCGCCGGGGACCGCTTCGAGGTCCCCGGGGACAGCAGGTTCCGGCTGACGGTCGCGGTGGAGACCGCCTGCCTCCGCGCATACCGCTGAGCCGCGAGCACCGCTGAGCGACGGCCCGCCCGACGGGTCAGAACAGCGAGTTGTCCCCCCGCAGCCGGCGTCGCAGGAACGTGGCGAAGGTCTGGTCCTCCAGGCAGGTGAGGGACGAGGCGTCCGGCTCGATGTAGGCGACGCGCCACTCCTCGGGGGCACCCTTGGCGGTGAGCCAGCCGAACGCCCGGCCCCCGACCTCTCCCCACTGCAGGAACAGGCCGTCCTCGTCCAGCCGGCGCAGTCCCGCGGTCCCCGGACCGCCCGAGACGGGGAAGATCCGTACGCCGGCGACGACGCCGCCGGGGAACTCCCTCATGATCGCCAGGTAGTCCTCCGGGAGCGCGCCGAACGACTCGCCCACCTGGTCGAGCAGCTCCTCCGCGTACTGCCGGACGCCGGGAACGCCGATGCTCCGCACGCGGGTGACGATCTCCTCGACCGCCCCGATGTCACGGTTCGCCAGCACCATGGCCGTCGCACGCTTGTCGTCGGCGACCTTCCAGAAAGAGCCCGCCTCGTACTCCTGGTACGTCTCGAAAGCGGGTGTTCCCTCGGAGCGTCCCGTGACGGCCCGCGCGACGAACTCCGAGGCGGAGAAGGGAAGGTCCAGCCAGAACTGGAAGTCGGTGTCCGTGAGGACGGTCGTCCAGTCCGCGGTGTCGGCGGCGGTGGTGTCCCACAGCAGCACGCCGTCGTTGGCGGTGCGCCCCCAGGGCACCATGCCGTGGGGCCGCGGGTGCAGCGGCAACCAGAGCTCCTGCTCGCGGCTTTCCAGGGCCTCCCTCATGTCCGCGATGCGCAGCGCGGTGTCCCGCGTGAAGTCCTCCAGGGAGCGCACCGGGACCTCGGTCCCGCCGAGCAGCACGGAAGCCGCGATCACCCCCTGCGGCAGGGCCTGGACCAGCAGCTCGAAGTCCTCGGGGACGATCCGGCCGTACCCCTCTCCCTCCGGCCGCACCGGGGCGTCGAGACCCAGCAGCCGGACGACGTCGAGATGATTCATGTGTTCCTTCCTTGACGGCAACGGCGGTGGGGCGGCGGCCGCGACGCCGCTCACCCCACCGCCTCTTCTGCGCCGTTTCAGCCCCTCGGGGGCCTCACGGCTTCAGTGGTTCCGGGGCCCGTCAGTCGTGGACTCCGGAGGGTATCAGCCGGGAAAACGCCCCCGATGAACTCGAGACGTACATGTGCACGCCGATCGGGTTCACATAGCCCGGGGCGTACACCGGGATGGACTGGTAGTAGACCTTCTCGCCGAGCTTGAGACGCCTTTCGATCTCGTACTCGACGGTCCGCATGCCCTCCTTCTGGTTCTGGTACATGGTCGTCGGGACGATGTTCTCCCGGTAGTGGCTGCCACCGAACTCACGGGCGATGAGGTGGGCCCGGTTCCAGTCGTCGGCCTCGTCCTGGAGGTCCCAGCCGCGCGGGTTCTGTGGCCCCGTGTTGTCGAGGCCGGCCGGCTGGGAGGGGTCCAGACAGGCGAATCCGCCGGTGGCGCGGCCCTGCGTGTCCACCGGGGTGTTCCACACGAGGCTCGGTCCGGACGAGTTCTGGCACTTCCGGCTCTCCTCACCGGCGCCGTCGATCGCCTTGCGCTGGGGGGAGTTGTCCTCCTCGGCCGAGGTCGCCAGGCGCGCGAACAACCGGACCAGGTCGGAGACCGCCTTCCCGGTGTGGAAGCCCTGCGGGCCACTGCCGGGCGGCGTGGGAGCCGCTCCTGGCGAGGGGGACGGCGTGGGCGCCGTGCTGGTCCCGCTGGAGGCGCTGGACGAGGTCGCCTCTTCCGCGGTCGGAATCATCTGGCTGATCGCCGTTGCCGCGTCCGAGAGGTTCTTCTGTCCTTCGGGCGTGGCCGCGTACAGGGCCGTGACCAGAGCCGCACCGGCCCACCAGATGGCCGGGATCGCGAAGGCGAAGTGGCCGTCCAGCTCGACGAAGCTGGTGGGGTTGCCGCCGGCGAACGCGTAGCGGTTGCCGGTGAACGGGTCCGCGCCGAGGTTCATGTCGGCCAGGGCGCCGTTGTACATGTCCCGGGTGGTGAAGCGGTTGAGCCCCGGGCTGTAGTCCCGGAAGCCCATGTCGTACGTGCCCGACTGGGCGTCCCAGCGCTTCGCGTTGAAGCGGTAGGGGTTGTACTCCTGCTTCGTCGGATCCGTGGCGTCCGGCTTGTCGATGCCCGTGAACTCCGACCGGTCGTCGGAGCCGTAGGCGGTGTAGCCGTACGTCGCCTTGGTGTCGCCGTTCCTGTCGGTCAGCGTCTCGACGTCACTGTGCGAGTTGTAGCCGTAGAAGCCGTCCTCGCCGGTGCCGTCGGTGTTGTGCTTGACCTGGGACAGCCGCTCGCCCCAGGGGCTGTACTGGTACGACTTGGTGAGCTGTCCGGCGACCTCTTCGCTCAGCACCTCGCTGGACAGGCCGAGGTAGTGGAAGTCGGTCTTCTTGCCGTCGGCCGTCTTCGAGGCGGTGCGGTCGAGCGGGTCGAAGGTGTACGTCGTCGACTTCATCACGCCGGTTCCGTCCCGCTTCTGGGACTCCACGACGTGGTCGAAGCCGTCGTACACGCTCCTCTCGATGACCTGGCCGCCCGAGGTGACGGACTCCTGCCGTCCGAAGGGGTCGTAGTTGTAGGTGGCCGCCGAGCCCCCGGTGGTGGCCCGGAGCAGGCGGTTGCGGTCGTACTCGTAGGCGGTGGTGACGTTCTTGACCGTTTGCGAGATGACGTTGGCGTTGTCGTCGTGGACGTACTTCTCGGTGCCCGCGCCGGTGCCGGTCTTGACCGACTCGGTGAGGCGGCCCGCCGGGTCGTAGGTGTAGTCGGTGGTCGAGTCGAGGTACGCCGCGTGATCGTCGGCGTTCATCTTCTTCGCGACGTCCCGCGCCTTGTTGCCGTTCAGGTCGTAGGCGTAGGTGTGCGAGGAGACGAGCGTCCCGGAGCCCTTCTTCTCCGTGGTCGACCTCAGATCACCGCCGAGGAGGTAGGTGTGGTCGACGGTGTTGCCGTTGGCCTTGGTCTCCTTGAGCCGCTGGCCGCGGTCGTTGAACGTGAACGACGTGACCTTCGGCGACGCGTCCGTGGCGGACTTGCCGACCGAGATCGACTTGACCAGCTCGCGCAGGTCGTAGGTGTACTTCGAGAACTGGTCGGGGTGCGTGACCGTGTCGGCCTGACCGTTGGCGTCGTACGTGTACGACGTGACCTTCTTCTCCTGGCCCGCGAGGGCCTCGGTCACCTTCTGGACCTTGTTCAGGCCGGTGTAGGCGATCGTGTAGGCGTCGATGCCGGCGCCGGAGGAGGTGTCGTCGATCGACGTCACGTTGCCGTTGACGTCGTAGCCGTAGGTGAAGGTCCGCTTCTCGGTGTCCGTCTCGCCGGACGTGTCCCGGACCAGCTTGACCGCGTCGGCGACGGCGGTGCCCGAAGTGCCCTGCTCGAGCTTGATCTTGGCGTCGTTGCCCTGCTTCAGGCTGTAGGAGCCGAGCGTCACCCAGGTGCCGGTGCCGGCCGTCTGGTCCTTGTCGACCGACGGGTGGGTCGTCGTCCCCTGGGACAGCGTGTACTTCGCCGCCGTGGCCGCGCCCGTGACCCGCGGGTACTTCACGTACGCGGTGTACGTGCCGTCCTTCGGGATGTTGAGCGTCCAGGTGAAGGCGTCGGTGCCCGCACCGGACGCGTGGGTGCGGTGGTCGTAGCCCTGCTGACCGGCGAGGTCGCCGGCCGCCCAGGTGCCGGTGGCGGAGGTGTGCTGGGTGTCGGAGTTGTCGACGAGCACGACCGACCTGCCGACCGGCACGCCGTCGTCCGACTTGGACTTCAGCTTGCCGTCGGGGTAGTACGACTGCGTCATGGTGCGGTCCGAGGAACCGCCCGCCGACGTGAGGGTACGGGCCTTCTGCAGCCCGAGCTCGGTGTAGTCGTACGTCGTGGTGATGTCCCACGGGTCGGTGGACTTTTTCGTCCAGCCGTTGTCGTAGTACTCCATGACGCTGTCGTTGCGCACCGTCTGGCCCTGCGACGGCGGCAGCGACTGCCGCTCCACCCGGCCCACCGCGTCGTACACGGTCTGCGTGTAGACGTTCGGGTCGTTGTGCTCGGGGCTGTTCGGGTCGTAGGGCTGGTACTGCTTGACCGGACGG
This sequence comes from Streptomyces litmocidini, assembly GCF_014649755.1. Classification (GTDB taxonomy): domain Bacteria; phylum Actinomycetota; class Actinomycetes; order Streptomycetales; family Streptomycetaceae; genus Streptomyces; species Streptomyces litmocidini. The sequence continues at coordinate 306,614 of NZ_BMTQ01000003.1, read as the reverse complement.
TTCAGCGCGTCGTACTCGGTGCGCGAGGCGAAGTCGTCCGCGGTGGCCGTCGCGGTGCCCTTCGGCGTGATCACCTTGGTGGTGTTGCCGGTCTGGTCGTACTCGTACCTGGTGACGCGGAACGTGGTCCCGTCGTAGGGGACCTTGACCTCGGTCTGCTTGCCCCGCTCGTCGTAGGTGTAGGTCGTGGTGCTGTTCCCGGGGTCCGTGGACGTGAGGACCAGGGAGTCCTTGTCGTAGGTGCGCGAACTGACCTTGCCCGCCGGGTCCGTGGAGCTGATGAGCCGGTGGTTCAGGTCGTACGCCATCGTGGACGTGTAGTCCGTGGTGTCCGGGGTGGCGTTCTTCTTCGGGTCGACGACCTTGACGGCGTTGCCGACGTTGTCGAACTCGTAGGAGATCTTGTCACCGGCCGCGTTGACCGCCGAGGTGAGCTGGTAGATCTCGTCGTAGTGGTTGGTGGTGACGTAGTCGGTGGCGTCCGACGTCGTCAGCGAGCCCTTCGGCTCGGTGACGGTCCGCAGGTTGCCGACCTTGTCGTAGGTGTAGGACGTCTTCCGTTCGGGCGACGTCGGCGTGTCCTTCGGGGCCGTGGCCGAGACGAGCTGGTCCGCGACGTCGTAGACGGCGGTCGAGACCGCCCCGTTCGGCGCCGTCGACGTGGTGACGTTGTCGTTGGCGTCGTAGACCGGTGCGGGGGTGGTGATGAACACTCCCGCGTCCTGGTCCTTCGGGACCGTGTTCTCCTTCGGACGTCCGAAGGCGTCGTAGGTCTGCGTGGTCTTCTTGCCGAGCGCGTCGGTGACCTCGGTGACCTGGCCGCGCACGTCGTAGACGAAGGACGTCGTCTTCCCCAGGGCGTCGGTGATCTTCGCCGGGTAACCCGTGGGGCCGAAGTCGCTCGTCGTCGACGGGTTGCCGTTGGGGTCGGTGGCCTTGGTGAGCTGGCCGTAGGAGTTGTACTCGTACGAGGTGGTGTAGTCACCGGCCGTGGTGGTGGCGACGCCCTTCGGGTCGGTGACCGTCTTCAGGTTGCCGAAGGAGTCGTACCCGAACTGCCACGTGCGGCCCTCCGGAGAGGTCTTGGTGGCGAGGTCGACGGAGTAGCCGTCCAGACGGGTCAGGTACGTGTAGCGGGCCGAGTTCGCCGGGTACGTGCCCGGGGCGCAGTCGCCCGGGGGCGGGACGCCGGACTTGTTGCTCTCCGCGTCGCGCTTCCAGAGCGGGTAGCCCGTCTTCTGGTCGTAACAGTAGGCGGTCTTGGCCCCGTTGGCCTCCTCCAGGTACGTGACGTTGTTGTCCGCGTCCCAGCTCAGCTTCGTGGTCTGGGACTTGGCGTTCGTCGTCTGGACCGAGCGGCCGAAGTCGTCCGACACGTAGTCGGTGGCGTGCGACTCCGAGTCGGTCACCTTGGTGTCGACGAACTTGGGGTTCCCGGCGTCGACCGCGTAGCCGAAGGTGGTGACACCCTTCAGACGCTCGGTGATCGTCTTGGTCCACCAGTGGTACTTCGGGTCGTCACCGGCCTGCGGCGAGAAGTACGTCATGGTGGTGGCGTTGCCGCGCGGGTCGGTGATCTTGACCAGCTTGACGTTCTTGTTGCCCTGGGTGGCGTCGTACTCGAAGCCGAAGACCTTCGGCTGGCTGGAACCGGCACCGTCGGTGAGCTTGGTGAGCAGGCCCTTGTCGGAGTACTCGAAGGTGAACGTGCGACCCGAGATCTCCGTCATCGACTTGATGTGGTCGATGATCTTCGGGTTGTTGCCGTCGGCCTTGGAGTAGTACTCGACCGTCAGCGACTGGCGGCCTGCCGGGTCGGTGATGTACTTGAGGAACTTGGTCGGCTTGTTGTTCGACTTCCGCTCTTCGTACGTGTACGTCTGGGTGTTGCCGTTCTTCTCGACCAGCGACGTCAGGTAGCCGTCGCAGCCGAACAGGAAGCGGCTGCCGTCAGGACGGGTCATCGTCCAGGCGTCCGGGACCGGGTCCTTCAGCGGGGTGCAGTCCAGACCCGCCTTGGCGGCCAGCTTGTAGTGGACGCCGGCCGGCGCCTTCCAGGAGCTCGTGGCCGAGTCCCAGCGGAAGACGTGGGTGGTGCCGTCGCCGTCGGGAAGACGGATCTCGGTCGGGTTCGGCTTGGGATGGAACTCCAGCGGCGCGCCGAGCCGGATCGGGCCCGACGCCTGGAAGGACCAGCCGGAGCCGGAGACCGTGTCGGAGGTGTCCTGGCTGTTGTACGCGAAGCGGGCGAAGGTCGTGACGCCGCGGCCCGGGTTGGTGAACGCGTTGTACTGCCAGACGCTGTTGCCGGACGCCAGGTTGTTCATGACCGTCGAACCGGCGCCGGTGTTCTTGCCCGTGTAGGAGTAGAACTTCTCCATGCCGAGCTGGTTGGAGGTGGGGTCCTCCACCGCCACGTTCTGCGCGAGACCCGGGATGCCGGAGGTGCCGGAGGTCCAGGTGCCGGTGGTCTTGTTGTAGACGTCCCAGGTCAGGACGTAGTCGGTGCGCTTGTTGCCGTTGTCCGAGTTGATCGGGGTCTTGACCTGCGCCTGGAGGCCGACCGAGGCGCCCGGGGCGACGTTCGACGGAAGCGCCGTCCGGACCTGGTTGCCGCCGGTGGTGACGTCCGTGCCGTCGGGCAGCGTCCACTTGTAGGTCAGGACGTTGTCGGCCGAGGTCCACGTCGACGCGGTGGTGTTGGTGAGGGTGAAGTCGACCGTGTAGTCGCTGTTCGGGGTCATGCGCGCCGGGGTCTGCGGCGCGTAGTACGTCGAGTCGGTGGTGGAGTCGATGTACGTGACCACGATCCTGGGCGCGAGCCTGGGTTCGGTGCCCTCGGAGGACAGGAACAGGGTGCGCTCCTGTGAGGCGGCCTCGTCGGCCGTCTTCAGGACGACGCCCTTCTGGGAGGCCGGGGTGCTCACCCAGGACTGCGCCAGCGAGGTGACGTTCCAGTCGTGGCGCGCCGGGTCGTTGGTCATCGCGCCGGTGTCGGAGACGGAGGCGCCGAAGTCGCCGCCCGCCGTCGTCCAGTTCGTGGCCGTGTCCGCCTTGATCCAGGTGGCGGTGGCCTCGTCGAAGTCGCGCGTCAGCGGCCGCAGTTCGTAGACCGCGCCGGTGGTGTCCTGGGCGGTCTGCGTGGACCACAGACGCACGTTGGCGTCCAGGACCCGGGCCGTGGCCGGGATGCCGAGCGCCGGGAACTTCAGCAGGGCGCGGGTGTCGCCGTAGGTGGCGGAGTTGTTGCCGACGCTCAGCCAGTTCTTCGGGCCGCCGTCGTCGAGGGTGTCGTGCGCGGTGGTCGTCCGGAGCGAGGACAGGGTGGTGTCCTGCGTGGCGGGGAACACCTTCGTCGTGCGGCCGGCCTTGGGCAGGCGTACGAGCTGGGTGGGGGCGGCGACGACCTGCCCGTCCTTCGTCCTGACCGCGACCATGTAGTAGTACGCGCGGCCGAACGGATCGGCGTCGTCGGCCTTCGTCGGCGTCGCGGAGGTGTCCGTGAACGACGTCGTGCCGGGCGCGACCGGCGCGACGAGCGTGGCGGCCGAGGGGGTGAAGGCCTGGCTGACGGAGCGGTGGACCTGGTACTCGACGAGGTCGTCGCCGGTGGCGACGGGGTCCTTGTCCTGGTACGTGGACCAGTTCAGCTCGGCGCCGGTGTCGTGGATCGTGGTCGGGGCGGAGAGGTCGACGCCCTGACGGCCGAAGGTGAGGACGAGGCGAGGGTAGTGGGCGGTCTCGCCGCCGTATCCGAACTCGCTGCCCTCGTAGCGCGGACCGCCCTTGGGGCCGTTCGCGGACTCGTCACCGGCCTTGATCACGAAACCGTTGTTGACGTTCGTGCCGTCGATCCAGGACTGCACGGTCTTGGTGACGGGGAAGGTGTGCCAGGCGTTCAGCTCACCGGGCTGCTTGGTGACCACACCGCCCTTGGTGAACCGCACCGCGTCGGCGATGACGGACGTGGCCGTCGACGCCGGGCCGTCACCGAGAACGATCTTGCCGAGCGTGCCCGCCTTGAACGGGTGCGCGCCCAGCGTCTTCCACACACCGGTCGTGCCGGCCTGCTGGTTGACGCTGTAAGCCTTCGAACCGCCGTCGTAGGTGACGGTGTACGGGACGTTCGTGGCACGGTCCGGGGCCGGGACGTAGTGCGTCTCGACCTGGTACGTGCCGTCCTCGGGAAGACTCGGCTGCCACGTGTACGTGTCACCCGCGACCGAATCCTTGTTGTACATGTACGTCTGGTTCACCGCGTACTGCGTGTACGCCGTGTTCCCCGACGCCGGCCAGGCACCCACGGCCGCCGTACGGCCCGCCTCGCCGTTGTCCACCACGACCGCCGTACCCGACAGCTCACCGGTGAGCGCGTTGGCACTGTTCCAGGTCGCCGTGGACTCGGTCCACGCCTGGGTGGCGCGGTGCGCCTCCAGCTGGACCTCGGTGTCACCGGTCGTGTGGGTCTGGTCGAAGTACATCTTCAGATCGGCGGAATCGAGCTTCGTGCCCGCCGGGATGCTGCTGACCGGGAACCGGATCAGGGCGCGCGACGCACCCGTGGAGGTATTGCCGACCGACAGGCGCCAGTTGTCGTCGTAGTTCGTCGTCGGACCGTCCGACGAGATCATCACGTCCTGCGCCGTCGTGGGCGTCGGCGCGATCGAGATCGTCGGGTCGATGGTGACCGGGTACTGCCGCTCGGGCGCGGCCAGCCACTTCGCGTCCGGCGTGACGGTGAGCTCCCAGCCCTGGCCGGCCCGCGTCAGCTTCTGCCGCACGGCCGAGCTGTAGCCGGAACCGTACGGTGCCCTGGCGTCCTTCCGCGCGTCCGTCATGAACGCCGCGGGGATGACCAGGACCGGGTCCGCGCCCTCACCGTAGAAGGAGACCGAGCCGTCCTTGTTCTGCCTCGGCGACAGCCCGCCCGCGTCGAGGGTGAACGTGAAGGACACCGGACCGGACGGCTTCGCGCCCAGGACGATGTTCTCCTTCACCCGGCCGGGCCCCACCACGTACGACAGGTCCGCACCGGACACCGCGTCCTTGTACGTGACCGTGTCGCCCTCGGCGACCGGCGCGAGCTTCCCCGCACCCTTCAGTCCGAGCGTCACCGTGTGACCGGCGGCCTGGAAACGCAGCAACCGCTCCGCATCCGAACCGAACCAACTGCTCGCCGCGTTCGTCGTGTTGGAGAAGGCGAAACCCTCGGCACCGGACGGCACGACCGTCGGGTCGACGTCCTTCCAGGACGTGCCCGCCCGGTACCCGGTCGGCACGGCCGACACCTCGGCCTGCACCCGGCCGTCGGACAGCTGCCAGTACCGGGCGTTCGCCGTCCGCCTCCCGGTCAGCTCGGCGACACGCTTCGCCTTCGGCGCGGCCTTGCCCTTCGGCAACTTCTCCCGGCTCGGCAGGACCGGATCACCGCCGGTCTGCGGAATCTCGGCCCCGTCGCCGTCCTCGGAATCCGAGAACCAGCCGTCGAAGAAGCCGCCTTTACCCTCTCTTTCCCCGTCTGAAACCGGCGCTGCGTAAGCAGCCTGTGGCAACATGGTTCCGGCCATTGCCGAAACCACGAGGCAGGCTATTGCCCGCCCGTATTTCACTTTCACGCCATCCCCTTCATCGGCGCCCGTCCCGCACGGGGCGGGACAGGCGCACCGACACGCCGGCGCGGGGCACTCCGTCGCCGGTCGCGATCGTTCCGAGCTCGACCGGGGTACCTCAGGGCATGACGAATCAGGTCGCCTTCCGGGCAGGGGAAGGCGACCTCGCCAGAGGTGCGCCGATCATGACGGGGGGATTCTTCAACATGAAGTTGATGCCACGTCAACTGGACGCGCATTTAGAACATTTCACCGCGCGGGCAAATTGAGAAAGACTGATCGAAAAGGTCATCTCAGGGCCCCGTGTGCAGCTGAGGACGAACACGGCACTCAACAAAGGCCACTCCGGCCGTCCATCGTGATGATGGATGCCGAAGCCGCCCATCGGCAGCTCGCGCGTGCGGCTGGGACCTGGGACGAAGTGCGGCTGATCGCGGACGGCTTCGAGCGCGTGTACGTCGAGTCGGCGTGGTGCGGCGGGCCGCGCGCCGGCCTCGGCGACGTCGACGGCGAACCGCACCACTTCCAGGGCGACGACCGGCGTCCGACCAGGTGGGGCCACCGTCGATCATCGGGTGCTGTGTGGACAACCGATGATCGCGCGGCGACCTCGGACGCCGGCGTAGTGTCCACGCGCCGGCAGGAAGCGTTCGACGGCCTGATGAGTGGATCGCGGGCCGGTCCGCCCGAGTCGAACCCCAACTCCGGAGGCGGCGGTTGGCCTCCGGGCTGACGTCGGACCTGCCGCGCGAGAACGGTTGGACCTGGCCGAACACGTCGGTGACGCCACTCCGGACGGCGTGCTGCACCTGCTCCACCGTGCGAAATGGGACACCGACGCGACCCGGGACGACATACGTGCCTGCCCACGTGGTCGAGCACCTGCACGACACAGAGGCCGTGCTCGCGGTTGAGGAGGCGGGCGATCTCAGAAGCCCGGGAGAGGTCGAGCGGGCGTCATCGAGGCGGTGAGGGATCTTCTCGTGCAGCCGGCCCTAGGACCGCCTTTCGGACCGGCCCCGAGCGAGACGCTCGTGGGGGATCCTCTCCCCGGCCTCGACCGCGACGGGCAGCCGGTTCTCGGCCGGCGGCAGCGGGCAGGTCGCGAAGTCGGTGTAGGCGCAGGGCAGGTTGGTCGCGCGGTTGAAGTCGAGCACGACCGAGCCGTCGGGCCCCGGGGCCGCCACCGTCAGGTCGCGGTTGGCCGCGTACGTGGTGACGCCCGAGGTCCCGTCGGTGAACAGCACCGTGAGGGTGCCCGGCGCGTGCCCGTTGAAGGCCGTCAGGCTCAACTCCTCTCCGTCCAGACGGAAGACGACGCGGCCGGGGGCGTCGTACACGTGCCGGAGCCCTTCGACGGAGGCGCCGACCGTGGTCGGTCGCGGCTCGTCGAAGGCCTCGTACCGGCCCTCGACCACCCAGCGCGGATCGGGCTCGTACGCGGGCGTGCCGGCGAAGGCGACCCGCAGCGGGTGGCCGGGGTGGCGCGGCCGGACCACGTCGTGGCCACCGCGCTTGGCGACCTCGATCACGGCGTCGCCCCAGACGGCGTCGACGCCGCCGCGCTCCGGGATGACGCCGAAGAGGTGGCGGCCCCGCACCACCGAGCCGTCGACGACGAGTTCGGTGCCCTCGTCGAGTTCCACGACGACGCCTTCGGGCCCTGTCGCCCAGGTCCCGGGCACGCCGGGGAACGCCTGGGGCTCGTCGGAGAGCCAGTGGAGGCCGGTGATCGCGAGGAAGCCGTGTTCCGAGGCGAGCCGGGCGTCCTTGTCCCGGTGCCAGGCCTCCCACTCCTCGGCGAAGGCCTCCGGATCGTATGCGGACGCGGACGTGTCACGGACGCTCATGCTTCTCCTCCTGCGGTGGGGGACGGGGTGGTGGGCGCGGTCGCGTGTCCGTCGCCGGGGCCGCGCCGGGCCCGAGGGCGTCGGCGGGGACGGGCGGAGGGAACGGAGCGCGGGGCAGGACGAGGCCGTCAGCAGGCGCCCGGGAGCCGTCGGGGCGAGCGCGTCGGTGTCCGGACGCCGGGTCGGGGCCTCGGTGTCAGCGGAAACACGCCATGGTCGTGACGCGCACGTAGTCCACGTGCCGGCGCGTCACGAGAAGGCTCATGGGTTCAGGAAAACACAACTCCGTCGCGCGGCGCCAGTGATGAGCGCCCGCATCCGACGGTGCGGGCACGGCGGACGGCGTCGGCCCGGATCCGGGCCGACGCCGTCCGCCGTGCCGGAGCCGAGGCGTCCGATGTGCTTCAGGCGAGCTGCTCGGCCAGTCCGACGAGGATGCCCTCGGGGCCGCGGAGGTAGCAGAGCCGGTAGACGTCCTCGTACCGGACCACCTCGCCGACGAGTTCGCCGCCGTGGGCGCGCAGGCGGGTGACGGTGTCGTCGATGTCGTCGACGGCGAACATGACGCGCCGGATGCCCAGCGTGTTCGCCGGCGCGTCCCGCGTCCCGGCGTCGACCGCTTCCGGCGCGTGGAACTTCGCCAGCTCGATCCGGCCGTGACCGTCCGGGGTCCGCAGCATGGCGATCTCCTGCCGGGAACCGTCGATCCCGATGACACGGTCCACCCACTGTCCCTCGACGGGCATCCTGCCTTCCGGTTCCATGCCGAGCTCGACGAAGAACGCCACGACGGCGTCGAGGTCCTCGACCACGATGAGGACGTTGTCCATCCGCTGGATCGTCATGCTGGGTCTCCTGGCATCTCGTGACACACGGACAAGGTCGTACGGTGGCGGCGGGCGGAACCCGCGGACTCGCCCCGCCGGACGATCGTCGCCGTCGAGCGGCGCCGGACGGGCAGGCGCGCCGCCGGACCGCCCGACTCCCCATGTGCGAAAAGACGTTCCGGATGTGAACGCGTGTCTGGTTCGCCTGGGGCGTGGGGTGTGGCGTACAACCGGTGACCACCCCGTCCACCGACGTACGCGGTCATCCGATCCACCCAGCCTGGAGTCACACAGATGCGTTTCGGTCTGCTCGGCCCCCTCACGGCGCAGGACGCCGCCGGCCCTCTCGTCATAGGCAGCGCGAAGGTCCGGCTCCTCCTCGGCATCCTGCTCCTGAAACGCGGCCAGGTGGTCTCCTCCGACGAGCTCAAGGCCGCCCTGTGGGGCACGGACCTGCCCGCCACGGCCTCCAGCTCCCTGCACAACCACGTGACGCGCCTGCGCAGGGCCCTCGGCCCCGAGGGCGCCGGCCGCCTCCGCTCGGTGCCGCCCGGATACCTCCTGGACGTGGACCGCGGCGCCCTCGACAGCGACCGGCACGAGGACCTCCTCGCCGCCGCCCGCAGCGCACGCCTCCGCGAGGACTGGGAGACCGTGCGACGGGCGTGCGCGACGGCGCTCGGGCTCTGGCGGGGAAGCCCCCTCGCGGACCTGCCCGGCCTCGGCGACGACCTGCCGTACGGCCCCGGCCTCCAGGCCCTCGACGAGGCGAGGCTCGTCGCCCTGGAGTGGCGCTGCGAGGCCGACCTGCGGCTCGGCCGGTACGACGGCCTGGCCGCGGAACTGTACGCGCTCACCGAACAGCACCCCCTGCGCGAGGGGTTCCACCGCCACCTCATGGTGGCCCTGCACCGCACCGACCGCCAGGCGGAGGCCCTGGCGGTCTTCCACCGGCTCCGCAAGATCCTGGCGGACGAGCTGGGCGTCTCGCCCGGCCGCGCCGTGCAGGAGGCGCTGACGGACATCCTGCGGGGCCACACCGAGATCCCGCGACGGACCCCGGCGTCCCCGCCCGGCGCCGCACCGGCGCCCGGGAACGGCCCCGCGACGCCCGCCGGACCCCATATCCCGGCCCAGCTCCCTCCGGTCTCGCGCTACTTCTCGGGGCGACGGACGGCCCTCGCGCGGCTCGACGGCCTCCTCGAGGACGCCCGGGGGCACGCGGGCACGGGCCCGATCGTCATCTCCGGCCCCGGCGGCGTCGGCAAGACGACCCTCGCGGTCCACTGGGCACACCGCGTCCGCGCGGAGTTCCCCGACGGCCAGCTCCATCTGAACCTGCGCGGCTTCGCCCCGGACGGATCCGCCGTCACACCGGACAGCGCCCTGCGCGGCCTCCTGGAAGGCCTGGGCGTGCCGCACGCACGCGTCCCCGCCTCCCGGGAGGCCAGGACCGCCCTCTACCGCACGCTGACGGACGGCCGCCGCTACCTGATCCTGCTGGACAACGCCCGCGACGCCGAGCACGTGCGGCCGCTGCTCACCGGGTCCGCGACCAGCCTCACCGTCGTGACCAGCAGGGACCAGCTCCTCGGCCTCGTCGCCGTCGAGGACGCCCAGCCCGTGGCACTCGACGTGCTGTCGCGCGACGAGGCGCGGGAACTCCTCACGGCGCGCGTCGGACGCGCCCGCGTCACGGCCGACCCCCGAGCCGTCGACGAGGTCGTCGAACTGACCGCGCGCCTCCCCCTGGCCCTGGCCGTCGTGGGAGCCCGGGCGGCGGTCACCCCCGCCCTCGGCATGACCCGGCTCGTCGAACGACTGCGCCGCGCCCGCGGCCTCGACGCCTTCACCGGCAGCGACGCCCGCAGCGACGTCCGGGCGGTGCTCTCCTGGTCGTACGAGACGCTGAGCACCGACGCCGCACGCCTCTTCCGGCTGCTCGCCGTCCACCCCGGGCCCGGGATCACCGCCGCCGTGGCGGGCAGCCTCTCGGCGCTCCCGGCGTCCCGGGTGCACGCCCTGCTGACCGAGCTGGCCGAGGCCAACCTCGTCGCCGAGGGCGAGGACGGCAGATACGCCTTCCACGACCTCCTGCGCGCCTACGCGGTGGAACTCGGCGAACAGGCCGACCCCGGCACGAGCCGCGGAACCGCCCTGAGGCGCGTGACCGAGCACTACCTCCACACCGCGCAGCGGGGCGCGCTGCTCATGGACCCCCAGCTGGCGCCCGTGGACCCGCCCCTGGCGGCGGCGGGACGGGGCGTGCGTCCCGAGCGCCTCGCGGACGTCGGAGAGGCCCGGGAGTGGTTCACCGGCGAACACGCGGCCCTCGTGGAGACCGTCGTCCGGGCCGGTGCGGCCGGCCTCGACCTGGAGTGCTGGCAGCTGGCCTACGTGCTGAAGACGTACCTCAACTGGGGCGGCCACTGGGCGGACGCGGCGGCCGTCCAGACGGCCGCGCTGGAGGCGGCGGAGCGCATGGACGACCCGGCCGCCCGGGCACGGGCCCACCGGAGTCTGGCCGCGGCCCTGCGCTGGGGCTCCCGGGACGCCGAGGCCGGGGCGCATCTGGACCGGGCCCTCGAACTGTTCACCGCCGAGGGGAACCTGCTCGGCCAGGCCGACGTCCACCTCGACCTCGCGGGCCGCCACGAACAGCAGGACCGTCCCGAGGAGGCGCTGCACCACAACGAGCGGGCCCTCGGGCTCTTCCGGGAGGCCGGCCACCGGAGCGGAGAGGCCAAGGCCCTCAACAACGTGGGCTATTTCCACGCGCTCCTCGGCGACCACGCCGAGGCGCTGGCCATGTGCGACGCGGCCCGCCGGGTCTTCGAGGAGCTCGGGGACCGGCGCAGCCTGGCCCTCACCTGGGACAGCCTGGGCGTCGTGCACCAGGAGACGGGTGACCTGGAGCGGGCGGCGCACTGCTTCCGGCTCGCGGCGGAGGGCCTGCGCGAGGTCGGCTCGCCGTACCACGAGGCCGTCTCGCTCGACCACCTCGGCGACGCCGAGTCGGCGGCCGGGCGGCCGGAGCGCGCCGGGGAGGCGTGGCAGCGGGCCTGGGAACTGCTCGACGGGCTCCGGCACGACGACGCGGAGGCGGTCCGGCTCAAGCTGAGGCGGTGACCGGCGGAGCGCAGCGCGGTGCCGTCGGGATCCAGCGGCCGCCGACCGCCCCGATCCGGGCCGTCACCGGGCAGTGCTCGATCCCCCGCCGCGTCCCCGCCCCGTCACGTGCCGCTTCCCCACGCGTGCCGCCGCCCCCTCGCCGGGGCCCGTCCGCACGAGCCCGTCACCTTCGCGACGGGCTCGTGCGGGGGCCTCAGGACTTCTCGGCCTCGAAGGCGCGCAGCAGATCCGCGGCGACGCTCACGGCGATCGTCGCGGGTTCCTTCCCGGTGACGTCGGCGAGACCGATCGGGGTCTTGATCCGGTCGATGACGGCCTCGTCGTGGCCGCCCTCGGTGGCGAGGCGCTTGCGGAACCGCCCCCATTTGGCGGCCGATCCGATCAGCCCGATGGAGCCGAGGTGCGTCGTGCGCAGGGCGGCGTCGCACAGGGCGGCGTCCTCGGCGTGGTCGTGGGTCATGATCAGGACGTGGGTGCCGTGCGGGAGTTCCTCGAGGACCTCCTCGGGCAGCAGCGGCGTGTGGTGCACGCGCACCCGCGCCACGGCGTCCGCGAGCACGTCGAGCCGCCCCTCGGCGAGGGTGTCGGCGCGCGTGTCGACCAGATGGAGGTCGAGGTCCTGGCGGGCCAGGATGCGCGCCAGTTCGAGTCCGACGTGCCCGACCCCGAAGATCGCCACCGCCCGTACCACCGGCAGCGGTTCGAGCAGCACCGACACCGTGCCGCCGCAGCACTGCACGCCGTGCTGGTTGGTCACCTTGTCGTTCAGCGCGAAATCGAGCAGTTCCGGCTCCGGCCCGGCCGCCTCGATCATCTCCCGGGCCCGGTCGACGGCGACGGCCTCCACGTTGCCGCCGCCGATCGAGCCCCAGGTCTCGGTCCGGCCGACCACGAGCTTCGCGCCGGCGTCGCGCGGTGCATGACCGCGCACGGTCGCGACGGTCACGAGAACGCCGGGCTCCCGGCGTTCCCGCAACCGCGCGACCGCGGCGAACCACGTCATGTCAGGCACCGCTCAACGCTTCCACGACTTCGGCGCGGACGGGGGAGGCACCGGCCCGCCGGGCCGCCTCGATCGCCCAGTACACCGCCTCCGGCGTCGCCGGCGAGGCCAGTTCGACACTGACGCCGGCCGGCCCGAACGCGGCGGCGGCCTGCCGCAGCGCCTCCCGCACCGAGAAGGCCAGCATCAGCGGGGGCTCGCCCACCGCCTTGGAGCCGTAGACCGCGCCCTCCTCACCGGCGTTCTCCAGGAGCGTGACGTGGAACTCCTCGGGCATCTCCGAGAAGCTCGGCAGCTTGTAGGTGCTCGCCGCCTGCGTCAGCAGCCTGCCCCGGTTCGGGCCGTCACCGGCGTCCCAGCGCAGGTCCTCCAGGGTCAGCCACCCCGCGCCCTGCACGAAACCGCCCTCGACCTGACCGATGTCGATCATCGGGGACAGGCTGTCGCCGACGTCGTGCACGATGTCCACCCGCCGGATGCGGTACGCGCCGGTGAACCCGTCCACCTCCACCTCGGCCGCGGCGGCGCCGTGGGCGAAGTACTTGAACGGCGAGCCGTGGAACGTCTTCGCGTCCCAGTGCAGCCCCTCGGTCCGGTAGAAACCGGCCGCCGACAGCTGCACCCGCTGGAAGTACGCGGTGCGCACCAGCTCGTCCCAGGCCAGCTCCCGGTCGCTGCCCAGGGCGCGCGCGACGCCCTCGACGATCCGTACGTCCGAGGCGTTCGAACCGAGCCGGGTGGCGGCCACCTGCAGCAGCCGTCCGCGCAGCTGCTCGCAGGCGTTCTTCACCGCCGCGCCGTTGAGGTCCGTCCCCGCGCTGGCGGCGGTGGCGGAGGTGTTGGGCACCTTGTCGGTACGCGTCGGGGCGAGGCGCACCTTGTGCAGCGGGACGCCCAGCGTGGTCGCGGCCACCTGGAGCATCTTGGTGTGCAGCCCCTGGCCCATCTCGGTGCCGCCGTGGTTGATCAGGACGGAGCCGTCCTTGTAGACCAGCACCAGCGCGCCGCCCTGGTTGAAGGCGGTCAGGTTGAAGGAGATGCCGAACTTCAGGCCGGTGAGCGCCAGGGCCCGCTTGGTGTGCGGGTGCGCGGCGTTGAAGGCGGCGATCTCGCGCCGGCGGGCGGCGATCCCGCCGTTCTCCTTGACCTGCTCCCAGACGGCGGAGATCCGCTCCGGCTGGACGACCGGCTGACCGTACGGCGTGGTCTGCCCCCGCCCGTAGAAGTTGCGCTCCCGCAGTTCCGCCGGGTCCAGGCCGAGCAGCGGCGCGCACCGGCCCATGATGTCCTCGATCACCAGCATGCCCTGGGGGCCGCCGAAGCCGCGGAAGGCGGTGTTGGAGACCTTGTTGGTCCTGGCGATGCGGCCGGTGACGCGGGCGTTGGGGATCCAGTACGTGTTGTCGATGTGGCACAGCGCGCGGGCCACCACCGGCTCGGACAGGTCCAGGCTCCAGCCGCCGTCCGCCGTGAGGGTGGCGTCGAGGGCCTGGATCCGGCCGTCGGCGTCGAAGCCGATCCGCCACTGGGCGTGGAAGCCGTGCCGCTTGCCGGACATGGTCAGGTCCTGGGTCCGGTTGAGCCGCACCCGGACCGGCCGCCCGGTCAGCCTGGCACCGAGCGCGGCGACGGCCGCGAAGCCGTGCGGCTGCATCTCCTTGCCGCCGAAGCCGCCGCCCATCCGCAGGCACTGCACGGTCACCTCGTGACTGCGCAGACCGAGCACGTGGGCGACGATCTCCTGGGTCTCGGAGGGGTGCTGGGTGCTGCTCTGCACGAACACCTGCTCGGCCTCGTCGACGTAGGCCAGTGCCGCGTGCGTCTCCAGGTAGAAGTGTTCCTGGTCGGAGAAGTGCAGCTCCCCGGTGAACACGTGCGCGGAGTCGGCGAAGCCGGCGTCGACGTCGCCCGTCGCCATCACGGGTCGGGCGCCGTGGAAGCTGCCGGCCGCGATCGCCTCCGGCAGCGTGATCAGGGAGGGCAGTTCGTCGAGTTCCACCTCGACGGCCGCCGCGCCGAGCCGGGCCGCCTCCAGCGTCTCGCCGAGCACCCAGGCGACCGCGTGCCCGTGGAACATGACCACGTCGGGGAAGAGCGGCTCGTCGTGCTTCATCCCGGCGTCGTTGACGCCGGGCACGTCGGCACCGGTCAGCACCCGGACCACACCGGGCACGGCGAGCGCCGGCTCGGTGCGCAGCGCGGTGATCCGGCCGTGGGCCTTCATGACCTGTACCGGGTGGGCGTGCAGCACGTCCTTGGTGCGGTGGATCAGGTCGTCGGTGTAGAGCGCGGTGCCGGTGACGTGCTGGACCGCGCTCTCGTGCGGCAGGGGAAGGCCGACGACGGACTTCTCGGGGCGTTCGGACAACTGGCTCATGACGACACCGCCTCGGTGGTTCGCGTGTACAGCTTCAGCAGGCTCCGGCCGAGCATCGCGGAGCGGTAGGCGGCGCTGGCCCGGTGGTCGTCCATCGGCGTGCCCTCGTCCCGCAGCACCGGCGCCACGGCCTCGACGGTCTCCGCCGTCCACGGCCTGCCCTCCAGGGCCGCCTCGGTGGCGAGGGCGCGGATCGGGGTGGCGGCGACGCCGCCCAGGCCGATGCGCGCCTTGCGGACGACCCCGTCCCGGACGTCGAGCGCGAAGGCGACGGCCACGCTGGAGATGTCGTCGAAGCGCCGCTTGGCGATCTTGTGGAAGGCCGTGACCGGCGACAGGGGCAGCGGGATCCGCACCGAGCGGATCAGCTCGTCGGCCCGGCGCACGCTCTGCCGGTAGCCGGTGAAGTACTCGGCGAGGGGGACCTCGCGCTCGCCGTCGGCGTCGGCGAGGACCACCGACGCCTCCAGCGCGAGCAGTGCCGGCGGGCTGTCGCCGATGGGGGACCCGGTGCCCAGATTGCCGCCGAGGGTCGCGCCGTTGCGGATGAGGCGGGAGGCGAACTGGGGGAACAGCTCCGCGAGCAGCGGGACTTCGCCGCCGAGGCGGCGCTCGATCTCGGTGAGGGTCAGCGCCGCGCCGATCTCGATGGCGTCGGACCCGACGCGCAGCTCCCGCAGTTCGGGGAGCCGGTCGACGGCGACCACGCAACCGGCGCGCCGGGAACGGATGTTGACCTCCACGCCCCAGTCGGTGGAGCCGGCCACGACCACCGCGTCGGGCCGCTCGCGCAGCAGCCGCAGGGTCTCGGGCAGGGTGCCCTTCCGCAGGAACGCGCTGTCGTCCCGGACGTACGCGGTGGCGACCGGCGCGGGCGGGGCCTGTTCGCGGCGCCGCGCGAGGGGGTCCTCGTCGGTGGGCGTGCCGACGGCGAACGCGGCGTCGCGGATCGGGCGGTAGCCCGTACAACGGCACAGGTTCCCGCTCAGCGCGTGCAGGTCGAAACCGTTGGGGCCGTGCTCGGCGCCGGATCCGCCTTCCGCGTCCGCGTGCGCGCAGCGGTCGGGACGGTAGTACTCGGCCGCCATGCTGCAGACGAACCCCGGTGTGCAGTAGCCGCATTGGGAGCCGCCGCGGACCGCCATCTCCTCCTGGACGGGGTGCAGGACGGGCGGCGTGCCGGGCGCGCCGGCGGTGGCGAGGCCCTCGGAGGTGACGACCTCCTGGCCGTCGAGCGCGGCGACCGGGACAAGGCAGGCGTTGACCGCCACCCAGTCGGTGGGCTTGTCCACCCCGGGGCGGGCCACCAGGATCGAACAGGCGCCGCATTCCCCCTCGGCGCAGCCCTCCTTGGTGCCGGTGAGTCCCCGCTCGCGCAGGAAGTCCAGCACCGTGGTGTGGGCCGGGGCCGGTGCGATCGGTGCTTCTTCTCCGTTGACGGTGATGCGCGCCGCTACCATGACGGGCCCTCGATTCCGTGCGCGATGGGTCGATTCCTCATGTTCGCCAATGTCGGGCAGCTTTCTGTGTTCGGACGCGCCACGTCAGGGAAGCGGGCGCGGAACGGCACGCGGCGGCGGCGTGCCGGGAAAGGGTGAAGGGAAGGCGGAGACGTGCCGCGAGCGGGCACGGGAGGAACGGCGTCGTCAGCAGCCGTGGGCGATGCGACCCGGGACCCAGACCGTGGTGTGGGCGAGGCGGCTCAGGTCGGAGCTGGTGTTCATCCGCGATCGCCTCCTCTTGATCGTCATGGGTCGATGCTGAGCGCAAATTAATGCCCGGCGCTCACCGAGGTCAAGAGCCGTCCGAGCCGCGTACGTCTGTGAACCGGATGGCTCTCGACCGAAACACCGGTGGGACGGTTCCGCGGGCCGTTCCGAGGGTGTGCCGTGCGGCGCTGCAGCTGTCCCGCCTCGTCGTCGTCCCGGTGCTCGTCCCGTTCCCGTTCGGAGCCCCCGGCCCGCTGATCGCGCGGAGGGAGGCCCCGGAGCCGGCCGCCGTCGTCGGGGCGGAGGCCCGGGCCTGTCTTCCGGATCAGACCCAGGGCGGATCCCCACCCTGCACCGTTGCATTCAGGTGCAGGGTCATTGCATCAATTTAGCCTTGTTGAGCTGGAGTTGTTGATTATCGATCGTTGACGAAAATGTGAACGCAACATAGCTTCGGGTGCATCGCCCACTGATGCCGCGAGATCGGGGAATGCCATGACCGAGTCCGTCCACACCGTCACGACGCTGCCGACCGAGCGTCCGCCCGGCTGCCCCTTCGACCCGCCGGCGGAGCTGATCGAGGCCCGTGGGCACGGCCCGATCAGCCGCTGCACCCACCCCGGCGGGAAACCCGGCTGGCTGATCACCGGATACGACCTCGTCCGGTCGGTCCTGGCCGACCCGCGGTTCAGCTCGCGCAAGGACCTCCTGAACGTGGTCGACTTCGAGCTCCCCCCGGCGCCGCCCGGCGAGTTCCTCCTCATGGACGAGCCGGAGCACAGCCGCTACCGGAAGCCGCTCGTGGGCAAGTTCACCGCACGGCGGATGCGTCTGCTCACCGAGCGGATCGAGCAGATCACCGCCGACCGTCTGGACGCGATGGAGGCGGCCGGCCCCTCGGCGGACCTGGTGACCGCGTTCGCCAAGCCCATCCCCACCATCGTGATCTGCGAGATCCTGGGCGTGCCGTACGAGGACCGGGCGTCCTTCCAGGAGCAGATCGACAAGTTCATGGGCGGGGAGGTCGGCGACGAGGAGCTGATCGCGGCCTACACCGCCACCCAGGAGTACCTGGCGCGGCTGGTGGCCGCCAAGCGCGCGAACCCCACCGACGACGTCCTCAGCGAACTCACCGACAGCGACCTGACCGACGAGGAGCTGAAGGGCATCAGCCTCATCCTCCTGGCGGCCGGCTTCGACACCACCGCCAACATGCTCTCCCTCGGCACCTTCGCGCTGCTGCGGAACCCGGAGCAGCTCGACGCGCTGCGCGCCGATCCCGCGCTCGTCGACGGGGCGGTGGAGGAACTGCTGCGCTATCTGAGCGTCGCCAAGACGTTCCACCGGACCGCGCTGGAGGACGTCGAGGTCGGCGGACAGCTCGTCGAGGCCGGCACCACGGTCGTCCTGTCGTACCACACCGCCAACCGCGACCCCGAGCGCTTCACCGACCCCCACGAGCTCGACCTCCGGCGGGAGCCCACCGCCCACCTGGCCTTCGGCCACGGCATCCACCTGTGCCTGGGCGCCCAGCTGGCCCGCGTCGAGATGAGGGTCGCGTTCGCCGCGCTGCTCGAGCGCTTCCCCACGCTGCGCCTCGCCGTCCCCGCCGAGGAGGTGGAGCTGCGCCCGGAGACCGCGGACATCTACGGCGTCAAGAGCCTTCCGGTGACCTGGGACGCCTGACCGGGGACGACCCGAGACGGCCGGGGAGGGCCGGAGACGGCCGGAGACGGCAAGGTCGGCCCGAGACGGCAAGGTCGGCCCGAGACGGCCGACCGGCCCGAGACGGCCGGGGACGGCTTGAGGTGGCCAGGGACGGCCCGAGGCGGCCGGGGACGGCCCGAGGCGGTACGGACGCCGGCGGCCCGGAGGCTCCTGTGCTCCTCCGGCCACCGGCCGGACCGCGGAAGCGCCCGCCGAAACCGGCGTCCGGACCCACCCGCAGGCCCCGTGCGCCCGGACGGGCGAGTTCCGGGCGCCGCCCCGCCCGTGGGCCGGTCCCGGGTCCTTCGTCCGCCGCACCGGATGTGGGACGGTGAGGACATGCCGGTTCCCGTGATTCTCGACTGCGACCCCGGTCACGACGACGCCTTCAACATCCTGCTGGCCGCCGCCCACCCCGCGATCGAACTGCTCGCGATCACCACGGTCGCGGGCAACCAGACCCTGGAGAAGACCACGCTCAACGCCCGCCGGGTCTGCTCCGTGGCCGGGATCCGGGGCGTGCCGATCGCGGCGGGCCGCGACCGCCCGCTGCACGCACCGCCCCGGATCGCCGAGAACATCCACGGCGACTCCGGCCTGGACGGCCCCGGCTTCGGCGAGGGAGAACCGGAGGTCCCGCAGGACCCGCGCGACGCCCTCACCCTCATCCGGGACACCCTGCTCGCGCACCCCGCGCCGGTGACGCTCGTCCCGACCGGACCGCTCACCAACATCGCGGTCTTCCTGCTCGCCCACCCCGAACTCGCCGCGCGCGTCGAGCGGATCGTGCTCATGGGCGGCTCGACGGAGCGTGGCAACACCACGCCCGCCGCCGAGTTCAACATCCTGTGCGATCCGGAAGCCGCGGACATCGTCTTCCGCAGCGGGCTGCCGGTGACGATGTTCGGCCTCAACGCGACCCACCAGGTGCGGGCCACCGCCGAGGTCGTCGCCCGGATCGCCGCGCTCGGCACCCCGCTGAGCGGGCTCTGCGTCGACCTGCTCACCTACTTCGCGTCCAGGTACCGCGAGGTGTACGGCTTCGACGCGCCCCCGCTGCACGATCCGCTCACCGTCGCCCACCTCATCGACCCGTCACTGGTCAGTCTGGTGCGGGCGGCGGTGACGGTGGAGCTGAACGGCACGCACACCCGGGGAGCGACGGTGGTCGACCTGCACGGGGTGACGGGCCGGCCCGCCGACACCGAGGTCGGCGTGGAGGTCGACACGGACGCGTTCTGGAACCTGATCGTGGAGGCCGTGCGCGTCCTCGGCCGGCCCTCGTGACGGTGGGGCGGCACCATCGGAGACGGTGCCGCCCCTTCAGCCGGACCAGGTCACTTGCCGAACCACGCGTTGTGGACGGTCAGCGTCGACGTGTTGCCCTGCTTGTCCGTGACCTCGGCGGAGAGCGAGACGCCGCCGTCCTTCGCCGGGCTCTTCACGGAGACCGCGCCGTCCACGACCTTCACGGGCCGCCAGGTCTTCCCGTCGTCGTAACTCACGGACACGGTGAGGGACTTGAGATTCGTTCCGGCGGCCGAGCCCTGCACGGTCACGGGGACCCGGACGGACCCGTGCTCCGGGAGGCGCGAGGCGAGGTCGACGGGGGCCGCGAAGCGGACCGTGGACACCGGCAGCGCCGTGGTGGCCGCGACCCGCTTCGAGCGGAACGTGAAGCCGGCCTCGATCCGCGTGGAGGCCGCGGCGGCCTTCGCCGGGCGTTCCACGGAGGTCGTCAGCCGGTACTCGGCGTCCGCGGCGTCGACCGTGAAGGGCTGCGAGCCGCTCAGCGGGTCGTCGTTCTCGGCGATCTCGACGCCGTCGCGGTACAGCGTCGACTTCGCCGAGGAGTACGGGCCCGCCCCCGGGTGTCCCTTGCCGTCGGCGAACAGCGGTACGGAGCCGACGATCCGCTCCTCGCCCGTGACCGGGTCGGGCGCGGTGCGGAAGACCCCCGCGCCCTCGCCCAGGAGCGGGCCGAAGACGCCGGTGTTGAAGGTCTCCCGGTACGTCCGGCCGGCCTCGTAGCGCTTCGGCCGGGCCATCTCGTAGGCGGCCTCCAGGGCCGGGTAGCCCCACTCGTCGAGCTCGCCCAGCTGGTTGAACCGGGTGAGCCAGGTGGCGCCGTCGGCGGTGGAGACGTAGAAGGTGCGGGTGCCCGGCGCCGCCTGCGGCGCGGAGAAGCCGTTGCCCTCCGGCGCGCCCGGCAGATGGGCGTACGGGGAGGCGAGCGCCGTCTTCCCGGCGGCGGAGGCGCCGAGGCCGACCTTGAGGGTGGCCAGCTCGCCCGCCTTCACGTGCCTGGTGTAGCCGGTCGCGACCGTGCTCGCCCTGCCGCCGAAGGCCACCGAGTACTGGCTGGTGGCGTCCTTGAGGAAGTGGGCGTCCCAGGTCTGCAGGAGGGAGCCGTCGGTGACGGCCGGACCCGCGTGGGCGGTGCGGAAGCCGGTGAAGCCCCTCAGGACCCAGCCGTTGCCGACGCGCCCGACGCCGGCGGTGGCGAGCTCGTAGTACGTCCCCGCGTAGTCCGCCCTGGTGATGCCGGGCACGGTGAGGTCCACCGGCTTGGTGGTGCGCGCGTCGACGACGACCGTGGTGTCGGCGGAGACGTCCAGCTTGGGCTGGGCGATCCAGTCGGTGCCCGCGGCGTAGTCCGACGGGTCCTGGTAGACGGCCGTGTTGAGCGTGTACGCGCCCTTGGGCACGCGGATCGTGTGGGCGCCCGGCTCGTTGTCGACGCGGGCCTGGAAGCCCGCGGCCGGCCCGCCGACACCCGTCAGGGTGTTGGCGAAGTACGAGGCGTCGGCCCCGTCGCGCCCGAGGGTGCGGACCGTCAGGTCGTACGACTCGGCCTCCCGGACGGCCACGGCGGCCGTGCGGACGGACCGGCCCGCGCCGGTGGCGGTGACGTAGCCCGAGTAGGCGCCGTCGACGTCGCCGATCCGGGTGTCGGCGACGAGACCGACCTCGGCCGTCCCGCCGGCGGGCACGGTCACCTTCGAGGCGTCGAGCGCGAAGAACCCGGCCGGGGCCGGCTTCCCCGACGGGTCGAGGACGGACACCGCCAGGTCGAGGGTGACGTCGGCGGTCCCGAGGTTGCGGTAGACGACCTTCCGGGTGACGGGCCTGTCGTCGGCGTGCGGCCACGAGGCGGTGCCGAAGTTCAGCGACGTGGGCTCGGCGACGACGCTCTGCGCGAGCGCCTCGTCGACGCGTATCCGGCCCGTGCCCTGCTGGAAGGGCGTGTAGGCCCCGCCCTCGGCGGAACCGGTCAGCACGCCCTTGAGCTCGGCGGACTTCCAGTCGGGGTGCCGCTGCTTCAGGATCGCGGCGGCGCCCGCGACGTGCGGGGTGGCCATGGAGGTGCCGTCGATCTGGAGGTATCCCGGCGCGGGGTGCGGCGTGCCGGGGCGCGTGTCGATCGCACTGCCCTGGGCGGCGGCCGCGGTGATGGCGACGCCGGGCGCGGTCACGTCCGGCTTGACGGCGCCGTCATCGACGCGCGGGCCGGTGCTGGAGAAGGGCGCGAGCCGGTCGTCCTTGTCGACGGCGCCGACGGTCAGCGCGGCGTCCGCACTGCCCGGCGAACCCAGGGACGACGCACCGGACTCCCCCTCGTTCCCCGCGGCGATCGCGAACAGGATGCCCTTCTCGGCGGACAGCCGGTCGACCGTCGCCTCCAGGGGGTCGACGCCGGGGCTGTCGGGCCCGCCGAGGCTGAGGTTGACCACGTCCGCGCCTTCGGCGGCGGCCCACTCCATGCCCGCGATGACGGCCGAGTCGTCCCCGTACCCCTCGTCGTCGAGGACCTTTCCGCTGATCACCTTGGCGCCGGGGGCGACCCCCTTGTACCGGCCGCCCGACCGGGCGCCGGTGCCGACGGCGATCGACGCGACGTGCGTGCCGTGCCCGACGCGGTCCACGGCGTCGGCGGAGGCGGAGAAGTTCTTCTCGCCGACGACCTGCGTCCTGAGGTCCTCATGGGTCCTGTCCACGCCGGTGTCGAGGACGGCGATCTTCACGCCCGTGCCGTCGAACCCGGACTCCCAGGCCTTGTCGGCGCCGATCTGCCGGACGCTGCGGTCCAGGCTCGCGCCGCGCACCCCGTCCAGCCACACCGCGGCGATGCCGGAGGCGGCGACGCGCGCGCCGGTGGCCTGGCGGTCGGTCAGCGCCTCCCACACCCGGGACACGTCCTCCGGGGACGTACGGACCGCGTCGGCGTTGATCGTCGGGAACGTGCGCCGCACCTGGGTGTCGCCGGCCGCGCGCACCCCGGCGCGTGCGGCGCCGGCGCTCCCCGCGTACCGCACGATCAGCTTGAGCCCGGCGCCGTGGCTCTCGCGCAGTCGCGGGTCGGTGAGCACGTCGAGGTCGAAGAGCCGCTGGTCGAGGCGGCCCGTGGCGATCAGACGCCGCGCGTCGGCGGGCACCACCAGGGTGTGGTCCCCGGAGCGCTCCACCTGTACGGGTATGTGCTCGCGGCCCTCGGCGGACTCGAAGCCCACCATCCGGCCCTCGGCGTCCACCACCACGCGGTCGCCCGTGACGAGCGGGATCCGCTGGGTGCCGCCGACGCGTGGGACGGTGTCGGACGTGGCCGCCGCGGTCGCGACGGTCGCCGTCGCGGGGCCGGTCATGCCTGCCACGAGGGCCACCGATGTGGCCGTCGCGATGGTGAGGGCGCGTGCTCTGTGCACCTGTGCGCGCAAGTCTCCCCCAGGAGTTCGGGATGAGGTCGGATGGTCGGTTCCGGCCAGGGGTGCCAAGGCTCCCGCCGTCGGTCAGCGCAGTATGGGAAGCGAGGCGGACGTGATCAACGACGGTCCGGGGGAGACGGGCCGGACCGTATGGATTCAGGCCATCCTGAGGTCCGTGAGTGCGACGGGGCCACGATGACGGTGTGACGGGAGCGTGACGGCGGGACGATCCTTCCGCGACGGCGGCGCGCACCGGCCCCGCGCGAACGCGGGCGCCACGGCCTTTTCGGAGGTCGTGCCCCGGGTGCCGGAGCGCGACCCTCCTCTTGGCCGTATCCGTACCCGGAGGGAACGGCTCTCCGTCCGGGCGCGGCCGGGGTGGTTTCCCGCGGTCACGGCCGGCTGCCCACCCGACTCGACTCGTGCCCGTACGGCACCCGCCGGCGGTGGTCCGGCCGTGCGGACCACCGGTACCCCGTGACGTGGACCCGGGACGGCCGGTCGTCGGGGCGCGGCACCACCAGCGGCCTGCAGCCGTGGAGGACCGGGACCGGCTGGACCACACCGAGGGCGAGGAGTCCGTTCCGGACGGCCCCCTGCGCGTCCGGCGCACGGCCGTGCGCCGGGGACCGGGCTTGTGCGGCGTCGCCGTGCACCTCCGCCGAAGGCCCGCGCGCTCGCCCCGGCGGCCACGGCGAGCGCGGACCGCGTGGTGCGGTCGCATCGGAGCCGAGGAGCAGAACGGAAAACGACCGCCGTCGGCGTCGACCGGGAGGAGGATCGCCCCATGCGCATTCTGATCATCACCGCCGGATCCCGTGGCGACGTCGCCCCCTTCACCGGCCTGGGGCGGCGTCTGCTCGACGCCGGCCACCAGGTCGCCGTCGCCGCCCACCCGACCTTCGCCGCGCTTCTCGGCGGGTGCGGCCTGGAGCACCGGATCGTGCCGGGAGACCCGCAGGGGCTGATCCAGGACTGGGCGCGGGCGGCCTCCCGGGAGGAGGCCCGGGCCTTGACCAGGGCGTACGCGGACGGGCTCGCCGACGGGGTGGCGGAGGCCGTGGAGGGCGGCGCCGACCTGCTGCTCACCCCCTTCGGCCCGGCCCCCCTGGCCCGCCTGGCCGGCGAGGCGTCCGGCGTCCCCGTCGTCGGCACCTACCTCGTACCGGCCTTCGCCACCCGGGAGTTCCCCCTGCCCCACGCCCGGAGCACCGACGACCTGGGCCCGGAGGGCAACCTCGCGGCGGGCCGGGAGGTGCTGGAGCGCGCCGGCGGAGCCTTCGCGGGAGCCGTGGCCCGGCTGCGCGACCGCCTCGGGCTGCCCGCCGGCACGCCCTCGGCACCGGGGGACATCCGGCCGGTCTTCCACGGCTACAGCCCCCTGGTGGTGCCGCGCCCCGACGACTGGCCGTCCCGGGTCCACGTCACGGGGTACTGGTGGTCCGCACGGCCGGACCACTGGCGGCCCCCGGCCGAGCTGACCGACTTCCTCCGGGCCGGCCCGCCCCCGGTGTTCATCGGCTTCGGCAGCATGGCGGCGGGGCAGGGGGAGCGGCTCGGCGAGCTGGTGGCCGCGGCCGTGCGGCGTGCCGGTGTGCGGGCGGTGGTGCAGGCGGGGTGGGCCGGGCTGAGCGGATGCGGCGACGACGTCCTCGCCGTCGGCGACGTCCCGCACGACTGGCTGTTCCCGCGCACCGCCGCCGTGGTCCACCACGCGGGCGCGGGCACCACGGCGGCCGGGCTGCGGGCCGGCGTGCCCGCCGTGACCGTCCCCGTCATGTACGACCAGCCGTTCTGGTCGGCCCGGCTGCACGCCCTGGGGGTCGCCCCGCGGCCCGTGCCGTTCGACGCCCTGACCGCCGAGGCCCTCGGCGACGCGATCACGGCCTGCCTGTCGGAGCCGTCGCACCGCCGCCGCGCGGCCGAACTCGCCCGGGGGATCGCCGCGGAGGACGGCGCCGCCGCCCTGCTCGCCCACATCGGCTCGGAAGGGGGATGACCCCCGGGCGCCCGGCCGTGTCCGCGAGGCGTCACGGGCACGGCCGGGCGGTGGCGCGGACGGCCGGACGGCCGGGCGGCCGGGCGGCGGTCGACGCGGCGACGGCCTCACGTCATCGGCAGCCCCAGATCGGCCGCCAGGCGGGCGCGGTGCCAGGCCGGCGGGCCGAAGAGCAGCGCCGCGCCGTGCGCCCGCTTGAAGTAGCGGTGGGCGGCGTGCTCCCAGGTGATGCCGATGCCGCCGTGCAGCTGGATCATCTCGCCCGCCACCGCCGAGAACGCCTCCGAGCAGGCGGACTTGGCGGCGGCCGCGCGGCGGCTGAGTTCCGGGTCGTCCGTGGCGGCGGCGAAGGAGGCGCCGAGCGCGGCCGAGCGCGCCGACTCGACCAGGACGTACGCGTCCGCGAGACGGTGCTTGACCGCCTGGAAGGAGCCGACGGGCCGGCCGAACTGGACCCGCTCCCCGGCGTAGGCGAGCGTGATCTCCAAGCAGCGCGCGGCGGCGCCGACCTGTTCGGCGGCGAGCGCCGCGCACGCCAGGTCGAGGACGTGCGCGAGCACCCGCTCGCCCCCTCCCTCCGCGCCCACGAGCCGCCCCTCCGCCGCCGTGAGCACCACCCGGGCCTGCGCCCTGCTGGAGTCCATCGTCACGGCCGCCGCACGGTCCACGCCCGCGCCGTCCACGGGCACTTCGAAGAGCGACACCCCCGCCCCCGACCGGGCCGCCACGAGCAGGACCCCGGCCTCCGCGCCGTCGAGGACGTGCTCCTTGGCCCCGGTGATCCGCCAGTTCCCGCCGGGCCCGGGGGAGGCCTCGGACCGTACGGCCGACGGGTCCCAGGAACCGCGTTCGGCCCAGGCCAGGGCCCCCACCACGGTCCCCGAGGCGAGTCCCGGCAGCAGCCGCGCGCACGCCGCCGCGTCACCGGAGGCGAGCAGCGCCCGCACCACGAGCACCGCGGAGCCGAGGTACGGCACGGGGCTCAGCTCCCGCCCCAGTTCCTCCATCACCACGTGGACCTCCCGCGCCCCGTACCCGGCGCCGCCGTACTCCTCGGGGACGGCGAGGCCCGCGACGCCGATCTGCCCGGTCAGCGGCCGCCAGGCCGCCCCGCCCGGGTGGCGTCCGAGCACGGCCCGCACGGCGGACCGCAGTTCTTCCTGTTCCTCCGTCAGCCTCATGCCTCTGCTCCTCTCGATGTCGGTCGGGTACGGGACCGCTCGGCCGCCGCCGGGTCCTCCGCCGCGAGGTCCCGGCCGCGCGTCTCGCCCGTCCGCCGGACGGCGAGCGCGGTCACGAGCCCGCAGACGACGGCGAGGACCGCGAGGGGAGCGCTCCGGGCGTCACCGGAGGAGAGCAGACCGCCGGCGGGCACCGGGGTGGCCCCGCCCCCGATCAGAGCGGCCGGCTGGTGGCCGAGCGGGGCGCCGGTGCAGCGGACGCGGGTGCCGAACATCTCCGAGAGCAGCGGACCGGGCGGCGCGCACATCGCGGGCTGCACCACCTGGCCGAGGGCCATGCCGAGGACCAGCGGCGCGGGGGAGCGCGCGTCGACCGGGGCGTGGACGGGGAAGGCGAGGAGCACGGAGCCCGCCGCACCGGCCGGCACGACGGCCCGGCGGTCGACGCGGTCGGAGACGGCCCTCGTGCCGTGGAGCAGGAAGTCGTCGTGCTCGATGACGGTGCCGAGCAGACCCGACAGCGCCGCCCTGCGCAGCAGGGCGGGGTCGGAGGGTCTTTCGGGGGCGTGCGGGGACGGTGCGGGGGACATGCTGACTCCCGGGTGCGGTAGGGAAGGGGGGAACCGGTGAGCGGACGGGGCCGGGGCCCGCTGCCCGGCCCGGGCAGCGGGCGCGGTCCGGGGTACGAGGACGCGGGCGTCGGCCGGGGCGCGAGGACGCCGTCCTCGTTCGGGTCGCGAGGACGCGGGCGCCGTCCGGGTCGCGAGGACGCGGGCGCCGTTCGGAGTACGAGGACGCCGGCGCCGGTCAGGGGGCGAGGACGCGGGCGCGGCAGGCCGAGGGAGTGCCCCAGGCGTCGCGGAGCGGACGGGCCTTGCGGATCCACAGGGCGAGGTCCAGTTCCTCCGTGTAGCCGACGGCCCCGTGGAGCTGGAGGGCGGTGCGGGCGGCGGCGTACGCGGCCTCGCCCGCCGTGACCTTCGCCGCGGCGATCTCGGCGGAGGCGTGGGCCGCCCCCTCGGCCAGGGCCAGGGCGGCCGAGTGGAGCAGCGGCTGGGCGAACTCCAGCGCGACGAGCGTGTCGGCGAGGCGGTGCTTCACCGCCTGGAAGGAGCCGATGGCGACCCCGAACTGGGTGCGCTGCTTCACGTACTCCACGGTCCGGTCGAGCAGGGCGCGGCCGAGGCCGAGGGACTGGGCGGCGGTGGCCAGGGCGGCGACCCCGGCGGCGTGCGCGGCGGCGGCGCCCACTTCCGGGCCCCGCGCCAGGACCGTTCCGCCGAGCGGGCGGGCCAGTCGGCGCGCGGGGTCGGCCGAGGGCTGCACGGGCCCGGCCGTCTCCGCCAGGCGCAGGGTGTCGCCCTCGACGACGAACACGGCGTCGGCGGCGTCCGCGTCCAGGGCGTAGGGGCCGCAGGCCGCCGGGACGCACAGGGAGACGACCGCCTTCCCCGAGGCGATCTGCGGGAGCCAGGCCGTGGCGGCTTCCTTCACGCCGGAGCCGCCGGAGCCGCCGGAGCCGCCGGAGCCGCCGGAGTCGTCCAGGCGGTCGAGGAGCGCCGCCGCGGCGACCGTCTCCACCAGCGGGCCCGGCACGGCGTGACGGCCCAGCTCGGTGAAGGCGACGGCCAGTTCGAGGGGCAGCGGGCCGAGCCCGTCGTGCCGTTCGGGGACGGCGAGGGCGAGGACCCCGGCCTCCGCCAGCCGCGACCAGAGCGTCCGGCCGGACGTGGCGTCGCCGGCCGCCCAGGCCCGGACGGCCGCGGGGGTGCCGGCCGCCGTGAGCATGCCGTCGAGGGAGCGGGCGAACTCCCGCTGCTCGTCGTCGAGGAGGAACCGCATCACCGGCGTCCCTTCGGGAGGCCGAGCAGCCGCTCGGCGATGATGTCGCGCTGGATCTCGTTGGTGCCGGCGTAGACGGGGCCGGCGAGGGAGAAGGTGTGGCCCTCGGCCCAGCCGCCGTGCGCGGGCGCCTCGTCGGCGGCGTCGGCCAGTTCGCCGTACGGTCCGAGCAGGTCGAGCGCGGTCTCGTGGAGCGCGATGTCCAGCTCGGACCAGAAGACCTTGTTGAGACTGGACTCGGCGCCGATCGAGCCCCCGGCGGCGACCCGTGACACGCCCGCGTAGGAGAACAGCCGGTAGGCGCGGGCGCCGATGACCGCGTCGGCGACCCGGTCGCGCAGCGCGGTGTCGGAGGGGTCGGCGGTCTCCCGCCACAGCGCCGTGAGCCGCTCGGCGGCGGCCGTGAACCGGCCGGGGCTGCGCAGGGTCAGCCCCCGCTCGTTGCCCGCGGTGCTCATCGCGACCCGCCAGCCCTGTCCGGGCGCGCCGATCACGTCCCCGTCGGGCACGAACACGTCGTCGAGGAAGAGTTCGGCGAAGGCGGGTTTGCCGTCGAGGCGTCCGATGGGCCGTACGGCCACCCCTTCGGCGTCCAGCGGGAACATCAGGTACGTCAGGCCCTGGTGCGGCTTCGCGGCCCCGGGGTCGCTGCGGAAGAGGCCGAAGGCGCGGTCGGCGAAGGCCGCGCGGGACGACCAGGTCTTCTGGCCGCGCAGGAGCCAGCCGCCGTCGGTCCGTTCGGCCGTGGAGCGCAGCGAGGCGAGGTCGGAGCCGGACTCCGGTTCGGACCAGGCCTGGGCCCAGATGACCTCGCCGCTCGCCATGGAGGGCAGGACGCGGGCGCGCTGCTCGTCGGTGCCGTGCTCGAAGAGGGTGGGGGCGAGGAGGTTGATGCCGTTCTGGCTGACCCGGCCGGGGGCGCCGGCCGCGTAGTACTCCTCCTCGAAGACCAGCCACCGGAGGAGCGAGGCGCCCCGGCCGCCGTACTCCTCGGGCCAGGAGACCACCGACCAGCGGTCGGCGGAGAGGGTCCGCTCCCACCGCCGGTGGGCGGCGAAGCCCTCCGCCGTCTCCAGGGAGGGGAGCGGGACGTCGGGCACGTGGGCGGCGAGCCAGGCGCGGGCCTCGGCCCGGAAGGCTTCGTCCGCCGCGGAGAAGTCGAGGTCCATCAGGCTCCCGCCGCCTTCATCCTGCGTACGTCCATGCCGCCCAGCGCGTCGGGGGCGGTCTCGGCGTTGTGCGCGTGCGCGAGGTGGTGCAGTCCGAAGACCGAGTCCATGCCGGTGTGCAGGCCCTGGAGGTCCTCGGCCTGGTTGACGGCGCGCTTGGTGAGCGCCAGGCCCATGCGGGGCATCTCGGCGATCCGGGCGGCCAGTTCCATGGTCCGCTCCGTCAGCTCCCCGGGCGGGACGACCCGGTTGACCATGCCGACCTCGTGGGCGCGCCGTGCGTCCATCCGGTCCCCGGTGTAGAGGAACTCCTTGGCGATGCGCGGGGGCATCACCCACGGGTGGGCGAAGTACTCGACGCCGGGGATGCCCATGCGGACCACGGGGTCGGCGAAGAACGCGTCCTCGGCGGCGACGATGAGGTCGCACACCCAGGCGAGCATCAGGCCGCCCGCGACGCAGGCGCCCTGCACCGACGCGATCATGGGTTTGGGCAGTTCGCGCCAGCGGCGGCACATGCCGAGGTAGACCTCGGACTCGCGGGCGAAGCGGCTCTCCGCGCCCTGCTTGTCCGAGTGGTCCCACCAGAGCCCGGCGCGCCGGTCGAACGGCAGGTGGGCGTCCCGCTCGGGGGTGCCGATGTCGTGGCCGGCGGAGAAGTGCTTCCCCGCTCCGGCGAGCACGATGACCTTGACCTCGTCGTCGTCGGCCGCGCGGTAGAAGGCGCGGTCGAGGGCGTAGGTCATCGCGGAGTTCTGGGCGTTGCGGTAATCGGGCCGGTCCATCGTGACGACGGCCACCGGGCCGAGGCGTTCGTAGCGGACCGGGTCCGTGGTGGACGCGGTGCGGGCAGCGGACATCCGCCCTCCTTCCCTAACAAGTGTTTGGTAGGTTAACGTACGGCCATGAACGACGTCGAGGAGTTCCGCAGAGAGGTCCGCGGCTGGCTGAGCGCCAACCTCACGGGCGAGTTCGCCGCCCTGCGCGGGCGCGGCGGCCCCGGACGGGAACACGAGGCACACGCCGAACGCCTCGCCTGGGAGCGGCACATGGCCGCGGCGGGATGGACCTGCGTCGGCTGGCCCGAGGAGTACGGCGGCCGGGGCGCCACCCTGGAACAGCAGGTCGCCTTCCACGAGGAGTACGCCCTCGCCGACGCCCCCGCCCGCGTCAGCCACATCGGCGAACAGCTCCTGGGACCCACCCTCATCGCCTTCGGCACCCCCGAACAGCGGAAGCGCTTCCTGCCGAAGATCGTCAGCGTCGAGGAGCAGTGGTGCCAGGGCTACTCCGAACCGGACGCCGGCTCGGACCTGGCCAACGTGCGCACCCGCGCCGAACGGGACGGCGAGGACTGGGTGGTCACCGGACAGAAGGTCTGGACCTCACTCGCGCACGAGGCCGACTGGTGCTTCGTCCTCGCCCGCACCGAACCCGGATCCACCCGCCACCACGGCCTGTCCTACCTGCTCGTCCCCCTGGACCGGCCCGGCGTCGAGATCAGGCCCATCGTCCAGCTGACCGGCACCTCCGAGTTCAACGAGGTCTTCTTCGACGGGGCCCGCACCCACGCCTCCCACGTCGTCGGCGCCCCCGGCGACGGCTGGCGGGTGGCCATGGCCACCCTCGGCTTCGAGCGGGGCGTCTCCACCCTCGGCCAGCAGGTCGGCTTCCGCCGCGAACTGGAAGCCGTCGTCGCACTGGCCAAGCGCAACGGCGCCGCCGCCGACCCGTTGATCCGCGACCGCGTCGCCCGCGCCTGGATCGGCCTGGAGACCATCCGGTTCAACGCCCTGCGCATGCTCGACGGCGTCGCCGCCGGAGCCCCCGGCCCCGAGGCCTCCATCGGGAAGATCTTCTGGGCCACCTGGCACCGGGAACTCGGCGAACTCGCCATGGACGTCTGCGGCGCCGCCGGGATGCTGGCCGACGGCGAACCGTACGACCTCACCGACTGGCAGCGGCTCTACCTCTTCTCCCGCTCCGACACCCTCTACGCCGGCTCCAACGAGATCCAGCGGAACATCATCGCCGAGCGCGTCCTCGGCCTGCCCAAGGAGGCCCGCCCATGACCGGCGCACCACCCCCCTACGTGCCGGGCCACGGCCTGCTCGCCGGACGCGGCGCCGTCGTCACCGCCGCGGCCGGCGCCGGAATCGGCGGCGCGACCGCCAGACGACTCCTGGAGGAGGGCGCGCGGGTCGTCGTCTCGGACGCCCACGCCCGCCGCCTGAAGGAGACCGAGGCCGAACTGGCCGCGGAGTTCGGCGCCGACCGCGTCGCCGCCCTGCCCTGCGACGTCACCGACGAGACCCAGGTCGCCGCCCTGTTCGACCTCGCAGCGGAACGCCACGGGCGCCTCGACGTCGTCGTCAACAACGCGGGCCTCGGCGGCACCGCCGACCTCGTCGACATGACCGACGCGCAGTGGGACGAGGTCCTCGGCGTCACCCTCGACGGCACCTTCCGCTGCACCCGCGCCGCACTGCGCCGGATGAAGGCCGGGGGCGCCGGGGGCGTCGTCGTCAACAACGCCTCGGTGATCGGCTGGCGGGCCCAGAAGGGACAGGCCCACTACGCCGCCGCCAAGGCCGGCGTGATGGCGCTCACCCGTTGCGCCGCCCTGGAGGCCGCCGAGTACGGCGTGCGCGTCAACGCCGTCTCCCCGAGCCTGGCCATGCACCCGCACCTGGTGAAGGTCACCACCCCCGAACTCCTGGAGGAACTCACCTCCCGAGAGGCCTTCGGACGCCACGCCGAACCCTGGGAGGTGGCCAACGTGATCGTCTTCCTGGCCAGCGGCTACTCCTCGTACCTGACGGGGGAGGTCCTCTCCGTCAGCAGCCAGCACCCGTGAGACCGGCGCCGGAGCGGCGCCGCGAGATCCTGGACACGGCGGCCGAGGTCTTCGCCGCCCAGGGGTACGACGCCACCACGGTCCGCCGCATCGCCGACGCGGCCGGCCTGCTCGCCGGCAGCCTCTACCACCACTTCGACTCCAAGGAGTCGATGCTCGACGAGATCCTCCGCGCCTTCCTGGACGAGCTGTGGGTCCGGTACGACGCCGTGCTCGCCGCGCTCCTCGGGCCCCGGGAGACCCTGGAGGCCCTCGTCACCGAATCGTTCCGGGAGATCGACCGGCACCGCGCCGCCGTCGCCATCTACCAGAAGGAGTCCGGGCACCTGCGGGAGCAGCCGCGCTTCGGCTATCTCGCCGGCTCCCGGCGGAGGTTCGAGGAGGCCTGGCTCAGGACCCTGGAGCGCGGCGTGGCCACCGGGGCCTTCCGCACCGACCTCGACGTCCGGCTCACCTACCGCTTCGTGCGCGACACCGTCTGGGTCGCCGCGTCCTGGTACCGGCCGGGCGGACAGCACAGCCCGGAGGAGATCGCCCGCCAGTACCTGTCGACGGTGCTGGAGGGCGTCGCCCTCCGGGACGGACACCGGACACACGAATGACACACGCACAAGGAGTGACCATGGCCGAGGCCTACATCGTCGAAGCGGTACGCACCCCGGTCGGGCGGCGGGGCGGCGGACTGTCCGCCGTCCATCCGGCCGACCTCGGGGCGCACGTCCTCAAGGCGCTGATGGAGCGCTCGGGGGCCGACCCCGCCGCCGTCGAGGACGTCGTCTTCGGCTGCCTGGACACCGTCGGCCCGCAGGCCGGCGACATAGCCCGCACCTGCTGGCTGGCCGCCGGACTGCCCGAGGAGGTGCCCGGCACGACCGTGGACCGGCAGTGCGGCTCCTCCCAGCAGGCCCTGCACTTCGCCGCCCAGGGCGTCCTGTCCGGCACCCAGGACCTGGTGGTCGCGGGCGGCGTGCAGAACATGTCGATGATCCCCATCGCCTTCGCCAGCCGTCAGGCCGCCGACCCGCTCGGCCTGACCGAGGGCCCGTACGCCGGCTCCGCGGGCTGGCGCGCCCGCTACGGCGACCGGCCCGTCAACCAGTTCCACGGCGCCGAGCTCATCGCCGCCAAGTGGGACATCTCCCGCCGGGACATGGAGGAGTTCGCCCTCCGCTCACACCAGCGGGCCGCCCGCGCCATCGACGAGGGCCGCTTCGACCGCGAGATCGTCCCCCACGGCGACGTCACCACCGACGAGGGCCCGCGCCGCGACACCACCCTGGAGAAGATGGCCGGTCTGAAGCCGCTGGTCGACGGCGGCCGGCTGACCGCCGCGGTCTCCTCTCAGGTCTCCGACGGGGCCTCGGCGATGCTGATCGCCTCGGAGCGCGCCGTACGGGAACACGGCCTCACCCCGCGCGCCCGCGTCCACCACCTGTCCGTCCGGGGCGAGGACCCGATCCGGATGCTGTCGGCCCCGATCCCGGCGACGGCGTACGCGCTGAAGAAGGCAGGGATGACGCTCGACGACATCGACCTGGTGGAGATCAACGAGGCCTTCGCCCCGGTCGTCCTCGCCTGGCTGAAGGAGACCGGCGCCGACCCGGAGAAGGTCAACGTCAACGGAGGCGCCATCGCCCTCGGCCACCCGCTCGGCGCCACCGGCACCAAGCTGACGACCACCCTCCTGCACGAACTGGAGCGCACCGGCGGCCGCTACGGCCTCCAGACGATGTGCGAGGGCGGTGGCCAGGCCAACGTGACGATCATCGAGCGTCTGTGACGCCACCGGTGAAGAGCTCGCGCCGCACGGCGTGACCGGTGCGGGGACCGCCGGGGGTCCCCGCACCGGTCACCGCGATCTCGGCGTCGACGTCGAGCGGGCGGGCGAGGTCATCGCCGGGAGCTCCCCGGTGACGGCCGCGTCGGGGACCGGCCGGCGCACCTCGCACTCGATGCCGTCCGGATCCCGGGCGCAGAGGGCCTCGGTGGAGGCGTCGCGGTGGAAGGCGGGGCTGCGCTCCAGGTCGGAGACGAAGAGGACGGCGTGGTTCAGCCGCTGGATCGGCATGGGGGTTCCGCTCGGAGGAGGTGCGGAGAAGTCGCGGTCGAGAGACGTGTCCGCCGGGGTGAAGGCACCCCGGCGGACACGCGTGCGACCGGTCAGTCCGCGAGGGGCAGGGAGCCCAGTGCCGCCCGTGCCTCGGCCATCAGCCGGTCGACGAGCTCGGCGCAGGACGGCAGGTCGTCGATCAGCCCCGCGACCTGACCGGAGGCCATCACGCCCAGATCGGTACGGCCCTCGACCATGGACGCCTTGAGCAGCATCGGGGTGTTGGCGGCCAGCAGGACCTGGCTCCACGTCAGGTCCTTGCCGTGCCTCATCGCCAGGCCGTCCCGGACCATCTGCGCCCAGCCCATGCCGGAATCGCGCCGGAAGGCCGCGGCGTGCCGGACCGCCCGCAGCAGCGAGGCGGCCCGGCCCGAGCGCTCCAGCGCGTCGACGAGCTCCGTGCGCAGCATCCGGTGCGGCAGACCGTCCACCTTCGTGGTGACCGTGACGTCCGTGACCGCCGCGGCGAGGTAGCGGGCCTTCACCGCGTCGGGGACCGTGCTGTCGGAGGTGAGCAGGAAGCGGGTGCCCATGGCGACGCCGGCCGCGCCGTACGCCAGGGCGGCGACCAGGCCGCGCCCGTCGTGGAAGCCGCCGGCCGCGACGACCGGGATGTCCACGGCGTCCACGACCTGCGGGAGCAGGACGGTGGTGGCGACGCTGCCGGTGTGGCCGCCGCCCTCCCCGCCCTGCACGATCACCGCGTCGGCGCCCCACGCGGCGACCTTCTCGGCGTGCCGCCTGGCCCCGATGGACGGGATGACGACGACGCCCGCGTCCTTGAGCCGGGCGATCAGCTCGCGGGACGGCGCGAGCGCGAACGAGGCGACCTTCACGCCCTCGTCGATGATGACCCGCACGCGCTCGCCCGCGTCCCCGGCGTCCGCCCGCAGGTTCACGCCGAAGGGCGCGTCCGTACGGGACTTCACCTCGCGCACCGCGGAGCGGAGCCGGTCGACGCCCATCGTCGCCGAGGCCAGGATCCCGAGCGCGCCGGCGTTCGCGGTGGCCGAGACCAGGCGGGGACCGGCCACCCATCCCATGCCGGTCTGCACGACGGGGTGCCGGACCCCGACGAGTTCGGTGAGCGGCGTGGCGATCGTGACGTCGCTCATGAGGGGACCTCCCGGTCGCGCAGCCCCTTCGGGTCGATCTCCCCGCGGATCAGACGGAGTTCCTCGGCGGTGGGCTCACGGGTGTACGGCACCTCGTCGGGGACGGTCAGCGCGAAGCCGGTGGCCTCCCCGACCTCCTCGACCGTGACGCCGGGGTGCAGCGAGCGCAGCCGCATGGTGCGGTCCGGGGTCTCGAAGTCGAAGACGCCCAGGTCGCTGATGACGTCCGGGAGGCGGTGGTAGCGGGTCGCCGAGGGGCCGGCCGCGGCGGCCCGGTCGTAGCCGACGCCGCAGACCATGTCGACCCGCTCGACGAAGACGCGTGTCGAGTGCTTGGGCACCCAGTAACTGGTCGGGTTGTTCAGGGTGTTGACGGGAGCGCCGCGCACGCCGAGGAGCTGGCGCCTCGGCCTCGCCCAGTCGCCGATGCAGCTGATGTTCTGGTTGCCGTACCGGTCGAGCTGGCTCGCGCCCATCATCACGTGCCGGCGCCCGGTGGCGACCATGGCCAGGTGCTGGCGGTACGGCAGCCAGCCCTCCACCACCCGCGGCGCGGCGCCCACCGCCGGGACGTCGGCGATGAGCAGCGCCTCCCCGTCGGTCAGCAGCAGGTCGGGGGCGAAGGTGAGCTTCGCGAGGCGGGCGCCGATCGTCGGGACGGTGCCCATGGGACTGGCCAGGACCTCGCCGGCGTCCCGCCAGGCCTCGGCGCAGGCGACGACGCAGTACTCGGCCCGCGTGGCCGTCGCGGGGGTGTCGGTGCCGCTCATGCTTCCTCCTCGTGGAACGCCGCGACCGCGGCCTGGTAGGCGTCCTCGTCGCCGGACAGGAACCGGGCGGTGAACTCCCGCCAGGCCTCCGGGTCCCGGGCCGCCTTCACGTAGGCGCGCTGGAAGGCCTCGTCCCGGTCGTGGTCCGGCGCGCAGGAGGTGAAGTGCGCGCCGTTCGGGGCCTCGACGACGCCGTCGACGAAGGCCCGCTTGACCAGCAGCGACTGGGGGCCCGCGTCCTTGAGCAGCTCCGAGGTCTCCACGATCCGCTCGCAGGACACGTACGCGGCGTCGGCGGCCTCGCAGAACAGGTCGTCGAAGTACGGGTCGGGTCCCAGGTACTGGCCGTTGCCGTGCGCGTCGGCACGGTTGAGGTGGACGAGCGCGGCGTCCAGCCGCAGCGCGGGGACCGCGACGAGTTCCTCGCGGTCGTCGTACGGGGACGTGACGGTCCGCAGCGACGGGTTGACGGTCATCACGTCCGAGGCGAGTCCGGCCCGGATGGGCATGAAGGGCAGCCGGTGCACGGCGGCCGTCAGGCCCCACATGAGCATGGCCTCGTCCAGTTCCACCAGCTCGAAGGCGCCGCGCTGCCGGGCCGCGCCGAAGTGCGGTTCCAGGGGCACGGAGTCGAGCGTGGCGAAGGCCGCGACCAGCTTGCGGACCTTCCCGGCCGCGGCGAGCAGCCCGACGTCCGGGCCGCCGTACGACACCACGGTCAGGTCGGTGACGTCGGACCGCAGCAGCGCCCGCACCAGCGCCATCGGCTTGCGGCGCGAGCCCCAGCCGCCGACGCCGATCGTCATCCCGCTCCGGAGCCGGCCCACGACCTCCTCGGCGGTCATCGTCTTGTCCCTGCTCACGACTGCCGCTCCTCGTCCTCGCCGAAGGTGTCGTTCTTGCCGAAGGCGTCGCGGACCCGATCGGCGACGCCGCTGAGATTGGCCTCGAAGGTGAAGCCCTGCTCGAAGCGGTAGCTGCGGTGGACGTCCACCGGGTCGATGCCGTTGATCGCGGCCTTGGCGAGCCGGACCAGCTGTCCGTCCTTGGCGGCGATCTCCCGCGCGAGTTCGAGCGCCGTGTCGAGCAGCCGCTCGCGCGGGACGACCCGCCAGACCGAGCCGTGCCGGTGCAGTTCCTCGGCGGTGACCGTGCGCGAGGTGTAGTACAAGGTCCGCATCAGCTGCTGGGGGACGAGCCGGGCCAGGTGCGTGGCGGCGCCGAGCGCGCCCCGGTCCAGCTCGGGCAGGCCGAAGGCCGCGTCCTCGGAGGCGACGATCGCGTCGGCGTTGCCGACCAGGCCGATGCCGCCGCCGAGGCAGAAGCCGTGCACGGCGGCGACCACCGGCACCGCGCAGTCGTAGACGGCGGCGAAGGCCTCGTAACAGCCGCGGTTGGCGCCCAGGAGGGCGTCGTGCCCGGCCGTGCGCCGGATCTCCTTGATGTCGACGCCCGCGTTGAAGCCGCGGCCCTCCGCGGTGAGCACGACGCAGCGCACCTCGGGATCGGCACCGGCGGCGCGCACCGCCGCGGCGAGGTCGTACCAGCCCTGTACGGGGAGGGCGTTGACCGGGGGGAAGTCGACGGTGACGACGGCGATGCCCTTGTCGGGGGCGGAGGTGGAGACACCCATGAGCAGATCAGCTACCTTTCCACCAAACGTTTGTTAGGTGGAAGATAGCAGCGGTTCGCACGCTGCGGGAGGTGTCCAATGGCAGTCACCATCGACCTGTCGGGAACCGTCGCCGTCGTCACCGGCGGCACGCGGGGCGTCGGCGCCGGAATCGTCCGCGCTCTGCTCGAAGCCGGCGCGGAGGTCGTGACCTGCGCGCGACGCGCCCCCGAAGAGCCCGTCGAAGCGGCCGGGCGCACGGCCCGCTTCCTCCCCCTCGACCTGCGCGACCCGGCCGCCGTCACGGCCTTCTTCGACCGGGTGCGGGACGACCACGGAAGACTGGACCTCCTCGTCAACAACGCCGGGGGGACCCCCTTCCGGATGCTCGGCGACGGAAGCGCCGAGCAACAGGCCCGGGTCGTCGAACTGAACCTCGTCGCCCCCCTGACCGCCTCCCTGGCCGCGTACGAGGTGATGCGCCTCCAGCGCGGAGGCGGTTCCATCATCATGATCGGCAGCGTCAGCGGCACCCGCCCCTCACCCGGCAGCGCGGCCTACGGCGCCGCCAAGGCGGGCCTCGACAGCCTCGCCCGGTCCATGGCCGTGGAATGGGCGCCGCTGGTCCGGGTCAACACGCTCGTCCCCGGCATGGTGCGCACCGAACTGTCCCACCTGCACTACGGGGACGAGGACGGCATCGCCTCCGTCGGCCGCACCGTACCGCTCGGCCGGCTCGCCGAACCCGCCGACATCGGCGCCGCCTGCGTCTTCCTCGCCTCCGGCAGGGCCGCCTACGTCACCGGCGCCAGCCTGCTCGTGCACGGGGGCGGGGAACGCCCCGCCTTCCTGGACGCGGCCACGGTCAACCACTGAACCCACCCAGCGCTCACCGAAAGGGATCCACCATGACAGGACTGTGCAACGGACGGGTCGTCATCGTCACCGGGGCCGGCCGCGGACTCGGCCGCGCGCACGCGCTCGCCTTCGCCGCCGAAGGAGCCAAGGTCGTCGTCAACGACCTCGGCGTCGGCCTCGACGGCACCGGAGGCGGCGCGGGGCCCGCCCAGCAGGTCGTCGACGAGATCACGGCGTCCGGCGGGGAGGCGGTCGCCCACGGCGGCGACATCGCCACCGCCGACGGCGCGGCCTCGCTCGTCGCCACCGCCCTGGACGCGTTCGGCCGTCTCGACACCCTCGTCAACAACGCCGGCTTCCTGCGCGACCGCATGCTGGTCAACCTCGGCGAGGACGACTGGGACGCCGTCATGCGCGTCCACCTCAAGGGCCACTTCCTGCCGCTCAAGCACGCCGCCGCGCACTGGCGGACCGAGACCAAGGCCGGACGCGAACCCGTCGCCCGCGTGATCCACACCAGCTCCGGCGCGGGCCTGCTCGGCAGCGTCGGCCAGGGCAACTACGCCGCCGCCAAGGCCGGGATCGTCGGCCTCACCCTCGTCGCCGCGGCCGAGATGGGCCGGTACGGGGTCCAGGTCAACGCGATCGCCCCCGCGGCCCGCACCCGGATGACCGAACAGGCCTTCGCCGAGACGATGGCCGCGCCTTCGGGGGCCGGGTTCGACGCGATGGCCCCGGAGAACGTCTCCCCCCTCGTCGTCTGGCTCGGCTCCGCGGCCTCGGCCGGGGTCACGGGGCGTGTCTTCGAGGCCGAGGCGGGCCGGATCACGGTCATGGAGGGCTGGCGGCCGGGCCCCACGGCCGACAAGGGGGCGCGCTGGACCCCGG
This sequence comes from Streptomyces litmocidini, assembly GCF_014649755.1. Classification (GTDB taxonomy): domain Bacteria; phylum Actinomycetota; class Actinomycetes; order Streptomycetales; family Streptomycetaceae; genus Streptomyces; species Streptomyces litmocidini. The sequence continues at coordinate 267,296 of NZ_BMTQ01000003.1, read as the reverse complement.
CGGAGGCGGGCGAAACGACCCTGAAGCTCCTCGCGGCCGCGGAACCCCCCTGCCCGGTGTACGGCACCCGCTGACCCCACCGGGCGCCTCCGCGACGACCCCGCACCCCGGCCGGCACGCCCCCTGTCCCGGGCGCGCCCCACCGGACGCTCCCCCCACCGTGCGGGCTGCCCCCACCGTCCCCGTCGCGGGCGCGCCCACCGGGGCGGTGCCCACCCTCGCTCCCGGCCCCGTTGCGGCCTGCGCTTGCCGGGCGGTGCCCGCCCCCGCGCCCCCGTTGCGGGCTGCGTCCGCCGGACGGTGCCCGCCCCTCGCGCCCGCCGTTGTGGGCAGTCGTTCCGCTGGGGCGAAGGGGGTCCCCCCTGCTCGAGCGGAGCCGAGAGCTCGGGGGAGGGTGGGCACAACGGAACGGCGCCCCTTGCCGGCGCCCGAGGCTCCCGCGCCCGGACCCGCACCGATAGGCACGGCGCACACGGGGTGCGGGACCGGGCGCGGAACGCGGAGGCGCCGCTGGAGGGCGCCGTCCCGTGTGCCCACCCGTCCCGCCCAGCGGGACGATTGCCCACACGGAGGTGCGGGAGGAGGCACCGCCCCGTCGGGCGCGGGCCCCGCACGGCGGGTGTCGGGAGGGGCATCGCCCAGCCGCGCGCGGGCTACCGGCCCGGTGGGCACCGGTCCCTGCCGGATGCGGACCGCACCGGGGTGGGCGGGGGCACAGCCCTGCCGGGCGCGGATCCCTCGGGGCGGGCGCAGACTCGGCGGGGCACAGGACGCCGACCCGGCGGGACGCGTAGGGCACGTGGGGCACGTGGCGCCGCCCCGGCGGGGCACAGGGCGCCGGCCCCGCGGGGCACAGGGCGCCGGCCCGGCGGGACGCGTGGGGCGGGCGTCGGCCCGGCGGCGCGCCGGGCCGGTGGGGCTTTCCCGCTCACCGGGAAATGGCGCTCCCCGGCGACGACACCCCCGGCCTAGCCTCCCCGCACAGCCCCAACCGCCCCGCAGGAGGGACCCGCCATGCTCACGGACCGCCGGAGACACGAGGCGGCCGAGCTGCTCCGCTCCGCCGAACAGCACGTCGCACCGATCGCTCCGCTGACCGACGCGTTCCCCGGCATCGGCACCGTGGACGCGTACGAGATCCAGCTCGTGAACGTCCGCCACCGCCTCGCGGCCGGCGCGGAGGTGCGCGGTCACAAGGTCGGCCTGTCCTCGCCGGTCATGCAGCGGATGATGGGCGTCGACGAGCCGGACTACGGTCATCTGCTCGACGACATGGAGCTGCGGCCCCACGACCCCGTCCCCGTCGCCCGCTACTGCCACCCCCGCGTCGAGGTCGAGGTCGGCTTCGTCCTCGGCGACGACCTGCCGGGCGAGACCTGTACCCCGGCGGACGTCCTCGCCGCCACCGAACGCGTCGTGCCCGCCCTGGAGCTGATCGACAGCAGGATCCGGGACTGGCGGATCACCATCGCCGACACCATCGCGGACAACGCCTCTTCCGCCGGATACGTCGTCGGGGAGGGCCGGGACCCCCGCGAGCTCGACCTCACCTCCATCGGCGCCCGGTTGAGCAGCGGCGGCGAGCTCCTCGCCGAGGGCCGCAGCGACGCGGTGCTCGGTGACCCGGCCCGTTCCGTCGCCTGGCTCGCCCGTACCGTCGCCCGCTTCGGCGTGTCGCTGAGGAGGGGGCACGTGGTGCTGCCCGGCTCGTGCACCCGGGCCGTCGACGTGGCGGCCGGGACGGTCTTCACCGCCGAGTTCACCGGTCTCGGCTCCGTCTCCCTCTCATTCATCTGAGGTGATCATGACCATCAGGACAAAGGCGACCGCCGCCATCGTCGGTTCCGGCAACATCGGCACCGACCTGCTGTACAAGCTGCTGCGTTCCGAGCACGTCGAGCCCCGCTGGATGATCGGGGTCGACCCCGACAGCGAGGGCCTCGCCCGTGCCGCCCGCGCCGGCCTGGAGACCGGCCACGAGGGCGTCGACCGGCTGCTCGCCCGGGACGAGAGGCCCGACATCGTCTTCGAGGCCACCAGCGCCTCCGTCCACCGGGCCAACGCCCCGCGCTACGCGGAACTCGGCATCAAGGCGGTCGACCTGACCCCGGCGGCCGTCGGCCCCGCCGTCGTACCGCCCGCCAATCTCCACGAGCACCTCGACCGGCCCAACGTCAACATGATCACCTGCGGCGGACAGGCCACCATCCCCATGGTGTACGCGGTCTCGCGCGTCGTCCCCGTGCCGTACGCGGAGATCGTCGCCTCGGTGGCCTCCGTCTCGGCCGGCCCTGGAACCCGGGCGAACATCGACGAGTTCACCCGCACCACCTCGCGCGGCATCGAGACCATCGGCGGCGCCGGGCGCGGCAAGGCCATCATCATCCTCAACCCGGCCGAGCCGCCCGTCATCATGCGCGACACCGTCTTCTGCGCCGTCCCCGAGGACGCCGACCGGGACGCCATCGTGCTCTCCGTCAAGGAGGTCGCCGAGCGGGTCGCCGCCTACGTCCCCGGCTACCGGCTGCGCGCCGAGCCGCAGTTCGACGATCCCGGCCCGGAGAACGGCGGGACGGCCCGCGTCGCGATCTTCCTGGAGGTGGAGGGCGCGGGCGACTACCTGCCGCCCTACGCCGGAAACCTCGACATCATGACCGCCGCCGCCACCAAGGTCGGCGAGGAGTTCGCCAAGGCGCTCCTCGCCCCGGGCGCGTAAGGAGCACCCCCATGCCCTACTCGGACACCCTCGACATCCGCGTCACCGACTCCTCGCTGCGCGACGGCTCGCACGCCAAGCGCCACCAGTTCACCGCGGAGGACGTACGGTCGGTCGTCGCCGCCCTCGACGACGCCGGCGTCCCCGTGATCGAGGTGACGCACGGCGACGGACTCGGCGGTTCCTCCTTCAACTACGGCTTCTCCAGGACCCCCGAGCAGGAACTGATCAAGGTCGCGGTGGAGACCGCGCGGCGGGCGAGGATCGCCTTCCTCATGCTCCCCGGGCTCGGCGTCAAGGACGACATCCGGGCCGCCCACGGCAACGGCGCGGGCATCTGCCGCATCGCCACCCACTGCACCGAGGCCGACATCGCGGAGCAGCACTTCGGACTCGCCCGGGAGACGGGCCTGGAGACCGTCGGCTTCCTGATGATGGCCCATTCCACGACCCCCGAGAAGCTGGCCCGGCAGGGCAGGATCATGGCCGACGCGGGCTGCCAGTGCGTGTACGTCGTCGACTCGGCCGGCGCCATGGTCATGGACGACGTCACCGCCCGGGTCGAGGCCCTGGTCTCCGAGCTCGGCGGCGACGCCCAGGTCGGCTTCCACGGCCACGAGAACCTCTCCCTCGGAACCGGCAACTCCATCGCCGCGATCAAGGCCGGAGCCGTGCAGATCGACGGCTCCACGCGCCGGCTCGGCGCCGGCGCGGGCAACACCGCCGTCGAGGCCCTGGTCGCCGTCTGCGCCAAGATGGGCATCCGCACCGGCGTCGACGTACTGAAGATCATCGACGCGGCGGAGGACGTGGTCCGCCCCGTCATGGACGACGAGTGCCGACTCGACCGGCTCGCCCTCCTGATGGGCCACGCCGGCGTCTACTCCAGCTTCCTCAAGCACGCCTACCGGCAGGCCGAACGCTACGGCGTCTCCGGCGCCGAGATCCTCCTGCGTGCCGGCGAGCGCCGTCTGGTCGGCGGCCAGGAGGACCAGCTCATCGACATCGCCGTCGAACTCGCCGCACAGCACTGAACCGAACAGAGACAGCAACCGGAGGGACGAGATGACTGCTCTCAACGACGAGGTCCGGGTCATCGACGCGGGCAGGCCGCCGACGCGGTTCGCCCGTGGCTGGCACTGCCTCGGCCTCGCCGAAGCCTTCGAGGACGGCAAGCCGCACGAGATCGAGGCCTTCGGCACCAAGCTGGTGGTCTTCCGGGGACAGGACGACGGACGCCTGCACGTCCTGAACGCCTACTGCCCGCACATGGGCGGCAACCTCGCCCAGGGCAGCGTCAAGGGCGACGCCGTCGCCTGCCCCTTCCACGACTGGCGCTGGTCGGGCGACGGCCGCTGCGCGGGCATCCCGTACGCCCGCAGGGTCCCCCCGCGCGCCAGGACCCGGTCCTGGATCTCCCTGGAGCGGAACAAGCAGCTCTTCGTCTGGAACGACCCGGAGGGCAACCCGCCGCCGCCCGAGGTGACCGTCCCCGAGATCGCGGGCATCCACGGCCCGGACGCCGACCGGTGGAGCGACTGGACCTGGAAGACCCTCCGGGTCGAGGGCGCCAACTGCCGCGAGATCGTGGACAACGTCGTGGACATGGCGCACTTCTACTACGTCCACTACGCCTTCCCCGAGCACTTCAAGAACGTCTTCGACGGCCACGTCGCCACGCAGTACATGGAGAGCAGCCCCCGCGGGGACATGGAACTGGGCACCCTCAGCTCCGGCCGCCTCCGCTCCGACGCCTCCTACCACGGCCCCTCCTACATGATCGACCACCTCTACAGCGACGTCGGCGGCGGCGCGGAGATGGAGATCGTCCTGATCAACTGCCACTACCCGATCGACGCGAACAGCTTCCTGCTCCAGTACGGGGCCATCGTGAAGCGGCTGCCCGGGATGACGGACGAGCAGGCCGCGGAGGCCGCGCGCCTCACCGCCGAGGGGGCCACCGTCGGCTTCGAGCAGGACGTCGAGATCTGGCGGAACAAGACCCGGATCGACAACCCCCTGCTCACCGAGGAGGACGGGCCGGTCTACCAACTGCGCCGCTGGTACGAGCAGTTCTACGTCGACGTCGCCGACGTCGAGGACGAGATGACCCGCCGCTTCGAGTTCGAGATCGACACCCGACGCGCCAACACGGCATGGCGCGCCGAGGTCGAGGAGAACCTCGCGCGCCGCGCGGCGGAGACGGAAACCGGAGCCTGACGTGCGAGCGGTGGAGTGCGCGGCCTGCGGCAACCAGGTCCTGTGCGAGAAGTTCAGCGTCGCCCACACCTCCGTGCAGTGGACGGCCGACGCGGCCGTCGCCTGCGCGGAGTTCCGCGACCGGGTGCGCCCGGGCGCGACCACCGCCCGGATGCGGACCTGCCGGGCCCTGCGGGCGAGCATCGACCGCGCGGTCGAGGACGGAACCCTGACGGTCGGCACCCTGGAGCCGGGGATCCCGGAGGCCGGCCTCCCGGAGGCCGGATCCCCGGAGGCCGGATCCCCGGAGGCCGCCTCCCCGGAGGCCGGATCCTCCGATTCCGGCTCCTCGGGGGCCGGATCCTCCGAGCCAGGCCTCCCGGAGGCCGGCGCGGCAGGTACCGCGACCGCGGAGGCCGTCGATGCCTGAGCCCACGACCAGCTCCCGCACCCACCGGCTGCGCGTCGTCGAGGTCGTCGCCGAGACGGCCGACGCGCACTCCCTGGTGCTCCAGGCACCGGCGGAGAGCGCGGACCGCTTCGCGTACCGCCCCGGGCAGTTCCTCACCCTGAAGCTGCCCGGCCCCGACGGGAGACCGGCCGCCCGCTGCTACTCCCTCGCCAGCTCGCCCCACACCGGCGAGCCCCTGAAGATCACCGTCAAACGGGTCGCCGGCGGGTACGGCTCCAACTGGGTCTGCGACCGGCTGGCGGCCGGGGACGAGCTGGAGGCGCTGCCCCCGGCCGGCACCTTCACCCCGGACTCCCTCGACGACGACCTGCTGCTCGTCGCCGGAGGCAGCGGCATCACCCCGGTCCTGTCGATCGCCAAGTCGGTCCTGGCCGACGGCCGGGGCGGGCTGGTGCTGCTGTACGCCAACCGCGACGAGTCCTCGGTCGTCTTCCGCGACGAACTGCGGGCGCTGGCGCAGGAACACCCGCACCGGTTCCTCGTGCTCCACTGGCTGGAGACGCTCCAGGGCCTGCCGTCCGTGGACCGGCTGGTGCCCGTGCTCGCTCCGTACGCGGGCCGCCGGGCCTTCGTCTGCGGCCCGCAGCCGCTCATGGACGCCGCCGAGCAGGCCCTGCGCACGCTCGGCGCGCCCGGCGACCGCATCCACCGGGAGCGGTTCTTCTCCCTCGGCGCGGACGTCTTCGACACCCCCGGGGTGCCGCGGGACACCGCGGGCGAGGGCGGCGCGACCGCCGGGGTCGAGATCGACGGCGAGACGCACACGGTCGCCTGGCCACCGACCGCGCCCCTGCTCGACGCGCTCCTCGCCGCGGGCGTGGACGCCCCGTACTCCTGCCGGGAGGGCGCCTGCAGCGCCTGCACCTGCCGTGTCGTCGCGGGCGAGGTCACGATGCTCCGCAACGACGTCCTGGACGACCAGGACGTCGCCGAGGGGTACGTCCTGGCCTGCCAGGCCCTCCCCCTGACCGACCGGGTCGAGATCACCTACTCCTGACGAGGAGCCCGTCATGCCCCGAACCTGCCTGGTCACCGGAGCCGCCTCCGGCATCGGCGAGGCCACCGCCGACCTCCTGCGGAAACAGGGCCACACCGTCATCGGCGCCGACCTCGCCGACGGCGACATCCGCGCCGACCTGTCCACCGCCGAGGGCCGGGCCGAACTCGTCGCCCGGGCCCGCGAACTGACCGGCGGCCGTCTCGACGCCGTCGTCTCCTGCGCGGGCGTCGCCCACTTCGACCCCCTCACCGTCAGGGTCAACCACTTCGGTGCCGTGGCCACGCTCGACGGACTGCGTCCGCTGCTCGTGGCCGGCACCGACCCCCGGGCCGTGGTCGTCGGATCCATCGACTCCGTCCACCCGGTCGACCCCGCGATCGTGGACGCCGCGCTCGCCGGGGACGAGGAGGCTGCGGTGGCCGCCTCGCGGGCGGCCGTCGACCGGGGGGAGGGCCACCTCGTCTACTCCTCGTCCAAGGCGGCGATCTCCCGCTGGGTCCGCCGCGCGGCCCCCACCGGGGCGTGGGCCGGCGACGGCGTCCCGCTCAACGCCGTGGCCCCCGGCGTGGTCGTCACGCCCCTGACCCGGCCGCTGCTCGACGACCCCGGGACGCGGAGGCTCGTCGAGAGGAGCGTGCCGATGCCGCTGCACGGCCACGCCCGCCCCGAGCAGATCGCCCCGCTCATCGCGTGGCTTGCCTCGCCCGACAACGCCCTCGTGACGGGGCAGGTCGTCTTCGCCGACGGGGGCGCCGACGCGGTCCTGCGCGGCGACGGCACCTGGTGACGGTCCGTACGAGGACACCCGGAGAGGACCCGGAGGGGCATCCGCGCGGGTGCCCCCCCTGCGGCACCCGCGCCCCCACCCGTACCCGCACCCGCACCCACACCCGTGTCCGTCATGAGGAGACGCCCGTGAACCCCCGTACGCTCGAACGCTCCGCCGTCGTCCCGGCCGCCCCCGACGCCGTGTGGGCCGTCATCGGCGACTTCGGCGCCCTCGCCGACTGGCATCCCCACGTGCCGCCGTCCACCCTGGAGGGCGGTGGCGACCCGGCCGTCCCCGGGACCGTCAGGGTCTTCGCCGTCGACGGCGAGGCCGTCGCCCGGGAGCGCCTGCTCGACCGCGACGCGGCCGCCCGCTCGTACCGCTACGCCCTCCTCGACCCCGTCATGCTCCCGGTCCACGACTACGTGGCGACGCTCGCCGTCCGTCCGCACCCCGAAGGGTCGGAGGTCCGGTGGTCCGCCGCCTACCGGAGCACCGACGACGTGGTGCCCCGGGTGGAGTCGGCCTTCGGGGACGGCACGTACGGCACCGGCCTCGCCGCCCTGCGGGCGCGCTTCACATCCAGTCGCTGAAGCGCAGCCAGGCCATCATGTCGTCCATCGAGGGCTGCGGAAGCCCCGCGGGCCCCGCCCCGGCGGGCCGGGTCCGCTTCTCCGGCTGCCGCCCCGGTCCGAACATCGACTGCCACACCGACCGCGCGCAGCCGCGCACGGCCGGGGCCAGCCGCTCCATCTCCCGGTGGACTCCGTGGCCGCTCACCGAGATCGCGGCGACGGCCCGGCCGGCGCCGCGCAGCGGGGCGGCCACGCAGAACACCCCCCGGTACCCCTCCTCGTGGTCGAAGGCCACGCCGCGCTCCCGCGTCATCGCCAGCTCACGGCGGAAGGACTCGGGGCGGGTGAGGGTGCGCGGGGTGCGCGCCCGCAGCCCGTCCCGGATCACCCGCTCCACCGGCGCGGCGTCGCCGAAGGCCAGGATCGCCTTGCCCGAGGCCGTGCAGTACGCCGGCTGCCGCCCGCCCGTGCGCGAGGGCACGACGGAGTCGTCCGAACCGCCGATGCGCTCCAGATAGACCACCTCGGAGCCGTCGAGCACCGTCAGGTGCACCAGATGGCCGGTGGACTCGTGCAGCGCGTGCAGGTGGGGCAGGGCGGCCCGGCGGAGCCGGTTGTGGTGCGAGGCCATGGCGCCGAGCTCCAGCATGCCCATGCCGAGCCGGTAGTCGCGGCCCTCGCGCTCCAGCCAGCGCAGCTGCACCAGCTGGTCGAGGATGCGGTGCGCGGAGGAGCGGCGGATGCCCGAGCGCTGCACGACCTCGGTGAGGGTGAGCCGGGGCCCCGCGCTCTCGAAGGCGCTCAGCACCCTCGCCGCCTTCTCCAGCAGGGACAGAGGCGGCCCCCCGGCCCCGACGGGCTCGACAGCACGGGTCGTCATCGACACCTCCCACACGGACGGCACGGCCGAGCGGCCCGTGGCCGGGTCCGTAATCTCCGGTATTGCGTGGAGATTGCCAGAGGACGACGGGCGCTGGGAAGGGGGAGTTCCGTCTCGGAACAGTAACGCGTAGGTTCCTTCCCGTCACGGCACGACCGGACCGGAACGGAGAGGGGCGCCCATGCGCGACGACGACGTCCTCGCGGCGGTCCGCGCACTCGCCCCCGCCCTGCGCGAGCGCGCGGCCGAGGCGGAGGCCCTGCGCCGGCTCCCCGACGCCTCCGTCGGGGAACTGGAGGCCGCCGGCTTCTTCCGGCTGCTCCGGCCCGGGGCGTACGGCGGACTCGCCGCCGACCCCGCCGTCTTCTACGCCGCCGTGCACGAGATCGCCAAGGCCTGCGGCTCGACCGGCTGGGCGGCGTCGGTCCTCGGCGTCCACCCCTGGTACGTGGCCCAGTTCGACCCCCGGGCGCAGGAAGAGGTCTGGGGCGCGGACGAGTCCGCCCGCATCTGCTCCTCCCACGCCCCCACCGGGAAGGTCACCGCCGTCGACGGAGGCTTCCGGCTCTCCGGCCGGTGGCACTTCTCCGCGGGCTGCGACCACGCCCGCTGGGCGCTGCTCGGCGGCCTCGTCACCGACGGCGACGGCCGTCCGGTCGACGTGCTGACCCTCCTGGTGCCGAGCGCCGACTACCGCGTCGACGACGTGTGGGACACGGTCGGACTGCGCGGCAGCGGCAGCAACGACGTCCTCGTCGAGGACGCCTTCGTCCCCGCCCACCGGGCGCTCGGCTACGGCCCGGTGACCGCGCTGCGCTGCCCCGGGCACGACGTCCACCCCGAACCCCTGTACCGGCTGCCGTACGCGGCCGTCTTCACCACCGCCATCTCCACCGCGATGGTCGGCATCGCCGAGGGCGCCCACGAGGACCAGGTCACCGCCGCCCGCGAGCGCCTCGGGGCCGAGCCCGGCCGGCGGGCCGCCGAGGACCCCTTCGCCCAGGTGCGCATCGCCCGCGCCGCCGGCGAGATCGACGCCGCCCGGCTCCAGCTCGCCCGCAACATGGCGGAGCTGTACGCGGTCGCGCGCGGCGGCGCGCGGATCCCGAGGGAGCTGCGCGCCCGCACCCGCCGCGACCAGGCGCTGGCCACCGAACGCGCCGTCACCGCCGTGGACCTGCTCATGGAGAACGCCGGCCGCGGACCGCTGCGCACGGGCGACGACGTCCTGCAGCGTGCCTGGCGCGACCTGCACACCGGCCGCGGGCAGGCGGCCAACGACGTGGAACGGGCCCTGGTCCTCTACGCCCGGGACGCCCTCGGCATGGACGTCCACGACCCCATGCTCTGACCGCCGGGGCCCTCCCGCGCGAGGGTTCCCGCTCAGTGGGAGCAGCGCATTTCCCCGCCGTACGGCACGCCGTACGGTCCTGGCATTCCCCCACCACGACCCGAAAGGGGATGCCCCATGGCCGATGACGTCCTGGCAGCGATCCGTGACCTCGCCCCCGTCCTGCGCGACCGCGCGGCCGAGGCCGAGACGCTGCGACGCGTGCCCGACGCCTCCGTCGAGGAGCTGGAGGACACCGGCTTCTTCCGGCTGCTCCAGCCCAGGGCCTTCGGCGGCCGCGCGGAGGACCCGGTGGTCTTCTACACGGCGGTCAAGGAGATCGCCAAGGCGTGCGGCTCGACCGGGTGGGTCGCCTCCGTCGTCGGCGTCCACCCCTGGCACGTCGCCCTGTTCGACCCCCGCGCCCAGCAGGAGGTGTGGGGGCAGGACCCCAGGACCCGCATCGCCTCCTCGTACGCCCCCACCGGCAAGGCCACCGCCGCCGACGGCGGCTTCCGGCTCTCCGGCCGGTGGCACTTCTCCTCCGGCTGCGACCACGCCCGCTGGGCGCTCCTCGGCTGCATCGTCACCGACGGCGAGGGCAACCCGGTCGACATGCGGACCTTCCTGATCCCCCGGTCCGACTACCGCGTCGACGACGTCTGGGACACCGTCGGCCTGCGCGGCACCGGCAGCAACGACGTCGTCGTCGAGGACGTCTTCGTCCCCGACCACCGAGCCCTGAGCTTCGGCCCCGTCACCGCCCTGAAGGTGCCCGGTCACGAGGTCAACCCCGAGCCGCTGTACCGGCTGCCCTACGCCGGGGTGTTCACCACCACCATCTCCACCCCGATCGTCGGCATCGCCGAGGGCGCCTTCGTGTCGTACGCCGAGGCGACCAGGAAGCGGTTCCGCGTCTCGTACGGGCAGAAGGTCGCCGAGGACCCCTTCGCGCAGGTCCGCATCGCCCGCGCCGCCAGCGACATCGACGCGAGCTGGCTGCAGCTGACCCGCAACATGGGCGAGATGTACGCCCTCGCCGAGCGCGGCGAGGAGATCCCGATGGAGCTGCGCACCCGCACCCGCCGCGACCAGGTCCTCGCCACCGAACGCTCCGTCGCGGCGGTCGACCTGCTCATGGAGAACTCCGGCGGCAGCGCCATGCGCACCGGGCCCGGCCTCGTCCAGCGCGCCTGGCGCGACGCCCACACCGGCCGCGGCCACGCCGCCAACGACCCCGAGCGGGCCCTCGTCATGTACGGGCAGAGCGCGCTCGGCATCGACATCCACGACACCATGGCCTGAGAGGCGCCGACGATGGCAGAACTCACCCACCAGTCGACCTCCCGCACCGCCGAGGCGGCCGGGCTCACCCTCCACTACCACGAGGCCGCGCCCGCCGGCCGGGCCGCCGGGGCGCCCGTGGTGATCATGCTGCACGGCGGCGGCCCCGGCGCCTCCGCCTGGAGCAACTTCGGCCGCAACCTCCCCGTCTTCGCCGAGCACTTCCGCACCCTGCTCGTCGACCAGCCCTGCTTCGGCCGCTCGGACAAGCCGGAGCCCGACAAGGACTACTTCAGCTACAGCGCGGACGCCGTCGCCGCCCTCATGGACGAACTGGGCGTCCGGCAGGCCCACTTCATCGGCAACTCCCTCGGCGGAGGCACCGCCGTCCGGATGGCCCTGAACCACCCGGACAAGGTCGGCAAGCTCCTCCTGATGGGCCCCGGAGGCGTCTCCGTCAACCTCTTCGCCCCCGACCCGACCGAGGGCATCAAGCGGCTCTTCGAGTTCAACGCCTCGCCCGAACCCACCAAGGAGCAACTGCGCGCCTTCCTCGGCGTCATGGCGTACGACCAGTCCGTCGTCACCGACGAACTCGTCGAGGAGCGCTGGGCCTCGGCCACCGATCCCGACACCCGGCTCGGCAGCGCCCGGATGGGCGCCTCGTTCGCCAACCCCGCCTGGGCCGGGGACACGATGCTCTGGCGCGAGGCCCACCGGATCACCCACCCGGTGCTCCTCACCTGGGGCCGCGAGGACCGCGTCAACCCCCTGGACGGCGCGCTCGTCGCCCTCAAGACCATCCCCGACGCCCGTCTGCACGTCTTCCCGCACTGCGGCCACTGGGCCCAGACCGAGCAGGCCGACGAGTTCAACCGCCTGGCCGTCGACTTCTTCTCCCACTGAACCCGCCGGGCCCTCCGCGCCCGCCGCACCCACCGAACTCTCCGAACTCTCCGAACTCTCCGAACCTCCCGAACCTTCCACCGAAGAGGTGCACACCATGGACATCCGTGCTCTCGGCTACCTGCGCCTGGAGACCACCACCCTGGACGAGTGGCGCCGCTACGCGCTCGACGTCCTCGGCATGGTGGAGGCGACCGGCACCACCGAGGACACCCTCTGCCTCCGCCTGGACGACCGCGCCCACCGCATCGTCATCCGGGCGGGAGAGAGCGACAGGCTCCTCGCGGCCGGCTGGGAGGTGGCCGACGCCGCAGCCCTCGCCCGCGCCACCGGGGAACTGGAGGCGGCGGGCGTCGCCGTCAAGGCCGCCGACCCCGCCGAACTCGCCGAGCGCCGCGTCCGGGGCCTCATCCACGTGACGGACCCGGGCGGCAACCCGCTGGAGATCTACTGGGGCCAGGCGCAGGACCACACCGCCCTCGGCACCCCGTACGGCAACCGCTTCGTCACCGGCGACCTGGGCCTCGGCCACGTCGTGCTCCCCGTGCCGGACGTCGAGGCAGCGCTCGACTTCTACGAGAACCTGCTCGGCTTCCAGCTGCGCGACTCGATGAAGCTGCCGCCGCAGGCCGTCCCGACCGCCACCGAGCAGCGGGACTTCCACTGGATGCACTTCCTCAGCCCCAACCGCCGCCACCACAGCCTCGGCCTCTACCCGGGCGCGCTGCCCCCCGGCATCGTGCACTTCATGGTCGAGCTGGAGACCCTCGACGACGTGGGCCGCGGACTCGACCGCGCGCATGCCGCCGGCATCCCCATCGCGTCCAGCCTCGGACGCCACACCAACGACCGCATGGTGTCCTTCTACGCCCAGGCCCCCGGCGGCTTCCAGGTCGAGTACGGCTGGGACGGCCTCGTCGTCGACCCCGCCACCTGGGTCGCGAAGGAGATCACCGCCGACAGCTTCTGGGGCCACCAGTGGAACGGCTGATCCCGCCCTCCGAGTTCCGGGACGTCCTCGGCCGCTTCGCCAGCGGCATCACGGTGGTGGCGACGCTCGACGCCGACGGCGCGGAACCCGTCGGCTTCGCCTGCCAGTCCTTCGCCTCCCTCTCCCTCGACCCCCCGCTGGTCATGCTGGCCGTCGGCAAGAACTCCACCAGCTGGCCGAGGATCCAGCGCGCGGGCCGCTTCTGCGTCAACATCCTCGCCGAGGACCAGCAGGCCACCTGCGCCGCGCTCGGCCGCAGCGGCCCCGACAAGTTCGCCGGGGTGCCCTGGAGCGCCGGCGAGCACGGCACCGTACGCATCGACGGGGCCCTCGCCCACGTGGAGTGCGCACTCGACGCGGTCCACGAGGCCGGGGACCACCACCTGGTCACCGCACAGGTGGTGGCGCTCGACGCCGGCGAGGACGGCCGGCCGCTGCTGTTCTTCCGCAGCCGCTACGCCGTGGGGGCCTTCTGATGCCGATCGACGTCGAGAAGGCGACCTCCGCGCCGCCGGTGCGCACCGACGTCCGGTGGAACGAGCACGACGTACGGCTCTACCACCTCGCCCTCGGCGCCGGCGTCCCCGAGACCGACCCGCGCGAACTGCGCTACGCCTACGAAGGACACGAGCGGGGCCTCCAGGTCCTGCCCACCTTCGGGGTCGTCGCGGGCGGCACCGGCGGGGTCGGCTTCCAGGTCTTCGACCTGCCGGGCGTCGACATCGACCTGGCGAAGGTGCTGCACGGCGGCCAGGAGATCACCGTGCACCGCCCGCTGGCCGCCGCAGGCCGGGCGACCGCGGTCACCCGCGTCACGGCCGTGCACGACAAGGGCAGGGCCGCCGTCATCGTCCAGGAGTCCACCCTCCTCGGCGAGGACGGCGAGCCGCTGATCACCCAGCGCAACCAGATCTTCGTCCACGGGGAGGGCGGCTTCGGCGGCGACCGAGGCCCCGCGGACCGCCTCCCCGCCCCCGACCGCGAGCCCGACCTGGTGGCCGAGATCCCGACGCTCCGTCAACAGGCCCTGCTCTACCGGCTCACCGGCGACCGGAACCCGCTGCACGCCGACCCCGCCACCGCCCGGCGCGCGGGCCACGACCGGCCCGTCCTGCACGGGCTCTGCACCTTCGGGATGGCGGTCAAGGCCGTCACCGACCGTCTGCTCGACGGCGAAGCGGGCGCGGTCGCCACCTGCCGCACCCGCTTCGCCGGGGTCTTCTTCCCCGGCGAGACCCTGCGGCTGCGCGTCTGGGACACCCCCGACGGCTACCGCCTGACGGCCACGGCCGCGGACCGCGAGGACGCGCCGGTCCTCACCGACGCGCGGATCACCGCGCGATGACCCGGCGGCCGGGGCGGGGGACGGCCCGCCCCGGCCGCCGACCCACGCAGGGCCCTTCCGACACGACCAGGGAGAACCGCATGAACGACCAGTGGGACCACACCTACGACGTGGTGGTCGTCGGCTCCGGCGCCGCCGGCATGGCCGCGGCCATCACCGCCCGACTCCGCGGACTGACCGCCCTGGTGGTGGAGAAGACCGAGGTCTACGGCGGCTCGACCGCCCTGTCCGGCGGCGCGATATGGGTCCCGGACAACTTCCACCTGGACGCCGCCGGCCTCGGCGACACCCCCGAGAAGGCCCGCGCCTACCTGGACGCCACGGTCGGCGACCGGGTCCCCGCCGAGCGCAAGGACGCCTACGTCACCCACGGACCGCGGATGGTCAGGGAGTTCCACGACCGCACCGCCGTGCGGTTCGTCTACACCCCCGGCTACTCCGACTACTACCCCGAGCGGCTCGGCGGCTACCCGCAGGGCCGCTCCGTCGAACCCCAGGTCTTCGACTTCAGGAAGCTCGGCCCCGAGCAGCGCGCCACCATGCGCCGCGCCGGACTGCCCACCCACGGCCTCACCATCACCTCCCGGGACTTCCGGCACCTGAACATGGTGGCGCGCACCTGGGCCGGCCGCCGCACCGCCCTCAGGGTCGGCGCCCAGGCGGTCGGGGCGAAGCTCACCGGCAAGGAGCCGCTCTCCCTCGGGGAGGCGCTGATCGCCCGCATGCGGCACTCGCTCGACGCCCTCGGCGCCGACCTGTGGCTCTCCGCCCCGATGACCGGCCTCGTCGAGGAGGACGGCCGGGTCACCGGCGTCCGGATCGACCGGAAGGGACGCGAGCTGACGGTCCGGGCGACCGGCGGCGTCGTCCTCGCCTCCGGAGGCTTCTCCCACGACCAGCGGCTCCGCGAGAAGCACCTGCCCGCGCCCACCTCCACCGAATGGAGTTCCGCCGCCGAGGGCCAGACCGGCGACGCCCTGGAGCCGGCCACGGCCCTCGGCGCCGCGACCGACCTGATGGACAAGGTCTGGGGCGCGCCGTCGGTGGTGCCCCCCGGGGAGAAGCCGTTCTTCCTCGTCGCCGACCGCGGCGTCCCCTCCATGGTGATCGTCGACGCGGCGGGGGAGCGCTACGCCAACGAGGCCGCCCCGTACCACGAGTTCGTCGACGCCATGTACGCCCACGACAGGCCGGGGGCGAGCACCGTGCCGTCCTGGCTGATCCTCGACGCCACCGCCAGGGCCCGCTACCTCTTCATGGGCCTCTTCCCGGGGCAGGCGTTCCCCAAGCCGTGGCTGGAGAGCGGCTTCGTCAGGAAGGCCGCGACCGTCGAGGAGCTGGCCCACCGGATCGGCGTCGCCCCGGAGCGGTTGCGCGCCACCGTGGAGCGCTTCAACGGCTTCGCCCGCGCCGGCCGCGACGAGGACTTCCACCGCGGCGACAGCGTCTACGACCGCTACTACGGCGACCCCACGCTGCCCAACCCCAACCTGGCGCCGCTGGAGAAGGGCCCCTACTTCGCGATCCCCGTCCACCCCGGCGACATCGGCACCAAGGGCGGCCTGGTCACCGACGCCACCGCCCGCGTGCTGCGGGAGGACGGCACGCCCGTCGACGGCCTGTACGCCTCCGGCAACGTCTCGTCCGCCGTCATGGGCGAGACCTATCCGGGACCCGGCGCGACCATCGGCCCCGCCATGACCTTCAGCTGGCTCGCGGCCGGCCACATCGCCCGGACGCGTTCCGCCGAGGCCCGGTGAGCGGCCCCGTGACGGACCTGCGGGGCCGAACGGTGATCGTCACCGGCGGGGCGCGGGGGATCGGCGCGGAGACCGGACGGGCGGCCGTCGAGTCCGGCGCCCGGGTCGTCCTCACCGACGTACGGGAGGAGGAGGGGCGCGCCGCGGCTCGGCGGCTCGGCGACCACGCCCGGTTCGTCCGCCACGACGTCACCTCCGAGGACGACTGGCGCGAGGTCGTCGACTTCGCGGCCGCCGCCTTCGGCCGGGTGGACGGCCTCGTCAACAACGCCGGGATATCCGGGGGCTCCCACCCCCTGGAGGAGCAGACGGCCGAGGACTTCCGGCGGGTCGTCGACATCGACCTCACCGGAGTCTTCCTCGGGATGCGGGCCGTGGTCCCGGCGATGCGGGAGAGCGGCGGCGGGGCCATCGTCAACGTCTCCTCCGCGGCCGGCCTCATGGGCCTGGCCGGGACCGCCGGCTACGGCGCGGCCAAGTGGGGCGTGCGCGGGCTCACCAAGCTCGGCGCGGTGGAGCTCGCCGCCGCCCGGATCCGCGTCAACTCCGTCCACCCCGGCATGATCCACACCCCGATGACCGCCCACGTGGGCATCGAGCGGGGCGAGGGGAAGTACCCGGACACACCGATGGGACGGGTCGGCGAACCCCACGAGATCGCGCGGGCGGTCGCCTTCCTGCTCTCGGACGCCGCCTCGTACGTCACCGGCGCCGAACTGGCCGTCGACGGCGGCTGGACGGCCGGCCCGGCCCTCCGACCGATCGAGGAGAACCCCTGATGCCCGTCGACCTGACAGGAAAGGTCGCGCTGGTCACCGGCGCGGCACGCGGCATGGGCGAGGCCGAGGCCCGCCTGTTCGCCGCCCTCGGCGCGAAGGTCGTCCTCACCGACGTCCTGGAGCCGGAGGGAGGGGCGACCGCCGCCTCCCTCGGCGCCGCCGCCCGGTTCGTACGCCACGACGTGACCGACGAGCGGTCCTGGACGACCGCCGTGGCCACCGCCCTGGACGCCTTCGGCCGGCTCGACGTCCTCGTCAACAACGCCGCGATCCACTCCACCTCGCCCATCACCGAGGAGGACCCGGCCCGTCTGGAGGCGATCCTCCGCGTCAACCTGGTCGGTCCGTTCCTCGGCGTCCGCGCCGTCGCCGGAGCGATGAAGGAGGGCGGCGGCGGGTCCATCGTCAACATCTCCTCGCAGGCAGGCCTCCAGGGCATCTGGGGCCACGGCGCCTACGGGGCCGCGAAGTGGGGCCTGCGGGGCCTCACGAGAACGGCCGCCCTGGAACTCGGCCCGGACGGCATCCGGGTCAACTCCGTCCACCCCGGCGCCATCGCCACCGCCATGACCGCGCACCTGGGCACCAGGGAGCATCCGGCCGCGCCGCTCGGACGGGTGGGGGAGCCCGAGGAGGTCGCCCGCCTCGTCGCCTTCCTCGCCTCCGACGACTCCTCCTACCTGTCCGGCGCCGAACTCGCGGTGGACGGCGGCGCGTCGGCCGGCCGCATGCCCGCCCTCGCCCCGAAGGGGACGAGCGCGTGAACCCACCGACCCCGAAGGGAGCCGACACGTGAACCGGCCCGACCCCGAGGTCCAGAAGGTCATCGACCTGGCCACCGCCGGCTTCCCCCCGCTGGCCACGGAGATGACGGACATCGCCGAGGTGCGCGCCTTCTTCGCCGCCCGCCCCCGGCCCGCCGTCCCGCCGCCGCCCGTCGCCCGCGTCACGGACGAGGACGCCGACGGCGTGCCCGTACGCGTCTACGATCCGGCCGTCCACGGGACCGCCCCCGTGATCGTCTTCTGTCACGGGGGCGGCTTCGTCCTCTGCGACCTCGACAGCCACGACCCCTTCTGCCGCTCCCTCGCCCTGGCCACGGAGGCGGTCGTCGTCTCCGTCGACTACCGTCGCGCCCCCGAGCACCCCTTCCCCGCCGCCCCCGAGGACGCCTACACGGCCCTGCTGTGGACGGCGGCGGCCCACCCGGGCCGGCGGATCGCCGTCGCCGGGGACAGCGCGGGCGCCAACCTCGCCACCGTCCTCACCCTGCTCTCCCGCGACCGGGGCGGCCCCGGGATCGCCTGCCAGGCGCTCTACTACCCGATGCTCGACCCCACTCGCTCCCGCCCCTCGCACCGGGAGAACGCCCGGGGCTACTTCCTCACCGCCGACCACCTGCGCTGGTACTGGGACGGCTATCTGCAGGCCCCGGCGCACCGCACCAGCCCCTACGCGGCCCCGCTGGCGGGCGCCGACCTGTCCGGGCTCCCGCCGGCCCAGATCGTCACCGCCGGCTTCGACCCGCTGCGGGACGACGGCCTGGCGTACGCGGAGGCCCTCGCCGCCGCGGGCGTCCCCGTGGAGGCCCGCCACCACGCCGGGATGTTCCACGGCTTCCTCTCCATGGCGGGCGCCCTGCCGGCGGCGGCCGAGGCCCGCGAGAGCGCCTTCGCGGCCCTGCGCAAGGCCCTCGGGAGGCTCTAGCCCCGCGTCGACCGCGGTCCGTACGCGTGCGTGCGCCCCGTCCCCACCCGGCCGGGTGGGGACGGGGCGCACGCACGCGTACGGACCGCATCAGCCCCGTATCAGGGTGAACCCCTCGTACCCCGAGGCCGCCACGTCCGCGATGATCTCCCCGTACACCCCGAAGCCCCCGACGAACGGCATGAACACCCGGGGCTTCCCGGGGATGTTGGCCCCCAGGTACCAGGAGTTCGCCGCCGGGAACAGGGTGGCCGCCGCCCGGTCGCGGCACTGGGCCACCCACTGCTCGACGGCCTCCTCGTCCGCCTCGATCGCGCGGTAGCCGTGCTCGTCCAGATGGCGCAGGCAGTCGGCGAGCCAGTCGACGTGCTGCTCGGCGCAGAGCACGACGTTGGCCATGACGGACGGGCTGCCGGGCCCGGTGA
The DNA here is from genome assembly GCF_014649755.1 of Streptomyces litmocidini. Taxonomy (GTDB): domain Bacteria; phylum Actinomycetota; class Actinomycetes; order Streptomycetales; family Streptomycetaceae; genus Streptomyces; species Streptomyces litmocidini. The sequence continues at coordinate 248,158 of NZ_BMTQ01000003.1, read as the reverse complement.
GGTTGAACAGGTTCGGGAAGCCGTCGACGCCCAGGCCCAGATAGGTGCGGGGACCTCCGCTCCACACGTCCTTCAGCCTCCGGCCGCCCCGCCCCCGGACGTCCACCCGGTCGATCGCCCCGGTCATCGCGTCGAAACCGGTCGCGAACACGATCGCGTCCAGCTCCACCCGGCTGCCGTCGGCCAGCACGATCCCGGTGCGGTCGATCCGTTCGATCGCGTTCTCCCGCAGGCTCACGAGCCGCACGTCGTCGCGGTTGAACGTCTCGTAGTAGTGCGAGTCGGTGACGATCCTCTTGGTGCCGATCGGATGGTCCGTCGGCACGAGGAGGTCCGCGACGGCCGGGTCCTCGACGAGCGCGCGGACCTTCTCCTCCCAGAAGGCGCGGGCCTCCTCGTTGGCCGCCCGGTCGGTGAGCTGGTCGGGGAACGTCTTGGAGTACAGGACGCCGCCGAGTTCCCAGCGCTCCTCGAACGCGGCCCGCCGCTCCTCGGGGGAGACGTCGAACGTCGCCGACGGGTGCGCCGCGTGCGGCGAACCGCCGCCGCTGAGCCGCGAGAGCCGCCGCCGTTCGGCGTAGTCCGCCTTCTGCCGGCGGCGCGTCTCCTCGTCCAGGGGCGCGTTTCCCGCCGGGATGCTGAAGTTGGCGCTGCGCTGGAAGACGGTGAGGTGCGCCGCCTGCTCGGCGATCAGGGGAACGGCCTGGATGCCGGAGGAGCCGGTGCCGAGGACGCCGACGCGCAGCCCGCCGAAGTCCACGCCCTCGTGCGGCCACTCACCGGTGTGGTACGTGGCGCCCGCGAAGTCCCCGGCCCCCGGGACGTCCGGCACGTGCGTGCTGGAGAGGCAGCCGACGGCGAACACGCAGTACCGGGCCGAGACCACCTCGCCGCCGTCCGTGCGGACCGTCCAGCGCAGCGTCTCCTCGTCCAGCTCGGCGGAGGTCACCGAGGTCGCGAAGGTGTAGCTGCGGCGCAGGTCGAAGCGGTCGGCGACGTGCCGCAGATAGCGGACGATCTCCGGCTGCGCGGCGTACTTCTCGCTCCAGTCCCACTCCTGCTGGAGCTCCTCGTCGAAGGAGTACGAGTAGTCCACGGACTCCACGTCGCAGCGCGCGCCGGGGTAGCGGTTCCAGTACCAGACGCCGCCCACGTCGTCCCCGCGCTCGAAGCCGCGCACGCTGTGTCCGAGACCGCGCAGCCTGTGCACGGCGTACAGACCGGTGACGCCCGCCCCGACGACGACCACGTCGACGGACTCGGTGATGCTGTCGTTCACGTTCGTACTCTCCTCATCGAGTGGTGGTGGTGTTCGCCGCCGACCGTCGCAGCGCCTTCTTGTCGACCTTGCCCGCCGCGTTGTGCGGCAGCTCCGGCACGGAGCGGAAGGCGCGCGGGACCTTGAAGTTGGCCAGCCGCTCGCGCGTGTACGCGGTCAGCTCGGCCGCGTCGACCGGAGCCCCGCCCGCCGGTACGCAGTACGCGACGCCGACCTCCCCGAGACGTGCGTCCGGCACGCCGACGACCGCCGCGTCCCGGACGGCGGGGTGGCCGCGCAGCACCTGCTCCACCTCCGCCGGGTACACGTTGAACCCGCCCACGACGAACATGTCCTTGAGCCGGTCGGTGATCCTCAGGAACCCGCGCTCGTCGAGCACCCCGACGTCCCCCGTGTGCAGCCAGCCCTCCGCGTCCACGACCCGGGCGGTGGCCTCGGGGTCGTCGAGGTAGCCGTGCATCACGTGGTAGCCGCGGGTGAGGATCTCGCCCGGCTCCCCGGGCGGGGCGTCGACGCGCAGCTCCGTGCCCTCCAGGGCCGTCCCGGAGGTGCGGGCCAGGGTCTCCGGCGACTCGTGCGGCGGGCAGATCGCGACCACGCCCGTCGACTCGGTCAGCCCGTACGCGGTGTTGACGCTCCGCGCGCCGAGGGACGTCCTGATCTCCTCGATGAGCGTGACGGGGACGTTCGCCGCGCCCGTGACCGCCATCCGCATCGACGTCAGGTCGTACGCCCCGCGTGCGGGATGGTGGATGAGCGAGGTGAAGACCGTCGGGGCGCCGGTCAGGACGGAGATGCGCTCGTCCCGTATCCGGCCGAGCACGGCCTCGGCGTCGAAGACCCGCTCCGGGACGATCGTGGCCCCGTGCAGCAGACAGGCGAGGACGCCCGCCTTGTAGCCGAAGGTGTGGAAGAACGGATTGACGAGGAGGTGGCGGTCGCCGCGCCGGAGGGTGACCGTACGGGCCCAGGCGTCGTACACGCGCAGGTTCTGCCCGTGGGTGGCGGGGACCCCCTTGGGGCGGCCGGTGGTGCCGGAGGTGAAGAGGACGTCGGCGGTGTCGGCCGGCCGCACGGCGGCGGTACGGGCGAGCCGCTCCTCCCCGGTCACCCGGTCCGCCGCCGACAGGAAGCACGGCCAGTCCGCCGAGTGCAGGGCCACCGTCCGCTCCAGGAGCGGGAGCGCCTCCCCGGATGCCACGAGCAGCGCCCGGTAGTCCGTACCCAGGAAGTCGTGCTCGGTGAAGAGCAGCCGGGTCCGGGAACGGCGCAGGATGTCGGCGGCCTCGGCCGCCTTGTAGCGGGTGTTCACCGGGACGAGCACCCCGCCGGCCGCCACCGCGCCGAGCGCGGCCACCACCCAGCGCGCGCTGTTGGGGGCCCACACGGCGACCGAGTCGCCGGGGCGCACCCCCTGCGCGATCACCGCGCGTGCCGCCCGGTCCACCCGGTCGCGGAGCTCCGCGAACGTCCAGCGCTCCTCGCCGAAGACGAGGGCCTCCTCATCCCCGTACCGCTCCGCGGCCCAGTCCGCGAGCCCGGCGGTGGTCTGCGCGCCCCTCATGATCTGTCACGTCCTCCCTGCTGCCCCGCCCCCGGCGGGGCACGGGCGGTGGAACCACGGCGGATCGGAGCCTGGCAGGGAGGGGCGCCCCGGCGCAGGGGGAGGTTCCCGCTCACCGGGAAGGTGCGGGGGTTTCTTCCGGCTCCGGCCGTCCGCCCCCTGGAACGACGGCACCGCCGCCCCGGGAACGGGGACGGCGGTGCGGTGGTGTGCCGGTGGCGGGGGAGGGGTCAGGGCACGATCAGGTCGGGTACGACCTCCGCCAGCTCCGCGGCGGACAGGACGCCCTCCCGGACCAGGAGCGGGGCGTCGCCGGTCAGGTCGACGATCGACGACGACACCGGCCCGGCGGTCCGGCCCCCGTCGAGGTACACCGCCACGGAATCGCCCAGCATGCCGAAGGCCGCGTCGCAGTCCTCCGGCGAGGGCCGGTCGGTGAGGTTCGCGCTGGAGACGGCCATCGGGCCGGCGGCGGCCAGCAGGTCGAGCGCGAGGGGGTGGTCGGGCATCCGCACGGCCACCGTCCCGCCGGTCTCGCCCAGGTCCCAGGAGAGTGAGGGCCGGTGGCGGAGCACCAGGGTCAGACCGCCCGGCCAGAAGGCCCCGATCAGTTCCCCGGCCTTCTCCGGCAGGTCCTCGACCAGGCCGTCGAGCGCGTCCCTGGAGCCGACGAGCACGGGGGAGGGCTTGTGCCGGCCCCGTCCCTTCGCGGCCAGCAGGCCGGCGACGGCCTTCGGGTCGAAGGCGTCGGCGCCGACGCCGTAGACGGTGTCCGTCGGAAGGACGACGAGGCGTCCCTCCCCGAGGACGGCCACCGCCGCGTCGATGCCCGCCCGGCGGGCCGACGGGTCCGAGCAGTCGAACCGCTGTGCCATGGGGTCGTTCACTCCGTGCTCTCCACGCCGTGCGAGGTCACCATCCGGGCATTGCCCTCGGCGAGCTGGTAGGCCAGTCCCACGACCGCCACCTCGCCCGTCCGCACCTGCTCCGACAGGACCCGGGAACGGTCCATGAGCAGCTGCACCGTGTGCCTTATGTGCTCGTCGATGATGTCGCTGTCCTCGGTCAGACCGGCGGCGCGGGCCGCCAGGACGCTCGGCGTCACCCGCTCCACCACGTCCCGTACGAATCCGCCCGCCGGCAGTCCGTCCTCCACCGCGGCGCGGGCCGCCGCGACGGCGCCGCACGAGTCGTGTCCCAGGACGACGACCAGCCGGCAGCCGAGCACGCTCGTGGCGTACTCGACGCTGCCCAGCACCTCGGCCCCCAGCACATGGCCGGCGGTCCGTACGACGAACAGGTCGCCGAGTCCCTGGTCGAAGATGATCTCGGCCGCGAGCCGTGAGTCGGAGCACCCGAGGATGACCGCGAACGGCTCCTGTCCGGGTGCGAGCTGCGCACGGCGGGCGGCGTCCTGATTGGGGTGGTCCGGGGTCCCGGCGACGAAGCGGCGGTTGCCGGCGAGCATGGCGTCGAGAGCGACCGAAGGCGATGTGCGAGGCATGGCACCCACTGTAACGAGCCGTTCCCGGCCGGTTCCCGGCCGGTCCCCCGGAAAGCGGTGGGCGGCCCGCGGGGTCGGCGCCTCCGGGCGCGCGGTCCGGCAGGGGGACGGCGGGGCGAAACCGTGGCATGCCCACGTAGATTTTGCCCTCCCGTGGTTGCCGCCCCGGCGGCCCCGCCGGAGTCTTGGTGACCATGCCTCTCGGGCAGCTGGTTCTGCTGGTCACGGGGGGTGCTCAGGGCCCTCCGCCCTGAGCGGGGAAAGTTCATGCACCTCGAGTTCCGGCACCTCCGTGTCCTGCTCACCGTCGCCGAGGCCGGCAGCATCCGCAGGGCCGCCGCACGGCTGCAGCTCTCCCAGCCCGCCACGAGCGCTCAACTGAAGCGGATCGAACAGGAGCTCGGCGGCCCGCTCTTCATCCGCAGTGCCGAGGGCGTGAAGCCGAACGAGCACGGCCAGTACGTCCTGCGCTGCGCGCGTGACCTCGTGGTCGGCTTCGACCGGCTGCGCGAGCACGCGCGATCGGCCGCCGAGAGGGACAGCGGTACGGCCGCGCCGCTGCGGGCGGGCGGCACGGCCGGCCCCTTGGTGTCACTGCTCATATCGGCCCTTTTCGAGCTCGTGCCGGAGAGCCGACTGGCCATCGACGCCCGCCGTTCGGTGCACACCCTCGTGAAGGCGCTGAGCCAGTCGAAATGCGACATCGCGGTCTTCGGAGAGTTCCCCGGCTTCCCGCTCCCGGTCGGCGAGTCGGTCGTGACGCGCACGCTGGTGCGCGAACCGGTCTTCGTCCTGCTCGCCGACGACCACCCGCTGGCCCGCCGGGAGAGCGTCGGGCTGGGCGAACTCCGCGACGAGGAGTGGGTCATGCCGGAGGCCGACGAGAGCGGGGTGCACGCCTATCTCCACCTCACCTGCCAGTCGGCGGGATTCACCCCGCGCATCGCGCACGTGACGCCGGACCTGTCCGTGGCGCAGATCCTGGTCGCCGGCCGGCGTGCCGTCTGCGGGGTGTGGCCGAGCGCCGAGGTGCCCGCCCAGGGCACCGTGCAGCGGCCGCTCGCGGGCGTCCCGTTCCACCGGCGGCTGCAACTGGCCTGGAACCCGGAGTCGGTTCCGCCGGAGCTCGCCGACGCGGTGGCCGAACGGCTGCTCGCGCAGTACCTGTCGCTGGTGCGGCAGCGCCCGCAGTACCTGGCCTGGTGGGAGGGCGGCGGCGAGGGGTTCGCGCTCGGCGCGGACGGCTGACCGGCGGGCCCTCGTTCGGCGCCCCTATAACCCCGGGGCTATACCCCACATGGGATCACGTCAGGAACATGTCACCTGGTGAACACTTCGCGTCAACGTCCAAGGACGTCGTCACCCCCCACGACGAGCGAAGGAACACCCCGTCATGTCCCGTCCCCTCCTTGTCCTCTCCACCATGGTCGCCGCCGCCGTCATCACCACGGGCGCGGTGGCCGTACCGGCGTACTCGCAGTCCGACGCGGCGCCGCACGGGAACCCGGCCCGCGACACGGCGATATCCCGGGCCCAGGCGAACGTGACCCGGCACGCCGACGCCTTCGGCTTCGGCGCGGGTCAGGCGCTCCAGGTCAAGGACGTCGTGATCGACGCCGACGGCACCCAGCACGTCCGCTTCGACCGGACCTACCGCGGCCTCCCGGTCGTCGGCGGCGACTTCGTCGTCCACCAGAAGGCCGACGGCTCGCTCAAGGGCTCCAGCCACGCCAAGGCCCGCAAGGTGGCGCTCGCGTCCGTCACCCCCGCCGCCGACGCCAAGGGCACCGCGGCCGGCGCCCTCAAGCGCGCGCAGGGCGTCGTCAGCGACGCCAGGTCCACCCCCGAGCTGATCGTGTGGGCCGCCGACGGCACCCCCCGCCTGGCCTGGCGCACCACCGTCCAGGGCCTGGGCGACAAGGGCCAGCCGCACGGCGAGGTGTTCGTCACCGACGCCACCACCGGCGCCGCGATCGAGAACTACGACTCCGAGCACGAGTCGACCGGCACCGGCCACTCCGAGTACACCGGTGACATCACCCTCGACACCACCCAGCAGGCCAACGGCACCTTCGCGCTGATCGACCCGGTCCGCGGCCACATCACCAAGGACGCGCACAACGTCTCGTCCTCGTCCCTGAGCAGTTCCTCCGGCACCCTGTTCACCGACGCCGACAACATCTGGGGCGACGGCCGGAAGTTCTCCACCGACCGCGCCACCGCCGCCGTCGACGCGCACGCCAACACCGCGAAGACCTTCGACTACTACAAGAGCACCTTCGGCCGCAACGGCATCAAGAACGACGGCCGCGGCGCCACCGTCTTCGTCCACGTCGGCACCAACTGGGACAACGCCCAGTGGTCGGACGCCTGCTTCTGCATGATGACCGGCGACGGCGACGGCGTCACCGACCCCGAGCAGGTCGACCTCGACACCATGGGCCACGAGATGACCCACGGCGTCACCTCGGCCACCGCCAACCTGCGCTACAGCGGAGAGTCCGGCGGCCTGAACGAGGCCACCAGCGACATCCTCGGCACGATGGTCGAGTGGTACGCCAACAACCCGATCGACACCCCGGACTACCTCTTCAGCGACCAGTCCACCCCGCCGTGGCTGCGCCGCTTCGACAAGCCCTCCCTCGACGGCCGCTCCGCCGACTACTGGTCGAAGTCCGTCGGCCGGCTCGACGTGCACAACTCCTCGGGCGTCGGCAACCACTGGTTCTACCTCGCCAGCGAGGGCAGCGGCACCAAGACGATCAACGGCGTCACCTACAACAGCCCGACGTACAACGGCTCCACCGTCACGGGCATCGGCAACCAGAAGGCCTCCGCCATCTGGTACCGGGCGCTGACCGTCTACATGACCTCCACCACGGACTACAAGGGCGCCCGCGCGGCGACCCTGAGCGCGGCGAAGGACCTGTACGGCGCCACCGGCCCCGAGTACGCCACCGTGGCCGCGGCCTGGACCGGGGTCAACGTCCTCTGACCCGCCGTCATGTGACCCGATCGATCCGATCGGCCGCTCGGGCCCCGCCGCCACGGCGGGGCCCGAGCGCGTCACACCGGCAAGAGCACCCGATTGGGCGACTGCGCCGTCACACCGCGCAACGGCAAGATCATCCGCATGAGATCCCCCCTGACGCGCCGGGCGCTCGCCGCGGCCCTCCTCCTGACGTCGACGCTGGCCCCCGCCGTGGCCGCGGCCGCCCAACCCGGCGGAGAGGACCGCCCGTCGGAGCGCGCCGCCCACGCCCGTCTGCTCGGTGAGAAGATCGTCCCGCACAAGCTCGACTTCCGGGGCACCACGGTCGGCGGCCTCTCCGGAGTCGACCGCAACCGGTGCACCGGCGAGTACGTGTTCATCAGCGACGACCGCTCGTACCTGCAGCCCGCCCGCTTCTACACCGCCAGGCTGGACGTGGACGCGGACGGCGTGCACTCCGTGGACTTCACCGGCACCCACCCCTTCCTCCAGCCGGACGGCTCCGCCTACCCGTCGCCGTCCGTCGGGGACGGCAAGGCCGTCGACCCCGAGGAGATCCGGGTCGACCCGCGCGGCTGCGACTACTGGTGGGCGCAGGAGGGCGACCGGCCCAAGGCGGTCGGCGCCGGACCGGTCATCCAGCCGTCCGTCCAGTTCGCCGGTCCCACCGGCGCCCACCGGGGCCGGTTCCGCCTGCCGTCGAACTACGAGATCACCATGGACGAACGCGGGCCGCGCCGGAACCAGGCGATCGAGGCCATCACCTTCGGCTCCCACGGCCGCGTGGTGACCAGCGCGGTCGAAGGACCCCTGCTCCAGGACGGTCCCGTGCCCGACCTGGAGCACGGCGCCCTCGTCCGGGTCACGCGGCAGACGCGCGGAGGCCGGGTGCTCGGACAGTTCGCGTACCCCATCGAGAAGATCTTCGCCCCGTCCGACCCGACCAGCCCCTGGGCCCCGGACACCGGCGTCCCGTCGATCCTCGCCTTCCCCGACGACCCCGAGCGCTACCTCGTGCTCGAGCGCACCTGGGTCGCCGGGTCGGGATACAAGATCCGCCTCTACGACGCCACCACGCGCGGGGCGACCGATGTGCAGGCGGTGGAGTCCCTGGCCGGACGGCCCGTGGTGGCGATGCGCAAGACGCTCGTCGCGGACTTCCACACCCTCGGCCTCTCCACCGTCGACAACACCGAAGGCATGACCTGGGGACCGGTCCTGCCGTCCGGCGAGCGGTCGCTGATCCTGGTCAGCGACGACAACTTCGACGCGGAGGCGGTCACCCAGATCGTCGCCCTCGCCCTCCGCTGACCCCGGCACGAGCGGTGGCCGGCCCGAGCGCGCTTCAGGAGGGCATGTTCTGTTCCGCCCAGACCACCTTGCCGGTGACGGTGCGACAGGAACCCCACCTGCGGCACAGCATGTTGATGAGCTGAAGTCCCCGGCCGCCCTCGTCGCTGAGGTCCGCGTGCTGGATCTGGGGCAGGTCGGGACCGGTGTCCGAGACCTCCACGACGAGCCGCTCCCCCCGCAGCAACCGCAGCTCGCCCGGCCCGTTCCCGTACCGCAGCGCGTTGCCGACCAGCTCGGAGACGACGAGTTCGGACACGTCCGCCAGCTCCGCGAGCCCCCACGCGGCGAGCTGCCCGGTGACGAGGCCCCGGGCGACCGAGGCGGCCCGGCCGTCCTGCGGCAGTTTCCACACCCGCAGGTCCCCGGCCGGGAGCGGGGAGTCCGCCGTCACGAGGAGCACCGCCTCGTCGAAGCGGGCGGCCGCGGCCGAAGCGCACCCCACCAGACCGCCCTGCTGCAACGCCTCGGGAGTCAGGCCCAGCGCGGCCGAGCGGAGCCGGTCCAGCTGGGCGTCCACGTCCTCCTCGCGGGACTTCACCAGGCCGTCCGTGTACATGACCAGATGGGCACCCTCCGGGACGCGGAGCCGCAGCGGGTCGTACGGGATCACCCCCGCGCCCAGCGGCGCGCCGATCGGCACCGGGACGAACTCGCCGCCGCCCCGCCCGTCGAGGAGCAGCGGCGGCAGGTGCCCGGCGCTCGCCAGCGTGTACGTGGAGTCGGCGGGGTCGTAGACGGCGCAGAGACAGGTGGCGACCTGCTCGTCCTCCAGATCGCGGGTGGCCAGGTCCAGCCGGGCCAGGATCCGCTCGGGCGCCGTGTCCAGGGTCATGAGGGTGCGGGCGACGGTCCGCAGCCGCCCCATGGTGGCGGCGGCCGGCAGCCCGTGTCCCATCACGTCGCCCACCATGAGGGCTGTCCGCCCGCCGGGCAGCGCCATCACGTCGTACCAGTCCCCGCCCACGCCGTGGTGGGCCGCCGCGGGAGCGTACTCGGAGTGCACCAGCAGGCCCGGAGTCGTCGGGTTCACACGGGGCAGCAGACTGCGCTGCAAGGAGACGACGTGCTCGCGCTCGCGCCCGTACAGCCGGGCGTTGTCGATGAAGACGGCCGCCTTGGAGGCGAGCTGCTCGGCCAGCGCCAGGTCGGTCGTGGAGAACGGGGGCGTCCCGGGGGCACGGACGAAGTCGGCGCTGCCGAGCAGCAGCCCGCGGGCGACGAGGGGCACGGCCAGATAGCTGTGCACCCCGGCGTCCCGCATCTTGGCCGCCGCGCTCGCGGTGGGCGCGACGCGCAGGAAGTCGTCGTCGCGCATGCGGCTCAGCAGGACCGGCTTGCCCTGCCGGAGGCAGTACCGGTGGAGCAGGGTCTCGTGGGGCTGCTCGGTGTGGACGAAGGTCTCGCCCACCGGGGTCGGCTCCAGCGAGGAGAGCTCCTCGATGGCGCACAGCGCCGTGGCCCGCATGGGCGGGATGCCGGGCTCCGTCCACCGGGACCCCTCGTCGCCCCGCAGGACGCTCTCGAGGATGTCCACGGCCGCCCCGTCGGCGAAGCGGGGCACGGTGAACTCCGCGAGTTCCTGCGCGGTGCGCTCCAGGTCCAGGGTCGTACCGATCCTGGTGGTGGCGGAATTCAGCCAGGCGAGCCGACTGCGCATGGTGAACCGGTCGGGCGGCAGGACGCCCCTGCCCCTCCGGAACCGGACGTTCTCCCGGGCAGCGCGACGTCCCGCCGGGTCCTGCCCGGCCGAGCCGCGGCCGGGCAGGTGCCGTCCGCCGCTGCCGCCGTTCACTCTTTCGGCCCCCAACAGGACTCGACGCCGCTTTGGTGCCCAGTGTGCACCGGAAACGGCGTCCGCGCCTCCCACCCGGCGCACCCGAAGGCCGGAGGCCGGAGGCGGTACGAGAGCGGCCGGACGCCTCCCGGCGCCCCGCCCCGGCCGCCCGTCGTGCCGCCTCCCGGCGCCCCGGCCGCCCGCCGTGCCGCCGCCCGTCCCCTCAGCCGATCTCGACGAGGAGGTCGCCGCCCTCCACCTGCTGGATCCGGGTGATGGCCAGCCGGGAGACCCGGCCGCCCCTCGGAGCGGTGATCGAGGCCTCCATCTTCATCGCCTCGATCGTCGCCACCGTCGCGCCGGCCTCGACCTCGTCGCCCTCGGCGACGGCCAGCGTGACCACGCCGGCGAACGGCGCGGCGACATGGCCGGGGTCGGACCTGTCGGCCTTCTCGGTCACCGGGAGGCCGGCGGCCGCGGTCCTGTCCCGCACCTGGATCGGCCGCAGCTGGCCGTTCAGGGTGGACATCACCGTGCGCATGCCGCGCTCGTCGGCCTCGCCCACGGCCTCCAGCGCGATGAGCAGCCGCACGCCGGGGCCGAAGTCGACGGCGTACTCCTTTCCGGGGCGCAGCCCGTAGAAGAAGTCCTTGCTGTCGAGCACGCTGGTGTCGCCGTACGCCTCGCGGTGCGCCTCGTACGCCTCCGTCGGGCCGGGGAAGAGGAGGCGGTTCAGCGTGGCGCGCCGGTCCTCGGCCAGGCCGGTGCGGTCCTCCGCGGTGAGCTCCCGCATCGGCTTGGGTCCGGCGCGGCCCTCGAGGGCCTTGGTGCGGAACGGCTCGGGCCAGCCGCCGGGCGGCGTGCCCAGCTCGCCGTGGAGGAAGCCGACGACGGAGTCCGGGACGTCGTACCGGTTCGGCGCCGCCTCGAAGTCCTCGGGCGCCACCCCGGCGCCGACGAGGTGCAGCGCGAGGTCCCCCACCACCTTCGACGAGGGGGTGACCTTCACCAGCCGGCCCAGCATCCGGTCCGCGGCGGCGTACGTCGACTCGACGTCCTCGAACCGGTCGCCGAGGCCGAGCGCGACGGCCTGGGTGCGCAGGTTGGAGAGCTGCCCGCCGGGGATCTCGTGGTGGTACACGCGTCCCGTCGGCGAGTCCAGGCCCGCTTCGAAGGGGGCGTAGATCCTGCGGACGCCCTCCCAGTACGGCTCCAGGTCGCCGACCGCCTGCAGGTCGAGGCCGGTGGGCCGCTCGGAGTGGTCGGTCGCGGCGACGATCGCCGACAGCGAGGGCTGCGAGGTGGTGCCGGCCATGGAGGCCACCGCGCCGTCCACCGCGTCCGCCCCGGCCTGGACCGCCGCCAGGTACGTGGCGAGCTGGCCGCCCGCCGTGTCGTGGGTGTGGAGGTGCACCGGCAGCTCGAACTCCCGGCGCAGCGCGGAGACCAGCTTCGCCGCGGCGGGGGCGCGCAGCAGGCCGGCCATGTCCTTGACCGCGAGGACGTGCGCGCCCGCGGCGACGATCTTCTCGGCGAGCCGCAGGTAGTAGTCCAGGGTGTACAGCTTCTCCGCCGGGTCGGAGAGGTCGGAGGTGTAGCAGAGCGCGACCTCGGCGACCGCCGTCCCGGTCTCCCGCACGGCCTCGATGGCGGGCCGCATCCGGTCGACGTCGTTGAGCGCGTCGAAGATCCGGAAGATGTCGATGCCGGTGGCGGCGGCCTCCTGCACGAAGGCGTCGGTCACCTCGGTCGGGTACGGGGTGTACCCCACGGTGTTGCGGCCCCGCAGCAGCATCTGCAGGCAGATGTTCGGCACGGCCTCGCGCAGCGCGGCCAGCCGCTCCCAGGGGTCCTCGGCGAGGAAGCGCAGGGCGACGTCGTAGGTGGCGCCGCCCCAGCACTCCAGGGACAGCAGCTGCGGCAGCGTGTGCGCGACCGTCGGGGCGACGGCGAGCAGGTCCTTCGTCCGGACGCGGGTGGCGAGCAACGACTGGTGGGCGTCGCGGAAGGTGGTGTCGGTGACGCCGAGGACCGGCGACTCGCGCAGGTTCCGCGCGAAGCCCTCCGGGCCGAGTTCGGCCAGCCGCTGCCGTGAGCCGGCGGGCGGGCGGCCGGCGGGCAGCCGGGGCAGCTTGGTGACCGGGGAGACGAGCTCGGGACGGGGACCGTGCGGCTTGTTCACGGTGACGTCGGCGAGGTAGGTGAGCAGCTTGGTGCCGCGGTCGGCCGAGTGGCGGGCGGTGAGCAGGTGCGGCCGCTGCTCGATGAAGGCCGTCGTGACCCGCCCGGCCTGGAAGTCCGGGTCGTCCAGGACGGCCTGGAGGAAGGGGATGTTCGTGGACACGCCCCGGATGCGGAACTCGGCCACCGCGCGCCGGGCCCGGTCGACGGCGGCCTTGAAGTCCCTTCCCCGGCAGGTCAGTTTGACCAGCATCGAGTCGAAGTGGGCGCTGACCTCCGTACCGGCGTGGGTGGTTCCGCCGTCGAGCCGGATGCCGGAGCCCCCCGGGGAGCGGTAGGCGCTGATCATGCCGGTGTCGGGGCGGAAGCCGTTGGCCGGGTCCTCGGTGGTGATGCGGCACTGCAGGGCGGCGCCGCGCGGGACGACGGACTCCTGCGTCAGGCCGAGGTCGGCGAGGCTCTCCCCGGCGGCGATGCGCAGCTGCGACTGCACCAGGTCGACGTCGGTGATCTCCTCGGTCACCGTGTGCTCGACCTGGATGCGCGGGTTCATCTCGATGAAGACGTGGTTGCCGTCGGGGTCGAGGAGGAACTCCACGGTGCCCGCGTTCCGGTAGCCGATCCGGCGGGCGAACTTCACGGCGTCGTCGCAGATCCGCTGCCGCACCGCCGGGTCGAGGTTCGGGGCGGGCGCGAGCTCGACCACCTTCTGGTGGCGGCGCTGCAGCGAGCAGTCGCGCTCGAACAGGTGGATGACCCGGCCCTCGCCGTCGGCGAGGATCTGCACCTCGATGTGGCGCGGGTCGACGACGGCCTTCTCCAGGAAGACGGTGGCGTCGCCGAAGGCGGACTCGGCCTCGCGGGCCGCCGCCTCGATGGACTCGCGCAGCGCCGCCGGGTCCTCGACCCGCCGCATGCCGCGACCGCCGCCGCCGGCGACGGCCTTGACGAACACCGGGAAACCGATCCCCCCGGCGGCCGCCACGAGTTCGTCCACGTCGGTGGAGGGCGCCGAGGACCCGAGCACGGGCACGCCGGCCTCGCGGGCGGCGGCCACCGCGCGCGCCTTGTTCCCGGTCAGCTCCAGGGTCTGCGCGGACGGGCCCACGAACGTGATGCCCGCCTCCTCGCAGGCGCGCGCCAGTTCCGGGTTCTCGGACAGGAACCCGTAACCCGGGTAGACGGCGTCGGCACCGGCCAGGCGGGCCGCCCGGATGACCTCCGACACCGAGAGGTAGGCCCGTACCGGATGACCGGGTTCACCGATCTCGTAGGCCTCGTCGGCCTTCAGGCGGTGCAGCGAGTTGCGGTCCTCGTGGGGGAAGACGGCTACCGTGCGCGCCCCCAGTTCGTAGCCCGCGCGGAACGCGCGGATCGCGATCTCCCCGCGGTTGGCCACCAGCACCTTGCGGAACATTCTGATCCCTTCACCGTGCCCGGCTCGTCGTGGCAACGCTACGGGCTGCGCCGCGGCCCGCTGAAGATTCCGGGCGACGACATGGGTCATCGCGTCCCGGTGGTCCGTTTCGACGGGACGCCCGGCCGCGGATAGACCCGGGACTGCTTGACGCTGCCGAAGGCGAAGCTCGACTCGATCGACGCGATGCCCGGGATGGCGTGGATCCGGGTGCGGACGAGCGCCTCGTACGCCTCCAGGCTCTCGATCACCACCCTGAGCAGGTAGTCGCTGCTGCCGGCCATCAGATAGCAGTCCTGGATGTGGTCGATGAGGCCGACGTGCTGCTCGAACACGTTCACCGCCTCGGCGGTGTGCCGCTCCAGGCGGATCCGTACGAAGACGGTGATCGGCAGGCCGAAGGCGACCTGGTCGACGGTGGCCGTGTAGCCGCCGATCAGTCCCGACTCCTCGAGCCGGCGCACCCGGCGCAGACAGGGGGAGGGGGACAGCCTGATCCGGTCGGCGAGGTCCTGGTTCGACAGGCGGCCGTCCGTCTGCAGCTCATGGACGATCTGAAAGTCCACGGCGTCCATCGGCTCTCCTTTGCGGATCTTGGCAGATTCTGCCCTCACGCTATGCCTCAAGGGCATAAGTGGCAATCATCTGCCCTGTCCGAAGCCCTACGGTTGCTCCTTGGGGGCGAGCCGGGCATCGGTTCCGCCCGAACGGCTTCGAGAGGGAGGGACGGTCGGTGACCGCAACGCGATCGGCGGGGGCGAGGACGGGGGAGGCGCGGGACACGCGCACTCCGTCCGAAGGACACGAGGAGGGGCTCCGCACCGGGTCCGAAGGGCACGAGGAGGGGCTCCGCACCGGGTCCGAAGGGCACGAGGAGGGGCTCCGCACCGGCCGGCTCCGGGGGGCCTCCCCGCAGGCCGTGGGCATGCTCGCGCTGTTCCTCACCGTGGCGATCTGGGCCGCCTTCGCGCTCAGCGCCCGCGCCCTGAGCGCCTCCACTCTGCTGCCCGCCGACGCCGCCCTGCTGCGCTTCGGCGTGCCCCTGGTGGTCCTGGCGCCCGCCCTGTGGCGGCGCAGGCGCCGGCTGGCCGCCGTCCGCCCCGGCCCCGCAGCCAAGATCATCTGCGGCGCGGGGGTCCCGTTCTTCCTCGCCGCCATGTACGGCGGCTCGCTGACCTCCGCCGCGTTCGTCGGGGCGATCGTGCCCGGCATGGTCCCGCTGTTCGTCTCCGCCCTCATGGTCGCGGGCGGCAGGAGCGCCCCGCGCGGCACCCAGGCGGCCGGCCTGGCCCTCATCGTGGCCGGCGTCGCGGCCCTGGTCTGGCGTCACACCGCCGCCCTCGACGCGGACGTCCTGCTCGGCACGGGCACGCTGCTCGTCGCCAGCGGCCTGTGGGCCCTCTACACCGTCGGCCTGCGCGAGGTCGACCTCGACCCGGTCGGCTCCATCGGCCTGCTCTGCCTGCCCTCCTTCGCCGTCATCGCCCTGCTGACGCTGACCGGCGTCCTGCCCACCGGCATCGCCCACGCGGCCGGCGGCGACATCGCGCTCTTCCTCGTCGTCCAGGGCCTGGGCGTCGGCCTCTGCGCCGGGCTGACGTACGCGTTCGCCATCCGCCGCCTCGGCCCCGAGCGCAGCTCCGTCGTCGGCAGCCTCAGCCCGGTCGCCGTCGTCCTGCTCGCCGTGCCCCTCCTCGACGAGTCCCCGACCCTGCCCGTCGTGGTCGGCGTCCCCCTCATCACCCTCGGCGTCGCGCTCGCCAACGGACGCCGACGCTCCCGAACCGAGGTCTCCGCCGATGCTTGAGCTCCTTCCCGCCCCGCCCGCCGACCCGCTCTGGGACCTGACCGCCGAGTACGCCGCCGACCCGCGGCCCGAGCGCCTCGACCTCGTCCTCGGCGTCTACCGCGACCACACCGGGGTCACCCCCGTCATGGCGGCGGTCAAGGAGGCCGAGCTGCGCCTGGCGGAACGCTCCGGCTCCAAGGAGTACCTCGGCCTGTCGGGCAACACCGCCTTCAACCGCTCCATGCTCACCACCGTCCTCGGCACCGAGGCCCTCACCGCGCGGGCGACGGCCGTCCAGACCGTGGCCGGAACCGGCGCCCTGCGCCTCCTCGCCGACCTCGTACGGCAGACGCGCCCCGGCACCACCGTGTGGATCAGCGACCCCGCGTACGTCAACCACCGCCCCATCCTCGAAGGCGCGGGCCTCTCCGTCCGCACGTTCCGGTGGCTCGACCCCACGGGGCTCCTCGAAGACCTCCGCGAGGCGGGGCGCGGCGACGTCGTCCTGCTGCAGGGCTGCTGCCACAACCCCACCGGAGCGGACCCCTCCCCGGAGACCTGGGAAGAGCTCGCCGGACTCGCCGCGACGAACGGCTGGGTCCCCTTCGTCGACCTCGCCTACCACGGCCTCGGCGACGGCCTCGACGCCGACCTGCGGCCGACCCGGATGCTGGCCGAACGGCTCCCCGAGGTGCTGATCGCCGTCAGCTGCTCCAAGAACTTCGGCCTCTACAGCGACCGCACCGGCTGCGCCGTCGTCGTCGGCTCCTCGACGCGGGCGCTCCGGCACGTCGAGACCGCCCTCCAGAACGCCGCCCGCACCCTGTACTCCATGCCGCCCGACCACGGCGCCGCCGTCGTCGCCACCGTCCTGGAGGACGAGCGCCTCAAGGCACTCTGGCTCGCCGAACTCGACGCGATGCGCCACCGCATCACGGCCAACCGGACGGACCTCGTCGCCCACCTCGGCGCCCTCGGCCACGAGGAGGCGGCGAGTGCCCTCGCAGGCCAGAAGGGCATGTTCTCGATGCTGCCCCTCACCCCCGGGGGAATGCTCCGGATGCGCCGCCGGTCCGGCATCTACGGCACGACCGCCGGCCGCGTCAACATCGCGGGCGTCCCCGCGCACCGGATCCCCTTCCTGGCCCGGGGCATCGCCGACGCCCTGCGGGCCCCGGCCGCCACGGAGACCGTCTGACGTCCCCCGGGACGGCAGGGGACGGCTCCTGTCAGGACCCCTGAGCCACGCCGGGAAGCCGGACCGTGGCGACGAGGCCGCCGGCGGGGCGGGGGACGAGGTCGAGCGTCCCGTCGTGGGCGCGGACGATGCTGTGCACGATGGCCAGACCCAGCCCGACGCCGGCGTGCCCGTCGGTGCGCACCCGCTCCGTCCCGCGCCGGAAGGGCTCGGTGAGGGTCGGCACCAGGTCCGGCGGGAGCGGAGGACCCGTGTTCTCGACCCTCACCACGCTCGCCCCGTCCCGCGTTCCGGTGCGGACCGTCACGGTGCCACCGGCGGGGAGGTTGTGCACGACGGCGTTCTGGACGAGGTTCGTCACCAGCCGCAACAGGAGCTCCGCGGAGCCGCTGGTCCGAGCCGCTCCTCCGGCGACGTCGAGCGTGGTCCCGCGCCGTTCGGCGAGGGGGAGCAGGGTCTCGGCGGCCTCCTCGGCGACGAGGGAGAGGTCGACGTCCTCGCGGCCGAAGGCCCCCCGGTCGCTGCGGCTGAGCACGAGGAGGGCCTCGGTGAGGCCGATCGCCCGCGTGTTGACGGTCCGCAGCCGCTCCAGGAGCTCGTCCCGGTCCCGCGTGGGGTCCTTGCGGGCCAGGTCGAGCAGCGCTTGCGAGACGGCCAGGGGGGTGCGCAGTTCGTGGGAGGCGTTCGCGGCGAACCTCTGCTGCTCGGCGACGTGCGACTCCAGCCGTTCGAGCATGGCGTCGAACGCGTCGGAGAGTTCGCGGAACTCGTCCCGGCGTCCCCCCATGCGGATCCGGTGGGACAGCGACCCGCTCCCGGCGGCCCGCGCCGCGGCCGTGATCCGCGTGAGCGGCGCGAGCATCCGGCCCGCGAGGAACCACCCCCCGACCAGGCCGAAGACGAGAAGGAAGGCCATCGCCACGGCCGCGGCGGGGCCGAAGGTGTGCACCAGGAGGTAGCGGTTGGGCGAGATCCCGAGAAGACCCTGCGAGTTGTCCGGTACGTAACGCAGCAGGAACCCCCACACCACGGCCAGCAGGAGGGCACCGGCGACGGCGAGGAATCCGGCGTAACTGAGGGTGAGCCTCAGCCGGACGCTGAGCCCAGGCCGTCTAGACATGCGCGCTTCCGGAGCGGGGGCCGTCGGGACCGACGTCGATGCGGTAGCCGACCCCCGGCACCGTGGCGATGACCCACGGCTCGCCGAGCCGTTTCCGCAGGGCGGAGACGGTGATGCGGACGGCGTTGGTGAAGGGGTCCGCGTGCTCGTCCCAGGCCCGCTCCAGCAGCTCCTCGGCGCCCACGACCCCGCCCTCGGCGGCGACGAGGACCTCGAGCACGGCGAACTGCTTGCGGGTGAGCGCGACGTGCCGCCCGTCGCGGAAGACCTCCCGGCGGAAGGGATCGACGCGCAGACCCGCGAGCTCCCGGACCGGGGGCCGGGCGTGCGCGCGCCTGCGGTCGAGCGCCCGCAGCCGCAGGACGAGCTCCCGCAGCTCGAACGGTTTGGTGAGGTAGTCGTCGGCGCCGAGACCGAAACCGGAGGCCTTGTCGTCGATGCGGTCGGCGGCGGTGAGCATGAGGATCGGGATGCCGCTGCCGGAGGCGACGATGCGCCGGGCGACCTCGTCGCCGGAGGGACCGGGGACGTCCCGGTCGAGGACCGCGAGGTCGTAGGAGTGGAGGCCGAGCAGCTCCAGGGCGGAGTCGCCGTCGCCGGCGATGTCGGCGGCGATCGCCTCCAGCCGCAGACCGTCCCGTACGGCTTCGGCCAGGTAGGGCTCGTCCTCCACGATCAGTACGCGCATGGCCGAAGCCTAGACATCCCCGCATATCGCCCGCGTATACGGGGACGCGCGCCCCTCCCCGGCCCGCGGCTCAGCCCACCACCGCCGGAGCGGGGCGGGGCCGCTCCGCCGGAGCGTCCGCCGGGGCGCGCCACCAGCGGCGTGACGCCAGCGCGGCCAGCACGGCGCCGACGGCGTTGACCAGGACGTCGTCCACGGAGGACACCCGGTCGAGCCGCAGGACGTACTGCGCGGTCTCGACCAGGACCGAGCAGCCCGCCCCGAGCGCCAGGACCCTCGGCACGGACGCCACCGCCCGGAACCGCACCGGAGCGAAGAATCCCAGGGACGCGAAGACCAGCAGGTTGCCGGCGATCCCGAGCGGCCCCATCGTGACCAGGTCCCGCAGCGGCACCAGGCTCACCCGGCCGGGGACGGTGCCGGCCCCGGCGCCCGGCATCATGGTCATCCACAGGAACGGCACCGTCCCGTGCACCATCCCCACCTCGGCCAGCGACATCCGCCATGCCGCCGCGACCCCGGCGGCCCGCCGACGGCGTGCCAGGGCCCACGCCACCAGGGCGCCCAGGGGCAGCGTGGCCAGGGTGACGAGCACGACGCCGTTGAAGGTGTCCAGGCAACCGTGCCACCGCCCGGCCAGGCACCTCGGAGCGGACATCATGAGCGGTCCCCGTACGACGAACAGCGCGCTCGCCGTGCCGAGGGCCGTCAGGCAGAGGAGCACGGTCCCGCGCACGCGGCGGGACGGCGGGGTCGGGGACGCGTCGTGGTTCATGCCCCCATGGGAAACGGCGGGCGGTTGCGGGGGCGTATGCGATTTTCGATACGCCCGCGATACACGGGCCTTTTCCGACCCGGCACCGACGCCGGTCGGCGTGCTGTCACCGGCAGGCCCCCGCAGCCGGCACGGGCGCCCGACCGGGGACCTCCACGGCCGGCCGAGGCCTCCGGAGACCGCCCCCGGGCTCCCCCCGGCACGCGCGTCGGGTGGGAAAGGCCCGGAGCGCGTTCTCGCGCGCCGGTACCGCAGGAGTTGCAGGCGCCTTGCCCGTACCGCCGTGGGTGGAGCGGAGATGTCACACCAGCACCGGACGACGCGACGTGCGCGCCCCCGTACGTTTTCGTATCGACCCCGCCGGGCCCGGTCGTGGACCACCGGAGCTGAGGCGCTGAAGGAAGCCGCAGCGCCGGCCGGGGTCGTCCCCCTCATGGTCATCACAACGAAAGGCACGGGGTGAAGATGCTCGAGCAGAACGCACGCGGGACCACGGAGCACGACGCGAGGGCGCGCACGACGCGCTCCGGCAGCCGCATGGTGCTGGCAGCGGTGGCACTCGCCGCGGCGGCCACGGCCACGCTGATCCCCTCGGCCGCGGCCGCGCCGGCGAGCGCGACCGAGGGAGCGTGCACGGCGTGGCGGACCATCCAGGTCAACCACAACGCCGCAGGGGTCAAGTACCGCGAGTGCGACCGGTACAGCGGGCTGAACACGCAGACCAAGGCACAGCTCTACATCTGGGACAACCGCCACGACGGCAAGGTGGCCCAGGTCTACACGGCCACGGGCTCCAACCTGAACGGCCGGTGGCACCAGTCGTGGGAGAAGTTCTACGCCTGGGGCGACGAAAGCCACCACAGCCCGCTCGTGGACACGGGCTGGCACAAGGGCCACGACGTGAAGGTGCTGCTCAAGGCCGTGCGCGGCTGATCCACCCGCGAGGGGCGTGCCGGATCCGGGAGCTGAGGCCGGACCTCGCACGGAAGGGCCCGGTGCCGTACGGGGCGAGAGGCACGTCAGGGCCACCCGCCGCACCACCACCGCGACGGTCTCGCCTCCGCCCACCCCGTACCGGGGTGGGCGGAGGCCGGGTCCGCGTCCCTTGCGCGGTGGTCGCGACGCAGGATGACGGGCCCGGCACCGCCCGTCCGCCGTCCGGTGGGCGTGCTTGCGGGCCTTCGGCCAAGCCGAGTGCCCGGTACGGGGCCGTGAGGTGGTCGCGGGCGGCGAGGGCGTGCCGGACGGTGCGGCAGAGCCGTCCGCTCCGTCACTCCGACCGCTCCGGCCAGCGCCTGCCCCACTCCTTGACCACCCGGTCGCCGACGGCGAGCGACCGATACGTCCGGCCGTTCACCTCGATGCTGAGCTCCCGCCCGTCGTCGGTGCGGATGTGCATCATGTAGTGGCCCGTCGGGCCGTAGGTACCGGTCGAACTGCTCACCCCCCGGCCGGTGACCTCCCCGGTGTAGGCGTCCTTGCTCTCGCCGAACCCGTGCGCGGCGATCATCGCCAGAACCATGGCGAGCGGGCCGATGGAGAGGAGCAGGACAACGGTGTTCGACATGTGCGACCCCCCGCGTCGACGACGGCACAGGCCATCCACGGCAGCGTACCGGTCTTGTGGGCGCCCGCCCAGAAGGCGTACGCGGAGGGGCTGTTCGGCCCCGGTCCGGGGTCAGGGCCGACTCGTGGTCCGGGTGGTGGGCGTCGTGCAGGTCACCGGAGGGCGACGGGACCGGCGAGGCCGTCACGAAAGCGAGGAGGCCCCGGTCGACGGGATGACCGACCCACGCCGCCCTGCACCACCGGAGCCTCGATGTGCCGCCGGTCTGCCATCGTCTGCCTGATCAAGCCGCCCAGCCCCGCCACCCGCGACCTGTCCGTGCCGACGGACCGGTCGACGGCTCTGCCCGACCCGCGCGACCGTCGCGGACGACGACACTCGCTGGTCGCGGTTCTCCTCACCGCCGCCTGCGCGGTCCTGGTCGGCGCCCGCTTCTGCCCGGCGATCGGGCAAGGGGCCCGCCACGCTCCCGGCACACCCCCGACCTGCTCAGGCTGCCCTGACCAGCGACAACCCGTGGCCACGACAACCATGAACCAGCCCTGCCTCCCGGGCGGAGACGGCCGCCCCCTGGCACTTCGACGCTCGTTGACGCTTCAGATTTATGGGCCTTCCATGTTTGGCGTCGCCCGTGCTGCGCAGACGGATTACAGAAGATTGGTGCCCTGACAAGAGGAACACCATGGGAATCATCGGCTGGATCCTGCTGGGCCTGCTCGCCGGAATCATCGCGAAGGCCTTGATGCCGGGCCGGGATCCCGGCGGTTGCATCGTGACGATACTGATCGGAATCGCCGGCGCCCTGCTGGGAGGATGGCTCGGAAAGGTCATTTTCGGCGTCGACTCCATTGACGGTTTCTTCGAGCTTTCCACCTGGATCGCCGCCATCGTCGGATCCGTCATCCTCCTGCTCCTCTACCGGCTCGTGGCAGGCAGAAGACATTCGTGAGGACCGTCGTGGGCCGGAGACGGCATCGCTGGAAGCGGAGCCGACGCCGCAGGCTCGCCCACTGGACGCCCCGCGCCGTGATGTGCCGCGGCGCCGTGCGGACGTCCTGGTGGGGCATGCGGATGACGGCGCGCGGCGGCCGGTGGATGGCCGGCCGAATGGTGCGCACCACGTCTCGGGCCCTGCTGCCGAGATGGCTGCGGCTGGAGGTGTGGTCGCCTCTGGGGGCGTCCTGACTCGGGGAGATCGACAAGCGGTCGGAGGTGAACGTACATGGCCACCGGAAAGAAGGCCAAGAACGTGGGCAAGGGAATGAAGGGCAAGGTGAAGGAGACCACCGGCAAGGCCGTCGGCAACGAGAGCATGGAGATGAAGGGCAAGGCCGAGCAGGCGGCAGCGGACGCCAAGCAGGCCGGGCAGAAGGCCAAGGACACGATGAAGCACTGAATGCCCTGCCCGGAAACAAGATAAGGAGGCTGTCGCCCTCGAGGGCGACAGCCTCCTTCTCCTGTTGCTCTTCTTCCTCAGCGCCTCGTCCGGCGGCCGGAGGGGTCCTCTTCCTCTTCCTCCTCATCCTCCTCCTCGCCCCAGTCGTCCTCGTCCTCGTCCTCGTCCTCGTCCTTGTCCTCGTACTCGCCTTCGTCCTCGTCCTCGTACTCGCCGTCGTTCCCTTCCTCCTCTTCTCCTTCCTCCCCTTCTCCCGCTTCCTCGTCGTCGTACTCCTCGCCCTCGGCCTCCTCCGGCTGTCCCTCCGAGGACTCCTCCTCCGAGGACTCCTCCTCTTCGACCACTTCGTCGTGGCTGCGCACCACCTCTCCGTCGCGGATCTCGCCCCGCCAGCCGTCCGGCTCCTCGTTGGAGAGGGTCACGTGACGGGCGAAGTGCTTGAGGTCGAGGCGCAGCCGCCTCCCCTGGGCGCGCCAGATGTTGCCCGTCTTCTCGAAGAGGCCGGAGGGGTAGTACTCGACGATCACGAGCACGCGGGTGAGGGACGGGGCCAGCTCGTGGAAGCTGACGCATCCACGCGTGGTGCCTTTGGGGCCGTCGGAGCTCCACATGATGCGTTCGTCCGGCACCTGCTCCTGGACGCTGGCCTTCCAGCTGCGCGTGGAGGGGCCGACCTTGATCTTCCAGTCGCTGGTGGTGTCGTCGCCCTGGGAGACGCTGCGCACCCCCTTGGCGAACGTGCTGAAGTCCTCGTACTGCGTCCACTGGTCGTACGCGGTGCGCAACGGGACGCCGATGTCGATCGACTCGCAGATGTGCGTCGGTTTGGATCCGCTCTTGCGGGACTTGCCTTTCTTGCCGACCAGCCCGCCGCCGATGTCCTTGACCTTGTCCTTGACGCTGTCGAAGGTGTTGCCCGCGACGGCCTTCAGGGGCGAGTCGCCCTTGAGGAGACGGCCGCCGATGCCGGCGAGCGACCCCCCGTTCTCCGCCACGTCGGAGAGCTGGTCGGTGAGGTCCCCCACCTTGTCCACGGCCTTGTCGGCCAGGCGGTCCGCCTGCGCCCGCAGGTACTCGCCGGCTTCGGCGAACAGCTGGTCCATGGGGGAGGAGGAGTTCGACGCCGAGCGTTCACGATCGGTGGCCATGGCGCTACCTCCGCGTAGACGGCTTGCGCGCCGTCGTCTTCTTCGCCGACGTGGTCTTCCTGGCGCTGCCACCCGCAGACTTGCGCGCGGTGGTCTTCTTCGCCGGGGTCTTCTTCGCGGCGGCCTTCTTGGCGGGAGGCCGGGACGGCGTGCTCTTCTTCGCCGCGGTACGGCTTCCGGTCGAGGCGGTCTTCTTCGCCGGTGCCTTCTTCGCGGGCGCCTTCTTCGCCGTGGCGCTTCCGCGTGAGGGTGTGGTCTTCTTCGCCGTGCCCCGGCCTCCGGCCGACGTGGTCTTCTTCGCCGCCGTCTTCTTGGCGGCCGCCGGCTCCGGCTTCTTCGCGGGACTCTTGCGGCGAGACCGCTTCGGGGGCTCCTCGTCCTCCTGCTCGTCCTCGGGCTCCCGGCCCTCTTCTCCCTCTCCCTCTTCTTCCTCTCCCTCTTCTTCCTCGGCCTCGGCCTCCTGGTCCTCCTCCGGCTCCTCCTCCTCGTCGTAGGGCTCCTCCTCTTCCTCTTCCTCCTCCTCTTCCTCTCCCCGCGCCTCCTCCGGGCCCGCTTCCTCCTCGTCCGGACCCTCGTCCTCGTAGGCTTCGTCCTCGAGGCCCTCGTCCTCGTCCTCGTCCTCGTACGGCTCCTCCTCGTACTCCTCTTCCTCCTCGTCGGACTCCTCGCCGCGGCGACCGAGGTCGAGCGTGCGCTGGTGGAGGGAGTCGGCGAGGCCGGTGAGCTGACGGTTGGCGGCCGCGCTGAGGGCCTTGCGGCCGGCCTGGAGGGCCTCGCCCCGAAGCTGCTGGCCGAGCTCGGCGGTCTGGGGCATCTCCCCGAGTTTCCGCAGCCCCTGTGCCACGAGCTGTCCGGGCTGGAGATCGAGTTTGCGGCCCGCGATGTAGGTCGCGAGCGACAGGGCCATGCGGCCCTTCTTCGCCCGCCCCAGTACGTAGCCTCCTGCAACGGCGGCTGCCAGGGCGATCTTGGTCGTGTCCTCCATCAGCCTCGTCCTTCCCGGGTGATGGGTGGCCGACGTCCGGTGACGGCCGACCCCGACGCTCGGGGCCTCATCTGGTGGGTGCTCGACACGGCTCCGGATATGCGGCGATATATGAAGAAAATTCCCTTCAGGTGGAGTGGGGGTGGATGTCCGTGGGGAGACGTGGGGGACAGGGGGAGTCCGATTCGCGAAGGAATCAGATGACCACACCGGACCCAGAACGCCGTCGACGCCGTCCCGCACGGGACGACGACGCGCCGCGGTCCACCCGGCCCGCGCGCAAGGCGTCCGGCTCCCGCAGGCAGGGCGCGGCGGCGGCGATGCGGGCCGCGGCCCAGCAGCTGTCGGAACTGCTCGGCAGACCCCCGGAATCGGTGACGTCCCTGAGGCCCACCGACGAGGGCTGGGAGGCGGTGGTGGAGGTGGTCGAGCTCGAACGCGTCCCGGAGACCACCAGCGTCATGGGCAGCTACCGGGTCGAGCTGGACGCCTCCGGCGAGCTGATCTCCTACGAACGCATCCGACGGTACAGCCGGGGCATGATCGACCGGTCCGACCGCTGAGGCGGCCGGACCGCGAAGGGAGACGTCATGACGGTGATGCCGCAGGGAGCGAGCGGGAGTCCCGCTCGCGGCGGCCAAGGCGGTACGGGCAGTCTCTACGACGTCCTGGAGCTCATCCTCGACCGCGGGCTGGTCATCGACGCGTTCGTCCGCGTCTCCCTGGTCGGAATCGAGATCCTCAAGAT
Source organism: Streptomyces litmocidini (assembly GCF_014649755.1). GTDB lineage: Bacteria > Actinomycetota > Actinomycetes > Streptomycetales > Streptomycetaceae > Streptomyces > Streptomyces litmocidini. The sequence continues at coordinate 222,680 of NZ_BMTQ01000003.1, read as the reverse complement.
CGACGTCCGGGTGGTCGTGGCCAGCGTCGACACCTACCTCCGTTTCGCGGAGGCGTGCAACCGCCTCGACCTGGAATCCGGTCGCAAGGCGCCCACCCAGCTGCCGGAGATGATGGACAAGATGGTCGAGGGCGGCAGCAAGGGCAAGACCAAGGGCGCCCTCAGCGGCGCGATGGAGGCCGTCACCCAGTCGCTGTCCGGCCGGGAGGACGAGGACGACGACGAGGGCGACGAAGAGGAGCAGGAGGCTCCTCGGCGCCGGAAGCCGGCGCGGCGGACGGCGCGACGCGAGAGGGAATGACCATGGCCGTCTACGTCTACGCGGTGACCACGCGCGAGCACCCCTGCCGGGTCGAGGGAATGACGGGGGTCGGATCCGAGGGGGCGGCGGTGCGGGTCCTTTCCACGGAGGCGCTGCGCGCCGTGGTGAGCGACATCGAGGGAGAGATCCGTCCGAAGCGGCGGGACGTGGCCGCCCATCAGGCGGTCCAGGACCGTCTGATCGAGGACGGGACCCCGCTGCCGCTGCGGTTCGGCTACACCGCCCCCGACGACGACGCCGTCCTGCGGGTGCTCGACGAGAAGGAGGACTTCTACCGCGGGGCACTGGAGCGCGTCGCCGACTGTGCCGAGTATCACGTGAAGGCCTCCCGGGCGGAGGACCTCCTCCTCCGGGAGATCCTCGACGACCTGCCCGAGGCGCGTCGGCTCAACGAGGAGATCCGCCAGGGCTCCGAGGATCCCCGGCTGCCCGTGGAACTGGGGCGCATGGTCGCCGGAGAGGTCGAGCAGCGCCGCGCGAACGCGGCCGAGGCGCTGATCGGATCCCTGGCACCGCTGGGGCGGGAGTACGTCGTCCACCCCGTCGGCGGCGACGACTTCCTCGCCCTGTCCCTGCTCGTCCGGCAGGACGACGAGGACGCCCTGAAGGCCCTCCGCGAACACGCGGGGGACCGCGGCGACGGCGTCGAGGTCCGGCTGACCGGGCCGCTGCCCCCCTACAGCTTCATGTCGTAGGGCCCGCCGGCGTCCGGCCGGAGGGAGCGAGGGAGGAGTGAGCGCGATGGGCCTGCTGGGAAAACTCGTCACCTTGCCGCTGGCCCCGGTCCGCACCGCGGTGTGGGCCGCCCAGCGCGTCGCGGAGAAGGCGGAGGCCGATTACTACGACCCGGCACCGGTCATGGCCCGGCTCGCCGCCCTGGAACGGCGGCTGCTGGCGGGCGAGATCGACGAGGAGACCTTCGACCGTGAGGAGGACCTCCTGATCGACCGTCTCGAGGAGATCGAGCGGTACCGCAGGGGCGGCCCCTGACCGGGCGGCCCCGATCCGAGTGCGACGGCAGACAGTCCGAGTGCGACGGCAGACAGTGGGAGGCGAACCTTCGTGACCGATCCCCTCGCCCGCAGGTTCGGCGCCGACCCACCGATGGCCGGCTATCCGCCGAGTTCCGCGAGCAGTCTCGCCGACATCCTCGAACGGGTCCTGGACAAGGGCATCGTCATCGCCGGCGACATCCGCATCAACCTGCTCGACATCGAACTCCTCACGATCAAGCTGCGCATCCTGATCGCCTCCGTGGACAAGGCCAAGGAGATGGGCATCGACTGGTGGGAGCACGATCCCTCCCTCTCCTCCCGCCACGACCGGTTCCGCCGCGATTCCTCCCGCGTCGACTCGTCCCACCGCGACTCCTCCCCGCTGGATTCCTCCCGCCAGGACGACGTCGCCTCGCTCGCCGCCGAGAACCGGCGCCTGCGGGAGGAGATCGCGCGAATGCGCCGCGAGGGCCTCACGACCGGGTCGGGTCCGGCCCCCGACGCGATCGGCAGGGAGGAGGCCGAGGAGGAGGCCGAGGACGAGGCACGCCCGGCCCGTCGCACGACGAAGCGGAGGACCGGGACATGAACGGACCCGCCGCGGCGACGCTCACCTACGTCTACGCCGTCACGCCCCCGACGCCCGCCCTGGACGACGTCCTGCCCACCCTGACCGGGGTGGCCGGCAGCCGGGTCACCCTCCTCGCCCCCGTCCCCGACGACACCGGCCCGGTCGCCTTCGCCATCAGCGACGTCCCCCGCGCCGATTTCGGGGAAGAGGTGCTCCCCGCCCGCTTCGAGGACCTGCACTGGCTGGAGGAGACCGCGCGCGCCCACCACCGCGTCATCGAGGCCCTCGCCGCGCGCACCACCGTCCTGCCCCTGCGCATGGCCACCCTCTACCAGGACCACACCCGCGCCCTGCGGGCCCTGCAGCCCCAGGGTCAGGAGTTCGCCACCCAGCTGGCCCGGCTCGCCGCCCACACCGAGTACGGCGTCAAGATCTACGTACGCCCCGCCGGTGCCCCGGACGCCGGGACGGCCGCGCCGGCCGCCACCCCCGGAAAGGCGTACCTCCAGGCCCGCCGAGCACAGCGCGACGCCCACGAGGACCACTACCGGCAGGCCAGGACCGCCGCCGACCGGATCGCCGAGATCGCCCTGCGGTACGCGGCCGACCGCGTCTCCCATCCACCGCAGAGCGGCCCGCTGGCCGCCTCGGTCGGGGAGAACGTGGTCAACGCCGCCTTCCTGGTGCCCGACGCCGAAGCCGACGCCTTCCGCAGGGCGGTCCGGGCCGTCGCGGAGGACCTCCCCGGAATCCTGCTGGAAACGACCGGCCCCTGGGCCCCGTACTCGTTCACCGCCCTCCCTTCCGCCTCCGAGGTGCCGGCCTCCGGAAACCCGGCCCCCGAGCCCCCGCCGTCCAGGCCCCGGTCATGAGTTCCGCCGACCGCGACGACCCCGCGCTGCCCGGCCGACAGGTCGCCCTCGTCGACCTCCTCGACCGGCTGCTCGCCGGAGGCGTGGTCATCACCGGGGACGTCGTCCTGTCCATCGCGGACATCGACCTCGTGCGGATCTCCCTCCGCGCCCTCATCACCTCCGTCACCGACTCGGTCGGCGACCTCGGGGTTCCGCGTCCGGCCGGGCGGGGCGGAGGTGTGTTCGATGGGCCGTGAGACCCCCGACGTGCGGGCCGTCGGAGAGGCGATGGCCGATGCCGTACGGCTCCTGCCCGCCCTGCCGGACGACACCGCCCGGCAGCAGCCCGCGCGGCGGATCCGCACCGGCTCGGACACGGTCGAGGAGGACCTGGTCAAGCTGGTCCTGACCGTGGTCGAACTCCTCCGTCAGCTCATCGAACGCCAGGCCCTGCGCCGTGTCGACGCCGGCGGCCTCACCGAGGGCCAGGAGGAGGAACTCGGCGCGACCCTGCTGGCCCTCCACGACCGCATGACCGAACTGTGCGCCCAGCACGGCTTCAGCCTGGACGACCTCAATCTCGATCTGGGCCCCCTGGGCCCCCTGCTCCCGCCCCCCGGGTCCTGACTCCCCGAAGACCCTCCGAACTCCGGGTGACCTCCGACGGACCGGTGACGGAAGACGGAAGACGGAAGACGGAAGACGGAGGACGAAGGGGAAAGCGGAAAGCGGAAACAAGTATGGCAAAACCGGAATCCCGGTTCATAATGGATGCGTGTCGGAGCAGCAGCGCGCACCGCGGACGGGCTGGACGTTCCTGACCCACCACGCCCGGGTGCTGGTCATGATCTCGCGCGACACCGAGGTGCGCCTGCGCGATCTCGCCGCGGGGTGCGGCGTGACCGAACGGGCCGTGCAGGCCATCGTGAACGATCTGGAGGGTGCCGGTTACCTGACCCGCTCCCGGCGCGGACGGCGCAACCACTACGAGGTCGCCCGACACGCGTTCTTCCGCCACCCCGCGGAGGCCCGGTACGAGATCGCCGACTTCCTGGATCTGTTCGCCGGCCTGCCGCCGCCTCCCCGTGACCCTTCCCCTCCCTGACCCTGCCCGCCGATCCGAAGACGGTGAGTTCCATGACCGGGAACCGGAAGACCGGAGCCGGAGGGAACGCCCCCGGCCCGGGCGCGATCCCCACGGTGGCCGGCAGCCGCCCGCATCCGGTCTACGGGGCGACATCCGGCCACGCCCGGGTGCGGCGCGAGAACACCGGCTCCCCGGCCACGTGGCTGCTCAGCGCGAGCGGCGAGTTCGACGTCGACACGATCGACTGCCTGCGCGACGCCCTGACCGCCGCCCGGCAGGCCGGCGCCGAGCGCATCCTGCTCGACCTCGCCGACGTCGTCTTCGGCGACTGCGCGTTCCTCCATGAACTCGTCCGGGCGCACCGGGGGTCCTCCCGGCTCGTCCTCGTCGGACCGCTGCCCGCCCAGATCCGCCGGCTGCTCGAACTGACGGGCACCTACCCCCTCTTCCGCATCACCCTCGACGGCGACGGAGTCCTCGCGGCCGACGTCGCGCCTCCGGGCGCTTCCGCGGCCGACACCGTCTGACGCGTCCGGTGCCGGGCGTCGGCCGGGCGGCGCGACCTGGTGATGGGACACATCCGGCGTATGGTCGGTATACGGGCGCGACAGGACGTTCTTGTCCGCCCGACGGTCGTGACGGTCGGCACCCGCGCAACCGCTCGGAGACGTCGCGGGGTACGGGCGGAAGGGACGAGGTGCGACGAATGGACAGGCCCGAGGATCCGGACGGGGCCGGGCTGCTGGGCGAGACGCTGGCCGACACGGTCCGGCGCACCGGGGCCTCCGCCGGAGCCCTCTACCTGCTCGACGAGGCCACCCGGATCCTGGCCATGACGGCACTCTGCGGCGTGCCCCTGGAAGTCGTGTGGCCGTGGCGGAGGGTGCCGCTGAACGCGCCCGTCCCGGTGAGCGACGCCGTCCGCGAGAACCGCCTGGTGTGGGTGGGCTCGCAGAACGACATGGCCCGCACCTACCCCCGGGCCGCCGCCAGCCTGCCGTACCGGTTCGCCCTCGCCGCGGCCCCGCTGCCCGGGCGCGACCGCTGCCGAGGAGCGATCTTCCTCCTCTGGCCCGCCAGCCACCCCGCCGAGCCCTCCCGCCGCGAGCACGGCCACATCGCGTCCGCCGCCCGGCGCATGGGCCGTGTCCTGGACGGCGTCACCGTACCGCTCCCCCTCCCCGACCAGCCCCGCCTCGTCCCCGTCGCCCCGGCCGCCCGCTCGCACGGCGACCGGCAGTCCCAGGCCGCCGCGGACTACGCCGAGCGCCTGCCCGAGGGAGCCCTCGGCATGGACCTGGAGGGCCGGATCACCTTCCTGACCGCCGAGGCGGCGTCGCTGCTCGGCCTCGAAGCCGGACGGCTGCTCGGCACCCGGCCCTGGCAGTCCCTGCCCTGGCTGGACGACACGGTGGCCGAGGACTGCTACCGCACGGCCGTCATCAGCCGCGATCCCGTCGCCTTCACGTCCTTGCGCCCCCCGTCCACCTGGCTGCGCTTCCAGCTCTACCCGGACGCCAGCGGCATCAGCGTCCGCATCACCCGCGCCGACGCGACCGCGCAGGGCCGTCCCCCGGCCGCCGCGGCGACCCGGTCCACCCCTTCCGCCTCCGCCCCGTCCAGTACGGCGCAGGTCGGACGCCTCTACCAGCTGGTTCACCTGGCGGCGGCCCTGACCGAGACGGTCGCCGTCCGCGACGTCGTCGAGCTCGTCGCCGATCAGGTGCTGCCCGCCTTCGGCGCCGACGGCCTGGTGCTGTCCGCGGCCGATGCCGGACGGCTCAAGATCACCGGGCACCACGGATACGACCAGGAGACGCTCGACCGACTGGACGGCCTGCCCCTCGACACGGACCTCACCCCCGCCGGGCGGGTCCTGGCCGACGGGGTCCCGTCGTTCTTCGCCGACCGGGACGAGATGGCGCGATGCCACCCCGAGGCGCCCCCGATCAGCGGCAAGCAGGCCTGGGCGTTCCTGCCGCTGATCGTCTCCGGACGGCCCGTCGGCTGTTGCATCCTCTCCTACGAACGGCCCCACGCGTTCAGCGCCGACGAGCGGGCCGTCCTGACCTCCCTCGCCGGGCTGATCGCCCAGGCCCTGGACCGCGCCCGCCTCTACGACGCCGCCCGGGACCTCGCCCACGGCCTGCAGCAGGCCCTCCTGCCGCACCGGCTGCCCGCCCTGCCCGGCCTGGACACGGCGGCCCGCTACCTCCCGGCCAGCCGCGGGATGGACATCGGAGGCGACTTCTACGACGTCATCCGCCTCGACGGCACCACCGCCGCAGCGGTGATCGGCGACGTCCAGGGCCACAGCGCGGCGGCCGCCGCCCTCATGGGACAGGTCCGCACCGCCATCCACGCCACCGCCGGAGGGCCGCCCGGGCAGGTCCTCGCCCGGACCAACCGCGTCCTGACCGACCTCGAGACCGACCTCCTCGTCTCCTGCACGTACGCGCACATCGACCTCGCCCGTCAGGAGGTGCTCCTGGCCAGCGCCGGCCACCCGCCCCCCCTGCTGCACCGCCCCGGCCGGCGGGCCCGCCCGGTGGAACTCGACCCCGGCCCGCTGCTGGGCATCGACCCCGGCCTCTCCTGCCCCGTCACCACGCTGCCCCTCAGCCCCGGGTCGACGCTCGCCTTCTACACCGACGGCCTCGTCGAAGCGCCCGGTGTGGATCCCGACCGGATCGCCGAAGACCTGGCCGCCCACCTCGCCGAGCACGAAGGACAGGACCTGGACCGGCTGATCGACACGCTCCTGCGCAGGGCCCGGCCCACCGCCCACTACACCGACGACATCGCCGTGCTCCTGCTGCGCACCACCCCACGGCCCGGGTGAAGGCCCCGCGGGAACCCGTACGCCCGTACGGGGCATCCGCGGGAGACGGGGAGGATTCGTCCGCCCCGTGCGGGTAGCCGGGGGATATGACTGCCAACGAGAAGACCCCGCTCCGTGCCGTCGCGCTCGTGTGCACGCTGTCCCCTTCCCCCGCCCCCTCCAGCTCCCAATTGCTGGCGGAGCAGGTGCTGGAGGAGCTCTCCGGCCACGGAGTGACGGGAAGGGCCATCCGGATCGCCGACCACGACGTGAAGCCCGGCGTGAAGACCGACATGGGCGAGGGCGACGACTGGCCGGCCATCCGTTCCGCCGTCCTGGACGCCGACATCCTGGTCCTGTCCACCCCGATCTGGCTCGGGCACCCCGCGAGCCTGGCCCAACGCGTCCTCGAACGCCTGAACGCCGAGCTCTCCGAGTCCGACGACGAGGGCCGCATGCTCACCTACGGGAAGGTCGCCGCCGTCTGCGTCGTCGGCAACGAGGACGGCGCCCACAAGGTCAGCGCCGACCTCTTCCAGGGCCTCGACGACGTGGGCTTCTCCCTCGCCCCCAACGCCGTCACCTACTGGGTCGGCGAAGCCATGCAGGGCACGGACTACCAGGACCTGGACAAGACGCCCGAGAAGACCGCGGCCACGACGGCGACCCTCGCCGCCAACACCGCCCACCTCGCCCGGCTCCTCCGGGACGCTCCGTACCCCTCCTCCTGACCCGGAGCCCACCACCGCGAACCGGCCCGGTACCGATACCGGGCCCACGACCGTACGAAGGGACCTGCGATGTCCGACCGGCGAGCCCCCGCCGTCCCCGACCCCACCACCCAGCACCCCGCTCCGCCCCAACCCGACCAGCACCAGCAGCACCCCGGTTCGACCGGGGCCATGGAGCCGCGGCCCGACCACGGCGAGGACTCCTACGAGGGGCACGGCCTGCTGACCGACAGGGCGGCGCTCGTCACCGGCGGCGACTCCGGGATCGGCAGGGCCGTGTGCCTGGCGTTCGCACGGGAGGGCGCGGACGTCGTGTTCACGCATCTGCCCGAGGAGAAGGCCGATGCCGAGGAGACCGCCCGCCTGGTCCGCGAAGCGGGCCGCACCGCGATCGCCGTGCCGTGCGACATCCGGGACGAACGACAGTGCGACGACCTGATCGACCGCACGGTCGGCGAACTCGGCCGGGTCGACCTCCTCGTCAACAACGCCGCGTACCAGATGTCACAGCCCGACGGCATCGAGGCGATCACCACGGAGCAGTTCGACCGGGTGATGAAGACCAACCTGTACGGCATGTTCTGGCTCACCCGCCGGGCCCTGGCCCACATGCCGCGCGGCGGATGCGTCATCAACACCACGTCCGTCCAGGGCTACCAGCCCAGCCCCCACCTCCTCGACTACGCGATGACGAAGTCGGCCATCATCTCCTTCACCCACGGCCTCGCCCAGATGGTCGCGGAACGCGGCATCCGGGTGAACGCGGTCGCCCCCGGGCCGGTGTGGACCCCGCTGATCCCCGCGACGATGCCGGAGACCGGGCACTTCGGCGAACAGTCGCCCCTGGGACGTCCGGCCCAGCCGGCGGAGATGGCCCCCGCCTACGTCTTCCTGGCCTCGCCCCGGGCGAGCTACATCACCGGGGAGATCGTGAACGCCACGGGCGGGACGCCGCTTCCCTGAGCCGCTACTCCTGCCGCTTCTCCTCCCGGGCCTGCTCGGCGATGTCCTCCAGCACGGCCTTCGGGTCGGCGGACGGCGCGACGGCCTTGCCGATGTTCCGCTTGATGGTGTTGCTGACCTGCAGCCAGGACGGCTCGTTGACCGGGTAGAGCTGCGCGCTGTGCAGCGCGTCCAGGAACCGCTCGGTGTCGGGATCGGCCTGCGGGCCCTGGGACGCCTCGGAGGCGGACACCGTCGACGGCAACAGGTGGTAGCGCCCCGCGAACTCGCTGAGGTTCTTGTCCTGGTAGACGAAGTCCAGGAAGGAGCCCACCGGTTCGCGGTTGCCGTCCCGCTTGAAGGCCATCATCCAGTCCGCGACGCCCGCCGCCGGCGGGATCTTCCCGTCCTCCAGCGTGTCCGACACCGGCATGCTCAGGGTGCCGACCTTCATCCCCTTCGCCCTCGCCTCGTGGAGGAGCGACGGGTAGCCGTTGACCATGCCGACGTCGCCGCGGAGGAAGGCGTCGAAGGCGTCCTGCCGGTTGAGCTTGGCCGGCGGGACCGGGCCCGTCAGACCGGGCACGACCAGGTTGTCCTTGATCCAGCGGAACGTCTGCGTGTTCTGCTCGGAGGCGATGGCGTACTGGCCGCTGACGTCGGTGTACCCGCCGCCGTTGCTCAGCTCCCAGATCAGGGCTTCGGCGTGCGCCTCCTCGGGGCCGAGCGGCAGGGCGTACGGATAGGGCACGCCCTTCTTCTTCAGGGCCTCGGCCGCTTCCTTCAGTTCCGACCAGGTCTTCGGCGGCTCGGCCCCGGCCTCGTCGAACAACTCCTCGTTGTAGAAGAGCAGCCGGCTGCTGGCCACGAAGGGCAGGCCGTACAGGGTGTTGTCGACCGAGCCCGCCGCCGCGAGCGGCCGCAGGAAGTTCGCCTCCGCCCTGATCGACAGCAGCTCGTCGGCGGAGTAGAGACGGCCCTCCGCGGCGAAGTCGGAGTACGCGCCCATCAGAGCGACGTCCGGCGCGTTGTCCTCCTCGACCATGCGGGTGACCTCGCGGTCGACGTCGGCCCACGGGTAGAGCGTCACCTCGACCTTCGTGCCGGGGTGGGCGGCGGTGAAGGCGGCGGTCAGCTTGTCCCAGTACGCCTTGGAGCTGGTCGCCGGGCCGTCGCCGTACTCGGGAGCCACCAGACGCAGCGTCGTCCCGGCGCTCTCGGACGAGCCGCAGCCGGTGGCGAGTGAGCCCAGCAGTCCGAACGCGGCCACGGAGGCGGTCATGCCGAAGATTCTCGGTCGCACGGGTCTTCCCTCTGATGTTCTGGACAGTGCGTCCGGGATTCTCCCCTGGCCAGAGGCATATTTCGCCCCCTACTCGGCGGTTGTGGTCCTACCTCCAACAGGGCGGATTCCCCTTGGTGCCTTCCGATAGGAGGGCGCTGGCTCCGACGCGCGTAGAACCTTCCACCCAGTCCACCGTGACTCCGGTGAGGCACATTGACGGGCAGGCGAACGGCCTGGCGCCGCCCCCCTCGACGGGCGTCGAGCCGGCCGGCGGCGCGTTCCTCCGGGCGCCCCCGGGGCCTGCCCGGTCCTCCCGTGCCGGTCTCAGGTGCGGCTGCCCGCAGGACCCCGCCTCCTGTTCCGCCCGGCCCGGGACCCCGCGTACGCGGCGACGCGCAGCGCACGCAGGCGGTCGACCGGGCGGAAACCGGACAGGCAGTTCCGGTAGGGGTCGAACCCGAGCCGGCCGGACGCGGGCTCCTCGCGGAAGAGGGTGAGCCGAGCCAGCAGCCGCCAGCCCACGGACGTCCCGACCCGCAGGTCGAAGACGACCGGCCGCGAGGCCGCCGCCGCCCCCACCGCGGCGGGGTCGGCGGGGATCCTGGGGGAGCCCGGTGCGGGAAACGCCGCCACGACGCCCTGCCCGTCGCCCACGGCATAGGCCAGGAGCGTGGTGTACGGACCGGAGGTGGCGGACGTGCGGGGGATCGGCACGTGCCGGGAAAGGCGCCCCCGGCCGCTGCTGGTGAACAGCAGTTCCAGGGGGCACCCCGGTCCGTCCGCGTCCTCCACCCGCAGCGCGAGCCCCAACCCGTCGGGAAGCGGGCGGGGCAGCCCGGCCGCCCGCGACCACCGTGCCGTCACCGGGTACGACGCGGGGCGGTCGCACCACGGCACGCCCCACCGGATCTCCTGCGCCGGCACGTCGAGGCGTCCCGCGAGCACCACGCCATGGGGATGCAGGGCGGGCCGGGCACCCCGGCGGCGGGCGACGAACCGCGCCGCGCGGAAGACGACGCCCGCCTTTCCGGCGCCGGCGTCCGAACGCCCCGGGTCCGTCCGCCCGGTGCTCCTGCCGTCCGTCCTCATGCCCGCCGACTACCCAGGTCTCGCCGATCGATCCGGCCGTCACCGATCCGTACGCACGCCGATCCGGCCGCACGCCGATCCGGCCGTCACCGATCCGTACGCACGCCGATCCGGACGCCATCGGCCCGTACGCCCCCTGAGGCGCCCCTCACCGGTAGCCGGACGGCAGCTCCTCCGGCCCGGCGGCCCGGGCGGGGCCGCCGGGCCGTGAACTCACGCCGTCGCACGGGGCACACCTCAGGCCGGACGCCAGTCGGGTCGACGGCCGCTGAGGCCGATCACACGGTCCAGCAGGGGCGCGGTGTCCGGCACCGCGACGACGGGGCCGAAGAAGCCCTCGTCGGAGGAACCGTCGGCCGGGGTCAGCAGGGCCTCGGAAACCCTCAGCTCCTCCTCGCTCACCTCGTACGCCTGACCGCTGGCCCGTGCCAGGTCCCAGCCGTGGATCAGCAGCTCGTCGAGCGCGACCCGGCCCATGACGGCGGCCGGCAGGGCGACCCCGCCCGCCTGCGTGTCCCCTTCCCAGGCCCCGGGCTCCCGCCAGGCGGCCGCCAGCTCGCCCAGCGCCCGCGGCAGGGTCGTCCGCCAGTCCTCGGAGAGCACCGGACGGGACGAGCCGGGCGGCGTGGCGGTGGTGGGACCGAAGCGCTTCAGGGCCGCGTCACGGAAGGCGACGCTGAGCCCGGCGACATGGGCGAGCACCTCCCGTACCGCGTACTCGGGGCAGGGCGTCGGGCCGTCGAGCCGCTCGTCGTCGATGGCCTCCGCGAGCCGGGCGACCCGCTCGGCGGCCGCCCCCAGGTCGATGGGCTCCGTGCGTGAAGTGTTCTCCATGCGGGGTGGACCGCCGGGCCGTCGGAAACTCATCGCTCCGCGCCCACCGTCTTTTCCTGCGGATTGCCTGCATGGTGATGTCTTGCCGCAGTCTTGGCGGCGCTTTGGCGACGCCTTGGCGGGACGCATCCTTCCTCGCACTAGCGTTCCCGCCATGCCGTCATACCCCCCACGCCCCGGTGCGCTTCAGGTCCTGCCGTACCGCAAACCCACCCGCGGTCGGGACTACTGGATCCTGGACGACGTCCTGCCCGACCCCGACGCCGTACGAGCCCGCATGCTCGAACGGGACGACTGGGTGGAGGGCTACCCCCACAAGCCCGAGCCCTGGCCGGGACTGCGCACGATGCCCGGACTCGAACCGGCGGAACTCGCGCACGTGGAGAAGCTGGTGCGCAGGACCGTCGGGGCGCAGAGGCTCTGGACGGTGGACCCCTCCGGCGGTGGCACCTTCAACCACAACTGCGTCCAGGTCGTCGGTGAGGGCGAGTGCGAACCGCGCCCGCACACCGACTCCCGGAGCCTGTGCCGTTACGCGGCGGTGCTGTACCTGACGCCGGACCTGCCCAAGGACTGCGGCACCAGCTTCTACCGCCAGAACCTGCCCGGCGGCGTGCTCGGCGGCAATCAGGTCCTCGCCCCGCACAACAACCTGGTGGACGCGCTGGGCACCCGCTTCGTGCCGGGAGACTCCTTCACCGAGGACCTGCGCGTCCCGCCCCGCTACAACCGCCTGCTGCTGTACTCGGCCAACCTCATCCACACCGCGACCGGTTACACCGGCACGACCTTGCGGGACAAGCGGATGACGGCCGTCTTCTTCTGGATGGCCTGAGGGCTGTCCCGTTTCCAGTCCGGAAGTTGGGTCTGGCCTCGCTGTCGGCGGTGCGGGATGACGAGGCCGGTGCCCGGGTAGCCGCCGTCGGCGATCGTGGTGGTCTTGCCGACGGCGGCCTTGGCGCCGGATTCCTCCCATGCCCTGCAGTCGTTGCGGTTCCCGGCGAGCGGTCGGCCGACCACGGCGACCAGGCGAGTGTCGGCGTCGATGACGACCTGGTGGTCGGTGGAGTACCGGTGGTTCTTCGACCGCTCGGTGATGGCGTGGTCGCGGGTGGGGACCAGGGTGCCGTCCACGATGAGCACGGTGTCCTTGGCGAACCGCTTGCGGGGCTGGAGTGCGAGCAGGGGGCCGAGGTGGTTGATGACTCGGCCGGCCGTGGACTTCGAGACGCCGAACAGCGGAGCGAGCTGCCGCAACGTCAGGTTGGTTCGCATGATCATCGCGCAGACCGGCCTCACCCCGAGACAATCCCACAGCTACGCTGCTCGGGGCAGTCCACAGGGAGCAAGATCCGGGGGAAACCGTGAACCGACCTCTGCTGTTCCTCGACGTGGACGGGCCGCTCAACCCTTATGCGGCCAAGCCGGAGAGGCGTCCCGACGGCTACACCACACTCCGGGTCCCCCGGAACGGCGCCCCTCAGGACGGCAGGGGCCTGTCGTCCCGACGACGCCCCCTGCGGGTCTGGCTCAACCCGGAGCACGGACGCATCCTGCTCCGGCTCGGCTTCGAGCTGTGCTGGGCCACCACATGGATGGACGACGCCAACCGGTGGATCGCACCGGTCCTCGGCCTTCCGGAACTTCCCTTCGTGGACTTCGGCGACGTCCTGCTCCAAGAACGCCCCGATGGAGTCCACTGGAAGACCGGACCGCTGGTGGACTACGCAGGCGGCCGTCCCTTCGCCTGGGTGGACGACGAGCAGAGCGCGCTGGATCAGACCTACGTGACGGCCCACCACCCGGGCCCAGGGCTCCTCCACCACGTCAACCCGCGGATCGGCCTACGCGAGAACGACTTCCACACGCTCGCCGGCTTCGCCCAGTCCCTGGACACCTCACGAACCACCGGCTGAGCACCTCGCCGGCCCGGCAGGCAGCTCCGCACTCGAAACCGAGATCTTTGCCGGACAACCCTTAGGGCGTTTCCTTCGGACCTCGCGGGCTTGTCACACTTCCCGAGGGGAGGTGCAGGCCGAGGAGGCGGCGCGGCGGTGACCGGCCGACCAGGGCGTCAGCCGGGTGTGCGACGGGTGGGTGAGCGACGAGGCCCCCGACGTGTTGCTCACCGCCGACCAGGTGGCGCACTCCTGGGCCGGCGACGTGTTCGCCGAAGATCTGGACGCCGCCGACCGGCTGCGGCTGGCCTTCGGGCTGCTGGACCTCCTCGACGAATACTGGGTCACGTGCGAGATCCGGTTCGCGAACGAGGGCGCAGAGGGTCCCCTGCCGGCCGACGTGCTGGGGGACGGCTACCGCCGGCGGCTGGAGGCGGACCGACATGCCGAGGCCGTCACCTACTCGCTGTGGGTGGACTGGTTCGAGGACCCCGCCACGTCCGCGACGGCCTTCGCCGAGGTCCTCGGCGACGACGTCGACCGCGTGGTGACCGAGGCGTCGGAAGCCCTGCTCCGCGGGGCCCGTCGGGTCCTGGAGTGCTCGGGCCCGGTGCGCTGGACGGTGAAGGAGCCGACGTACCGCGCCGCCGTGCGGCTTCCCGCCCTGCACCCCGCCCTCTTCCGCGGCCTCCTGGCGGGCTTCCACGACGTCCACGGCGACCTGGAACCGGCTGCCGCACCGGCCCTGCTCGACCGGCTGGCACTCCCCGCGGGCACCTGGCACCTCGCCGAACTGCGCCACGTGCTCGCCGCGGGGCACAGGAACCACTACCGCAGCCCCGGTGCCTGGGACGACGCGGTCCGCTCCTGCTCCTGAGCCGTGGACCCGGCGGACCGAAGGAAGACGCCCGCGATGTGGAGTCCGGCCGGGTGGAGGGTCGGGGTCTTCCCGTAGCGGTTGGCGACGCCTTGCCGGTCGCCGTACTCCTCGGGCGGGCGGACCCATGGCGAGCCGGTCCGGAACTTCCGGGCGATCGCGTCGATCACTTCACTGTGGTCTCCCCATCGGCCCCGCGCCTCCCCGGTCCTGAGGAGCGAGGTCACGCAGCACCGAACGGTCCGAACGAAGTGCCCTGGTGATCTGAGCCGGGGAGCTCTCGGCCGAAATGGCCGGCCGCGCCGATTCCGGAGGTTCCCGCTCCGGGATCGGCGCGTCGCATCCCTCGACGGCGTCCGACACCTCGGCCGTCATGGCGCTTCCCCGCCGCCCGAGTCGGGCGCGACCGGCCCGTGCACCGTGCACCGTGCTTCAGGGGAAGCAGGTGCTGAGTGTCGTTCTCACCGCGGCCGTGGCTGGCGACAGTGGGGTACGAGGCAACCGCCACGGGCGAAGTCCGGTGTCGCTGAACACCGTGCCGCGGGCGTGTCGACCGGGACAGCCAGGGGAGAGAAGTTGAGTGATCGTGTCGTCGTCGTGGGTCTCGGCGCCACCGGCCGGGCCATCGCTTCTTCCTTGCTGCGACGCGCGGACGTGGAGGTCGTCGGAGCGGTGGACCAGGACCCCCGCGTGGCTGGTCGAGACCTCGGAGCGCTGCTCGGCGGCGCCGCGAACGGCGTCGTCGTCGTGGGCGACCCGGCCGACCTGCCCGCCGCCGACCTCGCGATCGTGGCGACCGTCTCGGACCTGCACAGGGCGGCCGACGTCCTGCTGCCGCTGCTGGAGCGTTCGTACAACGTCCTGAGCATCTGCGAAGAGCTGGCCCATCCATGGCAGAGCCATCCCGACCTGGCCCGACGGCTCGACGACACGGCGAAGGCACACGGCGTGACCGTCCTGGGCGGCGGGGCGAACCCGGGCATCCTGATGGACACCCTTCCTCTCCTGCTGACCGCATTGACCCAGCGTGTGGAGAGCGTGCGCATCCGCCGACGGACGAACATGTCACGCTACGGCGCGATCCTGTCGAAGTTCGGCCTCGGTCTGACCACGCGCGAGTTCGCGACGGCTCGCAGCCGGGGCGAGGTCGTCGGACACCACGGCTTCGAGCAGGCCATCGGGGCGCTCGCGGCAGGGCTCGGATGGGATCTCGACTCGGTGGACGTGGGAGAGGTCGAACCCGCTGTCGTGACGACCTCGCCGCGCGTCGGGGACCACATGCGTATCGAACCGGGGCAGATCGCGGCTGTCACTCATGCCGCCCGGGGCGTGTTCGAGGGCGAAGTGGTGATCGACCTGGAGATCACGTTCGGGTTCTTCGAGCCGGCCGACGAGGTGGCCGCGGGCGACGACTACCGGATCGTCGGAGAGGAGCAGGTCGTCGACCTCCGTTCCTCCGGGGGCTTCGATTCCTTCCTCAGCACGGTCGCGGCGGCGGTCAACGCCTCCACCGCGGTCGTCGGGGCGCGCCCCGGTCTCCTGTCGATGGGAGACCTCCCGGCCCGCTCGGTCGCGGCCAAGGGAGAGCGACGAGCAGCCCGGGCCCCGCTCGGGGCCACGACCTCTCAGGACTGACACGGAGCCGCAGAAGACGGAGAACCTCCTGCTCGCCGTCTTCGCGCGTCTCGCCGAAGAGGCGCCCGTCGCGGTCGATCCGCTGGACGGGGACGAGGGCTCGGGGCGTGCTGCCGAGCATGCCCCGACGCGGGGCGCGAAGCAGGACGGACCCCCCACCCGACAGGACAGAAACCCCACCCAGAAGGAGATCGGGACGACATGAGGACCGACGGCACGAAGTACAACAGCTTCACCGGCTGGATCGACCGGCCGGACGACGTGCGGCCCGCACTGGACCGCGATCTCACCTGTGACATCGCCGTCATCGGCGGCGGCATGGGCGGCATGGCGGCCGCGCTGCGCCTCGCGGAGCGAGGCCAGGACGTGGTGCTGCTGGAGGCCGAGTTCTGCGGCTACGGCTCGGCCTCGCGCAACGGCGGTCAGATCGCCGGGGCGCCGGGTGGCGACCTGCGGATGCTCAGCCTCCAGTCCCCGAAGAAGATGCCGGTCATGACCAAACTGGCGGAGCACGCGGGCCGCTACGTGGAAGACCTCATGAAGACGCACGACATCGACTGCGACTACGTGGCGAACGGCCTGGTGTGGGGTGCGGTCTCCCCCCTCATGATGCTCAGGGTGCGCACCCAGGCGGCGATCCTGCGCGCCTACGGTGGGCACGGGACCGTCGGCAGCAGGGAGGAACTCGGCCTCCCCGCCGGATTCGTGGGCGGTATGCGGGAGTCCGTCGGCGGAATGCTGAATCCGGGCAAGCTCGCTCGTGGTGTGCGTCGCGCGCTGCTCGCCTCCTCGGCCAAGGTCTTCGAGCAGACGCGGGTGAGCGATGTCCGGCGGACGGGCGGCACCGTCGAGATCACGACACCGCACGGCGTCGTGCGGGCCAACAAGGTGCTGCTCGCCACCAGCGTCTACGGCGGCGAGTGGGACATCACGCCCAAGAACCTCGCGACGCCGCTGTACGTCATCGAGATCGAGTCGGAACCCATCGCGCCGGAGCGGCTCGCCGCGCTGGACTGGACCAGTCGGTCCGGCATCATCACCCAGCACCAGTTGATGACCCACTACCGTCTCACCGAGCGCAACACCATCGTCTGCGGGGTCCGCCAAGCGCAGCGGGGCCAGACCTACCCGCTCCCGGACCGGGTCCCGGACCCCGCCGTCGTGCGGGACATGGGGAAGGATCTGGCCAACCGGTTCCCATCGCTGTCCGACGTGGCCATCGAGCGCGCCTGGGGCGGTTGGATCGGCATCAGCCCGGACTGGCTGGCGATCGCCGGGCAGGTGGGCGACAACGTCTTCTACTCGAACGCCTGCAACGGCCACGGCCTCTGTCAGGTGCCGTACGTGGCCCACCAGCTCGCCGACTACATCGTCGACGGTGAGATGCCGGAGGACCTCGCCGGCATCTGGTCGGACGCCACGAAGTACTCACCGTCGATGTCACTGCTGATGCAGCCGTTCGTCCTCCGAGCCGTCTCGGGGCTGGACCGGTTCAACGACTTCTTCAACGGCAGCAGGACGCTGGCCCGGCGGACGCTCCGTCGTGGCAGGCGCGGGAACTCCTGAGGGTTCGGGCGACGCCCGATCCGTGACGGCGTGGTGTGGGATCGCCACCCGCTACGGCAAGACCGCCGAGTCCTGCGAAGCGGCCGTCGCCCTCGCGCCACTCCTGATGCGGGCCTGACGTCCGACGACGGGACCCGGTCCCGCCGACCGGGCCCGAGCGGGGACCGGCACGGGTCGGCGGTCAGTGCCCGAGCGAGGCGAGCAGGGGACGCCAGTCGATGTGGCGTTCCTCCGTGCCCTGGGGGACCAGGGCGAACGTCTCCCGCACCACGGCGGCCAGCCGGTCCGCCTCGACCAGGACGTGGGCGCGGTGCCCGGGGGGACCGAGCCGTATCAGCAGCCTGCCCTCGTCGGCGGGCCGCAGGTGGACCTCCCCGTCGCCGGTCGGCGAGAGCGAGCCGATGACGACCATCTCCCGGTCCAGGTGCCAGACGACGGGATCGGGATCCAGGAGGTGGAAGGTGATGCTCAGCGCATGGGGGTTGCGGGAGGTGTAGTGGAGGGTGGTGTCTACCCGGACCTCGGTGTCCGAGGTGAGCAGTTCCATGGGCATGCTCCGCGTCAGGGTCTTCACCGCGGGGAGCGACTGGGACATGAGATCCTCCGGCTTCGTGCTTCGGAAGCGGGTGTGGTCTGCTCCTCACCCCTCGATCCCTCCTTACTCCTCGCCCTCGTGAGGCAGATGCGATGACCCTGTCGCGATTCTGTGGAGAAGATCCGCGCCCGAGCACCTCCCGGCCCTCGGCGGGGCCCGCGCGCGCCGTGGACTCCGGCACGTTCAAGGGGGCGTCAGGTCGTCGAGCCGCGCCGCGAGTTCGGGATGGTCGGCCAGGTGGGGGCGGGTGGCGGTGAGCGGGTCGACGAGCTCCGCCGGGTCGTTGTGGGCGAGGGCCGCGTGGAGCCGGCTCAGCGGCAGGTCGGCCGCGGTCGGCAGGTCGGTGAGGGCGGTGATCCGCCCGGCGATGCTGCGCAGGTCCGCCGCGTTGCGCCGGGCCCAGGTGGCGGTGGTGCGCTCGGCCGCGCGGCGCTCGCGGGTGGCCTGGACGCGTTGCTCGCCGGTCGTTCCGACGGGCCCGGGCCGGTTGCGCAGGTAGCGGCGCTCGGCGGCCTGGCGGCTGGCGACGCCGAGGGGGTGGGCGAGGTCGGCCCAGCTGGCGCCCGCGTGGCGGGCGGTCTCGATCAGGCCGGTCTCCCATCCGGCGAGCTCCTCGCGCACCTGCCGCAGCAGCAGGAGCGAGGCCAGGGCCTGGTCCGTGCCGACGGCCTCGCCGGTGCCGGGCGCCGTGTGCCGGGCGGCCCGCAGGGTCTCGTCTATGGCCCGGAGGGCCGCCGCGGCGGCGAGGAACGACGCCGGGCTCTGTGCGTCGGCGCCGGACTGGTCCGGTCGGTCGGCCGGGGTCATGGGCATCTCCCTCGGTGGTCATCCTTCGGATGACGGCCTCACTTGTCATCCAATGGATGACATGTTACAACGGTTTCAGTGAGGCGCATTGGCAGCAACTGCCCGAACCTCTGGAGGTGTTCTTCGATGTTGATGCGCACTGACCCCTTCCGCGAGCTCGACCGGCTGGCCCAGCAGATGATGGGCCCGGGGACCTGGACGCGACCGTCCCCGATGCCCATGGACGCCTACCGCGAGGGCGACGAGTACGTGGTGGCCTTCGACATCCCCGGCGTCGGTCCGGACGCGATCGACATCGACGTCGAACGGAACATGCTGACCGTCAAGGCCGAGCGCAGGCCCGTGACCAAGGCCGACGACGTGCAGATGGAACTCTCGGAGCGGCCGCTGGGAGTCTTCTCGCGCCAGATCGTGCTGGCCGACACGCTGGACACCGAGCGCATCCAGGCCGACTACGAGGCAGGCGTGCTCACCCTGCGCATCCCGATCGCCGAGCGCGCCAAGCCCCGCAAGATCTCCATCGGCGTCGGAGCGGGCCGCAAGGAGATCTCCGGCTGAGCCGGACACGCAAGGGCTGACGAGCGGCGGAGGACGGGCGTTCGATCTCCCCCCTCCCGTCCTCCGCGCCCCTGGACCGAGGAAAGGTGGCGGCCGACGTGACCGTACGACGGGAAGCGTTTCTCGATCAGGTGGAGGAACGAGGCAGGTACGACACCGTGCGGGAGGCCGAACGCGCGGCCCGCGTGGTGCTCGCCCTGCTGGGAGCGCACCTGGTGGGCGAGGTGCGCGCCCGGCTGGCCGCGCGCCTGCCGGAAGGCTTCGCCCTGATCCTGCTCAACCCGCTGCAGAGCGCCGAGCCGCTCTCGCCCGAGCGGTTCGTACGGGCGACGGCGGCCTGGATCGAGGGCGCGACGGAGCGGACCGCCGCCTGGGACGTGGGCGCCGTCCTCTCCACGGTCGCCGACGCCGCCGGCGACGACCTCCTCAAGGAGGTCCTGCTCCAGCTGCCCGCGGGCTACGACCTCCTCTTCGGCCGCCCCCAGCCCACCTGACCACCCCACCTCCGGTGGCCGCGCACCGGCCACCACGACCCGGTGACAGAAAGGCAACCACCGCAGTGATGTCCGACCAGAGCGCACCGTCCCGGCAGCCCTACGGAAGGGCGTACGAGCAGATGCTGGAGAAGGTCCGCTACGACGGCGCCTACCCCGACCGCGAGAGGGCCGAGGAAGCCGTCCGCCTCGTCCTCGGGGGACTGGGACGCCAGCTGACCGGCGACGAACGCGTCGAACTGGCCGCCCGCCTGCCGTTCGAGGCCGCGTGCGTCCTCACCGCCCAGATCCCCGACCCCCGGCCGCTGGGGGGCTGGGCGTTCGTGAAGGAACTCGCCGCCCGCACCGGCGCCTCCCTGGCCACCACCCGCTGGGACACCGGATCGGTCTTCTCCGCCGTCGCGGCCTACGCCGGCCCCGACCTCCTGACCCGCATCCTCCAGCAACTGCCCACCGGTTACGCGCTGCTGTTCGGCCGCGCCGAACTCGCGTCCGCCGCGTAGCGCGCGACGCGGGCGCACGGGGCGGGCGCACGGGGCGGACACGACCGACGCGCGACTGCCCGCCTCGCCTCGCCCCGCCCCGTTGCGTGCCGTGGGCCGGGGCGAGGCGGCCACCGAGGGGACGGGGCGGGGCAGTCACCGCCAGGGCGGGGTGGAGCGGTCACCGCCCGGACCGGGTGCTCTCACCGGCCGGAACACCGTCAGCTCGAACGCGCCCGCCCGACGGACCCCAGCACGGCGGTGAGGAAACGGCGCACCGTCTCCAGCTCGCCCGCCCCGAAATCCTCCGCCACCGCCACCACTTCGCCGATCACCGGCCCGAAGAAGGCCCACCCGAGTTCCGCGGCCTTCTCCTCCACCTTCAGCAGTACGCGCCGCCGGTCCGCCGTGTCCCTGCTGCGGGAGGCCAGTCCGAGCCGCTCCAGCCGGTCCACCAGGGAGGTGGTCCCGGCGGAGTTCAGCCGCAACTGTTCGCCGAGCCACCCGGGCGTGGCCCGGAGGCCCGCACGTTCCGCGTCCAACAGGTGGATCAGCGCGCGCACATCGGTGGGATGCAGCCCGTGGCGCGCCGCGAACTCGGCGCCGAGCACGTCGAACTCCACGGTGACCGCGCGCAGCAGGTGCACCAGCCCCATCACCGGGCTCCGGTCGTCCACGTACACTCCTCGGTCTCACGGTTAATATCTCGCTGAGCGAGATTATCGCCCAGCGAGAGGAATCGCCGTGTCCCCGTCCGAGTTCGACCGCGCCTACGACGAGCTGCGGGCCTGCTGGCCCGAGTCCACCGAGGAACACGACGTCGCCACCCCGTACGGGCCCACCCGGGTCCATGTGTACGGCTCGCCCGGCGGCAGCCCCCTGGTCCTGCTGCCCGGCGGCTCCGCGACCGGCCTCGTCTGGTTCGCCAACGCACCGGCGCTGGGGGAGCGGTACCGGATCCACGCGGTCGACCTGATGGGCGACGCCGGCCGCACCGAACGCCGGGGCGCACCGCTGAGGAACGCCGACGATCTCACGGCCTGGATGGACGCGCTCCTGGACGGCCTCGGTCTCCCCCGCACGCACCTGTGCGGTCACTCGTACGGCGCCTGGCTGGCCGCCCGGTACGCGACCCACGCACCGTCGCGAGTGAACCGCCTCGCCCTCGTGGACCCCACCCAGGTCTTCGCCGGCTTCCGCCCCGGCTACCTGCTGCGCGCGCTGCCCACCCTGATCCGCCCGAGCGAGGCCAGGGCGCGCGCGTTCCTGGCCTGGGAGACGGCGGGCACCCGCCCGGACGAGACCTGGCAGCGCCTCTACGCGCTCGCCGCCACCCTCCCCGGCCGCAAGCCGGTCACCGGCAGCCGTCCCCGGGCCGCCGACCTCGACATGCCCGTCCTGGTCCTGCTCGCGGAAGACAGCCGCACCCACGACTCGGCCGCGGTCGCCGACCGGGCCCGCCGGGTGCTCCCGCACGCCGAGGTGGCACTGCTCCCCGGCGCCACCCACCACTCCCTGCCGCTCACCGCGCCGAAGGAACTCGACGGGCGGCTGCTGGCCTTCCTGGACGGAGGAACCGGTGGAAGGCCGTGACTCCCGGCCGCCCCGGCCCGTCCCCACCGGCTCGGCTTCCAGCGGTCCGGCCGGCCCGGGGGCGCTCCGCGCCGCCGCCGTACCGGACGGGGCGGCGGGAGGCGACGTCCCCGTCGCGCCTCAGCGGCGGAGGAACAGCGGCGCCAGGGACTCGGCCGCCGCGGCCACGCCCCGCAGGGGGACGGCGTCCATCCCGGGCACGGCCGACAGCAACGTGCTGGAGAGGCACGTGTTGCGCGGCCGGGAGGCGTAGCGGCCGGCGGCCCGGGGGACCGGCTTCACCAGCTCCGTCGGCACGCCCAGGGCACGGGCGATCTCGCCGGCCCACGCCGCACGGGAGACGCGCTCCGGACCTCCCAGGTGCAGTACGGGGGGAAGACCGCCCTCGTGGGCGAGGAGACGGGCGACCACCAGGGCGACGTCGTCCACGAGGACCGGCGTGGTCCACTGGTCGGCCGGCGCCTCCACCGTCTCGCCACGGGCCAGCCGGTGAGCGCAGGACGAGAAGAAGTTCAGCCACTTCCCGCCGTCCGCGGGCTCGTGGCCGTAGACGAGGCTGACGCGCAGGGCCGTCGCCGGGGAGGCCGCCCGGGACAGCAGGATCTCCTCGGCGGCGCGTTTCGCCGCCCCGTAGGCGTTGGCGGGCGCGACCGGGGTGGACTCGACGTTCTCGGCGCACCTGCCGTCGAACACGTTGTCCGTCGAGATCATCAGGACGCGGTCCAGGCCCGGCAGCGTGGCGAAGTGGGCGGTCGCGGCCCGGTGCGCCGCGGCCGCCTCCTCCGGATGCGCCTCGCACCAGGTGACGTCGGACGGCCCGTGGACCAGGACGACCGTGCGGGGAGCGACCGCCGCCACGACCCGGGCGCAGGCCCCCGCGTCGGTGGCGTCCAGCGCCCTCCAGCGCGCTCCGTACGCCTCGGGACCGACGGCGGGCCGTCCTCGTGAACCGAGCGTCACCTCGTGGCCCTCCAGGACGAGCCGGCGGGCGATCTCGGAGCCGACGAACCCGCTGCCGACCACGAGCGCCCGGCGAGCCGCGCCGGGCGGCGCGGCCGCGGCCGACGCGGAGTCCTCCGTACGGACGGACATCGGAGTGCGGACGGACATCAGAGGGTCACCTTCTCCCGGTGCGCCGCGAGACGGCGGCCCATGAGCCGGCCCACCCCGATCAGGCCGTGGTCGTCGTCGTCCTCGCCCAGCACGACCATGGCGTCCACCCGGTCGGCCGTCAGGCCGAAGCAGCCCTGCCGTACGAGCTCCTCCACCAGCAGCTCCCGGTAGCGCTCGCCGACCGCGAGGGCGAAGCCGCCCATCAGGACGTAGCGGCGGATCCCGATCGAGGCGAACACCGCTCCCACGGCCGCCGCCAGGTGCACGAGGGTGGAGCGCAGCACGGCCGTCGTGAACGGGTCCCCGTCCCGTACGGCCTCCGCGATCTCCGGATTGCCGAGGAGGCGCGGATCGGCCGCCCCGGCGCGGGCCGGTGCCGACCGGGCGTACCCCGCCGGGTCGGCCGCCGCCGCCCGGCGCACCGCGGCGAGGACGCCCCGCCCCGAGGCGATCGCCCCCAGGTGCCCGCGCGCCCCGCAGTCGCACAGCGGGGCGTCGGGGGAACGGTCGCAGGTCCAGTGACCGAGCTCCCCGCCGTACCCCCCGGCGTCCAGGAGCACCTCGCCGTCGCGGAACACCTTGTTCCCGATGCCGGAGCTGACGGTCAGCAGACAGAACGGGACCGCGCTCTCCGTCCCGTACCGCCAGGCGGCCGCCGTGAGGTCGTTGACGACGAGCACCGGCACGGACAGCCGGGCGCTCAGGATCTCCTGGAGCGGGAGGGGATCGCCGCCCCCGCCCCACACCGTCGGGGCGCCCAGGACGGTCCCGTCCCGGGCGACCGGGCCCGCGAAGGCGACGGCCAGGGCCGCCGGGGCGGAGCCGGGGAGCGCTCCGGTCCGCCGCTCGGCCTCGCGCACGATCTGGTCGACCACCTGCCGCTGGAGGACGGGCAGGGGCGTCCCGGGGTGACGGTCCATGCCGTCCACCCGCATCCGGTCCACGTCCGACAGCCGTCCGCCGCCCCGGACGTCGAAGGTGCCGACGCGCAGCGTCGTCCCCCCGACGTCCATGACGGTCAGGAGCCGGCCGGTCTCCGTCACCGCCGGGTCACCGGGCGGAATCGTCATCGTGGTCCCTCCTGCCGTCGGCCTCCACCTCGAAGACGAGAAGCGCCAGTTCCGTATCCGTGTCGTTGCTCAGGCCGTGTTCGCCGAAGGGCTCGTTGGGGACGACGTCCCCGGCCTCCACCCGGAACGACTCTCCGTCCCGGTACATCACGCCGCTGCCGTTGAGCACGACGTACGTCTCGCGGTCGTGACCGTGCCGGTGCCGTCCGATGGACGTCCCCGGCGGCAGGACGGCCAGGTCGATGAAGCCGGCACCGGCCCCCTCGCCCCGGGCGAAGATCCGGTGGGCGAGGATCGTCCCCGTCCCGCCGTGGTCGCGCGGTTTCGGGGACAGCAGGTCCCGCAGGTTCGCGAGGGGCCGCGCGGCCCCGGCGCCCCGGGTCACGACCGGCCCCCCGCGGCGATGCCGTCGGCCCTCAGGGCGAGTTCGTCCAGGGCGAGGCGGAGCACGTCACCGGGCACGTCGGCGAGGTCGTCGACGAACGTCGCCTTGCCCGCGGCGACGGGGACCACCAGGTGCAGCCGGCGGCCACGCCGTTCCCAGGACTCCTCGAGGGCCCGCGTCATCAGTTCCGGCGTGCAGGTCTCCGCGTCGAAGACGGGCAGTCCGATGCGGGCGAGGAGACCGATGATCCGGTCGCACTCCCGCTCGTCGACCAGACCGAGCCGCAGCGCCAGACAGGCCGAGAGCGCCATGTCGACGGCGACGGCCTCGCCGTGTTCGAGGCGGTGGTCGCCGGCCGTCTCGATCACGGGGCTGAAGGTGTGGCCGAAGTCCACCAGACGGGCGAGCTGGTGCTCCCGCAGGTTCGGGCACAGCTCCTCCATCATCAGCCGCATCGAGGTGCGCAGGACGTACGTCTCGACCTCGGGCGGCGTCGGGGTCCCGTCCCGCCGGAACGCGTCCGGGTACCGCTCCAGCGTGCGGAACAGCTCCTCGTCCAGGATCACGGCCATCTTCACGATCTCGGCGAGACCGCACCGGATCTCCCGCGGGGGCAGGGTGGAGAGGAACGCGGGGTCGCTCAGCGAGGCGTGCGCGGGGTGGTAGGCCCCGAACATGTTCTTCGTGTGCAGGGCGTTGACCCCCGTCTTGACGCCGACGCCGACGTCCACCTGGCCGACGAGGGTGGTGTTGACCCGGATGTGGCGGATACCCCGGGAGTACATCGAGGCGGCGAAGCCCACGACGTCCGAGACGATCCCGCCGCCGAGGGCCAGCATGACCCCGTGCCGGTCGAGCCCCGCCGCCTTGGCCAGCGAGCAGACCCGCTCCGCCGTGGCCAGGGTCTTGTTCTTCTCCCCGGTGGGGATCGTGTGCAGGGTCCACGTCCCCGACGTCAGGTTCGCCTCCAGGTAGTCGCGCAGCGCCCGCCCGTACAGACGGCCGACGGTCGGCCCCGTGAAGGCGACGACCCGGCGTCCGCCCACGGCGCGGGCGAGGGCGGGATTCCCGGGGGAGAGCACCCCCGGGACGAGGTCCGACCGGTACCCGGTGCCGTCCGGCGCGAGCAGGCTGAAGCCGTCGGCGTCCTCCCACACCCCCGACAGACGTGCCTCGTCAACTAGAACCCGGCTTG
Source organism: Streptomyces litmocidini (assembly GCF_014649755.1). Lineage (GTDB taxonomy): Bacteria > Actinomycetota > Actinomycetes > Streptomycetales > Streptomycetaceae > Streptomyces > Streptomyces litmocidini. The sequence continues at coordinate 196,881 of NZ_BMTQ01000003.1, read as the reverse complement.
ACATGCCTCTCCTCGTTGGTCACTCGGTGTGCTTGCGGCCGGCGTGCGTACACCTCGGCCAGGTGGTGGACGAGCGGAGCCTCGGACAGCTCCTCCAGGGACACGGGACGGCCCCGTCCGTCGGCGATCGGCAGGCACCAGTTGGGGTGGATCCCCGCCGTGCCCGGCAGGTTCTGCGGCCGTCGGTCGCCGGTCGTGTCCGGGAGCCAGACGCCGATCATCCGGGCCGGCGTCAGGCTCAGGTACGCGTGCAGGGCCGCGACCTCGCCGGCGGGATCGGGCAGGAGCCCGAGCCGTTCCAACTCCTCGAGCCAGCCGTCCCGTTCGGCGGCGGCCTCGGCCTTCTCCTCCTCGGGCGCCCGGGCGAGCAGCCCCAGCGAGGCCCGCAGGTCGACGTGTTCACCGCTGAGCCAGGCCGCCGTGGTGGGCAGGTCGTGCGTGGTCAGGGTGGCCAGGCAGTGCTCACGCCACTGGTCCGGCGGCAGGGGACCCACCCGGCCCTCGGAACCGCCCTCGTACTCGAAGCGCTGCACGGCCGTCCCCAGCACGCCCCGCGCCGAGAGCTCCTCGCGGACCTCCGGCTCGACCGTGCCCAGGTCCTCCCCGATGACGAACGCCCCGGCGGCCTCCGCCTCGGCGCACAGCACGGCCAGCATCGCCGCGCCGTCGTACCGGACGTAGGTGCCGTCGGCCGGAGGCCGCCCCTCGGGCACCCACCAGAGGCGGAAGAGCCCCATGACGTGGTCGACGCGGAGGGCGCCGGAGTGCCGCAGCCCCGCACGCAGCAGACGGGCGAAGGGCCGGTAGCCCTCCGCGGCCAGCGCGTCCGGACGCCACGGCGGCTGACCCCAGTCCTGACCGACCGGATTGAAGTCGTCCGGCGGGGCCCCCACCGACATGCCCTCGGCCAGACAGTGCCGGAGCGCCCAGGCGTCGGCCCCCTCGGGAGCCACCCCCACCGCCAGGTCGTGGACGAGCCCGACGCGCATCCCGGCCTCCCGCGCGGCGCGCTGGGCACCGGCGAGCTGCTCGTCGGTGATCCAGGCGAGCCACCGGTGGAAGTCGACGGCGCCGGACAGGACCCGCCGGGCGTCGGCCACGACCGCCGACCGCGGGTCGCGCAGCGCGACGGGCCAGGAACGCCAGGCCGGGCCGTGCACCTCCGCCAGCGCGCACCAGGTGGCGAAGTCCGTGAGGTCGCGGCCCTCCCGCGCCGTGAACGCGGCGAACGCCGCCTCGCGCCCCGGTGACCGGGGCACCTCGTACACCTCGCGCAGGGCCGCCAGCTTCAGCTCGCGCACCTCCTCGCGGCGGATGAGCGACTCCCCGGCGAGGACGGCGGAGTTGAGGGACGCGGCCCGGTCCGCCAGCCGCCGGACGCGGGCGCGCGGCCCCTCCGCCAGGTACGCGAACTCGGGGACGGCCTCGACCCGCACGTGCATCGGATCGGGGAAGCGCCGGCTGCTCGGGCGGTAGGGCGACGGGTCCGGCAGCGGACCCGGCTCCATCGCGTGCAGCGGGCCCAGTTGGACGAAGTCCGCCCCCAGGTCCCGTCCCGCCCAGGAGACCAGCTCGGCGAGGTCGCCGAGGTCGCCCATGCCCCAGGAGCGGCGCGAGAGCAGGAAGTAGAGCTGGACGAGGAAGCCCCAGGAGTACGGCGCCGGGGCCGACCGCTCCGGCGCGACCAGCAGCACCGCGGCGTCCTGCCGTCCGTCCCGCTCCACGCTCAGGGTGTGGGACCCCACGGGCAGCGGCTCGTCGAGTCCCCGCGTACGGCCGTCGGCGCAGAGCACCTCGGCCCGGGCCCCGGCCGGCAGCCCCGGACGGGGGCCGCGGGGCCCCCGCACCACGACGCACGGCGGGACGAGCCGGCGGGCCCGCTCGGCGCGGTGGGCCGCGAGGGCGGCTTCCGCGGCGGCGGGCGTCGAGGCGTCGACGCCGCACGCGGCGAGCACCGAGACCAAGGTGTCCCGGGGGACCTCGACCGGACGCCCCCGGTCGGTGCGGTAGGCCGTCGCCACGCCGTGGGCCTCGGCGAGACGGGAGAGGAGGTCGCTCACGCGCCACCTCCCATGGGCACCACCGGCGCGCCGAAGAGGCGCTCGAGGACCTCCGCCACGCCGTCCTCCTCGTTGCTCGGCGCGATCTCGTCCGCGACGGCCCGCAGCGCCGCGTGCGCGTTGGCGACCGCCACACCGTGGCGGGCGAGTGCGAGCATCGGTACGTCGTTGGGCATGTCGCCGAAGGCCAGGGTCTCCTCGCCCGTGGCGCCGAGGAGCTCCAGGGCCCGCGCCACCCCGGTCCCCTTGGTGACGCCCCGCGGCAGGACCTCGACCATGCCCTGGACGGAGTGCACGACGGTCACCTCCTCACCGCAGAGCCGGCGGGCCGTCTCCGCGAGCTCGTCGTCCCCGAGGGCACGGTGGTGCAGCACCAGCTTGTCGATCGGCGTCTCCCACAGGAGCGGGCGGTCGGCCGTGACGTCCCAGCCGTGCCGCACCCGCTCGCCGAAGCCCGGGGTGACCCGGAAGCGGCTCTCCGGCGGCGAGGTCACCACCCCGAGTTCGAGCGGCCCGACGACGTCCTCGACGCGGGCGACGACCGAGCGCGCGAGTCCGGTGTCGAGCCGCTCCGCGGACAGCAGCCGGTCCGCGCCCGCGTCGTACAACTGCGCGCCCTGTCCGCAGACGGCGAGCCCCGTGTAGCCGAGGGAGTCGAGGAGCCGACGGCACGCGGCGGCCGGACGGCCGGTCACCACGAGGTGCCGGGCTCCTGCCGCGGCCACCAGACCGAGCGCGCGCCGGGTCCGCGACGAGACCGTCAGATCGTCGCGGAGCAGCGTGCCGTCGAGGTCGGTGGCCACGACGCGGTAGGGCGGGGCCTCCGGGAGGGGGATGTTGTCCCAGGTCACGCGGCCGCCGGTGAGCGTGAGCCGGAGGACGAGGCCCGCCCGCAGGCCGTCGGCCAGGACGGAGCCCCGGAAGACGCCGTCGGCGTCCCGCCGCAGCGCGGCGGTCCGGGTCGTGCCGACCGGCGGCACCGGCTCGTCCGACAGCGCGGCCTCGGCAGCCGATTCGAGGGGTTCCGGACCGGACGGGTCCGTGCCGCCGAAAGCCGCCACGTCCCCCTCGACCACGACGTCGACCGCCGCCACCTCCGGATGCCGGTACTCCACCCGGAGCATCCCGCCCGGATCGGCGGGCGAGACGCGGCAGCGGTGCCGGACCGGGGCCATCAGCGCCTCGCGGCCCGCCGCCCCCGCCAGCTCGGCGCAGCGCGGGAAGTCCGCCCGCCGGTACGCGGCGGCGAACAGCGCCTCGTACGCGGCCCCGTCGAGCTCGGCGCACCGCCCGTAGGCGGCGGCGTCCCCCAGCGCGAGGGCGCGCCGGGCGATCGCCTCCCGGTGCTCGGCCCACTCCGCCCCGTCGAGCAGATCGAACCATCCGTACCGGATCGCGTCCCCCGCCGGCAGCCGGCGGGGGACGTCGTCGAGGAGCTCCCGGAACGCGCCGAGGCGGCGGCGCGCGCTCTCGCCCCAGGTGAAACCGCGGGCGGTCACGACGGCCGCGGCGGACAGCCGCGCGTACTCCTCGGGCGCCTCGCGGAACGTCCGCTCCGCGGCACGGATCCGGTCCGCGAGCAGCGACGCGAGCTCGCGGTCGTCGTCGCGGAACGAGCCGCGGACCGCGAAGCCCGTGGCCGCCGGGTCCTCGTGGGGAAGCGCGTGCCCGAAGTGGGCGGTGGCCCGCTGCGCGGTGGCGACGGGCACGGCACCGCAGGCCATCGCCTCGGCCTGGGCGATGAGGAACCCGTCGAGCTCGAACTTCGACGGATAGACGCAGAAGTCGGCGCAGGCGGCCTCCGTGAAGAGCGTCTCCTCGTCGACGAGCCGCCAGTCGAGCCGTACCCGGTCCGGATACGCGTCCGCGACCCGCTGGAAGTACGCGTTGGCGGGCGACGCCCCGGCCGCCCCGCCCGCGCCCGTCGCGCACCGCAGGAGGAAGCTGACCTCCGCACCGCCGGCCAGGACCTCCTCCACGGCCCGCAACAGCTCCAGCTGGCCCTTGTGGTGCACGGCGTACCGGGCCGCGTGGTAGAAGACCGGCCGGGCCGGATCGAGTCCCAGGGAGCGCAGCACCGCATCGCGGTCGACCCCCGCCGGGTCCCTCTCCAGCCACGTCCCGGAGACCCCGCAGCCCCCGTCGAACAGCTTGCCCGCCTGCTCCCGCAGCAGGCCGGAGACGGGCAGCGAGGCGACGTACCGCTCCATCGGAGTGTCGGCGAAGGTGCTGTAGTGGTCGCGCTGGCCGGGGGAGACGAAGTCCACGAGGTCGGCGTGGGCGAGGAGTTGCGGGAAGAGGCCCACGTGGTCGGGGCCGTACTCGGTGTGCAGGCGCGTCGCCGCGAGGGCCCGCACCATGGCGGCGGCCGGCGAGTCCTCCGGCGGCGGCACCTCCTCCCAGGCGTCGAGGGAGATCGCCCCGACCGTCCCGGTGCCGGCACCGGCCGGTTCGGGCGACGCGTCGAAGAGACCCAGCAGGGCCTCGATCTGGGGCCGGTAGACCTTCTGCGTGATCGGCGCGTTGGCCGCCACCGTGCTGACACAGCGCCACCGGGGATCGTCGCGCAGCACCAGCGGGACGAGGTGGTGATAGGACGGTTCGAAGCCGTGGACGATCGCCGGCTCCTTCCCGCCGAGCCGCTCCCGCAGGAAGCGCAGTCCGGCCACCTGGAAGACCAGCGGCTTGAAGAACGACAGGTCCCGGCCCTCGGAGTCCGGCGGGGGGTACAGCCGGTCGGGCAGCAGATCCAGCTGGGCGTCGGACAGGAAGTACACGTCCACGCCGTCGAGCCGCAGCAGATGGGCCCGGGTCGTCAGCGACAGCGCCGTCTCGGCGGGACGGCCCGGCCAGGTCTTCGGATCGAGCACCAGCGGCACCGTGTGGTCGAGCCGGAAGTCCAGGTCCTCGATCGCGTACGACTCGCGCAGCCGGTCGAGGTGCCCGTGCGCGGGAGTGACGATCGACACCCGGTGCCCCAGGGAGGCGTACTCCCGGGACAGGTTCCACACCAGCGGCGAGAGGCCCCCGCGCATCAGCCGGGGGTCGAAGCCGCCGCATTCGTAGGCGAAGTTGATGATGTGCATGGATGTGCTCCCTCAGCGTGCGGCGTTCGGCGCGGGTTCGACGTGCTGGACGAAGCCGTTCTCCAGGACGACCGCGGAGTCGATGTCGGCGCCGTCGGGCACGACGGCGCCCGGCAGCACCACGCTGCGCCGCACCCGCGCCCCCTCGCCGATCCGGACACCGGGGAAGAGCACGCTGTCCTCGACGCGTCCCCGGTTGACCATGTCGAAGGGGACCACGGAGCGGCGGACGCCCGGTGAGTCGACCCGGCGGCGGTGCAGACAGGGCGAGATGGTCCAGGGCAGCGCCTGGACCGGCAGCCCGGCGTCGGGGCGGGTCATCGCGAGGTGGGCGCGGTGGTAGCGCTCCACCGTGCCGATGTCCTCCCAGTGGCCCTCGACGCGGTGCCCCCGGATGCGTTCCCCGGCCGCGAGCATCGCCGGGATCACGTCCCGGCTGATGTCGTGCTGCCAGTCCGTGCCCTCCAGCTCCTCCAGGTACCGCCGGAGCACCTTGGCGTCGAACACGCAGAAGGCGGCGAACACGAGGTCGGACGTGGGGTGCTCGGGCTTCTCCACGAAGGTGGTCAGGGAGCCGTCCCGGTCGAACGCGACCATGCCGAAGAGGTGGACCCAGCGCGGGTCGATCCGCTGGTAGGCGACGGTGAGCGCCGCCCGCGACGCGATGTGCCGCCGGATCAGCGGGCCGTAGTCGAAGCGGTAGACGTGGTCGGCGTGGAGCACCATCACGTGCTCGGTCCGGGGACCGAAGATGTGCTCCCCCTTGCGGATGAGGGCGTCGGCCGTCCCCTTCTCCAGGGGCCAGGTGCGGTCGGGAAGCCGCGGGGGCAGTCCCTCGCCCGCGGCGCGGTACACCGCGTCGTACGGACCGAAGTGGATCCGGAAGTCGCGCGAGGCGCCGTTCCAGGCGGAGTGCAGGTCGTCCATCAGCAGGCGCTCCTCGTACTGCGAGAGCAGGAGCACCTCCCCGAGGCCGGAGTCGCGCGCGTTCGCCAGGCTGAAGTCGATGAGCCGGCAGGCGCCGCCGTACGGCACGAGCGGCTTCAGCCGGCCCTCGCCGAGCCGCCCCATGCGCTCGCCCCTGCCGCCGGCGAGCAGGACGGTGCGGACCGCGTCGAACTCAGCCACGACGCACCTCGTCCCAGGCGGTCCGGCCGTTCGAAAGCGTCAGGAGCAGCCGGGCGTCCGTGCCCGCGGGCGGAGCGGCGCCCACGAACTCCCCGGCCGCCCCGCGGGTCCACTCGGTGACCTCCGCCTCCGCCCGGCCGCCGGGGTCCCGGGGGCCGGGGACGACCAGTTCGACGCGCTCCGCGTGGGCGAGCCGGTACCGCAGGCCCTCGCCGTGGGGCGCGCACCGGTCGCCGAGGCGGGCCACCCGCTCCGGGGACATCGCATCGGGCCACCGCCCCGCCACCTCCTCGCACACGGCGAAGTCGGCGCGCTCCCAGGCGGCGTCGAAGAGCCGGAGGGCCAGGGGCCCGGTGACGGGGCCCAGCCGCTCGACGGCGGCCAGGTCGCCGGCCGCCACGGCCGCGTCGAGCACCTCCCGGGGGCGCTCCTCCCAGGTCCGGGGCGGAAGGACGTCGAACCAGCCGTGCCGCAGGGCCGTGTCGGCCGTCGGCCGGGGGGCGATCCCGTGCCAGAGGTCCCGGAAGACCTCCAGGTGCAGATCGGCGCAGTGGTCCCAGGTGAAGGTACGGGCCACCTGCCGGGCGCGGGCCGACAGGGCCCGGTACTCGTCGGGCTCGTCGTGGAAGAGGCGCACGGCCCGGTGGAAGCGGTCGGCGAGCCCGTCGACGAGGAGCGCGTCGTCCTCCGCGAACGACCGGTTGACCGAGAAACCGGTCCGCGTCGCGTCCTCGGCGGCGTGCCGGAAGTGGGCCGTGCCCCACTGGGCGGTTGCCACCGGCACCGCCCCGCACGCCATGGCCTCGCCCTGGGCGATGAGGAAGGTGTCCATCTCGAACTTGGACGGGAACACGCAGAAGTCGGAGGAGGCGGCGTAGGCGAAGACCCGGCTCTCGTCGACCCGCTCCCACTCCAGGTGCACCCGGCCCTTGTGCCGTTCGGCGACCTCGTGGAAGTACGGGTCGTCGATGCCGGTGCCGGTGATGCAGCGCAGGACGAAATTGGCCGCGAGCCCCTCGGTGAGGACCCGGTCGATCGCCCGGACCAGTTCGACCTGGCCCTTGTGGTGGACCGCGTAGCGGGCGTTGTGGAAGAACGTCGGCAGGGACGGGTCCAGGCCGAGCCCGGAGAGGACGCCGTCCCGGTCCACCGCGTCCGGGTCCCGGGCGAGCCAGCCGTCCGAGATCGCGCAGCCTCCGACGAACTGCTTGTGCGCGTTGCGGCGGACCGTCCGGGAGATCGGCAGCGCCGCGAACAGCTCCTCGAAGGGGGTGTCGCGGAAACCGTTGGAGAAGTCCCGCTGGCCGGGGCAGAGGAAGTCGATCCGGTCGGAGTGGTCGGCGACCAGACCGTAGACGGTGAGGTGGTCGGCCGGGTACTCGTAGTGCAGATGGGTACGGGTCTGGTACTGGCGCTGGGCCTCGCGCTCACCGGCCGGAAGCGACGGCTCCTCGTCCGGCAGCGGGGCCGCGCCGAGGAGTTCGAGGAGCCTGCGGACCTCGGGCCCGTACACCTTCTTGGTGATCGGCATGTTGCTCTGCACGGTGGTGACCACGCTCTTCAGCGGGTCGCCGCTCAGCGCCGGCGGCAGCAGGTAGTGGTAGTAGGGCTCGTGGGCGTGGACGATCGCCCGTTCGTCGCCGAACCAGCCGCGCAGGAAGCGCACGCTGTCGACCTGGAAGACCAGCGGTTTGAAGAAGGTGAGGTCCCGGCCCTTCGCCGAGTAGGGCGGGTAGAAGGTGTCGGGCAGCCGGTCCAGGTAGTCGTTCGACAGGAAGTAGAGGTCGACGCCCTCCAGACGTATCCGGTGCGCCGTGGTGCGCAGCGCCACGTGCACCTCGGAGGGGAAGCCCCGCCACACCTCGGGGTCGAGGACGAGGGGGAGGGTGTGGCGGTCCTCGTAGGCGAGGTCCTCGACCGCGTGGCGGCGGCGCAGGTCGTCGAGGCGCCCGTGGGCGGGCGTCACGACGGACACCCGGTGGCCCTTGCGGGCGAAGGCGCGGGAGAGGTTCCAGAGGTACACCGAGGTGCCGCCCTGGAGGAAGGTGTGGTCGAAGCCGCAGCATTCGAAGTACGTCTCGATGACGTGCAGCGGTTCGTCGGTCACGTGACTCACGTCAGGTCCTCGTGGTCAGGGTGCGGGCGAGCGGGGAGGGGAGACCGAGCGCCATGGCGTGACGCAGGTCGATCGCGGCGTGGTAGGGCCGGGCGTGCGCGAAGTTGTGGTCGAGTTCGTGCAGGAGGCGGCGCAGGTAGAGCAACCGTCGCAACGGCTCGTCGGGGGCGCCGGGTCCGGCACGGTCCCCGTCGGGTCCGGGGGGCGCGAGCAGCAGACCGGCGACGTGCCGGCGCCACGCGTCCGCCGCCCCGAACACGAGCAGGAGCACGGACCGTTCGCGCGGCGGCAGGCCGGCACCGCCGTCGAGCGAGGCGAGCATCGTCTCCGTCGCGTCGACGCCCAGGAGCCGGGCGCTCTCGTACGCGGCCTCGTCGGCGGCGAAGTACTCCAGGGCGCGTCCCAGCGCGACCAGGTCCTGCAGCGGAGACTGCTCGGCCCAGCCCGGGGAGTCCGGGCCCGTGCCGGGAGTGGAGATGTCGATGAGCCCGGGCGGGTCCCCCAGCAGGTGCGACAGGTGGAGGTCGCCGTGGCAGGGCCCCGAGGGGTGCGCGCCGGACGCGTCGAACTCCTTCCGCAGCAGCGCGATCTCCCGGGCCAGGGAGTCGAAGGCGGAGTCCAGCGCGGCCGCGGGGAGCCCCGCCTCACGGCCGGCCCGCTCCGCGAGCGCCCGGCACCGCTCCTCGGCGGCGCGGAGGGCGCGCTCGACGGGGTAGTCCGGCGGGGGAGTCCCCCGGCCGAGGCGCACGCGCAGTTCTTCGTGGAACCCGCCGAGGAACGAGCGGGCCGCGCGGAGCGGGGCGGCGAGGGGAGCGAGGTGCTTCCGGACGAGGGCGTCCAGGTTCGTGGGACCGTCGGCGCCGTCGGACGGGGCGGACTCCCGGACGCCCGTCGGGCCGTCCGTCAGCCCGGGCCAGAGCGCGCGCAGGTTCGCGCGCAGCGGGGCGTCGATCCCACTGCCCGGCGTGTACGTGTAGACCACCCCGAGCGCCAGTCGCTCCGTCCCGCCCGGGGGCACGTAGCCGTAGTCGCCGAACCAGCGGGGCGTGTGGGCGCTGCCGTCCATCAGACGCAGCAGTTCGGGCTCCCGCACCTCGGCACCGAGGGAGCGGTAGGTCTTGTGGAGGTGGGGGCGGCCGTCGATGTCGAGGAGCGAGAGCGAGTTCGAGGACCGGCCCTGTGCGAAGGGGAGCGGGGAGACCGCGCGGGCCGCGGCTCCGCCGCGGAAGTCGACGTGACCGCCGCGGGCGGTGCGGATCCGGCCTCCGGCCGTCATCAGCCGCACACAGGCGAGATCGAAGTCCTCGGAGCCCTGGGCGTCCACCAGACGGCCCGAGCCGTCCGCGCGGGCGGGGACGAGGAGGAGCCTGCCGTGCGCCGGGCCGCCGACGACGGACACGACGCACAGCGTGGTGCCGGAGCCGAGGGGGGCCTCGTCGATCGGCGCGTAGCGGTCGGCCCGGCGGACGTCCTCCGGTGGCCAGTCCGCGCCGCGCAGCAGTTCATGGAGCTGGGTGTCGCTGGTCACGCAGTTCGTCAACTCCCGGTCATCTCGTATCGGGAAAGGCCACGCCGCCAGAGCGACAGCGCGGCGAGCAGGGAAAGGCCGGTCACGACCGGAAGCCACCGGACCAGTCCGGTGGAGCCGTGCAGCAGGTAGACGGCCGGCGCGTAGGACGTGAAGGCGAAGGGCAGCACCCAGGTGAGGAGCGTCCGCAGCGACGGGTGGTACAGGTCGAGCGGATAGCCGGCGAACTCGGACACCTGGGTGGCCGCCTGCATCGCCGGCATGCTCGTCACCGTCCAGAACGAGAGGGACGCGAAGAAGAGCTTCACGGCGGCGTGGACGAGCGCTCCGCAGAGGACCAGCGGCACCACGAGAGCCCATTGCAGGGCGGTGGGGTCGAGGCCCAGCTCGGCTCCGGACCAGAGCACCAGGACGGCGCCGACGGCCAGTTCGCCGAAGCCGTCCGGGTGGAAGAAGCGTTCCGACAGGAGCGAGAAGAGGGGGTTCACCGGGCGGATCAGGTAGCGGTAGAACTCGCCCCGCTGGATCAGCTTGCGGCTCAGCTCCCACAGCTGGTCGGTGAAGAGGTGGTCGAGCCCGCGCGGCAGCAGGGAGCAGCCGAGCAGGAACAGCACCTGGTGGTAGGACCAGCCGGCGACGGCCGGGACGTGGGTGAAGACCACGCCCACCGCCAGGGTCTGGAGCCCCACCCGGACGAGGAAGGCCCCGGAGCCGAGGAGGAAGTCGAGACGGTACGCGGTGAGCCGGTGCAGGCCCACGCCGCCGAGGAAGAAGGCCAGGCGCAGATGGCCGCCGAGGGTCCGGTTCATCCGCCCAGCACCTCCAGCCGGCTCGCCGCGGCACGCCACAGAACGGCGCACAGCAGCACCAGGCCCACGGCCCAGCCGAGCTGGTGGCCGAGGACGGCGGACGCCCCGCCGACCCCCTCGTACCGGCCGAGCAGCAGGGTGAGGGGGCCGTCCGCCATGGCGCGGAAGGGCAGGACCATCGCCAGGGCGTGCAGGGGGCCGGGGAGCAGGGCCAGGGGGACCATCTGCCCCGCGAAGAACGAGACGATCCCCTGCTTGACCATGCGGACGCCCCAGGTGTTGGTGGTGACGAACCCGGCCATGCCGGTCAGCAGGTTCACGCAGAAGGCGATGACCGTCGAGAACGCGGTGGACAGGACGAAGAGCGCCGCGTCCACCGGGGTGGGGACGGTCAGCGGGACGAGGACGGCGAAGAGCGCGAGCAGCGGGACGCCCACGAGGAGCGCGTTGGCGGCGATCACGGGGAGACAGGCGGCGAAGCGGACCAGGGGATAGCTCACGGGGCGCACGAGCATCACCGCGATGTCGCCGCGGTAGACCTCGGCCGCGACCTCGTCGTCGACCCGGTTCGCGTGCACCACGGCCAGGACCTGGGCGACCACCAGGTAGGTGGTGACGCCCGCCGGGGTGAAGCCGCCGGGCCCGGGGCCCGTGGAACCGGCGTAGACCGCCCGCCACAGGAAGACGGTGACGGCGGCCCCCGCCGCGGCGGTGACGCCGGTGATCAGGAAGGTGGATCGGTACTGCAGCAGGGACTGCAGCCCGCTGGTGACGAAGGGCACGTAGGTGCCGGCGCGCACGGGGGCCCTCACCCGGCACCGCCGTCCCGCGCGGCGGGCACGCCACTCCGGTAGGTCTGGCGGAGCACGGTCTCCAGGTCGGGTTCGGGGGCGTAGCAGTCGGCGAGCTCGAAGTGGTCCAGCAGGAAGCCGAGGACGTGCCGGGAGGTGAAGGCCTCCGCCGGGTAGTCGACCCGGATCCGTCCCTCGCCCGTGAGGCCCGCCGTGGCACCGGGGAGTCCCGTCTCGATCCGGAGCACGGCGTCCGCCACGCCGGGACCGCCGCGGTGGTCGAAGACGACCGACCGGCGGTCGGCGCGGCGCAGCAGTTCGTGGAGCGTTCCCTCGTGCACGACCCTGCCGCCGTCCACGACGAGCGCGTCGTCGCAGATGGCGGAGATGTCGGAGAGGTCGTGGCTGGTGAGCAGCACGGTCGTGCCCAGTTCGGCGTTGGCGCGGTTGACGAGGGCGCGGACGGCCTCCTTGAGCACCATGTCCAGGCCGATCGTGGGCTCGTCCCAGAAGACGACCTTCGGGTCGTGCAGCAGGCTCGCCGCGATCTCGGCCCGCATCCGCTGCCCGAGGCTCAACTGCCGTACCGGGGTGGTCCCCAGGGCGTCGATGTCGAGGAGCTCGCGGTAGAGCGCCAGGTTCCGCTCGTACACCGCGTCCGGTACCGCATAGATCCTGCGCAGGATCTGGAAGGAGTCCGGCACGGAGAGGTCCCACCACAACTGGCTGCGCTGCCCGAAGACCACACCGATCGAACGGGCGTTGTCCCGACGCTGCCGGTAGGGCTCGACGCCGTTCACCAGGCACCGGCCGGAGCTGGGGGTCATGATGCCGGTGAGCATCTTGATCGTGGTCGACTTGCCGGCCCCGTTGGCACCGATGTACGCGGTCTTGGAGCCGGCGCGGAGGTGGAAGGAGATGCCGTCCACGGCGCGCACGGTCCGGTGTTCCCGGGTGAGGAGGGTGGAGAGGCTGCCGAGGAGGCCCGGCCGTCGCTCGGCGACGCGGAAGTCCTTGGTGAGCCGTTCGGCGACGATCACGCGTTCACCACCCGTTCGATGGCCTGTCCGAGGATCCGTACGCCTTCGTCGAGGAGCGCCTCGTCCAGGGTGAAGGGGGGTGCGAGCCGGATGATGTGGCCGCCGACCGAGGTGCGGAGCCCCAGTTCGAGAGCGGTGGTGTACACGGCGCGGGCGGTCTCGGGGGCGGGGGCGCGGGTGGCACGGTCCCGGACGAACTCGAGGCCGTGCAGCAGTCCGACGCCCCGGACCTCCCCGACCGCGTCGAACCGGGCGTGCAGGGAGGCGAGCTGCTCGCCCAGCCGGTCGCCCAGCACCCGGACCCGGTCGATGAGCCGGTCGCGCTCCACCACCTCGAGCGTCGCCCGCGCGGCGGCGATGCCCAGCGGATTCCCGGCGTAGGTGGAGGCGTAGGCGCCCGGCGGGGCGGCCGCGGGGGAGTGCAGCAGGTCGTGCCGTCCCGCGAGGACGGCGAAGGGGAAGCCGTTCGCCATCCCCTTCGACATCGCCACGAGGTCCGGCTCCACGCCCAGCAGCTCGGAGGCGAGGAAGGCCCCCGTCCGGCCGCCACCGGTCGCCACCTCGTCGGCGACGAGGAGGACGCCGTTGTCACGGCAGGCCTCCGAGACGCGCTCCCAGTAGCCGGGGGGCGGCACGATGACTCCCGCGGCGCCGAGCACCGGCTCGAAGACCAGGGCGGAGACGTTCGGCTTCGACGCGATGTGCCGCTCGACGAGGGCGGCGCACCGGACGCCGCAGGTGGGGTACTCCAGTTCCAGCGGGCAGCGGTAGCAGTACGGCGCGTAGCCGAGGACGCTGTTCCCGGCGAAGGACTGGTGTCCGACGTCCCAGTGGACCAGCATCCGGGCGCCCATGGTCTTGCCGTGGAAACCGTGCCGCAGCGCGCCGACGCGGTTGCGGCCCGGTTCGGCCGTGGACTGGACGACCCGGAGCGCGGCCTCCACCACCTCGGCGCCGGTGGAGAACAGCGCGTACGTGTCGAGGTGTTCGGGCAGCAGGCGCGCCAACAGCTCGAAGAAGGCGGCCCGTTCGGGAGTGGAGCTGTCGTGCACGTTCCACAGCCGCCCGGCCTGGCGGGTCAGTGCCGCGACGACCTCCGGGTGGCCGTGCCCCAGCGACTGGGTGAGCGTGCCGGCGGCGAAATCCAGGTACTGGTTGCCGTCGAGGTCCGTGAGGACGGCCCCGCGTCCTTCGGCGAAGACGCGCCTGGCGAGTGCCGCCTCCTCCGAGGCGCCAGGGGCCAGATGCCGTGCCTCTCTGACCAGCATCTCTTGCTGGTGTCCTGCCACCGATGCCCCCATGGGTCGGACGAACTGAAGTACGTCGAAAGTCAGTTGATCGTTCCGATGTGCGAGTCAAACACCCTCGGGCGATGGCTAGCAAGAGATTTCAGAAAGTTTCAGACATGGCTTGCAGTTCATGGCGCGGCTCTGCTTGAGTCGCCGGTGCGACCGCCGACAAGTGCCTCGAGAGCGAGGAGGGACCGTGCACAGACACCGCCAGGCCGCACCCCACCGAAGGCAGCCGATGTGAAAGCCCTGGTCCTGGCCGGCGGAACCGGCAGCCGACTGCGCCCCTTCACCCACTCCGGGACCAAACAACTCCTGCCGATCGCCAACAAACCGGTGCTCTTCTACGGCCTGGAGGCCATCGCGGAAGCCGGCATCAGCGAGGTGGGCCTCGTCGTGGGCGACTACGCGGACGACATCCGGCGGGCCGTCGGTGACGGTGGCCCCGCCTTCGGACTCGACGTCACGTACATCCCGCAGAGCCGCCCGCTCGGCCTCGCCCACGCGGTGTCCGTCGCCCGCGACTTCCTCGCCGACGACGACTTCCTCGTCTACCTGGGCGACAACTACCTCCAGGACGGCGTACGGGACTTCATCGCCCACGCGGCGCTCCAGCCCGCCGCCGCCCGACTGCTCGTCACCTCCGTCCCCGACCCCAGCGCCTTCGGCGTGGCGGAGGTCGAGGCGACCGGCCGCGTGACACGGGTGGAGGAGAAACCCGCCCACCCGCGCAGCGACCTCGCCCTCATCGGCGTCTACGCCTTCAGCCCCGCAGTCCACGAGGCGGTGGGTGCGATCCGCCCGTCCCCCCGGGGCGAACTGGAGATCACCCACGCGGTCCAGTGGCTGATCGACGACGGGCAGGACGTCCGCGCCGAGGAGACGACCTCCGTGTGGCGCGACACCGGCAGCGTCGACGACATGCTGGAGGTGAACCGCCACGTCCTGGACGGTCTGCGCGGGCGACTCGACGGAAAGGTGGACACCGACAGCGCCGTCGTGGGCCGCGTCGTCCTCGGCGAGGGCGCCGTGGTCCGGGGGTCGCGGATCACCGGCCCCGTCGTCATCGGCCCGGGCAGCGTCATCAGCAACGCCGTCATCGGCCCCTACACCTCGATCGGCGCCAACTGCCGCGTCCACGACAGCTCGATCGAGGCCTCGGTCCTCCTCGACGGTGCGGACGTCGAGTGCGCCGGCCGCATCGAGCGCTCCTTCATCGGCCGTGACGCCGTCGTGGCGGCCCCCCGATTCCCCTACGCCCACCGCCTCGTCCTCGGCGACCACAGCAAGGTGCAACTCCACCCATGACCCGACGCATACTCGTCACCGGCGGCGCCGGATTCATCGGCTCGGCCCACGTCCTGCGCCTCCTCGGCCCCGACGGGCCGCCGGAGGTCTCCGTGACCGTCCTCGACGACCTGACCTACGCGGCCGGCCCCGCCCATCTGGACCCGGTGCGCGACCACCGGCTCTTCCGATTCGTCCACGGCAGCGTCGCCGACGCGGAACTCGTCGACCGGATCGTGCCCGGACACGACGAGATCGTGCACTTCGCGGCCGAGTCCCACGTCGACCGGTCGATCGAGGACGGCTCGCTCTTCGTCCGCACCAACGTCCTGGGCACACAGACCCTCCTGGACGCGGCCGTCCGGCACGGGGTGCGGACCTACGTCCAGATCTCCACCGACGAGGTGTACGGCTCGATCGCCGCGGGCGCGGCCACGGAGGACGCCCCGCTCCGGCCCAGCTCGCCCTACTCCGCCTCCAAGGCCGCCGCGGACCTGATGGCACTCGCCTACCACGCGACCCACGGCCTGGACGTCCGGATCACCCGCTGCTCCAACAACTTCGGACCGCGCCAGCACCCCGAGAAGCTGATCCCGCGCTTCGTGACCGCCCTCCTGGCCGGCCAGGACGTGCCCCTGTACGGCGACGGCTCCCAGATCCGGGACTGGCTCCACGTGGAGGACCACGTCACCGCCGTCGAACTGGTCAGGAACGGCGGGCGCCCCGGCCGGACCTACAACATCGGCGGCGGGACCTCCCTGACCAACCTGGACCTGACCCGCCACCTCCTCGGTCTCTGCGGTGCCGGACCCGACCGGATCGTCCGGGTGACGGACCGCAAGGGCCACGACCAGCGGTACGCGGTGGACGACACCCGCATCCGGCGGGAACTGGGCTACGAGCCCCGCGCCGACTTCGCCACGGCCCTCGCCGACACGGTCCGCTGGTACGCGGACCGGCGCCCGCGGACGCCCGGCGGACGCCCCGCCGTCGGGGCCGCCCGCCGCTGAGACCGGGCCGGCGCCCCGCCGGGCCGCCTGTCCCCTCCCGGGGCCGGGCCGGGCCGGGCCGGGCCGAGCCTTGCCCGGCCGCCCCTTCCGCACACAGACCCCTCCACGCTCCCGAGGAGCAGCACACCCGTGACCGGACCTCTCCGGCGCTCCGCCATGACCCTGGCGACCGCCCTCCTGGCGACGGCCCTCACCGGCACCCCGTCGACGGCGTCCACGACACCGGCACCCTCGCCGGCTCCGCCGCCGTCGGACCGGGCGCTCGCCGCCCAGCCCGCCCGCCACGACCTCACCCGCGAGCAGTTCTACCTGGCCCTGCCCGACCGCTTCGCCAACGGCGACACCGCCAACGACCGGGGCGGCCTCACCGGCGGCCGTCTGGAGACCGGTTTCGACCCCACGGACAAGAAGTTCTTCCAGGGCGGCGACCTCAAGGGCCTGACCGAGCGGCTCGACTACATCAAGGGCCTCGGCACCACCGCCCTGTGGATGGCCCCCGTCTTCACCAACATCCCCGTCCAGATCAGGGGGGACGCGAAGGACGCCACGGCCGGCTACCACGGCTACTGGATCACCGACTTCACCCGGGTCGACCCGCACTTCGGCACCAACGACGACCTCAGGAAGCTGATCGCCGCCGCCCACGCCAGGGGCATGAAGGTCTTCTTCGACGTCATCACCAACCACACGGCCGACACCGTCGACTACGCCGAGAAGGAGTACGGCTACCGCCCCAAGGGCGCGTTCCCCTACCTCGACAGCACCGGCCGCCCCTTCGACGACACCGCCGAGACCCCCCGGGTCGACGCCGACTCCTTCCCGTACACCCCGGTCGTCACGAAACCGGTCAAGGTCCCGGCCTGGCTCAACGACCCCACAATGTACCACAACCGGGGCGACTCCACCTTCGTCGGCGAGAGCGGCCTCGACGGGGACTTCTTCGGCCACGACGACCTGTGGACCGAACGCCCCGAGGTCGTCGAGGGCATGAAGCGGATCTACGAGAAGTGGGTCGAGGACTTCGCCATCGACGGCTTCCGCGTCGACACCGCCAAGAACGTCGACATGGACTTCTGGACCCGGTGGGCCACCGCGCTCGACGCCTACGCCGCGGCACGGGGACGCGAGGACTTCTTCATGTTCGCCGAGGCCTTCTCGGCCGACGCGACGATCACCGCCCCCTACGTCACCCAGGGACGCCTCGACTCCACGCTCGACTTCCCCCTCCAGGCCGCCCTGCGCAACTACGTCTCGCGCGGCGGACCCGCCGGAGACCTCGCGCACGTCCTCGCCCAGGACCACCGCTACACCACCGACAAGGCCAACGCCTACGAGCAGGTCACCTTCCTCGGCAGCCACGACATGGGCCGGATCGGCGCCTTTCTCACCCAGGACAACCCCGGCGCCACCGACGCCGAACTGCTCCGCCGCGACCGGCTCGCCCACGAACTGCTCCTCCTGAGCCGCGGCAACCCGGTCGTCTACGCCGGCGACGAACAGGGCTTCACCGGCGCCGGCGGCGACGCCGACGCCCGCCAGACCCTCTTCGCCTCACGGGTCCCCGACTACCTCGACGACGACCTCATCGGCACCGACCGCACCCACGCCACCGACGCCTTCGAACCGAGCCACCCCCTCTACCGGACGATCGCCGCACTCTCCCGCCTGACGAAGCGGCACCCCGCGCTGCGCGACGGCGTCCAGATCGAGCGCCACGTCGCCGACGGACAGGGCGTCTACGCCTTCTCCCGCGTCGACCCCCGGGACCGCACCGAGTACCTCGTCGCCGTCAACAACGCCGAGGAACCCCGCACCGCCGAGGTCCCCACCGGCGCTCCGCACCAGGACCTCCTCCCTCTGTACGGCACCCGCCGCCCCCTGCGCAGCGGACCCGCGGGCGACGTGACCGTCACCGTGCCCGCCCTGTCGACCGTCGTCCTCAGGGCCCGCACCCCGCTTCCCCGCAGCGCGGCCGCGCCCTCCCTCACCCTCTCCGTCCCCCCGGCCGGAGCCCGCGGCACCGTGGAGATCGACGCGGCCGTCTCCGGAGACCCCCTCAGCCGGGTGGTCTTCGCCGCCCAGGTCGGCGACGGACCCTGGCAGGTCCTCGGCTCCGCCGACCACGCCCCGTACAAGGTCACCCAGCAACTGCCCGCCACCGTGCCCGCCGGCACGACGGTCCGCTACAAGGCCGTCGTCGTGGACGGCTCCGGCCGCACCGCCGCCGCCCTCGGCACCACCACGACCGGCGAGAACCCGCCCCCGGCCAAACCGAAGGCGGAGCACCGGCACATCGTCGTGCACTACCGGCGGTCCGACGGCGACCACGACGGCCTGCGGCTGCGCGCCGGTTCCGTCACCGCGGAGTTCGCCGGCCGGGACGCGTACGGCGCCTTCGCGTGGGTGACCCCGCCCGAGGGAATGACGAGCCTCTCCTTCACCGTGGAGAAGGACGGCGTGCCCGACGGCCCCGCACGCGTCCTCGACGTCACCGCCGCCGGCGAGATCTGGACCCACCAGGGCACCACCCTGGTCGACGCCGTCCGCCCCGCCGCCGCCGAAGCCCCCCAGGACCCGACCAGGGCCGTGATCCACTACCACCGGCCCGACGGCGACTACGACGGCTGGGGACTGCACGCCTGGACCGGAGCCGCGCACCCGCCCGAATGGAACGATCCGATCCGGCCCGCGCGCCGCGACGCCTTCGGCCTCGTCTTCGAGGTGCCCCTCGGCGAGAGGGCCGGCTCCCTGAGCTACATCCTCCACAGGAAGGAGGAGAAGGACGTCCCCACCGACGAAGTCCTCGACTTCCGCCTCCACGGCCGCGAGGTCTGGCGCCTCGCCGGCGACCCCGTCCCCCTGTCGCCCTCCCTCGGCGGGGCCTTCCCGCTCGACCTGAGCCGCAGCGACGCCGTCTGGCTCGACGACACCACCGTCGTCTGGCGCGGCACCGGCACCGGAGTCGCCAGCCAGCAACTCGTCTACGCCCCCGGAGGCATCACGCTCGCCGACGGGGCCCTCTCCGACGAGGGCCGGTGGCTGCGCCTCCTCCCCACCACCCTCACCGCCGACCAGCGAGCACGCCACCCCCGGTACGAGGGCTGGTCGGCCTTCGCCCTCGATCCCCGCGACCTCGACCGAGCCGCCGAGGCGCGACGAGGACAGCTGATCGCCACCCAGCGGGCCGCCGACGGCGCCCTCCTGGGCGCGACCGGCGTCCAACAGCCCACCCACTGAACCGCCCATCTGGAAGGGACCCAGACGTGCACGAGCCAGCCACCCCCACATCCGCTCCCGCCGCACCGCGCACCGCGCCCGCCCCCGCACGCTCCGGAGCACGCGTCGCCCTCGCCACCGCCGTCGCGCTGATGGCGACGGCCGTCGCCGCCCCCGCACCGGCGGCGACCGGCCACCGGACCCCCGCCCCGCCCTCCGACCGGACCCTCGCCGCCCAGCCCGCCCGCCACGACCTCACCCGCGAGCAGTTCTACTTCGTCCTGCCCGACCGCTTCGCCAACGGCGACACCGCCAACGACCGGGGCGGCCTCACCGGCGGCCGTCTGGAGACCGGCTTCGACCCCACCGACAAGGGCTTCTACCAGGGCGGCGACCTCAAGGGCCTGACCGAGCGGCTCGACTACATCAAGGGCCTGGGCACCACCGCCATCTGGATGGCGCCGATCTTCAAGAACAAGCCCGTCCAGGGCACCGGCAAGGACGCCTCCGCCGGCTACCACGGCTACTGGATCACCGACTTCACCCAGGTCGACCCCCACTTCGGGACCAACGACGACCTGAAGAGGCTGATCGCCGCCGCCCACGCCAAGGGCATGAAGGTCTTCTTCGACGTCATCACCAACCACACCGCCGACGTCATCCGCTCGGGCGAGAACCGGTACGCCTACCGCAGCAAGGGCGCCTACCCCTACCTGGACAGCACCGGCCGGCCCTTCGACGACACGAAGACCGCCGCCCCCGTGGACGCCGACGGCCTCCCGTACACGCCCGTCACCGCTCCCGCGGAGCGGAACGTCAAGAAGCCCGCCTGGCTCAACGACCCCACGATGTACCACAACCGGGGCGACTCCACCTTCGTCGGCGAGAGCGGCCTCTACGGCGACCACACCGGTCTCGACGACCTGTGGACCGAGCGCCCCGAGGTCGTGCGCGGACTCGCCGAGATCTACGAGCGGTGGGTCGGGGACTTCGCCGTCGACGGCTTCCGCGTCGACACCGTCAAGAACGTCGACATGGAGTTCTGGACCCAGTGGGCCACCGCCCTGGACGCCTACGCCGCCGAGCACGGACGGAAGGACTTCCTCGTCTTCGGCGAGGTCCTCTCCTCCGACCCCGCGGTCACCGCCCCGTACGTCACCCGGGGACGACTCGACTCCACCCTCGACTTCCCGCTCCAGCAGGCCGTCCGCGACGTCGTGTCCCTCGGCCGCCCCGCCTCCTCCCTCGCCGACGTCTTCGCCCAGGACTACCGCTACACCACCGACAAGGCCAACGCCTACGAGCAGGTCACCTTCCTCGGCAACCACGACATGGGCCGCCTGGGCGGCTTCCTGCGCAAGGACAACCCCGGCGCCGACGACCGGGAACTCCTCGCCCGGGCCCGCCTCGCCGACGAGATCCTCTTCCTCTCCCGCGGCAACCCCGTCGTCTACGCCGGCGACGAACAGGGCTTCACCGGCGCCGGCGGCGACAAGGACGCCCGCCAGACCCTCTTCGCCTCACGGGTCCCCGACTACCTCGACGACGACCTCATCGGCACCGACCGCACCCACGCCACCGACGCCTACGACACCACCCACCCGCTCTACCGCTCCATCGCCGAACTCTCCCGCCTGACGAAGCGGCACCCCGCGCTGCGCGACGGCGTGCAGATCGAGCGGTACGCGGACACCCGTGCCGCGGGAGTCCACGCGACCTCCAGGATCGACCCGAAGCGGCGGACCGAGTACCTGGTCGCGGTCAACAACGCCACCGCCCCACGGACCGTCACCTTCCGCACCGGGACCTCACGCACATCCTTCACCCCGCTCTACGGACACACCGCGGCGGTCCGCAGCGACGGCGACCGTGAGGTCACGCTCACCGTCCCGGCCCTGTCCTCGGTCGTCCTCGAGGCCGGCCGCCCCCTGGACACCCCCCGCACGGCACCCGCCCTGACGCTCAGGGCCCCGGCCGCCGGAGCCACCGGCACCGTCGAACTCTCCGCCGACGTCCGGGGCGGAGAACTGAGCCGCGTGGTCTTCGCCGCCCAGGTCGGCGACGGCCCCTGGAGCGTCCTCGGCTCCGCCGACCACGCCCCGTACAAGGTCACCCAGAACCTGCCCGGCGACACCCCCGCGGGCACCCCCCTGCGGTACAAGGCCGTCGTCGTCGACGACCTCGGACGCGTCGCGAGCGACCGCGCCGCCTCCACCGCCGGCGAGCCCGCCGCGCCCACGCGGCCCAGCGCCTTCGCACGCGACCACGCCGTCGTCCACTACCGGCGCCCCGACGGGGACTACACCGGCTGGAAGCTCGTGTCCGGCGGCACCACCGCCGAGTTCACCGGCCGCGACGCCTACGGCGCGTTCGCCTGGGTCAAGGTCGACCCCGCCACCGCCGGCGTCCCCTACACCGTCGAGAAGGACGGCGTGACGGACGGGCCCCGGCGCACCGTGGAACTGCGGCGCACCGGAGAGGTCTGGGTCGAGGCCGGCGCCGAGGGCCAGTCCGAGACCGTCCCCGCCGGGGTCTACCCGCCGCAGGACGAGAGGAAGGCCGTCATCCACTACCGCCGGCCGGACGGCGACTACACCGGCTGGGGGCTGCACACCTGGACCGGCGCCGCCGCCCCCACCGACTGGTCCCGGCCGCTCGCCCCGGTCCGCACCGACGCCTTCGGCGCGGTCTTCGAGGTGCCGCTGGCCGAAGGAGCCACCTCCCTCAGCTACATCGTCCACCGGGGCGACGAGAAGGACGTCCCCGGCGACCGCTCGCTCGAGTTCGGCTCCTACGGCAAGGAGGTCTGGCTCGTCGGCGGCGACACCGGCTACCTCCTCCCGAGCATCCGCACCACGCCGGACCTCGACCTCTCCCGCTCGGAGGCGACCTGGCTCGACGCCACCACCGTCGTGTGGGACGTCAAGGCGACCGACTCCACCAGTCAGCAGCTCGTCTACGGCCCCTCGGGAAGCATCGCGATCGAGGACGGCGCCCTCACCGACGAGGGGCGCTGGTTGAGGCTCCTGCCCACCGCCCTGACGGAGGAACAGCGGGCGGCCCGGCCCGACCTGGCGCACGCCCAGGCCTTCACCGTCGACCCCCGCGACCGCGACCGGATCCGGGAGGCGCTGCGCGGCCAGCTCGTCGCCACCCAGCGCAACACCGCGGGCGCCCTCCTCGCCGCCACCGGAGTGAGCGACGCGGACCCGCGCTGACCCGCACCGGAACGCACCGTGCCCCCGAGCCGCGAGCTCGGGGGCACGGTGCGTTCCGCCGGCACCTCGACGTTCAGCCCAGCGGGTGCGCCGAGCGGGCCGACGGACCACCGGCACGACGCAGGGCCTCGCCACGGAGCCGTACGAGCGCCGGGTCCCGCAGCTCGCGGGCGAGCAGCAGTCCGGCCAGCTCCTCGGCCGACACCGCGGAGCGCAGGGCGCGCACCGCGTCGATCAGCGCCGCGACCGACGGCACGTCGGCGGCCGGGGCTCCGTCCAGGAGCCGGTCGAGCGCGTCGGCCGAGGCCCCTGGCGCCCCGCTCGTCGGGGGCGTCGTCCCGAGGAGCGGGGCGGCCGCGTCGGGCGGGAGCAGCGCTGCGTACGCCGCGAGTTCCCCGTCGGCCGCGACCAGGAGCAGGTGCTTGGCCAGCAGCGCGGCCTCCGCGAAGGGCTCGCGGGAGGCGAGGGGGGCGAGCTCGGCCGCAGGGAGACCGAGCACACAGCCGGCGTGGAGCAGGATCTGCCGCACGCGCGCGGACTCGGGGGCCACGGGCAGCAGTTCCCCGGTCCGCGCCAGGAACCGGGCGACCACACCGTCGGCCTGCCGGGTGCACAGCTCCTCGCTGCCCCGGAAGTACCGCCCGAGGTAGGCCCGCCACCAGGCGAGCTGCACCCCGTACAGCCCGGTCACGACCTCCTCGTACGCCTCCCGGGACACCGGGCCCCGCTCCGCGAGGCCGCGCAGCAGGGGCACGAGCTCGCGGTAGACCAGCCGGATCCAGAGGTGCGGCGAGCGCTGCACCTCCCAGCACTGCTCCCGCACGTGGTCGGCGAGGACCTCCTCGACGGCCGTCCGGCCGGCGACGAGGTCCCTGCGCAGCCCGGTGGACGTGACGTCGAAGCGGTAGAGGTGGTCCTCGGCCGATGGTTCGCGGGCGTCCGGCAGCCGGGTGTCGACGAACCGTTCCAGTTCGGCGAACTCGCCGAGCAGCGGTTCGGGCGCGACCGCGACGCGGGGGTGGAGCGGATCGACGAACCGGCCCTTGATCTTGGCTATCTCCTCGGACAGGGCCTGGTAGAGGAAGACCTTGTCGAAGCGGTAGCTGAAGGAGAGCCCGACGTAAGGGAAGACCGTGCACCCCCGGCACTCCGGACGGAAGCCCACCTCCTCGTCCCTGACCCGCGCGAACTCCTCGTCCCGCACCGCGTCGGCCAGCCCCCGGCCCCACGGCACCGAGTTGTCGAAGGCGTGGTAGCAGGGCAGCACCAGCCGCCCGTCGGGGCCGACCGTCAGGATCCGCTTGTTGGCGTAGCACTGCGTCGGCGCGCTCGGGTCCTGCGTCTCCACGTACTTGCGGAAGTGCAGGTTGATCAGCGAGAAGGGCGCGTACAGCAGACCCAGCAGCAGATCGGGGAGGCAGGCGTCGTCGGGGCCGGGCGCCGCGGCGCGGGCCGGTCCGCAGGAGCCCCCGCCGGCCACCGGCCTGCCGTTCTGCTCCACCAGCTTCAGCTTGCGGGCCGTCCTGCGCACGTCCCGGACGGTGTCCTGCTCGTCGAAGTACTCGAACATGGTCGAGAAGTAGACGGTCACCCGGTTCTCCTGGGCGAAACGCAGCAGGTCCGGCACCTCGTCCACGTTCTCGCGCGTCACCACGCAGATCAGCTTCAGGTTCCCGGCGCCGGAGGCGACGATCCCCCGGATCACGTCCAGGGCCCGGTCGAGCGTCGGCACGCCCCGGATCGCCCGGTAGCGTTCGGGCCGCAGCGTGTCCAGGGACACGTTCATGGTGTCGACGTGCGGCACGATCGCGTCGATGTGCCGGGCGAACCGTATGCCGTTGCTGGTGATCTCGACGGTCATGCCGAGGGACTTCGCGTGCTGGACGATGCCGTCGATGTGCGGATGGAGCACCGGCTCCCCGCCGGTGAAGTCGACGTAGCGGACGCCGAGCGCGTGCAGCTCGTCCAGGATCCGGCGGCCCTGTTCGAGGGTGAGTTCCTCGTAGCCCTTGAACTTGTCGTCCTGCCAGACGTTGCAGTAGCCGCACAACGAGTTGCAGCGGAAGGTGATGTAGAACCGGGCCGACTCGAAGGAGCCCGCCACGGTCGCGGCGGTGGTGGTCACGGTGTTTCTCCGTCCAGGGGGCGCGCCGGGGACGGCCGGGGCGCTCGGGGGAAAGCCCGGCGCCGGAGCGGCGCCGGGCGGGGGCGGTTCACGGGAGCGGCGCGCCCCGCGCGGCCGTCCACAGCGCGTACCACTCCTCGTGGCCGAGGTCGGGCATCCGTCCCACCGCGTCGCGGCAGGCCCGGATCCGCTCCGGCCGGGAGGTCCCGACGACCGGGACGATCCCCGCGGGGTGACGCTGGAGCCACCACAGCACCACGGCCTCCGGGGTGGTGCCCTTGGCCTCGGCGAGCCGGGCCACGAGCGCGCCCGCCGGACCCGCCTGCGGGTCGGAGAAACGCCCGCCGGCGAGCGCGCCCCAGGCCTGGAGCTCGATGCCCCGCTCGCCGCAGTACTCCACGGTGCCCGAGGGGAAGCCGACCCCGGCGCCCGCCGGGGTGTTGACGAGCACCGCCTCCTCCACCCAGTCCCTGCGGTGGAGGCTCATCTCCAACTGGTCGACGGTCAGCGGCACGTCGAGGAAGGACTGGAGCCGCGCGATCTGGGCGGCGTTCATGTTGGACACGCCGAACCGGCGCACCAGGCCCTGCCGGTGCAGGGAGGCGAGCGCCCCCGCCAGCTCTTCCGGGTCGGCCAGCGGGTCGGGCCGGTGCAGCAGCAGGACGTCGACCGCGTCGGTCCGCAGCCGGGCGAGGCTCTCCTCCACCCGGCGCAGCACGCTGGGGCCGCGCAGGTCGTACAGGCCCGGCCGGCCCTCCTCCGGGAGCCGGATGCCGACCTTGGTCTGCAGCGTGATCCGGTCGCGCAAGCCCGGGGCCCGGGACAGCACCTCGCCGAACACGGCCTCGGACTTGCCGTACCGGTAGATGTCCGCGTGGTCGAACGCCGTGATGCCGGCGTCCAGCGCCGCCTCGACCGCGGCCTCGGCGCGGGCGACGTCGGCGGCCCGGTACGGCAGGTCGTCCCAGCCGCCGCCGAGCCCCATGCAGCCGTACACCAGTCGTCCGCCGCGGGCGGCGGGACTCTTCGTCATGCTCGTCGATCCTCCTGGGTCGATGCGGCCTCGGGTCACGAGGCGGCCATGGCGGCCGCCAGCATCTCGGCGGCGGCCAGGACGGGCAGCTGGGTGTTGGCGGCCGGGACCGTGGGCAGCACGGACGCGTCCGCCACCCGCAGGTTCGTCACGCCGTGCACCCGGCCCTCGCCGTCCACCACCGAGGACGGATCGTCCGCGGGCCCCGTCGCGCAGGTTCCCACCGGATGCCAGTACGTGCCGAGACGGGCGCGCAGCTCCGCCTCGGGCAGTTCGTGCGCGGCCGTCCCCTCCGACAGCCCGGCGAGCCCCTTCAGCGCCGCGGACCCGGCGAACCGGCGGGCGGTCGCGAGTCCCGACCGGAGCACGGCCACGTCGCGCCCGTCCGGGTCCGACAGGAACGCCGGATCGATCGCGGGCGACTCCTCCGGGTCGGTGGACCGCAGCCGCACCCGGCCCCGCGAGAGGGGCTTCATGAGGAAGGCCGACACCCCCGCCTCGTACCGGCCCGGCGGCAGGGAACCGAAGAGCGGCGGTCCGGCGCAGGGGAGGATGTGCAGGTCCCAGCCGCCCTCAGCGGCGTACTCGCTCGCCGCGCGGACGAGGACCCGGCTGACGTACAGCTCGCCCTCGCGTTCCTTCTCGGCGAGGGCCGCGTCCAACTCCGGTGTCGGCGCGAGCGGCAGGAAGACGCCGGGCTGGTCGCTCAGGTTCGCCCCCACCCCGGGCAGGTCCACCGTCGGGGAGACGCCGGTGTCCCGCAGCAGGTCGGCGGGGCCGATGCCGCTGCGCATCAGCAGCGCCGGGGAACCGAAGGCGCCGCCGGCCACCACGTACAGTCCCGCGCGGAGCGTGCGGGGCACGCCGCCGACGTGCACGACGACCCCCTCCACCCGCCCGCCGCGCAGGATCATCCGGTCGGCCACGGCGTTCCCGAGCACCGTGAGGTTCGCCCGCCCGCGGGTGTCCGCGTCGAGATAGGCGAGTGAGGCGTTCCGGCGGAGGCCGTTCACGGCGTTGATCAGTGGGAAACCGTAGCCGGGCGACCCGGGCAGACCCATGTCGACCTCGCCGTGCCCGAGTTCCCGGGCGGCCTCGACGGCGGCCCGGCTCCACGGGGACAGCTCGCGGTCGGGCACCTCGCGCAGTCCCATGCGGCGCACGGCCGCGGCGCGGTACGGCTCCATGGCCGCGAAGCCCCATCGAGGACCGCCCGCACGCTCCCACTCGTCGTGGTCCGTCGTCGAACCCCAGGTGTTCCAGCAGCCGTTGACACAGGACGAACCGCCGATCACACGGCCGCGGAACCGATGGACGGGCACGTTCCGCTCCCACATGTCCTCGCGCGGGAGCGCACGGGCGTCGAGCGTCCCGGCAGGCCAGCCGCCCGGGTCCGGGCCGTAGTCGGGCCCCGCCTCGACGAGGCACACGGAGCGCCCGCCGTCCTCGCTGAGCCGGGAGGCGAGGACGCAGCCGGCCACGCCTCCGCCCAGGACGACGACGTCGTAGGAGTCGGCGGTCACTCGGCGCCCCCCGCGGCGGACCGGGGGCCGGTGAGCGCGGCGACCTCGTCGATCAGCGTGGCACGGTCGATGGCGTCGCTCCCGGTGGCCGGTACGGTGCAGGCGTAGGCTCCGGCGACGGCGCCGTGGAGGGCGCACCGCCGGGGGTCCTCGCCGGAGAGGCGGGCGAAGAGGAAACCGGCCGCGTAGGCGTCGCCCGCGCCGTTGGAGTCCACCACCGGTTCGCGCGGGGCGACGGCCGGGACGTGGACCGGGTCCTCGTCGGCGGCGGTGAGCAGGTAGGAGCCCTCGGCTCCCGCGGTGGCGACGACGACCTCGGCCCGGCCCCGCTCCAGGACGCGGCGCATGGTCGACGCGGGGTCCGGCAGGGCGGTGGTGGAGACGAAGACGATGTCGGCGGCGTAGGCGAAGGCCTCGTGGTAAGGATTCTCGCCGTCCCAGTTGTGCAGGTCCGTGGAGACGGTGAGGCCGGCCTCGCGCAGGAGGGGCAGGGCGAAGGCACACGGATAGGTGATGGACACGTGGGCGTGGCGGCTGGCCGCGGCCAGCTTGTGGACCAGGTCCTCGGGGAGGCGGTCGGACTCCCGCGAACGGGTGTCGTCGTAGAGCGACAGCCTGCGGCCGTCCGGGTCGACGAGGTTGACGGCCCGCTTCGTGCCGCCCGGCAGGGGGATCTCGGTGAAGCCGATGCCCCTGTCGCGGTGGAAGGCGCGGACGAGGTCCCCGGACGGGTCGTCGCCGATCATGTCGACGTGGTGGGTGCGCAGCCCCAGGGCGTGGAGGCCGAGGGCCACGAAGTCCCCGGTCTGGCCCGCCCGGGTCTCGATGCCCGGTCGGATCATGTAGCTGTCGGCGTAGGGGAGCGGGAGCTCGGGGACGTAGACGATCGTGTCGACGCCCGACCCTCCCAGGACGAGGACGTCGTAGGTGCTGCTCATTGCTGTTCCTCTCGCGTGCGGGTGCTGTCGACTGCCGCGCACCGGGGGTGGGTCCGGCCCGGCGCGGCCGGGCCGGACCCACCCCCGGTGCGGACGGATCAGTCGCGCCAGGTGTCCGTGAGGGACGCGCCGTCCTCCGCCGGCACGGTGGCCGTGCGGTCGGCTCCGCTCTCCCGGGTGACGTCGCCGAGGTGTTCCGTCGGCGAGACGGCCCCGGCGCCGTCGGCGCCGGGGGAAGCCGCCGCGGGCGGGGCGGACGCGGCGAGCGTGGCGGTGAGCCCGGGCGGGAGGGCGGCGGATGCGGATAACGCGGTGGTGCGCCTGGACGTGGCGGCGAGGCCGATCGTCATGGGGCTCCTCTTGCGGGTGCGGGTGCGGGTGCGGGTGCGGGTGCGGGGACGAGGCTCGTATCGTCCCAGGAGGATGGAAGTTCTTGCTGTAAATTTCCGCAAGAACTTGAGCAAGCTAGGGGCGAACTCCCGTGGGAGTCAAGGGTCCTGACGTGGCGTCCGGGGCGCGCGGGCCGCCGACCGGCGCTCGTCGGCCGTCGGCCGTCGGCGTTCAGCGTCCCGGCTCCCACGGCCGGAACCAGGGGTCGGGCCACGCCTCGGCCGCGGCGAGCAGTGGATAGAGGGTCGCGCCGTCGATGCTTTCGCGGATGACGTCGGCGTGACCCCCGTGGCGTGCCGTCTCCTCGATCAGGTGCAGCAGGACCCAGCGGACCGACCACTCCTCGACCTCGGCGGGGAACCAGGGGAGTCCCCGTGGCACGGGAACGGCCTGTCCGAGGTCCGCGACGCCGGCGATCACCGCGTCCGTCCGCTCGGCCGCCGCCGCGTGCGCGGCCAGTGCCCAGGCCAGGGTCTCGTCCGGGGCGAGCCGGAACTCGTCGTCGTCCGACTCGTCCGCCCTCCGCTGCGGCTCCCGCTGCTGCTGGAGGATGAGGTCGGTCCAGAAGGTCTCGCACCGTGCGGCGTGCTTGATCAGCCCGCCGATGCTCAACTCGCCGGCGGAGGCCGCCGTGCGGGCCTGTTCGTCCGTCAGGCCGTGGGCGGTGACGCGCAACGCGCGCCGCTGGTGGGCGAGATAGGCGGTCAGGGCGGTGCGCTCGTCGGCGACGGGCGGGGCGAATCCCGGCATGACTGGTCCCTCTCTGAATTGCAAAGACTTGCAGAAAGTTTCGCCGGACTCTACTGCTCCGCCCCGTCCGCGTACACCGGGTCGGCCGCCCCGCCCCGATCCCGTCGGCCGGCGAGTGCTCACGCCGCGTTCACGACCGTGTGGCGATCCCTTTGCCGAACTTCCCTAACCTCCACGGCGATCAGCCCTCTACCAAGGAGTGACGTGAGCGCCTTCGCTCTCAGCGGCCTGACCGCACTCGCCACCGCGTTCGCCCTGACCGCCGGGCCCGTGAGCCCGGTCCCCGTCACCGCCACCGTGGAGACCCCCGCGGTGTACGACGACGAGGCCGGGGGCAACGCCGACGCCGACGACCCGGCCGTCTGGGTCGACCCCGAGAACCCCGGCCGCAGCATCGTGGTCGGCACGCTGAAGGAGGCCGGCCTCGACGTCTACGGACTCGACGGCCGCCGCCTGCAGCACGTAGCGGCGCCCCCGGCCCCGCACGAGGACGCCAAGCCCGGTCGCTTCAACAACGTCGACATCGTCTACGGGTTCGAGCTGGGCGGCCGGAAGACGGACCTGGCCCTCGTCAGCGACCGGGGTCGTGACCGCGTCCGCGCCTTCGCCATCGATCCCGCCGCCGTCGCGGCCGGCCGGCCGCCGCTGAGGGACGTCACCGCCCCCGGCGCCGCACCGGTCTTCGCCGCCGACGAGGCCGGGGTGGAGGGCCAGCGCACCTCCTACGGCCTGACCGCCTTCAGCGACGGCGACGACGCCTACGCGGTGGTCTCGCAGCGCGAGGAGGCGCGGCTGCGCCTGCTCCGGCTGACGGACGACCACGGGCGCGTCGGCTACGAGACCGAGGACACCCTCGATCTCCCCTCCGCCTTCACCCTGCCCGACGGCAGGACGTGGGCCCCCTGCGCCGACCCGGGCGAGAACCCGCAGGTCGAGGGCATGGCCGTCGACCTGGAGGAGCACGTCCTGTACGCCGCCCAGGAGCGGGTCGGCCTGTGGCGGATCGACCTGGACGACGAGGAGTTCGGGGACCCGAAGCCGGTCGACCGCGTCCACGAGTACGGCACGCCCTGGACGTACGACGCGGCGGAGGAGGAATGCGTCCTCGACACCGCGCACGACCCCGGCTTCGGCGGTGAGCACCTGCGCGCCGACGCGGAGGGCGTCACCGTCTACCACGCCGAGGACGGCACCGGATACGTCCTCGCCTCCAGCCAGGGCGACAACACCTTCGCGGTCTACGAGCGCGACGGCGACAACGACTACGTCGGTTCCTTCCGCGTCGACGACGGCACGGTCGACGGCGTGCAGCACTCCGACGGCTCCACCGTGGTCAACGTCCCCCTCGGCCGGAACTTCCCCGAGGGCCTGCTGGTCACTCATGACGGCGAGGCGACCCCCGCCGACGGCGACCGGGCCGGCACCGGCTTCAAGTTCGTCCGCTGGGACGCCGTCGCCGGAGCCTTCCCCGAGCCGCTGACGGTCGACACCGACTCCTTCGACCCGCGCGACACCGACTGACCCCACCCGGCCCGCCATCCGGGTCGACGCCCGGCCGCCCCGTCACGGCGTGCGGCCATCGGCCGCGCCTCATGATGTCCACGGGGTGGGGGGGACCCGACCCTCCCCTCACCCCAGGACGTGACCGTTCCCCGGGGAGGACGGAGGGTGCGGCAGTGATCGGGGCCGTGTCCCGAGGTGGGGACGCCCCGTCGGCGAGCGGTCCGACCGCCGGCGCGAGCCGATCGGCCGCAGCCGCGCGAACGACACGACCAGCCGTTCGACACGACCGGGCCTCGGACGTGCGCGTCCGGCCGGCGGGCCGATCCGTCGGAGGGGCGGCGCCCGCTAAGCGCTCTCCAGGTCGCTGAGGGTGGCGCGGAGCCAGGTGAGCTCCGCCCGGCTGGTGGCGCGGGCGATGGTCAGGATGCCGTGGCGGAACGGATCGTCCAGTTCCTCGGCGCGCAGGGGGCGGTCGCCGTCGTGGAAGAAGCTGGAGGGCTCTTCCAGGAAGGCGAGGCGGCGGCGGAGGACCGTGGCCTGGGCGGCGGGGTCGTCGAGGTGGCGGAGGAAGGCCAGGAGGGTGAACCAGCGGTTCTCGTCGGTCACTTCGGGGCCTTCGGCGTCGGCGAGGCGGCGTCGGAGTTCGTCCCGGCCGGCGGGGGTGAGGGTGAGGACCTGGCGGGGTGCGGCGGCCGGGCCGGGCCGGGTCTCCCGTACCAGCAGTCCGGCCTTCTCCAGGCGCTTGATCGCCGGGTAGAGCGTGGACTCGCCCACCGGACGGACGTGGCCGGTGAGGGCGGTGATGCGTTTGCGCAGCTCGTAGCCGTGCAGCGGGGTCTCGTGGAGGAAACCGAGGATCGACAGTTCCAGCATGCCCGCATTCTCCCCCAGGGTGACGCTGCCGTAGTACTGCGTTGTCGTAGTACTGTGATGCCGAGGTATCGAGAGGGGAGTGGACCGTGCGCGAAGCGCGATTCGACGAGCGGGGCAGCGTCGTCCGATGGACCGAGGCGGCCGGCGAGGGGCCCGCGGTGGTGTTCGTGCACGGCCTCGGCGCCGCGTCGACCGTCTACCACGCGCACATCGCGGCCCGCCCCGAACTCGCCGGCCGACGGCTCCTCTTCGTCGACCTGCCGGGCCACGGCATCAGCGACCGGCCCGCCGACTTCGCCTACGGGCTGGAGGACCACGCGGACGCCCTGGCCGCCGCGCTCGACGCGGCCGGGGTGCGCGACGGGGTGATCGCGGGGCACAGCATGGGCGGAGCGGTCGCCATCGTCCTCGCCCACCGCAGGCCCGACCTGGTGGGACGGCTCGTCGTCACCGAGGGAAACCTCGACCCGTTCCCGGCACCGGCGGCAGGCAGCAGCGGCATCGCGTCGTACACGGAGGAGGAGTTCGTACGGGGCGGGGGCTTCGCCCGCGTCCTGGAACGCGTCGGCCCGACCTGGGCGGCCACCATGCGCCTGACCGACCCGCTCGCCCTCCACCGCTCCGCCGCCCACCTGGTACGGGGCACCGAGCCCGTGATGCGGGAGATGTTCGTCCACGCGCGCGTCCCGCGCGTCTACCTGCAGGGCGGGCTGAGCGGCGACCTGCCGGGCGCGGACGGACTCCGGGCGGCCGGTGTGGACGTCGTGACCGTGCCCGACGCCGGCCACAACATCATGTTCGACGACCCCGACGTCTTCGCCGGGGCGGTGGCGGCCCGGGCCGAGGGGCCGGCCACCCTGACCGGAACCGGCCGGGGACCGGCCGGTCGGCGGGCGGCGTTCACGGGCCCCGGCTCGTAGGCGCTGATCACCGGCGGGCACGATCGCGCGCCCGCGGCCCGTGCAGGGGCGGCCGGGGCGCGCCGCACCTCGGCGAGCGCCTCCCGGCCGGTCCGCCCGATCGCCCGGAGCGCGTCTCCTCCCGGCGCGCGTCGGCCACGTGGCCGCCGCTCCCCGCCTTCACGACGCTCACGCTGAGGCCGTGCGGACGACGTCGTGCGACTCCCTGGTGGCGCGCAGGCGTTCCCCGGCGAGCGCCACCGCGCAGACGGCCAGGGCCGTGGCGCCGCAGGGGGCACGGACGATGGCGAGGAACGCGGCCGCCACCGAAGCACCGAGGACCACCGCGAGGACGGGCGGCGGACACGGACGCCGAACGGCCGGCGGCATCCCCGCACCCACGGCGATCACCGGCCGGCCGGCCCCGCCCCGCCCCGCTCGTCGGCCCCCGCGCCGGCCGGGCCCGAGGCGAGCGGTGCGGCTCCGGCGAAACGGGCCGTCGCCAGGACCGTCCCGTCCGCGGCCACCAGGCGGGCGCCGCTCAAGGTGCCGGGAGCCAGGTCTGCGGGGGCCGGGGCGCCCCAGTAGCCGTAACCGGCCTTCACGTGGAACGAGCCGAGCGGTACGACGGACCCGTCGGCGCGCACCAGGAGGCACCGCACCGGACCGTCGGCCACCGCTCCGCCACCGAGGTCGACCGACATGTACACCCAGCCGTGTCCGCTCGTGGCGTCCGCCGGGTGCGCGTAGATCCGGCCGACCTCCCGACCGTTTCCGGCCCGGTCCGGGGAGACCAGCGCCGCCTCCAGGACGTGCGGCGCCGGCGCCACCACCCGGGGCGCGCCCTCCACCACGGTCCCCACCGCCCAGCCGCCGAAACCGAAGGCCAGGGCCGTGGCCACGCCCGCCGCCGCCGCCCGGAACCGGAAGCGGCGCTCCCGCAGCCGGCGCCCCCGCGTCCTGGGCCCGGCCGCCGCAGGGGGAGCGGGGTCGGGGGCGGGGCGTACCGTCCGCACCACCCGGCTCTCGAAGCCCACCGGCGGCTCCGCCCCCGGCAGCAGCCCGAGCAGCCCGTCCCCGACCGCCGTCAGCCGCTCCACGTACGCCCGGCAGTCCGGGCAGCGGTCCAGATGGGCCACCGCCTCGGCCCGCTCGCGCGCGGGAAGGATCCCGAGCGCCAGCTCGGCGCCCTCCTCACGCAGCCGCTCGCAGTCCATGCCGCTCACCGCGTCTCCTCGCTCTCCAGGAGCGCCCGCACCTTGATCGTCCCCGCCCGGATCCGGGTCTTCGCCGTGCCCAGCGGCACGCCCTCGAAGGCGGCGACCTCTCGCGCCGTCATCCCGTAGATCCCGGCCATCACCAGCGCCCGTGCCTGCTCCCGGGGCAGCGCCGCCACCGCCCGCCGGACCCGCTCGGCCGCGTCGTCGGCGAGCGCGCGCCGTTCCGGGGTCTCCGACACGATCCCGACCAGCGTCTCCAGGTCCTCCGGCGACACCGGGGTCGCGCGCCGCGCCCGTACCGCGTCGATCGCCAGGTTGTGCGCGATGGCCGTCAGCCAGGTCCGCACCGATCCGCGCCGGCCGTCGTACACCTGGGCGTGCCGCCAGGCCCGCTCGAAGGTCTGCTGGGCCACGTCCTCCGCGAGCCGCGGGTCGCCGACCACGGCGACGGCCACGCCGTAGACCGCGCGCTGGAAGCGGCGTACGAACGCCACCGCGATCTCCGGATCGCCCGTGGCGAGACCGGAGAGCAGTGCCTCGTCGGAAACCCGCTCCAGCGGAAGGCCCATGCGTCCCACACCCATGGATACGTCCGACGTCCCCGAAGGGATCGCCTGCGCCCATTGTCCGCCCGGCCCCGCAATCCCGGAGGGGCCCGGCGCCGTACTCCCTGTGGGGGAGCGAACCGGGGGACCGGGCCGGGACCGATCCGGACGACCGGGCCGGACGACCGGGCCGGACGGCCGGGCCGGAAGGGAAGCCCCGTCAGGAGGACGGAACGATGACGGAACCACGTACCCGCGCAGTGCTCGCCCTGTCGGCCGTCGGGCTGGCCGGCGTCCTCGCCGCCTGCGGAAGCGGCGGGAACGGTTCGAGCAGCGGCACCACCGCGCCACCCCCCGCCCGGAAGAGCACGGCGCCGGCGGGCGCGACCCGGGTGACCGCGGACCTGGCAGACTTCAGGATCACGCTGTCCCGACGGACCTTCACGCCCGGCACCTACGCCTTCGTCGCGACGAACACCGGGAAGCACGACCACGCCCTGGAAGTCGAGGGACCCGGCGGCGGGAACCGCTCCGGCACCGTCGCCCCGGGCGGGGCCACGACCCTCACGGTGACCCTGAAGGCGGGAAGGTACGAGGTCTACTGCCCGGTCGACGGGCACAAGGACCTGGGGATGAAGACCGAGATCACGGTGGCGGGCGCCCCCGTCGACAAGTCCGGCGCCAACGAGTCCGGCACGGTCCCGGCCACCCCGGCGAATCCCGGCACCCCTGCCCCTCCCACCTCTCCCGGCCATGGCTACTGACTCGACCGGCCGTGCCGCCGTGCTCGTGCTGCGGGCGGCCGCCGCGGCACTGACCGCGACGACGGGTGCCATCCACCTCGCCCTGTGGGCCGACGGCTACCGCGACCTGGCCACCATCGGCAGCCTGTTCCTGCTGAACGGCGTCCTCGGCTGCCTCCTCGCCGCGGCCCTGCTCCTCGCCCCGTCCCGCAGGCTCGCCCCGGTCGCCACGGTCACCGCGCTGTTCACGGCGGGCACCCTCGGCGCGCTCTTCCTGAGCCTCACCACGGGCCTGTTCGGCTTCGAGGAATCGGCGGACGCGGAACTGGTCCGTCCCACGGTCGTGGTCGAGGCGGTCGACGTCCTCGTCCTGACCGCCCTGGCGGTGACCGCCCTCGGCCACCGCCACCGCGGGCGGTGACCGGACCGCTCGTCCGGACGCGCGCGGTCCGGACGGGCACGACGTCGTGCCCGTCCGGACCGCGCGGGTCGCCGGAGCGGGGAGTCCCGGCCGGTGTGGTGGCGGGGGGTCAGCCCCGGTCGATCGTCTCGCAGGTGTTCGTGACCCGGTCCAGGACGGCGGGGTCCGCCGTGACGGTGTCGTTG
The DNA here is from genome assembly GCF_014649755.1 of Streptomyces litmocidini. Classification (GTDB taxonomy): domain Bacteria; phylum Actinomycetota; class Actinomycetes; order Streptomycetales; family Streptomycetaceae; genus Streptomyces; species Streptomyces litmocidini. The sequence continues at coordinate 161,155 of NZ_BMTQ01000003.1, read as the reverse complement.
CCGCCCTCGCACTCGACGCGGTCGTAGCCGCCGTTGCGGCTGACGATGACGTCGTTGCCGGCGAGGCCGCGGAAGGTGGCCTGGAGGGGGCGGACGGGCCAGCCGTCGGGATCCTCCAGGTGGTCGTCGGCGGTGCCGCCGACGAGGACGTCCCGGCCGGGCCCTCCGTTGAAGTCGACGGGGACGTTGAGGTCCGCTCCGGCCGCGAGCCGGTCGTCGCCGTCGCCGCCGTCGGCGTGGATGACGGTGATGCCGTCGATCGTGCCGCAGGTCGCCGTGCGGGGGCTGGTCTGGGTGCAGCCGGGGCCCGCGGTGATTCCGTTCGGGTCGGACACCCGCAGGAGCGGGGCGGTGGCGACGTAGAAGGTGACCTGGTTGGCCACGCCCGGCTGCGCTTCGTACGTGACGACGCCGCCGGAGCGGGTGACCGTGCCGTTGGAACACGCCGCGGCGGGGGAGGCGGACACCAAGGGCACGGCCAAGGCGACGGCCAGCGCGGGCAGGACGAGGCCACGACGCCCACGGTCGGTACACAAGCGCATTCCTGACTCCTGTCTGGATTGTCCGACATCAACTGAGATGCACTCTTGAGTGGCTCCTGGGGGATGTCAAACGCTCGCGGTGCGATGTGATGACTCCGAGCCCTCCCGCCCCCCGTGACGACCCCTCACGGCGCGCCCACCACGTCTCCCGTCCACCCGTCCATCCGGCCATCCGGCGCCCCGTCCACCCGACCTCCGCACCGGTCGAAACCGTCGTGCGGGAGCCGACGGGGCCGTGCGTGCCGTGCGGGCGACCGGCTCCGGACGAACTCGACGGCCTCCCCGGCATCAGCGCCCGACGCACCCCTGTGGCGTACGGGGAGAGGTCCCGAAGGCGCGTCGGCCCTCACCTGTAGGGTCTTCCGGTCGGGAGAACGATCACGCAGGGGGAGCAGGGGGAAGCGATGGACACGCCGGCCGCGCGGGAACGGACGCACGAGCGGTTCAGGGCCCGGCTGGCAGCGGCAGTGGGCACCGAGGCCGCCGACCTCGAACGCGTCGCCGAGGAGGTCGCCCTCCAACTCCACGAGAGCGGGCGGGAACCGGACTTCGAGGTCAGGACCGCGGACTTCGCGACCGACCCGTTCTTCGTCTGCGCCGACCGCTACTGGCGGCGGCGCTTCGCCGACAGGCCGTCCACGGACACCGCGTCGGCCTGCGCGCGCTGGATCGCCCTGCACACCACGCCCGGATGCCGTTCCGCCGTCCGCGAGCAGTGGACCCTCGGCAACGGCTTCATCAACCGGTCCCACGTGGAGACCCGCGAACAACTCGACGAGGCGGCCCGAGGTCTCGTCGGAGTCCCCGGAGCCGCCGACACGGCCCTCACCCTCCTCCTCTACCACGCGGGAAAACTCCGCGCGAACTTCGCCTTCGACGACCTGAACGCCGCCCTCACCACCTCCGCCCTCGCCACCGTGGCCGGCCGCCACCGCGACGAGCCGGTGCTCCTGGCCCTGCGCGCGTTCGCGGCGTTCGGAAGCCGCGCCCTGACCACCGGGCACGCCCGCGACCTGCTGGAGCGGGCATGGGAGGCCGCGCACCGCTCGCGGCACGTGATGGACGTGTGCCTGAACGGACTGGCGTTCTCCGTGCCCTTCGACGGCCAGGGCGAACTCCTGCGCCGGCTCGCGCAGGAGGCCGTGGACGCCCACCCCGATAACCACATGTTCCGCTTCCGCCTCGCCACCGCCCACCACCTGTGCGCCGACCACGACGAGGCCCTGTCGCACGTCGACGCCGCACTGGCCCTGCTCGCCCACCACGGCACCTTCAGCCGCGAGCTGCTGATGGAGCAGTACCTCGTCAAGCGGGACGCCATCCAGGAAGCCCGGCTGCGGGCGGCGCGCGAGGCGGAGCACGAGGCCCGCTGGCGACGCCAGGAGGCCGCCAACGCCGACCTGGAACGCGCCCTGCACAGCTCCTCCATACGGGCGGTCGAACTCGTGGCCGTGTTCACCTCGGCGATCGCCTTCGCCGTCGGCTCCCTCCAGGTCACCCTCAGCGGCACCTTGAGGCTGCGCGAACGGCTGTGGTTGCTGACCGCGCTGGGTGCGGTGCTGGCCGTCTTCGCCCTGATCGTCGTCGGCGGCACCTGGTTGATCACCCGCGGGCGCTCCCGCGGCGGGGGTCAGGGGCATTCGGGGTAGAGGAACCCGCCCGGGAGGAGCCGACCGGCGACGGTACGCCCGCCCGCACCGCCCACGCACCGGCGGGCGGTGCGGGAGACGCGGTACCGGTGAGAACGACCGCGCCCGAGGTGCGCGCGAGACGATGCGCCCTGCTGCCGGCAGAGGAAACGTGGGCGTGTGGGTTCTCCGGAACGTCCTGGGGGAGTCGGACGGGAACGCCGTCGCCCACGGGCGCTCCAGGACCGCCGGGGCGTCCCACCGGATCACTCCCGTGGACGGGACGAGGGCGACTCGCGCCGGGGGAGACCGCCTCCGGGACCTCGCGTCCGCCGGGGCGCCGAGGGCATGATCCAGCGGATCCCCGCGACGACGGCGCGCCCGCCGGGACGGGCGAGCGGCAGCAGCAGGCGCGTGGCGTACGGCAGGTCGAGACGGGCCCGGACCCACGGGGGCAGCAGCTCGACCGCCGCGGCGGCCAGGAACGCGTAGGGCAGCCGCGCGGGCCACGGCAGCGGGGGCCGGGAGAGCAGATAACGCGCCGCGGCACGCGACTGCGCGGTGGCACGCAGCTCCGGCCGGTACTCCGCGAGCCGCGCCGTCAGGTCCGCGGTGCTCTCCGGCGGGTCCACGACCCCGAGCCGGCGCGCGACCCCGGCCATGTCGGCGACGTAGCCGTCCGCCGCCGGGGGATCCAGCGGATGCCGTCCGTACCGCTGGTGGGCCCTGAGGAAACAGGCGGTCTCGGCCGCGTGCACCCAGGCGAGCAGATGCGGATCGGAGGCCCGGTACGGCACGCCCTCCGGCGTCCGTCCCCGCACCGAGTCGTGCACCCGGCGCACCCGGAGCACCGCGCGCTCCGCGTCCTGCGCCGTGCCGAACGTCGTGGTCGCCAGGAAGGTGCTGGTGCGCTGGAGCCGCCCCCAGGGGTCGCTCTCGAAGCCGGAGTGCGCGGCGACCGCCGCCATCGCGACGGGGTGCAGCGACTGGAGGAGCAGCGCGGCGAGCCCGCCGACGTACATCGCCGCGTCCGCGTGCACGAGGAGCACCGGACGGTCGGGACCGAACCAGCGAGGCCCCGGCGTCCCGTGGATGCGGGCCCGCTTCTCGTGCGCGCTGGGGCCCGCGACCCGGTGCAGCAGCGCCTCACCGGCCCGCTCCCGCAGCTCGCCGAGACACGGTGGGGTCCAGAGCACCCTTCCAGTGTGCGCCAGGGTCCCGTGTGAGCACTGCTCCCGCCCGGGCCTCCGGGGCCCTCCGGGGCCCTCCGGGGCCCGGAGGGCCCCGGAGGCACCCCAACCCCGTGCGGGCCTCGCGTCCCGCCGGCCGGGCCTCTCACGCCGTACGCCGACGCGGGCAGGTCCTGTGCGCCCCCGGCCCGGGGACGACGGCGCCGCGCCGGTCCTCCACGTTCCTCCACGAGGCGCGCGCCGACCGTTGCGGGTGGGGCCGGAGCCGGCGTCCGGCCGGCCAGGGCGTCGTCCTCCACCGGGGGACCGACGGTCCCCGTGAGCAACCCGGACCGCACGTCGTCGGCCGGTCGGCGCCGGGCGGGCACGCTCCCGTGAGCCTCCCCCACGGAGCCGTTTTCACCGCTTCCGCCGCTTCCGCCAGGAAGACACGCCCGACACGGTCCCGCGGCCCTACGACGGCGCCCCGGCCGGAGCGGGGTCTCCTTCTCCGGCCGCGATCCGCCTGCGGTTCGAGATGAACGTTTCCTCTTCGACCAGCCCCACGGCCCGCCGCCCGAGGTCCTCAGGAAGGCCCGCCGGACGCTCGACGCCGAACGGCTGCGGTACGGCGTCTCACCGCGTGTTCCCCATCCCACCGACGCGGGCAGGAACGGAAGACGGGACGCCTTCGCGATCGAGGTCGCCGACCGGACCCGGCGCGGCACGAGCGGAGCGGACGGCGCTACTTTCCGGACGCCCCGGCCCCCGGGGCCCACCGCACCCGTCGTGCCGCCGTCTCCCGCAGCAACAGTGCGGCGGCCGCCGGCGCCGGCGGCCCGGAGGCCCGCGTCGCCAGGGACGCGCCCGCGCGGCGCATCGCGTCGAGACGGAGGTGCTGGACCCCCACGAGGGCCCGCACGAAGGGCCGGTACGAAGGGGCCACCAGGCCCGTGAGGGAGACGGCGGCCAGGTCGGAGGCGGCCAGGTCCGCCTGTTCCTCGACGAGCCGGCCCAGCGCCGCGTCGGGCCGGGTGAGGTCCGCCCCGTGGCGCGCCACCGCGTCGGCGGGGACGCCGGCCCGGCCCGCGCGCACGTCCTCGGACAGGTCCTCCAGGAAGTCGATGCGCTGCATCGCGCGGATGAGCCGGTGGCAGCCGTCCGTGAACGCCGCCCGGGCCGCCTTGTCGCCGGGGGCGAACAGACAGGCCGTGAGCATCAGGGCGGGCAGGCAGTACTCCCGTACGTACCGCTCCAGCTCCTCGTCGTCCGCGATGGTCCGCCACGCGACCTCGCGTTCGCAGCCCCGCAGGAAATCCTCCACGTGGGCGCGCACGCCGGGGTGGTGCTCGGAGGTGCGCACCAGGCAACGCAGCACGGGCAGCCCGGAGTCGCCCTCGGCGAAGGCCTTCCGCACGAGCCCGTCCCACTCCGCGAGCGCGGCCGCCCGTTCGTCCGGGGTCCCGCGGTCGATCCGCTCGTCGGTGTCGTGCATGAACGCGACGGCGGCCACGACGTGCGGCAGCAGCCCGGCGGGGAGCAGCAGCCGCGCGGCCGCGTACTCGGCCGTCCTGTACCTCCGCGCCGCCCGCCGCTGCTCCGTGTAGTCCCGCCGCAGCCGTGGTTCCCCGACCCCGGCCCGGTCGAGGGCCCGCTTCCACATGCCGACCTCCTGTCGCCGTCGGTGGTGAGCCTACGGGTGTCCGGTTCCGAGCCGGTGCGGGTCACGGCCGAGGCGCTGTCGTGGGGCGCGGAGCCCGAGGGTTCCGGCGGGGGCCCCGGAGCTGCGAGCTGCCGGCGGACGGCCCGGCGTGCGGCCCTGGAGCTCGTCGGGCGGACGAGTGGCCGATGCGCCTCGGGGCTGCCGCCGTCATCGCCGGGGCCGGGCCCGGTTCGTGACGGCGGTGACGAGGAGGTCGATCCCGGCGGCGAAGGCGGTGTCGTCGTCGGGGAGCCCTTCGGCCAGGAGCGCCGCCAGGTGGGGGAGCCGGTCCGGGTCGAACTCGGGGGCGGGGACGGAGGTGTCCGGGCGGTGGTGGGGCGGGTCCCCGCGCCGCTGCTCCTGGAGGACGAAGCCGGTGACGTAGCTGAGCAGGGTGTCCCCGGCGACGGCGGCGAGCGGGAGGGGCAGCCCGGCCTCGCGGGCGATGCCGCACAGGCGGTCGGCGAGGACGAGGGAGTTGGGCCCCGGTACGGCGTGGCCCGCCACGAGGGCGGCGCCGTCGGGGTGGGCGAGCATCGCGTTCCGTACGGCGTGGGCGGCGGCCGTCAGCCGGGCGGCCGGGTCCGCGGGCGGGTCGGCCCTTCCGTCCGGGACGGGGACCCCGGCCAGGCAGGAGCCGACGACCCTGTCCGCGAGTTCGGCGAGGAGCTCGTCCTTGTCCTTCAGGTGCCAGTAGATGGCGCCGACGCGGACGCCGAGCCGGTCGGCGATCCGGCGGGTCGAGAGCTGGTCGAGGCCGCTCTCGTCGAGCAGTTCCATGGCCGCGTCGATCACGTCGGCCCGTCGTACCGGCATGTGTCCGCCCCTTTCCGTTTCCTGAGCGCCCGACACTTCGCGCTCGCCGTCTGCCGCTTGACGCTTGAACAGTGCTCAGGTTAGCTTGAGCACTGTTCAACTTGAGCAGTGTTCAGGACAGCTTACGGGTAAAGGGGAACCCTGATGGCGGACATACAGGCACAGGTCGAGAACATCCTCCGGTCGCTGGTCGACTCCGGCCGGGAGACGGGCGCGCAGGTCGCCGCGTACCTGCACGGCGAGCTGATCGTCGACGCCCACGCCGGCGACGGCGTCGGCTCCGGCTCCCTCTTCCACAGCTTCTCCACGGGCAAGGGGGTGACGGCGACCCTCGTCCACGTCCTCGCGGAGCGCGGCCTGCTCGACTACGACACCCCGATCGCCGCGTATTGGCCCGAGTTCGGAGCCCACGGCAAGGACCGCGCCACCGTCCGCGACGCCCTGGCGCACCGCACGGGCGTGCCGCAGCTGCCGCCGTCCCTCACCATCGAGGAGCTGTACGACTTCGACGGCATGGCCGCGCTCGTCGCCGGCCAGGAGCCGCTGTGGGAGCCCGGGACCGCCACCGGCTACCACGGCTGGACCTTCGGCTGGATCCTCGGCGAACTCGTGCGCCGCGTCACCGGCCTCTCCGCCGCGGAGGCCCTGAGGACCCACGTCGCCGAGCCGCTCGGGATCGCCGACTCGCTCCTCTACGGCGTCCCCGAGGAGCACGCGCACCGCGTGGTCCCGCTGGTGGCGGGCTCCTGGGAGGAGAGCCTCGCGAAGATCCCGCCCGAGGCGCCCTTCTTCCTGGCCCTGCCCCACCGCGGCGTGTGGCCCGCCGCCGACAACGCCAACCGTCCCGACTACCTGCGCGCGGACCTCCCCGCCGCCGCGACCGTGTCCGCCCGGGCGGCGGCCCGGATGTACGCGGCCCTGCTCGGCGAGGTGGACGGCGTCCGACTGCTCCCGGCGGAGGCGCTGCCCCGCCTGTACGAGCTCCAGACGTCGGAGCCGGACCGCGTCCTCGGCGCACCGATCGCCAAGGGCATGGGCTATTTCCTGGACCTGCCGGCGATGGGCGGCGAACCGGCCTTCGGCCACAACGGCAGCGGCGGCAGCATCGCCTTCGCCGACCACCGCCGCGGCCTGTCCTTCGCCTTCACCCACAGCCTCCTGACCGGCGGTCCCGCCGCCACCACCGCCGCCGACCTGGCGGCGGTGATCCGCGCGGCGGTCGACCAGGAGGGCCGGGGCCGGCTCTGAGGCCGGACCCCGAGGACGGTCGGGAGCCGTCGGCGTAACCCACCTCCTGCCGGAGGCCGCCGCCGCGTTGACGTGAGGATCCCGCTCCGGCCCCTTGCCCCGATCCCTGGTTCCGGCCTCCGGGGAAGGCGTGTGCACGACGGGCGAACGGCGTTCACACGACTGGCCGCCGTCCTCGCCGAGCTCGGTCTCTCGCTCGGCACCCAGGAGTACGACGCCCTCGGCGCCACCGAGCACGGGGTGGACCCGGGGAACCCCTGGAGGAACCGATCGAGGCCGAACGCGAGAAGCGCGGTCTTCGCTGAGCGGGAGAGAGGCGCAGAAGCGCAGAGGCGCAGAAGCGCAGAGGCGCAGAAGCTCAGAAGTCCAGAGGCACGGATGCGCTGCACGTCTTCGGCCGTCGCCTCCCCCGCGATTGTCAGTGGTCGCACCTAGCATGGCGACCCATGAGGAAGACGCAGGTGGGGGCGGCCGGACGGCTGCTGCGCGAGATGATCGGGGCCGGCCGGGACACGGAGGACGCGGGTGTGCCGCCCGGCGGCGCGCTGCGAGCCGTGGAGCGGACGCGGCCCGCGCGCTCGGTGGCGGCCGAGGTCGCCGCCGTGGGGGGAGTCGACGAGGAGGCGGCCGCCTTCCTCGCGGAGTTGACGGCACGCCACCTCGGCGCGGACGCGGCCCGTTGGCGCGGGCTGCACGACGCCCTGGCCGGCCACCGCGGCGGCCTGCCCGAACTGATCGCCGCGCCGCCGGTTCCGTCGGTCTCCGACGGCGCCCTCCGCCCGCCCGTGCCGCGCAGCGTCCACCGCACGCTCGGCCTGCTCCTCGGGCACGCGGAGCCGCAGCACGCCGCGGCCGCGCTCGCCGCCCTGCCGGAGCGGGTGACGACGGAGCTGCTCGCCGGTGGGACCCCGCCGGCGCCCGCCCTCGTCGCCGCGGTCGTCGACCACGGCGACACCCGCACCCGGACGGCCCTGGCCCGTCACCCCCGCCTCGACACGCGGGTTCTGGCCCGGCTGGTCGCGGTCGGCGACGCCCGGGTCGCCGCGGCCGTCTATCGCAACCCCCGCACCACCCAGTCCCTGCGCCGCACCGTCGCGGAGCGCCTCGACACCGTTCCGCTCGACGACGGGCTGCGCACCGAGCTGACGGCCCCGCACGGCCGGGTCCCCCGCACCTGGCTCGCCCCGCTGCTCGCCACGGGCGACCCCCAGCTCGTGGTGCCGGCACTGCGGTGGGGTGTGCGCCAGGTCGCCCAGCAGCACGCCCTGTTGAGGATCTGGGAGCGGACCGGCCCGGAGGCCGTACGCGCCCTGCTCGACGACCCCGCCGCGGCCGCCCGGCTGAACCGGGCCGTCGTGGACACGGTCACCGAAGCCCTGGCCGCCCCGGACGGCGAGGGCCCGCGCCGACTGCGCGCGCAGGGCGAGGCGTACGAGGACCCGACCCGGCTGCCCGCGCTGCTCGCCGGGACGCGGGGCACCAGCACCCTACGCGACCTGCTGTCCGAGCCGTACGCCCACGATCTCGACGCCCTCGCGGCGGCCCATGCCGCTACCCCGTTCATGCCCAAGGCCTGCGAGGAGCTGGCCCGCCACGAGGCGGCGAGCGATGCGCAGCGCCACGCGTTCCGGCTGAGCGTCCTCAACGAGCCGTGGCGGGCCGGGGGCCGCCGCGCGGGAAACACCACCCCGCCCGCGCGGCGCCTCGCGGAGGAGGAACTCGACGACAGCGCCGCCGCCTGGGCGGAAGGCATGGCGGCGGCGGGACTCCTCGACCCGGTCGACCTGATCGACACCGCGCGCCCCGCCGCCCGCGCCGTGGCCGCGCTCGCCCGCCTCGCCCGACGGCGCCTGCTGGGCCCGGCGGCGGTCGCCCGGCTGCGCGCATCGACGGAGGCGCACCTGGGGGAGCGGGGGCGAGCCTGGGAAGCGCTCGACGTCCTGCTGCCCGGACACGGAGGCACGGTCGCGGAGCTGATCACCGAGGCGGGGAAGACCCCGGACGAGCCCACCGCGGAGCCCGCACCGCACGCCGAACCCGCACCACCTCCCGAGGGCACCGCCCGGCCCGCACCGCCGCGCGACGACGACGCCCGGCCCGCACCGCACGCCGAGCCCGAGCCGCCGGCCGTGGAACCCGCGCCCCGGCAGGCAGTCCCCCGGAGCGAGCGCGTGCACGCGCTGGCCGCGCTCGACCTGCTGTACTCCCTCGCCCCGGACGACGCGCCCCGCCCGAAGGATCCCGAGGTACTGCGGGCGCTGGCCGTCCACGAGCAGGCGACCGCCCCTGGCCTCGCCACCCCGCGGTGGTTCACCGACGCCTGCGCGGCCCATGGCGTCCCCGCGTCCGAGAGCGGCTTCGCGTACGAGACGCCCAGCCTCCAGCAGGTGCGCGCGCAACTCCCCGAGACGTACGGCTCCGGCGTACAGCACATCGAACAGGCCTACGCACAGGGCGTGTTGCCCGCCGAGGACTTGCTCACCCTGCTGCCCGCACGGCGCCTGCTCCTGCTGCCCCACGACTGGCGGCGGCTCGCGTTCGCCGACGCCTGGCGGGCCGCGCTCGCCCGCCGCCTGCGCGCCGAACTCGGCACCGACCCGGACGCCTGGCTCCGCCTGGCCGCGACCGTGACGGCGTCCGAAGCCGACTCGGAGGGGCTGACCTGGGCGGAGCTGCTGGAGCGCGCGCAATCCGGTGCCGACCCGGTGACCCCCGCCGAGAAGCCCATCGGCAGGGCCAGGCCGGGCACGCCCGACCGGGCGATCGAGCTGCTGGAACACGGCGACCACCTGTGGGCCTGGCCGGAGGGCACCCTGCTCTGCCTCGCCGACCCGGAGGTGGTCGAGGCCGTACTGCCCCGGCTCGGCCCCGACGGGCCGTGGCTGCTCGCCGCGTACCTGCTGCGCCACGAGCGCACACCGCGCGCCGTCCTCGACCGGCTGCTCGCGGACCGCGACCCCGCCGCCCTGCGGATCCTCGCCGCCCAGGCCCGCTGGATGGAGCGGAGCGGCGCGGTGGAGCACCTCGTCGACCTCGACGACCCCGACGTGGACCTCACCCTGCTGCGGTACTGGAACCCCCGGGCGGTCGTCCACCGGATCGTGACCAGGTCGCGTCCCGGCACCGGGCGGCCGTCCCTCGGCGCCCGGGTGCTGGCCGACTGGCGCGCCGGGGGCGCCGCGTGGCCGGTCGGCGGACTGGCGTGGCTGTGCTCCGCCGAACCCGACCTCGTGGAGGAGCTCCTCGAGAAGCACGGCTCGCGACTCGGCCTCGGCCACCAACTGCTCGGCTGCCTCAGGCTGTTCGAACACGGCGGCGCCGACCGGCTGGCGCGGCTCGCGGGGCGGGACGCGCTGGGGCGCTCCGCCACGACCCTGTGCGCGAAGGCCCTCGCGGCCGCCGACCCCGCTGCCGTCCTCCGTGCTCGGCTCGACCGCGAACTGGCGCCGGAGAAGCTCGTCCGGAAGCTGCGACGCGCCCCCCACGCCCCGTACGCACGTGACCTGGTCGAGTCCCTCCCGCCGGGCGAGCCCGTGGACTGGACCGCTCTCGAAGCCGCCCACGCCCAGGAACCGCTCCCGTACTGGCGGGACGTCGTCCGCCTGGCGGGCGTCCCCGAGGACGTACGACTGCGGCATGCGGCGCTCCTGCACGAGCCGGGCCCCGACGGCATGTCCGGCAGCGCGCGACTCACCCGGGAGCGGGCCCGGCACGGCCTGGGCGGCCTGTTCCACTGCGCGCCGTCCACCCAGCTGGACGGACTGCTCACGGCGCGGCTCCTCGACGGCGCGGACCTGGTGCGCCTCGCGGCCCCGGCCGCACGGCTGCTCGCCTACCTGGGGGCCGCCGCCCGCCGCACGGACGCGCCGCCCGAGGCCGCGGAGGCCCGCACCGTCCTCGCCGGCCTCGTGCACTCCGAACTCGGCACGGACCCGACGGCCTGGCACCGGGTCGCCGAGCGGCTGGCCGGCCTCGATCCCGCGTGGGATCCGGTCTCGACGGCGGAGACGCTGCTCGCCGACCGTGAGGCGCCGGCCGGAGGGCGCCGGTCGGAAGGACCCATCCGATGCGTGACCACCGGTGCGTGATCACCGACGGGCGGAGGGCCGGACCGGTCCCGACACCGGCCCGGTCCGTCGAGGCGGACGGGAAGGGGTCACCGCACCAGCTCGGACGCCAGCAGGTCCATGAGCAGCCCGTCGTGCCAGGTGCCGTCCTCGCCCCGCTCGTACTGCCTCATCACGCCGACCGGCCGGAACCCCACCTTCTCGTAGCAGCGGATCGCCGCGCCGTTGTCGGCCGCCGGGTCGATGACCAGCCGGTGGTGTCCGAGGTCGTCGACCAGATGGCGGGCGAGGGTCCGGACGGCGTCGGTGCCGAGACCCCTGCCGTGCACGGAGGGGTCGAGGAACAGGTCGATCCCGGCGTGCCGGTAGTCCGGTTCCTCCTCCACGTACCACTGGATCATCCCGACGATCCGGTCGTGGTGAAGGACCGTCAGGCAGCGGGTGGCGGAGTCCTCCAGGCCGGAGATCACCTCTGCCGTCATGTCGTCCCCGCCGCGCCACCGCGCCCGGACCTCGGGGGTGGCGCGGACGGCCGCCAGGGCCGGAACGTCCCCGGGGCCGGAAGGACGCAGGACGACGGCCGAACCGTGCAACTCGTTCATGCGTACAGCCTGCCCCGAGGAGCGAGCGGGGGAAAGCCACTTCTTCGGGGCCGCGACTGGCAAAATCCCCCAGTGACGTCCGGCCCTCCCGAGGGCGGCCTGAAACACAGGAGGACCCATGACCAGCGAACCCGTACCTTTTCAGGTGTACGAGGCGGGAACCTACCTGCACGGGACGAAGGCGTGCCTGATGCCGGGAGACCTGTTGAGTCCGGGCCACGCCTCCAATTTCGAGGAAGGGCGCGTCTCCCGCCACGTCTACGTCTCCGAGACCCTGGACGCCGCCGCCTGGGGCGCGGAACTCGCCGCCGGCGACGGACGGGGGCGGATCTACGTGGTGGAACCGACCGGTGACCTGGAGGACGATCCCAACGTCACCGACAAGAAGTTCCCGGGCAACCCCACCCGTTCCTACCGCACGCGTCAGCCCGTGCGCGTCCTGTCCGAGCTGGAGGGCTGGTGCGGGCACTCTCCACAGAAGATCCAGGCCATGCGGGAAGGGCTGGCCGAACTGCGCCGCCAGGGCATCGCCACCATCCTGGACTGACCGCAGGACCCGGCACGCGTCCCCCGGACGGCGGGCGTTCGCGTGGTGCGGCGACCGCGGTGGCCACATGCTGGACATGGCGTCCGGCATCTGCGCAGACATGACTGCTCCCGAGCGGGGCACTCGCAGGAGGGTGCCTGACGGAGAGGGAGTCATGACGAGAGAATCGACCCGGGCATCCGCGCCCGCGACCACGGGAACCGTGACCACGGCCGTACCGGCCCGACTGGACCGCCTGCCGTGGTCGCGCTGGCACTGGATGATCGTGATCGGCCTCGGGACCGTGTGGATCCTGGACGGCCTCGAGGTGACGATCGTCGGCAACATCGCCGGCCGTCTCGCCGAGAGCGGCAGCGGCCTCGACATCACCGCCGCCCAAGTGACCGGAACGGCGGCCGCCCTGTACGTCGCGGGCGCCTGTTCCGGAGCACTGTTCTTCGGGTGGCTGACCGACCGTTACGGCCGCAAGAAGCTCTTCATGGTGACGCTGGTCGTCTATCTCGGGGCCACGGCACTCACCGCCCTGTCGATGGAATCCTGGTGGTTCTTCCTCTTCCGCTTCCTCACCGGCTTCGGCATCGGCGGAGAGTACGCGGCCATCAACTCGGCGATCGACGAACTGATCCCGTCCCTGTACCGGGGCCGGGTCGACCTGATCATCAACGGCAGCTACTGGCTCGGGGCGATCGGCGGGGCCCTGCTCTCCATCGTCATGCTGGACACGAACATCTTCGCCGCCGACGTGGGCTGGCGGCTCAGCTTCGCCCTCGGCGTCGTCCTCGGCCTGGTGATCCTCCTGGTCCGACGCCACGTACCGGAGAGCCCGCGATGGCAGTTCATCCACGGTCACGGCGAGGAGGCCGACCGGCTGGTGGCGTCCGTCGAGCGGGAGGTCGAGCGGGAACACGGCCGTCCGCTGCCGGCGCCCGCCGGCGAGATCACCATCCACCAGCGCCGGAGCATCGGCTTCGGACTGATCGCGAAGACGGTCTTCAGCCGCTATCCGCGCCGCGCCGTCCTCGGCCTGTCGCTCTTCATCGGCCAGGCGTTCCTCTACAACGCCATCACCTTCGGATTCGGCACGATCCTCACCACGTTCTTCGACGTGCCGACCGGTCACACGGGCTACTACTTCGCCGTCATCGCCGCCGGCAACTTCCTCGGCCCGCTGCTGCTCGGCAAGCTCTTCGACACCGTCGGCCGCCGCATCATGATCTCGTCGACCTACCTGCTGTCGGGCCTGCTGCTGTTCGGCACGGCCTGGCTGTTCGGCAGCGGCGCGCTCAGCGCCACCACCCTCACCGCCTGCTGGTGCGTCGTGCTGTTCTTCGCGTCGGCCGGCGCGTCGAGCGCGTACCTCACCGTCTCCGAGGTCTTCCCGATGGAGACCCGGGCCATGGCCATCGCCTTCTTCTACGCGATCGGCACGGCGGCCGGCGGCATCAGCGGCCCCCTGATCTTCGCCGGCCTCACCGAATCGGGCGTGCCGTCCGAGACGGTCCTCGCCTTCCAGATCGGCGCCGGTCTGATGTGCGCGGCCGGACTCGTGGCCGCCTTCCTGGCGGTGAAGGCGGAACGCCGCTCCCTGGAGGACATCGCCGAGCCCCTGTCCGCGGCCCGCGACGAGGCGGAGCCGACCCGCACCTGACACCCCACCCTGACACCCCACGAACGCCACCGCTCGACCCCCCGCATCCGCGGCCGGTGCGCGAGCGGAAGGACGAAAGACGTGGCCGGACCCCCGATCCGGCGTTCGGCCCGCGGAGCACGAAGAGATGAGCGAGGTACGTCCATGCACGTGTACGTTTCGCAGGAGCCCGTCCTTGCGGCCGGAGTCTGGCAGTCCGGCCTGGCCCAGGTGCTGGGCGGGCTGGTCGTGGTCGTGATTCTGATCGGAGCCTTCGTGTTGGGCATCCGGATCAAGAACCGCGAGCTCCCGCCGCCGGACCCGAAGTCCCAGCCCCGGCGGCCCGACACGGACCGGCTGCCCGGCGAGTTCTCCGAGCACCGTAAGCCTTCGGAGGTGCCGCAGACCGACGGCGAGCACCGGCTCAGCCCCCACAACCTGAAGAACTCGGGCGAGGCCGACCCCGGCCCGCAGAGCGAGGAGAAGCGCAAGTGGGGCGGCATCTCCAGCGGCGGCTTCGGCAGCGGCGGAACCGGCCACGGGGACTGATTCCCCCGCCTCGTTCCCGCCCGGGGTGGCGTCCGCCCGCCTCGGGCGCGGTCTGCGCCCAGGGGGAGCCGCTCCGGGGGCCGCCGCGTCACGTCCGGGCGACGCCCCCGTCGACCAGGTGCTGGATGCCGGGGGCGTAGAGGTCCGCCAGCCGTTCGGCGCTGGTGTGGGCGGTGGCGCCGTCGGGGCGGTGGAGGCTCAGGGTGGCGCCCAGGCCCAGGAGCTGGCCGGCGACGAGTTCGGCGCGCAGCCGGGCGTCGGGGCCGGTGAGGACCTCCGCGAGGCGGTCGGTGATCTGCTCGCGGAAACGGGCGCGCAGCAGGGTGCGTTCGTCCTCGATGCCGAGGGAGAAGACCACGCGCAGGAGCGGGTCGCCGCGGAGCCGGTCCCGGAGCTCGACCATGGTCAGGACGAGGTGCCGGCCCAGTCCGGGCAGCGGGGCGGCGAAGAGTTCGGCGGCCGCCGGACGGAAGTCGACGACCGTGTTGAACAGGGCCTCCTTGCTGCCGAAGCGCTTGACGATCAAGGACGGGCTCACCCCGGCCGCCGCGGCGACGCCCCGCATGGTGACCTCGGCGTAGGGCTTGAGCGTGAACGCCCGCCGTGCGGCGCGAATGATGGCCTCGCGTCCGGTCTCCGGGCCCGTCCCCCCTCCGTCCGCGGGGGAGTTCCCGGCTTCCCGGTGGACGGTCCCCTCCGTGTCGGCCGTGGCGGGGGAGGCGGATTCGTCGGCGGTGCTCATGCGTTCCCTCGGGCGGCGCTGGCGGGCGGTGGCACCGCGACCGTACCGCCCGGCCGGTCACCGCCGCGCGGGGCGCCCCGGCCCGGCCGGTCGGACGGCAGGAGGAGGGTGGCGACGAGGGCGGCGAGGGCCGCTCCGGCGGCGATCAGGAAGATCAGCAGGTAGGCGTGGAGCGTCGGCGCGGTCCGGCCGTCGGCCACGAAGGTCACACGGGCCAGCACGGCGGTGACCACGGCGCTGCAACACGCCTGTCCCACGGAACGCATCAGGGTGTTGAGGCCGTTGGCCGACGCGGTCTCGCTCACCGGTACGGCCCGCATGACGAGGGCGGGCAGCGCCGAGTAGGCGATGGCGGTGCCGCAGGCGACCACGGTGGCACCGGAGACGATCAGCCAGAGGCTGTGGCTCGTGAAGAAGCGCACCACGTAACCCAGCGTCATGACGACCGCCGCGACGGCGAGCGCGGTGCGGGGCCCGTACGAGGCGGAGATCCGCGCCGAGAGCGGGGACAGGGCCACCATCGCCAGTCCGCCGGGCAGCAGGCAGAGCCCGCTGACGACGAGGGAGGCGCCGAGGCCGTACCCGGTGCTCGTGGGCTCCTGCACGAGCTGGGCGGTGACCAGGGAGTTGGCGTAGAACGAGAAGCCGATGAGCAGGGCCGCGACGTTGGTCAGCAGCACGGCGGGACGGGCGGACACCCTGAGATCCATGATCGGGGACGGGGTACGCAGTTCGTACCGGGCCCAGAGCAGGCCCACGGCCACCGAGGCGCCGAGCAGACCGAGCGTCGGCGCGGAGGTCCAGCCCCAGCCGGAGCCCTGGGTGATCGCCAGGAGCACACCGACCAGCAGGGCGGCGAGGCCCAGCGTGCCCGGCACGTCGAAACGCCCCCGGGAGCGCACGGCCGACTCCGGCACGATCCACAGCACGAGCAGGAGGTCGAGCAGGCCGAGCGCGGCGGACGCCCAGAACATGGTGTGCCAGTCGAAGTGGTCCGTCACGACGGCGGCCAGGGGGAGTCCGATCGCCGCGCCGATGCCGAGGGTGGAGCTCATGAGCGCGATCGACGGCAGGACGCGCTCGGCGGGGAGCTCGTCGCGGATGATGCTGATGCCGAGCGGGATCACGGCGAGGGCCGCGCCCTGGAGGGCCCGGCCGGCGATCAGCACGCCGATGTCGGAGCTGACCGCGCAGAGCACGGAGCCGAGGGTGAGCACCCCGAGCGACGCGAGGAGGACCCGCCGCTTGCCGTACATGTCGCCGACCCGGCCGAGCACCGGAGTGAAGACCGCGCCGGTGAGGAGGGTGACGGTCACGAGCCAGCCCGCCGCGCCCGCGCTCGCCCCGGTCAGCTCGGGCACGTGCGGCAGCAGTGGCACGACGAGGGTCTGCATGACGGCGACGACCACGCCGCAGAAGGCGAGGACGGGTACGACGAGCCGGGAAAGGGCGGGTCCGGACGTCGTGCCGGGCGCGGGTTCGGCGGGGGCCATCATGCTCCAGAGGCGGTGCGAGAGCCGGGAAAGACAGGGGTGAACATCTGTTCACCCCAGGGTAAACGGGTGTGCACCCCCTGCCAAGACCGGGCCCCGGCACCTCGCCCGGCCCCGTACGGCCGCCCCTCCGGGCGGGCGGCGGCCCCTCCCTCGTGCCGGGCGCGGCGGGGCGGGCGATGCTGGGGGCATGGGTGACGCGTTCCCACGACGGCCCTCGCCCGCCTACCGGACCGCGGCGCGGAGGGCCCTGCGCGTCACGATCGCCGCCTCGACCGGGTTCTACGTCCTCCTCCACGGCTTCGACTCGGCGGTCGGCGCGACGTACGCCCTGTTCGGCGCGGTCGCCATGGCCGGGCTCTCGCACCTCCCCGGCTCCGGACGCCAGCGGGCCGTGCTCCTGACGGGCGCGGTGCCGGTGTGCTGGGTGCTGATCACGCTCGGGACGTACCTGTCCGTACGGACGTGGAGCGCCGTGGCCGGCATGCTCGTGGTCGGGTTCGTGCTGGCGTTCATGGCCGTCGGAGGGCCACGGTTCGCCGGCGCGGCCACGGGGCTGCAGCTGATGTACATCCTGCCCTCGTTCCCGCCCTACGACCCCGGTTCGATGGGCGAACGGCTGGCGGGGGCGACCTTCGGGATCGCCCTGCTGGCCGTCGCGGAGGCGGCGTTGCTGCCCGAGCCGACCGCCCTGCCCTACCGCGAACGGGCCGCCCGGGCCGCCGAGGGCGCGGCACGCTGCGCGGACCGGCTGCGTTCCGCGCCGTACACACTGCCGGAGGCCACGCTGCGCACCGCCCGGGCCCTGAGCGCGGGGCTCCGTTCCTCCCGCGTCCCGGAGGCGGAACGACCGGCGGGAGCGGGCGTGCGACCGAGGGCACTGGCCCACACGGGCCTGGCGACGCGCACGCTGCTCGGCCGGTTGACGGCGTTGCCGCCGCCCCCTTCGACCGGGGCCCCGCCCCGGGAAGCCGGGGCCGGGCCCGGAGCGGACGGGGGCGCGGCAACGGGAGGCGCGGACGCGGAAGACCGGGCCGGGGAGGCCGAGCCGTCCGGGGCCGATCCCCCGGACCCGCTGCGGGCGGTCGCGGACGTGGCGGAGGAGACCGCCGCCCGGCTGCGGGGCGCCATGCCCGACGGCCGGGCGCACGCCCGTCTGCGGCGGACCCGTCGAACACTGACGGCAGCCGATGACGCCCCTCCCGCCGTGCTGCGCCGCAACGCGGCGCTCCTGGAGCTGGTGGACGTCGCACTCGCGATGTCCACCGCGGCCGACATCGCCGTACGGGGCCGAGCGGCCGACGCGCCGGCACCCGGCCCGTTCTGGTACGCGCGGATGCGGGCGCCACGGCTGTGGTGGCGGCGCCTGTCGGGCCACGTCGGCAGCCGGTCGGTGTTCTTCCAGAACGCCGTGCGGATCAGCCTGGCCCTGGCGGCGGCCCGGCTGATCGCGGGCATCGACACCCTCCCGCACGGCTTCTGGGTGCTGCTGGCCACCCTGACCCTGACGCGCACGACGGTACGGGAGACCCGCAGGACGGAGCGGATCGCGCTGACCGGCACGCTCGTCGGCGCGTTGGTCGCGGCGGCGTCGCTGGCGCTGGTCGGCACCGACATCGAGGTCTACGCGGTGGCGCTGCCGCCGCTGATGCTGGTCACCTTCACGCTGGGACCGGTGAAGGGCGCGGGGTGGGCGCAGGCGCTGTTCACGGTGGTGGTCGCCCTGGTCTTCGCACAGCTGGCGCCCGCCACCTGGCAGCTCGCCGAGTTCCGGCTGCTCGACGTGCTGACCGGCAGCGCGATCGGCGCCGTGTTCGGACTGCTGGCCTGGCCGCGAGGCGCCCACGACGAGCTGCGGCGGTCGGTCGCGGCGCTGCTGAGGATCGCCGCGGAGATCGTCGTGGCCACGACGGCGCAGATCGCGGCGGGCGGACGGCGCGTGCCGGTGGTCACCGCACCGGGCCACCGCTCGCTGCAGCACGCCCTGGTCATGGCGGAGTCGGCGTACGCGCAGTACCAGAGCGAACCGAAGGGCCCCGCCCGGCCGCCGGCCGGCCAGGACTGGCAGGCCGCGCTCATCGCCGGCCACCACACGCTGTGGGGCGCCGACCGGCTCCTCGTACCTCCCGATCCGGTCGTGGCTCCGCCGCTGGGGAGAGGAGCAGCGGAGTCCGTCATCCGCACGGGCGACCGGATCGCGGCGGACATGCTGCTGGCCTCCGCCCGCATCGACCCCACCGGGGACGCCGTGGACACACCGGTACCGCTCCACGCCCCGACGGCCTCCGCCGTCCTCGCCGCGGACCCGCCCGGCGCACCGCGCGTGTACTACGCGACGGTGTCCTGGCTGACCTCGCTGGCGACGGACCTCGTGCGCCTCTCGGGCGACACCGACACCGACACCGCTGCCGACGCGCCCGTCGGCAAGCGGGGTGTGCCCCGGGCAGGCGATCCGGGAGCGGCACCGACGGCCGACTGCCAGGATGGAACCGACCGTCGGGACCGACCGTGAGGGGGAGTGGGGCGAGGATGCCGACCGCCGAGGGGTATCCGGTGCGTGCCGCCGACCGTGCCCACACGCTGGCCGACCTGGACGCCCGACTCGTGGAGTGCCGGGCGTGCCCCCGGTTGGTGGCGTGGCGGGAGGAGACCGCCCTCGAGAAACGGGCGGCGTTCCGGGACCGGGAGTACTGGGGCCGCCCCGTGCCCGGGTTCGGGCCCGCGGACGCGGCCCTGCTGATCACCGGCCTCGCGCCCGCCGCGCACGGCGCGAACCGGACCGGGCGGATGTTCACCGGGGACCGGGCCGGCGACCTGCTGTTCGCGACCCTGTACGAGCTGGGGCTGGCCTCCCGGGCGACCGTGACCGGTCCCGACGACGGGCTGGAGCTCACCGGCGTGCGGGTCACCGCCCCGGTCCACTGCGCACCGCCGGACAACCGCCCCACGCCCGGCGAACGCGACACCTGCCGCCCGTGGCTGACCCGCGAGACGCAGCTGCTGCGACCGACCCTGCGCGTGGTCGTCGCCCTGGGCGCCTTCGGCTGGCAGGCCGCGCTGGCGGCGCTGGGCGGGGCCGGGTGGAGCGTGCCCCGGCCTCGGCCGGGGTTCGGGCACGGCACGCGGGTGTCCCTGGCCGCCGCGGAGGGGACGGGCGCCCCGCTCGCGGTCTTCGGCTGCTACCACGTGAGCCAGCGCAACGTCTTCACCGGCAGACTGACGCCGGAGATGCTGCGCCGGGTCCTCGCCGAGGCGGCCCGGACCGCTGGTCTGCCGGTCGAACGGCGGGGCGGATAGACCAGACCTCCGGGGACGCGGACCGTGGTCCCCCACGGACGCGGTCACGGCGGAACGCCAGGCGATTCGCGACGCGTCCCGGGCCTCCTGCCCGAACCGGGGGCATCGGGCCCTCCCGCCGCCCTCGTCCGGGCCGGGCCCGGCGGTGGACCGCTGCCAGCGACACCGAGGGGCGGCGGCTTCCGGAGCGGGTGAGCAGCGGCTTCCGGAGCGGGCTCCTGACACCCCGTCGGAACGGCGTGTCAGAGCACGGCGAGCCGCTCCACGAACAGTTCCACCCTCTGCTCGGTGTCCCCGGGCGGTAGCCGTCCCGCCCGGGTCAGGGTGGCCAGCCCGTGCAGGGACGCCCAGAACACCTCGGTGAACAGCGCCGGGTGGACGCCGTCCCCGGCGACCTCGCCGAGGCTCTCCAGCAGGGCGGCGAAGGCGTCCTTCAGCGGCTCCGGGGTCTCCTCGCGCGCGAATGCCAGACCCCCGTCGAGCTGGAACATGGCGTCGTAGACCGCCGGATTGCGCTCGGCGAAGTCCAGATAGGTGCGGGCGAGGGCGGTGACCCGGGCGCGAGGGCCGTCCGCGGCGGAGGTCGCGGCCCGCAGCGCCGCCGCCATCTCGGCGGCACCTTCGAGGGCGACGGCGCCGATGATCTCGCGCTTGCCGCGGAAATGGCTGTAGAGGACGGGCTGGCTGTATTCGATGCGCTCGGCGAGCCGCCGGGTGGTGACCGCGTCCCAGCCCTGCTGCTCGGCGAGTTCGCGGGCGGTCGCCACGATGAGGCGCTCGCGGTCCGCCCGTTCGCGCTGCTTGCGTTCCTGTACCGACATGATTCGATCCTAGCACCGCTAGACAATCGAGCGGCAGCAGTACTAGCGTTGCCTCATCGGCTAGCACTGCTAGACATCTGGAGGGGTCATCATGCTCAACGCACTCGAGGTCTTCACCACCGTGGTCGTCGGCCTGATGGTGGGGGTGGAGTTCTCCGTCGCCTTCGTCATCAACCGGATCCTCGACGCCCTCCCCGAGGACAGCGGCCAGCTCGGCCGCGCCCACGGGGGCCGGATGCTCGGCGCCCTGATGCCCGTCTGGTACATCGGCTCGCTCCTCCTGAGCGCGGCCTGGGCCGTCGCGGGATGGCACCGCCCCGGCGCCGGCCTCGTCGTCATCGCCGCCGCGCTGCTGATTCTGAGCGTGATCATGTCGATCCTGCTGCTCGTCCCGATCAACGACCGGGGCAAGACCTGGACCCCCGAGAACCGGCCCGCCGACTGGAAGCAGCAGATGAACCGCTGGGACCGCTTCCACTACGTCCGCGTCGCCGTCATCGTCGCCGCCTTCACCCTGCTGGTCACCGCCCTCGTCTGAGCCCGCGAGCAGGCATCACATCGGTGCGGCTTTTCGAAGCCCGGTCGCAGCGGCTCGCGATGCCGCGCCTGCGCGGGTGGAGCGGTTCCCGGCCCCGTAAGGGGGCAGGGCGGCGGGGTGGTACTCGCGCGGCGGCGAGCGGATCCCGCGGCGCCCTGATCCCAGAACCCGTCCGTCCGCGTTCGGCACGACATCCCTATGACGTCCCTTCGCGAACACGGAGATCCGAAGGAGGCGGTGGCGCACGGGTCAGGCGGTGAAGTACCGGTCGAACAGCTGAGGCAGGTAGTCCGCCGTCGAACCGAGGCGACCGGCCGCGACCGGCGAGGACACGAAGTCGATCTCGTCGAGTTCCGGTCCCGCGCCGGACGCGGTCTGCACGACAGACAGGTCCGCGTGCAGGCGGCGTACGAGGGCCCCGGACGCGGGCGGACAGAGAAAGTGGAAGCCGAGGCCGCCGAACCGGCTGCTCCGGGTGAGGGCCCACAGCTCCAGCTCCTCGGCGCCGACGCGCACACCGGTCTCCTCCACCAGCTCACGGGCGGCGTGCCGGCGCAGCTCTGCCGCGTTCAGGGGCTCGCCGGCCCCGGGCGGTTCGACCGCGCCGCCCGGCAGGCTCCACCGGCCGGGCGCCGCGGTGGCAGGAGAGCCGCGCCCGACCACGAGGCCGTTCTCGGTGGGCAGGAGGACGGTGACGAACACAGACCCGGGGACCTGCTCGGGCGGCCGCAGCCGGCGCAGGGCACGAAAGCGGTACGTCATCGGGGCCCAGCGCACGACCAGGCTTCCGTCTCCGGACCGGTCGAGGCCGAGAACGGCCACCAGCGGGCCGTCGAACGTGGCGGGGTTGCGGGCCGTCGTCTCCTCCCAGAGCCGGTCCACTTCCCGTTCCTCCCAGGAGGAGAGGACCGGCGTCGCCTGCTCGGCGAACACCAGCGCGCGGGCATCGAGGAACTCGACCGGAGGCCGGGCGGACCCGGGCGCGTCCTCCGGCTCGGGCCGGTCGGCGGTGCTTGTCGTCATCGTTCCTCCGATCGGCGGGGTTCGTGCCGGGGGCGCGGCGCCGCCCGGCGCACCGCCACGTCCGCGAGGGCAGTGCCCTTCCCGCGCCGTCCGCCCGCCTTACCGTACGGCGCGCGGGCGCTGCGCGACCGGCTCGTGCCGGCACGGTGCCCGGGCGTGCGGCCCGGCACCCCCACAGCTCCGGGCCGGTCGGTGCGACCTGCGCGCCGCGGACCGAGGCGGTGAACACGCGGGACGTCCGCGCGACGTCCCCGGTAACGGCCGGCGCCGTGAACACCGGTGGAGGCGTGGTCGGTTGCTCGATTCGCGTCGGCCTCCTCGACGGAGGCGGGCAGGGAAGGGTCACGGCCGACCGCCACCGTCGGGGCTCCGGTCGGATGCGCCACCGGCCGCCCACGTCCCCGTCCTCCCGCCGCCGGGCCACGTGCCGCCGGTACGCAGGCGGGCGAGGGCGCGGCGGCCGCGTTCGACGAGCTCCGGGTCCCCGGATCGCGTCCCGAAAGCGATGCCGGAGACCGAGTCCAGGGCGACGCTCGCGACCAGATGCGCCCCCTCCGTGTCGGACAGCGGGCGGCCGTAGCCGACGAAGAACGCCGTGGCCAGGTCGTCCCGGCCGTCGAAGTGGTCGAAGAGGCGGACGAAGTCCCCCACTCGGGGCCGAAGTTCACTGCGCTCGACGTCGATGAAGCGCACCGCGCCGTCGGCGCCGAGAAGAAGGTTGCGCAGCTGCAGGTCGCCGTGCGTCACCACCGGCATGAGCGGCCCGGAGCCCCGGGCGGCGGCGACGGCCGCGCGGACGCACTCCTCGTCGCCCGGTTCGAGCAGCGGCCGCGCCGCGTCCAGATGCCGCTCCATTCGGTCGTACGGTCCCACGGGCGCGGCACCGGAGGCCGTCGCGGGGAGGGGACTCGCGTGGATGCGGGCCGCGAGCGCGCCGATCGCCTCGAACACCGCGCGCTCCTCGGCGCCGGTCAGCACCATGCCGTGCAGGGAGCGGCCCGCGACCGCGGTCACCACGATCGCCCGGAGGTCCGGGTCCGCGGCCACGAGGCGGGGCCCGGCGCCGCCCAGTCCGGGAACCCAGCCACGCAACGCGGCCGTCTCGCGACGGTGGAACTTCTCGTTCTGGTGGACCTTCACGAACCACTCGCCGCCCGCCGCGCCGCGGACGCGCCACACACGGCTGTTCTCCCGGGCCCAGGACACATCCGCCCATGCGGCGACGCGGCCGACGGCGCGCTCGGCGAAATCCCGCACGCCCGGATCCGGCCCAGGACCCGCGGCCCCCGGCCCGTCGAGGAGGCGGAGACGGTCGACGCACGGGTCGTGGGCGATCGGGTCCTCGGGGGCGTGGAAGTGCAGAGCGACCGGCGCACCGGTCCGATAGGCGTCGAGTCCGGCCCGGCAGTAGGCGACCATCGGCTCCGGCAGCGCCGCGATCGGGAACCACTCCATCGCGTCGCACTTGTCC
This sequence comes from Streptomyces litmocidini, assembly GCF_014649755.1. GTDB lineage: Bacteria > Actinomycetota > Actinomycetes > Streptomycetales > Streptomycetaceae > Streptomyces > Streptomyces litmocidini. Next base: position 137,273 of record NZ_BMTQ01000003.1, on the reverse strand, counting down.
GGCTCGGCCACCCGCGGCGTGCCCCGCCAACGGCGGACCTCGAAGAAGAACCCGACCCGTTCCCGCCCGCCGCCCGGCGGCCGGTGGTGCACGACCACGGCCGCACGGACGTCCCCCGGATCGACCACGAGGCCGGTCTCCTCCAGCGTCTCGCGTACGACGGCTTCCACGACGGTCTCCCGCTCCACGTGACCCGACGGCGCGTGCCACAGACCGGACGCGTACACGCCGCCGGCCCGCCGGGACAGCAGCACCTCCGGACCCCGCTCTCCGTCGCGGACGGCGATCAGGTGAACGTCCACCGGCACGGTGTGCCGCACGCCGCTCACGTGCCGCCTCCCGGCCGCCGGGCCGACAGCACCGTGCACCCGGTGTCCCCGACGTGCCCGCCGCCGTCCTCGCCGTGCTGCTCCGGCAGTTGCCGGACGTCGCCCTCGGAACGGTCCTCGTCCACCATGTCCACGCGGGCCGTCCGGTGCGCGGCCGGAAGCTCTCCGGCACCGGCACCGGCACCGGCACCGAGATCGAGCGGAACCGGCGAGTCCACGTCTCCCACCATGACGACGAGGACCGGGACCGCCTCGGGGGTGACGCCCGGACGGGCCGCCCGGCGGGAGACCGCGACCCCCGGACCGAGCCGGCCGGGGTTGCGCCGGGCGAAGGAGGCCATGTGGCCGTCACGCTCGGCTCCGGCGGCGAGACGGGGGCCGGTGACGGCGAGGGAGATCCCCGGGCCCGGGCCGAGCTCCAGGTGGCGCTGCCCGGGTTCCAGCCGGAGGACGCGGTCGACGCGGAGGGGCATCTCGCCGTTCCCGCAGCCGGCATCGAGAACCGTGACGGGACGGCCCGGGAGTTCGGTGAGAAGCCGGCGCCCGACCAGACCGCGGCGGAGCCGGCCCCGCGCGCTGTCGGAGCGGGCGGCGTACGCGGCGCCCCCCGTGCCGCAGCCGTTCAACGCCCCCACCCCAGTTCCGTGTAGGCACGACCCGTCCGGATGCCCTCGATCGCCTCACGGGCGTAGGGCACGGTCGGCTCGGGCAGGTCCTCCGCGCTCCACCACTGCCAGGCGACGCACTTGTCCGGTTCCCGGTGCTTCGGGGCGCCCTCCCAGTGGTGGGCACGGAAGAAGAGCTGGATGCGGGGCGGATCGTCGGGCCGGTCCACCATGTGCACCGTGTGGACGGGCTCGACGTCGGCAGGGTCGATCACCAGCCCCGTTTCCTCGTGCGCCTCCCTCGCGAGGCACGCGGTGGCGGCCTCCGCCTCGCAGTGGCCCGCCGGCACGTGCCAGGACCCACCGGCGTACGCCGAATCCGGATGCCGCAGACCCATCAGGACCCGCCCTTCCTGCTCCAGGTAGAGGTGGACACCGACCACGTTCGGCACGGTCCCGGACGGGGCGTTCGCCGGTGCGGTCCCGGCGGCGGCCGCCGGCGCCTCACCGCCGCCCGTCATGCCCCCCACCCCGCGTCCGGCCGCGCCGTGCGACGGGAGGTGGCGGCTGGACGCGGAGCCGTGACCGAAGAGAATCCGCGCCCGCACTGATCGTCCTGAGGCCGCTCGGCCCGAGACCGGTCGTCCTGAGACCGGTCGGCCCGAGCAGGAACAGCGGGAAGGGGGTACATCACGGCCTCCGACGGGTCGAGTGAGGGTGTCGGACGGCTCAACGACGCCGGCCCGCGTCTCGAACACACGTGTTTCGGACGGCATTCGAACCCCGCTGTCGGGCGAAAGCTCGTTCGTGCGGTGTGCATCGATCCGTGCGGGACGGGGGTCCTTGCGAAAGCCGGGTATGGCCGAAACGCCGACATCCAAGGTGCCCCCCCTGTAAAGGAGTCCGGCCGTGAAGGAGACGGCGTCCGCATGCGGGGGAAAGCGGGGAAAAGGGGGGACGCTCAGGAGAAGCGGGCCCGAGCCGTGACCCACCGGTGAAGCCCCCGGCGCGGGCGGAGCGGCCGTCCGAGGCGGGGAGGGCGGGCCGGGGCGGTCACGAGGGCGGGGCCGGGGAGAGGAAGCCGTCGGACGGCGGTCCGCTGTTCCGGAGGGACGGGGCGCACGCCCCGGAGGACCCCGGGGCGGGGCCGAACCGGCCCGGTGCGACACACCGGGCTCGGTTCAACAAGCCGGGTGAGGGAACCCCGAGGGGCGGGGGAGCCCTCCTCGGCCCTCCACGTGCCCCGGCGGGCGCCCCGGCGCCCCGCCGGCTCAGTGCTTGAAGACGTCCTTGCCGCGCTCCTTCGCCTCGCGGGCTTTGCCACGGGTCTCCAGAGCGGCGCCCTTCACCGTGACGCTGCGGTTGCCCACCGCGTGCGCCGCCTTCCGTATGGCCTTGCCGGCCACCTGTTCGGCCTTGGCCTTGATCTTCTCGCTGGCGCTCATGTCCGTTTCCTCTTTCCTCCGTGCCCCTACCCAGACAGGGGCGGAAAATGGGACAGATCCGCGGCTGCCCGGTGATCATGCGGCTTTCGCGGGAGCAAGGTGCGGGACGCGCGCCCGGGAGTGACGTGAGGGCGGGCGCGCATGCGGACGGTGCCGCGAGCGCACCTGCCCGATCGACCGGCGTCCCGTCGACGGCGGCCCTCCACGGACGACGGTGCGTTCGCGTGGGTCATGAGGTGGGGGAGGCCGTACGGGGCGTGCGGTGCCGTGTGCCGGTGACGACGAGCGAGACGTTCTGTCCACCGAAGCCGAAGGAGTTGCTGAGCACGGCTTCCTGGGGGGCGTCTCGCCGCTCCGCGACGACATCGAGATCGATGTCGGGCCCGACGCCGGCCGCGGTGAGGTTGCGGGTCGGCGGGATGACGCCGCGCTCCACGCTGAGGACGGCGATGAGTGCCTCGATCGCACCGGCCGCACCGAAGAGATGCCCGAGCGCCGCCTTGGGGGCCGTCACGGTGGCGCGGCCGAAGACCTCCCTGATCGCGTGCGCCTCCGCGATGTCGCCGACCGGGGTTCCGGTGGCGTGGGCGTTGACGTGGCTGATCCGTTCGGGAACCAGGCCGGCTTGTGCGAGGGCCTTCCGCATGGCCGAGATCTGACCTGAGCCGTCGGCGGCGGGGGCCGTGATGTGGTGGGCGTCGGCGGCGATGCCGGCGCCCGCGAGCACCGCGTGGACGCGTGCGCCCCGGGCGGCGGCGTGTTCGGCGCTTTCGAGCACCACGACAGCGGCGCCTTCGCCGAGAACGAACCCGCTGCGGTCCGCGGCGAACGGCCGGGACGCCGAGGCGGGGTCCGCGGTGTGCCGCGACAGCGCCTGTGCCTGGGCGAAGCCGGCGACGGTGATCGGAGTGATCGCGGCCTCGGTGCCGCCCGCTATGACCACGTCCGCCTCGCCGGCACGGATGAGCCTGGCCCCCAGGGCGATCGCCTCGGCACCGGAGGAGCACGCCGAGACGGGCGTGTAGACCCCGGCCCGTGCGCCGTATTCGATGCTGATCAGCGCCGCCGCCGCGTTGGGCATGAGCATCGGGACCGTGCGCGGCGAGACGCGCCGCACCCCGGCCGCCTCCAGCACGTCGTCCTGCTTCAACAGCGTGTGCACGCCACCGATACCCGTGCCGATCGCCGAGGCGAGCCGGTCCGGGTCCACCGCCGGGGCACCGGCGTCGGCCCAGGCCTCGGCCGCGGCGGTGAGGGCCGCCTGCTGCGAGCGGTCGAGCCGCCTGGCCTGCGCAGGCGGCAGCGATGCCGCGGGGTCGGCCGCCATGGTCCCCGCGACGACGTCGGAAAGGCCGGTCTCCTCCTGGCCTCGCAGGACGTCACCACGGATGCCGGACTCACCGGCCAGCAGGGCTTCCCAGGTGGACTCCACGTCTCCACCGAGCGGCGTGATCGCGCCGAGTCCGGTCACGACGACTTCAGTCCGGTGCATCCTCTTCAGCCTTTCTTGTATGCGATACAAGTCAACAAGGCCATGTTGTATCACATACAATTCGGGTGTGGAGAAGAAGCGAACCGAAGCCCGATCGACGTCCACTCGATCGCGCGACCGTGGCCGCGCGACGAGGCGCCGACTGATCGAGGCGACCGCGCGGCTCTGCAAGGAGCGGCCCGGCGCCGAGGTGAGCGTCGCGGAGATCGCGAACGCGGCAGGCGCCTTCCCCAACCAGGTCACCTACTACTTCGGCTCCAAGGACTCGCTGCTCGTGCACGCCGCCTTTCTCGGCCTGCTGCACGACGCCCGACGGATCGAGCGCATCGGTCGCCAGGCCCCCGACGCGGCGACGTTCCGGCGCAACATCGCCCGTGCCGTACTGGCCATGCCCTCGCTCCCCCCGGTCGCGCGCGCCCTCGCCGCCGCGATCTCCAAGCCCGAACTCGCCCCTGTGGTCGACCGGCACCTCCAGCTGCTGTTCCGGCAGTCCGAACGCTTCGTGGGCCGGCTCGTCGACGGGCGCGGCTGGAAGGCCCGTCGGCCGCTCGACGTGGAGGCCAGGACGTTCTGGAGCACCGCGCTCGGCGCGGTCCTGCTCGTCCGCGCCGGCGCACACGGCACTGTCGCCGATCTCGACCTCGCCGGAGCGCTGACCATCCACGACGAAATCGAGCCCGGCTAGCTCGGTCGAACGGTTTCGGAGCCTGTCTCCCGGGTTCCGTCGGACGACCACGGCGCATGCCGTTCGTGGACGGCCTTCCACGGGCCGAAGCGTCCGCGCGGCGCCCGCTGCCCCGCGCCCGAAGGTGACACGCCCCTTCGGGCGGGCCATGAAGATAAGGGCCGTCGAGAACGCCCGGGTCGTCGTCGAGCCCTGGGAGCCCGAGCATCACGAGCACCTTCGCAGTCGACCGCGCTTCACGGAAGCGGGGTCGAACCTGACGCCGTCCAACTACAGCCGCCACTGGAACAGTTCGCTCACCGTCGCAGGGAACGGCGACCTGTACGACGGTTACACCGCGTACTTCTCGCGCCTCGCCGCCCAGAACCGTTCGGACCGGTCGTACACCTACGGCAACGCGGGCGACCACAAGTACTCCTTCTTCCCGAGGGCAGGCGGGGACGCGAGCACCGACACGGTCGTCAACGCCCTGGACGACGTCACCTGCCGTTGGAGCGACGCCGCCGGCAGCCACCGCACCACCGTCCATGCCGCCATGCCGAAGATCACCCGGCAGGCCGTCGCCGACAAGCTGCGGCAACTGGCCGGGGCGGGATGTCTGGTCGATCTCGTCTACAGCGAGACGGACGCCGGCACGTGGAGCGCCCTGCACGGCGTCTCCGGCATCACCCACCGCTACTACCAGCACGACGACGACGCGGACCCCACCACTCCGAGGCGGATCGTGCACTCCAAGAACCGGCTGATCAGCGGCATGTACGCGGGATCGGTGCAGAAGATGAGGTGGACCGGCAGCCACAACTGGAGCGGTCCGGCCCTGCGCAACAACGACGAGGCGATGCTCCGGGTCACCACCGCCTCGGTGCACGACGCCTTCGAGGCCGACTTCCAGGCCGTCCGTGCCGCCGCGGTCCCCGGTGTCGACGACGACGTCGCCCTCTGCAGGAGCGACGACGCCGACGGACACCCGTCGGCCCGACCCCGCTGCGTGGACCGCCCCTCGCGGACGCTCGCACGGCAGGACGTACGGTCGTCCTGCACCCACAGGAGCTCACCGGAGGCGCGGCTCCCGCCGGCGGGGGCCCCGGCTTCGGGCGGATGCCGACGTTCACGACAACGGACGGCGTCCCTTCGGCATGATGGATCGATGATCGATCCGACAGCCCCCGTGGTGCCGCCCGGCCGCATGAAGCAGACACGGCAGCCCGACTTCACGCTCCCCGGGAACATGCGTCTGCGCCCATGGGAGGAGAGCGACGCACAGGTCCTGGTGCGGTCGTGCCTCGACCCGGACGTCCAGCACTGGAACCGCCCCGGCCGGCTGACCACGGACACGGCCCGGGAGAAGATCGAGCGCTGGAAGCTGCGGTGGCAGGACGAGGAGGCCGCGATCTGGGCCGTCACTCCCGCGGACGGCACTCCCGTCGGATTGATCGGCCTCGCCGACCCGGACCTGCCGGGCGGCGGCGGCGAGTTCGTCTACTGGCTGCTGCCCGCCGGGCGCGGGCGCGGGGCCATGGTCGACGCCATTCTCGCCGTCAGCCGAGGGGCCTTCGACATCCTCGGGCTGCATCGCCTGCGCCTTACGCACTCCGTGGCCAACACGGCCTCCTGCGGGGTCGCCACCCGAGCCGGGTTCGCCCGGGAAGGGACGATGCGCAGCGCGCTCCTCCACGCCGATGGCTGGCACGACGAACACCTCCACGCACGCATCCAGGGCGACACCGGACCCGCGTGACCCGTCGGAGTCGGCTGAACCGTGGGGGCGCCCACCGGTCGGCCACGTTCGGAACCGGCCCCGCGCGTCGACCCCCGATCACGCCGACGACGCCGAGCGACGGCGTCCGGATCCACGGACGGCTGTCTCCACCCCGGGCGGGTCTTCGGCGTCTCTTCTCGGCGGGGCCGTTCGCCGTCCGTGACCTCGGCGCGCAGGGTCTCTTCGACACGGCGCTCCAGGACCCGGCCGCCGGTCGCTGTCGCCGGAGACGCCGGCTGCCGTGACCGACAGGGCCAGGAGCGGGCCGAGGAGGCCGACGCCGACGTGGCGTTCGCGGTCGACGATCTCCTCGTACCCCTCACACGGTCCGCGGGACGGGGCCTGACCCGCCCCGTGGGGCGTCCGGCGTCCGCGGCCGGTTCGACGCCCGTCGGCCACCGCGGGCGTGCCCGGGCTACCCGCAGGCGGTGGAGGGGTCGACGCCGGTCAGTTCACAGCTCGCGTCCCACAACCGCGCCGCGACGGAGCGGTCGGCCAGGTGGCTCCAAACCGCTTCACGTCGAGGCTCGCCGCGCAGGCCGAAGACGCGCGGCCCCCAGAGCTGGCCTCCCCGCACGGCCGGGTCGAGCACCGCCCGGACCGCGGGCCGTGCGCCGGCGTGCTTGCCCTGGACGAGGAGGGCCGCAGGCGCCGCGCTCAGCCGTGCGCCGGTGGCTCGCACATGGACCGGCGGCCGCGACGGGGTGAGGGAGTCCAACGCGCCGCCGGGATGGACCACCACGCTCGCCACCGTGCTGCCGGCAGCACGCAGGCGGCGATCGAGTTCGAGGCCGAAGTGCATCTGCGCCAGCTTGGAGCGTCCGTAGGCGCGCTTGGGCCGGTAGTCCTTCCGGGACTGCAGGTCGTCCAGGTCGAGGCGCTCGGACTTCGCCGCGAAGCTTCCCATGGTCACCACGCGGGCCGCAGGCGCGGCCGACAGCAGGGGCATCAGCCACTGGGTCAGGACGAAGTGCCCGAGGTGGTTCGTGCCGAACATGAGTTCGTGACCGTCCCCGGTCTCCCTGCGCGGCGGGTCGTCGAGCGCGACGCCGGCGTTGTGGACCACCGCGTCAAGGCGCTCCGTCGCCAGTGATTCCACCGCTGTTCCGAGCGACGGGAGGTCGGCGAGGTCCAGTCGTACGGCCCGCACCCGCGCACCGGGGACGCGCGCCCGGATCGAGGCCGTGGCGGCCTCGGCCCTGGCGGGACTCCGGCTGCCGAGCACGACGGTGGCTCCGGTTGCCGACAACTGCTCGGCGACGAAGTACCCGATGCCGGCGTTGCCGCCGGTGACCAGGAAGACGCGGCCCTCGGCACCCGGCAGGCGTCGGACGTTCCAGGGCGGGGTGGGCGACATGACGACGGGGCTCCCTTGCCGTTGAAGACGGTTGCGGCTGCCCCTCGGGCAACCCGGCATCCACGTTTCCAGCGGCCACCGACAGATCGCCTATGAACCACCGACGGACCCACGGGGCGACCGACGGCTACGGCTACGGGCGCGGGCCGCTGCCCGGTCGCGTACGGGGGCCGCCACGGCCGGTCAGGACCGGCCCCGAGCCCTTGCCGTGCGGTGAGGGTGCTGTCCTCCACAACCCGCAGTCGTTGCTCGGCGGATTCCAACGGGGCCCGGGCGCACCGCCCCGGGCGCCTCTGCGGAAGGCCTGCGGTGAACGGAACGGCCCGCTTCCGATTCCCCTTCGGCCGCGCGTGAAATGCGCGACGGTCCGGGTACGCGCAGCATGGCCGGGAACCCCGGATCTCTCACGAAGGAAGTGTTCCCATGCCCAGAGGAAGCAGCTCCAAGCGCGAGCGCCAGTACGAGCACATCAAGGAGTCCGGCGAGAAGCGCGGGATGTCCGAGGGCCGTGCCGAGGAGATGGCCTCCCGCACCGTGAACAAGGAACGGGCGCGGTCGGGCGAGAGCAAGTCGGCCAGCCGCAGCTCGACCTCGGGAAAGTCCGCCTCGCAGCGGGGTGGTGAGAAGTCCGGGGGCGGCGGATCGTCCGAGCGCACCAAGGACGACCTCTACCAGGAAGCGAAGAAGCGCGGCGTCGAAGGCCGCTCCACCATGACGAAGCAGCAGCTCAAGAACGCCCTCGGCCACTGAGCACGAGGAAAGCGGAACCGAGGGCCGGTCGCTCGTGGAGCTGCCGAGGAGCGACGAGGCCCTTTCCGGCCGTTTCCGGAGGACACGACGAGCAGGTCCCGCCGCCCGCTCCTCAGCGAGCGGGCGTGGGCTCCGCGGCCCGGCCGGGTGCCCGGGGCGGGGCCTTCCCCCGCGGTCACACGTCGTGGCGCCCGCCCGTCGTCGTGGAACACGGGGCGGCGAGCGGAGAGTCCTGAGGAGTGCGCGTGTCACAGATGGCGGAGTCCCTGTACGCCCGTGTCAGGCAGGAGGTCGCGGCCCGCGCCGACCGGCTGTGGGAGGTGAGCCTGGCGTTGCACCGAGACCCGGAGACGGCGTACGAGGAGCACCGGGCGGCCGGGCTGTTGGCGGGCGAGCTCGAACAGGAGGGTTTCGAGGTGCAACGCGGGGTGGCCGGCCTGCCGACCGCGTTCACCGCCCGCACCGGTTCGGCCGACAGTGCCCGGGAAGGGCCCTCCGTGGCCCTCCTGATGGAGTACGACGCGCTGCCGCTCCTCGGGCACGCGTGCGGCCACAATCTGATCGCGGCGGCGGGACTCGGTGCCGCACTCGCCGTGCGCGCCGCGCTCGGCGAGGTCGAGGGGACGCTGCTGGCCGTCGGGACGCCCGCGGAGGAGCGCGGCGGCGGCAAGGTCGCGGAGGTGGCGGCGGGGCTGTTCGAAGGAGTGGACGCGGCGCTCATGTTCCATCCGGGCGTCCACGACTGGACGTGGGCGCCGCTGACGGCCAGCGCACAGGTCCGGGTGGGTTTCCACGGTCGCGCCGCGCACCCGACCGGCAGCCCGACCGAGGGGATCGACGCGCTGGGAGCGCTGATCCAGCTCTTCAACACGCTCGGTGTACTGAGCAGGCGGCTCCCCCCGGGATCGCACGTCCAGGGCATCGTGACGGAGGGCGGCCGGGCGACGAACCTCGTCCCCGCCTACGCGGAAGGCCTCTTCGGACTGCGCGGGGAGACCACGTCGGCCTTGGAGCGGCTGGTGGAGGAGCTGCGGTCGTGCGCCCAGGGCGTGGCCCTGGCCACCCGTACCGAGGTGGAGGTGACCGACGTGGGAGGGCGGTACGAGCACTTCCGCGACAACGAGGTGCTGTCGTCCCTGTTCGCCGGACACCTCGAACGGGCCGGCATCCGGCTGTCGGAACCTGCGGCGGGCGTGTACCTGGGGTCGTCCGACATCGGAAACGTCAGCACGCGCGTGCCCGCGATCCACCCGTGGATCGCCATCCTGGGCCCTGAGGCCTCCGACCACACGCCCGAGTTCGCGGAGGCGGCGGCGGGGCCGAGGGCCCGGCACGTGATGACCGCCGCGGCGGAGGCGCTGGCCTGCACGGCGGCCGACGTCCTGCTGCGTCCGGACGTGCGCGAGCGGGCCTGGACCCGCTCGGGGGAGAAGGCCGCGGCGGGGCGGTGAGGGCAGGAGGGGTAGTGGCGGGGCAGGAGCGACGGCCCTGCCGGGTACCGGTGCGCCGATGACCGGAAGGGCCCTGCCGGGTGCCGGGTGCCGGGTGCCGGTGCGCCGATGACCGGAAGGCACGGTCGACCCGGTGGGGTGCGCGGATCCGGTCGGCGATGACCGGGAGGAGGGCGCGGCCGACCGTACGCCCACGGCCGCGGAACTCGTCGCGGCCGTGGCCGTACGCCCCGCCGGTCCGCGCGCCCCGCCCCGGCGTGCGCCCCCGTCCCGGCTTACGTCTGCCGGTCCGCGCCCCGCCTCAGCCGAGCAGCCACCGCTGCATCCACGCCGCGGCGCTGCGGCGGAACAGCCGCCGGTTGTCGGCACGCCGGAAGTCGTGGCCCTCGCCGCGCAGCAGCAGCAGTTCCGCCACCAGCCCCCGTGCGCGTGCGGCGTCGACGATCTGCCCGGACTCTCCCGGCGGGACGTTCGTGTCGTGCTCCCCGTGCACCGCGAGCAGCGGGACGCGCAGTTCGTCCACACGGCTCATGGGCGACAGCGCGCGCAGGAGGGCCCGGTCCCGTTCGGGATGGCCGTACTTGTGGGCGGCCGATTCCGCGAGCCACGGCTCGGTGCCCGCGAAGAAGGTGGCGAAGTCCGACATCCCGCACACGGTGACGCCCGTGCGAAAGAGCTCGGGGTGCCACACGAGAGAGGCCAGAGTGAGGTAGCCGCCGTAGGAGTGCCCCATCACGGCGAGGCGACGGGGGTCGGCGAGGCCCGACGCGACGGCGTGCATCGCGCAGTCCGCGACGTCGTCGATCGCGGCGAAACGGCCCTCGCCCAGATCGGCGTCGACGAAGGAGCGGCCCCAGCCGGAGGAGCCGCGGACATCGGGGGCGTAGACGTCCAGGCCCCGTCCGAGCAGCTCCTGGTAGAGCGGGTCGAAGACGGGGCGTTCCTGCTCCTCCGGGCCGCCGTGCAGATGCAGGACGCAGGGCGCCGGTTCCCCGGGCCCCCGACCGGGGGCCCGGTGGTACCAGCCGCCCAGGAGCAGCCCGTCGCGGGCGGCCGCACGCAGGGGGACGGGCCGGACGGGCTCCATCCCCCGCGGGACCGAGTCGCGGTCGCGCGCCGACCACGGCGTGCGGACGGGCGTCGCGGAGGACGTCACGGCCCATACGCCGGGGCGGCGGCGGGACCCCGACAGCGCGATCACCATCCCGTCGGGCCCCGCCGGCGCGACGCGGGTGACCACCTCGTGGGCCAGCTCCACCCGGCGGGGCGGAGGGCCGGCCCACCCGTCGGTCAGCGGAATGGTCTCGAGCCGGCTCACCCCTCCGTCGTTCCAGGTCAGGGCGGCCCGCCGACCGCTCTCCACGAGAGCGAGCAGTTCGAGGTCGCACGCGTCGCGTGCGGCCACCACGGAAAGGTCCTTCTGCTCGTCGGCGCCGTCCAGGTGGACCGCGAGCAGCGCCGCGAACTCACGGTCGTGGTCGCTGCGCAGCCACACCGTGCGCGCGTCGGACGAGAAGCGGCCGATCCACGGATCGCCGTCCGCGACCCGCAGGACGCACGTCGGCGTCCGGTCGGTCCGGCGCACGACCACGGCTTCGCGCCTTCCCCGGGGTCCGCGGCGCAACAGGGTCAGGCGCCCGTCCTGGCTGAGGTCGCACACGCGGAGCGTCGCCGCCCCCGTCTCGTCGGCCAGGAGCTCGGGCGCGGCCGTCCCGGCGGGATCGACGAGATAGGCCGTGAGCCGGTCACGGGCCGGTTCCGGCGGCCGGCCGCCCGCCGTCGAGTCGGGACGGGGAGCGTCGAGGAGGGTGGCGTGCCCGTCGCGTTCCGTCCAGCCGGCGGGCCGGTCGGCGTCGAACGGGTCCGCCTCCTGCCGGAGGGGCTCGGCGACCGTCACCGCGAGGGCCGATCCGTCCGGTGCCCAGCACCCCAGATAGGCCGAACTCCCCGGTTCCGCGCCCGCCAGGACCCTGCGGTCCGAACCGTCGGGGCGGACGCAGAGCACCCGGGTGTGTCCGCTTCCGCCGGGGGCCGCGGTGTACGCGATCCACCTGCCGTCCGGGGACCAGGAGACCTCCGTGACGTGGTCCGGACCGGTGTCCAGGAGGTGCGCGTCGTCGACGCCGACCGGGCCGGTCCAGAGCTGCGGCGCGCCGTCGCGGTCGCAGATGAACGCCACGTGCTCGCCCCGCGGGTCGGAGGACGGGTACCAGCAGCCGTGGGCCACCCGTGGCGGCGGCGCTTCCCTCGGGCCGGCGGCGTCGGCCAGCGGCTCCGCCAGGGGAGCCGCCGACTCGGGGGCCGCGTTCAGTGGATTCCGTGCGTCTGCAGCCATATCTCCAACAATGCCGCCTGCCACAGGGCATTCGCCCCCCGGTTCGTGCGGTGCTCGTCGGGCGCCGCCAACAGCGAGGCGACGTACTCGTCACGGAACAGCCCGCGCACCCGGGCCTCCGGGGCCGACAGGGCGTCCCGTACGCGTTCGAGGACGGGGCCCGCCATGTGGCGGACGGCCGGCACCGGGAAGTAGCCCTTGGGCCGGTCCACGACGTTGCGCGGCAGCACCGTGCGTCCGGCTCGCTTGAGCACGCCCTTGCCTCCCTCCGCGAGCTTCAGCTCCGGCGGGCAGGCGGCCGCGAGCTCGACCAGTTCGTGGTCGAGGAACGGCACGCGCGCTTCGAGTCCCCAGTCCATCGTCATGTTGTCGACCCGCTTGACCGGGTCGTCCACGAGCATGACGTGGGTGTCGAGGCGGAGCGCCGCGTCCAGTGCGGTCTCGGCCCCCGGCGCGGCCATGTGCGCGCGGACGTACTCCGCGGACACGTCGCGGTCGGGCAGCATGTGCGGTTGCAGGATCTTCGCGAGATCGGCGTGCGAACGGTCGAAGTAGACCTCCTCGTAACGCCGGGGCTCCTGCTCCCGCTCGACGGACGCCAGGTCGGGGTACCAGCCGTATCCGGCGAAGACCTCGTCGGCGCCCTGGCCGCTCTGGACGACGCTGACCTCCTTGGACACCAGCTCCGACAACAGGTGGAAGGCGACGGTGTCGTGACTGACCATCGGTTCGCTCATGGCGGCGATGGCGTCGCCCAGGGCGGTGGCGACCCGGTCCGACGGCACCATCAGTTGGTGGTGGTCGGTCCCGAAGTGCCGTGCGACCTGGTCGGAGTAGACGAACTCGTCGCCCTCCTCGCCCGCCTCCGACTCGAAGCCCACGCTGAACGTCGCCAGGTCCTTCTGCCCCTCCTCCGCCAGCAGGGCGACGATGAGGCTGGAGTCGAGGCCGCCCGAGAGCAGGACGCCGACGGGCACGTCGCCCACCATCCGTCGCCGCACCGCCGTGCGGAGCGCGTCGAGGACGGCGTCCCTCCAGTCGTCCGGTCCCATCCCCGCGAACGCGCTGCGCCGCGTGTAGGAGGGCTGCCAGTAGCAGTGGTCGTGATGGGTGCCGTCCGGCTGCACCACGCGTACGGTGGCCGGCGGAAGCTTGCGCACGCCGGCCAGGACGGTACGGGGCGGAGCCACGGTCGCGTGCCAGCTCATGTACTGGTGCACCGCCACCGGGTCGAGCGTCGTGTCCACCCCGCCGCCCGTGAGGAGCGCGGGGAGCGTCGAGGCGAAGCGCAGCCGGCCCGGCAGTTCGGCCAGGTAGAGCGGCTTGATGCCCAGCCGGTCACGGGCGAGCACGAGCCGCCCCGTCTCGTGCTCCACCAGCGCCACGGCGAACATGCCGACGAGGTGCTGGACGAAGTCGCGGCCCCATTGGCGGTAGGCCTTGAGCACCACTTCGGTGTCGGAGGTGGTGTCGAAGTGGTGACCGAGCTGTCGCAGTTCCTCGCGCAGCTGCCGGTAGTTGTAGATGCAGCCGTTGAAGACGCAGGTCAGCAGTGCCTCGCTGTCGGTCATCGGCTGGGCGCCCCGCTCGGACAGGTCGATGATCTTCAGACGGCGGTGTCCGAGGGCGACGGCCCCCAGGGACCACAGTCCCCGGCCGTCGGGGCCGCGGGCCGCCATCCGGTCGGTCATGCGCTCGACCGCGGCCACGTCCGCAGGTCTCTTGTCGAAGCGGATCTCACCGCTCAAGCCACACATCCACAATCTCCTCGTCGATCGGACACGGATACGAGATCGGTCATCCTCGGCAGCCTTACGCCGGCACGCCCCACGCTCGGGAACGAGGCGTCCTGAAGGCGTTGCCCGCCCGCTTGCGCCCGCTCCAGTCCTCACCGCGGGTCTCGGCCAGGAAGAGGTCCACGGCCGCGAGCAGGTCGGCGTCGGACGCCACGCGGCGGAGCCGGTGGGCGGCGCTGCCGCGGCCCAGTGCCTCCTCGGCCAGGCTCCGGGCGGTCTCCCAGTCCCCGTACGCCTCCAGCGTCGGGCGCAGGTGGCGGAGCAGGGCGCGCACGACCTCCGGCGCCGGCGCCGGCCGGCGGGTGACCGGGTGGACCAGGTCTCCTTCGAGGCCGGAGCGGGCCGCCCGCCACGTCGCGGCCCGCAACCACTCGTGTCTGTCGGTGCAGGGCTCGCCCCCCGCGGCCTCGACGCGCGCGCAGGCGTCGACGACGAGCGCCCGGAAGAGGACCGCGACCAGCACCACCGTCTCGACGCGGGGAGAGGCGTCGCAGACGCGCAGTTCGAGCGTCGACAGGTGCGCGGAGGGGCGGACGTCGTAGTAGATCATCCCCGCGTCGCTGATGACGCCGGAGCCGATCAGCTCGTCGATGGCGGCGTCGTAGTCATCGGCACCGGCGAAGCATCCGGCGGGGCCCGAGGTGGGCCAGCGCTGCCAGATCATGCTGCGCCAGCTCGCGTAGCCCGTGTCGGCCCCGAGCCAGTAGGGAGAACTCGCGGACAACGCCAGGAGGGGCGGGACCCAGGGGTTCAGGACGCAGAGGGCCCGGACCGCGGTGTCCCTGTCGGGGACGTCGACGTGCACCTGGGCGCCGCAGATCAGCTGCTCGTCGGCGACCCGGCGGTAGTCCTCCGCCATGGCGAGGTAGCGGGGGTCGTCCGTCGCCCGTACGGCTCCGAGGCGGGCGATCGGGGCCGTCCCGGCGGCCATGACCGCGAGGCCCTGGGAGGAGGCCGCGGCGTCCAGGAGCCGTCGCGACGCGGAGAGGTCGGCGTACAGTCCTTCGGGGGACGCGTGCACCCCGCTGTTCGACTCGACGACTGATCGGGGCAGCTCCCGCGTGAACTCGTCCCCGCGCCGGGAAAGCCGCCCGAGGACGGCGTCCGCTCGCGGGGTGAGTGCGCCGCTCTCGGCGTCGATCACATGGAATTCCTCTTCGACGCCCATTCGGACGAGCACGGTGACTCCTGGAAAACTCGACGATTCTCGGGCCGGTCGCCATCTGACTGGCGGCTCTGTCTGGTGCGGGTTCCCTGTCGGTCGTGATCTAAGCACACCCGCTCTCATGAGGCAGGAGATGCTCATTCGAGCATCATTCTTCATGGTGCGACACCGGGGCCCGACCGGCCACCCCGCCCGTTTCGGCGGCTGCGCGACGGGCAGGAGGGACCTCCCGGACGGGGAACGAAGATCGCGTGGCGGCGTCCGGGAGCGAGGCCGAGAATGAGAGTCGGACGGGTTCGCTACGGAACGCCCGTGGAGCAGGGGGAGAAGCAACGTCCCCCACCGGGGCTCCTGGAGCACAGCGGGACCGGCGCCCGGCCACGACGGCGGACCGGGCGCCGGTCAGCGCCACGCCGAAGGAGCGGGAACGCCCCCTCCGCCGCGCCACAGGGACGCAGGTGATCACGCATGTGCCGATGGCTCGCGTATTCGGGAACGCCCGTACTGCTCGACACCATCCTGTACAGACCGACCCATTCGCTGATCGATCAGAGCCGTTTCGCCAAGCTCGGCCTCGAGACGACGAACGGCGACGGGTTCGGCGTCGGCTGGTACTCGGAGCACAGCGACACCCCGGCGCTCCTCAGGGACGTGGGCCCCGCGTGGAACAACCGGAACCTGCGGGAGCTGGCGGACCACGTCCGCTCCCCGCTGTTCTTCGCCCACATCCGGGCGTCGACCGGGACGGCCGTGCAGCAGTCGAACTGCCACCCGTTCCGGCACGGACGCTGGATGTTCATGCACAACGGCGCCATCACCGGGTTCCACCTCATGCGCCGCGACCTCATGCTGCTGATAGACCCCTCCCTCTTCGCCCACCTCGAAGGCACGACGGACTCCGAGGTGATGTTCTACCTGGCCCTCACCTACGGCCTGGACCAGGACCCGCCCGGCGCCGTCGCGCGCATGGCGGGGGAGGTGGAACGCGTCGGACGCGAACACGGCGTGGAGTTCCCCCTCCAGATGACCCTCGCCATCACCGAGGGCGAACGCGTCTGGGCCTTCCGCTACTCCACCGAGCGGGCATCACGCTCGCTGTTCTACAGCAGCCGGATGGAGGACCTGCGCAGGCTGCATCCCGACGTCGCCTTCCTGCAGGACATCTCCCCGGAGACCCGCCTCATCGTGTCCGAGCCCCTCGACAACCTGCCGGGCGCCTGGAACGAGGTGCCGGAGAGCAGCTACAGGTTCGTCGGACCGGGCTCCGACGAGCTGCACCCCTTCGCCCCGGCACCCGCGCCCGGCTGAACCGCGCACGCGGACGGCCCCCACGGCCGTCGGCCCCTTCGCGACGACGGCGCGCGTCCTGCCCAACGCGAACGGACCGCCCTGCCCGTCAGCCGCTCGCCCCGAGGCCGCGCTCGTCGCTCCAATCAGGAACCGTCGTGCTGCCGGAAAGCCAGTCACGCCGCAGGATCGCGTACCCGACGGCGTCACGGACCGTGCCGTCGGCCGTCGGCCACGCGTCGCGGTAGTGCGCCTCCTTCGCGTAACCGCACCGTCGAAAAGCGCGGCGCATCGCCACGTTGTCCTGACGAGTGGTGCCCTCGATCCGCCGGACCTCGGGGAACTCGGTGAACACGTACCCGGTGAGCCAGGACAGGGCCTTCCCGCCGAGCCCCCGCCCCCGGTGCCCGGAACCGATCCGCAGATCGAACAGCGGAGTGTCGTCGCACAGGTCCATCAGCCGGACGAGGCCGGTTCGCTCACCGGCGACCACGATCCAGAACGCCCGGTTGTCCCGGCCGTCGTAGCGGCCCTCTCCGATCCACTGCCGGACTTCGGCCCGGCCGACGACGTCCGAGCCGTGAAACGGCCACGTGTCGCCCGAGAGGAAGTCGACCAGTTCTTCCGCGTCGGTCGATTCGAAGCGTTCGTAGGTGATCTCCACGTCCGCACCCTAGGGACGGAGGCAGCGGCCCGGAACCGAATTTTCCGGACCGCCGACGGAACACCCGAGGAGGGCGAGGAGGAAGAGGGCCCCGCCGCGTGATGGCCGAAGCCCACCGCCCGCCGTCCCGCCCCCTCCCCGTTCGAGGATTCCCGTCGTACCGTCACCGCCGCTCCGACCGCCCCCACTGCCCTGACGCCGGGCGCGGACCGGGCACGCTGCGCCCGGGGCCCGCCGGCAGGATGATGGGCGTATGGAAGGGATGCCTTTCCCCGTCGGCGCAGGCACGGGAGAGGCGGACGAAGGCGGGCCCCTCGGCCCGCCCCCGGCTGCCCTCGCCCTGCTCGACGCGGACGGAGTGCTCGTGGGGTGGAGCCACGAGGCCGAGGACCTCCTGGGGTACCCGGCTTCGCAGGTACTGGGACGCCGGGCGGTGGACCTGATCGCCACCGTTTCCACCGACCGCGACGGATCGCGGGAGACCCGGCCCGACGGCCAGCGGCCGAAGCTCGACGGAACGCACAGTTCCGTGGTCGCCGTGCGCCGTCCTTCGGGAGACACCGTGCGCATCGCGGTGACCCTGCACCCCCTGACCCCCGCCCCGGGCGGGGCCGCCTCCTCCGTCCTCATGGCGACCGAGCTGGAAGGCCTTCGCTGGTGGGAGACCCGCCAGGCGATGCTGCGGGGTCTCGTCGCCCAGTCCCCGGTGACTTTGACCATCTACGGCCCCGACACGCGCCTCCTGTGGGCGAACGCGGCCAGCATCCGGGAGCTCGGCGGCGACCTCACCGCACTGGTGGGCCGCTCCATGAGCGAGCTCTTTCCCGGTGATGTCCTCACGGCCCAGCACCTGGCACCGCCGGAGGAGCTCGTCCAGCAGATCCTGGAGACCGGTCGACCCATCATCGACGTACAGTTCCGGGGCCGCGCCCCGGGCGACCTCCGTGAGCACGTCTGGTCCTCCTCCTACTTCCGGCTGGTGGACGGCCGGGGAGAAGCCGTGGGCGTGTGCGAGCAGTCCATAGACGTCACCGACCACTACCGCGCGCAGCAGCGTCTGGCGCTCCTCGCGGAGGCAGGCGCACGGATCGGGTCGACGCTGGACCCGGCCGGCACGGCAGGGGAACTCGCCAAGGCCGCGGTGCCGCGGTACGCCGACGCCGTGGTCGTCGACGTGGCGGCGGAGGTGCTCGAGGGCGAGGACCTGAAACCCGTCACGCCCTGGGACCTCGTGCGGGTGGCGGATTCCGGCGAGAACCCTTCCCGGGTGGGAGAACGGGTCACGTACGCCGCCTCGTCGCCGCAGGCCGAAAGCCTCGCCGGGGCGCGGTCGACGACGGACGCGGCACGCGCGCCGACACGGCTGTACGTCCCGCTCCGCCTGCGGGAGACGCCTCTCGGGCTGGTCACCTTCGTGCGTGCCGGCCACTCCGAACCCTTCGACGAGGGCGACCGGGCAGTGGCCGAGGAACTGGTGTCGCGCACCTCCGTATGCATCGACAACGCCCGGCGCTACCTGCGCGAGCGCACCGCCGCCGTCACGCTCCAGCGCAGTCTGCTGCCCCGCTCGGTCCCCGAGCAGAGCGCGGTCGAGGCGGCGAGCCGCTACCTCCCGGCCGACAGCCACCTCGGCGCGGGCGGCGACTGGTTCGACGTCATCCCCCTCTCCGGCGCACGCGTCGGACTCGTCGTCGGCGACGTCGCCGGCCACGGTGTGGCCGCCGCCGCCGCCATGGGGCGGTTGCGGGCGATGCTGCGGACCCTGGCCGAACTGGACCTCGCGCCCGACGAACTCCTCGCCCGGCTGAACGACCAGGTCGGCAAGGAAGCGCTGGACCAGAACGGCCACGGCTCGGACGGCAGCGGCATCACCGGTGCGACCTGCGTCTACGGGGTCTACGATCCGGCTTCTCGAACGAGCACCTGGGCGCTGGCGGGCCACCTGCCGCCCGCCGTCGTGGAACCGCACGGAGGCACCGTCTCCTTCCTCCGTCTGCCTCCGGGAGCCCCTCTGGGCGTGGGACGGCTCCCTTTCGAGAGCGCGGAGGTGGACCTGACCGAAGGAAGCCTGGTCGTCCTGTTCACCGACGGTCTCGTGGAGGCCCGCGGGCAGGGAACCGAAGCGGGTGTGGACCGGTTGGCGGCCGTCCTCGGCGAGCAGCGGGAATCGTCGCCCGACCGACTGTGCACCCGGATCGTGACGGAGCTGTCCTCGGACCGGGCGCAGGACGACGCGACCCTCCTCGTGGTCCGTACGCGCGCGCTCGGGGCGCGTGAGGTGGCCACCTGGGACCTGCCCCCGGACCCCGCCCTGGTCGCCCGCGCGCGGTCGATGGCCGCGGAACAGCTCGCCCGGTGGGGCCTGGACGAGCTGATCTTCACCACCGAGCTGGTGGTCAGCGAACTGGTCACCAACGCCATCCGGTACGCCTCGGGCCCGATCGGTCTGCGGTTGATCCGGGACCGGTCCCTCATCTGCGAGGTCTCCGACTCGCAGCACACTTCGCCGCACGCCCGCTATGCGGGCAGCGACGAAGAGGGCGGACGCGGACTGTTCATGGTCGCCCAGCTCACCGAGCACTGGGGCACGCGCTACGTGCCCACGGGAAAGACGATCTGGGCGGAACAGGCCCTGCCCTCCTGACGACCACGCCCGTCGACGCGTGCCACGGACTCCCGACGCGTGCCACGGACTCCCGGGCCGTGCTCCGGCTCGACGAGCCGGAGCGCCGGTTCCCCGGACGACGCGGGCCGGCCCTCTTGTTCCTCGACGCAGCGGGTACATGCGGTGCATCTGTCAGCAGTGGGAAAGGGGAGACCGTGACGGGAGCGCTGGTTGCGGGAGGGTGGGGACTGTTCGCGGGAGCGGCGCTGCTGGTCGGCGCCGCTGCCGGTTCGTTCGTACGGGTCCCGCCGCGGTGGATCGCGCTGGTCATGGCGTTCGGCAGCGGGGTGTTGATGGCCGCCGTGTCCTTCGAGCTGATCACCGAGGCGTACGAGCGCTCCGGCCTGGGACCGGTGGTGTCCGGTGCGGTCGGCGGGGCCGCGGTGTACTCGGGCGCGAACGTCCTGCTGGCACGGCGCGGTGCCCAGCACCGCAAGCGCTCGGGACAGCAGCAGCCGTCCGAGTCGGAGGCACCCGGTTCGGGCAACGCCATCGCGCTGGGGGCGCTGCTGGACGGGATACCCGAGTCCGTGGTCATCGGCACCGGTCTCCTGGGAGGCGGCCACCTGGGCGCCGCCACGGTGGGAGCGGTGTTCATCAGCAACCTTCCCGAGGGCCTGGCCAGCGCCGCCGGGATGCGCAGCGCCGGCCGCAGCCGCCGGTACGTCTTCGTCCTGTGGGGCGGCATCGCGCTGATCAGCGGCCTCGCGGCACTGGCCGGGTACGCGCTGCTCGGAGGAGCGTCCGAGACGGTGATGGCGGTGATCACCGCGGTGGCCGGGGGAGCGATCCTCGCCATGATCGCGGACACGATGATCCCCGAGGCCTACAGCAAGGTGCACCTTCTGACGGGCCTGGTCACCGTGGTGGGGTTCCTGTCGGCATTCGCCATGGCCCATGTGTAGGAGACGGTCCACCGTGCGCCGCCCGGCACTCGGCGCTCGCCGTCGCGGCGGCGGCAGCGGCGGCGGCAAGGGCGTGGAGCCCGGGGCGCGTGGCCACGGCGTTCCTCCCAAGAGCAGCGCAAGGTGGGGGCCGGGCCAAGGGCAGTGCAAGGTGAGGGGCCGGGAACCCGTCCGTACGGGACGGGTTCCCGGCCCCCGGGGGCGGGCTCAACCGGGCCAGGTGCCGGTCAGACGCCTGGTGGTGACGGCTCCCGCACGGTCGACCGCGGCCTTGACGACGGCGAAGATCGCCCCCTGCAGGCCTGCGGCCAGCAGGATCTCCCGCCAGGTGCGTTCCTCGTCGGTGGCGTCGGGTGCGTCGTCGTCGTGCCCGATCATCTTCCACGCCTGCTTGAAGGCGGTGCTGGCGATCAGTCCGCTGACGGCACCGAGCGCCAGCCCGACGGGCTTGTAGACGATCTTGGATGCCTTCACTTGCTCCTCCGGCCGCGACGCAGGAGCAGGAACACCGCCAGGGCCGCGACCCCGACGACCAGCGGGGCACGGTTGGCCCTCGCCACGGTCGCGGCCGACGCGGCCTTGTCGCGTACCTGGTCCGGGGTCTTGTCGGCTGCCAGGTGCCCGGCCCGGGTCACGCCGTCGCGTACGCGAGCGGCGGCGAGGGCGGTCTTGTCGAGCACGGGATCGGGAGTCCTGTCCTTGGCGTGCTCGACCGCCTGGGTCACCTTGTGCCGGAGCTGCTCGGCTGCCAGGGTCGCCTTCTCGACGGTCTGCTCCTTGACCACGACCGCCTTCTCCTTGGTCTGCTCCTTGACCATGACCGCCTTCTCCCTGGCCTGTTCCTTGGCCTCGACCGCCTTCTCCTTGGCCTGTTCCTTGACGTCGGCCTTGGCCGCCAGTGCTTCCACGGTCCGGCCGAGCTCGTCGCGGGTGCGCTCGATCTGTTCGCGCAGCAGGTCCGGGGTCGGTGCGGGTTCGTCGTTCTGGGGCTGATGGCTCATCGGTGCGCCCTCTCCTTGATCTCGTCCACGTCGGCCTTGACGCTCTCGATGGTCTTCTCGGGTGCGGGACTCCCCGCCTTGGCGACCTGTTTCTTGCCGACCGCGGCCAGCAGGGCGGCCACCGCAGCGAGCAGGGCGGCGATGACCAGAGCCGAGGCCCACACCGGCAGGACCAGCGCGAGGGCAGCGATCCCGGCGGCCACCAGAGCCTGCGCGGCCAGGACGCCGACGAGGCCGGCCCCGCCGAACAGGCCGCCGCCCACCCCGTAGCGCTTTCCCTTCTGGGCCATCTCCGCCCGAGCCAGCCGCATCTCCTCACGGACCAGCTCCGAGACCTGCCGCGACGCCCGTGTGACCAGCTCGCCCACCGGCTCGTCCCCGCCGTGGCCGTGGCCGTGGGTTCCAACGGCGCTCATCTCATTCCTCACCTTCTTACGCTTTCCCGGTGGTGTTTTCAGACGCGCCTACCCGCCGATCCGCCGGTCACCCGCCGACCACGCCCGGTCGTCACCGGTGGCCGTCACCGGCGGCGGGAGAGGAAACGCGGCACCGTGCGGACCAGGGCGGCGGACGCGGCACCGATCACGGCGCCGGCCGCCACGTCGGAGGGGTAGTGGGCGCCGCTGTGGACCCGCGCGACCGCCACCAGCACGGCCGGGGCCGCGCAGGCGGCCCCGGCCCACGGCCACGTGGGAACCACCGCCGCGGTGAACGCGACCGCGGCGGCCGTGTGCCCCGAGGGGAACGACGAGCTGTCCGGCCGGTCCATGACGTCGCCGTGCGGAATCCACTCCGCGGGCGGTCGACGCCGCTCGACCAGCTGCTTGGCGACGCCGTTCGACAGCAGCTCCGCCACCGCCATCGCCAGGACCCCCGAGGCGGCGGCCCTGCGGCCCCGCCGTCCTCCCCGGGCTGCCATCCCCAGAGCGGCGACCCACCACAGCTTCGTGTGCTCGGCCGTCTCCTCGACCGCGGGCAGCAGCCGGCGCGCCACGGGAGAGTCCCAGGCGGCGATGCGCCGGGTCAGCCGGTGGTCATGCCCCTGCAATCCGGTCGGCACCCGCATGCCCCCACCGCCTCCTCCCGGGCCGAGCCCGCCTACTCCAGGCGGCGACGGTCCTCATCGCTCCACGTCCGTGTGTCCCGCGGCTCGACGTACGGCTCCTCGTCCGCGGGAAGCCCCCCGGCGATCGCGCGCTGGCGGATCATCTCGGCGTCGAACTCCAGACCCAGCAGAATGGCCAGGTTGGTGATCCACAGCCACACCAGGAAGATGATCACGCCCGCGAGCGTGCCGTACGTCTTGTTGTACGAGCCGAAGTTCGCGACGTAGAACGCGAAGCCGGCGGAGGTGACCATCCAGATCGCCAGGGCCAGGAAGCAGCCCGGAGTCACCCACGTGAAGCCGCGGCCCTTCGCGTTCGGCGCCGCCCAGTACAAGATCGCGATCATGATCGTGACCAGGACCAACAGGACCGGCCACTTCGCGATCGACCACACCGTCATCGCGGTGTCCCCGATTCCCAGCGCCGTGCCGGCCTGGCGGGCCAGGCCGCCGGTGAACACCACGATCAGGGCGCTGGCGACGGCCAGGACCATGAGCGTCACGGTCAGGGCGAGGCGCAGGGGCAGCACTTTCCACACCGGGCGGCCCTCGGGCATGTCGTAGACGGCGTTCGAGGCGCGGATGAACGCGGCGACGTACCCGGAGGCCGACCAGACCGCGACGGCCAGGCCCACGACGGCCAGCAGCGAGCCGATGCCGGCGTTGCCCTGCAACTGCTGCACAGCGTTGCTGATCACATCGCGCGCGGCCCCCGGGGTGAGCTTCTGCAGGTTGTCCAGCACCTGCTTCGTCGCCGACTCGCCCGCGATGCCCAGCAGCGACACCAGCACCAGCAGGGCGGGAAAGAGGGCCAGCACGCCGTAGTAGGTCAGCGCAGCCGCCCGATCGGTCAGTTCGTCGTCCTTGAACTCCTTCAGCGTCCCCCGGAGCACCGCCTTCCACGACCGCTTGGGCATCTGCGAAAGCCGATCGGGCGCCCGCTCCTCGACCTCCCTGTCCGGGCCCGGGCCGTCCGGCTGATCAGCGCCGTCCTGCCGGTGGTGGTCAAGGGGTTCACCATGCTGTTCTCTCCCTGTGGACCTCATGGTCGGCGCCTTTCCACTCGTGCCCCACCCATGCATTCCGCGGAGTGCTCCGCGGGTCGGGAGGGGGCCGTCCCCCGTGGAGCGCGTCACGACGGTGAGGAGAGGACGCCTCCGATCCGCAGGAACCGTTCGAGACGGTCGGATCGCCGCAGGAGCGGCGCTCCCGCGGCCGGACCGGGGCGAATGCCGGCATCACCCCGTCACCGCCGGCGCGGCGGCGAAGCCGGCGCCGCGCCGTTCCGGCCACGGGGCCGGAACCCGGCCGGCCCTGACGGGTGATCAGCGGTTCACGCCGAGGCCGTCGGGACCGGCGCCGGGCTGTGGCGGGCGGCCACGTGATCACCGTTCGAGTGGAGCCCGGGACATGCGTACGGCCCGCACCGTTGACCGGTGCGGGCCGTACGTGTGTCGCCGCCCTCGCGGTCGGGGGAGGCCGCAGGGCAGACGGTCGGAGCGGTCCCATTCGCTCACTCCCCGCCTGCCCCCGTTCCTCCCGGCCACACCCCTCGGTTTCCCGTGGCATCCGCGGGGTGATCCCCGAGCGTGCCGATCAGCGGGCCAACCGCACGAGGAAAGGCCGCAGCGGGGGACGCCCCCGGGTCCTGGACAACCGAGACCTACAGGCGCAGGAACGTCGTGGAGCGGACGTTCGGCCTGCCCAAGCAGCGGCGCGGCCCG
Organism: Streptomyces litmocidini; assembly: GCF_014649755.1. Classification (GTDB taxonomy): domain Bacteria; phylum Actinomycetota; class Actinomycetes; order Streptomycetales; family Streptomycetaceae; genus Streptomyces; species Streptomyces litmocidini. Next base: position 112,753 of record NZ_BMTQ01000003.1, on the reverse strand, counting down.
GCCGCGCGAACGGTCCGGCTCTCCCGCACCCACCAGGCCGCCCTCTCCTCCGACTCCCGCGACTCCCGCGCTCATGGGGCCGGCTTCACCACCTCTGTCAGGGCGCCGTGGCACAGTGGATGCATGTGCGGCCGTTACGCCTCGACTCGCAGTCCTGAGGATCTGACCCGTCTCTTCCAGGTCTCCGACCGGCACCCCGACGAGAAGCTGGCGCCCAGCTGGAACGTCGCGCCGACCGACGAGGTCTACGCGGTCCTCGAACGCGCCGGACAGGACGACGGCGACGGGGTGCGCCGCGAACTGCGGGCGCTCCGGTGGGGTCTGGTTCCGTCGTGGGCGAAGGACCCGAAGATCGGCTCCCGGATGATCAACGCCCGGGTGGAGACCGTGCACGAGAAGCCCGCGTACCGGCGCGCCTTCGCCAGGCGCCGCTGCCTGTTGCCGGCCGACGGCTTCTACGAATGGGAGACGGTGAAGGACGGGTCCACGGGCAAGACCCACAAGCAGCCCTACTTCATCCACCCGTCCGACGGGCAGGTGATGGCCATGGCGGGTCTGTACGAGTACTGGCGCGACCCCGACGTCACCGGCGACGACGAGCCCGACGCCTGGCTGACGACCTGCACGATCATCACCACCGAGGCCACCGACGCGGCCGGCCGCGTACACCCGCGCATGCCGCTCGCCCTCGCCCCGGACCACTACGACGCGTGGCTCGACCCCCACCACCACGACACGGACGACCTCCGGGCCCTGCTCACCCAGCCCGCGGAAGGCCGGCTCGACGCCCGGCCCGTCTCCACGGCGGTGAACAACGTCCGCAACAACGGAGCCCACCTCCTCGCCCCGGCCACCTGATCGCCGTTCCCCGGGCGGCTCGACCGGGATGCGGTGTGGTCCGCCCACTGCGCTGCCCGTCTGCCGGACGGCGAGGCCCCGGAGGTGATCGCGTGAGTTCCGCCCCGGGGACGAGCGGCGTCGCCCCCTCCCGCCACGTCCTCCTCGCCGTCCGCGAGACGGCGAAGGCGGAGGGGGCCGAGGCCCGGCAGACCGAGCCGAAGAGGCGGACCACCGCGGTGCGCGACGAGCTCGGTACCCGTGGTGGGCCGGACCGGGCCCGCTGTGCGACGGCCCGACGCGCACGCGGGCCCTGGTGAAGAGGACCTGACGGCTCCGAGTCCCAGGGATCCGGCGGATACGGAGCGAAGATCCACTTCTCCGCCTTCGCGGGCGTCGCCCGCGCCCTCGGCCGTTGCCGCGGAACCGCCGGTCGGGGCGGCCTTTCGGGGAACCGGAAAATCCCGAAGTGCGTGTCCCCCAAACATGTTACGGGGGGTGTGAGTGTCGGGGTGTGCGGCCCGGGTAGCCGAACGGCGGCATGGCCGGTTTCGTCGTCGACGTCAGGGAGGGGCCAGGGGAATGTGCGGGTGCGGTTCGCCCCCAATGCCTTGACAGGGGTATTTGTCCGGGATGAGAAAGAGTTTCTGCCCATCTGCCTCGTGGGAGATGATTGCGTTGCGTGACGCCTCCCGATCGCAGGGATTATGGAGAAATCATGCATGACTCCGCACCGCTTGACGTGGGGCTTTCCTGTGCCAGGCATCTCGCGCGAGTTCCGGGGGCGCTGCTGGACTGCGTCTCCGACGACCTGTCCCTTCTTCTCGCCCACCATGGAGTGCGGGACAATGAAGAACCCTTTTCCATGGACTGGCGATTCGACCTCCAGGAGGAGTCGCCCGAGGGCCCCGCCCGGATTCTGCTGCCCGTGGCGGACCTGGAGGAGCGGATCGCCGCGAGGACGGGACTGCTCCTGACGTGGCACGCCACGCGGGACGCGGCCGGTGCCGCCCGGGACTGGGCGGACCACCTCACGGCCGGCCGGCCGGTCCTCGTGGTGGGCGACGCCTGTCACCTTCCCTGGCTCCCCTACCACGGCAACGAGCACATGGACCACGGGTTCGTCGTGGACGGCGTGCACGGCTCTCTCCGGCGCCCGCGGGACCTGGTGCTCGATGTGACCGACCCCTACGACAACGCCACGCGCTGGGGGGCCTGCGCACCCCTGTCCACCACGATCACGCTGGGGGAACTCGCCCCGGCACTCGACGGCGGTCGTTGGGGCGTCTTCCGGAGCCTCCGGGAGAATTTTCCGGAAAACCAGTTCCCCTCGGCCCCGGAATGCCTGACGGACAACCTCCTGGCCTTGCGTCCGGCCGTCGAGGAGAATGCGTACAAGGAATTGTGCGGAAGTCTGGACGAGCGGAGTCCGGCGAGCTGGGACCATTACTCCCTGCAGACGTGGCTGCTGGCCCGGTCCCGGGCCCTGCATTCCCGGTGGTTGACCTCCCGCGCACGTGAACTGCCGGAATTCGAGCGAAACGGAAAATTCCTTCCCGCCCTTTTCGACGCGCATGTGACCGAACCGTGGAAGAGAGCCGCGCGGTCCTGTTACCTCGCCTCCCGGCGGACCGCCGCAGGGAAGGACGCGCCACCGTCGGCACGCGAGAGCCTGGAACACGCGGCGACGTCCGAGGCGGAATTCGCCGACGCCCTGATCCGGCACTTCCTCTGACACCGCGCCTGTTCCCGTCCGACCCACAGGTCAGGAGAACGATGTTCTGGTACGAACGCATCCTGGACGAAGCCGTACGCCGGCCGGACACGATCGCGCTGGAGGACCCCGAACGACCGGTTTCCTACGGTGAACTGGCGGCAGCCGTCCGAGCCGTGTCGGCGCGCCTGCGGCGGCTCGTCCCCGGCCGTGGACGCGTCGCCGTGCAGACGGACAAGACGCCCGGCACCATCGCGGCGATGCTCGCCGTCCTCGACAGCGGTCGCGCCTACGTGCCCCTCGACCCCGCCTCCCCACCGGAGCGACGGCGGTTCGTACTCCGCGACGCCTCGTGCGCACTGCTGCTCACCACCCGCCCCGACCCGGCCGACACGGACCTGCCGGTCCCCGTGCTGGTCCTCCCGGAGAACCCCGCCGACCTCGCGGCCCTCCACCGGCACCTGGACGCCGACGCCGATCCCGCGGGCTCCGCCGACGGGCCCGCAGAGCCCGCCACCGAGCCCGGCAGCCGTACCGCCGCCCCCGACGCGGGGGCCGACGCGGAGGCGTACGTCCTCTACACCTCCGGTTCCACCGGCACCCCGAAGGGCGTCGTGATCAGCCGCCGCAACGTCACGGCCTTCCTGGACTCCGTCGGCGGCGCCTACCCCCTGCGCCCGGGCGACCAGGTGGCCGTGCACGCCCCCCTCCACTTCGACCTGCCGGTCTACGACGTGTACGCGGGCCTGACCGCCGGTGCCACCCTGCACCTGGTGCCCGAGCGCACCGCGCTGTTCCCGCAGGCGCTGCTGCGCTTCCTCCAGGAACGCCGCGTCAGCCACCTCTACGCCGTGCCGTCCGCGCTGACCGCGCTGCTCCACCGCAGCTCCCTGGAACCCGGCGCCCTGCCCGACCTGCGTCAAGTGCTGTACGCGGGGGAGGAGTTCCGGCCGAGCGCGCTGGCGTCCTTCCTGGCCGCCGTCGCCCCGGCCCGGGTCGCCAACCTCTACGGCCCCATCGAGACCAACGTCGTCACCGCGCTCGACGTCGAGCGCCGCCACACCGAGGCCGGCCGCGTCCCGCTCGGCCGCCCCGTGCCCGGCGTCACGCTCGCCCTGCTCGCCGAGGACGGCACCGCCTCCGAACGGGCCGCGATGGAGGGCGAGATCCTGGTCGCCGGGGACTCGGTGACCCCCGGCTACCTCAACCGCCCGGAGCTGACGGCGGACGCCACCGTGGTGACGGCCACCGAGTCGGGCTCCCACCGCTTCCACCGCACCGGCGACTTCGCCCGGCGCGACGAGGAGGGACTGCTGCATCTGCTGGGCCGACGGGACGGGCTGGTCAAGACCCGTGGGTACCGGGTCGAACTCGGCGAGGTGGAGGCCGTCCTCGGCGATCACCCGCTGGTGGCCGACGTCGCCGTCCTGGCCGTCCCCGACCCCCGGCTCACCCACACGCTCGCCGCCCTGGTGGTGCCCTCCGGGACCGGAGCAGGCCTCCCCGAGGCGGAACTGTCCCGGACGCTCACCCGGCACTGCCGCGCCAGGATGCCCGCCTACATGGTGCCCGGGACGCTCGGCGTCGTGACGGAACTTCCGCGCACCAGCACCGGCAAGATCGCGCGCGCCGCACTGCGCGACCTGGCCGTCCCGTCGGCGGGGGGCACCCGGTGAACGGCGCCGCGCGACCCCGGGCCGACAGGCCCGCGCTGGAGGACGAGGTCGTCGCGCTGGTGTCCGAACACCTCGGCCTGCCCGAGGAAGAGGTGCGTCGCGCGCCCTCGCTGCTCGACCTGCCCGGATTCGACTCCCTCGCCGTGGTGGCCGTCCTGGAAGGGCTGGAGGAGCGGACCGGCCGCGAGGTCCCGCCCGAACGGATCGTGCCCGAGGCGTTCGAGTCGATCGGCTCCGTCACCGCGCTGTTCCCGCCCGCCGGCTCCCCGGGATCCGACTGCCACGAGAAGGGCACCGCATGACCGTCACCCTGCTCCACGACCTGCTCGACCGACAGGCGGACCGCACCCCCGACGCCCCCGCCCTCACCCGGGGGAACACCACCTGGACGTACGGGGAACTGCGGCGGCACAGCCGGGCGCTGGCCGCGCGGCTCGCCGGGCTCGGGGTCGGCAGGGGCGACCGGGTGCTCGTCCTCGCGCCCCACGCCGCCGAGACCGTCGCCGCCCTCTTCGCGGCCTCCCGCCTGGGCGCGCTGTACTGCGTGGTCAGCGACCAGACCCGTCCCTACCACCTGCGGCACATCCTGGCCGACAGCGAACCCGCGGCCGTCCTGGCCACCGGCGAGGCAGCCGCCCGCGCCGAGGAGGAGGCCGGGTGCGCCGTCCACTGGTACGACGCGCACACGGACGCGCGTGCGCCGCTCGACGACGCGCCGCACGAGGACGACGGCCGGGCGCCCTGCCTGTCGGTCGACGCCGTCGCCCTCACCTACACCTCCGGCAGCACCGCCATGCCCAAGGCCGTCGTCTCCACCCACCGCCAGGTCCTCTTCGCGACCGCCGCCATCCAGGACGCCCTCCACTACCGGGCCGACGACCGGATCCACTCCTGCCTGCCGCTCTCCTTCGACTACGGCCTCTACCAGGTGTACCTGGCCTGCGCCTCCGGCGCCCACCTCGTCCTCGGGGACAGCAGCCAGGCCGGTCCCGCCCTGCTCACCGCGCTGCGCGCCAGCGGCGCCACCGTCATGCCCCTGGTCCCCTCACTGGCCTCCAACCTCCTCCGGCTGCTCACCCGGTCCGGCAGCGCACCGCCGCCCCTGCGGCTCGTCACCAACACCGGCGCGGCACTCCCGCCCGCCCTCAGCGCCCGACTGCGCCAGGCGATCCCCACCCTCGCCGTCGTCCCCATGTACGGCCTCACGGAGTGCAAACGCGTCTCCATCGCCGAACCCGACCTCGACCTGACCCGCCCCGGATCGGTCGGCCGGCCGCTGCGCGACACCGAGGTCTACGCCGCCGACCCGGACGGCCGGCCCCTGCCACCGGGGCGCACCGGGGAACTCGTGGTCCGCGGCCCCCACGTCATGGCGGGCTACTGGCGTGCCCCCGAGCTGACCGCCGCCCGGTTCGGCCGGGACGACATCGGCCAGCCGCTGCTGCGCACCGGCGACCGCGGACGGGTCGACGCCGACGGCTACCTGTACTTCGCCGGGCGCGACGACGACCAGTACAAGCAGCGCGGCTTCCGGGTGAGCGCGGTGGAGGTGGAGGCCGCCGCGCTGGACGTCCCGGGCGTCCATCTCGCCGCCGTACTGCCGCCGTCCGACAACCGCGGGGCGGTACTGGCCGTCAGCGCCGAGATGTCCGCCGCGCACCTGGCCAAGGAACTGGGCGAGCGTCTCGATCCGGTCAAGCTGCCGTCCGACTACCGGGTCCTCGACGAGCTCCCGCTGAGCGTCAACGGCAAGGTCGACAAGCGGGTCCTGGCCGACCTGCTGCGCACGCTGGGGAGGGGCGCGTGACACCCCTCGCCGACCTCGCCCGCGCCTACGGCACACCCGCCTACGTGTACGACCTCCAAGCGGTCCGTTCCGCCCACGCCGACCTGCGGACCGCGCTGCCGTCCGGCACCGGGCTGTACTACTCCGTCAAGGCCAACCCGCACCCCCTGGTCATCGCCTGCCTGGCCGGCCTGGGGTGCCGGGCCGAGGTCGCCTCCCCCGGCGAACTCGACGCCGCCCTCGCGGCCGGCGTGTCACCCGACCGGATCCTGGTGACCGCCCCCGGCAAGAGCGAGAGCGCCGTCGCCCACGCCCTGACCCGGCGGGTGACCCACTTCTCCGCGGACTCCCCGACCGACCTCGCCCGCATCGCCCGCCAGGCCGAACGGCTCGGGGTACCGGCCGACTGCCTGCTGCGGGTCAACGCCGACAGGGCGGTGCCCGGCATGGGGCTGTCCATGACCGGCACCGCGTCGCAGTTCGGTGCCGACGCCTCCTGGATCCTGCGCGAACCCCGACTGTTCCGGGGCCACGACACGGCCCGGGTGACCGGCCTGCACCTGTACATGGGCACCAACATCGGCGAACAGGACAAGCTGCTGAGGCAGTTCTCCATCGGCGTCGAACTGGCCGCCGAACTGCGGGCGTCGATGGGCGAACACCTCACGACCTTCGATCTCGGCGGCGGCTTCGGCACTCCGTTCGCCCGGCAGGGCGAGCGCCCGGTCTTCACCTCCCTGGCCGCGGAGCTGACGTCCGTCCTGGACGACGGCCTGCCGGGCTGGCGCGACGGCGAGATCACCGTCGCGTTCGAGTCCGGCCGCTACCTCACCGGGGACTGCGGCCATCTGCTGACCACCGTCCTGGACACCAAGGAGTCCAAGGGCACCCGCTTCACCGTCCTCGACACCGGCATCCACCACCTCGGCGGCATGTCGGGACTGCGACGGGTCCCGCCGGTGTCTCCCGACGTCCTCCACGCCGACGCCGACGCCGACGCCGACGCCGACGGCGGCACCGGCGTCACCGCCACCGGGTCCGCCCCCGGGCCCGTGCCCGCGTCCGGGGCCGAGCGCCCGGGGACGCCGGGTGTGCTCGCCGGCCCCCTGTGCACCCCCCTCGACACCCTCAGCCGCAGCGTCCCCCTGCCCCCCATGGAAACGGGCGACGTGCTCGCCGTCCCCAACGTCGGCGCCTACGGACTCTCCGCCAGCCTCGTCGCCTTCCTCGGCCACGACCTGCCCGTCGAGATCGTCGTCGACGCCGGACACGTCGTCTCGGCCACCCGCCTGCACCTGACCCGCCACGACGCCGGTCCCGACGCGACCGGACCGTCAGCACACCCCACCCACCCCCTCGAAGGAGCCCCGGCATGACCGACGACCGGTTCGAGAACCTGCTGCGCGCCAGGCTGCCGCACCTGCCGGCCGACGAACCCCTGCGCGACGACGCCGACCTCACCCAGCTCGGACTCGACTCGATGCAGGCCATGGAGCTGCTGTTCGACCTCGAGGAGGAGGCCGGCATCACCGTCCCGGACTCCGCCATGAACGCCGAGACCTTCGCCACGCCCGCCAGTCTGCGCGCCGTCGTGGACCAGCAGGCCGAGGAGGCCGCGTGAGCGCCCCCGCGGCCCTCACGACGCAACGGCCACCGGCGACACCGCTCGACGCACGCGTCGGGGCCGTACTGCCGGTGCTGCGCGAGGACGCCGACCGGATCGACGACGCCGCCGCCTTCCCCGTCCGCGGCCTCGCCGCACTGCGCGAGAGCGGACTGATGGGCCTGCTCGTCCCGCAGGAACACGGGGGCCTGGGCGGATCCTCGGCGGACCTGACCCACGTCGCCCAGGAACTGGCCGGGGAGTGCCTCTCCACCGCCATGATCTGGGCCATGCACTGCCAGCAGGTCGCCGCCCTCACCCGGCACGGCAGCCCCCGCCTGAAGGCACACCTGCTGCCCCGCATCGCCCGGGGCGAGGTCTACGTGGCCTCCGTCACCAGTGAGAAGGCCAAGGGAGGGCACCTGCTCAGCGCCCACTCCCCGCTGACCGGTGAGGGCGACGGCACCCTCCGGTTCGACCGCGACGCGCCCATCGTCACCGGAGGCGCGCACGCCGACGGCTTCCTGATCACCCTGCGCGACGGCCCCGAAGCGGCCCCCCACCGGGTGACCGCCGTCTACGCCGACCGCGACCGGATCACGGTGGAGGAGGGGCCCGACCGGTGGAACCCCATGGGCATGCGCGGCACGCACAGCATCCCGCTGCGCCTGAGCGGCACCGTGGACGAGACCGCGGTCGTGGGACGGCGCGGCGGCTTCAAGGACGTCGCGGTCGCCGACTTCGTCCCCGCCGGCCACCTCGCCTGGGCCGCCTGCTGGCTCGGGGCCGTACGCGGTGCGCTCCGCTCCGTCCTGAAACTGCTCCGGTCCCCGGCGGGACGACGCCAGTTCGACCTCTCCGGGCAGCAGTTGCGCGCCCGCCTCGCCCGGGTCCGCATGGAGCTCGACGCCATGGCCGCGCTGCTCACCCAGGTGACCGCGGACAGCGACCGGCACCGCGGTACGGCCGGCGCCGAATCACCGCCCGTGCAGATGCGGCTGAACGCCCTCAAGGTCTACACGGCTGAACGCTCCTTCGCCTGTGTCGACGAGCTGATCCGGGTGGTGGGCCTGCGCCACGGGTACATGCGCCGCTCCGGTCTCCCGCTGGAGCGGCTGTTCCGGGACCTCAGGTCCGCCGGTCTCAACTACGCCGACGACCGCCTGCTCGCGGCGAACGGCGCCATGTGCCTGCTCGACAGGGAGGTCTCCCTTGCCGACTGAGAGGACCCTCGCGGTCGCCCGGCCGCCGGACACGGACGGCTCCCACGGCACGGTGCCGCGTCTGGCCCAGGCCCTGGAGTCCCTGCCGGTCGCCGCCTCCCGGGCCGACGGCCGGACACTGATCCGCGCCCTCGGCGAGGCCGGAGTCGTCGCGGACTGCCTCGCGGGCTCCGACCCGCGGCAGCCGCTGCGACTGCCGCTCCTGCGCACCGTGCTCGGCGGCCTCACCGGCAGGGTGCCGCACGGTGCCCAACTGGCCTGTCTCCTGCACCTGTCGACCGTCACGCCGCTGGTGCTGCGACTGGCCGGCGGGGAACGGGCCGACCCGCTGGTCCGGGGCCGGGCGACGGCCGCACTGGCCGCCACCGACTCCGGAGCGGCCGGCTCCGACCTGCCGGGCCTGACCACCGCGGTGCGCCGGCACGGAGAGGACCTGGTGATCGACGGACACAAGACCTGGATCACCGGCGCCCGGTGGGCCGACCACTTCCTGGTCCTGGCCCGGCACCGCCCCGGCCGCCACTTCTCCGACTTCTGCCTCGTCATGGTGCCCGCCGACGCACGTGGCGTGAGCGTCGAACCGATCGGCACCCCGGTGATGGCCGGCGCCGGTCTCGGCTCGCTGGCCCTCGACGGCGTCCGCCTGCCCGCGGAGGCGATGCTGGGCCGCCCCGGCAGGGGGATGGTCGCCTTCACGGAGCAGATGGGCGCCGAACGCCTCGCGGGCGGCATGTGGACGGCGTCGCTGTGCCGCCGGCTGCTGGCCACCGCCGCAGCCGGCGCCACCCGGCGCCACCTGGCCGGCCGTGCCCTGTGGACGGAGTCCGCCGTCCGGCAGCGCCTGGCCGCCCTGCTCGCCCGGGTACGGCTCCTGGAGGCCCTCGTCGACGACGTCACCGCGCGCACCACCGCGACCGGCCGCTTCCCGCTCGCCGACACCGCCGTGGTCAAGGCCACGGTCGGCCCGCTGGCCGCGGAGGTGGCGGACGCCTGCCTCCACCTCGCGGGAGCGGCAGGCCTCACGGACGACGGCGACCTGCTGCGCACCGCCCAGGACGTCCGTACCTTCGCGGTCGCGGGAGGCAGCACCGAGACCATGCTCGAACTGGTCGCCGAGGAGCTCCCCGCCGCGGGACGGGCGGAGCCGCGGCCGTGACCCTCGTCCAGGTGGACCCCACCACGTTCGTCCGCGTCCTGCCGAGGCCGGAACACGCCCAGGGGGACGACACCGTGCTGTCGCCCGAGGAACGCGCCAGGTGCGCGGCCATGCCGCCGCACCGGCGCCGGGAGTTCACGCACGGCCGGATCCTGCTGCGCCACCTGGTCGCGGAACTCACCGGAGCCGACCCGCGCCGGGTCCCCCTCCGCCTCGACGCCCGCGGGGCGCCCCACGTGCCGGGAAACGGCCCGGGCGTGTCCGTCTCCCACTCGTCCCGCCACACGGCGGTCGCCGTACGGCTCGCCGGTCTCGTGGGCGTCGACGTCCAGGACCCGCCACCGGTACTGAGCGAGCGCATGGTCCGGCGGTGCTGCGGCGCACAGGCCGACGAACTCCTCGCCCTGGACCGGGCCGAGGCCGGCGCCGCGTTCGCCCGTGTCTGGGCGGCCCAGGAGGCCGTGGTCAAAGCACGGCGCCTGGGACTCGCCGGAGCGCCCTGGCGCGTCCCGGTCGACCTGCACGAGCCGTGCGGTCTCTGGCACGGCGTTTCCTGGCGGTCGCTGCCACAGGTCGAGCCGGTGGCGCTGGCCGTTGCCACCGGTTCCGCCGACACGGTGTGACCCCCGTTCGTTCCCGTCCCATCCCATGGAGGAGTACGCGATGACGGCTCACCCGCTCGCCCGTGCGACGCAGTCCGTCTCCACCCCACCCCTCGACCCGACCGCGGCCGGTCCCCCCGGCGGTGTGGCGCCGGAGGAGTTCCGCGCCTTCATGACCTCCTGGCCCAGCGGCGTCTCGGTGGTCACCGCCCGGCACGGCGACGAGGATCCCGTCGGCTGCACCGTCAACGCCGTACTGTCCTGGTCCCTGCAGCCGCCGATGATCGCGGTGTGCCTGTCGGAGTCCAGCCGGACCCTGCGGGCCGTCCGCGCCTCCGGCACGTTCGGGGTCAACATCCTGAGCTGGGACCAGCGCCGGCTGATCGACCAGTTCGCCACGGCCCCGGCCCACCGGCGGTTCGACGGCGTGGACCCCCTCCACCGCTCCGGTCCGGCGCTGCTGCGCGGCGCCGCCGCCGCGGCGCGGTTCACGGTGTGCGCGACCTTCGCCCACACCGACCACGTCCTGGTGATCGGCCGCCCGGTCGGCCACCTGTACGCGGCGGACGTGTCCCCGGTCGTCCTGCACAACAGGACCCGCCGCCGTCTGACGGAAGGATGAAACCAGTGCCGATCCCGTCCGCCGAGGTCCTGGAAGATCGGACGACGAAAAGACCCGACACCTCGGAATTACATTCGTACACCCTGGCGGTACTGGTCGGGAACATGTCTCCGGAAGACGTGCGCGACGTCTTACGCGGAAACGCGGGATGCGGCGTGCGCGTAGTGGCCGTTTCCAATGTCGCGACGGAGCGCGTCGAAGGAAGGACGAATGTGATGTCGGCCGTCCTGGCGGCGGCCGCCGAAGCCCTCGGGGAAAGCGGGGGCGGCTCGAGGAATTCCGCGCGGCCCGACGGCCCGGCGCGGCGGACCGGAGGCGACGGCGGGGAAATCCGACGGAGCGGGGGGTGCGGGCGGGCCGGGGAGGCGCCCGACACGGACCGGGACCGGCCGCCCGGCCCGTCCGCCCGGGAGGGGTCGCCCGGTCTGTCCGCCCGGGAGCGGGAGACGCTGCTGCTCGTCGCGGACGGACTGACGCGCAATCAGACCGCGCGCCGCATCGGCATCAGCCCGCACACCGTCGACACCTATCTCAAACGGATAAGGGCCAAACTGGGACTCGGCAACAAGGCCGAACTCGCCAGAGCCGCGGAACGCTACCGGCACGACGACGACCCCCGCGCCTGATCCCGCCACCGACCGACCGGACGATCCGCCGCGAGGCCCCCGGGGCCCCGCGGCGGATCGTCTTCCCGGGCCGCCCTCACTCCACCAGCTTGGCCACCGGCTGGTGCCCCGCGCCCGCCGCCCGGCGCAGCAGCGCCACGACCCCGTCGGCGATCTCTCCCGCCGACGGGGCCCCGGAGCGCGGACCGCCGAAGAAGCTGCGCACGAGCGTCTGCCGCGGGTCGAAGTCGAACCGGACCGTCGTGCAGGTCATCGGCCGCCCCGGCAGGAACGCGCCGAGTTCCGTGGTGCGGGGCACCGAGGCGTCGGGGCCGGGCCGGCCGCTGCCCGGCAGCTCGCCCGTGCCGCGGCTGACGTGCAGCTGCACATAGCCGACCCGGTCGTCCTCCAGCACCGCCCGGTAGGCGGGCACCGCCCCGGCCAGCTCGGGGACGGACAGCCGCGAGTGGCGGACGGCGCGCAACGAGGAGTGGTACATGTCCTGCGCGTGCTCGACCAGACCGCGGTCCTCCTCGATGTGGCAGACCAGCGGCCGTTCGTTGATGAAGTAGCCGACGACCTCGTCCACCTGCTGCCGCCGACGGGTGGAGACGGGCGTCTGGACGACGAAGTCGCGCTGCCCCGTGCGCTGCCACAGCACCAGGGAGAGCAGGGCGGAGACGGTGGCGAACTCCGGCACGCCGAGTTCGGCGCTCAGCCGCCGTACCGAGCGGTCCAGGTCCGCGCCGTCGTGGACGCGGTCACGCTGGCTCAGCACCGCGGGGCCGACGGCGCCGTCCAACGCCGGGTCGCGCAGGGGGGAGACCCCTTCCAGGGCGGAGCGCCAGGCGGCGGTCTCCCGCGCCGCGCTCCGTTCGCCGTCCGCCGCGCGCCGCCGGCACCAGTCGGCGTAGTCGCCCGGCGCGGGAAGGCCGGGACCGTACCGCCCGCTCTCGACCAGGGCGGCCAGCTGACGGGCGGCGACGACCGAGGAACGGGCGTCGGACACCAGGTGGTCCATGGCGACGACGAGGACCGCCCGCCCGCCGGGACCGCGGACGAGTTCGAAGGCCGCCCGCATCGGCACCCCGGCCGGATGAAGCTCCGCGAGGTGCAGCGCCCGCAGGCGCTCCCGCACGGTCCGCTCGACGTCCGTGCTCTCGACGACCACCGTCCGGGGAAGGTCGGACCCCGTCCATTGGGCCGTGGGCGGGCCGCCGCGCAACGCCGCGCGCAACGCCGCCTGGTGCTCGCAGAACACGGCCACGGCACCCGCGACCCGCGCCTCTTCGCCGCCCGGGGGGAGCGGTACGGTGAACGTCATGTTGTGCGCCACTCCCGGCCCCAGGAGTTTCTGGGCGTAAAGCATGCTGTATTGCTCGGCGAGGAGGGGAAAGGACATTCCACCTGCTCCTTCGGGGAATCGAGGCATGGCGGTGACATTCCCACCGTATTCCGCGCGGGCTTTTCGCACACGTCCCCGAAAAAAGGGTCAAGATGATCCCGCATCAGCTGGGGAGAGTCGGGAACGCGGTCGGAGCACCGGTCGAGCCGGATCGACGGCGGCCGACACGCGCCCTTTCCAGAAGGGGAACCGGCGCGAAACGTCCCGGCAGAGGAGACTCATCGTGACTTCCCTACTGATCACCGGCGGGCAGGGCTACATCGGATCGACGCTGGTCCGTCAGCTCGTCGCCCGCGGGGTGCGCGTCACCGTCGTCGACAACGGCCTGGTCCCCGGCGCCAGGATCTCCGGCCCCCGGGTCACCTACGTGGACGGGGACATCCGCGAACCGGGCGAGTGGCAGCCGGCCCTGCGGGGCGTGGACGCCGTCATCCACCTCGCCGCGGTCGTGGGCGACCCGGCGTGCGGCCTCGACACTGACCTCGCCTGGCAGACCAACTACCTGGGCACGGTACGCGTCGCGGAGGCGTGCCAGAAGGCCGGCGTCGGCGCCTTCGTGTTCGCCTCGACCTGCAGCAACTACGGGGCCACCGAGAACGACGAGGAGGTCGACGTCTGGTCGCCCCTCAACCCCCAGTCGGTCTACGCCCAGTCGAAGATCATGGCGGAGCACTACCTGCTGTCGCTCGGCGGGAGCGCGCTCACCGCGCACATCCTGCGTTTCGCCACCGTCCACGGACTGTCCGACCGCATGCGGTTCGACCTCGCGGTGAACGTCATGACCGCCCACGCGGTCACCCGCGGCGAGGTCGTCGTCCACGGCGGCCGCCAGTGGCGGCCCTTCCTGCACGTCCAGGACGCGGCCAGGGCCCTCCAGACCGCGACGGACAACACCTCCCCGACCCTCTACAACTGCGGCTCGGGGGAGGAGAACTACCGGATGGCGCAGATCGGCGAGGTCATCGCCCGGGAGGTTCCCGGCACCCGCGTCCTCGTCCAGGAGGACGCGGAGGACCCGCGCAACTACCGGGTCAACTTCGAACGCATCCGCGAGGCCCGCCGCTTCCAGCGCCGCTTCGGCGTCGTCGACTCGGTCCGCGAGATAAGGGACGCCATGACCCGGGGCCGCTACCCGGACTTCGCCGACGCCAAGTACAGCAACTTCCTCACGGCACGGAACGCCCTCGCCGCCGCCTCCGAGCAGGCCGCCGCTCGCGTGTTCTCCCCCGCCGCATCCCTCTGAGAGGAACACCGATGACGCCTGTCAGCACCGACGCCGCCACGCCCGCCCCGTCGCGGACCGACGCCCGCCCGCCCATCCCGCTGGTGCGGCCCACCACCGAACCCGACGGCGTCCTGCTCAGCAGGATGGACGACGTCCTGAGGTCGGGGATGCTGACCAACGGGGCCTGGGTCCGCCGCTTCGAAGAGGCGGCGGCCGAGTACCTCGGAGTGCGCCACGTCGTGGCCGTCAGCAACTGCACGGCCGGCCTGCTGCTCGTCCTGCGCTCCATCGGCAGGGACAAGGACATCGTCGTACCGGGCTTCACCTTCATGGCGACCGGCCACGTCGGCGTCTGGAACGCGCAGCGCGTCCGCTTCGCCGACAGCGACCCGCGCACCTGGACCCTCGACCCGGCGTCCTGCGCCGGAACGGCACCGGACGCCGACGCGGTCGTCGGCATGCACACCTTCGGCACGCCCTGCGACGTGGACGCGCTCCGGCGGGCGGCCGGCTCCCGGACCCCCGTGGTGCTGGACGCGGCGCACGGCTTCGGCAGCCGTTACCCCGACGGCACCATGGTCGGCGGCAAGGGACTCGCCGAGGTCTTCAGCCTCAGCCCCACCAAGCCGCTGTCGGCAGGCGAGGGCGGGCTCGTCACCACCGGCGACGACAGCCTGGCGGAGGAACTCCGGATCGGCCGCGACTACGGCAACCCCGGCGACTACGACGCCCGCTTCGTCGGCCTGAACGCGCGCATGCCCGAACTGTCCGCCCTCGTCGGGCTCTCCGCCCTCGAACGCTTCCCGTACTGGCTGGAGCGCCGGACGGAACTGGTCCGGCGCTACCGCCACAACCTCGACGACCTGCCCGGACTCGCCTTCCAGGACGTCCCCGAGGGCGCCCGCAGCTCGTACAAGGACCTCGGCGTCCAGGTCGACCCCGAGGCGTTCGGCACAGACCGCGCGGGACTCGCCCGGGTGCTGTCCGCCGACGGCATCAGCAGCCGCTTCTACTTCGACCCGCCGCTGCACCGGCAGACCGCGTACCGCTCCGAAACGGCGCCGCCCGCACTGCCGGTGACGGACCGGCTGGCCGCCCGGATGATCACCCTCCCGCTCTACTCGCACATGCCGGAGCACGACGTCGACCGTGTTTGCGACGCCGTGCGCCGGGCACATGTCGATGGCCCCGCGCACGCCGTCTGACCACCGCCGAAAGGAGGACGCGTGAACGACTACGTGGCCGAACTGCGCGCTCTGCTGGGTCACCGGCCCGTCATCTTCCCGGGAGCCTCGGTGGTCGTGACCGACGACTCGGACAGGGTCCTGCTGCTGGCCCGCGCCGACACGGGCGGGTGGGGGCTGCCCGGCGGGCTGATGGATCCCGGCGAGTCCTTCGAGGACACCGCCCGCAGGGAGGTGCTGGAGGAGACTGGGCTGACCGTCGGCGAACTCACCCTGCTGGGCCTGTTCTCCGGCGGGCCGGAGTACTTCTACCGCTACCCGAACGGCGACGAGGTCCACAACGTCACCGCGGCCTACGTCACCTCCCTGCCGGCCGGCGCCACCATGGTCCTCGACCGGACCGAGAACACCGACGCCGCGTTCTTCGACGTCGACGACCTGCCCGCCGACGTCATCGCGCCGGAACGCCCGATCCTCGACGCGTACCGGGACGCGTGCCGGGGCCGGCCGGCCGCGCCCACGGCGAAGCCGACGGGGGAGCGGTGACCGACTACCTGCCCTGGCTCGACACCGTCCTGGACCGCGCGGACGAGCTGGCCCTGCGGTACGCCGGTTCCGGCGGCGCCGTCGAGGTCGTCGGGGTGAAGGCCGAGGACCGCAATCAGGTCAGCACCGCCGCCGACCACGCCATCGGGGAGATGATCGTCGCGGAGCTCGCCCGGGACTTCCCCGCCGACTCGGTCATCGAGGAGGAGAGCGGCGTGCGGGCGGCTTCCGGCCCGGTCACGTGGATCATCGACCCCCTGGACGGTACGAGCAACTACGCGGCGGGCAGCCCCCTGTACGGCGCGATGCTCGCCGCGGTGGACGACCGGGGCCTGCTGGCCGCGGGCATCACTCTGCCGGCCCTGGGACGGCGGTACCTGGCGCAGCGCGGCCGGGGAGCGTTCCGCGACGGCGTCCCCTTCCGCACCCCCGCATGCACCGGCCTGGAGGACCGCCTGGTGGCGTACGGCATGGACAAGGCCGGCCCGGAACGGATGGCCGAGGACGCCCGGCTCATGACCGCCATCGCCGCACAGTGCCTCGGCACGCGCGCCAGCAACAGCGTCTTCGACGCCGCCCTCGTCATCGACGGCGCCTACGCCGGCTACGTACACCGCAGCTGCCGCATCTGGGACGTCGCCGCACCGGCGTGCGTGCTGTCGGAGAGCGGCGGGACCCACGGCGACCTCGGCGGACGGCCGCTGGACTTCCGTGATCCGCTGCTCAAGGTGGACCTGGTCTACGAGGTCATCCTCGCCGCCGACGGCGCACGCGAACCGCTCGCGGCGCTGGGCCGACAGGTGGGAGCGGCAGGATGAGCGGCGGCCGGGCGCCCGGACACCGGACAAGCTCCCGAGCGGAAAGCGATGGACCACCCCCGATGCCGACATCCCCTGGGCGCCCCCTCCGCCGGCCCGGCACGGCGGTCGGTCTCGCCGCCGTGCTCCTCGGCCTGACCTACGGATACGACGGCACGGCGATGGCCGGTGCCCAGATCCTCGTCACCCAGGCGTTCCACCTCTCGCCCTTCGAGCAGGGAACGCTGTACGCCGGTCCCGTCGTGGGCCTGATGGCGGGAACGCTCCTGGCCGGACGGCTCTCCCAGGTGGCGGGCCGGCGCGGCGCGCTCCTCGTCGCCGCGGCCGTCTGCTCCCTCACCACCCTCGTGTCCGCCCTGTCCGTGAACCTCCCGATGCTGGTGGGCACCCGTACGGTGCTCGGCATGACCATGGGGGTGCTCATCGTCATCGCGCCCATCCTCATCGCCGAGTCCGTCCGCACGGCGATCCGCGGCCGGGTCGCCGTGCTCTACCAGTGCGCCACGGCGGGCGGATGCGCCGCCACGTACTTCGTCAGCTACCTGCTGGCCGGCGGCGGCCACTGGCGGCTCATGCTGGCCGTCCCGGCGCTCTGCGCCGCCGCGGCGGCCGTCGCCCTGCTGCGGCTGCCGGAGACGCCGAGCTGGCACCTCATGAGGGGACACGCGGACCGCGCCGCCGAGGCCGCCCGCGTCCTCGGGACGCCGGAGCCGGCCACCGTACCCGGGAAACCCGCCTCCGCCGAGCCCGCCGAGGGGCGGCTGCGCGAGTTGTTCGGTCCCACGTACCGGCAACTGACCCTCTTCGTCGTCACCCTGGGCTTCCTCGTCCAGATCACCGGCATCAGCGCCATCGGCTACTTCAGCCCCCGCATCTTCCAGCGCATGGGCTACGAGGGCGACTTCAGCCTGCTCGTGCTGCCCGGCTTCGTCCAGCTGGTCTCCGCCGTCGCCGCGCTGGTGTGCGCGGTGGCGATCGACCGGGTGAGCCGCCGGGTCGCCCTGCTCACCGGCACCGCGCTGATGACGGCGGGCCACCTGCTGCTCGTCGGCGTGTTCGCGGAGGTCCTTCCCGCCACGGCGGGCCTGCTCGGGCTCGCCGTCTTCGCGGTCGGTTTCAACGCCGGTTTCGGTGCCCTGATCTGGGTGTTCGCCGCCGAAGGCTTTCCCGACCGGCTGCGCGGCACGGGGGCGTCGGCCATGCTCCTGTCCAACCTCAGCGCCAACCTGATCATCGCCCAGTTCTTCCTCAGCGCACTGTCCTCCCTGGGCGGCACCACCACCTTCTCCCTGCTCCTCGCGGTCAACGTCGTCGCCTGGTTCTACGTGTACGCCAAGGTGCCCGACACCACCGGCAGGACCCTCGCCGAAGTGCAGGCGTACTGGGAGAACGGCCGCCGCTGGAACAGCCCTCCCGCCACCTCCGCCGCCCCCGAGGCCGCGGGTGGTGAACGGCCGTGACCCACCGGGCCGGTCCCGTCTGTCGTCCGGCGCCCCCTCAGGCCGTCGCCAGCCGCCACAGCGGTGCCACGCGCCGGGGCGGCTTCCCCGTGGCCAGGGAACGGTGCAGGGCGTCGGCCTCGACCGGGGTGAGGGCGAGTTCCTCGGTGATCCTGCGGGTCGTGACGTAGGCGAGGCCCTCGGCGCGACGGGCGCGTTCGAAGGCGAGGTACCGGTCCAGGACGGCTTCGGGCTCCGCAGGGGGGCGGGGAGCGGGCGGAGCCGGGAGGAGGGCGGCGCGCTGCCGTTCCCGGGCCACCTCGGAGAAGCCGCAGACGGCGTGCGACACCCTTTCGGCGGCCTCCAGGCTGGGGCACAGGGCGAGGGCCCGTGCGAGCGGGCTGAGCCGGAGCGCGTCCTCGCAGGCGAGCCGGTGTACGCGGTGTGAGGAGTCGTCCAGGACGACGGGGGCGGGAGCGTCGCGGGTGCCGCAGACGCCGCGGACGCCGCGGGCCGCCGCGACGAGCATCGCGCCGGCCTCGGAGGGGTGCCAGTCGAAGACGGGCAGCACGCCGTCGGTGTCCTCGGGCGCGAGGGCGAAGGCCGGTTCACCGAGCCGGGGCGCCAGGACGGCCCTCGGCACCTCGTTGTCCAGACCGGGTCCGGCGACGTACACGGTGGTCGAGAGGCCCGTCGCGGCGCAGGCGGCCAGGGCCAGCGCGTCGCCGAGCGGGCTGCGCAGCGTCGGTTCGTCACCGCGCGCGACGATGTCGCCGCCCACGTCCACGAGAGCGATCCGGTCGGTGCCGCACCAGCGGGCCGCCGCCTCGATCTGCCGGGTGAGGCCGACCACTCCCTCGTACGGGTCGAGCAGCCCCAGCGCGGGCTGCAGACCGCCGGCGAGCCGGGGGAGCAGCGAACCGGCCGGAGCCCTGGGAGCGGTCCGCGGAGTGACGAGGGCGAGATGGGGCGCGGGGCGGTCGAGCGAGGTGAAGTCCGCGCTGCCGCGCGGCCCGGGCACGGGGTCGACGACGAGCCGTTCCCACGCGTAGGTGAGCACCAGAGCGGGAGTGCGCGGGCCGTGCAGCGCGGCGTGCACCATGGCCGCCGTGATGGCGTCGCCACCGCCTCCCGCGGCGATGAGAAGTCGCTTCATGGCGGACACACAACCCCATGCGCGCCCGCTCCGTCAGCCGTACCGGACGGTCCGGACCGCCCGCGGCCCGCGCCGGGGGCGGCAATTCGGGAGGAAGTGCGTTCTTCGCGAAAAGTGCAGACGAAGATCTAGGACGTGAAACGTATCTTTTGGTGATCACACTACAGATATCCGCCCTCGGGCCGCCCTAAGGTGCCGAGCTGTCACCCCCCGTGACGACCCCTCAGAGAGCGAGGCACATCGCCCATGGGCAAGCCCGTCATGCTTCCGTCCCCCTCCCTCCCCACCACGGCACCCACCGAGGCCGAAACCCCCTACCAGCAGTACGTCTACGCCTACCCGCACCAGAAGGCCTACCGCCTCCTGGACGACGGCCCCCTCCTGAGCGACCTGTGGTCCGGAGAACGGCTCGACGCCCTCTCCCTCTACGCCCACGTCCCCTTCTGCGAGATGCGGTGCGGGTTCTGCAACCTCTTCACCCGCACCGGCGCCCCCGAAGAAGTCACCGCCGCCTTCCTGGACACCCTCGAACGCCAGGCCCGCGTCACCAGAGAAGCCCTCGACGCCCAGGGCGAGCCGTTACGCTTCACCCTCGCCGCCTTCGGCGGCGGCACCCCCACCTACCTCACGGCCGACGAACTCACCCGGCTCTGCGACATCTCCGAGAACGTCATGGGCGCCGACCTGCAGGCGGCGTCCTGGTCGGTCGAGACCTCGCCCGCCACCGCCACCACCGACCGGCTCGCCGTCCTCGCCGAACGCGGCGCCACCCGGCTGAGCATCGGCGTACAGAGCTTCCTCGACGACGAAGTCCGCGCCGCCGTCCGCCCGCAGAAACGCCAGGAAGTCGAATCCGCCCTCGCCCGCCTGCGCGACGCCCGGTTCCCCATCCTGAACATCGACCTCATCTACGGCATCGACGGCCAGACCGAACGCACCTTCCGGATCTCCCTCGACGCCGCCCTCGCCTGGGAACCCGAGGAGATCTACCTCTACCCCCTCTACGTCCGTCCCCTGACCGGTCTCAGCTCCCGGCACGCCACCAGCCCCGCCGAATGGGACGACCAGCGACTGCGCCTCTACCGCTTCGGCCGCGACCACCTCCTGTCCGCCGGGTACGAGCAGACCTCCATGCGGGTCTTCCGCCGCCTCGGCAGCGCCGCCACCGAGGACACCGAGGGCAACAGCATCAACGAGTACAACCAACAGGCCGGCATGGTCGGCCTCGGTGTCGGCGCCCGCTCCTTCACCACCGACCTGCACTACACCACCGACTACGCCGTCGCCGTCCCCGAGGTGCGCCGCATCATCGACGACTACATCGCGACCCCGACCGAACGCTTCCGCCGCGCCCAGTGGGCCTTCGCCATGAACGACGACGAACGGCGCCGGATGTACGTCCTCCAGCACCTGCTCGAATCGTCCGGACTCGACGTCACCCGCTACGAACGCCACTTCGGCACCCGCTTCGAGACCGACTTCGCCACCCAGCTCGACACCCTCCTGGCCCGCAACTGGGTCCGGGCGGCCGGCACGGTCCTGCTGCTCACCCCGGAGGGCATGGCCCGCGCCGACGCCATCGGCCCGCGGTTCTTCTCCGACCACGTACGCGCGAACATGAGCAGCTACCAGGACCGGTGAGCCGTCCGGCCCCTCACCGCCCCACCGGCTCGGGCCGAGACCCCGGGGCCGCCGTCCGCCGCCGCCCCGGCACCGAGACGGCCACCAGCCCGCCCAGCAGCAGCACGCCGCCCACGACGGCGAGCGGCCCCGGCCGCTCGCCGAGCAGCACCACCCCCAGCGCGGTGG
Source organism: Streptomyces litmocidini (assembly GCF_014649755.1). Taxonomy (GTDB): domain Bacteria; phylum Actinomycetota; class Actinomycetes; order Streptomycetales; family Streptomycetaceae; genus Streptomyces; species Streptomyces litmocidini. The sequence continues at coordinate 91,347 of NZ_BMTQ01000003.1, read as the reverse complement.
CGACCAGCGGTTCGGTCAGGCTCAGCGTCCCCACCGTGGCGGCGCTGAGCCGGCCCACCCCCCGCGTGAACAGCAGGTACCCCAGGGCCGTCGTCCCCAGCGCCAGCCACCCCACCAGCATCGCCCCGCGCACCGTGAACAGCCCCTCCGGAGCGACCAGGAGGGACGGCGAGACCACCAGACCGGCGCACACCACGCTCACCGGCGCCGCCGCGTCCAGATCGCCGCCCCGCGCGCCCACCCCCTTGGTCGCCGCGATGTAGACGCCGAAGGCGGCACCCGCCGCCACCCCGTACCCCACACCGAGGACGTCCGCCCGTCCCTCACTGCCCGGCAACAGCAACGCCCCGACCCCGATGACCGCGCACAGCGTCCCCACGGCCCACCGCCGCGACAGCCGCTCACCGGACAGCACCAGCCCGCACACCCCGCTGACCACCGGCACCGTCCCGAACGTCGTCGCCGTCGCCAGTGCCGCCCCCGAACGCTCGACCGCCTGCAGGAAGCACACCTGGAACGCGGCCGTCACCAGCACGCTGACCACGATCCACCCCCGCACCCCCCGCCGCGTCAGCGTGCGCAGCCCGGCCGGCCGCACCATCACCACCGTCAGCAACAGCCCGCCCAACAACATCCGGGCCGCCCCCAGCGACACCGGATGCGCCCCGCTTCCGGCCCAGATCTGCGCCGGCCCCACAGTGCCCCACAACACCGCCGCCACCAGCACCGACACCACACCGCCCACGCCGACCCCTCCCTAGGTACAGACGGCGTGAACGTACCGGGGCGGACAGCCCTCCGGCCCTTGGCGGAACCCATGAGATCCGGGCCGCCTCACCGGCGGATACGACGCCGGGCCGAACCTTGCGGGTACGCGTACGGGTACGGGTGCCGGCCAGGTCGAGGTGGATCATGCGACACGGGGCGTCCGGGCACGGAGTGGTTCACGCCGCCCGCGGCGGGTACGCCGACGGACCGTGCGAGGACACGGTCGTCCACCACGCACCGGCCGCGTGAGCTCGTGGACCCACCGGCCCGGCGGCGTCGGCACCGCGGCCGCGCAGGGGGCGGGGACGCCGATCCGGCGCACCCGGGCGACCCCCGGGCCGGGGCCGAGCCGGACGGGTGACCGCTCCGGAGACGAACCACCGCACGAGCGCCGCGGCGAGGTGAGGTCCGGTCCGGGCCGACCCCGGCGTCTCGGGGCAGGCGGGCGACCGGCCCCCGTGACGGGAAGTCCGCCCCTCCCGCAGCGCACGCGTCGCCGCCTCGCCGACTTGTCCCGGCCTCCCCGGTAGGCTGCGGCGGTGCGCACGGTCGAGCTCTTGTTGGACGAGGCGGCGGACCTGGTGGTGCGGGAGGCCTGGCGGCGACTCGCGGACGCGGGGCTGCCCAGCCAGGCGCGCCACCGCTCACCGACCAACAGCCCGCATCTGACCCTGGCGTCCTGCCCGGAGCTGACCGCCCCGATCCGGTGGGAGCTCGCCGAGGCGGCCGCCGTCCTGCCGTTGGCGGTGCGGTTCACCGGGGTGGTCCGCTTCGAGCGGCCCACCTCGGTGCTGGCCTGGGCGCTGGAGCCGGACTCCGCACTGACCGGTCTGCACCGCCGGGTGTGGGAGGCGGTGGTCTCGGACAGCCCGTCCGAGACCCTCAATCCGCTCCACGAACCGGGGCGCTGGAGCCCGCACGTCACCCTCGGCCGCACCCGGCGCGCGGGCGCCTTCACCGATCGGCGCATCCCCGAACTGCTGCCCGGGCCGCCGCCCTCGGCCCGGCTCGTCACCCTGCGCAGCTACGACACCGAGACCGGTGCCCTGGAGGTGCTGGAGCCCCGTCCCTGAGCCCACCCCGACCCCGACCGGCCGGCGCCCCTTCGCCGAAACCGGAGGCGAGGACGGTCCGACCGCGTGCCCCACCGCACCGCGCATACGGTGGCGGGCCCGGTGACGATCGGGGCGGGCCGGGCGGTGGCCCCCTGGTGACGGCCGAGGACCGTCGGCGTACGGATCCGGGCGGCCAGGGCGTGAAGTGCGGGACGGGGAGGCGCGCCGCCCGGCGAGACGTCAGCTTCCCTTCGTCAGGTCCCGGTCGAGGACCCCGATGAGCAGTGCTCCCGCGCGGTCCGTCCCACGGCGCTCCTGCTCCGCGCCCGCCGAGGCCCTCTCCAGTCGCAGCCGTGCTGTACGTCCACGCAGCGTCAGCGTCATCAACTGGTTGCCGAACCAAGGCCCGCCGGTGCGCTCCCACCGGACCGCCGGTCGCGCGACCCGTCCGTGACGGGCGAGGAGGTGCCCGATCCCCTTGGCGAACCGGCTCCAGCCGAAACGGAACCCGGCCCGCATGACCACGGGCACCGAGTTGTGCAGCGGCGAGCAGGTGAACTGGAAGACGCGGGAGCGCGGCGGCCGCCCGGTGGTCCAGACGGGCTCGGCCACATACGCGTGGTGGACGTCCCCGGAAAGCACGCACACGGTCGCCGGGGCGGCGTCGGCCCTCCCCACCCCGGCGACCGTCTCCGTCAGTCTTTCGAACGACGAGGTGAACGCCGCCCAGTGCTCCAGGTCCGCCCGCCGACGCAGCCACTCGCCGAAGCGCGCCCAGCGCGGGCCGCGTTCGCCCCGGCAGAGCGCCGCGTGCCAGCCCTCCGCGAAGTGGACCATCGGAGGCAGCAGCCACGGGAGCGAGGTCCCGACCAACAGGTGGTCGACGCCGCCGAGCTCGTCGAACGCCTGTGTCCGCAGCCAGGCCGCTTCCTGAGCGTCCAGCATCGTCCTGTGCTGCTCCTCCAGCACCCGCGCGGCCCGGGTGTCGACCATCAGCACCCGGGTGCGACCGAAGTCCCTGCGGTAGCTCCAGCGCACCGACGCCGGGTCGGCGTCGGCGCGTTCGGCGAACGCGCGCAGCACTTCCGTGGCGTCGTCGGCCGCCAGTACCGCCGCGTACAGCTCGTCCTCGGCGAGTTCGGCGGGGGAGAGGTTCCCGAGGTGCTGGTAGACCCAGTACGACATCAGACCGCCGGTGATCCGCTCGTGCCACCAGGGCGTCGCCCGCATGTCGGCCACCCAGGCGGCGCTGGTGTTCCAGTCGTCGATGACGTCGTGGTCGTCGAAGATCATGCAGCTGGGCACGGTCGACAGCAGCCAGCGCAGTTCGGGGTCGCCCCAGGACTCGTCGTAGAGGTGGGTGTACTCCTCGTAGTCGGCGACCTGGTCCGGCGGGGCGGCGGAGCCGGTGCCGGCGGCCCGCCGGTGCCGGGCGATCCAGGCGCGGGTGTCGGCGGACGTCTCGTCCGCGTACACCTGGTCGCCGAGGAGGAGGAGGACGTCGGGACGCTCGGCCTCCGGGTCGGCGGCCAGTCGGGCGGAAAGGGTGTCGAGGACGTCGGGGCCCACCGGGTCGGACTCGCCCACGGCAGGCGCCGCCCACCGGCACGAGCCGAAGGCGACCACCGCGCCCGAGGAGGGGACCGGCGGCGTGCGGATGGTGCTGGGCGGCCGGGACGAGTCAGCGAGGGGCCACACCTGCTCGCCGTCCAGCAGCACCTCGTACGCCGTGGCGGACCCGGGGGCGAGTCCGGTCACGATCACCAGCGCGTAGTGGTGGTCGGCGACGCGGAACGTCGGAGCCGAACCCCCCGCGCCCCCCGGGCACCGGACCTCCGCCGTGCACGCCCGGTCGGTCTCGACCCACACCGTCGCGCTCGTGCCCGACTCCCAGTCGACGTGCCGCAGGAGCGGTCCCAGCCTCAGTCCGGCCATCACGAGTCCCCTTCCGGCGCTCCGCACGGTAGGGAACGACTCCTCCGTACGGTACTGAACCCGCTGCGGAAACAGCGCCGTTGCGCCACCCGGACCCCCGCGCCGGGCCCGGCGGAACGCGGGGCCGGGAGCGTCCTCGAACAGGCCGTGCCTCCACGGGGCCGCGGCGTCCCCCGGGCGCCGAGGCGTCCGCGCCTTCGACGCACTCCGGGCCGGACCAGAGACGGCCGCTGCGCCGCCGACGTCCGTCGGGACGACCGGCGGTCCCCCTCGTTGCGGCTGACCACGAGCCCCCGGCCGGTCGGCGAAGGCGGAGCGGCTGAAGACGGAACGGCTCGTTTGATCCGGTCAGGCGCTCGGGGCGTGACCACTCGCGGTCCGGCCGGTACGAGGGCGAGGGGCCGGACGCCGACCGAAGTCAGTGCGGCAGGTGGCAGCTGATGCCGGCCGGCAGGTGCGGGGAGAGGGCCGCGGCGCGCTGCCACATGCCCGAAGCCTGCTCGCCGGGCCGCTGTTGCTCGCCGTGCAGGGCGTTGAGCACCACCAGACACCCCGTGAGCGCCGGTACCACCCACTGCGCACAGGCCAGCTGCCGGCGTGCCTTGTCGAGGTCGAGGGGGTGCTTGCTCGCCTTCTCGGCGTCCTCCGGGTCGGAGGAAGAGGCCAGCTCGACCTTCTTTCCCAGGACGCGGGCGTAGGCGGTGGCTGCCAGGGCCGCCGCGGTGACGACGGTCTTGGCCGCGGTGGAGGCGGCGACGCCCTGCTGGGTGGCGACGCGGTGGGCGTTCACGGCCAGGAGCCCCCCACTGCCGAACAGGTGCACACCGATGGCAGCGGCATTGACCGGCGTCCACTTCGCCCAGCCGGAAGAGGCGATCCGGTCCGTGGCCGCCTTCGTACCGCCCTCACCCCTGGCGGCACCGTTGAGGCCGACCGCGCCCATCAGCGAGCCGCCGAACCAAGCGGCCAGGCCCACATCGTGCAGACTGCGAATCAGCGTGTGACGTTCGGACATGGTAGGTGCTCCTTCTGAGCGGTAGGGGGCCCGGTCGACGCGAATGCCGCATCCCACCCTCACCCGGCCCCGGTCACCCCGCCATCACGGTGAGCCGGACGGGTGCGATCGCCGGGCGGACACCGGACGGGGTGCAGCGGACCACGGACGCCGGCTCCCCGTCCGGCAGCCCCACCTGCACGGCGACGATCCCCCGCGACCCCGGCCGCCGGACCGGCTCCCGCAGCCACTGGTGCGTCAGCGCGCACGAGGCCGGGACGGGGAACAGGCAGACCCCCCGCCGCCCTCCCCGCGCCTTGATCCCGCTCCGCCGGATGCCCGCCGCGCAGGCGGCGGGTGTCAGGTCCACGAAAGTCGCCACGGGGAGATGCGGGGCCGGGCCTCGCCGATCATCGGTCGAGCCGGACGAGAGTGCCGACGAGGGGGAGGGCGGCGAGGCGGTGATCGGGGTGCCTGTCGTAGCGGGTGGCGATGCCGCGCCGTTGCCCGAGGCGGTGGAAGCAGCGCTCGATGACATTGCGGCGCCGGCGGGCGGCCTTCAGAGGCCGAACCCCTCGGGCAGGTCCCTCTGGACAGTGGTGTCGCTCCGGTTCACCGCGACGCGGGACCTCACGCCCAGCTGCCGACGCGCTCCACACCCCGTAGGGCCCCGACCGGGGGAGTGGTCGGGGCCCTACGGGGTGTGGAGCGGCTCAGTGCCGGAAGGTGTCCTTGACGTCTTCCTTGGCCCGGCGCGCGTGGCCCTTGGACTGGTCGGCGCGGCCTTCGGCGGTCATGCGCTCGTTGCCGACGGCGCGGCCGACCGTCTCCTTGACCTTGCCCTTGGCCTGCTCGGCGTTGGCCTTGCTCTTCTCCGTGCCCGACATCGGGACCTCCTCGTGAAGCAACCGGATTGGTCTTGACCCCCGCCTACTCGCCCCAGCCCTTCCTAAACACCCACAACCGGCATGACTTGCTTCTCCACCTTCCTCCCCCCACGCCGCTGACAGCGCAACACGCCCCTGGGGTTGCGGCCCCGGCGCCGGCCGCTCGCGAGGTCGGACCCGTCATCGACGGTCCGGAGACCACCCCGACCGGCTGCTCCCCGCCCGCGTGGGGACGGTCCCGGCCGTCACCCGTCCGTCACGACGAACGGATCTGCTTCCCGCGCCCCGGCTCGTCCGCCTCGACCGGGTTTCCTCACTGCCGCCGGCACCGGACCGGTCCACGCCACGGCACGATCGGGCCGCGGGTGAACTCCCGGAGCGCGAACGCCCGCCACACGGAACCACTGACCCCCCGTTCGCACTCTGGTTGAGCGACAGCAGAGCATCGTGAACGGAGGCCGCCGTGAACCGGCGCACACTGCTCGCAGCGGGTACCGGCTACACGGCGGCCGTCGCCTGGACGATGGGCTGGGGCAGCGGCCAGGTGAGGGCCGCGCCCGGCAGCGGTTCCGCCCCTGCCCCCAGCGGGCAGCGGCCGCCGGGCCCCGCAGCCGGCGGACGCGGGACCGCGCCGCGCACCGCTGACTGGTCCGCGCTCGACAGGGGCCTGCAGGGTGGTCTGATACGTCCGGGCGATGCCGACTACGCCACCGCCCGCCAGCTGTACAACACGCGCTTCGACGGTCTGCGCCCCGCCGCCGTCGCCTACGTGTCCACCACCGCGGACATCGTCGAGTGCCTGGCCTTCGCACGCCGCCACGGCGTCCCCGTCGCCATCCGCAACGGCGGTCACTCCTACGCCGGTTGGTCCAGCGGCAACGGACGCCTGGTCATCGACGTCTCCGCGCTGAATTCCGTGCGCAGCGGCTCCGGCAGCGCCGTCATCGGGGCCGGCGCCAAGCTCATCGACGTCTACACGCAGCTCGGCGCACGAGGCGTCACCATCCCCGGCGGATCCTGTCCCACGGTCGGCATCTCCGGCCTGACGCTCGGGGGCGGCCACGGCGTGGTCTCGCGGTCCTACGGGCTCACCTCCGACAACCTCACCGGCGCCCGCATCGTCACCGCCGACGGCAGGACCCTCGAGGTGTCCAAGGACCGGGAGAGCGACCTGTTCTGGGCACTGCGCGGCGCGGGAAACGGAAACTTCGGCGTCGTCACCGAACTCCGGTTCCGCACCCACGAGGCCGCCGACGGCGTCACCGCGCACATGACCTGGCCCTGGTCCAAGGCCGCCGCCGCACTCCGCTCCTGGCAGGAGTGGGGCCCCGTCCAGCCCGACGAGATATGGTCGGCACTGCACCTGTCCGCCGTCGCCGGCCGGACCCCCACCGTCTCCGTCAGCTGCTTCTCACTGGGCACGTACGGCGCCTTGCAGAACGCCGTCGACCGCCTGGCGGACCGCGCCGGCGGCCCCGGCGCCGCCTCCCGCATCACCATGCGCCGCCGCGGCTACCTCGACACCATGCGGATGTACGCCGGCTGCGCGACGAAGCCCACCCCCCGGTGCCACCTGCCCGGCAGAACCCCGGGGCGGCAGCCCACCGGCGTGCTCCAGCGGGAGACGTACGCGGCACGCTCGGACTTCTTCAACCGCTCACTGAGCACCGCCGGCATACGGTCACTGCTCGACCAGATCGAACGCCACGGGCGCAGCGGCAACAGCGGCGCCGTCTCCATCGCGCTCACCGCCCTGGGCGGCGCCGTCAACCGCGTTTCCCCACGGGCGACCGCCTTCGTACACCGCACCTCACGCTTCCTGGCGCAGTACACCGCATCCTGGCCCGCCGGTCACACCGCCGGACCGGCGACGGCCTGGCTGGACAGCACGCACACCGCGATGCGCCGGTACGCCTCGGGCGCGGCGTACCAGAACTACACGGACGCCAACCTGAGCGACTGGCGCTCCGCCTACTACGGCTCGGCCGCTCCCCGGCTGGCCGAGCTGAAGAGGCGCTACGACCCGGACAGGATGTTCGACTTCCCCCAGGCTCTGTGAGACGACGCGAGGCACCGTCACACAGCGGCACCCCGAACCACCGCCGCCGGGCACGCGATTCCTGCTTTCCGCACCCGCGGGGGAAGGTCCCTGGAACGACATCCAGGAGTCCAGCCCGGCCGGCACGATCGGCGACTGTCTCCGACCGGGCGCGTCCGGGAGGCTTTCCTGTGCGGCTTGTCGCGTCGGCGGTCAGGCCACTGAATAGAAGCGAATGGCGACTTCGGAGTCGTCGCCACGGGCGAGACCGACGAAGACGGTGCGGGCGAGCCAGAGGTGGGCGGGGGCGTCGGTGCGGAAGACGGGAGAGGTGCGGTAGTACACGCCCGTCTCGGACACCTGCAGGGCGCCGTCGTACTGGGCGGGAGCGGTGGGGTCGTCTTCGTGGTAGTAGCCGCGGTTGGTGATGTCGATGATCGCGCCGTCGTCGGCTCGGAGGAGGTATCGGGCGTCGAGCTGGTAGACGCCGCGGCGTCTGTCGCACCAGTCACCGCCGGGCAGAACGGTGCCGCGCAGGCGGGGGCCGTCGACAGTGCCGCCGGTGATGGGGACGTATTCGGTGGTTTCGCCGGCGCCGTGCCCGATGTGCAGGGAGGGGGCGAGGAAGGCACGGACCTCGAAGGCGAAGTCGAGGGAGGGGGCGAAGCCCGGCCGGACGGCGGGCTGCGTCTCTGGGGTGGTCATGGCACTCCGTAGGGCTGGCGGGACCGGGTCGGCGTTGTGGCGGATCCTAGGCGGGCCATGCCCAACCGGGTCAACGGTGTTGACGTAGTGCGGCCTCGTTCCGCACAGCTCGACAGGCCACCGCCAGCACTCCCGGACCTCTCCGTGTCGGGCCGGTGCTCCGTGCGGGGCATGCGGGCGGGCTGGTGGACTTCCGCGGTTTTCCGTCGACCGATCGTTCCGGAACGAGTGCGGCGTGAGGGTTCGGCGACCGGGTCCGGTCGCGGCGGGTACTGCGGGCGTCGGATGATCTCGTGCCTGATGAGCTGTGGGAACGCATCGCTCCGCTGCTGCCGCCCCGCCTGTATGAAGTGCTCCTGACCGGGCTGCGCAAGGCGGGTCTGCTGGACATGGACGATGCCACGATCGACGGCTCGCACGTCAGGGCCTTGAAAAGGGGCCTCACACCGGACCTTCGCCGGTGGACCGTGGCCGGCCGGGCAGCAAGCACCACCTGATCGTCGACCGGCACGGCGCCCCTCTCGCCGCCACCCCGACCGGCGGAAACAGGTACGGCGTCACCCGGCGGACGTCGCTCTCGGCCTGCTTCGACCCGCGTGCGGCATCATCTGCTCGCGACGACTCCGAACCTCGTTCCGAGGCGATCGACCAGGTGCGGTCGACCAAGCCGAATGGCTTGGTCGTGGGCAGTGCCGTGGATGGCGTACAGTTGGGTCTTCCGACGCGGGGTGGAGCAGCTCGGTAGCTCGCTGGGCTCATAACCCAGAGGTCGCAGGTTCAAATCCTGTCCCCGCTACTGAAGTGACGTGAGGCCCGGATCCTGTGGATCCGGGCCTCACGCGTACACCTGCACCTCGAGCCGTCCGCCCGCTTCTCGTCGCCGGGCCGACGAGACCTCCCCTGCCGCGCAGGAGGCGAGGGCCCGTCCCCTGCCCGGCTCCGCGTCGACTGCTTCGCCTTTGTGCCGCTTCACCTGAGCCGGTCCGGTGTGACGGCGCTCGACGCGGCAGCTCTTCCAGGACAGCGCCTGTTCGGACGAGCCAAGCCCCCTTGCTTCGCAAACGTGTCCTCCTCGCCGCAGCACAAGGCGCCCACCGTCCCCCGCTCTGTCCTTGATAGAACTGCTTCATGGGTTCGAACGATGACCAGATCGTGCAGGTCGAGCACCGCTTCGGAGTCCGGTTTCCCCAGGACTACCGGGACTTCCTGGGGACTACAGGCAGTCTGAGCCAGTTCGTTCCTCCCGCTGGCGACTTCCTGGTGATCGATGCGTTGGATGAGCTCATCGGCATCAACGAAGCCGGTGAATTCCAGAAGCGCTTCCCCGGTGCCGTCATCATCGGCGGAGACGGAAGTCGCGAGCTGCTTGCCTACGACTTCCGCCAGGACATCCCGCCTCTGGCGACACTGGACGTCTCCGCGGAAGACTGGTCATCGGCCATCCACCAGGCAGCATCCCTCTCCGCGCTGCTGGATCAGTTCCCTCAAACCGGGTGGAAATGGGACGACACTGATCCCTCGCTCTCCTGACCGTTGCCCTCATGGAATGTGTGCCAGAACCTTCTCGAGGAGTCCTCCGTCGAGGAGTTCGGGAGGCATGCGGCCCGGTGTGCAGTGATCAACATCGATGAGTTTTGATGTCGATGGCGTGTGCGGTCGCGGGTTACGGGGTCTGCTTCATAATCCGGTTGTGGACATATCCGATGAGGGACAGCCGCTCGACCCCGTCTGGCTTGAGATCAGCAACAATGTGTGTGGTGGCCTGGCAGGAGCCCCGAGTGCATCGTTGGTGGCCGAGCGGTTCATCGGGGCTGGCTGGAGTTCCGAATCAGGCTCGTCGTGGGAGTCGTATGAGGTCGAGACCAGCTGGTGCCGCATCGAGGTCGACCCGGCTGACGGGGACACGCTCCTGAACGGAGTTGTCGACCCTCAACGGTTCGAGGAGCTGGCTGCGCTGCTGACCCGGTTCGGTCTGCGGTTCAGTCTTGAACTCTATGACGATGACGGGGAACTGCTGCGGGAGATCGAAGCTGGAACCCCGTGAACGCCTCAAGACGCAGCTCCTCAGCCTTTCAGCCGGCTGCCCGCTCCGCTTGGGCCCGGGTGGTGGCGAGGCGGTAGGAGTCGGTGCCGGTCTCGATGAGGGTGCCGTTGGAGGTGAGGCGGTCGACGATGGCCGCACAGAGCCGGGGGCCGGTGAAGGTCTTGGCCCAGCCGCCGAAGGACTTGGCGGAGGCGATGGCGACGCTGTTCTCCTCCTCCCGTTCGGTGAGGACCCGGAAGAAGAGTCCGGCGCCGTGACGGTCGAGTTCCCTGGAGCCGAGCTCGTCGACCAGCTTGGTCGCCAGGATGTACTTGACCCGGTGGCCGGCCATCGCGGCCTCGGTGCCCAGCGCGATCAGCCGGGAACGACGGGACGACATCCACGAAGCCTTCCCCAGCCCCCTACGTGCCCCGCCACCTGCTTCGTCACCCACCAGAACGTCCGGCGGCGTTGTCGGGTTTCCGCCGATCGGAGAGGTGTCCGATCGGTGATCAACGCCTTCAGCCGTCCCCGCTGTCTGCATATGCTGCTGAGGTGCAGTTGGAATTGAGACATCTCGAAGCCGTCTGCCGGATAGCGGAAGCGGGGAGTCTGGGGCGTGCGGCGGCCCTGCTCGGGGTGTCCCAGCCGGGCCTGTCCGCCCAGCTCCGGCGGATCGAGCGCGTCACGGGCGGAGAGCTGTTCGCCCGCAGCCGGCACGGTGTGGAACCGACGCCGCTGGGCGAGTTCGTGCTCTCCAGGGCACGTCGGGTCCTGGGCGAGATGGACGCCCTCGCGGCCGGCGCCCGGGACGCCGCACCGCACCCGACCCTGCGGCTGGGCTCCGTCATGCTCGTCCTGACCGACCGGCTGTTCGGACGCCTGGAGCGGGAACTGCCCGGCCACGAGGTCGAGGTCGGCATCGAGCACTCGGCGGCCACCCTCACCCGCATGCTCGGCGCCGGACAGTACGACGCGATCCTCTACGGAGAGGTCGCCGACCACGAGGTGCCGCTCCCCGACGGTGTGGCGTCCCGCACCCTCATTCCCAAGGAACCGGCCTGCGTGCGCCTGTCGGCCGCCCACCCGCTGGCCGGACGGGACCAGATCCACCTCGCCGACCTTGCGGAGGAGACCTGGCTGACCATCGTCGAGGACGACGACGGCGGCCCGGAAGCCATGACCGAGGCCTGCCGCGAGGCCGGCTTCACCCCGAAGCTGCGCTACCGGATCGCCGACCGCAAGATGCGCTGGGACCTGATCGCCGCCGGACGGGCCGTCTCCCTGAGCCAGCCGACCTCACCGCACGCCGAGGGCACCGTCCTGCGCCCGCTGGCCGGTGATCCGATCACCGGCCGCATCCGCCTCGCCTGGAACCGAGCGGCCCTCTCCGAGCACCGCGCCCGGCTGCTGTACCGGGCGGCAGGACACGCGTACCTCGACAGCGTCCCCCACAACACCTTCTACCGCTCCTGGTGGAACTCCCGCCCGGAACTCCACCCGAACCTGGACTGAACGCACCCGGGCGGGCCGCGAGCAGGAGCAGACCGGCGAGCGCCCGCCGCTGCGTCCTCGCAGACGGCTTGCTCGGTGTCTTCGCGCTGCGCACAGCCCTGTCCCGTACTCCTGTCTCGGCCTGAGCCGTGGACGTGCACCTGTGGGACCGGGTCTGGAGCGATCCGCCGGAGGAGACGAGCGTGACAGCGGCCTCGGGGGTCAGGCGGTGGAACCCCTGAAGGCCGGCCGAGTGGGTGCCCGGCCCGTTTCCTTTGCCGAGCGAGCGTCAGCGCGGCCCGGTGGACCCGGCCGGAACGGCCGTTTCCACCCGCACCGGACGTCCACTCAGCCGTGAGCGCGTGGCTGCCTCCGCGACCGCCAGGGCCGAGCGCGCGTCATGACCGGTGCAGGGGCTCGTGCGCAGGCCGGCGGCCAGCTCCGTGAAAGCGGTGAGTTCCGCCCGGTAGGCGTCCTGGAAGCGTTCCATGAAACCGGGGTACGGAGTGCCGGCGGTCCGGGCGGGGCTCTGGGCCGGGGTCAGCGGGGTGTGCTCGGTCAGGCCTGCGACCAGGGAGCCCTTCGAGCCGCAGACTTCCAGCCGTACGTCGTATCCGGCGCCGTTGTAGCGGGTGGCGGTGCAGACGGCCAGGGTGCCGTCGTCCAGGGTGAGGACACTGACCCCGGTGTCGACGTCGTCGGCGGCGGCGAAGAAGTCCTCGCCGCGGTTGGCCCCGGTGGCGTACACCTCGACGACCTCGCGTCCGGTGACCCAGCGGACGATGTCGTAGTCGTGCACCGAGCAGTCGCGGAAGATGCCGCCGGAACCGGGCACGTACGAGGGGGGCGGCGGGGTGGGGTCGGCGGTGCAGGCGCGGAGGGTGTGGGTCCAGCCCAGGCGTCCGCTCGCAACCGCTTCGCGCAGCTCCTGGTACCCGGCGTCGAACCGGCGCTGAAAGCCGACGTGCAGCGGCACGTCCGAGCCGGCGAGGGCACCGAGCACCGCATCGGTCTCCGCGAGACTGCCGGCGACGGGCTTCTCGCAGAAGGTGGGCAGTCCGGCACGGTGGGCCGCCAGGATCAGGTGCGCGTGGGTGGAGGTGGGAGAGGCGATGACGACTCCGTCGAGGTCGGCGCCGAACAGGCCGTCGAGGTCGCCGGCCACCTCGCCGCCGGTCCGGTCGGCGATGGCACGGGCGGAGCGCTGGTCGGTGTCGTGGACGACGATGCCGCTGACCGCCGGGAGGCCGACGAGGGTGGCGGCGTGGAACGCGCCGATCCGGCCCGTGCCGATGAGTCCTATACGCATGAGGGGTGAGCCTTTCCTGGGGGAGAGGAGGGGCGTGCGGGATGACCACAGACAGGAGGCATATTGTTATTACATACGGACGTGAGAACATGTAGACGTACGCAACTTATGAGAACGCGGCGTACTGCGTGTGTTCGCAGGCCGCGCCCAGGAGGGTGACGTGGAGCAGGTCGCGAAGTTGATCAGGATTGACCGCAGCAGCCCGGTCCCCCTGTACTTCCAGTTCGCCCAGCAGATGCAACAGCTCATCGAGAGCGGTGTGCTGCCGCCCGGCACCCGGCTGAGCAACGAGGTCGCGATGGCAGAGCAGTTCGGGCTGTCCCGCCCGACCCTGCGTCAGGCCATGCAGCACCTGGTCAACAAGGGGTTGCTCGCCCGCAAGCGCGGGGTGGGCACTCAGGTCGTCACCAACCGCATCCGTCGCCAGATCGAGTTCTCGAGCCTTTTCGACGACCTGCAGCGTGATGACCGCCATCCGCACACCGAGGTGCTCTCGCTGGAGAGCCGACCCGCCGAGACCGGAGTCGCCGCGGCGCTGCGGGTCGACGAAGGGGCCGACGTGCTGGTGATCGAGCGGCTGCGGTTCGCCGACGGCCACCCCATAGCGCTCATGCGCAACCACCTGCCGGCCGACCGGATCCACCTCACCGTCGAGGAGTTGGCCGAGACGGGCCTGTACCAGCTGCTGCGCCAGACCGGCATCGACATGAGCACGGCCGAGCAGACCATCGGTGCCCGCCGGGCCACCTCCGCCGAGGCCACGCTCCTGGAGGAGCCCCGCGGTGCCACCCTGCTCACCATGACCCGCGTGGCCTACGACGAGTCCGGGACGCCGATCGAGTACGGCACCCACGTCTACCGGGCTTCGCGCTACTCCTTCGAGATGACGATCGCCGCACGCTGAGCCGTCCCGCCCCGCCATCAGTGGCCCCGCTTCAGCAGGGCGTCGGACAGGTCGGCTGCGGCCGTGTTCAGCCGCAGCCCGATGACGTCCTGTCGTCGCAGCAGCTCGCGGCGGGGGAGCGTCTCGGCCCGCAGTCCCTCACGGAACAGAGCGGCGAGCGCCTCCTGGTACTCCCGGCGCACCCGGCCGGCCGCCTTGCGGGCGGCCAGCGCGCCCTCCTGCACCAGGCGCGGATCGTCCACCAGATGGGCGACCGCGTCCCGCAGCGCGATCAGGCCCTCGCGTACGGCTTCGAGCGTGGTCAGGTCTGCGGGATCGCCGGGCATGCCGAACAGGTCGGTCTCCCGCACCAGATCCCGCAGGTTGTCCAGGATGTCGTCGACCGAACGGGAGAAGCGGTACAGGTCCTCACGGTCGATCGGTGTGGTCAGGGCTGTGGCCAGCTCTGCCACCAGGGCGGCCCGCCGGCTGTCCCCCTCGTGCTCGACCTCACCCATCCCGGCCCGCGCCGCCGTCGGCGGGACACGGCCGGCGGCCAGGTCGGCGGCGAGGTCGAGGCCCTTGAGGGTGGCGTCCAGCTGTGAGGTGAGCAGGTCGAGCGTACGGCGGTACGAACGTCCGGACAGATCCCGCAGGACACGGCGCAGGTTCACGGCGACCACGTGATGACACCTTCCAGGAACAGGCCGGCCAGCGTGCCGGCGACGAAACTGCCGGGCAACGTCACCAGCCAGGAGGCGAGCAGGGGGAGGGCGTACTGCCAGCGCACCCGCCGGCCTCCTTCGCTGGCACCGGTGCCCACCAGCCCGCCGGCCACGGACTGGGTCATGCTCACGGGCATGCCGAGTCCCGCGGAGGACAGGACCGTGGCGGAGGAGGCGAGTTCGGCGGACAGTACCTGCCAGGGACGGGTGACGATCAGCCGGCTCGTGGCGCCGTGAGCGATGCGGTGCAGACCGGCGAGCGCACCAGCCGTGAAGACCGCGGCGATCATCGCGTCGCCGACCTGCCAGGGATGGGACAGCAGGGCGTCTCCCGTGAAGGCCACGGCGACCACGGCGAACATCTTCTGTCCGTCGTTGGCCGCGTACGCCAGGCACTGGGTGCCGAACGCGACCAGCTGCAGGCCGTGGACCAGCCGGGGCATGCCGCGCACCGCGGGAATGCGGCGCGCGGCCCGGCCGATCAGCCAGCCGGCCGCCGCCCCGACGAGCGGCGCCGCCGCCGCGACGAGCAGAATGACGCCCAGCAGTCCCCAGGAGGGTCGTACCCCCAGCGCCACATCGGCACCGGCCAGTCCGCCGAGGGTCGCCAGCGTCAGCGACGTGGGCACCCCCGCCCGCGTCAGCAGCAGGACGAGGACGGTGGCGGCGCCCGCGCCGGCGAGGAAGACGAGCCGTGCCGTCTCCGGTGGCCCCTCGCCCAGGTGGTCGGTGAAGGCGCGGGCGACGGCGAGACCGAAAAGGTTCGGTCCCAGGGCGACAGCGACGGCGAGCAGTGCCGACACGAAGGCGATCGACCGGCCGCGGTGACGGACGGCGAGCGCCAACAGCGCTCCTCCGTCGTTGGCACCGCAGATGAAGACGAAGGCCACGGCGGTGACGTACAGGGCGACGGTGACCATCGGAGGTCCCTCCCTTCTGGACCGGTCGGGCTGGTTGCCGCCGGCGAGGCGGGTCCCGGACATCGGAGAGTCCGGGACCCGCCCGGGTCAGTCCAGGTCGGCGGCGTCCAGGATCTGACGCAGATCGACGAACTTGTAGTTGGTGTTCTCCCGGTCTCCGTCGGCCGGCGCGTTGTGGCCGTCCTGGGCCACGAAGAGCCCGCCCGGGAAGGCGCTGCCGAGCGGGGCAGACAGAGCGGCGATCCCGTCGGTCTCCTCGGAACCGTCGACCGTGCTGCCCGGCGCCAGGCGGAAGGACGCCTCCCACTCGTCGTCGTCCGAGGTGTCGTAGACGCTGTAGGTGTTGTCGCCCTGGCTGGAGACGATCAGGTACTGGTCACCGGAAGGCGCGCGGAACAGAGTCAGTCCTTCCGTGTCGGCCGTCAGGTGCTTGCCGCCGTAACCGGGGTCTTCACCCGCCACGCACTCCTCGGTCACCGGGTCGTACGTGGCCGGGATTCCGAACTGCTTTGTCCTGTCGACCAGTTCGGGCTCGTCGTCGAGGTCGGCATCGACCTTCCACACGCCGACGTCCTCCTGTCCCAGGTAGGCCACACCGTGGTCCGGATCCACCACGATGCCCTCGATGTGCGGTCCTTCGCCGGGGTCCTCGCACGGGCTCCACCGGCCGCCGGGGGTGTCGAAGGCGCTGGGCAGGCGCAGTGTGCGCACCTTGTGATAGGTCAGGGTGCCGCCGGCGGTGGAGGTGATCTTGAACAGTGCGATGTCGGACGTATTCCGCTGGCTGACCAGTGCGTACGAGGCGCCGCTGTCCGGATCGTGCCAGGTGGCCAGTCCGTAGGCGGTGAACTGGTCGTCGACCTCGGCCTCGGTGGCCGCGAAGGCGCGCGGGGCCGAGGCGTCGGTGACGTCGGTGAGGGGTGTGGTCGGGTTCGATCCGTCGATCCGGTACAGGCGGAGTCGGTCGCGGCCGCGGTCGGTGGCCACGGCGACCGTCGAACGACGGCCGTCGGGGAACCGCACGTTCGGCAGCAGGTCGACGTTGTTGTAGCGACCGGGGGCCGCGTCGGGTCCCGGGGCGGCGGGAGCGGGCAGGCTCTGGACCAGATGGCCGTCCAGGCCGTAGACCTGCAGACCGCCCTCCTTGGCGGTGCCGACCACCAGACTGGCGCTCGGCCGGGCGGAGTTGTACCAGATGGCTGGGTCGTCGGCGTTGGCGTTGCCGCCGGCCTCGTCGTCGAACAGCGGCGGCGTCTCGGCCTTCGCGTAGACCGGCGGCGGGGCGGTGGCGGCGGTCGCCGTGCCGACGGTCAGACCGGTGACGAGCACGGTGATCGCGACGGCCAGGCGGGTGGGGCTGCGCATGCTTCCTCCCTGAGAAGGGTCGAACACCCGATGTTGCGGAGGACCTTACATAAGTATGTATGGACAAAGGAAGAGGCCGTGAGGGATGGCCAGTTGAGGACGGGGAGATGAACTCGAGGTGTCTCAGAGGTGAATGCCCGGTTGCCGACTCGTCTCATCAGAATGTCTTGACATACGGCTGAATTCAGGTCGAAGCTGTCGGCCATCGACCGCTGAGCCGTGCTCCGCCGGTCGTCGCGCCACTCCGATTCGAACCCGGTCACCGCCGGGACACTGCGGGAGGTCAGGCATGTCACGCCCCTCTTCCGGGTTCGGCTCCCCACGCCGCAACCGGTTCGTCGCCACCGCGATCGTCGCCGGCGCGCTCACCGCCGCCGCGTGCGCCCCTCCGGGCGCCGACGGCGCTCCCGGCCCCGGATCCCACGCCGACGCGACACCGGTTGTCGACACCGGTTTCGACCTGGCGAAGCTCGTCGCCGCGGCCAGGAAGGAGGGCGGCGTCACCGTCTACGACTCGACCGGCGACATCACCAAGACCGCCGCCGCCTTCACCGCCAAGTACGGCATCAAGGCCACCGGCGTGAAGAGCAAGGTCGGCGAGACGCTGGAGAAGATGACCAGGGAGAACCAGGCCGGCAACGTCACCATCGACGTCACCAACTACGAGGACGGCCCGTCCCTGGTCGGCCAGTTGCTGGCGCGGCAGGTCGTCTACACCTACGTCCCCGGCCCTCTCGCCGACGACATCCCGGCCACCGGACAGAACCCGCTGCGGGTGCTGTCCAAGGGCAACCTGTGGATCTACAACCCCGAGATCTTCCCCAAGGGCTGCCCCGTCGACAGCATGTGGGATCTGACGGACCCGGCCTGGAAGGGCAAGGTCGCCCTGCAGGACCCGCTGGGGAAGCCGAACATCGTCGAGTTCTTCAACCAGCTGAAGGTCAAGGGGGACGACGAGCTCCGGAAGGCGTATCGGACCGAGTACGGCAAGGAACTGCCCGCCGGCGAACCCGCCGCCGACTCCTGGATCGAGGGCCTGGCCAAGAACGCCCCCATCATCACCTCCTCCGACGACGACGCGGCCGCCGCGGTCGCCGCACCGAACCAGAAGGAACCGCGCATCGGCCTGGTCTCCAACGCGAAGTTCCGCGACGCGAAGGACAAGGGGTACCACATGCGGGTCTGCACCGGGCTGCGGCCCTGGGCGGGCTTCCAGTATCCCAAGTACGCGGCCATCGCCACGAAGACCGAGCACCCGAACGCCGCCAAGCTCTTCGTCCACTTCATGCTGACCCAGGAGGGCATCGGCACTCAGCTGGCCAACGGCGGCGTCCCCGGCAACCCGAAGCTGGAGCCCGGCGCGTTCATGCCCTCCGGGCTGACGGACTGGAACGCCCAGCTGTTCGTCTTCGACCCGACGCGGCTCCGCAAGGACTTCGAGGACCTGCAGCAGATGCAGGACTTCTGGCGCCTCAACCACGGCTGACCGCCCGCCGGTCCGGCCCCGGGGCCGGACCGGCCCGCACCCGGACACATTACGGAGACCGCGCATGGCCGCCGCCACCCGTTCCCCCGCCGACACACCTCCCCCTCCGCACGAGGGTCCGCCCGAATCCCGGCTGAGCCGGCTGCGCTACCGCCTGAGCGTCATACGGCACGCGCCGACCGGACCGCTCGGCATCCTCCTCATCACCGTCCTGCTCTATCTGGTCGTCGCCCCGCTCGTCGCCGTCCTGTCCGACTCCACGCGGGTGCAGATCGGCGACGAGGGACAAGCCCACCAGGACCCCGGCTCCCTCACCAGCTACTACGTCTGGCGGGTCTTCCGGTCTCCGGTCTCCGAGCTGTTGTTCTGGAAGCCGCTGCTGCACACCGTCGTGGTCGCCCTCGGCGTCACCGCGCTCGCCGTGGTCCTCGGCGGCTCCATGGCCTGGCTGCTGACCCGCACCGACGTGGCCGGCCGCAAGTGGCTGTCCACCGCGCTGGTCGTGCCGTACATGCTGCCCTCCTGGACCTTCGCGCTGGCCTGGCTGGCACTGTTCAAGAACTCCTCCTCCGGCGGCCAGATCGGCATCCTCGAGGCGTGGGGGGTGCACACCCCGGACTGGCTCGCCTACGGCCAGTTGCCGATCATCATCTGCCTGGGCCTGCACTACTACCCCTTCGTCCTGCTGCTGTTCGGCAACGCCCTGCGCCGCATCGACAGTCAGCTGGAGGACTCCGCCCGCATCCTCGGTGCCGGCCGGGGCACGGTCGCCGCCCGCATCACCCTGCCCCTGATGCTCCCCTCGCTGTCGTCCTCGGTCCTGCTGGTCTTCGGCCGCATCCTCGGCACCTTCGGCACCCCGTACATCCTGGGCCTGCCGGTCAACTACGACCTGCTGTCCACCTCACTGTTCCGCGCGGTCAACAGCCAGCAGCGCGGTGTCACCGCGGTGCTGGCCGGCGTCATCGTGGTCATCGGCGTGCTGGCCATCGTCGTCGACACCCGGCTCGCCCGTGAGGCGAAGCGGTTCGTCACCGTGGGCGGCAAGGGCGCGATGGACCGCCGGGCCCCCCTCGGGCGATGGCGCCGGCCGGCATTCTGCGTCGCCCTCACGGTGTTCACCGCCGCCGTCCTCGTCCCCGTCGTCAGCCTCGCGCTGACCACCGTCACCAAGACGCCCGGAGTCCTCCGCGCGGACAACTTCACGCTCAAGTACTGGATCGCCGACCACCTGGAAGGCACCCCCGGCTTCCCCCACGGCGTACTGCGCGGCACACAGCTGTACGAGGCCGCCTGGAACAGCCTCCGCATCGTCGGCCTGGCCGCCCTCGTCTGCGGCGTCGTCGGCCTCCTCATCGGGTACGTCGTGGTGCGCGCGGGCCACAGCCGCGTCGGCACCCTGCTGCGCCAGATCAGCTTCCTGCCGTACATGGTCCCCGGGATCGCCTTCGCCGCGGCCTTCCTGTCCCTCTTCGCGGTGCGCCGCGGACCGGTGCCGGCCCTGTACGGCTCGATCAGCCTGCTGGTGATCGTGCTGGCCGTGACCCACCTGCCGTACGCCTCGCGGTCCGGGATCAGCGCCATGACACAGCTCGGCCGCGAACCCGAGGAGGCCGCGCAGATCTCCGGCGCCGGCTGGTTCGCCCGGCTGCGCTGGATCGTCATCCCGATCCAGCGCGGCGCGCTGGTCACGGGCGTGATCCTGCCGTTCGTCTCGGGCCTCAAGGAACTGAGCATCGTGATCATGCTCACCACCTCCGGCACCGAGCTGCTGACCACACTGTCGATCAACCTCGTCGACTACGCGTACGACCAGATGGCCAACGCGGTGGTCCTGGTCATCGCCCTGGTCTCCTTCCTCGCCACCTACTTCACCCAGCGCCTGACCAAGACCAACCTGTCGTCCGGACTCGGAGGCTGACACTCCATGCCGACCATCACGCTCACGTCGGTGCGCAAGAGCTACGGCTCCGGCCCGCCCGCCGTGGACAACCTGAACCTGGAGATCCCCTCCGGCTCGTTCACCTGCCTGCTCGGTCCCTCCGGCTGCGGAAAGACCACCACCCTGCGCATGATCTCGGGGCTGGAGACGCTCGACGACGGCAGCATCACCGTCGGCGGCCGGATCATGGACTCCATCCGCGACGGCCTCTTCGTACCGCCCGAGAAACGCGGGATGGGCCTGGTCTTCCAGAACTACGCGCTGTGGCCGCACCTGACGGTGGCCAAGAACGTCGAGTTCGGCCTGAAGGTGCGGAAGACCAGACAGGCGGAACGGACCGAACGCGCCCTCGCCGCTCTGAAGATGATGCAGATCGAATGGGCCGCCGACCGTTACCCCGCGGAGCTGTCCGGCGGACAGCAACAACGCGTCTCCCTCGCCCGCATGCTCGCCGTCAGCCCCGAGGTGCTCCTGCTCGACGAACCGCTGTCCAACCTCGACGCCCAGCTGCGTCTCGACATGCGTGCCGAGCTGAAGCGCATCCACGACGAGACGGGCCACACCATCGTCTTCGTCACCCACGACCAGCTGGAGGCGATGACCATGGCCACCCACGTCGTGGTCATGGAGAAGGGGGTCGTGCAACAGATGGCCCCGCCCATGGACGTCTACTCCCGCCCGGCCAACACCTTCGTGGCCCGCTTCGTCGGCAGCCCGCCGATGAACCTCTTCGACGTGGGCGGCGACGCCTTCACCGGGGCCGTGCGCGAACGGGTGGAGGACGAACGTCCCGGCCCGGCCGGCCGGCCGGCCACCATCGGCGTACGGCCGGAGGCGCTGCGCCTGCTCGCCGACACCGAACAGGCGACGGAGGCGGACTTCGTCTTCGAAGCGGTCGTCAAGGCCGCACTGCCCACGGGCTCCAGCACGACGGTGCTGGTCACAGCCGTGAGCACCGAGCTGTACCTCCTGGCGTACGGCAAGGTGGACGCCGCACCGGGCGCCACCGTGCGCTGCGCCGTCCGCCCGGCCGACCTGCACCTGTTCGACGAGGAGGGCGATCGGCTGCCCGAAGCCGCGGCTGCCGTACCGGCACCCGCACAGGCCGAGGAGAACGAGGAGAACGCCGCCACATGGACCAGCTGACCCGCCCCGAGACCCTCCTGCTGGACTTCGGCGGAGTGGTCGTGACCACCGCCGGCCGAACCTCATGGTCCCGGGAGATGGCCGCCGAACTGCACGCCGCGCTGACCGCGGCCGGCTGCCACGACCTGACCGCCGAGCACATCGAAGCCGACCTGAAGGCCGGCTCCACCGCCGACTCGCACTGGAAGAACGCCATGAGCCGGCCGTCCGCACCACGCGAGATGACGCACCGGCGCTTCTGGACCGAATTCGTCGCCGCCGACTGGCCCGACTCCGCGCTGGCCTGGGTCACGGCCCACGCCCAGCCGCTGTGCCACCGGCTCGGCCAGCTGAAGCAGGACCGCACCACCCGGCCCGGCATCGACGCACTGCTCGACACCTGCGACGAACACGGCATCAAGGTCGGCATCGTCTCCAACGCGCTGGCCGGGTCCGTGCACCGCGAGTACATGTCCGCGCACAGCCTCGACAAGCGGGTGGCCGTGCAGGTCTACAGCGACGAGGTCGCCGTCCGCAAACCCAACCCCGAACTGATCCGCATCGCCGCCCGCGCGCTGGCGACGGATCCGGCCGCATGCTGGTACGTGGGGGACAACTACGACCGGGACGTGCTGTGCGGCCGCCGCGCCGGAGTGGGGGCGGCCATCCTCATGGAGGCCCGCGGCACCTACGACCGGCCGTACGTCGTCCAGGCCGAACCGGACAGGGTGGTGGGCGATCCCCATGAGTTGCGCCGACTGCTGATCAGCACCGTGTCCTGCGCGGACCGATGAGCACCGCCTCCCGAACGCCGACCACGGGCGTGAGGATCCCCCCGTGGCGCCCGCCCGTCTCCCCGAGGGCTCCGCTCCCGCACCACGGCGACGCACCGGTGCGGTCCGCCGGCAACCGAACCGGACGCCGCCGACCCGACGGAGCTTCCGGCACACGACCCGAGGAGGCGGCCACAGCATGAGTGAACTCGACGACCTGGCGGCCCGGTTGCGGGAGGTCGCCGAGGAGGCGGCGCTCGCCGTCGCGCCCGACCTGCTGACGGCATTCCGCGGCGCGATGGACGTGGACTTCAAACGGGACGAACACGACCCGGTCACCGTGCACGACAAGCGCGCCGAGGAGCGCATTCGCGAACTGTTGCTCGAACGGGTGCCGGACAGCACCGTCGTGGGCGAGGAAGGCGGCCGGCGGAAGGGCGGCGGACGGGTCGCCTGGTACGTCGATCCCATCGACGGCACCGCCAACTTCGCCCGCGGCCTGGCCTTCTTCTGTACGTCCATCGGCGCGACCGTCGACGGCGAACCCGTAGCGGGCGTGATCGTCGACCCGGTGACCGGCCACGTCTTCACCGCCGACACCCGCGGCGGCTACCTCGGCGGCGAGCGGTTGCGCCCCACCGGCGTACGGGACGAGGCCCAGGGCCTGCTCATCACCAGCTTCCCCAACAGCCGCGAGCTGGCCCGGAACGACCCTCAGACCCTGCCGCGCTTCGGGGAACTCGTCGCCCGGTACGGCACCGTGCGCCGCACCGGGAGCGCCGCGCTGACCCTGGCCCACGTGGCCGCCGGATGGTGCGACGTCGCGCTCGGCACCTCCGTCAACGCCTGGGACGTGTGTGCCGCGCAGGTACTGGTACGCGGCGCGGGCGCGGTGTACCGGCCGTTCGCCGGCGCCGGGGGCTGGGACCAGCCCGGCTACCTCGCCCACCGCGCAGGCCCGGTGCCGGCCGCCGAGGAGTTCGTCGACTGGTACGAGTCCGGGCTCCCCGCCAGGAGGGCCCGATGAGCGCCGACCCCACCGCGCCGAGCCCGGCGCCCGCCACCGCGCCCGGCCTCGGCCTGCGCTACCAGTGGCTCGTCACCGACCTCGACGGCACCCTGGTGGACCGTCGGCTGCGCATCGTCCGGCGCAGCGCCCAGGCCCTGCGCCGCTACCAGGACCTCGGCGGCACCGTCGTCATCGCCACCGGCCGCAACGAAGTCTCCGCGGGCCGCTACCACCGCGAACTCGGTCTGACCACGCCGATGATCGTCTACAACGGTGCGCGCGTCGTCGACCCGCGCACCGGCGAGCGGCTGCTCGACCTGAACCTGGGCGCGTTCTGGCCGACGGTGCGCGACGAGCTGCTCCCCGCCCTTCCCGCCGGCACGGGAGCGGTCGCCTTCCTCGGAGAGGACGCCTACGTGCTGCGCCCCGCTCCTGTACTCGTGGCCTACGCCGCACGCGACCGCATCAAGCTGTTGGCGGACCCGCCGGAGGGGGCGCCCACGAAGGTCATGCTCTTCGCCGACCGGCCGGGTCTCGACCCTCTGGTACGGCTGGCCGCGCGGCACTGTCCCGACGCCACGCTGGTGCAGTCCGAGGACACCTACCTGGAGATCCTCCCCATCGGAGCGGGCAAGGAAGCCGCGCTGCGCCACCTCGCGCGGCACTGCGGAGTCCCGATGGCGCGCGTGGCCGCGATCGGCGACAACCCCAACGACACCGGCATGGTGCGCGCCGCGGCCCTCGGCGCGGCGGTCGGCGACGGTCACGAGCAGGTGCGCCGCGCCGCCGACCTGGTGGTCGGCGGGTGCGCCCAGGGCGCAGTCGCGGACCTGGTCGAACACATCCTGGTGGAGCGGTCCCGGCGGCCGTGACCGCTTCCCGGCCCGCCGGGCCGGAGCCGACCGTCCTCCGGCCACCTGCCCGGTGCTGTCCGCCGGCACAGGCGGCCGGAACCGGACACGGGGCGCGTTTCGCGCACTGCTCACCGAGCCCCTCCGAAGCCGGGGAGCGGACGGGGTGCGGGGGAGGGGGCCGCGCGGACCGCGCGGCCCCCTCTTCGCGTTTCTGACGGCGTGACACGCCGATGAACCGGCAGCGCCGATCTACGCCGATCTATGCCGACAGCCGACGGGCCGGCCGACGCGTCGCTCGTACACGAGGCGGACGAGCAGGACGATGAGTATGCGGGACGGCGAGCACGCATGACGGTGAGCACGCGGACGGTCGGCCACGGCATCCCGGCCGGAGCGCCCGCGGCCGGCGCGTCCCGCGCGCGGCGGAGTCCAGACGCCTGGTGACGGTGCTGAGGCCGGCGGCTCGGACTGCACCACAACTCCCGTAAGTACAGGACAACATAATGTCCTGACATACTGTTGACAGGTATCACCGGGAAGGGCAGGCTCGTCTGCAGACGACCGGGCGCCAGGCCCGCACCCCACGACCACCGGAAGAAGGACTTGGTATGCGTATTACGCCGCCCGGCGCCGACGCGCCCCTCGTCAGGCGCATCGCCGGCGCACCGATCTCCTGGGGCGTGTGCGAGGTCCCCGGCTGGGGCCATCAGCTGGCACCGGACGTGGTGCTGCGCCAGATGCGTGACATCGGCCTGGCCGCCACGGAGTTCGGCCCCGACGGTTTCCTGCCCGACGCTCCCGCGGCCAAGGCCGAGATCCTCTCCGCGTACGGGTTGCGGGCGGTGGGCCAGTTCGTGCCCGTCGTCCTGCACGACCCCGACCACGATCCGCTGCCCCGGGTGGAGACCGCGATGGCGGACCTGCTCGTGGCGGGCGCGACCACGGTCGTCGTCGCGGCCGTCGGCGGCGGCGACGGCTACGACGACCGCCCCGCGCCGGACGCCGACGGCTGGAGCACCCTGCTGGCCAACCTCGACCGGATCGACGAGGCGGCCGCCGAGGCCGGTCTCACCGCCGCCCTCCACCCGCACGTCGGCACCCTGGTCGAGACGGCCGAAGAGACCCGGCGCGTCCTCGACGGCTGCCGCATCGCCCTCTGTCTGGACACCGGGCACTACCTCATCGGCGGCGGCGATCCGGTCGCCCTGGCCGCCCGTGCACCCGACCGCATCGCCCACGTCCACCTGAAGGACGTACGCCGACACCTCGCCGACCAGGTCCGATCCGGAGAGCTCACCTACACGCAGGGCGTCGCCGAGGGCATGTACGCGCCTCTGGGCGCCGGTGACGTCGACATCGCCGCGATCGTCCGCGTACTCGAGTCGCACGGCTACTCCGGCTGGTACGTGCTGGAGCAGGACACCGTCCTCCCCGCCCCGCCCGGACAGGACGGCGCCCACGACCCGCTGAACGACGCGAAGGCCTCTCTGGAACGACTCCTGTCCTTCGCCGAAGCCGCCACGGGCCCCTCGCACCCCGCAGGGGCATGAACCGATGGCCCACGACCTGATCGCCATCGGGCGCACCGGAGTCGATATCTACCCGCTCGACCACGGCGTCGGCCTCGACCGCGTGCGCACGTTCGAGAAGTTCCTCGGCGGCAGCGCGACCAACGTCGCGGTCGCCGCCGCCCGCCACGGCCACGCCACCGCCCTCGTCACCCGCGTCGGACGCGACCCCTTCGGCCGCTACGTACGACAGGAAGCCGCGCGGCTCGGCGTCGACCCCACCCACATCCGGCCCCTGACCGCGCCGGACGGGCCGCCCACACCGGTCACCTTCTGCGAGATCTTCCCGCCCGACGACTTCCCTCTGTACTTCTACCGCTACCCCACCGCCCCCGACCTGATGATCGAGCCCGGCGACCTGCCGCTGGCCGACATACGCGACGCGCGCGTGCTCTGGACGACCGCCACCGGCCTCTCGGCCGAGCCCAGCCGCACCGCCCACATCGCCGCATGGCAGGCCCGGGCCCGCCGCCCGCACACCGTCCTCGACCTCGACTACCGCCCGACGTTCTGGACCTCCCCCCAGGAAGCCGGCCGACAGATCGGTCACGCCCTGGAACACAGCACCGTGGCCGTCGGCAACCGGGAGGAGTGCCGGATCGCTGTCGGGGAGAGCGACCCGCACCGCGCCGCCGACGCCCTTCTCGCACGCGGGCTCGACCTCGCCGTCGTCAAACAGGGCCCCGAGGGGGTGCTCGCCGCCACCCGCGACGAACGGGTCGAGGTACCGGCGCACCCCGTCGAGGTCGTCAACGGCCTGGGCGCCGGCGACGCGTTCGGCGGCGCACTCGTCCACGGCCTGCTCAGCGGCTGGGACCTCACCCGGACCATCACCTTCGCCGGCGCCGCCGGCGCACTCGTCGCCGCACGCCTCGCCTGCTCCACCGCCATGCCCACCACCGCCGAGGTGGAGGCGGCCCTGGCCTCCCGGCAGCCGGACCACGCCGAAGGGACCGCATGATGCACGCCGCCGAGATCACCGCCCTCCGGGCCCGTGAGCCCGGACTCATCGCCCACGCCTGGCAGAAACGCTCCCGCCGCCCACTGGCCGGAGAGGACGGCCGGCTTCTGATCATCGCCGCCGACCACCCGGCCCGCGGCGCGCTCGGCGTCCGCGGCGACGACGGCGCCATGGCCAGCCGGACCGAACTGCTGGACCGAGTGGCCACGGCACTCTCCCGCCCCGGGGTCGACGGCGTGCTCGGCACCCCCGACCTGCTCGACGACCTGCTGCTGATGGGCGCGCTCGAAGACCGGAACGTCATCGGCTCGATGAACCGCGGAGGCCTGCAGGGCGCGGTCTTCGAACTCGACGACCGGTTCACCGCGTACACTCCGCGGGCCATCGCCACCCAGGGCCTGGACGGCGGCAAGGCGTTGACCCGGATCTGCCTCGACGACCCCGGGACCGCCGCCACCCTGGAGGCGACCGCTGCCGCCGTCACCGGCCTCGCCGAACACGGCCTGATGGCGATGGTGGAACCCTTCCTGTCGGTGCGCGACGCCGGAGGCGTACGCAACCTGCTCGACCCCGCCAGCATGGTGAAGTCCATCCAGATCGCCACCGCTCTCGGCGCCACCAGCGCCTACACCTGGCTCAAGCTGCCGATCGTCGCCGACCTGGAACGAGTGCTGGACGCCACCACCCTGCCCACGCTCCTGCTCGGAGGCGACCCGCAGGGCGACCCGCACGACACCTACACCGCGTGGGGCGATGCCATGACACTGCCCACCGTGCGCGGCCTCGTGGCCGGCCGCACCCTGCTCTACCCTCAGGGCGGCGACGTGGCCGAGGCCGTCGACATCGCCGCCGACCTCGTCCACGGGAACCGCCGATGAGCACCGCACCGCAGGAGCCCGCCGCCCCCCGCTGGACACGCCCCCGCGGCACCGCCCGTGCCGACGGCTGGGAGGTGGCGATCACCCCCGACGGGACTCACTGGCATCACACCAGCCTGCACGTCGCCCACCTCGGGGCGGGGGAGTCCCGCCGACTGCGAGCCGACGGCCGGGAGCACGTCGTCGTCCCCCTGAGGGGCAGCGTCCACGTCACCGCCGAGGACGCCGACGGCCGTGTCCACCAGGCGCCGCTCGCAGGCCGCCGGGACGTGTTCGCCGCGCCGACCGACATCGCGTACACGGCGGCCGGACTCCGGATCACCGTATCGGCCCCGGCCGGCCCGGCCCGGGTGGCGGTGGCCGGCGCACGGGTGTTCGGCCGCGGCGCCGCGCGGCCCCCGTTCCGGCACCTGGCCGCGGACGAGGCTCCCGTGGAGCGCCGCGGCACCGGCAACGCCTCCCGTGAGGTGCGCAACCTCGGTACGCCCGGAGTACTCGACGCCGACGCGATCATCGTCTGCGAGGTCGTCACCCCGGCCGGCAACTTCAGCTCCTGGCCACCGCACAAGCACGACACCGAGCACCCGGGCGAGGAGACCCGCCTGGAGGAGATCTACTACGTCGAGACCGCCCCGGCCGACCCGCGGGCCACCGACCCGACGGGCTACCTGCGGGTACGGGCCTCGGACCCGGACCGGCCCATCGACGTGCTCGCCCAGGTACGTGCCGGCGACGTGGTACTGGTGCCCCACGGATGGCACGGACCCGCGATCGCCGCCCCCGACACCCACATGTACTACCTCAACGTCATGGCGGGCCCCGGCCCCGAACGGGCTTGGCTGATCTGCGACGACCCCGCCCACGCGTGGATCCGCGACACCTGGTCCCGAACGCCTTTCGACCCGAGGCTGCCGCTCGCCGACAGCCCGGGGAACGTCACCCCCGAGGGAGCCGGCGCATGAGTCCGCACGAACCCCGGACCGTCCGGCTGACGGTCGCCCAGGCGACGGTGGAGTTCCTGGCCAACCAGTGGACCGAGCGCGACGGCGAACGGCACCGCATGTTCGCCGGAGTCCTCGGCATATTCGGGCACGGCAACGTCGCCGGCCTCGGACAAGCCCTGCTCCAACACGAAAGGCGGGCCGGCGGCCGGCCGGACCTTCCGTACGTCCTCGCCCGCAACGAGCAGGCCATGGTGCACACCGCCGTCGCCTACGCCCGCCACCGGGACCGGCTGTCGACCTGGGCCTGCACTGCGTCCACCGGCCCCGGTTCGACGAACATGCTCACCGGTGCGGCGCTGGCCACCGTCAACCGCATCCCGGTCCTGCTGCTGCCGTCGGACACCTTCGCGACCCGCGTCAGTGCACCGGTACTGCAGGAACTGGAACAGCCCTACGCCGCCGACGTCACCGTCAACGACGCCTTCCGCCCGCTGTCGAAGTTCTTCGACCGGGTCGACCGGCCCGAGCAGCTGCCGACGGCGCTCCTCGGCGCCGCGCGGGTGCTCGCCGACCCCGTCGAAACCGGTGCGGCGACCGTCTGCCTGCCGCAGGACGTACAGGCGGAAGCGTACGACTGGCCGGCCGAGTTGTTCGCCTCGCGGTGCTGGCACATCGTCAGGCCTCCCACCGAGGCCGCGCGCGTCGCCGCCGCCGCCGAGACCGTCCGCCGCGCCGAACGCCCCCTGCTGGTCGCCGGCGGCGGCGTCCACTATTCCGGAGCCGAGGACGCGCTGCGCGCCTTCGTCGACGCGACCGGCATCCCGGTGGCCGAGACCCAGGCGGGCAGGGGCGCGCTCCTGCACGGTCACCCCCGCCTGGTGGGCGCCGTCGGCTCGACGGGCACCACCGCCGCCAACGCCCTCGCTCGGGAGGCAGACGTCGTCATCGGCGTCGGCACCCGGTGGAGCGACTTCACCACCGCCTCGCGCACCGCCTTCCAGCATCCGGGGGTCCGTTTCGTCAACATCAACATCGCGGGCTTCGACGCGGGCAAGCACGCGGGTCTCTCCGTCGTCGCCGACGCGCGGGAGGCGCTCACGGCGCTGACCGGGGCGCTGCGCGGTCACCGGGTGACGGACGCCTTCCTGCGGCGGCAGACGGAGCTCGTCATCGACTGGGAGCGACGGGCGGCGGCCGCCTGCGACCCGCCGGAGGAGGTCACCGGCGGGCTCGCGGACGGAAAGCTGACGCAGGGCTCCGTCCTCGGCTGCCTCAACGAACTGTCCGACCCGCGCGACGTGGTGCTGTGCGCGGCCGGCTCCATTCCCGGCGACCTGCACAAACTGTGGCGAGTCCGGGACCGCAAGGCCTACCACGTCGAGTACGGCTACTCCTGCATGGGCTACGAGATCCCGGCGGCGCTCGGCGTCCGGCTCTCGGACCCCACCCGCGACGTGTTCGCGCTGGTCGGCGACGGCGGCTACCTGATGATGCCGACCGAACTGGCCACCGCGGTCCAGGAACGTCTCAAGGTCATCGTCGTCCTGGTGCAGAACCACGGCTTCCACTCCATCGGTTCGCTGTCGGAATCGCTCGGCTCGCAGCGGTTCGGCACCAGCTACCGCTACCGCACGCCCGACCGTGGCCTCGACGGGCCGCCGCTGCCGACCGACCTCGCCGCCAACGCCCGCAGCCTCGGCGCGCGCGTCATCGAGGTCCGTACGCGCGCGGAGCTGGCGGAGGCCGTCGTCCGGGCCAAGCGACTGCCTGACGACGCGGGCCCCGTGGTCATCCACGTCGAGACCGACCCGCTGGTGCACGCGCCCGGCAGCGACAGCTGGTGGGACGTTCCCGTCAGCCAGGTGTCGGAACTGGACAGCACCCGTGACGCGTACGCGGCCTACGCCGTGCGCAAGAGGACGCAGCTTCCGCTCCTCGCCCCCGCTCCCGTCGACGGATGAGAAACCCGCCCGTCCCCCGAAGACGGCCTCGTCCCGGGGCAAGGGGCCCGGCGCCCTGAGACGCGGCCTGCCGCACGAGCGAACTCGACAGCGGTCCGCTGTCCAGCGGCGGGCCGGGCGACCGGTGATGCGGCACCATCACCGACCACTGCGGCTGGTCGCCGATCACGGCTACGACGAGTACCGCCCTCTGCTGCGAGCCTGAGGCATTGCCCCGAGGACCACCCGCCGGGATGTGCGACCGGACCGCCGCCGACCGCCCGTACCGCTCGGGCAGAGTGGAGCGCACTGTCATGGACGTGAGGGATCGTGGTGGTCCCACTGCCACGAGGCGGTATCCGTGCAGGTGGAGCCCTGACGTGCAACCGAGAGGTCGCGTCCGTCACTCCTACAAGAATCTGGCCATCAGGACGGAAAGCGGTCATGATCTGCGGAATGCCTCTTTCCGTACGCCTCTCCTCCCTACGCTCCTCACGCGGGTCGGATCATCCCGGCCGGCACGACTCGACATCGCGGGCACGCCCCGCCGGTCCGCACGGCCGCGTGCCGCGCGCCGGCAGGAGCGTGGCCGCCGGCCCCCAAGGGGGAACCATGGCTGAGCTCGACCTCGGAGTTGCGTCGAACTGGGATGACGGGGAGTACCACGGCCGGGTCAAGCTGGTGGAGAACCGGACGTGGGGGAACTCCCAGGACAAGAACGTCGCGGTCATCTCCCCCAACAGCGTGGAGATCGTGATGAACTCCAATCACTCCACCTCCCAGGAGGCGGACAAGGTGTACTTCGTCACCCACCACGGCAGCACGCGGAAGGTCGTCGGGATCCTCGACTCCGACGGCAACCTGCAGATCGCCGGGAAGCTGATCACCGACCAGAAGAACCTGGACCTGTAGGTTCCGCGGGGAGCAGCCTCCCACCCGCACGGCAAGAGGGCCCGCACGACCTGACGTCGTGCGGGCCCTTCCCCGTCTCGGAGTCAGCCGCGGCCGATCTCCCCGAGCCGGTCGCGCACGGCCTGGTGCTCCTGGGTGCAGACGAGGGCGGCGGAGAGCATCTGCGCCACCGGGTCGGAGCACGGGTGCTCTCCGCGCTCGGCGGCCCGCCCGACTCCCAGGCCCTGTTCTCCTGCTCTCGTCTGCGCGGTGATGGCTCCAGGACGGGTGTGGTGCCGTAGGCCGGTGCCGCATCGAGCAGCGTTCGCCCTCGATGGTGTCGAGCCCATCCACCACCAGGGCTGACTGATGGGCGCCCCGGCCGCCCGGCGCGCTCGGACCGGCGCGGCATCACGGCACCCGGCATCGCTCGTCCCGCCGCCGACACCTCCAACCGGATAGTTCATCCGGTTGTGTGCTACCGTCCGAACAAGCGGATGAACTATCCGAATATCTGGGTGGAGGGGCACATGGTGAAGACGGCTGTGGTCACGGCGGGGACGGCCGGCATCGGACTGGAGACGGCCCTGGGCCTGGCCGACGCCGGGTTCTCGGTCACCGTGGTCGGACGCGACGCCGACCGCGGTGCCCGGGCGGTCGACCGGATCAACGCGAGGAACCCCGCGCATCCCGGACGGTTCCTGCCCGCCGACCTCGGCTCGCTCGACCAGGTGCGCGCGCTCGCCGACCGGATCGCCGCCGAACACGCCGCCTCCGGCGACCCGCTGTCCGTGCTGGTCAACAACGTCGGGGCGATGTTCCCGCAGCGGCAGACCCTGGACGGCGTCGAAGCGTCGTTCGTCGTCAACCACCTCTCGCCGTACCTGCTGACGGAACTGCTGCTGCCCACGCTGACAAACGGGGCGCCGAGCAGGATCGTGAACGTGACCTCGGGCGCGGTCGGGCTCGCGAAGAGGGCTTTCGACGCCGTCGAGCCGCCCGGCGGCTACTACGGCTTCCACTGGTACGGCCGCGCCAAGCTCGCCAACCTCGTCTACACGCTCGACCTGGCGAACCGACTGGAGGGCACGGCCGTCTCCGTCTTCGCCGCCGACCCGGGAGGCGCCGCGACGGACATGACCGACGGCACCATGGCCGACCCGAAGATCGTCTCGCCGCCCCTGCGACTGCTGTGGCCGCTGGTGCGCCGCAAGTTCGAACGTTCCACCTCGGGCCCGGCGTCCGTGGCTGCCCGGCCCTCGATCGTCGCCGCCACCGACGGAGCCCTCGCGGGCCGGACCGGCATCGTCATCGGAGCCCAGGCGCACCCGGTGACGCCGCTGCGCGCAGCGACCGACCCCCGCATCGCCCAGGACGTGCGCCGGCTCAGTGAGCGGTACGCACCTCTCGCCCTCACCTGACCCGCCAGGTGCGGGTGCCGGCGACGGCATCATCCGGATGGAGAATCCGGTTAGCATGTCCCCCATGACGATGCCCCTGCGCAAGGACGCGGCCCGCAACTGGGACCGGATCGTCGCGGTCGCCCGTGCCCTGGTCGACCAGGGCGCACCCCTGCAGCTGAACGACGTCGCCGGCCGCGCCGGACTCGGAGTCGGCACCGTCTACCGGCACTTCGCCACCCCCGAGGCGCTCCTGGAGACCGTCGCCACTCCCTGCCTGGAAGCCCTGGCCGGCCACGGCCGGCAGGCTCTGACCGGCACCGACCCCTGGCGCGCGCTCGAAGGTTTCCTGTTCCGCACCGTCGAAG
Organism: Streptomyces litmocidini; assembly: GCF_014649755.1. Taxonomy (GTDB): domain Bacteria; phylum Actinomycetota; class Actinomycetes; order Streptomycetales; family Streptomycetaceae; genus Streptomyces; species Streptomyces litmocidini. The sequence continues at coordinate 58,107 of NZ_BMTQ01000003.1, read as the reverse complement.
CGCAGGTCACCGACGCGTCCCTCGCCCCGGTCACCGCGGCGGCCACCGACGCCCTGCCGCGCACCACGGAACTCAAGGAGACGCTTCGGTCGGTCGGCACCGCACTCCTCGACCGGGCTCGTGATGCCGGAGCGGTCCGACGTGACCTGGCCGCCGCCGACCTCGTCCCGCTCATGTGCGGCATCGCCCACGCCGTCAACGTCCACGGCGGCACACCCGCCGACCGGATCGACACCGCACACCGCTACCTGGCCACGCTCCTCGAAGGACTGCGCGCCGCGCCACCACACGCGTGAGAACACCGCCCGCACGGCAATCGGATTGATCCGTGGGTGCCGCCACGCCGTACGCGCCGCCACGGTCCTGCGGGCCCGCGCCGTACGCGCCGGACGACCGTTACCGACCACCGCTCCTGCACCGCGCCAGGCCGGAGGACCGTCTTCGGGGCCGTTCGCGGTGTTGTGGCCGGCGTGGGATCGGTGGAGCGGGCAGGACCCGGCATCGAGGAACGCGCGGACGGTCGGCTCCTCGGTGTCATGCCCGTGCTTCTGGAAGAGGCGGGCGATGGTGACCGTGCTGTTGATCGACGGGGGGAGCGGCCGCATCGTGGCGATGTCCACGCCGAAGGAACCCCCGAGAGCGGCGGGATCGACATCGGCGGGCGGAGGGGCGGCGCCGATCTGTCCGACGTCGTCGGGCAGGACCAGGTGCGGCTCGCCGCGCGATCGCGTCGGACTCGAGGCTCGGGCCGGACCGCGTTTCTCCTCCGCGCGTTCGGTGAGAGCGCGCCCGCAACCATGTCAGCAGGCTCTGCACACCACTTCGTACGCGATAGGTACGTGTTTCGTACGCGAAAGGTACGGTTCGCTGAGTAGGCTGTCGCTCAGGAGGTGTTTCCATGTCCGAGTTGTTCGACGCGGTCGACGCACTGCTCGCGTCCCGCGCCGCGCTGCCGCCCCCGGCGGAGCGCAAGCGGCTGCGTGCCGCGCACGGCCTGACGATCGACGAAGTGGCCACCGCGCTGAAGGTGCGCCGGGCCACGGTGTCCGGCTGGGAGTCCGGCAAGACCGAGCCCCGCCCGCCCGAGCGCGACGCCTACGCCCGGCTCCTGGACAAGCTCGCGGAGCTCTACCCCGCCGCCCCGGCCGACACGGCCGCGCCCGATCCCGACGCCGCGGTGCCGGCCACGCTCACCGCCCCACCCGAACCGGCGGAAGCGCGGACCCCGTCCCCAGGGGGGGCGTCCGAGGCTGCGGCCATGACTGCGACCGAGAACCACCAGCCCAGCCCCGCCCCTGTCGCCGCTGCTCCGGCCGCCGCGACCCGTCCGGCGCGCGCCACCGGGCCGTCGTCGACGTCGCGCCGCCCGGGTGCGAAGAAGGCGGCCCCGGCGGGCGGCACCGATCCGAGGTTCGAGAACGGTCCGCTGGCGGTCGTCGATGTCGAGGCCGGGCAGGTGCTGGCGTACTGCACCGGCGGCCTGGTCCTGGACGTGCCCGCCAAGTCCCTGCCGGCCCTGGTGGACTGGACGCTGCGCGAGGCGAAACTCGGTCAGCCGAAGCTCGCCGGCCCGGGCAAGGACGCCGACCCGCTGCTCGTCCTCACCGAGGCCGCGCTGGAGCGCTACGGCCTGCCCACGACGCTCACGGAGGAGGAGCGGCTCGCCGGGCGTCTGCCGGAGGGCCACAAGGTCGTCAAGCAACTGGTCCGCGCGGAGTGGAAGCTGACGAAGCGCGGCTTCGGTCCGTGGGCGCGGATCTACCGCCCCGCGACCGGTTCGGAGCGGGCCTGCGTGCAGCTGTGCATCCCGTCGTGGCACGCGCTGGACACCCGGCACTGGGGCGAGGCCGGGCAGCTCCCGCCGGCGGAACTCGCCCGCGTCCTGGGCGTGTACGCCTCGCGGGTGATGACGCCGCGCGGCTCCACGGCCGTGACCGGCCTGGAGCTGATGACCGCACTGCACCCGCCGACCCGGGCCTCCGAGCCGGACGCGACGGGGAAGCGGCACTCCGAGCACAACCCCGGCTCGCTGGGCAAGGACGCCATCGACCCGGCGAACTGGCCGCCGTGCGAGGTCCCCGACGGTCACCCCGTCCTGAAAGACCTGCCGCGCTTCCACGTACGTGGCCCGGCGGAGAAGCTGTTCGAGGAGGCGTACGACTGGGCGAGGCCGATGACCGACGCGGAGTGCACCTTGCGCCACCTGGTCGGCATCGACGTCAACATGGCCTTCGCCGCCGGTGCCAACGGCCTGCCGGTCGGCCTCGGCGAGGCGACGCACGTCACGAACCCCGTCTTCGACCCGAAGCTGCCCGGCTCGTGGCTGGTCGACCTCTCCCACGTCGACCTGTCCCGCGTGAAGGTCGGCAAGGAGTGGGTGGAGCTGGACGGCGACCTGCTGCCGAGCCCGTTCACGCCGAAGGGCGAGCGTCCCGAGGGCCCGGCCTGGTACGCGACGCCGACCGTGGCCTACGCGGTGGAACTCGGCTACGAGGTGCGCCCGACCGAGGCATGGGTCCGGTACGAGAACGGCCGGTACCTGGACGGCTGGTACCAGCGGTTGCGCGACGCCTACCTCGCCACGATGGCCGACCTCGGCGTCGCCGCCGACCTGTCGCCGGAGGACTTCCTCAAGGCGATGGACGGCTACAAGAGCCGTGACCCGGAACTGGCGATCGTCGTCTCGGCGGTCAAGGCGACGGTCAAGGGCGGCCTGGGCAAGCTGCGCGAGCGCCCGCGTGGTGAGGGCTGGCGGCCCGGCGAGCCGTGGCGCGCCCTGTCCCGCCCGATCTGGCGGCCGGACATCCGCGCCGCGGTCATCTCCCGCACCCGCGTCAACCTCCACCGCAAGATCGTCAAGCATGCCGCCTTCACCGGCCAGTACCCCATCGCGATCCTGTCCGACTGCGTCGTCTACGCCGCCAACGGCGGGTCGCCGCTGGACTTCCTGCCCTACCGGGAGGGGAAGGCGCTGCCCGGCGGGTTCAAGCTCGGCATCAACCCCGGCCTCGTGAAGTGGGAAGGAACGCAGAGCGTCCTGTGGGGCGAGGAGGTCCGCGAGCGGTTCGACGCCCCGGAACTCAACCTGGCCCGGTACATCAAGGACGGCACCGTCACCGACGCCGACAACGGAGAGTAGGAGAGGGCCACGATGAGCCTGTTCGGGGACGGCCTGGACGCCGCGGTGCAGAAGGCGTTCACGCGCCCGGCGCCCAAGAACGCGGGCCCGCAGATGCGCTATCTGGTCAAGCAGCTCGGCGGCACCAAGGCGGCCGCCCACATGCTGCGGATCTCCCAGCGCACCGTGGAGCGGTACGTGAAGGACCAGATCAAAAAGCCCCGCCCGGGCCTCGCCGCCCGGCTGGAGCGCGAGGTGAAGAAGCGCTGGCAACCGCAGATCCGGGCCAAGGCCAAAGCGAAAGCGGCGAGCACCGGTGGCATCGTCATCGACGCCCGTGCCCGCATGGGCTACACCGCCCCGATCGGGTCGACGGACCAGGACCGCATCCGGCACCTGACCGTCGCCCTGCCCCCGCAGTACGCCGCCCGCCTCTTCGACGCCCAGGAGGCCGGCGCCGGCGACGCCCAGCTCCAGGAGATCGCCGCCGAGGCGCTCAAGGAGGTGTACTTCCAGGACGGCGGCCGCCGCGCCGGCTCCCTGGAAGAGGTCCGCTTCACCGACGTGGAACACCTGGAGTTCGAGCTGTAGCAGCCGTACCCCGAACGGTCCGCGAGCCCCGGCGTGACGGAACGCTTCAGTTGGCCGGGGAGCGGTTGATCCGGCCACCTGAGCGTCCGGTTACGGTCGGGTCCTCGTGTTCCCGTACGGTCGGCCCTCGTGTTCCGGCGCGGTGCTGGGGAGCACGCCGGGTCGGTCGGCACAGTCCTTGCGGCACGTCGACGTTCCGACCGGCTTCGCCGGTCGGCTCACAGCCGGGGGCGTCCGCGGCCCTGTGCTGGCCGGTATGAATCGGCCGTGTTCGTCACGGCCCCGCCGACGATTCATCAGATGGTGCGCACTCGCGTTCATCGGACGTTCGCTCCGGACGGGTGTGGCTACGGTCGTCCGTGCCGCCCCACGGGGGGTGGCGGGTCGATGGGGAGTGGACATGAGTTCTGTCGGTCGCAGGACCGTCGCGGTGATGGCAGCCGCTCTGGCGTCGCTGGGCGCGGGGGGCGCCGTCCCCGCGGCCGCGCTCACGTCGTCGCCCGCACCGTGCAGCGGCGCGGAATGCCCCAGTCTGAAGCCGGTCAGGCTCGTGGCCAGCCAGGCCACCCTGAACGTCACCCAGATGCAACTGGAGAACCTCCACGCGATCGCCTCCGACGCCGTCACCGGGGAGCCCGTCCGGGGCGTGAAGGTCGTGTTCGCCACCATCGGTGGCCGGACGCTCGGGGCGGCCTACACCGACTACGACGGCGTGGCCGCGATCACCGCCCCGGAGAACCTGGGTCCCGGAACCCTCCAGGAGCTCCTCGGCGGCTACGAGGCGGCGCTCCAGGGCGACGGCGTCCACACCCCGGTCGGAGCCCACGGGGCGATCACCGTCGGCACCGACCAGGGCCCCGGGGTGCCGGCCGGCCCGTGCTCCATCTGCAGCGACCGCGGACTCAAGCAGGACGTGGTCCCGGTCGACTGGAGCCGGTGACGATGCGGATCTTCCCCCGGCGCTCCCGGGCGGTCGACCGGGGTCCCGAGGTCCGTGGTGGGGCCGACGTCCGGGAAGGTGGCGCCGTGGCCCCGGCCGGTGCCGTCAACGGGTACCAGGTCCTCGAGACGGTGGCCGCGCTGCCCATCGGTACCTGGCGTTACGTCTGGGAGCCCGAGGACGTACGTCACCTCGGACCGATGGCCCAGGACTGGCACGCCGCCTTCGGCCTCAACCGCGACGACACCAGGATCCCGGTCGTCGACGGCCTCGGCGTGGCCCTGGTCTGCGTCCAGGCGCTCCACCGCCATGTGACGGAACTGGAGGCCGAGGTGTCCCGGCTGCGGGACGCTGTGGCCACGGCCACGGCCACGGCCACGGCCACGGCAGAGGCGGGGCGATGACGGCGGAGAGTCCCTCGCAGGTGTCCACGGACGCGGTCTTCCGGCTTCCGGTCACGGTCTGCCGCATCACCGGGTTCCTCGGAGAGCGGACGTCCGGCGCCCTCCTGGAGCGTGCCGTCGCCTCCACGGGGGACCGCCTCAAGCCCTCCCTGATCCGGGACCGGGAGCTGGACCCCGACCTGCGCCGGTCCCGGTCGTGCCCGGACTTCGAGGCGCCCGAGCTGCTCGCGGCCGTCGAGGACGTCCGGGAGGCGGTCGAGCACACGCTGGGCGTCGACTGCCGGTACACCGAAGCCAGTTACGGCCTCAACGTGCACAACGACGGGGACTTCTACCGGCCGCACCAGGACACCAGCGTCGACCACGCCCCTCGGCGTCTGCTCACGTTCGTGTACTACCTGCATCGCACGCCCCGGCCGTTCACCGGGGGCGAGCTGCGCGTCTTCGACGCCGCCCTGCCCCTGCACACCGGGACGACCGGGGCGTGGGAGGAACGGACCTGGCGGGACTGGGAGCCCGAGCACGACAGCATCGTGTTCTTCCTGCCCACCGCCTGGCACGAGGTACGGCCGGTCGAGTGCCCCGGGAGGGACCACGCGGACAGCCGCTTCGCCGTCAACGGCTGGCTGTGCGCGCCCGACCCCGCACACCGCGCGGACAACGGAGGCCGGCTCTGAGTGCGGGCAGCGGCAGCACGGCAGCGGATCTCGGTGGAGATCGATGACCCCGGCCGGGGACGCTCGCGTGATGAGTGACAGCACACCGCCCGAGCCGGTCGAGCGGGGGTGGGACGAGCCCTGGTACCGGGTCCGCACGCAGGACTTCGAGACGTCGTTCCTGCCCGGCGACGGTGAGGACTTGGACGAGGTCTGCGACGTGGACGTCTTCGTGGCTCCGAAGAACGGAGCTCGTCGGGCCGCGACCGTGTTCACCGTCGCGGAGGTCGAGCGCCTGATGAAACCCTGGGCAGGAACCGACGAGGCCCTGGGGGGCCGGTACTTCTGGGCCTCGGACGGCCTGATCGTCAGGGATCCGGGCATCGGGAGCACGACCGGCGTGATCGCCGGACTGATCGAGAACGGTGAGTTCTCCGAGACCTTTCAGCAGCTGATCAACGACTGATCAAGCGTGGGGCCGGGGCACCGGAAGCGCTGCGGCGTGATCAGGCGTTCTGAGCCCGAGGTCGGCCTGGTCCGGGTGCGACAGCGAGAATGAAGGCGTGTTCAGACGTCGACGGCCGGAGCCATCGCCCGATACCCGGCTCGACCCGTACCGCCGTGCTGCCGCACGTGTCATGGACGGAGACGAGCAGATCGGCGTGCTCGTGATCCGAGTCACGACCTGGTGGTGGAGGGAAGGGCCCTTTCGGCGAAGGCGATGGGGCAACCCGCAAGAGCTTCCCGAATGGGCTCTGTCCTGTACCGATCCCGCCCAGCAGCTGCCCGACCTCGACGACGGGATCATCTCCGCCGGCGAGCTCGACGAGGAGCTTGCCGACTGGTCAGCGGGAATCTTCCGGCTACGGGGCCGGCAGTTCGGCCTCGTCTGGCTTGGCGAAGAGGAAGCCGGCGCAGCACAGGAAGAGCACGGCTGGACGATGCGCTGACCACCCTTGCCCTCACCGGGACGGAAGCGGAGACGTACGTCCGTACGCGGCTGGGGAGGAAAGTCCGTACGCTGACAGCGGCGTCCCCACGGGCGGATCGAGCAGCCGTCACATCGGTCCGGGAAAGCAGTCCGAGCAGGTAGGCACGAGCGGTCGCCCGTGGTTCCACCCTGGGAAACCGGCCCGCGATCCGGGTCATGACCTGGTCGGACATCGCCCGCCATCGGAGTGCGTTCATGCGGTGGCTCGCGTCCACCGCATGATCTTCAGGAGTCCACACAACTCTTGACGGTGCGGTGCTTGTACGTCTCGCGGTCGAAGGCCGACGAGCGGCCCCCGCGGCCGCCCCGCCGGCCCCGGTTGCCGATCCGGCCGGCCCGCTCGGGCGCGTCCCGGTGCGGAACTTCCCCACGATCCCGTTCAGGACCCGGCGGTCCTCCAGCCGCTTCCGTCCCCGCAACGAGGCGGGCGGCAGCGGCCGGACGAACTCCCGCCCGGCATCGGACAGCTCCTGGCGACGTCTCGCGACACCATGACCCACCAGCGGTGATCATTCGAAGACACGGCCCAGCGGCAGGCCAGGCGGGGGCGACTGCGGCGGCCGGTGGTGACGAGCTGGGCTGTGGGGGAGAACAGTGGCAGCCGCATGCGCTTGGGCTCTCACCGGCGGGCGTCGCCGGTCAGGGCGAGCACGGGCATCCGGGCGGCCCCGCGGCATCGATGAGCGGCCACACAGCCTCCCTGTGAGGGCGTTTACACAGGCCGGGAGGGGACAGTCGCCCTGCGCGCCCGCAGCGCCCTGCTGCCGCGGCGCGTTGCCTCTGGAAAGGTGATCATGACTGGCATCGCAGCATCCTCTGTTCTCGCGTCGGCCGGTTCCAACGCCGTGCTCTTCGCCGTCGGCCTGGGGATCGTGGTCGTCGCCCTTCTCGTCGGGGCGTTTTGGTGGGGCAGCCGCCGTGCCGCGCGCAGGCGCCGTTCCGACGTCGATCCCGTGCACACGGACGCCGGGGCGGAGCGCGCATCATGGACCACACCCGAGCATCCGGACCACGGTGGTTCCGGACGCTGAGGGCCGGACTCGACGCACGGCCGACGTCCGAGCCGCGCACCGTCAGCGTGGGGCGCCGGCCGGTGAGGGAGATTGCCGGGGCGCCGTACGAGCTGATCGGCTGGATGCCGGAGCGGGCCCGGGCTGCGGTCGCCGCGATCCGGGCCCGCGTCGCCGATACCCGGGACGTCGCCCTGGCGGCCCCCGGCGTCACGGCGACGGTGTTCGTGATGAGCGGCAATGGCCGCTTCCACCGCTGCCACCTGCTCGCCGGGGTTCGACGCCATCGGAATCTTCTGGCCGGCGCCGGACTTCACGAGGTGGCCGTGGAGGTGCGCACGGCGGTTCTCACGGACGCCCCCCTGCTGCCGGTGCTGTCCGGACCGGCCGAAGCAGCGGCCGTCACCGGCCGTGTCGGCCGTGATTCGGCCACCGCGTGGATCTCCGAACAGCAGGAGCGGGCTTTCACGGGAAGGCTCTCCGTCGCCATCCCCGTGTGCGTGGCCTCAGTGACCGAGGGCGCGCGGTGACCGCTTTCCCAAGCCCGGCCTGCACCGCAGGATCGTCGGGACGGCCCGCCGCCGGACTCCCGCGTGCGGGCTCGTCGTGAGCGTGTCACGCCGACGCCTGGAACGACGCGAGGGTGACGGCACCTGATGGGACGTGGCGGTCACAGTCGTGCCGGGTGACGAAGCCACCCCCGTGCTCATGCGGCCGAAGTGCCGCTCCACCACACTCCGGCGTTTGCTTCCCGGTCCGGGCCGGGCGCGCGTATCGCTTTCACGGGTGTTCGGAGCGCTCTCTAGCTGTGCAGTAGCAGTGCAACCAGGCGTTCCATCTGGTCCTCGGGAGCTGGGCTGCCGGGGGTGCGGGTCATCAAGAGGTGATGCAGGGTGCCGACGAGGGCGAGGGCGGCCGCTGCCGTGTCGGTGTCGGCGGCCACCCGGCCCAGTTCCTGCTCGGCTACGAGGTAGGCGCGGACCGCCTCCTCGATCACCGCGAAGCCCGGCGCACCCTCCTGCCATGCCCGTCGGGTGTGCGAGGAGGCGCCCGGCAGGGTCAGGGCGAGTGCGACGATGCCCGGATCGAGGGAGTCCATGAGGGCTCGGGCCGCCCGGACGAGGTTGTGCGCGACCGTGTCCTGCCCGGCGCGAGCGGGCAGGGCTTGCATCAGCCGGGCCGTCGAGGCGAAGCGGTCAAGCACCAGCTCTGCCACGAAGGTGTCCAGTCCGGCGAAGTGCGTGTGCAGCACGCCCTTGCCACAGCCGGCTTCTTCGGTGACCGCCCGGCTGGTGAGGGCGCCCGCTCCGTCGCGCGCCACCACCCGTTCGGCGGCCGCGAAAAGTCGTACGCGCAGGTCGGGGATGGCCACTCCGCGTGGGGACATCGGCTTGCTCCAGAAAGGACGTGGACAGTATGGGCGTGTGCCCATACTGTTTGGGCACACGCCCATTCTACTCGGGAGACCGACATGGAGTTTCCGGAACTCATCATCAACAGCCGGCAGGCGCAGGCATGGAACGGGACCGAGGGCAGCTTCTGGGCCCGCCACCAGGACCAGTGGGACGCCGTGAACGACGGCTTCAACCAGCGGCTGCTCGACGCCGCCGACATCGCCGGCCACCACCAGGTCCTGGACATCGGCTGCGGGGCCGGACACACCACCCGCCTGGCCGCCGGGCGGGCCCCCGCGGGCACGGCTCTGGGACTGGACCTCTCCGGGCCCATGCTGGAGCGCGCCCGGGCCGCCGCCGACCGCGAACTGCTGCCCAACGTCGCATTCGCCCAAGGCGATGCGCAGGTCCACCCCCTGCCGACCGGCGGCTTCGACCGTGCGATCAGCCGCTTCGGGGTGATGTTCTTCGCCGACCCCGTCGCCGCCTTCGGTCACATCGGCCAGGCCCTGCGCCCCGGCGGCCGTCTGGCCTTCGTCACCAGCGCCGCAGCCGCCGACAACGACTGGGCGATGGTGATGTCGACACTGTCCCGGGCCCTGCCCGAGGCCGACCCCGGAGACTTCGGCGTAACCGGCGCCCCCGGCATGTTCTCCCTCGCCGACCCCGCCCGCATCCGCACCGTACTCGACGCGGCCGGCTTCACGGGGGTCACCTCCGTGCAGGTCGAGGCGCAGGGGAACTGGGGTCCTGATGCGGAACGGGCCGCGGACTTCCTGCTGTCCACCGGCCCGGCGCAGCACCTGCTCGCCCAGGCGTCCACGCCGCAGCGACGCGAGGAGGCCCGGCACGCACTGACCGACGCGCTGCGCCGGTTCGAACGCGACGGCGCCGTGCGGCTGCGCAGTACGGCGTGGCTGGTGACCGCGGAGCGCCCCCGCGGCTGAGACGTGTGGGTGATCCAGCGGCTGCGGCCACTGCTCGCGATCGGGCCGGCCCCGCACCGCCGATGCGGCCGAGCGGCTGTGGATCGCGTTCACGGCCTCTCGGGTCATGCACCCGTGCTGCCGTCCCGGGTCGTGACCGGGCCGTCTGCCAGGCGGCGGATCGCGACGACGGCCGCGTCGTCGTCGAGGTGTCCGTGGACGTGGGCCAGCAGGTCGGCCCGGAGATGGCGCAGGAGTTCGTCGGGGTCGTCCGTGGTCCACTGCGGCGCCCGTTCGGTGAAGGGGTAGAAGCGGCCGTCGGTGTCGCGTGCCTCGATGACGCCGTCGGTGTAGAGGAGCAGCAGGTCGCCGACCTCGAACGGGAAGGTCTGGATGTCGTAGTCGGTGATGCCGAAAGCCCCGCCGAACCCGATCGGAAGATGGCTCGCCTCGGCCACGAGCGGGATGAGCCGGTCTTCGCGGAGGATGAGCGGCGGTGGGTGACCGCAGCTGATGAGGTGGACGACCGGATCGTGGTCGGGGATGTCGAGCAGCACGGCGGTGGCGAAGTCCTCCATGGCGTCCTGCTCCGTCGGCGACCGCCACTGGCCGGTGTCCCACCGGAACGCGGCGTCCAGGTGGACGGCGAGGCGGGGCAGGGTGGCCTGCCGGTGGGCGGCTGCCCGGAAGGCGCCGAGCAGCAGAGCGGTGTTGCTGATGGCGCCCAGGCCGCTGCCGCGCACGTCGCCGATGAGGAGCCGGGTGCTGTGGTGGGCGGTGCGTGCGGCCGCGTACAGATCTCCGCCCAGGTCGGCTTCCTCCTCGGCAGGGATGTACAGACCGGCGATCCGCAGCGGGCCGGCGCGGGTGGGCAGCGGCCGCAGCAGCACGCTCTGGGCCGCCTCGGCCACCGACCGCACCCGGTGCAGCTGCCGCTCGCGCCGCCCCCGCACCACACAGAGGGCGACGCAGACGGCCGAGACGACGATCAGCGCGGCGATCTGAGCCTGGATGTTGGCGGTGTCCCAGGCCCCTCTGAGCACGCCGATCAGCACCTGGGCCGTTACCGCAAGGGCCCCCATCAGCGCCGTCACGCGTGCGCCGGCCAGGGCCACGCTGATCGCGGGCGCTGCCACCAGCAGGGGACCGAGGTGGATGTGCGGCGGCGACAGCACGTCCACGACGCACACGGTGACGATCAGCCCGAGGGGGATCACCAGCAGCGCGGGGGCATGCCCCGGCCGCCAGGAACGCAGGACGTCCCGCCATGCTCGAAAGGCCATGCCCCAAGCCTTCCACCGCCTGCGCACAAGGGGGAGCCGCCGCTCCGGGGCCCACGGTCCGTGGCTGCGCGAGACCGGTGAGAACCCGACAAGGACCCGACCGCCCGACTCTGCGACTGCAGCCGCGTCCCGTGTCGGGCGGGCCGGTCGGATCGGCTTTTCCGGGTCAGCCCGCGTCCGGGGCGTCGATGACATTGCCGTTCTTGTCGAGCGTGTGGGTGTTCCAGTACACGTCCCACTCGTCGTCGACCTGCCGGGGCACTTTGCCCTCCGGGTATCGCACGAATCCCGCCGGAGGTTCCTGCTTGTCCGAGACGCAGACGGAGCCGGTACCGCCCACGGACAGGGCGGGGTACTCGCCGCTGCTGCAGATGTCCTCCCGGTATTCGACACCGGCGCATCCGGTGAGGGCCACGACTGCGGCCGCGCTCGCGAGAGCGGCAGCCACGAGGCGGGTCTTTCCGGGGCGCGGGGCGGTGGCGGGCGGGTTCGTCTTACGGGGCGTGTGCACGGTGGTCTCCCTTTCGCTTGGTCCGGCACCACTCTCGCCACCGGAGAACTGCCGTGTCATGCGTACGCGTACTCAAAGATGTCCGGGCGGATGCTCAGCCCGCCGCGGCCCCGGAGCACGGCACGGTTGTTGGCGCGGCGATCGGCGGGAACGAGGACAGGCGGCTCCGCCGGCCCTCCCGCATCGGGTTGCGGCAGACGGGGAGGCTCGACGTTCTACGCTGGTGACAGGAGCGTGTGAGGAGACCGACATGGCAGGCCACCACCGTTACCACCTGGATCAGGACGGTCAATCGATCACCGTCCTGCACGACCCGCGGCGGCGGCGCGCCGAAGTCTGGGTCAACGGAAAGACCGTCGCCGTGGCCCCGACTCCGCGCCACCAGGCCACTGTCCTGAAGGGGGAGCTCCCCACCCTCCCGCCCAAGCCCATGGTCGTCACGATCGATCACCCCTACGACGGGGACGACGTTCCCCCGTGCGTGTTGGAGATGGACGGCGGCCGCTACCTCATGCCCCACATCGCCCTCACCCCCGAGGAGCGAGAGCCTGCGGAACGGACACCGCCGGCCCGCACACCCGGTGAGCTGCTCGCCCGGTGGAGAGCACGGCGCCGAGACCGCCGAAGCGACCGCCGTACGCGACCGGGCAGCGGCCCGCGCCCGTAGCCGTGGACGCGGCACGTCCGCATCCGCCCGGAGCCGGTCGTCCTTCCCGGCTCCTCGCTGCTGTACGGATTCGGCGCCGAGATCCCGGCAGGGTGCGGCGGCCGGTCCAGGCCGCGTCGGCGCCGAGCTCGTCGAGGACCAGGCGGTGGAGCGGGCCTCACGGCCCGATCGAATGAGATGACCTCTCGGCCAGGTGTGGGCCGTCCCCTTGTCTGCATGTTTTGCACAGGTGGCATGTTTTGCCATCTGCCTTCGATGGGGCGATGTCCAGCCACGCCGCGTTCATGCGACGTTCGCCCCGGCCACCCACTCTCACGACCATGAACAAGGCAACCCTCTCCGCGACCGCCGTCGTCTCCGCTCTCGCCCTCGGCCCGACCCTCGCACCGGCAGCCGGCGCCACCGAGCGCGACCTGCCCGGAAACACCGTCCAGCACCGCTCCGGCCGGGCCATTCCGTTCACCGAGGCCACGGTCACCGACGGCGCCGACGGCTCGTTCTCCCTCAGCTGGAAGGCGGAAGGCGTCACGCGCGTCGAGATCCGCGCGAACGGCAGGGTCGTCGCGCGAGGCGGCTCCACCGGCCGGACCGTCGTCACCGGTCTGCCCGCCGCGGACCGCCAGTGGTTCTGGTTCGAGGCCGATCACGGCCAGGGCCTGCGGCTCGCCGACCGGCTCGTCAAGCTCTCCGGAACCGTCAACCTCCGTGACGCGGGCGGCTACCGCACCGAGAACGGCCAGTGGGTCAGGATGGGCGAGGTCTACCGCTCGGACGCCCTGAACAACCTGACGGCCCAGGACCGGACCACGCTCCGGCGCCTGCGCATCAGGACCGTCTTCGACCTGCGCACGGAGAGCGAGCGCGCCAAGGACCCCGAGAAGGTCCCGGCCGGCGCCGACTACGTCGTCGCCGACGTCTTCGCGGGCTCGGAGGCCTTCCAGGGAATGCCGAGGACCCCCGCCGAGGCCGAGCGGATGATGATCGACGCCGAGAAGGCCATGGTCAGCGGCGACGGCGCCGAGAAGGCGTACGGCCAGGTGTTCGACGGCGTGCGCGAGGACGACGCGCGCTCCGTACTCTTCCACTGCACCGCCGGCAAGGACCGCACGGGATGGTCCAACGCCGCCCTGCTGACCGCCCTCGGCGTGCCGCGGGACACCGTCATGGCCGACTACCTCGCCAGCAACACCTACCGCAAGGCCGCCAACGACGCCCTCCTCGGCCACCTCCCGCCCGAGCAGGCCGCCGTCTACAAGCCGCTGCTGGACGTCCGCCCCGAGTACCTCAACTCCGCCTACGCCGAAGTCGGGGCGAAGTACGGCACCTTCGACCACTATCTGAACGACGGCCTCGGCATCGACCGCCACGAACTGAAGCGTCTCAAGAAGAACCTCCTGGTGGGCTGACGAGCTCGTGAGCGGTGAGCGGTGGGACGTCGAGGACCCTGGTGGGGCCCGGCAACGACCTCCGCCGCGCGGAGACCAGGCCCACGGTCTGCCGACGGGACACCCGGCCCGGTGACGCTCATGCCCCAACGGGCCTACCTCGGAGATGGGTTCGGCGATCACGGAAGCCGACAGGCCCGTGATCCGGCGATTGCTGATGATCACTGCACGAGACGCATTCCCCACGATCTGACCGTGATCGACCATCCGGGGATCGAGGTCTCACCGCCTACCGTGCACGAGCTACCGTGCACGAGCTACCGTGCACGAGCTCGCGGAAGCCCTCCTGCGGGCACGCCCCAGGTCTGCCCGGCAAGGGAACGCCTTCAAGCCCCGGCGCGGCGGAACTCACGGTTTGTGGGTCACCCAGAGCAGTTCCGCCGGCCAGCGGTGCGCCCAGTCGGGCGGGTCGGTTTCGTTGTAGCCGTTGGGCGTTCCGAGTTCGGGCCGCGGCTCGACGAGATCGTCGATGACGAGACCTGCGCCGCGCAGGACCCTGACCCAGTCGCCGTAGGTGAGCTGATAGCTGGTCGCACCGTCGCCCTCGGCGATGGTGTCCAGCCCGAAGTAGTCCTGCTGCAGCGTCGTGGTCACGCGGCCGGCGGCTTCGTCGTAGCAGGCTTCGAACCACGGACTGGCGACGTTGAACACCAGGCGCCCGCCTCGGCCCAGGACGCGTGCGGCCTGCGGGACGGCCAGGTGCGGGGGCGCCCAGCTGAGCCCGCCGAAGTCGCAGAACACCAGGTCGAAGCTGCCGTCGGCGAAGGGGAGTCGCTCGGCGGCGCCTTGCACCAACGGATAGCGGGCCGCTCCCATCGCGTCGGCCGCCGCGCCGAGCTGGGCTTCGGACAGGTCGAGCCCGACCACGGCGGCACCCTCGGCGGCGAGCGCCCTGGACCACTGGCCGGCACCGCAGCCGAGTTCGAGGACGCGCTTGCCGGTGACGTCGCCCAGGGCGCGCAGGTGCGCGTCGGGAATGGAGTACATGCCCCACAGCCGGGGCGCGGCCCCGATTCGTGGGTCGTGCTCGTACTGGTAGGCGTTGCTGATCCGGTTCCAGAGCCGCCGGTTGGCGGGGATGCTGTCCACGCGCCGACTCCAGCACTGCCTGCCGGGGGCGGTCAACACGATCGGGGCACCGGCCGGCCCTCGCATCGGCCCGGCCCCGGCTCGGGACCACCGAACTCTCCCACGCGCGCCCTGGCCGGCGAGGTGCCCGTGGACCGTCTGGTCCGCCTCACGAGCGCGTGCTCTTGGCCCGCTTCCGTGCGCGGTGGAGTCCGTTCCCCACGGAGGGTGGGGCACGCCCACTGGTTCCCCACTCGCGCCGTGGGGAGGGCGTGGAACGCCGCCCTCCCGTACGGGGAACGGGTGCTACGCCTGGGGGACCACGGCGTTGGTCCGGCGGACGCGGGCGGTGGTGCGCTCGTAGAGACGGGTACCGAGGGTGCGCCACAGCAGGCGGGCGGGGGCGGGCATGTGCGAGAGGAACAGCTGCCGTTCCTGTGCGGTCGCGTCCTCGAGGATCGCGCCCAGGAAGATCAGGAGCTTCGTCTTCGGGACGCTGCGGCGTCCGCGTTCGCCGACCTCGGACCACTCCCCGGCGGTGATGTGATCGGCCATCAGGGGCAGGAGGTGCTCTTCCTCGTCGTCCATGTGGGCCGCGGCGTGCCGGTCGAGCTCGCGCAGGGCGTCGGCGAGCCGAAGGGCGGTGTCGCGCTCGGGGTGGGTGCGCCACCGGGACGACAAGTCGGTGGCCGCGGCGAGCGCGCCGGCGATGGCCTCGTGCTGATCGGCCATGCGTGCGACGACGTCGGCACCCGGGATGGCGCGCTCGCGCAGCTTGGGCCACAGCAGGTGATCCTCGCCCTCGTGATGTTCGCCCAGGGCACCGAGGACCAGGTCGAGGTGATCGGCGAGAACGGCGGTACGCCGCCGGTCGCCCGGGACGGCAGCTTCGACCAGGTCGGCCAGGAGCGGTATCTCGCGGCGGAAGACGCGGTGCAGGACGACCATCTCCTGGGGGTCCAGACGGTCATCGGCGGTGAACGGACCGGCGGTGGCGGGCATCGGGTTCCACTTCTGTGAGGAAACGGTGAACATTCCGAGGAACCCGCAGCTTAGTGGCCCCGGCTCTGCCGTCGGCAATCGGGCCGATCTGCTCACTCGCCGCTGGACGGAGCGTCCCGCGCTCTCGCGCTGGACTCCTCATCTGCTTCAGCGGGCGACGAGTTGGGGAGCCGACGGTGACGACCCGTACGAGGCGATTCCCCGCATCCCTGAGGCCGTCCCGGTCCGCACGACGAAGGCGCCGGCGGCCCCGCTCACCCTGCGGGACCGCAGCCTCGATACCGGGCGGCCCGGGTGACGCTGCCGGCCCGGGTGACGCTGCCGGTGCGGTGCGGTGCGGTGCGGTGCGGTGCGGTGCGGTGCGGTGCGTCCGGCGGACGGCCGGGCTGTCGAGGCCCCAGGCAGGTCGCGTCCCCCGCTTCGGTCACGTGTGCACGGGGCACAGCGAGAAGCGGCGTCGTGCGGTCGCGCGGGCCGGTCAGGTCGTCCGGGCAGGCGGTGACCACGGCGCGCAGCACGGGCACGGCGGCGGCCGGGGCCCTGCCCCGACCGCACGGCGCCTCCTGGTCTTCGGCCGCGCGCCGCTCCTCGTCAGTCGGTCACGGTGTCGGCATGCCGGTGGGCGACCCGCCAGGCGCCGTCTTCCCTGCGGTACACCTGGGTGGCGCGCAGCGTGTAGGTACGGGGCTGCCCGTCCACGGAGGCGGAGGTGTGTTCCAGGCCGACGGTGTAGGCCATGTCGCCGTTGACGTCGTAGGCCTGCAGCTCGAACGTGTACGAGGTGCAGTCGGAGAAGGTCTTCGCGAGGCCGGCGAAAAGCGCGTCGAGCTCCTCGTGGCCCGCGGCGCTGCGCCACGCTCCCAGGACGCTCACCGGCTCGGTGCGCGACCACAGCGCACGTCGGGGAGCGGCGTCGCCGTTGTGCAGCGCGACCTCCGCCTCGTACAACGCGGTCCTGACCCACGTCAGGAAGTCGTCACGATCGGACATGCCTCCATCATCACCCGGCGCTGCGCCTGCGGCCTGCGCCACCCCGTACAGGGGGCCGGATGGGTCCCGGCCCCGCGCGAAGCGCCCTCCTCCCGGGCATCGCCCTCCTGACCGTCACCCGCGCGTTCAGGCACCGACGGGCTCTGCTCCCCGTCGCCGCCGAGGTGAGCATCACCCAGCCCGCGCCACACGCTGGGGAAGCCCCGGCACCTGGGCGTGCATAAGACTTCCGGCCTGCGAGAACACGCGCTGATGAGTGCGCGGCCCCCTGCGCGCGAGCGAGTGCCCTTCTCGCCTCCGGCCGCGAAGTCGGGCGTGGGTGCCGTGAGGTCGCCGTCGGGTCCAGCCCGGTCCGCTCGGAGCACCATGCTTGGGTGTGCCGTGGCGTCTACCGCCAAGGCCGGTGCCGGACGTCGACGACGTGCATGCCCGCGGATGTGGCCGCCGCGACGCCTTCGTCGGTGTCCTCGTGGGCGAGGCAGTCGCCGGGTGCCACCCCCATCAGGTGGGCGGCGCGCAGGTAGGCGTCCGGGGCGGGCTTGGGCTGCGGGACGTCGTCGCGGCCGACGATCGTCCAGGGCAGGTCGTCGAGGCCCACGACGGTGAGGCCGTGACGCACGATGTCGCCGTAGTTCGCGGAGACCACCGCGACCGCGCCGCGGTCCGCGGCCGCACGTGCGGCGTGCGCGGCCACGGCGATCGGTCTGATCCGGTCGGTGTGCGCGAACCAGTAGGCGCGGGCGGCTTTGACGAAGGTCTCGTCGGGGAGGGCGTCCGGTGGGATGCCGAGCCGCCGCCGGAGCTGGGCGGCGGTGAACGCGGGTGCGGCGAACAGCCAGGCGTCGGAGACGGGTATTCCGTGCGCGGCGAGCGAAGCCTTCACCGCACCGAGGTTGACGGCGGCTGTGTCGGCCAGGGTGCCGTCGAAGTCGAAGGCGCAGGCGGCGTACGAGCCGTACCGGTCGAGCACCTCGGTTATTTCCTCGTGGTGTCGGGTGAGCGGGGGAAGGTCACCGGGAGTTCGGCGATTCCGTGGACGACCCGGTGCTCGTGGGTGCGGATCTCGTCCGGGCCGGTGGCCAGGCGCAGGTCGGGGAAGCGGCGCAGCAACGTGGTGAGCAGGATGCGCAGTTCGGTCCGGGCGAGTTCGTCGCCCGGGCAGTGGTGCGGGCCGTGGCCGAAGCCGAGGTGTCTGGCGGCGTCGGGGCGGCGGGGGCAGAAGCGGTCGGGATCGGGGAACCGCTCGTCGTCGCGGTTGGCGGCGGGCAGGTGGAGGACGACGCGGTCGCCGGCCTGGATCGATCGCCCGGCGATGGACAGGGGTTCACGCGCGACGCGGAGCAGGCCGAACTGCAGCACGGTCGCGTAGCGCAGGGTCTCCTCGATGACGCCGTCGACCAGTTCGGGCCGGTCGCGCACGGTGTCCCACAGGCGGGGCGGGCGCAGCAGGAGGAAGACGGCCAGGCCGAGGACGTTGGCGGTGGTCTCGTGTCCGGCGATGAGGATGAGCTGCCCCAGGGAGGCGATTTCGTCGTCGGTCAGCGGGGTGCCGGCTTCCTGGGCCCGTACGAGGCCGGACAGGACGTCGTCGCCCGGTTCGGCCCGTTTGGCGTGGACGAGACCCTGCAGGTACGCCTTCATCTCCGCCTTGCTGGCCAGGAGCTGTTCCCGGGTGCGGTCGAGGGAGAGGAGTTCCCTGGTCAGCCGCTGGTACCGGTCGTGGTCGGCGAAGGGGACGCCGAGCAGTTCGCTGATCACCAGGGACGGTACGGGGAGGGCGACCGTCGTCATCAGGTCGGCCGGCTGGGGGGCGTCGGCGAGGGTGTCGAGGTGGTCGTCGACGATCTCCTGGATCCGGGGGGCCAGCGCCTTCATGCGGCGGGTCGTGAACTGCCGGTTGACCAGTCGGCGCAGCCGGGTGTGCTCCGGCGGGTCGCTGGTGAGCAGGTCGGACAGGCGTACGGCCGTCATCTCCTGGGGCGTGATGAGGCTGGCCCGGACGTGGGAGTTGAGGTGGGGGCGGCGGGAGCCGAGCCGCGGGTCGGCCAGCGCGGCCCGTACGTCGTCGTACCGGGTGACCAGCCAGCCCGCCGGCCCGTCGGGAAAGGCCAGTGGCGTCACGGGAGCCTCGGTCCGCAGCCTCCGGAAGGCCGGTGACGGGTCCACCGCGGTGGGCCGGTCGACCGGCAGTGCCATCGGAGTGGCGTCCGTGGGGTCCCCCTGGGGTCCGGGCCGCTGCTCGCGTGCGCCTCCGACCGCCGTCACGAGCGCGTCACCCGACCCCGTCGCCTTCGCAGTCGTCGTCGCAGCTGGTCAGGGCGAGCAGCACCCAGATGTCCGTGAAGACCGGAGCGTCGAAGAGCAGGGGGCGCGGGGCGACCTGGTCGGGCAGCGCGGTGAACGACCCGTCAGGGGCTTGGCGGGACAGCAGGTGGGCCACGCCCGCTCGCACGACTTCGTCTCCGCCGCGGCGCAGGCCCATGGCCGAGAGGGCCAGCAGGGAGTAGCAGGTGCTGGCGATGTCGCTGGGACTGCCCGGTCGGTACCCCCAGCCGCCGTCCGTGTTCTGCGCCTCGACGAGGAACCGGAGCGACGCGGCGCCGGCGTCGGCGATGCGGGGGCCGAGCGCGGTCCGGGTCGCTTCGGGCATCGAGTGCAGGGCCCACATGGCCCGCCAGATCGTGTTGGCCTCGCTCAGGCTCCAGCTCCGCTCGAAGGTGCCGTCCTTGCGCTGGGCGTCGAGCAGCCAGCGGGCGGCACCGTCAAGCAGGTCTCCGTGCGCGGCACCGTTCCAGGCCAGCGCGCTGACCGCGCCCGCGGTCATGCCGACCTCCGGGGGGTCACCCTTCACGTACGTCGGGAACCCGCCGTCCTGCCCGGCGATCCCCCGGAAGTACCCGCCCGCGCGCACCAGGGCGGCCCGGTGACGACCGGGATCGATGGCGGCCAGACACGCCGCGGCGTACGAGCTGGCGTCCACGTCGCTGTGCCGCATCGATTCTCCGTAGGCCCATCCGCCATCCGGCATCTGCTGGGCGAGGAGGTAGTCGCTCAGGCGGTGCAGCAGTGCGGGTGAGGCGTGCGCCCGTACGAGGGCGAGACCGGCGGGCCCGGTGCTGAACACATCCAGGTTCGCCATGCTCGGCGCACCGCCGTCCGGGTTGAGACAGGCCAGCACCCCGGCCACACCGCTGTCCATCAGCGGATGCCCCGGCGCGAACTCCTGGACGGCCAGCAGTGCCAGCAGGTGCGCGGCGGTGTAGTTCTCCCACACCGGGGCCCTGCTGGAGCCGAGCAACTCAAGCAGCTGGTCCCGCTCCTGGTCGGTGATCCGCTCCGGGCATCCGAGACCGTACGCGACCAGGACCCGGACGCTGAGCATGATCATCTCGATCCAGGTGACGGTGTTGTCCTCGCCCGGACCGGCCACGCGCACCGGCCGCAGCATCGACGGTTCGAACGGAACCGCCCCCGCCACGGCCAGGTACACGTCGAACAGCAGCCGCTTGCGCGCCACGGAGAAGTGGTCGAAGCCGGCCAGCAGCTCGCCGCCGACCACGTCGGTACCACTCGTCCGCCCGTCCAGGACCGCCTGGGCCAGCGCCTTGTCGAACCCGGTGGTCCGGGCCTGCGGCGACGCCAGGAAGTCGCGGAGCCCCCGCTCGCGCTCGGGACGGCCGCCACGCTTCCGCAGCAGCACGAGCAGCAGCGCCGACTCCAGCGCCCGGCTGGAACACGGACGCCGTACCGCGCCGTCGGCCCCGACGGCGTCGGCGAGCCGCGCGGACACCAGGTCCCGAACGGCCGCGACCTCCCCCGCACCCGGCTCCCGCTCGCTCGCCGACCGCGCGCCGGCCAGGCCGATCTCGTCCGTCGTCACCCCTACGCTCCTGATTCTCCTGAGGCGATCAGCCCCGCTCTCGAACCGGCTCTGCTGACTGGTGCTCATTGCGGACCAGCTGGGCGTCGCACATCTACCCACCTCACCTGCACGCGACGCGCGGATGCTGAACATTCGTGCTCGGGCACCGCCCCCGGGGCGCGCCGGACCGAGCAACGCCCCGAGAACGGGCTCCCCGGGGAGCCCGGCGCTCAGAGGCCGAGGGCCTCGGCGGCGAGGCGGGTGCCTCGTACGCGGGCCTCGATCTTGGCGAAGGCGAGGTCGCGCGAGGTGGAGGTGTCGTCGGCGTACGGGGCGAAGCCGGCGTCGTCGCAGGTGCCGAGCTGCTCGACGGGGACGTGCTCGGCGGCGGTCAGGACCCGGTCCCGTACCTCCTCGGCGGTTTCGACCCGAGGTTCGAGGGGGTCGATGACACCGATGAAGAGGCGCGTGCCGGCCGGCAGGTGCTGGGCGGCGATGCGCAACACGTGCCCCGGGTCGGGCTCGCTCGCCAGCTGGAGGTAGAAGTTGCCCACCTTGAGCTGGAACAGCTTGGGCAGCAGACCGGCGTAGTCGACGTCCAGGCTGTGGGTGGAATCCTGGTCCGCTCCCGGGGAGGTGTGCACACCGAGCCGGTCCCGCTCCTTCTCACCGAACCGTTCGAGGACCTGGTTGTTGAGTTCGACGAACTGGTCGAGGACACCTCCGCTCGGGTCGAGCTTCAGCGACAGACGGCCCTCGGTGAAGTCCAGCTGTACGCGGTGCGCGCCGGCGTCGAGGCAGGCGCGGATCTCGGCCTCGGACTGGTCGGCCAGATCCCGCAGGAACGCCTCGCGGGAGTAACCGTCGATACCTGCGGCCGGGTAGAGGAGACTGAGGGCGGACGGGGCCACGACGGCCTGCTTGACCGGAAGGTCGGTGTGACCGCGGGCGGCACGCAGGTGGGCGTCCGCGCGGACCTGGTAGCGGAAGGGCCCCGCGGTCAGGCGGGGCAGCCGGCGAGTGTGACCGTCGGCGTAGGGGACGACGACGCCGTCAGGGGCGAGGCCCGTGAGCCCCTGCAGGGGGTAGGTGATCGTGTCGGGCTTGGCCTGGTCGCCGTCGACCAGGACCGGGCTGCCCGTCTTCTCCAGCATGGCGAGGGTGTCGGCGACAGCCTGGTCCTGCACCTTCTCCAGCTCCGAGGCGCTCAGTCGCCCTTCGGCGTGGGCGACGAGCGCCTCCTGGAGGGCGGGCGGACGGGGAAGGCTGCCGATCGGCTCAGTGGGGATGCTCATGAACCCCGACCTTAGGAACGGTGACGGGGCGGGCAGCCCGATTCCCGTCCGGCCCGCCGTCCCGGCCCCCGTATTTCACCGCATCGGTGTGGGGAGGGCCACCGGGTTGACAGGGGAAGAACAGGGCATCCGGCCCCGCCGCGCGGACGTGGGTGCGTGCTGCCTCCCCGAGCGGTCGATGACGTTGCCGTCGGAGCAGTCGTTCGCGTGGGCGCCCGTCCAGTCGCTGAGGGCGGGCACCACGGCCGTCTCCCGGGTGCACGCGGCAGCGCCGGTGGAAGTTCCGTCTCGTCACCTGATCCCCGCCCGGCGACCGCCTCGACGGCCCCGCGATCAACCCCGTCTTCGACGCGGGCACCGTCCCCGTCGGCGCCCCGGTCACGCTGCCCGACGACGAACTCGAAGCCCACCGCTGGGCCCATCCCGAGGAGGCCTGCGAACTCCTGCTCCCGTCCGCCGTCACCCGGATGCACGCCGCCCTCAAGACCTGGAAGACCGGGATCGTCAAGCTCCTCGCCAACCGCCGGGCCACCGTCGACGACCTGGCCGACATCGCGCACCCGTCGGTGCGGCAGTTCGAACGCCGCTTCGCCCGCGCTACGGGGCTGCCGCCGGGCCGCTGGCTCACCCACCAGCGGGTCCGCACCGGCGCCGCGCTGCGGGAGTCCGCGGGCCCGCCCCGTCTCCCCGGCGTTCCAGGACGGCGGCGCGCCCGCCGAGGTTGCTTCGGCGATGGGGCGCACGCCCGGCGCACGGGAGCGCGCGGCACGCTCATGGGGCGCGGAGCGAGGGGCCGGTGGGCCGAGGCACGGCGTGGCGGAAACGCTCGGCCGATAACGGGCGGCTTCCCTGCAAAAGGAACAACCGGTGGCTGAATGTGGAAGGGGGTTTCCTGTTTTGCATATGCCCGCCGCTCGTTCCCGGCGGATCGAGCTTTCGCATCGCCCGCGAGCAGTGGGCGGATTCAAACTCTTGGTCGGCATGAATCCTTTAGTGTGAGAGGTGTGAGCGTTGTTTCCGGGGGAAGCTGGTCGGAGGCCGCGGCGCGGACTGTGAGGAGTGCGCAGGGCCGGGGGCGGCCGGCCGAATGGCCGGAACGAATGCCCCGCGCGTCCGGCGGACGTGGCACACGCACTCCTGGCAAGCAGGAAGGGCGTGGATAATCACGACGCACGCGTACGGAAACGAGCAGGAAAACATCCGAGAACAGGTAGGGGAACGTGAGTAATCCTTTCGACGACGAGTCAGGACGCTTCCTCGTCCTCGTGAACCACGAGCGTCAGTACTCGCTGTGGCCCGCACACCTCGACGTCCCCGGCGGCTGGGAACCGGCAGGGCCCGAGGGGTCACGCCAGGAGTGTCTGGACCGGATCGAGAGCGTCTGGACCGACATGCGGCCCGCCGGCCTGGTACGGGCGATGGACGCCGGCATCGGCTGACGCCCGGCCGGGAGAGGGAGGCGCCGCCCAGGTCGGGCGGCGCTTCCGGGGGCCCACGGCGACTCCCGGCGCCGGCTCCGTACGAGGGCGGATCGGTCCGCGCCGACCGGTGGGCGTTCACGACGGCTCGCGCGGCGGCGGCCGTGCCGCCGTCCCCGGACGGGCGTCCCCGCCCGTGCCCTCCTCACGTGCCGACGACGCGACCCGCGCCCGGCGCGCTTCGCCCCGCGCGTGCACGGACGTGTCCGCTCCCGCCCGCGCGCCCGTTCACCGCTCCGCGTCGCCGTACCGGACTGCCGCCCTTCCCGTGCGCGGCCGTTCGCGTTCCCTTCGCGCCTTCTTTCCCTCACCGTCCCCGAAATCTATCCCCAAAGGTGTGGACCGGCATGCAGGAAAACCTCCCCCGCCCGGACTCGAATTCCACGGAACTGCTCGAACTGACCACCGCGCAACAGGGCGTGTGGTACGGGCAGCTGATGGATCCGGACAGTCCGAAATACAACATCGGGGAATGCCTGGAGATACGTGGCGGACTCGACGAGAGATTATTCGCCGTCGCCCTCAACCGGGCGGTCCACCTCTGCGACAGCCTCCACACCGTCTTCGTGACCGTGGACGGGACGGTCCGACAGCGCGTCGACCGCCCGGCCGCCGTGCGGGACCGGCTGCACCGGGTCGATCTCACGGGCGCCGACGACCCCGTCGCCGCGGCGGAGCGGTACATGGCGGACGACATGGCCACCGTGGACCGGCTCGACGCCCCCCGGCACCATTTCGCCCTGCTGCGGCTCGGTCCCCGCCTGCACTACTGGTACGTCCGCTACCACCACATAGCCGTCGACGGTCTCGGCGGAGCCCTCTTCGCCCGGACCGTTGCGGACCTCTACACGCGGGTGACGCGTGGCGAGGACCTGGCGGCCGTGGCCCCGCCCACCGGTCCGCTGCGCGACCTCGTCGCCGACGAGGCCGCCTACCGCGCGTCCGACCGGCTCGAAGCCGACCACGCCTACTGGACCGGACGGTTCACCGACTTGACCTCCGGCCACGGCGACGGCCCCGCCGCGAGCGGAGCCGGAGCGCTCGTGCGGCGACGGACCGATGCCCCCGCGTCCGGCGCGCGCCCGGCCGCGGGCGATCTCGCCCTGCACACCGGCGAGACCCTTCCCCTCGGCGTCCTGGACGGTCTGCGGCGGCTCGGCGCGGCCGCCCGTACCACCTGGAGCGCCGTCCTCGTCGCGGCGGTCGCCGCCCACACGGCCCGCGCCACCGGCCGTCACGAGGTCTGCGTGGGGCTGGCCTCGCACGGCCGCCCCGGGGCGCTCCGGCACGTCGTCGGCATGACGTCCACGATCCTGCCGCTACGGCTGACCGTCGACCCCGCCATGTCCGTCGCCGCACTCGTCCGGGCGGTCGCCACCGAGATGCGCGGAGCCCTGCGGCACCGCAGGTTCTCCCGGGAGCAGCTGGCCCGCGAGCTGAAGCGGGCCGGCGACGCGCCGCGGCTGACCGACGTCGTCGTCAACGTCATGGGTTACGACTACGCCCTGGACTTCGCCGGCAGCCCCGCGACCTCGCGGCTGCTGTCCATCGGCCCCGTCGACGACGTGTCCCTCTTCGTCTCCGAACGGGCCGAGGGTACGGGACCGTTGGTCGGCTTCGACACCAATCCCGAGCTCTACCACCCCGACGACGTGCGGCTGCACCAGCAGGCGGCGGTGTCCTTCCTGGCGGCCCTCTCGGCCGCCGCCCCCGACACCCCGCTGAGCGCCGTGCGCTCTCTCGGGCCGGACGCCGCCGAGGCGCTGCTCGACCGGGGCCGCGGAACCGCCCTGCCCGGGGGAGTGACCGCGACGAGCCTGCCGGAGGCGTTCGCCGCCCAGGTGCGCCGCACACCCGACGCGCCCGCCGTCGTCGCCGCGGGCGCCACCCTCTCGTACCACCGGCTCGCGGGCGCCGCCGAGGACCTGGGTCGCGCCCTGACCGGCTGGGGCCTCGCCCCGGAGGACGGGGTGGGGGTGCTCCTCGGGCGTTCGGCAGCCGTGGTGGTGGCCTCGCTCGGCATCGTGGGCGCGGGCGCCGCGTACGTGCCGATGGACGCCTCCTGGCCGGCGGAACGGCTCGACCGGGTGGCCGGCATCGCCCGGGTGCGCGCCCTGGTCGTCGACGAGGAGACCGCCGCGGCGGCCTGGGTCGAGCGGGCGGCCGCCGCACTGCCGGTGCTGGTGGTCGACGCGCGGGGCGCGATCGTGCGCGGTGGCCCCGGCCGGTCGGGCGTCCTGCCCCCGGCCGTCCACTCCGACCGGCTCGCATATGTCATGTTCACCTCAGGCTCTACGGGGCTGCCGAAGGGCGTCGGCGTCCGGCACGCCGACGTGCTGGCGCTCGCGGCCGACAGTGCCTGGTCCGACGGGGCCTGCGACGCGGTCCTGATGCACTCGGCATACGTGTTCGACGCCTCCACCTTCGAGATGTGGGTGCCGCTCCTGCGCGGCGGCCGGGTGGTCGTGGCGCCCCCGGGAGTCCTGGAGGCGCGCACGCTTCGGGAGGTCACGGCCCGCGAAGGCGTCACGGCACTGTTCCTGACCACCGCCCTGTTCAACCTCCTGGCCGAGACCGACCCGGCGTCCTTCGCCGGACTGCGCCTGGTCGCGGCGGGCGGCGAGGCGGCGGCTCCGGGCCTCATGGGCCGCGTCGCGGCCGGCGCGCCCGACACCCGCGTCCTGCACGTCTACGGCCCCACCGAGACCACCACGTTCGCCGCCCGGCACCCCGTCCCCGCCGGAGCCGGCGGCGTCCCGCCCGTCGGCCGGCCCCTCGACGGCACCCGGCTGTACGTGCTCGACGCCTCCCTCGCCCTCGTGCCGCCCGGCGCGGTGGGCGAGCTGTACGTGAGCGGTGCCGGTGTGGCCCGCGGCTACCAGGGCCGCCCGGCGGCGACCGCGTCCCGCTTCGTCGCGGACCCCTACGATCCGGTCGGCGGCCGGATGTACCGCACCGGCGACCTGGTGCGCTGGACGGCGGACGGCGACGTCGAGTACGTCGGACGCGCCGACGGGCAGATCAAGCTCCGCGGCTTCCGCATCGAACCGGCCGAGACCGAGAACGTACTCCTCGGCGACCCCGCCGTCCGCGGCGCCCGGGTGCTGGTGCGCGAGGACGTCCCGGGCGACCGCCGACTGGTCGCCTACGTCGTGCCGGCGCCCGGCTCCCGCCCGGACGAGGCCGCCCTCGCCCAGCGGGTGGGCCGCGCCCTGCCCGCGTACATGGTGCCGTCCGCGTTCGTCGTCCTCGACGCCCTGCCGCTGAACGCCAACGGCAAGGTGGACCGGGCGGCGCTGCCCGCGCCCCGGATCCGCGTCACCGACACCCGGCCGCCGCGCACCCCGCACGAGGAACTCCTCGCGGGCCTCTTCGCCGATGTCCTCGCAGTGCCCGAGGTCGGCGTCGACGACGACTTCTTCGCCCTCGGCGGGCATTCGCTGCTCGCCGCCCGCCTCCTGGCCCGCGTCCGGACCGCCACCGGCGGGGAGATCGGGCTGCGGGAGCTGTTCGAGCACCCCACCGTCGCCTCCCTCGCCGGCGTCCTCGCCGCCGCCGGGACCGCCCGGCCGCCCGTCCTGCCGCGCCACCGGCCCGACCCCGTCCCCACGTCCTTCGCCCAGCGCCGGCTGTGGTTCCTCAACCGGACCGAGGAAGCGAGCGACGCCTACAACGTGCCGCTCGTCCTCGACCTCGAAGGACCCCTGGACACCGAAGCGCTGCGCGGCGCCCTGGAGGACGTGGTGGCCCGCCACGAGAGCCTGCGCACGGTGCTCGCCGACCACGACGGCGTGCCCCACCAGGTGATCCGTCCCGCCACGGCGGCCGCCTCCCTCGTCCCCCTGCCGGTCGAACGGCCGCCGGCCGGAGAACCGGCCGCGGCGTGGGCGGAGCGCACGGCGCGAGAGCTGGCCGCCGCGCCCTTCGACCTCGCCACCGACGTCGCCGTCCGCGCGCGCCTGCTCGTGACCGGCCCGGACCGGCACGTCCTGGTCCTCGTGCTGCACCACGTGGCCGCCGACGGCTGGTCGCTCGCCCCGCTCTGCCGCGACCTCGGCGCCGCCTACCGCGCCCGGACGACCGGCGACGCGCCCGATTGGCCGGAACTGCCCGTCCAGTACGCCGACTACACGCTGTGGCAGCGGGAACTGCTCGGCGACGGCGACGGCGATGGCGACGGGGATGGCGACGCGCCGGACGGTCTCGAGGCGCGCCGGCTCGACCACTGGAGGAAGGCGCTGGACGGCGCTCCCGGCCGGCTCGACCTGCCGTACGACCGGCCGCGCCCGGCGGTGCCCAGCCACCGCGGCGCCGCCGTTCCCTTCGCGCTGGACGGCGACACCTACGGGCGTCTGCGACGACTGGCCCGGGACGCGGGGTGCACCCCGTTCATGGTGCTCCAGGCCGCCCTGGCGGTGACCCTCCGGACGCACGGAGCCGGCGACGACATCCCGTTGGGCACCGCCGTGGCCGGCCGGAGCGACGAGGCCCTGGACGACCTCATCGGCTTCTTCGTCAACACGGTGGTGCTCCGCACGGACCTGTCGGGCGACCCCACCTTCCGCGACCTGCTCGCCCGGGTCGCCGCCTTCGACCTGGCGGCCTTCGACCACGCCGACCTGCCGTTCGAACGGCTGGTGGAGGAGCTGAACCCCGAGCGGTCCGGCGGCCACCATCCGCTGTTCCAGACCATGCTGGTGGTGCAGAACCAGGGGCGGGCGGAACTCGCCCTGCCCGGCATCACCGTCCGGGACCGGTCCCGGCACACCGGGATCAGCAAGTTCGACCTCACGTTCTCGCTGATCGAGGTCCCCGACAGGTCAGGGGTCGGAGCCGGAGCCGGGGACAGAACCGGGGTCGGAGCCGGGGACGGAACCGGGGTCGGAGCCGGCTCCGGGGACGGCGAGCGGAGCGGTGACGTCCGGCTGGGCGGTCACCTGGAGTACGCCACCGACCTGTTCGACGAGGCGACCGCCCGCGCCCTGGCCGAGCGGTTCGCCCGGATCCTCGCGCGGGCCGTCGACGCACCCGACCGGCACATCGGCGACCTCGACCCCCTCACGTCCGCCGAACGGACGGAGCTTCTGGACAGCGGCCGCGGCGCCCCGCTCACGCGGCCGCTCCCTCCCGTCCCGGAAGCGGTACGGGAGTGGGCCGCCCGCACGCCCGACGCGGTGGCCGTGCGCGACGGACGGACCGCCCTCACGTACGCCGGTCTTGACGCCCGCGCCGACGCCCTGGCCGCCGTCCTGCGGGCGCGCGGTGCCGGCCCGGACACCCGGGTGGCACTGGCGGTGCCCGCGTCGGTCGACACCGCGGTCGCCTTCCTCGCGGTGCTGCGGGCCGGCGCCGCCTACGTCCCGGTCGACCCCGGCTACCCGCCCGCCCGCGTCCGGCAGATGCTCGAAGACGCGCGGCCCGTCCTGCTGCTGACCGGCGACGGCGTCCCCGACGACCTGCCCGACGCGGGCGTTCCCCGGCTCCCCGTCGGCGCCGCCCTCGCGCAGGCGCCGGCCGGGGCCCGGACCGGGGCCGCGGAGACCGGCCACCGGACACCGCTTCCCGCGGAGGCCGCGTACGTCGTCTACACCTCCGGGTCCACCGGCCGCCCCAAGGGCGTGGTGGTCCCGCACGGCGCCCTGGCCGGGCACACGGACTGGCTGGCCCGCCACCTGGACCTCACCCCCGAGGACCGGGTGCTGGCGCGGACGTCGACCAGTTTCGACGCCTCGGTGTGGGAGTGGTGGCTGCCGTTGACCCGCGGCGCCCAGGTCTGTGTGCTGCCGCCCGACGCCAACCGCGATCCACGCGCCCTGGTGTCCTGGATGCGCCGCTTCGACGTCACGGTCGCCCAGTTCGTCCCCTCGCACCTGGCGCTCGTCCTCGCCGAGGAGCCGGACGCCGCCCCGCCGGCCGCCCTCCGCGCCGTCCTGTGCGGAGGCGAGGCGCTGCCGCGCGATCTCGCCGACGAGACGGCCGTACGGTGGCACGCCGAGGTCCACAACCTGTACGGGCCCACTGAGGCCACCATCGACGCGACGGCCCACCGGGTGCGCGGGCCCGAAGGCGAGGCCGCGGCCGGCAGTGGCGGGTCCGCGCCGATCGGGCGGCCCGTCGACGGCATGCGCGTCTACGTCCTCGACGACCGGCTGAGGCCCGTGCCGCCGGGCGTGACGGGCGAGCTGTACCTGTCGGGAGCCAACCTGGCCCACGGCTACCTCGACCGCCCCGGCCTCACCGCCGAGCGCTTCGTCGCCGACCCGTTCGAGGCGCCCGGCACCCGCATGTACCGCACCGGCGACCTGGTCCGCCAGGACCGCGACGGACTGCTCACCCACGTCGCCCGGGCCGACGACCAGGTCAAGCTCCGTGGCTTCCGCGTCGAACCCGGTGAGGTGGCGGCGGCGCTCCGGGCCCTGCCGGGCGTCACGGCGGCGTGCGCCGTGGTCCGCGAGGACGCGCCCGAACGGCGCCGGCTCGTCGCGTACGCCGTCACGGGCGGACCCGTGTCCGGCGCGGCCGCGTCCCGTGCGCTCGGGGCGGGCGCGCCCGGAGCGGACACGCCCGCGTCCGGTGCGCCCGCGTCCGGTGCGCCCGGGGTCGACGCCTCCGAGGGGCCCGCGCCCGTCAGCGCCGCGCTGCGCGACGTGCTCGCGCGCACGCTCCCGCACCATCTCGTGCCCGACGCGGTCGTCGTCCTCGACGCCCTCCCGCTGCTGCCCAACGGCAAGGTGGACCGGCGCGCCCTGCCCGCGCCGGCGGCCGGCTCCGGTCCGGTGCGCGGCGCGGCCGGGCCGCGCGACGCCCGCGAGGAGGTCGTCGCCGGAATCCTCGCCGACGTCCTGGAGCTCCCCGAAGTCGGTCCGCACGACGACTTCTTCGACCTGGGCGGCCACTCGCTGCTCGCCATGCGCGTGATCAGCCGCGTCCGCGCCGTGCTGGGCGCCGACCTCTCCGTACGAACCCTCTTCGAGCACCCCACCCCCGCCGGACTCGCGCGGGCGCTGGATCCCGCGGCCCGGACGCGGCCCCCGGTGACCCGTGCCGCCCGGCGGCCCGATCCGCTGCCGCTGTCCTTCGCGCAGCAGCGCCTGTGGTTCCTCAACCGGCTGGAAGGGCCGAGCTCCTCGTACAACATCCCGCTCGTCCTCGAACTGCGCGGACCGCTGGAGCCGGACGTCCTGGTCGCCGCACTGGCGGATGTCGTGGAGCGGCACGAGGCCCTGCGCACCGTGTTCCCCGAGCGGGACGGCGTCCCGCACCAGGTCGTGCTGCCCACGGCGGCCGCCGCGCCCCGCCCGGCCGTCGAGAGCACCGCGCCGGCGGACCTGGAGGCCGCCGTCCTGGCCGCGGCCCGCAAACCGTTCGACGTGCTCACCGATCCACCGCTGCGGGCCCGGCTGCTGCGGTGCGCCCCCGAACACCACGTCCTGGTCCTGGTGCTGCACCACGTCGCCGGGGACGGCTGGTCCCTCGGGCCGCTGGCCCGGCACCTCGGCGACGCCTACCGGGCCCGGCTGGCCGGGCGGGCCCCCGCGCCGGGCAGTGGTCTCCAGTACGCCGACTACGCCCTGTGGCAGCACGCGCTCCTCGGCGAGGACGGCGAGAAGGGCGGCCTGGTACGCGAGCAGCTGGACCACTGGCGCACCGCGCTCGCCGGACTGCCCGGTCTGATCGACCTGCCGCTGGACCGGCCGCGTCCGGCCGTCACCGACCCGCGCGGCGCGGTGGTCCCCTTCGACCTGCCGCCGGCCCTGCACGCCCGGCTCGTGGAGCTGGCCCGCGCGTCCGGCAGCAGTCTGTTCATGGTCCTCCAGGCGGCCGTGGCCGCCCTGCTGCACCGGCACGGCGCCGGCGACGACATCCCGCTGGGCACGCCCGTCGCCGGCCGCACGGACGAGGCGCTGGAGGACCTGGTCGGCTTCTTCGTCAACACGCTCGTGCTGCGCACCGACCTCTCCGGCAACCCGACCTTCCGCGAACTGCTGCACCGGGTCCGGGACTTCGACCTCGCCGCCTACGCCCACCAGGACGTGCCCTTCGAACGACTGGTGGAAGCCCTGAACCCGTCCCGGGCACGGGACCACCACCCGCTGTTCCAGACCATGGTGGTGCTGCAGAACCAGGTGCCCGCCCGCCCCGACCTGCCGGGCCTCGACGTCGAGGACCGGCTCGTGCACAACGGACTGAGCAAGTTCGACCTGACCTTCGCCTTCACCGAGGACCGGGCCGGCGGTGGCCTGTCCGCCGGCATCGAGTACGCCACTGCGCTGTTCGACCGAGGCACCGTCGAGGCCCTCGCGGCCCGGCTCCTCCGGCTGCTCGACCGGGTGGCCGCCGAGCCCGACCGGCCCGTGGGCGGCCACGATCTGCTGACAGCAGGCGAACACGCCCTCGTACGGCGCTGGGGCGCGGGCCGGCCCCTGCCGGCGGACGGGGACTCCGGGGACCGCACGCTGCCCGCGCTCTTCGCCCGGCAGGCCGGGCGCGCCCCGGACGCGGTGGCCGTCACCGACGGCGACACGGACCTGTCGTACGCGGAGCTCGACCGTCTCTCCGCCGGCCTCGCCGAGGCCCTCGCCGGTCTCGGCGCCGGACCCGAACGCACCGTCGGGGTCCTGCTGAGCCGGGCCCCCGCGGTGATCACCGCCTCCCTCGGCACCGTGCGCGCGGCAGCCGCCTACGTGCCGCTCGACCCGCGCTGGCCCGCGGAACGGCTGGACCGGGTCGCCGCCGTGGCGGACCTCCGCCTGCTGGTCGTCGACGAGGCCGCCCTCACCACCTCCTGGGTCACCGAGCGGGCCGGACGGATCCCCGTCCTGGTGGTGGACCGCATCGGGCGGCTGCTGCGGCAGGTGCCGGCGGGAGCGGACGACGGCGAGGACGCGGACACGGCCGACGGCCGCGCGGAGACCTCCTCCGGCGGGGCCGTCGGCCCCGGCCGCCCGGCGCAGTCCGGCCCGCCCGCCGTCGACCGCGTGCCCGGTCCGGACTCCCTCGCGTACGTCATGTTCACCTCGGGCTCCACCGGTCTGCCCAAGGGCGTGGGCGTCAGCCACGCCGACGTGGCCGCCCTCGCGGCGGACTCCGCCTGGGCGGACGGCACGGTCGACGCGGTGCTCCTGCACTCCGCGTACGTCTTCGACGCCTCCACCTTCGAGATGTGGGCGCCGCTGCTGGGCGGCGGACGCGTCGTCGTCGCCCCCGACGGGGTCCTGGAGGCCCACACCCTCCAAGAGGCCGTCCGCCGGCACGGGGTGACCGCCGTGTTCCTGACGACCGCGCTGTTCAACGTGATCGCCGAGACCGGAGCGGACGCCTACGCCGGGCTGCGCCTGGTGTGCGCGGGCGGCGAACTCGCCTCGCCCGACGCCATGCAGCGGGTCGCCGCCCACGCACCCGGCACGCGGGTCCTGCACGTCTACGGCCCCACCGAGACCACCACCTTCGCCACCCGCCACCTCGTCACCGCCGAGCTTCCGGCCGGCCCGCCGCCGATCGGCCGCCCCCTGGACGGCATGCGGGTCCAGGTCCTCGACGAGGCGCTGAACCCGGTGCCGCCCGGAGTGGTCGGAGAGCTCTACCTGGCGGGGCACGGCGTCGCCCGTGGCTACACGGGCCGCCCCGGGGCGACCGCCGCGCGGTTCGTCGCCGACCCGTCCGATCCGGCCGGTGGGCGGATGTACCGCACCGGCGACCTCGTGCGCTGGACGCCCCACGGACACCTCGCCTACGTCGGACGCGCCGACGGACAGGTCAAGCTGCGCGGCTACCGCATCGAACTCGGTGAGATCGAGAGCGTCCTCGCGGGCCGCGCCGAAGTGGCGGACGCCTTCGCCCTGGTGCGCGAGGACGTGCCCGGCGACCGGCGGCTCGTCGCGTACGTGGTGCCGAACGCCGGCGCCCGTCCCGATCCCGCCGAACTGGCCCGCGCCGTCGGACGGGTGCTCCCCGTGTACATGGTGCCCGCCGCGGTGGTGCCGCTGGAGGCGCTGCCGCTGAACCCGAACGGGAAGGTGGACCGCGCGGCGCTGCCCCTGCCCGCGTACGACGCCCCGGGGCCCGGCCGGGCCCCGCGCACCGCCCGCGAGGAGATCGTCCGCGGCCTGTTCGCCGCTCTCCTCGGCCGGGGGAGCGTGGGCCCGGACGACGACTTCTTCGCGCTGGGCGGGCACTCCCTGCTCGCCACCCGGCTCGCGGCCCGGCTGCGCACCGCCCTCGGCGTGGAGGCGGAGGTCCGGCTCGTCTTCGAGCATCCGACCCCGGCCGCGCTCGCGGCCGCGCTGGAGGGAGCCGGGACCGCCCGGCCCCGGCCGACGCGGGTGGAACGGCGGCCCGATCCGCTGCCGCCGTCCCCGGCGCAGCAGCGCCTGTGGTTCCTCAACCGCTTCGAAGGACCCTCGGCCACGTACAACGTCCCCCTGGTGCTGCGGCTGGACGGCCCGCTCGACACCGAGGCCCTCGCCCGCGCCCTCGCGGACGTGGTGGAGCGCCACGAAAGCCTGCGCACCGTGTTCCCCGACAGCGGGGGCGTGCCCCGGCAGCTGGTGCTGGACACGGCGGGCGCCGACCTCGACCTCACGCCGCGGGACGTCGCACCGGACCGCCTCGACGCCGTGCTGACCGCCGAGACCGCGTACGCCTTCGACGTGAGCACCGAACGGCCCGTACGGGCCCGGCTGCTGCGCCTCGCACCCGAGTCCCATGTCCTGATGCTGCTCGTGCACCACATCGCGGGCGACGGCTGGTCGCTGGCGCCGCTCGCCCGCGACCTCGGCCGGGCCTACCGGGCGCGGACGGCCGACGAGGAACCCGGCTGGACCGCCCTTCCCGTCCAGTACGCGGACTACACCCTGTGGCAGCGCGCGCTCCTCGGTGACGAGGACGATCCGGCCGGTACGGCGGCCCGGCAGCTGGAGTTCTGGAAGACCGCCCTCGACGGGCTGCCCGATCTACTGGACCTGCCGTGGGACCGGCCGCGGCCCGCGGTCGCCACCCACCGGGGCGACGCCTTCGCCTTCCCGGTGGACGCCGCCACGCACCGGGCGCTGGCCGATCTGGCCCGGGCCCGCGGGTGCAGCCTCTTCATGGTGCTCCAGGCCGGGCTGGCGGTGCTGCTGGCCGCACACGGCGCGGGCGAGGACATCCCGCTCGGCACGCCCGTCGCGGGCCGCACCGACGAGGCCCTGGACGACCTGGTCGGCTTCTTCGTCAACACCCTGGTCCTGCGCACCGATCTGAGCGGAAACCCCGCCTTCACCGAGGTCCTCGACCGGGTGCGGGACTTCGACCTGGCGGCGTACGCGCACCAGGACGTGCCGTTCGAGCGGCTGGTCGACGCGCTGGACCCGGCCCGGGTGCAGAACCGCCACCCGCTGTTCCAGACCATGCTGGTGCTCCAGAACCAGGCCGAGGCGTCCGTCGAGCTGCCCGGTCTCACCGTCCGCGACGTGCCGGTGCGCACCGGCATCAGCAAGTTCGACCTCACGTTCACGTTCACGGAGCGCCGGGACGAGACGGGACGGCCCGACGGCCTCGACGGCGTCCTCGAGTTCTCCACCGACCTGTTCGACCCCACCACCGCGCAGGCGCTGGCGGCGCGGCTGAGCCGGCTGCTCGGCACGCTCGCCGCCGATCCCGGCCGCCGCGTCCGGGACGTGCCGGTCCTGACGGCCGACGAGCGGACGGAGCTGCTCCGGGCCGGCCACGGCCCCGAACGGCCGCTGCCCGCCCGGACCCTGCCCGAGGCGTTCCGCGCGCAGCGCGACCGCACCCCCGGTGCCGTCGCCGTCCGGACGGCCGAGCGGGACCTGACCTTCGCGGAACTCGACCGGCTGTCCGACGGGCTGGCCCGTGAGCTGCGGGCCCGCGCCGTGGGACGCGGGGACGTGGTGGCCCTCGCGCTGCCGGGCACCGCCGCCCAGGTCGTGGCGATGCTGGCCGTGGCCAAGGCGGGAGCGGTCTGGCTCCCGGTCGACCCGGAATATCCGGCGGCCCGCCTCGCCCTCGTCCTGGCCGACGCCCGCCCCGTCCTGCTGGTCGCGCCCGAGGCGCGCCCGTTCACCTGGCCGGAGCCGGCGCCGGCGGTCCCGGTGCTCCTTGTCGGAGCGGCCGGGGAACCGGTGAGGAGGACGGCGCCCGCTGCCGTGGTGGCCGAGGCAGCCGGCGCCGTGACCGCCGCGGACGGCCCGCACCCCCTCGACGCCGCGTACGTGCTCCACACCTCCGGTTCCACCGGCCGCCCGAAGGGCGTCGTCGTCACCCATGCCGCCCTCACCAACCACATGGCCTGGCTGGCGGACCACCTCGCGCTCACCGGTGCGGACCGGATCCTCGCCCGCACCTCGCCGAGCTTCGACGCCTCCGTGTGGGAGACCTGGCTGCCGCTGCTGCACGGCGGCGCCACCTGCCCCGTACCGCCGGCCCTCCACCAGGACCCGGCGGAGCTGCTGGCCCGGATGCGGCAGGCGGGAGTGACCGTCGCCCAGTTCGTACCGTCGCTGCTCTCCCTCGTCCTCACCGAGACCGAGGGCCAGGAGCCGCCGGCCGAGCTGCGCGCCGTCCTGTGCGGCGGCGAGCCGCTCACCGCCGCGCTGGCCGAACGGGCCGCCCGCACATGGGGCGTGGAGGTGCACAACCTGTACGGGCCGACCGAGGCGACCATCGACGCCACCGGCCACCGCGTGTGCGGCCCCGACGGCGCGGGCGCATCCGCCGGCGACGCGTCCGTGCCGATCGGCCGGACCGTCGACAACCTCCGCGCCCACGTCCTCGACACGGCGCTCCGGCCCGTGCCGCCGGGCGTGACGGGCGAGCTGCACCTGGCGGGGGAGGGCCTGGCCCGCGGCTACCTGAACCTCCCCGGGCTCACGGCCGGCCGGTTCGTCGCCGACCCCTTCGGACCCGCCGGCGCGCGCATGTACCGTACGGGCGACCTCGTCCGGCAGCGGGCCGACGGGCTGCTGCGGTACGTGGCCCGCGCCGACGACCAGGTCAAGCTGCACGGCCTGCGCATCGAGCCGGGCGAGATCGAGGCCGCGCTCGCCGGCCTCGACGGCGTCGGCGCCGCCTGTGTGCTCGTCCGCGAGGACCGCCCGGGCGAGCAGCGACTCATCGCCTACCTCGCGGCCGGCCCCGGCGGCGCCACAGCGGACGACGCCACGCTGCGCGAGCGGCTGACGGCGCTGCTGCCGGCCTTCATGGTGCCCGCCGTCTTCGTCCGCATGGACGCGCTGCCGCTGCTGCCCA
Organism: Streptomyces litmocidini; assembly: GCF_014649755.1. Classification (GTDB taxonomy): domain Bacteria; phylum Actinomycetota; class Actinomycetes; order Streptomycetales; family Streptomycetaceae; genus Streptomyces; species Streptomyces litmocidini. The sequence goes on along the minus strand of NZ_BMTQ01000003.1, from coordinate 21,228 downwards.
ACGGCAAGACGGACCGGCGGGCCCTGCCCGCCCCGGCCGGGCCGGAGGGCGGCCGTGCGGGCGACGGGACGCCGCGCACCGCGCGGGAGCGGATCCTGTGCGACCTGTACGGGGCCGTGCTGCGCGGCCCGGCGGCCCGGCGCGACGACGACTTCTTCGCGCTCGGCGGCGACAGCATCCTGTCCATCCAGCTGGTCAGCCGGGCGCGCGAGAAGGGCCTCGGCATCACCCCCAAGGACGTCTTCCTGCACCGTACGCCCGAGGCGGTCGCCGCGGCGGCCACCGAGCTCGACGAACAGGCCCCCGCACCGGCCGACGACGGCGTGGGCACCCTGCCGCCCACTCCCATCGCGGCCTGGTTCCTCCACCGGCCCGGTCCCACCGACGGCTACCACCAGTCCGGAGTGCTGCGCACGCCCCTCGGCGCCGCGCAGGACGACCTCGTCGCCGCGCTCCAGCTGCTCGTCGACCACCACGACACGCTGCGGCTGCGCGTCGGCCGCGCGGCGGGCGGCGGGACGGTGCCGGAAACGCTGCCGCGGGGCGCGGTCGACGTCGGTGCGCGCTTCACGCGGATCGACGTCGCCGGACTGGACGCGGAACGCGTCCGGGCCGCCCTCGCCGAGGCGGGGGAGCGGGCACGGGACCGGCTGCGGCCCGCGCACGGCCGGGTGTTCGAGGCTGTGTGGGCGGACGCCGGCCCGCGTGCGCGCGGACGGCTGCTGCTGCTCGTCCACCATCTCGCGGTCGACGCCGTGTCCTGGCGGATCCTCGCCGAGGACCTGGCGACGGCCTGGAGCGCCACGACCGGCTCACGGCCCGCCGGCACGGACCGCGCCGCCCCCGCCACTGCCGCCCTGCCGCCGGTCCGCACCTCCTACCGGGGCTGGGCGAGACTCCTCGCCACGCAGGGCCAGGACGGCACCCGCGCGGCCGAACTGCCGCTGTGGGAGGACATGTCGGCGGGCACGGTGCCACCGCTCGGGCGCCGGCCGCTCGACCCGGAACGGGACACCGCCGGCCGCTGTCGCACCCTCACCACCCGCCTGGACGCCACCTGGACCCAGCCGCTGCTCACCACCGCCCCCCGGGCCTTCCACGCCGGAGTGGACGACGTCCTGCTCACCGCACTGGCCCTGGCCGTCCGCAGCCGGCGCGACCGACCCGCCGCCGGCGCACTCGGCGCGCCCGGTCCCGAGGACGCCGGTGTGCGGATCGACCTGGAGAGCCACGGCCGCGAGCAGATCGCCGGGAACGTCGACCTGTCCCGGACGGTCGGCTGGTTCACCAGCCTGTATCCGGTGCTGCTGGACCCCGGGCCGCTCGACCCGCGGGACCCCGGCCGCTTCGACGGCGGGCTGGTGGACCGGGCCGTCAAGCGGGTCAAGGAGCAGCTGCGGGCCGTGCCGGACCACGGCATCGGATACGGCGTGCTGCGGTGGCTCGACCCCGTGGCCCGCGTCCGTCTCCAGGAGGCCGAGCCCCCCGAGATCGGCTTCAACTACCTGGGGCGGTACCCCGCCCCCGCACGACATGCCGGCCCGGACGGCGGCCCCGGTGGCGACGCGAGCGACTGGGAGGTGCTGCTGGACGGCGGGGCGCCCGCCGTCCAGGACCCCGGCATGCCCGTCCACCACGTCCTCGACGTCAACGCCCACACGGAGGACCGGCCCGGCGGACCGTGCCTCGTGACGCGCTGGACCTGGCCCGCGGAACTGCTCCCCGAGACGGAGGTCACGGCGCTCGCCGAGGCGTTCGGCCGGGCCCTGCGGGCGATCGCCGAACACGCCGAACAGCCCGACGCGGGCGGCTGGACGCCGTCCGACCTTCCCCTGGTCTCCCTCGACCAGGCCCAGATCGACCGACTGAAGACCAAGTGGGGTGGACGCAAGTGACCGGGTTCCAGCTGGAGGACGTACTGCCGCTGACGCCGCTGCAGGAGGGCATGCTCTTCCACGCCCTGTACGACTCCGCGGCCGTGGACGTCTACACCACGCAGTTCGTCTTCGCGCTCGAAGGCACCGTGGACCTGCCGGCCCTGCGCGCGGCCGTGGCGGCCCTGCTGCGCCGGCACGCCAACCTGCGGGCCGGTTTCCTCCACGAGGAGCTGGACCAGCCGGTGCAGGTGGTGGCCGCCGAGGTGTCCGTGCCGCTGACGGAGCACGACCTGACCCCGCCGCCCGGCATCGGCCTCGCCCCCGGCGCCGGCACGGCCGAGGACCGCCTCCAGGACTTCCTCGCCGAGGACCGCCTGCGCCGCTTCGACCTGACCGCGCCGCCACTGATGCGTTTCGCCCTGCTGCGCACCGGCCCGGCCCGGTACCGGCTGGTGATGACGTGCCATCACATCCTCCTCGACGGCTGGTCGATGCCGCTGCTGGTACGTGAGCTGTTCACGCTGTACGCCCACCGGGGCGACGATGCCGCCCTGCCCAGGACCACCCCGTACCGCGACTATCTGGCCTGGCTGGCCGGACAGGACCGGACGGCCGCGCTGGACGTCTGGCGCACCGCCCTCGCCGGGGTGGAGGCGCCGACGCTGCTCGCCGGGCGCGGCGGGCCGGCGGCCGCCCGGCCGGACCCGCGGGACCCCGCCGGGCGAGGGGACACGGAGGACTCGCGGCCCGGGGGCGCCGCGCTGCCGGAGACGCTGGTCCTGGAGCTCGACGAGGCCGTCACCCGGCGGTTACGGGCCACCGCCCGCGACCACCGGCTCACCCTGAACACCCTGCTGCAGGGCGCCTGGGGGCTGCTCCTCGCCCGGCTCACCGGACGTACCGACGTGGTGTTCGGCACGACCGTGTCCGGCCGCCCGCCGGAGCTGCCCGGGGCCGAGTCGATGGTGGGCCTGTTCATCAACACCGTCCCGGTCCGGGTCAGGACGCTGCCCGGCGAGACCACGGGGGAGCTGCTGGCCCGGCTCCAGGACGAACAGGGGCGGCTGCTCGGCAGCCAGTTCGTGGGGCTGACCGAGCTGCGCGAGGTCACCGATCTGGACGAACTCTTCGACAGCCTGCTCGTGTTCGAGAACTACCCGCTGGACGCGGAGGCCCTGAGCACCGCCCGGCAGGGGCTGCCCGGTCTCACCGTCACCGGAGTCGAGGGGACGGACGCGGCGCACTACCCGCTCACCCTGACCGTCGCACCCGGTGACCGGCTACGGGTCACGTTCGGCTTCCGGGCCGCCGTCCTGGACCGGACCGGGGTGGCCCGCATCGTCGAGCGGCTGCGCCGGCTGCTGGTCACCCTGTCCGAGGGCGGCCTGGACCGGCCGGCGGACACCCTGTCGGTCCTGCTGGACGGGGAACGGCAGGAGCTCCTGACACGCGGGCGCGGCGCCGCGCTCCCGCCCGCCTGGGCCACCACCGACCTGGCGGCGGCCGTCGCCCGGCAGGCCGCCGGGCACCCGGACGCGGTGGCGGTGTCCGGCGGCGGCGAGCGGCTGACGTACGCGGAACTCTGCCGCCTCGCCGACGCGGTGGCCGGCACCCTGACCGGCCTCGGCGTGGCCGCCGAGGAAGGCGTGGGCATCCTCCTGGGCCGCTCGGCCGCCCAGGTCACCGCCGCACTGGGGGTGCTGCGGGCCGGCGCCGCCTATGTGCCGCTCGACCCCCGCTGGCCCGCCGAACGGCTGGCCCGGGTGGCCGCCGTCGCCGCGCCACGGCTGCTGATCGTCGACGAGGCCACCCGGACGCATCCCTGGCTGCGGGAGCTGGGGGCCGAGGTGCGGGTGGTGACCGTGGACGGCGCGGGGCGGGTCCGGGACGGCGCGGCCGCCCCGGGTCCACTGCCCGCGCCCGCCGGCGGCGCCCGTCTCGCGTACGTGATGTTCACCTCCGGATCGACCGGGCTGCCCAAGGCCGTCGGCGTCTGCCACCGCGACGTGGCGGCACTCGCGGCGGACCGGACGTGGGACGACGGTGTCGCGGACGTGGTGCTGCTGCACTCGGCGTACGTCTTCGACGCGGCCACCTTCGAGATGTGGGTGCCGCTGCTGCGCGGTGGGCGGATCGTGGTGGCGCCGGAGGGGACACTGCAGCCGGCGGTGCTCCGGGACCTGGTGGACCGTGAGGGCGTGACGGCGGCGTTCCTCACCACGGCCCTGTTCAACGTGTTCGCCGAGACCGATCCCGACGCCCTGGGCACACTGCGGCTGGCCGCCGCGGGCGGCGAGGCCGCCGCTCCCGGCGTGCTGCAACGCCTCGCGGCCGCCTGCCCGGACACCCGGGTGCTCAACGCGTACGGACCCACCGAGGCCACCACCTTCGCCACGCTGCACCGGGTGCGGCCGGACGACGTCCCGGGCGGGGTGCCGCCGATCGGCCGCCCGCTCGACGGCACGCGCGTCCTCGTCCTGGACGCCGCGCTGCGCCCCGTACCGGTGGGAGCCGAAGGGGAGTTGTACCTGGCCGGCCCGGGAGTGGCGCGCGGGTACCTGGGCCGGCCGGGGCAGACGGCGGCCGGGTTCGTCGCCGACCCCACGGACCCCTCCGGCGGGCGGATGTACCGGACCGGCGACCTGGTGCGCTGGAGCGGTGACGGGCGCCTGGTGTACGTGGCGCGCGCCGACCAGCAGATCAAGCTGCGGGGCCACCGCATCGAGCCCGGCGAGATCGAGGCGGTGCTGCGCGACCACCCGTCGGTGCGGTCCGCGTGCGTCCTGGTCCGCGAGGACCTGCCCGGCGACCGGACGCTCACGGCCTACGTCGTACCGGCCGCCGGCCGCACGGCCGACCCGGGCGTCCTCACCGCGCACGTGGGCCGCCGGCTCCCCGCGTACATGGTTCCCTCGGTCGTACAGCCGCTGGCGGCGCTGCCGTTGACGCCGAACGGCAAGCTCGACCGGACGGCGCTGCCGCTGCCCGAGGCGCCGTCCGGCGCACGGGGCCGGGCGCCGCGCGGGGCCCGGGAAGAGATCCTCGCGGGCCTGTTCGCCGATGTCCTCGGCGTGCCGCGGGTCACCGCCGACGACAACTTCTTCGCCCTGGGCGGGCACTCCCTGCTGGCGACCTTGCTGGTGGGACGGATCCGGGCGCTCCTGGACACGGAGGTGGAGATCCGCACCCTGTTCGAGAACCCGACGGTCGCCGCGCTCGCCGCCGCGCTCGAAGGAGCGGGGCGGCCGGCCCGGCCGCCCCTGACGCCCCGGCGCCACCCGGACGCGCTGCCGCTGTCGTACGCCCAGCGCCGCCTGTGGTTCCTGCACCGGCTCGACGGCCCGTCCGCGACCTACAACATCCCCTTCGCGGTGCGGCTCGACGGGTCCCTCGACCCGGAGGCCCTGCGGCGGGCCCTCACCGACGTCGTCGACCGGCACGCGGCGCTGCGCACCGTCTTCCCGGCCGGCGCCGAAGGCCCGGTGCAGCAGGTCCTCGCGGCCGGGGAGGCGCACCCGCCGTTCCTCCTCGACACCGTCGACGAGGACAAGCTGGCGGACCGCATCGCCGCCACGTCCGCCGAACCCCTCGACATCGAACGGACGCTGCCGCTGCGGGCGACGCTGCTGCGGATCACCGACGCGTCCCACGTCCTCGTCCTCGTCGTGCACCACATCGCCGCCGACGGCTCCTCGCTGGCACCGCTCGCCCGCGACCTCGGGGCCGCCTACCGGGCCCGCGTCACCGGCACGGCGCCCACCTGGGCACCCCTGCCGGCCGACTACGGCGACTACACCCTGTGGCAGCACGAACTGCTCGGCGACGAGCACGACCCCGACAGCCTGATGGCGCAACAACTCTCCTTCTGGAAGCAGGCATTGGGCGACCTGCCGGAGCAGATCGAACTGCCCTGGGACCGGCCCCGGCCCGCAGTGCCCCGCCACCACGGCGCCACCCACTCCTTCGCACTGGACGCGGCGACCGCCCGCGGGATCACCGGCCTCGCCCGGGCCCGGGGGTGCAGCGTCTTCATGGTGCTGCAGGCCGCGCTGTCGCTGCTGCTCTCCCGGCACGGAGCCGGCGACGACATCCCGCTGGGCACCGCCGTCGCGGGCCGCACCGACGAGGCCACGACCGACCTGGTCGGCTTCTTCGTGAACACCCTGGTGCTGCGGACCGACCTCAGCGGCGACCCGACCTTCACCGAACTCCTCGAGCGCGTCCGCGACTTCGACCTGGGCGCGTACGCCCACCAGGACGTGCCGTTCGAGCGCCTGGTGGAACTCCTCAACCCGGCACGGTCACAGCACCGCCACCCCCTGTTCCAGACCATGCTGGTGCTCCAGAACCACACCCCGGCCGCGCCCGTCGACCTCCCGGGACTCACCGCGCACGCGCTGCCCGCCGACCTCGGGGTCAGCAAGTTCGACCTGTCGTTCACCTTCACCGAGTCGTACGCCCCCGACGGAACGCCCGACGTCCTGCACGCCTCGGTCGACTACGCGAAGGAGCTGTTCGACGCGGAGACCGTGCGGGCCCTGGCGGAGCGGCTGCGACGGCTGATCGGCGCCGTCGTCGCCGATCCCGGGCTGCCGCTCCACGCCTACGACGTCCTCGGCGCCGAAGAGCGCACGCGGCTCGCCCGATGGGAGACGGGCCCGGTGCGGGAAACGCCGGGGCGCAGCCTGCCGGAGCTCTTCGCGCACCAGGTGCGGCGCGCCCCCGACGCCCCCGCCGTCCGCGACGCCACGACGACACTGACCTACCGCGAGCTGGACGCCCGCGCCGACGCCCTCGCCCGCCGGCTGGCCGCGCGCGGCATCGGACCCGAGGACCGGGTCGCCGTGGCGCTGCCGCGCGACCGCGAGCTGGTCGTCGCCCTGCTCGCGGTGATGAAGGCGGGAGCGGCCTACCTGCCGCTGGACCCGGACTATCCGGCGGAGCGCCTGGCCCACATGCTCACCGACGCCGCGCCCCGCCTGCTCCTGACCACCCCCCGCCTGCACACCGCGCTGCCGGAAACACCCGCGCCGCACCTGTACCCCGGAGCGGACGAGGAGGGCGACGGATCCCCGACGCCGACCACGGCCGGCGGCCGGCCGAACGGACCGGACGGCGAGCACCGCGGCGAGACCCCGGACCCCGCCCACCCCGCGTACGTCATCTACACCTCGGGCTCCACCGGCCGGCCCAAGGGCGTCGTCGTCACCCACCGCGGTGTGGAGGCGATGGCCCGGACGCAGGCACGGCGGCTGCGCGTCACGCCGGAGAGCCGGGTGCTGCACCTGGCGTCGATCAGCTTCGACGCGGCCTTCTGGGAACTGTGCATGGCCCTGCTGTCAGGGGCCTGCCTGGAGATCGACGAGCGCGACGTGCTGCTGCCCGGCCCGGCCCTCGCCGCGCGGGTCCGCGAGCACGCCATCACGCACCTGACCCTGCCGCCCGCCGCCCTGGCCGTGATGCCGCCGGACTCGCTGCCCGCCGGGACCACGATCGTGCTGGCGGGCGAGGCGTGCCCGCCGGCACTGGTGCGCACGTGGGCGGAGGACCGCTTCCTGGTCAACGCCTACGGGCCGACGGAGACCACCGTGTGCGCCACGATGAGCGGCTTCCTGCCCGCGCGGGGACCCCACGCACCGGACCGTACCGTCCCCATCGGGGTGCCCGTCGACGGCACCCGGGTCCGCGTCCTCGACGACCGGCTGCGGCCCGTGCCCCCCGGCGTGACCGGCGAGTTGTACGTCTCGGGCGAGGGAGTGGCCCGCGGCTACCACGGCCGGCCGGGACTGACGGCGTCCCGCTTCGTGGCCGACCCCGCCGACCCGGCCGGCGGCCGCATGTACCGCACCGGCGACCTGGTCCGGTGGACCCGCGGCGGACAGATCGAGTACGTCGGCCGGGCGGACGACCAGGTCAAACTGCGCGGCTTCCGGATCGAGCTGGGGGAGGTCGAGGCGGCGCTGGCCGCGCTGCCCGGGGTGGCGGCGGCCTGCGCGACGGTCCGGGAGGACCGGCCGGGCGACCGGAGGCTGGTCGCGTACACGGTGGCGGCGCCCGGCACGGCGGGCCCGGACGGCGCCGAGGTGCGCTCCCGGCTCGCCGCCGTACTGCCCGCGCACATGGTGCCCTCCGCCCACGTGCCACTCGCCGCCCTGCCGCTGACCCCCAACGGCAAGACCGACCGCCGGGCCCTGCCCGCACCGGGCACCGCCCCCGGCAACGGCCCGGACGCCGACGGCCGCGAGCCGCGCACGGCGCGCGAACGGCAGGTGTGCGCCGTGTTCGCGGAAACGCTGGGGATGGCGCGCGTGGGCGTCGACGACGACTTCTTCGCACTCGGCGGACACTCGCTGCTCGCCGTGACGCTCGCGCAGCGGATCGAGGAGCGGTGCGGTAGGCGCCTGTCGCTGCGGGCCCTGTTCGCCGCCCCGACGCCCGAGGGCGTGGCCGCGCTGCTGGCCGCTCCGGCGGACGCCGCGGCGGCCGTGCCGGAACCGGTGGATCTGACGGCCGAGGTGCGGCTCGCCGCCGACATCACCGGCGCCGGCCGTGCGGTGGACGGGGCGGACGCCGCCCGACGGCCGTCCCGGCCGTCCCCCCGGCCGCTGCTGACCGGAGCGTCCGGCTTCCTCGGGGCCTTCCTCCTGCGCGACCTCATCGAGGCGACGGACGGCCCGGTCGACTGCCTGGTCCGCGCCACCGGCGAACGGGAGGCGGGAGAGCGGCTGCGGGCCAACCTGGAGCGGTACGGACTGTGGCGGGAGCGCTACGAGCACCTGGTCCGGCCCGTGCCCGGCGATCTGGCGGCCCCCGGCCTCGGGCTCGCACCGGAGACCCGGTCCGCCCTGGTGCGCCGCCTGGGCCCGGTGCTGCACAACGGCGCCTCGGTCAACTTCGCCGCCGGGTACGGCGACCTGCGGGCGGCCAACGTCTCCGGCACCGAGGAACTGCTGCGCCTGCTCGCCGACTCCGACGCCCCGGGCCTGCACTACGTGTCGACGACGAGCGTGTACGCGCCGGCCGGCGCCCCGGCCACCGTCACCGAGTCGACGCCCACCGGACCGGCGGACCGCCTCCCCGACGGGTACGCGCGGAGCAAATGGGTGGCCGAGGGCCTGGTGGGGCTGGCGCGGGAACGGGGCCTGCCGGTGACCGTCCACCGCCCCGCCCGGATCAGCGGCGACACGGCCACCGGGGCCTGCCAGGACCGCGACCTGCTGTGGCGTCTGATCAAGGGCTGCCTCCAGGCGGAGGCGGTGCCGGACCTGCCGCCCGGCTCGACGGACTGGGTGCCGGTGGACTACGTCAGCGCCGCGGTGGTGGCCCTGGCGACGACCGTTCCAGCCGGGAAGGGCCGGGGGCCGGACGCGTACCACCTGACCCACCCGGACGCGCCGGGCCTGGACCGGGTGTTCGCCGCGGCGCGGAGCATGGGGTACGCGCTCAGGACGGTGCCGGCGCAGGAGTGGACGTCCCTCGTGGCGGCCCGTCACGACAACGCCGCCCAGCTGTTCCTCGGCGCCGGCCACCTCACCGCGCACGGCGCTCCCCGGCGCTTCGACTCCCGCGCCTCGGCCACGGCCCTCGCGGACCTCGGGGTCGACCTGCCGCCCCTGACGGACGAGGTGCTGCTCCGCTATCTGACGTACTTCGGGAAGACGGGCTTCCTGCCCGCTCCCGGCGGCACGCGGGGCGGCGCGTAGCGGGGCGGGGGAGAGGGGGATGCGGCACGGCGTCCGCATCCCCCTCCCGCACGCGCCGCGCGGAGCGTCAGCGCCGCTCGGAGAGGTCGCGCTCCGCCGACCGGCCCGTCACCGACCCCGTCCCCGGGCGGGCCGGCGTCACGGAGCGGACGCTCGGCGAGGCACCCGTGACCGGCCGCTCGCAGCAGAACACCGCCTCCAGGGAGCCCGCCCGGCGCCGTGCTCGCCGCGCCGTGGTCGGAGGTGTTCGCGAGCGCCGAGAGGCTGCGCCGGCCGTCGCACGTCGCGAAGGCGTACGTACGGGTTCCGGCCGAGGCCGATGCGCTGAGTGAAGGGCTACGTCAAGGAGCGCGAGAGCACCTGCCCATCCCAACCGCGCCTTGGGACCAGCGACCGGGCTGCCGAACCAGCAGCAGACGTGCATGGGGCGTGTTCCGCGTGCGGTGCGCCCCGTGGCACCACTGTCCGCCCGAGCTGGCCTGTCACCTGCCTGCGGAATGTGCACGGATTCGCCTGCGGCCGCCCCGGCGGCTCGGGCGCCGAGCCTTTTCCGACCCGGTCGTAGCAGGCACGAGTGGGACGCTCCTGCGCAACGACGAAGCTCCTGGTGGTGGTGTCAGGACCCAGATCCACCGTGCTGCCGGGAGCCTCACGTGCTCGTCCCCCCGTCGTCGATCGACCTGTCCAGTCGCACCCTGCGGTATCTGGCCGGACGACTCACCTCCCGGCGGCAGGAGATCGGTACGCGGTGGCGACGACTGACGCCAGGGCGTCAGGCGCTGCCCGCCCTCGCCCACCTGCGGTGCGGTGACACCTGCGCCCGGCTCGCCGCCGGGTTCGGCATCGGGATCGCGACCGCCTTCCGCTGCATACGCCAGGCCGTCGACGTACTGGCCGCCCTCGCCCCGTCCCCGGCCGAGGCGATGAAGACGATCCGGGCGAAGGCGTTCGTGATCCTGGACGGCACCCTGCTGCCGATCGACCGGGTCGCCGCCGACACTCCGTGCTCCTCCGGGAAACAGGAACGCCACGGCATGAACGTCCAGAGCCTTGCCGACCCGTTCGGACGGCCGCTCCGGGCCTCGCCGGCTCTGCCCGGGTCGACTCACGACCTGACCGCCGCACGCCACCACGGGGTCGTCGAAGGCTCCGCTGCAGCACACACCGGATCACGGACGTGGTGAAGGACGTCGTCGTCCTTCACCACGCCTCGACGTGAGGTTGGAAAAGTCTCACCAACGCCCCACCAACGACCCGGAGCCCGAACCTTTTCTGATCGGTAGTCATTCATTAGCGAGTCGATAGCGAGGAAGGGGAAAATTGGAGCACTCGCCGCACCGCGGAAGATGAAGTCTAAGGTTTCGCTTCTTGCGGGGGAGCGGGCGATTCAATCGCCATTGAATCATGTCGGGAGTCGACGGTCCTCGGTATGGCGAGCCGACGTGATTTCATGAAGGAGCTGAAATGGGAATCTCCAGGCGTCAGGCGGAGCGCAGGCGCGGGTCACTCCTCCCTCTGGTGGTAGCCACCGCCGCCGTTACCGTGCTGGCGACGCTAGGTATTACGGGGACGTCTACGAAAACTGGTGGCCAGGCGCTGGTGACGGCGTCGTATGTCACGAGCCAGCCCTCCTATGATTCTGATTTCATGCTGCTTGAACCGACGTACACCACCGCGCAGATCCATCAGAAGGGTCTCAACATTCCTGATGATGACACCGGTGTCGTGGTTCCCTACTACGGACCTTTGGGGTGGAATCCCGGCGCGCAGAAGAACAAGGACTGGATCGGGATTTACGAGAAGGGCCAGTTGGACGCCGCCCATCGCATCGACTGGGACTGGGTCTGCCCCAATGAGATCGGAAAGTGTGCCTCGTTCGGAGCGGCGGTCGTCCCGGCTGGAAACGACGGGCTGGCGTCCGGGAAGACGTACACCGTCGCGTACTGGGTCGGCGCGGCGAATGAATCAAAGGGCAGACCGGCGGCCACGGTCGATTTCGTCATCCCCTGGTGAACCTCAAGGAGACAACAATCCCATGCGAACGCGAACACGTTTCTTCGGCCGCTGGAAAGACTCCCGGCGCAACCTTCTTGCCGCCGTCCTGACCGCCGCCGTCACCACCGCAGCCACCCTGGGCGTGCAAGCCTTTGCAGCGAACGGCGAGACCGTGCAAGGCCACAAGTTCATACTCGTGGACGCCCTGTGGACCACCGCGCACATTCGCGAGAAGGGCGTTCTCCAGGAGCTGGATACCGGACTGGTCGTCACCTACATCACCCCCACCGGCCGGGTTCCCGCCAACAACAAGGACTGGATCGGGATCTACGAGAAGGACCAGTTGGATACCGGTCACCGCATCGACTGGGACTGGGTCTGCCGTTCTGCGGAACGATGTACCTCCCACGGCTCGGCGGCGATCCCGGCCGGTGACGACGGGATGCTGCCCGGCAAGACGTACACCGTGGCCTATTGGGCCGACGGTGCCAGGGAGTCGGACGGCTCGCCGGTGGCCACGATCGACTATGTCGTGCCGTGGTCGGGGATCGCCCCGCCCGTGCACGACGAACTCTGAGGAATCCGATGTCCGGAAGAGAGCACCGTATGTTCCCCAAAATCATCCGTGGCCTTCTCGCGATGGTCCTCGGAGTCTCCCTCCTCCCGGCCCTGGCGAGTCCCGCCTCCGCCGTCGAAGAAGATTTCATCTCCAACTACAGAAACCTCGTCCAGGACATCCGGGACGGGGTGGCCAGGGGCGGGGCGCGCACCACCGGAACAAGTTCGGCACAGACGCAGCCGCGTGAACTCGGCGACGGCATGGCCGTGGTGTCGCTCAGGGACATCACCCCCGATCACGCCCCTGAAGTCCAACTCGTCATTAATCGAACGAACACGTACGTCCAGGGCTACTACCTGCCGGCCCAGAACCGGTACTACAGGTTCCCGAACCCGTCCACGGATGACATCAACGCTCTCCCGGCCGGCACCAACCCGCAGCTGTACACGCTGAATTTCGGCGAATCGTATCCGGACATGGGATCCAGCGGGCTCACCCGAGCGATTCCTGACACCTCGGACCGCCGGCCCATCAACATCAGCTGGCCGAGCCTCCAGCAGGCGATCACTGCGCTCGGCGCAACGCAGTCCGGCTCCCTGCGAAGCGACAACCTGGGCGAGCCTCTCACGATGGTCATCGTGGCCCTGGTGGAGGCAGCCCGGAACCGCCATATCGAAGACCTGCTGATAGAAACCTTCAGGACCTGGGGTTCGCTGGACGCCAGCACCATCGCGGTGTTCGTCAACAACTGGGCCACGATGTCCGACACCTACGCTCAGCGGAGTGAGACGAACAACTTCTACTTCCAGTACACCTATTACGACGCCGGGCACCCGGTGACGCAGTTCGTCAACCGGGTCTGGCTGGGCGCCTGGCTGGCGCTCCTGGCGCGCCCGAACATGAGATCGATGCCCATGTGCTCCGACGACCCTTCCCTCCCGCCCTCGCCGGAATGCGCGCAGCCCACCCCAGGCACATCTGTGGCGAACGCCCCGGCGGCGTCGACGCGGGCCGCCTACAGCTACATCGCCGACACGCAGGACGAGTTCGGTACGGGCATCGGCGTCCCCCGCAGCTACACCGGCGGTTTCTTCGGACCCGGCACCAAGTTCGGGACCGAGGGCTACCAGTCGTCGTTCACCTACGACAACGCCGTCACCGTCATCGCCCTGGCGAAGGGAGCCCGTCGTGACCTGACCCGCGCGGTGCGACTGGGCAACAGCCTGCTGTATGCCCAGGACCACGACCCCGAGAACGACGGCCGGATCCGGGCTTCGTACCTGCCCAATCCGTTCGTCACCACGCTCGGCCGCGACTACCCGGCCGGCACGCCCTACATCGGCGGCTGGTCGGTCTACACCGGGAACATGGCCTGGGCAGGCATGGCGTTCTGCCATCTCTACAAGGCCACCGGCGACGGCAGGTACCTCGACGGAGCACTGCGGGCTGCGAATTGGATCCAGACCAACTCGGCCGACGACCGCGGAGCGGGCGGGTACATCGGCGGATACGCCGACACCTCCACCGCCGAGGACGGCAGCGGCATGGTCAAGCGGACCTGGAAGGCCACCGAGCACAACATCGACGTCGGCGCGTTCTTCGCCATGCTGAACCAGCTCACCGGCGACCAGGTGTGGAAAGCCCGGTCGGACAACGCGTTCGCCTTCGTCAAGACGATGCTGAGCGCCGACCGCAACCACCTGTGGACCGGCACCGGCCTCGACGGCGTCACCACCAACGAGGACGCCGTGCCCGAAGACGTGCAGACCTGGAGCTACCTGGCCACCCTCGACCCCGCCTACGAGCGCACCGTCGACTGGGCGGCGGGACGCATGGCCGCCACGGACGGCCCGGTGGACCCCGGCACCGATGAAAAGCTGTTCAAGGGCGTCAGCTTCGGCGCCATGGACACCACCAAGGTCTGGTTCGAAGGCACCGCTCACCTCCTGGCCGCCTACCACGTCCGCAACAAGACCGGCGACGCGGCCGGCGCCGCTGTCCTCCAGAAGACCCTGGAGAACGCCCAGACCTCGGCCCCCAACAATGACGGCCGGGCGATCGTCGCCGCCTCCGACGACGGCCTCGACACCGGCCAGGGCGACCTCTACTACGCCTCCCGCCATACCGGCGCCACCGCCTGGTACCTCCTGGCCGGTGTCGGAGCCAATCCCTTCCGCCTCTGACCACCTCGGTCAGACGCCGTAGACGGGTCCTGACCAAGATCCACCGTCGGCCAGAAGCTTCGTATGCCTGTTTACCCGGCTACCGGGTCACCCGGCTACCTGGCCAACCCGGTTCCCAGACGTCGTCCCATTTGGTGAGTCTGCGGCAGCAGACGAGGGTGCGGGTGATGCTGGTGAGGGCGAGGAAGCGGTCGGCTTTGCGTTGGTGGCGTCGGTGGAGCCGTCGGCAGCCGACGAGCCAGGCCACGGTGCGTTCGATGGTCCACCGGTGTCGTCCGAGCCGCTGAGAGGATTCGATGCCTTTGCGGGCGATGCGGTGTCGGATGCCTCGGCCGGAGAGCCGTTTCCGCAGGTGGCGGTAGTCGTAGCCCTTGCCGGCGTGGAGCTTGCCGGGCCTGCGAGGATGCCGAGACCGTGACCGTGCGGCCCTGCCGCCGTCGTAAGGAGGAGGCCCGGGCCACGCGGCCGGTCAGTGCAGGATGCTGACGGCCCGGGCGATCACGAGGAGCGAGGTGACCAGGGCGGAGACGCTCTGGATGCTCATCAGGAGCTTCGCGCGGGTCGACAGCGGCATCGTGTCGGTCGGGCTGAACGCCGTGGAGTTCGTGACGGACACGTAGAGGTAGTCCACGAGGGTGGGAACCCAGTCCGACGTGCCGCTGGCGCCGTCGGCCACTTCCTGGACGGCGTCGTCGTTCTCGTCCTGCGAGAAACGGAAATCCGCCAGGGGCAGGGCCGAGCGGGGCGCCTGGGTGCGGCTGACCGGGCCGCCGCGGTCCAGCTCCCAGTAGGCCAGGCCGAAGACGATGATGTTGGTGAGCCACACCTGCAAGGCCGCCACCAGCAAGGACCGGCCGTCTTTCACCCCGGCGTACACCAGCTCGTGGACCAGGATGACCAGTGCCATCAGGTTACTGATGGCGATGACCGCCACGAGCGTGAGGGAAAGCACCCGGAACGCCTTCGTCTGCCGGGTCAGACGCTTCGGGTTGATCGCGATCAGCGGAACGAGCAGCAGGCACTCCAAGGTGGGCAGCACGTAGCGCGGAGCGACCAGCAGCCGTTGCGGCAGGAACAGGTACAGGGCGATCGCGGCGAGCGTCGCGACGACCGCGGGCAGCCGTACCTCACCCCTGCGCGCGTGCCGGGGATGCCTGGTGCTCGCTTCCGCACGCGTACGTGCCATCCCACCTGGTCCTTCCGGTCGCCGCCACTGACAGCGCCACGACGTCTGCGTCCTTCAGCGGTACAGGCCACCGGGCACCTCCAGCATCTACCCCGAGTACGGCTGTCGCCCACCTGCCCGGTCCGGCGCGGGGTCAGCGGAGCAGGACAGCACGCGCCCTTCCGCGCGGGCGGGGCCGGTGGCGTCCGTGCGGCCTGCCGCAGCTCGTAAGGGAGCGGCCCGCGCCGCTTCGGCTCGATGTCCGGCGCGGCGGCGACGTCCCCGTACCCGTCCTGCCCCGGCCGCGACCAGTCCTGCGCGGCGACACCCACCGGACAGACACCCGTGGCCGCGACGCACCGGCCGCCACCGACAACGCCCCGGCCCCTCGTGACGGCCAGGGTGAACGAGTACACGGACAGGAAGGGGACCGCGCTCGTGCGGCGCGGGAGACGACCTCGCAGCGGAACGGCGTTCCGGTGGCATTCTCCGGGCCCCCTCGACGAGGGAGCGCCCGGCGACCCCACCCTGACCCCGGCTCCCCACCGGCCGACGGCCGACGGCCGACGAGCGCCAGACGGGCCACTGCTCTCCCCCGTCCGCGGGGAGGGCCGCCGGTGGCGGCGCCCGCTTCGCCCTCCGCGGCGTCTGTCGCGCGGTTCCCGGCGCGATCAGGTAATCAGGAAGGGTGAACGAGAACGCGACCGATCCCTTCGTGCACGTCAGGGGCGCCGGTGAGAACAACCTGCGGAACATCGATGTCGACGTTCCGCGGGACGCGATGGTCGCCTTCACCGGCGTCTCCGGTTCGGGCAAGTCCTCGCTCGCGTTCGGCACGCTCTACGCGGAGGCCCAACGGCGCTACTTCGAGTCCGTGGCACCGTACGCCCGAAGGCTGTTGCAACAGGTCGGCGCACCGCATGTGCAGGAGATCACCGGACTGCCACCGGCCGTGGCCCTGCAGCAGCGACGCGGGTCGCCCAGCTCGCGCTCGACGGTCGGCACCCTCACCACGCTGTCCAATCTGCTGCGCATGCTGTACTCCCGCGCCGGCACCTATCCTCCCCGGGCCGCACGGCTGGAGGCCGAGTCGTTCTCGCCCAACACCACGGCCGGCGCCTGCCCGGAGTGCCACGGACTGGGCGTCGTGCACGACGTCGCCGAGGACCTGCTGGTCCCGGACCCCTCGCTGAGCATCCGCGAGGGGGCGATCGCCGCCTGGCCGGGCGCCTGGCAGGGCGCCAACCTGCGCAGCGTCGTGAACGGTCTGGGAATCGACATCGACCGACCGTGGCGCAGGCTCAGGAAGAAGGACCGGGACTGGCTGCTGTACACGGACGAACAGCCCTCCGTGTACGTCGAGCCGGAGGAGAACCGCGTCGACTACGGATACCAGGGCAAGTTCTGGAGCGCCCGCAAGCACGTCATGCACGTCCTCGCCGCCTCCAAGAGCGAGAAGATGCGCGAACGGGCGCTCCGGTTCGTCAGGAGTGTGCCCTGCCCCGAGTGCCACGGCAGCGGACTGCGGCCCGAGGCGCTCGCCGTGACCTTCGCCGGACGTTCCATCGCCGAGATCAACGCGATGCCGCTCACCGAGGCCGTGGCGCTGCTACGGCCCGTCGCAGGGCGGTCCCAGGCCGACGCCACCACGCCGACCGCCCGCTCCGGGGAGACGACCGAGGTCGCGGTCCGGATCTGCGGCGATCTGGTCGCGCGGATCGACGTACTGCTCGACCTGGGCCTCGGATACCTCAGCCTCGGGCGCCGCTCGACGACCCTGTCGCCGGGCGAGGCGCAGCGCCTGCGGATCGCCACCCAGCTGCGCTCGGGACTGTTCGGCGTCGTCTACGTCCTCGACGAACCCTCCGCGGGCCTGCACCCGGCTGACGCGGAACCGCTGCTGGACGTACTGGACCGCCTCAAGGCGGCGGGCAACTCGCTGTTCGTCGTGGAGCACGACATGGACGTGGTACGGCGGGCGGACTGGGTGGTCGACATCGGCCCCGGTGCGGGCGAGGACGGCGGACGCGTGCTGTACAGCGGCCCGGTGGCAGGTCTTGAGCAGGTCGGGGAGTCGGCCACGGGCCAGTACCTGTTCGGGCGCGCCCGGCCGCTCGGTCACCGCCCGCGCACACCGCACGGCTGGCTGCGCCTGCGTGGCGTCTCCCGCCACAATCTGCACGACGTGTCCGTCGACGTACCGCTCTGTGTACTGACAGCGGTGACGGGCGTGTCCGGTTCGGGAAAGTCGACGCTGGTGACGCAGGTGCTCGCCGAAGTCGTCCGCGGCCACCTCGGACTCGTCCCCGAGGAACCCGACGAGGCGCACCTGGAGGTCGACGTCCAGGACGCGTCGGGGATCGAGTCGTTCGACCGTCTGGTCCTGGTCGACCAACGGCCCATCGGCCGAACTCCCCGGTCCAACCTGGCTACGTACACCGGGATGTTCGACGCGGTGCGCAAGCTGTACGCGGCGACGGACGAGGCCGGGGCGCGCGGCTACTCGGCCGGGCGGTTCTCCTTCAACGTGCCCGAAGGCCGGTGCGAGACCTGCCAGGGCGAAGGATTCGTCGCGGTGGAACTGCTGTTCCTGCCCGGCACCTACGCGCCGTGCCCGGCCTGCGAGGGCGCCCGGTACAACGCCGAGACGCTGGAAGTCACCTACCGAGGCAAGAGCATCGCGGAAGTGCTGGCGCTGTCCGTCGACGCCGCCGCCGAGTTCCTGTCCGCCGTCCCGGCCGCCTCCCGCAGTCTGGAGACGTTGCGCGAGGTGGGACTGGGATACCTGCGGCTGGGCCAGCCCGCGACGGAACTCAGCGGCGGTGAGGCACAACGCATCAAACTGGCCACCGAACTGCAGCGAGCCCGCCGCGGGCACGCGCTCTACCTGCTCGACGAGCCGACGTCGGGGCTGCACCCCTCGGACATCGCGCTCCTGCTGCGACAACTGCACCGGCTCGTCGACGCCGGCAACACGGTCGTCCTCGTCGAGCACGACCTGGACACCATCGCTACCGCCGACTGGGTCATCGACCTCGGCCCGGGCGGCGGCGACGCGGGCGGGCGGGTGGTCGCGGCGGGCCCGCCGACCAAGGTGGCGCGGTCCCGCCGCAGCGCCACCGCACCCTATCTCGCGGCCCGGCTCGCGCACTCCTGACGCCGGCGCGAGAGGCTGAGCACCGGGGAAAGCCGATGACCAGGTGCAGGCCGTGATCGGGTGTTGCTCAACTCGTACGGTCCGACGGAGAACGGCGCCGTCTCCACGGTGCACGAGATCCTCGACGCCGTGCCGCAACCAGGCCCGGTCCCCATCGGGCGGCCGCTGCGCGGCACCCGCGTCGAGGTCGTCACCGCGAGCGGCGCGCCGGCCTGCCCGGGCGAGACCGGCGAGCTGTTGCTGGGCGGCGACGGCCTGGCCGCTGGGTACCTCGGCACGCCCGCGGCCACCGCCGAACGGTTCGTACCGGACCCGTTCGCCGAGCGGGGCGGCCCGCTCCCGTACCGCACCGGCGACCTGGCGGTTCGGCGCCCGGACGGAGTGCTGGAGTTCTGCGGGCGCACCGACCGGCAGCTCAAGGCCGCCGGGTGCCGCGCTGTGGTCGGGCCGGGCGGTCAGCGCTCGTACGTCCGCTGACCGAGGCCGCCCGTGACCGGCTGCTGCCCCGGAGCCTGCGAGACCACCGTCGTCCACTACACCGCTCCGTGACGGTTGTGCCCGGGCAGACCGCACCTGCGGTCTGCCCGGGCACATGTCCGATGAGAGCCGGGCCGGCCCGGAGCAGGTCGCACGGGGTGGCCAAGCCGTTCAAGGGCGGGTCAGAAGGCGGTGGCGTCTTCCAGGCCCCACCAGGATCCGTTGTAGAGGTCGACCTTGCGCAGACCGCCGGCGGCGAGCCCCTGGTACTGGTAGAGCGAGAAGCCGTCGGACGCTTCCAGGTCGGGCCGTCCGTCGCCGGAAGTGTCGCCGACGCCGAGGAGGGGGTTCATGGCGTTCCAGCCACCGGTGCCGATGAGCTTGCGAGCTCCGAGCGTCCGGGTCGAGGTGCCGGGGTAGAGCCACAGCTTCCCCGTGGCCTTCTCACGGGCAACCAGGTCGGCCCGGCCGTCGCCGGTCATGTCACCAGCGCCGACGAGGGCGTTCATGGTGTTCCAGCCGCCGGTGCCGATGAGCTTGCGCGCGCCGAGGCCCCCGCTGCCGGTGCCGGGGTAGAGCCAGAGCTTGCCGGTGGCCTTCTCCACGCCGAGAAGGTCGGAGCGGCCGTCACCGGACAGGTCGCCGAACGCGGCGAGCAGGCCCATGGTGTTCCAGCCACCGGTGCCGATGAGCTTGCGCGCGCCGAGGCCCCCGCTGCCGGTGCCCGGATAGAGCCAGAGCTTGCCGGTGGCCCTCTCGCGGGCGATCACGTCCTCGCGGCCGTCGCGACTGAAGTCACCGTGCCGCACCAGGGCGTTCATGGCGTTCCAGCCGCCGGAGCCGATCAGGCGCCCGGTACCGTTGCCGGGCATGAACCACAGACGCCCGGCCTCGTCACGCAGCACGGCATCCGCCCGCCGGTCGCCGTTCATGTCGCCGAACCCGCCCGCTCGCGGCGACGTCGCCGTCTCCCAGTAGGGATACGGCTTCGCCTCACACTCGCGCAGCGTGGGCACGAGCTTGATGGAGCTGGTATCAGGGTCGCCGCCGGAGGTCGGATAGTTCTGGTCGGGGGTATCCCACGAGTACCCGCCCGCGAGTCCGTAGTTCTGCTGGTCGTACATGCAGACGTTCAAGCCGGTGCGGTTGTATCGCGTCCCGATCTTGTTGTCCCAGCTCCCCAGCGTGGGCATGCTCGTGTTCGTCTTGAACATCGGTCCCGCGCTGCTGCCGTCGCTGCTTGCCCAGCCGCAGAAGTAGCCCTGGGGGCAGTCGCTGAACGCCGCCTGCGCGGGCGCCGCACCGGCCCCGAGCAGCCCCAGCGATGTGAGCCCCAGCGTCATGGCCAACGCGGCCGCGCGCTGAAGCAGAGTGTCGCGCATGGATTCCCTCCCTCACGCGGCACGGAGAAGAGTCTCGACGTGCCGCGCCAGGAAGATATCCCACCCTACGGACAGCTGAGCAAGCGATTCGGCGCTGATCATCGGCTTTGTGGCCGCGCCGCCCGCCAACCGGCGACCGGGCGCGGTCGCAGCTCCGAATATCGCGCACTTGGAATGACGCTCCCTGCCGGCTGGGGCGAGCGCCTGGGACGCCAAGCGCCGCGAGGCGCACGCCAACGACCAGGACGCCGCCACCAGTCTGGTGGCGGTGACCGCGTGCTCAAACCGGCAGAAGGCCGACCAGGGCCCCCGGAAGTGGATGCCGCCGGCCCGGAAGCCACCTGCCGGTACATCTCCGAGTGGGTCGCCACGAAGCTGCGCTGGGGCCTTGTCGCGGACCAGGGCGAGGTCGATGCGCTCGCGCTGTACGCCGACGGCCCGTGCGAGGACACGGTCGTCCACTACACCCCGGCCGCATGAGGCGGTGGGCCCTGCCGGCCGGCAGGGCCCACCGCTCTGGCGTCGTCTGCGCCGCGCCATGAGACGTACTGGGCCGCCCGGTCGGATCTGTATCGCGCGATACAGATCCGACCGGGCAGGATCATGCTCCGTCGCGCAGGACGAAGGCCATCACGGCCCGGGCGGCGCCCGAGCAGACGCCGCCGATCGCGGCCCGGGCGGAGGCCGGATGCCAGGGCGTGCGGTTCGGCCCGGAGGCGGATTCGTTCGG
>NZ_BMTQ01000002.1:76760-709108 GCF_014649755.1 Streptomyces litmocidini | reverse complement strand
CGGGACAGCCAGGCCGGAATGGGGCCGGCTGTCCACAGCGTCCTCGCTGTCGTGTGCCATCCCCGGAGGGATGGACTTTTTCAAAGGAACCTCGACCATCCAGGGGATGGACGGGGTATCAACTAATCTGGCGTTGATTTTTGGCACGCTGTTGAGTTCTCAAGGTGCGGACGCTTCCTTCGGTCCCGTTTCCGGGGCCCTCCGGGCGCTTCCTTCGTTTCCGACTCTATCAGATCCTTTCGGCGTCTGATTCCCAGTCAGCGGGTTTTGTCTTTCCGGCTGTTGGGCCGTTCCGACGAGTGAGACTTTAGCGGATTCCCCGCCCCGACGCTAATCGGGCCGCTTGCGTCCAAACCTTCGAACGCGGATTCCTCATTTCGCAAAAACACACGGAAAGCGAGACGACACGGCAAAGCGTCGTCTGCTTCTGAGGATCTTGCGGAATGGCTGTCCGGGGCCGACCGGAGTCGGTGCTCACGTCGGACAACTCGGAGAACACTACGGACCGGGGGGTTCCGTGTCAACCCTCTCCCTGAGGCGTTCCTCTGCCCGGGCGGCGGAAGGCGGTGCGGTAGTCCCGGGGGCTGGTGCCCAGGTGGGAGGCGAAGTGCTGGCGCATCGTGACCTCGCTGCCGAAGCCCGCGCGGCGGGCCACCTCGGGGAGGGGGTGGTCGGTCCGCTCCAGGAGCTTCTGGGCCGCCGCGACGCGCTGGGTGATGAGCCAGTGGAGGGGGGTGGCTCCCGTCGTGGCCTGGAAGTGGCGGGCGAAGGAGCGGGGGGACATGCCGGCGAGGGCGGCCAGGCTCGCGACGGTGTGGGGTTCGGCGAGGTGGGCCAGGGCGTGGGCGCGTACGGCGGCGAGGGCGTCGGCGTCGCGGTCGGCTCGGGGCGTGGGGTGCTCGATGAACTGGGCCTGCGTTCCCGTGCGGAAGGGGGCGGTGACCATGGAGCGGGCGACCGTCGCGGCGGCTTCGGCGCCGTGGGCGGTGCGGACGAGGTGGAGGCAGAGGTCGATGCCCGCGGCGGTGCCGGCGGAGGTCCAGATGCCGGTGTCCTCGACGAAGAGGGCGTCGGGTTCGACCCGGACGGCGGGGTGGAGGGCGGCCAGGGTCCCGGCCAGGTGCCAGTGGGTGACGGCGCGGCGGCCGTCGAGGAGGCCGGCGCGGGCGAGGACGAAGGCGCCGGCGCAGAGCGAGGCGACCGGGACGCCGGCGGTGTGGGCGCGGCGGAGGGCGTCGAGGACGGGGGCCGGGAGGTCGGCGTAGGGGTCCTCGATGCCGGGGACGACGACCAGGTCGGCGGGGGTGAGGTCGTCGAGCCAGGTGAGCGGGCGGTCGGGAGTGAGGGTGAGGCCGCCGCGGAGGGGGACGGGGGTGCCCGGGTCGGCGGCGGTTCTGCGGAGTTCGAAGGGCGGGACGCCGCGGAGGGTGCGGTCGCTGTCCCAGACCTCGGTGATGACGGAGACGTCGAAGGCGCGGATGCCGGGGAAGGAGACGAGGGCGATGCGCTGGGGGCGGGGCGCGGGGGTCTCTGACACGCTTGGCAGTAAAGCATCGATCGCTGGCATTCACCCCTCTGGGAGGGCAGAGCCGTCGGCGGGAGGATCGTGGTCATGGAGATCAACGAGAACGCAGCGCTGGTGGTCGTCGACGTGCAGAAGGGCTTCGAGTCGGAGTTCTGGGGCCGGCGGGACAATCCGGAGGCCGAGCGGAACATCGCGGCTCTGATCGACGTGTGGCAGGAGACGGGGCGGCCGGTCGTCTTCGTGCGGCACGACTCGAAGCAGGCGGGTTCGCCGCTGGAGCCGGGGACCGAGGGGAACCGGTTCAAGGACTTCGTCGAGGAGCGGCGGGGGAAGGGGTCCGGCCCCGAGCTGTTCGTGACGAAGTCCGTGAACTCCGCCTTCTACGGCGAGCCCGACCTGGACGCCTGGCTCAAGGCGGCCGGTGTCGAGCAGTTCGTGGTCGTGGGGATCCAGACCAACATGTGCAACGAGACCACCGCCCGGATGGGCGGGAACCTCGGGTACGACGTGCTGTTCCCGATCGATGCCATGCACACCTTCGACCTGGCCGGGCCGTTCGGGTGGACGCGGAGCGCCGAGGAGCTGACCCGGGCGACGGCGGTGTCGCTGCACGGTGGGCGGTTCGCCCGGGTCGTGAGCACGGAGGACGTGCTGAAGGGGGCCGGGGCCGCCTAGTCAGCTGTTGCCGGAGGCGAGCTCGCGGCTGCGGTCGCGGGCCGCTTCCAGAGCGGCGATCAGGGCGGCGCGCACGCCGTGGTTCTCCAGCTCGCGGATGGCGCTGATGGTGGTGCCGGCCGGCGAGGTGACGGCCTCGCGGAGCTTGACCGGGTGCTCGCCGCTGTCGCGGAGCATCACGGCGGCGCCGATGGCGGCCTGGACGATGAGGTCGTGGGCCTGGGCGCGGGGCAGGCCGAGGAGGATGCCGGCGTCGGTCATGGCCTCGACGAGGAAGTAGAAGTACGCGGGGCCCGAGCCGGAGAGGGCGGTGGCGGCGTCCTGCTGGGACTCGGGGACGCGGAGGGTCTTGCCGACGCCGCCGAAGATCTCCTCCGTGTGGGCCAGGTGCCCGGGGGTGGCGTGGCTGCCGGCCGAGATGACGGACATGCCCTCGTCGACGAGGACGGGGGTGTTCGGCATGACGCGGACGACGGGGGTGCCGGCGGTGAGGCGGTCCTCGATGAAGGACGTGGGGATGCCCGCCGCCGCGCTGATGACCAGGCGGTCGGCGGTGACGTGCGGGGTGAGCTCGTCGAGGAGGCGGCCCATGTCCTGCGGCTTGACGGCCAGGATGAGGGTGTCGGCGCGCTTGGCGGCCTCGGCGTTGGTGACGGTCTCGACGCCGTAGCGGGTGCGGAGTTCCTCGGCGCGCTCGGCACGGCGGGCGGTGACCAGGAGGTTCGCGGGGCGCCAGCCGGCGCGGATCATGCCGCTGAGGAGCGCTTCACCGATCTTGCCGGTGCCGAGGACTGCGACGGTCTGCGTCATGGGTCTTTCACCTCGCCGGAGGGGGTACGTGTCGCCATCCTCGCACCGGCGGGGTCGGGGGTGCGTGGGGTGTCCGAGGGGCGGTCAGGCGGTGCGGCGGCGGAGGGTGGCCGCGCCGAGGCCGAGGACCAGGACGGCGCAGCCGGCGACGACGAGGGCGTCGCGGACGAAGGCGGTGGTCATGTCGGTGTGGCGGAGGACCTCGTTCATGCCGTCGACGGCGTACGACATGGGGAGCACGTTCGAGATCGTCTCCAGGGCGGGGGCCATGCGGTCGCGCGGGGTGAACAGGCCGCAGAGCAGGAGCTGGGGGAAGATCACGGCCGGCATGAACTGGACGGCCTGGAACTCGGACGCGGCGAAGGCGGAGACGAAGAGGCCGAGCGCGGTGCCGAGGAGGGCGTCGAGGAGCGCCACCAGGAGGAGGAGCCAGGGGGAGCCGGTGACGTCGAGGCCGAGGAGGCGGACGGCGAGGCCGGTGGCCAGGACGGACTGGAGGACGGCGACGAGTCCGAAGGCGAGGGCGTAGCCGGCGATGAGGTCGGTCTTGCCGAGGGGCATGGCGAGGAGGCGTTCCAGGGTGCCGGAGGTGCGTTCCCTGAGGGTGGCGATGGAGGTCACCAGGAACATCGTGATGAGCGGGAAGATGCCGAGGAGGGAGGCGCCGATGCTGTCGAAGGTGCCGGGGCTGCCGTCGAAGACGTAGCGGAGCAGGAAGAGCATCAGGCAGGGGACGAGGAGCATCAGGGCGATCGAGCGCGGGTCGTGGCGCAGTTGGCGCAGGACGCGGGCGGCGGTGGCGAGGGTGCGGCTCGCGTTCATGGGCGGGGCTCCTCGCGGGGGGTGGGGGCGGCTTGGGCGGGGGGCGTCGTTCGGTCCGCGCGGGCGTTCGCCGCGTCCACGAGGTGCAGGAAGGCCTCTTCGACGGTGGCCGTGTCGTGGCGGCGGCGGAGGGCCTCCGGGGTGTCCTCGGCGAGGATCTCGCCCTCGCGCATGAGGAGGAGCCGGTGGCAGCGTTCTGCCTCGTCCATGACGTGGGAGGAGACGAGGAGGGTGGTGCCCCGGTCGGCGGCGATCCGGTGGAAGAGGTCCCATAGGTCGCGGCGGAGTACGGGGTCCAGGCCGACCGTGGGCTCGTCCAGGACGAGGAGTTCCGGGGTGCCGAGGAGGGCGACGGCGAGGGAGACCCGGCTGCGCTGGCCGCCGGAGAGCCGGCCGGCGAGGACGTCGGCGTGGTCGGCGAGGTCGACGTCCTCGACGGCCCGGTCGACGGCGGTGCGGCGGTCGGTGCGGTGGGCGCGGCCGGGGAGCAGGACGGCGGCGAAGTAGTCGAGGTTCTGGCGGACGGTGAGGTCGTCGTAGACGGACGGGGCCTGGGTGACGTAGCCGATGCGGGAGCGGAGGGCGGGGTCGCCGGCGGGGCGGCCGAGGACCTGGAGGGTGCCGCCGACCTCGGCCTGGGTGCCGACGACGGCGCGCATGAGGGTGGTCTTGCCGCAGCCGGAGGGGCCGAGGAGGCCGGTGATGCGGCCGGTGGGGACGGTGAAGTCCATGCCGCGGAGGACCTGGCGGCCGGCTCTCGTGGCGGTGAGGTTCTGGGCGATGACCGCCGCGCTTTCCGCGGGGTCACCCGGCGGCGCGTAATTCATCATGCGATGAATAGTGGGGCCGGGGGTGCCCCGCGTCAAGGACCCGGGGGCCGCTCATGGGGTGCGGGCCCGGGCGCGGAAGCCCGGGCCCGGCGAAGGGCGCCGTCCGTGCCCTCCCCTCCCGAGGGGCGGAAGGGGAGGGCGCACGGGGTGCTACGTGCGCTTCGGCTTCTTGCGGGCCGACGGGTTGCCCGCGCGGGAGGCGCGGCGCTTTTCGTACTGCGCCAGGGCCGTCTCGTACTCCGCGCGGTGGAGCTTCTCGCCGGGGGCCTCGACGAGGCAGCGCGCGGCGTAGGCGAGGAGGGAGCCGATGAAGCCGATGGCCTTCAGACTGCGGAGGGACTCCTCGCGGGCCGGGTCGGCCGGGCGGCGGAGGAACCCCTCCCAGGTCTTGCCGAAGGCGATGGCGCTGCAGACCGCGAACATGAGCACGACCAGCACGTCGACGACGCCGCCCACGTCCGCGATCTGCAGGCCCTCGTAGGCGAAGCGCAGCACGAAGCAGGCCGCGACGGCGGCGGCGAGCGCGCCGACGGCCAGGCCGGCGCGACGCAGCGCGTAGTGGCCGCCGCGGTCGACCCAGGTCGTGCCGAAGAAGCGGATCTCCTCCGGCTGCGGGCCGGCCTTGGCGGGGGTCTGCTCTTCGTCGCTCACGGGGTCGATTATCCCCGGGGCGCCGGAGAAGCGGTCAGGGGCAGCGCGGTGCGACCATGTCGTCGCTGCCCGTGTGGACGTACGCGTCGGAGACGTACTCGCCCGGCGCGATGTTGTCCCAGACGTTCGTGGTGCCGTACGGGCCGCTGACCCACTCGCCGTACTTCTGGCAGTAGATCGCCACCGTGGCGCCGAGCGGCAGCACCCGGACGACCGGGTACTTGGTGCTCGGGCCCGAACGCACGTTGACCCGGTAGCCCGGTGCGACCTCGTAGCGCGTGGTCATGATGTCCTCCCCCTGTGGCGCAAAAGCGCTGCGGCGAGTTTCACTCTCCGCGACGCGCAGGCTAGCAAGCCCCACCGACATCGCAGGCACCATGGACTAGGCTCCGTCGGGTCGCGCACGTGCGCGTGACGTGACGGGGACTCACACGGGGGTGGGCGATGCCACCGTTGCGCGGTACCGGTGCCGATCGGCATGCGGAGGAGCCCGAGTACGCGGGTGACTACCGCCTCCAGGCCTGCCTGGGGGCCGGCGGCATGGGCGTCGTGCACCTCGCGAGCTCCACCTCCGGGCTGCGGCTCGCCGTCAAGGTCGTGCACGCACGGTATGCGGAAGACCCCGAGTTCAGGGCGCGTTTCCGCCAGGAGGTCGCGGCCGCCCGCCGGGTCAGCGGGGCCTTCACCGCACCGGTCGTCGACGCCGATCCCGACGCCGAACGCCCCTGGATGGCGACCCTCTACGTGCCCGGCCCCACCCTGGCCGACCAGGTGAAGCGGAACGGGCCGCTGTCCCCGGCCGAGCTGCGCCGGCTCACCGCCGGACTCGCGGAGGCGCTGCGCGACATCCACCGGGCCGGGGTCGTCCACCGGGACCTCAAGCCCAGCAACGTCCTGCTGACCGACACCGGCCCGAAGGTCATCGACTTCGGGATCTCCCGGCCGGTCGACAGCGATCTGCGCACGGAGACGGGGAAGCTGATCGGATCGCCGCCCTTCATGGCGCCCGAGCAGTTCCAGCGGCCGCGCGAGGTCGGACCGGCGGCGGACGTGTTCGCGCTGGGCTCGGTGCTCGTGCACGCGGCGACGGGACACGGCCCGTTCGACTCCGACAGCCCGTACATCGTGGCGTACCAGGTCGTCCACGACGAGCCGGACCTGACGGGGGTGCCGGCGGACCTGGCGCCGCTCGTCGCCCGCTGCCTCGCCAAGGAGCCCGTCGAGCGACCGACCCCGGCCCAGATCATGCAGGCGCTGCTGCCCCCCTCGTACGCGGCCGAGGCGTTCATACCGGCGCAGCGGCGACGGCCCCTGCCCGAGGCCGGGGCCGGACCCACGCCCGCGTGGGACGCGGACACGCCGGTACGGGCCCCCGCGCCGGTCCCGCGCGGCCCGCGGGTCCGGGTCCGGCCGCGCCCGACGATCGCCGTCGCGGCCGCGCTCGCCCTGACCGCGGTGGGTCTGTACGCGGCGCTCAGCCGACCGGCGGACCGCGGGCCCGACACCCCGACGAGCCCCGCCCAGGTGGCGACCTCGTTCACCGGCTGGCACACCACGCTCCAGGAGCACGGGCCGACGGCCGCGCCCGCCTGTGCGCACGACGGGGGCGCCCTGTACTGCGCGGCCCGTGGCGTCGGGCTCGCCCGGCTCGACCCGGTGACCGGACGGGTCCTCTGGTCGCGGCCCGCGCCCGTCGGGGAGGAGGCGCCGGCCGCCCCCGTGCGCCTCGCGGACGGCCTGGTCGGGGCCGCCGACCCGCCGGGTCCCCTGCGGGCGTACGCGGCCGGGGACGGCGCCCCCGGCTGGACCGCCCGCGGGAAGCTCCCCGAGACGTACCGCCCGTCCGGCACCGCCGTCGTCCTGGCCGACGGCGTCGGCGGCATCCGGGCGGTCGACGCCCGCGACGGCGAGGAGTTGTGGCGGCACGGCCTGACCGGCTTCGGGGTGCCGCGCCCCGGGCCGTACGACGCCCCCACCGGGCTCCTCGACGTCTCCGAGGTCGCGCCGGACGGGAAGCACACCAGGGTCGGCGCGATCCGCCCCGCCACCGGCGAGGTGGTCTGGCAGCGGAACCTGGACGGGAACCTGGACCCGCTGGGCCGCACCGGCGACGGCACGCTCGTCCTCGCGTCCTTCTACGACACCTCGCTGGTCGACGCCCTCGTCCTGCTGGGACCGGGCGGTGACGGGAAGGCCGGTGCCGTCCGCACGCTGTCCCTGCCCTACCGGATCGACCTCCGGGGCATCGCCGTGCACGGCGCCGTCGTCCATCTGCTCGACGCCGACGGGCACCTCACCACCTTCGACACCGCCGCCCCGAAGGGACGGGTCCTCTGGGACCTGGAGACGGCCGCCGGGAACGTCTCCACCCCGGTCCTCGGCCCCGGCGACCGGCTCTACTTCTCCGTCCAGGACGGCCGGCTGCTGGCCGTGGACACCGCGCGCGGTGCGGTGATCGGCCAGACCCGGCCGCGCCTGCGGAACGGGCGCCTCGGATACGCGCCCCTGGTGCCCGCGCCGATGGTCGCCGGGGACCGGGTGTTCGGGACCGCGCCGGACGGTTCCGTGTTCGCGGTGGACGCGCGCGACCCGGCCTCGTGGTGAGCAGGGCCGGGACGTGACGCCCCTGCCGCGCGGTGAGCGGCCGGGGCGTGCGTACGACGGAGGGGAGCGGGCCCGTGCGGGCCCGCTCCCCTCCGTCGTACGTCCTGCCGGACTCAGCCCAGCTTCGTCACGTCCCGGACCGCGCCCTTGTCGGCGCTCGTCGCCATCGCCGCGTACGCCCGCAGCGCCGCCGACACCTTGCGCTGCCGGTTCTTCGGCGCGTACACGCCGCCGAGGGCCTCGCGGCGGGCCGCGAGGGTGGAGTCGTCGACGAGCAGCTCGATCGAGCGGTGGGGGATGTCGATGCGGATGCGGTCGCCGTCCTCGACGAGCGCGATCGTGCCGCCCGAGGCCGCTTCCGGGGAGGCGTGGCCGATGGAGAGGCCCGAGGTGCCGCCCGAGAAGCGGCCGTCGGTGACGAGGGCGCAGGTCTTGCCCAGGCCCCGGCCCTTGAGGAAGGAGGTCGGGTAGAGCATCTCCTGCATGCCGGGGCCGCCCTTGGGGCCCTCGTAGCGGATGACGACCACGTCGCCGTCCTTGACCTGCTTGTTCAGGATCTTCTCGACGGCCTCCTCCTGCGACTCGCAGACGACGGCCGGGCCCTCGAAGGTCCAGATGGACTCGTCGACGCCGGCGGTCTTCACGACGCAGCCGTCGGCGGCGAGGTTGCCGTGCAGGACGGCGAGGCCGCCGTCCTTCGAGTAGGCGTGGGCCGCGTCGCGGATGCAGCCGTTCGCGGCGTCCGTGTCGAGGGTGTCCCAGCGCTCCGACTGGGAGAAGGCGGTCGCCGAGCGGACGCAGCCGGGGGCCGCGTGCCACAGCTCGACGGCCTCCTCGGAGGGGGAGCCGCCGCGCACGTCCCAGGTCTCCAGCCACTGCTTGACGGAGGGCGAGTGGACGGCGTGGACGTCCTCGTTCAGCAGGCCCGCGCGGTAGAGCTCGCCGAGGATGGCGGGGATGCCGCCGGCCCGGTGCACGTCCTCCATGTAGTACGTGCGGTCCTTGGCGACGTTCGGGGCGACCTTGGCCAGGCAGGGCACGCGGCGCGAGACCTCGTCCATGTCCGGCAGGCCGTAGTCGAGCTCGGCCTCCTGGGCGGCGGCGAGCAGGTGCAGGATCGTGTTGGTGGAGCCGCCCATGGCGATGTCGAGGGCCATGGCGTTCTCGAAGGCGCCGCGGGTGGCGATCGAGCGCGGCAGGACGGAGTCGTCGTCCTCGTCGTAGTAGCGGCGGGTGAGGTCCACGACCGTGCGGGCCGCGTTCTCGTACAGCGCCCTGCGGGCGGTGTGGGTGGCGAGCACCGTGCCGTTGCCGGGCAGGGAGAGGCCGATCGCCTCGGTCAGGCAGTTCATCGAGTTGGCGGTGAACATGCCGGAACAGGAACCGCAGGTGGGACAGGCGTTCTCCTCGATGCGGGAGATGTCCTCGTCCGAGATCTTCGGGTTCACCGCGTCGGAGATCGCGTCGACCAGGTCGAGCGTGCGGACCGAGCCGTCGACGAGGGTGGCGCGGCCGGACTCCATCGGGCCGCCGGAGACGAAGACCGTCGGGATGTTGAGGCGCAGGGCGGCCATCAGCATGCCGGGGGTGATCTTGTCGCAGTTGGAGATGCAGATGAGGGCGTCGGCGCAGTGCGCCTCGACCATGTACTCCACGCTGTCCGCGATCAGGTCGCGGGAGGGCAGGCTGTAGAGCATGCCGCCGTGGCCCATGGCGATGCCGTCGTCGACGGCGATCGTGTTGAACTCGCGGGCGATGCCGCCGGCGGCGGTGATGGCCTCGGAGACGATCCGGCCGACCGGCTGGAGGTGGGTGTGTCCGGGGACGAACTCGGTGAAGGAGTTGGCCACGGCGATGATCGGCTTCCGGCCGATGTCCGCGCCGGGTACACCGGAGGCGCGCATAAGGGCGCGGGCGCCCGCCATGTTGCGGCCGTGGGTGACAGTGCGGGACCTCAGCTGGGGCATCGTCGCTCGCTCCTCGTGACGGGTGTGCTTGTTCTCGAGCGTACGCCCGCGCTCCAAGATCTGGACGGGGTGTCCGGAATGCGGGACGGTTGTTCAGGTCCCGGACGCCCCGGTCCGGCTCCCCTCACGCCTCCGTGGGACTCCGGTCAGGCTTCCGTCAGATAGCGCTGGAGCGTCGGGGCCACCTGCTCGACGATCCGGTCCGGATCCGCCGAGGCCAGCGGCTCGACCTGGATCACGTACCGCATGATCACGATCCCGATCATGTGCGAGGCGGCCAGCTCCGCGCGGAAGCCCGGGTCCGGCACGTCCAGCTCGGCCGCGATCCGCTCCAGGAGCCGGCGCAGCACGAAGGTCCGCAGCACCTTGGCCGCCGCCTCGTGGGTCAGCGCCGAGCGGACGATCGCGAGGAGCGGGGCGCGGGAGGCCGGGTTCTCCCAGACGCCGATGAAGAAGCGCACGAGCCGTTCGCCGATGGCCTCGCGCGGGCCGCCGAGGATCGCCGGGACGACGACCGTGGGCTCGAAGGAGACCTCGATCGCGGCGGCGAAGACCTCGTCCTTCGTGCCGAAGTAGTGGTGCACGAGCGCCGGGTCCACCCCGGCCGCCTTGGCGATGCCGCGCACCGAGGCCTTGTCGTAGCCGCGCTCGGCGAACTGGGCGCGGGCCGCTTCGAGGATGCGCTCGCGCGCGCCCGGGCCGCTCTCCTCCTCGGTACGGGACGGGCGGCCGCGCCGGCGCGGGGCCGGTTCGGTCATGGGCGGGGGGCCCGCTCGGTCGGGCGGCGGACGGCGGAGGCCAGGTGGAGGCGGGTGAAGGCCAGGGCCTCCGCGAGGTCGGCCTCGCGTTCGGCGGCTGACATCGCGCGGCGGGTGTTGACCTCGATGACGACGTGCCCGTCGAAGCCGGAGAGCGCGAGCCGCTCCAGGACCTCGGCGCAGGGCTGGGTGCCGCGCCCCGGGACGAGGTGCTCGTCCTTGGCGGACCCCTTGCCGTCGGCGAGGTGGACGTGGCCGAGCCGGTCGCCCATGCGGTCGACCATCGCGAGGGCGTCGGTGCGGGCGGTCGCGGTGTGCGAGAGGTCGACGGTGAAGTGCCGGTAGTCGTCCTTGGTGACGTCCCACTCGGGGGCGTACGCCAGCATCTCGCGGTCCTTGTACCGCCACGGGTACATGTTCTCGACGGCGAAGCGCACGTCCGTCTCGTCCGCCATCCGCCAGATGCCGGTCACGAAGTCCTTGGCGTACTGGCGCTGCCAGCGGAACGGCGGGTGCACGACGACCGTCGACGCGCCGAGCCGCTCGGCCGCCGCCCGGGCGCGCTGGAGCTTGACCCACGGGTCGGTGGACCAGACGCGCTGGGTGATGAGGAGGCAGGGGGCGTGCACGGCCAGGACCGGGACCTGGTGGTAGTCGGAGAGCCGGCGCAGCGCCTCGACGTCCTGGCTGACGGGGTCGGTCCACACCATGACCTCGACGCCGTCGTACCCGAGGCGCGCGGCGATCTCGAAGGCCGTCGCCGTCGACTCCGGATAGACCGAGGCCGTCGACAGGGCGACCTTCGCATCCGGGATGCGCACCACTGGTTCTGCCACGGGGACAGGGTACGGGGCGGGCCGGGGGCCGGAGAGTGGTTCCGGTCACGCCCGGGGCGGCGACGGGGGTGGTTTCGGCCACTCCTGGGGGCGGGGACGGCTTCGGTCGCGCCCGGGACGGCGGCGGGGGTGGCTTCGGCCACTCCTCGGGAGGGGCGGCTTCGGTCACGTCCGGGACGGCGGCGGGGGTGGCTTCGGCCACTCCTCGGGAGGGGCGGCTTCGGTCACGTCCGGGGTCGCGGCAGGGGCGGTTCGCCCCCTCGGAGCGGGAGGGGCCGGTCGCGGGCCCTGCCCACACCCCCCGTGAAACCCCTCAGTGCCCCGGCAGGTGGTCCAGGCGGCGCAGGATGACCCCCTCGCGCAGGGCCCAGGGGCAGATCTCCAGCTCCTCGACGCCGAGGAGGTCCATCGCGCCCTCCGCGACGAGCGCGCCCGCGAGGAGCTGTCCGGCGCGGCCCTCCGAGACGCCGGGGAGGGCGGCGCGCTCGGGAACGGTCATGGCGGCGAGGCGCGGGACCCACTCCTCCAGGGACTTGCGGGTCAGGATCCGCTGGACGTACAGGCCCTCGCTCGAACCGGGCGCGCCCGCGATCCTGGCGAGCTGCTTGAAGGTCTTGGAGGTGGCGACGACGTGGTCGGGGCGGCCGAAGCGGCTGAACTCGCCGACCGTACGGGCGATCTGCGCGCGCACGTGGCGGCGCAGCGCCTTCACGTCGGCGGTGTCGGCCGGGTCGCCGGGCAGCCAGCCCGCCGTGAGGCGGCCGGCGCCCAGGGGCAGGGAGACCGCCGTGTCCGGGTCCTCGTCGATGCCGTACGCGACCTCGAGGGAGCCGCCGCCGATGTCGAGGAGGAGCAGCTTGCCCGCGGACCAGCCGAACCAGCGGCGAGCGGCGAGGAAGGTGAGCCGGGCCTCCTCCTCGCCGGTGAGGACCTGGAGGTCGACGCCGGTCTCGTCCTTCACGCGCGCGAGGACCGCGTCGGCGTTGCTGGCCTCGCGGACCGCGGAGGTCGCGAAGGGCAGCACCTCCTCGCAGCCCTTGTCCTCGGCGGCCAGGAGCGCGTCCCGCACGGTCGCGATGAGCCGCTCGACGCCGTCGGGCGCGATCGCGCCCCGCTCGTCGAGCAGTTCGGCGAGCCGCAGCTCCGCCTTGTGCGAGTGGGCGGGCAGCGGCCGGGCTCCGGGGTGGGCGTCCACCACGAGCAGGTGCACTGTGTTCGAACCGACGTCGAGGACTCCGAGTCTCATGGGCGGAACGGTACTGCTCCGCCCCGCATACGCTTGGTGTCGTGCCAAAGACGAAGAAGGCGAAGCCGGACAAAGAGAACGACGGCTCGCGCGTGAAGGACGCCAGGAGCGCGCACGCGGCGAAGGCCGTGAAGACCGTCAAGGTCGGGAAGCAGAAGCGGGGCAAGCCCGAGGAGCCCGACGAGAAGGGCCTCGACTTCGCGCGCGCGTGGATCGAGTTTCCCGATCCGACCGACGAGGAGCAGGTCTTCCGCTGCGACCTGACCTGGCTGACCTCGCGCTGGACGTGCATCTTCGGCAACGGCTGCCAGGGCATCCAGGAGGGGCGGCCCGACGACGGCTGCTGCACCCTGGGCGCGCACTTCTCCGACGAGGACGACGAGAAGCGGGTCGCGGAGCACGTGGCCCGGCTGACGCCGGAGCTGTGGCAGTTCCACGAGGTCGGCACGGAGTCGGGCTGGGTGCAGCTCGACGAGGACGGCGACCGGCAGACCCGCCGCTGGGAGGGGTCCTGCATCTTCCAGAACCGGCCCGGTTTCGCGGGTGGCGCGGGCTGCTCGCTGCACATCCTGGCGATGCAGGAGGGCCGGGAGCCGCTGGAGACGAAGCCGGACGTGTGCTGGCAGCTGCCGGTGCGGCGGACGTACGACTGGATCGACCGCCCCGACGACAGCCGGGTGCTCCAGGTGTCGATCGGCGAGTACGACCGGCGCGGCTGGGGGCCGGGCGGCCACGACCTGCACTGGTACTGCACGACGGCGACGTCGGCGCACGTCGGCGCCGAGCCGGTCTACGTCTCGTACCGGCCCGAGCTGGTCGAGATGATGGGCGAGGAGGCGTACGAGGTCCTGGCCGGGCTGTGCGAGGCCCGGCTCGCCTCGCAGCTGCCGCTGGTGGCTCCGCACCCGGCGGACCCCTCCTAGGGAATCCTAGGAGGAGGACGGGGGCGGTTCCTCCGGTGACGACGGGGGTGTGCCCGGGTCCGAGTTCGTGGGCGAGGGTTCCTCGGTCGTCGGGGGCGGGGTGGTCGGCTCCGTCGTGGGTTCCGTGGTGGGCGGCGGGGTGGTGGGCTCGGTCGTGGGCGGTGTCGTCGGCTCCGTCGGGGGCGGGGCGGTCGGCTCCGTCGTGGGCGGGGACGTGGGCGGGGTGGTCGGCCGCGTGGTCGTGACCGGCGGGGGCGTGATCACCCGGCCGGTCGGCGGCTTGGCCGGGCCGCGGCCGTCGATCCTGATCACCGCGCCCGAGGGGTTCACCCCCACGCGCGCGCTCCAGGCGCCGGCGGGCGCGCGGCCGTGGTCGACGCGGACGGCGATCGTGATCTCCTCGCCGGGGCGGAGCGTGCCGGAGGCCCGGCTCACGTACAGCCAGGGGGCGTCCGTCCACAGCGACCAGTCGACGGGCGAGCCGCCGGCGGCGGTGAGGGTGAGCAGGGTGACGTCGCCGTGGCCGGCGGCGGTGACCGTGATCCAGCCGGCGGCGGGTTCGCCGGGCCGGGCGGACCCGGTGGGGGCGCCCGGGCTGACGACCTCGACGGAGACGTCGGGGGCGCGGCTGCCCTGGGTGAAGCTCGGCTCCGGGGTGGTGCGGGCGTTGCCCGCGTTCTCGTAACGGTCGTAGGACCCGCCGTCCGGACCGGTCGGTCCGTCCGCCTCGCGGGCGCTGATCCTGGCCCCGTCGTGGCCGGCGGCGTCCGTGTCCGGGGCGCCGCGGTAGGAGGTCCACAGGGCGAGGACGGGGGCGGCGACCACGGCGGCGACGACCGTGGTGGTCACCGCGCGGGCCCGCATCCGGTCGCGGCGGGCGACGTGGTCCTTCGGGTCCACGGGGAAGCCGGTCGGCGCGAAGCGCGGGGCTCCCGCACGCGCGCGTGGGACGTGCAGCATCGCCATGTACGCGGCGGCCCGGGGCGCCTCGACGAGCGGCAGCCGACCGGCCGGGAGGGCCGTGGCTCCGGGCCAGGGGCCGGTGGCGCCGACGCGCTCGGCGGCGCGGCGGCAGCGGGGGCAGTCGTCGACGTGCCGGACGAGTTCGGCACGCAGGGCGGCCGAGAGGAGCACCCGGTGGTCGCCGGTGAGCCGGGCGACGGTGGGGCAGCTGCCGGTCTCGACGACGGCGAGGGCGGCGCGGGTTCGCTCGACCTCGCAGCCGGCGGAGGCGAGGAGCTCGCGGGCGGCGAGCGGGTCGAGGGAGAGCACGGCGGCGACCTGGCGGTGGTCGAGCCCGTGGCGCACGGCGAGCTCCAGGGCCTCGCGCTGCTCCGGTGTGGTGCCCGCGGCCTCGGGCCAGGCGAGCAGGGCGAGCTCGGCGCGGCGCCGCTCGGCGGTCTCCTCGGAGACCCGGGGCGGTTCGGGGGCGGTGACGGCCGGGCGGCCGGTGTGGGCGCCCTGGCGCTTGCCGCGCTGCTCGCCGAGGCTGCGCAGGCAGGCCCAGCGGGCGAGGGCGTACAGCCAGGCGGTGCGGCCGTCCTCGTCGGAGGGACAGCGGCCGTGGTGGCGCTCGGCGACGGCGAGGACGTCGCCGAGGACGGCGGTGGCCGTGTCGTGGTCGCAGAGCACGGAGAGGCAGTACGTGAAGAGGCCGTCGAGGGCGGCCTCGTAACGGGCGGGGGGACGCCGGCCGAGCGTGCGCGGTCCCCGGTCCGCGGCGCGGTGCGCCCGGTGTGCGCCGGTGGTGCGTGCGGGGGGATCCAGCCTGCTGCTCGTCACTGGGCGACCGTAGGCAGGGCGGAGGGCACTCTTCGTACCGGTCGCTCGATTCTCATTCTTACGGGTGAAGCTATCGCTCGAAAGGGGACAGGAAGCGGGTGTTCCGGTGCCGTGGGGCTCCCCCGGCGGACGGCCGGGTCCCGTTGTCGGTGGCGGCGGATACGGTGGGGCCCATGGCTGCCCGTACGAAAACCGCCAAGGACCGGCCGTCCTACCGCTGCACCGAGTGCGGCTGGCAGACGGCCAAGTGGCTCGGCCGCTGCCCCGAGTGCCAGGCCTGGGGGACGGTCGAGGAGTACGGCGCGCCCGCCGTCCGGACGACCGCCGCCGGCCGCGTCTCCACCGCCGCCCTCCCCATCGGGCAGGTCGACGGCCGGCAGGCGACCGCCCGCTCGACCGGCGTCGACGAGCTGGACCGGGTCCTCGGCGGGGGCCTGGTGCCCGGCGCCGTCGTGCTGCTCGCGGGCGAGCCGGGCGTCGGCAAGTCCACGCTGCTGCTCGACGTGGCGGCCAAGGCGGCGAGCGACGAGCACCGCACGCTGTACGTCACGGGCGAGGAGTCCGCGAGCCAGGTCCGGCTGCGCGCCGACCGGATCAACGCGATCGACGACCATCTGTACCTGGCGGCCGAGACCGACCTGTCGGCCGTCCTCGGACACCTCGACGTGGTGAAGCCCTCCCTGCTGGTCCTGGACTCGGTGCAGACCGTCGCCTCCCCCGAGATCGACGGCGCGCCCGGCGGCATGGCCCAGGTCCGCGAGGTCGCGGGAGCCCTCATCCGGGCCTCCAAGGAGCGCGGGATGTCGACGCTCCTCGTCGGTCACGTCACCAAGGAGGGGGCCATCGCGGGTCCCCGGCTCCTGGAGCACCTGGTCGACGTCGTCCTCAGCTTCGAGGGCGACCGGCACGCGCGCCTGCGCCTGGTCCGGGGCGTGAAGAACCGGTACGGGGCGACCGACGAGGTCGGCTGTTTCGAGCTGCACGACGAGGGCATCACCGGGCTCGCCGACCCCTCCGGGCTCTTCCTGACCCGGCGTGACGTGGCCGTGCCCGGGACGTGCCTGACGGTCACCCTGGAGGGCAAGCGGCCGCTGGTGGCCGAGGTGCAGGCACTGACGGTCGACTCGCAGATCCCGTCGCCGCGGCGGACGACCTCGGGTCTGGAGACCTCCCGGGTCTCGATGATGCTGGCGGTCCTGGAGCAGCGCGGCCGGATCAGCGCGCTGGGCAAGCGGGACATCTACAGCGCGACCGTGGGCGGCGTGAAGCTCACCGAGCCCGCGGCCGACCTGGCGATCGCGCTCGCGCTGGCCTCCGCGGCGAGCGACACCCCGCTCCCGAAGAACCTGGTGGCGATCGGCGAGGTCGGGCTCGCGGGCGAGGTGCGGCGGGTGACGGGCGTGCAGCGGCGGCTCGCCGAGGCGCACCGCCTGGGCTTCACCCACGCGCTGGTGCCGGGGGACCCGGGGAAGGTGCCGGCCGGCATGAGGGTGACGGAGGTGGCGGACGTGGGGGACGCGCTGCGGGTGCTGCCGCGGAGCCGACGGAGCAAGGGCGCGCAGGAGGTGCCGGGCGACTGAGCGGGTCCCGTCCCCGGACCACCGGACCCCGGAGGGGCCGTGTCCACGGGGCCGTGCCACCCTCCCCGGACCCCCTCCGGGGGGACCTCCGCGCCCCGGCACCGCGCACGGCCACAACTCCGCCGGGGCGGTGTCGCTAGACTTTGCCCTGGTCTCGCCCATCCGTACGAGCCGGAGGAGTGCAGTGGCAGCCAAGGACGGGGCAGCAGCTCCTGGAAAGTCCGGCGCGGGCTCCGGCAACGAAGCGCTGATGCGCGCCGCCCTGAGCGCGGTCGCGCCGGGCACCGCGCTGCGCGACGGCCTGGAGCGGATCCTCCGGGGGAGCACGGGCGGTCTCATCGTCCTGGGCCTGGACAAGACGGTCGATTCGATGTGCACCGGCGGTTTCGAGCTGGACGTCGAGTTCACCGCCACGCGCCTGCGCGAGCTGTGCAAGCTCGACGGCGCGCTCGTCCTCGACAAGGACATCACCAAGATCCACCGCGCGGGCGTGCAGCTCGTCCCGGACGCCTCCATCCCCACCGAGGAGACCGGCACCCGCCACCGCACCGCGGACCGGGTCTCCAAGCAGTGCAAGTTCCCGGTCGTCTCCGTCTCGCAGTCGATGCGTCTGATCGCGCTGTACGTGGACGGTGAGCGCCGGGTCCTGGAGGAGTCGGCCGCGATCCTGTCCCGCGCCAACCAGGCGCTCGCGACCCTGGAGCGGTACAAGCTGCGGCTCGACGAGGTGGCCGGGACGCTCTCCGCCCTGGAGATCGAGGACCTGGTCACGGTCCGGGACGTCACCGCGGTCGCGCAGCGCCTGGAGATGGTCCGCCGGATCGCCACCGAGATCGCCGAGTACGTGGTGGAGCTCGGCACCGACGGGCGGCTCCTCTCGCTCCAGCTCGACGAGCTGATCGCGGGTGTGGAGCCGGAGCGCGAGCTGGTGATCAGGGACTACGTTCCGGAGCCGACGGCGAAGCGCTCGCGGACGGTGGCCGAGGCGCTCACCGAGCTGGACGCGCTCACCCACACCGAGCTCCTGGAGCTTCCGGTCGTGGCGCGGGCCCTCGGCTACAGCGGCTCGCCCGAGACCCTCGACTCTGCGGTCTCGCCGCGCGGCTACCGGCTCCTGGCGAAGGTGCCGCGGCTGCCCGGCGCGATCATCGAACGTCTGGTGGAGCACTTCGGCGGGCTGCAGAAGCTGCTCGCGGCGAGCGTGGACGACCTCCAGACCGTCGACGGCGTCGGCGAGGCGCGGGCCCGCAGCGTCCGCGAGGGCCTGTCGCGCCTCGCGGAGTCCTCGATCCTGGAGCGGTACGTCTAGGACGCCCCGCTCGGGGTGCGCGACGCTCGGCGTGCGCGACGCCCCGCTCGGAGTGCGCGACGCTCGGCGTGCGCGACGCTCGGCGTGCGCGACGCTCGGCGTGCGCGACGCTCGGCGTGCGCGACGCTCGGCGTGCGCGACGCTCGGCTCGGCCGGTGCGCACCCGCTCGGCTCAGTCCTTCGCGAGCCGGAACGACGCCGCGAGCACCTTCGCGCCCGGGAACTCCGCCTCCACCAGGTAGGTGCCGGGGCCGGCCTGGCCCGCCGGCGTGGTGGCGCACTGCGAGGCGCTGCGGCGGCGGTCCCACTCCACGGTGTGGGTGACGGTGGCGTGCGCGGAGACGCGCAGCAGGAGCGGGGTGCCGGGGCGCGGGCAGTCGGCGCTGGACCAGACCTCCTGGTCCCGGTCGTCACTGATCGTCAGAACCGCGCGGCGGGGCCCGAAGTCGGCCTTGCAGGTGGTGTTCGAGGTGTTCTTCGCGACGAGCTGGAAGCGGGGCTTCTCCCCCGCCTCGTAGGTGACCTTGGTGGAGCGGAGGGTCAGATCCAGTGCGGTGGCGGGGCAGTTGGGGAGCGGGGAGTCGGCCGGGACCTGCCGGCCCGCGCCGGTGCCCGCGCCTCCGTCGCCGCCGGCTCCGTCGGTGTCGCCGTTCTTGCCGGTGCCCGTGACGCCCGCCGCGCCCTCGGCGCCGGAGGCCGTACCGGCGTCGGCGTCCGCGTCCGCGTCGGAGCCCCCCGCACCGCCGTTGTCGCCTCCGGTCTCGCCGGAGTCCCCCGACTCGTCGCGTCCGCCGGGCTGTTGGCTGATCGCCGGGCCGGTGCCGGAGGGCCCGGGGGTGATCGAAGGAGGGGTCGGCGACGAGCCGTTGGCGGCGTCGTTGGGCTTCTTCCCGCCGCCGTCACCGGAGGTGACGGCCCACACGGCGAGGAGCGCGAGCAGCGCCACCAGGCACGCCGCCACCGCCCTCCGTCGCCAGTAGATGGTGGAGGGAAGCGGCCCGACCGGATTGCGCAAAGATCCCACGACCCGAACCTTACGAGAGATCCGGCCCAACTCCCGCCCCACCCGCCGCCCGAGAGGCCAAGTTTTGCCGATGATCACATCCATCGGTCCGGGGAACTCCTTCCGGAGGCGCGGAGGAACTCTGCCGGGATCTCGTCGGAACCGTGCCGGAGCCTCCCCGGGATCTCGACCGAACCGTGCCGGGATCCCGACGGAAGCCTGCCGGGGCCCTGCGGAAACCCGACGGAACCCTGCCGGGCCCCTCCCGAAACCCGAGGGGAATCCTGCCGGCAGCCCCGGCGGAAACCCGAGGCAAACCGTAGGGAACCGGCGCCCGTCGCGGCCCCCCACTTTCGTCGGGGGTCGTTCTGGCCGATGGCCCGGGGCGCCGAGCTCCGGATTCCGGTTAGCGTCATGCACCATGAAGACCCTTCTCGACCTCTCCGACCGTCTGTATCTCGACGTCGCCGACTTCGCCCACTCCACGCCCCACTGGTTCCAGTGGCTCGCCGAGGTGTGGACGGAGCTCGGGCTGCTGCTCTTCGCCGTGCTGTTCCTCGTCGGCTGGTGGCGTTCCCGGGAGGGGTCGAGCCGGGCGATGGCGCTCGCGCTGCTCGCCCCGGTCGCCACCGGCTTCGGTTACGTGGTGAGCGAGGCCCTGAAGTCGCTGATCGACGAGGAACGCCCGTGCCGCGCGGTCGTCGGCGCGCCCGTCTCGCTCGTCGCCTGCCCGCCGCACGGCGACTGGTCCTTCCCCAGCAACCACTCGGCCATCGCGGGTGCCGCCGCGATCGCCCTCGCCCTGTCCTGGCGCGGGATCGTCTGGCTGACCGTGCCGATGGCCCTGCTCATGGCCTTCTCCCGCGTCTTCGCCGGGGTCCACTACCCGCACGACGTGACCGTCGGCCTGATCGCCGGCGCCCTGATCGCCCTCGTCGTGATGCGGGCGGCGGAGCGGCCCGTGCGGTCGCTGGTGGAGACGGCCCGGTCGAGCCGGAGCTCGGCCGTGGTGTGGTGCGCGGGGCGCGGGACGGACCCGCACGCCACCGCACACACGCCCGCGCACGCCCAGCGTCGCTCCCGCGCGCGCCACGGCGCGTACTGATCCCGTCGGGGACGTGCCAGGATCGGAGGTGCCATGACTTCCATCGACACTCCCCCCACGTCCACGGCCCCCGTCGCCCCGGCGCTCCCCGCCGAGCTGCACGGGCCCGTCCTCGCCTGGTTCGACCGGCACGCCCGCGACCTGCCCTGGCGCCGCCCCGAGGCCGGTGCCTGGGGCGTCATGGTCAGCGAGTTCATGCTCCAGCAGACCCCGGTGGTCCGGGTCCTGCCGGTGTACGAGCAGTGGCTGGCGCGCTGGCCGCGCCCGGCCGACCTGGCCGCCGAGGCCCCCGGCGAGGCGGTCCGCGCCTGGGG
Source organism: Streptomyces litmocidini (assembly GCF_014649755.1). Taxonomy (GTDB): domain Bacteria; phylum Actinomycetota; class Actinomycetes; order Streptomycetales; family Streptomycetaceae; genus Streptomyces; species Streptomyces litmocidini. Next base: position 688,368 of record NZ_BMTQ01000002.1, on the reverse strand, counting down.
CCGGCTCGGCTACCCGCGCCGGGCGCTGCGGCTGCACGCCGCGGCCGTCGCCATAACGGAACGGCACCACGGCGACGTGCCCCGCGACCACGGGCAGCTGCTCGCGCTGCCCGGGATCGGCGAGTACACGGCGGCGGCGGTGGCCTCCTTCGCGTACGGGCAGCGGCACCCGGTCCTGGACACCAACGTGCGCCGGGTCTTCGCGCGGGCGGCGACCGGCGTCCAGTACCCGCCGAACGCGACCACGGCCGCCGAGCGGCGGCTCGCCCGGGCGCTGCTGCCGGACGACGAGGCGACGGCCGCCCGCTGGGCGGCCGCCTCCATGGAGCTGGGCGCCCTGGTGTGCACGGCGAAGAACGAGGACTGCGGGCGCTGCCCGATCGCCGAGCGGTGCGCCTGGCGGCTCTCGGGGAAGCCGGCTCACGACGGTCCGCCGCGGCGCGGTCAGACGTACGCCGGGACCGACCGGCAGGTGCGCGGCCGGCTCCTCGCGGTGCTGCGGGACTCGGCGGAGCCGGTGACGCAGGCGGCCCTGGACGCGGTCTGGGACGAGCCGGTGCAGCGGGGCAGGGCCTTGGACGGCCTGGTCGCGGACGGTCTCGTGGAACCGCTGGAGGGCGACCGCTACCGGCTCCCGCTGTCCTGAGGCCGCCCGTCCGGCCCGTTCGAGGCCCCGCTCCCCCGGAGCGGGGCCTCAAACCTCTTCCGCCCCCGTTGTTACACAACCGATGGGTAGCCGTGCGTCGACCGACGGCTGCCCCGCACAGCCCCGTGACAACCGCTCCGTAGCGTCGTCCACGACACGAGGACGGGCCACGGGGATGGAGGCGGTTGGGATGCGGCAGGGCGAGGTGCTCGACTTCGAGGAGTACGTACGCACGCGGCAGGACGCGCTGCTGCGCAGTGCCCGCCGGCTCGTCGCCGACCCCGTCGACGCCCAGGACCTGCTCCAGACGGCGCTGGCCCGTACGTACGGCCGCTGGGACGGCATCGCCGACAAGTCCCTCGCCGACGCCTACCTGCGCCGGGTGATGATCAACACCCGGACCGAGTGGTGGCGCTCCCGCAAGCTGGAGGAGGTGCCGACCGAGCAGCTGCCGGACGCGAGCGTCGAGGACCCGACCGAGCAGCACGCCGACCGCGCGCTCCTCATGGACGTCCTGAAGGTGCTCGCGCCGAAGCAGCGCAGCGTCGTCGTCCTGCGTCACTGGGAGCAGATGAGCACGGAGGAGACGGCGGCGGCGCTCGGCATGTCGACGGGTACGGTGAAGTCGACGCTCCACCGCGCGCTCGCCCGGCTCCGCCAGGAGCTGGAGAGCCGTGACCTCGACGCCCGGGCCCTGGGGCGGACCGGGGAGCGGACGACCGTACGAGGCGACGAGGGGGGGCGGGAGCGGTGCGCGGCCTAGACGGCGGACCCGACGGCAGACCACACGGAGACCACCCCGGCGCGGGCGGCGACGACCGGTGCCCCACCGGGCGCCGCCGCCCCCGCCGTGCCGTCAGGGCGGCGGGCGTCACGGCGACGGCCGGGCTCGTCGCCGTCGGGCTGTCCCTGGCCGCCTGCTCCACCGGCGGCACCGGCTCCCGTGACGAGGGCGCGGCCCGCACCGACGAGATCGCCGCCGCGGCGCCCACCCCTTCCGCCTCCGGCTCCTCCGGCCTGCGGTACGCCGAGCGGGTGGACCCGATCGCGCTCCTGAAGGCCGACCCGAAGATCGGCGAGCGGCTGAAGGGCGATCTGAAGCCGTGCGTCGCGGACGCGTACCCCGTGGACGCCTCCTACGGCGACCTCACGAACGCCTCCGCCCCCGACGTCGTCGTCAACGTGATGACCTGCGGCGACGCCGTCGGCATCGGCACGTACGTCTACCGCAAGCAGAGCGACCGGTACGAGAACGTGTTCATGGCCGAGGACGCGGCGGTCTACGCCACGATCGACCGGGGCGACCTCGTCGTCACCAAGCAGGTGTACGCGAAGGGCGACCCGGTGGCGTACCCCTCGGGCGAGGACGTGATCACCTACCGCTGGTCGGGAAACAGGTTCACCCAGCACGACTGGGTGCACAACGACTACAGCAGGGCCGTCGGCGACGGCGACGTCACGGAGCCCGCGCCGAGCGCGTCCCCCGCCGACTGAACCGCGGACCGGACCGCGGACCGCCCGGGCCGCCCCCGGCCCCCGCGGACCGCCCGCACCCCTGCTGATCGCCCCGGACCCCCGCTGCCCCCCCGCTGACCGAGAGAACGCGCAGACCCCCGAAGGACACGCACGATGGCCGAGACCCATGTCCTGTTCGTCGAGGACGACGACGTCATCCGTGAGGCCACCCAGCTCGCCCTGGAGCGGGACGGCTTCCGGGTGACCGCCATGCCCGACGGGCTCTCCGGCCTGGACGCCTTCCGGGCGCAGCGGCCCGACATCGCGCTCCTCGACGTGATGCTGCCGGGGATGGACGGGGTCAGCCTCTGCCGCCGCATCCGCGACGAGTCGACCGTGCCCGTGATCATGCTCTCGGCGCGCGCCGACTCGATCGACGTCGTGCTCGGCCTGGAGGCGGGCGCCGACGACTACGTGACCAAGCCCTTCGACGGCTCGGTGCTCATGGCCCGCATCCGGGCCGTGCTGCGCCGCTTCGGGCACGCGGGCGGCGCCGGGGCGGGCGAGCGGGAGGACGCGCCGGACGGCGGCGGGCTCCTCGTCTTCGGCGACCTGGAGGTCGACACCGAGGGCATGGAGGTCCGCAAGGGCGGGGCGCCGGTGGCGCTGACCCCGACCGAGATGCGGCTGCTCCTGGAGTTCTCGTCGGCGCCGGGCACGGTGCTGTCCCGGGACAAGCTCCTGGAACGGGTCTGGGACTACGGCTGGGGCGGTGACACCCGGGTCGTGGACGTCCACGTGCAGCGGCTGCGCGCCAAGATCGGCCAGGACCGGATCGAGACCGTGCGCGGCTTCGGCTACAAGCTCAAGGGCTAGGGCCCGTACTCGTGCGTGTGAAGCTGCTGCCCCTGCGCACCGGGGTCCGCTGGAAGATCGCCGTCGCCATCGCGGCGGTCGGCGCCCTCATCGCGGTCACCCTGAGCATCGTCGTGCACAACGCCGCCCGCATCTCGATGCTCGACAACGCGCGCGAGGTGCAGATGGAGCGGCTGCTCTTCGCCCAGCGGATGTACGAGACGTCGAAGCCGAAGGAGCCCCGCTTCGGCACCAAGATCAACGACCCGGCGCTGCCGGACCAGCTGGACCAGCTGATGCGGGACAAGCGGCGCGGGACGTACGTGCAGGAGCACCGGCACGGCGGGCCGCCGGACGTGTGGGCGGCCGTGCCGCTCGCCAACGGCGACGTGCTGTCGCTGCACATCCCCTTCGCCGACCGCAGCGCGACGATCATGAACGATCTGGACCGGGCCCTCGTGATCGGCTCGGTGTCGGTGGTCTTCGGCGGCTGCGCGCTCGGCGTGCTCATCGGCGGCGGGCTCTCGCGGCGGCTGCGGAAGGCCGCCGTGGCGGCCGGCCGGGTGGCCCAGGGGAACACGGACGTACGGGTGCGGGACGCGGTCGGCGGAGTCGTACGGGACGAGACCGACGACCTGGCCTGGGCCGTCGACGCCCTGACCGACGCCCTGAACGAGCGGATCGAGGCGGAGCGCCGGGTCACCGCCGACATCGCGCACGAGCTGCGCACCCCCGTCACCGGGCTGCTCACGGCGGCCGAGCTGCTGCCGCCCGGGCGGCCGACCGAGCTCGTACGGGACCGGGCGCAGGCCATGCGGACGCTGGTCGAGGACGTCCTGGAGGTGGCCCGGCTCGACAGCGCGTCGGAGCGGGCCGAGCTCCAGGAGATCGCGCTCGGGGAGTTCGTGGAGCGGCGGGTGCGTGCCCTGGATCCGGAGGTCGTCGTCCGGGTCGTGCACGAGTCCTGGGTGAACACCGACCCGCGCCGCCTGGAGCGGGTCCTGGGCAATCTCCTGGCCAACGCGGCCAGGCACGGCAAGCCGCCGGTGGAGGTCACCGTCGAGGGCCGGGTGGTCCGGGTCCGCGACCACGGTCCGGGTTTCCCCGAGGCGCTCCTGAAGGAGGGTCCGAGCCGGTTCCGCACGGGGGCGAGCGACCGCGCGGGCCAGGGCCACGGTCTGGGCCTGACGATCGCGGCGGGGCAGGCCCGGGTCCTCGGCGCCCGGCTGACCTTCCGGAACGTGGCCGCGGAGGGGACCGCGGAGGGGGTGGGCGGCGCCATCGCGGTGCTGTGGCTGCCGGACCACGCGCCGACGAACACGGGCAGCTTCCCGGTGCTGCGACTGGCGGAGTAGGGGTACGGCGGAGGGGCCGGGTCCACGACGTGGACCCGGCCCCTCCGCCGTGCTTCCCGCCGGCCTCAGACCGTCTCGGCGACCTTGGGCGCGTCGTCGCCGGACTCCGCCTTCGGCGCCGCGGCCGGTCCGGCGCCGCGGAGCGCCACCTCCTTGACGAAGAAGGCGAGGACGAAGCCGAGGACGGCGACGGCCGAGCCGACGAGGAAGGCGCCGTGCGTGCCGGACGCGACCGCGTGCTGGTAGGCCTCGCGGAGCGCGGCCGGCAGCTTGGCGAGGCTCGCCGCGTCGAGCTGGGCGGTCCGCTCGGTGAACCCGCCGCCGCCGCGGGAGGCCATCTCGTCCTGGACGCGGCTGGTGAAGAGCGCGCCCATGATCGCGACGCCGAAGGAGGAGCCGAGCGTCCGGAAGAGGGTGGTGGAGGAGGAGGCGACTCCCATGTCCTTCATCTCCACGCTGTTCTGGGCGACCAGCATGGTGATCTGCATGAGGAAGCCCATGCCGGCGCCGAGGACGGCCATCCAGATCCCGGAGACGAGGCGCGAGGTGCCGGTGTCCATGGTGGAGAGCAGGAAGAGGCCGGCCACCATGAGCGCGCCGCCGACGATCGGGAAGACCTTGTACTTGCCGGTGCTGGTGGTGAAGCGGCCGACGAGCAGCGAGACGACCATCATCGACAGCAGCATCGGCAGGAGCAGCAGGCCGGAGTTGGTGGCCGAGGCGCCCTGGACGGCCTGCTGGAAGATCGGCAGGTAGAGGACCGCGCCGAACATCACGAAGCCGGTGATGAAGCCGATCAGGGACATCAGGGTGAAGTTGCGGCTGCGGAAGATGTGCAGCGGCATGATCGGGTCGCTCGCGCGGGTCTCGACGAAGAGGAACGCGGCGAGGGCGGCGGCGCCGCCGATCGCGAGGCCGACGATGGTGGCCGAGCCCCAGGCGTACTCCGTGCCGCCCCAGGTGGTGACGAGGACGATCGCGGTGATGCCGGCGGTCAGCAGCGCGGCGCCGAGGAAGTCGATCCGGGTGCCCGTGGCGCGCTGCTTCTTCGGCAGGTGCAGGACGGTGGTGAGCATGGCCAGGGCGACGACGCCGAGCGGCAGGTTGATGTAGAAGGACCAGCGCCAGCCCCAGTGGTCGGTGATGGTGCCGCCGACGAGGGGGCCGCCGATCATGGCGAGGGCCATGATTCCGGCCATCATGCCCTGGTACTTGCCCCGCTCGCGGGGCGGGATCAGGTCGCCGATGATCGCCATGACGCCGACCATGAGGCCGCCGGCGCCGAGGCCCTGGATGGCGCGGAAGCCGATGAGCTGGCCCATGTCCTGGGCCATGCCGCTGAGCGCCGATCCGATCAGGAAGATCACGATCGAGGTGAGGAAGACGCCCTTGCGGCCGAACATGTCGCCGAACTTGCCCCACAGGGGGGTGGAGGCGGCGGTGGCCAGGGTGTAGGCCGTGACGACCCAGGAGAGGTGCTCCAGGCCGCCGAGCTCACCGACGATCGTCGGCATCGCGGTGCCGATGATCATGTTGTCCAGCATCGCGAGCAGCATCGCGATCATGAGGGCGAGGAGGACGACGCGTACGCTGCGCGGCTGCGGCCCCGCGGCTTCCCCCTGTGCTGTCCTGTCGTTCTGTGTCGTCGCCATGTCGGTCCCCGTCGCTCCCTTACTTGCCGCCCGGCTAGTTACTACACTGAGGAAGGTAGGCCGGTAACTAGCCGGGCGTCAAGTAAGTTTTCTGGAAAGCGGAGACCCGTCATGGCCCGAGGCAACACCCGCCAGCGCATCCAGGACGTGGCTCTCGAACTCTTCGCCGAGCAGGGGTACGAGAAGACCTCGCTGCGCGAGATCGCGGAGCGGCTCGACGTCACCAAGGCCGCGCTCTACTACCACTTCAAGACCAAGGAAGACATCATCATCGGGATCTTCCAGGACCTGGCGCGGCCCATCGACGAGCTGGTCGCCTGGGCCGGCGAGCAGCCGCGCACCCTGGAGACCAAGCAGGAGATCCTGCGCCGCTACCAGAAGGCCCTGCGCGCCGCGACCCCGCTCTTCCGCTTCATGCACGAGAACCAGGCGACCGTCCGCGACCTGAGCATCGGGCTCACCTTCAAGGAGCGCTTCCTCTCGCTCAACCAGTTCATCCAGGAGCCCGAGTCCCCGATGAAGAACAAGGTCCGCGCCGTGAGCGCGATCTTCGCGCTGCACGCCGGGACCTTCTTCATGGAGAACGTCGAGGGCGACCCCGAGGAGAAGCAGGAAGCCGTCCTCGAGGTCGCCCTCGATCTGATCGAGCAGGCCCAGGGGGCCTGAGCGACCGGGTGCGTCAGACGCCGACGCCGTGGGCCCGCAGGAAGGCCATCGGGTTGACGGCGGAGCCGTAGTTCGGGGTCGTGCGGATCTCGAAGTGCAGGTGGGGGCCGGAGGAGTTGCCGGTGTTGCCCGAGAGGGCGATCCGCTGACCGGCGCCGACCTTCTGGCCGATGGAGACCTTGATCTTCGACAGGTGGGCGTACTGCGAGTACGTGCCGTTGCCGTGCTTGATGACGATCGCGTTGCCGTACGCGGGGCCGTCGCCGCCGCCGTACGGGCCGGCCTTCACGACGGTGCCGGCGGCAGCGGCGTGGACCGGGGTGCCGATCGGGACGGCGAAGTCCTGACCGGAGTGCTTGTGGGCCCACATGGCACCGCCCTGGTTGAAGCTGGCGCTGAGGGCGTACGAGGCGACCGGCTTGACCCAGGCCGGGGCGGCCTTCTTGACGGCCTTCACGGGCGTGGCCTTCACGGCGGCGGCCTTGGCGACGGCCGCCTTCACCTGGGCGGCGGCGTGCGCCTGGGCGTCGGCCTGGGCGGCGACGGCGGCGGACGCGGTCAGCGCGGCCGGGGCGGTGGCCTTGCCCTCGGCGGCGAAGGCGGACCCTGCTCCGGCCACCAGCGACGCTCCCAGACCCGCGGTGGCGAGAGCAACGGCGGCGATACGGGCGGCGGGGTTCATGACGCGCTTCGACATACGGGGGAAAACCTCCGGGACGTACGGGACCCGACGCGGAAGGCGCTCCACGCCGGGCTTGCTCATCCTTGGTAACCCGAGCCCCAGCTCATCCCAAAACACCCCATCTACGACATCGCGTCGTAGCGATCTCCGGAGGAATACGGCCCTTGACAGCCCGGAGACCGAGCCGCGAAATCGGACAAAACAACCTCGCGAATCCGGTTTATCCGCATGTCGAGCCCGCCCCGAACCGCCCAGAACGCGGCGCACGGCCCGGTTCGGCCCCGCCGGGGCCGAAACCCCGAAGGTTGATCCCTGAACGTCCCGTTTCGCCACCGATGTAAGCCACTATCCCGCTTAGTACCCTCCCCGACCCCTGTGCGCCTTGTCACCAGCGCCCGGCCCCGAATGGGACCTGGGTCACGCGACCGAGCCCGTCGGAAGCCCGTCCCGCACTACGCTGATCACTTCGGGACCCACGGGGGGACACACATGGAACCGGCACTCATCGGCACGCGCCTCGCCTCGGCCGCGATCAGCCCGCTCCTGAGGAAACTGCTGGTCAGCGACGGCCCGGGGGCGGGCCTCACCGGCTCTTCGAAGATCCGGCTCTCCTCCCTGGTCTCCTTCCGGGGCGAGAAGCGCACGCTCACGGAGAAGGACGTCCACAAGCTCGCCGCCACCCTCGTCGGACGCTCGACGGGCGGCCCCGGCGAAGCCCCCTTCCCCGCCGACGAGACCGGGGCCGTCACCGACACCCTCACGCGGACCCTCCTCGCCCTCGGCGACCTCGACATGGACGACGTCCAGGCCGTCCGCCTCGGCCACCGCGACCTCGCCCGCCGGCTGCGGGCGGCGGCCCCGGCCCCCGACGGCCTCTCCACCGACTCGGTCCTCTACCTGGAGTCGATGACCGAGTGGGCCTGCCTGCACCTCCTGGAGTTCTTCACCCAGCGCTCCACGTTCATCGCCCGCAGCCTGGTGGAACAGACCCGGTCCCAGGCCGAACTCCTCGCGAAGGTCGACGAGGTCGTCCGCCGGACGCCCAGGACGGACTCGCGGGACGCGGAGTTCGAGCGCCGGTACCTGGACCACCTCGCCGAGAAGCACGGCCGCCTCACGATCCACGGCATCGACCTGCACCACTCCCCGGACCGGTGGCCGCTGGACCTCGCCTACCTGTCCCTGGAGGCGACGGGCGAGGCCTCCGGGACCGTCCTCCTGGACGAGGCGGGAAACCGCCTCCCGCACCAGCCGGAACAGGCCGTCCGCGCCGACCTCGCCCTCGCCCGGCACGACAGGGTCCTGCTGCGCGGCCTGGCCGGCTCCGGCAAGACGACCCTCGTCCAGTGGCTGACGGTCTCGGCCGCGACCGGGGGGCGCCCGGACGGCATGACGTACCTCCAGGGCCGCGTCCCCTTCGTCCTCCCCCTGCGCGCCCTGACCCGCCACGGCGAGCGGCTCCCCGCCCCCGACCGCTTCCTCCCGGCCGCCGGCTGCCCCCTCACCCCGCCCGACGGCTGGGCCGACCGGGTCCTCGCCGCCGGCCGCGCCGTCGTCCTCGTCGACGGCATCGACGAGGTCCCGGAGGCCGAACGGAGCCGGGCCCGCGACTGGCTCCGCGACCTCCTCTCCGCATACGGGGGCAACCGCTGGCTCGTCACCTCGCGCCCCACGGCCGTGCGCGACGACTGGCTCGCCGGCGACGGCTTCACCGAGCTGACCCTCTCCCCCATGACCCGCGCCGAGGTCACCACCTTCGTACGCCGCTGGCACCGGGCCGCCGGGCCGGAGGCGAAGCCGTACGAGCAGCCGCTCCTCGACGCCCTCCGCACCACCGAGCACATCGGCCGGCTCGCCACCAACCCCCTGATGTGCGGTCTCATCTGCGCCCTCCACCGCGACCGGCGCGGCTTCCTGCCCCGCGGCCGCAAGGCGCTCTACGAGGCCGCCCTGTCGATGCTCCTCGCCCGCCGCGACCGCGAGCGGGACATGGGCGCCCCGTCGGGCATCGCCCTCGACGAGGCGCCCCAGATCCAGCTGATCCAGCGCCTCGCGTACTGGCTGACGCTCAACGGCCGCACCCAGCTGGACCGGGCCCACGCGGAGTCCCTCGTACGGGAGGCGGTCCCGGCGGTCCAGGAAGCCGCGCAGCATCCGCCGGATGCGGTCTTCACCCACCTCCTCCACCGCAGCGGCCTCCTGCGCGAGCCGACGGAGGACACTGTCGACTTCGTCCACCGCACCTTCCAGGACCACCTGGCCGCGAAGGCCCTGGTGGACCACTGGGACATCGGCGTCCTGGTCCGCCACGCCGCCGACGACCAGTGGGAGGACGTCATCCGCATGGCGGTGGGGCACGCGCGGCCGCGGGAGTGCGCGGAGATCCTGCGGGAGCTGCTGGCAGCGGCGGACGCGGCGGAGGACCGCCGGACCCGGCTCCGCCTGGTGATGCTGGCGGCCACGGCCCTGGACCACGCGACGGAGGTCCCACCGGAGGTACGGGAGCGGGTCCTGGAGCGTACGGGGGAGGTCGTCCCGCCCCGCACGGTCGCCGAGGCCAAGCTGCTGGCCTCGGCGGGAAGCATGCTCCTGGACCTGTTGCCCGGCCCGGACGGCCTCGACGCCGACGCGGCCCACCTGGCGGTCGTCGCGGCCTCCCACGTCCAGAACGACGCCGCGCTCCTCTACCTGTCCCGGTTCGTCTCCCACCCCTCGGTCGCCGTCCGCTCCCAGATGATCTGGGCCTGGCACCGGTACGAGACCCGCTCCTACGCCGAGGAGATCGTGGCGCGGCTCGACCCCACGGGCCTCTACTACACCGTCCAGGACGACCCCCAGGCCCACGAGCTGATCCGGCTCGGTCTGCGCCCCCGGCGGCTGCAGATCCACCACCGCGTGACCGCCGCGACGAGGGCCTCGCTCCTCGGACACGGTGAACCGCGACGTCTCACCCTGGAGGTGTTCGACCGCCTGCCGGACCTCACCCCCCTGACCGGCCTGACGCGGCTGAACAGGCTCTCGCTCAGCCTGTCCCCGAGCGCCGACTGGACGTCCGCCGACCTGCCGGCAGCGGCGCCGCTCCGTCAGCTCTCGATCAGCGCCCTCCCCCAGGACGGTCTCGACGCGTTGTCCCGGCTCCCGGAGCTGCGCGAGCTGCACCTGTGGGAGGCGCAGCCCCTCTCCTCCGAGCGCTGGCGGCAGCTCGCCGGGCTGACGGGCGTCGACGTCCTCGCGGTCCGGGGGCCGGACCTCGCCGACTGCCCCGCCGGAACCGTCCTCCCGGGAGTCACCTCGCTCCACCTCGCCGCCCAGGTCGACGCCCCGGCCCTCCGGCGGGTGGTGGAGGTCTTCCCGTCGGTCCGGCACCTCTACCTCGCCCCCGGCAGCCACGACCTCGCCCCGCTCGCCGAACTCGGCGGCCTGCTGACGGTGCGGGCGACCGGACTCGTCACCGGCGCCGAACGGCTCGCCCTCCGCGTCGTGGTCTCGGACTGAACGCACGAAGGGGCGGCCCCGGAACCATCGGGTTCCGGGGCCGCCCCTTACCGCTCAGCGCTCAGCGCGTGCGTCACGCGTCCTTCGAGAGGTTCGGGCCCGAGCCGCCCGCCGCCTCGATCGGCGGGGCGTCCGGCAGGGCCGTCTTCTCCTCGCCGCGGAAGGTGAACTTGCGCTCCTCGCCCTCGCCCTCCGTGTCCACGACCACGATGTGACCGGGGCGCAGCTCGCCGAAGAGGATCTTCTCCGACAGCGTGTCCTCGATCTCGCGCTGGATCGTCCGGCGCAGCGGCCGGGCGCCCATCACCGGGTCGTAACCCTTCTTGGCGAGCAGCTCCTTCGCGGACTGGGAGAGCTCGATGCCCATGTCCCGGTCCTTGAGGCGCTCGTCGACGCGGCTGATCATCAGGTCGACGATCTGGAGGATGTCCTCCTGCGTCAGCTGCGGGAAGACGATGATGTCGTCCACACGGTTGAGGAACTCCGGGCGGAAGTGCTGCTTCAGCTCGTCGCTGACCTTCGCCTTCATCCGCTCGTAGTTGGACTTCGTGTCGCCCTGGGCGGCGAAGCCCAGGTTGAAGCCCTTCGAGATGTCCCTGGTCCCGAGGTTGGTCGTCATGATGATGACCGTGTTCTTGAAGTCCACGACCCGGCCCTGGGAGTCGGTCAGGCGACCGTCCTCCAGGATCTGGAGAAGGGAATTGAAGATATCGGGGTGGGCCTTCTCGACCTCGTCGAAGAGCACGACGGAGAACGGCTTGCGGCGCACCTTCTCGGTGAGCTGGCCGCCCTCTTCGTAGCCGACGTATCCGGGCGGCGAACCGAAGAGACGGGAAACCGTGTGCTTCTCGCTGAACTCCGACATGTCGAGGGAGATCATCGCGTCCTCGTCGCCGAAGAGGAATTCGGCGAGCGCCTTGGAGAGCTCGGTCTTACCGACGCCGGACGGGCCGGCGAAGATGAACGAGCCACCGGGGCGCTTCGGGTCCTTCAGACCCGCACGGGTGCGGCGGATGGCCCGCGAGAGGCCGATGACGGCGTCCTTCTGGCCGATGACGCGCTTGTGGAGCTCGTCCTCCATGCGGAGCAGACGCGAGGACTCCTCCTCGGTCAGCTTGAAGACCGGGATGCCGGTGGCGGTCGCGAGGACCTCGGCGATCAGCTCGCCGTCGACCTCGGCGACGACGTCCATGTCGCCGGCCTTCCACTCCTTCTCGCGCTTGGCCTTCGCGGCGAGGAGCTGCTTCTCCTTGTCGCGCAGGGACGCGGCCTTCTCGAAGTCCTGCGAGTCGATCGCGGACTCCTTGTCGCGGCGGACGCCGGCGATCTTCTCGTCGAACTCGCGGAGGTCCGGCGGCGCGGTCATCCGGCGGATGCGCATCCGGGAGCCGGCCTCGTCGATCAGGTCGATCGCCTTGTCCGGGAGGAAGCGGTCCGAGATGTACCGGTCGGCCAGGGTCGCGGCCTGGACGAGGGCCTCGTCGGTGATGGAGACCCGGTGGTGGGCCTCGTACCGGTCGCGCAGACCCTTGAGGATCTCGATGGTGTGCGGCAGCGACGGCTCGGCGACCTGGATGGGCTGGAAGCGGCGCTCGAGGGCCGCGTCCTTCTCCAGGTACTTCCGGTACTCGTCGAGCGTGGTGGCGCCGATGGTCTGGAGCTCACCGCGGGCCAGCATCGGCTTGAGGATGCTGGCGGCGTCGATCGCGCCCTCGGCGGCGCCCGCACCCACGAGGGTGTGGAGCTCGTCGATGAACAGGATGATGTCGCCGCGGGTGCGGATCTCCTTGAGGACCTTCTTCAGGCGCTCCTCGAAGTCACCGCGGTAGCGGGAGCCGGCGACCAGCGCGCCGAGGTCCAGGGTGTAGAGGTGCTTGTCCTTGAGGGTCTCGGGCACCTCGCCCTTGACGATGGCCTGCGCCAGGCCCTCGACGACCGCCGTCTTGCCGACGCCGGGCTCGCCGATGAGGACCGGGTTGTTCTTGGTGCGGCGGGACAGCACCTGCATGACCCGCTCGATCTCCTTCTCGCGCCCGATGACCGGGTCGAGCTTGGATTCGCGGGCCGCCTGGGTGAGGTTCCGGCCGAACTGGTCGAGGACCAGGGACGTCGAGGGGGTGCCCTCGGCAGGACCGCCGGCCGTGGCGGCTTCCTTGCCCTGGTAGCCGGAGAGCAGCTGGATGACCTGCTGCCGCACCCGGTTGAGGTCGGCGCCCAGCTTCACGAGGACCTGGGCGGCGACGCCCTCGCCCTCGCGGATCAGGCCGAGCAGGATGTGCTCGGTGCCGATGTAGTTGTGGCCGAGCTGGAGTGCCTCCCGGAGCGACAGCTCCAGGACCTTCTTGGCACGAGGGGTGAAGGGGATGTGCCCGGACGGGGCCTGCTGGCCCTGGCCGATGATCTCCTCCACCTGCTGGCGGACCGCCTCGAGCGAAATCCCGAGGCTCTCCAGGGCCTTAGCGGCGACACCCTCACCCTCGTGGATAAGGCCCAGAAGGATGTGCTCGGTGCCGATGTAGTTGTGGTTGAGCATCCGGGCTTCTTCCTGAGCCAGGACGACAACCCGCCGCGCGCGGTCGGTGAACCTCTCGAACATCGTTAATCGCTCCTCAGAGCGGTCAGTCAGTTAGGGGTCGATCCCCTCCCTGTCCTTCCGCAGCTTAGTCCCGCAAGCGGGGACCGCTCATTCCAACTGCCGACATCCGTCCGGATCACCCCCTCTTCAGCGGGGAGACCTGCTGCCGAACAGCCGACAAATGCTCCAACCCGATGGTGCGAGACGATGTTCCCGCAGGCCAAGTAGTTACCCGCGCCATCAGTACGCCGATGGCGAACGTGAGACGTCCGAGCCCGCGGGTCGCCCCTCCCCACTAGGAATGTCTTACCCGTGAGGACCGACACTCCATGCGGCGCACCCCGGTTCCCTCCGCTACCAGCGAACACCCTTGCGCGCTCGAATGCACCCTTAGACCCCATCCCGGACACCTCGGGCGACCGCGCGGGGACGCTGTGTCACCGCGGGCGTAACCAAGACGTCCCCCCGGGAGTTCCCCGGGTATGGCCTTCACCGTCCCGCCGCCCCGCTCGCCGATCGACGGCGGTGTCGCGCGGTGGTACGAGGAGCGGCTCGGCTGGGCGACGGAGGCGGGGCCGCCGGTGCGACTGGTCACCGGGCTGCGCTTCGACGTCCTGGAGGTGCCCGTCGAGGCCGGCCGGGGCGTGCTGCGCCGGGTGGGCGCGGCGGCGGGTCCGGTGGCCCTGATGGGGCGCCGGATGGGGCTGCTCGTGGCCGCGGGGAGCGCGGAGGAGCTGCCGGGTCTGCTCGACTGGCTGGAGTGGGGCGGGATCTCACTGGATCTCGCGGTCCTCGGTGCCGACGGCCGGATGACCGCACCCCTTCCCCCGGGGTGGGGCGGATCCGGCGCGCCGGGCGCCTCGGTGTGGCTGCGGGCGCCCGCACCGGGCCGCGAGGTCGAGTCCTCGCTTCCGGTGCTGCGGTCCGCGCCGTGGGGCGGTGCGGGCGCCCCCTGTCTGGTGCGTCTCGTGGCCGCCGCCGCGGCGGAGTGCCATCGGGTGCGGCTGCTGAGGGCCCGTACCCGCGGGACGGCTCAGCAGCTGTCGCCTCAGCGGTTCGCGTCCTCGTAGGCAGCCTTGATGTCGGCGGGAACGCGACCGCGGTCGTTGACGTTCATGCCGTTCTCCTTGGCCCACGCGCGGATCTTCGCGGTGTCCTGGCTGCCCGTGGCCACGGCGCGGCCCTTGCCGCGTCCGCCGGTGGTGCGGCCACCGGTGCGACGGCCGCTCGTCGTGTACGGCTCGAGCAGGCCACGAAGCTTTTCCGCGTTGGCGGTGGTGAGGTCGATCTCGTAGGTCTTGCCGTCCAGAGCGAACGTCACGGTCTCGTCCGCCTCGCCGCCGTCGAGGTCGTCGACAAGAAGGACCTGAACCTTCTGTGCCACCGGATTTCCTTTCATCGAAAATGCAGTACGCGGAAAGGAAACCGCTTTTCCCGGAAAAACACAAACCCCTGGGAGAGGTTCAGAACCCCGACGGCACGGGAAACGTGCGCGATTCGGACATAGGGATCCGCGAGGGGATCCCGGGGTTCCGCGTCACAGGTGCAGAAGCATCCGGCTGTTGCCCAAGGTGTTCGGCTTCACTCGTTCGAGACCGAGGAACTCGGCGACTCCCTCGTCATAGGAACGCAGGAGCTCGCTGTAGACATCTCCGTCGACCGGGGTCTCGCCGATCTCGACGAAGCCGTGCTTCGCGAAGAAGTCGACTTCGAAGGTCAGGCAGAATACCCGCCGCACCCCGAGCCATCGGGCGGTGTGCAACAACTTGTCCAGCACCTGATGTCCGACGCCGGCGCCCTTGAAGTCGGGATCGACGGCGAGAGTGCGGACTTCGGCGAGGTCTTCCCACATGACGTGGAGCGCGCCGCAGCCGACGACGGCGGCGTCCTCGTCGCGTTCCGCGACCCAGAACTCCTGGATGGACTCGTAAAGGGTGACGGTGGCCTTGTCGAGCAGGATGCCGCGCTGCACGAAAGGATCGACGAGACGGCGGACCGCGGGGACGTCGCTGGTGCGGGCCCTGCGGACGGTGACGGCTTTGGCGGAGGTCGACATGGGGGGACGCTATCGCTACGGGCGGGCCGTCCCCTCGTCACCCTCGGGCTCCCGCGGGGAGGGGGGGAGGGGGCTGTCGCGCTGGACGATCCGGATGGCGTCGTTCAGCGACTCCCGCTGTTCCGGCGACATCATCCCGAAGAAGGCGACGAGCGCGGCGGCGGGGTTGTCGCTCTGCGTCCAGGCCTCGTTCATCAGGGCCGCCGAGTAGGCGGCGCGGGTGGAGACCGCCGTATATCGATAGGCGCGGCCTTCGACTTCCCTGCGGACCCAGCCCTTCTGGTGGAGATTGTCCATGACGGTCATGACGGTGGTGTAGGCGATGGACCGCTCCTGCTGGAGGTCCTCCAGGACTTCCCGGACGGTCACCGGGCGGTTCCATTGCCAGACGCGCGTCATGACGGCGTCTTCGAGCTCTCCCAATGGACGGGGCACAGCGCCACCCTAGTGCGCGAAACGTCAATACGTGGCCATTTCCGACAGGAAACCAACAAAAAGGACGCACGACCTCGAAAGGTCGCGCGTCCTCGGTGGTGCGGGATCCGCGAGGGCGGCGCGGGCCCGCGGGTCACCGGGTCCGCGGGGGTGGCGCGGGGCCTCAGGAGGCGGCGGGGCCGTCCGCCTGGCGGGCCGCCTCGGCGCGGGCGAGGGCGGCGTCCACGGCCGCGTCCTCCTTGGCCTTGTTCGGGCCGCCCTGGCTCTTGACGATCGTGACGACGAGGCCGATGAAGAACGCGGCCATCACGACGGGGGGCACGAGCGCGGATACGTAGTCCATGGCGACCAGGGTAGCTATCCGGCGGCCCGTTCCTCGGGCGGGGGCGGCGGTACGGGGCGGCGGCGCGGCGGGAACGCCTCGGAGGGCTTGGGCACCGGGCGCTCGGCCGGGGCGGGCGGGGTCGGCTTGGGCTCGTCGCCCGCCGCGCGCCCGCCGGGCAGGGCGAGCAGCCGGGCCCGGGAGCCGGAGGACGCGGCCGGGGCGGTGGCCTGGGAGACCCGGGCCAGGCGCGCGCGCACGGAACGCTCGGCGAGGACCTGGCAGCGGGCGAGCAGCTCGGCGGCGGCCGGGTTGCGGCGCAGCGCGCGCAGCGCCGCGAGGTCGTCGGCGCCGGGGTCGTAGCCGGCGGCCAGCGCGTCCCGGAGGAGCTCCAGGTAGCCGCCGAGGGACCCGGGCAGCGCCTCGCGGTAGCGGACCAGGTCGGCGAGGAGGAAGGCGCGCAGCCGGCCCGCCTCGCGTACCGCCTCGTCCACGGATTCGGTCAGGCGCAGGCAGTCCTGGACGTCCTCCTCCTGGAGGGGGGCGGGGTGGAGGGCAGTGGCGAGGGCGCGGCGGAGCACACGCAGTTCGTCCGCGCTGAACGCCATGCCGCCGCGGGATCCGTATGGCGTGGGCATGGGCCGACACTACGCGCTAATCGGACAATTTTCGCTTAGCGATCATCGCGGCGCGCCGAACCCACCCCTACATGCGGGACACGTTCCGCTCGTAGACCAGACGCAGGCCGATCAGGGTCAGCCAGGGCTCGTGCGCGTCGATCTCCTTCGAGTCGGCGAGGACCATCGGCGCCAGGCCGCCGGTCGCGATCACCGTGACGTCGGAGGGGTCGCCCTTCGGCCCGACCAGTTCCCGCTTCATCCGGGCCACGACGCCGTCGACCTGGCCCACGTACCCGAAGACGATGCCCGACTGCATGGCCTCGACCGTGTTCTTGCCGATCACGCTGCGCGGCCGGGCCAGCTCGATCTTGCGGAGCATGGCGCCCTTGACGCCCAGGGCCTCCACCGAGATCTCGATGCCCGGCGCGATCGCGCCGCCCGCGTACTCCCCGCGCGTGCTGACCGCGTCGTACGTCGTGGCCGTGCCGAAGTCCACGACGATCGCCGGGCCGCCGTACAGCTCGACGGCCGCGACCGCGTTGACGATGCGGTCGGCGCCGACCTCCTTGGGGTTGTCCGTGAGGATCGGCACCCCCGTCTTCACGCCCGGCTCCACCAGGACCGCCGGCACGTCCCCGTAGTACCGGCGGGTCACCTCGCGCAGCTCGTGCAGCACCGAGGGGACCGTCGCGCAGATGGCGATCCCCTCGATGCCGTCGCTCAGCTCGACGCCCAGCAGCGGGTGCATGCCCATGAGGCCCTGGAGCAGGACCGCCATCTCGTCGGCGGTCCTGCGCGGGTCCGTGGAGATCCGCCAGTGCTCGACGATCTCCTCGCCGTCGAAGAGACCGAGCACCGTGTGCGTGTTGCCGACGTCGATGGTGAGCAGCATCAGGCCCGCACCTCGCGCAGGTCCAGGCCGATGTCGAGGATCGAGGAGGAGTGCGTGAGGCCGCCGACCGCCAGGTAGTCCACGCCGGTCGCCGCGTACGCCGCCGCGTTCTCCAGGGTCAGCCGGCCCGAGGACTCCAGGACGGCGCGGCCCGCGACCAGGGCGACGGCCTCCTCGGTCTCCAGCGGGGTGAAGTTGTCGAGCAGGATCAGGTCGGCGCCCGCGTCCAGGACCTCGCGGACCTGGTGCATCGTGTCGACCTCGACCTCGATCGGCACCTCCGGGAACAGCTCGCGGACGGCCTTGAAGGCCTCGGCGACGCCGCCGGCCGCCACCACGTGGTTGTCCTTCACCAGGGCGGCGTCGGAGAGCGACATGCGGTGGTTGACGCCGCCGCCGCAGCGGACCGCGTACTTCTCCAGGGCGCGCAGGCCCGGCGTCGTCTTGCGGGTGTCGCGGACCTTCGCCCTCGTGCCCTCCAGGGCGTCCGCCCACGCGCGCGTGGCGGTGGCGATGCCGGAGAGGCGGCACAGGATGTTGAGCGCGCTGCGCTCGCCGGTGAGCAGGTCGCGGGTGCGGGCGGTGACGCTGAGCAGCTTCTGCCCGGCCTCCACGCGCGCGCCGTCCTCGACGTGCCGCTCGACCTCGAACTCGTCGGTGCAGACGATCGACAGGACGGCCTCGGCGACCCGCAGACCGGCCACGACGCCGGCCTCGCGGGCGGTGAAGTCGGCCGTGGCGACGGCTTCCTCGGGGACGGTCGCCACGGTCGTGACGTCGATCCCGCCGTCGAGGTCCTCGGCGATCGCGAGGTGGGCGATGTCCTCGACCTGGACGGGGTCGAGGCCGGCGTCGGCGAGCAGCTGCGCGAGGGCGGGGTCGAGCCCGCACTCGAACTCCTCGCCGTCGCCGCAGGCGCAGCCGTCGCCGCAGCCGCCGGCCTCCTCGTCGGAGACCGTGTTGATCTGGATGAGAGGGACGTCCACGGGCTCGGGACGGGCTTCCTCGGGCGTGCTCACTTACGGCTCCCTGGGGGCATCGACGGTGGGGGGGAAGTCGAAGGTCTCGGTGGTGCGGACGTCGAGGGCCCGCTCCGGGGTGAGGTGGACGACGAGGTGCCTGCGCCACCGGGCGTCGTCCCGGTCGGGGCGGTCCTCGCGCCAGTGGCAGCCGCGGGTCTCCTCGCGGCGGGACGCCGCCGCGACCAGGAGGCGGGCGACGGCGAGCAGGTTGGTGGTCTCCCAGGACTCGACACCCGGCTCGGCGGACTTCCGGTCGCCGGGCTTCCGGTCGTCGGCCCCACCGGGACGGCCCGGGGTCTCGGCGGTCCCGGCCGGGACGGGCTCGCTCGGGACGGGCGCGAGGTGGAGGGCGTCCAGTTCCTCGGAGGCCGTGCGCAGGCTCGCGGCGGACCGGAGCACTCCCGCGCCCAGGGTCATGGTGCGCTGGATGCGGCGCCGGGCGCCGGGGTCGAGCAGCGGCAGGACCACCGGGGCCGGGTGCTCCACCGGGACGGCCGGCCCGCGGCCGGGCGCGCGCGCCACGACGTCGTCGGCGATCCGCTCGGCGAAGACCAGGCCCTCCAGGAGCGAGTTCGAGGCCAGCCGGTTGGCGCCGTGGACGCCCGTGCAGGCGACCTCCCCGCACGCGTACAGGCCGGGCACGGTCGTCCGGCCCGACAGGTCCGTGCGGACGCCGCCGGAGGCGTAGTGGGCGGCCGGGGCGACCGGGATCGGCTCCGTCACCGGGTCGATGCCGTGGGCGCGGCAGGCCGCCAGGATCGTCGGGAAGCGCTCCGCCCACATCTCGGCGCCGAAGTGGCGGGCGTCGAGGTACATGTGCTCGGCGCCCTGCTCCTCCATCCGGCGCGTGATCGCCTTGGCGACGATGTCCCGGGGCGCCAGCTCGGCCAGCTCGTGCTGCCCGAGCATGAAGCGGACCCCGTCGGCGTCGACCAGGTGGGCGCCCTCGCCCCGTACCGCCTCGGAGACCAGCGGCTGCTGGCCCTCGGAACCGGCCCCGAGGAAGAGCACCGTGGGGTGGAACTGGACGAACTCCAGGTCGGAGACCTCGGCCCCGGCCCGCAGCGCGAGCGCGACGCCGTCGCCGGTGGAGACGCCCGGGTTGGTGGTGGCGGAGAAGACCTGCCCCATGCCGCCGGTGGCGAGGACCACCGCGGGCGCGTGGACGGCGCCGACGCCGTCGTGCTGCCCCTCGCCCATGACGTGCAGGGTCACGCCCGCCGTGCGGCCGCCGGCGTCCGTCAGGAGGTCCAGGACGAGGGCGTGCTCGATGGTGCGCACGCCCCGGTCCCGTATCGCCTCGACCAGGGCGCGGGAGATCTCCGCGCCGGTCGCGTCCCCGCCCGCGTGGGCGATCCGGCGGCGGTGGTGGCCGCCCTCCCGGGTCAGCGCGATCTCGCCGTCGGCGGTCTTGTCGAAGTCGGCACCGGTCGCGATCAGCCGGCGGACGGCGCCGGGGCCCTCCGTGACCAGGGCCCGCACGGCCCGCTCGTCGCAGAGCCCGGCACCGGCGACGAGGGTGTCGTCGAGGTGCTGCTCGGGGGTGTCGCCCTCGCCGAGCGCGGCCGCGATGCCGCCCTGCGCCCAGCGGGTGGAGCCGTCGTCGAGCCGGGCCTTGGTGACGACGACCGTGCGGAGCCCGGCGGCGGTGCAGCGCAGGGCGGCGGTGAGGCCGGCGACCCCGGAGCCGACCACGACGACGTCGGCGTCGATGGCCCAGCCCGGCGCGGGCGCGTGCAGCCGTATTCCGGTCACTTGGTGGCTCCGAAGGTCAGGGGGATGTTGTCGATGAGCCGCGTGCTCCCCACGCGCGCGGCGACGGCGAGGACCGCCTCCCCGTCGTGGCCGTCGGCGACCTCGGTGAAGTCGGCCGGGTCCACGAGGGCCAGGTAGTCGAGGACGAGCGGCGGCTCGGCCTTGGCGGCCTCGTCCAGGACGGCGCGGGCCGCGGCCCGTACGGCCTCGGCACAGCCGCCCTCGGCGGCCTGCGCGACCGCGTGGGCGTCGGCGGCGGCCCGGGCCTCGCCCAGCCGCGACAGCGCCTCGGCCCGGTTCTCGGCCCGGCCCTGGGCGCCCGGCAGCGAGGCGGCACGCGCGCGCAGCGCCTCCTGGGCGGCGAGCCGCTCACGGCCGGCGAACAGCGCCCGCGACAGCGACAGCGCCGTCCGGCGCTCCCCGTCCGAGAGGTAGCGGTTGCGGCTGGAGAGGGCCAGGCCGTCGGCCTCGCGGACGGTCTCCACCCCGACGATCTCGACGCGGAAGTTCAGATCGCGGACCATGCGGCGGATCAGGGCCAGCTGCTGGGCGTCCTTCTGGCCGAAGAGGGCCAGGTCGGGCGAGGTGAGGTGGAGCAGCTTGGCGACGACCGTCAGCATGCCGTCGAAGTGGCCCGGCCGGGAGGCGCCTTCGAGCCGCTCGCCCATGGGTCCGGCGGTGATCCGGACCTGGGGCTCCCCGCCCGGGTAGACCTCGTCCACGGAGGGCGCGAAGACCACGCTCGCGCCCGCGTCGAAGGCGAGCGCGAGGTCGGCGTCCAGGGTGCGGGGGTAGCGGTCGAGGTCCTCGCCGGCGCCGAACTGCAGCGGGTTGACGAAGACGGTGACGACCACGAAGCCCTCGGCGCCGATGCGCTCGCGTGCGGCCCGGATCAGGGTGGCGTGGCCCTCGTGGAGGGCGCCCATGGTCATGACCACGGCGGTGCGTCCGGACGCGCCCCGGCGGGCTGCCGCGTCCTCCAGGTCCTCGACCGTGGACACCAGCTCGGCGGGCTCGTGGTGGACGGCACGGCCGCCCTCGGCACTCTTGCGGGCGGACGGGGTCATCGGTCGTCTCCTTGCGGCCCGTCGGCGGGGTCGGCGGGGTCTCCGGGGCGGGCGGCCCCGCCCGACGGCTCGGCCAGCACGCCCAGCAGGTCCTCGGCCAGCTCGGGCTTGAGCAGGCCGTGCGCGAGCGCCCGGTCGGCGGTCGTGCGGGCCATCGCCAGATAACCGGCGACGGTGCCGGGCGCGTGCTTGCGCAGCTCGGACACGTGGGCGGCGACCGTGCCGGCGTCCCCGCGCGCGACGGGCCCGGTGAGGGCCGCGTCCCCGGACCGCAGGGCGTTGTCCAGGGCGGCGCCCAGGAGCGGGCCCAGCATGCGGTCGGGGGCGGCGACCCCGGCCTTGTGGAGCAGCTCCATCGACTGGGCCACCAGCGTGACCAGGTGGTTCGCGCCGAGGGCCAGGGCCGCGTGGTAGAGCGGCCGGGCCGCCTCCGCGATCCACTCGGGCTCGCCGCCCATCTCGATCACCAGCGCCTCGGCGGCGAGCCGCAGCTCCTCGGGCGCGGTCACCCCGAAGGAGCAGCCGGCGAGCCGCTGGACGTCGACGGCGGTGCCGGTGAAGGTCATGGCGGGGTGCAGGGCCAGCGGCAGGGCGCCGGCCCGGCGGGCGGGGTCCAGGACCCGCGCCCCGTACCGCCCGGAGGTGTGCACGAGCAGCTGTCCGGGCCGTACGGCCCCGGTGTCGGTGAGGCCCTCGACCAGTCCGGGCAGCGCGTCGTCCGGCACGGTCAGCAGGACCAGGTCGGCGAGGGCGAGGACGCGGGCGGGCTCGACGACGGGGACGTCGGGCAGGAGTTCGGCGGCGCGCCGCCGGGAGGCGTCGGAGACCGCCGAGACGGCGACGGGGCGGTGCCCGGCGAGCCGGAGCGAGGCGGCGAGGGCGGGGCCCACCCGGCCGGCGCCGACGACTCCGACGGTGAGGCGGGCGGGTCGGTCCTCGGCCCGGGGCTCCGAGGCCCTGGGCTCTGGCGCTGCTGGTGCGTTCACGGTGGGGACGGCCTTCCGTTCCAGTCCTCGGCGGGTACCGGACGATTTCTGGTCATGCTACGCCAGCGTTTCGCGGCGCTCCGTGGACCGTCCACAGGGTGTGGGTGGTGGTGTGATGATCGGCCCATGAATCCTGTGACTCCTGCGGAGACTCCTGTGGACGAGGAAGCGGCCCGGCTCCACCGGGCGAAGGTGTGGGGCGGCGCCGAGCGCCGCCTGTGGAACGCCCCGGTCGACGGCACGGCCGGCCCGCGGCTGCGCGAACTGGCCGCCTGGGCGGAGGCCACGGGCCGCGGGGAGGCCCCGCTCGACATGTACGGGAACGGGCTCGTGGAGGAGCTGGAGCGGCGCGTCGCCGAGGAACTCGGCCTCCCCGCCGCCGTCTTCTTCCCCACCGGCACCATGGCCCAGCAGGTCGCGCTGCGCTGCTGGGCCGGGCGCACCGGCAGCCCCGTCGTCGCCCTCCACCCGATCGCCCACCCCGAGGTCCACGAGAACGGCGCGTTCGGAGCCGTCTCGGGGCTCCGCACGGTCCACCCGACCGACGCGCCCCGGCTGCCGACCGCCGAGGAGGTGCGGGACCACCCGGAACCCTTCGGGACGCTGATGCTGGAGCTGCCGCTGCGGGACGCCGGCTTCGTGCTGCCGTCCTGGGAGGAGCTGACCGAGGTCGTGGAGGCGGCCCGGGAGCGGGACGCGGTGGTCCACTTCGACGGGGCCCGGCTGTGGGAGACCACGACCCGTTTCGGCCGTGGCCTCCCGGAGATCGCGGGGCTCGCCGACAGCGTGTACGTCTCGTTCTACAAGTCCCTCGGCGGCATGTCCGGGGCCGCGCTCGCCGGCCCCGAGGAGGTCATGGAGGAGGCCAGGACCTGGCGGCACCGGTACGGCGGGGCGGTCTTCCAGCAGTACCCGGCGGCGCTCTCCGCGCTCCGGGGCCTGGACGTCGAGCTGCCCCGGCTGCCCTCGTACGTGGCGCACGCGCGCGTGGTGGCCGACGCGGTCCGGGAGGCGTTCGCGGAGGCGGGCACCGGCTGGTCCCGGGTCCACCCGGAGACCCCGCACACCCACCAGTTCCAGGTCTGGCTGCCGTACGACCCGGACGTCCTGACGGCGGCGGCCCTCGCCCAGACCGAGGACACCGGCGTCGCCTTCTTCCGCCGCTGGGCCGCCCCGGGCGCGGGCGGCCCGCCGGGCGTCGCGCTCACGGAGCTGACGGTGACGGGCCCCGGCCTGGAGTGGACGGCGGAGGACGTGAAGGAGGCGGTACGGGACTTCCTGGCGCGCGTCGAGGGGTGACGGTCCCGGGGGCCGGGTTTCGGAGGCCGGGGGCGGAGTCCGTCTCGAAGGACGAGGCGGTTTCCCGGGCCGTCAGAAGGACGGTCGGCGGCGGCGCAGGGCCGCGCGGAGGCGCAGGCGCAGGCCGCCGCCGGCCCTGCGGCCCGCCACCACCCGCTCGAAACGGCGGTGGTCGCGGGCGGCCCGCAGGACGGCGGCGTCGTGGGTGCCGGGCGCCGGCGGGGCCGGTTCGCCGAGCCGGGCGGCCCGGTAGGCGTCGAAGAGGTACTGGTGCAGCGCGTTCATGCCCCCACCGTGCGCCGCGCCGCCGCGCTCCGGCCCCCGGGTTGACGACCCCCGTCAATCCGGGGGCCGTCGATTGACGGGGGTCGTCAAACGGGACGACGACGCCCCCGTCCCACCCCTCACCATGGACGGGTGAGCGTGACCATCGACATCACCGGACTGCCGCACGAGCGGATCACCTTCTGCCCCTCGCCGCTGGCCGAGCTGGGCTCCGCCCTGCACACCCTCGCCGTGCCCGCCCACCACCCCCGGCTGCACGCCTGGACCACCACGACGACGGCGGCCCTGAAGCCGGAGCTCGCGGACCGGCTCGTCGACGCCGACTTCATGTGGAACAACACCCGTTCGGACATCCTGCTCCCGGCGCGGCCCCGGGAGACCCTCGCGGAGGAGCTGGACGACCTCGACCGCATGGACGACGAGAAGTTCGTGGGCTCCGCCCTGGAGATCTCCTGCAACAGCCACTACACGGACGGCGCCCCCTCACCGCTCGTCGACGAACGGATGCGCCGCCGCGCCCTCGACCTGGCCGCCGCGCGCGGCCCGCGCCAGGCCGCGTTCGTGGAACGGATGCTCGCCGACCCGCCGGGCACCCGCGCGTGGATCCGGCGGCTCCTGGAGGACTGCGAGGAGGCCTTCTTCGCGGACACCTGGCACCGCGTCCGGCTCCAGCTCGCCGCCGACGCCCGCCACAAGACGGAGCTGATGCGCCGCAAGGGACTGGCCGAGGCCGTCGCCGACGCCTCCCCCGCCATGAGCCTGGAGGAGGACGCGCACGGCTCCCGGATCGTCGTCGACAAACTGGTCCAGGGCCGGACCAGCGCCGAGGGCACCGCGCTGACGTTCCTGCCGACGGCCTTCGGCTGGCCGCACCTCTTCGCCCTCCACACCCCCGGATGGCAGCCCGTCGTCCAGTACCCGATCCCCGCCCGCGACCTCGGCGGCGCGGCCTCCGTCGAGGCGGTCAAGCTGCGCCTGGAGGCCGTCGCCCACCCCATGCGGATGCGACTCTGCCGCAGCCTGGCGCGGGGCTCCAGCACGACGAGCGAACTGGCCGACGCGTACGACATCACCGCCCCCGAGGTCTCCCGCCACCTCGCGGTCCTGAAGAAGGCCGGGCTGATCAGCACCCAGCGCCGCGGCCGGTACGTGCACCATCAGCTCGACGTGTCCGTCGTCGCCCGCCTCGGCAGCGACTTCCTGGAGTCGGTGCTGCGCTGAGACCGGCCCCGTCAGTCGAAGCGGAGGTGGGAGAGGCCGATCCGGATCCGCCGCAGCCGGTGGCGCAGCGGCCCGTCCGTGTCGGGCGCGATCCGCAGCCCGGCGAGCCGCGCCACCTCGTCGGCGACCCGCGGGACCGGCATCCGGTCGGTACGGAGGTGGTGGGCGAACTCCGGGCCGGCCAGCCGCTCCAGGCACTCGTCCAGCTTGGCGACGGCGAAGCTCTCCCGCTTGAGTCCGCGTCCGAGTCCCCGCTCCGCGAGCCGCTTCAGGACCGTCTCCCGCTCGGCGAGCAGCGCGAAGTGCCGTACCCGCTCCTCGCCGTGCGCCTCCCTCAGCCGCCCGACGACCTCCGTGAAGTACCCGGGATCCACCAGCGTCATCGGGACGATCACCGGTCCGTCCCCGTACTTCCCCAACGCCAGGTCGAGCACCTCGTACACCCCCCGCCGCCAGGCCGGCAGGTCCTGGAAGTCCCCGCGCAGCGACGGCGGCAGCGTCCGGTGCAGGCCGAAGCCGATGTGCTCCGGGTCGCAGACCACGCTGCCCGGCAGGCGGCGCCGCAGCTCGTACGCGGTCTGGGTCTTTCCTCCGCCGAACGGCCCGTTGATCCACAGCAGCACGGCTCAGCCCAGCCCACCGCCGCCGGCCCGGACCAGGCCCGTCTCGTACGCCAGGACCACGACCTGGACCCGGTCGCGCAGGCCCAACTTGGTCAGGATGCGGCCCACGTGCGTCTTCACCGTCGCCTCGGAGAGGACGAGCCGGGCGGCGATCTCGCCGTTCGACAGGCCCTGCGCGACCAGCATCATCACCTCGCGCTCCCGCTCCGTCAGCCGCTCCAGCGCCCTGTCGACGGGCCGCGTCTCCTTCCCCGAGGACGGCAGCATCGGAGAGAAGCGGTCGAGGAGCCGGCGCGTGGTCGAGGGCGCCACCACCGCGTCCCCGCTGTGCACCGACCGGATCGCGCCGAGCAGCTCCGCCGGCGGCACGTCCTTCAGCATGAAGCCGCTCGCACCCGCCTTCAGCCCCGAGAAGGCGTACTCGTCGAGGTCGAACGTCGTCAGGATCAGCACCTTGGGGGCATCCGGCTGCGAGCAGATCCGCCGGGTCGTCTCCACCCCGTCCAGCTTCGGCATGCGCACGTCCATCAGGACGACGTCGACCGCCGTGGAGCGCAGCACCTCCAGGGCCTCGACGCCGTCGCCGGCCTCCGCCACGACCTCCATGTCCGGCTGGGCGGCGAGCACCATGCGGAAACCGGTCCGCAGCAGCACCTGGTCGTCGACGAGCATCACGCGGATGGACATCAGGTCAGTTCCTTAGGGGTCGTCAGTGAGCGGGCTTGAGGGGGAGCAGGGCACTGATCCGGAAACCGCCGCCCGGACGCGGGCCCGCGTCCAGGGTGCCGCCGACCATGCCGACCCGCTCGCGCATGCCGATCAGACCGTGGCCCCGCCCGTCGGCGCCCCCGTCCTCGTACATCTCCTGCGGAGCGCCCCGGCCGTCGTCCTCGACGAGCAGGCCGAGACCGTCGTCGAAGTAGACGAGGCGCACGCTGGCGCCCGCGTCCGGCCCGCCGTGCTTGCGCGTGTTGGTGAGGGCCTCCTGCACGATCCGGTACGCGGTGAGCTCGACGCCGCTGGGCAGCGGACGCGGGCTCCCCTCGACGGCGAAGTCGACGGTGAGGCCGGCGCCCCGGACCTGCTCCACCAGGTCCTCGATCTGCCGCACGTCGGGCTGGGGCACGTACTCCCCGGCCTCCTGGTGCTCGCCGGTGCGCAGGATCCCCAGGAGTCTGCGCATCTCGGCGAGCGCCTGCCGGCCGGTGGTGGAGATCGTCTCCAGGGCCTGCTTGGCGGTCTCCGGGGAGGAGTCCATGACGTAGGCGGCGCCGTCGGCCTGGACCACCATCACCGACACGTTGTGCGCGACGACGTCGTGCAGCTCGCGGGCGATCCGAGCGCGCTCGGCGGCGACCGCCACCTTGGCCTGGGCCTCGCGCTCCTGCTCCAGGCGGGAGGCCCGCTCCTCCAGCTGCGCGAAGTAGGCGCGGCGGGTGCGGAGCGAGTCGCCGAGGACCCAGGCCAGGGCGAACGGCACGGTCATGATGATCACGAAGAAGACCTTGGCCGCGCCGGAGCTCGTGCCCTCCATCGGCCATCTGAGCTGCGAGAGCGTGGAGGCCGACAGTCCGCCGATGAGCGCGAGCCTGGACGCCCAGCGGGGTCCGTCGTGCGCCGCGACCGTGAAGATGATCACGAGCATGGCGAAGTCGGCCATGAACGGCACCAGGCCGAGGGCGAGCTGGGCGACGCCCAGCGCGACCGCGAGCACCAGCATCTTCTCCGGAGCACGCCGGCGCAGGGCCACGACCAGCGAGAACAGCGCGGCGACCAGGCCGTAGGCGACGGGGTGGTCCACCGTCGGGTAGGTCGTCCCCACCCACAGCAGGGAGAACCCGAGGAGGACGACGGCCCAGAAGCCGTCGACGCCCGTCGGGTGTCTGCGGATGAAGTCGTAGAGGCGCTGCACGTCACCCAGAGTAGGGAAAGGGACGGGTGCCGGGATCAACCGTGGGGTCGATCCTTGGCTCCGGCCCCCTACTCCCCGAGGTGGACACTGGGGCACGTGACGGATGAGACGTGTCAGTGGCAGGGGTGGCGGGAGGCCACGGAACGGGCGCTGTACGGCCCCGGGGGCTTCTACCTGCGCCCCGAGGGTCCGGCGGGGCACTTCCGCACCTCGGTGCACGCCTCCCCGCTCTTCGCGGCGGCCGTGGCCCGGCTGCTCGGCGAGGTCGCCCAGGAACTGGGGACCTCCGAGGTCGAGCTGGTGGACGTGGGCGCGGGCCGCGGCGAGCTGCTGACGGCGGTGCTCGCGGCCGTCGGCCCCTCGCTCTCGGTGCGGGCGTACGCGGTCGAACGCGCCGCCCGCCCGGACGGCCTCGACCAGCGGGTGGAGTGGACGGACCGGGTGCCGCGGGACGTGCGCGGGCTGCTCTTCGCGAACGAGTGGCTCGACAACGTGCCGACGGACGTCGCCGAGACGGACGCGACGGGCACCGTCCGGTACGTGGAGGTCCGTACGGACGGCACGGAACGGCTCGGCGCGCCCGTCCACGGACCGGACGCCGACTGGCTGGCCCGCTGGTGGCCGCTGCGGGAACCGGGCGCGCGGGCCGAGATCGGACGGCCCCGCGACGAGGCCTGGGCGGCGGCGGTCGCCTCCCTGGCCGCGGGCCGCGCGGTGGCCGTGGACTACGCGCACGTACGGGAGGCCCGGCCGCCCTTCGGCTCCCTCACCGGCTTCCGCGCGGGCCGCGAGGTCCCCCCGGTCCCGGACGGCAGCTGCGACGTGACCTCCCACGTGGCCCTGGACGCGTGCGGGGCCGCGCCGGGGGACGGCGGCCTGCCCGCCGCCGAACTGGTCACGCAGCGGGAGGCGCTGCGGCGGCTCGGGGTGTCCGGGGAACGGCCGCCGCTCGCGCTCGCCTCGACCGACCCCGCCGGCTACGTCCGCGCGCTCGCCTCCGCCGGCGAGGCGGCCGAACTCACCGCCCGCGGCGGTCTCGGCGACTTCCTCTGGCTGACCCAGCGGGTCCCGGACGCCGCCCGCTGACCCGAGGGGCCCGGGGCCCCCGGGCCTCGGGGAGCACCGGCCGCTCGGGGGATACTGGCCGCATGACGGAGACGACGGTCGGAATCGGCGGCGCGGCGGAGAGCACCGACATGGTGCTGAACATCGGACCGCAGCATCCCTCGACCCACGGCGTGCTCCGGCTCCGGCTCGTGCTCGACGGCGAGGTCGTCCGGCACGCCGAGCCGGTGATCGGCTACATGCACCGGGGCGCCGAGAAGCTCTTCGAGGCCCGGGACTACCGGCAGATCATCATGCTGGCCAACCGCCACGACTGGCTGTCCGCCTTCTCCAACGAGCTCGGCGTCGTCATGGCCGTCGAGCGGATGCTCGGCATGGAGGTCCCGGAGCGGGCCGTGTGGACGCGGACGCTCCTCGCCGAGCTGAACCGGGTCCTCAACCACCTGATGTTCCTCGGCTCGTACCCGCTCGAACTGGGCGGGATCACCCCCGTCTTCCACGCCTTCCGGGAACGCGAGGAGCTCCAGACGGTGATGGAGGAGGTCTCCGGCGGCCGGATGCACTACATGTTCAACCGGGTCGGCGGCCTCAAGGAGGACCTGCCCGCCGGCTGGCTGGGGCGGGCCCGGCAGGCCGTCGCGGACGTCCGGTCGCGGATGGACGTCTACGACCGGCTGGTCCTCGGCAACGAGATCTTCCGGGGCCGTACGCGGGGGGTCGGCGTCCTGCGCCCGGAGACCGTCCACGCGTACGGGGTGTCCGGACCCATCGCCCGCGCCTCGGGCGTCGACTTCGACCTGCGCCGCGACGAGCCGTACCTCGCGTACGGGGAGCTGCAGGACACCCTGCGGGTCGCCCTGCGGCAGGAGGGCGACTGCCTCGCCCGGTTCGAGTGCCTGCTCGACCAGACGCACAACTCCCTCGACCTGGCGGACGCCTGCCTGGACCGGATGGCCGAGCTGCCGCCCGGGCCGATCAACCAGCGACTGCCGAAGGTGCTCAAGGCACCGGAGGGGCACACGTACGCCTGGACCGAGAACCCGCTCGGCGTCAACGGCTACTACCTGGTGTCCAAGGGCGAGAAGACCCCGTACCGGCTGAAGCTGCGCTCGGCGTCGTTCAACAACATCCAGGCGCTGGTGGAACTGCTGCCGGGGACGCTGGTCGCGGACATGGTGGCGATCCTGGGCTCGCTCTTCTTCGTCGTGGGCGACATCGACAAGTAACACCCGCCTGTGAGCGCACGCCCACCGGGGCGGTGCCCGCCCCCGCGCCCGCCGGGCAGTACCCCGCCGTTGTGGGCGGTCGTTCCGCCGGTGCGAGGGGGGTCCCCCTGCTCGAGCGAAGCCGAGAGCCCGGGGGAGGGTGGGCACAACGGACGGCGCCCTTGCCGGCGCCCGAGGCTGCTGCGCCTGAGCCCGCACCTCGTGCGCGGCGCCGCCGTCGGTGCGGGTCCGGGCGCGGAACGCGGAGGCGCCGCTGATGGGCGCCGTCCCGTGTGCCCACCCGTCCCGCCCAGCGGGACGATTGCCCACACGGCGGTGGGCGGGGCGCCGCCCAGCAGGGCGCGGGTCTCACACGGGCGGGAGGTGCCGCTCCGCAGGGCGCGGGCCCCGCGCGGGCAAGGGAGCCGCCCAGCAGGGCGCGGGCCCCGCGCGGGCGGGGGCATCGCCCAGCAGGGGGCGGCACTCGCGGCGGTGGGGGCTCGGGGGTCAGGAGCTGATCGCGCCCCGGAGTTCGGCCACGTCCAGTTGTTCCGTCTCGTCGTGCGCCGTCAGGTCGATGACCTGGCCGATCGCCCGCGGGGGCGCCGGGACGGCGGGCGCGGCGACCGGGGTGAGCAGCAGGGTCCCGGAGGCCAGGACCTCCTCGCCCACGACGTCGGCGAGGTCGCTGTTCTGCACGTCCTCGATGACGGCCGCCGCCTTCTGCGTGCCGAAGAAGTCGAAGCCGCCCTCGGGGCGCGGGGCGGGCCTGCGGGCCGCGTACGGGACGACCGCGGCCGCGACCGGCACCGCGGGCAGGGTGGTGGAGGCGGCCGTGCGGGTGTGCTGCTCGGTTCCGGCGGCCGCCGCGTGCTTCCCCTGCGGTTCCTCCGTCTCCCGGGCGCGCTCGGCGAGGTCGCGGGCGCGGGCCGCCTCGGCCGTGCGGCGGGCCTGCTGGGCGGCGGCGTTGCGCGGGAGGTCGCGCAGGGCCCGGGCGGCGCGGCGGAAGGCCTCGGGGGTGGGCGTGGAGCCGGCGGCCGGCAGCGCCTTGGCCCCGGTGCCGGTCGTGCCGCCGGTCTCCAGGGCGAGGACGCGGCGGCCTTCCAGGGCGCTGGCCCGCTCGGTCTCCGCGGTGGCGTACCGGCGGAGCAGGTCGGCGTGTTCGCCGCGCAGTCCGGCGAGCTCCACGCGCTTGGCGCGGAGTTTGGCCTCGAGCCGGGAGCGCAGCGCGCGGGACTCCTCCAGGTCGGACTCCAGCTCGGCGGTCCGCTCCTCGGCCTTCCACTGGTCGGCGGCGCGCGCCCGGTCGAGCTCGGCGACCCTGCGGCCGGCGCTCCGGTCCCAACTGCGCATGAGGACGGCGCCGGTGACGGCGGCGGCGGCCGCCGCGGCCGCGAGCAGCCGCGCGATCACCGGGTCGCCGGGCAGCCAGGCGGCCGCGGCGCACACGACCGCGGTGCCGGCGACCGCGGAGGGCGGCAGCAGCTTGTGCAGAGGCGGGGAATGGCGGTGGCGTCCACGTGGCATGGCCTGAAATTTACCGTGCGTAGGCGTCATGTGGGGTGTCGGCCCGGCAATCTCTTGGCCACTTCTCGCCACCAGAAGTGGATATCGGTGGTTCCGGTTCCGTTTCGGGCCGACTCCCCTCTCCCATCTCCTACTTCTTGAGCAGCCCCTTCGCCTCCAGATACTCCTTGGCGACGTCCTCCGGCTTCGCCCGCTCGGCGTCCACCTTGCGGTTGAGTTCGGCGAGATCCGCTGTGGTCAGCACCTTGGTGAGACGGTCGAGCGCGGCCGCTATCTCGGGGGAACCGGCGTCCTTGGCGTTGACCACCGGCAGCACGTTGTCGGCGTTCTGCAGCTTCTTGTCGTCGGTGAGGAGGACGAGGCCGTAGCCGTCGATCGTGGCGTCGGTGGTGGTCGTCAGGACCAGCTGGTCCACCCCGTCCTTCACCGCCTGCTTGGCCTGCGGCGTGCCGACTCCCTTGGGGTCGACCCCGGCCACGTCGATCCCGTACGCCTTCTTCAGGCCGGGCGCGCAGAAGGGCCGTACCGCGCATTCGTCACCGGCCGCGATCTTCACCTTGAGCTTCGCGCGGCCGAGATCGGAAAGCGTCGTCAGCTTGTTCTTCGCGGCGAATTCCTTGGTCACCGCGAAGGCGTTCTGATCGACGGCCTCTCCGGCCGCGAGGACCTTCAGTCCGCGCGGTTCGGCGAGCTTCCGCAGCGCGCCGACCGTGGCCGTCACGTCGCCCGAGGCGACCGGCGCGTCCTCGGGCGCCTTCGGGCCGTTCACCTTCGCGTTGAGGAATTCCGCGATCGTCGCCGCGTATTCCGGGACGACGTCGATCTCGCCGTTCTCCAGCGAGGGTTCGTACAACTCGCGGTTCTTCACCGTCGTGATGGACACCGAGTACCCGACGGGCCGCAACGACTGCGCGTACAGCTCGGCGAGGACCTTGGCCTCCGTGAAGGCAGCCGCGCCGACCACCAGCGAGCCCTTCTCCCCGCCGCCGGACCCCCCGGCGTCCTTCTTCTTGCCCTCCTCCAGGCTGTCGCCGCCGCACGCGGCGAGGGCGACGGTCAGCGCCGCCGTACCCAGCAGCGCGCCCGCGATACGCGAGACCCTGTTCACCAGATCACCCATCCCAGTCAGCGTTCGGTCAATCGTCCGTCATGTGCGAAAAGGCGGTCCAAGCCCACCAGGACGCCCTCCACCAGGAGGGCGAGCAGCGCCACCAGCACGGCGCCCGCGACCACTTGAGCGGTGTCGTACGTGGCGAAGCCGGCCGTGATGATCCGGCCCAGGCCGCCCTGTCCGACCATCGCGGCGATCGTCGCCGTGGCAACCACCTGTACCGCGGCCGAGCGGATCCCGGTCATCAGCACCGGCCGGGACAGCGGGAGTTCGACCCGGAAGAAGACCTGGCCGCCCGTCATCCCCATGCCGCGGGCGGCCCGCACCGCCGCCCGGTCCACCTCCCGCAC
Source organism: Streptomyces litmocidini (assembly GCF_014649755.1). Classification (GTDB taxonomy): domain Bacteria; phylum Actinomycetota; class Actinomycetes; order Streptomycetales; family Streptomycetaceae; genus Streptomyces; species Streptomyces litmocidini. Next base: position 655,234 of record NZ_BMTQ01000002.1, on the reverse strand, counting down.
CCCCACGTACGCGTTGGTGAGGAGCGGGGGCATCGCGAACAGCACCAGGGCCACCACGGTCGGCACATAGCCGGCGTTCCGCAGGGGCGACACCATGAACAGCGCGAGCACCGCGAAGACGGGGATCGCCCGCCCCACGTTCGACACGTTCACCGCGAGCGCCCCGCCCCGGCCGAGGTGGCCCAGCCACAGGCCCAGCGGCAGGGCGAGCGCCGACGCGACGAGGAGCGCCGCCCCGCTCACGTACACGTGCTCGGCGAGCCGCCGCCCGATGCCGTCCGCGCCCGTCCAGTGCGCGCCGGTGGTGAGCCAGCCCCAGGCGTCCGTCACGATGCCCACCTCACCCACCCCCCGGCGCGGTCCGTATGCGGGTCCAGGGCGTGAGCAGCCGCTGGAGGCCCAGGAGCAGCAGGTCGGCGGCGACGGCGAGCAGCACGCACAGCACCGAGGCGGCGAGCATCTGTGCCTTGAAGAAGGTCGGCAGCGCGTCCTCGATGAGGTTGCCCAGGCCGCCGCGGCCGACGACCGAGCCGATCGTCGTCAGCGCGACCGTGGAGACCGTCGCCATCCGCACCCCGGCCATCAGCACCGGCAGCGCCAGGGGGAGCTCGACCTGCCAGAGCATCCGCAGCGAGCCGTACCCCATGCCCCGGGCGGCCTCCCGCGTCTCGGCCGGGACGGCGGCGAGGCCCGCCAGGGTGTTCCGCACGAGGATCGTCAGCGCGTACAGCACGAGGCCCGTCACGACGAGCGCCGCCGACAGTCCGAAGAAGGGCAGCAGCAGCGAGAACATGGCCAGCGACGGGATCGTGTAGAGCAGGGTGGTCAGGCCGAGGACCGGGCCGGCGAACCGGGGCCGGGCGCGGACCAGCAGCGCGAGGGGCACCGCGACGGCGAGCGCGATCAGCACCGACACGACCGTGATTCCCACATGCTGGAGCAGCGCGTCCGTCAACTCCCCGCCCCGCGTGCGCAGGTACTCACCGCAGATCCAGTCGTTCGTGACCAGACAGTTCGGCGCGCTCATCGTCCCTCCCCCGGGTCGCCCGCCCTCCCGAACTCTTGTGTGACGACCCTAACCCCCGCCACCGACAATCCCCGAGACTCGCCACAATGCGGCAACACGCCCTTCACACACTCCCGCCGCCCGGGGGACAGAATGGGGAACCATGATCCGGTTCGAACGCGTGACCAAGCGGTACGACGACGGCACCACGGCCGTCGACGACCTCTCCTTCGAGGTCGCCGAGGGCGAACTCGTCACCCTGGTCGGCCCCTCCGGCTGCGGCAAGACGACGACGATGATGATGGTGAACCGGCTCGTGGAACCGACCTCGGGCCGCGTCCTCGTCGACGGCCAGGACGTCGCCGGCGTCGACCCGGTCGCCCTGCGCCGCAAGATCGGGTACGTCATCCAGCAGGTCGGACTCTTCCCCCACCGCACGGTCCTCGACAACACCGCGACCGTCCCCGCCCTCCTCGGCTGGAAGAAGACCGCCGCACGCGCGCGTGCCGCCGAACTCCTCGAACTCGTCGGCCTCGACCCGGCCGTCCACGGCCCCCGCTACCCCGCCCAGCTCTCCGGCGGCCAGCGCCAGCGCGTCGGCGTCGCCCGCGCGCTCGCCGCCGACCCGCCCGTCCTCCTCATGGACGAGCCCTTCGGCGCCGTCGACCCCGTCGTCCGCGAGCGCCTCCAGAACGAGTTCCTCGCCCTCCAGGCCACCGTCCGCAAGACGGTCCTCCTCGTCACCCACGACATCGAGGAGGCCGTCCGCATGGGCGACCGCATGGCCGTCTACGGACAAGGGCGCATCGAACAGTTCGACACGCCCGCCACCGTCCTCGGCTCCCCCGCCACCCCCTACGTCGCGGACTTCGTCGGCAGCGACCGCGGCCTCAAGCGGCTCGCGGTCACCCCCGTCACCGAAACCGACCTCGACTCCTGGACAGAGGGCACCGAGCGGTACGCCGGGGCCCCCGGGGGAGGCCAGGGCGACCCCCGGGTACCCCTCGGGACCTCCCTCAAGGACGCCCTCGCCACGCTCCTCCAGCACGACGGCGGCCGCCTCACCGTCACCGGCGACGACGGCCGGCCGCTCGGCGTCCTCACCCCGGCCGGCGTCCACCGCGCCCTGCGCCGGGCCACGGCACCCACGGACCCCGGAGCGCGCCCGTAGAGCCCCGCCCGGCCACGAGCCCGGCGTGATCCGGAAGGCGGGGCCTAGTTCGCGCTGAGCCTTCCGCCCATCCAGATCAGGCCCGGCGGCAGCTCGCGGTTCCACGTGTTGAAGTTGTGGCCACCGCTGTCGAGGATGATCGACGAGACCGTCACCGGGCTCTTCGCCTTCCGGATGAACCGCCGCGTCTCCTTCAGGTTGCCCTCGCCCCGCTTCGACGAGGTCACCAGGAGCGACGTCTCCCCCCGCGGCCGGTGATCCAGGCTCCACAGCAGGTCGCCCCGCTTGCGCAGCCCGTCGTCCCCGTGGAACAGGTCCCCCGTCGTGACGTCCTCCGCCGCCCGGTAGTACGCGGAGAAACCCACCCCCGCCATGAACCGGTCCGGGTGGTGGAGCGCCATCTTCAGGGCGCAGTAGCCGCCCGTCGAGTTCCCCATGAACCCCCAGTTCCGCGCCCTCTTCCCCACCCGGTACGTCTCCGAGACCGCCTTCGGCAGGTCCTGGGCGAAGAAGGTCTCCGTCTGCGGGCCCCCCGGAACGTCCACGCACTCGGTGTCCCTCGGCGGCGCCACCGTCGGACGCAGCATCACCAGGATCATCGGCTGCATCCGTCCCGCCTTCGCCTGGAGGTACGCCGTCTTCGGATAGTTGAGTCCCTTGAGCAGGTTCTCCGCCATCCCCGGATACCCCGTGAGCACCACGGAGGCCGGGAACGTCCGTTTGGCGTACTGCGGCTGGAAGTACTCGGGCGGCAGGTACACGTAGGCCGGCGAGACGATCCCCGAGCGGCCGCCCGCCACCATGACCTTCTGGATCTGCCCCCCGACCGAAGGACGGCCGCCGCCCGGCACGTCCAGCGCCTGCGTCCCCAGCACCCGGAGGTGCTTCGAGCCGGCCGCGTGGTCGACGACCACCCCCATCTCCTGCTCCTGCCCGAACAGATCGGCCCAGGAACCGTAGAAGAGGAACGACCGGTTCGCCGCCAGCCCCACCGTCGCGAACAGCACCACCTGCGTCACGAGCAGCAGCCCCACCCGGCCCGCGACCGGCCGCCAGCCGCGCCGCGCCAGCCTCGGCCACAGCCAGACCGTGGCCAGGAACAGCGCCACGGCCAGCACCACGGCCGACACGAGGACTTTGTCGCTGGTGAGACCCATGAGACGACCGAGCCTTCTTTCCGAGATTTTCCTGTGGACGAATGAACCCGGTCCGGTACGCCGTCGTCATAGAAGGCGCACCAGCCGGAACGGCCCACCGAACGCGCCTCGGGGCCCGACCGGAGTCAAAGACCCTGCGCAGGACCACGAGAAGTACGGGAAGCCATGTCTGTCACGGTAGATGGGGACAAATCGGGATTGGTTCCGGTTCGGATGCGGCGGATTCTCCGCGGCCCCCGCCCCGAGAGCGTCCCCGCCCACGTCGGCACGGCCTGCACCGTCATCGGCCTCATCGACATCGCCGCCGGAGTCTTCCCCCGCTTCCGGACCAGCCGCATGCACGCCGTCGCCGAAGTCCTCCCCGGCACCCTCGGCCCCCTCTCCGCCGCCCTCTCCCTGAGCGCCGGCGTCCTCCTCCTGCTCCTCGCCCACGGCCTCAAGCGGCACAAACGCCGCGCCTGGCGCGCCGCCGTCGTCCTCCTCCCCCTCGGCGCCGCCGCCCAATTCGTCTGGCGCCACTCCGCCCTCGGCGCCCTCCTCTCCCTCGTACTCCTCGCACTCCTCGTACGTCACCGAGGCGAGTTCGCCGCCCTCCCCGACCCCCGCAGCCGCTGGCGAGCCCTCGCCAACTTCGTCCTCATGGGCGCCGGATCCATCGCCCTCGGCCTCGTCATCGTCAGCGCCCACCCCCACCGCGTCATCGGCAGCCCCAGCCTCGCCGACCGCCTCGAACACGTCCTCTACGGACTCCTCGGCATCGAAGGCCCCGTCGGCTACACCAAGGGCGTCGACTGGACCGTCGGCTACTCCCTCGGCGCCCTCGGCATGCTCACCGCCCTCACCACCATCTACCTGGCCTTCCGCCCCGAACACCCCGCCGCCCGCCTCACCGACGAGGACGAGACCCGCCTCCGCGCCCTCCTCGACCAGCACGGCGGCCGCGACTCCCTCGGCCACTTCGCCCTCCGCCGCGACAAGGGCGTCGTCTTCTCCCCCAGCGGCAAAGCCGCCGTCTGCTACCGCGTCGTCTCCGGCGTCATGCTCGCCAGCGGCGACCCCATCGGCGACGTCGAAGCCTGGCCCGGCGCCATCGAACGCTTCATGGACGAAGCCAAAGCCCACTCCTGGACCCCCGCCGTCATGGGCTGCTCCGAGACCGGCGGCCAGGTCTGGACCCGCGAAACCGGCCTCGACGCCCTCGAACTCGGCGACGAGGCGGTCGTCGACGTCGCGGATTTCTCCCTCTCCGGCCGCGCCATGCGCAACGTCCGCCAAATGGTCAAACGCATCGAACGCAACGGCTACACCACCCAGGTCCGCCGCGTCCGTGACCTCGACGACGACGAGCTCGAACGCCTCCGCCACGCCGCCGCCGACTGGCGCGGCACCGACACCGAGCGCGGCTTCTCCATGGCCCTCGGCCGCATCGGCGCCCCCGGAGACGGCGACGCCGTCATAGCGACCGCCCACAAGGACGACGACGCCTCCCCCTACGGCGACCTCAAAGCGATCATCCACTTCGTGCCCTGGGGCCCCGACGGCATGTCCCTCGAACTCATGCGCCGCGACCGCTCCGCCGACCCCGGCATGAACGAGCTCCTCATCGTCGCCGCCCTCCAGGCCTCCCCCGGCCTCGGCATCACCCGCGTGTCCCTCAACTTCGCCATGTTCCGCGCCGCCCTCGCCCGCGGCGAGAAGATCGGCGCCGGCCCCGTCCTCCGCATCTGGCGCGGACTCCTCGTCTTCCTCTCCCGCTGGTTCCAGATCGAATCGCTCTACAAATTCAACGCCAAGTTCCAGCCACGCTGGGAACCCCGTTTCGTCGTCTACCGCAAAAGCCGCGACCTCCCCCGCATCGGCCTCGCCGCCATGCAGGCCGAAGGCTTCGTGAACCTCTCCCTGCCCCGCCCCTTCACCCGCCGCCGCCCCGCCCCGGCCCCCCGCACCTGCGCCCACCTCACCCCCGCCCGGACGGCCGACCACGAGGTCCGAGCCGCCTGACCCCAGCACGCCCCGCCCGGGCGGCCCCTCCACGCGGCCTGATATCACCCCTGGGCCCTACGCTGGACACATGAGTACGACGATCGACCGGGGCACGGCCCAGGGCCTGCCGGAGTGGGACCGCTGCGCGGTCATGGGCGTGGTCAACGTGACCCCCGACTCCTTCTCCGACGGCGGCCGCTGGTTCGACACCACGGCCGCCGTCAAACACGGCCTCCACCTGGTCGCCGAAGGCGCCGACCTCGTCGACGTCGGCGGCGAATCCACCCGCCCCGGCGCCACCCGCGTCGACGAGGAAGAAGAACTCCGCCGCGTCATCCCCGTCGTCCGCGGCCTCGCCGCCGAAGGCGTCACCGTCTCCGTCGACACCATGCGCGCCACCGTCGCCGCCCGTGCCGTCGAAGCCGGCGCCGTCCTCGTCAACGACGTCAGCGGCGGCCTCGCCGACCCCGCCATGGTCCCCGCCGTCGCCGCCGCCGAAGTCCCCTTCGTCGTCATGCACTGGCGCGGCTTCAGCCACGACATGAACAGACTCGCCGTCTACGACGACGTCGTCCGCGAAGTCCTCGCCGAACTCCGCACCCGCATGGAAGCCGTCGTCGACGGCGGCATCGCCCCCGAACGCATCGTCGTCGACCCCGGCCTCGGCTTCGCCAAACTCGCCCCCCACGACCTCGCCCTCGTCGCCCACCTCCCCGAGCTCCGCGCCCTCGGCCGCCCCCTCCTCGTCGCCGCCTCCCGCAAACGCTTCCTCGGCCACGTCCTCACCCGCGAAGGCTCCACCCCGCCCCCCGCCCGCGAACGCGACGCCGCCACCGCCGCCGTCTCCGCCATCGCCGCCCACACCGGCGCATGGGCCGTCCGCGTCCACGAAGTGCGCGCCACCGCCGACGCCGTACGCGTCGCCAGGGCCGTCGAAGGAGCCGCGTGAGCCGCACCGACCCGGCCACCGACGAAGCAGCCGTCGAAGCCGCCAACACCGCCTTCTACGAGGCCATGGAGACCGGCGACTTCGAAGGCCTCGCCACCCTCTGGCTCGACGACGACACCACCCCCGTCACCTGCGTCCACCCCGGCTGGCCCGTCCTCACCGGCCGCGGCGAGGTCCTCCGCTCGTACGCCCTGATCATGGCGAACACCGACTACATCCAGTTCTTCCTCACCGACCTGCGGATCTCCCTCGCCCACGACACCGCCCTCGTCACCTGCACCGAGAACATCCTCAGCGGCGGACCCGCCGAGGACGGCGCCGAACTCGGCCCCCTCGTCGGCCAGCTCGTCGTCGCCACCAACGTGTTCCGCCGCACACCCGCGGGCTGGCGCATCTGGTCCCACCACGCCTCCCCCGTCCTCGGCGAGACCGAGGAGACGGACGGCACCGGACCCGGCACCGAACCCACCGAACCCCCCGCCTGACCCACCCCCGGCCCCCCACGGGCAAGCGCTGTCGGCCCCCGCAGGTAGATTCGAAGTGGACACCCGGCCGTCCGCACCCGGCTGCGTGGCCACCCGAACTACGACAGCAGGAGTGATTCGCGTGGATCGTGTCGCGCTGCGCGGCCTCAAGGCCCGGGGCCACCACGGCGTCTTCCCCAAGGAGCGCGAGGAGGGCCAGACCTTCATCGTGGACCTGGTCCTCGGCCTGGACACCCGCCCGGCCGCCGCCGACGACGACCTCACCAAGACGGTGCACTACGGCATCGTCGCCGAAGAGGTCGTCGACGTCGTCCAGGGCGAGCCCGTCGACCTCATCGAAACCCTCGCCGAGCGCATCGCCCAGCAATGCCTCAGCCACACCGGGGTACAAGAGGTGGAGGTCGTCGTCCACAAACCCGACGCACCCATCACGGTGCCCTTCGACGACGTGACCATCACGATCACCCGGAGCCGACGATGAAGCCGACGCAGAGCGACCCCACCGTCCAGCCCGTACCGGCCTCCGTCGTCGCCACCGTCGACGCGGCCGACACCACCCTCTCCAACCCCCGCTGGGCCGTCCTCGCCCTCGGCGCCAACCTCGGCAACCGCCTGGAGACCCTCCAGGGCGCCATCGACGCCCTCGGCGACACGCCCGGCCTGCGGGTCAAAGCCGTCTCCCCCGTCTACGAGACCGCCCCCTGGGGCGTCGAACCCGACACCCAGCCCTCCTACCTCAACGCCATCGCCCTCGTGAAGACGACGCTCCCGCCCTCCTCCCTCCTGGAACGGGCCCACGCCGTCGAAGAGGCCTTCCACCGCGTCCGCGAGGAACGCTGGGGCGCCCGCACCCTCGACGTCGACATCGTGACGTACGCGGACGTCGTCTCCGACGACCCCGTCCTCACCCTCCCCCACCCCCGCGCCCACCAGCGCGCCTTCGTCCTCGTCCCCTGGCACGACGTCGACCCCGACGCCCGGATCCCCGGCCACGGCCCGATCGCCGACCTCCTCACCGCCCTCGGCCACGAAGGCGTCACTCCCCGTGCCGACCTGGAACTCCGTCCGCCCGAGTAGTCGTTACGCTCGGGGAGACCGCCCGGCGACCACGACCGACGACCACACGAAGGACACCCGGTGAAACAACTGCGGCTGAAGGTACTCACCGGACTGTTCCTGGTCGCCGGCATCCTCTCCTGGGGCGCCGCCCGCCTCTGGGACTCGATCGGCACCCTCCCCAGCGTGCCGATCGCCGCGCCCATCGTCCTCGCCGTCATCGCCGTCGTCATCACCGCCACCGCCCTCTCCCTCCGCGCCCGCCTCAAGGCCCAGCGCGAGCGGCGCCCCGGCGCCAAGGGCGTCGAGCCCCTGATGGCGGCCCGCGCGGTGGTCTTTGGCCAGGCGAGCGCCCTCGTCGCCGCCCTCGTCGCCGGCATGTACGGCGGCACGGGCGTCTTCCTCCTCGGCTCCCTCGACGTCCCCGCCCGCCGCGACCAGGCCCTCTACGCGGCCTGCTCGGTCGCGGCGGGCATCGCCGTCATCGCCGCCGCCCTCTTCCTGGAACGCGTCTGCAAGCTCCCGGAGGACGACGACAACGGCCCGGGCAAGGCCCGGGCCGAAAGTCAGTGAGACGGGCGCTCAGCGCGCCATGATGAGGCTCATCGCCTCGGCACGGGTCGCGGGGTCGCGCAGCTGGCCCCGGACGGCCGAGGTGATGGTCTTCGCGCCCGGCTTGCGGATGCCCCGCATCGACATGCACATGTGCTCGCACTCGAAGACCACGATCACGCCGCGCGGCTCCAGTATCTCCATCAGCGAGTCCGCCACCTGCGTGGTGAGCCGCTCCTGCACCTGGGGACGACGGGCGTAGACGTCCACGAGGCGCGCCAGCTTCGACAGGCCGGTTATCTTGCCCGACGTGGACGGGATGTAGCCCACGTGGGCGACCCCGCGGAAGGGCACGAGGTGGTGCTCACAGGTCGAGTACACCTCGATGTCCTTGACCAGCACCATCTCGTCGTGGCCCAGGTCGAACGTGGTCGTCAGGACGTCCTCGGGCTCCTGCCACAGGCCCGCGAATATCTCCTTGTACGCCCGCGCCACCCTGCCGGGCGTATCGCGCAGCCCCTCGCGGTCCGGGTCCTCGCCGACCGCGATGAGGAGCTCCCGTACGGCGTTCTCGGCGCGCTTCTCGTCGAACTCGCCGATCGTGCCCCCGCCGTTCAGCGTCACCGGGTCGGTCATCCTGTGCCTCGTTCCGTCTGACTGTGTGCGCGCGAAAGAGCCGCGCCCCCACAGGCTAGAACCTGTGGGGGCGCGGCTTCCATTCCGGGGTGCCGGGCGTCAGTCCTCGGGGGTGTCGACCGGGGCGATGTCGATGCCCTTGGTGGTGTCGACCGCCGGGGTCGCCGAGCCGTTCGCGCTGTTCGTCAGGGCGAGCTCCTTGGGGGAGAGCACCGGCGGACGCGTGGACGGGGTGCGGCGGCTGGAGCCGGTCCAGGCCGGGCGGGCCGGGCGCTTGACGATGGGGGCGAAGATCTCGGCGATCTCCTCCTTGCCCAGCGTCTCCTTCTCCAGGAGCTGCAGGACGAGGTTGTCGAGGACGTCACGGTTCTCGACGAGGATCTCCCACGCCTCGTTGTGCGCGGTCTCGATGAGCTTCTTGACCTCTTCGTCGACCAGCGCGGCGACCTCTTCCGAGTAGTCGCGCTGGTGCGCCATCTCACGGCCGAGGAAGGGCTCGGTGTTGTCGCCGCCGAACTTGATGGCGCCGAGCCGCTCCGTCATGCCGTACTGCGTGACCATCGCGCGGGCCGTGGCGGTGGCCTTCTCGATGTCGTTCGCGGCGCCCGTGGTCGGGTCGTGGAAGACGAGCTCCTCGGCCGCGCGGCCGCCCAGCATGTACGCCAGCTGGTCGAGCATCTCGTTGCGCGTGGTCGAGTACTTGTCCTCCTCCGGGAGCACCATGGTGTAGCCCAGGGCCCGGCCGCGGGACAGGATGGTGATCTTGTGGACCGGGTCGGAGTTCGGCGAGGCCGCCGCGACGAGGGCGTGGCCGCCCTCGTGGTACGCGGTGATCTTCTTCTCCTTGTCCGACATGATGCGGGTCCGCTTCTGCGGGCCCGCGACCACGCGGTCGATCGCCTCGTCCAGGGCCTTGTTGTCGATCAGCTTCTGGTCGCTGCGGGCGGTGAGGAGCGCCGCCTCGTTGAGGACGTTGGAGAGGTCCGCGCCGGTGAAGCCGGGGGTGCGTCGGGCGACGGCACTGAGGTCGACGTCCGGGGCGACCGGCTTGCCCTTCTGGTGGACCTTGAGGATCTCCAGGCGGCCCTGCATGTCCGGACGGTCGACGGCGATCTGCCGGTCGAAGCGGCCGGGGCGCAGGAGGGCGGGGTCGAGGATGTCGGGGCGGTTGGTGGCCGCGATGAGGATGACGCCGCCCTTGACGTCGAAGCCGTCCATCTCGACGAGGAGCTGGTTGAGGGTCTGCTCGCGTTCGTCGTGGCCGCCGCCGAGGCCGGCGCCGCGGTGGCGTCCGACGGCGTCGATCTCGTCGACGAAGACGATGGCCGGGGCGTTGGCCTTGGCCTGTTCGAAGAGGTCGCGGACGCGGCTGGCGCCGACGCCGACGAACATCTCGACGAAGTCGGAGCCGGAGATCGAGTAGAAGGGCACTCCGGCTTCGCCGGCGACGGCGCGCGCGAGGAGCGTCTTGCCGGTGCCGGGGGGGCCGTAGAGGAGGACGCCCTTGGGGATCTTGGCGCCGACGGCCTGGAACTTGGCGGGTTCCTGGAGGAATTCCTTGATCTCGTGGAGTTCCTCGACGGCTTCGTCGGAGCCCGCGACGTCGGCGAAGGTGGTCTTGGGGGTGTCCTTGGTGATGAGCTTCGCCTTGGACTTGCCGAACTGCATGACGCGGGAGCCGCCGCCCTGCATCTGGTTCATCAGGAAGAGGAAGACGACCACGATGAGGACGAAGGGGAGGAGCGAGAGCAGGATCGAGACGAAGGGCGACTGCTTCGTCGGGGAGACGGTGTAGCCCTTCTCGATCTGTCCGGCCTCGAACTTCTCCTGGAGCTTGTCGGCGAGGTCGGCGCCCTGGGTGCCGATGTAGCTGGCCTGGAGCTTGTCGGCCTTGTTGATCTTCTGACCGTCGATGAGGTCGATCTTGATGAGCTGCTCATCACCGGTGGTGAGTTTTGCCTGCTTGACCTGGTTCTTGTCGATCGCCTGGACGACCTGGCCGGTGTCCACCGTCTTGTAGCCCTCGGACGAGCCGACGACCTGCATCAGCACGACCACGGCGAGGACGGCCAGCACGATCCACATGACCGGCCCACGGAAGTATCGCTTCACGTCCATCCATACGGAGCGGTGTCGCTCCGTCCCTCCTGCCCGTAGGAAAATGCTGCTGTGAGAGCTGCTGTGTGAAAAAGCTGTTCTTCGGACGGTACCTCAGCATCGTCGCCCGCGACCGCCTTCCCGTGGTTCAACGGAGGGAAGGCGGTGCGGGTTCCCCGAGGGGGCGAAGTCTCAGCCGCCGTAGACGTGGGGGGCGAGCGTGCCGACGAACGGGAGGTTCCGGTACTTCTCGGCGTAGTCGAGGCCGTAGCCGACGACGAACTCGTTGGGGATGTCGAAGCCGATCCACTTGACGTCGATGGCGACCTTGGCGGCCTCCGGCTTGCGCAGGAGGGTGCACACCTCGAGGGAGGCGGGCTCGCGGGAGCCGAGGTTCGACAGCAGCCAGGACAGGGTCAGGCCGGAGTCGATGATGTCCTCGACGATCAGGACGTGCTTGCCCTTGATGTCGGTGTCGAGGTCCTTGAGGATCCGGACGACGCCCGAGGACTGGGTGCCGGCGCCGTAGGAGGAGACGGCCATCCAGTCCATGGTGACGGGGGTGGAAAGGGCGCGTGCCAGATCCGCCATCACCATCACGGCGCCCTTGAGGACGCCGACGATGAGCAGGTCCTTGCCCGCGTATTCCGCGTCGATCTTCGCGGCCAGCTCTGCCAGCTTGGCGTCGATCTCTTCCTTGGTGATGAGCACCGACTGGAGGTCGGTGCCCATGTCCTTCTCGTTCACCCGGGTCACTTTCGTTGCAGCGTGCGTCAGCCTTGCCGGATGACCAGTCTGCCACCCTGGCGACGGGCTTCGACTCGGCCGGGCAGGTTGATGGCCCCTTGGCCGCGCCAGCCGGTGACGAGTCGGTCGACTTCTTCGATGTGGCGGGCGAAGAGGGAGCCGGCGGGTGCGCCTTCGGCGATGACGGCGCGGCGCAGGACCCGGCGGCGTACGGCGGGGGGCAGTCCGTGGAGTTTGGCGCATTCGAGGGCGCCCGCCTCGTCGCGTACGGCGGTCTCGGCGTCGGCGGCCCAGGTGTCGAGGGCGTCGGCGTCGTCGCGGGAGAGCTGGGCCGTTCGGGCGAGGGCTTCGACGACGCCTTTGCCGAGGGCCTTCTCGAGGGCGGGGAGGCCCTCGTGGCGGAGTCGGGAGCGGGTGTAGGCGGGGTCGCTGTTGTGGGGGTCGTCCCATACGGCGAGTTCTTGTGCGATGCAGGCCTTGCGGACGGTCTGGCGGTCGAGCTGGAGGAAGGGGCGCCGGTAGCGGCCGGAGGTGCCGGAGACGGCGGCCATGCCGGAGAGGGAGCGGATGCCGGAGCCGCGGGCGAGGCCGAGGAGGACGGTTTCGGCCTGGTCGTCCCGGGTGTGGCCGAGGAGGATCGCGGTGGCGCCGTGGCGTTCGGCGGCGGCGTCGAGGGCGGCGTACCGGGCGTCGCGGGCGGCGGCTTCGGGTCCTCCCTCGCGGCCGACGGTGACGGTGACGGCTTCGGCGGGGGTGAGGCCGAGGGCGGTCATCCGTGCGGCGACCTCGGTGGCTCGGGTGTCGGAGCCGTCCTGGAGGCCGTGGTCGACGGTGATGCCGCCGGCGCGCAGGGGGAGTTTGCGGGCCTCGAAGGCGAGGGCGGAGGCGAGTGCCATGGAGTCGGCGCCGCCGGAGCAGGCGACGAGGACGAGCGGTTCCTCGTCGGTGGTGTGGTCGGTGAGGACGTCGTGGAGTACGCGGCGGACCGCCAGGCGTATCGCCGCGACCGCAGGATGGGGACCCATGTCCGGTTCCCTTCGTGATGGGGGTGGGGTGCCTCGGTCGGTGTCTTAACGGTCGGAAAGGGGGGTTCGGTCACTCAGAGTGCGTCGATGGTGACAGAAACCCGGCCGTTACCCGAGCATTGCACGCCTCACCCCATGGTCAGGGTCCCTCGGATGGGTGATTGGCGGGATGTTCTGACGTGTCCCGTGTCGTGTGCCGCATCCGCCTCAGGAGTCTGCCTTACGGTGCACCCTCGCGATCCAGTCGGCGGGTGCCGCGATCTCCGCCTTGGTGGGGAGCGTGTTGGGCGAGGTCCAGACGCGGTTGAAGCCGTCCATGCCGACCTGGTCGACGACGGCGCGGACGAAGCGTTCGCCGTCGCGGTACTGGCGGAGCTTGGCGTCGAGGCCGAGGAGCCTGCGCAGGGCGAGGTCGAGGCGGGAGGCGCCGCGGGCGCGACGGGCCTGGAACTTCTCGCGGATCTCGGCGACGGAGGGGACGACCTGGGGTCCGACGCCGTCCATGACGTAGTCGGCATGGCCTTCGAGGAGGGACATGACGGCGGTGAGGCGGCCGAGGATCTCTCGTTGTTCGGGGGTCTGGACGAGTTCGACGAGGGAGGGGGCGGGCTCGCCCTCTTCTCCTTCGGGGCGGCCGCCGGCGAGGGTCTGGACGGCTTCGCGGAGGCGTTCGACGACGGTGCCGGGGTCGACGTCGGTGGCGGCGAGGAACGACTGGATCTCGCCCTGGAGGTGGTCGCGGAGCCAGGGGACGCCGGTGAACTGGGTGCGGTGGGTCTCTTCGTGGAGGCAGACCCAGAGCCGGAAGTCGTGGGGGGAGACGTCGAGTTCGCGTTCGACGTGGACGACGTTGGGGGCGACGAGGAGGAGGCGTCCGCCGCCGCCGGCGCCGGCGGGGAGGTCGCGGGTGGCGGGGGCGAAGGTCTCGTACTGGCCGAGGATGCGGGAGGCGAGGAAGGACAGCAGCACGCCGAGTTCGACGCCGGTGACCTTGCCGCCGACGGCGCCGAGGACGGCGCTGCCGGGGGTGCCGGAGCGGCGTTCCTGCATCTTGCCGAGGAGGGGGGTGAGGAGTTCGCGGAAGCCGGCGACGTTGGCTTTGATCCAGCCGGCGCGGTCGACGACGAGGACGGGGGTGTCGGCGGCGGGGTCCGTGCCCTCGGGGATCATCCGGGTGTAGGCGCGGACGTGCTCCTCGGAGGCCTTGGCGTGCCTGCGGAGTTCGGCGACGACCTCGCGGGCCTCGTCGCGGCTGACTTCGGGTCCGGGCCGCACGAGGCGGGTCGCGGTCGCGACCGCGAGGTTCCAGTCGACCATCCCGGATGTGCCTGCGCCACCGATGCTCGTCATGCGTCAACCGTACGGGTTCGGCGCCTGTTCGGTCAGGGTTCGAAGGGGGGCGCGTGTGGTCGTTTCCGGTCGGCGAGGGCGGCGGAGAGGCGGTCCAGGGCGGACTGTGCCTCGAAGGGGGAGGCGGTGCGCCCGGCGAGGAACGCGAAGGCGAGGAGGCGTCCGTCGGGGGTGACGACGGTTCCGGCGAGCGTGTTGACGCCGGTGAGGGTGCCGGTCTTGGCGCGGACGAGTCCGGCGCCCGCGGGGGCGGTGGCGAACCGGGTGGCGAGGGTGCCGGTGAAGCCGCCGACGGGCAGTCCGGTGAGGAGGGGGCGCAGGGCGGGGCGGGTGGGGTCGGCCGCTCGGGTGAGGAGGCCGGTGAGGAGGGCGGCGGAGACGCGGTCGCGGCGGTCGAGTCCGCTGCCGTCGGCGAAGCGGGCGCCGGCGAGGGGGAGGCGGAGGCGGGCGAGCTCGTCGTGGACGGCCTTCTCGGCGTCCTGGAAGCCGGCGGGCTGCCTGCGGGCGAGGGCGGTCTGGCGGGCGAGGGCTTCGGCGAGGTCGTTGTCGCTGTGGGTGAGGGTGCGTTCGACGAGGTCGGCGAGGGGGGCGGATTCCGTGCGGGCGAGGGGGGCGGCCCGGGGGGTGGGTCCGGGGGCGGGGTCGCCGGTGATCGTGACGCCGGCCCCGGCGAGGAACCCGGCGAAGGCGGTGGCGGTGTCGCGGGCCGGGTCGGCGGCGCGGGGGGCGGGGCCGCTGGTGCTGTCGTCGAGGCGTCCTTCGCGGGTCATGAGGGCGACGACGGGGGCCAGGTTCTCGTTGGGGCCGATGGGGTGGAGGGAGGGGCCGCGGTAGAGGCTCGTGTCGTAGGCGAGGCGTACGGAGGTGCGGCCGCGGGCCTTGAGGGCGCGGGCGGTGTCCTCGGCGAGGGACTTGAGGCGGGCGGGGTCGAGGGTGGGGTCGCCGCCGCCGGTGAGGGTGATGCTCCTGCCGTCGGGGGCGGCGGTGACGGTGGTGGGGATGCGGTGGTCGGGGCCGAGGGCGGAGAGCGCGGCGGCGGCGGTGGCGATCTTGACGGTGGAGGCGGGGGTCATGGGGGTGCCGGCGCCCTCGCCGTAGAGCTGCTTTCCGGTGGCGGTGTCGACGACGGAGGCGGTGCGGAGGGTGCCGAGGCCGGGGTCGGCGAGGAGGGGGACGAGGACGGCGGCGAGGTCGGTGGGGTGCCCGGCGGGGGCGGGGGCGTGCAGGGCGGTGAGGACGCCGGGGGCGCTGGGGGCGGGCGCGGGACGGCGGGGAGCGGCGGGGGCGGGGAGCGGGGCGTGATGCGCGCCACCCGCCGTGGGGGCGGCGGCGCGGGTCCGCTCGGCCGTACGCTGGCCTCCGTCCCACGGTCCGGCCGCGGTCACCGCGACGGCGGCCAGGGCGAGACCGAGGGCGGCGGAGCCCGCGGTGAGCTGCCACGTCCTCGGCTCCGGCATTGCTGACCAGCCCCTTTCGCGATCACCCACGTGCGTGAGGGACACTTAATCACCGCGCGTCGTCGCGAGCATTCACTTGTGTTGATTCAGGAGGAGCCACCCGTGGAGTTCGACGTTCTCATCGAGATCCCGAAGGGATCGCGGAACAAGTACGAGGTCGACCACGAGACCGGTCGCATCCGCCTGGACCGTCGTCTCTTCACGTCGACGGCCTACCCGACCGACTACGGTTACGTGGAGAACACCCTCGGCGAGGACGGCGATCCGCTGGACGCGCTGGTGATCCTCGACGAGCCCACCTTCCCGGGCTGCCTGATCAAGTGCCGCGCCATCGGCATGTTCCGCATGACGGACGAGGCCGGCGGCGACGACAAGCTGCTGTGCGTCCCGGCGACGGACCCGCGCATGGAGCACCTGCGGGACATCCACCACGTGGCGGAGTTCGACCGCCTGGAGATCCAGCACTTCTTCGAGGTCTACAAGGACCTGGAGCCGGGCAAGTCGGTCGAGGGCGCCGACTGGGTCGGTCGCGCCGAGGCCGAGGCCGAGATCGAGAAGTCGTTCGCGCGTGCCAAGGAGCAGGGCGGCCACTGAGCCCCTGGGGCCGGGCCGAGGGGAAGGCGGTGCACCTCTGGGGGTGCGCCGCCTTTCTCGTGCCTGTCGCACCTTCATACTGGAATCCAGGATTCCCCGGGGATGAGGGCGGAGAGAGTGGTGGCGGAGCCGGAGGACGGTGCTCCTGAGGACCGGAAGCCGCAGTCGGACGAGGCGCGGAGCGCGTTCGTGCCGCCGGCGGGGGTGGAGCAGCCCGTGCCGGCCGAGGAGGAGCATCCGACCTCGGAGTTCGCCCTTCCGCCCGGTCTGGTGCCGGAGCCGCCGCAGGAGCCGGAGGGTTCGGCGTTCGCCCCTCCGGCCACGTACTCGGCGAAGAACTCGCCGTCCGCCTTCACCCCGGCGTACGGGGTGCCGCTGGTGCGGCTCTCGCAGGACGCGCCGTGGCAGGACCGGATGCGGACGATGCTGCGGCTGCCGGTGGGTGAGCGGCCGGTGCCGGAGGCGCCGCGCAAGGAGGACGAGTCCGGGCCTTCGGTGCCGCGCGTGCTCGACCTGGCGCTGCGCATCGGCGAGCTGTTGCTCGCGGGCGGGGAGGGCGCGGAGGACGTCGAGGCGTCGATGTTCGCGATCTGCCGCTCGTACGGTCTGGACCGGGTGGAGCCGACGGTCACCTTCACGCTGCTGTCCGTCACCTATCAGCCCTCGCTGGTGGACGATCCGGTGACGGCGAACCGGACGGTGCGCCGCCGGGGGACGGACTACACGCGGCTCGCGGCCGTCTACCAGCTGCTGGCGGACATCAACGCGCAGGCGCACGAGGTGACGCCGGAGGAGGCGTACCGGCGGCTCGCGGAGATCCGGCGGAACCGGCATCCGTACCCCGGCTGGGTCCTGACGGCGGCGGCCGGGGTCCTGGCCGGTGCGGCCTCGGTGCTGCTCGGCGGCGGTCTGACGGTGTTCCTCGTGGCGGCGCTCGGCGCGGTCCTCGGCGACCGGCTGGCGTGGCTGTTCGCGGGGCGCGGGATGCCGGAGTTCTACCAGTTCCTGGTGGCGGCGATGCCGCCGGCGGCGATGGGGGTGCTGCTGACTCTGCTGCACGCGGATCTGCGGCCCTCGGCGGTGATCACCGGTGGCCTGTTCGCGCTGATCCCGGGGCGGGCGCTGGTGGCGGCCGTGCAGGACGGGCTGACCGGTTTCTACATCACGGCCTCGGCCCGGCTGCTCGAGGTGGCGTACTTCTTCGTCGCGATCGTGGTGGGCGTGCTGTCGGTGCTGTACCTTGCGGTGCAGTTCGGCGCGGAGCTGAACCCGGAGGGGGCGCTGCGGCCGGTGGAGCGGCCGGTGGCGCAGATCCTGGCGTCGATGGTGCTGTGCGCGACCTTCGCGATCCTGTTGCAGCAGTCGCGGGCGACGGTGCTGTTCGCGACGCTGAACGGCGGGGTGGCGTGGGTGGTGTACGCGTCGATCGCGGTGACCGCCGAGGCCTCGGCGGTGATGGCGACGGCGGTGGCGGCCGGTCTGGTGGGGCTTTTCGGGCAGTTGATCGCCCGCTATCACCACACGTCGTCGCTGCCGTACGTGACGGCGGCGATCGGGCCGCTGCTGCCCGGTTCGGCGACGTACTTCGGGGTGCTGGCGATCGCCCAGCACAATCTGGACCAGGGTTTCACCTCGCTCGCGAAGGCGGCGGCGCTCGCCCTGGCGATCGCGATCGGCGTGAACCTGGGGAGCGAGCTGGCCCGCCTGTTCATGCGGGCCCCGGGCGCGGCGGCGGCGCGGCGCGCGGCGAAGCGCACCCGGGGCTTCTAGGACCTGCTCCTCCGGGTCGGACCCCGGCGGCCGCTACCGCTTGGCGTGGCGGCCCCGGGGGTTCGGGGTGCCGGGGGCGTCGTGGTCGCTGCGGGGCGGGTTCTTCTTCGACTGGGAGCGGGCCCGGAGGATCTCGATCACGACGGGGACCACGGAGATCAGGACGATCCCGACGAGGATCAGCTCGATGTGCTTGTGGACGAACTCGACCTTGCCGAGGGCGGAGCCGAGCAGGGTCACGCCGGCGCCCCACAGCAGGCCGCCGATGAGGTTGAAGACGATGAACGAGCGGTAGTTCATCCTGCTCACGCCGGCGATGATCGGCGTGAACGTCCGGACGATGGGGACGAAGCGGGCCAGGATCAGCGACTTCGGGCCGTGCTTCTCGAAGAACTCGTGCGCCTTCTCGACGTTCTCCTGCTTGAAGAGCTTGGAGTCGGGGCGCTTGAAGAGGGACGGGCCGACCTTGCGGCCGAAGAGGTAGCCGACCTGGTCGCCGAGGACGGCTGCGGCCACCACCAGGGTGCACACCAGCCACAGCGGCGTGTCGAGCTTGCCCGTGGTGACGAGCAGGCCGGTGGTGAAGAGCAGCGAGTCGCCGGGCAGGAAGAACCCGATGAGGAGGCCGGACTCGGCGAAGACGATGACCAGGACACCGATCAGACCAAAGGTCTGGATCAGATAGTCCGGGTCCAGCCAGCTCGGTCCGAGGGCAAGCGTGTTCACGGGTTCCGGGCTCCTGCGGTCGGTGGGGGCGTGGGGACGGCTGGCCCCAAGCTATCAACGCGGTTCGAGGGCGCCCGGTTCCACCCGGCCCCACGGGATGCGGACCCGCCGCGCCGGCCCGAGGCTGGGGGGCAGGAGGTGCATGCCGATGGGCATCGAGGAGTACGGGGGCGGTCAGGGGCCGCACCCCGAAGTGCTGGTCGTGACGACGAACGACGTGCCGGGTTTCGAGGTCCGGCAGGTGATCGGCGAGGTCTTCGGGCTCACCGTCCGGTCCCGCCATCTGGGCAGCCAGATCGGGGCGGGGCTGAAGTCGATGATCGGCGGTGAGCTGAAGGGTCTGACGAAGACCCTGGTGGAGACCCGCAACCAGGCGATGGAGCGCCTGGTGGAGCAGGCGAAGGCGCGCGGCGCGAACGCCGTGCTCATGTTCCGCTTCGACGTGACGGAAGCGGCGGACGTGGGCACGGAGGTGTGCGCGTACGGCACGGCGGCGGTGATCGCGCCGCGCGCCTGAGCGGTGGTGGTCGCGCCGCGCCCGATCGGTGGTGGTCGCGCCGCGCGCCCGGGGCGCCGTGGGGGCGCGGTCCGTCAGGCCGCCCGGCGTTCGGCGTTCGCCCGGACGGCCTCCCGCAGGTGCTCGGGGAGGCCGGGGTGGATCGCCTCGTAGAACGCGTGGAAGTTCTCGTCGGCGACGTACATCTCGGCGAGTTCCACGTGGGTCCTGGGGTGGCACTCGAAGAACCAGGCGGTGAGGTGGCGGCGGTGGGCCTCGGCGAGGTCCATCGCCTCCTCGGACCTCGGGCTCCGGCCCTCGCTCATCAGGGCGGCGTAGGCGGCGCCCCAGGCGTCCACCTCGTCCTTCATGCGCTGCCAGTCCTCCTTGGTGTACTCGGCGGCGCGGGCCTGGGCCTGCGCGTGGGAGTGCGTGCCGCCCCAGCGGCGGGCGGACTCCTCCGCGAACCGTTCGGGGTCCTTGTCCCCGAAGACCTCGAACTTCTCCTCGGGGGTGAGGTTGATGCCCATCTTCTTCGCCTCCATGGCGTGCTCGACGGCCGCCGCCATCCTCTGGAGCTCGCCGATCCGCGCGGTCAGCAGCGTGTGCTGCCGCCGCAGGTGCTCCCGCGGGTCGGCGTGCGGGTCGTCGAGGAGGACGGCGACCTCTTCGAGGGGGAAGCCGAGCTCCCGGTAGAACAGGATCTGCTGGAGCCGGTCGAGGTCCGCGTCGTCGTAACGGCGGTGGCCCGCCGTGCTGCGGCCGCCCGGCGAGAGCAGCCCGATCGCGTCGTAGTGGTGCAGGGTGCGCACCGTGACCCCGGCGAAGCCGGCCACCTGTCCCACGGAGTAGCCCATCGGCCGTCCGCCCTTTCTCGTTCGGTACGCCGTTCAGCCTGGGTCCTGACGCGACGTGAGGTGCAAGTGCCGTCCGGGGTGTTGTTCGGGCGATGTTCGGCATGTTGTGCGGCATTTGCGCACTTATGGTGGGGCGGTGGCCATCGATCATGCTCCGCCTCCCGTGGAGGCGCCCGTCCGGCTCCTGCTCCCCCAGATCCTGCCCGCCCTGCTCGTCGGGGCGGGGGCGGGCCTGCTGTTCCTCGGGATCAGCGCCCTCGCCGAGGAGTTCCAGCACGTCCTCTGGAACGACCTGCCGGACGCGCTCGGCATCGGCGACCACTCCGCCCTCTGGACGATCGTCACGCTCACGGCGACGGGCATCGCCGTGGGCCTCGTCGTGTGGAAGGTGCCCGGCCACGCCGGGCCCGACCCGGCCTCCGAAGGGATCGGCGGGGCACCGCTCGCCCCCGGGGTGGTGCCGGGACTGCTCCTGGCGAGCACCCTCACGCTGGCCGGCGGCGTCAGCCTCGGCCCCGAGAACCCGATCATCGCCGCCAACACCGCCCTCACCCACTGGCTCGGCCGCAAGGCGGCCCCCGCCGTGCCGGGCGCGGCCTGGGTCGCGCTCGCCTCGGCCGCCACCATCGGCGCCCTCTTCGGCACCCCCGTGGCGGCCGCCCTCCTCATCTCCGAGGCGCTGGTGGGACAGCCGGGCCGCGGCTCCCTCTGGGACCGGCTCTTCGCCCCGCTCGTCGCCGCCGGCACCGGCGCGATGACGACCCAGCTGCTCGCCGAGCCCAGTTTCGACGTGGGGCTCCCGCCGCTGACCGACCCCGGCTTCGGCGACCTCCTCGCGGCCCTGGTCATCGCCTCCGCCGCGGCCGTCTTCGGCCTGGCCTCCTGCTTCCTCTTCCCGCACGTCCACGCCGCCTTCCGGCGCCTGCGGCACCCCATGCTGATGCTGCCCCTCGGCGGCCTCGTCCTCGGCCTCCTGGGCGCCCTCGGAGGTCAGGAGACACTCTTCAAGGGCCTGGCGGAGACCAAGGAGCTCACCGCCGCGGTCGGCAGCTGGTCCTCCGGGGAACTCGCCAAGTTCGCCGCCGTCAAACTCCTCGCCCTGCTCGTCGCCGCCTCCTGCGGCTTCCGGGGCGGCCGGATCTTCCCCGCCGTCTTCGTCGGCGCCGCCTTCGGGCTGCTCGCCCAGGCCCTCGTCCCCGAGGTCCATCCGGCCGTCGCCGTCTCCTCCGCCGTCCTCGGCGTCCTGCTCGCCACCACCCGGCAGGGCTGGATCAGCCTCTTCACGGGCGCCGTCCTCGCCTCGTCCCCCGCGATGCTCGCCCTGCTCTGCCTGGCCTCGCTGCCCGCCTGGCTGATCGTCACCGGGCGCCCGCAGCTCGAACTCGACCACCAGGGCAACGCCCTGCGCTGACCGGCCGGCCGGGGCCGCCACGGCGTCAGGCCCCCTACGGCTTCGCGTACGGGTTCTCCTCGCCCTCCCCGAGCACCCCCACGAAGGCCTCGCCCTCGCCCGCGAACACGTACGCCCCGCCCTCGATCCGCTCGATCAGGCCGAGCGTCCACTCCTTGCCCGCGTCCGCCGAGTGGACCCAGAAGTGCATGATCTCGCCGATGTGCCCGAGCTGGTCCGGGCCGCCCTCCGGCGTGTAGTACCCGGTGACCTCCGCCCGCCACGCGTCGAGCGCCCGCACCCGCCGGCGCAGCAGCTCCACGGCCTCCGCGCGGGGCAGGTCCACCATGAAGCCGATGGCGGCCGACAGGACGTCGGTCTTCTGGTCGTACGTGGTCAGCGCCTCGCGCAGCAGCGCGAAGTACTCCTCCGCACCGGCCTCCGTCAGCTCGTACTCGACGCGCGGCGGACCGCCCGCCGTGCTCGGCGCGACCTCGTGCGCGTGCAGCAGTCCCTGCTTCGCCATCTGCTTCAGCGCGTGGTAGATCGAGCCCGGCTTGGCGTGGGACCACTCGTGCGCGCCCCAGTACTCCAGGTCGTTGCGGACCTGGTAGCCGTGGGCGCGGCCGTGTTGCTTGACCGCGCCCAGGACGAGAAGACGGATCGCCGACATGCACCCATGTTAGTCAATCTTGACTAAGCGGTGCCGTTCTCCTCCGCGATCAGATCGAAGGAACCCTTGCCGTCCAGGGACTCGCGGACGATGTCCGCGTGGCCGGCGTGCCGGCCCATCTCCTGGACCAGGTGCAGCAGCATCCAGCGCACCGACACCCGCCCGTCCTTCGGGAACCAGGGCGCGGGCGGCAGCGGGAAGGTGTCGTCCAGGCTCGGCACGGAGCGGACGAACTCCTCCGTCTGCTTCGCCACGCCCTCCCAGAACGCCACGACCTCCGGGACCGTCTCGCCGTCCACGAGCCGGAAGGCCTCGCCCCAGGTCTCCTCGGTGCGCTGCCGCTCGTTCGGCCGCTGCTGGGCCAGGCGCAGCCAGTTCAGCTCCACCTCGGCGACGTGCTTGAGCAGGCCGGAGAGGCTGAGTTCGCTGGCGCTGGGGCGGCTCGCCGCCTGCTCCTCGGTGAGTCCGAGGAGCGAGCGGCGGAGCGCCGCGCGCTGGGCCTCGACGAAGTTGAGGAACGCGCCGCGCTCGTCGCCGGGCTGCTCCGCGGGAACAAGGGCCACCATGATGGGTCCGCCTTCCGTTGCTGTGGCTTTTCGACACCGACCACGCTACGGACCCTTGCGGACAACTGCTGTCCTAGAAGGGGAACCGGCTGCGGCCGTGCTGGATCGAGATCCACTTCTGGGTGGTGAAGGACTCCACCATCGCCTCGCCGTTGAGCCGTCCCACGCCCGAGTGCTTCTCGCCGCCGAAGGGCACGATCGGCTCGTCGTGCACGGTGCCGTCGTTGATGTGGATCATGCCGGTGTGGATGCGCCTGGCGATCCGTACGCCCCGCTCGACGTCCCCGGTGTGGACGGCGCCGCTGAGCCCGTACGGCGTGTCGTTGGCGATCCGCACGGCCTCCTCCTCGCCGTCGAAGGGGACGATCAGCGCGACCGGGCCGAAGATCTCCTGGCTCAGGACCGGGGCGTCGGCGGCGAGGCCGGTGAGGACGGACGGGGAGACGAGGTTGCCGTCGACCGTGCCGTGCAGCAGGGCCGTCGCGCCGGCCGCGACCGTCTGGTCGACGACCGAGGAGACGGCCTCCGCCTGCTGGGAGTTGATGAGGGGTCCGATGTGGGTGGCGGGGTCGGCCGGGTCGCCGACGCGGAGGGTCTTCACCTTCGCCACGAACTTCTCGGTGAACTCCTCCTCCAGGGTGCGGTCCACCAGGATGCGGTTGGCGGCCATGCAGACCTGGCCCTGGTGCACGAAGCGGCTGAAGACGGCCGCGTCCACCGCGTAGTCGACGTCGGCGTCGTCGAGGACGATCAGGGCGCTGTTGCCGCCGAGTTCGAGGACGGCGTGCTTGAAGTTCTGGGCGCAGACCGTGGCGACGTGGCGGCCGACCTTGTCGGAGCCGGTGAAGGAGATGACCTTCGGGACCGGGTGGGTCAGGAGCGCGTCGCCGATCTCGGCGATGTCGGTGACCACGACGTTCAGCAGGCCGGCCGGCAGACCGGCTTCCTCCAGGACCTTCGCGACCAGCGTGCCGCCGCAGATCGGGGTGTTCTGGTGCGGCTTGAGGACGACGGCGTTGCCCAGGGCGAGCGCGGGCGCGACCGACTTGATGGAGAGGAGGAAGGGGAAGTTGAAGGGGGAGATGACGCCGACGACGCCGACCGGGACGCGGTAGACCCGGTTCTCCTTGCCGTCGACCGGGGACGGCAGGATGCGGCCCTCGGGGCGCAGCGCCAGCTGGATCGCCTCGCGCAGGAACTCCTTGGCGAGGTGCAGCTCGAAGGCCGCCTTGAGCCGGGTGCCGCCGAGCTCGGCGACGATCGTCCCGGCTATCTCCTCCTCGCGGTCCTCGACGATCCGCAGCGCCCGCTCGAAGACGAGCCGGCGGGTGTACGGGTTGGTCTCGGCCCACGCGGCCTGGGCGCGCTCGGCGGCGCGGTAGGCGCGGTCGACCTCGGCGGCGGTCGCGACGGTGATCGACGCGAGCTTCTCCCCGGTGTACGGGTTGAAGTCGATGATGTCCCACGAACCGCTGCCGGGCTTCCACTCGCCGTCGATGTACTGGTGGGCCAGGTCGGTGAAGTGCGACATGGTTGAAGACCCCTCTACCCGCTACCTGCAGTGCGACTGATGTGGCGTCATCGTACTGACGTGTCAGGAGAGTTGGAGGAGCCCCCGGAGAAGGTCCCTGCTTTCGGCCGGATCCGG
The DNA here is from genome assembly GCF_014649755.1 of Streptomyces litmocidini. Classification (GTDB taxonomy): domain Bacteria; phylum Actinomycetota; class Actinomycetes; order Streptomycetales; family Streptomycetaceae; genus Streptomyces; species Streptomyces litmocidini. The sequence goes on along the minus strand of NZ_BMTQ01000002.1, from coordinate 630,843 downwards.
ACCTTCCTCCTGGAGCTTCTCCATCACCCGCTGGTACTGGGCGACCTCCTCGCGCTTGTCGAGGTAGAGGGCGCTGGTGAGCTGTTCGAGGTAGACGACGTCGGAGAGGTCGGACTCGGGGAAGCTCAGCATCGTGAAGGCGCCGCTCTCGCCGGCATGACCGCCGTAGCTGAAGGGCATGACCTGGAGCGTGACGCCCGGGTGCTCGGAGATCTCGATGAGGTGCCTCAACTGCCCCCGCATGACCGACCGGTCGCCGTAGGGGCGGCGCAGCGCGGCTTCGTCGAGGACGGCGTGGAACTGCGGGGCGCGCTCGGAGACCAGGACCTTCTGCCGCTCCAGGCGGAGGGCGACCCGGCGGTCGATCTCGGCGCGCGGGGCGTCGGGCATGCCCCGGGTGACGACGGCCTGGGCGTAGTCCTCGGTCTGCAACAGGCCGTGGACGAACTGCACTTCGTAGACGCGGATGAGGGAGGCGGCGCCCTCCAGACCGATGTAGGTCTGGAACCAGCCGGGCAGGACGTCGCCGAAGCTGTGCCACCAGCCGGCCACGTTGGCCTCGCGGGCGAGCCCGAGGAGCGCGCCGCGCTCGGCCTCGTCCCCGACTCCGTAGAGGGTGAGCAGATCCTCGACGTCCCTGGCCTTGAAGCTCACCCTGCCCAACTCCATACGGCTGATCTTGGATTCGGACGCACGGATCGAATAGCCGGCCGCCTCGCGGGTGATCCCGCGCGACTCGCGCAGCCGCCTCAGCTGGGAGCCCAGCAGGATGCGCCGCACCACGCTCCCGCTCGCTCCGCTCGATTCGCCTGCGGTCACGGCTCTTCGCCTCCCCTTCACGGTGTCGAGCCCCCGTCGAGCCCCGGATTCTGCCATCAAACGCTTCAGCGCGTACACATTCGATTACGGAAAGGCGGCTACTTCCGGGCGTCGACGCGCACAGTGCGGGCACAGTGGGTGCGGAACGCGGAAAGTTCCCCTCATCGTGCGGACGACTTATGCACAGATTCGGCACGCGGACGGACAGGTCCGGCGCGTGCACGTGCATCTGCCCTTGCATCCAGTGGGCGCATTGGGAACCATGGAGCCCGCGCAGCCGCGTACTCGTTCGTGTTGTCGTGTTGTCGCACCACAGTCGCGATTCCCGGGAGTGCCTCGCATGGGGACGAATGGATCGACCGTGCTCGAGCCGTTACGGCAGGGCCTTCCGCCGATCGATCCCGGCGCCGTCTCCACCTCCGCCTCCTGCGCCCTGCCCGCCCGGTACGAAGCCGTGCGCGGGGCCCGCAAGTTCACCAGCGCCACGCTCGACCGCTGGGAACTGTCGGAGCGTTTCGACGACGTGGCCCTGGTCGTCTCCGAACTCGTCACCAACGCGCTGCGGCACGCCGTGCCCGCCGACGCGCCGCAGGAGGAGAGCCAGAACCCGCCGGTCCGGCTGCACCTGATGCGCTGGACCTCGCGCCTGGTGTGCGCCGTGCGCGACCCCAGCCGGGAGAGCCCGGAGGCGCGCGGCGGCGAGGAGGACTTCTCCGCCGAGTCGGGGCGCGGCCTGTTCCTGGTGGACTCGTTCAGCGACAGCTGGGGCTGGCACCCGCTCGCCGGGACGCTCCAGGGCAAGGTGGTGTGGGCACTGTTCCGGATCGGGCCGGACCAGTAGCCCCCGCGGACGGCATGCGGAAGGGCCCCGGCGCACGGTGCGCCGGGGCCCTTCCGCATGCCGTCCGCGGCTCACACCAGGTGGTCGAACTCCCCGTCCTTGACGCCCAGCAGGAGCGCCTCTATCTCCGCCGGGGTGTAGACGAGGGCGGGCCCGTCGGGGTGGCGCGAGTTGCGCACGGCGACGTCGCCCCCCGGCAGCTTGGCGAACTCCACGCAGGATCCCTGGGAGTTGCTGTGCCGGCTCTTCTGCCACACGACTCCTCGCAGCTCCGTGGCCGCCATGCCGTTGTACGCGTGAGGCGCATGGTGCACTGGTAGCTCCCCGAGTTGCTTGGTGCAGGTGTCAACTTCCTCGGATCATAGCTGTGTTCATTTGCCGCTGCATGAGCAGATGCACGTGCACAGGGGGTGGTGTAGCGGCTACGCGACGGAGAGTTCTACCGGCGGGTATCCCCCGCCGGACCACGGGCCGGGGGGCGTCAGCGCTCCTCTCGGAAGTCGACGTGCCGGCCGGCGACCGGGTCGAACTTGCGCAGGGCGAGCCGGTCGGGGTCGTTGCGGCGGTTCTTGCGGGTGACGTAGGTGAATCCGGTTCCGGCGGTGGACCGGAGCTTGACGACGGGACGGAGTTCATTGCGTGCCATGCCGTGCAGCGTAAATGAAAACGAATCCCATTGTCAATAGCTGCCGGTGGAGCTACGCGGACCGCTTCGGCTCCATGAGGGCCGTCGTGAGCTCGTCCAGGCACTCCAGGAGCAGGGCGGCGCCCTTGTCGAGGAGGAAGTGGTCCGGCGGCCGCGCCGACCAGGCCGTGACGGTCCCGCGCAGATCGTCCCAGTGCGGCTCCCTCCGCTCCCTCACCTCCTTCGCGCCCCGCTCCGTCGACCGGCGCAGGGACTCGGCGAGGGCCGCCGCCGCGGGCACGGGCGGGGTGCCGCGCTCCGGCAGGTGCGCCTCCAGGAGCATCGCCACCCGGCCGAACTCCGCGAGCGCGTGCTCGGCCTGCTCCACCGCCGCGTGCGAGAGCCCCCGGTGCCGCACCGGTTCGTGGGTCGCCCGGGCCACCGCCTCCTGCCAGGCGACCCGGGCCGCGCGGGTCCTCAGGAGCGCCTCCCGCACGTCGGGGCCGGCCGGACCGGCAGGATCGGCGTACCGCGCGGTGACGACGGCCGCGAACGCGCCGACCGACGCCAGCCAGTCCGCGAGCCGGCCGCGCAGCCGGGGCGTCTCCCAGGCCGGGTAGACGGCGTACGACAGCATCGCCAGGATTCCGCCCAGCAGGGTCAGCAGGACCCGCTCCCGCACGGTCTGGGTCAGGCCCGCGCCGGCCATGCCGAGCAGGAAGACGACGTACGCGGAGACGAAGGTCTGCCCGGCCGCGTACCCCGTCCGCATCAGCAGGTACATCCCGAACGCGCACGCCACCGCGAGCGCGGCGGACAGGTACGTGCCCGGATGCGCCGACCGGACGACCGCCGTCGCCAGGGCCACCCCGACCAGGGTGCCGCCGAAGCGCGCCACCGAGCGCGCGTACGTCTGCGAGAAGTCCGGGCGCATCACCATCACCGAGGCCATCGGCGCCCAGTAGCCGTGGCCGAAGGGCAGCCACGTGCCCAGCAGGTAGCCGACGGCCGTGACCGCCGAGACGCGGACCGCGTGCCGCAGCACCGGGGAGTCGGGGCGCAGCTCGGCACGCACCTCCGCCACGACGACCGGCACGAGGCGGAGGAGGGTGGGGCGGGTGCGGGTGTCCGCTCCGGCCGGGGCCTCCGGCGTCCTCGTGCCCGGGTCCGCCGCCTCGACGACGTCGCCGAGCAGGGCCGTCAGGCGGAGGGCCGCCCGGTGGGGCGGGCCCTTGAGGACCGCGCCGGTGTCCGGGGTGCGGAGCGCGGCGAGCGCGGGCGGCGGCGCCGTCATCGGCTCGCCGTGCCGGATCGCGTGCGCCGCGGCGTCCAGCACCTCGGCCGCCGCGGCCAGCAGCTCCCGCACCCGGGCCCGTTCCGGCCCCTCCTCCGGCACGCCGACCGCGGGGTCCGCGAGCGAGGCGAGCACCGGGCGGATCCGTTCCGCGACCCCCCGCGCACCGTGCAGCTCCGCCGGGCGGGTCCTGGCCTGGCGGGGCGTCACGGCGGCCGCGCTCCGCGCCGTCATGAGCGGTACGGGATCGAACGGGGCGACCGGATCGTGGCGCAGCCGGCGGGCGTAGTCCGCCTCCGCGGCGAGCGCGTCCGCGAGGGCGTCGCGCTGGGCGCCCCAGCGGCGGACGGGAAGGAGGACGACGAGGGCGGCCTGGGCGGCTCCGCCCGCGAAGATCACGAGGGCGTGACCCGCAGCGGTGGCGACGGAGGTCGGGAGCGTGACCGTCACCAGCATGATCGCCACGTTGGAGGAGGCGATGATGCCGGCGGTCGGGCCCGCGGCCCAGGCCAGACCCGCCAGGAAGGTCCAGAGGAGCAGCAGGGCGAGGAAGAGGGCCTCGTGCGCGCCCGTGAGGTAGCCGAGGAACGTCGAGACGGCGAGGCTGGCGCCGGAGGCCAGGGCGAGGGTGGGGCGGGGGCGCCAGGAACGCTGGAAGGTGGCGATGGCCGCCTGGAAGGCGCCGAAGGCGGAGGAGACGGCGACGGCGGGGCCGAAGAGGGCGAGGGAGAGGCCGACGACCAGGGCGAGGCCGAGGGCGCCGCGGGCCGCGACGACGGGTTCGAGCCGCCGCCGCTCGACGGTGAGCCCGGAGCGGGCGGTCTCCTTCAGCGCCCGGAGCCAGCTCATGCTCCAGAGCGTATCCGCGAAACCACCCCAAACGGTCGGTAACCACACGATCCGGGCCGCCGCCGGGGTCTCCCTCCCCCGCGGCGTTGGCGTCGGGCCGGTGGGTGCGGCCCGCGCCCGGCCGGGGGCGCTACGGCAAGCGGGGACGGTTCGGGTGGAGACCGGCGGCGTCGGCGGCCGTCGCGCCGTGGTTCCAGCCCGCCTCGTCCCACGCCGCCCGCACCCGCGTCGCCCTCGTCTCCGGGAAGAGTTCGTCCGTGCGGGCCGACACCGCGACCTCGCGCGACGCGAGGGCCGGGAGGAGCGTCGGGGCTTCCGCCGCCACCCGCCGGGACGTCGCCGAGAGCCGGGCGCCGAGCCGGTTCGCGTACGCGAGGAGGAAGGACTGGCGGAACGACTTCGTGCGCCTGCGGCCGCCCGCCCGCTGCTCCGCCTCCGCCCGCGTCATCGCCGCCGTGCCCTGGACGAGGAGCGAGGTGTAGAGCAGCTCGACCGGGTCGAGGTCCGCCTCGAAGCCGACGACCGTCGAGAAGCCGTACGCCTCGTTCCACACGGCCCGGCAGTGGTTCGCCGTCGCCACCGCGTCGAGCAGGATCGCCTTCGCCTGTTCGTAGGGCGGCTCCACCCCGATCCGGATCGCGCCCGGCGTCTCCGGGGACGGCGCCCCCGCCGCGAGCGTGGCCTCGTCCAGGCTGTGCCGGGCCATGAGTTCCTGGGCCTTGGCCGTCAGCGCCTCCGCCTCGTCCGGGTAGCCCGTCGCCTCCGCCTTCGCGAGCAGCGCCCTGATCCGGGTGAGCATCCGGGGCTCGCCCGCCGCCGCGGGCGGCAGTGCCTCCCCGGGGACGGGGCCCACCGCGTCCAGGCGCGGCAGCCGGACGAGCAGCCGGTACAGCTCCAGGACGGTCGTCGCCTGCGAGAAGCGGTCCGCGGGACGCCCGCCCTCCGCCGCGTCCAGTGCGTCGATCTGCGCCTGCCAGCGGTGCGGCAGCCGCTCGTACCGGGCCGTCTCCGTCCTGATCAGCCCGGTGAGCAGCCGTACGTGCTCGTCGGCGAGTTCGCGGCGCGCCACGCGGACCAGGTCGGCCGGCTGCCAGCCCCGTCCCCACAGCGTCCGTACGAACTCCTCGCCCCGCCGGGCCCGTTCCGCGTCCGCGCCCGGGTCGGCGGCGAGCAGGGAGGCCGCCGTGTCGAGGGAGCCGTCGTCGCTCGCGTACAGCGCCTCGAAGGCCCTGTCGATGGTGGTGCCGCCACTCACGCCGTGCCCCTCGCGTCCCATTCCCCGCGCGGCCGGGCGATCACCGCGCGGTGGTCGAGCGACCAGTCGATCAGCTGCTTGATGAGGTGGGTCATGCTGTGCCCGGTCCCGGTCAGCGCGTACTCCACCTGCGGCGGGGTCGTCGGGCACACCGTCCGCGAGACGAGCCCGTCCCGTTCGAGGCGGCGCAGCGTGAGCGTCGGCATCCGCTGCGAGACGCCGGTGACGAGCCGCTGGAGCCCCTTGAACCGCCGCGGTCCGGCGGCCGGTTCGACGACGACGTGGACCGTCCGCTTGTCGCCGAGCCGGTCCCGGACGTCCCGCACCCCGCAGTCCTCGGCACAGCTGACCAAGGGCTCGGTGGTCACCTCCGTGTGCCCCTCCGACATCAATGTGCCTCCTTCCGCACTCCTGTCCGTCCGATCACGATGGTCTCAGCCATCACGGCCCCCGGGGAATCCACGCTGCTCGTCACCGGCGTCTCCGGCGCCCTCGGCTCTCTCGTCGCCGAGCGGCTCGCCGGCCGCGACGACGTCGTCCTCGGCACCCGTGCCGGGCTTCCCGGCACCCGCCCGCTCGACTTCGACGCCCCGGAGACCCTCCCGGAGGCCTTCGCCGGCGTGGAGACCCTCCTCCCCATATCCGCCGGGTACGGGGAGGACGACGTCGCGATCGCCCGCCACGAGGCCGCGATCTCCGCCGCCGGGGCCGCCCCCTTCCGGGTGCCGATGCCGGCGAGCACGTACGCGGCGATCGCCCACGGCTTCATGGACGGCACGGGTGCGGAGCGGAGCGACCTGCGCGCGCTGCTCGGCGGGCGCGAACCCCTCGACGCGCCGGAGGTGTTCGTGGAGGCGGTACGGGAGGGGTAGGGCCAGGCCCACCTCCGGGACGCCCGGTGGTGGTCGTGATCGGGACGGGCCGGAACGGTTCGCTTGAGCCATGACCACGACCACCGCCGCCGCCGCTTCTCCCGCCGCTGCCGCCGCCCCTGCCGTACGGCTCCGGGGGCTCGCCCGGCACCACCGGGACGTCCGTGCCCTCGACGGCGTCGACCTCGACTTCCGTACCGGGACCTTCACCGCCGTCATGGGGCCCTCCGGTTCCGGCAAGTCCACGCTCCTCCAGTGCGCCGCCGGGCTCGACCGGCCCACCGCGGGGACCGTGGAGGTCGGCGGCGTCGTCCTGGACGGGCTGGGCGAACGGCGCCTCACGCTGCTGCGGCGGGAGCGGATCGGCTTCGTCTTCCAGTCCTTCAACCTGCTGCCCTCCCTGACCGCCGCGCAGAACGTGGCCCTCCCGCTCCGGCTCGCCGGCCGCCGCCCGTCCCGCGGGGAGGTACGGGAGGCCCTCGCGCGCGTAGGGCTCGCCGGCCGGGAACGCCACCGGCCCGGCGAACTGTCCGGCGGCCAGCAGCAGCGGGTCGCGATCGCCCGCGCGCTGATCACCCGGCCCGCCGTCCTCTTCGGCGACGAACCGACCGGCGCGCTCGACTCGACGACGAGCCGCGAGGTCCTCGACATGCTGCGGGACCTCGTCGACCACGACGGCCAGACGATCGTCATGGTCACCCACGACCCGGTGGCGGCGTCCCGCGCGGACCGCGTGGTCTTCCTGGTGGACGGGCACCTCGCGGGCGAACTGACGGCCCCGACCGTGGAGTCGGTCACGGCACGGATGACGGCCTTGGAGACGGGCGGCCGGACGGGCCGCCGGACGAGTGGCGGGACGGAGGGCGGCACGGGCGGCCGGACGGGCCGCCGGACGAGTGGCGGGACGGAGGGCGGCACGGGTGGCGGCACGGGCCGCCGGACGAGCGGCGGGACGGACGGCGGCACGGGGCGCCGGACGAGCGGCGGGACGGACGCGGTCGAGGCCGGCTTCGGGGGTGCGGCGTGCTGACCGTCGTCCTCTCCGGCCTCCGGGACCGCTGGGCCTCCTTCCTCGGCGGGTTCGTCGCGCTCGCGCTCGGCGTCGGGCTGCTCGCCACCATGGGGCTCGGCCTCTCCGCCACCTCTCACGCTCCCGAGCGCTCTCCCCGGCGGTTCGCCTCCTCGCCCGTCGTCGTCCAGGGCCAGGACCGGCTGACACTGGACGTGCGGCGCGGGCCCCGCACCGTGCCCGTGGAGCTGCGGCTCGACCGTCCACAGCCTGTGGACGGCCGAGTGGTCCGCGAGCTCCGCGCCCGCTGGACCGTCACCGCCTCCGGCGGCCCCGACGCCGTCGGCGTCGACGCCCCCGCCGCCGAGGTCCGGGCGCTCGTCGGCGACCGCGCCCGGGTCCTCACCGGGAGCGAGCGCACACGGGCCGATCCCGACCCCGAGCGGGACGCCCGCGCACTCGTCACCCTGGGCGCCCTCCTCGGCACCTCCGGCGGCGTCACCGCCTTCGTCTCCGTCTTCGTCGTCGCCTCCACCTTCGCCTTCGCCGTCGCGCTGCGCCGACGCGAGTTCGGGCTCCTGCGGACCGCCGGGGCCACCCCCGGCCAGATCCGGCGGCTCCTCCTCGCCGAGGCGGCGGTGCTCGGCGTGCTCGCCTCCGCCACCGGGTGCGCACTCGGCGCCCTCGGCGCGCCCCTCCTCGCCCGGGCCCTCGTCGACGGCGGCCTCGCGCCCGCGTGGTTCACGATCGGCGAAGCCTCCTGGCCGTTCCACACGGCCTTCTGGACCGGCGTGACCGTCGCCCTGGCCGGTGCCGTCGCCGCGTCCCGGCGGGCCGGGAAGGTCGGCCCGACGGCCGCGCTGCGGGAGGCGGACGTCGACGCCGACGTCCTGCCCCTCGGCCGGGCCGTCCTCGGCACCGGCCTGCTCCTGGCCGGGCTCGGTCTCCTCGTCTGGACCTGTGCCGCCGAGCCGTCCGCACTGCTCAAGCGGAAGACGTACACGACCCTCCCCATGCTCCTGATCACCGGCGTCGCCCTGCTCTCCCCGCTCCTCGTACGGCCGGTGGCCCGGCTGCTGCGGTCGCGCGGCGCGGTGGGGACGCTCGTGCGGGAGAACAGCGCGGCCGCCGTCCGCCGCACCGCCGCCGTCGCCGCGCCCGTCCTCGTGACCGTGGCGCTCGCCGGGACGCTGTTCGGCTCGGCGACGAGCGTCACGCGCGCGAAGGAGGCGGAGTCGCGGGAACAGACGGCCGCCCAGTACGTGGCGCACGGGGAGGACCTGAAGCCGGTGGCGGCGCCGCACGGGGCCGTGGTGTCCCCCACCGGGGCGACCTCCGTCTTCGTACGGGACGGGGCCGAGGCCGTCGTGAAGTACGGGGCGCGGACGGTCGCCGACCCGGCCGCGTTCGCGGAGCTCGCCCGGCTGCCGGTGGTCGCCGGGGACCTGCGGGACCTGGACGACCGGTCGATCGTCGTCAACGAGGAGTTCGAGCGGCACCGGGTCGGCGAGGCGGTGGAGGTGTGGCGGGCGGACGGGAGCGGTCCGGTACGGCTCCGGGTCGCGGCCGTCCTCGCGCTCGGGACCGGCGACAACGGGCCGTACGTCACCCCGGCGAACGCGCCGGGCTCCGCCCCGGACCGGATCGACGCGCGCGGGGGCGGGACGGCGACGGTCCGGGCCCTGGAGGCGAGCGGCGGAACCGTCTCCTCCGCGCACCGGCCTTCGAAGGGCAGCCCACAGAACCGTCTCGGCATGATCCTGGTCCTCGGCATCGCCCTCGTCTACACGGTGATCGGCCTCGCCAACACCCTGCTGATGGCGACCTCCGTACGGGGCGGAGAACTGGCCTCGCTGCGGCTCGCCGGAGCCACCCGTGGCCAGATCCTGCGGGTCGTGACCGGCGAGGCGGCGCTCGCCGTCGCCATCGGCACGGGGCTCGGCCTGGCGGTGACGGGCGTCGTCCTGGGTGCCCTGGGGGCGGGCCTCGCGGCCCTCTCGGCACCCGTGGTCCTGGCCCTCCCGTGGACGGTGATCGGCGCGGCGGCGGGCACCTGCGCGACGGTCGCGGTCGTCTCGGCGGCGCTTCCCGCATGGCGCCTCACCCGCTGAGCGGCCATGGTGGGACGACGGGGCGGTGACCGGGGTCGGAGCCGGGTCACCGCCCCGCCCGCACGGGGCCGCCCGCCCCACCCCCGTGGGGGCGAGCGGCCCCGGCCCCCTGCCACCCCGCTGGGGCCGCGCCTCGCTGGACGGTGCTCCCGCCCGTACGAGCCCGCGCCCGGCGGGCGGAGCCGCTTCCGCCACCCGCCGTGTGGGCCCGCGCCCTGCGGCGGCGCCCGCCCCTGCCCGTGGGGACGCGCGCCCGACGGGGCGGCGCCCCTCCCCCCGCCCGCCGTGTGGGCCCACGCCCTGCTGGGCGGCGCCCCCGCCCACTCGCCGTGTGGGGCCCGCGCCCTGCGGGGCGTTGCCCCGGCCCACCCGCCGTGTGGGGCCGCGCCCTGCTGGGCGGCGCCCCCGCCCACCTCCGTGTGGGCAATCGTCCCGCTGGGCGGGACGGGTGGGCACACGGGACGGCGCCCATCAGCGGCGCCTCCGCGTTCCGCGCCCCGACCCGCACCACGTCGTGCGGCGCACGTTCGGTGCGGGTCAAGGCGCGGGAGCCTCGGGCGCCGGCAAGGGCGCCGTCCGTTGTGCCCACCCGTTCCGCCCTAGCGGAACGACTGCCCACAACGGCGGGGCGCGAGGGGTGGGCACCGCCCCGGCGGGTGCGGCCCGGCGGGCACCGCCCGGCGGGTGTGGCCCGCAACGGGGGCGGGCGGGGTGCCGGGGTGCTACGGGATCAGGACGATCTTGCCGCGTACATGGCCCGACTCGCTCGTCTCCTGGGCACGGGCCGCCTCCTTCAGCGGCAGCGTCTCGGCCAGGCGGACCGTGAGCGCGCCCTCCGCCGCCATGCGGGCCTGGGCGGTGAGGCCGCGCCGCACGTCGTCCGGGTCGCCCGTGACGCCGGAGAAGACGATGCCGTGCTCCTCCGCGTCCGTCGCCGCGATCGTCACGATCCGCTCCTTCGCCGCGTCGCCGCCGCCGAGCAGCTCGATCGCGACCGGCAGCACGCCGTGGCCGGCCGCGTCGAAGACCGCGTCGACGCCCTCCGGGGCGGCGGCGCGGACCCGGTCGGCGAGGCCGTCCCCGTACGCGACGGGGATCGCGCCGAGTTCGCGCAGGTGGGCGTGGTTGGACTCCGAGGCGCTGCCGATCACCGTGATCCCGGCCGCGACCGCCAGCTGGACGGCCACCGAGCCGACGACGCCGGCCGCGCCGTGCAGGAACAGCGTCTCGCCCTCCCGCACCCGGAGCAGGTCCAGGACGCGCTGGGCGGTCTCGCCGGCCACCGGGAGGCTCGCGGCGGCCTCCCAGGAGAGCCCGGCGGGCTTGGGGGCGACGGTGCCGGCGATGGCGTACTCGGCGTAGGCGCCGGTCTTCGTCCAGCCGAGGACCTCGTCGCCGACGGCCAGGTCGTCGACGCCCTCGCCGAGGGCGTCGACGGTGCCGGCGAACTCCAGGCCCGGGACGGCGGGGAAAGCGGTCGGGTAGAACGCCTCGACCCAGCCGTAACGCCGCTTCCAGTCCACCGGGTTGACCCCGGCCGCCGCCACCTTGACCCGGACCTCGCCGGGTCCGGGCTCCGGCTTCGCGACACCTGTCTCGTGGCGCAGCACCTCGGGGCCGCCGAACTCCTCGTACACGATCGCTTCCATCTGGGCCTCCGACGCCGTCCGTTCGCTCTTCGACGTCCCAAGACTGCGCCGTCGGCCACCCGATCCCGGCCCGTCCAACGGCCAGTCCCACCTGGCCGGAAGACGGGCCGTCACCTGGTCGTCCCGCACTAGGCTGAACCGCATGGACGCGTCCACGCTGACCACCGCGTACGAGATCATCCGGCAGCCGCTCGGGGAGATCCTTCCCGAGGTCTCGGCCGCCCTCGCCCCGATCGTCCCGCACGTCGACGCGGCCGAACTCTCCACCCACTGCGCCCACTCCCCCTTCAAGGCGCTCGGCGGTACGGAGCTGATGACCGCCGCCGAACTGACCCCGCTGCTCGCGGCCGGCGTACCCGGTGCCCCCTGGCAGGGCCGTGCGACGATCGGCGGCCGCGCGCGCGAGGTCGTCGCCGTCACCAGTCACGCGACCCGGCGCGGGGCGGTCCTCGTGCTCGTACGGGCAGACGGCGCCGCCCCCGTCGACGCGGCCGCGCTCACCGTGGCGCAGGCGTTGTGGGACCTGGTCACCGCGCACTTCGACCGGTTCGCGACGGAGGCCTTGCCGGGCGCGCTCGCCCGCTCACGGGCCGCCGCCGACACCCGGGCCCGGGTCATCGCCGAACTCACCGGCGCGCACGCGGCCGCGCTCTCCGGCGTCCTCGGGGTGCTCCGCAGCCGGGCCCTCGACGACACGACCGCCCGGGCCACCGCCACCGACCTGGCCGCGTCCGCGCTGATCGAGATGCGGGCCGAACAGCGGCGGGACCGGGCGCTCGCGGAGGAACCCGCGCAGGACGCCTTCGAGCGGCTCGCCGGCGAACTCCGGCCGATGCTCCGGCACAGCAGGGTCCGGCTCGAACTGGGCGCGCCCGACTCGACGCGCTCGCTCGCGGCGGACGTCGCCCACAGCGCGCGGGCCATCGTCCGGTCGCTGCTCCTGATCGTCCTGGAGCAGGACTCCGTGCGGCGCGTCCACGTCGGCTGGCAGCTGACCGAGCACGAACTGCGGGCATCCGTCCGGGACGACGGCGCCGGTGCGCTCGCCCCCTGCGACCTGGGGGCCGGGACGATCCGGGACCGGCTCGACGTGCTCGGCGGACGGCTCGACATGGACGCGGTCCCCGGCTGGGGCACGACCATCACGGCGGTCGTCCCGCTGGCCACCCCGGAGGCGCCCGTCGAGGCGGCGCACCCGCTGACCGGGCTCGGCCCGCGGGAGGTCGAGGTCCTGCGGCACCTGGCGCTCGGGCACCGGAACCGGAGGATCGCGGAGGAGCTGCACATCAGCGAGTCCACGGTGAAGTTCCACGTCGCGAACATCCTGAACAAGCTGGGGGTCGACTCGCGGGGCGCGGCGGCGGCCCTCTTCCACGCGGCGGCGTGACCCGCGCCCCCCGCCGCGGGCGGGGCCGCCGGCCGGAAGGCCGGGGGTGTCAGTGGGGGGTGTCAGACTCGCGGGCATGAGTGAGAGGTGGGCGCTGGCGGCCGAGGCCGAAGGGGACGGAGCCCTGCTCGTGCCCCTCGGCCCGGACGGGCTGCCCGCCGGCCGGGTGCGGCGCGAGCCGGACCTGGTGGCGGCCGTGCGGGCGCGGCCCGAGGTGGCCCGCTGGGTGTGGCGGTCGACGGCGGAGGTCTATCCGCGGCTGCTCGCCGCCGGGGTCCGCGTCGAGCGGTGTTACGACGTGGAGGACGCCGAGCAGCTCCTCCTGGGCCACGAGGGCCGGCTCGGCGAGCCCCGGTCGGCCGCCGCCGCCTGGGCGCGCCTGAGGAACGCCCCCGTGCCGCCCGACCCTCCGCAGCGCGCCGCCGAGCCCGGTTCTCAGGACTCGCTCTTCGAGCCGCGCCCCACCGTCTCCGTGCCGTTCGACGGGCTTCTCGCGGTCTACGCCGAGCAGCTGCGCCGTCACGACCGGGCGGAGCACCCGGGCAGGATGCGACTGCTGACGGCCGCCGAGTCGGCGGGGATGCTGGTGGCCGCCGAGATGCACCGGGCGGGGCTGCCGTGGCGGGCGGACGTGCACCGGGAGCTGCTGGGCGAGCTGCTCGGCGAGCGGTACGCGGGCGGGGGCGAGCCGCGCCGGCTCGCGGAGCTCGCGGACGAGGTGTCGGCGGCGTTCGGCCGCCGGGTCCGGCCGGACCTGCCGGCCGATGTGGTGAGGGCCTTCGCGCAGGCCGGGATCCGGGTCAGGTCCACGCGCCGCTGGGAGCTCGCCGAGCTGGACCACCCGGCGGTGGAGCCCCTCCTCGCGTACAAGAAGCTGTACCGGATCTGGACGGCGCACGGCTGGTCGTGGCTGGCCGACTGGGTGCGGGACGGGCGTTTCCGGCCGGAGTACCTGCCGGGCGGCACGGTCACCGGGCGCTGGACGGCGAACGGCGGAGGCGCCCTGCAGATCCCGAAGGTGATCCGGCGGGCGGTGGTCGCCGACGAGGGCTGGCGGCTCGTGGTGGCCGACGCCGACCAGATGGAGCCGCGCGTCCTCGCCGCGATCTCCCGCGACCCGGGTCTGATGGAGGTCGCCGGGCACCCCGACGACCTCTACACCCGGCTCTCCGACCGGGCCTTCTCCGGCGACCGCGAGCACGCCAAGATCGCGCTGCTCGGCGCGGTCTACGGGCAGACGAGCGGCGACGGCCTGAAGAACCTGGCGGCGCTGCGGCGCCGCTTCCCGCGCGCGGTGGCCTACGTCGACGAGGCGGCGAAGGCGGGTGAGGAGGGCCGGCTCGTGCGGACCTGGCTGGGCCGGACCAGCCCGCGGGCGGTCGGCTCGGACGGGGACGAGGAGGCCGGGATCCCGCAGGACGCCGGCGAACCGGAGCGTGAGGGCGGCGAGTTCGCCCCCGGGTACGCCTCGGGGAACGCGCGGGCCCGCGGCCGGTTCACCCGTAACTTCGTCGTGCAGGGCAGCGCCGCCGACTGGGCGCTGCTGATGCTGGCGGCGCTGCGGCGCTCCCTGTCGGGGACGCGGGCCGAGCTGGTGTTCTTCCAGCACGACGAGGTGATCGTGCACTGTCCGGCGGAGGAGGCGGGGGCGGTGACGGAGGCGATCCGGGCGGCCGGGGACGAGGCCGGGCGGATCGCGTTCGGGGAGACGCCGGTCCGGTTCCCGTTCACGACGGCGACGGTCGAGCGGTACGCGGACGCGAAGTAGCCCGCCCCGGGGGGAGGGGCACGGGCTCCGGGCCCGTACCCCTCTCCCGCCTACTTCGGCGGCAGCTTCCGCCACTTCGGGCTGAGCGCGATCGTCTTCAGCCGCTCCATCGTCAGCGCGGGCTCGGCGCGCGTGGCGGTCTCGTGCTGCGCGCCCGAGTTGAAGGCGGAGACGCTGACCCGGAAGCCCTTCGGGCTCAGGGTGTCGACGCTCCACCGGACGACTCCGGCGCCGCCCTTCTCGCCGGGCTGCTGCGTGGACCTGACCTTGGTGCCGTCGGGCAGGGTGACGACGCCGGCGCCGGTGAAGAGGCCTTCGATCCCGTCCCCGGGGAGGGGCTGGACGTCGACGCCGACGAGGCTCGCGCCCTTGCCGTCGTCGACGACGACGTAGCCGTGGCCGTCCCCGCCGCCGTGGGACCCGACGGTGACGCCGGCGGGCAGCAGGGAGCGCAGGGTGGCCTGGACGACGGCCGCGCTCGGCACGGAGGGCGCCCGGCCCGGGCCCTCGGGGGACTCGGGCGGCTCGGGGAGCTGCCGCAGGAGCGGCTCCCAGGCGTCGGCCGTGACGAGGGCCTTCAGCTGGGCGGGGCTGAAGGGCGGGTTCTCACGGCTGATCGCGGCCCCCTTCTCGGCGGCGGCGTTGTACTCGCTCGCGTCGATCACGGTCCCGTCCCGGGTGAGCAGGACCGCCCGCCAGTTCTTGGTCTCCTCGCGCTTGTCGGGGTACTCGTACCCCTGGAGCACCATGAGCCGGTCACCGCCCGGCAGCGTCTCGCTGGTGCAGGAGTCGAGGGGGACGAGGGCCTTGTCGGGGCACGTGACCTGGTCGATGCCGGCCTCGGCGGTCGCTCCGGCCCGGTAGAGGCCGACGCTGACGCCCGCCTCGCCGTGGCCGTCGTCGTAGACGCCGGTGGCGGACTGGCCCTTGCCGTCCAGGTCGTCGAACCGCCACCGTCCGGCCGGGGTGTGGGCCTTGAGGACGGCGGCGATGTCCTTCACCGGGATCTGGGCGTCGAGGAAGGATTTCTTGCCGGTGCGGGCGCCGGCGTCGCCGGCCCGGGTGGGCTGCGGGGGCGCCGCCACGGAGGTCGTCGTCGCCCGTCCGGCGGGGTCGAGCAGCGAACCGCCGTAGACGCCGCCGAGGCCGACGGCGGCGAGCGCGGCGACGCCGCCGGTCACCGCGAGGCGGCGGCGCACCAGGCGGCGCCGGCCGCGCCGGAGCCCGGCCGCGACCAGCTCGCGCCGGTCGTCGACGGCGAAGCCGTCGCCGGTGCTGCGCAGGACCGCGCCGAGCTCCTCCTCGAAGCGCTCGTGCGGGGCTCCGTCGTGCTGGGTTCCTTCGTTCTGGGGCATGCCGAGATCACCGTCTCCGGTCAGTGGACGAGAAGGGGAGTACTGAGGTGGGTGGGGGGGGTGCGGGCAGCCGTACCGCGCTCAGCGGCCGGCGAAGGCGACGAGGCTGCCGCCGAGCCGTTCCCGCAGCTTCGCGAGCGCGCGCACCGAGCGGGTGCGCACCGCGGCGGAGCTGATGTGCAGGGCGTCGGCGGTCTCCTCGATGCTGCGGTCCTCCCAGTAGCGCAGCACCACGACCGCCCGGTCCTTCGGCGCGAGCGCGGCCAGCGCGTCGAGCAGCGCGATCCGCAGTGCCGGGTCCTCGCCCTGCGCGGGGGCGCGGTCGGGCAGTTCGCCGAGGGGGCGCTCGGTGGCCGAGCGGCGCCGCCGGTGGCTGAGGAACGTGCGGACCAGCACGGTCTGGGCGTACGCGGCGGGGTTCCCGATCCGGGCCACGCGGCCCCAGAGGGCGTACATCCGGCCGAGCGTCTCCTGGGTGAGGTCTTCGGCGAGATGCGTGTCGCCGCTGGTCAGCAGGCACGCCGAGCGGAACAGGTGCCCCGTGCGTGCGGAGGCGAACTCGTGGAACTCGTCCGCGCGGGACTTTCTCATGCCCCTCCTTTCCCTCGCGGTCACGTGGCGTGGTCGCCGTACACCTCATTGACGCGATGGGGGCGCGGAAATGTTTCAGCCGGATCGGAGGATTCGGCGGGGATTCCCGGAGGACGGCCGCTCGACGCATTCGAAGAAGCGGAATCGGGTAATCCTTTTGGTATGAACACTCTCAGCGCAGCAGAGGACCTGGCCGCTGGAGTCTGGCAGGAGGGCATGGGGCAGGTACTCGGCGGTCTCGTCCTCGTGGCCATCCTCATCGGGGCCTTCTGGTACGGGTACCGGGTCCGCAACCGCGAACCCGAGCCCCCGAAGCCGGAGGAGCAGCCGCACCGGCCCGACACCGGCGCACTCCCCGGCGAGACGTCCGAATACCGCAGGCCGGCCGAGATGCCGCAGACCGACGGCGCGCACCGGCTCATGCCCTACCAGCTGAAGAACGGCGGCACGGAGACCTCGTCCGAACCGCCGTCCGAGGAGAAGCGCAAGTGGGGCGGCATCTCCAGCGGAGGCTTCGGCAGCGGAGGCACCGGACACGGCGACTGACCCCGGCCACCGACCCCGGACACGGTCCCGGACCGGACGTCCGGGGACGGGCCCGGACGCCCGGACGCGGGAAAGCCCAGCCGCACACGCGGCTGGGCTCGGTCCTGCCCCGGGCGCGGCCCCCGGGCGGCTCGCCCCGTACGGCCCGGAGCGGCCCCGCCCCGCGGGGATCCGCCCCCGCCTACACCCCCGCGGCGGCCGCCGGGTCCCCGCCCAGGACCCGCCCCGCGCGCGAGGCGATGTGGGCCGGCGGGGCGAAGTCCGCCGGAAGGATCGGGTCCGTGACCGGCTCGCCGAAGACGGTCACCACCGGGAGCACCCCCGCCCACAGGCCGAGCGCCGCGTCCTCGGACTCGCCGTCGTCCGGCGGGCCGGCGGCGGTCTTCACCGAGGCCTCGGTCAGGTCGAGCGCGAGCACCGCGGTCGCGGCCAGCTCCTTGCGGCTCGGCTGCCGCGCGTACTCCCACTGGCCCGGCGAGCTCTGCTCGGTCAGGGCCCGCAGGCCGCGGAGCTTCTCCTCCGGGTCGGTGACGATCTCGGGAACGCCGTAGATCATCGCGCACCGGTAGTTGACCCCGTGCTCGAAGACGGAGCGGGCGAGGACGAGGCCGTCGACGTGCGTGACCGTGACGCAGACGGTGGTGTCGGGGGCCTGGACCAGGCTGCGGCTGGCGACCGAACCGTGGAGGTAGAGCCGGTCGCCGTCCACGCCGTACGCGGTGGGCACCACCATCGTCGTGCCGTCGACGGTGACGCCGAGGTGGCAGAGGAAACCCGCGGCGAGCACGGCGTCCAGGTCGGCCCGCCGGTGGCTCCCCTTGTGGCGCATCCGGCGCAGCCGGGTCCGCTCGGTGACGGGCAGCGCGTCGCCGGGCTCCGTGGGGGTGGTGGTGCTCATGGTGCCCTCTCGTCGAAGTGTGGGTACAGGTGTTGTACGGGGGATCAGCCGGTCGCCGCCACCGGCGCCCGCCTGTCGGAACGGCGCCCGGCGGCCAGGGAGTCACAGATCTCGCCGGCCCGGACGGCGGCCATCGACAGCAGGTTGGCCGTGATGCCGTGCGAGTGCTCGGTGCCGCCCATCAGGTAGATCCCGGCCTCCACCTCGGGCACCGTCTGCACCCGGTAGTCGCGGCGCACCCGCAGCCGGCCGTCCTCGTCGCGCGCGCAGGCGGCGTCGAGTTCGCCGAGCAGCCGGGCCGGGTCGGGCTCGGAGTAGCCGGTGGCGTAGACGACCGCGTCCGCCTCCATCGTCTCCGTCTCGCCCGTCGCGAGGTTCCGCACCTGGACGCGGACTCCGTCGGGGCCCTCCTCGACCTCGGTGAGCCGGGTGACGCCGAGGATCCGCAGCCGCTGCTCGCCGCGCACCTTCTCCTGGTACGAGCGGCGGTAGAGCTCCTCGATGAGGTCCATGTCGACGACGCCGTAGTTGGTGTTGCGGTGGTAGTCCATGAGCGTCCGGCGGACGGACGGCTCGGCACCGTGGTAGAGGTCGACGGCCGCCGGGTCGAAGATCCGGTTCGCGTAGGGGCTGTCGTCGGCCGGGCTGTAGCCGTACCGGGTGTGGACGGCGACCACCTCGGCCCCCTCGTACGTCCGGTGCAGGTGGTCGGCGATCTCGGCGGCGCTCTGACCGGCTCCCGCGACGACGAAACGGCGCGGCGCGTCGGTGGGCAGCGCGGCGAGGCGGTGCAGGAACTCGCTGCTGTGCCAGAGGCGTTCGGAGGACTCGACGCCCTCGGGGAGCCGGGGCACGAGGCCGGTCCCGATGACGAGGTTCCGGGCCCGGTAGGTGGCGGCCTCCGCCTCCCCGAAGGCGGCCACGTCGACCTCGACGACGGGGCCCGACGCCTCCGCCGTTCCCGCCGTCCCCGCCGTTCCCACCGGGCGGATCGCGGTGACCTCAAGGCCGTAACGGACCATGTGGTCCACGCCGTCGGCGGCCCACCGGAGGTAGTCGTGGAACTCCTCGCGGGTCGGGAACAGCACCTTGTGGTTGATGAAGTCGACGAGGCGGCCCCGGTCGTGGAGGTACGGCACGAAGCCGAAGCGGCTGCGCGGATTGCGCATCGTGGCCAGGTCCTTGAGGAAAGAGACCTGCATGGTGGCGTCCGGGATCAGCATGCCCCGGTGCCAGCCGAAGTCCGGCTGCTTCTCCAGGAAGACGGCCGTGAGCCGGTCCTCGGGCGCGGCCTGCTCGTTGTGCTCCTCGATCGCGATCGCGAGGGCGAGGTTGGCGGGCCCGAAGCCGACACCGACGACGTCGTAGACGGGGGTGGTCGCGTTCACGGTCTCGTTCACGGTCTCGTTCATGGCGAAGTGCCTTTCGGTGGGAAGGGGTTCAGGACGTACGCGCGCGGCCGGAGAGGGCGACGCAGCCGGCGGCGAGGAGCAGGGCGAACAGCAGTCCCGTACCGGCGAAGGAGAGGAAGACGGCCGCGATCACCAGGGTCACGACGGCCGTCGCGCGCAGGGCGCGGCCGGTGCCGCGCGCCCGCAGGGCGGCCCCGGCGGCGGCCACGTACAGCAGCAGGAACGCGCTGCTGGTGACGACGAGCACCAGCTCCTCGCCGGTCCCCGTGACGGTCAGGGCGCCGAGGACGGCCGCGTAGGCGAGGGCCAGCGCGACGGTCGCCCGCACCGGGCGGTCGGCCAGGGCGCGCGGCAGGATCCGCTCGCGGGCGGCCGCCCGGACGACCCGGGTGGCGCCGAGCACCCAGGCGTTGGTGGCGACCACCGCGAGACCGAGGGCGAGGAGATCACCGGCGATCGCACCGCCGTCGCCGAGCGAGGCGCCCAGCAGGGCGGTGATGACGACGGGCTCGTCGCCCGGGACCGCCAGGTAGGCGGCCGTCACCGCCGCGTAGAGCAGCCCGACGATCGGCACCGCCCAGCGGATCGCCCGCCGGTAGCTGCGGGCGGGGTCGTCGACCTGCTCGGCGAGGGTCGAGACGTTCTCCCAGCCGAGGAAGGAGAAGAAGGCGGTGACGACGGCGATGCCGACGCCGCCCCAGCCGTGCGTGAGGAACGGGGTGTACTCCCCCGCGTCGAACCGCGGCACCGCGAGCACCACGGCGCCGCCGAGGCCGACCAGCAGCACGAGCAGCGCGGCGGTCTGCACGCGGGCGCCGGCCGTGAGCCCGAGCAGCGTGAACGCGGCGGACAACGCCATGAAGCCGATCGCGATCGGGTACACGGGCCCGTCGGGCTGGCCGAGCAGCCCGAGCAGGCACCGGGCCGACACGATGCCCATCACCGGATTCCCGATGACGTACGTGGCGACGAGCAGCAACGCCGCCGCCCGCCCCGGGCGGCGCCCGAACCCGGCCTCCACCATCGCGGCGAGACCGGAGGCATCGGGGCGCCAGGCCGACATCTCCGCGAAGAAACGGGCGAAGGGGTACGAGCTGAGGGCCAGCGCCAGCCACGCGAGCAGCGCGGCGGGCCCGGCCTGCCGCTCCGTCAGCCCCGGCACCAGAAGGATGCCGGTCCCGACGAGGCTGCTGACGTAGAACACGACGAGAGCGCGCACGCCGAGGGCGCTGCGGGGGGCGGCGTCGGGCCGCTGCAGCAGATCGGTCACGGTGTCACCTTCGAGTGAGTGATGGACATTCGTTCGCCTGAGCCGACCCGCTCCCCACCGGGGCGGTGCCCGCCCCGCGCCCCGTTGCGGGCTGCGCCCGCCCCGCCGTTGGGGGCGGTCGTTCCGCTGGGGCGAGGGGGGGTCCCCTGCTCGAGCGAAGCCGAGAGCTCGGGGGAGGGTGGGCACAACGGAACGGCGCCCGAGGCTGCTGTGCCTGGACCCGCACCGGAACGTGCGCCGCACGACGGGGTGCGGGTTCAGGCCCGGAACGCGGAGGCGCCGCTATGGGCGCCGTCCCGTGTGCCCACCCGTCCCGCCCAGCGGGACGATTGCCCACACGGGGGGGGTGGGGGAGTGCCGCCCCGCAGGGCGCGGCCTCGCACGGGCGGGGGCGCCGCCCAGCAGGGCGCGGGCCCCACACGGGCGGGTGCGGGAGGGGTGCCGCCCCGCGGGGCGTGGTCCGGGCGGCGGGTGGCGGGAAGGGCCCCGGGGCGTGGGAGCCGGAGGGGGTCAGGTGCCTTCCAGGACGCCCAGCGCCTCCGCCGCCGCGAGCTCCGCCGCCGCCGGCGCCGTCTTGAAGCCCGCCCCCGACCACCCCGTGGCGAGCACGATCCGACTGCCGGGCCGCTCGCGGCCGAGGTGGGGACGGGAGTGCGGGGTGTAGAGGTCGACGCCCTGGCGTCCGCCGAGGAAGCGGGTCGCGGGATCGGCGAGCCAGGGCCACCGCGCCGCCGCCCCCCGGCGTATGTACGCCACGTGCTCGTCGGTCAGCGTGGCGAGCCCGCCCGGGGGTACGTCCCATTCGTCGACGGGCCGTCCGGCCATGTAGCCGCCGGCCGCCTCGCCGGTGAGCTGGGGCCGCCCCCAGACGCCGCTGACCATGTCGACGACGGTCGGCAGGCCGGCGGTGGCGGGGTGGTGGAAGAAGCCGTACCGGATGCTCTTGGTGCGTCCGGCGTCCGCGCCGCTGAGCCGGTGCCCGGCGATCTCCCCGGTGCCGCCGCCGGCCGCGAGGACGACGGCGAGGGCCTCGACGGGGCCGCCGGGTTCGAGGAGGACGCGGACCCGGTCGGCGCCGGGCGGTGCGTCGAGTTCGCGCACCCGGGCGGGCAGCAGCCGGGCCCCGTGGGCGAGGGCGCGGTCGCGGTAGACGCGTGCGGTGCGGGGCGGATCGGCGTAACCGGCCCGGGGTTCCCAGACGGCGGCGGTGACGCCGTCGACGGAGAGTCCGGGGAAGCGGGCCCCGAGCACCTCCGGCCCCAGCAACTCCGCCGACACACCGGCCCCGTTGAGCTCGGCGACGCCCTTCTCGGCCTGTTCCAGGTCGGCGTCGCCGCAGAGGACGAGCGACCCGGTGGTCATGAAGCCGTACGGTCCCGGCGCGAGCGCGGCGGGCCCCCAGGCGAGGTGGTGGCTGCGGAGGGCGAGCCCGCGCAGGTACGGGTCGGCCTCGAAGGACCGGACGAGCCCGCCGGACCAGGCGGTGGCGTGCTCGTCCCGCCCGTCCATGGGGGCGACCAGCGCGACCCGCGCGCCGTGCCGGGCGAGGGCGGAGGCGGTGGCGGAGCCGACGACCCCGGCGCCGACGACGATGACGTCGTAGGCCCGCCCGTGCCGGCCCCCGGTGCGGGCGGACGCCCCGTCCGCCGCGGGCGCGGGCACGGGCACGAAGTCCCACCCCGCGCTCCCGGGCTCGGGCTCGCCGAGCGCGGTGAACCCCCGGTCGGCGTGGGCCCGTACGGCGGCGAGGAGGGTGCGTCCGGTGCGTGCCGGGTCCTCGGCGAGCGCGGCGGTGGCGGCGGCGAAGGCCGCGTCCACGTGGGCTTCGGGTCCGCCGCGCATCCGGGCGACGTACGCGGGGGCGACAGGGCCGAGGAGTTCGGCGAACTCGTCCACCGCGCAGTCGTCGGTGAACCAGAACGCGCCCTCGAACCCGGCCGCCCGCCACTCCCGGGCCGTCCGCGCGGCCCCGACGTGGGTCCCGCAGACGACGAGCGCGGTGAGTGCCGAGACGTCCCGCCCTTCCGGCCCGTCGAAGAGGTCCGGCCCGTCGAGGAGGTCCGGGGAGGGCCCGGTCAGGGCCGCGGGCACCGGAACGGCGCCCGTCGCGGGGCCGCTCCCGTCGGAGACCACGGCCCCCGACGGGACGGCGGGCCGCGCGGCCGCCGGGACGTCCCGTACGAGCAGGGCGAGCCGCTCCCCGTACGCGCTGCCGTCGTGCGTGACGGCGACCCGGGCGTGTCCCGCGTCCCGTACGGCGGCGAGCAGGTCGGCCGCCTGGGCGCGGTCGTCGGGGCACCAGCGCAGGAGGGTGCCGGCGCTGTCGGCGAGGAGGCCGGGGGTGGTGGCCAGCGGGAGGAGGACGGGGAGTCCGGCGGCCCGGTAGACGGGGAGGGCGGCCGCCGCGCCGGCGCTGTTGAAGTGTCCGACGACCAGGGCGTGCCGGCCTTCGGCGACGACCGCCTCGGCGATCCGCCGGGCCGTCCCGGCCTCCCCGCGGTCGTCGTACAGCTCCCAGTTCACGGCCGCTCCGTACCGTTCGGCCGCCCGCTCCAGGTGCTCGCCCCAGGCGGCCCGGGGCCCGGAGAAGGGCCCGACGACAGCGCCGCGGGGCAGCGGGTCCCCCGGCGTCTCAGGCACTGAAGACCGCCCCGGGCCAGGCCGCCACCGGTGTCCCCGGGGCGAGCGGCGCGAGGGCCTCCGCGTCCACCCGGCGGGTTTCCGGCGCGAGGCCGAGGAGGGCCGTGAGCCGGGCGGAGCCGTACGGGAGGGCGGGCGCGGCCCAGGCGGACAGGGCGGCGGCGACGGCGAGCTGGGCGGAGAGCGCGGAGCGGTGCGCGGCGGCGCCGTCCGGACGCTCGGCCTCGAAGCCGTTCACGTACCCGAAGTCCTCGGCGAGGCAGACGACTTCGTCGAGCAGGGCGATCGCGCGCCGCGCGTCGTAGCCGCCGATCTCCGCCCCGTACGCCTCCCTCAGCTGTCCGACGGTCTCGGTCAGTCGGGCGCGCAGCCGCTCCCAGGCGGGGCCCTGCGGCGCTTCGGCCGGCGCGGATCCGTCGGCGGACTCGGCGACGGCGGTGAGCAGGCGGCCGAGCCAGCCGTCCCAGCGCTCGGCGAGCCGGGTGCGGCTGAGTTCGAGGGCGGAGGAACTGAAGCTGGTCTGGCGGCCGTTGGGGCGGTCGGAGAGGACGTGGTAGCGCAGGACGTCCGCGCTCGTCCGGGCGAGCTCCTCGTGCGCCCAGATGGCGTGGCGCCTGCTGGTGGAGAACTTGAGCCCTTCGAGCCGGTAGAACTCGTTGACGACGAAGGCCTTCGGCAGCGCGATCGCGGGGTCGTACGCCCGGAAGGCGGCGGGGAACAGCAGGGCGTGGAAGTAGCCGTTGTCGAAGCCGAAGAACTGGACGGGGGCGGGCGCGGGGCCGGTGCCGCCGGCGCCGGTCCACTCCAGGAGGTAGCCGGGGGCCATCTCGAACCAGACGTAGATCCGCTGTTCCGTGAAGCCCTCGACGGGCACGGGCACGCCCCACTCGGAGGGGTGGCTGACGGCGATCTCGGGGAGTCCTTCGGCCCGCATCCGCTCGCAGAGGGAGCGCAGGTGCGGCGGCATGTCGACCTGGTCCCAGAAGGCGGTGAGCCGCTCCTCCCAGGGGGCGAGGGGGAAGTAGAGCCGCTCGCAGTCGCGGAGTTCGGGGGTGGCGCCGCAGGCGGTGCAGACGGGGTTCTCGAGGTCGGCGCAGTCGTTGGGGCGGCCGCAGGGCTCGCAGGCGTTGCCGTTGGAGCCGGAGCCGCAGTGCGGGCAGTCGCCCTTGAGGTGGGCCTCGTACAGCCAGCGCTCGCAGCCGGCGCAGTACGGCAGGGGGCGCGTGCGGGCGACGATGTGCCCGGCGTCGTACAGGCGGCCGAAGAACTCCTGGACGGCCGACTGGTAGCCGACGTCGCGGCGCGGGCGGACGATCGCGTCGAAGTCGGCGCCCGCCTGTCGCCACACGGACTCGATGGAGGCGCCGTAGCCGTCGGCGACCTCCTCGCCCTTGCGTCCGCCGTCGTTCAGGCCGCGGACGGGCACGTAGCTCTGGTGGTCGTCGAGGCCGGTGGTGTAGCGGACGGGTCCGGCGCCCTCGGCGGCGAGGAAGCGGCGCAGGACGTCGCCGGCGAGGTAGGGCCCGGCGAGGTGACCGATGTGGAGGTCGCCGTTGGGGGTGGGCGGGGTGGCGGTGATCCAGTGGGTGGACGCGTCGGCGCTCATGCGGCGACCTCCTCGTTGTCGGTACGGACGGCGGGCTCGCGCAGCGGCCAGTAGAGGGAGAGCCAGCTCAGCTCGGTGTCGCCGGTGTTGTGGACGACGTGTTCCTGGTTCCGGGGCAGCACGACGACGTCGCCGGCGCGGAACGGCGGCTCCAGGTGCCCGTCGAGGGTCACGCTCCCGGTGCCGCCGAGGATGACCATGACCTCGTCCTGGTTGTGGCAGTCGGGGTCGGAGTCCCCGCCGGGCTTCAGGAAGCAGGCCATGGCGCCGACGGGCGGCTCGGCGTCCCCGCCCGGCCAGGGGATGATCCGCTGGCACGCGAGCCCGAACTCCTCGGTGGCGGCGCTGCGGTCGATGCGGAAGCGGCGGTCGGCCATGGGGGCGTCTCCGGTCTTCGGGGGGAGGTCGCGGTACGGAGTGGAGGCGGGGGCCGTTTCTCCGGGCGGCAGGATGGGCGAGGTGAAGGGCATGGGGTCTCCTGGGACTGCGGGCACGGTGGGGTGCGGGCGCGGTCGGGTGCGGTGGGGTGCGGGCACGGTCGGGTGCGGTGCGGCGGGGCGCGGGCGCGGTCGGATCGGCCCCGGACACGACGGGACCTGCGGGGGCCGCGGAGGACTGCGGGACTACGGGACTGCGGAGGACTACGAGGCGCGGGGTGGCTGCCGGGGGTCGAGGCCCGTCACCGACGCGACCGGGATGCGGGCGAGGCCGGCCATGACCTGGCGGGGCCCGGCCCCCCATCCGTACCGCTGCTTGAGCGGCGCGACGTGCGTGGCGATGAGTGCGAGGAGGGGCGCGAGGTCGGTGGGCGCGGCGCCGAGGAGGGCGAGCAGTTGCTCGGTACGGGTCAGGCCGGCGCCCGGGCCGATCCCGTGCACGGCGGCGTCCTGCCAGGTGGCTCCGGCGCTTCCGGCGACGACGGTGTTGTGCAGGGCGAAGCCCTGGTTGTCGTGGGCGTGGATGCCGACGGGCGCGGACACGGCGGCGCGGGTGGACTGGACGAGTTCGATGACGCGCTCGGGGCGGAGCGAGCCGAGGGAGTCGACGAGGAAGACGGCGTCGAGCGGTCCCAGTGCGGCGCTCTCGCCGAGGCAGCGGTCGAGCTCCGGATAGGAGGCGAGGTCGATGTGGGTGAGGAAGAGGCAGACGCCGAAGCCGGCTTCCCGCAGGCGGTGCAGCGGGGCGGCGGCACGGGCCACCCGGTCGTACCGGACGGCGAGGCGGACGAGGCCGACGGACACGGGTCCCATGGCCAGGGCGTCGGCGATCCGCCCGGCGGATGCCGTGGCGGCGGCGTCCGTGGCGGGCAGGTGCGCGGTGTCGAGGAGGACGGAGAAGCGGGGGCCGTAGCGCTCGGGGAGCGGGACCGGCAGCAGTGCGCCGTGCGGGGCGGAGCGGTCGGCGGGGTCGTGGACGTCGCCCAGCTCGATGACGTCGATGCCGAGCCGCGCGCAGACCGCGAGGTAGTCGGCGGCCAGCGCGGGAGGTACGGATCCGCCGGTGAGCCGTCCGCCGGTGCGCAGGGTGCAGTCGAGCAGGGTCATCCGGTCACCCCCAGCCGGTGTCGTTCGTGCCCGTGCCCGCGGCGGGCGCGCCCCAGCCGGTGTCGTACGTGCCGGTGAGGACGGCAGCACCCCAGCCGGTGTCGTCGGTGCCCGTGCCGCCGGTGACGGCGCCGGCGGTGACGGTGGTGAGGCCCGCGAGGCCGACGACCAGGGTGGTGAGGAGGGTGGTGCGGATCCGCCGCTTCATGTCGTGTGCTCTCTTTCCGCTTCGGCGAGGGGCGATTCATGGGTGTGCATGGGGATTTGCGATGTTCGCTGGCTGCGCGAGCTTGGTGCGCTTTGACCTTGTGGGCGGTGGTACGAACGTATCCAGGGCGGCATGACTATGGGGCGGAGTGCATGGCTCATTAGGCTGCATGGCAGCAAGAGGACGCCGTCACAAACGGGGGAAAAGGTGGCGATACCAGACATACTGCGAGCCCAGGGCGACGACGGAACTCCGGACTCCGCCGTTCCGGCGGACACGGCATCCGCCGGAACGGCTCCGGAACCCACGGGAGCGGCCCCGGAACCCACCGCCCCGGCAGCGATCGAAGAGGCGACGGGAGCGGCGGGAACGGCCCTCCCCGCACCCCCCTCCGAGGACCCCGAAGACCCCCTGACCCGGGTCTACACCTGCCTCCTGGCCAGGGACCCGGCCCGGCCGCCCGCGTACTCCGCCGACCTCGCGGACGAACTCGAACTCCCCCTCTCCCGCGTGGAGTCGGCCGTCTCGGCCCTCCTCGACATGGGCCTGCTGCGCCGCACCCCGGAGCGGGCCGTGCTCCCGGTGGCGCCGGACGAGGCCGTCCAGCGCACCCTGGGGCCGCTGGAACGCGAGATGCGCGCCCGCCGCCAGCACATGGAACGCACCCGCGAGCAGCTGATGGCCTTCATGCCGCTGTACGAGTCCCACCTGCTCCGGCTGACGCACCTGCGACAGGCGGAGTACGTGGAGCTGCTCACCGACCTCCGCGCGGTGCGGGAGGCCATCACCGAACTGGGCCGGACCTGCGAGCGCGAGGTCATGACGGCGCAGCCGGGCGGCGGACGGCGCGCCGAGGTCCTGGAGGAGGCGGTGGCCCGCGACGAGGAACTCCTGCGCCGCGGCGTCCGGATGCGCGTCCTCTACCAGCACACCGCCCGCTTCTCCTCGGGCACCTGCGCCTACGTGGAGCGGGTCGGCCGGCTCGGGGCCCAGGTCCGCACCCTGGACGACGAGTTCATGCGGATGCTCGTCTTCGACCGCTCGACGGCGGTCATCCCGGTCCCGGACGACCCTCACGCGGCGGTCCTGGTCCGCGAACCGCACGTGGTGGCGTTCATGGTGGGCGCGTACGAGCGACTGTGGCTGGAGGCCCTGCCGTTCGAGACGGAGTGGGACCGGCAGACCATCATGGACATCTCCGACGAGCTGAAGCAGACCATCGTCCGGCTGCTCACCGAGGGCCTGACGGACGCGGCGATCGCCCGCCGCCTGGGGCTCTCGGTCCGCAGCTGCCGCCGTCACGTCGCCGACGTGATGGCCGCCCTCGGCGCCGAGAGCCGCTTCCAGGCCGGATACCTCCTGGCCCAGCAGGAGCGCGAGCAGCCGGGCCCCTGAGGGGCCTCGGGGTCACCCGTACGTGGTGAAGAGCGCTCCGGGACCGCCGTACGGGCGCTCCCGGGCATAGGGTCCGTGCAGACGACACGGACACGACGAAGTCAGGGTGGACATGAGCGACTTGGCGACCGAGGAGCGATCCGACCGGGAGGGCCCGGAGGGAGGCCCTCCGGGCGAGGCCGCCCCGGCGGCCGGCCGCGCCGCGAAACGGCGCCGGCCCTTCTGGATCGAGCTGCCGTTCCTCGCGGGGATCGCGCTCGTCCTGGCGTTCCTGATCAAGACGTTCCTGCTCCAGGCGTTCCTGATCCCCTCGGGATCCATGCAGAACACCCTGCAGGTCGACGACCGGGTCCTGGTGGACAAGCTCACCCCGTGGTTCGGCGCGGAACCCGACAGGGGCGAGGTCGTGGTCTTCCGCGACCCCGGCGACTGGCTGGTGGGACGGCCGGTGAAGCAGCCCACCACGCTGCAGAAGGCCCTGGGCTTCGTGGGCCTGATGCCGGCGGCCGGGGAACAGCACCTCATCAAGCGGGTCATCGGCGTCGCCGGGGACACCGTCGAGTGCAAGGGCACGGGCCCCCTGAAGGTCAACGGCAAGCCCCTGACCGAGCCGTACGTCTTCCAGGGGAACACGGCCTGCAGCACGGACCCGGAAGGCCAGTTCGAGGTCACGGTCCCCGCCGGCCACCTGTGGGTGATGGGCGACCACCGGCAGAGCTCGCAGGACTCCCGCTACCACCGGAGCGACCCCCGGGGCGGCATGGTGCCCGTGACGGACGTGGTGGGCCGCGCCGTCGTGGTCGCCTGGCCGTTCTCCCACTGGTCGACCCTCCCCGTCCCGGCCACCTTCGACCAGCCGGGCCTCCCCCACTGACCCGCCCGCCCGGGGCGTCCCGCCCCGGGCCACCGGGCCCTCGCCCCTCCGGCACCGGAAGAGGCCGGGCCGGACGACGCCCGACCGGGCCCCCTCCGGGACGCGGGCCCGGGACGCGGGCCCGGGACGCGGGCCCGGGACGCGGGCCCGGGACGCGGGCCCGGGACCCCGCATGACGAGGGCCCACGGGATCGCCCCGGGCGGCGCCGTGCGATGCCGCCGAATCCCGCTTTCGCCGATCAGAGCCTCGCGGCCCCGATCCGCTGCGCCGCGATCCCGCGGACCGAGGTCGCGCGGGTGCTCACCGATCCGGATCCCGGCCCCGGGTCCACCGCGCACGCGGACGACCTCTCGCGGCTCGTGCGCGAGGCGGACCCGAAGCACCCGGCCACCTGACGGCCCGCCACCCCATCCGTCCGACAACCGTCCCGGGGGACGACCCGCTCGGGGCCGTGCCGGGCGAGGAGACGCGGACCGCCCGGCCGCCGCGGCCGGCCCGGCACGCCCCGGGCATGAAAAAACCCCAGGTCACGGCGAGTGAGTCCTGGGGTGTTTCCGAGCCGCCTTCGGGATTCGAACCCGAGACCTACGCATTACGAGTTGTCCGATCTTGTTCCGGGGGCGTCCGTGGAGGTCCGCCAAAACGTCTGCGCCGCAGGTCAGCGACCCAAGCGGACCCTGCCGAACAGTCGTGGACGTCTCCGGAACCGAGTCATTCTGAGACCAGGACTGAGACCACCTCGCGCTCGGCTGCATACGGGTGGGAGCTCGCCGAAGCGTTCACCCGATGCGTAGGCCGGCCGTCAGACAGATCAGAAGAGCGTGGCTTCTCTGTTCGGCTCCTCAGCCGCGAACGGCAAGAACATCACTCCGCCCAACTCGACCTGTCTCTCGGATCCGTGACACAAGATCAGGTCAAGGGCACGCTCTCGGGGGCGTGGGTGTTTGTGATCAGCGATCCGACGAGTGTCTGGGTTGACGGCGACAGAACGCCGGCAGACAGGGCAGGTGATACGCGGCCAAGCGGGCATGGCGAAGCTCCCTTCAGGCGGGGCGCGATGAGATATGAACTACCCGAGATTTGGGGTGCACTGAGAGCGTAGGGGCGGCGGATCAGGTTGGCGACCGGCTGCAACAAGAACCGCTCACTGACGCATCGCCGCAGGTGAAACGCCATGAGACGCCATGAGACGACTAACAGCTGCTAACTACCTCTAATTGCTGCTAGGTCATTCGGCGCCAGGTTGGCCGAATTGCGACCGCTCCGATCCGACGCCACTGCGAGGGTTCCGGGCACGGCAGAGCTCCTTCTCATGAGGGAACAGCTGTGGTCACCAGAGTCGGATTCGGCCTAGGGCCTGTCCGGCGGATCTTGTGACTGTCTGCTTGTCCGGTCGTTGGTCCGGGCATGGGGCGGGGTGATCTGACGAATGCGGAGTGGGTGCGGCTTGCGCTGCATCTGCCCGCCGCCGGCCTGCGCGGTGGACGCTGGTGTGACCACCGCCAGGTGGTCAACGGGATCCTGTTCCGGGTGCGGACCGGGGTCCCGTGGCGAGACCTCCCCGAGCGATACGGCAGCTGGAAGACGGTCTACGAACGTCATCGGCGTTGGTCCGCCGACGGCACATGGGATCGGATCCTGCGGTCGGTCCAGGCCGATACCGATCTGGCGGGCCGGCTCGACTGGAGCATGGTGGGCGTCGACTCAACCACGTGCCGGGTCCACCAGCACGCGGCCGGGGCCCGCAAGGCCGCCCCCAGGGTTCCGAAAAAAGGACGACGCCTCGAAACCACCGTCCCGACGAGGGGCTTGGTCGGTCCAGGGGCGGCCTGACCTGCAAGATCCACCTCGCTGGCGAGGGTGGCCGCCGCCCACTGGCCTTACTGGTCACTCCGGGCCAGTGGGGCGACGCACCCCAGTTCACCGAAGTCCTTGCCCGGATCCGTGTCGGCCGGCCCGGAGGCGGGCACCCCCGCACCAGGCCTGACCACGTCAGCGGCGACAAGACATACAGCTCACGCCGCAACCGCAGCCACCTGCGAAGACGACAGATCAAGCACACGATCCCGGAGCCGAAGGACCAGCGGGCCAACCGCAAACGCCGTGGCAGCAAGGGCGGTCGGCCCACCAGCTTCGACAGCCAGCTCTACAAACGCCGCAACGAAGTCGAGCGGACAATCAACCGGCTCAAACACCACCGGGCCGTCGCCACCCGATACGACAAACGTGCCTACGTCTTCCACGGCACCATCACCACAGCAGCCATCAGGCTCTGGCTCGTCGAGTGATCCGCCGGACGGGCCCTAGTTCACACCGTCCGTGAGGGCCTTGTCGGCCGTGAACGCGACCGTGGCAGATGCCTTGGTGCCGGTCTGCGCTTCGCGCTGACGCTTCTCGAAAGTCCCGAACCCGTCCAGCGCCACCGTTTCACCACTCTTCAGCGCGCCGGTGATGGATTCGAGAAGTGAATTGAGCGCCACCTTGGACTTCGTCTCGCTCAGGTCGCACTGCTCCGCGAAGACCGCGGCCATCTCGGTGTTGTTCATATTCTCGGATCTCTTCCGTGATAGATCCGGCCACTGCCGGAGATCGGCCTCAGTAGAGGGTGGGACTTCCCGCGACAGATCGCCACCGTCAGTGTGGCGATCCAAGCCGATTCGCCAGACTCTGCCGTAGAGACACATCGCGGTCAGGTTCCGGCGAGAGCCAGTACCGGGAGGCACCCTGCCGCCCTGCTTTGTACCGGCCGGGAGCCGGGTCCGCCGTTTCAGTTCATTGCGGTCTTGAGGCCCTTGTCCGCCTTGAAGCTGGGGACACGGGCCGCGGCGACCGCGATAGTCTCGCCCGTCTGCGGGTCCCGCCCAGTCCCTTCAGCGCGTTGCTTGACGTAGAACACGCCGAAGCCGGGCAGGATCACGTCCCCACCTTGCTTCAACGTGTCGGTGATCGTTGCAATCCACGCGTCCACGACCTTCTTGGCCAAAGCCTTGGGAATATCGGCCGTCGTAGCGACCACATTGGCCAGCTCACCCTTGTCCATCTCGTCCTGCCCGCCTCTCACAGGTAAGACCGG
Source organism: Streptomyces litmocidini (assembly GCF_014649755.1). Classification (GTDB taxonomy): domain Bacteria; phylum Actinomycetota; class Actinomycetes; order Streptomycetales; family Streptomycetaceae; genus Streptomyces; species Streptomyces litmocidini. Next base: position 598,951 of record NZ_BMTQ01000002.1, on the reverse strand, counting down.
CGTCTGCCGGTGATCAAGCCCATCCTGATGGTCAGCGATCACCGTTTGCCCGCACCTCGCCTTGCATGGCCGACGAAGAGCCCCGGTCTGGCCGGGAATTGACGCGTTGTGAGGCGGTACAGGTTCAGTCGATCAGGTGAACCCGCGTCCAGGGTGCCTCTGAGGTAGCCCCAGCTCACGAGAAACATGCGTTCCGCGAAGAACACACCCACGTCACCAGGCAGCCATCCTTATATGGCTACGGCCATGATCCGCCGGACAGGCCCTAGTGCACGGAGAGTAGAGCCCGGCGGCTGCGGCATCGAGCAGCACAGCCATAGGTCGCCAGAACGGAGATCAGCGCAGGTCGGAACATGTTTTGTCAGCGGGTTGTCCAACCACGGTCACCCGTGGTCCAACGCGTCACGTACTCGCAGAGACAGTGCACTGCCGGATTGGCCAATTCTCCGCACAGCTTCCTGGCCTCTCACTCCGGCATGAGTCGGTTCACGAAACCCCCGTCGCGTAGCCGCTCATAAGCCGCCAGAACGTCCTCCGGTACGTCCTGCGAGATCATGAAGCCGCGCTGCGGATAGAGCAGCAGGCGTTGCTGTGCACCGACGAGCATGTCCAATACGAGCGTGGCGTCCTGGATCGAGTCGACGTACTCCTTGAGCGTCATGGACGCCGACGCACTGACGATGTCAACGTCCGGCCACAGCTTCCGGGCGGTCGCGTACGCCCGCCGCTCCTCGTACGGCTTGCTGATGAGGAGCACAGACTGCACGTCCACCCCCTGCTCGACGAGCAAGGCACGGGACAGCCGGATGTTCTCGCCCGTGTTCCGAGCATGGGGCTCGACGAGGATCGCGGTCGCGGGCACCCCCAACTCCAGCGCCCGGTCTCGGTAGTGCTCTGCTTCGCCGCGAGGCATTCGTCTTTCAGTCGTGCGGCTGGTGGCTCCAGTGAAGACGATCAGGGGAAATAGACCGCGGCGGTACAGGTCGACCGTCACGTCTGCCACGCCCAGGTCGTGGCTACCCAGGCCGATGCCGACCGAGCAGGGGCGCGGCTCGTGGCCCATCTGCTGGAACTCCCAGAGGCGTTCGGCATCGGCCCAGTTCCGATCGGAGATCACTGCGTTTCCCCTTCTGCCGCCGAGTCGGGCACCTTGAAGTCGTATGCCCAGGCAAAGCGCGTCGCCGCGTGCACGCCGATGGCGAACTCCACGAGCGTGCCGTCCGCCGTGAACGTGCTCCGGTGCAGTTCGACCACCCACTCTCCCGGCAGGAGCTTGAGCTGCTCCGCCTCCTCCGGCTTCGCGGCGCGAGCGAACAACTCCTCCCGCATGTGGTCGATCTCGTACCCCGCGTCATAAAGGACGCGGAAGCCGCCGCCCCGGCCGGCGGGGCCGGGGGTCGGGTCCACGATGCGCGTTCCCTCGACGTGTTCCGGGCGGTAGTAGCTGGTCAGGGTGTGCGTCGGCTGGTCCCCTTCCTTCACGAGGCGAGCCCGCGCGTACACCTCGGCGCCCTCGGGGAGTCCGTGTGCCGCCGCCACGGCGGGGGGCGCCACGATGCGGCTGACTGTCTGTGTCTGCTCGCCGCGCTTGTATGCCCGTCCAGAAGCGACCCGGTCTGCGATGAACGCCACCTCATCTCCGTCCCGCCACTTCGCCTTGTCGTATCGAGCAATACCCAGTCGCTTGAGCGGCGCCCGCTCCCGTACCACAGTCCCGTGCCCGCGAGACGAGGTCACCAGGCCCTCTGCCTCCAGCGCCTTGTAGGCCGCGTGGACGGTCGTCTTCGACCCCTCGCCCACCTCGACCAGGTCGCGGATCTGCGGAAGCTGCTGGCCCGGGGCGTACTCCCCGTTCCTGATCTGCTCCGCCAGTTTGTCCGCCAGTTCCCGCCACTTCGGTGCCACGCGAACTCCTCTCGACTGAGTCCAGTCAAACACAGTCCCAGGACTGTTGACAGTCCCGGGACTGTGCGCCACAGTCTTCCCAAGCGCTTCGCAGTCCCAGGACAGCGAGTGTGGGAGGGCCTTCTTTGGGCTGCTCCCGGCGCCCGGAGAGCTCCGTGTAGGCGGGCTGGCTCGATGGAAGCGGCTGCTGCTTGAGAACTGAACAGAGTGCCGAGGTATCCGTCCCCCTCAAGCGACAAGTGGGCGGCGTATGCGAGTTCTGTCCTCGCGTACGGATCAGCGCAACCCGACCTCTCCGCCCCGCACCCCTGCGGACGGCGGCCGGTTGCCTCCTCCGCCCGTCCGGGCCCCTTCGCGGGGCACCGTACGGGCGGGGTCGAGGGGAGCCGGATGGTTCCAAACGGCGAGAGGCCCCGGAGCTGCAACTCCGGGACCTCGTTCGGGCCGTTCCTCTCAGGAAGGAACACACCCAATGAAGTCCATCATCACACTCCCCGCCACCAGCGGGGCGCTGGCGTTCGACGGTGAGCCGTCGGACGTGGAGCTGGACGCGGTCGAGCTGGAGATGCCGCTGATCCTGGCGGACGTCGAGCTGCTGGACGCGGTGATCAAGACGCTGGACCGGCCGGCCACGAAGCTGGACGAGCAGCGCATCCGCCGGGCCCGCCGGCGGGTGCTGGCCGAGCGTCGCTCGCTGAGCAACCGCGCTGCCACGCTGGGCGGTGCCGCATGATCCGGGTGGTGACGGCCGAGCGTCTGCGCCGTCTGCTGGAGGACGCGGAGCAGGCGCGTGCCGATGCGGTCGAGGCGAACGCCCGGGCCTCGGAGCTGCACCGCCGGCACGTCGCTCGGGTGGACCACCTGAACGGCCGGGTGGAGTCGGCCGAGAGCGACGCCGCGATCCTGCGCGAGCACGTGGCCGAGTGCGAGACCGCGCTGAAGGAGTCGGCGGCCGAGGTCGGGGCGCTGCGGGAGGAGCTGGACGTCGCCCGCCGGGCGGCTGTGGTGCCGATGGCGCTGCTGCTGCGGGACGGGGCCCCGCACAGTGTTCACGCGAGCGTTCAGGCCGCCAAGGACCACGCCGCCACCCTGGGCGCCAACCCGTCGGGCTGGACGGCTCCGGGACTCGTCGGCGGCACCCCCACAGGCTGGTCGATCATGCCGTTCCGGCGGAACGGAGCGGTGTCATGAACGGTGTTCAGATCCGTTCAGCGGAACGCGCCCTGTCGGTGGGCACGTGGCTGATCGTGGCCGGGGCGATGCTGTTCTCCGTCCTCACCGTCACCCCGCTGATGCGGGCCCACACCCCCGCCGACTGGCGGTGGACCGCCCCGATCCTGCCCCTCGTGGTGGACGCGGCCGTCGTCATCGTGGTCCGCCTGGACTCGGTCCTGGCCCGTCTGGGCGGGCACGGCGGGCGGTGGCCGGTGGTGCTGCGGTGGATGACCGGCGGCATGACCCTGGCCCTGAACATCGCCGACTCCGCCCTGGCAAAAGACCTGGTCGGGGTGGCGGTACACGCGGTGGCGCCGCTGCTGCTGATCGTCACGGCCGAGACCGGCCTGGCCTACCGCACGGCCATCACGAATGCGCTCACGGCCATCCAGGAGCGTGAACGCGCCGAGCGGGCAGCACGAGAGAAGGCCGCCGCCGAGCGCGCCGAAGCCGCCGCCAAGCGGGAGCGGGAGGCGCGGGAGTTCGAGGCCCGGATGGCGCGTGAACAGCGCGAGCACGAGGCCGCGCTCGTCCGTGAACAGGCCGAGCGGGAGGAGCGGGCCCGGCGCGAGGAGCGGGAGCGGGCCGAGGCCGCCGAGCGGGCCGAGCGCGAAGCTCGTGAACGCCATGAGCGCGAGCGTGAACAGCAGCGCGCTGAGCGTGAACGCCGTGAACGCGAGGCCGCCGCGCGGATGGAGAAGGAGCGCCGGGAGCGCGCCGAGCAGGCCGCGCGTGAACAGCGCGAGCAGGCCGAGCGGGCCGAGCGTGAACGCGCCGAACTCCTCGCCGCCGGCCCCGCCCAGGAGCAGCAGGGCAAGGAGCTGGCCCGCCGGACGGTAGCCGCGGCGTTCGCCGCCGGCCTGTCGGTGCGGCAGGCGGCCGAGCTGTGCGGCTGGTCCACCGGCTGGGTCACCGCCCGCTACCAGGAACTCCGCGAGACGCCCACCGCCCGCACCCTTGAGGCGGCCGGCCGGTGAGCACGCTCCCCGTCTACCGCTGGCGCCTGGCGCCGGAGGGGCTGGCCACCTTCCGGCAGCTGCGGGCGCTGGGACTCCGGCCCGGTGGCCAGCCGGTGGTGGCCCAGCTCGAACGCCCCCGTCGCCGGCGCGAACCGCTGGTCGCCTTCTTGTACCGGATCGACCGGGCCCGCCCGGTCCGTCCGATGACCCCCGCCCGGTGGGCGGCCCTGGAGCGGGCGAACGCCGCCCGCCGGATCTGCCCGGAGTGCGGGCGGAACGCCGGGTACCGCATCCCGCCCTCGCTCGGCATGTGCGTCCCGTGCGCGGACGCTCCCCCACTCGCTGCTTGACCTGGAGGTTTCCTCGTGGAGAGCAACACCGCGCAGGGCACGCACATGTATGTGCTGTCCCTGCAGAACCGTCAGATGAGCGCCTGCACGATCTCCGGCACCTGCACCCCGGACCCGTGGGACACCCGGTTCGACATCCTCAACCGGCTCCGGCTCGACGCGATCCGCCAGTACCCGCCGATGAAGGGCTCCATCGTCGTCTACTTCGCCCTGGAGATGAACGACCTGACCGGTCAGGGGGCGGCCCGATGACGGACCTCAGCACCGAACCGATCCTCACCGACCCCGAGCCGGTTCCCCCCGTCGTCCCGGCTTCCGGCCCGGCCGAGGAGACGCCCAAGCCCGAGAAGCCGTCCGTGGAGCACACGGCGGGCGGCTGGCCGGTCGTCCCCCTCGCCCTGACCGGCGCGAACGCCACGGTGACGCTGCTCGCCGGGGCCGCCCTGGCCGGCGGACCGGTCGCGGCGGCTCTCGCGGCGACCGGCGCCGTCGTCCTGGGCGCCACCACCGCCCGCACCGCCAAGACCACCGCCGCCAAGCAGGCCCGGCAGGCGAAGGCGGGCAGGCACAGCACCGCGTCGGCGGGGAAGGCGGCTGGCGGCTCGCGCGGCGGGCTCGGCGGTGTCCCGTCCCAGCCCCGGCGCGGCTCCGGCTCCGCCACCGGCAGCAGGACCGGGAAGCGGGCCGGAGCGTCTGCCGCGTCGGGCCGGAGTGCCCGGTCCGGTGCGCTGCGGTCCGCGAGCACGTCGGCGGGCACGGGCGGCCGGAAGGCGGGTCTGGCGAAGGGTGCCGGGTCGCGGGCGGCCGGCACCGGTTCGTCGCCGGTCGGGTCCTCGGGTGCGGGGAAGCCGCGGGGACGGCTCGGGCAGGTCAAGGCGCTGCGCGAGCAGGCCCGTTCGGCCTCGCCGTCGAGGGCGGGGCGGCGGGCGGAGACGACGGCGGCCCGCCGTCAGGTCGCCGACGCCCGCCGGGCCGCCAAGACCGCCGCCCGCACCACGGCCGCCGCGAAGAAGGGGCCGCTGGGCCGGGCGGTCGGCAAGGCCGCCGGCCGCCTCGGCACCGCCCGCGGCACGGTCCTCGGGAAGCTACGCAGGGCCCGTGACACGCAGGCGGCCGGCAAGGTCGCCGAGCGGCGCGCCGAGATCCGCAAGGCCCCGGCACGAGCGAGGGCCCGCAAGGCGCTGCGGAGGTCGGCGGCCCGGTTCCAGGGCCGCCGCCTGCTCGCCGCGCTGCTGGCCGGGCTGCTCGGCATCGTCGGCATGGTCACCACCCCACTCGGCCGGAAGCTCGGGTGGGCGTGGCTGCAGCACCCCGGCCGCCGCCTCTACGCCCGCCTGCTCAAGCAGGCGGCCGACGAGCGGGACGAGCGGGACCGCGTCACCCGCGCCGAGCTCACGGTCCTGGAGGCCATCGCGGACGCCGAGGCCGCAGAGGAGAGCGAGCAGATCGGGGACACCGCCGAGCGTCCGGCCGGACTCGTCCCCAGCACATCTACCAGTGAGAGCAGTGAGGGAGAGATCGTGTCGGGTTTCCGGTTCGAGGAGTACGCGGCGGAGATGGAAGCCGCCGCCAACAGCTATGAGCCCGAGAGCGCCATGGAGATCCTCGCCATGGTCGAAGGGCTCCCGGCCGCGCTCACGAGCGTGGCGAACGTGATGCGGATCCTGGCCGAGCGTGCCGACTCGGAGTTCCCGCTGGAGAAGGAGGTAGCCGACGGCTTCAACGACATCTTCGGCGCCCTCATGTCCGCGGTCGCGGTCGCCGAGGACATGGGGCCGCTGTTCCGCACCGCGCACGAGCAGGACATCGCCCGCCACGAGGACCCGCGCAACGGGCCCGAGGCCGAGAAGGGATGGAACGTCTGACCATGGCACCCACCACCGCCTCTACGGGGCCGGTGTGGGACTGGGCGGCCGGTCACGGACCCGTGACCGGCGCCCTGTCCGCCACCACCGGAGCCCTCGCCCTCGCCACCACCGGCGCCGCCACCCACATGCCCCCCACCTGGGCGTTGGCCATCGGTACCGCCGGGGCCATCGGCCACACCGTCACCAGCTGGCGTGAGCGCCTGGCCGCCCGCACCATCGCCATGCGCGCCGCCTCCTGGCTCCTGGGCGCCGGATGGACCACCTGGGCCATCACCACCGGCCCGCTGACCTGGACCGCCCTCGGCTCGCTCGCCACCCTCGGGGTGGGTATCGGCGCCGCCGCCCGCTCCACCCTCCTGCACGAAGAGGCCCGCGAACTCGAGGCCCTGGCCGCCGCCGAACGCCAGGTCTCCCGCGAACTGTCCGCCGAACGAAGGGCCATCGCGGCCGAGTGGGTCGACCGCGTCCAGCGCGTCTGCGGCGGCATCACCCTGCGCGTCCTGGCCGTCGAGCAGTGGCCCACCGGGACTGGCTTCACGATCGACGCCGAACTCCCCGCCGGTGGGGTGACGTACGAGCGGATCGCGCAGTACGCGCCGCAGCTCTCCGCCGATGCCCGTCTCCCGCACGGCTGCACCGCCACCGCCTCCCAGGGCATCAACCAGGGACGGGTCCTGATCGACGTCACCACCGTCAATGTCCTGGCCGAGGAGATCGGCTACCCCACCGACTACAGCCCCCTGTCCATCCACACCGGCCTGCCCTGGGGGGTGCGGACGGACGGGAAGGAGGTGCGGGTCTACCTGCGCGAGCAGTGCGCCCTGATCGTCGGGCCGACCGGGTCGGGCAAGACGAACTTCGTCCATGACGTGTTCGCCGGGTTCGCTCGCGCCGAGGACATCTTGAGCTGGGTGATCGACCTGAACGCCGGATCGGCCGGCCTGCCCTGGGTCCGTCCCGCCCTGGCTTCCCAGGGTGAGGGGGAGGCGGTGCGGCCCGGGATCGACTGGCTCGCCTCCTCCTACGAGGAGGCCATGCTGATGCTGGAGACGGCCGTCGCGGTGGGCAAGCACCGCAAGGTCGCCTATCAGGACCTCATGGCGAAGGCGAACACCGATCTGCTGCCGGTCTCCAAGCGGATCCCGCAGATCATGATCGTGATCGACGAGGGCGCCGAGATCCTCACCTCCAACGACCCGAAGATGCGCAAGCTCGCCGCGAAGATCCTTGAGATCATCCGGCAGTTCCGCGCCATGGGCATCCGCACCGTGCTGACCGCGCTCGGGGCGACCGGGTCGGTGCTGGGCAACCTGATGATCCGCCGCGAGGCCAAGGCCCGGGTCTGCCTGACCGGCGGGGAGGTCGAGGGCATGGACCTCCAGAAGGTGTTCCCCGGCTCACGCGGGCTCAAGGTCACCCAGGCCCCCTACAAGGGCTCCGGCTTCATGGGCACCCCCGAGTCCCCGGCCGGCCTGTTCAAGGCCTGGCGGATCCTGCCCCAGCAGATCGCCGACATCGTCCACGCCACCTCCACCCTCCACCCCCGGCTGGACGACGTCTCCGCCAAGGCCGCCGGACCCGGCTACGCCCGGCGCTGGGACACCGACCGCATCGCCTGGATGCGCGACACCATGGTCGACGAGTGCCCCGCACCGGCGGCCGAGGACCGGCCCGCCCGACCGGGCGGGCTGAACCTCTCCGCGCTCCGTGACGCCCCCGCCCCGGCTGCCTCAGTGGCGAACGAGGCGTTCGACGCACGGTTCCAGGCCCTCATCGACGCCGAGTTCGGCACCACCGGCGAGCCCGACGAGGACGAGCGGGAGGAGCGCGAGCGGCCGCGCGGGTTGAACCTGAGTGCGTTCCGGAACGGGCAGAACGAGGGCGCCGCCCGTCAGGCCGCGCTCGACGTTCTCCTCGCCGCCGGAGCGGAGGGCACCGGGGCGTCGGCCATCGCCCGCGCGCTCGCCGACGAGCACGGCACCAGCCGTCAGACGGTCGTCGGCTGGCTCAAGGAGTGGACCGAGCAGGGCATCACGGTCCGGACCGGCAGCGGCACCAAGACCCGCTACATCCACCACCGCCACGCCACCGGTGGCCCCGCCGAGGACTGACCTTGTCGCCTGTCGCCCGTCTCTGCCGGGAAGGGCTCTCAGTGGCTCTCAGGGGCCCGAAAACGGCTTCTGACCTGGGACGCGACAAGCGACAAGACAAGACAAGCGACAAGCCGCACGACAAGCCAGACGACAAGCCAGACGACAAGCGACACGACAAGCAGGGCACCGGGCAGCACCCCACCTTCGGAGTGCTGCCCGGCCCGCTGAGAAGGGGCACCTTGTGCACGAGACGACCGCGTACGAGATCACCACCCCGCGTCCCTGGACCCCGCCGCCGGCCACCACCGCCCAGCCCGTGATCCTCCCGGCCGACATCCCGTCCGGGGTCGACTGGGTCACCCTCCCCAACGGGGTCCGCACCCTCGCCTACACCCACCCCGCACCCGCACCCCAGATTCCGGTTACGCCCGCACAGCCGATCCCGGCCTGGGCCAAGACCACCGCCCTGCTCGCCCCCACCCTCGGCGGCGGGATCGCCGCCGCCGGGATCGGACTCTCCTACGCCGCCCCGGGACTGATCGCCATGAGCCATGCCCTGTGGTCCGCCGCCGCCCTCGTCGTCGCCGCCGTCACCGCCGTCCCCCTCCTGCTGCGCACCGTCCGACGCGCGGCGACCGGCACCGGCAACGGGGGCGGGTCGACGACGCACATCACGCAGAACATCACCGCGACCGGACTCTTCGGCCGCGCCAACGGAACCATCAACCACCACTGAGGAGAACCATGCTGCGCCTGCGCTTACGCGTCACGGACTGGCCCCGCAGGGCCCTGACCCTCACCGACACCCCCCGCCCCGACTGCCCCCGCTGCGACGGCGCGGGCGGCCACGCCTACGACTACGGCGACCCCGAAACCGGCGAGTACGCCGGCACCGAGTGGGACCCCTGCCCCTGCTGGCACGAGGACCACTCCTGGGCCCTCCTCCCGCTCCCGCGCCGCACTCCGCGCGGCGGCTACAGCGACGAGCCGCCGTTCTGACAACGCCAAGGGCGGCCCGCCATCTCGCCAAAGACCGGGCCGCCCTCACATCCAGCACCGCTTAGAGAACTGGAGATATCCAGCATGACTCATGCCGTCCCGATCCGGCGAGAAGTCCGGACCGGCCACCTCGCCCTCGCGCTGCACCTGGCGTCCCTGGGCCTGCCGGTCCTGCCGCTGCGCGCTGGGAAAGGGCCGCTCGGTAACTGCCGCACCTGCGCGGGCAACGCGTGCGGCGGCCGGCCGAACATGAAGACCCCCGGCCTCTGTGCTTGCCCGCGCCCCTGCCACGCCTGGGCTGCCGCCACCACCGAGCCGCGCATCCTCACCTCGCCCGCGTGGGCGACCGCCTGGCGGGACGCGGGGGTCGTCGGTTATCACCCGGGCGGCGCCGGGGTCACGGTCGTGGACCTGGACGACGCCGACGCCGTCGCCTGGGCCCGTGCGACCCTGCCGCCCACCCGCACCGTGGCGACGACGCGGGGCGAGCACTGGATCTACTCCGGCACCATGCGGTCGGTCAACGGCGTCCGGCCCGGTGTCGACCTGAAGTCCACGATGTCCTACGCCCGCTGGCTCGGCCCCGGCACCGGCACCCTGACGGACCTCCCGGACGTCGTACGCGCGCTCGCCGAGAAAGCGCCCACCGCCGTCCGGCCCGCGCCTCGCGCCGTGACCGTGCCCGCTCCTGCCAGGGGCGGCCGGTGCCGGCACCGCTCGCCCGCCTACCTGGAGCGGGGGATTGCCATGGCGGAGCAGCGGATCACCGACACGGTCAGCGGGGTGCACGCGACGGTGTACCGGACGTTCCTGGCGGTGCTCTCCGCGCACGGCCGGTGCGGCTGCCTCACCGAGGAGCACATCGCCCGCCTGTTCACCGCCGCGCAGGCCAAGGGCGAGTCTCCCCGGCACTGCATCGACGCGTGGTCCAACGCCCTCACCGCTTTGGGGATGTAGCGATGTCCGAGGACGAGAAGAATCCCGCCCGCGCGATCATCGCCGACTACGCGCAGGAGCACTTCCGCTACTTCCGCACGGTCGACGGCACCGTCTACGCCCAGCGCAACGGCCACCCCGTCGCCCGCCCGATCCGCTCCCAGGGCACCACCGGCAGCCACCGCCAGGAACTCATGGTCGGCCTGTTCCGCGACGGGCTCGGCGTCTTCAACGGAACCGCTCTCAAGGAGGCACTCGACTTGATCGAAGCACTCGCGCTCACCGAGGACGTCCAGCCCGTCCACATCCGCGTCGCCCCCGGCTTCGACGGCGCCACCTGGCTGGACCTGGGCCGCGACGACGGCCGGTCCGTCCGCATCCACCCCACCGGCTGGGACATCCGCATCCCCGACCCCCGTGAGGTGTGCTGGCGGCGCACCCAGCTCACCGGCGAACTCCCGCTCCCCGTGCAGAAGACCGACGGCAAGGGCATCGACCGGCTGATGCGGCTGTGCAACTTCTCCGACGCCCGCGCCGAGTCCCTGGCCCTGGCCTGGCTGGTCGGCTGTCTGGGCCCGGACGTCCCGGTCCCCGCCCCGTTCCTCACCGGGCCGCAGGGCGCGGGCAAGTCCACCGCCGGGAAGATGCTCGTGCGGATCATCGAGGGCATGAGCGGTGACCTCCGGCGCGCGCCGAAGGACGAGGAGAATCTGATCACCGCCGTGGCCGCCGGGTGGGTCACCGGCCTGGACAACCTCTCCCACCTGGGCCCGGACCTGTCGGACCTGATGTGCTGCATCGTCACCGGCGCGGAGAACATCAAGCGCGCGTTGTTCACCGACGGCGACGTGGTGCGCTCGCGCTACCGCCGGCCGATGCTGCTCACCGGGATCGACGTCGGCGTCATCCGCCCCGACCTCGCCGAACGCCTCCTCCCGCTCCGGCTGGAGCGCCCGAGGGTGCGGCGGACCGAGGCGGAGCTGTGGAGGGAGTTTGCCGAGGCGCTGCCGGTGATCCTCGGGTCCGTGCTCGACCTGGCCGTCGAGGTCCGCGCGGCCCGGGCCGACATCCCCACCGACCTGCGGATGGCGGACTTCGCGCACCTGTGCGCCCAGCTCGACACTGCCCGGAACTTCGGGGCGCTGGACGCCTACCGGGCGAGCCTGGACGACCTCAACGACGACGTCATCGAGGGCGACCTGCTCGCGCAGACCGTCCTCAAGCACGTCGCCGGCACTGAACCGGGCATCGAGGTGCGGATGACGTCGGCCGAGTGGCTGCACGCGCTGACTCAGCTCTACACCGGCGAGGACTTCCGTCCCCTGCCCAAGGGGTGGCCCACCACCGGCAAGGTCCTGTCCGACCGGCTCAAGCGGCTGCAGCCCGTCCTGGCCGCCCGCGGCGTCCTCGTCGACTGGGGCCGCAAGAACAGCGCCCGCTACATCGAGATGACCCGCCCCAAGCCCCCGGCCGACGAGCAGCAGCAGGCGTTCTAGATCCGCACCACGCGGCCCGGCCGCACAGGCAAGAGGAGCACCCCGGGCCCGGCGCGGCGGTGCTCCTCTTGTTCTTCGGCGGCGTGCCGCCGCTCGATGGTCGTGCCGCATCGCGGCTCCTTCTTCACGCCCGAAGGTGCGCACAACAACAGACACAGCCCCCTCTTTTTCCTAAGTAGGAAGACGCTGCGTCACCTGCGTCACCACGGGCCCGAAAACCGCTCCTGAGCTGCATCGACAGGGGTGACGCAGAACCCGAATCTCTGCGTCACCTTGCGTCACCTGCGTCACGCCGTGACGGACGGCTGCGTCACCGGTGACGCAGCCCGCAGCCCCCTGCGTCACCCAAAACTCGCAGGTCAGCACCCCTGAGTGACGCTGATGACGCAGTGACGCAAAAATCCTCACCTCGGACACATGCCGACCACCCCCATCGCCCTCGCTCCCCAACCTCACCTCCGCTGAGGAGTCCCGCAACCCGCCAAGGAGGCGTACGTAGTGACCACCGCCGCGAACCCCGCCCCCACCCGCGCACTGTTCACCGTCAAGGGGGCCGCCGAGTACCTCTCCCTCGGACGGTCGACCATCTACGAGCTGATGGCCGCCGGCAAGCTGCCGTACACCAAGGTCGGCCGTATCCGCCGTATCCGCCGGGCCGAACTCGACGCGTTCGTAGCCCAGTTGGAGCTGTCCACTACCTGATCAGCGAACCTCCCTGAGGCGGCCCCGGACTCAACCGGGGCCGCCTCGCTCATGAAAGGCGAAGATGATCCGCAAGCCGAACATGGAGTCGTCCATCTACCTGGGAAGCGACGGGTGGTGGCACGGTCGCGTCACCATGGGCGTGAAGCCGGACGGGAGCCCCGACCGTCGCCACCGTCGGGCCAAGACGGAGCCCGAGATCAAGCGCAAGGTCAAGGAGTTGGAGAAGCTCCGCGACGAGCAGCGCGCCCCGAAGGCCGGCCGCGTGCCGACCGTCGCGCAGTGGATGGAGACCTACCTCACCACGATCGCGAGCCTGAAGCTCAAGCCCCGGTCGTTGGACGACTACTGGTCCAAGACCCGCAACGACATCATCCCTGGCGTAGGTCAGCACCGGCTGAACAAGCTGGAGCCGGAGCACCTGGAGATGATGTACGCGGCCATGCTCCGTGAGGGCCACGCCCCCTCCCACGTGCTGAAGACCCACCGGATCCTGTCCCGGGCGCTGAAGATCGCGCACCGACGCCGGATGATCGTGGAGAACGTCGCGACGCTGGTGGACCCGCCGACCGTGGACGAGACTGAGACGAACCCCTTCACCCAGGAGGAGGCTCACGCCTTCCTGGAGGCGGCGGCCAAGCGGCCGACGTTCGTGCGGTGGCTGGTCGGTGTCGGCATGGGCTTCCGCCAGGGCGAGACGCTCGGCATGCGGTGGAAGTACGTCGACCTGGATGCGGGGCTGTTCCACCCGCGCTGGCAGCTCCAGCGGCTCACCTGGAGGCACGGCTGCACCGACCCACACGCCTGCGGCGGCCGGCTTCACCGGTTCGAGCCGTGCCCGCCGGCCTGCACCACCCACAAGGGCTACAAGCGCGGTTGCCCCAAGCCTTGCGAGAAGACGTGCACGAAGCATGCGAGCACCTGCCCCCTGCGGAAGGGCGGCGGTCTCGTGTTCACCCGGCCCAAGACGAAGAAGAGCCAGGAGCCAGTGCCGATCCCGCCACCGTTCATCCCGCCGCTGCGAGAACTGCAGGCGTTTCAGGAGCAGGAGCGCGCCGCGGCGGGTGAGCTGTGGGAGGACCACGATGTCGTGTTCGCGCGAGCGGACGGCCGACCGCTCGACCCGCGCCAGGACTGGGAGGAGTTCAAGGAGCTGCTCGACGAGGCCGGGATCGACGACCGGCGCCTCTACGACGGGAGCCGCCACACCGCCGGCACGATCCTGAACGAACTGGGCGTCCCGCTGGTGACCATCATGGAGATCCTGCGGCACACCCAGGTCACCCAGACCCGGCGGTACGTGAAGGGGCGTTCCGAGCAGTCCCGGGACGCCATGAAGCGCATGGGGGACGCCTTCCTCCCCCGGCTTCAGAGCCAACCCGAAGCGCCCGCCCAGGGCCCGACTGAGACCACAACTGAGACCGGGGACACACGCTCAGCCCGCGCTCGACGACGCCGACGCATCCGGTAAATGAAAAAACCCCAGGTCACGGCGAGTGAGTCCTGGGGTAATTCCGAGCCGCCTTCGGGATTCGAACCCGAGACCTACGCATTACGAGTGCGTTGCTCTGGCCAACTGAGCTAAGGCGGCGCGCCGTGCAGACACATCGTGGTGCAGCAGCGTCGCCAAGTCTACACAGTTTCCGGAGGTGCTCCGACCACCCCCGGACCAGGCCTACGAGCAGCGCTTTCCGTCTGCCGGAGGGGTCCCCTCCAGGAGGTAGGTGTTGATCGCTGTGTCGATGCAGTCGCTGCCCCGGCCGTAGGCGGTGTGGCCGTCGCCCTCGTAGGTCAGCAGGGTGCCGGAGGAGAGCTGGTCGGCCAGGGACCGCGCCCAGTGGTACGGGGTGGCCGGGTCGCGGGTGGTGCCGACGACGAGGATCGGGGCGGCGCCCTCGGCGGTGATGCGGTGCGGTCGGCCGGTGGGCGGGGTGGGCCAGTAGGTGCAGTTGAGGGCGGCCCAGGCGAGGCCCGCGCCGAAGACCGGAGAGGCCTTCTCGAAGGACGGGACGGCCTTCTCCGCGGCGGCGGCGTCACGGTAGGCGGGCGGCAGGTCCAGGCAGTTCACGGCCGCGTTGGCGGCCATCAGGTTGGCGTACGTGCCGTCCGCCTCGCGCTCGTAGTAGCTGTCGGCCAGCGCGAGCAGCCCGGAGCCCTCGCCGCCCATCGCCTGGGCGAGGGCCTCGCGCAGCTGCGGCCAGGCGCCCTCGTCGTACATGGCGGCGATCACGCCCGTGGTGGCGAGGGACTCGCCGAGCTTCCGGCTCTCCCCCGTGGGCACGGGCTCGGCGTCCACGTCGCGGAAGAACTTCTTCATCGCCTCCCCGGCGGCGGCGACGGACCCGGTGCCCAGGGGGCAGCCCGGCTTGCGGACGCAGTCGGCGGCGAAGGCGCGGAAGGCGGTCTCGAAGCCGCCGGTCTGGTCCCGGTTGAGGTCGAGCGCGGAGAGCGAGGGGTCCATCGCCCCGTCGAGGACGAGACGGCCGACCCGGTCGGGGAACAGCTCGGCGTAGGTGGCGCCGAGGAACGTGCCGTACGACGCCCCCACGTAGGTGAGCTTCCCGTCGCCGAGCGCCGCCCGCAGGACGTCCATGTCGCGGGCGGCCTCGACGGTGGAGACGTGCGGCAGGACCTTCCCCGACTTCTTCTCGCAGCCGGCCGCGAAGTCCTTGAAGGCCGCGCCGAGCGCGTTGATCTCCGCCGTGTCGTCGGGGGTCTGGTCGACCTGCGTGTACGCGTCCATCTGCGGGCCCGTCAGGCACTCGACGGGCTCGCTGCGGGCCACGCCGCGCGGGTCGACGGCCACCATGTCGTAGCGGGCGCGGACGGGCGCCGGGTAGCCGATGCCCGCGTACCCCTGGAGGTAGCCGACGGCGGAGCCGCCGGGCCCGCCGGGGTTGACCAGGAGCGAGCCGAGCCGCTTGCCGGGGCCGGTGGCGCGGGCCCGGGAGACCGCGAGCTCGATCTCCTCCCCGTCCGGCTTCGCGTAGTCGAGCGGGGCGCGCAGGGTGGCGCACTGGAAACCCTCGACGCCGCAGTCGCGCCACTTCAGCCTCTGCTCGTAGTACTTCTTCAGCTTCGGCGCCTCGGGCGCGGAGGAGGGTGCCGGCGCGGCCGTCCGGGGCGCGGCGGCGTCGCTCCCGCCCGAGCAGCCGGAGAGGACCAGCCCGGCGGCCACGAGGGCCGTGGCGGACGTGCGGAGCAAACGCCTGGAATCCATCCCCGGAGCGTATCCGTACCGGTACGGACCGTGTCCAATCGCCCGGGGCCCGGCACGATCCGAAAGGCGGGCCCCGGGGGTGTCGCCGATCGGGCCGGGCTCGCGACGCCCGGCCCGATCGACGAGACGCCCCCTAGTCGCGCAGGGCCAGCGTCATCGCCTCCATGGCGAGCAGCGGGGCCACGTTCCGGTCGAGCGCCTCGCGGCAGGCGAGGATCGCCTCGATGCGGCGGAGGGTCCGCTCGGGGGTGGAGGCGCGGGCGACCCGCTCGATGGCGTCCCGCACGTCCGCGTTGGCCAGGTCGCCGCGGGAGCGGAACTGGAGGGCGAGGACGTCGCGGTAGAAGCCGGCCAGGTCGGTGAGCGCGAGGTCGAGGCTGTCGCGCTGGGTGCGCGTCTTGCGCCGCTTCTGGTCCGCTTCCAGGTCCTTCATCACACCGGCCGTGCCGCGCGGCAGCCGGCCGCCCGGGGCCACGCCGAGGGCCGCCTTCAGGTCCTCGGTCTCCTTGGTGTCCAGCTCCTCGGCGACCTGCTTCGCGTCCTCCTCCGCCACGTCGAAGAGCTCCTGGGCCGCCTTGAGGCACCCGCCGACGTCCTCGACGCGCAGCGGCACCCTGAGGACGGCGGCCCGGCGCGCGCGGGCCCGCTCGTCGGTGGCGAGCCGCCGGGCCCGGTCGACGTGCCCCTGAGTGGCGTGGGCGGCCGCGTACGCCGCCTCCGGCTCGATGCCGTCGCGCCGCACGAGCACGTCGGCGACGGCCGCCACCGACGGCGTGCTCAGGTTCAGGTGGCGGCAGCGCGACCGGATCGTGGGCAGCACGTCCTCCAAGGAGGGCGCGCAGAGCAGCCACACGGTCCGCTGGGCGGGCTCTTCCACGGCCTTCAGAACGGCGTTGGCCGACTTCTCGTTCAGCCGCTCGGCGTCGGCCACCAGGATCACCTGCCAGCGGCCGTTCGCCGGCGCCGTGTACGACTTGCGCACGGTGTCGCGCATGTCCTCGGCGCGGACCACGGCACCGACGGCCTTGACCGTGGTCACGTCGGCGTGGGTGCCGATCATCGTGGTGTGGCAGCCGGTGCAGAACCCGCAGCCCGGCGCGCCGCCCAGCGCCCGGTCGGGGCTCACGCACTGCAGCGCGGCGGCGAACGCCCGCGCGGCGGTCTCCCGGCCGGCCCCCGGCGGCCCCGTGAAGAACCAGGCATGGGTCATCTTGGAGGCCTCGGGCGCCGGCTCGCCGGCGGCGTGGGCGGTGACGAGCGCGTCGGCGTCACGCGCGGCGGCGACGAGCTGCTCCTCGACCCGGGCCTGTCCGACCAGGTCGTCCCATACGGCCATGTCTGCCCCTCCTCAGGTACGCCCTCCATTGTGGGGCAGCGCTCTGACAGTCCCCACCGGCCCGGGGAGAACCCCTCCCCTCAGGCCTCGCCGCGCGGCCTCGTCAGCCACAGGCCGACCGCGGAACCGAGCAGGACCACCCCGGTGCCGACGCTTCCGACGATCCGGAGGGCGCCGGTCCAGTCGGAGAAGGTGCCGACGAAGACGTTGGCCAGGACGCTCGCGGTGAGCAGGAGCCAGAGAAGGGCGCGCATGGGATGCCTCCGTGGGGCGGTTTCCGGGAGTTCGCCGTCGGGGTCCCGGCGGCTCTCCGATCCTGGTCCCCGCCCCGCCCTCCGCGCAGCCGTGCCCGCCCCCGGAGCGATGGTGTAGCCCGCTCCACCGTCTCCTCCGGGACCGCCGCCTACCCTGGCTCCATGCGTGAGGCGATCAAGGAAGCGGCCCGGGCGTGTCTCCACCTCACGGTCGGGGCCGCGGTCTCCCTCCTCTGCTGCCTGATGGCGGGCGTCGCCCTCTTCACCTCCGTCGTCACCCTCACGGTCATCGGCGCCGGCGTCCTCCCCGAGAGCGTGCTGCTGCTGCGCCGGCTCGCCGGCTGGGAGCGGCGCCGCACGGCCGCGTGGACCGGGGCACCCGTCCCCGAGGCGTACCTGCCGCTCGAAGGGCCCCTCCCCGCGCGCGTGCGGACCGCGGTCGGCGACCCGGGCACCCGGCAGGACCTGGTCTGGGCCGCCGCGCAGCTGCTCTACGGCCTGGTGCTCTGGTACCTCTCGCTGCTCCTCTGGACGCCCGCGCTGCTGGTCGACGGCGTGAGGACCGGGCTCGCGGGGCGGCGGCCGGTGGCCCTGCCGCTGGTCGGACGGCTCGCCGGCCTGGCGGCGGACTGGTCGCGCACGCTGCTCACGCCGAGCCCGTCGGCCGCCCGGGACGCCGCCCTCGCCGCCCGGATCGAACAGCTCACGGCCACCCGGGCGGGCGCGATCGCCGCGCACGGCGCCGAGCTGCGCCGGATCGAGCGCGACCTCCACGACGGCGCACAGGCCCGTCTGGTGGCGCTGTCCATGCGGATCGGGCTCGCCCGGCGCGCGTACGACTCCGATCCCGCGACCGCCCGCAGGCTCCTCGACGACGCCCAGACGCAGGCCGAGGAGGCGCTGGCCGAGCTGCGGCACGTGGTGCGCGGCATCCACCCGCCGATCCTCACCGACCGCGGCCTGACCGGAGCGGTACGGGCCCTCGCCGCGAGCAGCGGCCTGGAGGCGGCGGTCTCGGTGACCGGCCTCGGCGACCACGACCAGGACGGCCCCCGCGCCCCGGCCGCCGTGGAGGCCGCCGCGTACTTCGTGGTCGCCGAGGCGCTCACGAACGCCGCCAAGCACAGCGGCGCCGCCCGCGCCTCCGTCTCCCTGGCCCGTGAACCGGCCGCCCTGCGCGTGCGCGTGCGGGACGAGGGCCGCGGTGGGGCCGAGGCGGGCGAGAGCGGCGGCTCCGGCCTGACGGGCATGCGCCGCCGGGTCGCCGCCCTCGACGGCACCGTACGGTTGACCAGCCCCTCCGGGGGCCCGACCGTGATCGAAGTGGAGCTTCCGTGCGTGTGGTGATCGCCGAGGACAACGCCCTCCTCAGGGAGGGCCTGGTGCTGCTGCTGACCTCGTCCGGCCACGAGGTCGCGGGGGTCGCGGCCACCGGCCCCGAGATCCTGCCGCTGCTCCTGGAACACCGGCCGGACGTGGCCGTCCTCGACGTGCGGCTGCCGCCCGGCTTCCGCGACGAGGGGCTGCGGGCGGCGCTCGCGGCCCGCGAGCGGCTCCCGGAGCTGCCGGTGCTCGTGCTCTCGCAGTACGTGGAGGAGACGTACGCGGCCGAGCTCCTGGGCGGGGGCGCGCGGGGCGTCGGCTACCTCCTGAAGGACCGGGTGGGCCGGGTCGACGAGTTCCTGGACGCCCTGGAACGGGTCGCGGCCGGCGGTACGGCCCTGGACCCGGAGGTCGTCACCGAACTGATGGCCCGTCGCCGCGACGACCCGCTGGACTCCCTCACGCCCCGCGAGCGCGAGGTCCTGGAGCTGATGGCGCAGGGCCACGACAACGGCACGATCGCCCGCTCGATGGTGGTCACCGAGCGGGCCGTGCACAAGCACATCGGGAACGTCTTCCTGAAGCTCGGCCTGCCGCCGACCGACAGCGGCGGCCACCGCCGGGTCCTCGCCGTCCTGGCGTACCTCAACGCCTAGGAAACACCCGGCCACACCTGGGAAACACCCGGTCACGCCCGGAAAACACCCGGACGCGCCTCCTCAGTGCCGGGACGCCGTCGTCCGGGAGACCGGCAGGAACACGCCCGCCACCACCGTGACCAGGACGACTCCCGCGATCGCGCCCGCCTGCGCGGGCGGCAGGTACGGCAGGCCGCCGGTGAGCGCC
Organism: Streptomyces litmocidini; assembly: GCF_014649755.1. Taxonomy (GTDB): domain Bacteria; phylum Actinomycetota; class Actinomycetes; order Streptomycetales; family Streptomycetaceae; genus Streptomyces; species Streptomyces litmocidini. The sequence goes on along the minus strand of NZ_BMTQ01000002.1, from coordinate 579,449 downwards.
CAGGCGAAGGCGGTCAGCGGCAGCGCGCCCACCACGAGCCCGACGAGGAGGCCCGTCGCGGTCAGGAACCCCGCCTCCAGGCCGAGCATCCGGCGCAGCTGGCCCGCCGAGGCGCCGACCTGGCGGAGCAGTCCCAGTTCGCCGCGCCGCCCGGCGCCGATCAGGGCGAGGGTGCTCAGGACGGAGAGGACCGTGAGCCCGCCGATCGCCGCGACGATCCCGCCGGAGACGATCCCGTTCAGCTCGGCGCCGGGCGGCGTCACCGCCTCGGGCGCGACGGGGGAGGCGCCCGCGGGTCCCGCCGCCAGGACGCGCGCGGGGTACGGATCGCTCATGTGCGGGGCCAGTTCGCCCTTCGGCAGGAGGAACTCGCCGAGGGCGAGCGAGCGTTCGTACACCGCGACCACCCGCAGCCGCTTCGGCGTCCCGTCGCCGAGCCGCAGCTCCACCGTCGAACCGGGCTTCGCCCCGAGGGACCCGGCCGTGTCCGCGCCGACCGCGACCGTGCCCGCGGCGGCGAGTCCGGCCAGGTCGCCCGCGACGACGCCGGGGTCGAGCGTGCCCGCCAGCCCGTCGGCGTCCACGCCGAGGACCGGGAGCCGGTCCAGGCGCGGCGCGCCGGCCTCGGTGCGGGCCAGGACCACGGTCGACCGCAGCACGTCCGTGGCCGCCTCCACCCCCGGGAGCTCGCGCACCCGCTCCGCCGTGGTGCCGGTGAAGGCGAGGCCGGCGGTGGTCGCGGCCCGGGCCTGCGCGGCGGCGGCCCGCTCCATGGTGGCGCCGGCCGAGAGCTGCACGAGGGCGAAGGAGGTGACCAGGACGACGGGGACGAGCGCGGCCCCGAGGCGGCGCGAGTGCGCGGCGGCACCGGCCGCGGTGAGCCGCCCCGGCGCGCCGCCGAACCACCGGAACGGCCTGTCCAGGGCCGTCATCGCGGCCCGCGCGATCCACGGCCCGAGCAGCGCGCACCCGGCGACCAGCGTCACCGTGGCCGCCCCGGCGGCCGCGGCGGCCGCGTCGCCGCCCTGGATCGCGGCCGTACCGGACGAGCCCGCGCCCAGGACGAGCAGCACGAGCCCGGCGACACGGCGGGCGCGGCCCTTCCCCGCGCGGCCCGGCCGGCGGGCCGCGAGGAGGACCACGAGCCGGGTGATGCCCACCACGAGGGCGGCGACGACCAGGACGACGGCGAACAGCCACGGCGGAGTGGGGAGTTCGAGCCCTTCCGGCACGACTCCGGCACGGGCCCGCAGCGCCGACCACAGCGCCGGGAAGACCGGTACGGACACGAGGGCGCCGAGCAGCGCCGCCGCACCCGCCACCCGGGTCACCTCCCGGCCCGCCGCACCCCGCACCTGACGGGGCGTCGCGCCGACCGAGAGCAGCAGCTCCCGCTCGGCCGCACGCTGCTGGAGGGCCTGCGCGACGAGCGAGGCGAGGACGAGGACGGCGACCAGGACGAGGGTCCCGGAGACGGCCGCGAGGAGCTGGAGGAGCTCCATGCGCGCGGGCGGCGCGCCGAGGTGCTCGACGCCGCCCCGGCCGTCCCCGGTCAGCGCCCGGAGCGGCTGCCCCGCGGCGGTGTCCTCCAGTCCGGCGGCGTCCAGGGCGGCCCGTACGCGCGCGTGGAGGGTGTCCACCGGTACGCCGGGCTCGGCGAGGACTCCGACGGCGTCGACGGCACCGGGGTGCCCGGCGAGCCGCCGCGCCTCCCCCGCCGTGACGTAGAGCGCGGCCGGCCCCTCGGCGACGCCGACGACCCGGCGACCGGCCACGGTGTCCCCGACGGCCGCACCGAGACCGGCCCCCACGACGGTCTCCCCGGCGCTCCGGGGCCCCCGCCCGTCGAGCAGCCGGTACGGGGCGAGCCGGGCCGCCTCCCAGGAACGCCCGGTGTACGCGCGCGTGGCCGCACCCGCGCGGCCCGCGTCCCCCTCCCGTACGACGAAGGTGTCGTCCGGAACCGCTTCCCGTACTCCCGGCACGGCCCGCAGGACGGCGACGGCCGCCTCGGGGACCCGTACCCGCTCGGTCAGGCCCGCCGTCCCGGTCGTCGGCTCGCCGCCCCACGGCGTGACCGTCCAGCGGACCTCCTGGTCGCCGGCGACGACGACGGGTGCGGCGGCGTACCGCTCCACGCGCGCGTGGCCCAGTCCGGTGGAACCCAGCGCGAGGGCCAGGGCGCCGAGCAGCGCGGTGGTGACGGCGACGGCCGCGAACACGGCGGCCCACGCCTTGCGGTGGGCCCGCAGCGACCGGGCGGCGAGCAGCCGCACGGCGGGGTTCCCGGGGCGGCTCATCGCGCCACCGCCGGGTGACGGACGGCCACGGAGCGGGCGCCGAGCGCCTCCCGTACGCCCGCCTCGTCCGGGCGGTCGAGGCGGGCGACGATCCGGCCCCGGTCCAGGAAGACGGCCTCGTCGGCCCAGGTGGCGGCCACCGGGTCGTGGGTGACGAGGACGACCGTGCGCCCCCGCTCGTCGACCGCGCGCCGCAGCAGGGCGAGGACCCCGGCCGCCGTGACCGGGTCGAGGGCGGCGGTCGGCTCGTCGGCGAAGACGACCTCGGGCTCGTCGATCAGGGCGCGGGCGATCGCCACCCGCTGCCGCTGGCCGCCGGACAGGTCCTCGGGCCGGTCCTCGGCCCGGTCGGCGAGCCCCACGGCGTCGAGGGCGGCCAGGGCACGGGCGTCGAGCGCCCGGCCTTCGCGGGCGCCGGCGAGGAGCAGCGGCAGGGTGACGTTCTCCCGCACGTTCAGGGCGGAGACGAGGTTGAGCGACTGGAACACGAAGCCGATCCGGTCCCGCCGGAGCCGGGTCAGACCGGCCGCCTTCAGGGTGGCGAGGTCGGTGCCCCCGATCCGCACCCGCCCGGCCGTCGGCCGTTCGAGCCCGGCCGCGCAGCGCAGCAGGGTGGACTTGCCGGAGCCCGAGCGGCCCATCACGGCCACGAAGCGCCCGCGCGGCACGACCAGGTCGACCCCGTCGAGCGCCGGCGCCCCACCTCCGTACGTACGGCTCACCCCGTCCAGGGCGAGGGCGGCGCCGTTCTCCGTCACTGCTGTCGTCATCATGCCGACCACGCTAGAAAAGCGCAGGTCACAGCGGTATGGAGCTGGCTGCCGGAGTGGGGGTGGAGCCAGCTCCACCCCCACCGGGGTTCAGCGACGGCGGCGCGGTCCCCCGTCCTCGTCCTCGTGCGGGCCGAACAGCTCGTCCGCGAGGGTCGGCAGATCGTCGAGCGGGGTCTCCTCCGCCCAGTCGGAGCGGCGGCGCGGCCGTCCGTTCTCGTCGATCTGGGGCAGCTCCCGGGTCCGGTCGTCGGCCCCGTGCGGCTCGTTCCGCTCGTTCCGCTCGTTCCGCTCGTCGCGGAAGAGGCCCGGCGGCACCCGGCCGGCGGGGCCGGACGCCCGGGTGTCCCGTACGGGAGGCAGCACGGCCGTCTCGTCGGCGGCCCTCGGGTCCCGGATCTGCGGCAGGACGGCGGTCTCCGCCTCCGGCCGCTCGGCCGTCCCCGGCTTCACGATCGGCGTCTCCACCGTGACCTCGTCCGGCGAGACGGTCGGCGCGTCCGGATTCACGATCGGGGTCGCCACGGTGACCTCGTTCGCCGACACCTCCGCCGACCGCGTCCCACGAGCGGCCCGCTCCGCCGCGGCCGTCCGCTCGGCGGCGGCCTTCTCCGCGGCCTCCCGCTCCCGGGCCGCCTTCTCCCGGGCGGCCTTCGCGGCCTCGGCCCGTTCGGCGGCGGCCAGCTCCGCCGCGGCGCGCTCGGCGGCCGCCCGCTCCGCCGCGGCCTTCGCCGTGGCCTCGGCGGCGAGCCTCTCCGCCGCGGCCTTCGCCGCAGCCTCCTCCGCGGCCCTCGCGGCCGCGGCGGCCTCGGCCTTCCGGCGGGCCTCCTCGGCGCGCAGCAGGGCCTCCTCGGCCTTGCGCTGCTTCTCCAGACGGCGCTCCTCGGCCTCCTTGCGGAGCCGGGCCTCCTCCTCGGCCTCCTTGCGGAGTCGTTCCTGCTCCTCCTGGCGGGCCTTCTCCTCGGCGGCGAGACGCCGGCGCTCCTCCTCGGCGGCGAGCCTGGCCTCCTCGGCCCTGCGGCGGGCCTCCTCCGCCTGCCGTTCGGCCTCCAGGCGGCGCGCCTCTTCCTCCTCGCGCCGCTTGCGCTCCTCCTCCTCGGCACGGAGCCTGGCGAGCTGCTCCTGCCGCTCGCGCTCCAGGCGCTCCTCCTCGGCCTTGCGCGCGGCCTCTTCCTCCGCCAGGCGCCGGGCCTCCTCCTCGGCCTTGCGGCGGGCCTCCTCCGCGGCCTTCACCTCGGCCTCGGAGAGCGGCAGCATCCGGTCGAGCCGGTGGCGCACGACGGTGGTGACGGCCTCGGGCTCCTGCCCGGCGTCGACGACGAGGTAACGGCTGGGGTCCGCGGCCGCGAGGGCCAGGAAACCGGCCCGTACGCGCGCGTGGAACTCCGGCGGCTCGGACTCCAGCCGGTCGGGCGCCTCGGTGAACCGTTCCCGCGCGGTCTCCGGCGAGACGTCCAGGACCACCGTCAGGTTCGGGACGAGGCCGCCGGTCGCCCAGCGCGAGATGCGGGCGATCTCCGTCGGGGACAGGTCGCGGCCCGCGCCCTGGTAGGCCACGGACGAGTCGATGTACCGGTCGGAGAGGACCACCGCGCCCCGCTCCAGGGCCGGACGGACCAGCGAGTCGACGTGCTCGGCGCGGTCGGCCGCGTACAGCAGGGCCTCGGCCCGGTTCGAGAGCCCCGCCGACGACACGTCGAGGAGGATCGAGCGGAGCCGCTTGCCGATCGGCGTGGCCCCCGGCTCGCGGGTGACGACGACCTCGTGGCCCTTGGCGCGGATCCACTCGGCGAGTGCCTGGACCTGCGTGGACTTCCCGGCGCCGTCGCCGCCCTCCAGGGCGATGAAGAAACCGGTCGGGGACGGCGCCTGGGCCGGGTCGGAACCGCGCAGCGCGTCGCGCAGGTCGCGGCGGAGCGGAACGCCCGCCCGGTCGTCGGTCTTCGCGAGGACGAGCGCGGCGACCGGGAGCAGCAGGGCGCCGACGAGGGCGAGCGTGAAGGCGGCGCCGCCGTGCGCGAAGACGAACTCCCCGGAGGCGAGCCGGTGCGGCCCGATCGCGGCGGCGAGCAGCGGGGCGACGAGCGCGCCGAGGCCCATGGCGACGCGGGCGGTGGCCTGGAGGTGCTCCGTGGTCCGGGCCCGGCGGGGCTCCTCGGTCTCCTGGTCGATCAGGGTGTGGCCGGTGTTGGCGGCGACCCCGGCCGCGTACCCGGCGAGGACGGCGAGGAACAGCACGGTCGCCGTGTCCGGGACCAGGCCCATCGCGATCAGGGCGACGCCGGTGACGGTGAGGGCGAGGGCCAGCATCCGGCGCCGGGACAGGACCGGCAGGACGGAGCCCGCGGTGCGGATGCCGACGGCGGTGGCGCCGCTGAGCGCCAGGATCAGAAGGGCGTACGTGACGGGCCCGCCGCCCAGGTCGTACGCGTGGAGCACGGCGAGGGACGCGGCCGCGGCGATCGCCCCGGCGACGGTGGCGGAGGCGAGGACGAACAGCGGCAGGGCGCCGGTGCGGCCCTTCCCCTCGTCCCCGTCGGTCTTCCGGGCCGGCCGGCGCAGGCCCTCCAGGGGCGAGCGGGGCCGGGGCGTCTGCCCGCCGGGCAGCGCCATCGCGTACAGGACGGTGACGGAGGCGGCGAACAGTCCGGCCGAGACGTACGAGCCGAGGGCCGCCTGGTGCAGCGTGAACCAGTCGATGCCGGCGCCGAGCAGGTTCCCGACGAGGGTGGCGACGAGCAGCACGGCGGCCGCGGCGGGGACGGCGAGGAAGCCGGTCCGCTGGGACAGCCGGCGCAGCGCGCCGAGGTGGTCGGGCAGCGGCCGCACGGCGGCGCCCTCCGGGGGAGGGGCGGGCAGCAGCGCGGGCGCGGCGCCCTCGTGGCCCACGGTCCAGATCCGCTCGGCCGCACCGGCCACGAAGACGGTGCCGAGCAGGTACCAGAGGGCGCTGCCGGGAACCCAGTCGATCCACAGCGGGGCCACGACGAGGAGCGCGATCCGCACCCCGTCGGCACCGATCATGGTCCAGCGCCGGTCGAGCGGACCGCCGGGCCCGGTGAGCGCGGTCAGCGGGCCCAGGAGGACGGCCCCGAAGAGGACCGAGGCCAGCAGGCGGGCCCCGACGACGGCGGCCACGGCGAACGCGGCCCCCCGGTAACCCCCTCCGAGCGCGCCCTCGGCGACGGCCGCCTGATAGCCGAGGAGCACGAGGACGAGGAGGGCGAGGGCGTCACCGGTGCCGCCGACCAGGTGCGCGCCCCACAGTCTGCGCAACGGCTGATGGCGCAAGAGGGCGCGTACGGCGCGCTCCCGGGAATCCGCGACGAGTGCGGCGTCGGAATCGCCCAGGCGGTCTGGCTGCTCTGCTCGCGTCATCCGTCCACCCTATCCGGACGGTCTTGCCCCCCGCGGCCCGCGCCCGAACAAACGTGGGAGGGCGGGAGCACCGCTCCCGCCCTCCCGCTCGCCCCTCCGGCAACCGCCCGGGGCTACTCCGGCTTGGCCGCCGCCGTCTTCTTGGCAGCGGTCGTCCTGGCCGTCGTGGTCTTCTTCGCGGCCGTCTTCTTGGCGGCGGTGGTCTTCTTCGCCGCCGTCTTCGTGGCCGTCTTCTTCGCCGCGGTCTTCTTCGCCGGGGCCTTCTTGGCGGTCTTCTTCGCCGGACCCTTGGCCCGCTTCTCGGCGAGCAGCTCGTAGCCGCGCTCCGGCGTGATCGTCTCCACGCTGTCACCGGTGCGCAGGGTGGCGTTGGTCTCGCCGTCCGTCACGTACGGGCCGAACCGCCCGTCCTTGACGACCACGGGCTTCTCGCTGACCGGGTCGGTGCCCAGCTCCTTCAGCGGCGGCTTGGCCGCGGCCCGGCCCCGCTGCTTCGGCTGGGCGTAGATCGCGAGCGCCTCTTCGAGGGTGATCGTGAAGAGCTGCTCCTCGTCGGTGAGCGACCGCGAGTCCGTGCCCTTCTTCAGGTACGGGCCGTAGCGGCCGTTCTGCGCGGTGATCTCGACGCCCTCGGCGTCCGTGCCGACGACCCTCGGGAGGGACATCAGCCGGAGCGCGTCCTCCAGGGTGACGGTGTCGAGGGACATCGACTTGAAGAGGGAGGCCGTACGCGGCTTCACCGCGTTCTTGCCGGTCTTCGGGGTGCCCTCGGGCAGGACCTCCGTCACGTACGGGCCGTAGCGGCCGTCCTTGGCGACGATCTGGTGGCCGCTGACCGGGTCGGTGCCCAGGTCGAAGTCGCCGCTCGGCCTGGCGAGCAGTTCCTCGGAGTACTCGACGGTCAGCTCGTCGGGCGCCAGGTCGGCCGACACGTCGGCCTTCTGGTAGCCCTCCTGGTCCTTCTCGCCGCGCTCGATGTACGGGCCGTACTTGCCGACGCGGAGCACGATGCCGTTGCCGACGGGGAACGAGGAGATCTCGCGGGCGTCGATGGCGCCGAGGTCGGTGACGAGCTCCTTGAGGCCGCCGAGGTGGTCGCCGTCGCCGTTCCCGGCCTCCGCCGCGCCGCCCGTGCCGCCGGACTCGCCCTCACCGAAGTAGAAACGCTTCAGCCACGGCACGGACTGGGCCTCACCGCGCGCGATGCGGTCGAGGTCGTCCTCCATCCTGGCGGTGAAGTCGTAGTCGACGAGCCGCCCGAAGTGCTTCTCCAGGAGGTTGACGACGGCGAAGCTCAGGAAGGACGGGACGAGCGCCGTGCCCTTCTTGAAGACGTAGCCGCGGTCGAGGATGGTGCCGATGATCGAGGCGTACGTCGACGGGCGGCCGATCTCGCGCTCTTCCAGCTCCTTGACCAGCGAGGCCTCGGTGTAGCGGGCCGGCGGCTTGGTCGCGTGGCCGTCCGCCGTGATCTCCTCGGCGGTCAGCGCGTCGCCCTCGGCGACCTGCGGCAGGCGCCGCTCGCGGTCGTCGAGCTCCGCGTTCGGGTCGTCGGCCCCCTCCACGTACGCCTTCATGAAGCCGTGGAAGGTGATCGTCTTGCCGGAGGCGCTGAACTCGGCGTCACGGCCGTCGGCGGCGGTGCCGCCGATCTTCACGGTGACCGAGTTCCCGGTCGCGTCCTTCATCTGGGAGGCGACGGTCCGCTTCCAGATCAGCTCGTACAGCTTGAACTGGTCGCCGGTGAGGCCGGTCTCCGCCGGAGTGCGGAAACGATCACCCGAAGGCCGGATCGCCTCGTGCGCCTCCTGCGCGTTCTTCACCTTGCCCGCGTAGACGCGCGGCTTCTCCGGCAGGTAGTCGGCGCCGTACAGCTGCGTGACCTGCGCCCGGGCCGCCGCCACGGCGGTGTCGGAGAGGGTCGTGGAGTCCGTACGCATGTAGGTGATGAAGCCGTTCTCGTACAGCTTCTGCGCCACCTGCATGGTCGCCTTCGCACCGAAGCCCAGCTTGCGGCTCGCCTCCTGCTGGAGGGTGGTGGTCCGGAAGGGGGCGTACGGGGAGCGGCGGTACGGCTTCGACTCGACCGAGCGCACCGAGAACGCCGTGTCGGCGAGCGCGGCGGCCAGTGCCCGCGCGTTCGCCTCGTCCAGGTGGAGCACGTTCGCGGTCTTCAGCCGGCCGTCGGCGCCGAAGTCACGGCCCTGCGCGACGCGCTTGCCGTCGACCGTCGCGAGGCGCGCGACCAGCGAGGACGGGTCCGAGGCGTCACCGGTGCGGCCGGTGCCGAAGGTGCCGGTGAGGTCCCAGTACTCGGCGGAGCGGAAGGCGATGCGCTCGCGCTCCCGCTCGACGACGAGACGGGTGGCGACGGACTGCACGCGGCCGGCGGACAGCCGCGGCATGACCTTCTTCCACAGGACCGGCGAGACCTCGTAGCCGTACAGCCGGTCGAGGATGCGGCGGGTCTCCTGGGCGTCGACCATGCGCTGGTTCAGCTCGCGCGGGTTGGCGACGGCCTCGCGGATCGCGTCCTTGGTGATCTCGTGGAAGACCATCCGGTGGACCGGGACCTTGGGCTTCAGGACTTCCTGGAGGTGCCACGCGATGGCCTCGCCCTCGCGGTCCTCATCGGTGGCGAGGAAGAGCTCGTCGGACTCGGCGAGGAGCTCCTTGAGCTTCCTGACCTGCGCCTTCTTGTCGGCGTTGACGACGTAGATGGGCTGGAAGTCATGCTCGACGTCGACCCCGAGGCGGCGCACCTCGCCGGTGTACTTCTCCGGCACCTCGGCCGCGCCGGAGGGGAGGTCGCGGATGTGCCCGACGCTCGCCTCGACGACGTAGCCCGGGCCGAGGTAGCCCTTGATCGTCTTCGCCTTGGCAGGCGACTCGACGATGACGAGTCGGCGGCCGCCGTGTGCGGTCTCGCTGGTCGGGGACAACTTCGCTCTTCTCTCCGGATCGACACTCTCTGGCACGTACGGCACTGGCACGCACGACAGCGCACGGACGGTGACGCTCCCGTCGCTGCGGAGTGTGACGGTACAACCCGCCCCCGTGTCAAACGGCGAAAGCCCGCAACGGCCACTCGAACGGTAACCCGAGTCCTGGCATTCCTGCCGCCCGGACTCCCGGTCCGGCGGGGCGGAGGACATCTCGGAGAGATCACAAACAAACCGGATGCGGAACCCGGACCGGTTCCGGAGCAGGGCCCGGGACCGGGTCCGGCACGTGGTTCGGGGCCGGCGTCGGGGCCCGCGTCAGAGCCGACCGAAACACCAGACGCCGAGGAGGAGCGAGACGGCGCCGGCGAGGCCCGTCAGCGCGACGGCGGCGCGCGGGGGGACCCCGTACACCACGGGCTCACGGTGCAGCGCCCGCACGGTGGTCCACAGCAGCAGCGCGCCTCCGAACAGCGTGAACGCCGCCCCCGCGAAGATCGCCGGCCCGCTCTCCATGCCCGTACCCCGTTCCGTTCACGTGCGGTGTTCGCCCCTCCCGGCCGAGGCTGACAGCCCCGGGCATCGAAGGCGCGAACTCCGGGTGAACGGAGCGGGCCGGGGGCGTACGGGTTCACGAAGATGGCCGGTAGTGGTCCGCCTCCGGGGGGCCTCCCTCCCCCCTCCCCCGCCCCACCCCTCCCCCTTTTCCCGCCCGCTTCCGCTCCCGCCGTGTGACGTCCCTCGTCACATCACGTCGAGCGTGGCCCGGCGCCGGCTCCCCCGCTCGAAGACGGCGAGGAGGACGACGGCGAGCAACCCCCACCCGGCGCCGACCGCGAGCTCGGCCCCGAGCAGGTGACCGTCCAGGCCGGCACCGGCGGTCAGCCCGCGCGCCGCGTCCGCCGCGTGCGTGAGCGGCAGCAGCTCACCGGCGGCCCGCATCCACTCCGGCAGCGTCTCCCGGGGCACGGCGGCGCCGGTCAGGAGCAGCAGCCCGGAACTGGCCACGTTCGACACCAGGAACACGTCGCGGAAGCGCAGCCCGAGCGCCCCGAGCGCGAGCCCGAAGGCCGAACAGGCGCCCGCCGCGACGAACAGCACCAGGCCGAGCCCGGGCAGCGCCCCCGCGGGCACGGGCAGCCCGAGGACGAGGGCGGCGGCGGTGAGCACGAAGGCGCTGACGAACAGCCCGTTGAGGACGTACGGGAGGGCTCGTCCGAGCCACATCGGGACTCTGCGGCGGGGGGAGAGCAGGACGGCTCCGAGGGTGCCGTACCGGCGCTCGTTGGCGACGGCCATCGTGCCGCCGTACACGCAGGAGGCGGAAGCTGCGAGGACGGCGTTGCCGACGAGGTGGAAACGATCGTCGGCGACACCCAGTTCCCTGCCCAGGAAGACGAAGAAGAAAACCTGGAGGAGCGGTCCGACCAGCAGGGTTCCGATGAACATCGGCGGGGTCGTCCAGTTGAACAGGGCGCGGTACGAGATCGCTCCGCCGACCACGAGCAGCCGGGAGGAGGCGTGGAAGCGGAAGCCGAGGAGCCGGCACCGGAAGCGGAACATCCGACGGTGGCCTTTCAGGTGAGGGCGAGGGTGGCGGCGGCGCGGGCCCGGCGCTCCACGCGCCCGAGGACGAGGACGGCGGCGAGGGCGTATCCGGAACCGAGCGCGACGGCGGTGAGCATCGGCGTGATCACGTCCCCGCCGGAGGTCGCCGCGTGCACGGCCCGCGCACCCCAGGTCGTGGGCAGCGCCCAGGAGATCGGGCGGGTCCAGACGGGCAGCACGGTGATGGGCACGAGCAGCCCGGAGAGCAGCCAGACGGGGGTGTCGAGCGGGTTGGCGAGGGCGTTGGCGTTGCGGAGCAGGACGAAGGTCGCGGCGAGCAGCAGCCCCGTCATGCCGAGGACGAGGACGCACACCGGGACGGCGACGAGGAAGAGCAGCGGGTGCGCGAAGTCGAGCGGCACGTCGAAGAGCAGCACGCCCCACAGGACGGTCGCGCCCATCGCGTACGTGCCGATGACGGCGGTCGCGAGGGTGATGGGGAGGAGGACGAGGGCGAGCGGCGTGGGGGCGACGACCAGGGTCTCCAGGGTGCCGAGCCAACGCTGGTTCTGCACCGCGCCGCCCGAGCCGAAGAGGACCGAGCCCCAGATGCCCATGAGCCCGGCCCCGACGGAGGCGGTGAGCAGCCGGTCCGGGTCGCCGGCGGCGCGGAACAGGTGGACGGCGAGGGTGGCGTGGACGAGCGGGACGAGGACGGCGAAGGTGATCTCGATCGGGGAGCGCGACATGTACGAGACGTGGGTGCGCACCCCGACGAGGATCAGACGGGGGAGGCGCCTCATACGGCCGTCTCCTCGGCTCCGGCCCCGAGGGCCCCGGGGCCGGCCGTCTCCTCCACGATCGCGATGTAGGCGTCCTCCAGGGAGGGTTCGCGGGTCGTGACCCTGCCGATCCGTACGCCGTCGAGTGCGGCGAGGACGGGGCCGTGCAGGTCGGAGGCGCCGCGTCCGGTCTGCACGGTGACCGTCTGCAGGGCGCCCCGGTCCTCCGTCGACACGCCCCGCACGCCCGGCACGTGCCGTACCCGGTCGAGCCGTTCCTCGTCCACGCCGTAGGCCTCGATCTCCAGCACGTCCCGTTCCCGTACGAGGGACTTGAGGCTGTCGGGGGCGCCGAGGGCGCGGATGCGGCCGCCCGCGATGACGGCGATCCGGTCGCAGAGTTCGTCGGCCTCGGCCATGTAGTGGGTGGTGAGGAGGACCGTGGTGCCGGCGGCTGCCAGGTCGGCGACCGTACGGCGCAGGTCGCGGGCGGCGACGGGGTCGACGCCGATGGACGGTTCGTCGAGGAAGAGGACGTCGGGGTGGTGGAGCAGTCCGCGGGCGATGTGGAGGCGCTGGCGCATGCCGCGCGAGTACCCCTCGACGCGTTCCTTCTCCCGGCCCGCCAGGCCGACGAGGTCGAGGAGTTCGGCGATGCGCCGCTTCTGCTCGCGCGCCGGGACTCCGTACAGCTCGGCGAAGTAGCGGAGGTTGTCGAGGGCGGAGAGCCGGTCGTACAGCCCGCGGTCGCCGCCGAAGACGTACCCGATCCTGCGGCGTACGGCGACGGGGTCGCGGGCCACGTCGTGGCCGAACACCCGGGCCGTGCCGGAGGTCGGCAGCAGCAGGGTGTTGAGCATCTTGATGGTGGTGGTCTTGCCGGCGCCGTTGGGCCCGAGCAGGCCGAAGAGCTCCCCCGGCGCCACCTCGAAGGTGACGCCGCGCACGGCCTCGGTCTCGGTCCGCCGGGACCTCGGCCACCCGGTCCGGCTGGTGTAGGTGCGGCGCAGCGCGTCCGCCTCGATTGCGAGCATGCGCCGGACGGTAGGGGCCGGCGGAAGGGCCGGGCCATCGATTCGGAGGGCCCCGAATCGTCGGGCCGCGGCCCCGGCCGCCCGGCTCTCCGGTTCGCGGGTCCGGCCGTCGGGTCGCGACCCCGGATCGTCAGGCCACGGCGGTGAGGACGTCCTCTCCCGCGAGCAGCGCGAGCAGTGAACGGCCCGTGTCCGTCAGCTGGTAGTACACGGAGCGCCCGACGCGGTGGCGGGTCACGACACCGGCCTCCGCGAGCACCGACAGGTGCTCGGAGACCGTGCTGGGGGCGAGACCGAGCCGGTCGGCGAGCCCGGCGGTGGTCAGGGGGCCGCCCAGTTCGCGCAGGACCGCCGCCCGGCCCCGGCCGAGCATCAGCCCGAGCCGGTCCTCGGCGACGGGCTCGGCCGGTTCGCGCAGGGCGGCGGCGCCCCGGGCCTGGAAGCTGAGCGCGAAGACCTCGGGGTCGTCGGTGGAGTAGAGCCGGCAGCCCTCCGCGAAGACCAGCGGCACGAGGACGAGGCGGCGCTCGCCGGGCGCGTACTCCGCGTCGATGTGCTTGGTCAGTTCGAGCACGGGCGGCTGCCAGCGCGCCCGTGTCTCCAGGCCGGCGAACAGCGCGTCGACGCCCTCCGTCGCGAACGTCCTGGCCCGGACGAGCACTTCGTCCTCGACGAGCCGGCGCATCGTCGGCCAGTACGGCTCGATCGCGCCCTCCCAGTAGGCGGCGTACGCGTCGGCGAGCGCCGCGCAGGCGGCCTCCGGGTCCTTCAGGTAGGGCTGCAGGAAGGGCGCGTCGGTCATGCCGGGGTAGCAGACGGCCGCCTGGGCGCGGACGAACTCCGGGTCGGTGGCCCGCAGCGCGGCGAGCTCTTCGTGGACGTGGACCGTGCCGAAGGGCCGGGGCAGCAGGAAGTCGGAGACCACGTGCCGCTCCCGGACGAACAGGTCCCACAGCGGGCGGAGCCGGTCGTCCTCGCGCCACACCTCGCGCGCCTGCCCGACCCACTCCTGGTAGGGCCAGGAGGGGTGCCGGTGGGGCTGCGCGAGGTGCATCGAGCAGAACGCGTCGCGCAGCGGGCTGATCGCGATCCGGGTCGCCCCGAGGGAGGCCTCGTCCAGCTCGATCCGTATCAAGCACCGCTCCCTTCGGTCACGGGCAGCAGGGAGTCGGGGATCAGGAAGCCCTCCTCGACGAGCAGCCGGATCGCCTGCGGGGTGCGGTCCCGCAACATGACGGGGTCCTCGCCCATCAGCTGTCCGATCGCGTCGAGGATGCGGCCGGCGCTGAGCGTGCCGTCGCACACGCCGGCGAACCCGGCGCCGACGTGGTCGACCTTGGTGGCGCGGCGCATGCCGCGGTTCTGCCGGAGGACCACGTGCTCCGGGTCCTCTGCGCCCGGCAGCCCGACCTGCTCCTGCACCACCTCGGGCGCGAGCGTGAACCGGTCGGCGAGGAGCGCGGCGTCGTCGTGGCCGCGCAGGTAGTCCTGACGCTCGAAGTGGGCGCGGACGGTGGGGCCGAGGGGCTGCTCGACGGGGTGCGGCCACTCCTCGACGACGATCGAGGGCTCGACCGCGCCGGAGAGCACGGCCTCGTTGCGCCGGATCGTGATCCAGCCGAAGCCGACCGCGCGGGTCTTGCTCGCCTCGAACTCGTCGAGCCAGCGGTCGTACGCCGCCCGGTAGGCGTCCGGGTCGCCGCGGTGGTCGCCGCTGTCGCGCAGCCACAGCTCCGTGTACTGGGTGATGTCCTGGACCTCGCGCTGCACGATCCAGGCGTCGCAGCCGCGCGGCACCCAGGACCGCAGCCGCTCCTGCCACTCCTCGCCCTCGACGTGCTGCCAGTTGGCGAGGAACTGGGCGTATCCGCCGTCGTTGAGCCGCTCCCCGGCCTGCTGCACGAGCGTGCGGCACAGGTCGTCGCCGCTCATCCCGCCGTCCCGGTAGGTGAGGCCGGCGCCGGGGGAGATCACGAAGGGCGGGTTGGAGACGATCAGGTCGTACGTGTCGCCGTCGACGGGTTCGAAGAGCGAGCCGGTCCGCAGCTCGGCCTCCCGGGCCCCGGAGAGGGCGAGGGTGAGCCGGGTGAAGTCCAGGGCGCGCGGGTTGAGGTCGGTGGCGGTGACCAGGGTGGCGTGCTGGGCGGCGTGCAGGGCCTGGATGCCGGATCCGGTGCCGAGGTCGAGCGCGGAGGAGACCGGCGTGCGGACCGTGATGCCGGCGAGGGTGGTGGAGGCGCCGCCGACGCCGAGGACGACTGCCGCGTCTGCCTGGTGGCCGTTCTTCCCGCTGCCTCCGGCGCCGCCGACGGCGCAGCCCAGGTCGGAGACGATGAACCAGTCCTCGCCGTCCGGGCCGCCGTACGGCCGGACGTCGACCGTGGCGAGCACGGTGCCGTCCTCGCGGACCACCCAGCCGTCGTCGAGGGCCTCCTCCAGCGGGAGCGCGGCGGCGGCCCGGTCGGCCGTGACGGGCTCCTGGAGCAGGAAGAGGCGGACGAGGGTCTCCAGCGGGGAGTCGCCGCGGGTGGCGCGGAGGGCGGGCACGGTCTCGCTGCGGGCGAGCGCCGCGTAGGCCGGGGCGCCGAGCAGGTCGAGCAGTCCGTCGGCGGTGAAGTCGGCGGCGAGCAGCGCCTCGCGCAGACGGGGGGCGTGCGCGGGCACCGGGAGGCGGGGAGGCAGGCTGGTCGTACTCACCGCTCCATTGTGACGGCCGCCACCGACATCCGGGCGGCCGACCCGGCGGCGCGCGGCGGATCGCCGCGGGCGCCGGGCCGACCGGTCCCGGGTTCCGCTACTCGCTCTTGGCGGTCGTGGACTTCTTGGTCGGCTTGGCGGACGCCTTCTTGGCCGGGTTCGTGGAGTCCGAGTCGGAGTCGGACTCGGAGTCGGAGTCGGAGTCCGAGGTGGCGGCGGCGTCGGCGGTGGCGCCGGCGTTCGGGGAGGCGGAGGTCTTCGGCGGGACCGAGGCCGTGGGCTTCTGGCAGCCGGGCTGCTTGGCCATCGCCTGGCCCAGCTCGCCGTCCTCCAGCTTGGACAGGGCGTTCTGGTCCATCTTCTCGATCTTGGTCAGGCCGTCGGCGACGCTCTGGAGACCGTCCGCGAACTTCTGCTGGTTCGTCGGGTCCAGCGCGTCGACCTGCTTCTTGAGGCCCTCGTAGGCCACGGCGGTGTCGTTGAGCTCCTTGATCGCGTCCTGCTTGATCTTCTCGCCGTTCTCGACGGGCGGGGCTCCGGCGGCCTGGACGGCCTTGGCGAGGGCCCGGTCGGCGTTCGCGATGTCCTGGAACGCCTTCGAGTCGGCGGCCTGGATCTCGGCCGGCTTGCTGTCGGCCGCGGTCGAGATGATGATCTGGTGGGCGTCGGCCCGCTTCTGGATCTGTGGCTTGGCCTGGTCGCAGAACGTCTTCGCCCAGTCACCCACCTTGTCGCCCTCGTCTTCGCTGCAACCGGTCAGCGCGAGCACCAGTACCGCGCCGCCGGACAGTGCGGCCGCAAGCTTCTTGTTCAACGGATCGGTCCCTTCCAAGGCTCTCGGCCCCGGAACATACACGCCGAACGGGCTACTTCCACTTTTCGTACGACTGATTCGTACCGTATTGCAACCTTTTGAACCAAGGGATGAGCCTCCCGATCACCCCGGAAACCTCCGGTAATGAGACGGACACCACGTCAGGACATCTCCACCGTCCGCCTCTTGGACGCCCGGACCGCGCCGATCACGACGAGCAGCGCGACCGCCGCGACCGCCGCCCGCAGCCCGGCGCTCGCGTCGCCGCCGTAGCCGAACCGCACGACCGCCGGGGCGATCAGCAGCGCGACCAGGTTCATCACCTTCAGGAGCGGATTGATCGCCGGACCCGCCGTGTCCTTGAACGGATCTCCGACCGTGTCCCCGATGACGGTCGCCTCGTGCGCCTCACTGCCCTTGCCGCCGTGGTTCCCGTCCTCGACCAGCTTCTTCGCGTTGTCCCAGGCGCCACCGGAGTTGGCGAGGAAGACCGCCATCAGCGCGCCCGTCCCGATCGCCCCCGCGAGGTACGCGCCGAGCGGGCCGACCCCGAGCGCGAAGCCGACCGCGATCGGGGCCATCACGGCGAGCAGCCCGGGCGTGGCGAGTTCGCGCAGCGCGTCCTTGGTGCAGATGTCGACGACCCGCCCGTACTCCGGCTTCTCGGTGAAGTCCATGATCCCGGGATGCTCGCGGAACTGCCGCCGCACCTCGTAGACGACCGAACCGGCCGAGCGGGACACCGCGTTGATCGCGAGCCCCGAGAAGAGGAAGACGACCGCCGCGCCGAGGATCAGGCCGAAGAGGTTGTTGGGCTGCGAGATGTCCATCGAGAGCGTCACCTCACCGGCCTTCACGCCGAACTCCCCGACGTCGGCGACCGAGGTCGCGATGGCGTCCCGGTACGAGCCGAAGAGCGCCGAGGCCGCCAGGACGGCGGTGGCGATGGCGATGCCCTTGGTGATGGCCTTCGTGGTGTTGCCGACGGCGTCGAGGTCGGTGAGGACCTGCGCGCCCGCGCCCGTGACGTCCCCGGACATCTCCGCGATGCCCTGGGCGTTGTCGGCGACCGGGCCGAAGGTGTCCATGGCGACGATGACCCCGACGGTGGTGAGCAGCCCCGTCCCGGCGAGGGCCACCGCGAACAGGGCCAGGATGATCGAGGCGCCGCCGAGCAGGAAGGCTCCGTAGACGGTGAGTCCGATCAGCAGGGCCGTGTAGACGGCGGACTCCATGCCGAGCGCCACGCCCGCGAGGACCACGGTCGCCGGACCGGTGAGGGAGGACTTCCCGATGTCCCTGACCGGCCGCCGGCTCGTCTCGGTGAAGTAGCCGGTGAGCTGCTGGATGAGCGCGGCGAGGACGATGCCGAGGGCGACCGCCACCAGGGCGAGGACCCGCGGATCGCCGCCGTGGTCGTGGATGCCGGGCTCGGTGACGCCTGCGAGCTCGGCGTACGAGGACGGCAGGTAGGCGAAGGAGACGACGGCGACGCCCACCAGCGAGATGACCGCCGAGACCAGGAAGCCGCGGTTGATCGCGCTCATCCCGCCGCGGTCGGCGCGGCGCGGGGAGACCGTGAGGACGCCGATCACGGCGGTGACCACGCCGATCGCCGGCACCATCAGGGGGAACGCGAGGCCGTGGTCGCCGAAGGCCGCCTTGCCGAGGATGAGCGCGGCGACCAGGGTGACGGCGTACGACTCGAAGAGGTCGGCCGCCATGCCGGCGCAGTCGCCGACGTTGTCGCCCACGTTGTCGGCGATGGTGGCGGCGTTGCGCGGGTCGTCCTCCGGGATGCCCTGCTCGACCTTGCCGACGAGGTCGGCGCCGACGTCGGCGGCCTTGGTGAAGATCCCGCCGCCCACTCGCATGAACATGGCGATGAGCGCCGCGCCGAGTCCGAATCCCTCCAGGACCTTGGGCGCGTCGGCGGCGTAGACGAGGACCACGCAGGCGGCCCCGAGCAGCCCGAGGCCGACCGTGCACATGCCGACGACCCCGCCGGTACGGAACGCGATCCGCATGGCCCGGTGCGCGACCTCGTTCAGGTCCCTCTCGGGTGCGCCCGGCGCCGGCGTGGCCTCCCTGGCCGCGGCGGCCACCCGCACGTTGGCCCGTACGGCGAGCCGCATGCCGAGGTAGCCGGTGACCGCCGAGAAGAGCGCTCCGACCAGGAAGAACAGGGAACGTCCTGCCCGCTGTGACCAGTTGTCGGCCGGCAGCAGCATCAGCAGGAAGAACACGGCGGCCGCGAAGACGGCGAGGGTCCGCAGCTGCCGCGCGAGGTAGGCGTTGGCGCCCTCCTGCACCGCGGCGGCGATCTCCTTCATCCTCTCGGTGCCCTCACCCGCCGCGAGCACCTGACGGACGAGGAGCCGCGCGACGACCAGTGCGGCGAGGGCGACGACCGCGACGACGACCACGATCGTCCGGTTCCCGCTCGTGAGCACCGCCGCGGCGAGAGTTGTGGGGTACATGGGGACGGATCATAGGGAGACAAGACGGTACATACGGGGATGCGCCAATTCGTGGGCGAGGACACCCGGAGCGGAAGGCGGGAAGGACGCCGTCGCAGAGGCCCGGAAGACACCGCCGCAGAGGAGCGGGGAAGGCACCGGCGCAGAGGCCGGGAAGACACGGCGCGGGCGGCCCGGGGAGACACCGGGACGGGCGGGCCGGGGGGGGCACCGGGACGGGCGGGCCGGGGAGGCACCGGGACAACAGAACGACACAGGAGAACGCAAGAGAACACAAGAGAAGAGACCCTGCGGAGCAGGGCCTCTTCTCTCAGCACATACAGCGGGTCAGGTCCCACCCCGCGTACGGGTCAGGACAGCACGTCCGCCGAGCTCACCGGCCACGTCATCCGGATGGTGCCGCCGTCCTGGCCGGCACTCACCTCGACGTCGTCGACGAGCCCGCGGATCACCGCGAGCCCCATCTCGTCCTCGCCGTCGGCGTCGTCGAAGTCCTCGGCCGGGGCCGCGTCCCGCGCGCCGGGGACACCGGCCGCATCGGCCGCCGCCACCCCCGCACCCGGCACCTCGTCGCCGACCTCGATGGAGAACGTCTTCTCCTCCTCGGTCAGGACGACCCGGATGGGGGTCACGACGTCGTTGCTGCGGTGCAGCCCGACCGCACGGGAACAGGCCTCGCCCACGGCGAGACGCACCTCGTCGAGGGCCGCTTCGCCCACACCCGCCCGGCGCGCGACCGCGGCCGCCACCAGGCGGGCCGTACGGACGTGCTCCGGCTGAGCGCTGAAGCGGAGTTCAACGGTGGCCATGCGAACCCCCTGGGCTCAGTCGACGGCGTTGACGGCCTCGTCGACCGAGGTGTGGATCGGGAACACCTTGGTGAGACCCGTGATCCGGAAAATCTTCAGAATGCGCTCCTGGTTACAGACCAGACGCAGCGAGCCCTCGTGCGCGCGAACGCGCTTCAGGCCGCCGACGAGCACACCGAGGCCGGTGGAGTCGAGGAAGTCCACGCCCTCCATGTCGACGACCAGGTGGTAGCTGCCGTCGTTCACCAACTCGACCAACTGCTCGCGCAGCTTGGGCGCGGTATACACATCAATCTCGCCACCGACCTCGACGACCGTACGGTCACCACCAGCGCCGGTCACATTGCGAGTCGACAGGGACAGGTCCACGGATCCTCCAGCACCTTGCTATCGGGCGATCGTCCCCTCGGGTCTCCGGGGCGGAGCCGAGGAACGGAACGCCAGCCGCGATGGCATTCAATCACTTACCAGCAGCCATGCACGACGCCTTGGAAGCATTGTCCGTCATGGCAGTGACACACTCGGTGCCGATGGCCAAGAATCAGCGCCCCCGTCGTCCGGCCGGGGAAACGGGCAGCCGCCCCTCTCCCGGCATGGTTCTCGACCGGCTCTCCTCGGGCGAGAGCCGGGCTGCGCGCATCACTCATACGGAGCACATGCCCGCCCGGGAGGGTCGGCATGCCGTCTGGCCGCACCGCATCCGCACGGAGGTGATCGCGGCGATCCGGGAGGCCGGGATCGAGCACCCCTGGGCCCATCAGGCGGAGGCCGCGGAGCACGCCCTGGACGGCGAGTCCGTGGTGATCGCCACGGGCACCGCCTCGGGCAAGTCGCTCGCCTACCTCGCCCCCGTCCTCAGCACCCTCCTGGACGGCTCGGAGGCCCCGAACGGCCGCGGCACCACCGCCCTCTACCTCGCCCCCACCAAGGCCCTCGCGGCCGACCAGCGGCGCGCCGTACGAGAACTGGCCGCCCCGCTCGGCAACCGGATCCGCCCCGCCGCCTACGACGGCGATACGCCGTTCGAGGAACGCGAGTGGGTCCGGCAGTACGCGAACTACGTGCTGACCAACCCCGACATGCTGCACCGGGGCATACTCCCCTCCCACCCCAGGTGGTCCTCCTTCCTGCGCTCCCTGCGCTACGTCGTGATCGACGAGTGCCACACCTACCGGGGCGTCTTCGGCTCCCACGTCGCCCAGGTGCTGCGCCGCCTGCGCCGCGTCTGCGCCCGGTACGGCTCCGAACCGGTCTTCCTCCTCGCCTCGGCCACCTCCGCCGAACCGGCCCGGTCCGCCGGCCGCCTCACCGGCCTGCCGGTCACCGAGGTCTCCGACGACGCCTCCCCGCGCGGCGAGCTGGTCTTCGCCCTCTGGGAGCCGCCGCTGACCGAGCTGCACGGCGAGCGCGGCGCGCCCGTGCGCCGCACCGCCACCGCCGAGACCGCGGACCTGCTGACCGATCTGACCAGGCAGGGCGTCCGCTCGGTCGCCTTCGTCCGCTCCCGGCGCGGAGCCGAGCTGATCTCGGTCATCGCCCAGGAACGGCTGGCCGAGACCGATCACGCGCTCGCCCGCCGGGTCGCCGCCTACCGGGGCGGCTACCTGCCCGAGGAGCGCCGCGCCCTGGAGCGGGCCCTGCACTCCGGGGAACTCCTCGGCCTGGCCGCCACGACCGCCCTGGAGCTGGGCGTGGACGTCTCCGGCCTGGACGCCGTCCT
This sequence comes from Streptomyces litmocidini, assembly GCF_014649755.1. Lineage (GTDB taxonomy): Bacteria > Actinomycetota > Actinomycetes > Streptomycetales > Streptomycetaceae > Streptomyces > Streptomyces litmocidini. The sequence continues at coordinate 558,175 of NZ_BMTQ01000002.1, read as the reverse complement.
GATCGCCGGCTACCCGGGCACCCGGGCCTCCCTGTGGCAGCAGGCGGGCCGCGCCGGCCGCTCCGGCGAGGGCGCCCTGGCGATCATGGTCGCCAGGGACGACCCGCTGGACACCTTCCTCGTCCACCACCCGGAGGCGATCTTCGAACAACCGGTCGAGACGACCGTCCTGGACCCCGACAACCCCTACGTCCTCGCCCCCCATCTGTGCGCCGCCGCCGCGGAGCTCCCGCTGACCGAGCCGGACCTGGCCCTCTTCGGCCCGGCCGCGCCCGGCCTGCTGCCCCAGCTGGAAGGGGCCGGCCTGCTGCGCCGCCGCCCCACCGGCTGGTACTGGACCCGCCGCGAGCGGGCCGCCGACCTCACCGACATCCGGGGCGGCGGCGGCAGCCCCGTCCGGATCGTCGAGGCCGGCACCGGCCGCCTCCTCGGCACCGTCGACGAGGCCGCCTCCCACACAGCCGTCCACGAGGGCGCCGTCCACCTCCACCAGGGCCGCACCTATCTGGTGCGGGAGCTCGACCTCAAGGACTCCGTGGCCCTCGTCGAGGAGGCCGTCCCCCCGTACTCCACCACCGCCCGCGACACCACCTCCATCACCGTCCTCGAAACCGACACCGAGATCCCCTGGGGAGCCGGCCGCCTCTGCTACGGCTCCGTCGAGGTCACCAACCAGGTCGTCTCCTTCCTCCGCCGCCGCCTGATCACCGGCGAGGTGCTCGGCGAGACCAAGCTCGACCTGCCTCCCCGCACCCTGCGCACCCGGGCCGTGTGGTGGACGGTCACCGAGGACCAGCTCGACGCCGCCCGGGTCGGCCCGGAGATCCTCGGCGGCGCCCTGCACGCCGCCGAACACGCCTCCATCGGCATGCTGCCGCTCTTCGCCACCTGCGACCGCTGGGACATCGGCGGCGTCTCCGTCCCGCTCCATCCCGACACCCTGCTGCCCACCGTCTTCGTGTACGACGGGCACCCGGGCGGTGCGGGCTTCGCCGAGCGCGCCTTCCACACCGCCCGCGCCTGGCTGACGGCCACCCGGCAGGCCATCGCCTCCTGCGAGTGCGAGGCGGGCTGTCCCTCCTGCATCCAGTCCCCGAAGTGCGGCAACGGCAACGATCCGCTCCACAAGCGCGGCGCGGTCCGCCTCCTCACGGAACTCCTCCGGGAGGCCCCGGAGGACCCGCCCTCGCCCTGACCTCCGGCCGGTACGGGCCGCGCACGACCCGGGCGGTCACGTCCGCGACCCCGTCCCGCACCGCGCACCGCGCCAGCTCGGCGCCCTGCGCGGCGGTCACCCGCGAGGCTGCGGCGCACGCCTCGGCCTCGCCCCACAGGGCCCGGTCGGCGGCGGCGAGGGCGGCCAGGTCGGCGGCCCCGCCGGCCCGGTGCCTGGCCGCCACCACCTGCCCGAGCGCGAGCACCACCCCGAACACCACGCACAAGGCACACGCCGCGAACGCCGCCCACACGGTCGCCGCCCCACGATCCCCCACCGCCCCCGCACACCGGCCTGCCCACCTGCCCGGCGGCTTGTCCGGCGGCTGGGCCGCTCCCCGCCTCGCGGCCCCGTGTCCCGGTCGGGCACGACCGGGGGTGCCGCGGTACCCGGTGGTCCTCATGGGGTCCCTCCGCCCACCGTGTCCTCCGCGAGGGCCGCCGCGTCGGCCCTCAGGGTGACGCCCATGCCCCGGGGGCCCGGAGCCGCCGCCTCCACCGTCACCCGCCACAGCTCGCCCTCCCTCACCACCGACACCCGGGCGCCCCCGGGCGCGGCGGCACGGGCAGCCGCCTCCGCGGAGGCCACCGGCTCCGAACGGGCCGCCGCCCTCGCCCCGGCCCTCGCCGCGTCCACGCACCGGATCTGCGCGGCGGCCGCCGCCAGCGCCCAGAGCAACGTCACCGTGAACAGCGCGAGGACCGGCAGGACCATCGCCGCCTCCACGGTCACGAACCCCCGGTCAGAACGGCGCATCGAGGGCCTTCCCGATCACCGACTCCAGTGCCCCCGAGACCGCCCCACTGGTCACGATCTTGTAGAGCACGGCGGCGAACGCCGCCGCGGCGATCGTCCCCACCGCGTACTCGGACGTGGTCATCCCCTCGTCCCGGCACGCTGCCGTCCGCCGCGCCCGCCACCAGCCGCGCAGCCACACCTTGAACGTCATGCCGACCTCCTCGTCCCGCCCCGTCTCGTCCCGCCGCGTCCCGCTGTGATCTGTCATGTCGCCGTTCCTCGTCATCTCTCGTCGTGCCATGTCGTGTCTCGTCGTGTCGTGTCTCGTCGTGTCGTGTCTCGTCGTGTCGTCGCGTTCATGTGTCCAGCAGTCCCGTCGCGAGACCGATCACCACCGGAGCCACGCCCACCGCCAGGAAGGCGGGCAGGAAACAGAGCCCCACGGGCGCGCTGATCAGCACCTGGGCCCTACGGGCCCCGGCCGCCGCCGCGCGGGCGCGGGCGGCGCGCAGGGCGGCCGCGTGCCGGGCGACGGCCTCCGCCGCCGGTGCTCCCGAGGAACCGGCCCGCTCCATGCAGCGGGCCAGCCCTTCGGCGCCCGGTATCGCGCCGAACCTCCCCCACACCTCGGCCGGTTCGCCGCCGAGCCGCAGCTCGGCGGCCGTGCGGGTCAGACGCTCGCCGAGAGGGCCGCCCAATGACCGGCCCACCGCCTCCGCCGCCTCACCCGGTCCGGCTCCGGAGGCGGCGCAGGCCGCCAGCAGATCCGCCGCGAGCGGAAGGTGACGTGCCGCCTCCTCCTCTCCTGCCGCCGGCGGCAGGGACCGCCGCGCCGCCCTCCACCTCATTCCGGCGGCCGCCAAGGCCCCGACGCAGAGGCCGCCGGCACCGCCGAACAGCACCCAGCCGACAACGAGACCCATGAGGGGCGCCGGCCACGGCCGCGCCCACGGCGGCAACCCGACCCAGCCCTTCCGGGGACGCGGTTCCGGGCCCGCGAGGAGATTCCCCGCCCGCCGCCGCGTCCGGCGCGCCCGCAGCCCGCGCACCACCTCGACGACACCCTGCGCGCACAGGACCGCGGCCAGGAGCGGGAGGCCCACCGCTCGAACGCCGTCCGGCACGTGGCGGACCGCTTCCCCGATCACACCCGCTCCCCTGCCCGTACGATCCGCGCGGCCCACCACAGGCCGGCCGCCTCCAGCGCCCCGCCCACGGCCAGACAGCCCAGCCCGGCCGGTGTGTGCAGCAGCACCCGCAACGGATCGGCGCCCAGGGCGGCACCGAGGGCGAGTCCGGCCGCCGGGAGCAGGGCGAGGACCGTCACCGTGGCCCAGGCACCGGCCAGTTCGGCCCGCAGACGGTCGCGCTGCTCACGGTGGTCCCGCAGGGCGGCTTCCAGCCGGTCGAGCCCGGCGGCCAGGCCCGCGCCCCCGTCCACGGCCACCTGCCAGCAGGCCGCCATGCCCGCGAGCCCGTCGGCGCCGTCCTGCCGGGCCGCCCGCCGCAGCGCCTCCGGCACGTCCCCGCCGAACCGGGCCGCCGCCAGCACCGACGCCTCCGCGGCACCGAGCGCGCCCGTCTCCCGGGCCGCGAAGGACAGCGCCTGCGCGGGCTGCCATCCGGCCCTCAACTCACCCACCACAGCCCCGCACAGGGCCATCACCCGCTCGGCCCGCGCCTCGCGCTCCTTCCCGCGTCCCGCGGCCCGCAGCCGCCGCCCCACCAAGGGCACCGCGAGCACCCCTGCCAGCAACGGCAGCGGGGACTCGCCGAGGAAGGCGAGGACGCCCGCCACCGGCAGGCAGAGCCACGCGCGCCGTCCCCGCAGCGCGGCCCACCACCGTGCGGCCACCGCCGGCCACGCCCAGCCGCCGCGCCCGCCGGTGACCCCGCCCGCGAGCACCGCCCGCACCCGGCCCGCACCGCGCCGCCGCTCGACCGTCCACCCCAGGGCGAGCGCCGCACAGAGCACCGCCGCTCCATGGGCCACGCCCCGTACCGCCACCATCTCGCCCGTCACCGCGATCCCCCTCCGATCAGCGACCTCAGCCGCTCCCAGCCCCGCTCCCGCTCGAACCCGGCCGCGCCCCACCGCAGCGCCGGTACCGTCCGGACCAGACCGTCCCGGTCCCGTTCCAGGACGTGCGCCTCGGCGATCCGCCGCCGCCCGTCCCGGTCCCGTACGACGTGCAGCACGACCGACAGGCCCGCGCCCAGCTGGCTGTGCAGGGCGGCCCGGTCGAGTCCGGCCGCCGTCCCCAGGGCTTCGAGCCGTGCCGGGACGTCCGCGGCCGTGTTGGCGTGGACCGTTCCGCAGCCGCCTTCATGGCCTGTGTTGAGAGCGGCGAGCAGATCCACCGCCTCACCGCCCCTGACCTCACCGACCACCAGCCGGTCGGGGCGCATCCGCAGCGCCTGACGGACCAGGTCCCGCAGGGTCACGAGCCCGGCGCCCTCCTGGTTCGCCGGGCGCGCCTCCAGACGCACCACGTGCGGGTGGTCCGGCCGCAGCTCCGCCGAGTCCTCGGCGAGCACGATCCGCTCCCGCTCCCCCACGAGCCCCAGGAGTGACGCGAGGAGCGTGGTCTTGCCCGTCCCGGTGCCGCCGCTGACGAGGTACGACACACGGGCGTCGATCAGGGCCCGCAGGATCGGCGCGCCGTCCGGCGGCACGGTGCCCGCCGCGACCAGCTCCTCCAGGGAGAAGGCGCGTGGGCGGACCACCCTCAGCGACAGGCAGGTCGAGCCGACCGCGACCGGCGGCAGGACCGCGTGCATCCGGGTGCCGTCGGGGAGCCGGGCGTCGACCCAGGGCCGGGCGTCGTCGAGACGGCGCCCGGCCACCGCCGCGAGTCGCTGCGCGAGTCGGCGGACCGCGGCGGCGTCGGGGAAGGACACCGGGGCCCGCTCGAGGCCGGTGCCCCGGTCCACCCACACCTGGTCGGGTGCGGAGACCAGGACGTCGGTGACCGCCGGGTCGGCGAGCAGCGGCTCCAGCGGCCCGGTGCCGATCAGTTCGCACCTCAGCTCCTCGGCCGCACCGAGCACTTCCGCGTCGCCGAGCAGTCTTCCCTGGGCCCGCAGCGCCGCCGCCACGCGCGCCGGAGTGGGCTCGGCCCCGCTCGCCGCGAGCCGCTGCCGCACGGCGTCGAGAAGCCCCGTCCCACCACCCGCGGCACCCTCCGCGCCCCGGGCCGCAAGCCCCGAGCCGGTCATGCCTCACCGCCGACGCGCTCCCAGAAGGCGGCGCAGAACCGGCCGAGCGGCCCCCGGGGTTCGGCTCCCGGCGGCACTCCCGCGTCCTGGTCGGCCACGATCCCCGGGTCGTAAGGGAGCTCGCCCACGAGCGGCAGCCGCAGCGCTTCGGCGACCCACCGCTCGTCGAGTCCCGCCGCGTACGGACCGCGGACCACGGCGCGCAGGTCGCGCACCACCGGGCCGATCGTCGAGACCATCCGGTGGGCGGCCGCTACGGCCCTCAGCTCTCCCGGTACGACGAGCAGTCCGAGGTCGAGCTGGACCAGTGCCTCGGTGGCCGCCGGGTCGGCCCCGCGCGGCAGGTCGACCACGACGGCCCCGCCCCGGCGGCGCGCGGCGGCGAGCACGGACCGCACGGCCTCGGGCGGCACCGGCGCCACCACGTCCCTGCCCCAGCTGAGCACCCGGACGCCGCGCACCGACGGCAGGGCCTCCTCCAGGGCGCCGCCGGCCAAACGGCCCTTCGAGGCGGCGAAGTCGGGCCACCGCCTGCCTTCCTCACGCTCGCCGCCGAGCAGCACGTCGAGTCCTCCGCCCAACGGGTCCCCGTCGACGAGCAGCGTGCGGTGCCCGGCCCGCGCCGCGGCGAGCGCGAGACCGCAGGCCAGGGTGGAGGCGCCCGCGCCGCCTCGGCCCCCGACGACACCGACCGTCAGCGCCGCCCCGTCCGCTCCCTCGGCCGCGTCGGCGAGGCGGTCGACGAGGAGGCTCTCGGCGCCCGGGAGACTCAGGACGCTCTCCGCGCCGATCTCGACCGCCAGCCGCCACAGCTCCGGATCGTCCCGGTCACGGCCGACGAGGAGGGTCCCGGGCCGGCGCGCCGCCCCCCGACAGCGGGCGGCGACGTCGTCGCCGATCAGGACGAGCGGCGGATCGGTCCAGGTCGCGCGCCGGTGCGGCACCCGGTGGTCCACCTGGGGCTCGACTCCGGCGGCGGCGCACAGCCGCAGGAGGTCGTCGAGCAGCCCGAGGTCCTCGGTGACGATCAGCGGGCCGGCCCGGCGCGGTCCGTCCTGCCCCGCCCCGTCCCGCCCCGCCCCGTGTGCCGTACCCATGGCCCCGGAAGTCCTGGATGTCTCCACGGCGCACGCCCCTCTCGTGATTCATGTCGGCCGCGGACTTCGCGACAGGAATCACCGTGGGGCCGTCCTGGAAATCGTGCCGATCTCGCCGAAAAACTGTGGATAAGCGAGGGGCTGTGAATAACTCCGCCACCCCTTCGGGGGCTGTCCGGAACGCAGTCCACTGATTACTGTGGGTGATGAATCGAGAGCCGGGCGGGGCCTCGGTCGACTCGTGACCGATGAACGGACAGGAAGGGAGCAAGCGATGGCCCACAGGGCTGAAATGGCTCCGGACATGCGACGACCCCCGCCGGGGGGGAGAGCGGGGGTCGTCTTTCCGGCCGACTCGGGGGGGGAGGAGCCGGGCCGGGTTAGCACGGTCGCGAACGATCCGTGACTTCCATGGTGTACCCGAGAGCCTTCTCAGGCAAACCCACGCGCCCCAGCGTACGCCGAATGGCGGGCACCTATGCTCAGGCTTGTGGAAAACCACTCCTTGCCGCGCACAGCCGCCTTCTTTGACCTGGACAAGACGGTCATTGCGAAGTCTTCGACGCTGACCTTCAGCAAGTCCTTCTACAGGGGCGGACTGATCAGCCGCCGCGCCGCCCTGCGGACGGCCTACATCCAGTTCGTCTTCCTGGCGGGCGGAGCCGATCACGACCAGATGGAGCGGATGCGTGAATATCTTTCCGCGCTCTGCAAAGGCTGGAACGTCGCCCAGGTGAAGGAGCTCGTCGCCGAGACCCTTCACGATCTGATCGACCCGATCATCTACGACGAGGCGGCCTCCCTCATCGAGGGCCACCACGCCGCCGGCCGCGACGTCGTGATCGTCTCCACCTCAGGAGCCGAGGTGGTCGAGCCGATCGGTGAGATGCTCGGCGCCGACCGGGTCGTCGCCACCAGGATGGTGGTCGGCGAGGACGGGTGCTTCACCGGGGAGGTGGAGTACTACGCCTACGGGCCGACGAAGGCGGAGGCGGTGCGGGAGCTCGCGAAGTCGGAGGGCTACGACCTCTCGCGCTGCTACGCGTACAGCGATTCGGCGACCGACATCCCCATGCTGGAGGCCGTCGGCCACCCGTACGCGGTCAATCCCGACCGGACGCTGCGCCGTGAGGCCGTGGCACGGGAGTGGCCGGTCCTGGCCTTCGAGAAGCCGGTGCGTCTCAAGCAGCGGCTGCCCGCATTCCGGATGCCGCCCCGCCCCACGCTCGTCGCCGCGGCGGCGGTCGGAGCGGCGGTCATCGGGGCCGGACTCGTCTGGTACGCGGCGCGACGCCGACAGGCGGCCCTCACCCCTCGCCCCGCCGGGGAATTTGCCCGAATTTGAGCAATCGCCAGAGAAGTGGAGCCACCACTTTCGCTTCCCCCCGGACAGGAGTAGAAAGGAATCAGGCCCGCGAGACCGAGGACATCCGAGAGGATCACCTGTTGAGCATGAAGGCCCCACGGACCTAGCACTGAAACCGGGCACCCACGCGACGTCGACCCGTCGATTACGGGCCAGCCGCACCAGGCCACGGGCAAAGCACCCGGCCTGATGGGCACATATCGAGGACGCTTGGTAACTGGGTGGACGTGCCAGCGGCGGTACCAGAACTGGTGCCGCCGCAACCCGTTCCGGGCCTGTTCGCCCCACGAGGGCCTGGCCGTCCCCCTGAGGGCCGAGCCGACCAGGAGGCCCAGGCCGAGCCCGCGAGACCCCAGGCCGCCCGCGCGGCCCGGACCGCCCGCGAAGCCTCGCTTGGCCCGTGAGGCACAGGAGCCGTACGCCCCGGGCCCGCACACCCCACGAAGATCTCGCACGCCCCACGAAGATCCGAACGGCCCCTCAGAGCCGGTTCAGGCCCCAGGGCCGGTTCAGGCGGCTCCGCGCTGGAGGGCCTCGCAGACGGCCGTCGACTCCCGGGCTCCCAGCTCGACCGAGCGTCCGCAGTGCGCGATCCAGGCGCCCATGCCCTCAGGAGTGCCCGACAGGTACCCCTCGAAGGCGGCGAGGTACGCGGCCCGACCCTGCTCCGCGTGGCCGACTTCTGCCGGGCAGACGGCCTTGGGGTCGAGGCCGCTGCCGACCAGCGCGATCCGCTCGGCCGCCCGCGCGACGAGGCCGTTGTACGAGGTGAAGGGGCGCAGCGCGAGCAGTTCGCCGTGGATCACGGCGGCCGTGACGAGGGCCGGGGCCTCGCTGCCCGCGACGATCAGTTCGGCGAGGCCGTCGAGTCGTCCCGCGACCTCGGAGGGAGTCGGCAGCGGGAGGCCGATCAGGGGCTCGTCGACCGTCTCGCCGTCCAACCGGGGCCGGCCCACGGAGTCGCCGACACCGGCCCCGGCCGACAGGCCCGCGTCGCCGGCGGCGACCAGGTGCAGCCGGGCGAGCACGCGCAGGGGTGACTGGCGCCAGATGGAGAGCAGCTGCCCGGCCTCGGCACCGAGGCGCAGGGCGGCACCGACGGTGCGGGCCTCGGCGTCGGCGCTGAAGTCGGTGCGCCGGCGGACCTCTTCCAGGGCCCAGTCGGCCCCGGACAGGGCGGCTGAGCCGCGCGCGCCGCGCAGGGCCGCCTCGGAGGAGATCTCGTTGCTGCGGCGGCGCATCACGCGGTGGCCGTAGACCCGGTCGACGGCCTTGCGTACGGAGTCCACCGCTTCGGCGACGCCCGGCAGGGAGCCGAGGGCGGCCAAGGGGTCAGAGGCGTGCGTACTCATAAGTAGGGAGGCTACGCGCCTTGGAGGTCCGCCCCACGATGGAGTGGTCTTCTTCACGCAGTCCGACCACGCGGCGCGATCATACCGCTACCCTAGGTGAACATGAAGATCGCTTTCGTGGGGAAGGGCGGCAGCGGCAAGACCACGCTGTCCTCGCTCTTCATCCGCCACCTCGCCGCCAACGAAGCGCCGGTCGTCGCCGTCGACGCCGACATCAACCAGCACCTGGGCGCCGCACTCGGCCTGTCCGAGGCGGAGGCCGCCGCACTGCCCGCGATGGGCGCGCACCTGCCGCTCATCAAGGAGTACCTGCGGGGCAGCAACCCGCGGATCGCCTCCGCCGACACGATGATCAAGACGACGCCCCCGGGGGAGGGTTCACGGCTGCTGCGGGTCCGCGAGGACAACCCGGTGTACGAGGCGTGCGCGCGTCCGGTCCCGCTCGACGACGGCGAGATCCGACTGATGGCGACCGGACCCTTCACCGAGTCGGACCTCGGGGTCTCCTGCTACCACTCCAAGGTCGGCGCGGTGGAGCTCTGCCTCAACCATCTGGTCGACGGGGCCGACGAGTACGTGGTCGTCGACATGACGGCGGGTTCGGACTCCTTCGCGTCGGGTCTCTTCACCCGCTTCGACATGACCTTCCTGGTCGCCGAGCCGACCCGCAAGGGCGTCTCGGTCTACCGCCAGTACAAGGAGTACGCCCGGGACTTCGGCGTGGCGCTCAAGGTCGTCGGCAACAAGGTGCAGGGCCAGGACGACCTGGACTTCCTGCGCGAGGAGGTCGGCGAGGACCTGCTGGTGACGGTGGGGCACTCGGACTGGGTGCGCGCGATGGAGAAGGGCCGTCCGTCCCGCTTCGAGCTCCTGGAGGCGGAGAACCGCATGGCGCTCCAGGCCCTCCAGGACGCGGCGGACGACTCGTACGCCCACCGCGATTGGGAGCGCTACACGCGCCAGATGGTCCACTTCCACCTGCGCAACGCGGAGAGCTGGGGCAACGCCAAGACCGGGGCCGACCTGGCGTCGCAGGTCGACCCCGGCTTCGTGCTGGCCGAAGGGCTCAGTGCCGTTCAGCCCGCCTGACCCCCGAGGGCCGGGCTGAGGCCCTTCGGCCGCCTGTCGCCGACAGCAGGGCCCAGAGCACTTCGGCCGCCTGCTGCCTGCTGCCTGGGGCCTGCTGCCGACAGCAGGCCCCAGGGCCGTTCGGCCGCCTGACGTCGAGGGCCGAGCTCAGTGTCGTTCGGTCCGCTTGGCGCCCTTGGCCGGGGCGCCTGCCGGGACGGCCGGCTGGGGGGCGAGGAAGGCCTTCCAGCCGCCCGCCGGCGCCTCGCCGACCTTCAGGGTGCGCATCTTGGCGACGACGTCGGGGTCCTGGGCGTCGAGCCAGTCGGCGAGCTGGCGGAAGGACACGCACTTGACGTCCTTCTGCACGCAGACCGTGGCGATGGTCTCCTCGACGGCCCGCATGTACGTGCCGCCGTTCCAGGACTCGAAGTGGTTGCCGATGATCAGCGGCGCGCGGTTGCCCCGGTAGGAGCGCTCGAAGGCCTGCACCAGGCCGTCGCGCATCTGGTCGCCCCAGTAGCGGTGCTGGGAGGGGTCGCCCTGGGTCGTGCCCGACTGGTTCACGAGGAAGTTGTAGTCCATGGAGAGCGTCTGGAAGGCGCGGCCCGGGACGGGCACGAGCTGCATCGACAGGTCCCACAGGCCCATGTCCTTCTTGGGCCAGATCTGGTCGTTGACTCCGCTGGTGTCGTAGCGGAAGCCCATCTGCGCCGCCGCCCGGACGAAGTTCTTCCGGCCCTCCAGACAGGGGGTGCGGGCGCCGACGAGCTCCTTGTCGTAGTCGAAGGGCAGCGGCTGCTCGGCGCGCAGGCCGGCGTTGGTCTTCCAGTGCTTGACGAAGGACTTGGCCTGGTTGATCTCGCTCTTCCAGTCCTCGACCGACCAGTTGTCGACGCCGCTCTCCTTCCCGCAGAAGTGGCCGTTGAAGTGGGTGCCGATCTCGTTGCCCTCCTGCCACGCGCCGCGCAGTTCGCGGACGGTGGCGCGGATGCCCGCGACGTCGTTGAAGCCGATGTCGGAGCGGCCGGGGCTGTGCTGCGGCGGGGCGTAGAGCTCCCGCTTCTCCTCCGGCAGCAGGTACACGCCGCTGAGGAAGTACGTCATGGTGGCGCCGTACTTCTTGCCGACCTCGCGGAAGTGGGAGAACAGCTTCTGGCTGTCCTCGCCGGCGCCGTCCCACGAGAAGACCACGAACTGCGGCGGGACCTCGCCGGGCTTGAGCTTCTGCCAGACCGGCTGGTGGGGCTGGGTGCCGGTGAAGGCGGTCGAGCCGTCGCCGATCAGCCGGGTCACGGTCTGCGGGGCCGCGGCCGGCCCCTTCTTGGCACCCGCGTCGCCCGAGGCGCTCTTCGTGGCGGCGTCGTCGGAGCCCGAACAGCCGGCGAGGCCGGTGGCGAGGGCGAGGGTGAGGGCGCCGACGGCGAGCGCCTTCCTCCGGACAGTGGTCGTTCTGCGGGCGGCTGACATCCGCGCACCTCTCCTCAGATCCTCGGATTTCCGTACAAGCGGCGTAAACGTCGCACCACGAGGACCGGGGGCCGTCAACGACAAGCGGCATGCGCACGTTCTGTCACCGGAACAGGTGAACCTTTGCCCTGTTTGCCCCGAAAATAATGCCGCAGTCTTTACTCTCCATTACGATCCATTTACTGAGCGTTGATCCTCCACTCGAACACGCAGATCACCCGGAGGGTCTCGCGAATCCCGCCGCTGCACCCCGCACGAGCCGCGACCGCGCTGCCCCGGAGGAGACGGGAACATGACTCTCTGCACCCCTGCCCGCACGACCAACCGGCCCCGCATCCAGCGGCCCCACAGCCCGCCGGACGGGCCCCGCCGCTTCCGCCTCGCAGGCGCCGACGTCTCCGCGTCCGTCGCCGTCTTCCTGATCGCGCTGCCGCTCTCGCTCGGCATCGCACTCGCCACCGGAGCCCCGCTCCAGGCAGGCCTGGTGGCCGCCGCCGTCGGCGGCCTCGTCGCCGGCCGGTTCGGCGGCGCCCCGCTCCAGGTGAGCGGCCCCGCCGCCGGACTCACCGTCGTGACCGCCGAGCTCATCCAGAAGTACGGCTGGCGCACCACCTGCGCCATCACCGTCCTCGCCGGCCTCGCCCAACTCGTCCTGTCGGCCCTGCGCGTGGCCCGCTCGGCACTCGCCGTCTCGCCCGCGATCGTGCACGGCATGCTGGCCGGCATCGGCGTCACCATCGCCCTCGCCCAGCTCCACATCGTGCTCGGCGGCACCCCGCAGAGCTCCGCCGTGGACAACGTCCTGGGGCTGCCCGCCCAGTTGGCGCGGGCCCACCCGGAGGCGCTCGCCATCAGTGCTCTCACCGTGGTCGTGCTGCTGTGCTGGCCGCGCCTGCCGGGCCGTGCGGGGCGGCTCGTACGGAAGGTCCCCGCCGCGCTCGTCGCGGTGGCCGGGGCGACGGCCGCGGCCGCCTTCGCCGGGCTCGCCGTGCCGCGCGTGGACCTGCCGTCCTGGAGCAGCCACGCCCTGCCCGGCCTGCCCGAGGGCCCCGCCCTCGGCATCGCGGCGGGCGTGCTCACGATCACGCTCGTCACCAGCGTGCAGTCGCTGCTGTCGGCCGTCGCGGTCGACAAGCTGGTCGCCGCCCGGGGGGACCGCGGCCAGGGCGTCCCCCGCTCCCGCCTCGACCGCGAGCTCGCCGGACAGGGCGCGGCCAACATGGTCTCCGGAGCACTCGGCGGCCTCCCGGTCGCCGGGGTCGCGGTCCGCAGCGTCGCCAACGTCTCGGCGGGAGCGGTGAGTCGAGCCTCGACCATGCTGCACGGCCTGTGGATCGTGCTCGCGGCCCTGCTGCTCGTGCCGGTGCTCGACCTGATCCCGCTGCCCGCGCTCGCCGCCCTCGTCATGGTGGTCGGCATCCAGATGGTGAGCATCACCCACATCCGTACGGTCACCCGGCACCGCGAGGTCGTCGTCTACGTGGTGACGCTGGCCGGTGTCGTCCTCGTCGGCATCCTGGAGGGCGTCGCCCTCGGCATCGCCGTGGCCATCGCGGTCGCCCTGCACCGGCTCACCCGCACCCGGATCACCCGGGAGGAGCGGGACGGCCGCCACCTGCTGCACGTGCGGGGCCAACTGACCTTCCTCGCCGTGCCCCGGCTCAGCCGGGCGCTGCACCAACTGCCGCGGGGATCCGACGTGGTGGTCGAGCTCGACGGGTCCTTCATGGACCACGCCGCCTACGAGGCGCTGAGCGACTGGACCGCCGGGCACCTCGCCCACGGCGGGACGGTCGAGACCACCGGGCCGTCCGGTGCCCGGATCGCCGAACCCGCGCCCGTCACCGACTCCGCCGCGCACTCCTGCTGTCGTCCCTGGACTCCCTGGCACAACCACCAGTGCGGGACGAAGCCGGCCGAGAGCAGACACGAGACCGGACGGGCGACGGGGTTGCACCTCGCGAGCGGCATCGGCAAGTTCCAGCGGAACACCGCCCCGCTGGTGCGGGACGAGCTCGCGCGGCTCGCCAGGGAGGGGCAGCGGCCTTCCCAGCTCTTCCTGACCTGCTCCGACTCCCGTCTCGTCACCAGCATGATCACCTCCAGCGGTCCGGGCGACCTCTTCACCGTGCGCAACGTCGGCAATCTCGTCCCGCTCCCCGGCGAGGAGAGCGGGGACGACTCGGTGGCGGCGGCGATCGAGTACGCGGTGGAGGTGCTGCGGGTGGAGTCGATCACCGTCTGCGGCCACTCCGGCTGCGGCGCGATGCAGGCCCTGCTGGGCGGCAGCCCCGACGACCCGCCGACCCCGCTCCGCCGCTGGCTGCGCCACGGCCGTCCCAGCCTGGAGCGGATGGCGAGCCGACGGCACGCCTGGGCCCGGATCGCCGGTCGGCTTCCGGCCGACGCGGTCGAGCAGCTCTGTCTGACCAACGTGGTCCAGCAGCTGGAGCACCTGCGGGCGTACGAGCCGGTCGCGCGCCGGTTGGCCGAGGGCACGCTCACGCTGCACGGCGTGTACTTCCACGTGGGCGAGGCGCAGGCGTACCTGCTCACCGGGGCGGACGAGGTGCACGGCTACGACGACGTCTTCACGCGGGTGCTGCCCATGGACTCCCCCGGGACGGCAACCCGGGACGTGCCCGCGGTCTCCCTCGAAGAGGTGACCCGGGACACGCCGGCGGACCGACTGGAGGCGGCGCGCGCGTCCTGATCCCGGCGGCCACGACACCGGTGGCGCGCGTCCGACCTCCGCGACCGCGCCGCCGGTGACGCACGCGTCCTGAACCTTCCGGCCCTCCCGGCCGTGAGACTGTGTGGCCCCTTCTCCCACCGCTCGGGAGGAAGGGGCCGTCGCGCACCGGCCCGCTCACAGGTCTAAACCAATTTCCTGGATGCTCTTGTCACCCGGGCATCTGGCTGGTGAGCTATGACGCGGGACACATACGCACAGAGGACGCCCTGGGAAAGGGAGATGTCGTGAGCAACGAATCCTTGGCCAACCTGCTCAAGGAAGAGCGGCGGTTCGCGCCGCCCACCGAGCTGGCCGCGGACGCCAATGTGACGGCGGAGGCGTACGAGCAGGCCAAGGCGGACCGGCTGGGCTTCTGGGCCGAGCAGGCCAGGCGGCTCAGCTGGGCCACCGAGCCGACCGAGACCCTCGACTGGTCGAACCCGCCGTTCGCCAAGTGGTTCGCGGACGGCGAGCTGAACGTGGCGTACAACTGCGTCGACCGGCACGTCGAGGCCGGCCACGGCGACCGGGTCGCCATCCACTTCGAGGGCGAGCCCGGCGACAGTCGCGCGATCACCTACGCCGAACTCAAGGACGAGGTCTCCAAGGCCGCCAACGCCCTGATCGAGCTGGGCGTCCGCAAGGGCGACCGGGTCGCCGTCTACCTGCCGATGATCCCCGAGGCGGCCATCACGATGCTGGCCTGCGCCCGCGTCGGCGCCGCCCACTCGGTGGTCTTCGGCGGCTTCTCGGCCGACGCCGTCGCCTCCCGCATCCAGGACGCCGACGCCAAGCTGGTCGTCACCGCCGACGGCGGCTACCGCCGCGGCAAGCCGAGCGCCCTCAAGCCGGCCATCGACGAGGCCGTCGCCAAGTGCCCGCAGGTCGAGCACGTCCTCGTGGTCCGCCGTACGGGCCAGGACACCGCCGTCACCGAGGGCCGGGACGTCTGGTGGGACGACATCGTCGCCCGCCAGTCCACCGAGCACACCCCGGAGGCCTTCCCGGCGGAGCACCCGCTCTTCATCCTCTACACCTCGGGCACCACGGGGAAGCCGAAGGGCATCCTGCACACCTCCGGCGGCTACCTCACCCAGGCCGCCTACACCCACCACGCCGTCTTCGACCTCAAGCCGGAGAGCGACGTCTACTGGTGCACCGCCGACATCGGCTGGGTCACCGGACACTCGTACATCGTCTACGGCCCGCTGGCCAACGGCGCGACGCAGGTCATGTACGAGGGCACCCCGGACACCCCGCACCAGGGGCGGTTCTGGGAGATCGTGCAGAAGTACGGCGTCACGATCCTCTACACGGCGCCCACCGCGATCCGCACGTTCATGAAGTGGGGAGACGACATCCCCGCGAAGTTCGACCTCTCCAGCCTCCGCGTGCTCGGCTCCGTCGGCGAGCCGATCAACCCCGAGGCCTGGGTCTGGTACCGCGAGCACATCGGCGCGAACAGGACCCCCATCGTGGACACCTGGTGGCAGACCGAGACCGGCGCGATGATGATCTCGCCGCTGCCGGGCGTCACGGAGACCAAGCCGGGCTCCGCCCAGCGCCCGCTGCCGGGCATCTCCGCCACCGTCGTGGACGACGAGGCGAACGAGGTCCCGAACGGCGGCGGCGGTTACCTGGTCCTCACCGAGCCGTGGCCGTCGATGCTCCGCACCATCTGGGGCGACGACCAGCGCTACATCGACACGTACTGGTCCCGCTTCGAGGGCAAGTACTTCGCCGGCGACGGCGCCAAGAAGGACGAGGACGGCGACATCTGGCTGCTCGGCCGGGTCGACGACGTCATGCTCGTCTCGGGCCACAACATCTCGACGACCGAGGTCGAGTCGGCCCTCGTCTCGCACCCGTCCGTCGCCGAGGCGGCCGTCGTCGGAGCCGCCGACGAGACGACCGGTCAGGCGATCGTCGCCTTCGTCATCCTGCGCGGTACGGCGAGCGAGGACGAGGGTCTGGTCGCCGAGCTGCGCGACCACGTGGGCGCGACCCTCGGCCCGATCGCCAAGCCGAAGCGGATCCTGCCGGTGGCGGAGCTGCCGAAGACCCGCTCGGGCAAGATCATGCGCCGTCTGCTGCGGGACGTCGCGGAGAACCGCGAGCTGGGTGACGTCACCACCCTGACCGACTCCTCCGTGATGTCGCTCATCCAGAACCAGCTGCCGGCCGCGCCCAGCGAGGACTGAGTCCCAACGGCCCCGCAGGACGCCCGCCCCGAGCCGTTCGGGGCGGGCGTCCGCGTGCTCAGGGCCCCTCCCCCCGTCCCCACCCCGCCGACGGGACGAAAAGGTCATACTTCCCTAAAGTTATTCTCGCCGGACACACCCCGGGCTCGTTAGGTAAGGTAAGGAACGCGTCAGGAACGCGACAGAAAGACTCAGGTGAGCCGGGAAGTCTGGTCGGCATGTGCTTCGCCCTGCCTGCCCGACGGAGGTCTCCCACGTGTCCGTGTCCAATGACCGCAAGTTCCTCGGCCGCCTCTCGCTGCCCGAGCGGCAGTACCTCGCCGACGCACTGCGCACCGAGACCGTCGGCGGCGTCCTGCTGCTCCTCGCCGCCGTCGCCGCCCTCATCTGGGCGAACACGCTCGGCAGCGGTTACGAGGCCGTGCAGGACTTCCACATGGGCCCCGCCGCCCTCGGACTCGACCTGTCGATCCAGCACTGGGCCGCCGACGGCCTCCTCGCGGTCTTCTTCTTCGTCGCGGGCATCGAGCTCAAGCGCGAACTCGTCGCGGGCGAGCTGCGCGACCCCAAGGCCGCGATGCTCCCCGTCGTCGCCGCGCTCTGCGGCATGGCCGCCCCCGCCCTCGTCTACACCCTGGTCAACACCCTCGGCGACGGCCCACTGGACGGCTGGGCCGTGCCCACCGCCACCGACATCGCCTTCGCGCTCGCCGTCCTCGCCGTCATCGGCACCTCGCTGCCGTCCGCGCTGCGCGCCTTCCTGCTCACCCTCGCCGTCGTCGACGACCTGTTCGCGATCCTGATCATCGCGGTCTTCTTCACCAGCGACCTGAACTTCGCCGCGCTCGGCGGCGCCGCCGCCGGACTCGTCGTCTTCTGGCTGCTGCTCCGCAAGGGCGTCCGGGGCTGGTACGTGTACGTGCCGCTGGCCCTGGTCATCTGGGCCCTGATGTACAACAGCGGCGTTCACGCCACGATCGCCGGCGTCGCCATGGGCCTGATGCTCCGCTGCACCACCCGGGAGGGCGAGAAGCACTCCCCCGGCGAGCGCGTCGAGCACCTGGTCCGGCCGCTCTCGGCCGGGCTCGCCGTACCCCTGTTCGCTCTCTTCTCCGCCGGCGTGAGCATCTCCGGCGGCGCGATCCACCACGTCTTCACCCAGCCGGTCACCCTCGGCGTGGTCCTCGGCCTCGTCGTCGGCAAGGCGGTCGGCGTCTTCGGCGGCACCTGGCTCGCCGCCCGCTTCACCCGGGCGGAGCTCAACCCGGACCTGGCCTGGCCCGACGTGTTCGCCGTCGCCACCCTCGCCGGGATCGGCTTCACCGTCTCGCTCCTCATCGGCGAACTCGCCTTCGCCGGGGACGACGCCCTCACCGACGAGGTGAAGGCCGCCGTCCTGATCGGTTCGCTCGTCGCGGCCGTTCTCGCCTCCGTCCTGCTGAAGCTGCGGGACCGGAAGTACCGGACGCTCTGCGCCGACGAGGACCGCGACGACGACGAGGACGGCATCCCCGACATCTACGAACAGGACGACCCCGAGTACCACCTGAGGATGGCCGAGATCTACGAGCGGAAGGCGGCGGAACACCGGGAGCGCGCCCAACTGGCGGGGGCATCGCGCGACGGCGCCGACCGTCCGGCATGATCTGAGTCGGACCGTAGACACAAGGAGAGGGAGCAGCGATGAGCGACCCGTACGACGGCACCGAGCGCAGCCTCGGTCAGCTGGTCGCCTCGGCGACCGCCGAGATGTCCGCGTTGGTGCACGACGAGATCGCCCTGGCCAAGGCCGAGATCCGACAGGACGTCAAGCGCGGCGCGATCGGCAGCGCGGCGGGCATCGCGGCCGCCGTGGTACTGCTCTTCTCGCTGCCGATGCTGAGCTTCGCGCTCGCGTACGCCATCAACACCTGGACCGGCGGGCACAACGGCCACGGGGGCTGGAACCTCGTCTGGTGCTTCCTGCTGTCCTTCACCCTCAACGTGCTGATCGCGGGTCTCCTCGGGGCGATCGCCGTCGCCAAGTTCAAGAAGGTCAAGCCGCCGGAGAAGTCCATCGCCTCCGCCAAGAAGACGGCGGCGATCATGCAGAACGCGAAGCCGCACCCCCGTCCGGAGTCGCGCCCGGCGCTGGACAAGGCCTCCGTTGTGGCACGCTCGTCCGTATGACCCTTCCCGAGAGCACCGGCGGCAACGGCGGGCCCGTACGGCTCGACGGGCCGTGGACGCACCGCGACGTCGCCGCCAACGGCGCCCGCTTCCACATCGCCGAGATGGGCGACGGCCCGCTGGTGCTGCTCCTGCACGGCTTCCCGCAGTTCTGGTGGACCTGGCGCCACCAGCTGCCCGCCCTCGCCGAGGCCGGGTTCCGGGCGGTCGCGATGGACCTGCGCGGGGTGGGCGGCAGCGACCGCACACCACGCGGTTACGACCCCGCCAACCTGGCCCTCGACATCACCGGCGTCGTCCGCTCCCTGGGCGAGCCGGACGCGGCGCTCGTCGGGCACGACCTGGGCGGCTACCTCGCCTGGACGGCCGCCGTCATGCGGCCGAAGCTGGTGCGCCGGCTCGTGGTCTCCTCGATGCCGCACCCGCGCCGCTGGCGTTCGGCGATGCTCTCCGACTTCGCCCAGTCGCGGGCCGGTTCGCACGTCTGGGGCTTCCAGCGGCCGTGGCTGCCGGAGCGTCAGCTCGTCGCGGACGACGGCGCGCTCGTGGGCGAGCTGATCCGGGACTGGTCGGGCCCGAAGCCGGTCGACGAGGAGGCCGTCGAGGCGTACCGGCGGGCGATGTGCGTCCCGTCGACGGCGCACTGCTCGATCGAGCCGTACCGGTGGATGGTGCGGTCGCTGGCCCGCCCGGACGGCATCCAGTTCAACCGGCGCATGAAGCGGCCGGTCCGGGTGCCGACGCTCCATCTGCACGGCTCCCTGGACCCGGTGATGCGGACCCGCAGCGCGGCGGGGTCCGGGGAGTACGTGGAGGCGCCGTACCGCTGGCGGCTCTTCGACGGCCTCGGGCACTTCCCGCACGAGGAGGACCCGGTGGCCTTCACCACGGAGCTCGTCAACTGGCTGAGGGACCCCGAGCCCGACCGCTGAGCCCCCGTCAGGGGCGGCACCGGCGGGCAGGCGTCGTTCGGGGACGGCGCCGGCGCACAGGCGTCCGTCGAACGGCCATGTGCCCCGCGCATACTCCAATTGGCGGGCCCCGGGGCGGTTACCGACCTTGGCCCCCGGGCAGACGTCGAAGTATGGGCTGGACGCACGACTACGGTGACACGACAGCACGCGACCGCCGCTCGGCCACGGGGCCGGGCTCCCGGGAGAGGGGTGGTCCGGCGGACGCGGGCTACGCGGTACCAGAGGTGGGGATCTCGCGCCTCCTGCGCCGCCGGGCCCGATGGGTCTCGGCCCGGCTGCGGCACCCCAGGAACACCCCGTGAACAGGCACCCCCTGGCACGGGCACCCCGTGAACAGGCACCCCCTGGCACGGGCACCCCGTGAACAGGCGCCCGTGAGCAGGCAGTCGTGGGCAGACACCCGGTGAACGAGAACCCGTAAGGGGCGTCCCGGTGAGCCCCTTCGGGCTCACCCCACTCGCCTCAGAGGGCGCAGGCCTGGGTGTCGACCTGCTGGTCGGCGGTCCGGCCCTGCTCGATGTCCTCGCGGATCTCGTCGACCGTCAGGGCGTATCCGGTGTTCGCGTCGTCGAGGGAGCGGGCGAAGATCACGCCGTACACCTCGCCGTCCTCGGTGAGGAGCGGGCCGCCGGAGTTGCCCTGGCGGACCGTCGCGTACAGCGAGTACACGTCCCTGCGCACCTCGTCACGGTGGTAGATGTCGGGTCCCTTGGCGCTGATGCGGCCCCGCACCCGGGCCGACCGCACGTCGTACGAGCCGTTCTCCGGGAAGCCGGCGACGATCGCGTCGTCGCCGCTGCGGGCGTCCTCGTCGGTGAAGGCCAGCGGGGCGGCCCGGAGGCCCGGCACGTCCAGGACGGCGATGTCGCGCTGCCAGTCGTAGAGCACGACCTTGGCGTCGTAGAGCTTGCCCTCGCCGCCTATCTGGACGGTCGGCTCGTCGACGCCGCCGACGACGTGGGCGTTGGTCATGACGCGGCGGTCGGCGAAGACGAAGCCGGTGCCTTCGAGGACCTTGCCGCAGCTCTGCGCGGTGCCGACGACCTTCACGATGGAGCGCTGCGCGCGGGCGGCGACGGGGCTGTGGGCGAGCGCCGGGTCGGGCGGGGTGACCGGGGTGATCGGCTCGTTCGCGAAGGGGCTGAAGACCTGGGGGAAGCCGCTGCGGGCCAGGGTGGAGCTGAAGTCGCCGAACCAGCCCGAGGCCTGATCCGGCATCACCTGCTCCACGCCGAGCAGCACCTTGGAGTTCCGTACCTCCTTGCCCAGGGTGGGCAGGGAGGTGCGGGCGAGGGCGGAGCCGATCAGCCAGGCCACGAGCAGCATCGCGACGACGTTGACCAGGGCGCCGCCGGTGGCGTCCAGGGCGCGGGCCGGCGACCAGGTGATGTGGCGTCGCAGCTTGTTGCCGAGGTGGGTGGTGAAGGCCTGGCCGACGGAGGCGCAGACGATCACCGCCATCACGAAGACGACGGTGGCCGTCGTCGAGACCTCGCTGTGGTCGGTCAGCTGGTCCCAGAGGATCGGGAGCAGCAGGACGGCGACGAGGCCGCCGCCGAGGAAGCCGACGACCGAGAGGATGCCGACGACGAATCCCTGGCGGTAACCGATGATCGCGAACCACACGGCGGCGAGCAGCAACAAGATGTCCAGCACGTTCACCGTCAATAGCCTCGCAGATTCGTTTCCGGTCACCCGGGGTCGGTCGGCCCACGGCCGGTCCGCCCGGAGGTCAGCCTGTCATGAGCGCCAGTCGAGCGGGACCTGCCTGGACCGGTCCCAGGGGCGCTCCCAGCCGGCGTAGTGCAGCAGCCGGTCGATGACGCCGGCCGTGAAACCCCAGACCAGAGCGGATGCGACGAGGAACCCGGGGCCCTTGTGGCCGCTCGGGTGCACGGTGGTCGCACGGTTCGCGGGGTCCGTGAGATCCGCCACGGGGACGGTGAAGACGCGGGCGGTCTCTCCGGGGTCGACGACGCCGACCGGGCTGGGGGTGCGCCACCAGCCCAGGACGGGGGTGACGACGAAGCTGCTGACCGGGATGTAGAGCCGGGGCAGGACGCCGAAGAGCTGGACGCCCGCCGGGTCGAGGCCGGTCTCCTCCTGGGCCTCGCGCAGGGCGGCGCGCAGCAGGCCGCCGTCCGCCGGGTCGCCGTCCTCGGGGTCGAGGGCGCCGCCGGGGAAGGAGAGCTGGCCGGCGTGCGAGCGGAGGCTGCCGGAGCGCTCCATGAGCAGCAGTTCGGGTCCGCGCTCGCCCTCGCCGAAGAGGATGAGGACGGCGGACTGCCGGCCGGTGCCGTTTTCGGGCGGCAGGAAGCGGCTCAGCTGCTCGGGCCGGACCGTGCGGGCGGCCCGGTCGACCGGCTCGAGCCAGTCGGGCAGGCCGTCCCGGCTGAGCAGCCCGGCCTTCCCGGGTCCGTGGATCTCTTCGTCAGTGCGCGTCACAGGTACCCCCGTGGTTCACAACGCGGTCGGTGGACGGGTTCGTTCCCGGTGTTCCCCCGCCCCGGACGCCCGGGGCGGGGGAACGCGCCCGGGGCTCCCGGGGGCGGGTTCAGGCGCCGCCGCCGAGCGGGGGCGCCGGGGTTCCCGGGTAGTCGGGCGGCGGGTTCAGCCGCTGGCCGGGGAAGCCGCCCATCTCGTACTTGAGCAGCTTCCGCGCCTTCTCGGGGTCGGTCTCGCCCTCTCCGTACGAGGGGCAGAGGTGGGTGATCGGGCAGGCGCCGCAGGCGGGCCTGCGGGCGTGGCAGATGCGGCGGCCGTGGAAGATCACCCGGTGCGAGAGCATCGTCCACTCGCTCCTGGGGAAGACCGTGGCGACCTCGGCCTCGATCTTCACCGGGTCGTCGGACTCGGTCCACCGCCAGCGGCGGGCGAGGCGGATGAAGTGGGTGTCGACGGTGATGCCGGGGACCCCGAAGGCGTTGCCGAGGACGACGAAGGCGGTCTTGCGGCCGACGCCGGGGAGCTTGACGAGGTCCTCCAGGCGGCCGGGGACCTCTCCTCCGAAGTCGTCCCTGAGGGCGGCGGCGAGGCCCATGATCGACTTGGTCTTGGCGCGGAAGAAGCCGGTCGGCCGGATCAGCTCCTCGACCTCCTCGGGCACGGCCGCCGCGAGGTCCTCGGGCGTGGGGTACTTCGCGAAGAGGGCGGGGGTGGTCTGGTTGACCCGCAGGTCGTTGGTCTGGGCCGAGAGGACCGTGGCGACGAGCAGTTCGAAGGGGTTGCGGAAGTCGAGCTCCGGGTGGGCGTACGGGTAGACCTCCGCCAGCTCGCGGTTGATCTTCCGGGCGCGACGGACCATGGCGAGCCGCGATTCGGGCCCGACGGGCTTCCGGTTCGCACCTTTGACCCGTTTCGACACGCCGTGTTCGCCCACGGCGGAATTACCTTCGGCCGACACTCTTTCAGCCCCCTTGGCCTGCGCTCTCACCGGCGAGTTGGACACCCGACCAGCCTAGGCGCCGCCGCCGACATCCGCCCCGGGCACGGCCGATCGGAGCCCAATCGGGCCCCTGACGTACGGATGGGCGGCTCGGTACGTCAAACTTGTTGTGATTGATCGCACTGTTTTGTGCGTCCGGCATCATGGGACCCAGGTCCTTTGAGCAGGTCGACAGTAGGAGAGAACTCGTGGACGACGTTCTGCGGCGCGCCCCGCTCTTCGCGGCGCTCGATGACGAGCAGGCTGCCGAGCTGCGCGCCTCGATGAGTGAGGCGACGCTCGCCCGTGGCGACGCGCTCTTCCACGAGGGCGACCCCGGTGACCGCCTGTACGTGGTGACCGAGGGCAAGGTGAAGCTGCACCGCACCTCCCCCGACGGCCGCGAGAACATGCTGGCCGTCCTCGGCCCCGGCGAGCTCATCGGCGAGCTGTCCCTCTTCGACCCGGGCCCGCGCACCGCCACGGCGACCGCGCTGACCGAGGTCAAGCTGCTCGGCCTGGGCCACGGCGACCTCCAGCCCTGGCTGAACGCCCGGCCCGAGGTGGCCACCGCGCTGCTGCGCGCCGTCGCCCGCCGACTGCGCAAGACCAACGACCAGATGTCCGACCTGGTCTTCTCCGACGTACCGGGCCGTGTCGCCCGCGCGCTCCTCGACCTGTCGCGCCGCTTCGGCGTGCAGTCGGAGGAGGGCATCCACGTCGTCCACGACCTCACCCAGGAGGAGCTGGCCCAGCTGGTCGGCGCCTCCCGCGAGACGGTCAACAAGGCGCTCGCCGACTTCGCCCAGCGCGGCTGGCTGCGCCTGGAGGCCCGCGCCGTGATCCTGCTGGACGTGGAGCGCCTCGCGAAGCGCTCGCGCTAGTACCCCGAGCACGCGGAAGGCCGCCCCGGTCGTCGGACCGGGGCGGCCTTCCGCGTCCTGCGGGACGGTCAGCGCTTCGAGCCGTCCACGATCACCGGGGCGGAGCCGCCGTCGCCGCAGGGCACCGCGTAGACCGGGTTCTTCGCCGCGACCTCCCGGTACGCGTCGATGCACTGGTTCATCAGGACCTTGTCCGTCAGCGAGTCGTTGAGGATCTTGTTGGCGCGGGCGATGCCCTCCGCCTCGATGCGGCGCCGGTCGGCCTCGGCCTTGGCCGTACGGGCGGCCTCGGTGGCCCGCTCGGTGGCCTGCTGCTGCTGGATCTTGCGGTCGATCTGACCCTGGAGGGCGTCCGAGGGCTTCACGTTGCGCAGGTTGACCGTGGTCACGTCGATGCCGCGCGGGGCCAGACGCTCCTTGATCAGGGTGCCGATCTCGGCGTTGATCTTCTCGCGGTCGGTGGCGTACCCCTGCTCGCTGGTGTAGTGGGCGAAGACGTTACGGATGATCTCCCGGCTGTCCGGGTAGACCAGCCGCTGCTGGATGGCGTCCTCGCTGCCCGCGAGCTTGTAGAGCTCGACGGACTTGGCCTGGTCGACGGACCACTTCACCGTCACCTCGACGTACATGACACCGCCCTGCGAGGAGCGGACCTCGACCACGTCCTTGTCGGAGAGGTTGAGGTCGACCGGGCGGGTGGAGAAGGTCGTGACGTCCGTGAACGGCGACTTCAGGTGCATGCCCGAGGTCATCGGAGAGCCCACCTTGCCGAAGGCGACCGGCACGCCGACCTCGTACGCGCTGATCACGTACGTCATGCTCGCGATCAGCGAGAAGAGGCCGGCCAGGACCGCGCCGAGGGCGCCGAACTTCAGCCCCTTGGAGTCGTTGGCGCGACCGACGAGAAAGAGCACCACTGCGGCTATGACCAGCAGGATGGCGATGACGAACACGGGTGGACCCCCCGAGAGCTACGGCCGGATGTAAGCGGAGCGTAAGACACAGGGGAAAGCCGAAAGGTTCCGGGTCCCGTCCCACGGGCCGGGGCCCCGGTGGACCGGGCCGGGGCGGGGCCGACCGGGGCGCGGTCGGGCCGGGGCGCAGTCGGGCCGGGGCGCGGTCGGGCCCCGGTGGACCGGGCCGGGCCGGGGCGCGGTCGACCGGACCCGACGCGGTCCCTCGAGTGCGGCCGCACCCCTTCAGCCCCGGCCGCACGCCCTCAGACCAGGCCGCGGCCCCTCAGGTACTCCAGCTGCGCCCGTACGGACAGCTCGGCCGCCGGCCACAGCGAGCGGTCCACGTCCGCGTACACATGGGCGACGACCTCCGCCGCCGTCCGGTGTCCCGCCTCGACCGCCGTCTCCACCTGGGCGAGCCGGCTCGCCCGGTGCGCGAGGTAGAACTCCACGGCCCCCTGCGCGTCCTCCAGGACCGGCCCGTGTCCCGGCAGGACCGTGCGCACCCCGTCGTCGACGGCCAGCGAGCGCAGCCGCCGCAGCGAGTCCAGGTAGTCCCCGAGCCGCCCGTCCGGGTGCGCGACCATCGTCGTCCCGCGTCCCAGGATCGTGTCGCCCGTCAGCACCGCCCGGTCGGCCGGCAGGTGGAAGGAGAGCGAGTCCGAGGTGTGCCCGGGCGTCGGGACGACCCGCAGCTCCATGCCGCCGACCGTCACCACGTCCCCCGCGCCGAGCCCCTCGTCGCCCAGCCGCAGCGCCGGGTCGAGGGCCCGCACGGCCGTCCCGGTCAGCTCAGCGAACCGGCCGGCGCCCTCCGCGTGGTCCGGGTGGCCGTGGGTCAGCAGGGTCAGCGCGACCCGTTTGCCGAGCTTCTCGGCCGTGTCGAGCACATGACGCAGATGGCCCTCGTCGAGCGGCCCCGGGTCGACCACGACGGCGAGGTCCGAGCCCGGCTCGGAGAGCAGCCAGGTGTTGGTGCCGTCGAGGGTCATCGCGGACGGGTTCGGCGCCAGGACGTTCACGGCGCGGTCGGTCGCCGGCCCGGAGGCCACCAGTCCGCGCGGCCGGCCGGGCAGGGCGGCGGCGTCGCTCATCGCTCACCCCCCGCGGGGATGACCTTGGTGAACTCCTCGTGCCCCGGCCAGCTCAGGACCAGCTCGTCGCCCTCCAGGCGCGCCTGTGCGAGGACGGGGGCCATGTCCTGCGCCTCCGCCGCCACCAGCGCCTCGGCGGCCGTCCCGTACGGTTCCAGGGTGCGCAGGGTCGAGATCGTCGGCGGCATCATCGTCAGCTCGCCCCGGTCGTAGCCGGCCGCGGCGTCCGCCGGGCGGATCCAGACCGTGCGGTCCGCCTCCCCCGACACGTCCCGGGTGCGCTGCCCGGCCGGGAGCGCCGCCACGAAGAACCAGGTGTCGTACCGGCGCTGCTCGAACTCCGGAGTGATCCAGCGGGCCCAGGCGCCCAGCAGGTCCGAGCGCAGGACGAGCCCGCGCCGGTCCAGGAAGTCGGCGAAGGACAGCTCCCGGGCGACGAGCGCCTCCCGGTCCCGCTCCCACTCCTCGCCGGTCGTGTCGCCGACGACGCCGTCCGTGGTCTCTCCGGCGAGCAGCACGCCCGCCTCCTCGAAGGTCTCGCGCACGGCCGCGCAGACCACGGCCTGGGCCTGCGCCGGATCGTCGAGGCCGAGCCGGGCCGCCCAGGTCTCCAGGGACGGGCCCGCCCAGCGCACCGGCTGCTCGTCGCGCGGGTCGACGCCGCCGCCGGGGTAGGCGTACGCACCGCCCGCGAAGGCCATCGAGGTGCGGCGGCGCAGCATGTGGACCTCGGGCCCGGAGGCCCCATCGCGCAGGAGCAGGACCGTGGCGGCGCGCCGGGGCGTCACGGGGGTGAGCTCACCGGCGGCGAGGGCCCGGATGCGGTCCGGCCATTCCGCCGGGTACCACTGACCGTTCGACTGCTTCGACTGACCATTCGACATGGCCGGATGCTATGCGCAAGCATCGGAATGCACGAGAGCCGGTTTCCCGGGCTGTGGAAAACCGGCTCCCTGTCGTACGGAGTCACACGGACGCGCGAGTCGGGCGAACGTACGGAGTCGTAGGGCCCTCGTCGAGTCGTCCGGATCGGCGGTCAGGCCTCGACGAGCTCGACCTGGACCTCGACCTCGACCGGCGCGTCGAGCGGCAGCACGGCCACGCCGACGGCGCTGCGCGCGTGCACGCCCTTCTCGCCGAGGATCTCGCCGAGCAGCTCGCTGGCGCCGTTGATGACGGCGGGCTGGCCGGTGAAGTCGGCGGCGGAGGCGACGAAGCCGACGACCTTCACGACGCGCTTGATGCGGTCGAGGTCACCGGCGACCGACTTCACGGCCGCGAGCGCGTTGAGCGCACAGGTGGCGGCGAGTTCCTTGGCCTCCTCCGGCGTGACCTCGGCGCCGACCTTGCCGGTCACCGGAAGCTTGCCCGCCACCATCGGGAGCTGGCCCGAGGTGTAGACGTACACGCCGGACTGCACGGCCGGCTGGTAGGAGGCGATCGGCGGCACGACCTCGGGCAGGGTCAGGCCGAGCTCGGCGATCCGCGCCTCGACGGCCCCGCTCACGACTTGGCCCGCTTCAGGTAGGCCACGAGCTGCTCGGGGTTGTTCGGCCCGGGCACGACCTGGACGAGCTCCCAGCCGTCCTCGCCCCAGGTGTCCAGAATCTGCTTGGTCGCGTGCACCAGAAGCGGCACCGTGACGTACTCCCACTTGGTCATGGGCCGACTGTATCCGCTGCCGCGGGGCCGTCCGCCGAGGTGGCCCCCGAAGCTCCCCCTAGGGAGCTTCTCCGGGGCGGCCTGCTGATTGCGCGCGGCCGCCAGTGGTTAGGCTCGACAGCGTGAGCAGGCTCCAGGTCGTCAGCGGCAAGGGCGGTACCGGTAAGACGACGGTCGCCGCCGCCCTCGCCCTCGCCCTCGCGACGGAGGGGAAGCGGACCCTCCTCGTCGAGGTCGAAGGCAGGCAGGGCATCGCACAGCTCTTCGAGACGGAAGCCCTTCCGTACGAGGAGCGCAAGATCGCCGTCGCCCCCGGCGGCGGAGAGGTGTACGCGCTGGCGATCGACGCCGAGCGCGCGCTCCTCGACTACCTCCAGATGTTCTACAAACTGGGCGGTGCGGGGCGGGCCCTGAAGAAGCTCGGCGCGATCGACTTCGCGACGACGATAGCGCCGGGCGTCCGGGACGTGCTCCTGACCGGCAAGGCGTGCGAGGCGGTCCGGCGGCGCGAGAAGGACGGCCGCCCCACCTATGACCACGTGGTCATGGACGCGCCGCCCACCGGCCGCATCACCCGCTTCCTCAACGTGAACGACGAGGTCGCGGGCCTGGCCCGGATCGGTCCGATACACAACCAGGCGCAGGCCGTCATGCGGGTCCTGAAGTCCCCCGAGACGGCGGTGCACCTGGTGACGCTCCTGGAGGAGATGCCGGTCCAGGAGACCGCCGACGGCATCGCGGAGCTGAGGGCCGCCGACCTGCCGGTGGGGCGGGTCGTGGTGAACATGGTCCGCCCGCACGTGCTCGACGAGGCGGCGGTGCGGGCCGCTTCGGGCGACCACCGGGACGCGATCGCGCGCACCCTGGCGTCCGTCGGCGTCACGGGCGGGACGCGCCTGGTCGAGCCGCTCCTCGACCAGGCGACCGGGCACGCGCGACGGGTCGAGCTGGAACGGGCGCAGCGCGCCGTCCTGGACGGCGTCGGCGTCCCCTCGTACGAACTGCCCTTCCTCGGGGACGGGGCGGACATCGCCGGGCTCTACCGGCTGGCGAAGGAACTGCGGAAGCAAGGGGTGGGCGCGTGACGAAGAAGGCGGACGCCACGACGGCCCCCGAAGCGGCCACCGCCGGAGCCGGGCCTGACGCAGGAACAGGTGTCGGGCCCGACACCGCGGCCGGGCCCGACACCGCGGAGGAAGCGGGTGGTGCGGCCGGACCGGACGCCGTGGACGGGCTCGATCGCGCGCCCCTCCTGGAGCTCGATCCGCTCCTCGACGACCGGGGGACCCGGATCATCGTGTGCTGCGGCGCGGGCGGGGTCGGCAAGACGACCACGGCGGCGGCCCTCGGCGTGCGGGCGGCGGAGCGCGGGCGGCGGGTCGTGGTCCTCACCATCGACCCGGCGCGCCGGCTCGCCCAGTCCATGGGCATCGACTCCCTCGACAACACGCCCCGCAAGGTCGACGGGATCAAGGGGTCCGACGGCGGCGAACTGCACGCCATGATGCTCGACATGAAGCGGACCTTCGACGAGATCGTCGAGGCGCACGCGGAGCCCGAGCGGGCGCGGGCGATCCTGGAGAACCCCTTCTACCAGTCCCTGTCGGCCGGGTTCGCCGGTACGCAGGAGTACATGGCGATGGAGAAGCTGGGGCAGCTCCGGGCCCGCGACGAGTGGGACCTGATCGTCGTCGACACCCCGCCGTCCCGGTCCGCGCTGGACTTCCTCGACGCGCCGAAGCGGCTCGGGTCCTTCCTCGACGGGAAGTTCATCAAGCTGCTCATGGCCCCGGCGAAGGTCGGCGGCCGGGCCGGGATGAAGTTCCTCAACGTCGGCATGTCGATGATGACGGGGACCCTGGGGAAGCTGCTGGGGGGTCAGTTCCTCAAGGACGTGCAGACGTTTGTGGCGGCGATGGACACGATGTTCGGCGGTTTCCGGACCCGCGCGGACGCCACGTACAAACTGCTCCAGGCCCCGGGCACGGCCTTCCTCGTGGTCGCCACGCCGGAGCGGGACGCGCTGCGCGAGGCCGCGTACTTCGTGGAGCGGCTGGCCGCCGAACGGATGCCGCTGGCCGGTCTCGTCCTCAACCGCGTCCACGGCAGCGGGGCCGCACGGCTCTCGGCCGAGCGGGCGCGGGCCGCCGCGGAAAATCTTGACGAGGGGCGCATTGTGGATCAGGGGGACGGGAAGGCTGGACTGCGTGGCTCCCCGGCCACCACGCCCGAGCTTGAGACCGAGCCCGAGCCGAACGATCTCGCCACCGCCGCCGCACATCCCGTACCCGAGGCTGCCCCCACAGCCGAACCGGCACAGGAAACAGACGTGGACGTACGACATCTCACCGCAGGACTTCTGCGCCTGCATGCAGAGCGCATGCGGGTGCTCGCGCGTGAGCAGCGCACGCGCGACCGCTTCACCGCGCTCCACCCGGAGGTGGCGGTGACCGAAGTGGCCGCCCTGCCCGGCGATGTGCACGACCTCGCCGGGCTGCGGGCCATCGGTGACCGGCTCACTGCGGGGCGGACGCCCTCGGCCTGAGCCGTCTCGCGTACGAGTACCCGTATCCGTACTCGTACCCGCTTCTCGTACGGGTCGCGGGGTCAGCCGACCGCGGCGTACGCCTCGTACGTCGCGTCGTCCTCGATCGCCACGGGCAGCAGGCCCGCTCCCCGCTCGTACTCCGTCCGCGCGGTCTCCAGGAGCCGGCGCCACGAGGTGACGGTCGGCCTGCGGCGCAGCAGGGCGCGACGCTCGCGCTCCGTCATGCCGCCCCACACGCCGAACTCCACGCGGTTGTCGAGGGCGTCGGCGAGGCACTCGGTCCGCACCGGGCATCCGGTGCACACCGCCTTCGCCCTGTTCTGCGCCGCTCCCTGCACGAAAAGTTCATCCGGATCGGTAGTGCGGCAGGCCGCCTGCGCACTCCAGTCAGCTACCCAGCCCATACCGGCGCCGTCCTCTCCCGAATCGAGGCTCCCCCACGGCGGCAGCGGCATATTCACCGCTGCCAGTTGGGACGTTACGGAAGGTGGGCACAGCGCAACACCCCCTTCGGGCCCAATCTTGAATGGTCCGAACGGACTATGCGTGTACGTCAGATCACCCAGGGGAGTGATCGAAGGACATGCGGGTGATAGCGGACATATCTCAGGGATACGCCCTTTCCCGGCAGGGTCATTCCAGGGTCCCGCATGACACATGAACAGGAATCGGACACGAGGCTTCCCGCGTTTCGGGGTCACGGGAATCCCTGCCGACGTCACACCCGGGTCTTGATGCCGGACCGCACTGCTGTGACAGTCGGGAGCAGCTTAGGCCAAGGCATATACGTGTGTCCGGCGAATGGGAACGCAGGCACCCCACCTCACTTCACCTTGCCATGCCGCGAGCCTGTCGGCCGTGAAGGCCGGGCTTCGGACGGTCCGGTGCCGGACCGGAGAGCGCCCCGCGTGGTGACGGCACGGCACGGGCACTCCTCGTCCCCCGCCGCGGACGGGCATCCGCTCGTGGAGGGGCCGGACTTCCGGCCCGCGTGCTCGGCGGACCCGGCCGAGGGGTTCGCAGGCGCCGGCCCGACACCTGTTCCAGGGACGCCCGACGCGGGCCGTCGACGAGCGGTGGTTCGACACGGACGAACGGGGCCGGATGCGCGAGGGCGGGCACGGCCCCCGCGAAGCCCCCTCGGCGACCACCCGCCGCCGCACCGGCGAGCCGCACTCGAACCCCGCCCCGCTCCCCACCGACCGCGACCACGCGTCGTGGAGACAGGAACCCGGCCCCCACGCGACCGCCACCCCGGGGGAGCGCCGGCACGGGGAGCACCACGACCGTGCACCGGTCCACGCGGAGGCCTCCTGGGGCCCGGCCCCACCCGGATGTCACGGTCTGGTACTCGAACGCTCCGAGAGGCCCCTGCTCCTGCGGATCGCACATGACTACGGATTAGGCTGCCCCCATGGCAAAGAAGCGCTCGGGCGGTGGTCTGACCGGGACCCAGCAGGCCGCAAAGTTCCTCGGTGTCAGTGTGCTCGCCGGAACCGTGCTGGCGGGCATCGCCCTGCCCGCCGCCGGTGCACTCGGACTGGCCGCGAAGGGCACGGTCGAGGGGTTCGACGAGATCCCCTCCAACCTGAAGACCCCGCCGCTGAGTCAGCGCACCACGATCCTGGACGCCGAGGGCGGCGTGATCGCCACGGTGTACTCGCGGGACCGGAAGGTCGTGCCGATCGACAAGATCTCCCCGTACATGCAGAAGGCGATCGTCGCGATCGAGGACGGGCGCTTCTACGAGCACGGGGCGATCGACCTCAAGGGCGTGCTGCGCGCCATCAACCGGAACGCGCAGTCGGGCGGGGTCGCGCAGGGCGCGTCCACGCTGACCCAGCAGTACGTGAAGAACGTCTTCGTCGAGGAGGCCGGTGACGACCCCGAGAAGGTCGCGCAGGCCACCCAGCAGACCATCGGCCGCAAGGTCCGCGAGCTGAAGTTCGCGATCCAGGTCGAGGAGGAGCTGGGCAAGAAGAAGATCCTGGAGAACTACCTCAACATCACGTTCTTCGGGCAGCAGGCCTACGGCATCGAGGCCGCCTCCCAGCGGTACTTCTCCAAGCCCGCGGCCGACCTGGAGCTGGGCGAGGCGGCGATGATGGCCGGTCTCGTCCAGTCGCCGAGCCGCTACGACCCGATCAACGACATCCAGGAAGCCACCAAGCGCCGCAACACGGTCCTCCAGCGGATGGCCGACGTGAAGGACATCAGCCAGGCCGAGGCGGACGCCGCCAAGGCCAAGCCGATCAAGCTGAAGGTGAAGACCCCGAAGAACGGCTGCATCACCGCCGTCGACGGCGCCGGCTTCTTCTGCGACTACGTCCGCAAGACGATCCTCAACGACCCGACCTTCGGCAAGACGGCCGAGGAGCGGACGAAGCTGTGGAACCTGGGCGGCCTCACCATCAAGACCACGCTCGACCCCCGCGCGCAGGCCGCCGCCAACGAGGCCGCCGTGGCGAAGGTCGACAAGGACGACCCGGTCGCCGCCTCGGTGGTGCAGGTCCAGCCCAAGACCGGCCGCATCCTGTCGATGGGCCAGTCCCGCCCGTACGGACTGGACCAGAGGCAGCACCAGACGACGCTGAACCTCGCCGTCGGCAGCAAGATGGGCGGCACGACGTACGGCTTCCAGGTCGGCTCGACCTTCAAGCCGATCACGGCCGCGGCGGCGCTGGAGAAGGGCCTGAGCCCGGCGCAGAGCTTCGACACGCCGGCGCAGATCAACATCCCGGAGAGCGACTACACCCGTTGTGACGGCAAGCCCGCGGGCTACGCCAACTGGGAGGTCAACAACGAGATGAAGTCGGAGAAGGGCGTCTTCGACATGACGAGCGCCCTCGGCAAGTCCATCAACACGTACTTCGCCAAGCTGGAGCAGATGGCCGGCCTGTGCGAGACGCTGACGATGGCGAAGAACGTCGGCTACGAGCGCGAGCTGGGCAAGCCCATCAAGCCGAGCCCGTCGGTCACCCTCGGCAGCATCGAGAGCACCCCGCTCGACATGGCGTCCGTCTACGCGACCTTCGCCAACCGCGGCATCTACTGCACCCCGATCGCCATCGAGTCGATCAAGGCCGCCAACGGCGACAAGCTGAACGTGCCGCAGACCAAGTGCACGCGGGCCATGAGCGACCGGACCGCCGACACCATCAACCAGATGCTGAAGGGCGTCGTCGAGGACGGCACCGGTACGAAGGCCGGTCTCAGCGACCGCGACAACGCGGGCAAGACCGGTACGACCAACGACCGCAAGGACGCCTGGTTCGTGGGCTACACCCCGAACCTGTCCACCGCCGTCTGGGTCGGTGACGACGTCGGCGAGAAGAAGTCGATGTACGACATCACCATCGGCGGCGAGTACTACGACAAGGTCTGCGGCGGCTGCCTCCCCGGCCCGATCTGGAAGATCGCGATGACGGGCGCCCTGGACGCCGGTCAGACGCCCGGCTTCGTCCCCGTCTCCGTACCGCGGGCCCAGAAGCCCAAGGAGGAGGAGAAGGGCGGCGACGAGGGCCCGAACAAGCCCCGCAAGCCGGCCGACAACAAGCCGGGCGACACGGACCCGAGCCCCGGCTTCACGTTCCCCACGGACCTGTTCGGCGGCGGGGACGGACGCGACAAGCCGCGCGGAAACCACTGACGCGGTGACACGAGGAAGGGCGCCCCGCCTGACGGTGGGGCGCCCTTCCTCGTACCCGCTCCGCGGATCAGCCCGCGAGCAGCTTCTTCACCGCGGCGGCGACACGGCCGCCCTCGGCCCGGCCGGCCACCTTCGGGTTCACGATCTTCATGACGGCGCCCATGGCGCGCGGCCCCTCGGCGCCCGCCGCCTTCGCCTCCTCGACGGCCGCCGCGACGATGGAGTCGAGCTCCTCGTCGCTGAGCTGCTTCGGGAGGTACGCGTCGAGGATGAGGCCCTCGGCCTTCTCGCGCTCGGCGGACTCGTGGCGACCGCCCTTGGCGAAGGCGTCCGCGGCCTCGCGGCGCTTCTTCGCCTCCTTCGCGATCACCTTCTGCACCTCGTCGTCGGAGAGTTCGCGCTTCGTCGTACCCGCGACCTCCTCCTTCGTGATCGCGGTGATGGTCAGCCGCAGGGTCGAGGAGCGCAGTTCGTCGCGCTCCCGGATCGCGGCGTTGAGGTCGTCCTGGAGCTTCGCCTTGAGCGTGGTCATGGGGCCAAGTGTCGCAGGTGCGCCCCCCGTGCCGCCCGCGCATTTAGGGTCGGCGGGTCTGCGACGATGGGGGGATGCGCGCACGGTACGGCATCCCCCTGAAGATCACGGCAGGCCTCACGGCGACCGCGGCGGCCGGAGTCGCCTACGCGGCCGGCATCGAGGCCCGCTCCTTCCGACTCCGCCGGGTCACGGTCCCGGTCCTCCCGCGCGGCATGCGCGACCTGCGGGTCCTCCAGGTCTCCGACATCCACATGGTGAGCGGCCAGCGCAAGAAGCGCGCCTGGCTGCAGTCCCTCGCGGGGCTCCGCCCGGACTTCGTCGTCAACACCGGCGACAACCTCTCCGACACGGACGCCGTGCCGGAGGTCCTCGACGCGCTCGGGCCGCTGATGGAGTTCCCCGGTGTGTACGTCTTCGGCTCCAACGACTACTACGGTCCCCGGCTGCGCAATCCCGCCCGCTACCTGCTGGAGAAGGTGCAGGGCCGCCACGGCCTCAACGGCAACCCGCCGGTGGTCGGCGCCATCCACAACCCGTGGGAGGACCTCAGGGACGCCTTCGACGCGGTCGGCTGGGTCAACCTCACCAACACCCGCGGCCGGCTGAAGCTGCCGCAGGCCGAGCTCGCCTTCACCGGCCTGGACGACCCGCACATCAAGCGCGACCGGTACGACAAGGTGGCCGGCGGCCCCGACGCGGCGGCCGACTTCTCGGTGGGCGTCGTGCACGCCCCGTACCTGCGCTCGCTCGACGCCTTCACGGCCGACGGGTACGAGCTGGTCCTCGCCGGGCACACCCACGGCGGCCAGCTGTGCATCCCCTTCTACGGGGCGCTCGTCACCAACTGCGACCTGGACACGGACCGGGTGAAGGGCCTCTCCACCCACACGGTGGAGGACCGCACCTCGTACCTCCACGTCTCGGCGGGCTGCGGCACCAACCGGTTCACCCCCGTCCGCTTCGCCTGCCCGCCGGAGGCCACCCTGCTCACCCTGACGGCGCGTGCCTGAACGCTTACGGTGAGGGCACGTTCGCGCCCCCACCGCGGCCGCGCCGGCCCCCGGCGGCCCTCCGGGGTCCGATCGCCCTGTCCGCCGCCACGGCCCGGTCATCGAGTGCGCGGACGGCGACGTGCCCGTCGCCCCGGGCTTCTGCACCCTCCGGTCCGACATCCTGGTCGCCGCCGCTCCGGGCCTGGGCGCCGTCCGCCCCCCGGAGCCGCCGCCTGCCGCCGCTGCCGGCGCCGTGGACCGGCGGCGTGGACCGGCGGCGCCCCGCTCTCCCCCGCCGCGACCACCCGCTGCACGTACCCGTTCCTCGGCGTCACCGCCCACGGCCGTGGCGGCGTCCTCGCCGACGCCGACGCCCTCGGCACCGCCTTCTACGCCCCCGGTCTCGCGATCATCGCCCCGGACCGCATCCGACCTGCGCCGAGGCCCTCCGAATACCGGATTTCGTCTGAGCGCGCGCGTGGGCTAAAGTAATCGATGTCGCCGCGACATGAAGAACAAAGCAGCGACATCGGGGTGTAGCGCAGCTTGGCAGCGCGCTTCGTTCGGGACGAAGAGGTCGTGGGTTCAAATCCCGCCACCCCGACAGCCGAAACAGCAGGTGAGGCACCTACTCTCAGGAGTAGGTGCCTCACCTGTTTCTGCTTGCGTGTCTATCTGCGTGACCACCGCTCCCGCGCGCCTACGACTGTTGCGGATCGGCGCCGAAGATCCCGTCCGTGACCACGGCACCGGTCTGGATCACGGGCCGGATCCGCTTCCGGTAGACCTCCTCGGTCACGGCCGTCCCCGAGTGCCCGACGAGCTGGGAGATCACCTCCAGAGGGACGCCACGGTCGGAGAGCAGGGACACGAAGCTGTGCCGGAGCTCCCGGGGCGTCCACTCGTCGGGGTTGATCCCGTCGATGCCCTTGAGCGCCTGACGGAAGGCACGGCGGACGTCGGCCGCGTCGAGCGGCTTGCCCACGGCCGAGGAGAAGACGAGGCCGTGCTCCTCCCACTTCCCGCCGGCGCTGATCGGCAAGCCCCTGCCGGGCGTCAGGCCGTCCGAGCAGTGGACCTAGATCACCGGCGGACGGCCCAGGCGGGTCATGCGGAGGACCGTGGTCCAGCGCATCGGGGCGCGGGGGCCGCCGGAGCGGCGGACGCCCTCCGCGAAGCCGCCGAACCAGGCCTTCAGGCCCGGCAGCGAGCGGGTGCGGGCCAGGGTCAGGAGGGTCCATACGCCGAGGTAGACGGGGACGAGCGGGACCGGCAGGTTGCGCTTGGCCAGCCAGACGCGGTTGCGGGCCGTCATCCGGTAGTAGACGGCGTGGCGGGCCGGGCTGGTCCTGGGATGCTGGAGCAGGAGTTCCGGCGCGTACAGGACCTTCCAGCCCGCGTCGAGGGCCCGCCAGGCGAGGTCCGTCTCCTCGTGGGTGAAGAAGAAGTCCTCCGGCCAGCCGCC
Organism: Streptomyces litmocidini; assembly: GCF_014649755.1. Classification (GTDB taxonomy): domain Bacteria; phylum Actinomycetota; class Actinomycetes; order Streptomycetales; family Streptomycetaceae; genus Streptomyces; species Streptomyces litmocidini. The sequence goes on along the minus strand of NZ_BMTQ01000002.1, from coordinate 521,362 downwards.
GATCCGGTCGAGCATCGGCATCGACAGGCCGTGGCCGCCGCCGAGGAAGGTGGTCACCTCGCCGCCGCGCAGCGGGTCCTTCGCCCCGAGGCGCGGGACGTGCCGGCGCTGGGTCTCGCCGGTCTCGTCGGCGATGCGGAACGAGACGATGCCGAGGCGCGGGTCCGCCTCGTACAGGTCGGCGAGGCGGCGGAAGACGTCCGTGTCGACGAGCAGGCCGTCGTCGTCGAGGTCCACCACGATGTCGACGTCACCGAAGGAGCGCAGCGTCTCGATCGCGACGTTCCGCCCGCCGGAGACGCCCCGGTTCTCGGGGAGTTCGACGCCGGTGACGCCCTCGGGCAGGTCCGGGAGCGAACCCGTGCCGTTGCCGACGACGACGATCCGGGACGCGGGCTCGTCCTGGCCCGCCACGGCGTCGAGCAGCGCCCGCAGCTCGGCGGGGCGCGTCCCCATCGTCAGTACCGCCACACCCACACGAGGTCGCGCCACGACCCACTCCGTCCCATGAACCTGTGCACCAGAACCTGCTCCGGGCCGCGATGCTAACCGTCCGGGACACCTTCCGTTCACCCGGACCACGGGTGTCGTGCACCCCGGGGAGGCGCGGAGGGGGGAGCGCGGCGAGGGACGGGGCCGGGCGGCTCTACGCTGGTTCCCTTCCGTCAGGTTGATCGATCGTCGAAAGGGTGGTCTCCAGGTGCTGGTCGCGGACCGATATCGGCTTCATGTGTGTATCGGCCGGGGCGGCATGGGCGAGGTGTGGCAGGCCACCGACGAGGTCCTGGGGCGGGCCGTGGCCGTGAAGCTGATGCTGGCGCAGTCGACCGACCCCTCCGCAGGCGACCGCTTCCGCCTGGAGGCGCAGACCGCCGCGCGGCTGAGCCACCCGCACGTGGTGGGCGTCTTCGACTTCGGCACCTGGGACGGAAAGCTGTTCCTGGTCATGGAGTTGGTGGAGGGCGACAGTCTCCAGGGGAGCCCGTCCGATCCGCTGATCCTGCCCGCCGAGCGCGTCGCCGTCGTCGCCGCGCACGCCGCCGCCGGGCTCGCGGCCGCGCACCGGCAGGGCGTGGTGCACCGGGACATCAAGCCGGGGAACCTGCTCGTCGACGCCGAAGGCACGGTCAAACTGGCCGACTTCGGCATCGCGCGGTTCGTCGACGACCCCTCGGCCGCGCTCACGACGACCGGTCAGATCGTGGGCACGGGGCTGTACCTCGCGCCCGAGCGGGCCCTCGGACAGCCCGCCTCGCCCGCCTCCGACGTGTACTCACTGGGCTGTGTGCTCTACCAACTGGTCACCGGAAGACCGCCGTTCCGCGCGGACACCGCGACCGCCCTGCTGTACCAGCACATCGACACCGCGCCGGTGCCTCCGAGCCGCCTCGGGGCCGCGCTGCCGTCCGACTTCGAGACGTACCTGCTGAGCCTGCTCGCCAAGCAGCCGGAACAGCGTCCCTCGGCGCAGGCGATCGCGGACTGGTTCTCCTCCGGCGCCTGGCGGGGGTCCGGATACCCCGGGGCCGCCCCCGTCGCGGGCCGGCCCCACGCGCCCCACCAGCCCGCCGGACCCGGCACCGTCCTGACGCACGCGCCCCACGGCTCCCACCGGTCGACCGGGGCCGCCCCCATGCCCATGCCCGCGCCGGTGCACACGTCCGCGCCGACCCCGCCGCCGACGAACCGGCCGCCGGCGCCCCGGCCCGCGCCGGCCACCCGGCGCCGCCAGGCCCCGGCGAGCAGCGGCGGGGGGCTCGCGGAACTCTCCCGGCGCCGCCCGCGCAAGACGGCCGCGGTGGCCGGTGCCATCGCCTTCGTGGTCTTCCTGATCATCGGGATGGCCTGGCTGTCCTGAGGGCGGTCCGGGCCGGTTCGACGCTTCGGCACGGGAGGTGCCGGCTGTCCCGACGGCGGCCCGGAGCGGCTCGGTACGGGGTTCGGCGCGGGGAGGGGCCCGGCTCTGCCCGGCAGGGCTCCGGGGTGGCTCAGTACGGTCTCGGCGCCCTCACCTGCGGCTCCTCGTCCGCCGCCCCGAGCAGCAGGCAGCGCGGTACACCGGGCCCCGGCGTCGCGCGCACGGTCACCGGCGTCGGTGGGTCGGTCGGCAGCTCGATCGTGACGGTGACCGGGCGGTCGTCCTGGCCCGTGGCACGGCCGGTCTCCTTGCCGTCGACGAGGACCTCGGCGGCCGGGGCGTGCCCGGTCCGGACGGTCACGGAGACCGAGCGTCCGAGGTGGTCGACGGGGAAGTGGTGGCGTGCTCCCATGGGCCGCCTCCGTACGCCGGGGTGGACGCGTACCGCCGGAGCGGGGCGCGCGCCCCCAGGGCAGACGGCCGGATTCCCGCTTCGCGCAGCCGGACGGTGACCTCCGGTGCGCGGACGATCGGGCGCGACGCTTCGAAGAGCGGCCGGTCTCCGGGGCTCCGATCGGGACCTCCTGGGCGTTCCTAAATCTCGCCCGCCAGGGTGAACAGGCCCCGCCTCGCGCCCTCTTCGTAGGCCTCCCGCAGGAGCGGGTCGCCGAGGGGCGCCCCGAGCGCCTCCTCCCCACGCGCGCGCGTGACCACGCAGTGCTCCGCCGGCCGGTACGAGGAGTCGAAGGCCGAGGTCCGCAACAGGTCGACCGCGCCGAAGAGATGAGCCGCCGCGTCGCGCCGGCCGTCCATCGCCCTCATCTGGGCCAGGAGTTCCGCCGCGCAGGCCGCGCCCACCGCGGAACCGAGCCGCAGATGCTCGCGCAGGGCCCGCCGGGCGTGCTCCGCGGCACGCGCCCGGTCCCCGTACCGGGCGCCGAGCTCGGCCCGCACGTGGTCCGCCCAGGCCTCGGCGAACGCGTCACGGCCCACCCGCGCCCGTCGGCCCTCCCGGTCCGGGTCCCCCTGGTCCAGCGCCTCCTGCGCGCCCTCCGGGTCGGAGCGGCACAGGGAGAGCGCGAGGCCGACCCAGCACGCCCGTCGGCTCGGCCCGAACTCCGGGTGCTCCCCCATCAGCGCGAGGGCCTCCCGGAACTCGGCCGCCGCCGCGCGCGTACGCCCCTGGTAGAGGGCCGTCGCGCCGCGCAGATGGGCCAGGAGCGACAGGCAGCGCCCGTCGCCGTCCCGTACGGCCGCCGCCCAGGCCCGTGCGAGGAGCGGGTCGGCGTCCTCGGGACGGCCCGACTCCAGCTCCAGGAAAGCCGCCAGCCACAGGGCGCGGGCGGGCGGCGGGCCGGCGTGCAGGCTGAGGGCGTGCCTCAGCCGGGCGCGGCCCTCGACGGTCCGCCCGCAGGCCACCCACAGGAACCACAGGGAGACCACGATCTCGACGGACGTCTCGGCCTCGGCGCTCGGCGACAGCGGCGCGGTCGTCGGGTCCATGGCGGCCGCCAGGTCGGGGAGTTCGCGCAGCGCGAGGTCCCGGGCGTCGAGCTGCCGGCCCCGCTGCCACCGGTCGGAGGCCCGCCGGGCCACCTTCGCGCACCACCTGCGGTGGTGCAGGAGGACGGCCCGGCGGTCGCCGCGCGCGGTGAGCCTGCGGGCGCCGACGGCACGCATCGGGTGCGGCATCCAGTAGCGGGGCAGGCCGTCCTCGCCGTCGAAGAGGTCGTCGACGGGGAGGAGGGCGAGGGGGGCGAGCCGGTCCAGGACCCGCTGGACCGCCCCGGCGGGCAGCGTCCCGGAGGCGCAGACCTCGCGGACGGCCTCCCGGCCGAAGGTCCCTTCGAAGACGGACAGCCGCTCCCACAGGAGCCGTTCGGCCGGGCCGCAGCTCTCGTAGCCGCGCTCGGCCGCGGCGATCTGGTCAAGGGCGACGTGTTCGCCCCACAGGCACTCGGTCTCCGGTGGCGCTCCGCCCCACAGGCATTCGGTCTCCGGTGGTTCTCCGCCCCACATGTACTCCAGCCCCCGTGTCACTTCTCCGCCCTCTCCTGTGATTCAGGACGGATTCGATGGAAAACGGCCGACGCCACGGCTTGAATGCATTTGCCCCGGTCCACATCCTGGGGCCTTCCCGTGCCCGCACCCAGGGTTTCCCAGGGATCGACCAAGGAGGCACATGCATACCAGGGAATCCGTCCTGGGCGAGGTGGATCTGGCGCTGATCCACGCACTGCAGCTGGCGCCGCGGGCCAGCTGGACGCAGCTCTCCGGCGTGCTCGCGGTGAGCCCGGACACGCTCGCCCGGCGCTGGGAGTCCCTCACCGCCGGGGGTTACGCCTGGAGTTCGCTGCTCGCCGCCCGGCGCGGCACGGAGGCCGCCCTGTACGCGTGGGTGGAGCTGGAGTGCGTCGCCGGAGCCGCCGAGGCCACCGCGATCGAGGTCGCGGGCGATCCGTGCACCCTCGGCGTCCACCAGGTGACCGGCGAGGCCGATCTGGTGCTGCTCGTCAGCTGTCCGGACCTCCACGCCCTCGACGGCTACCTCGCCGGCCGGGTGCGGCGGCTCCCCGGGGTGCTCAGGGCCCGCACACAGGTCGTCACCCAGCTGCACAACCGCCCGTACCGCTCACGGATCGAGCAGCTCACCCCGGCACAGACGCAGCACCTCACCGAGCTCACCGGCGGCGACCGGCGGGCCCGGCCCTCCACGCGCGCGTACCCGCTCGTCACGGAACTCGACCAGCGGATCGTCGCGGAACTGGCGGGAGACGCCCGGCGCAGCGCCGCCGAGCTGGCCCGGCAGTGCGGCACCAGCGAGTCGACCGTACGTCGCAGGCTGGACGTCCTCGGCGCGGCCGGCGCCGTCCACCACCACTGCCTGCCGGCCCCGCGCTTCTCCGGGCGGCCGGTGTGGGCGCTGGTCACGGCGGACGTACCGCCCCTGGAGGCGGCCGGGTCGGTGGCCTCGCTGACCCGGCTCCGCCAGACCCGCGTGATCACCTCGGTCACCGGTCCGCACAACCTGGCCCTCGCGATGTGGCTCCGCACGGTCGAGGAACTCCACGACGTGACGGCGGCGCTGGTGCGGGCCGCGCCGGCGCTGCGGATCACGGGCACGGCGGTGTCCCTGCGCACCCACAAGATCGGCGCGCAGGTCCTCGGGCCGGACGGTCGGCGCACCCACCACATACGTCCTGACGCGCCCGCGTGAGGCGTGTTCCGGCGGGCGCGCGGAGTGCGCCGGCGGGCGGGCCGTCATCGGGACCGGGCCGGGCGGCGCGCCCTGACGGGGTGCCCCGGCATCAGGCCGGGCGGGACGCCTTCACCGAGTACATGAGGGGGATGCGGGGGCGGTCCGCGGGGAAGCGGTAGTAGCCGTCCTCGTGCCGGTGGAGGGCGCCGTAGCGGGGGAAGAGCGAGGCGTCGTGCTCGTGCAGGAACTCGATGCGCAGACCGGCCTTCGCGAGGGCCGTGACGACCTCGCCGACCGGGTGCACCCACTCCACGCTGCGGTTGTGGACGGTGACGGCGTCGAGGTCGGCGTACGTCCCCGGGGTGGTGTCCACCCACGGGTCGCGGACGAAGTAGTCGTGCACGACCCTGCTGCCGGTCTCGTCGTCGAGCGAGTCGGTCAGCGGATGGAACTCCGCCACGTAGAGGAAGCCGCCCGGGGCGACGAGGGCGGCGGCGGTCTCCGCCCAGCGCTCGATGTCGGGCAGCCAGCACAGCGCGCCGCTCCCGGTGTAGACGATGTCGTACGACCGGTCCGGGACGGCCTCGGCGGCGTCGTACACGTCGGCGGCGACGAAGGCGGCCCGGTCCTGTGAGAGGCCCAGGTCGGCGGCGAGCGAGCGGGCGGCCTCGACGGCCGGCTCGGAGAAGTCCAGGCCGACGACGTGCGAGGCGCCGTGCCGGGCCCAGGAGAGGGTGTCCAGGCCGATGTGGCACTGGAGGTGGAGCAGGGAACGCCCGGTGACGTCGCCGACCTCCGCGAGCTCGAAGTCCCGCAGGGCGTCCTTGCCCGCGCGGAAGGCGTCGAGGTCGTAGAACTCGCTGGCGGCGTGGATCGGAACGCGCTCGTCCCACTTCGCGCGATTGGCCTCGTGCCAGTCCTCGGGCGTCGGAGAGTACATGTCGGCGAGGTTATCCACAGGCTGCGGGCGACGCGACCCGATTGTCGGCGGCGCGGAGCATGATGGATGCCATGACTACCGAGAGCAAGCACATCGACACCCCTGTCTGGGAGCAGCGCTTCCGGGCTCCCCGCGTCTCCCTGCCCGAATGGGCCGAGGAGGCCCCGGACCGTTCACTCTTCGTGTCCAACGCGACGGGGACGTACGAGCTGTACGCCTGGGACCGGGCGAGCGGCGGACAGCGGCAGGTCACGGACCGGCCCAACGGGACGACGGACGGGACGCTGTCGCCGGACGGCGCCTCGATCTGGTGGTTCGCGGACACCGACGGGGACGAGTTCGGAGTGTGGATGCGCCAGCCGTTCGCGGGCGGCGAGGACGAGCCGGCCGTGCCCGGCCTCGGCCCGTCCTATCCCGCCGGGCTCGCCATCGGCCGGGAGGGCACGGTCGTGGTGGGCCGGTCCACGGACGAGGAGGGTTCGACGGTCCATCTCGTACGGCCCGGGGCCGACGCCCCGGTCGAGATCTACCGGCACCGGGAGTCGGCCGGCGTCGGCGACCTGTCCTACGACGGCTCGCTGATCGCGATCGAGCACACCGAGCACGGCGACGCGATGCACTCGGCGCTGCGCGTGCTGCGCGCCTCGGACGCGGGCGTGGTGGCCGAGCTCGACGACACCAAGGGCGGCACGGAGGAGCTGGGGCTCACGGTCCTCGGCTTCGCCCCGCTGGCCGGGGACACCCGGCTGCTCGTCGGCCACCAGCGGCGCGGCCGCTGGGAGCCGATGCTCTGGGACGTGGCGACGGGCGCCGAGACCGACCTGCGGCTCGACCTGCCGGGTGACGTGTCGGCGGAGTGGTATCCGGACGGCTCGGGCCTGCTGATCGTGCACGGCTTCGAGGCCCGCAGCGAGCTGTGGCGGTACGAGATCGCGACCGGTGCCCTGGTCCGGGTGGAGACCCCGACCGGTTCGGTGTCGAGCGCGACGGCCCGGCCCGACGGCTCCGTGGAGTACCTGTGGTCCTCGGCCGCCGAGCCGCCGGTGGTGCGCTCCACGGCCGGCGGCGTCGTCCTCGACCCGCCCGGCCCGAAGGCACCGCCGTCGGTGCCCGTGCAGGACGTGTGGGTGGACGGCCCCGGCGGCAGGATCCACGCGCTCGTGCAGCGCCCGACGGAGGGCGGGGGCCCCTTCCCGACGGTCTTCGAGGTGCACGGCGGCCCGGCCTGGCACGACAGCGACGCCTTCGCGTCGGGCCCGGCGGCCTGGGTGGACCACGGGTACGCGGTGGTGCGGGTCAACTACCGGGGCTCCACGGGGTACGGCCGGGAGTGGACGGACGCGCTCAAGCACCGGGTCGGCCTGATCGAGCTGGAGGACATCGCGGCGGTCCGCTCCTGGGCCGTGGAGAGCGGCCTCGCGGACCCGGCGCGGCTCGTGCTGGCAGGCGGCTCCTGGGGCGGCTACCTCACGCTGCTCGGTCTGGGCACCCAGCCGGACGACTGGGCGGTCGGTCTCGCGGCCGTGCCCGTCGCGGACTACGTCACGGCGTACGAGGACGAGATGGAGGCCCTGAAGGCTCTGGACCGGACGCTCCTGGGCGGTTCCCCGGAGGAGGTGCCCGAGCGGTACGCGGCCTCGTCGCCGCTGACGTACGTGGACGCGGTCAAGGCTCCGGTGCACGTGTCGGCCGGTGTCAACGACCCGCGCTGCCCGATCCGGCAGATCGACAACTACGTCGACCGGCTGGCGGCGCGGGGGGCGGTCCACGAGGTGTACCGGTACGACGCGGGCCACGGCTCCCTGGTGGTGGAGGAGCGGATCAAGCAGGTCGCCCTGGATCTGGACTTCGCGGCACGGCACCTGGGGACCACCCCGCCGATCCGGGGAGCCGCCACGAACTCGGCCTGACCGGGCGGCCGGCGGCCGGCGGCTGACAAGGGGCGGCCGGCGAGGGACCGGTCGCCGGGAGGTCGGTCACAGGGGGGCCGGTCACAGGGGGCCGGTCGCCAGGAGCGTCGGAAGGGGGTGACTGTCGGAAGGGGGTGGACACCCGGGGGCCGTCCAGGTGGCCGCCCGGGGAGAACAGCCCGGGGAGGACAGTCGTCGGGAGGGGTGGTCCTCGGAGGCGTCCGGGGAGGTCGTCGAAGGGGGTCGGCGTCGGAGGGTCGGGCCGCTTGCGTACCGTGGGGGCGTGTACCGGTTCCTGAGAACGCCCCGCTGGTGGGGGATCAACGTCTTCGTCCTCCTCGCGATCCCGTTCTGCGTCTTCATGGGGACCTGGCAGCTCGGCAAGTTCGAGGATCGCGTCGACTCCCATCGGGAGGCCGAGCGGCGGCCCGCCGCGAGCACGGAGAAGACCGAGCCGCTGGACTCCCTGCTGCCGGTGGACAAGGAGACCTCGGGCCGCTCGGCGCAGGCGCGCGGCCGGTTCGGGGAGCAGTTCCTCGTGCCGGACCGCGAGCTGGACGGGCGCACCGGTTCGTACGTCCTGACGCTGCTCAAGACCGACGGCGGCCGGTCGCTGCCGGTGGTCCGGGGCTGGCTCCCCACGGGGGCGAAGGCCCCCGCCCCGCCGTCGGGCGAGGTGACGGTGGTGGGTGCGCTCCAGGCCTCGGAGAACCCCGGCACGAAGGGCGTGCACGCAGAGGGCGGGCTCCCCGAGGGGCAGCTCGGCATGATCAGCGCGGCGTCCCTGGTGAACGTGGTCACGGACGACGTCTACGACGCCTGGATCACCCTCGCGGACTCCCCCGCCGGACTCACGCCGGTCCCGGCGGTGGCCGCGGCGGGCACGAGCCTGGACGCGAAGGCCTTCCAGAACCTCGGCTACACGGCGGAGTGGTTCGTCTTCGCGGGCTTCGTCGTCTTCATGTGGTTCCGCCTCGTACGTCGCGAGGCGGAGGCCTCCCGCGACGAGGCGCTGGGTCTGTAGGGCGCGGACCGGCTGGGCGCGGACCGGCTGCCGGCCCGGCAGCTCGGCAGGGCGCGGACCGACGGCTCGGTGAGGCACGGGCCGACGGCTCGGCAGGGCACAGGACGGCAGGCCCGGTAGGGCGTGGCCCGGTAGGGCGTGGCCCGGCGACCCGTGGAGCTCTGGCGGACCGACGCCCCCCAGGGCTCTGGCGGACCGGCGGCCCCCCGCAGGGATCTGCCGGGCCGGTGGTCCGGCGTCCTGGCCACCAGCTCCGGGCCGGTGGCCGTCAGGTCGCTCCGGCAGCGGTCGGCGGGCTAGGAGCCCGCCAGGACTCCGGTGCGGTAGAGGGTGCCGGCGCAGGCGTTCGGGATGACGGCCGAGGCCGTGGGACCGCCCGGCTCCGCGGTGTGGGTGACCACGATGCTGCCGTCCGCCGGGGCGCCGTCCTCGCCGAGCAGCTGGGGCGCGACGTCCGAGCCCGTGCCCGCCTCCGTGCCGGCGCCGCCGGTCTCGGTGCCGCCCGCACCGCTCGTCGGGTCGTCCGTCGGGCGGGGCTGCGTCGGGGTCGGGGTCGGGTCCGGGGTGGCGGGGGGTTCGGTCGGGGAGGTCGGCGTGGGCGTCGGGGTGCCGCCGGTCGTCGGGCAGGTGTCGCTCGGCACCCAGACGAACTTCACCGCGTAGCTGCCGCTGGGCTCCAGGGCGATCGTGGACGCCTCCTGCGAGGGGTCGGGCAGTCCGCTGCCGTCGCCCGAGGTGTGCCGGACCACCGAGATGCGGCCCGGGTCCGCCGCCCCCCTGACCTCGAAGCCGACGAGGCCCGCGCCGTCCACCAGACAGGTCCGGCCGGAGACGTTGGCGATGCGGAAGGTGCCGTAGACCCTGCCCTCGGCGTCGGCGCCGTCCGCTCCCCCGCCGGCGGCGCCGAGCTGGTCGGCGGTGCACCGCGGGGCGGAGCCGGGGGCGACGCCCAGCGTCCCGTGCGAGCCGTCGCCGGAGGCGCCGGCTCCCGGGTGCTGCGGCTTGCCGGAGGCGCCGTCGGCCCCGTCGGGGCTCGGGGAGACGCTGCTCGCGGGGGCCTTGGAGCTCTGACCGCCCTCGACGCCGGTCTCGGTCCCGGTGCCGCCCTGGGCCTGCTCGCCGTGGCCGGCGTTCACCGGGTTGGCGGCGGAGAGGCCGCCCGAGGAGGCGACGTGCACGAAGGCGGGGACGGCCGTGCCGATGAGGACGGCGGCGGCCGCGGCGCCGACGAGGGCCTGGCGCTTGCGGGCGCGCCGCGCGGGCACGGCACGGCGCAGGTGCTCCAGCGAGCCGAGGGAGGGCTCCAGGCCGCCCACGGCGCTCTGGAAGAGCCTCCGCAGCGCGAGCTCGTCGTCTCCCTCGCCGGGTCCGGGCTCGATGTTCACCATGCGCTGTCCACTCGGCTCGTCACGTTCGTCCAGGGCGTCGGGGTTCTCCGGGGCGGGGGCCGGAGCGGCGGGCGCGGTGCCGTCCTCGCGGGCCGTCCCGGCGGCATGCCTCTGGGGGGCGTCGTCGCCGTCACGGTTCTCGTGGGCCACGCCGTCCCCGCGGGGTGCCTCGCTCATGCCGTCGCTCCCATCGCGACGCGCAGCGCCGCGATGCCCCGCGAACCGTACGCCTTCACCGAGCCCAGGGAGATTCCGAGCGTCTCGGCGACCTGGACCTCGGTCATGTCGGAGAAGTACCGCAGGGCGAGCACCTCGCGCTGGCGCCGCTGGAGTCCGCGCATCGCCTTGATCAGGTCCTCGCGCTCCAGCTGCTCGTACGCCCCCTCCTCCGCGCTGGCCATGTCCGGCATCGGCTTGGACAGGAGCTTCAGGCCGAGGATGCGGCGGCGGAGCGCGGACCGGGAGAGGTTCACCACGGTCTGGCGCAGGTAGGCGAGCGTCTTCTCGGGCTCGCGCACCCGCTTGCGGGCCGAGTGGACGCGGATGAAGGCCTCCTGGACGACGTCCTCACAGGAGGCCGTGTCGTCGAGGAGCAGCGCGGCGAGGCCGAGGAGCGACCGGTAGTGGGCGCGGTAGGTCTCGGTGAGGTGGTCGACGGTGGTGCCGGCGGCCGGGGCGGTCTCGGTGCTCCGGCGGGGCGACGGGATGCCGTCCACGCCGCCGGTGCGGGATCCGGTGGGCACGGGGGCGATCACCGGCATGCCGCCGAGAGCACGCGGGCGCCTGAGCGGACGGACCGCGGTGCCGCGCACGGGGACGACGGCGCCGCTCCGCACGGGGAGCACCGCCGTGCCCGCGCCGCGCAGCGGGGCGATGGTTGCGATGTCGAGTACCTCTGCCACGCTTGTTGGACACGCCGCCCCCCGGCAGGGTTGTACGCGTACGCCGCCTTTTTCGACGGCGCCTCGTTCGTCCTCATGCGTAACCGTTCTCCCCCGGTGCCCCGCCCTCAGCGTGTCCCGCGCCACTCGGTCGTGGGTGCACGCAGAGACGCGCCCCGCCCAACTCTGGTTGCAGTACGGGGGAAGTGCATCGTCAACCACGGCATCGCCGCAGTTCAAGGGATATCTGACGCCTTTTTGCTCACAGGTCGTTCACAGAACGCGCAAATCCGTGACAAGCGATTCCGCGATCTGAAGGGCGTTCAGGGCCGCGCCCTTGCGGAGGTTGTCGGCGCAGACGAAGAAGTCGAGGGCGCGCTCGTCGTCGAGGGAGCGCCGGACCCGGCCGACCCAGGCGGGGTCGGTGCCGACGACGTCGGCGGGGGTGGGGAAGTCGCCGGCCGCCGGGTCGTCGCAGAGCACGACCCCCGGCGAGGTGGCCAGGACCTCGTGGGCGCGGCCGACCGGGACGGGGTGCTCGAAGCGCGCGTGCACGGAGACGGAGTGCCCGGTCACGACGGGGACGCGGACGCAGGTGGCGGAGATCCGGAGGCCGGGGAGGCCGAGGACGCGGCGGGTCTCGTCGCGGACGCGTTCCTCCTCGGAGGAGGCGCCGTCGGCGCCGGGGGTGCCCGACCAGGGCAGGACGTTGAGCGCGAGGGGGCCGGGGAAGGGGCCGGTGTTCTCGCCGACGGCGCGCCGTACGTCTCCGGGGCGGGTGCCCAGGTCGTGGTCGGCGGCCACCAGGCCGAGCTGGGCGCGGAGCGCGTCGACGCCCGCCTGTCCGGCCTCGTCGCCGCCGGCGGCCTGCTGGGCGGTGACGACGAGTTCGTCGAGCCCGAACTCGGCGTGCAGGGAGCCCACGGCGACGATCAGCGCGAGGGTGGTGGAGCCGGGGGCGGCGACGATGCCCCGGGGGCGCAGCCGTGCGGCGTGTGCGTTGAGTTCGGGGACGACGAGCGGCACGTCGGGGTCGGCGCGGAAGGCGGCGGATGTGTCCACGACGACGGCGCCCTTGGAGACGGCGATCGGCGCCCAGTGGGCGGCGACGTCCTCGGGCACGAGGAAGAGGGCCAGGTCGACGCCCTCGAAGGCCTCTTCGTGGAGTGCGAGGACCTCGCACTCCTCCCCCCGCACGCCGGCCAGGCGGGTTCCCCCTGCTCGAGCGGGGTCGAGGGCTCGGGGGAGGCCGGCCGGGCGGGGGGAGGCGAGAAGGCGGATCTCGCCCCAGACGTCCGCGTGGTGCGTGAGCATCTGGAGCATCACCGAGCCGACCGCTCCGGTCGCTCCCACGACCGCGAGCGTCGGCTTCGGTGTCACGGGCGGATCACCGTCCGGTGCCGCCGTAGACGACTGCCTCGTCCGAGTCGCTGTCCAGACCGAAGGCGGTGTGGACGGCGCGCACGGCCTCGTTGACGTCGTCGGCGCGGGTGACGACCGAGATGCGGATCTCGGAGGTCGAGATGAGCTCGATGTTCACGCCCGCGTCGGACAGCGCCTTGAAGAAGTCGGCGGTGACGCCCGGGTTCGTCTTCATGCCCGCGCCGACCAGGGAGATCTTGCCGATCTGGTCGTCGTAGCGCAGCGAGTCGAAGCCGATCGCGGCCTTCGCCTTCTCCAGCTCGTCGATGGCCTTGCGGCCCTCGGCCTTGGGGAGGGTGAAGGAGATGTCCGTGAGGCCGGTGGAGGCCGCGGACACGTTCTGCACGATCATGTCGATGTTGATCTCGGCGTCCGCGACGGCACGGAAGATGGCCGCGGCCTCGCCCGGCTTGTCCGGCACGCCGACGACGGTGATCTTCGCCTCGGAGGTGTCGTGTGCGACGCCCGAGATGATGGCCTGCTCCACCTTGGGACCCTTTTCGTCGGAGTGTGGCTCGTTGCTGACCCAGGTGCCCTGCAGCCCCGAGAAGGACGAGCGGACGTGGATCGGGATGTTGTAACGGCGTGCGTATTCGACGCAGCGGTGCAGCAGCACCTTGGAGCCGGAGGCGGCGAGCTCCAGCATGTCCTCGAAGGAGATCCAGTCGATCTTCTTCGCCTTCTTCACGACGCGCGGGTCGGCCGTGAACACGCCGTCGACGTCGGTGTAGATCTCGCAGACCTCGGCGTCGAGCGCCGCGGCGAGCGCGACGGCGGTGGTGTCGGAGCCGCCGCGGCCCAGCGTGGTGATGTCCTTCTTGTCCTGGGACACGCCCTGGAAGCCGGCGACGATGGCGATGTTGCCCTCGTCGAGGGCGGTACGGATCCGGCCCGGCGTGACATCGATGATGCGCGCTTTGTTGTGGACCGAGTCGGTGATGACGCCTGCCTGGCTGCCCGTGAACGACTGGGCCTCGTGGCCCAGGTTTTTGATCGCCATGGCCAGCAGGGCCATGGAGATCCGCTCTCCGGCGGTCAGCAGCATGTCGAACTCACGTCCGGCAGGGATCGGGGATACCTGCTCGGCGAGATCGATCAGCTCGTCCGTCGTGTCGCCCATCGCGGAAACCACGACGACCACCTGGTGGCCGTTCTTCTTGGCGTCCACGATTCGCTTGGCGACGCGCTTGATGCCTTCGGCATCGGCAACGGAGGAGCCTCCGTACTTCTGCACGACAAGGCCCACGTGCGCTCCTCGCTCAGTCTGTGCCGCAGCCGGCGCTGCGATCGCCTCAGTCTATCGAGGGACCCGGAAACACCAGGGTGATATCGCATGGTGAGACTCACCGCTCAGCAGGTGATCATTCGGGCGACACCCCGAGGGCGGCCGCCACGAAGAGCGTGTGCGGATGGTTCGCACCGAAGACACGCTCGCAGACGGGCAGCAGGGCACGGTACTCGGCCCGGGAACGGCGTCTCTTCCCGGCGCCCGCGTACAGACCGGCCAGGTTGATGCGCGCCTGCAGGGTGTCCGGATGTTCCTTGCCGAGCAACAGCCGCAGCTCGGCCACCGCGTGCGCGCACACCGGGACGGCGTCGGGGACGCGGCGCGCGGCCGTGTAGAGGGAGGCGAGCTCGACCGAAGCCATCAGGGTCTCCCGGTCGCTCGCCCCCAGGACGCGGACCATGTCCGCGAGCGCCTCCTCCTGGAGGGCGACCGCCTCGTCGGGCAGTCCGGCCTGCCGGTGGGCGTGTGCGAGGGTCCTCCGCGCCAGAAGCGTGAACCTGTGGTCCGGCCCGAGCGCCCCGGTCAGGGTCCGCAGCAGCTCGGCCGCCCGCTCGACCGCTTCCGGACGCCCGGCCCAGCCGAGGCTGTACACGAGCGCGCCGCGCACGGTGAGGGTGAACGGGGCGTTCGGGCCGAGGAGACGCTCGGTGCCGGCCAGCGCCCGCTCGTACATGCCGATCGCCGACTCGTACAGCCCGTGCAGGTCCAGATAACCGCCCGCCGCCGCCATCGTCCCGAGCAACGACTCGCCGTCCTCCCGCGGGTCGGTGTGCCGCAGATACGCCTCGACGTGGGCCATCAACCCGCGCCACGTCTCCCACGGCACCGGTTGTTCGCTGTGCAGCGGTACGGCACGGCCCAGGGCCGCCTCCGCCGCCAGCCGGGCCTGTTCGATCCGCCCCGGCTCCCGGTGCGGGTCCCCGGGGTCCGGCCGCCGGGCGACCGCCTGCACCAGCCGGTGGACGGAGACCGAACCGTCCTCGTGCAGGGTGACCATGCTGTGCGCGGCCAGCTTCCCGACGGCCTCGCGCGCGTCCGGAGTCGACGGCAGCAGCAGCGCGGGGATCCGGTCCGGGGCGAACCAGGCGAGCAGCCGCAGGATCCCGCCCGCGTACGGGTCGGACGCGGCGAGCCGGTCGAGCGTGACGCGCAGGGTCCGGGCGACGGCCTCCTCCGCGTTCCCGCGCCCGCTGCCGCTCACCAGCTCCGCCAGGTACGCGAGCGGGGGCGTGGCCGTGCGGCCGCAGTACGCGGCAGCGATCTCGACGGCCAGCGGCAGCTGGCCGAGGGCCTCGCAGAGCCGGTCGGCGCCGGTGGTGTCCCGGGGGCCGGTGTGGGTGGCGACCCGGGTGAACAGCTCGACCGCCTCGCCGCCGGACAGCACCGGCAGCGTCAGGACCCGCCCGATCCCGTACCAGGCGTCCGTCGTCCGGCTCGTCAGGACGACCCGCCCCCGGCCGGTCCGGGCGAGCAGGTCCTCCACGTCCTCCGGACCGGTGACGTTGTCCAGGACGAGCAGCCAGCCGTCGTGCGCCGACAGCCACTGCAGGGCCCGCTCGCGCAGCGCCTCCTGCGGGAGGACGTCGATCAGCTCCGGCTGCATCGCGGCGGCGAGGCCCGCGAGACCCGCGTCGACGTCGGCTCGGGTCTCGGCCGTGATCCACCAGACGGGGTTGCGGACCGACGCCTGGCGCAGGGCCCAGCGGGCGACGAGCGAGGACTTGCCGACCCCGCCGAGGCCGCAGACGACGACGGGTTCCTCCGCTCCCTCCAGCACGTCGAGTTCCGTCGTGCGCCCGACGAAGTGGGCCGATCTACGGGGGACGGCGACCAGCCCCGCGGGGCAGCGGACGGGGGCCGAGGCCTCGGGCGGCAGGACGGTGACGCGGTCGCCGGTGTGGACCCACCCGATGTTCCCGCCGGCCGCGACGGACCGCTCGCCGGAGGCCTCGACGCCCCCGCTCACGCGTCGCCCGTCGACACGCTCCCGATGTCCCCGCCGGCGGCGACGGACCGCTCGCCGGAGGCGGTGACGGGGCCGGTGGGGGTGGCGGTGGCGCCGCCGGCCGGCATGGCGGGCGGCGCGGACGGGGCCTGCGCCCCGTCGCCGGTGACCACCGTTCCGATGCTTCCGCCGACCGCGACGGACCGGTTCCCGGTGGCCTCCACCCCGGTGGGGCGTCGCCCGGACTGCGCCCACAGGGAGAGCCCGAGCCCTGCGGCGGCGAGTACGGCTCCGACGACGCTGGCGATCTGGTCGGCCTTGCCGAGGTCGGTGACGGCGACGAGGAGGAGGGCGACGACGCCGGTCACGGCGACACCGACTCCGGTCCAGAGAAGGGGCTTTGAGGGAGTGGTGGCTGCCATGAAGCCATGATGCGGGACTCGTGCGCCCAAGGGCAGCCGCTCTCAGGAGAGTTGTCGGACGAGTTGAGTCATCCAGCCCTCGCCCGGGGCGGTTCGGCCGGCGGGGAGCAGCTCTCGTGTCGGCCGAGGACGCGTCCGCCCTCCCCGTCATGGCCTCATGGCGTCACGACGGGGAGGGCGGCAGGGCGGACGGAGAGCGGTCCGTCACTTCCTCAGAGACCGGATCCGCAGGCCCAGGGGGGTGGCGATCTCCTCCAGCATCACGCGGCCCGCCTCCTCCGCGAGGTCGTCCTCGGTGAGGTCCTCGTCGGTGTCGAGGCCGTCGAGGGCCGCGAGGGGCTGGTCGAGGCGGACGTGGGCGACGAGGGACTGGAGGGCGCGGAGGGTGGCCGAGGCGGTGGGGCCCCAGTTGGAGAAGTACGAGAACTGCCACCACCAGAGGGCTTCGCTGGTGCGGCCCGCGCGGTAGTGGGCGAGCCCGTGGCGGAGGTCGGTGACGATGTCGGCGAGGTTGTCGGAGATCCGGGCCGGCACCGGGGCCTTGCGCGGCTCGTACGGGTCGAAGACCTCGGAGAAGACGTCGACCGGCTCCAGCATCACCGCGAACCGTTCGCGCAGGTCGTCGACGTCCGGCTCGGGGCCCGTGTCCGTCTCGTACCGCTCGTCCGGGACGATGTCCTCGTGCGCGCCGAGCCGGCCGCCCGCCAGGAGGAGCTGGGAGATCTCCAGGAGCAGGAAGGGCACCGCGCTGTCCGGCTCGTCGCCCTTGGCGACCTCGGTCGTCGCGACGATGAAGCTCTCGATCGAGTCGGCGATCTGGACCGCGAAGTCGTCCGGGTCCTGCGTGACGGAGTGCAGTGTGGGATCAGACATCGAGAAGCCTCCCTGAGAACGCGTGGCGCGCGCCGGCCCTGTCGTCATACATCTAGCAGCCGCCGCCCCTCGAAGGCACGGCCGAGGGTCACCTCGTCGGCGTACTCCAGGTCGCCGCCGACCGGGAGGCCGCTGGCGAGCCGGGTCACCCTGAGCCCCATGGGCTTGATCATCCGCGCCAGGTACGTCGCGGTGGCCTCGCCCTCCAGGTTCGGGTCGGTCGCGAGGATCAGCTCGGTGACGGTGCCGTCGGCGAGCCGCGCGAGCAGCTCGCGGATGCGCAGGTCGTCCGGGCCGACCCCTTCGATGGGGCTGATCGCGCCGCCGAGGACGTGGTACCGGCCACGGAACTCTCGCGTCCGCTCGATCGCCACGACGTCCTTGGGCTCCTCGACCACGCAGATGACGGTCAGGTCGCGGCGCGGGTCGCGGCAGATGTTGCACTGCTCCTGCTGCGCCACGTTCCCGCAGACCGCGCAGAACCTGACCTTCTCCTTGACCTCCAGGAGGGCGTGCGCGAGGCGCCGGACGTCCGTGGGCTCCGCCTGGAGGACGTGGAAGGCGATCCGCTGCGCGCTCTTGGGACCGACGCCGGGAAGCCTGCCCAGTTCGTCGATGAGGTCCTGAACCACGCCTTCGTACAACGGAACGCCTCTCTCGGAGTGCTTGATTCTTACGGTAGTGGCTGGAAGCGAGCCTTAGAAGGGGTTCAGAAGCCGAGCCCCGGCATGCCGCCCATGCCCTGCGCGAGCGGGCCGAGCTTGGTCTGCTGGAGCTGCTGCGCGTTGTCGTTGGCGGCCTGCACGGCGGCGACGATCAGGTCGGCCAGCGTCTCGGTGTCCTCGGGGTCGACCGCCTTGGGGTCGATCTGCAGGGCACGGAGCTCGCCGGCGCCGGTGACGGTCGCCTTGACCAGGCCGCCGCCCGCCTGCCCGTCGACCAGGGTCGCCGCGAGCTCCTGCTGGGCGCGGGCGAGATCCTGCTGCATCTTCTGGGCCTGCTGGAGAAGCTGCTGCATGTTGGGCTGGCCACCACCGGGGATCACGGTCACTCCTCAGGTTCGATATGTCGGTATGCCGAGCCTACGTGGTCGCGGACCGCGACGCCGACGCAACTCTTTCGAGTGAGAAACTGCGGGCTCCTCTACCTGATCAACACCCTCTTGCGGGCGGAAATCCCGGGATTCCGGGCCCATCGCCCACCATTCGGCGGTAGGAAGGGCAGGCACCACGTGCACCGCACGTCACAGAAGGACACGAGCACTGAGCTGAACAGAGGAGTCCCCCGGTGAGCCAGCAGCCGGAGATGCAGCCACCGGGACCCCCCGGGGGAGACGTCCACCGCGATCTGACCGGTACGCCCTTCCCCCTGGGCGACTGGGGCGAGCCGGCCGAGCGGCTCGACGAGCTGTACCGCTGGGTCGAGAACAACGCCCTGCGCACCGCCGAGTGGTACCTCTCCGACCGCGTCTGGAAGCGCCGGGCCGCCCGGATCCTGCGGATCGGCACGGCCGCGGGGGTGATCGCGGGCGCCGCGCTCCCGCTGCTCGACCTGACCGGGGTCGCCGAGGGCACCGCGGGCTGGGGCTACCTGTCGCTGCTGCTCGGCGCCGCCTGCATCGCCTGCGACCGGTACTTCGGGCTGACGTCCGGCTGGATAAGGGACGTGGCGACGGCGCAGGCCGTGCAGCGCCGGCTGCAGGCGCTGCAGTTCGACTGGGCCTCGGAGAGCGTGCGGGAGGTGCTCGGGCCGACGGAGGGGACCGCGAGCGAGGCCGCCGAGCGGTGTCTCGGGGTGCTGCGGCGCTTCTCGGAGGACGTGACGGAGCTGGTGCGGGCGGAGACCGCGGACTGGATGGTCGAGTTCCGCTCGGGCCCGGCGCCGCTGGCGCTCCAGTCGGTCGGGGTCGTACCGCCCAGGCCGGAGGTGGCCCCTCCGTCCGGCCGTTTCCCGCTGCCGCCGGTCACCCGGCCGAACATGCCGCGTCAGCGGCCACCGGAGGCCCGCTGAGCGCGGGCCTCCGGTGGGAGCGGACGGCCCTCAGCTCAGGACGATCATCGAGCCCTGGGCGAGGCTCCGGGTCGCCGCCGCGTGGAGCCCCAGCCAGACGTGCCGCTCCCGGGCGAAGGGGTGGCCGTCGTACGGCACGGCCACGGCCGGCTCCTCCAGGGTGGTGGGCCGCTCCGGCGGCCGCGGGGCCGCGGGCGGGTTCGCCGGGTCGATGCCGATCGAGGGCGCCACGAGCTCCAGCTCCCGCAGCAGCCCGTACGAGGAGCCGAGCGGGCCGCCGCCTTCGAGGAGCTCGTCGTTGGCGAGCGGCACGGGGAAGTCCACCGGCACGTACGCGCCCGCGTGGTCGTAGTGCCAGACCAGGTGGGACTGCTGGGCGGTCGCCTCGAACATCTCCAGGAGCTGTTCGTAGTCCCCGCCGAGCTCGTCGACGGGCTCGACCGGCAGTCCGCACATCCGGAGCAGATAGGCGCGGCGCAGGAAGTGCAGGGCCGTGTAGTCGAAGCCGGCGACCGGGGCGACGTCGCCGGAGAGCCCCGGCATGTACGCGTAGACGGGCACGGTCGGCAGGCCCGAGGCGCTCAGCACGGCGTCGTAGGCGGCTATCTCTTCGGCGAAGGGGTTGTCGGGGCTGTGGCACAGCACGTCGACGAGGGGGACCAGCCACAGGTCACAGGCCAAGGGAGGCTCGCTCTCCGTCAGTTGCAGGGACGGCCAGGGTAGTCGGCCGCGCCGACGACGCCCACCCGCCGATGACCTGCCCCCCGATGCCCGGCCTCAACCCGAAGGTCCCCCTCGGGACCGCCCCGGCCGGCCCGCACGTCAGCGCGGGGCCCGGGCCTCCAGGCGGTCGGCCCATTCCAGCGAGTGGGCGTTGTAGGCCCGTACGACCTCGACGGCCGCCTCCGCGTCACCGCGGGTGATCGCGTCGACCAGGTCCACGTGCCCGCTCCACAGCCAGCCGAGGAGGTCCCGCTCGGAGCGCAGGTAGGGCACGGAGAAGACCCAGGCCTGGACGCGGAGCCGGTGCAGGAAGTCGGCGATGTGGTCGTTGGCGGAGACGAGGCGGCCCAGCTCGCGCCAGTAGCGGATGTCGTAGCCGATGAGGACGTCGAGGTCCCCGGCGCGGGCCGCGCGGGCCGCGGCCTCGCCCCGGCGGCGCACGGAGACGAGCGCGACGCCGAGGCCGAGCTCGGGCTCGGGGGCGGGCGGCGGCGGGGTCGTCGAGGGGGCGTGGCGGCGGAAGATGCCGTCGACGACGAGCATCCGGGCCTCGACCATGCCCCGGTAGTCGTCGATCGAGTACTGGTGGACGCGGAAGCCGCGGTGCTGGTCGGAGTCGAGGAGGCCCTGGGCGCAGAGGTCGACGAGCGCTTCGCGGACGGGCGTCGCGGAGACGCCGTACTGCTCGGCGATCTGCTTGACGGTGAATTCCTCACCGGGCTGGAGACGGCCCGCGAGCACTTCGTCACGGAGCGCGTCCGCGATCTGCTGTCGCAAGGTGCTGCGCGTGACAGCTCCGCTCGCGGGCATGTGGTCGGTCCCCTCCGTCCGGTTCCGGACACCCTAGTCCAGACGGAGGGAGCCTCCCCGGGTCCTGCGGTTACGCGGTGTGCTCGTCGGCGACCGCGAGGGCCGCGTCCAGGGCCGCCAGACCCTCCTTGGCCTCGGCCTCGGAGACGTTGCAGGCGGGAACGGCGTGGGTGCGGTTCATGTTGATGAAGGGCCACAGACCGTTCTTCTTCGCCGCCGCGCCGAAGGCGGCCATCGGCGCGTTGGCCTCGCCGGCCGCGTTGTACGGGACGAGCGGCTCGCGGGTCTCCTTGTTCTTGACCAGGTCGAGCGCCCAGAAGACGCCCGTGCCGCGGACCTCGCCCACGGACGGGTGGCGCTCGGCGAGCTCGCGCAGGCCCGGGCCGAGGACGTTCTCGCCGATGTGGGCGGCGTGCTCGACGACCTTCTCGTCCTCCATCACCCGGAGGGTGGCGACGGCGGCGGCGCAGGCCAGCGGGTGACCGGAGTAGGTCAGGCCGCCGGGGTAGGGGCGCTTGTCGAAGGTGGCGGCGATCTCGGCGTTGATGGCGACGCCGCCGAGCGGCACGTAGCCCGAGTTCACGCCCTTGGCGAAGGTCATCAGGTCGGGCACGACGTCGAAGTGCTCGGAGGCGAACCACTTGCCGGTGCGGCCGAAGCCGGCCATGACCTCGTCCAGGATGAAGACGATGCCGTACTTGTCGCAGATCTCGCGGACGCCGGCGAGGTAGCCGGGCGGCGGGGTCATGATGCCGGCGGTGCCGGGCACGGTCTCCAGGATGATCGCGGCGATCGTCGCCGGACCCTCGAAGGCGATCGTGTCCTCCAGGTGCTGGAGGGCCCGCGCGCTCTCCTCCGCCTCGGTGGTGGCGTAGAAGGGCGAGCGGTAGAGGAACGGCGCCCAGAAGTGCACGACGCCCGCGGAGGCGGTGTCGGAGGCCCAGCGGCGCGGGTCGCCGGTCAGGTTGATCGCGGTGGAGGTGGCGCCGTGGTACGAGCGGTAGGCGGAGAGCAGCTTCGTGCGGCCGGTGTGCAGCCGGGCCATGCGGACGGCGTTCTCGACGGCCTCGGCGCCGCCGTTGGTGAAGAAGATCTTGTCCAGGTCGCCCGGGGTGCGCTCGGCGATGAGGCGTGCGGCCTCGGAGCGGACGTCCACGGCGAAGGCGGGCGCGAAGGTCGCGAGCTTCCCGGCCTGCTCCTGGATGGCGGCGACGACCTTGGGGTGCTGGTAGCCGATGTTCGTGTAGACGAGGCCGCTGGTGAAGTCGAGGTAGCGGTTGCCGTCGTAGTCCCAGAAGTACGAACCCTCCGCGCCGGCCACGGCGAGCGGGTCGATCAGGCCCTGGGCGGACCAGGAGTGGAAGACGTGCGCGCGGTCGGCGGCCTTGACGGCCGCGCCGGCCTGGGGGTCGGGTTCGACATGAGGGGTCATGGCGTCGAGGGTAAGGAACCGCAGGTGGGACCGGCCATCACCATCTTGTCCACCGAGACCGTGGCGGACCCGACACGTTGCGGGGTGGGGCGGCGCGGGCGCCTCCGGGACCGTGGCTCGGAGGCGCTCCCGGGCCACGGCTCGGACATCCCCGGGCCACGGCTCGGACGCCCCCGGCCCGGGGCCCGGGCGCTTCCCGGGCCCGCGGCGCAGGATCACGCCGGGCGCGGCGGCGCCGCCCGGGTCACCGGCTGGGGGGACGGTGCATCGGAGCGGAAGGTCGTCGGGGAGCACCCGGAACGCCTTGTGCCGCCCGAGCGGACGCGGGGCACGGGAGTCGCGGCGGTCGAGGGTGAGGATCGCGTCCGTGTCGTGTGCGGCGGCGGGGCCACGTGGTCGAGTTCGGCCAGGCGGCCTCTTGGACGGTCGCGAGGTCCTCGGGGTCGGCGTACACGTTCGTGCGCTTCATGGACGTGTACCGACCGCAGTCCGCGTACCGGATCGAGGGAGGTCCCGGAACGGCCCGGCTTCACCGCGCCCCGGCGGCGTACGGGTCGGCGAACAGTTCCGTCACCGTGCTCCGCAGGAGCAGCGGGTGCACGAAGCGGTCCGCGGCGGTCGGCGGGAAGCGCCACGCCAGGGGCCAGGTCCGGCCGGTGAGGGCCGGGACCGGTACGTAGCCGATGTGCGCCGGGCCCGCGTGGAAACGGGTCACCCCGCGCGGCCAGGTCCTGCGCGCCGTGGTGCCGGGCGGAACGAGGAAGTACACCCCTCGCCGCCCGTTCGCCTCGACGACCACCGGTCCCGGGTCTCCCCCGGTGAGCGCCTCCATCCGGTCGGCCAGTCGGCGCCCTTCGTCGCCGTCCACGCGAACGGCGTCGAATTCCACGCCGGCCTTGCGGAGTTGGAATCCGGAAACTGGAATCCAATCCACCTTCACTTCCCGATCCTCTTCCTTCACGCGACCATGTTCGCGCGTCGGCGCCGGCGTTTTCCACGACTGCGGCGGGCGCGTCGTCTCCCCCCTGACCTGCGCCAACGCGCCTCGTACGCAGGCGAATTCGGCGGGGAGCAGTTGGGACCGGTCGAGATCGGTCGAGTCCGGACGGGAGCACGAACGGGAGCACGAACGGCACGAGCGGAAAACAGGGAAACGGTCGGCCCGCCGACGACGGCAGCGGCAGCGGCAGCGGCAGCGGCAGCGGCGGCAACTGCGGGGAAGTCGCCGTCTGCCCCCAGCGCCGTCCACCTCCGGGATCCCAAGGCCCCGGACGGCCCCACGTCCGCCGTGGAGCCGTCCCCATGGAGCGCCTTCCCCGCCTACGCGGTCGGCTGAACCGCCAGTTCCTTCGCCAGGGACCGCGCCGTCGCGAGGGACTCCGCGCGGGAGGCCTCGTGCAGCGGGACGAGTCCGGCCATCGCCGGGACGAACGGGGCGTGGGTCAGTTCGGGGACGATGAAGCTGACGTCCAGGCCGAAGCCGCCCCCGAGCGCCTGCCGCAGGTAGCTCTCGACGTAGTCGTTGCCGTGCATCGGCGTGCCCTCGCGGTAGGAGCCGCCGCGGCTGGCGACGACGACGGCCCGCTTGCCGGCCAGCGAGGGGTGCGCGGTCACCGAGGTGCGGCCCACGAGGAAGACGTGGTCGATCCACGCCTTCAGCGTCGAGGGGATCGTGTAGTTGTACATCGGGGCGCCGATGAGGATCACGTCCGCCCGCTCGGCCTCCTCGATCAGTTCGGCGCGCAGGGCGAAGGCCGCGCGCTGCTCGGGCGACTGCTCGGCGGGGGCGGTGCCGCCCGCGTAGTAGGCGGCGGCCTCCAGGTGGGGGATCGGTTCCGCCACGAGGTCGCGGTGGATCACCGTCCCCTCGGGGTGCTCCGCCTCCCAGACCTCGCGGAAGGCGGCGGTGACGGCGCGGGAGTGGGAGGCGTCGCCGTTGAAGGACGTGTCGATGTGGAGCAGCGTGGCCATGGGGATCGTCTCCTGGGAGTCACGGGGGCTGGTGAGAGGAATCCTTCTTCCTCAACCAAAGTTGAGGTCCAGCCCCTGTGACCCGGATCACCCTCAGATCATCAGGATCATCCGGCCCGGCCGGTGCCCCGCCTCCGCCCTGCGGTGGGCCTCCGCGACCTCCTCCAGGGGCATGACGTCGGCCACCCGGGTGGTCAGCTCCCGGTCCGCCACCCTCCGCAGGCTCTCCGCGAGCCGGGTCGCGTCCGGCTTGGCCCGTACGGTCTCGACGCGGATGTCCCGCTCGGCGACCGGGACCCGGTCGGGGGCGAGCGCGGCGAACGCGCCGCCGTCCTTGACCACCGGGAGCAGCTCGGCGCCGACGAGCGCCCCGTCGAAGACCGCGTCCACCCCGTCCGGGTCGCCCGCGCGCACCTTCGCGACCACGTCCTCGGGGACGCCGCGCGTGACGACGTGATCCGCGCCGAGGACCCTCAGCTCGGGCTCGTCGCCCTCGTGGGCGACGGCCACCACGCGCAGTCCGGCGGCATGGGCGTACTGGACCGCCAGGCGGCCCACCACCGCGCTCGCACCGGTCACGAGCAGCGTCGCCCCCGCCGGAAGGCCCAGCCGGTCGAGACCCTGCTGGGCGGTGGCCGAGGCCAGCGGGAGGGACGCGGCCACCGTGAAGTCCACGTCGTCGGGGATCGGGGCCAGCCACTCCGGGTCGACCCAGATGATCTCGGCGTACGTGCCGTCGCCCGTCAGCATCTCGAACCACGGCACGAAGCCGGCCACCCGGGCGCCGGGCTCCATCCCGGCCACGGGGTCGAGGAGCTTGCCCGCGAAGTCCGTCCCCAGGACGAACGGGGGCCTGAGGTCGCCGACCGCGTCGGCGTACCGGCCCGCGCGGATCCGCAGGTCCGCCTGGTTCACTCCGGCCGCCTTCAGCCGCACCCGCACCTTGCCCGGCACGGCCCCGGCCTCCGGTTCGGGCCGGCGGGCCATCCTGAGGACCTCGGGTCCTCCGTAGGCGGTCACTTCGACGACACGCATCGAGCGCATGGGGTACTCCTCACACGGAAGGCCCCCTCGTGGCCATTACACCCACGCTCCAGACCCCCGGCAACCCCTGCCCGTCCACCCGGGTGGGCATCCCCGCAGGTCCTCCGCAGGGCTTCCTGAACGAAGGGCGAAGTCCGGATGGCGGCCCGCTACGCCGCCCCCGCCCTCGCACTGGCGTCCGTACCGTGCCGGGCATGGAGTGGATCACCGCAGAGAACGTCATCGCCGTGGGGACGGCCCTCGTCGGTGTCCTGGTCACCCTCGCCGTCGTCTGGATCGACCGCTTCTCGCCGCAGCGCAGGCGGCTCGGCTACCGCGTGCAGCTCAACACCCCGCTCCACCGGGAGGAGAACCGAGACAGCGAGGTCATGACGGTGCGGGAGGGCCAGGTCGTGGGGGTGGTCGCCCCCGCGAACGGCTCCACGCTCGTCCTCCTGCGCATCGAGAACGACCGCGAGCTCGACATCAGCTCCGAGGACTACGGCGCCTCCACCGAACCCCACGGCCTGAAGATCACCTTCGGGGAGCGGACCGTCCAGGGCGTGGTCGCCACCGTCCCGGCGGGCTGGGAGCCCGTCCGGGACGACCTGGAGCGCGCCCCCGGGCTCGGCCGGGACGGCAACGCCGTCCTCGTCCCCAAGGTGGCCCTCGAACGCGGCCAGTACTTCAAGCTGCTCGTCCAGCTCTCCGGCGGCGTCGCCGACCGGGACGTGAAGATCGACGGAAGCCTCCAGGGCGGCACGATCCGGCGCAACCGGAGCACCACGCCCGACGAGAAGCCGGCCAGGTTCAGTCCGACCTCCCGGAACGTCGTCATCGTCCTGACGGCCTGCGTGGTGGCCCTGGCCGCGATCATCGTCCGCGAGCAGACCCCGCCGCCCATCGGCTGCGCCCGGGGCACCCTCACCGTCACCGGCTCGACGGCCTTCGCCCCCGCCCTGCGGGCGGCGGCCCGGCAGTACGAGGAGGACTGCGAGGACTCCACCGTGACCGTGGACGTGCACGGTTCGACCGCCGGGATCCGGGAGCTCGCCCAGGCCGGCCCCGGGAAGGAGGCGGTCATCGCCTTCTCCGACGGGCGCAAGCCCGGCGGCTTCCCCGAACTGCGGGAGAACAGGGTCGCCGTCTCCCTGTTCACCCTCGTCGTGAACGACGGCGTGCCCGTCGACGACCTCACCCTGGACCAGGTGCGCCGCGTCTACCGGGGCGAGATCCGCAACTGGGGCCAGCTCGTCCCCGGCCTCGACCGGCCGGTCCTCCTCGTCAGCCGGGACGCCGACTCCGGCACCCGCCAGGTCTTCCAGCGCCGGATCCTCGACCGCAACGAGCCCGCCAACTCCTCGCAGGACTGCCGGACCTCCGACGACCCCGAGTCGAAGGTCGTCCGCTGCGAACTCGACTCCACCGAACAGGTCCTCGCCACCGTCGCCAAGCTCCCCGGCGCCGTCGGCTACGCCGAACTCCGCGCCACCGAAGGGCGCGAGGGCCTGCACCGGGTGGCCCTCGACGGGCGGCGGCCCCTCGTGGAGGAGCTGGGCGAGTCCGGCTATCCGTACCGGGAGATCGAGTACGCCTACACCCGGGGCCTGCCCCCGGCCGACTCCCTGACCTCCAGCTTCCTCACGTACCTCCGGGCGGGACGCGGCCAGGACGTCATCAGCGCCCACGGGCACCTGCCGTGTGCGACCCCGAAGGGGCTGGTGGTGTGCGGGGAGGGGTGAACGGCGGAGGTGGGAAAGGGGGACGGTGGAGGCGGGGAGGGGTGATCGGCGGAGCGGGGAAAGGGGACGGCGGAGGCGGGGAGGGGTGATCGGCGGAGCCGGGAAAGGGGGACGGCGGAGGTGGGGAGGGGTGAACGGCGGAGCCGGGAAAGGGGGACGGCGGAGGCGGGGAGGGGTGAACGCCTCTCCGGGACGGCCGATCCGCTCGTCTGGCATGCTCTGGCGACGTGGAGTCATTGCACGCGGAAGATCCGGTCGGCGTCGGCCCGTTCCGTCTGATCGGCCGCCTCGGGGTCGGCGGAATGGGCCGGGTGTTCCTGGCGCGCTCGGCCGGCGGGCGGACCGTCGCGGTCAAGGTCGTGCACGCCGAGCTGGCCGCCCAGGACGAGTTCCGGCGCCGCTTCGCCCGCGAGGTCGCCGCCCTGGAACGGGTCGGCGGCACCGGCACCGCGCCCGTCCTCGGCTCGGACACCACCGCCGACTCGCCGTGGGTCGCCATCGGATACGTACCGGGTCCCTCGCTGCGGACCGTCGTCGGCGACGAGTTCGGGCCACTGCCGCCCGCGACCGTACGGGCCCTGGCGTCCGGGCTCGCCCGCGCCCTCGACCACATCCACGCCGCCGGGCTCGTCCACCGCGACCTCAAGCCGTCCAACGTGCTGCTGACCGTCGACGGGCCGCGGATCATCGACTTCGGCATCGCCCGCGCCGTCGACACCGTCGCCGACGGCGGCAACCTGACCACCACCGGAGCGGTCGTCGGCTCCCCCGGCTTCATGTCGCCCGAGCAGGTCCGCGGCGACCGGGTCGGCCCCGCGTCGGACGTCTTCTGCCTCGGGTCCGTGCTCGCGTACGCGGCGACCGGCCGCGCCCCCTTCGGCACGGCGGACAGCGGCGTCCACGCCACCATGTTCCGCATCGCCCACGACGAGCCCGACCTGACGGACCTGCCGCCCGAACTCTCCGGGCTCATCCGGGCCTGCCTCGCCAAGGACCCGGCGGTCCGGCCCACGGCGGCCGAGATCGTCGAGACCCTCCCGGTCGCCGACCCCTGGCTCCCGGCGGACGTCCTGGCGCGGCTCGGCCGGCACGCGGCGCGGCTGCTCGAAGCGGAGGGGACCGCCCCCGTGGGGAGCGCCCCGGCCGCCTCCGGCCCTCCCCCGCCGGCCGGTGGCGCCCCCGCCGGGCCCACCGAGCCCGCCGCGCCCCGGCGCCGGGGGCGCACCGCCCTCCTCGCCGCCGCCACGGCCCTCGTCGTCGCGGCGGCCGCCACCGTCGCGTACGCCTACTGGCCCGGCCGGGGCGACGGCTCCGGCGGCACGGGCGGGACCGCGGCCGGCGGCGGGAAGGGCGGCACCGGCCGTTCCGCCACCGGGATCGTCCCCGCCGCCTTCCTCGGCGCCTGGGAAGGCGTCCTCAAGGGCACGGCGAACGCGCCCTACGAGACCAGCCGGATCGAGATCGCCCAGGGCCCCGCGGGCGCCAGGGCCGCGGTCTACACCCACGTCACCGGCGAACTGCTGTGCATCGGCCGGGCCACCCTGATCTCCGCCACCGACGGCGAACTCGTCCTCGGCGAGGCCGAGATCACCGAGAGCGTGCCCGCCCGGCGCTGCACCCCGGCCGCCCGCCAGACCCTCAGGCTGCGCTCGACCGACGTCGTCGAATGGGGCTCCGGCGTCGCCAGGAGCACCTTCCAGCGGGTCAAGGCCGGTCCGGACGCCGTCCCCGCCGCCTACGTCGGCACCTGGAAGCAGGCGCCGGACACGGTGACCCAGCCCGAACCCGACCGCTGGTCCTACCGGCTCACCATCGCCCAGGGCCCGGTCGGCGCCCCGCTCGCCCGCTTCGAGCAGGCGTACCCGCGCACGGACGACCAGGGGAACCTGCTCGCCGACGACGTCCGCTGCGCCACCACCGCCGTCGTCGGCGGCGCGGGCTCCCTCCTCGTCCTCGGCCCGGAGACCCGCGACCCGGACAGCTGGGACCCGGACTGCGCCGAGAACGGCTCCAGCAACCTCCGCGTCACCCGCCGGCGGGGCGAGGAACGGCTCCAGGTGTACGGGATGACGGCGGACGGGGAACCGGCCGAGTTCGTCCGGGACCAGCCGGACGCCCCCTAGCGGGCGATGAGTTCGAGCGCGGCCCGGACGGAGTCCAGGAGGGGCTGGCCGATGGCGCCGACGGTGGCGGCGACCGCCGCGAGCGCCATCAGCGAGCGTCGTCGGGCCGTCGGCCCGGCGGACGGACCGGCGGCGAGGACGGGCAGCGCGTCGTCGATGGAAGCGCGGTCCTCCTCCGGCACCTCGCCGCGCAGCGCCCGCGCCAGCTCCACGACGGCCCGCAGGGTCTCCTCCGGGGTGGGCCGCGGGGCGTGGTGGTGCACGATGCCCTGGTTGTGGTGTCCGCCGTGCATGTTCACGACGTCGCCGTGGTGGTTGTCCCCGGCCCTCACTTCGCCACCCCCGTGTTGCCGCTGCCGCCGTACATGTTGACGGAGTCCCCGAAGAAGTAGTTGCCGTAGTTGGTGACCGCCAGCGTCTCCACCGAGGCCTTGAATTCCGCGTCCGGCTCGTCGATCGCCTCGGCGATCGAGCGGACGAGCTGGTTCAGGTGTTCGCGCTTCCCGGTCACCAGGGCCGTGGAGCGTCCGTTCGTCTCGACGGCGAGGACGTGGTGGGACCGGGCGAAGACCACGGAGGCCATGTCTCCGAAGTAGTAGACCAGCACCATCCCGACGACGAACAGGACGGTCCCGAGGGAGCCCTCCATGTCGCTGCCGCCCGACGACGGGTTCGAGAGGTACGCCAGGAACAGGAACAGGGCGAGCGTGAACCCACCCCGTTTCAGGAACCGGGCGAACGCATCCCCGCGCCGGGGCCGGAGCACGAAGGTGTAGACGCGGACGATGTTCTCCAGCGGATAGGCGCCCCCGTGCACCCAGAGCAGCCGCTTGCTGATGACCAGCCCGTACCGGGGCGGCGGGCCGGGCGGGACCGGCGGCAGGGCCGGTCTGGGTGGCGGCGTTCCGTTCGTTTCCATGTGTCCCCCCGAGATGGAACCGCTACGACGTGACCCTCATTACGAAGCCGAACCACCAGCAGCACAAGGCGAGTTCAGGCCTCACGCGCGACGACTTCGGACGCCGCGCGGGCGTAGTCGTGGACCAGGGGGCGGGGGTCGGCGGTGCGCCAGGCGAGGGCGAAGCGGCTCGGGCCGACGCCGTGGACGGGGCGGGTGACGACGCCGCCGCGGGTGAGGAGCGAGGCGTTGCCGGCGGCGACCAGGCAGACACCCAGGCCGTCGACCAGCGCCTCGTACGCCTCGTCCGCGCTGGCGATCTCGGCGCCGACGACCGGCGGGCGGCCGCCCCGGGCCTCCACGGCCAGCCAGTGGTCGCGGAGTTCGGGGCCGGTGGCGGGGAGGGCGAGGAAGGGTTCGTCGAGCAGCTCGGCGAAGTCCACGCCGTCCCGGGCGGCCAGCGGATGCGTCTCGGGCAGGGCGACGAGCCGGGGCTCGGTCGCGACGACGACCCGGCGGAAACGGTCCGCCCCGACCAGCGGCAGCCACACGAAGGCCACATCGCTGGTGCCGTCCGCGAGGCCCGCCGTGGGGTCCTCCCAGCCCACCTGGCGCAGCCTGAGCCGGGCCTCCGGGTGCGCCTCGGTGAACCGGGAACGGATCGCGGGCAGCAGCCCGCCGCGGCCGGGGCTGGTGCTCATGCCGACGACCAGGGTGCCGTCGGCGGCCGCCCTCGCCCGCCGTAAGGCCTCCCGGCCCTCCTCCCACGCGGCGAGCACGGCCCGCGCGTGCGGCAGCAGGGCCGTGCCGACGGGGGTGAGGGCCACGCCCTGCCGCCCGCGGTCGAAGAGCGGCGCGCCGAGCTGCCGTTCCAGGGCGCGGATCTGCTTGCTGAGCGCGGGCTGCGAGACGTACAGCCGCTCGGCGGCCCGCGTGAAGTGGAGCTCTTCGGCGACCGCGAGGAAGTAGCGGAGGTCCCGCCCGTGCACATCCATGACCATGGGCTATCACGCCGGATCTTGGACGGACAACGTCCCCCCGTCCCAAGCTTGTCGGGACAGCGAGCCGCCACCCGGCGGCACCCACGAGGGGGAGCACGAACATGAGCAAGGTCTGGCTGATCACCGGCGCGAGCAGCGGCTTCGGGCGCGCCTTCGCCGAGGCCGCGATCGCCGCCGGCGACGTCGTCGTCGCCGCGGCCCGCCGCACCGAGGCCCTGGACGACCTGGTCGCCGCCCACCCCGACCAGGTCGACCCGGTCGCCCTGGACGTCACCGACACGGCGGCGATCGACCGGGTCGTCGCCGGACTCGTCGAGCGCCACGGCCGCGTCGACGTCCTCGTCAACAACGCGGGCCGCACCCACGTCGGGTCCGTCGAGGAGACCACCGACGAGGAGCTCCGCTCGCTCTTCGACGTGCACGTCTTCGGCCCCGCCGCCCTCACCCGCGCCGTCCTGCCCCACATGCGGGCCCGCCGTTCGGGCGCGATCGTGCAGATCAGCAGCATGGGCGGCCAGATGTCGCTGCCCGGTTTCGGCGCCTACAGCGCGACCAAGTTCGCCCTGGAGGGCCTCTCCGAGGCCCTCGCCGCCGAGGTCCGGCCGCTCGGCATCGACGTCCTCGTCGTCGAACCCGGCGCCTTCCGCACCGGCCTCCTGGGAAGCGGCGGCGTCAGCGGGGGCTCCATCGAGGACTACGCCGACACCGTCGGCGCCACCCGCGCCTACGTCGAGACCGGCGGCGGCACCGAGGAGGGCGACCCGGCGAAGGCCGCCGCGGCGGTCCTCGCGGCCCTGAACGCCGACGAGACGCCGCTGCGGCTGGCGCTGGGCTCGGACTCGATCGACGCGATCCACGCCCACCTGGACCAGGTCCGGTCGGACCTCACCACGTGGGAGAAGGTCGGGCGGGACACGAAGGTGGGCGCCTGACGGACACGAGAAGGGCCCGCGCCCCGGCGAACCGGGGTGCGGGCCCTCGCCGCACGAAGGCCTGCAGGCCCACAGGCCCACAGGCCCACAGGCCCACAGGCCTACAGGCCTACAGGAAGGAGTTGATCTCGATCGTCTCCGTGCGGCCGGGGCCCACGCCGATCGCGGAGATCGGGGCGCCCGACATCTCCTCCAGCGCCTTCACGTACGCCTGGGCGTTCTTCGGCAGGTCCGCGAAGGTCTTCGCCTTGGTGATGTCCTCGGACCAGCCCGGCAGCATCTCGTAGACCGGCTTCGCGTGGTGGAAGTCGGTCTGCGAGTACGGCAGCTCCTCGACGCGCTTGCCGTCGATCTCGTACGCGACGCAGACCGGGATCTGCTCCCAGCCCGTCAGCACGTCGAGCTTGGTGAGGAAGAAGTCCGTCAGGCCGTTGACCCGGGTCGCGTAGCGGGCGATGACCGCGTCGAACCAGCCGCAGCGGCGGTCGCGGCCGGTGGTGACGCCGCGCTCGCCGCCGATGCGGCGCAGCGCCTCGCCGTCCTCGTCGAACAGCTCCGTCGGGAACGGGCCGGCGCCGACGCGGGTCGTGTACGCCTTGAGGATGCCGATGACGCGGGAGATCTTCGTCGGGCCCACGCCCGCGCCCGTGCAGGCGCCGCCCGCGGTCGGGTTCGAGGAGGTGACGAAGGGGTACGTGCCGTGGTCGACGTCGAGGAGCGTGCCCTGGCCGCCCTCGAAGAGCACGACCTTGTCCTCGTCGAGCGCGTTGTTGAGGATCAGGGTGGTGTCCGCCACGTACGGCTTGATCTGCTCCGCGTACTGGAGCATCTCCTCGACGATCTGCGCGGCGTCGATCGCGCGGCGGTTGTACAGCTTGGCGAGGAGCTGGTTCTTGCCCTCCAGCGCCGCCTCGACCTTCTGGGTGAGGATCGACTCGTCGTACAGGTCCTGGACCCGGATGCCGACGCGGTTGATCTTGTCGGCGTAGGTCGGACCGATGCCGCGACCCGTGGTGCCGATCTTGCGCTTGCCGAGGAACCGTTCCGTCACCTTGTCGAGGGTGACGTTGTACGGGGTGATCAGATGGGCGTTGCCGCTGATCAGGAGCTTCGACGTGTCGACGCCTCGCTCGTTCAGTCCGCTCAGCTCGGAGAGCAGGACCGCCGGGTCGACGACGACACCGTTCCCGATCACCGGGGTGCACCCCGGTGAGAGGATTCCGGAAGGGAGGAGATGCAGCGCGTACTTCTGGTCGCCGACGACGACCGTGTGGCCGGCATTGTTGCCGCCCTGGTAACGCACCACGTAGTCCACGGATCCACCGAGGAGGTCGGTGGCCTTTCCCTTGCCCTCGTCACCCCACTGAGCACCGAGCAGCACAAGTGCGGGCACAGGCGTACACCCCTTCCGGGTGGGGCATGTCCAAGGTCAGGGGGCGTACGCCGCCTCACCGGTGTGCCCCGGAATAGACGAAGCCCCTGGCGCAATAGCGCAAGGGGCTCTTGCACAAAGATGCTACCCGAGGAAGGACCGAGGTGTCGGATCACGACCAGCTGCTGGTCATCGTCGACCCGGTCGCCCGCCGAAATGACGGCGAGTCCGTACGGATCGCGAAAGACGTGCTGTCCGCGGGCGCGGAGGCGAAGATCTGCCTGCCGGACGGCCCCGAGGAATTCTGCCGGGCCCTGGCCCGGCGCGGCTCCCGGCGCCCCGTCGTCCTCGGCGACGACCGCGCGCTGCTCCGTACGGTGGCCCTGCTGCACCGCGAGCGGGAGCTCGCCGAGGGGGCCCTCTCGCTCGTTCCGATCGGCGCCCCCGACGACCTGGAAGTGGCCCGCGCGCTCGGCGTGCCGCGCTCCACGCCGGCGGCGGCGCGGGCGGTCCTCCACGGGGCCGTGCGCCGTTTCGACCTGCTCGTCGACGACAGCGACGGCGTCGTCCTCGGCGACCTCCTGGTGCCGTGCCTGCCCGACCTCGTCCCGGCGGCGCCGTCCGTCTGGGGCACCTGCCGCTCCCTCGTCCGCATCTTGGTCCGCCCCGCCCCGGCCGCCCTCGCCGTCCGCACGCACCGGCTGCGGGTGGAGGCGGACGGGGTGCTGCTCGCCGACGTCGACGCGCCGGTGGAGGGCCTGTCGGTCCGTTTCACGGGCGGTACGGCGGAGGTGACCGTCCATCCGTCGGCGGCCCCGCCGCGCCACGCGACCGCCCGCACCCTCACCGTCTCGGGCCCCGACTTCCGTTACCGCGCGGACGGCCGGATCACGGGGCCGGTGCGGCGGCGGACGTGGACGGTCCGGGCGGGGGCGTGGGGGCTGGTCCTGCCCCGGGACGCCGCCTAGTCGAGGCCCTCGCCCGATTGCCGCTGGCGCGCCGCGTTCCTCAGGCCCTAGCGTCGACGCAGGGTGACCGGAGGGGCGGGGGGACGTGTGATGACGTGTGCGCTGGACGTCGAGGAGACGGCGGGGGCGCTGGGGCGGTACCGGCGAAGAGCGGGGTGGCTGATCGGTGCGGGTGGCGTGACGCTCGCCCTGGGCGCCGTCGTCGGGAGCACCGGGGTCCCCGCCCCGGTCTCCTGGATCCTCGCGCTCGGGATCGTCGCGGTGGGCGCCGGGGCCGGCTCGCTGGTCCTCGCGCGGCGGATGCGGCGGGTCCTCGGCGCGGGCGTCTGGTCGGCGCATCCCGCCGTGGGGGTCGGCGAGAGCCGGTACGCGACGAGCGTGGTGCTGCGCTCCCCGGACGGCGACGAGGCGTGGCCGCTGACGGTGATCGCGACCCGGCAGCGCTACGAGCTGCTGCGGCCGGGTCCGGACGGCGTGCTGTGGTGGTGCGGCGACCCGCGCGCGGGCGGGGTCCTCGCCCCGCCCGGCGGCGGGCCGCTGATCTGGGCGAAGCCGATGCGCGGCGGGCGCGTGCGCCGCCGGATCGTGGCGCGCGCGGAGGCGGAGGGCCTGATGCGCCGGGCCGCCCCGAAGCAGCCGCAGGGGCCGGCGAGCGTCACCGAGCACGTCACCGTGGACGGCCTTTCCGTACGCCTCGGCGAGCTGCCCCGCGCGGCCGGGCCGATGTACGCGGCGCTCGCCGCGCACGCCCGGCGGCAG
The DNA here is from genome assembly GCF_014649755.1 of Streptomyces litmocidini. GTDB lineage: Bacteria > Actinomycetota > Actinomycetes > Streptomycetales > Streptomycetaceae > Streptomyces > Streptomyces litmocidini. The sequence continues at coordinate 486,448 of NZ_BMTQ01000002.1, read as the reverse complement.
GCCGTTCCCCAGGACGAGGCGCTCCGCCCGGAGGCGGACGTGCGCGAGGTGCCCTGGTGGCGGGTGCGGAGCCTGCGGAGGGTCGCCGGGGTGCCCCGGGTGCTGGTCGCGTTCGCGTTCTGCGCGGCCGTCGGCGCGGCCGCGCTGACCGGGCCGCCGGAGGGGGACGTCCCGAAGCTGTACGGCATCGGCGTCCTGGTCCTGGGGGCCTTCGTGTACTCCTGCCACCAGCTGGTGACCGCCGGCAGGCCCGCGGCGCGGCTGATGGCCCGGGCCGCGACCGCCTCCCCGCCCACCCCGCGCCGGTACGTCCTGCTGTACGACCCGCACGGCGGCGGCCCCGTCCTGGTGCTGTTCCCCGTCCACGGCGGCCTGTACGTCCAGCCCGAGGGGCTGCTCCCGCTGATCCCGCCGGGCCCGCCGAAGAGGCCGCGCCGCGGGTTGCCGGCCCGGCCCGTCGGCACCGCCTGGCTGCACGGCCGGCGGGACTTCACCCCCGACGGCCGCATGCCGTTCGTCGTGCCCTGGATCGACGGGCGCCCGCTGTGGGCGGCGGGGCCGTACCGGGAGGCCGACGGGCGGCCGGAGTTCACCGCGCTCCTGGAGCGGCTCGCTCCGCCGCTGGAGACCCGGGCGCCCTGATCAGCCCGTCTGCGCGTCCTTGCGGGCGCGCCAGCGGTCCATGATCCTGTTCATCTCGCCGTGCAGGAACACGAAGAACTCGGCCGTCTCCGCGATGCGGCGGCCCGCCGCGCTGTCCGTCCCGAGGGTCGCGGCGCCCTCGTCGAGGACCTTCTCCCAGCGGGTGAGGACCTGGTCGCGGCGGGTGAAGGTCTCGTACCAGAGCTCGTTGTGGAGGACGTAGCGCTCGCGGCGGGTGCCGGGGTCGCGCTCGCGGCTGACCATGCCGACCTGGGTGAGGTAGCGGATCGCGCCGGAGACGGCGGCCGGGCTGATCCGCAGCTGCTCGGCCAGCTCCGCCGAGGTCATGGAGGCCGTCTCGGAGGCGAGGAGGGCCGCGAAGACGCGGCTTCCCATGCGCTGCATGCCGGCGGCGGTCATCTCGGCGGCGAAGCGCTCCACGAAGCGGGAGACCGCCTCGTCGCGGGTTCCTCCGGCCCCGTCCGTCCCGTCGGTCTTCGTCGTCATCTCGCTCTCGCCCATCCCATGATTTTATACGGTTCCTTAACTTCACAAATTTGTGAAACTACCGTACGTTCAGAAGCATGACGAAGGCGATCAGCGTCAGCGGACTCCACAAGTCCTTCGGGCGCACCCACGCCCTCGCCGGCCTCGACCTCACCGTCGAGGCCGGCGAGGTCCACGGCTTCCTCGGCCCCAACGGCGCCGGGAAGTCCACCGCCATCCGGGTCCTCCTGGGCCTGCTGCGGCCCGACTCCGGCGCCGCCCGGCTCCTCGGCCGCGACCCCTGGCGCGACGCCGTCGAACTCCACCGCCGGATCGCGTACGTCCCCGGCGACGTGACGCTCTGGCGCAACCTCTCCGGCGGCGAGGTCATCGACCTGTACGGCCGGCTGCGCGGGAGCGGCCGCCTCGACGGGGCCCGGCGGGCCGAGCTGATCGAACGCTTCGAGCTCGACCCCACCAAGAAGGGCCGCACCTACTCCAAGGGCAACCGGCAGAAGGTCGCCCTGGTCGCCGCCTTCGCCGCCGACGTCGACCTGCTCGTCCTCGACGAGCCGACCAGCGGCCTCGACCCGCTGATGGAGGAGGTCTTCCAGAGCTGCGTCGAGGAGGCCCGCGACCGGGGCCGGACCGTCCTGCTGTCGAGCCACATCCTCAGCGAGGTCGAGGCGCTCTGCGACCGGATCAGCATCGTCCGCAAGGGCCGGACCGTGGAGTCGGGTTCGCTCGCGCAGCTGCGGCACCTGACCCGCACCAGCGTCACCGCCGAACTCGCCGGACCGCCCGACAGCCTCGCCCACCTGCCGGGCGTCCACGGATTCGACGTGCGGGGGGCCCGGGTGAAGTTCCAGGTCGACACCGACAAGCTCGACGCCGTCCTCCGCTCCCTGACCGCCTCGGGCGTACGGAGCCTGACGTCCACCCCGCCCACCCTGGAGGAGCTCTTCCTCCGGCACTACACGGACGAGGTGGCGTCATGACCCTCGCCGGCACCGCCGTCCCCGCCCGGAGCGGGCCCCTCGCCGGCACCGGCGTCCTCACCCGGCTCGCGCTCCGCCGCGACCGGCTGACGCTCCCCGTCTGGGCGCTCGTCACCGGCGGCCTGGTCGCGAGCGGCGCGGGCTCCCTGGGCGGGCTGTACTCCACGGCCGCCGAACGGGCCGGGCTCGCCGCCTCCATGACCGCCAACAGTTCGATGCGCGCGCTGTACGGGCCGGTCTTCGGCGACTCCCTCGGCGGCCTCGTCGCCTGGCGCTTCGGCACCTTCGGCGCGGTCCTCGCCGCCGTCGCGAGCCTGATCGTGGTGGTCCGGCACACCCGCGAGGAGGAGGAGACGGGCCGTCAGGAGATGCTGTCCGCAGGGGCGGTGGGCCGCCGGGCGCCGCTGACGGCGGCGCTCCTCACCGCCCTCGTCCTCAACACGGCCGTCGCCCTCCTCGTCACCGCCGGCCTCGCCGGACAGGGCGCAGCCGGGGCGCTCGCGCTCGGTCTGGCGATCGGCGGCACCGGCATGGTCTTCGCGGCGACGGCCGCGCTCGCCGCCCAGTTCACGGAGAGCGCCCGGCTCGCCAAGGGCCTGTCGGCGGCGGTCCTGGGCCTCGCGTTCGCCCTGCGGGCGGCCGGCGACTCCGGCAGGGCGGACGGCGACTCGGTCCTGACCTGGCTCTCGCCGGTCGGCTGGGCCGAGCACGTCCGCGCCTTCGCCGGCGAGCGCTGGTGGGTGCTGCTCCTGATCCTCGCCGCCGCCCTGGCCCAGACGGCGGCGGCGTACGTGCTGACCGCCCGCCGGGACGTCGGCGCGAGCTTCTTCCCGACCCGGCCCGGCCCGGCGGAGGGACGGCTCGCGACGGCCGGGGCGCTCGCGTGGCGGCTCCAGCGCGGCACGCTCCTCGGCTGGTCCCTCGGCTTCCTGCTCGGCGGGCTCGTCTTCGGCGGGATGGCCGAGGGCGCGGCCGGCATCGTCGGCGACAACGAACGGGCCCGGGAGATCTTCGAGCGGATGGGCGGCCAGAGCGCGCTGACCGACGCCTTCCTCGCCACCATGGCCTCCCTCCTCGGGATGCTCGCGGCCCTGTACGCGGTCGGGTCCGTGCTGCGGGCGCACGGGGAGGAGACCTCGGGCCGGGCCGAACCGCTCCTCGCGGGCTCCCTCGGCCGGCTCCGCTGGGCCGCCGGGCACCTGGTGATCGCCTTCGGCGGCTCGGCCCTGATCCTGCTCCTCGGCGGGCTCGGCCTGACCCTCGCGTACGGGCACGAGCCCGGCCCGGTCCTGGGCGCCGCGCTCGTCCAGCTCCCGGCCGTCTGGACGCTCGCCGGGCTCGCGGTCCTGCTCTGGGGCGCCGCGCCGAAGACCGCGACCGCCGCGTGGGGCGCGGCCGGGCTCTGCCTGGCCCTCGGCTGGATCGGCCCCGCCCTCGACCTGCCGCAGACCGTCCTGGACGCCTCCCCCTTCGGGCACCTGCCGAGGCTGCCGGGCCCGGACGTGGTCTGGACCCCGGTCCTGGTCCTGACGGCCCTGGCGGCGGCCCTGACGGCGGCGGGCCTGGCGGGGCTGCGCCGCCGGGACATCGGCGGCTGAGCGTCACACCTCCACGAGCAGCTCCTCGAAGCCCCGGATGACGTACCCCGGCTTCCGCACCGGTTCCGCCGCGAGCCTCATCCCCGGCGCCTGCCTCAGCAACTCACCGAAGACCGCGGTCAGTTCGAGACGGGCGAGCGGGGCGCCGAGGCAGTAGTGGATGCCGGCGCCGAAGCTGACGTGCGGGTTGTCGGCCCGTTCGAGGTCGAGGACGTCGGCGGTGGGGCCGAAGCGGGCGGGGTCGCGGTTGGCGGAGCCGAACAGGAGGGCGACCTCGGAGCCGCGCGGGAGGGTGACGCCGCCGAGCTCGATGTCGTCGAGGACCCAGCGCTCGAACATCTGGAGCGGGGTGTCGTGGCGCAGAAGTTCTTCCACAGCTGTGGACAACTTTTCGGGATCCGGCCGTACGCCCTCCTCGAGCAGCGTCCACCAGCCGTTGACCGTGGTGTTCACCGTGGCCTCGTGGCCCGCGTTGAGGAGCAGGACGCAGGTGGAGATCATCTCCTGTTCCGTCAGCTCCTCCACCGCGATCAGGGACGAGATCAGGTCGTTTCCCGGACTCTTCCGCCGCCGCGCGATCAGCTCCCGCAGATAGTCCGAGAACTCCACCGAGGCCTCGACCGCCCGCCGGGCCGTCTCCGGCGGGGGATTGAGCTCGAACATCCCGCAGATCGCCGCCGACCAGGGACGCAGCCGCCCCCGTTCCTCGTCCTCGGCCGGGATGCCGAGCATCTCGGCGATCACCGCGACCGGCAGCGGCTCGGCGACGACCGACAGCAGATCGCCGCCGCCCGCCGCGACCAGGTCACCGACGAGACCGGCGGCCAGGGCCCGTACCGTCGGCGCCAGGTCCTCCACCGTCCTCGGCGTGAACGCCTTCGACACCAGCCGCCGGATCCGGGTGTGGTCGGCCGCCTCCAGATCGAGCAGTCCGTGGTCGTTGAGCGTGTGGAACGGCTCGTACGCGGCGTCCGGCGCCTCCCGCCCGAACTCCTCGTGCGTGAAGCGATGGGTGTACGTCCGGCCCAGACGCCGGTCCCGGAGCAGGGCGGAGACGTCCGCGTGGTGCGGGATCAGCCACTGGCGGGTCGGCGCGTGCCAGTGGGCGCGGCCGGTGGCGCGCAGCTCGGCGTAGGCGGGGTACGGGTCGGCGACGAACTCCGCCGACCAGGGGTCGTACACGGCGTCAACAGCATCCATGTCCGGACGCTACCCCCGGACCGGACACCATCCCCGTACCGGAGCCCGTCCGGGGCCCGGCGCCATCCCCGTACCGGAGCCCGTCCGGGGCCCGGCGCCGCCCCCCGTACCGGGGCCTCAGCCGCCGGCCCGCACCAGTCCCGCCTCGTACGCGAAGACCGCCGCCTGCGTGCGGTCGCGCAGGCCCAGCTTCACCAGGATCCGGCTGACGTGCGTCTTGATCGTCGACTCGGCGACGACGAGGTGATCGGCGATCTCGGCGTTCGACAGGCCCTGTGCGATGAGGACGAGGACCTCCGTCTCCCGCTCGGTCAGCTCCCCGACCTGCGCCGTCGCCGGCGGCCGCGGAGAGCCCGGCGCCTTCGCGAACTCGGTGATCAGCCGCTTGGTGACCGTCGGCGCGAGCAGCGCCTCGCCGGCCGCGACCACCCGGACGCCGTCCGCGAGCTGCCGGGCCGAGGCGTCCTTGAGGAGGAAGCCGGAGGCCCCCGCGCGCAGCGCCTGGTACACGTACTCGTCGAGGTCGAAGGTGGTCAGGACCAGCACCTTCGCGTCCGCGTCGGCGGCGACGATCTCCCGGGTGGCCTCGATGCCGTTCAGCTCGGGCATCCGGATGTCCATGAGGACCACGTCGGGCCGGAGGGCGGCGACCTGCGCGATCGCCTCCCGGCCGTTGACCGCCTCGCCGACGACCTCGATGTCCGGCATCGCGCCGAGCAGCACCGAGAAGCCCTCGCGGACCATCATCTGGTCGTCGACGATCAGCACCTTGATGCTCATTCCACGCTCTCCTCGCGGCTCACGGGCACGAAGGCCGTCACCTCGTAGCCGCCGTCGTCGGTCGCCTCGGCCGTCATCTCCCCGCCCAGCATCGTCACACGCTCCCGCATGCCGGTGATGCCGTGCCCGGCGCCCGGTGAGGGCTTGACGAGACCGCGTGCGGGCCCGTTGGCGATCCGCAGGCCCAGCCCGCCCAGGACGTAGCTGACCTCGACCTTCGCCGCCGCGCCCGGCGCGTGCCGCAGCACGTTCGACAGGGCCTCCTGGACGATCCGGTACGCGGAGAGCTCCACGCCCTGCGGCAGCTCGCGCACCGCGCCGGTCACCGTCTTCTCGACGACGAGCCCGGCCTCCTGCACGTTGCGGACCAGCGTGTCCAGGTCGGCGAGGGTCGGCTGCGGCGCGTCGGGCGCCTCGTAGTCCTCGGCCCGGACGACCCCGAGGATGCGGCGCAGCTCGGTCAGCGCGGCGACGGCGTTCTCCCGGATGGTGAGGAACGCCTGCTCCAGCTCCGGCGGAGGGTTCTCCACCCGGTACGGCGCGGCCTCCGCCTGGATGGCGACCACCGACATGTGGTGGGCGACGACGTCGTGCAGCTCCCGCGCGATGGTCGTCCGCTCCTCCAGGAGGGTCCGCTTCGAACGCTCCTGCGCGGTGACGGTCTGCTGGGCGGTGACCTCGCGGGTCGCCTGGCGGCGGACCTGGAAGACGGTGACGGTGAGGAGGGCGAGCGCGGCGACGAAGAGCATCGGTATCGAGTCGGAGGTGACACCGACGCCGAGGAACACCTCGGCGAAGAAGCAGTAGCCCGCCGTCACCAGCCACATCCAGGCGGCGGTACGGGGCCGGGTGCGGGCGGCGACGACGACGAGGACCACGAGGTGCGCGGCCAGCGAGTTCGCCGCCCAGGGCCAGCCGACCTCGTAGCCGGCGAGGTACCCCACGAAGGGGGCCGTGCCGAGCGAGGCCCAGAAGGCGAGGACCGGCCGGACCAGGGTAAGCAGCACGATCGCGGCCGGCGCGAGGGCGGTCAGGAACCCGAACGGACCGATGACGCCGTGATGGCGCTCCATCCCGATGAGGAAGACGATCATCGCCGCGAAGGCGACGACCGCGTGCGGCAGCAGACCGGCGTACACCCGTATCCGCTCGGGCAGGAAGCGCGTCGGCCCGCCGTTCGCGTCCGTGCGCGTGAGCGGCCGGTAGGCGAAGGCGTCGTGGAAGAGTTCCTGGCGCAGCCCGCCGAGCGCCACCTGCACCAGGCGGAACTCGGGGCTGCGGCTCGTCTCGGGGGACTGTGTCTGGGTCACACCGAAAACGGTACGGGGGGCGGGGGACCCGGTCGTCCCGCTGGATGCGGATCCTTCCGGGTCCCCCTTGAGGACTAGGCGACGCTGCTGTACCTGAGGCCGTCGTACCTGAAGAGACCCGTCGTCTGACGGCTGCGGAAGGGGGCCGTGGCGTCGCCCGTGGAGCGGTAGACGTACGCGCCGTACTCGCCGCTCGTCCCATATGCAATCAGGTCGGGGCGTCCGTCATTGTTGAGGTCGTCGGCGCCGATGAGCTGGGAGTAGGCGCTCCAGCCGCCACCGATCCTCACACGGGGGGTGAAGCCGCCGCGGCCGTTGCCCTGGTACAGCCAGAGGACGCCGGAGGTGTCGCGGGCGACCAGGTCCCCGGCGGCCGTGCCGGTGATGTTCCCGACGGCGGCGAGGTGGTTGTAGACCTGCCAGCCCCCGCCGACCCGGACCCGGGGCGCGTACGGCTTCGCGTAGCTGCCCGTGCCCTTGTAGAACCACAGGACGCCGGCGCTGTCCGTGGCCACCAGGTCGGCACGGCCGTCGCCGTCGAGGTCCGAACCAGCGGCGATCTTGTTGTAGATCTGCCAGCCCGTGCCGACCTGCACGCGGGGGGCGAACGTGCCGTCGCCCTTGCCCAGGTAGAGCCACTGCACGCCGGAGCCGTCGACCGCGACCACGTCACCGTGGGCGGCGCCGCCCACGTTGCCGACGGCCTCGATCTGCTTGTAGATCCCCCAACCCGCGCCGATGCGGGTGTTCTTGGCGGTGCTGACCTCGCCGTACAGCGGAGTACGGTCCTTCAGGTCCTCGCGCCACAGCACCCCCTCGGGGTCCCGGTAGAGGACATCGGTGGAGCCGTTGTCGTTGAAGTCGTGCGGGTTGTACGCCCGGGTGAGGTTCATGGACCAGCCCTGGTAAGCGGGCTCGCCGGAGCCGTCGAGCAGCGTCGCCTCGGCCTCCACGGCGTACTTGCCGTTCGGCGCGTCCACGTCTCCGTCCGCCTGCTCGATTTCGCCGTGCCAGACGAAGGAGAACTCGGTGCCGGCCGTGGGGGCGGTCAGACGCTTCTTGATCTCCTTGCCGGTGGCGATGTGCGTCAGCGTGACGTCCAGGTAGGCGTCGGCGCGCGACAGCGTCCAGCCCAGGGTCACCTTGCCGCCGGACTTGTCGAGGTCGACCGAGTCGGGGACGTGGACCTGCTGGATCTTCAGCGGCTGCACGATCACCGGCGGCGTGCCCGTCTCCGCGATCTTGGTGACCGTCGGGGCGCCGTCCGCACCGGCCGCGACGCGGAACAGGCCGTCGCCGTCGGCGGCCCGGCTGCCGCGCAGCACGGCGCCGCCGTCGGACGAGGCCGCCGAGCCCGAGGCCGAGACGCCGAGGTCGACGGTCTGGCCGCCGGTCAGGGACACGGCCTTGGCGGGGTGGTCGGCGTTGCCGTAGACCAGCCACTCGCCGACGAGGCTGCTGTACCACTCGTCGGTGTGGGCGCCCAGGACGGTCTTCTTCTGCTCGCCCGTCTTGCGGTCGACGGAGGTGATGGTGTCGCCGACACCGGCCTCGTAGTTGAACCAGGTCACGTGCGTACCGGAGAAGTCCAGGCCGCCGTACCCGAACCCGGACTCGGGGGAGGCGTACGTCGCGGTGACCGTCCCGGCCGCCACGTCGACCAGGGCCCGGCCGCCGGTCCGCTCGCCCTCCGGTCCCGTCTCGTACCCGACGAGGACGGAGCCGTCGTGGGCCGGCGAGCCGAAGAAGTCGGTGGCGTCCGCCGGCAGGCCCGCGATCTTGCGGCTGGTCGTCGTGGCGCCGTCCTTGGTGACGACGTGCAGTTCGGACTGCCCGACCTCGTCGATGACCTGCGCGAGCACGCTCGTCGGGCTCAGCACGGCCACGTAGGTGCCGTTCAGCGCGCCGAGGTCGAGGGACACGGCGGGGGCGGCGGGGTCGGCCATGTTCCGCAGGGTGATCGAACGGGAGTCGGCGGACCAGGAGGCGTCGCCGAGGACGACGACGTCACCGGCGCCCGTGGCCCAGCCCTCGGGGTCCTGGAGCGGAACCGCGGCGCCGCCGTCGTACGGCGTCCACGTCAGCTCCCGGGTGGTGTCGGGGGCGAAGGAGTAGCTGAGGAAACCGGAGGTGCCCACGCCTCCCAGCTCGGAGCCTTCGGGGAAGACGGGAAGGCCCGCGGTGGCCTGGTCGGCCGAGGTGGCCGAGGTCGCCGCGAAGGCGGCCGGGGCGGTGGCGAGCGTGCCGGCGCCGAGGGCGGTGACGGCGAGGACGACCGTGACGGCGGTGGCGAGACGGGTGCCGGTGGAACGGAGCTGCAAGGTGGAACCCCCACGAGGAAGATCGGGCACGGGAGCGTGTGCCCGATCAGACTCGCGACGGATTCGAAGAGTTGTACGGGAAATCAGGGGAATCTCAGATTCCAGGCCCGTCGCTCACCGCCCGTCGCTCACCACGCCAGCTGGGCGATCTCCTCCGCCACCACCGCGCACGCGTCCGCCGCCGGGTCGATCAGCGGGAAGTGGCCGATGTCCTCCAGGAGCGTCAGGCCGACCTCCTCGCCCGCCTTCGCCGCCGCCTCCGCGTACGCGTCGGCCACCGCGTACGGCACGACGACGTCCTCGCGGCCCTGGACGAGGGTCGTCGCGATGCCGGTCGGCAGGAGGGCGGCGGGGTCCGCGGACGCCGCCCTGGCCGCGTACTCCCCCTCGCCGCCCAGGAGTTCCGTGACCGCCCCGCCGCACACCCCGAGCTCCACCGCCCGCCCGAAGTGGGCGATCGGGGCGAGGGCGACGACTCCGCGCAGCTCCGGCGGGGCCGACAGGCGCCAGCGCGAGTCCGCGGGCAGCACGTGCCGGGCGGCGGCCCACAGCGCGAGGTGGCCGCCCGCCGAGTGGCCGGTGAGGACGGTCCGCCGCGGGTCGGCCTGCGGAAGGTGCTCGGCGGCCAGGTCCGGCACGGCGTCGAGCGCCGCCGCCACGTCGTCGAAGGTCTCCGGCCAGCGCCCGGCGACCGGGGCCGCACCCCCCTGGTGGGGGAGGCCGGGGCCGCGCCGGTACTCGACGTTGGCCACGGCGAAGCCCCGGCGGGCCAGGAAGTCCACGAAGGGGGTCAGGTGCCGCCGGTCGTACGGCGCCCGCCAGGCGCCGCCGTGCAGGGCGACGACGAGCGGGGCCCGGGTGCGCCCGTCGCGCGGGGCGTAGAAGTCGACCACCTGGTCCGGGTGGTCGCCGTACGCGGCGGTGGCGTCCGGCGCGACGGCCGGGTGCGAGAAGGCCGACGCCTCTTCGGCGGCATCGCGCGCGGCGGGGTCCGGCATGCTGTTCCAACCTCTCGGGTGCGGGGCCGAATTGGCCTGACCTGCGGGGACGGTACCAGCACCGGAACCCCCGCAGATCAGACGATCGTCCGATCAGCCGCCGAGGCCCCCGAGGACGTCCGCGAGGATCCGGGCCGCCCGCTCCGCGTCCGCGAAGCCCACGTACAGCGGGGTGAAGCCGAACCGCAGGACGTCCGGACGGCGCAGGTCGCCCACGACCCCGCGCTTGATCAGCTCCGTCATGACGGCGGGCGCCTCCGCGCAGCGCAGCGCCACCTGACTGCCGCGCTCACCGTGCGCCCCGGGGGTCACGGAGGTGACGCGGCCCTCGGGGACGTACGCCTCGACGCACTCCAGGAAGAAGTCCGTCAGCGCCAGCGACTTGGCCCGCACGTCCTCGACCGCGACGCCGTCCCAGACGTCGAGCGCCGCTTCGAGGGCCAGCATGGACAGGATGTCGGGCGTGCCGACCCGGCCCCGGAGCGCACCGGACGCCGCCTCGTAGCCGGGGGTCATGCCGAACGGGTCGGCGTGCGAGTTCCAGCCGGGCAGCGGCGAGTCGAAGGCGGCCTGGTGGCGCTCGGCGACGTACAGGTACGCGGGCGAACCGGGGCCGCCGTTCAGGTACTTGTAGGTGCAGCCGACGGCCAGGTCGACCCCGTGGGCGTCCAGGCCGACGGGCAGGGCGCCCGCGCTGTGGCACAGGTCCCAGACCGCGAGCGCGCCCGCCGCGTGGAGCGCGGCGGTGAGGCCGGGCAGGTCCTGGAGCCGGCCCGTGCGGTAGTCGACGTGGTTGACGAGCGCGAGGGCCGTGCGGTCGCTCACCGCGGCCGCCATGTCGGCCGGGTCGCACGCCACGATCTCGTGACCCGTCAACCGCGCCGCGGACCCGGCGATGTACCCGTCCGTGGGAAAGGTCGTCGCGTCGACGAGGATCTCGTCGCGGTCGTCGCCGTTCAGCCGGGCGGCCGCGACGACCGCCTTGAAGACGTTCACGCTCGTCGAGTCGCCGACCACGATCTGCCCCGGGGCGGCGCCGACGATCGGGGCGATCCGGTCGCCGATCCGCTCGGGCGCGGTCCACCAGCCGGACTCGTCCCAGGAACGGATGCGCAGCTCGCCCCACTCGCGGGTGATGACGTCGGCCATGCGGGCCGGGACGTGCGCGGGCAGCGCTCCGAGGGAGTTTCCGTCGAGGTAGACGGTCTCCTCGTCGAGGGCGAACTTCGCGCGGTGCCCGGCGAGGGCGTCGGCGGCGTCGAGCTCCAGGGCCCGCTGCAGGAGGTCGTCAGACATGGCTGCGGGCCGTCCAGAGCTCGGGGAACACGTTCTTCTGGGCCCGCTTCTCCAGCCAGGCCACGCCCGCGGAGCCGCCGGTGCCGGTCTTCGCGCCCATCGCGCGCCGGGTCGCCACCAGGTGGTCATTGCGCCAGCGCCAGACCAGTTCGGCGACGTCGCTCAGGGCCTCGCCGAGCCGGACGAGCTCGCCGTTCTGGTCGGCGTCCGCGTAGATGCCGGCCCAGACCGCCTCGACCTCGGGCGAGGGCTCGTACCGCTGCGCCAGGTCACGGCCGAGGACGTCCTGCGGGACGGGCAGGCCGCGCCGGGCGAGGAAGCCGAGGACCTCGTCGTACAGGCTGGGCTCGTGCAGCGCCTTCTCCAGCTCGGCGTGGACGCGGGGCGCTCCCCGGTGCGGGACGAGCATGGAGGCGGACTTCTCGCCGAGCAGGAACTCCATCCGCCGGTACATGGCCGACTGGAAGCCGGAGCCCTCGCCGAGCGCCGCCCGGTAGGCGTTGAACTGGCCGGGGGTGAGCTGGGCGAGCGGCCGCCAGGAGTGGTTGAGGGCCTCCAGCTCGCGCACCGAGCGCTTGAGCGCGTCCATCGCGACGGGGACCCGGTCCTCGCGCAGGGCGCGGCTCGCGGTCTCCCACTCGTGGACGATCACCGTGAACCACAGCTCCATGACCTGGGTCGTGACCAGGAAGACCATCTCGCCCGGGTCGTCCGAGCGGAGGTGCTGGAGGTGGGTGAGGACGTCCGCCTGGACGTAGTCCTCGTACGGCGTCGTGCCCGCGAAGTCGAGGTTCGGGTCGTCGACGACCGAGCCGGCTCCGGAGGCATCGGGGAAGGTGGACATTTCTGTCTCCTCGATACGGGCTACCGGGTAGCGGTCCGCTCCACCGTGCGCTCTGCTGGGCGCCACGGGAGCTCCGGTCCCCTCGGGAGGCGTGCTTCTTCGCGCGCGTCCCAAGCGCATCATGACACGATCGGGCCCGTGATGTAGATCCCCTCTTCGTCATACGGAAAAGCGTTCGAACGGCAGCCGTTCAGGCCTTTGATCTGCTGCATCATCGCGGGCGCGGGCCTGCCCGGGCCCGGGCAGCCCATGTGCGAGCGGATGCCGATCTCGTGTCCCACCTCGTGGTTGATGATCAGGTGCCGGTACTCCGCCGGCTCCCCCGCGAAGGTCGGCGAGCCGAGCATCCACCGCTTGAGGTTCACCACGACGCCGTCGGCGGTCTCGCAGTTCAGCTCGCCGTGCGTGTCGTAGCCCTGCCGCGCGCAGAGGGCGTCGGCGGTGTCCGGGGTGGCGATCCTGATGACGAAGTCGGCGTTCTCCGAGACCAGCTGGAACCGGCCCCGGCCGTGCGCGGCCCAGCTCCGCGGATGGGCCAGGATCCGCTGGATCTCCGCGGCCGCCCCGCGCGCCGAGAGCGCGATGCCGTCCTCGACCTGGACCCGGTAGCGGCGCAGGGTGCCGCCGTGGCCGACGGGCTCGCCGGAGGCCCGCGCGGTGATGAAGGTGCCGGAGCCGGACTGCGGGACGGTGCTCCGCCTCGGCGGGGGCGTGGGCGTGGGGCGCCGTGTCCTTTCGGGGGCGGTCCTGGGCGGCTTCGGCGGCGGCTTCGGGTTCGCCGTCGTGGGCGGGGCGGCCGGGGCGGCCGTCGGCGGTCCCGCCGCCGGGGGCGCCGCCCCGGTGGCCGCCGTCCCGGCCGGGGCCCCGCCCCGCAGGTGCGCGAACGCGGCCCCGGCGCCGAGCGAGACCGTCACCAGGGTCAGGGCCGTGAGGACGAGGCGGGAGCCCCGCCCGCGCTTCCTTCTCGCTCCCCCTCGTCCGGCGGATAAGGCACGCCGCCGTCCTGCGGGCCGGGCACGTTCTCCCACGACAGACTCCCCCCTGGGTCCTGCGGTTCCGCGATCGTACCGGCCGCTTCGAACGCCTTCGAACGAAATGGGCCGGTCGGGACGGGCCGGGCGGACGGGCCGGACGGGCCAGGCGGACGGGCCCGGCGGGACAGGCCGGTCGGGACGGGCCGGGGGCCGGGAGGACCGGCGGACCGGCCCCGTCACGGCCCCTCGGCGCCCGGCCGGCCGCCGGTTCCCTGGTGGCAGACTGCACGCATGGACATTCACCAGAACCTGCTGAGCGGGCCGAACCCGACCTACCTCCCGGAGAACGAGGAGGCGAACCGCCTGCTCGTCGAGGAGTCGAAGCCGCCGGTCGAGGTCGTCGCGGCCCACCCCACCTTCTCCCTGGCCTGGGCCCTGCTCGCCGACGAGGCGTGGGAGGCGGGCCGCGTGGTCGAGTCGTACGCCTACGCCCGCACCGGCTACCACCGGGGTCTCGACGCGCTGCGCCGCGCGGGCTGGAAGGGCCACGGCCCCATCCCCTGGGAGCACGCCGCCAACCGCGGTTTCCTGCGCTGCCTGGCCGCGCTCGCCCGCGCCGCGGGGGCGATCGGCGAGCAGGACGAGGCCGAGCGCTGCGGGCAGTTCCTGAAGGACAGCAGCGCCGAGGCGTACGCCGAGCTCTCGAAGTAGCGGCGGCCGAGGGCGCGGGCCGGGAGCCCGGCCGTCAGGTCGAGGAGCCGCAGGCCGGGGCCCCGGGCTCGGGCCCCGGGTCGGGGCCCCTCTGGCTCAGGCCCCCGGGCCGGGCCGGAGCCCCCGGGCTCAGGGCGTCGCGTCCCGTCGGCCCGGGTCCAGGGGCGGGGACTGCACCCCGCAGTGGACCCTGCACTCCGGGTGGCAGCCCGCCGGCGCGGCCGGGGTCCGCATGGTCGTCCAGGCGAGGACCCCGCCGACCACCAGGATCCCCGCGCACATGGGCATCGCCCGCCGGAACGTCTCCTCGAACTCCTGCGCCGAGCGGTACGTCTCCGGGCCCATCCCGGTGAGCAGCGGCAGCGCGGCCACCGCGATCAGCCCGGCCGCGCGGGCGGCCGCGTTGTTGATGCCGCTCGCGAGGCCCGCCCTGGACACGTCCACCGAGGCGAGGACGGTCGCGGTCAGCGGAGCGACCAGGGTCGTCATGCCGAGCCCGAGGACGAGCACCGCCGGCAGCACGTCCCGTACGTACGAGGCGTCCTCCCCGACCCTCAGCATCAGCAGCATCCCGCCGGCGCACAGCAGCGGCCCCACCGTGAGCGGGAGCCGGGGCCCGGTCCGCTCCCCCAGTTCCCCGGACTTCGCCGACAGCAGCAGCATGAGCACGGTCGTCGGCAGCAGGGCCGTGCCGGCGCCGAGCGCCGAGTAGCCGGCGACCACCTGGAGCTGGAGGGCCGCCAGGAAGAAGAAGCCGCCGAACGCCGCGTACACGCACAGGGTGACCAGGTTGACCGCGGTGAACAGCCGCGAGCGGAAGACCGACGGCGGCACCATCGCCCGTTCCCCGCGCCGCCGTTCCACGACCACGAACCCGGCCCCGACCAGCACCCCGGCCACCCCGGCCCACCAGACCGCGCCGATCAGCGCGTACGTGACGAGGGCGAGCGCCGCGGCGCCCAGGACCGCGCCGAACACGTCGAAGCGGCCGCGCGCGGTGTCGTCCCGCGACTCCGGCACGTGCCGCAGGGCGACCGGCACGCAGAGGGCGGCGAGCGGCACGTTCAGCAGGAACACCCACCGCCAGCCGGGCCCGTCCACCAGCCAGCCGCCCACGAACGGCCCGATCGCCGCGCCCACGCCGCCGAAGCCCGACCAGAGCCCGACGGCCCGCGCCCGGTCGTCCTCGTGGAAGCTCGCCTGGATCAGTGCGAGGGAGCCGGGCGTGAGCAGCGCCCCGCCCACCCCCTGGAGGGCGCGGGCCGCGATCAGCACCCCGGCGTTCGGGGCGAGGCCGCAGAGCAGGGAGGCGAGCGCGAACCACGCCACCCCGATCACGAAGACCCGGCGTCTCCCGAAGCGGTCGCCGAGCGAGCCGCCGAGGAGGATCAGCCCGGCCAGGGTCAGCATGTAGGCGTTGACCGTCCACTGGAGGACGGCGAGGTCGGCGCCCAGGTCCTCGCCGATGTGCGGCAGGGCGACGTTGACGACGGTCGAGTCGAGCAGCGCCATCCCGGACCCGAGCACGGTCGTGAAGACGATCCAGCGTCCCGTACCGGAGTTCATCCGGATGTCCATGGCTGCATGATCCCGCGAACGCCGGAGCCCCGCCCACCGGAATCCGGGGAAACGGCGGACGGGGCGGCGGAGAGCGCGAGCCCGGTGTCCCGGTCCGGCCGGTGACCGCCGCCCCGCACGGGTGACCGCCGCCCCGCACGGGTGGCCGCCTCCGGGGGAGCCCCCGATCAGTCGCGGCGCAGCCGCCGCGCCGCCCTGACCAGCGCGTCCACACCCCGTTCGGCCTTGCTCCGGGGGCAGCCGACGTTCAGCCGGACGAAGCCGGGCGTGCCGTACACCCCGCCCGGCATGATCGCGACCTTCTCCACCGCCACCAGCTCCTCCTGGAGCCGGCTCTCCTCGACGCCGAGCGGCCGCAGGTCGATCCAGGCCAGGTAGCCGGCCTGCGGGGGCGCCCAGTCGACCTCCGGCAGCCCTTCCGCGAGGCGCTCCCGCACCAGGTCCATCGTCCCCGCCACGTATCCGCGCAGCTCGTCCAGCCAGGCCGCGCCCCGCCGGTACGCGGCGATGTGGGCGGTCAGGGAGAGCACCGCGGGCGAGGCGAGCCCCTCGCCGGTCTCCATGCGCCGGACGAACGCCTCGCGTTCGTCGGGGTCGCCGACCATGCCGTACGAGCCGGAGAGCGCCGGAAAGTTGAAGGCCTTCGTGGCGGAGGTGACCAGGGCCCAGCGGTGGCCCCGTCCCGGCTCGGCGATCCGGGTCCAGGGGACGTGCCGGTGGCCCTCGGCCGTCAGGTCGGCGTGGATCTCGTCGCTGACGACGGCCGCCCCGTACCGCTCGGCCAGCTCGGCGAAGACGGTGAGCTCCTCCTCCGTCCACACCCGGCCGGTCGGGTTGTGCGGGGAGCAGAGCAGCAGCATCCGGCTGTCCGGCCGGGCGAGCTCCCGTTCCAGGGCCGCCGGGTCGTCGACCGGGACGCCCCGCAGTTCGCGCCCGAGCCCGGTGACGGCCTTGCGGAAGCCGTCGTACGTGGGGGTGTGGACGACCACGCCGTCGCCGGGTTCCGTCCACATCTGGAGGAGCTGGGAGAGCTGGGAGAGGACGGAGGGCGCGTACACCAGCGCCCCGGGATCGATCTCGGCGCCGTACCGGCTCGCGTACCAGTGGCGGATCGCCTCCCGGAACTCGCCGAGGCGCCAGTCGGTGTAGCCGAAGACCCCGTGGTCGACGCGCTCGCGCAGGGCCGCGAGGACCTCCGGCGGGGAGGCGAAGTCCATGTCGGAGATGGTGAAGGGCAGCAGATCGGGGACGCCGAAGCGGTCCGCGATCCCGTCCCATTGGACCGACCAGGTTCCGTGCCGGTCTATCTGCCGGTCGAAGTCGTACATCGAGCCCTCCCGTCGACGGACGCACGACGGGCCCGGCACCTCAGGAGGTACCGGGCCCGTCGGTCACAGGCCTACTTCAGCTTCGTGCCGGTCGAGCGCAGCGCGGCGCACGCCTCGGTCACGCGGACGGCCATGCCGGCCTCGGCCAGCTTGCCCCAGGTGCGCGGGTCGTAGGTGGACTTCTTGCCGACCTCGCCGTCGACCTTCAGGACGCCGTCGTAGTTCTTGAACATGTGGTCCACGACCGGGCGGGTGAAGGCGTACTGGGTGTCGGTGTCGAGGTTCATCTTCACGACGCCGTTCTCCAGGGCGGTGGCGATCTCCTCGGCCGTCGAGCCCGAGCCGCCGTGGAAGACGAAGTCGAACGGGTCGGCCTTGCCGAACTTCGCGGCGACGCCCGCCTGGAGGTCCTTGAGGAGCTCGGGGCGGAGCACGACGTTGCCCGGCTTGTAGACGCCGTGGACGTTGCCGAAGGACGCGGCCAGCAGGTAGCGGCCCTTCTCGCCCAGGCCGAGGGCCTCGGCGGTGCGGATGGCGTCGTCGACGGTGGTGTACAGCTCGTCGTTGATCTCGTGGCTGACGCCGTCCTCCTCGCCGCCGGTCGGGGTGATCTCGACCTCAAGGATGATCTTGGCGGCGGCGGCCTTCGCGAGCAGCTCCTGGCCGATGGCCAGGTTGTCGGCGAGGGTCTCGGCGGAGCCGTCCCACATGTGCGACTGGAACAGCGGGTCCCGACCGGCCTTGACGCGCTCGGCGGAGATGTCGAGCAGCGGGCGGACGTAGCCGTCCAGCTTGTCCTTGGGGCAGTGGTCGGTGTGGAGGGCGACCGTGATGTCGTACTTCGCGGCGACGATGTGCGCGAACTCGGCCAGGGCGACGGCGCCGGTGACCATGTCCTTGTTGTACTGACCGCCCAGGAACTCGGCACCGCCGGTCGAGATCTGGATGATGCCGTCGCTCTCGGCCTCCGCGAAGCCGCGCAGCGCAGCGTGCAGGGTCTGGGACGAGGTCACGTTGATGGCCGGGTAGGCGAACTTGCCTGCCTTCGCCCGGTCGAGCATCTCGTTGTAGACCTCGGGGGTTGCGATGGGCATTCGTCCGCTCCTTGTGATGTGCGGGGTGTGTGCGTTGCTGTCCCTGACCTAGGGGCGACGTCATCGTCGCGGCCCATCTTTCCAGACTCTTGTGCGGGCTCCCACGGGCGTGACGGGTCGAGGGGCGGGGTGTTTCACGTGAAACACCCCACCCCTCGACAAAAGACCAGGTCAGGACGCTTTTCCAGGAGTCCCGGGCCTAAGTCACGACTTCGCGGCGGTTACGCCAGGCCGAGCTCGTCCAGCGCGTACGCGTAGAGGTACGGAACGCCCGCCGTGCCACTGATCTTCTCGCCCGCGCCGGTGGCACGGTCCACGATCGTGGCGACCGCCACGACCTCGGCACCGGCCGCACGCGCCGCCTCGACGGCGGTCAGCGGCGAGCCGCCGGTGGTGGAGGTGTCCTCGACGATCAGGACGCGACGGCCCTTGATGTCCGGGCCCTCGACCTGGCGCTGCATCCCGTGGGCCTTGGCGGCCTTGCGGACGACGAAGGCGTCGAGGCGCTCGCCCCGCGCGGCGGCGGCGTGCATCATCGACGTCGCGACCGGGTCGGCGCCCAGCGTCAGGCCGCCGACCGCGTCGAAGTCGAGGTGCGCGGTCAGTTCGAGCATGACCCGGCCGACCAGCGGCGAAGCCGCGCCGTCCAGCGTGATCCGGCGCAGGTCCACGTAGTAATCGGCTTCCAGACCCGAGGAGAGGGTCACCTTGCCGTGCACCACGGCCTTGTCCTTGATCTGCTGGAGCAGCTCAGCGCGTACGTCAGTCATGCCCCTGAGCTTAGAGCCGACGCCAGCTCCAGGTGCTCTCGACCTCCAGGGGGTCGATCGGGGTGACCAGGCGCGGTCGGGTGTTGAGGCCGTTCGGCGGGCCGGACTGCGGCTCGACGCAGACCGCCTCCTCGGGCTCGTCGTAGATCACGACCCACTCGGCGCGGCTCGCGACCTTCAGCTCCAGCTCCTCCGGCCAGGTGAGGGTGACGTCGACGCCGTCGGGCATGCCGAAGCAGTCGTCCCAGGGGCCGGGGAGGGGGTCGACGCGGCGGCCGGTGGGGAGGTGGTCCTCCCCGCGCTCCTCCTGCCAGGCGGGCGCGAAGTCGATCCGTACGTCCTGACCGCCCCGGCCCAGGTTGCGCAGGAACCAGGGGTGCCAGCCCGCCTGCGCCGGGAAGGAGTCGTCGTGGGCCTCGACGCCGAAGCGGAGGGTGAGGGAGTCCTCGGCCAGCTCGAAGACCTGGGTGACCCGGCCCCGGTACGGCCAGGGGTCGCCGAGCTCGCAGGTGAAGACGGCCTCGGTCGCGGAGGTCCGGGCGGTCTTCCAGGCGAGGTCGCGGACGGTGCCGTGGATGGCGTGCGGAGCGGCGTTGATCGGCAGCCGGTGCGTGGTGGCGCCGTTGCGGAAGCGACCGTTCTCGGTCCGCCCGCACCAGGGCGCCATCGGGAAGCTTCCGTACCGCTCGCCCTGGCGCAGCAGTTCGGTGCCGCCGATGCGCAGGCTCCCGATCCGGCAGCCGTTTTCGGGGTCGATGGTCAACTCGGCGTCGCCCGCCGTCAGTCGCGTCTGCATGCTCACGTCCCGACCCTAGGGCATGGTTTTCGGATCAGGCCCCAGCCCCGAGGGAGCGGTTTCAGCGGCGGCGGCGCAGGGCCCGGCCGACGACGACGGCCGAGGCGAGCGCGAGGGCCGCGGCCGGCGCGATCCAGCGCAGGGTGGCGCCCGCGCTCGTCGCCTCGGGGGCGGGGACGGGGGCGTACCGGCCGCGCGGCGGCGCGTGGTCGACCTCCTCGGCGGACCGCCCGATCATGGTCCGGCGGGCGTGGGCGGCCTCGGCGGCGGGCTGCGGGGAGGGGAACTCGATCGGGGTGTCGCCGAAGTCCTCGTCGAGGAGCGGGTCGAGGGGCAGGGGCGGCAGTGCCCCGTCGAAGGCGGAGCCCCGCCCGGGCGGCTCCTCCACCCCGTCGTCGACCCCGTCGTCGTCGACCCCGGTCCCGACGCTCCCGGCCTCGACGCTCCCGGCCTCGTCCGCCTCTCCGGGGGCCTCTTCCTCGACGGCCTCCTCCGGGGCGTCCCCGGGAGCCGCGCCCGGCCGCTCCGGGGCCCCGGAGGGCTCGTCCGCCAGCGCGGCCACCGCCTCCACGAACCTGCCGAGGAGCCTGGCGCCCGCCGTGGCGCGCGCCTCGTCCGTCGCGTCGGCGAGCCGGCCGACCGCCGTGAGGGCGCCGGTGAAGCTCAGGCTGGTCCCCTCGGCCACCGGGGTGAGGACGACGGTGAGGGACAGCTCGGCCGAGCCCTTGCCCCGCACCTCGGCGCCCTCCCCCTCGTAGGTGATGGCCCCGTCCCGTTCGACGACCTTGAGGGCGCCCCGGTAGGTGATGGTGTTGCCGCCGACCCGCACCTTCAGCCGGCCCGTGAGGGGTCCGGCCTCCTCGTCGGCGTCCCGCTGGAGCCCGGGCACGCAGCGCACCACGCGGGCCGGGTCCGTGAGCGCCGCGCGCAGGGCTTCGGCCGGGACGGGAACGAACACCTCATGCTCCATGGAAGCCGAGCCTACTCAGGCGGGGGCCCGGCGTCGCCTGTTCGCCCCCATGGGGTGTCCTGCCGGTCAGGCCCCGTACCGGGGGTGGACCAGGGTCGAGGGCGGCGGCGCGGCGCCACGGGTCCGTTCGGCGCGGCGCGCGGCGGCCTCCAGGGTCCCGGCGCCGAGCGAGCGCAGCCGGGGCGCGCCCGGGTCCAGTCCGAGGACGGGCGGCCGGTCGCCCCGCACGGCCAGGAGGAAGCCCCAGTCGCGCGGCCCCCGCCCCGTACGGCCGGCGCGGTCGGCGCGGTCGGGTCCGGCGGCGAAGCCGGGGGTGCGGCCGTCCGCGCTGAACGGGCGGGTCGCGAAGCCGGCGGCGCGCAGGGTGGCGTCGACGGTCCAGTAGGTGCGGGGCCGGTCGGCGGCCGATCCGGCGTGCACGGCGAACCGTCCGTCGGCGGTGAGGACCCGGGCCACCAGGCCGTAGAACTCCTCCGAGTAGAGCTTGGTGCTGGGGGTGATCCCCGGGTCGGGCAGGTCGGAGATCACCACGTCGTACCGTTCCTGCAGACGATCGGCGGCTCCCCTCAGCCAGTTGAACGCGTCCGCGTAGACCACCTGGACGCGGGGGTCGCGGAAGGCCTGCTCGTTGAGCGTGGCGAGTGCCGGGTCCGTACGGGCGAGGCGGACGACCCCCGGGTCGAGCTCGACGACGGTGACGGTTCGGACCCCGGCGTAGCGCAGGGCCTCGCGGGCGGCCATCCCGTCGCCGCCGCCGACGATCAGCACGCGCGCGTGCGGACCGTTCATCGCGGGGTGCACGAGCGCCTCGTGGTAGCGGTACTCGTCCCGGCCGACCACCCGCAGCCGCCCGTCGAGGAACAGGTCGGGCGGCTCCTCGCGGCCTCCGGTCACCACGATCTCCTGGAGGTCGGTGTGGACGGCGACCCGCACCCGCTCTCCGTACACGGCGCGGCGCGCGGCCTGCTCGAAGTCGTCGACGAGGACGGTCGCGGTGGCGAGGACGGTCAGGACGCACAGGTTCACGGTCACGAGCAGGGCCCGGGACCGGGGGGTCAGGTCGTGGCGGAACACCCAGAGGACGAGGCCGCCGCCCGCGACCGCGTTGACCGCGCCGGTGACGAGCGCGCCGGTGAGCTGGCCGAGCCAGGGCAGCAGCAGGAAGGGAAAGGCGAGGCCGCCGACGAGCGCCCCGACGTAGTCGGCGGCGAAGAGGTCGGCGACCGTCCCGGCGGCGTCGTCCCGGTCCCCGGGCGGGGCCTGCCGCCCGGTACGACCGGCGCGCTCTCGTCCCGCCCGCTGTATGAGCGCCATCAGGAGCGGGATCTCGGCGCCGATGAGCACCCCGATGGCGAGCGAGAACGCCACCAGCACGTACCGCGATTCGCCCAGCCAGGCGAAGGCCGCGTACAGCACCATCGCCGAGCAGCCGCCGATCAGCGCGAGCCCCGCCTCGACCAGGCCGAAGCCGACGGCGGCGCGGCAGCGCAGCCGCTTGGCGAGGAGCGAGCCCACCCCCATCGCGAAGACCATCACGGAGAGCACGACGGATGCCTGGGTGACCGAGTCGCCGATCAAGTAGGAGGCGAGGGCGACCAGTTCGAGCTCGTAGACCAGGCCGCAGGCGGCGCAGACGAAGACGACCGCGAGGACCGGGAACCGCACCGCCTCGCGCGGCGGCCGCACGGACCGCCGCGCAGGCGGCCGGCGCACCCTCTTGGGTGGCATGGTCACGGTCGGCTCGATCATGCAGTAACGCTACGTCACGACCGCCGCACCCCTCGTCACCCACACGAGTGCACATGGGGCTCCGAGAGGGCGCATCAGAGCGTGGCGGGCATACGTGCGCCGATGCGGGTCCTGGTCACCACCAGCTGCCCCTCCTGCGGGTAGGCGTGCCAGGTGCGCCACCGCACCTGGCCCTCGTGACGCTGCGCCAGCATCGCCGTGAAGGCGTGCGGGGAACCGGGGAAGGTCCCCGCGAGTCCGTTGGGGTGGTCGGCGACGAGCGCGAGCAGCTCCTGCGCACGGCCCGCGAAGGAGCCGTGCGTGAGCGTCTCGACGCGCGCCGCGAATTCGTACTCCCATTCGCCGACGCGCTTGGACACGCCGAGCGGGAGCGGGGTGCTGCTGCCCGGCATGCAGGCCACGGTCTCCGAGCAATGGCGCCCCTCCTCCTCCAGGAGGACCTGATGGGAAGCGCCGAGCAGCCTCAACTGCAGCTTCGCGCCGAGGAGTTCGAGGTCGAGCACGGCGAGCGCGGGCAGCGGCTCGCGCCCGAGGGCCCAGGCCAGGTCTGCCGCGCGCGTATCGGTGTAGGAGGTCTTCAGGGTGGTGAGCATGGGTCGGCTCCGCAAACACGGTTTGACGGGTGGGCCGGGGGCGCCCCGGAGAAGGGTTCTACGGGAGTGGGGAATCGCCGGCTCGGGTCCACACACGGTCCGAGGGCTGTCTCTGTCAGGAGCGAGAGAACCACGGACCCCGGACGACTCGCAGCGTTTTTACCCAACTTGCTGTGTTTTCCAACCCCTTCGGGGACCCAGCAGTTCACTTGTTCAATCAGCTGCCGCCGCAGCCCCCACCACCGCAACCGGACCCGCACGAGCTGCCGGAGCCACAGGAGCTGCTTCCGCCGCAGCCGCCACCGCCGCCGCCGTCGGCCCAGCTGCTGCCGCTCCCGCGCCGGCCGCCCCTGGGCCCGCCGTGCCGCTTCTTTCCCCCGGCCGCCGCCCGGACGGCGACGACCGCCCCGAGCACGACCATCGCGATGACGACGAAGAAGATGAATCCCATCTGTACTGCCCCCGTTCTTCTGTGCGAGGGGGATGCCCGTTCCGACACCCCGTCAAAGCCGGTTTGAGCGAGTCCAGAGCTTCAGCTGCACGAGGACGAGCCGGAGCAGCTGGAACACGAGGACGACGAGCAGGAGGAGCTCGAACACGAAGAGCCGGAGCAGGAGAACGACGAGGACGAGGAGCAGGAGGACGAGGAAGAGGAAGAGGAGGACGAGGAGGACGACGAACCGGCCCACCAGCTGTCACTGCCGCCCCGGCGGCCCACCCGCGTCGTCCCGCTCAGCGCGTTCGCGACGACCCCCACCACGATCGCGATCACGACCGCGATCCCGGCGATGAAGAATGCGATGTTCATGCCAGGGCGATCCCCGTCCCGGGCGCGCCCCAAAGCGCACTTGAGCAAGTCCAGAGCTTGGCCCCAGGATGGCGGTCATGACACGACCGCTGCTCAATCGCCGCCTCGCCGAGTTCGGGACGACGATCTTCGCCGAGATGTCCGCGCTCGCCGCCAGGACCGGGGCGATCAACCTCGGTCAGGGCTTCCCCGACACCGACGGCCCGGAGGAGATCCGGGAGGCGGCGGTCCGCGCGCTGCGGGACGGCCGGGGCAACCAGTACCCGCCCGGCCCCGGCGTCCCCGAGCTGCGCTCGGCGATCGCCGACCACCAGCGGGATCGGTACGGCCTCGCGTACGACCCCGACACCGAGGTCCTCGTCACCGCCGGCGCCACCGAGGCCATCGCGGCGGCCCTCCTCGCCCTGGTCGAGCCGGGCGACGAGGTGATCGCCCTGGAGCCGTACTACGACTCGTACGCCGCCTGCATCGCGATGGCCGGCGGCACCAGGGTCCCCGTCACCCTCCGCCCCCACGAGGGCGCCTACGTCCTCGACCTCGACGAGCTGCGGGCCGCCGTCACCGACCGCACCCGGCTGATCCTGCTCAACACCCCGCACAACCCCACCGGCACGGTCCTCACCCGGGCCGAACTGACCGCCGTCGCCGAGCTGGCGGTCGAACGGGACCTGCTGGTCGTCACGGACGAGGTGTACGAGCACCTGGTCTTCGACGGGGCCGAACACCTGCCGATCGCGAGCCTCCCCGGCATGCGGGAGCGCACGGTCACCATCGGTTCGAGCGGCAAGACGTTCTCGTTCACGGGCTGGAAGGTCGGCTGGATCACGGCGAGCCCCGGACTCACCTCCGCCGTCCGCTCGGCCAAGCAGTTCCTCACGTACGTCTCCTCGGGCCCCTTCCAGTACGCGATCGCCGAGGCCCTCCGCCTCCCCGCCGCCTACTTCGACGGCCTGCGCGCCGACCTGCGCGCCAAGCGGGACCTGCTGAGCGAGGGCCTCGTCCGGGCGGGCTTCGAGGTCTACCGCCCGTCCGGCACCTACTTCGTCACCACCGACATCCGCCCCCTCGGCGCCACCGACGGCTTCGCCTTCTGCCGCTCCCTCCCGGAGCGCGCGGGCGTCGTCGCCATCCCCAACGCGGTCTTCTACGACCACCGCGAGGAGGGCGCCCCCTTCGTCCGCTTCGCCTTCTGCAAGAAGACCGAGGTCCTGGAGGAGGCCGTCTCCCGCCTCAAGCGCCTCGCCTGAGCCGGCACGCCCGGAACCGGGCCGGCCCGCACCGGAACGCGCGAGAGCCCGGATCCCCTCGCAGGGGTCCGGGCTCTCGCGGGCGTCCGGCGCGGGACGGGGAGGCTCAGGCCTCCTCGTCGCCGCCCTCGGCGCCCTCGGCCTTGGCCTCCGGGGACTCCAGGCCGAACTGCTCGACGATCCACTTGTCGAACTCGATCGACGCGCGGACCCAGCTGACCGTGGAGGACACGAAGTGCTCCAGGGCGACGCCGGTGCCGATCAGCATCTGGGCCTCACCGATGAGGCGGAGGGTGGCGGAGCCGTCCTCCTCCTCGTGCAGGTGGGTGTAGACCTTGGGCCACAGGGTGCGGCGGTTCCAGTCGTCGATCGCGTCGAGGATCTTCGCGCGGTCGTCGGCCGAGTGCGGGCGGTCGTAGAACGTCCGCACCGAGAAGACCTGCTGCTCGGCCTCGCCGCGGAACATGAAGTACGTGCGGAACTCCTCCCACGGCGCCGCGAGGTCACCCTCGTCGTCGACGACGTACTTGAGTTCCATCTGCTCGAGGAGCTGCTTGACGAGGTCCTGGTCGGGGACGACGGGGCCCGCCGGTCCTGCTGCCTGAGGCTGGGGCTGGCCCCCGAAATTCGGAATCGAGGACGGGTCGATGCTCACCGTGTATTTCCCTTCGTACGGATGCTCGCCATCCTCCCCCATGGCGGGCGGTGCGTGGCAAGCCCCGCCGGTCCGGAAGAGGCAAGATCCGCTGCCGGCTGACACGATCTCGTCCTCATGGGGGACACGGAGAAGGAATCCCGGTGGCGGATCCGGCTCGTCGTGGGGCCCGTGGTGCTCCGCGGACCCCCCGTCGTGTTCCTGGCCTGGGACGCCCGCTCCCCCACCGGGGGCAGCAGGACGCAGCCGGTGGACCGCGGCGAGGCGATGGGGTTCGCCCGCGGCAGGCTTCCGGCGGACGCCGGGGGCGCCCGGTGCACCGGGACGCACCGGCAGGACCCGTACATCACGGTGGACTTCCGCATGCCGCGCGCCGGGGTCACCGACTGGCTGGAAACCACCTGTCCGGGCGGCAGGCCGCCCCTCTCCCGCGAGGGGGACCTGCGCCCGGACGCGGACTTCGGCCAGGCGCTCCACGTCGACGTGGAGGTGGTGGACGAGGACGGCGGCACCGCCCTCGTCCGCCTCGGCCCCTTCGACGCGCGGCCCCGCCGGGGACGGCTACCGGGCCGCCCCGACGATCAGGCCGTCCTCGAAGCGGTCCACCCGGACCGTGTCGCCGTCCACGACCTCGCCCGCCAGGATCTCCTTGGCGAGCCGGTCGCCGATCGCCGTCTGGATCAGGCGGCGCAGCGGCCGTGCGCCGTACGCGGGGTCGTTGCCCTCCTCGGCGAGCCACTCCAGGGCCTCCGGGGTGACGTCCAGGGCGAGGCGCCGGTCGGCGAGGCGCTTGGCGAGCCGGTCGATCTGGAGCTGCGCGATCCGCCCCAGCTCGGTCCGGTCGAGCGCGGAGAAGACGACCAGGTCGTCCAGCCGGTTGAGGAACTCGGGCTTGAAGCTCGCCCGCACGACCTCCAGGACCTGCTCCTTCTTCACCTCCTCCGAGGTCAGCGGCTCGACCAGGTACTGGCTGCCGAGGTTCGAGGTCAGGATCAGGATGGTGTTGCGGAAGTCCACCGTCCGGCCCTGCCCGTCGGTCAGGCGCCCGTCGTCCAGGACCTGGAGCAGGACGTCGAAGACCTCCGGGTGCGCCTTCTCCACCTCGTCGAGCAGGACCACGCTGTACGGGCGGCGGCGGACCGCCTCCGTGAGCTGGCCGCCCTCCTCGTAGCCGACGTAACCGGGAGGCGCGCCGACCAGACGGGCGACGGAGTGCTTCTCGCCGTACTCCGACATGTCGATGCGGACCATGGCCCGCTCGTCGTCGAAGAGGAAGTCGGCGAGCGCCTTCGCCAGCTCGGTCTTGCCGACGCCGGTCGGGCCGAGGAAGAGGAAGGAGCCGGTGGGCCGGTCGGGGTCGGCGATCCCGGCGCGGGTGCGGCGCACCGCGTCGGAGACGGCCTGCACGGCCTCGGACTGGCCGATCAGCCGCTTGCCGAGCTCAGCCTCCATGCGGAGCAGCTTCTGCGTCTCGCCCTCCAGGAGGCGGCCGGCGGGGATGCCGGTCCAGGCGCCGACCACGTCCGCGATGTCGTCGGGGCCGACCTCGTCCTTGACCATGGTGTCCTTGGAGGCCTCCTGCTGGGCCTCCGCCTCGGTGGCGGCCTCCAGCTCCCGCTCCAGGCCCGGGATCTCCCCGTACAGCAGCTTGGAGGCGGTGTCGAAGTCGCCGTCGCGCTGGGCGCGCTCGGCGCGGCCGCGGGTCTCGTCGAGGCGCTCCTTCAGCTCGCCGACCCGGTTGAGGGACTGCTTCTCCTTCTCCCAGCGGGCGGTGAGGCCGCGCAGCTCCTCCTCGCGGTCGGCGAGGTCGCGCCGCAGCTTCTCCAGGCGCTGCTTGCTGGCCGCGTCCGTCTCGTTCTTCAGGGCCAGCTCCTCCATGCGGAGCCGGTCCACGGAGCGCTGGAGCTCGTCGATCTCGACGGGCGAGGAGTCGATCTCCATGCGGAGCCGGGAGGCGGCCTCGTCGACGAGGTCGATGGCCTTGTCGGGGAGGAAGCGGGAGGTGATGTACCGGTCGGAGAGGGTCGCGGCGGCCACCAGGGCGGAGTCGTTGATCTGCACCTTGTGGTGGGCCTCGTACCGGCCCTTGAGCCCGCGGAGGATCGCGATGGTGTCCTCGACGGTCGGCTCGGCGACCAGGACCTGCTGGAAGCGGCGCTCCAGGGCGGGGTCCTTCTCGATCCGCTCGCGGTACTCGTCGAGGGTGGTCGCGCCGACCATCCGGAGCTCGCCGCGGGCCAGCATCGGCTTGAGCATGTTGCCGGCGTCCATGGCGGAGTCGCCGCCGGCGCCCGCGCCGACGACCGTGTGCAGCTCGTCGATGAAGGTGATGATCTGGCCGTCGCTGTCCTTGATCTCGGAGAGGACGGTCTTCAGGCGCTCCTCGAACTCGCCGCGGTACTTCGCGCCGGCGACCATCGCGCCGAGGTCGAGCGAGACGAGCCGCTTGTCCTTCAGGGACTCGGGGACGTCGCCCTTCACGATCCGCTGGGCGAGGCCCTCGACGACGGCGGTCTTGCCGACGCCGGGCTCGCCGATGAGGACGGGGTTGTTCTTGGTGCGGCGGGACAGCACCTGGACGACGCGCCGGATCTCGTGGTCGCGGCCGATGACCGGGTCCAGCTTGCCCTCGCGCGCGGCGGCGGTGAAGTCGGTGCCGAACTTCTCCAGCGCCTTGTACTGCCCCTCCGGGTCGGGAGTGGTCACCCGGCGTCCTCCCCTGCTCGTCTCGAAGGCGTCGAGCAGCTTCTTCGCGCTCGCGCCCTGCCGGTCGAGGATCTCACCGGCCTGGCCGCCCTTGGCGGCGATCCCGATGAGCAGGTGCTCGGTCGAGAGGAAGTCGTCGCCGAGCTCCTCGGCGCGCTTGTCGGCGTCCGCGAGGACGGCGAGGAAGTCGCGGTTGGGCTGCGGGGGCGCGACCGTGGACCCCGTGACGCTCGGCAGGCCGGCGAGCAGCCGCTCGGTGCCGGAGCGCACGGCCGCCTGGTCGGCCCCGGCGGCGGCGAGCAGGTCGGTGATGTTCTCGTTGTCCTGACCGGTCAGCAGCGCGAGCAGCAGATGGGCGGGGGTCAGGTCGGCGTGTCCGTCCGACACGGCGCGGCTGCTCGCCGCGTTGATCGCGTCCCGGCTCCTGTTGGTCAGTTCGGCGTCCACGTCCGGTGCTCCTTCTGGGTTCTCGTGGGTCCTCTCCTTCTATGACCTCTCCAGGGTACACAAAGTTGAGTCGACTCCGCTCAAGGTGTCGGAGGGGGCCCTCCCGCGGGTAGTTTCCGGGCATGGCCACAGACCCCAGGAACCCCTCCGACTCGTACCTGAGCTTCTGGCGCGAGTACCACATGTGCACCCTGACCACCCCGCGCCCGGACGGCACGCCGCACGTCGTCGCGGTCGGCGTCACGTACGACCCCGAGGGCGGGTACGCGCGCGTGATCACCAACAAGAACAGCCGGAAGGTCGCCAACGTCCTGGCGGCGGGCGCGGACGGCGCGCGGGTCGCGGTCTGCCAGGTCGACAAGGGGCGCTGGGCCACCCTGGAGGGCATCGCCCACATCCGCACGGAGGCCGAGGCGGTCGCGGACGCCGTCGCCCGCTACGCCGAGCGCTACGGCCGCACGCCGACCCCGAACCCGGACCGGGTCGTCATCGAGATCGCCCTCACCCGGGCGATGGGCCGCGCCTGACCGCCTCGCGCGGGCGGGGAGGAGCGCGGGCGGGAAAAGCACAGCGGCGCCATCGCGTTTCAGGTCCGCGATGGCGCCGCTGTGTGGGGGAAGTGCCGGAGCGATCTACAACGACGGGGGAATCGCTCAGGCACTGCGGGGGGTGGCGGTGATGGCCTCCGGTTCGATCAGCTGGTGGTCCCGCTGATCGAGGTTGACGAAGATCATGCCGTACCGGATGGCACAGCGGATGGGCTGCGGAGCGCCGCGGGGACGGCGCAGGCAGCGGTACGCGCGGACGTCTTCGTCCT
The DNA here is from genome assembly GCF_014649755.1 of Streptomyces litmocidini. Classification (GTDB taxonomy): domain Bacteria; phylum Actinomycetota; class Actinomycetes; order Streptomycetales; family Streptomycetaceae; genus Streptomyces; species Streptomyces litmocidini. The sequence continues at coordinate 456,732 of NZ_BMTQ01000002.1, read as the reverse complement.
GCTCTCGGGCGACGACGATCGGCTCTCCGAAGAGGGTGACCTTCAGCGAGTCGCCACGGTGGGGGATTGCCGTGGCGAGATCGACGAAGTGCCAGCCGGAGCGATAGGCCGAGGCCATCTCCCGGCGGAACCTGGGGTCATCGGGAACATTCATGTCCCGACTAGTTCCAGCCGGGGTCCTGCTGGGGGGCCACGCTCCAGCCCGGGTCATAGACGAGCGTGGCGTCAGCCAGGTGCCAACCAGGGTCGAGCTGAGCGGCCTGCACCTGCGCCGGCTCCGAGTGCCAGCCCGGGTCAAGGGCCACTCCCGCGCCCACTGTGGCGGCCGCGATGAAGGCGAGTCCGGCCGCCGCGCGTATGAGCTTCTTCATCATCACCGAGCAACCTCACTTGAAGGCAACGTCTCTTTTCCAACCCCCGCGAGTAAGACGATGGCTTACTCTCTGCGCCTGCACCACCAAACCCAGGCATCATGTTCCTGAGATGCAGGAGCCTGGGGGTGTACATATGCGGAAACAAGCGGACGAAACAGGTCACCCTCATTCGCACGCCGAACTGTGCGAGGCGGGGTCCGAGCTGTACGCGGCCGCTCTGCGCACCGGGCGAATACCCCGGTCAGAGGCGGTCGAGGCACCCTGCCTCCTCGACCTGTCCCTGCTCCACCCCGACCCCGACGACGCCCAGTGGCTGCGTCCGGTTCCCCCCTCCGCGGCGCTCGCCCAGCTGCTCCAGCCGATCGAACGGGAGATACTCGACCGCCGACGGCGCACCGTCGCCCTGTCGGACGCCTTCGAGCCGTTCATGGCCATCAGCGCCCACGACTCCCCCGCCACCCACGCCATCACCGTCCTCGAGGGCATCGACCGCATCAACTCGACCCTGGACCGCGTCGTGGCCAACTGCCGCCACGAGCTCCTCACCGTCCAGCCGGGCGGCGGACGGCCCGCCCAGGCCCTCAGCGAGGCCCTCGACCGCGTCTCCCCGCTCCTGGGGCGCGGCATCAGCATGCGCACGCTCTACCAGCACACCGCGCGCCACACCGAACTCACGCTGACCTATCTGGAGCACGTCGGCCCCGAGGTCCAGGTCCGCACCCTCGAAGAGATCATCGACCGGCTGATCATCGTGGACCGCGAGGTCGCCTTCATCCCGGCCCGCAGCGACCGCCAGGTCGCCCTGGAGCTGCGCCACCCCGGCCTGGTCGCCTACCTCGGCGGCGTCTTCGACCAGTTCTGGCAGCTGGCGGTGCCGATACGGGAGGAGATCCCGTACGACATCAAGACCGACGGCATCGGCGGCGTCCAGCGCTCCATCGCCCGGCTCCTCGTCGAGGGGCACGTCGACGAGGCCATCGCCCGCCGGCTCGGGATGAACGTGCGGACCTGCCGGGCGCACATCGCCAAGCTCGCCGCCGCCCTCGGCAGCGGCAGCCGCGCGCAGCTCGGCTATCTGATCGCCCAGTCCGGCATCCTCGAACGGGACAGCTGAACGACCCCGGACGCGGCGAGGGCCCCCTCCACCCGGGGTGGAGGGGGCCCTCGCCGTCGCAGAGGCGTCCCGGCCGTCATGGCGGTGCTCCCGCCGTCAGGCGGTGCCCCCGGCCGCCGTAGCGGTGCTCCCGGCCGTCGTAGCGGTGCTCCCGGCCCTCGTGGGGCGAGGAGCTACTCGCCGCGCTGCTTGGGACGCCACACCACGAGGGCGCTCGTCTGCTGGACGTCGGTGTACGGCACCAGGTCCCGGCGGTACGAGGCGTGCACCTGGGCCTCGCGCTGGCGCAGCGTCGCCGCCGCGCCCTCGACCGCCGCCGACAGCTCGGACACCCGGGCCTGGAGCGCCGCGACCTGGTTCTCCAGTTCGATGATCCGCTTGATTCCGGCCAGGTTGATGCCCTCGTCCTGCGACAGCTGCTGCACCTGACGGAGCAGCTCGATGTCACGGGCCGAGTAACGGCGGCCCCGCCCGGCCGTGCGGTCGGGGGAGACCAGGCCGAGGCGGTCGTACTGGCGCAGGGTCTGCGGGTGCAGCCCGGAGAGCTGGGCCGCCACCGAGATGACGTACACCGGCGACTCGTCGGTCAGTTCGAACGCCCTGTTGTTCAGCCCTGGTTGCCGTCGGCGCCCTTCCACCGGGTCACGCTCCCTTCGCGGCCTGGAACAGCTCGGCCCGCGGGTCCTCGGAGGCGGTCGCCTCGCGGAAGGTCTCCAGGGCCTCTCGTGCCTTGTCGTCCAGCTCCTTCGGCACCGCCACCTCGACCGTCACCAGGAGGTCGCCGCGCGTGCCGTCCTTGCGTACGGCGCCCTTGCCCCGGGCGCGCATGGTCCGGCCGTTCGGAGTGCCCGCGGGCAGCTTGAGGGTGACCGCGGGGCCGCCGAGGGTCGGCACCTTGATCTCCCCGCCGAGCGCCGCCTCCGAGAAGGAGACCGGCACCGTGACGGTGAGGTTGTCGTCCCTGCGGCCGAAGACCGGGTGGTCGTCGACGTGCACGACGACGTACAGGTCGCCGTTCTGCCCGCCGCGCTCGCCCGGCGCTCCCTTGCCGCGGAGACGGATCTTCTGGTTGTCGCTGACACCCGCCGGGATGCGGACCTGCATGGTGCGGGAGGACTTGGCCCGCCCGCTGCCCTTGCAGACCTCGCAGGGGTTCTCGGCGATGAGGCCGCGGCCCTTGCAGTCCACGCACGGGTCGGTGAGCGAGAAGCCGCCGCCGCTGCCGCGGGAGACCTGCCCGGTGCCGACGCAGGTCGGGCACACCCGGGGCGTGCCGTTCTTGTCGCCGGTGCCCGAGCACGCCGTGCACGGCTGCTGGCTGGACATCCGCAGCGGCACGGTCGCGCCCTCGATGGCCTCGGTGAAGCTGAGCGTCACCTCGGACTCGATGTCCTGACCGCGCCTCGGCTGGGTGCGGCCGGCGCCCCCGCCGCGGTTGAACAGTCCACCGAAGACGTCGCCGAGCCCTCCGCCGCCGAAGCCGCCCGCCCCGCCCTGGGCGCCTCCGAAGAGGTCGCCCAGGTCGAAGTTGAACGAACCTCCGGCGCCCGGGCCGCCGGCTCTGAAACCGCCGTTCCCGAAGAGGGCGCGGGCGTCGTCGTACTCCTTGCGCTTCTTGGGGTCGCCGAGGACGTCGTTCGCCTCGGAGATCTCCTTGAAGCGCGCCTCGGCGCTCGCGTCACCCTTGTTGGCGTCCGGATGGTTCTCGCGGGCGAGCTTCCGGTACGCCTTCTTGATCTCGGCCTCGGTGGCGTCCTTGGGGACGCCGAGAACCTTGTAGTAGTCCTTCTCGACGAAGTCCTTCGTGCTCATCGACGTCCCTCCTCCCGCGCGCGGGTACGGCTGTTACTCGCTGTCCTTCTCGGAGTCATCCGACTCCTCCGCCTTCGCCTGCGCGCCCGGCTGGGGCTCGGCGACGGCCACACGGGCGGGCCGGATGGTCCGCTCGCCGATCCGATACCCGGGCTGCAGGATCGCCACGCAGGTCGTCTCGGTGACGTCCGGCGCGTACGAGTGCATCAGGGCCTCGTGGATCGTCGGGTCGAAGGGCTCGCCCTCCTTGCCGAACTGCTGCAGACCCATCTTGGCGACGACGGTCTCCAGCGATTCGGCCACCGACTTGAACCCGCCCACGAGTTCGCCGTGGTCACGGGCCCGGCCGACGTCGTCGAGCACGGGCAGGAGTTCGGACAGGAGGCTCGCGACGGCGATCTCCTTGACCGTGACCCGGTCGCGCTCCACGCGGCGGCGGTAGTTCTGGTACTCGGCCTGGAGCCGCTGGAGGTCGCCGGTGCGCTCGGTGAGCGCCGTACGGGCCTGGTCCAGCTGCGCCAGCAGAGCCACGTCAGTGACGTCCCCGGCCGGGGCCGCCCCCTCCGCCCGGTCGGCGGAGTCGGCGGCCTCGGTCTCCTCGGGCGTGCCGTCGGAGGGGACGTCGGGCTTCTCCTCGAAGCCCGGGGTCTCCTCCGGCATCAGGCAGCGCCACCCTTCGGCTTGTCCTCGTCGACGATCTCGGCGTCGACGACGTCGTCGTCCTGGGCCTGGGCCTGACCGGCGTCGCCGCCGGCGGCCTGAGCGGCCTGGGCGTCGGCGTAGAGCGCCTGGCCGAGCTTCTGCGAGACGGCCGCGACCTTCTCGGTGGCGGTGCGGATCTCGGCGGTGTCCTCGCCCTTGAGCTTCTCCTTCAGCTCGCCGAGCGCGGCCTCGACCTCGGCCTTGACGTCACCGGGGACCTTGTCCTCGTTGTCCTTGAGGAACTTCTCCGTCTGGTAGACGAGCTGCTCGCCCTGGTTGCGGGACTCGGCGGCCTCGCGGCGGCGGTGGTCCTCCTCCGCGTACTGCTCGGCCTCCTGGCGCATCCGGTCGACCTCGTCCTTCGGCAGCGAGGAGCCGCCGGTGACGGTCATCTTCTGCTCCTTGCCCGTGCCCAGGTCCTTCGCGGTCACGTGCATGATGCCGTTGGCGTCGATGTCGAAGGCGACCTCGATCTGCGGGACGCCGCGCGGGGCCGGCGGCAGGCCGGTCAGCTCGAACATGCCGAGCTTCTTGTTGTACGCCGCGATCTCGCGCTCGCCCTGGTAGACCTGGATCTGCACGGACGGCTGGTTGTCCTCGGCCGTCGTGAAGATCTCGGACCGCTTGGTCGGGATCGTGGTGTTGCGCTCGATGAGCTTGGTCATGATGCCGCCCTTGGTCTCGATGCCCAGGGACAGCGGGGTCACGTCGAGGAGCAGGACGTCCTTGACCTCGCCCTTGAGGACACCGGCCTGGAGCGCGGCGCCGATGGCGACGACCTCGTCCGGGTTGACGCCCTTGTTGGCCTCCTGGCCGCCGGTCAGCTCCTTGACGAGCTCGGCGACGGCCGGCATGCGGGTCGAGCCACCGACGAGGACGACGTGGTCGATCTCGGAGAGCTGGATGCCCGCGTCCTTGATGACGTTGTGGAACGGCACCTTGCAGCGCTCGAGCAGGTCGGAGGTGAGCTGCTGGAACTGGGCGCGCGTGAGCTTCTCGTCCAGGTGCAGCGGGCCCTCGGCGGAGGCCGTGATGTAGGGCAGGTTGATCGTGGTCTCGGTCGAGGACGAGAGCTCGATCTTCGCCTTCTCGGCGGCCTCGCGCAGACGCTGGAGGGCCATCTTGTCCTTGGCCAGGTCCACGCCGTGGCCGTTCTGGAACTGCGTCACCAGGTAGTCGACGACGCGCTGGTCCCAGTCGTCACCACCGAGGTGGTTGTCACCGTTGGTGGCCTTCACCTCGACGACGCCGTCGCCGATCTCCAGGAGGGACACGTCGAAGGTGCCGCCACCGAGGTCGAAGACGAGGATCGTCTGGTCGTCCTTGTCGAGGCCGTAGGCCAGGGCGGCGGCGGTCGGCTCGTTGACGATGCGCAGGACGTTGAGGCCCGCGATCTCACCGGCCTCCTTGGTGGCCTGGCGCTCGGAGTCGTTGAAGTACGCCGGGACGGTGATGACCGCGTCGACGACCTTCTCGCCCAGGTACGCCTCGGCGTCGCGCTTGAGCTTCTGCAGGATGAAGGCGCTCATCTGCTGCGGGTTGAAGGACTTGCCGTCGATGTCGATCTTCCAGTCGGTGCCCATGTGGCGCTTGACCGACCGGATGGTCCTGTCGACGTTGGTGACGGCCTGACGCTTGGCCACCTCGCCGACGAGCACCTCGCCGTTCTTCGCGAAGGCGACGACGGACGGCGTGGTCCTGGCGCCCTCGGCGTTGGTGATGACGGTGGGCTCGCCGCCTTCCAGAACGCTGACGACGGAGTTAGTCGTGCCCAGGTCGATGCCGACCGCACGTGCCATTTCGATTCCTCCAGCTGACTGACTTGAGTGGAACTGACTCAAGGATGCACGAGGAACCGAACCACGTCAACAGACCTGAGTCGAGCAGACTCAACTCTTCGTCGGCTGTGACGCTCAATCGGCGCGTCGCTCCCGCCTTTCGCCCCGATTTCCATGAGAGAGTCCGGACATATACCAGGATTACCGCCGGAGGGTGTGACCGCATGACGGCGAGGCCCGCGACGACGGCGAAGCACGTGGTGGCGACGGAGCGCGTGGTGGCGACGGGGTGTCCGACGCCGACGGGGCGCGTGGTGACGACGGCGGAGCGTCCGACGCCGACCGAGCACGTGGTGACGACGGCGGAGCGTCCGACGCCGGCGGGGCGCGCGACGGCGGCGAAGCGCGCCTTCGACGTGGCGGGCGGGACGCTCCTGCTCCTCGTCCTCTCCCCGCTGATCGTCGGCACCGCCCTGTCCGTGGTCCTCGGCGGCGGAGGCGGTACGGGCGGGCTGCTGCGCCGCCGGACGGTGGCCGGCCTGAGGGGGCGGCCCTTCACGATGCTGACCTTCCGCACGAAGAGCCCGCTGGCCGCGCTGCCGCTGCTGCTGCACGTCGTCACGGGCCGGATGTCGCTCGTCGGACCGTGCCCCCTGTCCCCGACCCACCGGGAGTGCGCGGGCGAGGGCGGCCGCCGACTCTCCGTGCGTCCGGGGCTCACCGGGCCGTGGCAGATCAGCGGCCGCTCGGACCTGCCGTGGGAGGAACGCGAACTGCTCGACCTCCACTATGTGGACCACCACTGGCTGGGGATGGACCTGCTGGTCCTTGCGCGTACGCTTCCAGCAGTACGCAGGCGTCGTGCGGCAAGGTTTGCCTGAGCGACACACATCACCGCGAGCGCCGCTACAGCGTGGCGCCGTGACCGGGTAATCTCAGCAGGAACTCAATAAGTTACCGCTTAGTAGGCCCGCCCGAGGAGCCCGTCATGCAACTCGCCGCGATCATCGTGTCGATCGCCATCACGGTGGTGGCCGTCGCGCTGTTCGGCCGCGCCACCGTGCAGATCTACCGCTTCGTGCGGCTCGGTCAGCCGGTCCCCGCCGGCACGCGCACCGGTGACCCCAAGCAGCGCACCATCACGCTGGTCAAGGAATTCCTCGGCCACACGCGCATGAACCGCTGGGGCATCGTCGGCTTCGCGCACTGGTTCGTGGCGGTGGGCTTCTTCTCGCTGCTCCTCACCATCGTGAACGCCTTCGGCCAGCTCTTCCAGGCCGACTGGCTGATCCCGTTCATCGGTGACTGGCTGCCGTACGAGATCTTCACCGAGTTCCTCGGCCTGATGACGGTCCTGGGCATCGTGACCCTCATCGTCATCCGCCAGCTGAGCAAGCCGACCAAGGCGGGCCGCAAGTCCCGCTTCGCCGGTTCCAAGACCGGCCAGGCGTACTTCGTCGAGGCCGTCATCCTGATCGTCGGCGTCTGCATCATGACGCTCCGCGGCCTCGAAGGCGTCCAGCACCACGTGACGAGCTGGGAGCCGGGCTTCTTCGCCTCGTACCCGCTGATCGCGCTGCTCGACGGCCTGGACCTGAGCACGATCCAGTACCTCACCTACTTCTTCGCGTGCCTCAAGATCGTCACGTCCTTCACCTGGATGATCACGGTCTCGCTCAACACCAACATGGGCGTCGCCTGGCACCGCTTCCTCGGCTTCCCGAACATCTGGTTCAAGCGCAACGCCGACGGCTCCACCGCCCTGGGCGCGCTCCAGCCGATGACCACGGCCGGCAAGGAGATCGACTGGGAGGACCCGGCCGAGGACGCCGTCTTCGGCGTCTCCCAGGTCGAGCAGTTCTCCTGGAAGGGCATCCTCGACTTCTCCACCTGCACCGAGTGCGGCCGCTGCCAGTCGCAGTGTCCCGCCTGGAACACCGGCAAGCCCCTCTCCCCCAAGCTCCTCATCATGTCGCTGCGCGACCACGCGCACGCCAAGGCGCCCTACCTGCTCGCGGGCGGCGGCAAGACCATGGAGGGCGACGAGAAGGCCACCGAGGAGCAGCTCAAGGACGTCCCCGCCGCCGCCCTGGCCGAGGCCGAGCGCCCGCTCATCGGCACCGCCGAGGAGAACGGCGTCATCGACCCCGACGTCCTGTGGTCCTGCACCACCTGCGGCGCCTGCGTCGAGCAGTGCCCGGTCGACATCGAGCACATCGACCACATCGTCGACATGCGCCGCTACCAGGTCATGATCGAGTCCGCGTTCCCGTCCGAGGCGGGCACGATGCTCAAGAACCTGGAGAAGAAGGGCAACCCCTGGGGCCTGGCGAAGAAGCAGCGCGTCGAGTGGACCAAGGAGGTCGACTTCGAGGTCCCGATCGTCGGCAAGGACGTCGAGGACCTCACCGAGGTCGACTACCTCTACTGGGTCGGCTGCGCCGGTGCGCTGGAAGACCGCGCCAAGAAGACGACGAAGGCCTTCGCCGAACTCCTCCACATCGCGGGCGTCAAGTTCGCGATCATGGGCGGCGAGGAGAAGTGCACCGGTGACTCCCCGCGCCGTCTGGGCAACGAGCCGCTGTTCCAGCAGCTCGGCGCCGAGAACGTCGCGATGCTGAACATGGCGTTCGGCGAGGACGACGAGGACGAGTCGACGAAGAAGCCGAAGTCGGCCAAGAAGATCGTCTCGACCTGCCCGCACTGCTTCAACACCATCGCCAACGAGTACCCGCAGCTCGGCGGCGAGTACGAGGTCATCCACCACACCCAGCTGCTCCAGCACCTCATCGACGAGGGCAAGCTGATCCCGGTGACCCCGGTCGAGGGCCTCATCACCTACCACGACCCCTGCTACCTGGGCCGGCACAACAAGGTCTACACGCCGCCGCGCGAGATCATGTCCGCCGTCCCCGGCCTGCGCCAGCAGGAGATGCACCGCCACAAGGAGCGCGGCTTCTGCTGCGGCGCCGGTGGTGCCCGGATGTGGATGGAGGAGCGGATCGGCAAGCGCATCAACAACGAGCGCGTCGACGAGGCCCTGTCCCTCAACCCGGACATCGTCTCCACCGCCTGCCCCTTCTGCCTCGTCATGCTCACGGACTCCGTGAACGGCAAGAAGAACGAGGGCAAGGCCAAGGAGTCCGTCACGGTCGTGGACGTCGCCCAGCTGCTCCTCGACTCGGTGAAGACCCCGGCCGAGCCGGAGGAGGAGCCGGCGGTCGAGGAGCCGGAGCCGGCCGTCTGAGGCCGGTCGCCCGACGGAAGGGGCCGCCCCGCGCTGCTGGAAGCGCGGGGCGGCCCCTTCGCCGTGGCTCCCGGCCGCGCACGCCCCCCGGGGGATGTCACAGCTCCGTGGCAAGGACGGGCCCGGGGCACGACCACACGAAGAAAGCGGGTACGTTCGAGACGTGGCTGGATTCAGGAACGGACGCGGCCGGGACAACCGCCCCCCGCAACAACGACCGCAGCAGGCGCCGTACGGGTACGACGCGGCCCCGCCGCCCTACCCGCAGCAGCAGTGGCAGCAACCGCCCCAGGGGCAGCCGTACGGGCAGCAGGGGCGGGCCTACGAGGAGCCTGAGTACTTCGGCGACCCGCAGAACCACCACCAGCAGCACGCGGCGGCGAACAACCCGGGCCACACCCAGATGTTCAGCGTCGACGACCCGTACGGCCACGCCGCGACGTACGACGCGGGCGCGGCCCCCGTGCCGACGGGCCCCCGGCTCCCCTGGCAGCAGCTCCTGACCGGCATCGCGCTCCGCCCGGCGGCCACGTTCCTGCGGATGCGGGACCACGCCGTCTGGGGCCCGGCGCTGATCGTCACGTTCCTCTACGGCCTCCTCGCGATCTTCGGATTCGACCAGGCCCGCGAAGAGGCGCTCAACGCGACGATCTCCAGCACGATCCCGTACGTCCTGATGACGGCCCTCGGCTTCGTGCTCGGCGGACTGATCCTGGGCGCGGTCACCCACACCCTCGCGCGCCAGCTGGGCGGCGACGGCGCCTGGCAGCCTACCGTCGGCCTCTCGATGCTGATCATGTCGATCACCGACGCGCCGCGCCTGGTCTTCGCGCTCTTCCTGGGCGGCGAGAACGGCCTGGTGCAGGTCCTCGGCTGGGCCACCTGGCTGGCGCTGGGCGCGCTCCTCACCGTGATGGTGAGCCGCTCCCACGACCTGCCGTGGCCGAAGGCGCTGGGCGCGTCGGCGATCCAGCTGGTGGCGCTGCTGAGCCTGATCAAGCTGGGCACGCTGTAGCGGTCGCCCACGGACCTGGAGGAGCCCCCGTCGCCTGCGACGGGGGCTCCTCCTCTTGCTCGGCAAGTACCGGTCACCGGCCATGAATGACGGTAAGAAGCCATTCCGGGTGCCGCCCTCGCCCATGGCGTTGACATGGACGCAATCACGCGACCAAGATCGACCCCGCTCCACCGCATGGACTCATTCTCAACGCATTCGAGCTCGTCTCATTCGAGGGGTTGTATGTCCGGCAAGATTTCTCGCATTGCGGTTTTCGCGGCCGCGCTCGCCGCTTTCGGGATACCGGGAGCTCTGTCGAGCACCGCTTCCGCCGCCACCACGGCGCCCACGTCGACCACGTCGATGCACTTCATCGACTGGTACAGCTCCGAGACGGCGTGCCAGGGCGGCGGCGCGTACTACGTCCGCCACGGCTACTCGTCCTACTACTGCCTGCGCGAGTCCGCGGGCTGGGGTCTCTACGTCTGGGACTGACGTCTCCGCCCGGACACGAGAGGGGGCGGCTCGCATGATTCCGGCGAGCCGCCCCCTCCCTTTTCACGTTTTCGCGCTTTCACGCTTCCACGAAAACCCGTCAGGCGTCGAGGACCTGACCCTCGCGCTTCACGACGGGCGGCTCGACCGACCAGGGGAAGTTGATCCACTCGTCGGTCTTCTTCCACACGTACTCGCACTTCACGAGGGAGTGGGACTTCTCGTAGATGACGGCGGAGCGGACCTCGGCGACGTGGTCGACGCAGAAGTCGTGGACGAGCTTGAGCGTCTTGCCGGTGTCGGCGACGTCGTCGGTGATGAGCACCTTCTTGTCGCTGAAGTCGATCGCGTCCGGGACGGGCGCCAGCATGACCGGCATCTCCAGGGTGGTCCCCACCCCGGTGTAGAACTCCACGTTCACGAGGTGGATGTTCTTGCAGTCGAGGGCGTAGGCCAGACCGCCGGCGACGAAGACGCCGCCGCGGGCGATGGAGAGCACGACGTCGGGCTCGTAGCCGTCGTCGGCGATGGTCTGCGCCAGCTCGCGGACGGCGGTGCCGAAGCCCTCGTACGTCAGGTTCTCGCGTACTTCACTCATGCCTGCGACCGCCTCACACCTGGGTCCGATGGAAGTTCATGTAGGAACGGGAGGCCGTGGGCCCCCGCTGGCCCTGGTACCGCGAGCCGTACCGCTCGCTCCCGTACGGGAACTCGGCGGGCGAGCTCAGCCGGAACATGCAGAGCTGGCCGATCTTCATCCCGGGCCAGAGCTTGATCGGCAGGGTGGCGAGGTTCGACAGCTCCAGGGTCACGTGCCCCGAGAAACCGGGGTCGATGAACCCGGCGGTCGAGTGCGTGACGAGCCCCAGCCGCCCCAGGGAGCTCTTCCCCTCCAGGCGCGACGCGATGTCGTCCGGCAGGGTGATGACCTCGTAGGTCGAGGCGAGCACGAACTCGCCCGGGTGCAGGATGAACGCCTCGTCGCCCTCCGGCTCGACCTCGCGCGTCAGGTCGAGCTGCTCGACGGCGGGGTCGATGTGCGGATAGCGGTGGTTCTCGAACACCCGGAAGAAGCGGTCAAGCCTCACGTCGATGCTCGAGGGCTGCACCATGGATTCGTCGTACGGGTCGATGCGCACCCGTCCGGCATCGATCTCGGCCCGGATGTCCTTGTCTGAGAGAAGCACGCCCCCACGATACGCAGAGGGCGCGGACCTGCCCCAATCGGCAGGCGCCCGCGCCCCGGCACCTCACGGCTCAGCGCCGGCCGGCCTCCACCGGCACCGCATGCCGCAACCGCGCACACCGCGGACACCGGATGAGCCGCCCAGGGCCGATCCGTCCCGCACCGAGCTGCTGAAGCGGGAACGAGGCGGTACTGAACACATGCCCTTCGGCACAACGGACGACGGTGCGCTCCATCGAAGCCATCAAGTCCCTTCCCCTACACATGTGGCGGACGATCAGCCACATTAGGGGATGAAGAGGGTGCCCTCCACGCGGCACTCCGCACCACCGGAACCGTGCCGGAGCCGGGAACTTCGCCTCAAGTGGCACATGGGGTACAGTGTGCAACGATGCGGCAGGGATCATCCGGCCGCTGCGCGGATGTAGTTTAATGGTAGAACATGAGCTTCCCAAGCTTATAGCGCGGGTTCGATTCCCGTCATCCGCTCTTCTGTGAAGCCCCAGGTCAGAGACCTGGGGCTTCGTTGTTGTCCGAGGCGTGAAGTTCGTGGCGATGCGAACGAAAGAGGAGGGCCGCACCCGTACGTGGAGAGGAGGCCGGGTGTTGCGGCGGCCTCCTCCCCACGCGTGCGACGGGGTCAGAACACAAGGTCCGCCGTGTTCGCGTCGACCTGCTCCAGGTACATGACCTCACCGGTCCGGAACGGGACCTTCCAGTCGCCGGTGCTCTTGTACAGCTTCGGCGTCTGGTAGGACGCGCCGAGGCCCATGAGGTCGGGGCGCCCGTCGCCGTCCGCGTCACCGGCGGCGATCAGCGGGCGGAACGCGTTCCAGCCCCCGCCGATCTTCGTGCGGGGCGCGAACGTGCCGTCGCCCTTGCCCAGGTGGAGCCAGAGGACGCCGTCCTCGTCACGGGCGACGAGATCGCCGGCGGGGCCGCCCGCGATGTCGCCGACGGCCGTGATGTCGTTGTAGATCCCCCAACCCGCACCGATCTTCTTACGGGGGAGGAACGGCTTCGTGGCGTCGCCGGTGCCGGTGTAGAGCCAGAGCACACCGGACCTGTCGGTGGCGAGCGCGTCCACGCGGCCGTCATTGGTCAGGTCACTGCCGGACGTGATCTTGTCGTAGACCTGCCAGCCACCACCGATCTGGACCCGGGTGGCGAAGCTGCCGGTGCCCTTGCCCTGGTACAGCCAGAGCACGCCGGACCTGTCGCGGGCCAGGAGGTCCCCGACCGGCGTACCGCCCAGGTTCCCGGCGGCCTCGATCCGGTCGTAGACGCCCCAGCCCGAACCGAGGGAGGTCCTGGCCCCGGCCTCGTTGATGCCGCGCCGCTCGTCGATCGGACGGTAGAAGAGGTCCGTGCGCCACAGGCGTCCGGCGGAGTCCCGGCTGAGCAGGTCGGGACTGCCGTTGTCGTTGAAGTCGTGCGGCTGCGCCTTGCGGACGACCTTGAACGTGCCGCCGGCGGTGACGGCCGGGCCGATGCCGTTGACCGGCTCTCCGGTCAGCTCCCAGGTGTAGTCGCCGTTGGGGACGTCCTCGTCCCAGTTGTTGTCGACCCAGGCGAACGCCGGCGTGCTGCTGCTGGGCACCACGGTCAGGTCGTGGGTCTTCCCGGTCCGCACATGGCGGACGGTGAGCTTCGGGTTCCGCACCTCGCGGGACAGCGTCCACCTGAAGGTGAACCCGTCGACCTGGTCGAGGTCGAGGACCGCCGGGGGCACGGTGGAATCCTTGACGACGACCTCGGTGGGCTCGCCGGTCGCCGCGACCAGCTCGGCCTTCAGGGTGTCGCCGCCCGTGGCCACGATCCGGTACATGCCCTCGCCCTGGCCGAGGAGGCCGCCGCGTGCGTACAGGCTGCCGTCAGGGGCGGACGCGAACTCGTAGGCATGGTCGAGCACCTTCACCGTCGTCCTGGTGGAGACGTTGTAGGCGGTGATGGCGTGGTGGACGCTCGGCTGGACGAAGTTCATCCCGCCCTTCTGCCCGTACAGGACACGGTCGCCGACCAGGCCGACCTGGAGGTTGCCGAGCGACGGCACCGGGGGCACCGGGGCCTCCTGCACGTCGCCGGTCGCCCGGTCCGCGACGAAGACCCGGGGGCCCTGGTCCGTTGCCGAGCCGGAGGTCCAGGCGGTGTGGGTCGCGGAGACCGCCTGTGCGCCGATCCCGGGGGCGCCGGGGGTGAGGACGCCGGTGGCGAGGTCGAGGAGGCCCCACCTGCCCGACCCGTTCTGCGTGAAGGTGACCTTGGCGTGGGCGGGGGTGGCGGGCGTGACCATGACGGAGGCCGCGTCGGCGGGCAGGCCGGTGACCGTCGAGGTGGGGGTCTCGGCGACGTGCTTGCGGAGCACCGTGCCCGCCTCGGTGACGACGGTCGTGAAGACGGCGTCCCCCGCCGCGCCCGCCCACTTCGCGTCACCCGTCAGGGAACCGACGGGGACCTCCAGGGAACCGTTCGTCGTCAGGTTCCGCTGCGTGATCTTGTACGACCCCCGGAAAACCAGGAAGTCGGTCGTCGACGTCGACCGCAGGTACACGGCGCCGTCATACGCCTGCCCGGTGCCGTCCGAGTAGCGCCGGAAGGTCGTGATGCCGGTGTTGGAGGTCGTCAGGAAGCCGGTCACACCGGCCCCGACGAGCCTGCTGCCCCCGGGGTACGCAATCGGGCTCGCGGTCGTCGCCGCGTCCGCCGCAAGCACCCCGCCCAAGGCCGGAGCGGCGTACGCGGGAGCGGCCAGCGTCGTCGCCCCAAGCGTGACGGCGAGAACGGCGGTGACGGCGCCGGCAAGCCGCCGTCGCGTCGAATGGACCAGAGGCACGGGCATTCCTCCCGGAGACATCAGGCGCACCATGCGCCTCACCGGTTGAGACCCCCAAGCAGCCGAATGGTTGTACGCCTCCGGGGTCCGCATCCGGGCCCCGGCAGAACCAGTTGGACGCGACCCCGTACGGCGAAGCCAGGGCGGACGCCGACGGTCGGCAGGGGGCTGGTGGAACCTCGTGTCCCAACCGTGCCCTTCAGGACGGACACCAGCGGTCGACAAGGGTGTCCAAGAGCTTGTGGGACGAGTGCCGCCAGAGCGTGTTTCCGCAGGTCAGGAGCAGGATTATCGAGCTCGGCGACGGTGCTTCCCACGCTTATGGCGCGGGTTCGATTCCCGTCATCCGCTCTTGAACGAACGAGGCCCCAGGTCGGCGGCCTGGGGCTTTCTGTCTCCCGGACGTGCCGGGGGAGGGTGCCCCACGAGTGCCGCGCCGGTTCGCGCGTCCTCGGTCCTCGGGACGGCGTTACGCATCGCAGGCATCCCCACGGGACTCCGAGGGTGAGCGGGGGACCGGCGCGGCGGGTGTTCGCAGGGGACATCGTCGGTTCCAGGGGTTCTGCGGTCGATTACAGTGACGCGATGTTCGAAGGAAAGCTGGTCAAGCTGCGTGCGCTGCGCTCCGAGGACGCGGAGCATCATCTTCGGTGGCGCAACGACCCGGAGGTGGTGCGCTGGGCCACGGCCGGTGACCCGTCTTTCGGCCCGGTCACGGCGGAGGCGGTCGGTCTCGGCTTCGAGACCATGCTGCGCCTGAACCCGAGGGAGTCGGCCGTGTTCACGGTCGAGGACCTGGCGGACGGAACCGTGATCGGCATGGCCGATTACCGGGACCTGGACCCCTACGCGGGCGTGGCCACGCTGGGAGTGACCATCGGCGAGCGGGAGTTCTGGGGCCGCGGCCACGGCAGTGACGCGCTACGGCTGCTCGTGGACCACCTGTTCGGCTCGTACTGCCTCAGCCGGCTGGAACTCGACACCTGGAGCGGCAACGAGCGTGCCGTGCGCGCCTTCACCGGGCTGGGCTTCCGTGAGGAGGGCCGTCGCCGGTCGGCCGTGCTGCTGGACGGGGAGCGCTACGACAGCGTGCTCTTCGGGATGCTCCGCGAGGAGTGGGCGGACTCCGCGTGACGGCGTGGACGATCTCCACGGGCCGCCTGTGAGCGTGCGGGGGAGGGCGCCCAGGACCATGGGGTGACGAACGGCTCGGGCACCCTCGCAACAGCCCTCCACGTGACCACCGACGGTCTGCTGAAGGACCGTCCGGTCCTGGCGCCACGGCGGCCGGCCGCGGCGGTGCGACCCGGCTCACCGACGCCGGACCGGTCGCCCTCGCGATGGCGCAGGCCGTGCTCGGGGGCGCCTCTTAAGCCGAGGGAGCTCTCCGGTGATGCCCGATCGGCCCGGCGCCGCCGGGACCGCCGATGACGACGGCGGTCCGCGGTGGGGCACGGCGGTCCCGCCGGTGCTCCTCCACGCGAGCGCCGCGTGGTGCGCGTGCACGGCCCTCACGGTCCGGGGTGACGGTGGTTCCCCGGCCTGTGGCGCGGGTTCGGTTCCCGTCGTCCGCTCTTCCACGAAGCCCCGGGTCAGCGGCCTGGGGCTTCGCCGTCGTCCGGGGGTGCCGGCCTACGGGCCTGCGGGGTGGGGGAGTTCGGCGAGGAGGATCCCGGTGGCCCGGGTGACGTTGTCGGCACGGACGGCTCGGGCCATGGCGACGCGGGCGGCTTCGGGCGTCGTGTTCGGCGGGACGACCATGAGGGAGAAGTGGTCGTTGTCGCCGCGGGTGATCAGGACGGTGTCGTCGCCGACGGGGAAGGAGTCGAGGTGCACGACCCGGTCGTCGACGACCAGGCGGCTCGGGATGCCGTTCCACGCGGAGGCGTCCAGGCCGACCCGGGTGACGGGGCCGAGGTGCTCGGTCAGGGCGGTGACCAGCGGCGGGAGCTCCTTCTCGACGTCACGCGAGCGCGGCCACC
Source organism: Streptomyces litmocidini (assembly GCF_014649755.1). Taxonomy (GTDB): domain Bacteria; phylum Actinomycetota; class Actinomycetes; order Streptomycetales; family Streptomycetaceae; genus Streptomyces; species Streptomyces litmocidini. The sequence continues at coordinate 440,212 of NZ_BMTQ01000002.1, read as the reverse complement.
ACGCGCCGTCGAGGAGGCTCTGCCGGGACCCCGTCGTCTCCAGCCGGAGCAGCGCCGTGCCGGGGCCGACGGACCGGTGGATCTCGTCCGGCAGGAGGTGCGGAGGTGTGGGGCCGTGGGGGGAAACGCCTGCGTCGGTCATGATCGGTCCGCCCGTCCACGGTGCTTCCGCCGCCGTCCCCCGGTGGCGGCGGGCGCCGGGTCGGCGGGACGGCGGCCCCGTTCCTCCACCGTACTCCGGCAGGGTCCGCGTACGCGCCGCTCCCCGGTGCGGAACCGTCCGGCACCGGCCCCGTCGGACGTACGGTGGACGTACCGGGGCGCGCCCACCCCGCTCGGGCCACCCGCGGGCGCGTCCCCCGGTGCGGAAAGGACGGTGCCGCCTTGGACCGCAACGAACCAGAAGCCCTGCCTCCCCCGGGATACGCGGAGATCCGCGTCGTGGCCGCCACACCGGACACCGCCCGCAGGGTGGCCGACGTCCTCCGCCACTGCTTCGCCGGCGGGGAGCAGCGCAGCTACCCCGCCCCGGGCGGAGGCACCCGCCTCCACCTCACCGTCGACACCGCCCACCCCGCCGAACCGGCCCGGTCCTGGCTGTCCAGCAGTAGGCCCCCGAGCGGCACCGGGCCCCACGCCGAGGAACCCTGACCGGCCCTCCGCCCGGCGGGCACGCGTGGCGGATCCCGCCGCCGGGGACGTCCCGGAAGCAGCCCCGCGGTGCGGCCGGGCCCGGACCAGGCCGTCGGCCCGGCGTCCGCGCCCGGCGCGGAGTACGTTGGAGGTACCGGGGGCACCTCGTACCCCGCCTTCACGCGGATGTCGTTCCCGGCGATCGTTACGCCGGGCCGCCCGCAGGCGTCCCGGGGACGGGTCTCGGCCTCATGACCAGCACGACCGCTCCCACCCGCCGGGCACGCCTGGCACTGACGCCCCCCACCTCCCTCGCCGGCCTGCTGGACGGCGCCTGGTGGCCGTACTCACGCGATCTCGCCGCCGAGCTGCCGCCCCTGGTGGACGCGCTGCGGGGCCGCTGCGGCCGCATCACGCGCATCACCGCGAACCCCGGGCCCTGGCCCCTCTCCCCGTACGAGATCCCCGTCGGCGGACATGCCGTGCACGTCGGCTGGTTCACCGACCTGGACCCCGACACGATGATCCTGCTGTCGTACGACCGCGACCGCTGCGACCTGCTGGTGATTCCCCCCGAGTCCGAACCCGACTCCGCCACGCGCCTGATGGCCGCCGCGTCCGTCCCCGGCAACCTCCACCCCGTGGACGCCCTCATGTCCGACGAGAACGCGACCGGTCGCCGCCTTCGGGAGGCCCGCGCCGGTGAGGACACCTGGGAGACGGAAGGCGGGGCCCACGAACGCCCCCACCCCCGCCCCCACCCCCGCCCCCGCCCCGTCGTCGGAGCGCGCATGATCGCCCTGCCCCGAAGCATGTGGAGGTGAACCCGCCGTCCGTGGAGGTGGACCCGCCGTCCGGAGGGGAGCCCGGCGTCCCCCTTGTGCGCAGTCCCAGGTCGGGCACCCGGGGTTGCCGTCGTCCGGGCCCGCCCGGCCCGCGGACGCGGGCCCCGTCGGCCCGCGGGCACCCAGCCGGCCGACCGCCCGCTTCCGGAACGTTTCCTCCGGAGCGAATGAATACCTGTGCTCGCGGCATGAGGATTTAACCGCCCCCGCTCGGAGAGTTTTTGTCGGCAACACGCAGGGGAAAATATTCGACGCACACGGGCGGCGGCGACGTGCTACTGTCGAAATCAGTTGCAGTTTTGGTACCCAAAGACTCCAGGCGCCTCCCGCCGGCCACGTGCCGCACGGAAGCGCTTTGTATTTCCGGTCATTTTCCGGGCAGGGCATCATCGCGGCGACACGGAGTCCGTACGGTACGGATTCCGGCGTAATGCCCAAAGGAGATATGACATGGCCAGTGGCACCGTGAAGTGGTTCAACGCGGAAAAGGGCTTCGGCTTCATCGAGCAGGACGGTGGCGGCCCCGACGTGTTCGCCCACTTCTCGAACATCGCCGCCCAGGGCTTCCGCGAGCTCCAGGAGGGCCAGAAGGTCTCCTTCGACATCGCGCAGGGCCAGAAGGGCCCGACGGCCGAGAACATCGTTTCGGCCTGACTCTGACGCGTCACACGTAGCTGGGGCCCGCATCCCTCGGGGTGCGGGCCCCAGCTGCATGCGTTTCGCGGGGTTCCCCCCGCGCACCCGCGCCTCTCGCATTTCTTTCACCAGCCCGCTTGTGCCGGCAGTTCCTCGCCCGGGCCAAGCCGCCTGCTGTTCGCATTTCATTCGGCCCGTGCCTGTGTTTTCCGAAGCCGTTCATCCGCTGCCGGAATTCCTCGATACGCGCCGTATCAAGGAAGGTTCTGAATGAACCCCACACGCACGAACGGCCGTTCCTCCCGCACCCGCCGCAACGGCGGCCGCGCGTACGGCTCCACCACCGGTTCGGGCCTGAGCGGCCGTTTCGGTTCGTCCGCCCCGAAGCGATCGGGGGCTCCGGGACGCTTCGGCGGAGGCGGTCGGCGGCCCGCCCCGGCCCAGGGCGAGTTCGCCCCGCCGAAGACGGTCACCCCGGCCCTGCCCGCCGTCGAGACCTTCGCCGAACTGGCCCTGGACCGGCGCCTCCTGGCCGTACTCACCACGCAGGGCGTGTCCGTCCCCTTCCCCATCCAGGGTGCGACGCTGCCGAACTCCCTGGCCGGCCGTGACGTCCTCGGACGCGGCCGGACCGGCTCCGGCAAGACCCTCGCCTTCGGCCTGTCCCTGCTCGCCCGCACCGCCGGACAGCTCGCCGAGCCCCGCCGGCCGCTGGCGCTCGTCCTGGTCCCCACCCGGGAACTCGCGCAGCAGGTCGACGACGCCCTCGCCCCCTACGCCCGCGCCGTGAAGCTGCGCCTGGCCACCGTCGTCGGCGGCATGCCGATCCGCCGGCAGGCGAACGCGCTGCGCGGGGGCGTCGAAGTCGTCGTGGCCACCCCCGGCCGCCTCAAGGACCTCATCGACCGCGGCGACTGCCGGCTGGACCAAGTCTCGATCACCGTCCTGGACGAGGCCGACCAGATGGCCGACATGGGCTTCATGCCGCAGGTCACGGCGCTCCTGGACCAGGTCCGCCCCGAGGGCCAGCGGATGCTGTTCTCCGCGACGCTGGACCGCAACGTCGACCTCCTGGTCCGCCGCTACCTCACCGATCCCGTCGTCCACTCCGTGGACCCCTCCCAGGGCGCGGTCACCACGATGGAGCACCACGTCCTCCACGTGCACGGTGCCGACAAGCACCGGCTGACGACCGAGATCGCGGCACGCGAGGGCCGGGTGATCATGTTCCTGGACACCAAGCACGCGGTGGACCGCCTCACCGAGGACCTCCTCGGCTGCGGCGTCCGGGCCGCCGCCCTGCACGGCGGGAAGTCGCAGCCCCAACGCACCCGCACGCTCTCCCAGTTCAAGTCCGGGCACGTCACCGTCCTGGTGGCGACGAACGTCGCCGCGCGCGGCATCCACGTCGACCACCTCGACCTCGTCGTCAACGTGGACCCGCCGACCGACCACAAGGACTACCTCCACCGCGGCGGCCGTACCGCCCGGGCCGGCGAGTCCGGCAGCGTCGTCACCCTGGTCACCGCCAACCAGCGCCGCGACATGTCCCGCCTCATGGCGACCGCCGGCATCGTGCCCGAGACCACCCAGGTCCGCTCGGGCGAGGAGGCGCTCGCCCGGATCACCGGCGCGCGGACCCCGTCCGGCATCCCCGTGAAGATCACCGCGCCGCCCGTCGAACGGCGCGAGCGCGGCGCGGCCTCCCGCGGCCGACGCCGTCCCGCCCCGGCGGCGCGGCGCTCCGGCACGCGGCGTTCCACCGACACGGCGGCCTGAGCGCGGCGTGATCCGGAAGCCGAACCATCTCCTCAGGAGGCACGTGGTGACACCGGTACAGACGCAGCCCCGTTCGACCCCCGCCGTCCCCCCGCCCAGGACGGCGACCGGCTCCACGGACGGGGAGGGGCTCCAGATGGGGGACGGGCTCCAGGTCGGGGACGACATGACCGTCGAGGTGGCCCTGGCCGTCATGGCCGGTGCCCGCGCCGGACGCCTGCTCGTCTGCGACGACGACGGCCTGTACGCCGGACTGGTCACCCCGGCCCAGCTCACCGCCGTCCGCGACAGCCCCGCCTACACGGACCGCCTCCGGCTGCGCGATCTGCCCGGTGGCGGCGCGCCGCCCGCCGGGCACGCCGGACACCACGTCCGGCTTCCGGTCCCGTGCGTCACGGACGAACGGGACGACATCCCGGACGCCCCCGGTCCGGCCCTCGCCCTCGTCTGAATCCCCGCGTCCTCGCGGAAACCGACTCCTTCCTCTCACCTGTGAGGCATCGTGCGCTGTGTCATCGCCCGCTTTCCCTTCGACCTCACCAAGAGCGGTGTCCTGGACTCCATGAAGGGCGTCAAGCCCGAGGAGATCACCGGCGAGTCCGTGCTCATCGGCCGCCGCGCCTACCCCGTCAAGCAGGTCGGCCAGGTCATCACCCGCCAGGACCGCCGCGACTTCACCGCGGGTGAGGTCCTCCGGGCCATGACCAAGCTCGGTTTCACCTGCCGCGGCCTTCCCACGACGCCCGCGCCGCTCCACACCTCCGACCCCCTCCAGCACGCCTCCGCGCTGCTCGGCACCCCGGCGGAGTCCGCCCCCCGCGTACGGACGAACGTGAGCTGACGTCCGAACGGCCGGGGGAGCCCGGTCGGCGCACGGCCGACGTCGTCGGCTCGCCCCTTCGGGCCCCCCTTCGCCCCGCCGGTCATCCGGCGGGGCGAAGTGCTGTCCGGAGGGGCGAAGTGCTGTCCGGAGGGGCGAAGTGCTGTCCGGCGGGATCGACGGCCTCACCAGCGAACCCTGAAAACCTGTCGCGGCCAAGGTAGACATTGGCCCTTGCTATGGGTATTTTTTCTTTTGTAACCAAGAGAGACATAGAGGCCTGGCAGAGACGGACTGCCGGCCGCAGGACACGTAGTCGCAGTTCGCAGTACCGGGCGGTGGCGCTGCCACAGGCCACCGCCCGGTCCACACCACCCGCAGGACGCGGCGGAGCGGTGCCGGCAGTACGCACCGCCCCCGCGGCGAGCGGTCGATCGCCGAGGAAGAACGGAGGAGCCCGCGCCATCAGGATCGCCCGGGCGGAGTTCCCGAGCCCGGGTACCGCAGGACATCGACAGTGAGGTGGTCTCCGGTCAGGCAACCGCGATCCCCGCACCCCCGACAGCAGCCGGGTCGGGGCGGCGGACACAGGAGGCCGGCGCGATATCGGGGCCGGCAGATGGTGTAGTAGTTCCTTCGGGGCCCTGGTGCCGTACGGCACCAGGGCCCCTCAACGCGTTCCGCAGAGAGGTGCCAATGACAGCAGACGACTCGTACGACCGTCTCGACGACGACGACTACCCCGCCTACACCATGGGCCGGGCCGCCGAAATGATCGGCACCACCCAGAGCTTCCTCCGTGCCATCGGAGAAGCGCGCCTGATCACCCCGCTGCGCTCCGAGGGCGGCCACCGCCGCTACTCCCGCTACCAGCTGCGCATCGCCGCCCGCGCCCGGGAACTCGTCGACCAGGGAACCCCCATCGAGGCCGCCTGTCGCATCATCGTCCTGGAAGACCAGCTCGAAGAGGCCCAGCGCATCAACGCCGAGTACCGCCGCGCGGCGGCCCAGCAGTCCGATCACCCCGCTGCCGGCTGAAGCGGCTCCAGCCGGTCGAGGGGCACGGCGTCGCACGGGGCCGCCCCGCGATCAGCACCGGACCGCGAACGGGCGGGCTCCTCGCCTCCTCCCCGGGCGTCGGTGTGATCGGCCCGACCCGGAGAGGCGCGGCGCCCGGCCGGGCGGAAGCGGTTCCGCGCCCGTGACACCGCGTGGCGCGCCGGGGCACCCCGCACGAGGGACCCGCGGCGGGGTCACGGGAGCGGCGGCCCCCACCAGGTCGAGGGCGCCGCGACGGTGTACCCCAGCGACTCGTACAGCGGCCTGCCCAGCTTCGAGGCGGTGAGGGTGACCGGCAGGTCCGCCAGGTGGGCGAGGGAGCCGAGCATGACGGCCCGGCCCACGCCGCGCGACCGGAACGCCGGTGACGTGCCGACCCAGTAATGGCTGCCGATCCCGTCGTCCACGACGCTGACGGAGGCTCCCGCCGGTACGCCGTCGTGCGAGGCGAGGAACACGTCCACGCCCGGCTGCTCGATCAGCGACGCCGGGAACAGCTCGCCGGGGCGGTAGGGCGTGAACCCGTCCAGCTCGAATCCCTCGATCACGATCTGCTCGGCCGCCCGGAGGTCCTCGGTCCGCCGCACCCGGATCACGTCGAGCGCCGGCTCCCCGACGGGCCCGGGCCGGCGCAGCATGACCGGCATCTGCCAGCTGCGCATGCCCAGGTGGCTCAGGTCGGTCGAGCTGAACGGATCCTCGGCGTGGACCGGTCCGGCGGCGCGGCGCGCCAGCTCGCTCAGCTCGTCCACCTCGGCCGGGTCGAGGCCGGGTTCCTGGATCAGGATCCGCAGGCCGGCGCGCTCGTCGCCGTCGACCGCGACGAACCCGCGGCGCCGGACGACCTCGTGCCCCCGGCACCGGCCGGTCGCGGTCCAGAGGGCGGCGGAGTTGCGGGCCTGAAGCGTCGGCGCCTCGGCCAGGGCCACGGACCCGGGCCGGCCGACCGAAGTGGATCTTGTCGTCATTGCGCCTACGGTACTGCCCGACCACCCCCTCGCACAGGCCGATTTCCAGAGGTCCGTCAGGGCTCGCCGTGGCCTTCCCCGGCTCGCCTGCGCTCGTAGTGCGTCCGGCCCTTGGCGGCGTTGCCGCAGGTGGCCATGGAGCACCAGCGGCGGCGGCCGGCCCGGGAGGTGTCGAGGAACAGCCAGCCGCACCGCGGGCCGGGGCAGACGCGGGTGCGGTCGGTCGGGAGCGCGCGGAGCAGGTCGAGGGCCTGGAGGGCGAGTTCGTGGCGGATGAGGTCGAGGCCCGACGCCCCGACGGTGGTGCGGAGGCGGGGCGTGGCGCCGTGGACGGCGAGGCGGGCGTGGGTGGCCGCGTGCTTCCAGTGCTCCTCCACCCGGGCGACCGCCTCGGTGGGGGCCGGGGCGCCGTGGACGAGGGCCGTGACCAGGTCGTGGAGGGCCTCGCGCAGCTCGCGGACGCGGGCCAGGGCGCGTTCGGCCCGGGCGGGCCCGGTCTCGGCGAGCCGCCGCAGGGCCGCGAGGTCGGCGGGGGCGAAGTGGCCGGTGAGGTCGGCCCATTCCAGCAGGCGGGGGTACGCGTCGAGCCAGTCGACCGGCTCCGCGTTCCGGGCCGTGACCGTGTTCAGGAGGTCGACGACGGGGTGCCCGCCGACCAGGTCACGGGGGTGGAAGGGGTGCGGACGGACGGTTCCCGTCATGTGTGGCCGCCTTTCGTGCGCCTGTCCGCGCTTGCCCTGTCAATCCAACCGGTGTACTGATGTTATCCGGTTTGGATTCGATGGGAATCCGGTTCGGACGCGAGGAGCGCTCATGGCCGCCGCCGTCGAGATCGTCACCGCCCCCTGGAACCTCGGGCTGCGACCCCCCGCGCCGGGGCACGAGCCCGGCGCCTGGCGGGCCCCGGACGCGCTCCTCGCGGCGGGCCTGGCCGAACGGCTGCGGCCGGCCCGGGTGGTGGAACTCGACCGTCCGCCGTACGCGTTCGACCCGCAGCCCGCGACCCGCGTCCGCAACGGCGTGACCCTCCGCGAGCACACGCTGCTGCTCGGCGACGCGGTACGGGACGCGCTGGCCGCCTCCCGGTTCCCGCTCGTGGTCGGCGGCGACTGCAGCGTCCTGCTCGGATGCCTCCTGGGCGCCCGGCGCCGGGGGCGCTGCGGCCTGGTCCACCTCGACGGACACAGCGACTTCCGGCACCCCGGCAACCACGACATGAGCACGTCCCTCGGCTCGGCCGCCGGAATGGACCTCGCCCTGGCCACCGGCCGGGGCGAACTGCTCCTCACCCACTGGCCCGGGGTGGGACGTCCCTTGGTCCCCGACGAGGACGTGATCCAGATCGGCGACCGGGAGGACGAGGTGACGCCGCCGGTCGTCCGGTTCACCGCCCAGGAGATCCTGCGGACGGGGATCGCCGAGCTGGGCGAGCGGGTCCGCCGCCGCCTGGAGCTGCGCGGCCTCGACCGCGTCTGGCTCCACCTCGACCTCGACGTGCTCGACGAGCGCGTCCTGCCCGCCGTGGACTCCCCCGGCCGTCCCGGTCTGGACTTCGCCCAGCTCGCCGAACTCGTCGCGGGCCTCGTCCGCACCGGCCGCGTGGTGGGCCTCGACGTCACCGTCTACGACCCCGAGCTCGACCCGGAGGGCCTCCACGCCGCTCCCCTCGTCGACTGCCTCGGCTCCGCTCTGGCCCCGCTCACGGCCGGGGAGAGGGCCGGGGGGACGCCCATGGAGAAGGCCGGGGAGAAGACCGCATGAAGACGCTGCTCGCCGACGGCCCCTACGGCCCGTACGCCGCCGAGATGGAACAGTTCGGACGCCTGGCCGGACGGTGGAAGACCCTGATCACGTACCACTCCGCCGACGGCCCGCCGGTCCGCCGCGTCACCGGCGCGTGGGAGTTCGGCTACGCCCTGGAGGGCCGGGCGGTCCTGGACGTCTGGCAGTGGCCCGGGGACGAGGACCTTCCGGCCGAGGGGCGGGCCCCGGACCAGGAGTGCGGCCTGTGCGTACGCGTCTGGGACCCGCGCCTGTGCCTGTGGCGGTTCACCTTCCACGGGACCGCCCGGGGCGACCTGGTGCACATGTACGCCCGCCGGATCGGCGACGAGGTCGTCATGGAGCGCGCCACCGGCCGCGACCTCGTCCGCTGGACCTTCTCCGACGTCACCGCCGACACCTTCCGCTGGCGCAACGAGCGTTCGGCCGACGGCGGCGCCACCTGGCGGCTCGACCAGGAGGTCGACGCCCACCGTCTGCGGTGACGGGCCCGGGGCACCGGTCAGGATCCGAGAAGCACCGGCCGGCCCTCCGGAACCGGCGTCGTCGACATGACCTCACTCGCGCTCCTCACCCTCGAAGTCGCCGACCTGACGGCCGCCGAAGCCTTCTACGCCGCCTCCGGCCTCGGCGCCCACGTGCGCCTGCGGGCCGCGTCGGACGAGCCCTCGGACGGGTTCCGCGGCTTCTCCGTCTCCCTCACGGTGGCGCGGCCCGCCGACGTCCGTGCCCTCGTCGAGACCGCCGCCGACGCCGGGGCCACCGTCCTGAAGCCGGCCACGAAGTCCTTCTGGGGCTACGGCGGCGTCGTGCGGGCCCCGGACGGGACGATCTGGAAGTTCGCGTCCTCGGAGAAGAGGGACACCGGCCCCGCCACCGGTCGGGTCGACCGGGTCGTGCTCCTCCTGGGCACGACGGACATGGCCGCCACCAGGGAGTTCCACGTCGGGCAGGGGCTCACCGTGGCGAAGGGCTTCGGCCGCACGTACGTGGAGTTCGCCGGTTCCGGGACGGCCGGGGACTCCGGGACGTCAAAGGGTCCCGGGAGTTCCGGGAGCGGCGTCACGCTCGCCCTGTGTCCCCGCAGGGGACTCGCCAAGGACGTCGGAGTCCCCGCCGACGGAAGCGGTTCGCACCGGATCGTGCTCGGCGGCAGCGGCGGCCCCTTCACCGATCCCGACGGGTTCGCCCGGGAGCCCGCGGCGCTCACGACCTCCCGCGGATCCCCCGTCCCGGTGCCCGGAAGGCGTCCCCGAGGGCGCGGGCCCGGGCGCAAGCCCCTGGCACCGGTGCCAGGGGCTTGCGCCGGCGAACAGGGCGGTCCCTCAGCCCGCCGCCCGCGCGATGAGCGCCGCGACGCACTCCTCCGTGGCCGGGGTCATGGCCGTGAGGGCGTACGAGGTGGGCCACAGGGCGCCCTCGTCGAGGGCGGCCCGGTCGCTGAAACCGAGCGTGGCGTAGCGGGACTTGAACTTCTGGGCGCTCTGGAAGAAGCAGACGACCTTGCCGTCCCGGGCGTACGCGGGCATCCCGTACCAGAGCTTCGCGGTGAGCGCCGGGGCGTTCTCCTTGACGAGGGCGTGCACGCGCTCGGCGAGGACGCGGTCCGCGTCCTCCATCTCGGCGATCTTCGCGAGCACCTCGGGCTCGGTGTCCGCCTTCGCACCGCGCGGGCCCCGGCGCGTGGACGCCTTCAACTCCTTGGCCCGTTCCTTCATGGCGTCCCGCTCGTCCTCGGTGAAGCCGTCGTAGGACGTGTCGTTCGCGGTCATGGTGTTTCGTTCCTCTCTCGGACGGGCGGGGCGGACGGGCGCGGTCACGGCTGTCGTGCCGGTTGCTTCTCCGTCCGTACGCCGTGCAGCCGCAGCGTCCTCGCGCGCTCGGCCCGGCGGCTCAGCAGGTAGCCGTACGGAGAGTCCCCGTACGCGCTCCGGAACCGGCGGCTCAGCAGGCCGGCCGCCATGTCCGCGCCACGGGCCAGCTCCAGGACGTCCAGGGGACGCGCGTGCTCGCGGTCGATCCGGTCACGGACGCGCCGCAGACGGGCGAACTCGTCCAGGCGCTGCGCGGCGACGCGCGCACGTGCCCACGCGGGGTGGCACACGGGGACTCCTCTCGGCCCGGTCGGCGCTAGCGGACTTCCTGGATGCGGATCAGGTTGCCCGCGGGGTCGCGGAACGCGCAGTCACGGATGCCGTACGGCTGCTCCGTCGGCTCCTGGACGACCTCGGCGTCGGCGGCCCGCACCTTCTCGAAGACGGCGTCGAGGTCCCGGGCGGCCAGGAGGATCCAGCCGTACGTGCCCTTGGCCATCATCTCGGCGATGGTGCGGCGCTCGTCCTCGGTGATGCCGGGGTCGACGGCGGGCGGCGCCAGGAGGATGGACGTGCCCGGCTGCCCCGCGGGCCCGACCGTGATCCACCGCATCCTGCCCTGCCCGACGTCGCTGCGGACCTCGAAGCCGAGGGCGTCCCGGTAGAACGCCAGGGAGGCGTCCGGGTCGTCGTGCGGCAGGGAGGCGGTGTGAATGCTGATGTCCATGGCCTTCACGCTAGTGGCGGGCCCCGGCGCGGCGCTTCTCGAATCCTGATCCGTTCCCGGCCCGTCCCGGACGGGCCCGCCCCGGTGGTGGACCCCGGTGGTGGAACAGCCGAGCGCCGTGCCCCCGCCGGCCGCGCTCCCGGGGACGCTCCACGGATCGGCGAGGACCTTCACGCACCGCGACCCGGTCTCGGCGGTCTGCGGGTGGCGGAGGCGCACGCGTCGGCGCTCTTCGGGGCCTTCATCTCGTGGAGCGCCGCAGTTTCCCCCTCGATCAGCGGACTCGTCGACAGTCCTCTCATCGACCCACGGGGCCGGGCGGGGCGCCCGGCGGCCGCCGGGACCGTTGACCCACCCGGGTGAGCACGGTGCCCAGGCCCTGTCCCGCGGCTCCCCCGACCAGTACGTTCCGGACGAAGTGGATCATCACCGGAAGGCCCCCCATGACCCCTCGCACGACCACGCACCCGATCGACGGCACGGACCGGCTCGACGTCAGCACCGCGGACGGGCCCGACGTCACCTCCGCCGACCGGCTCGACGTCACCTCCGCCGACCGGCCCGACAGCAGCGCCGCCGACCGGCTCGACGCCGAAGCCTTCGACGCCTACGACGACCTCCCCGAGCGCCTCATCGGCTACCCGGCCGTCTTCCACGCCCTCGGCATCGGCTCCTGCGCCGTCCGTACGGTCCTGGACTACGGCTGCGGGCCGGGCAAGGTGGCCACCCGCGTCGTCGAGGCCTCCGACGCGCGCGTGGTGGCCGTCGACGTCTCGCCCCCCATGCTGGAGATCGCCCGCGAGCGGCGCCCGCATCCGCGGATCGACTACCGGCTCACCGACGACGGCGGACTCGGCTTCCTCGCCGACGGATCCGTCGACGCCGCCATGGCCTGCTTCGTCTTCGTCACCACCGGGGACATCGCCGACCTGCACGACATCGCCGCCGAGACGCACCGGGTGCTGCGGCCCGGCGGCCGGTTCGCCGTACTGGACGCCAACCCCCGCACCACGGGCATCCGGTTCTCCACCTTCCGCCGCGGCGAGCCCGGACGCGTCTACGCCAAGGGCGAGCGACGCCGGTCGCGCCTGGAGCGGCCGGACGGCGGGGCCCCGCTGGAGCCGGTCGACCACCACTGGCCGTGCCAGACGTACCTCGACGTGCTCGGCAAGGCCGGGTTCACCGACCTGGACGTCCACGAGCCCGTCCTCACCCACCGGTCGGCGCTCCTCGGCCACGATCCGGCGGAGGCCGGGCACCCGCCGTTCCTCGTGGTGTCGGGGGTCAAGCAGTAGCCGGGGCCGTCAGCTGTCGGAGTAGCTGAAGTCCCCCACGGTCCAGGCGCTGACGTCCGCGATGGCGACGCGGTACATCCCGCCGGTCGCGGGCATGCCCACGGTCCCCTGGAGGATGCGGGCGAGGTGGAAGTGGAGGTGGGTGGGGGGTTCCGTGGCCTTCGGCTTCTCCTCCGTGCCGGGGGCGAAGACGCCGGAGAACTCGGACAGCCGGGTCGAGTCCGTCAGGACCTCCGACACGCGCTGTCTCCACAGGGCCTCGGGCGCCAGCCGCCCGGTGATGACCACTCCTCCCGCGACCACGGTCAGGGACATCTGGTTGCTCCGCCCGGCTTCCACGGTGGCGGCGACGTCGACGAGCAGTTCGTCAGGGATCGACATGGAAGCCGATTCTAGAGGGGCGGGCCCGTGGGGTGGAGTCCGTCGGCGCGGAGTCCGGCGGTGCGGGGTCCGTCGGCGCGGAGTCCGGCGGTGCGGGGTCCGTCGGCGCGGAGTCCGGCGGTGCGGCGCGCCGTGGGTGCGGGGCGCCGTGGGTGCGGGGCGCCGTGGGTGCGGCGCGGTGCCGGAAGCGGGGCGGCGTCAGCGCGGCGCGGTGTCGTCCGCGGGGAAGGCGGGGCCGTGGCCGGGGACGATGACGTCGGCGGCGGCCAGGACGCGGAGGCGCGAGGAGCGCAGCAGCGCCTGGTCCGGGGCCACGGGGTCCGTGACGGGACCGTTCGGCCGCCACCAGAGGTCGCCCACGAAGGCGACGACGCCCTCGCCGGTGCCCGCGAGGAGGGTGATGTCCTCGGGGCTGTGGCCGGGGGTGCGGATCAGCCGCAGCGACGGGGCGAGTTCATGGCCCTCGGCGTCGCGGTCGGTCCACTGGTCGGCCTCGTAGATCGCCTTGTGGTCGTGGACGCGGGCCCGGCCGAAGAGGCCGACGTTCATGGTGTTGTCGGGGTGGTGGTGGCTCAGCACGACGTCGGTGACGTCGTCGGGGCCGAGCCCGAGCGCGGCGAGCGGCCCCAGGATGCGGTCGCGGCCGGCCACCATGCCGGGGTCGACGATCACGTGCCGGTCGCCGTCGCGGACGTACGAGACGGTGGCGGCGACCCCGGGCCCGGTGGAGAGGGTGTAGCCGGTGGTCAGGATCGTGTAGGCGGCGGTGCGGGCCAGGGGGGGTTCGGCGGCGGTGCGCCGGGTCGTCGTCATGCCCCCGAGTCTTCTGCGGGGCGCGGTCCTTCACGAGTGGCCGTGCTGCCACTGATCGCGGGAATCGTGCCATCCGTGTCCCACGTGACACACTCCCCGCGTGCCGCCCTTCCCCACCGTCGCCGCCTACGCCCCGCACGGCGTCGGCATGCTGGGCGCCGGAATCGTCTCCGAGGTGTTCGACGCGCGCGGACAGGGCCTGCCCGCCTTCGACTTCGCGCTCTGCACCGACCGTCCCGGCCGGGTCCGCACCGACGTCGGACTGCCGCTGGTGGTCGACCACGGCCTGGACCGGCTGGCCGCCGCCGACCTGGTGATCGCCCTGCCGTGGGCCGACTTCCGTACGCCCCCCGCGCCCGCCGTGCTCGACGCGCTGACCGCGGCGCACGCGCGCGGGGCCCTGGTCGCGGCCCACTGCGTCGGGGCCTTCGCGCTGGCCGCGGCCGGACTGCTCGACGGTCGACGGGCCACCACCCACTGGCGGTTCGCCGGACTCCTGGCCGAACGGCACCCGGAGGTCACCGTCGAACCCGACGCCCTCTACGTCGACCAGGGCACGGTCGTCACCGGCGCGGGCGCCGCCGCGGGCTTCGACCTGTGCCTGCACCTGCTGCGGCGGGAGTACGGCGCCACCACGGCCAACGCCATCGCCCGGGACCTGGTGCTGCCGTCCCACCGCGACGGCGGCCAGGCCCAGTACCTGGCGACGCCCGTGCCCGAGGACAGCCGGGACGAGCGGCTCGCCGACGTCCTCGCCTGGGCCCGGGAGAACCTCCACCGGCCGCTGCCCGTCGCCGAGCTGGCCCGCCGGGCCCTGATGAGCCGCCGCTCCTTCGCCCGCCGGTTCGCCGCCTCCACCGGCACCACCCCCCACGCCTGGCTGCTGGGGCTGCGCCTCAGCCGCGCCGAGGAGCTCCTGGAGACGACGGAGCTCCCGGTCGAGGAGGTCGCCCGCGCGGTCGGCTTCGGCAGCGCGGCGGTACTCCGCGCCCAGTTCGTCCGCCGCCGGGGCGTGCCCCCGCGCGCGTACCGCCGCTCCTTCAGCCGCACGCCCTGACGGGGCGTCTCCGCACGGGGGCGGCCCGTCCCCGTACGGCCGACCCCCGCTTGCCGGGGGCATCCGGCCGTTCGAGCGTGAGGTGATCGTTCGACCTGCGGGGGCCCTTTGAGCAGCATCGAAAGCCCGGCCGAAGTCCCCCGTCCGCGGGTGGCGGCCCCACGGCCCGCCGCGCCCACGACCCTCACCCGGGTGACACCGGCCCTGATGACCACCTCGTCGGTGGCGAGCCTGCGGGCCGCGCCCACGATGGCCGTCTACGGCCTGGCCCGCGTGTTCCTCCACCTCGTCCCGGCGATCGTGTTCCTGCTGCCGACCGCCCTGTCCCTCCCCCCTCTGGACCATGTGACGGAGGGCAACTGCGGGCGCTCCTTCGGCCAGGCGGTCGAGGACGTCGAGGCCTTCCTGGCGGGGGCGCCGGTCCGCGAACCGTCCTGAGCCCCCGGCGGGACGGGCCCTAGCCGAGGCTCGCCCGGGCCAGGTCCACGAACTCCTCTTCCGTGAGGCCCAGTTCGCGGGCCTCGGCCGCCGCCTCGCGGAGGCGGGAGACGAGGCGGGCGCGGTCGGGGGCGGTGGCGCCGGGGACGATCAGGGCGCCCCTTCCCCGGCGGAGTTCGATCAGGCCCTCCTCGCGGAGCCGCTGGTAGCCGCGGAGGACGGTGTGGACGTTGACGCCGAGGGAGTCGGCGAGTTCCCGGGCGGCCGGGAGCCGTTCGCCGGGGGCGGCGGAGCCATCGGCGAGGGCGCCCCGGACGCAGGCGGCGATCTGGTCGCCGAGGGGCACGGCGGAGGCCGGGTCGACACGGAAGAGCACGGTCAGACCTTCCCATGCCGTTCGGCGAGCGTGTTGAGGAGGGCTGCGGCGGTCCGCGCGTCGGGCACGGTGACGGCGAACTCGCGGCCTCCGGAGCGCCGCACGACGAGGACCTCGCCGCTCCGGACGATCACGCCCGTGCGGTGGGCCCGGACCCGGTAGCCCCAGCCGCCGAACTCGGCGAGGACGGCCGCCGTGTCGAGGTCCCGGGCGCTCGCGCCCGCGACCTCGTCGAGCGAAATCCGGACGCGGGGCCGGGAGGCCAGCGCGGAGCGCACGGTGACGCCGCGCCGGTCGACGGTGACCCTGATCCGGGCGAGGGCGAGACCCGGGAGGCCGACGACGAGGCCGAGGAGGCCGAGGAGGGCGGCCGGCCAGGGGGCGAGGAGCAGGACGGCCGGGGTGGCGGCGAGGGCGAGCACCGCGAGGACGGTGAGCGGCCGGGAGGCGGTGGCGCGGGTCCAGCCGGCGACCTCGCCCGCGCCGAGCGGGAGCCGGGGGGCGTCGGGCGTCCCGGGCTCCGCGGCCGGTTCGTCGCGGGGGACGAGCCGGGTCAGTCCCCGGCCCGCGAGGGCGAGCAGGGCGGCGACGGCCCCCGCGAACAGGAGGTTGGCGAGGGGGAACCCGACCCGCTCCGGGTCGGTGGCGTCCAGGTTGTCCCGTACGAGGAGGACGAGCAGGGTGCCGGTGAAGCCGGCGGTCGCCCAGGCGCCCCAGAGGGGGCCGCGGCGGACCAGGAGGGTCCAGCCGGCGCCGAGGGTGAGGAGCAGGCCGGCGCTGACGGCGGTGAAGGCGGTGCGGCCGGTGAAGCCGTCGGCGTGGCCGCCGTCGGGGCCGAAGTGGGTGGCGAAGGTGTCGGGCAGCCGGTCGTACCGGAGCGCGAGGAGCACCAGGTGGACGGTGAGGGCGAGCGCGAAGGGGAGCGCGGCGAGGGCGCGGAGACGGGGTGCGGCGCGGTTCATGGGACCTCCCTTGTTCGCCTCACCATAGAACAAATTGTTCGCACTTCGCTAGAACAATGCAATTTCAGCGCCGCCTCCCCGCCGCCTCCCCGCCGCCGTTCCGCTCCCTTCCGCCCCTCCGCGCCGTCCCTCCGCGCCGCCCTTCCGCGCCTCCGCTCCCTCCACCCCTCCCCGCCGTCGCGTCAGGCCCGCTCGTCCTCCAGGGCGGCGCGCAGGGCCTCGGCGAACTCCACCGGGGCGCCGTGCTGCCCGAACTCGCCGCCCAGGAAACCGCCGTGGTGGCTCGGGAAGACGGCGAGCGGAGTACCGAGGCCCTCGGCGACGGCGAGGGCGGCGCGCGCGGCGAACGTGCCCTCGGACTCCTTCCCCGCCGCGACGACGATCCGGGTCGGGGCGGCGCGCAGGGCGGTGAAGTCGGGGCGGTAGGAGGTGCAGCCGCGCATGTTCTGCCCGAGCAGCGGGTCGCCGCGCGAGCCGTCGTCCTCGGTCGGCAGACCGAACGCGGCCGGGTCGGGGGCGGGCTCCTCGGCCCAGTCCGCCGGGAACTCGCCCTTCCGGCTCGTCAGCGCGAGGAACTTGGCCATCGCGGGCCCCCAGCCCTCCCGCAGGTACGTCGCGTGGACGTCGGCACAGACCCCGAGGACCGCCTCCCGGTCCGGGACGACCCGGGCGGTCGGCGGCTCGTGCGCGACGAGGGTGTGCACGAGGTCGCCGCGGCGGGCCACCAGGGCGAGGGCGTTGACGGCGCCGCCGCTGCTGGCGAAGACGTCCACGGGGCCGGCGCCGAGCGCCTCGACCAGCCGGGCCAGGTCGTCGGCGTGCTCCTCGGGGAGCGTCTCCGCCGCGCCGTCGGTGCGCTCGCTGCGCCCCACCCCGCGCGGGTCGTACGTCACGACGGTCCGGTCGGCGAAGTGGGACGCGAGCGTGGTGAAGCCGCTCGCGTCCATGGGGGAGCCGATCAGCAGCAGGGGGCGCCCGTCGGGCCCGGTGCCGGGGCGCACGTCGTAGCGCAGGGTCGCGCCGACGGTCTCCAGGGTGTGGGTGCCGGTCTCGGTCACGGTTCTCTCCTCCGGGGTGGAACGGTCATGGGGCAGACCGCCCGCACCCCCGGAATTCATCGCCGGGGACGGCTCCTCTTCCGACGTCCCCGGCGACCGCTCGCCCCCTTGGCGGACGACCGGGTCCACGACGACGCGGTCCGGCGGGCCGCGAGGAGGGCCCGGTGCCCCACTCCGTCGGCGCGGTCGTCCCCACCTGCGCGTGAAGGACTTCGGGCCGGTGCCGGCGGCGGGCCCCACGCCGCACCCGGCGGCGACCCCGGTCCCGCGCACGACCTCCGCCCGGCCCCACGCCACCAGACGAGACGTATCGTCTTGCCATACCTCCCGACGTGCCGTACGGTCATCCGGACGAGACGTAACGTCTCGCGTCCGTGTTCCCGACGGCAGGAGGTCGCCCTTGTTCCGTGTCCGACTCATCGACGTCACCCGGCGGTACGACGACCGGCACGTCCACCACCGGACCGTCCTCGACCGCGTCTCGTTCACCGTCCGCCCCGGAGAACGCCTCGGCGTCGTCGGTGACAACGGCTCGGGCAAGTCCACCCTCCTCCGGCTCCTCGCCGGCCTGGAGCCCCCGGACAACGGCACGGTGACCGTCGAGGCCCCCGGCGGGCTCGGCCACCTCGCCCAGACCCTCGACCTCCCCGCGGACGCGACCGTCGGCGACGCCGTCGACCACGCGCTCGCGGAGATACGGGAGCTGGAGCGGGCGATCCGCACGGCGGAGGCGGAACTCTCCGCCGCGGACACCGGTACCCGTCCGGACACCGCCCTCGCCTCGTACGCGGAACTGCTCGCCGCCCACGAGGCGCGGGGCGGCGCCGGGGCCGACCGGCGCGTCGAGACCGTCCTGCGACGGCTCGGCGAACCCGGCCCGCTCGACCGGGACCGGCCGCTCGACACGCTCTCCGGCGGGCAGCGGTCCCGGCTCGCCCTCGCCGGCGTCCTCGCCGCCGACCCCGAACTGCTGCTGCTCGACGAGCCGACGAACGACCTCGACGACGAGGCCGTGGCCTGGCTGGAGGAGCGGCTGCGCACCCACCGGGGCACGGTCGTCGCCGTCTCGCACGACCGCGCCTTCCTCGACCGCGTCACCACCGCCGTCCTGGAGGTCGACGAGGACCGCCACACCGTGCGGCGGTACGGCGACGGCTACCGCGGCCACCTCGCCGGGCGCGCCGCCGAACGGGCCCGCCGGCAACGGGAGCACGAGGAGTGGAAGGAGGAGCTCGCCCGGTACCGGGCCCTGGCCGACACGCACATCGACCGGTTCTCGGCGATCCCCCGCAAAGCCCCGGCGGCGTTCAGCGGGGCGGGAGCCTTCCGCGCCCGGTCACGGGCGCACGGCGCGATGAGCAGGATCCGGGCCGCCCGCGAACGGCTCGCCCGGCTCACCGAACACCCCGTGCCGCCGCCGCCCGAGCCGCTCCGCTTCCGCGCGGACCTGGCGGGCGAGGGCGCGGCGGTCGACCTGACCGGCGTACGGGTCGACGGACGGCTCCGGTTGGACGCCCTGCACCTCGAACCGGGCGAACGGCTCCTCGTGACCGGCCCCAACGGCGCCGGGAAGAGCACCCTCCTGAAGGTGCTCGCCGGCGAACTCTCCCCGGACGCCGGCACGGTACGGGCGCCCGCCCGGGTGGGGCTGCTCCGGCAGGACGTGGCCCCGCCCACCGACCCCCGTACGGTGAGCGAGGCCTTCGGCGAGGAGCGCACGGAGGAGTTGCTCTCCCTCGGGCTCTTCGCCGCCCGGGACCTGATGGTCCCGGTGGACCGCCTGTCGGCCGGCCAGCGCCGCAGGCTCGAACTGGCGCGGCTCGTGACCGCGCCGGCCGACCTGCTGCTCCTGGACGAGCCGACCAACCACCTGGCGCCGGGCCTGGTGGAGGAACTGGAGGCGGCGCTGGCCTCGTACCGGGGGACGCTGGTGGTCGTCAGCCACGACCGCCGCCTGCGCTCCGCCTTCCGGGGCCGACGCCTCGAACTGCCCGCACCCGCCTTGTGGGCGGCGCCCGCCGGGCGGTGCTAGCCCCGTTGTGGGCGGCGCCCGCCGGGCGGCGCCCCCGCCCCCCGCGCCCCGCCGTGTGGGCAGTCGTTCCGCTGGGGCGAGGGGGTCCCCCTGCTCGAGCGAAGCCGAGAGCTCGGGGGAGGGTGGGCACAACGGAACGGCGCCTCTTGCCGGCGCCCGAGGCTCCCTCGCTTGGACCCGCGCCCCGTGCACGGCCCGCGCGTGGTGCGGGTCCGGGCGCGGAACGCGGAGGCGCCGCTCAGGGCGCCGTCCCGTGTGCCCACCCGTCCCGCCCAGCGGGACGATTGCCCACACGGCGGGGGGCGGGGGCGGCTCCGCCCGTCGGGCGCGCGCCCACACGGCGGAGCCGCCCCGTCGGGCGCGGGCCCCGCGCGGGAGTGCCGCGCCGCCGGGTGGGCTACTCGTCGGACTCCAAGTCGCCCTCCGCCTCCAGGAAGACCCGCCGCAGCTCCGCCAGCGTCTCCGGGTCCGGCTTCTCCCACATGCCGCGCGACTCCGCCTCCAGGAGGCGTTCCGCGATGCCGTGGAGGGCCCACGGGTTGGCCTCCTTGAGGAAGGCCTGGTTCTCCGGGTCGAGGACGTACTCCTGGGTGAGCTTGTCGTACATCCAGTCGGCGACGACGCCCGTCGTGGCGTCGTACCCGAAGAGGTAGTCGACGGTCGCCGCCAGTTCGAACGCGCCCTTGTAACCGTGGCGGCGCATCGCCTCGATCCAGCGGGGGTTGACCACGCGGGCGCGGAAGACCCGGGAGGTCTCCTCGACCAGGGTCCGGGTGCGGACGGTCTCGGGCCGCGTCGAGTCGCCGATGTACGCCTCGGGGGCGGTGCCCGTCAGCGCGCGGACGGTCGCGACCATGCCGCCGTGGTACTGGAAGTAGTCGTCGGAGTCGGCGATGTCGTGCTCGCGCGTGTCCGTGTTCTTCGCGGCGACCGCGATCCGCTTGTAGGCGGTCTCCATCTCCTCCCGGGCCGGGCGGCCTTCGAGGCCACGGCCGTAGGCGTACCCGCCCCACACCGTGTACACCTCGGCGAGGTCCGCGTCCGTGCGCCAGTCGCGCGAGTCGATCAGCTGGAGGATGCCCGCGCCGTACGTGCCGGGGCGGGAGCCGAAGATGCGGGTGGTGGCGCGCCGTTCGTCGCCGTGCTCGGCGAGGTCGGCCTGCGCGTGGGCGCGGACGTGGTTGTCCGAGGCGGACTCGTCCTCCAGGCCCGCCACCAGCCGTACGGCGTCGTCGAGGAGGCCGATGACGTGGGGGAACGCGTCCCGGAAGAAGCCCGAGATGCGCAGCGTCACGTCGACGCGCGGGCGGCCGAGCTCGGCGAGCGGGATGGGCTCCAGGCCGTTGACCCGGCGGGAGGCCTCGTCCCACAGCGGACGGACGCCGAGGAGGGCGAGCGCCTCGGCGACGTCGTCGCCGGCGGTGCGCATCGCGCTCGTTCCCCAGAGGGAGAGGCCGACGGAGGTCGGCCACGAGCCGTTGTCCTCGCGGTAGCGCGTCAGCAGCGAGTCCGAGAGCGCCTGGCCGGTCTCCCAGGCGAGCCGGGACGGCACGGCCTTCGGGTCGACCGAGTAGAAGTTGCGGCCGGTCGGCAGGACGTTGACCAGGCCCCGGAGCGGGGAGCCGGACGGTCCGGCCGGGACGAAGCCGCCGTTCAGGGCGTGGACGGCGTGGTCCAGCTCGTCGGTGGTGGCGGCGAGGCGCGGCACGACCTGGAGGGCGGCGAAGGACAGCACCTCGCGGACCTCGGGGCCGTACGCGGCGGCGACCGTGTCGATCGCGTCCACCGACCAGTCGGCGGCCTCCATCGCCTCGACCAGCTCGCGGGCCTTCGCCTCCGCCTCGTCGGCGGAGGTGCGGGTCGCGGCCGACTCGTCGAGGCCGAGGGCCTCGCGCAGGCCGGGCAGTGCCTGCGTGCCGCCCCAGATCTGGCGGGCGCGGAGGATGGAGAGGACCAGGTTGACCCGGGCCTCGCCGGTCGGCGCGCCGCCGAGGACGTGCAGGCCGTCGCGGATCTGGGCGTCCTTGACCTCGCACAGCCAGCCGTCGACGTGCAGCAGGAAGTCGTCGAAGCCGTCGTCCTCCGGGCGCTCCTCCAGACCGAGGTCGTGGTCGAGCCTGGCGGCCTGGATCAGGGTCCAGATCTGGGCGCGGATGGCCGGGAGCTTCGCCGGGTCCATCGAGCTGATCTGCGCGTACTCGTCGAGCAGCTGCTCCAGGCGCGCGATGTCGCCGTACGAGTCGGCGCGGGCCATCGGCGGCACCAGGTGGTCGACGAGGGTGGCGTGGACGCGCCGCTTGGCCTGGGTGCCCTCGCCCGGGTCGTTGACGAGGAACGGGTAGATCAGCGGGATGTCGCCGAGGGCCGCGTCGGGGCCGCAGGCGGCGGACAGGCCGGCGTTCTTGCCGGGCAGCCACTCCAGGTTGCCGTGCTTGCCGAGGTGGACCATGGCGTCGGCGCCGAAGCCGCCGTCCTCGGCGCGGGCGGCGATCCAGCGGTAGGCGGCCAGGTAGTGGTGGGACGGCGGGAGGTCGGGGTCGTGGTAGATCGCGATCGGGTTCTCGCCGAAGCCGCGCGGCGGCTGGATGAGGATCAGGAGGTTCCCGCGCCGCAGGGCGGCGAGGACGATGTCGCCCTCCGGGTTGCGGGAGCGGTCGAGGAACATCTCGCCGGGCGCGGGACCCCAGTGCTCCTCCACCCGCTCGCGGAGCTCGGCGGGCAGGGTGGCGTACCAGCGCTTGTAGTCGGCGGCCGGGATGCGGACCGGGTTCTTCGCGAGCTGCTCCTCGGTCAGCCAGTCCTGGTCGTGGCCGCCGGCCTCGATGAGGGCGTAGATCAGCTCGTCGCCGTCGCCGGAGACGAGGCCGGGGAGGTCCTCCACCGGGCCGAAGTCGTAGCCCTCCTCACGGAGACGGCGCAGGAGCGCGACCGCCGACGCCGGGGTGTCGAGGCCGACGGCGTTGCCGATGCGGGAGTGCTTCGTCGGGTACGCGGAGAGGACGAGCGCCAGCTTCTTCTCGGCGTTCGGGATGTGGCGGAGCCGGGCGTGCCGGACGGCGATGCCGGCGACGCGGGCGGCGCGCTCGGCGTCGGCGACGTACGCGGGCAGACCGTCCTCGTCGATCTCCTTGAAGGAGAAGGGGACGGTGATGAGCCGGCCGTCGAACTCGGGCACGGCGACCTGGCTGGCGGCGTCCAGCGGGGAGAGGCCCTCGTCGTTCTCCTCCCACGCGGACCGCGAGCCGGTCAGGCACAGGGCCTGGAGGATCGGCACGTCGAGCGCGGCGAGCGCTCCCGCGTCCCAGGCCTCCTCGTCGCCGCCCGCCTGCGCCTCGGCGGGCCTGGTGCCGCCGGCGGCGAGGACGGTGGTGACGATCGCGTCGGCCGTGCGGAGACGGTCGAGCAGCTCCGGCTCCGGGGCGCGCAGGGACGCCACGTACAGCGGGAGGGCCCGGGCGCCGGCGTCCTCGATCGCCCCGCAGAGGGCGTCGACGAAGGCGGTGTTCCCGCTCATGTGGTGGGCGCGGTAGTAGAGCACGGCGACGGTCGGGCCGGTCGCGTCGGTCTTCGGGGTCCGCTCCAGGGGGCCCCAGGTGGGGGCGGCGGCCGGGGCGTCGAAGCCGTGGCCGGTGAGCAGGACGGTGTCGGAGAGGAAGCGGGCCAGCTGTTCCAGGTTCCCGGGGCCGCCGTGCGCCAGATAGGCGTGGGCCTCGGTGGCGACGCCGATCGGGACGGTGGAGGCCTCCATCAGCTGGGCGTCGGGGGCCTGCTCGCCGCTGAGGACGACGACCGGCTTCCCGGCGGCGAGGACCGTGTCCAGGCCCTCCTGCCAGGAGCGGACGCCGCCCAGGAGGCGGACGACGACCAGGCCGGCGCCGTCGAGGAGGTCGGGGAGGTCGGCGAGCGGGAGGCGGGAGGGGTTGGCGAAGCGGTACTCCACCGGCCCTCCGGCCGCGCGGGCGCTGAGCAGGTCGGTGTCGGAGTGCGACAGCAGCAGGAGCATGGCGAGCTCAGGCCCTTCCTCGGGGTTGTCCGCGCCCCGGGTGGTCGTGTGGACGGCGGGAGTTCCTGACTCACCCGTGCCGTCGCCGGTACGGGCTCACAGTGGCGGGACCGCGCCGGATTCTCACCGGGCTTCCTCCCCGGGGTCCTGGGACCCCATGCCGATCTGCATCCTAGATCGTGCCGTCTCCGGGCCGGGGGGGAACCGGGGAGTCGGCCGGATCACACCCGGTGGTCAGCCGGTTCCCCGTGGGTATGCTCGCCGCCATGCCGCCCACCCCACCCCCGACGCCCGAACCGGGCGAACCTCGCATACGGGACCGTGGCGACGCCTGCCCCGGGGCGCTGCGCCTGCACCCCGCCGACGACGGCCGCCTCGCCCGACTGCGCCTGCCCGCAGGACGGTTGACGGCACGTCAGGCCGAGGTGCTGGCCCACGCCGCCGAGGCCCTCGGCGACGGACGGATCAGCGTCACCTCGCGCGGCAACGCGGAGCTGCGCGGCCTCGGCGAAGGCTGCGGGGCGGAGCTGGCGGACCTCCTGGCCGGGGCCGGCCTGTTGCCCTCCCCCACCCACGAGCGCGTCCGCAACATCGTGGCCTCGCCCGGGGCGGGACTCGACGGACTCGGCCACGCGGACGTGCAGTTGTGGGCGCGCGCGCTGGACGCCGCCCTGTGCGCCGAGCCCCGGGCCGCGTCCCTTTCGGGACGTTTCCTGTTCGTCCTCGACGACGGACGCGGGGACGTCGCCGGACTCGGGGGCGATGTGAGCTTGATCGCAGGGCGGGACGGCTCCGTCCTGCTGCGGATCGGCTCCCCGGGGGCACCTCCCCGACCGGCGGCCTCGGGGGACTTCCGCCTCGCCGCCGACGGCTGCGACACCGCCGACGGCTGCGGCACCACGGACGGCGACGACACCACCACCGCCGTCGCCGTACGGGCCGCCCTCGCCGCCGCCCTCGCCTTCCTCGACGCCGCCGAGGCCGCCGGGAACGGGGCCTGGCGGCCGCGCGAACTGCCCGACGAGCACGTCCCCGACTGGGCCGGGGCCCTCGCGCGGGCCGGGATCACGGCGGAGCCCGTACCCGAACCGCCGCTTCCCGCCTCCCTCCCTCCCGCGCCCGGGCCGCTCGGCGACCGCGCCCTGCACGTCCTCGCCCCCCTCGGCCGGCTGACCGCCGCGCAGCTGCGGGCCCTGGCCGACGGGGCCGAAGAGCTGCGGCTCACGCCCTGGCGCGGCGTAGTCGCCGTCGGGGCCCGGGCCGGCCGGCTGCCCGGCCTGGAGGCGTACGGCCTGGTCACCCGGTCCGACCTGCCCTCGGTCGGGGTCAGCGCCTGCACCGGCCGGCCCGGCTGCGCCAAGTCCCTCGCCGACGTGCGGACGGACGCCGCCCTCGTCCACCGCGGGGGCCTGCCCGTCCACTACTCCGGGTGCGAGCGCCGCTGCGGGCACCCGCACGGCACCTGGGTCGACGTCCTCGCCACCGGCGACGACACCTACCTGGTGGACGGCGTCCCCACCCCCCGCACCTCCCTGCCCGAAGCAGTGACCACGGCCCGCACGACGAGATGAGCGAGAGCAACAGGATGTTCGACTACGAGAAGGACGGGACGGAGATCTACCGCCGGTCCTTTGCCACGATCCGCGCCGAGGCGGACCTCGCGGGCCTGCCCGCCGACGTCGCCCAGGTGGCGGTCCGGATGATCCACGCCTGCGGCATGACCGACCTCGTGCAGGACATCGCGTACTCGCCGCGGGTCGTCGCGGACGCCCGCGCCGCCCTCCGCGCCGGCGCGCCCGTCCTCTGCGACGCGCAGATGGTCGCCAGCGGCGTCACCCGCAAGCGGCTGCCCGCCGACAACGAGGTGCTCTGCGCCCTCTCCGACCCGGCCGTGCCGGGCCTCGCCGCCGAGCTGGGCACCACCCGCTCCGCCGCCGCGCTCGAACTGTGGCGGGACCGCCTCGAAGGCTCCGTCGTCGCCATCGGCAACGCCCCGACCGCCCTCTTCCACCTCCTGGAGATGGTCGCGAAGGGCGCCGGGAAGCCCGCCGCCGTCCTCGGCATCCCGGTCGGCTTCATCGGCGCCGCCGAGTCGAAGGACGCGCTCGCCGGGAACACCCTCGGCCTCGAGTACCTGGTCGTACGGGGACGCCGCGGCGGCAGCGCGATGACGGCCGCCGCGATCAACGCCCTCGCCCACGAAGCGGAGATCCAGGAGGCCCAGGCATGACCACCGTGACGCCCGGCAAGCTCTACGGCGTGGGCCTCGGCCCCGGCGACCCGAACCTGATGACCGTCGCCGCCGTGAAGGCGATCGCCGAGGCCGACGTCATCGCCTA
Source organism: Streptomyces litmocidini (assembly GCF_014649755.1). GTDB lineage: Bacteria > Actinomycetota > Actinomycetes > Streptomycetales > Streptomycetaceae > Streptomyces > Streptomyces litmocidini. The sequence goes on along the minus strand of NZ_BMTQ01000002.1, from coordinate 414,395 downwards.
CCACTCGGCCCGCCACGGCCGCTCCATAGCCCGTTCCATCGCCGCCGAGCACATCCGCGAGGACCACGTCGAGGAACGGCTGATGTACCCGCTCACGGTGGAGACCACGGACCACCCGGGCGGCTACCGGGGCGCCCTGAACGACTTCTACGAGGAGGCCTCGGCCCGCCTCGCCGCCCACCTCGACGCCGGCCGCACCGTCGCCGTCCTCGCCGAGGGCGACCCGCTCTTCTACGGCTCGTACCAGCACATGCACAAGCGGCTCGCCGACCGCTACGACACCACCGTCATCCCCGGCGTCACCTCGGTGAGCGCCGCCGCCGCCCGGCTCGGCGAGCCGCTGTGCGAGGCGGAGGAGGTCCTCACGATCATCCCCGGCACCCTGCCGGAGGACGAGCTGACGGCCCGCCTCGCGGGCACCGACTCCGCGGTCGTCATGAAGCTCGGCCGCACCTTCCCCACCGTGAAGCGGGCCCTGGAACGGGCCGGCCGCCTGGACGACGCGCGCTACGTGGAGCGCGCGTTCATGACGGGCGAGCGCACGGGCGTCCTGTCCGAGGTCGACCCGGACTCCGTCCCGTACTTCTCGGTCGCCGTCCTCCCCTCCCGCATCGACCAGGAGCCCCGGGTACGGGAGACGGGCGAGGTCACCGTCGTCGGCACCGGCCCCGCCGGGGCGCCCTGGCTCACCCCCGAGTCCCGCGGCGCGCTCGTCAACGCCGACGTCCTCGTCGGCTACACGACGTACCTCGACCGGGTCCCCGTCCTCCGCCCCGGCCAGATCCGGCACGGCTCCGACAACAAGGTCGAGTCCGAGCGCGCCGAGTTCGCCCTCGACCTGGCCCGGCGCGGTCGCAGGGTCGCGGTCGTCTCCGGCGGCGACCCGGGCGTCTTCGCCATGGCGACGGCGGTCCTGGAGGTCGCCTGCGAACCGGAGTACGCCGACGTGCCCGTACGGGTCCTCCCGGGGGTGACCGCGGCGAACGCGGCCGCCGCCGCGGCCGGCGCCCCCCTGGGCCACGACTACGCCACGATCTCCCTCTCCGACCGCCTCAAGCCCTGGGACGTCATCGAGGCCCGCCTCCGCGCGGCCGCGGGCGCCGACCTCGTCATCGCCCTCTACAACCCGGGCTCCAGGTCCCGCACCCACCAGGTGGCCGCCGCCCGCGACCTCCTCCTCGAACTCCGCGCCCCCGAGACCCCGGTGGTCGTCGCCCGTGACGTCGGCGGCCCGGAGCAGTCGGTCCGCGTCCTCACCCTCAAGATCCTGGACCCCTCCGAGGTCGACATGCGCACCCTCCTCCTGATCGGCTCCTCGCAGACGCGGGCGGTCGAACGGGGCGACGGGCGCACGATCACGTGGACGCCGCGGCGGTACGGCTGAGCAGGTCGCCCGAAATCCGGAGTGGGGGCGGGACAACCCTGCCCCCACCTGGTGAGTCACACAGTCGTTCCCCCGTTCCACGTGCTTTCCACAGGTCCGGAAAGGCCCCTCTCCCCGTGATGACTCGTACCCGGCTGAGCGCACTGGCCACCACGGCCGCCCTCGCCGCCTTCGGCGGTCTGCTCACCGCCACCCCGGCCGCCGCGGCGGTCACCTGCGCGTCCCCCGTGTGGAAGGCGGAATACTTCGCCAACTCCACGTTCAGCGGCACGCCGAAGCTGACCACCTGCGACAGCGCCATCGCCGAGAACTACGGCTACGGCGACCCGGCGGGCGTCACCCTGCCCCGCGACAACTTCTCCGTCCGCTGGTCGGTCACCCGGGACTTCGGCTCCGGCGGCCCGTTCGCCTTCACCGCCGCGGCCCAGGACGGCATCCGCGTCAACCTCGACGGCGTCCGCAGGATCGACCTGTGGAAGAACGTCTCCACCACGCAGAAGAAGACGGTCGACCTCACCGTCCCGTCCGGCCGCCACACCATCACCGTGTACTACGCGGCCTGGACCGGCGCCGCGAACGTCGCGTTCGCCTACGCGCCCGTCACTTCGGCCACCGTCGACAAGGTCCGGCCGCTGGCGCCGACCGGCGCCGGCGTCACGTACGACAGGACCCTGAACAAGGCCACCCTGCGCTGGGCGCCCAACAAGGAGATGGACCTCGCCGGTTACCGCGTCTACCGGCGCCCGAGCACCTCCACCACCTGGGCGAGGACCGGCAGCGCCACCGCCCTGGTCACCACCCCGTCCTTCGTGGACTCCCCGCCGCCGACCGGCCAGACGTACCTCTACGAGGTCCGCGCCGTCGACAGGGCCGGCAACGAGTCCCCCGGCTCCGCCGACCTCACCGTCGCGTCGGTGGACCGGACCCCGACCGCCGCTCCGGCCGGCGTGACCGCGACCGACGACGCCACCGGTGTCGTCCTGGCCTGGGAGCCGGTCACGGGTGCGGCGAAGTACACCGTCCACCGGCAGCGCACCGGCACCACCGACCCCGTCGCCCAGGTCGCGACCGGCGTCACCGGCACCACGTGGACGGACACCGCGGCCGCCGAGAACACCGGCTACACGTACTGGGTCGAGGCCGTCGACGCCGCCGGCAACGCCTCGGCCCGCACGGCCGTCACCGCCACCCACGGCGACCACACCGCCCCCGCCCCGGTCGCCGGCCTCGAGGCGACCCCGCGCGAGGACGGCGTACTCCTGGAGTGGACGCCGAACCCCGAGCCCGACGTCAAGCTGTACGAGATCTACAAGGCCGTCCAGGTCGACGACGGCGACGGCAACCTCGTCTGGGTCGCCCACCGCGTCGAGTACCTGCTGCCCACCGCCTCGTCCTACCTCCACGAGAGCGCGGCCGACGGCGAGCACGTCCTCTACTCCGTGATCGCCATCGACACCTCGAACAACCAGATCTACTGGAACGACCCGAACCTGAACTGGGTCGAGGTCACCGAACTCGGCACGCCCGTCACCGAGTAGCGGCGACCCACGCGGCCGCCTCCTCCGGGGAGGCGGCCGTCGGCACGCCCTCCGGGACCGGCGGCCGGCGGACCACCACGACCGGGAGGCCCGCCTCGCGGGCCGCCGTCAGTTTCGGGGCGGTCGCCGCGCCGCCGCTGTCCTTCGTCACCACCACGTCGATCCGCCGGCGGGCCAGGATCTCCCGCTCGCCGTCCAGGGTGAAGGGGCCCCGGTCGAGGAGGACCTCGGTGCGGGCCGGCATCGGGGCGTCCGGGGCGTCCACCGAGCGGACCAGGAACCACTGCGGGCAGGTGGCGAAGGCCGCGAGGCCCATCCGGCCGGTCGTCAGGAAGACGCGGTCGCCGAGGCCGTCCAGGGCCGTCGCGGCCTCCTCCAGGGAGCCCACCGACCGCCAGTCGTCGCCCTCCCCCGGGACCCACCCGGGACGGCGCAGCGCCAGCAGGGGAACATGGGCGGTGGCGGCCGCCCGGGCCGCGTTGAAGCTGATCCGCTCGGCGAAGGGATGGGTGGCGTCGATGACCGCGTCCACGGCGTGCCCCGTCATCCACTCCACGAGGCCGTCGACGCCCCCGAACCCGCCGATCCGGACCTCGCCCGCCGGCAGCCGGGGGCTCGCCACCCGGCCCGCGAGGGAGCTGGTGACCCGGACCCGGCCGTGCAGCAGTCCGGCGAGGGCGCGGGCCTCGGTGGTCCCGCCGAGAATGAGTACGTGCACAGGAGCCTCTTCGTGACTTCAGGCGGCGGGCGTGAGGCCCAACTCAAGCACACCGGTCTCCGCCCGGGCTGGACGACCGGTGCCTGCGCGACGGCGGCCACCACCGCCGCGTACACCGCGCTGCTCACCGGTGACTTCCCCGACCCGGTGACGATCACGCTCCCCAAGGGGCAGACGCCGTCCTTCGCGCTGACCGCCGAGTCCCTGACGGCCGGTGCCGCCATGGCCGCCGTCGTCAAGGACGCGGGCGACGACCCGGACGTCACCCACGGGGCCGTGATCCGCTCGACGGTACGGCTCCTGCCGGCCGGCTCCGGCGTCGTGTTCCGGGCCGGGGAGGGCGTCGGCACCGTCACCCTGCCCGGCCTCCCCCTGGAGGTCGGCGAGCCCGCCATCAACCCCGTGCCGCGGCAGCTGATGTGCGAGCACGTCGCCGCGGTGGCGGCCGCGCACCACGCCCCCGGGGACGTCGAGATCACGATCTCCGTCGACAACGGCGCCGAGATCGCCCGCTCCACCTGGAACCCGCGCATCGGCATCCTCGGCGGCCTGTCGATCCTCGGCACGACCGGCGTCGTCGTCCCGTACTCCTGCTCCGCCTGGATCGACTCCATCCGCCGGGGCGTCGACGTGGCCCGCGCGGGCGGCCTCACCCACGTCGCCGGCTGCACCGGCTCCACCTCCGAGCGCACGGTCACGCGGCTCTACGACCTGCCGGAGATCGCACTCCTCGACATGGGCGACTTCGCGGGCGCCGTCCTCAAGTACGTCCGCCGCCACCCCGTCGACCGGCTCACGATCTGCGGCGGCTTCGCCAAGCTCTCGAAACTGGCCGCGGGCCACCTGGACCTCCACTCGGCCCGCTCCCAGGTCGACAAGGCCTTCCTCGCCGAGCTCGCCCGCACGGGCGGCGCCTCCCGGGCCCTCGCCGCCGAGATCGCCGACGCCAACACGGGCCTCGCCGCCCTCCGCCTCTGCGAGGCCGCGGGGGTCCCCCTGGGCGACCTCGTCGCCGCCCGCGCCCGCGACGAGGCCCTCACGGTCCTGCGGGGCGCCCCGGTCGCGGTGGACGTGATCTGCATCGACCGGGCGGGCGCCGTGGTGGGGCGGTCGGCACCGGCGGGGCCGTAATCCGGGCGACAACGCGACGGCCGCCCGCCGAGAATCCCGGGATGGCCGACTTCTCGCACAAGCCCACCCTCACCGGCGACCTGGTGGTCCTCCGCCCCGTCACCGAAGCGGACGTGCCCGCGCTGCTGCCGCTGTTCGAGGACCCTGAGGTCATCCGGCTGACGGGGGGCCACACGCGGTTCGACGAGGCGGCCCTCCTGGAGTGGTACGGCTCGCGCGGCGCGCAGGACGACCGGCTCGACCTCGCCGTGGTCGAGCGGGCGACCGGGCGGGTCGTCGGCGAGGCCGTCCTCACCGCGTGGGACCCGGACAACGAGAGCTGCGCCTTCCGGATCGCCTTCGTCCCGGACGCCGTCGGCCGGGGCCTCGGCACGGAGGCGACCCGCCTGATCGTCGGCCACGGCTTCGAGGCGCTCGGCCTGTACCGGATCTGGCTGGAGGTGTACGCCTTCAACCCCCGCGCCCGCCGCGCCTACGAGAAGGCCGGTTTCCGGGCGGAGGGCGTCCTGCGCGGGGCGCTGCTCTGGGAGGGGGAGCGGGTGGACGCGACGGTGATGTCGGTGCTGGCGCCGGAGTGGGGGTCGGTTCAGGCGGGGTAGCCGATCTCCGCGACGTCCTCGGCGAGGTCGGGGAGCGTCACCTGGGGGTTGAGGCGCGCCACCAGCTCCGGGGTCAGCGGACGCAGGGCCAGGACGTGGCGCACGGCCTCGACGTCGACCGGCTGCTCGTAGTAGTCCGAGGCCCACGCGGCGTACGCCTCCGCCGAGCGGTCCGTCAGCAGGCGGAGGAGGCGGCCGGAGCCGTCCGGGTCCTCGTGGCCGTCCAGGTCCGGGAAGTCGACCGGGCCCGTCCGCCAGGCCGTGTCCGTCGCCTCGCGCCACAGGCAGGCGGTGGTCACGTGCACCCCGTCCTCGTCCGTGAACGCCGGCTCCGTCAGGTACTCCCGGAAGGCCTCCGGGACCCCGTCGAGCACTCCGGGCCAGGTCCGCCCGTCCGCGAGCGGCCCGTAGGGGCTCAGCGGCGACTCGTGGTCGAAGACGCGCGCGTACGCCCCCGCAGGGGAGAGGACGATCGTGTACTCGCCGCCGGAGCCGTCCTTCATCGACGCCAGCTGCTCGGTCTCCGACCAGTGCGCGTCGAAGGAGTAGTACCGGCTCTCCCACTCCGGGCTCAGCACGGCGTCCAGCACGGCGAGCCCCCGGGAGTGGTCGCGCAGTTCCTCGATGCCCGGCAGCGCCCGGGCCACGTCGTAGACGGTCACGGGGCCATTCAAGCCCCTGGCACCGACGTGCGGGCCTCCGCCCCCGCTCCTAGGCTGGCCACGGCAGCATCCCCTACCGAGAGGGAGTCCCATGGCGAAGCGCGGCAACAAGAAGCGGGCCCGCAAGAAGAAGAAGGCGAACCACGGCAAGCGGCCCAACGCCTGAGACGTGGTCACGCGGCGGTGGCCGGACCCCGTGCGGGGTCCGGCCACCGTCGTGTCGGCGGGCGTGGGCGGTCCCGCGCCGGGCCGTCAGCAGGCGTGGCGGTCCCGCGCCGGGTCGTACAGGTGGCTGTCGCGGAACTCCGAGGCCGCCAGCGTGCGGCCCACGACGATGACGGCCGTCTTGGTGATGCCCGCCGCCTTCACCTGCTCCGCGATGTCCTCCAGGGTGCCCCGCAGGACCACCTCGTCCGGGCGGCTGGCCATCGCGACGACGGCGGCCGGGCAGTCGGCGCCGTAGTGGGGGACGAGTTCGGCGACGATCCGGTCGACGTAGCGGGCGCCGAGGTGGAGGACCAGCAGGGCGCCGCTGCGGCCGAGGGTGGCGAGGTCCTCGCCCTCCGGCATGGGGGTGGCCTGCTGGGCGATGCGGGTGAGGATCACCGTCTGGCCGACGGTCGGGACCGTCAGCTCCCGCTTCAGGGCGGCGGCGGCCGCCGCGAAGGCCGGGACGCCGGGCACGACCTCGTACGGGATGCCCAGCGCGTCGAGCCGCCTCATCTGTTCGGCCATCGCGCTGAAGACGGACGGGTCGCCGGAGTGCAGCCGGGCCACGTCCTGGCCGGCCTCGTGGGCGGCGGCGATCTCGGCGACGATCTGGTCGAGGTCCATCTTCGCCGTGTCGACGAGCTTCGCGTCCGGCGGGCACTCGGCGAGCAGCTCGGTGGGGACGAGGGAGCCGGCGTAGAGGCAGGTCCCGCACCCGGCGAGGGTCCGCGCGCCGCGCACGGTGATCAGGTCGGCCGCGCCGGGGCCCGCGCCGATGAAGTAGACGGTCATTGCTCTGGTGAACCCTTCGTTACGGACCACTGGGTGACGGGCATGGCCTGGCGCCAGCCGGTGAAGCCGCCCACGGGCACGGCGGTGGAGACGGCGAGCCGGACCAGTTCGCCGCCGTGGCGGCCGTACCACCGGGCGAGCAGCGCCTCGGATTCCAGCGTCACGGTGTTGGCGACGAGCCGGCCGCCGGGCGGCAGTGCCTCCCAGCAGGCGTCGAGCAGGCCGGGGGCGGTGAGGCCGCCGCCGACGAAGACCGCGTCGGGGGTCGGGAGCCCGGTGAGCGAGGCGGGTGCGGGGCCGGTGACGACGCGCAGGCCCGGTACGCCGAGGGCGTCGGCGTTGCGGGTGATGCGGGCGGCGCGCTCGGGGGACTTCTCGACGGCGACCGCCCGGCAGGAGCGGTGGGTCCGCATCCATTCGACGCCGATGGAGCCGGAGCCGCCGCCGACGTCCCAGAGGAGTTCGCCGGGGGCGGGGGCGAGGGCGGCGAGGGTGGCGGCGCGCACGTACCGCTTGGTGAGCTGGCCGTCGTGTTCGTACGCCTCGTCGGGGAGGCCGGGCACGGCGCCGAGCCGGAGGGCGCCGGGGTCGCGGGCGCAGTCGAGGGCGAGGACGTTGAGGGGGTCGGTGCGTTCGTGGGGCCAGTCGGCGGCGGTGCCGTCGAGGATCCGTTCGGCGGGGCCTCCGAGCTGTTCGAGGACGCGGACGCGGGTGCCGCCCCAGCCGGTCGTGCGCAGCAGCTCGGCGACCCGCGCGGCGGTGTCGGCGCCCTCGCTGAGCACGAGGAGGCGGCGGCCCTGGTGCAGGGCGGCGGAGAGCGCGGCGAGCGGCCTGGCGACGACGGAGAGGGTCTCGACGGCTTCGAGGGGCCAGCCGAGGCGGGCGCAGGCGTACGAGACGGAGGAGGGGTGCGGGTGTACGTCGAAGGTGACGGGGCGGTCGGTGCCGGCGGTCTCCGCGAGGGTGCGGGCGATGCCGTGGAAGGAGGGGTCGCCGCTGGCGAGGACGGCGATCGCACGGCCCTGGTGGGCGGCGAGCAGTCCGGGGACGGCGGGGCGGAGGGGGGAGGGCCAGGCGATCCGCTCGCCGGGGCAGTCGTGCTCCGGGAGGAGGCCGAGCTGGCGGGGGGCGCCGAGCAGGACCTCGGCGGCGCGCAGGACGCGGCGGGCGGTCTCGGGGAGCCCGTCCCAGCCGTCCGCGCCGATCCCCACGACCGACACCACCGATATCGCAGCGTTCACGTCGGGGACTCTACGTGAGGACCGCAGGTGGACGGCACGTGGCGGCCCTCACTCACTTCTGGGCGTTCTGTCCCACGTGGAAGAGGAGCCAGACGAAGCCGGCGAAGGCGTGGGTCGCGAAGACGTACACGAAGACGCGGAGCATCACGCCCCGTTCCTTCCAGCGCTCGCTGTCGTGGGTCTCCCCGGTCACGGGGTCGTCTTCTCGGTCATGCGCTCCAGGGTACGGGCGGACGGAATAGGGGAGGGGGTCGCGCCGTTCGAGGTAATAGTTTAAGCTTCAACCAACAGCAGGAACCGCGAGAGGTGAGCACGATGCAGTTCGGGATCTTCACCGTCGGCGACGTGACGACCGACCCCACCACCGGCCGCACCCCCACCGAGCACGAGCGCATCAAGAACACCGTCGCGATCGCGCTCAAGGCCGAGGAGGTCGGGCTCGACGTCTTCGCGACCGGCGAGCACCACAACCCGCCGTTCGTCCCGTCCTCCCCGACGACGCTCCTCGGGCACATAGCCGCCCGCACGGAGAACCTGATCCTGTCGACCTCCACCACCCTGATCACCACCAACGACCCGGTGAAGATCGCCGAGGACTACGCCACCCTCCAGCACCTCGCCGACGGCCGCGTGGACCTGATGATGGGCCGCGGCAACACCGGCCCGGTCTACCCGTGGTTCGGCCAGGACATCCGCCAGGGCATCCCGCTCGCCATCGAGAACTACGCGCTCCTCCACAAGCTGTGGCGGGAGGACGTGGTCGACTGGGAGGGCAAGTTCCGCAGCGCCCTCCAGGGCTTCACGTCCACCCCGCGCCCGCTCGACGGCGTCCCGCCGTTCGTCTGGCACGGCTCCATCCGCTCCCCCGAGATCGCCGAACAGGCCGCCTACTACGGCGACGGCTTCTTCGCGAACCACATCTTCTGGCCCAAGCAGCACACCGAGAAGATGGTCCGGCTCTACCGGCAGCGGTACGCGCACTACGGCCACGGCACCCCCGAGCAGGCCATCGTCGGCCTCGGCGGCCAGGTCTTCCTGCGGAAGAACTCGCAGGACGCGGTACGGGAGTTCCGCCCGTACTTCGACAACGCGCCGGTCTACGGCCACGGTCCGAGCCTGGAGGAGTTCAGCCGGGAGACCCCGCTGACCGTCGGCTCCCCGCAGGAGGTCATCGAACGCACCCTGTCCTTCCGCGAGTACGTCGGCGACTACCAGCGCCAGCTGTTCCTCGTCGACCACGCCGGACTGCCCCTCAAGACGGTCCTCGAACAGCTCGACCTGCTCGGCGAGGAGGTCGTCCCGGTGCTGCGCAAGGAGTTCGCCAGCCTGCGGCCCGCCGGAGTGCCGGAGACCGCCCCGCTCCACCCCGCCGTCGCCCCGAACACCCCGAAGGAGGTCTGACGCCGTGCAGACGTTGAAGCTGGTCGCCGTGTCCGCCGGACTCAGCACGCCCTCCTCCACCCGGCTCCTCGCCGACCGGCTCCTCCAGGCGGCCCGGTACCGGCTGGCCGAGCAGGAGTACGCCGTCGACGTCGAGGTCGTCGAACTGCGCGACCTCGCCGTCGACATCGCGAAGAACTTCGTGACGGGCTTCCCGTCGGCGGCGCTGGAGGAGGCCGTCGAGAAGGTGACGTCGGCCGACGGCGTCATCGCGGTGACCCCCGTCTTCACCGCCTCCTACAGCGGCCTGTTCAAGTCCTTCTTCGACCTGATCGACCCGGCGGCGCTCACGGGGACCCCGGTCCTCATCGCCGCGACGGGCGGCACCGCCCGCCACTCCCTGGTCCTGGACCACGCCCTGCGCCCCCTCTTCGCCTACCTGCGGGCCCTCGTCGTCCCCACCGCGGTCTACGCGGCCTCGGAGGACTGGGGCACCGGCGGCGACGAGTACACGGAGGGCCTGCCGGCCCGGATCACCCGCGCGGGCGAGGAGTTCGCGGACGTGGTGGCGGGGAGGCCGGCGCGCCGCCCGGAGGACGACGAGATCGTCCCCTTCGAGAAGCAACTGGCGGACTTGCGCCTGGACTGACCCCGGGACCGGGGCCCGCCCCTGGCCGGGCGCCCGCGCCCCGCTGGGCGATGCCCCGGCCCACCTCCGTGTGGGCAATCGTCCCGCGGGGCGAAGGGGGATCCCCCTCGCCCCAGCGGAACGACTGCCCACAACGGCGGGGCGGGGGGCGGGCGCCACCCCGCGGGCGCAGCCCGCAACCGGGGCGCGGCCCGCAACGGCGGCGGGCGCGGGGAAGGTCACCACGGGGCCGGGTGGCCCGCCGCGTCCTCATGTGTGTAGAAGAGGTAGAACGCCGCGCCCGCGGTGACCAGCCCCACGATCACCCCCAGCACCACCGACGAGTAGATGCTCGCCCCGGTGACGCTGTAGAGGAAGCCGACCGCGATGCCGGCGAGCGCGCCCCAGGCGGCGGCGCGGGCCTCGCGCGGCAGGGCGCGGCCGTACCGACGGAGGGCGTACAGAGCGACGGCGAGGACGACGGCGGAGATGAGGCCCAGCCAGAACTGTCCCCAGCTGAGCGCGCCGCCGTCGCGGGCGTTCACCTCCGCGTAGAGCCCGTACAGGACGCCGGTCGCGACCGGGAGTCCCCAGCCGTTCGTGCTGACTCGGCGCCGGGCGGGCACCGCTGCGTGTGCGGCCATGGCAGGAGCTCCTTCGTGTCCGAGTGTCCGAGTGTCCGCCCCCCGGTTCCCGGTTCCCGCACCCTCCAGGGCACACCCCCGCCCGGCGGCCCGCAAGTGGATCACGGTCCTTCGGCCGCCACCGCCGCCAGCCGGGCGAGGGCCTCGTCCAGGACCGCGACCGGCGGTGACGCGAGGCCCAGTCTGACGGCGTCGGGGGCGGTGGAGCGGCCGACCGCGAAGGCGTTGCCGGGGGTGACCGCCACGCCCGCGCGTGCGGCGGCGGCGGCCGTGAAGGTCTCCGCGCGCCAGGGCGCGGGCAGTTCCCACCAGCAGTAGTAGGCGTGCGGGGAGGCCCGGAGCGCGTGTCCGGCGAGCCGCCGCCGGAGCAGGGCGTGCCGGGCCCCGGTGTCGGCCCGTTTGGTGGCGACGGCCTCGGCGACGGTGCCGTCGGCGGCCCAGCGGGTGGCGGCGGCGAGGGCGAGTCCGCCGGCCGTCCAGGCGCCGGAGCGCAGGGCGTCGGCCACCACCGTGCGGAGCCTCCCGGGCGTCACCAGGTAGCCGACCGTCAGGCCGGGAACGAGCCGCTTCGAGAGGCTGTCGACCAGGAGGACCCTCTCCGGCGCGTGCGCGGCGAGCGGCGCGGGCGCGTCGGGGGCGAGGAAGGCCCAGGTGGTGTCCTCGACGGCGGTGAGGTCCAGGCGGCGGAGCAGTTCGGCGAGTTCGGCGCGCCGCCCCTCTCCGAGGGTGGTGGAGAGCGGGTTGTGCAGGGTGGGCTGGAGGTAGACGGCGGAGAGCGGTGCGGCCCGGTGGGCGGCGGCGAGTGCCTCCGGCCGTACTCCCTCCCCGTCGAGGGCGAGGGGGACGAGCCGGACGCCGAGCCGTTCGGCGACCGCTTTGACCAGGGGGTACGTGAGCGCTTCGACGCCGAGGCGGCCGCCGGGCGGCACGAGGGCGGAGAGCGCGGCGGCGATGGCCTGGCGGGCGTTTCCGGCGAAGAGGACGTGCGCGGGGTCCGGCGCCCAGCCGGGCCGGGCGAGCACGGTGGCCGCCGCTTCCCGGGCTTCGGCCGTACCGGTCGCGGCGGCCGGGCGGGAGACGGCCTCGGCGAGCACGTCGGGCCGGGCGAGCGCCAGGAGCGCGCGGGCCATCAGCTCCGACTGGTCTTCGGCGACCGGGTAGTTGAGCTGGAGGTCGACGGGCGCGGCGCCGGTCGCCTCGGCGAGCGCCGGTCCGGGCAGCGGGGGTGCGGCGCGGACGAAGGTGCCGCGGCCGACCTCGCCGACGACGAGGCCGCGGCGGGCCAGTTCCCCGTACACCCGGATCGCGGTCGAGTTGGCGATCCCGTGGCGGCGGGCGAAGACCCGCTGGGGCGGCAGCCGGTCGCCGGGGCGCAGCCGCCCGTCCCGTACGGCGGCCTCGACCCGGTCCGCGATCCTCCGGTACTCCTCCATGCCGACCTCCCATTGCACCGAGAGCAAAGATCTTATTGCACCGAGCGGGGGAGGCTGCCTAGCCTGCCGTCATGCCCGCCTTCCACGAGGACCGGGGCACCGGCCCCGCCCTCCTCCTCATCCACGGCCACCCCTTCGACCACACCATGTGGCAGCCGCAGATCGACCGCTTCTCCCGCACCCACCGCGTCATCGCCCCCGATCTGCGGGGCTACGGCGCCACGCCCCTGGGCGTGACGACCGGCTCCACCGGCCTCGACGACTTCGCCGAGGACCTCGTCGGCCTCCTCGACTCGCTGGGGATCGACGACTGCGTCGTCGCCGGCCTCTCCATGGGCGGCCAGATCGCCATGGAGCTCGTCCGCCGCCGGCCCGAGCGGGTCCGGGGCCTCGTCCTCGCCGACACCTTCCCGGCCGCCGAGACCGAGGACGGCAAGAAGGCCCGCAACGCCATGGCCGACCGGCTCCTGAGGGAGGGCATGCGGGGATACGCCGACGAGGTGCTGGACCGGATGGTCGCCCCGTACAACACGCACGCCGCGCCGCACGTCCACCGCATGATGTGCGCCACCGACCCGGTCGCCGCGGCGGCCGCCCTGCGAGGCCGGGCCGAGCGCCGCGACCACCGGGAGACGCTCGCCGCCGTCACGGTCCCCGCGCTCGTCGTCGTCGGCCGCGACGACGCGTACACCCCGGTGGCGGACGCGGAGGAGATGCACGCCCTGCTCCCCGACTCGACGCTCACCGTGATCGAACGGGCCGCGCACCTGCCCAATCTGGAGCGGCCCGAGGAGTTCGACGCGGCCCTCGACGCCTTCCTTCGCTCACTCGTTCGGACCAGTTGAAGGTTCGGAGTCGTACGAACGCCCCGACGATGGGGCCATGAGCCAGAACACCACACCCCGCAAGACGGCCCCCCAGCGGAGCGCCACCGGCGCCTGGGCCGCCGGCGGCACCCTCTTCGCCGGCGTCCTCATGCTGGTCACCGGCTTCATGGACGTCTTCCAGGGCATCGCCGGCATCGCCGAGGACGACGTCTACACCCGCATCGGCGACTACGTCTTCAAGTTCAACCTCACCACCTGGGGATGGATCCACCTCATCCTCGGCGTCATCGTCGCCATCGCCGGCTTCGGCATCCTCAAGGGCGCCGAGTGGGGCCGGATCGCCGGCATCTCCCTGGCCTCCCTCAACGTCCTCTTCCAGTTCCTCTTCCTGCCCTACCAGCCGTGGTGGGCGCTCTTCTCCATGGCCATCTCGATCTTCGTGATCTGGGCGCTGGCCACGGATGAGGCGTACGGCACGGACGAGCGTCCCTGAGGCGCCGGCCCATGAAACGAGGAACCGGGACCGTCCTCGCCGCCACCGCCGCCCTCCTCGCCCTCACCGGCTGCGACGCCGCCAAGGACAAGGCCGGCCAGATCGTCTCCTCCGCCACGGCGGCCGTCGCCTCGGCCGCCCAGGAGAAGATGAACCAGGTCAAGGACGGGGTGAACGCCACCGGTGACGTGCGCGCCGGGGCCACGCGCGTCGACGGGGACCGCACGGTCGCCGAGATCACCGCGACCAACCCCAAGGACCAGAACGCCGACTACACGATCATGGTCAACTTCCGTGACCCGGAAGGGAACTTCCTCGACGCCGTCGTCCTGAACATCGACGACGTCGCCCCCGGGAAGTCCAGGACCGGCACCGCCCGCAGCAACCGGACCCTCTCGGGCGGGACGAAGGCGGAGATCGCGCAGGCGCTCCGCCACTGAGCCGCGCGGCCGCCCCTCCCCTCTCGACCTGCGCACCCGGCGCCGATCCGCCACGCTGGAAGGCATGGACAACGACGAGATCCTGGACGACATCGGCGCCCTCGTCGAGGAGGAGCGCGCCCTGCGGCAGCGCACCGGCGGGCTCCTCCCCGAGGAACGCACCCGCCTCGCGGAACTCGAGGTACGCCTCGACCAGTGCTGGGACCTGCTGCGACAGCGGCGCGCGAAGGCGGAGTTCGGGGAGGACCCGGACACGGCGGCCCTCCGCCCGGCGGCCGAGGTCGAGTCCTACCGCAACTGACGGCCGCCCCGCGCGCCCCCGGCCCGCGGGGGCTCCCACGACGGCCGCCGGCGGAGCACCGACCGGCGGCCCGTGGCGCAGCGTACGTTGGTCGCATGGCCCGGCCCCCGAGGATCACCCCGCCCCCCTGGCTCACCGCCGGCCTGAAGCCGGCCCCCGCGCCGATCCCCTGGGCCGCCGTCGGCCGGGCCTCGGTCGCCCTGTCCGCGCCGCTCGCCGTCGGCCTGGCCGTCGGGCAGCCCGCGTACGGGGCGCTGGTCTCGATGGGCGCGCTCTCCGGCGTGATCGGCGACACCGCCGACGCCTACCGGATGCGGGTCTTCAACATCGCGGTGCCCCAGGCGTTCGGCGCCCTCGGAGTCACCCTGGGGACCCTCGCCTTCGGGCACGGATGGGCGGCCGTCGCCACCCTCACCCTCGTGGCCCTCGTCTCCGGGATGATCTCCTCGATCGGCGCGGTCGCCTCCGTCTCCGGCCTGCTCCTCCTCCTCAACGCGGTCGTCGGCGCGGGCCTGCCCATGCCCGACCCGTGGTGGAAGGCGCCCGTACTCCTCGGCCTCGGCGGCTCGTTCGTCCTCGTCCTCGCCCTCCTCGGCTGGCCGGTGCGCCGCGCCGTCCCCGAACGGGAGGCCGTGGCGGCGACGTACCGGACCGTCGCCGAGCTGTACGAGGCGACCGGCACGGCCGCGTACGACGAGAAGCGACAGGCCGTCACCGCCTCCCTCGACCAGGCGTACGACCTGGTCCTCGCCCGCCGGGCCCGCCAGCACGGCCGTGCCGCCCCGCTGGTGCGGATCCTGGCCCAGCTCAACGTGGTCATCCCGCTCGTGGAGGCCGCCGCCGCCGCGCATCTGAGGGCCCGGCTGGTCGGCCCGCTGTCCCCGGCGATCCCGGCGGCGGTGCGGGAGCTCGCGGACGCCGTCGAGGAGGGCCGCACCGGCGCCCCCTCCCCGGACGGCCTGCCGACGCCCGAGCGGCCGGCCGAGAGGGCCGTCGACCACGCGCTGCGGCACGCGGCGGCCGTCGTCCACGAGGCGGACCCCGACCCGTACGGCGTCGACGACCGCCTCGGCCGGCCCGCCGCGCTCCGGGTCCGGGCCCGCCGGGCGGCCCGCGCGGTGCTGCTCTCCGAGGCGTCCTGGCGGTACGGCCTGCGGCTGGCGCTCTGCATCGGCCTCGCGCAGGCCCTGGTCTCGCTGATCCCCGTGCCCCGCTCGTACTGGGTGGCGCTCACCGTCACGTTCGTCATGAAGCCGGACTTCGGCTCGGTCTTCTCGCGGGCCGTGCTCCGCGCCGCCGGCACGGCCGCCGGGCTCGTCCTCGCCGCCCTGGTCCTCTCCGAGGTGCCGCGCGGCTGGTGGGACGTGCCGGTGATGATGGTGCTGGCCGCCCTCGTCCCCGCCTTCTCCGCGAAGGGGTACGCCTTCCAGACCGCGGCCATCACCCCGGTCATCCTGCTGCTCTCCGACACGCTCAACCACCAGGGCTTCGGCCTCGTCCTGCCGCGGCTGTACGACTCGCTCATCGGCTGCGGGATCGCGCTGATCGCCGGCTACCTGCTCTGGCCGGAGTCCTGGCACGTCCGGGTCGGGGACCGGCTCGCGGACGCGGTCGCCGACACCGCCGCGTACGTCGGACGGGCCTTCGCCGCGGACGGCCCCGACCGGGGCGGGCGGCCGCGGGCCCGCCGGAAGCTCTACCGGGACCTGTCGGCCGTCCGCTCGGAGTTCCAGCGGGCCCTGACCGAGCCGCCGCCGACAGGCACCCGGGCCGCCGCCTGGTGGCCGCTCGTCGTCGCGGTGGAGCGGATCGTGGACGCGACGACCGCCGCCCGGATCCGGGTCGACCACGGCGCACCCGCGCCCGACCCGGCGGAGGTCGCCGCCGTGGAGCGGGAGTTGCGGGAGCTCGCGGACGGACTCCGCGACACCGAGACCCTCGTGGAGGTCCGCGCGGAGCTCCCCGGCGACGAGAACGGAGTCCTCGCACCGCTCCGTCAGGAGGTCGGCGCGGCCCGCGCCATCGCCGGTCCCGACCTGCGGTGAACCCCTCCCGGGGGGCGTGCGGGAGAACTTACCGGCGGTCACGGAACGGAACCCTCCCCACCACCGTTACCGGAATCCACCCGGGCGACTACGATGCGCTCGATTCACCGTGATCCGCGCCCGCCGCCGCCGGCAACCGGCCCGGCGGACGGGCCACTCAGTCCTGCCACAGCCCCAGAACCCCGCCTCAGCCCCCGCGCCCCCGAGGACCCGCCATGCGCACCACCACGAACAGAGGGCTCCAGCCCAACGTCCTCGGTACCTTCGACACGATCGTGATGGCCGTCGCCGGCAGCGCCCCCGCCTATTCGCTGGCCGCGACCACCGCCGTCCTCTTCGGTGCGGTCGGCCTCGCCGGACCCGCCGCGCTGCTCTACTGCGCGATACCGATGCTCGGCATCGTCCTCGCGTACGCCCGTCTCGGCCGCATCGACGTCAACGCCGGCGCCGGGTACTCCTGGGTGGGCCGCACCCTCCACCCCTTCCTCGGCTTCCTCTCCGGCTGGGCGCTCGTCTTCGCCGCCACCGTGTTCATGGTGGCCGGTTCGCTGCCCGCCGGATCCCTCACGCTCTCCCTGATCGACCAGGACCTCGCCACGAACACCCCGCTCGCCGCGGCCGTCGGCGCCGGCTGGTTCCTGATGATGCTGCTCGTCGTCCTGGGCGGCGCCCGGCTCACCGTACGGGCGCAGCTCGTGATGTCCGGGGTCGAGATGCTGATCCTGCTCGCCTTCGTCCTGGCCGCCGTCGCGCACCGGGGCCGGGCCACCGCCTTCGACTGGTCCTGGTTCGCCCTCGACCACTTCCACGGTGCGGACACCTTCGCCGCCGGGGCGCTGATCGCCGCGTTCTACTACTGGGGCTGGGACGTCACCAGCAACCTCAGCGAGGAGACCCGCGACAGCCGCCGCACCGCCGGGTTCGCCGCGCTCGTCGGCGTCGGCTTCGTCTTCCTCCTCTTCGAGGCCTTCACCGTCGCCGTGAACGTCCTGCTGAGCGCCGAGCAGATCCGCGCCGCCGGACCCAACGTCCTCGCCGTCCTCGGCCAGGAGATCTGGCCCGGCGTCGGCGGAAAACTCCTCGTCGTGTCCGTCCTCCTCTCCACGGTCGCCACCCTGGAGACCACGCTCCTCCAGGTCACCCGCTCGCTCTTCGCGATGGGCCGCGACCGGACCCTGCCGGCCGCGCTCGGTCTCGTGCACCGCCGCTGGAACACCCCGTGGGTCGCGGTCGCCGCCGTCGGCGGCGCCGCGCTCCTGATGTTCTGCGCGGCCGCGGCGGCCGGCTCGGTGCAGCGGATCCTCAGCGACGCCGTGGCCGCGATCGGCCTCCAGATCGCCTTCTACTACGGCCTCGCGGGCATCGCCGCCGTCGTCGCGTACAGGGGGGTCCTGTTCCGCTCCGTACGGAACCTGGTCCTCGGCGGCCTCTGGCCGCTGCTCGGCTCCGCGTTCATGCTCTGGGCCTTCGTCGAGTCCCTGGGCGAACTCTCCACGACCGCCCTCACCATCGGCCTGGGCGGTCTGCTCCTCGGCGTGGTCCCGCTCCTCGTGTACTGGCGGAAGGGCAGCGACTACTACCGCCCGGCCCGCCTCGACGCGGTCCGCGCGCTCGCGGCGGCGGAGGCCTCGGCCCCGGCCGGCCGGCCGCGCACGGGACCTCGCGACAAGAGCTACGCGACGGACTTCTGACACCCGCGACCCCGCGGACCCGAACCTCCCCGAAGAACGACGCCCGACCCGGACGGACCTCCGCGAACAGCGCCTCCCGCCCCGCACGACCCTCCGCCCACAGCGACTTCTGACGGCAGCCGACCCCGAAGGAGGCCCCCGATGGCCGTACGCCGCCGCTCCGCGCGCACGGCGCGACCGGAGCGCTTCGCGCCCGACTTCGACCCGGACTTCGGGGACCGGGCGCTGACCGAGGCGCGCCACGACATCGTCATCGGCCGCTGGCAGGGCGTACGGGACCTGCTCGCCGCCACCGGTACGGACTGGGCGCGCCGCACCCACCGGCTGCGGCTCCTCTCGCACGCCGCCGCCGGCAGCTCCACCGTCGAGGCCTGGCGGGCCGCCGAGCCCGGCAACCCCGACGCCGCCGTGCTGCGGGCCGCGACCGAGGTGGTCCGGGTCTTCGACGCGGCCATCGCGGCCGGCCGGGGCGCCGCCGTCGAGCGGGGCCGGATCGACGCCGCCGTCGACGCCTGCCGGAGCGCGGCCGAGGCCGCGCCGGCCGACCCGATGCCCTGGGTGTCGCTGCTCTCGGTGGCCCGGCTGTACGAGGGCGGGGTGCCGCGCCGCGAACTGCGCCACTGGTTCGACGAGTTGCGACGCCGCGACCCGTACAACACCGAGGGCCACATCCAGGTGCTCCGCTACTGGTCGGCGCGGTGGCACGGCACGCACGGCAGCATGTACGACTTCGCCCGCGACGCGGCGGGCGTCGCACCGCCCGGCTCGCCGCTGCCGGTCCTGGTGCAGGTGGCCCGGGTCGAGGAGTACCGGTACGTCGCGGACGGGGCGCTCGGCCGGGGCCCGGTGCGCGGCTTCGACCAGCACTGGAAGCACGAACTGGCGGTGACCGAGCTGCGCCGCACCCACGCGCGCTGGATCGGCGGGCGGGACCCGGAGCGCCCGGTGGCACCGGAAGAGGTCGGTGACCTCAACTTCCTCGCGCACGCTGCCTGCTACGCCGGGCAGGTGGAGATCGCCCGGGAACTGATGGGGATGCTGGGCACGCGGGCGGCGTGGGTGCCGTGGTCGTACACGGGCGACCCGGAGGAGCAGTTCACCAGGTTCAGGGAGGGCCTGGGAGCGGGATGACCCCCTCCCGGGCCCCGGGGACCCCCTAGACGCCGATGTCGCGGCCGTCCTCGCGCCAGACGGAGACGACCGCCGGGCGGACGATCTTCCCCGGCCCGTCGGGCCAGACGGAGGCGGGCTTCTCGACGGAGGCGCCGTCGACCTCGCCCGGGTGCTGCACGGAGACGAGGACGCGGCGGTCCTGGACGAGCGGGCCGCAGGTCTCGGCGCCGGTCGGCACGGTCAGGAACTGCTTGAGCTCACCGCGCCGCTCGCCGCGCGTGGCGACGCCGAACAGGCCGTCGTGCGAGCCGAGCTGGTTGCCGTCGGTGGAGATCCACAGGTTGCCGTGCGGGTCGAAGGCGACGTTGTCCGGGCAGGAGATCGGGGAGACCTTCTCCTTGGGGAAGCCGGCGAAGTAGGTGGCCGGGTCGGCGGGGTCGCCGGCGACGAGGAACAGCCGCCAGGCGAAGCCGTCGCTCGACGGGTCGTCCCCGTGCTCGGAGAGCTCCAGGACGTGGCCGTGCTTGTTGGCGTTGCGCGGGTTGGCCTCGTCGGCGGGGGCGTTGCCCGTGGTGCCGCGCTTGGTGTTGTTGGTCAGCGCCACGTACACGCGGCCGGTGCGCGGGGAGGGCTCGACGTCCTCGGGGCGGTCCATCTTCGTCGCGCCGACCTTGTCGCCGGCGAGACGGGTGAAGACGTACACCTCCTCGGCGGTCATGCCGGGGACGTGCGAGACGGCGCCGTCGGGGCCGGCCGTGGCGAGCGGGATCCAGACGCCGGAGCCGTCGAACTCACCGTCGGAGGGCAGCGTGCCGGTGCCGTCGATCTCGGCGGCGGGCGAGTCGCCGGTGAACTTGGCGACGTACAGGGTGCCCTCGTCGAGAAGGGTGAGGTTGTGCGCGTGGGCGGCGCGGGAGGACCCCTTCTTCATCCGCTTGGACGAGACGAACTTGTAGAGGTAGTCGAACCGCTCGTCGTCGCCCATGTAGATGACCGGACGCCCGTCCTCGGTGAGCCGGGGCTGCGCGGCCTCGTGCTTGAACCGGCCGAGCGCGGTGCGCTTGCGGGGCGTGGACTCGGGGTCGTACGGGTCGAGCTCGACGACCCAGCCGAAGCGGTGCACCTCGTTGGGCTCCTGCTTGAGGTCGAAGCGCTTGTCGAAGCGCTCCCACTTCCGCTCGGAGGCCCCGGTGCCGACGCCGTACCGCTTGTCGGTGGCGCTCGACCCGTTGGCGAAGTACTGGTTGATGTTCTCCTCGCCGTGGAGCGTGGTGCCCCACGGGGTGGTGCCGCCGGAGCAGTTGTTGAGCGTGCCGAGGACGGTGCGGCCGTCCGGGTCGGCGGAGGTCCTGACGAGGTCGCCGCCGGCCGCCGGACCGGTGAGCTCGAACTCGCTGGTGGCGGTCAGGCGCCGGTTGAGCCGGTGCCGGGTGACGGCGGTGAGCTTGCCGGTGCGGTGCTCCTCCTGGACCACGACGACGCCGAGGCCGTGCGCGGCCCAGGCGATCTCGACCTGCTCGCGGGTCGGGTTCTCGGGGTCGTACCCCCGGAACATCAGCACCTCGTCGGTGTACTCGTGGTTGGCGACGAGGACCTGGCGGTGCGGCTCGTGGCGCAGCGGCAGGAGGGAGAGGAAGTCGTTGTTGTAACCGAACTGGCCGGCCTGGGCGGCGGCGGTCTGGTTCTCGGAGTCGAAGGCGGGCGCGCCGCGGAGGATGGGCTCGCCCCAGCGGATGACCACGTTCTGCCCGTACCCGGAGGGGACGGTGACCTGGTCGGCGGTGTTGGGCGCGACGGGCGCGAAGCGCAGGCCGCGGGCGCCGCCGGCCGGCTCCTGCGGCTGCTTCGCCTCCGCCACGGGGGCGTTGCCGAGGACGACGGCCCCGCCGACGGCGGAGGCGACGGTCACGACGGCGGCGGCGCGGAGCGCGGAACGGCGGGAGAGCGCACCGGCGATGACGTCGCCGACGTACTCGTTGTCGCTGGTGTTGGGCACCTCGTGGAAGCAGGCGTCACCACAGCGGAACCGGCAGGTGAGGGCGGAACGTCCGCCTCCGTGCGGGTTCGTGCTCAGCAGCGGCAGCAGTTTGCGCACTTCGTCCTCCTCCGGCGCAGACCGCGCCGACATGGTGTCGGGATTGCTTCGGCGGCGACGCTATGGGCGTAGATCTGCACGGGGACGGCACCGGGGTGAACGGCGCATGAATGCGCGGCGACCGGCGGCGACCGGGCCGCCGGAGGGGGAAGGGGCGGCCGCTAACCTTACGTATCCGCCCTGGCCAGGGATGAACGTCCCGAAACGCCCAGTACGGACATTCACACTGCACCCCCACTCATGCGAAAGGGTTCGCCCATGGGTATTCGGAGCATGCTGCGCAAGGTGTTCGGCCGGGACCGCGAGGAATCCCCGGCAACCTCCGTCCCGCCCCAGACGCGTGAGACCCCCGAGACCGTGGAGGCGGAGGGGACTGCGGGGGCTGGGGAGACGTCGGAGGCCGTGGAAACGGCGGAGTCCGTGGAAACGGCCGGGGCCGTGAAGACGGCGGAGGCCGTGGAAACGGCGGGAGCGGTGAAGTCGCCGGGAGCCCCGGGAGCCGGGGAGGCGGCGAAGTCGCCCGGGGCCGGGGAGACGGCGGAGCTCCGGGAGGCCCCGGAGGAGGCGGCCCGCCGAGCGGCGGACGACCTGGTGGCGGCGGCCTTCGACAATCCGCAGATCCCGAAGGCGCGGAGGGCCGACGACGGACAGGCGACCCCGGCTCCCGAGCCGGAGGGTGTGACGGCCGCCGCCACGGAGACGGACGAGGCCCCGAAGCCCCCGGCCGAGGCTTCTGCGGCCACGGAGCCGGAGGCCGAAGCCTCCGTGGCTCCGGTCACGGAGCCGGAAGCCGAGGAGTCGACCGGGGCCGGGGCCGGGGTGGACGCGGCGGCGACGCCGGACGCCGAGGAGGCGACCGCGACCGCAGCGACGGAGCCGGAGACGGCCGCCGCTGCCGGGCAGCAGGAGGCGGAACCCGCCGCCGAAGCGGAGAAGCCGGAAGCCGACGCCGCCGACGAGGCGCAGGCCGAGGCCGGCGTCCCGGCGGAGCACGAGGCGACCGAAACCGCCGTCGAGGCGGAAGCGGACGCCACCGACGAGGCCCAGGCCGAGACCGACACCACGGACGAGCCGCAGGCCGAGACCGACGTCGTGGACGAGGCACAGGCCGAGACCGACGTCGTGGACGAGCCGCAGGCCGAGACCGACGTCGTGGACGAGCCGCAGGCCGAGACCGACGTCGTGGACGAGCCGCAGGCCGAGACCGACGTCGTGGACGAGGCACAGGCCGAGGCCGACACCACGGACGAGCCGCACAGCGAGGCCGACGTCCCGGCGGAGCCGGAGGCGATCGTCGACGCGGACGAGCCCGCCGCTCCGGCCGAGGCGGAAGCCGACACCGCCCCCGAGCCCGAGCCCGAGTTCCAGGACGTCGAGGTCCCGGCCGAGGCGGAAGCGAGCACCGTCGCGGACGAGACGACCCCGGCGGAGCCGGAGGCGGACGAGCCGCGGGCCGAGGCCACCGCCCCGGCGGAGCCCGAGGCGGCCGTCGCGGACGAGCCGCAGGCCGAGGTGGACGCCCCGGCGGAGTCCGGGACGGCCGTCGACACGGACGAGCCCACCGCCCCGGCCGAGCCGGTCGCCGTCGCGGCCGACACCGCCCCCGAGCCCGAGGCCCAGGACGACGAGGCCCGGGACGACGAGGCCCGGACCACGGCCACGGCGGCCCCCGCCCTCCCCCTCGCCGCCGTCAAGGCCGCCGCCCCGCACCTCGCGGACGCGTACAAGGCCGCGGGGGCGCAGCTCAGGAAGCAGGGGCTCACGGGGGCGCGGGCGGCCGTGTACCTCGTGGTGGACCGGTCGGGCTCGATGCGCGGGTACTTCAAGGACGGTTCCGTGCAGCGGCTCGCCGAGCAGGTCACCGCGCTCGCGGCGCACCTCGACGAGGACGCCGCGGTGACGACCGTGTTCTTCTCGACGGACATCGACGGCACGGTCGGCCTGACCCCCGCCGATCTCACCCCCACCCGGATCGAGGAGATCAACGGCACCCTCGGCCGCCTGGGCCGCACCAACTACCACCGCGCCGTGGAGGAGGTCCTCGCCCACCACGAGAAGGCGGACCCGGCCCGCCCGGCCCTGGTGGTGTTCCAGACGGACGGCGCGCCGGAGTCGAGGACGGCGGCGACGCAGGCCCTCACCGAGGCGGCCGACAAGCCTCTGACCTGGCGGTTCGTGGTCTGGGGCGAGGAGGACAACAAGGCCTTCGACTACCTCCGGAAGCTCGACGGCACCCCCCGTACGTCGACGTACTTCGCGGGCGCGACCCCCGTGGAGACGACGCACGCGGCGTTCTACCGGGGGCTGCTCACCGGCCTGGAGCTCTAGGCACGGAAAGCACGGGGGGCGGCGGTGGCGGTGACCGGCAGGGTCACCGTCACCACCAGCCCGCCGCCCTCCGCGGCGGACCGCGCCACGGCCCGTACGGTCCCGCCGTGCGCGACGGCGATCGACCGCACGATGGAGAGCCCGAGCCCCGCGCCGGGCCCCGTCCGGTCCCGCCCCTCCCCCCGCCGGAAGGGTTCGAAGAGCCCGTCGACGTCCCCGGCGGGGACGACCGGCCCGGTGTTGACGACGGTCAGGACCCCGTCCTCGGCCCGCACGTCCACCTCGCCGCCCGGCACGTTGTGGGCGACGGCGTTCGCGACGAGGTTCCGTACGAGCTGTGCGAGCAGCACCCGGCTGCCCCGTACGACACCGCCGTCGGCGACCACGCGCGCGTCCGGGTGCTCCTCCTCGACGACCTCCCCGAGCCGCACGGGTTCCTGTTCGGCGAGCCCCCGCTCGCTCCGCGCGAGGAGCAGCAGCCCGTCGATGAGGCGCTCGCTGCGCCGGTTGGCGTCGAGGAGGACCTGCCGGACGCCGCAGTCGTCGTCGAGTCCGATCTGGATGGCCGCGCGCTGGGTGGCGAGCGGGGTCCGCAGTTCGTGGGAGGCGTTGGCGATGAACCGGCGCTGGCTGTCGAAGGCGGTCTCCAGGCGTCCGAGCAGCGCGTCGATCGTGTCGCCGAGCTCCTTGAGCTCGTCGTCGGGTCCGCGCACGGCCAGCCGGTCGCCGAGGTTCCGCTCGGAGAGCAGGCGGGCGCGGGCGGTCATCTCGTGGACGGGCCGCAGGACCCGCCCGGCGGTCCACCAGCCGACGACGAGGGCGCCGCAGGCCATGACGAGCAGGGCCAGGGAGGACCACATGAGCATCTGCTCGCCGGCGGCCCGGCTGACGTCGTCGCCGATCCGGTACGCCTCGACGACGGCGACGTCGTCCGCCCGCGCGACGATCGCGTCGGCGTCGGCGTCCGTGCCGGCCCTGACCAGGAGGTTCACGAGGAGCAGCAGAACCGCCCCGAGGACGAGGAAGACGCCTCCGTAGGCGAGCGCGATGCGGGTGCGGATGGTGGACCCGGCCCCGAGGAGCCCGGGGCGGCTCACAGCGCGTACCCCGCGCCCTGCACGGTCCGGATGAGGCCCGGCTCGCCCAGTTTGGCCCGCAGCTTGCTCACGCAGACCCGTACGGCCCCGGTGAAGGGGTCGGCGTGGGCGTCCCAAGCGCGTTCGAGGAGTTCCTCGGCGGAGACGAAGGCGCCGTCGGCCTCCAGGAGGAGCTGGAGGACGGAGAACTCCTTGGGGGTGAGGCCGAGGTCCCGCCCGTCGCGGACGGCGGTGCGCCGGACGGTGTCCACGAGGAGGCCGTCGCGTTCCAGGAGCGGGGGCAGGGCGGGGCGGGCGGAGCGGCGCCGGAGGGCTCGGACGCGGGAGACGAGCTCGGGGAAGTCGAAGGGCTTGCCGAGGTAGTCGTCGGCGCCGAGGTCGAGGCCGTCGACGCGGTCCTCGACGGCGGAGGAGGCGGTGAGCATGAGGATCCGGGTGGGGGACCCGGCGGCGACGAGCCGCCGGGCCACGTCGTCGCCGTGGAGACGGGGCAGATCACGGTCGAGGACGAGCACGTCGTACGGGTGGGGGGCGTCGTGCGGGGTGCCGGCGGCGCCGTACGGGAGCAGCCCGAGCGCCTCCAGGGCGTCGTCCCCGGCGTGGACGGTGTCGACGGCGAAGCCGGCCCGCCGCAGGCCGGTGGCGAGGAGGGCGGCGAGGTCCCGCTCGTCCTCGGCTACGAGTACACGCATGCCGCTCATCATCCCCGCCCCTCCCCACCCCTGTTTTATGGATGTGAGTGGATCTTCGTACGACCGTTAGGATTTCGACCATGGCGGCCACTGGATCCGAGAAGCAGGGGGCGAAGGCGTACTACGTCACGACCCCCATCTACTACGTCAACGACGCTCCTCACCTGGGCCACGCCTATACGACCGTCGCAGGCGACGTGCTCACGCGCTGGCACCGTCAGCGCGGCGAGAAGGTGTGGTTCCTCACCGGCACGGACGAGCACGGTCAGAAGATCATGCGCACGGCCGAGGCGAACGACGTCACGCCCCAGGCCTGGTGCGACAAGCTCGTCGAGGAGGCGTGGAAGCCCCTCTGGGAGCACCTGAACATCGCGAACGACGACTTCATCCGTACGACGCAGAAGCGTCACACGGACCGCGTCCAGGAGTTCGTGCAGGACCTGTACGACAAGGACGAGATCTACAAGGGCGGGTACGAGGGCCCGTACTGCGTGGGCTGTGAGGAGTACAAGCTCCCCGGCGACCTCATCGAGGCGGAGGACGGCACGAAGCTGTGCCCGATCCACAAGAAGCCGGTGGAGATCCTCAAGGAGGAGAACTACTTCTTCAAGCTGAGCGAGTACGGCCCGAAGCTGCTGGAGTTCTACGAGGCGAACCCGGGCTTCATCCAGCCGGAGTCGGCCCGCAACGAGGTCGTGAACTTCGTCAAGCAGGGCCTTCAGGACCTGTCGATCTCGCGCTCGACGTTCGACTGGGGCATCCCGATCCCGTGGGACGAGAAGCACGTCATCTACGTGTGGGTCGACGCGCTCCTGAACTACGCGACGGCCGTCGGCTACAACGAGAACCCGGCGAAGTTCGAGGAGACGTTCCCGGCGAACGTGCACCTGGTCGGCAAGGACATCCTGCGGTTCCACGCGGTGATCTGGCCGGCGATGCTGATGGCGCAGGGCCTCCCGGTCCCGGGCCGGGTCGCGGCCAACGGCTGGCTGATGGTCGGCGGCGAGAAGATGTCGAAGTCGAACCTGACGGGCATCAAGCCGCAGGACCTGACCTCGCACTTCGGCGTGGACGCGTACCGCTGGTACTTCCTCCGGGCGATCGCCTTCGGCAGCGACGGCTCGTTCTCGTGGGAGGACTTCACCGCCCGCTACACGAGCGAGCTGGCGAACGACTACGGCAACCTCGCCTCCCGCGTGGCGGCGATGGTCGGCAAGTACTTCGGCGGTGAGCTGCCGGCGTCGACGGCCGACGGCGACGCGGAGAAGGCGGTCCACGAGGGTCTGGCCAAGGCCGTCGCGACGGCCGACGCGAAGATCGGCGAGGAGCTGGACTTCCAGGCCGGCATCCTGGCGGTCTTCGACTTCGTGAAGCAGGTCAACGGCTACATCACGGAGCAGGAGCCGTGGAAGGTCGCGAAGGACGACTCGGAGGAGGGCCGGGCCCGCCTGGCGACGATCCTCTACACGGCCGCGGAGTCCCTGCGCGCCGTCGCCGTCCTCCTCAACCCGATCATGCCGGAGACCTCGCAGGCCCTCTGGGAGTCCCTGGGCGCCGGGGAGTCCCTGGGCGCCCTGGCGGACCAGCCGGTCCAGTCGGCGGGCACGTGGGGGCAGCTCCCGGCCGGCGCGACGGTGACGAAGGGCGCGGTGCTGTTCCCGCGCCTGGAGGACCCGAAGAAGGACTGACGCACGGTCGTGCCGACGTACTGACGCACGAAGAAGGCCGCCGTCCCGGTGTGGATCCGGGGCGGCGGCCTTTTCGGTGCCGTGCGGGGGTCACCAGGTCAGGACCAGGGCGGCGACGGCGGGCGCCATGTAGACGAGCGGGAAGGGGGCGTGGCCGTACGCGCGGGCCCGCAGGACGGTGATCACCGCGCCGGCGAAGTACAGGACGAGCCCGATGGCGGCGAGGGTCCCGATGACGGGGACGTAGAACCCGACGACGAGCCCGACGGCCCCGGCGACCTTGGCGGCCCCGAGCAGGTTCCACCAGGCCCGCGGCACCCCGTACTCGGCGAGCGGCTCGACGACGAACTTGGCCCTGGCGAAGATCGAGACCCCGGAGAACCCGGCCATGAACGCGGCGACGGCGGTGACGACGACGGCGGTGGTGGACATCTCGGCGAACATCTCGGCTCCTCAGGTCTTTCCCGTGTCCGCCTCGGCCGAGCCGGACACCGCACTGACGGAGCCCGTACGGAATGTGTGACGGCCCCGGAGGATTTCTTTCCGGCGGCCCACGGGACCGGGACGTGACGCACCGCGGGAAACGGTGTTGCGGGCCCGCGCGGCCTGCCGCCGGGCTGGTCACGACCCGCAGCCGGGACACCGATCCGGGAGGACGACGTGGCCGCACCCGCGCCCGACTGGTGCCGGAAGCTCGAAACGTGCGGCCTCCAGGTCCTGGACCTCGACGGGTCGCCCCTCTTGCCCGATGTGCGCCGGGCCCACATCGCCTTCGCAGGGGGCGTCCTGCACGACAACGACCGCCACACCCGCCGCTTCACGGTGATCGGCAACCACCTGGCCCAGCACGCCGGGCTGTCGTTGCTCGCCATCGGCCTCTCCGTGCACGTCCAGTCGCTGCCCACCGGGGCCTCCGTCAGCATCGAGACCCTCGCGCGGCGGTTCCCGGAACCGGGCGACTGCGACGCCTGCCGCCCGGGAAAGCCCGGAGCGGGGGCGAGACCGGTCGCCGGGCACCCCGCCGAGGGCAGGGGCGGAATCCGTGGCCGGGCCGAGCTCCTCCGTACGCCCGGGGCAGGCTGAGCCCTCCGGCTTCGACACCGCCACCCGGCCGCCGGCGCGGCCTCCGTCGTGACCGGGAGGGGGCCGTCCCGGTCTCCGCGAACGGGACGGTCCTGGGGAAGTGCGGCACCGACGAGCTGGTGGACGCCGTGCTCGCGCCCGTCGTGGAGCTTGAGCGGGTGCTCCTCTCGCGCCTTCCGGCCGGGGGCGGCGCGGGCCGTGACCCGGCCTCCTCCCCGGAGAGGTTCCGCGCCGCGTCGGCCCGACGCCCGCGGGGAACGGCGAAGGGCCCGGGATCCGTGAGGATCCCGGGCCCTTCGCCGTGCGTCGGCGGGGGGCTTACCGCGCCGCGTCCGGGTGGACCGATTCCGTCACCGGGCGGTCCTCCGTGGCGGTCTTCTTCTCGACCGGCTTGCGGAGCTGGATGTTCAGCTCGCGCAGGCGGGACTCGTCCAGCTCGGTCGGGGCGCCCATCAGGAGGTCCTGGCCGTTGCCGTTGAGCGGGAAGGCGATGATCTCGCGGATGTTGGGCTCGTCGGCGAGGAGCATGACGATGCGGTCGACGCCCGGGGCGATGCCGCCGTGCGGCGGGGCGCCGTACTCGAAGGCGCGGAGCATGCCCGCGAACTCGGCCTCGACGGTCTCACGGGAGTAGCCCGCGATCTCGAAGGCCTTGAACATGATCTCGGGCTCGTGGTTCCGGATGGCGCCGGAGGAGAGCTCGATGCCGTTGCAGACGATGTCGTACTGCCAGCCGAGGACGTCCAGCGGGTCCTGGGTCTCCAGGGCCTCCAGGCCGCCCTGCGGCATGGAGAACGGGTTGTGCGAGAAGTCGATCTTGCCGGTCTCCTCGTCCCGCTCGTACATCGGGAAGTCGACGATCCACGCGAAGCGGAAGACGTTCTCCTCGAACTGGCCGGCGCGCTTGGCGGCCTCGACCCGGACCGGGCCCATGATCTTGGAGACCTCGTCGAACTCGCCGGCGCCGAAGAAGACGGCGTGGCCGGGCTGGAGGCCCAGGCGCTCGGTGAGGACCTTGACGTTCTCCTCGGTGAGGAACTTGGCGATCGGGCCGGTCAGGGCGTTGCCCTCGCCGACGCGGACCCAGGCCAGGCCCTTCGCGCCGAGGGAGACCGCGAAGTCGCCGAGGGAGTCGAAGAACTTGCGCGGCTGGTCGCCCGTGTTCGGGACGGCCAGGGCGCGGACGTGCTTGCCGGCGAAGGCCTTGAACTCGGAGTTCTCGAAGACGTCGGTGAGGTCGACGAGTTCGAGGTCGGTGCGCAGGTCGGGCTTGTCGTTGCCGTACTTGAGCATCGACTCGCGGAACGGGATCCGCGGGAACGGCGAGGTGACGTGGCGGCCGCCGCCGAACTCCTCGAAGAGCTCCGTCATGAGCTTCTCGATCGGCTGGAAGACGTCCTCCTGCTCGACGAAGCTCATCTCGACGTCGAGCTGGTAGAACTCGCCGGGCGAGCGGTCGGCACGGGCGTCCTCGTCGCGGAAGCAGGGCGCGATCTGGAAGTACCGGTCGAAGCCGGAGATCATCAGCAGCTGCTTGAACTGCTGCGGCGCCTGCGGCAGCGCGTAGAACTTGCCCGGGTTCAGGCGGGACGGGACGACGAAGTCGCGGGCGCCCTCGGGGGAGGTCGCGGCGAGGATCGGGGTCGCCATCTCGTTGAAGCCGAGGGCCACCATCTTGGAGCGGATGGAGGCGATGACGGCGGAGCGCAGCATGATGTTGCGGTGCATGCGCTCGCGGCGCAGGTCGAGGAAGCGGTACTCCAGGCGCCGTTCCTCGTTCACGCCGTCGTCGGTGTTGATGGTGAAGGGGATCTGCTTGGCGGCGCCCAGGACCTCGACCTCGGCGGCCTCGATCTCGATCTCGCCGGTCGGCAGCTCGGGGTTGACGTTCTCCGCACCGCGGGAGACGACCTTGCCGTCCACGCGGACGACGGTCTCCTTGGTGAGCTTGTCGAGGACCTCGGCGGCGGGCGTGCCGGGCCGGGCGACGAGCTGCGTGATGCCGTAGTGGTCGCGCAGATCGATGAAGAGGATGCCGCCCAGGTCGCGCCGATTGTGCAGCCAGCCGCTCAGCCGGACGTCGGTGCCGACGTCAGAGGCGCGGAGCTCGCCGCAGGTGTGGGACCTGTACCGATGCATCGTCGTTCATCCAGTCTTCGGGATCTCGGGGTGGGTCGCCGCCGGCCGTGACTGCTGTCAAAGGGGTCACAGAGGTCACAGGACACGAGGGCAGACGCACCCAGAGTACCGGCCGGTCCAAGATCGCATCTCGAACACCCTCGGTGGCGACCCGCTGTCCGATATTCATAAAGTGGGGCAATGCGCACCGAGGACGTCCTGGCCGCGATCGCGACCGGCCTGTGGCGCTGGGACAACGCGTCCGGGATCGTCTCGCTCGACGCCGAGGCCGCCCGGCTGCTCGGGCTGCCCGCCGAGCCCGTGCGGCTCACCGAGGCGGCCGTACGCTCCCGTTTTCATCCGGTCGACTGGAACGAGATCGACGGGGTGGTCAACCTCGCCGTCGCCGAGGGCACCCTCGCCGAGGCCCGGCTGCGGATCATGGACGAGCACGGACGGGTGATCCGTACCGTACGGAGCAGGTCGAAGCCGCTCATCGAGGGGAACGACTACCAGCTGGTCGGCACCCTCCAGGAAGTCGCCGAGCAGTTGCCGGGCACCGCCGCCCGCACCCCCGTCACCGGCGACTGGCGCCGTTCCCGCGAGGCCTTCCTCCTCGACGCCGGACGGGCGCTCGCCGAGGCGCGGTCCACGGCCGAGGTGCTGCGGGTCGCGGCCTCGCTGTCGATGCCCGGCTTCTCGCCGGACGGGCTCGCCGTCTTCGGCGTGGCCGGCGACCGGCTGACGATCATCGGCCACCACGGGCACCGCGAGGGCGACGAGGGGCCGTTCTCCTCGATGTCGCTGGACACGGACTACCCGGCGGCCGAGGTCGTGCGGACCGGGCGGGCGATCTACCTGCCGACCCCGGAGGAGTACCTGCGCCGCTTCCCCACGACCTGGCCGCTCGCGCAGCGCTTCGGGCGCCGCTCCTGGGCCTTCGTGCCGCTCGTCGTCGCCGGGCGCACGATGGGCGCCTGGATGGCGGCCTTCAAGCATCCGGTGGCGTTCACGCCCGACGAGCGTTCCGTGCTGACGACCGTCGCGCGGATGCTCGCGCAGGCCCTCGCACGCGCGGGCGTGGCCGAGTCCGAGCGCGAGCTGTCGCTCGGGCTCCAGCGGACGATGATGCCGGTCCTCGGGCCGGGCATCCCGGGCATCCAGGTCGCCGCGCGGTACGTGCCGACCGGCGGCGGCCTCCAGGTCGGCGGTGACTGGTACGACATGATCCGGCTGCCCGGCGCCTCCTCCCGCGCCGACGGGCACGGCCCGGGGCGGATCGCCCTCGTCATCGGCGACGTGCAGGGCCACGACGTGCGGGCCGCCGGCCTGATGGGGCAGCTGCGGATCGCCCTGCGCGCGTACGCCTCCGAGGGCCACCGGCCGGACGCGGTCCTCTCCCGCGCCTCCCGCTTCCTCTACGGCATCACGGACGGGGACGACGGGGACGGGAACGGCAGCGGTCCGCGCTTCGCGACCTGCCTCTACCTGGAGGTCGACCTGGAGACGGGGACGGTCGACATCGCGCGCGCCGGGCATCCGGATCCGGCGGTGCGGACGAACGACGGGACGGTCCTCCTCAGGCCCACGGCCGGCGGGCTGCCCCTCGGCATCGACCCCGACACCGACTACCCCACCACCCGGCTCACGCTCGACCCCGGCGAGACCCTGATGATCTGCACCGACGGCCTCCTGGAGACCGGCGGGCACGACCTGGACAGCGGCTGGGAGCGCGTGCGGAAGCTCCTGGAGTCCCACGACGGCGACGACCTGGAGCGGCTCGCCGACGCGCTCGTGGAGGCCGTCCACGGCCCCGGCTCGCACCACACGACGGGACCGCTCGCCGACCGCCGCGAGGACGACATCGCCGTCCTGCTGCTCTCCCTCCGGCCCGCCGGCGCCGTCCAGGAGGCCCCGCGCCGCACCCTGATGACGATCGCCCAGGCGGAACCGGAACGGATCGCCGAGGCGCGCGAGCAGGTCCGGCAGCTGCTGCACGACTGGTCGGACGAGGGCCAGCTCGACGCGGCGGTCCTGATGGTCTCCGAGATGGTCACGAACGTCCTCGTCCACACCGACGGCGACGCGCTCCTGGTGGCGGAGGTCGCCTGCGGCGAGAAGGCGCGGCGGCTGCGCGTGGAGGTCTCCGACGGCAGCGACGAGCTGCCGCACAAGCGGCACCCGGGCGAGATGGCGTCGAGCGGGCGCGGCCTGGTCCTGATGGAGATGCTGGCGGACGTCTGGGGCGTCGACCCGCGGGGCGACGGCAAGGCGATCTGGTTCGAGCTGAACGAACCGGATTCGGAGGACGGCTGCTGCCGGTAGCCTCCGGCGGGCGGCGGCCCGGGAGACGGGGCGGGCACCGCGCGTGGCCCTCCCGCGCCCCCTGCGTGCCCCTCCCGCCGTGCGTGCCCCTCCCGCCGTGCGTGCCCTTCCCGCCGTGCGGGCCGGTCCCGCCGTGCGGGCCCCTCCCGCCGTGCGGGCCGGTCCCGTACGGGCGCCGGGGCCACGGAGCGCGCCGTGGACACCCACGAGGCCGGCGGCGACACCACGGTGACCTCCGACGGTCGCGCGGTCCCGGGCGTCGGCCTAATCCGCCGGGCCGGGCGGTCCGGACCCGGCCCGGTCCGCCGCGGGAGGAGCCCCGTACCGCGTCCGCAGCACTCCCAGGATCCCCGTCGCGGCGGCCGTCAGCGGGACGGCGAGCAGCATGCCGAGGACGCCCGCGACGGACGCGCCGGCCGTGATCGCCAGCATGACCACGGCCGGGTGCATCTGCACGGTCCTGCTCTGGACGAGGGGCTGGAGGACGTGGCCCTCGACGACCTGGACGGCCAGGACGACGCCGAGCGCCCACAGCGCGATGACGAAGCCGCGGTCGGCGAGGGCGACGAGGACGGCGATCGCGCCGGAGAGGAAGGCCCCGAGGTACGGGATGTAGGCGGTGACGAAGACGAGCGCGGCGAGCCCCACGGCGCCGGGCACGTCGAGGACGACCAGGCCGACGCCGATGAGGACGGCGTCGACGAGGGCGATGAAGGTGGTGCCGCGCATGAAGCCCTCGACGGCCTCGAAGGCGCGGCGCGCCATGGCCTCGACGAGGTCGCCGGTGCCGCGGGGGGCGAGGGAGCGCAGGGCGCCGGCGGCACGGTCGGAGTCCTTGAGGAAGAAGAAGATGAGGAACAGGGCGAGGACGCCGGTGGCGAGCATCTGGCCGACGACGCTGAGGCCGCTGATGACGCCGGAGGCGGCGGTGCCGCCGAACTCCTTGAGGAGCTTCTCGGCGTTCCCGGCGAGGTCGTCGAGGGAGGTGCCGGCGGCGCCGAGGTGGTCGGCGATGTCGGAGGCGGCCCGCCGGAGCGAGGCGACGATCTGGTCGCCGGTCTCGATGAGGGCGGCGACCACGATGTACGTGGCGCCGCCGACGACCACGAGGACGGCGACGACGGTGAGCGCGGCGGCGATTCCCCTGCGCACCTTCATCCGCAACAGGCGCCGGTGGAGCGGGCCGAGGAGGGCGGTGCCGAGGATCGCGAGGAGGACGGGGGTGACGGCAGTCTTGAGGACGGCGCAGAGCCAGACGAGGACGGCGGCGACCCCGGCGGCGAGCAGCAGGACGACGCACCAGGCGGCGAACCGGCGGGCGGGCTCGGGGAGCAGGGGTTCGGGAGGGAGGGGCGCTCGGCTCGGCTGCACCCGTCCACCGGACCACGTCGGCGGGCGTGGCGTCGCGCGCTGACGGGCCGTCCGGGTGACGGCCCGTCAGTGACGGCGTGCCGCTCGCCCGTCCCTTCCGGTACCGCTCACGCGCCCGTCCCCGTACCGTCTATTCGCCCATTCCGTGGACGGCCGGGATCGTGCCGAGGCGGCCGGCCTGGAAGTCCTCGAAGGCCTGGCGCAGTTCGGCCTGGGTGTTCATGACGAACGGGCCGTAGTGGGCCATGGGCTCGCGGATCGGCTGCCCGCCGAGGAGGACGACCTCCAGGTCCGGGGTGTTGCCGTCCTGCTTCTCGTCGGCGCGGACGGTGAGCGAGCCGCCCTTTCCGAAGACGGCGGTCTGTCCGGTGTGGATCGGACGCCGGTCGGTGCCGACGGTGCCGCGGCCGGCGAGCACGTACGCGAGGCCGTTGAAGTCCTCGCGCCAGGGCAGGCTGATCTCGGCGCCGGGGCGCAGGGTGGCGTGGATCATCGTGATCGGGGTGTGGGTGATGCCGGGGCCGTCGTGGCCGTCGAGCTCGCCGGCGATGACGCGGAGCAGCGCGCCGCCGTCGGGGGTGGTGAGCAGCTGGACCTGGCCGCCGCGGATGTCCTGGTAGCGGGGGGCCATCATCTTGTCGGAGGCGGGCAGGTTCACCCACAGCTGGAGGCCGTGGAAGAGGCCGCCGCTGACGACGAGGGACTCCGGCGGGGCCTCGATGTGGAGGAGGCCGGAGCCGGCGGTCATCCACTGGGTGTCGCCGTTGGTGATGGTGCCGCCGCCGCCGTTGGAGTCCTGGTGGTCGAAGGTTCCGTCGATGCCCGAGGGGGCCGTGGTGACGGCGAGCACGGGGCGGGAGACGGCGTCGGCGGGGGCGGCGACGCGCGGCAGGGTGAGCGGGTTCTCGACAGTCACAGCGGGCATGACCGGACCTCCTGGTTGCGACCTTGTACGACCACTTTAGTTGAACGCTGAACTTTCTGCTACCCGGAACGTGGACCCGCCCCGCTTCATTCCCGGGCGTCCCGCCCGGACGGCCGAAAGTCGCCCACCCGTCCGAGTGAGCCACGCCTCCGCGTCCCCGGCCACCCGTCCGAGTGAGCCACGCCTCCGCGTCCCCGGCCACTCGGGCACGCCGCCCCCGCCGGGCGGACCTCCCGGCACCCCGACGGTCCTCGAAGGAGCCCGCACGGGAAACGGGCGGGCCCGGCACCCCCGGAAGGGGTGCCGGGCCCGCCCGCACACGTCACACGTCACACGTCAGGCTCAGACATCAGCCGTCACACGCCAGGCGTCCGCACGCGCACCCGTCCGTCCCCCCGTCCTCACGCTCACGCGCGCGCCCGCGCGTCAGCCGTACATCCGCCGCATCGCGAAGTCGACCATCTGCTCCACGGCCTTCGCGTCGAAGACCATGCGGTGGTCGCCCTCCATGTCCAGGACGAAGCCGTACCCGGTGGGCAGCAGGTCGATCACCTCGGCGCCGGTGATCACGAAGTACTTCGACTCCTTGCCCGCGTACCGCCGCAGCTCCTTCAGCGAGGTGAACATCGGGATCACCGGCTGCTGGGTGTTGTGCAGGGCCAGGAAGCCGGGGTTGTCGCCGCGCGGGCAGTAGACCTTCGAGGTCGCGAAGATCTGCTGGAAGTCCTCGGCGGCCAGGGTGCCGGTCGTGAAGGCGCGCACGGCGTCCGCGAGCGACGGCGGCGAGGGCTCCGGGTACAGCGGGGGCTGCTGCTGGGCGTACCCGCCGGGAACGCCGCCCTGCATGCCGCCCTGGGGCGCGTACTGCCCCTGCTGGGGCGGGGCGTACTGCTGCTGGGCACCCGGGTTCTGCTCGTAGCCGTACATGGGGCCAAGACTATCGAGCGCGCCGCCCCCGCAGGACCCCGGCGGCGTCCCGTGACGGCGGCCGGCCGACGTCGCGGACGTCACAGATGGCCGGATAGGGGTTGCTTCTTATTACCGGTGGGTAGCATCATCGGAGAGAGCGTGTTGCTACTCGCTGGTACGTGTACGAGGAACCTCCCTCCCCGAGCCTTACGGAGCCGTCGCCATGGGGCACTACAAGTCGAATCTCCGCGACATCGAGTTCAACCTCTTCGAGGTCCTCGGCCGCGACAAGGTGTACGGCACCGGGCCGTTCGAGGAGATGGACGTCGAGACCGCCAAGAGCATCCTCGACGAGATCCGCCGTCTCGCCGAGAACGAGCTCGCGGAGTCCTTCGCCGACGCCGACCGCAACCCGCCGGTCTTCGACCCGGAGACCAACACCGCGCCCGTCCCGGCCACCTTCAAGAAGTCGTACAACGCCTTCATGGAGTCCGAGTACTGGCGCCTGGGCATCCCGGAGGAGATCGGCGGCACCGTCTCCCCCCGCTCCCTGATCTGGGCCTACGCGGAGCTGCTCCTCGGCTCGAACCCGGCCATCTGGATGTACTCCTCCGGCCCGGCCTTCGCCGGCATCCTCTACAACGAGGGCAACGAGGCGCAGAAGAAGGTCGCGCAGATCGCCGTCGAGAAGCGCTGGGGCTCCACCATGGTCCTCACCGAGCCCGACGCGGGCTCGGACGTCGGCGCCGGCCGCACCAAGGCCGTCCAGCAGGAGGACGGCTCCTGGCACATCGAGGGCGTCAAGCGCTTCATCACCTCCGGTGAGCACGACATGGAGGAGAACATCCTCCACTACGTCCTCGCCCGCCCCGAGGGCGCCGGCCCCGGCACCAAGGGCCTGAGCCTCTTCCTCGTCCCGAAGTACGAGTTCGACTGGGAGACCGGCGAGCTGGGCGCGCGCAACGGCGTCTACGCCACCAACGTCGAGCACAAGATGGGCCTCAAGGCCTCCAACACCTGCGAGATGACCTTCGGCGACCAGCACCCCGCCAAGGGCTGGCTGATCGGCGACAAGCACGACGGCATCCGCCAGATGTTCCTCATCATCGAGTTCGCCCGCATGATGGTCGGCACGAAGGCGATCTCCACCCTCTCCACGGGCTACCTCAACGCCCTGGAGTACGCCAAGGAGCGCGTCCAGGGCACCGACCTGGCCAACTTCATGGACAAGGCCGCGCCCAAGGTCACCATCACGCACCACCCCGACGTCCGCCGCTCGCTGATGACGCAGAAGGCGTACGCCGAGGGCATGCGCTCCCTCGTCCTCTACACGGCCTCCGTGCAGGACGAGATCGCGATCAAGGAGGCGGCCGGCGAGGACGCCAAGGCGCTCCACGGCCTGAACGACCTGCTCCTGCCGATCGTGAAGGGCTACGGCTCCGAGAAGGGCTACGAGCAGCTCGCGCAGTCGCTCCAGACCTTCGGCGGCTCCGGCTTCCTCCAGGAGTACCCGATCGAGCAGTACATCCGGGACGCCAAGATCGACACCCTCTACGAGGGCACCACGGCCATCCAGGGCCAGGACTTCTTCTTCCGCAAGATCGTCCGCGACCAGGGCGCCTCCCTGAACGCGCTGTCCGAGGAGATCAAGAAGTTCCTCGCGGTCGGCACCGGCGGCGAGGAGCTGGCCGGCGCCCGCGACGCGCTCGCCAAGGCCGCCGTCGACCTGGAGGCCATCGTCGGCACGATGATCACCGACCTCACCGCCACCGGCGAGGACGTCAAGAACATCTACAAGGTCGGCCTCAACACCACCCGCCTGCTGCTCGCCTCCGGCGACGTCGTCGTCGGCTACCTGCTCCTCAAGGGCGCGGCCGTCGCCGCCGAGAAGCTGGCCGCCGGCGCCACCGGCAAGGACGTCGCCTTCTACCAGGGCAAGATCGCGGCCGCGAAGTTCTTCGCCGCCAACGTCCTGCCCGGCGTCTCCACCGAGCGCGCGCTGGCCGAGGCCGTCGACGGCTCGCTGATGGACCTGGACGAGGCCGCGTTCTGAGACGCGCCCCGTCCTGACGGAACGGCCCGTCCCCGGGGAGGGGGGCGGGCCGTTCTTGCTGCCCGGGGCCCCTCGCCCCGCCCGCCCCGCCGCCCGGTTCCCCATTTCCGGGGCCCCGTATCCGCATGTCGGTTCGTGCGTAAGGTGAACCCATGAGCAGCGCAGCTTCCCGTCCCACCGCCGGCCCCTTCGACCGCGGCCACACCGACGACCTGATGGCCTTCCTGACGGCCTCCCCCTCGCCGTACCACGCGGTGGCGAGCGCCGCCTCCCGCCTGGAGAAGGCCGGCTTCCGCAAGGTCGAGGAGACCGCGGCCTGGGACGGGACGAGCGGCGGGAAGTACGTGATCCGCGGCGGCGCGATCATCGCCTGGTACGTGCCGGAGGGCGCCACCGCCCACACCCCGTACCG
This sequence comes from Streptomyces litmocidini, assembly GCF_014649755.1. Taxonomy (GTDB): domain Bacteria; phylum Actinomycetota; class Actinomycetes; order Streptomycetales; family Streptomycetaceae; genus Streptomyces; species Streptomyces litmocidini. The sequence continues at coordinate 376,029 of NZ_BMTQ01000002.1, read as the reverse complement.
GATCGTCGGCGCCCACACCGACTCCCCCAACCTGCGCGTCAAGCCGCAGCCCGACATGGGCGCCCAGGGCTGGCGCCAGGTCGCCGTCGAGATCTACGGCGGGACCCTGCTCAACACCTGGCTCGACCGCGACCTCGGCCTCGCCGGCCGTCTCACCCTCCGCGACGGCAGCCACCACCTCGTCAACGTCGACCGGCCGCTGCTGCGCGTCCCGCAGCTCGCCATCCACCTCGACCGCCAGGTCAACGACGGCCTCAAGCTCGACCGCCAGCGCCACATGCAGCCCATCTGGGGCATCGGACAGGTCCACGAGGGCGACCTGATCTCCTTCGTCGCCGCCGAGGCCGGCGTCGACGCCGAGGACGTCAGCGGCTGGGACCTCATGGTCCACGCCGTCGACGCCCCCGCCTACCTGGGACGCGACCGCGAACTCCTCGCCGGCCCGCGCATGGACAACCTCGTCTCCGTCCACGCCGGCGTCGCCGCGCTCGCCTCCCTCGCGGGCCGCGACGACCTCCCGTACATCCCGGTCCTCGCCGCCTTCGACCACGAGGAGAACGGCTCCGAGGCCGACACCGGCGCCCAGGGCCCCCTCCTCGGCAACGTCCTGGAGCGCTCGGTCTACGCCCGCGGCGGCTCCTACGAGGACCGGGCCCGCGCCTTCGCCGGCACGGTCTGCCTCTCCTCCGACACCGGTCACGCCGTCCACCCCAACTACGCGGAGCGCCACGACCCGACGCACCACCCGCGCGTCAACGGCGGCCCGATCCTCAAGGTGAACGTCAACCAGCGGTACGCCACCGACGGCAGCGGCCGCGCGGTCTTCGCCGCCGCCTGCGAGAAGGCGGGGGTGCCCTGGCAGTCCTTCGTCTCCAGCAACGACATGCCCTGCGGCACCACGATCGGCCCGATCACGGCCGCCCGGCACGGCATCTCGACCGTCGACATCGGCGTCGCGATCCTCTCCATGCACAGCGCCCGCGAACTCTGCGGCGCGGACGACCCGTACCTCCTCGCGAACGCCCTGGTGGCGTTCCTGGAGGGCTGAGCCCCGCTCGCGCGTCGCGCGAAACATCCGCGAAAGCCCCCGCCTGGCAGCGTCGTCCCCATGCATCGTCATGAGGGCCCCTCGCGGGGGAAGTTCGCCGCCGGTGTCACCGTCGCCGTCGTGCTCGCCGTGGCGGCGGCGGGCGCCCTGATCGGGAAGTACGGCGAACGGCCGCCGTGGGGCACGGACATCGCCTACGAGGGCGGGTACGTCCAGGCGAGCCGGATCCGCGGCTACGACACCGACGGCTCGCGCACGAGGGCGCTGCTCGACGGCGAGTGCGCGCTCATGGAGCGGCAGGGCATGGGCGGCGAGCGGGCCGTGCACGACCCGGCGGCCTGGGTGGAGGGGTGCCTGGACGGGGCCGCGGGGCGTCCGTCCAGGAACCAGGGGCTCGTGCGCTGACCGGGGCCCTCCCGGCCCCGGTCGGTCGGTCGGGACCTAGCCGTCCATGCCGGCGAGGATCAGCGGCAGCCGGGAGACGCCGTCGGCCGTGACCTTCACGGGGACGCCCCAGTCCTGCTGGTGGACGTGGCAGGCCGGGTACTCGTTGGCCGGGTCGTCGTCGCAGGAGGCGGCCATCGCGGACACGTGCAGCACGCCTTCCGCGACCCCGGGGTTGAGGTCGAGCTCGCGGAAGAGGTCCGTCCCCGTGCCCTCGCCGCCGAGCAGCAGCTCCGGCGGGGTCGAGGAGACCAGGAGGCGCGTCGAGGGGCCGTACCGCTCGTCCAGCTTCTGCCCCGTCGGCGCCCGGAAGACGACGTCGAGACGGAGCCGTCCCGGGGCGACCTCGGTGGCCTCGCGCCGCGTGCGGTGGGCGACCGCCTCGACCTGGACGGCCTCCTCGGGCAGCCGCAGCCGGGTCAGCCGGTGCCGGGCGGACTCGACGACCACGATGTCCCCGCCGACGAGGACCGCGTCGCTGGGCTCGCGCAGATCGGTGGCGAGGGTGGTGACCTCGCCGGTGGCGGGGTCGAAGCGGCGCAGGGCGTGGTTGTACGTGTCGGAGACGGCGACCGAGCCGTCGGGCAGCGCGGTCACGCCCAGCGGGTGCTGGAAGAGGGCCTGGTCGGCGGCGCCGTCGCGGTGACCGAAGTCGAAGAGCCCGGTGCCGACGGCCGTGTGCACGGATCCCTCGGTGTCGACCCAGCGCAGGGCGCTGGTCTCGGAGTCGGCGACCCACAGCCGGTCCTCGGTGGCCGCGAGCCCGGAGGGCTGCGCGAACCAGGCCTCGGCGGCGGGGCCGTCCACGAGCCCCTCGTTGGTGGTCCCGGCCGCGACCTCGACGGTCCCGCCCTCCGGGTCGTACGTCCACAGCTGGTGCACACCGGCCATGGCGATCCACACCCTGCCCCGCCACCAGGCGACGTCCCACGGCGAGGACAGGTCGACCTCGAGGGCCGGGCCGGAGGTCGGGGACCCCTGCCACCACTGCTTCCCGGTGCCGGCGACGAGCTCGATCGCCCCGCTCTCCGGGTCGTACGTGCGCAGGGCGTGGTTCACGGTGTCCGCGACGACGATCCTGCCGTCCGGCAGCGGGGCGAGCCCCTGCGGCTCCCGGAAGACGCCCTCGCCGATCCGCCGCACCACGGTCTCGCCGTCCTCGGCCAGCTCGACGAGCTGGTGCCGGGTGGTGTCGGAGACCAGGAAGTGCCCGTTCTCCAGGGTCACGGCCTTCCCCGGGAAGCGCAGGTCGGTCGCGACGGGTTCGGGCGCCACGTACGGCCCGTCGCCGCGCCGCAGCGTCCCCTTGGCCTCGTGCTCGGCCTCCAGCTCCTCGACGAGCGTCCGGATGGCGTTGGCGTGCCCCTCGCCGGCGTGCTGGGCGACGACGTACCCCTCGGGGTCGATCACGACGAGCGTCGGCCACGCCCGCACGGCGTACTGCTTCCAGGTCGCGAGCTCCGGGTCGTCGAGCACCGGGTGGTGCACCTCGTACCGCTCGACGGCGTCGACGACGGCCCGGTGCTCGGCCTCGTGCACGAACTTCGGCGAATGCACCCCGACGATCACGAGCGTGTCGCGGTGCTTCTCCTCCAGGTCCCGCAGCTCGTCGAGGACGTGCAGGCAGTTCACGCAGCAGAAGGTCCAGAAGTCGAGCAGAACGATCTTCCCTCGCAGATCGGCGAGGGTCAGTTCCTCTCCGCCCGTGTTGAGCCAGCCGCCTTTTCCGATCAGTTCGGGGGCGCGGACACGGGCACGTCGGGGCGCGGGGGTGGGCGCGGATTCGTTCATGGTTCAAGGGTGCCGTACGGGTGGAAAACCGGGGCCGGGTGGGGGGCCGGGGCGTGTCCCGGGGCCGGGTGGGCCGGAGGCGGGCGGTGGCATGGGGCACATGACGCGCGTGGGCAGATCATCGGACCATTACGGCCGTCGGGTGAGCGGTGGGCTGCTGGCGACGGTGCTGCTCGTGCTGTCCGGGGCCGCCGCGTGGGCCGGCGGGTCCGGGGACGGAGCCCTGCGGATGACCGTCACCGTGGACGGCCGCCCCGACAGCGCGGAGCGGCCGCCGGCGGTACGGGTCGGGGCCCAGGTCGTGAAGCGGTACCTGCTGGAGAACCTGGGCGAGGCGCGGGTGCACGGCGTACGGGTCGTCGACCCCGGCGTGCCCGGCGGGGCCGTGCGGTGCCCCCGGCAGCAGCTCGCCGCGCTCGGGGAGCTGGAGTGCGTCGCCCGTTTCCGCGCCCTGCCCGGGGTGCGCCTCGCCACCGCGCGGGCCCGGGGTGAGGTCCCCTCCCTCGACGTGCTGAGCAGCGCGACCGCCCGCTCCGGGTACGTCGGCGTCGCCGGGGGCCTCACCCTCACCGAGCGCGTCTCGGTCGGGGGCGGGCGGGCCGCCGTCACGTACACCGTCGCCAACCGGGGCAACCAGGTCCTCCACGCCGTACGCGTCGAGGACACCGCCCTGCCGCTCGGCTCCGGCGCCGTCGACTGCGGCGGGCGCGCCGGGACCGTGCCCCTGCTCCCCCCGGGCGCCTCGGTCCGCTGCACGGCCACCGTCCTGCGCCCGCCGGGCACCCACCGCAGCACCGGACTCGCCACCGGCAGCGACCGGGTCCCGACCCTCGACGCCGGGGGCGCTCCCGTCCCCGCGCCGACGCTCACCGCACGCTCCTCCGCCGCTTTCACCATCCCTCCGCCGCCGGGGGGAGCGGGGGGCGGCGGGGGGAGCGGGGGGAGTGCGAGGGGTGGGGCGGCCGGAGTGGGTGGGGGCGCTGGGGTTGCTGGGGGTGCTGGAGGGGCTGGAGCTGCTGGAGGGGCTGGGGCTTCAGGAGGGGCTGGAGCGGGAGCCGGGGCCGCCGGTGCCGGGACGGCCGGGGCGGGGACCGGGACCGGGGTCGGGGCCGGGGGTGCGCCAGGTGCTCCGGGGGTTCCGGGGGTTCCGGGGGCCGTTCCCGGAGGCGTGTCCCAAGGCGTGCCCCCGAACGCTCCACCGGCCGCTCCCCAAGCCGCTGCGCCCGTCCTCCCCCCGTCCGTACCGCGAGCCGCCCCGTCCTCCGTGCCGCCGGCGTCGGCCCGTACCGCCGGAACCGTCCCCGCGGCCCCGCCGCGGGGCGTGCCGGAGACGGCGCCCGGGACCGGCGACCGGCAGCAGCAGCAACAACTGCAGGAGCAACAGCGACGACAGCGGCAGCGGGCCGAGGCCGTGCCCGACGACGAGGGGTTTCTGGGGCGGTTGCGGCGCCGGACGCGGGAGGCGCACGGGTTCGGGGTCGTGCCGATGCTGCTGCTGCTCCTGATCCCGGCGGCCGTCGCGGCCGCCCTGCTCGGCAGCCGGGTGAAGTGACGTGGCCCTGTTCGAGACGCTCGTCGTCGTCCTCGGCGTCGCGCTCGTCGCCGCCGTCGCCGTCTTCGCCAAGACCCGGCTCTTCCCGGTCGGCGAGGACGAGGAACCGCGCGAGGACGTCGCCGAGTACATCGCCATGATGGTGTCGGTCCTCTACGCCGTCGTGCTCGGCCTCTGCCTGGTGTCCGTCTGGGACACCCGCTCCGCCGCCTCCGACAACGTCCAGGCCGAGGCGAGCGCGCTGCACCAGACGTACCTCCTCGCGGACGCGCTCCCCGCGGCCCGGCGACAGCCGCTGCGGGACGCCGCCCGTGCGTACGCCGATCACGTCGTCGGCGTCGAGTGGCCCGCGATGGCGGAGCGCGCGCCGCTCGGCCCGTCCGGCTGGCAGCTGCTCGAAAGGCTCCGGAAGGCGGGCGAGGTGGGGGACTCGGCCAAGGTGCCGGAGCAGATCGCGGCCCAGGAGGTCCTGGCCCAGCTCGGCTACATCGACGACGCGCGGCGGGGCCGGGAGGCCGCGGCGCAGGAACGGCTCTCCCCCGTGCTGTGGACGGGCCTGCTGATCGGCGGCACCCTGACGCTCGCGTTCATGTTCCTCTTCGGGATCAGGAGGAGCGCGACGCACGTGGTGATGGTGATGGGGCTCTCCGGGTTCATCGCCTTCACCGTGCTGCTGATCCACCAGCTCGACACGCCGTTCGGAGGGGTGCTGGGCGCGTCACCGGACGCGTTCACCCGGTACTTCGGGTGAGAAGCTCCCCGGACCGGGCAGACATAGGCGCGTGAAATATCTCGTACGGGACAAGATCTTCGCGATCGGCGACGACTACTGGATCGAGGACGAGCAGGGCCGCCACGCCTTCCTCGTCGACGGCAAGGCCCTGCGGCTGCGCGACACCCTGGAGCTGAAGGGCCCCGACGGGCAGGTCCTCGTCACGCTGCGGCAGAAGATGTTCAGCCTGCGGGACGCGATGACGATCGAGCGGGACGACCAGACGCTCGCGACCGTCCGCCGCAAACGGCTCTCCCTCCTCCGCAACCACTACCGGGTGACGCTCGTGGACGGGACCGAACTGGACGTCAGCGGCAGGATCCTGGACCGGGAGTTCACCGTCGAGTACGAGGGAGAACTCCTGGCCCACATCTCCCGGCAGTGGTTCCACGTCCGCGACACGTACGCGGTGAACGTGGTCCGCGAGGACGCGGACGCCGCGCTGCAGATCGCGGTCGCCGTGTGCGTCATCCGGATGGCGGAACGGGAACGGGAGGACTGACCTCCCTCCGGAGGCCTTCGCTCAGCCCGCCTTCGTCAGCGCCTGCTCCAGGTCCGCCCACAGGTCCTCGACGTGCTCGATGCCGACGGAGAGCCGGACCGTGCCGGCGCCGATGCCGGCCGCGGCGAGCGCCGCCGCGTCGAGCTGGTGGTGGGAGGTGGACGCCGGGTGCATGACCAGCGTCTTCACGTCGCCGAGGGAGACGCTGAGGGAGGCCAGCCGTACCGCCTCGACAAAGGCGCGGCCCGCCTCCCGGCCGCCCGCGAGGTCGATCGAGACCACCCCGCCGCCGCCGGCGGGCAGCAGGCGTGCGGCGATCGCCCGGTCCGGGTGGCTCGCGAGGGCCGGGTGGCGGACGGTCTCGACCGCCGGGTGCGTTTCGAGCCGGGCGGCGAGTTCGGCGGCGCTCGCGCACTGGCGCTCCATGCGCAGGGAGAGGGTCTGCATGCCGCGCAGGGTGAGCCAGGCGGCGAACGGGTCGGTGGACGCGCCCTGTTCGACGGAGTGGTGGCGGACCCTGCCGTACGTCTCGGAGTCCTTGAAGACGGCGATGCCGCCGAGGACGTCGGCGTGCCCGGCCAGGTACTTGGTGGCGGAGTGGACGACGACGTCGGCGCCGTGGTCGAGGGGGCGGCAGAGCAGCGGGGAGGCGAAGGTGTTGTCGACGGCGACGGGGACCCCGGCCCCGGCGGCGACGGCGGCGAGCGCGGGCAGGTCGGCGACGCGGGTGGTGGGATTGGCGATGGTCTCCAGGTAGAGGAGCCGGGTCTCGGGGCGCAGGGCCGCCCGCACCTCCTCCGGGTCGTTCCCGGAGACGTACGTGACGTGGACGCCCCAGCGGGCGGCGAGGTCGGTGAGGACCGCGTACGTGCCGCCGTACAGGCAGGTCTGGGCGATGACGTGGTCGCCGCTGGAGAGCAGGCCGAGGAGGACGGCGTTGATGGCGCCCATGCCGGAGGCGAAGGACCGGGCGGCGGCCCCGCCCTCCAGGCGGGCGACGGCGTCCTCCAGGGTGCGGACGGTGGGGTTGCCGAGACGGGAGTAGAGGAAGGCGTCCGGCGAGGTGAACCCCTCGGCGAGGGCGTCGGCCGAGTCGAAGGCGAAGACGTGGCCCTGGTGCAGGGGCACGCCGAGGGGCCTGCTGCCCGTGACCTCGACGTGCGGCGGGTGGACGGTGAGGGTCTCGGGGCGGGGGGAGGCGGGTTCGGCGTGGGTCATGGACTCAGTGTGGGGAAAGGCCGGTTGTCCTCACAGGTCCAATCCCGGCGGAGTGGACCGGACGGTACGCCGCGCGGTCCTGTGCACCGGGCCCGTCTTCCCCCTTACACTCCCACGCGGTCACCGCGGAGACATGCGATGCGGCCGCCCAGTGGGAAAACGCTTTCACGGGGACACGGGGACACGGGGACACGGGGACATGGGCGGTCTCGTCGGCGTCCTCGTCGCCGGCCCCGGCCGTTCCTCGACCGCGTCCCGGGCGACGGGTGTCGCGGGTCCCTCCGGCGGCGGTCCGAAGAGCTCGGCGAAGGCGGCGACGGCCGCCTTCGCCCGGTCGTCCACGAGGCGCCTTCGGAGGTTCAGGCCCGGTGGTGGCGCGGCGTCGCGACTCCGAGCACCCGGTCCTTGAGCGCCGGGAACTCCTCCCGGGTCGTCCGGACCTTCTCCGGGTCGAGGACGACCCGCAGCACCTCCTCGTCCGGGCCGGCCTCCGCGAGGGTCTCGCCCCACGGGTCGACGACGATCGAGTGCCCGGCCTGCTCCACGCCCGCGTGGGTGCCGGCGGTGCCGCAGGCGAGGACGTACGCCTGGTTCTCGACGGCCCTGGCCCGGGCCAGGAGGGACCAGTGGGCGCGGCGGCGGGCGGGCCAGCCGGCCGGGACGACGAAGGCCTGGGCGCCCGCGTCGACGAGGCCGCGGAAGAGCTCGGGGAAGCGCAGGTCGTAGCAGGTGCCGACGCCGACGGTGAGGTGCGGCAGGTCGACGGTGACCAGGTCCTCCCCGGCGGCCATCAGCACGGCCTCGCCCTTGTCGAAGCCGAAGCGGTGGATCTTCCGGTAGGAGGCGACGAGTTCGCCGTCGGGGGAGAGGACGAGCGAGGTGTTGTAGAGGGCGCCGCCCTCCGCCTCCACGAAGGAGCCGGCGTGCAACCAAACCCCGGCGTCGCGGGCGGCCTCCGCCATCGCCCGGTGGGTGGGGCCGTTCAACGGCTCCGACTCGGCGGCGAAGAGGTCGGACGCGAAGGCGCCGACGGTCCACAGTTCCGGCAGGACCACGAGGTCCGCGTGGCCGGATTCCTCCCGTACGAGACGCGCCGCACGGGCGCGACGGGCATCGACCGGTTCGTCCGGGTCTACCGCGATCTGGATCAGCGAGGCGCGCACACTACCACCGTCCTGGCATTCGAGCCGTCAACACCGGCCTACGATCGTCACACGAAAGCACTGCCGGGGTGCCTTCGGGCAGCGTAACTTAGCGTCCGAGCCTCCCACCCAGTCGTGTTTTCAGCCCGCGCACCGAAGAACCGCCGAGGGGTCCCGTGACCGTCCATCCCAGCCTCCAGAACTACGCCGACGCCTGGACCCATTCCATCGAGGCGATAGCCGAGCTGGTGCAGCCGCTCGTGGAGGGCGAGTGGAACCGGCCGACCCCGTGCATCGGCTGGTCGGTGCGGGACATCGTCTCCCATGTGATCGGCATGGAGACGGAGATGCTCGGCGATCCGCGGCCGATCCACTCCCTGCCCCGCGACCTGTACCACGTGCGCAGTGACTTCGCCCGCTACATGGAGGTCCAGGTCGATGTGCGGCGGCACCACACCGCACCGGAGATGACCTCGGAGCTGGAGTACATCCTGATCCGGCGGGCCCGGCAGCTCCGCAACGAGAACCGCTCCCCCGAGCACCTGATCCGCGCTCCCCTCGGCACCGAGCAGACCCTCGAACAGGGCTACCGCACGCGCGCCTTCGACGTGTGGGTGCACGAGCAGGACCTGCGGACGGCGCTGGGCGTGCCGGGGAACCTCGACTCGGCCGGGGCGCTCGTGGCCCGGGACGTGCTCCTGGAGGCGCTGCCGGACGTGGTCGCCAAGGACGCCGGGGCGCCCCCGTCCTCGGCGGTGGTGCTCGACGTGACCGGTCCCGTGGAGTTCCTGCGGACGATACGGGTGGACGCGGAGGGCCGCGGTTCGATCGACGGCGCGCCGTCGCTGGGGCCGGCGGTGACGCTGGCGACGGACTGGGAGACGTTCGTCCGCCTCGCCTGCGGCCGGGTCCGGCCGGCCGAGGTGGCCGACCGGGTCAAGACCGAGGGCGACGCGGACCTCGCGGCGGCGATCCTGAACAACTTCGCGGTGACGCCCCGCTGATCCCTCAGACGGGTACGTGCACGGCCTCGACGCGGCTGGCGACGAGCCGTTCCCGTTCCCTGCGGTGGGTGCGGGCCTTGAGGCGGAGGATCTGCACGACGCCGAGCGCCTCCAGGACGAAGACCGAGGAGAAGGCCGTCCGGTAGTCGTCGCCGGTCGCGTCGAGCAGCACGCCGACGGCGAGCAGCGTCGTCATCGAGGCGACGAAACCGCCCATGTTGACGATGCCCGAGGCGGTGCCCTGTCGCTCCGGCGGGTTGGCCGGGCGCGCGAAGTCGAAGCCGATCATGGAGGCCGGTCCGCAGGCACCGAGGACCAGGCAGAGGGTGACGAGCAGCCACATCGGGGCGTGCTCACCGGGGTACGCGAGGGTCGCGCCCCACAGCAGGGCGGTGGCCGCGACGGTGCCGAGGGCGAGCGGGGCGCGGGCCGCGTGGTGGCGGGCGATGATCTGCCCGTACGCGAGGCCGACGACCATGTTGGACAGCACGACCAGGGTGAGCAGCGTCCCGGCGGTGGAGCGGGAGAGGCCCTGCGCCTCGACGAGGAACGGCAGGCCCCAGAGCAGCAGGAACACCATGGCGGGGAACTGCGTGGTGAAGTGCACCCACATGCCGAGCCGGGTGCCGGGCTCCCGCCAGGACTCGGCGATCTGGCGGCGGACGAAGGCGGCGCCCGCGTGCGCGGCGGGCTGGGGCTCGTACCCCTCGGGGTGGTCCTTGAGGAAGAGCAGCAGCAGGACGAGGACGAGGACGCCGGCGAGGGAGCTGCCGACGAAGGTGGTGGTCCAGCCGAGGCCGTGCAGGGCGCGGGCGATGAAGACGGTGGAGACGAGGTTGCCGGCCATGCCGAAGAGGGCGGCGACCTGGCCGATGAGCGGGCCCCGGCGGGCGGGGAACCAGCGGCTGCCGAGCCGCAGGACGCTGATGAAGGTCATGGCGTCGCCGCAGCCGAGGAGGGCGCGGGAGGCGAGGGCCGTGCCGTACGAGGGGGAGAGCGCGAAGCCCAGCTGGCCGATGGTGAAGAGCACGACGCCGAGGGCCAGGACCTTCTTGGTGCCGAGCCGGTCGACCATGAGGCCGACGGGTATCTGCATGCCGGCGTAGACGAGCAGCTGGAGGATGGAGAAGGTGGAGAGCGCCGAGGCGTTGACGTCGAAGCGGTCGGCGGCGTCGAGGCCGGCGACGCCCAGGGACGTGCGGAAGATGACGGCGACGAAGTAGACGGCGACGCCGACGCCCCAGACGAGTGCGGCGCGGCGGCCGCCGGGCGGATCGCCGGGCAGGCTGACCGAGCTCATCGGGCCTCCCCCCGGACCAGGACCTTGACCCAGCTGAGGTGCTGGCGGACGCAGTGCGCGGCGCCCTCGACGTCGCCGGCCTTGATGCGGTCGAGGATCTCGGCGTGCTCGGCGATGTTCTTGGCGACGCGGTCGGGCTGGGACTGCATCACGGCGACGCCCATGCGCAGCTGGCGGTCGCGGAGCTGGTCGTAGAGGCGGACGAGGATCTGGTTGCCGGCGTGCTTGACGATCTCGGCGTGGAAGCAGCGGTCGGTGACGGCGACCTCGGCGAGGTCACCGGCCCCGGCACGCCGCTTCTGCTCCTCCAGGAGCTCTTCGAGGCGGGCGATCAGAATGGCGGGCGCGGGCACGGCCCGGCGGACGGCGAACTCCTCGACGAGCAGCCGGGTCTCGACGACGTCGGCGATCTCCTGCGCGGAGACGGCGAGGACGAGGGCTCCCTTCTTCGGGTAGAGCTTCAGCAGCCCTTCCATCTCCAGCTTGAGCAGCGCCTCGCGGACGGGGGTCCTGGACACCCCGACGGCCTGGGCGAGTTCGCCCTCGGTGAGGAGGGTCCCTCCCTCGTAGCGCCGGTCGAGTACGGCCTGCTTGACGTGCATGTAGACGCGGTCGGCCGCGGGGGGCTGCTTGGTGGGCAGGGGGGCGGGACCGGCGGGCGCTGAGGGCATGCGCACAGCATAGATACAACAGAGGTGCAACAGGCAGTCACGTCCGCATCCTGGAATCCTCACCGGAGCCGGAAGTCGTAGGAGTCCCCGCCGCCGACGAGCACGGAGGTGAAGCGCACCGGGAGGCCGTCGGGCCGGCGCGGGTCGTGAAGGAGGTTCCGGCTCAGACGCGGGCGGCCTCGACGATCTCGCGTATCGCCCGTACCGACGACCGCCGGTACGGCAGGGGCGCCACCTGCTCGACGACCGCGCCGAGCCGTCGCGGGTCGCCCAGGAGGGGCAGCGGTTTCGCCCGGGAGACGGCCTCGACGAGATGGCACAGCAGGTACACGTGCACCCCCGTGCGGGTGCGCCGATGATGGCTGTAGCGCGCGCCCCGGTCGTCGTACGGATGCCGTACGAGGGCGTGCACGGAGCCGGTGTCGCGGCCCGTGTCGAGGGCGTTCGTCTGGGTGGCCCCCAGGAGCACGCCTCCGCCGCGCGTGGCCGTCCAGGCCCCGGGGGCCGCACGGATGCCCAGCTCCATGACCCTGGACCAGGCACGACCTCCAGCGGCTCGGCCTCGCCGTTCGCGTGATGTTCCAGGCCTTCCGGCGTCAGGACCAGGCACGTGCCCCCCTGGCGCTCGGGATCCCGATCACCCACCGGTCCCCGACCAGCTCCAGCGGACCCGGCGACTCCGACATGGTCCCCCTCGATGTCCTGGACCTCCGTCCTGGACAGAGGGCCGTGACAGGGGTCCGGGACGAGGACGACACCCGGGCCGGGGGTGGTGTCACCCCCGGCCCGGGTGTTTCACGTGGAACGACGCAACTCGGGCGTCACGCCCAGGTGATGAGCCTCTTCGGGTTCTCCAGGATCGCGGCGACGTCCGCCAGGAACTTGGAGCCGAGCTCGCCGTCGACCAGACGGTGGTCGAAGGAGAGGGCCAGCGTGGTGACCTGACGCGGCTTCACCTTGCCCTTGTGGACCCACGGCTGGAGCTTGATCGCACCGACCGCGAGGATCGCGGACTCCCCGGGGTTCAGGATCGGCGTACCGGTGTCGACGCCGAAGACGCCGACGTTGGTGATGGTGAAGGTGCCGCCCTGCATCGCCGCCGGGGTCGTCTTCCCCTCGCGGGCGGTGGCGACGAGCTCGCTCAGGGACCGCGAGAGCTCGGGCAGGGTCTGGGCGTGCGCGTCCTTGATGTTCGGCACGATCAGACCGCGCGGGGTGGCCGCGGCGATGCCCAGGTTCACGTAGTGCTTGAGGACGATCTCCTGCGCCGCCTCGTCCCAGGCCGCGTTGATCTCCGGGTTGCGCTTGACCGCGACCAGGACGGCCTTGGCGATGAGGAGGAGCGGGTTGACCCGCAGGCCCGCCATGTCCTTGTCGGACTTGAGCTCCTCGACCAGCTTCATCGTGCGCGTGATGTCGAAGGTCACGAACTCGGTGACGTGCGGGGCGGTGAAGGCCGAACCGACCATCGCCGCCGCCGTGGCCTTCCGCACGCCCTTGATGGGCACACGGGTCTCCCGGGCGGAGGACGCCGCGGCCGGCGCCGCGGCGGGCGCCACCGCCGGGGCCGGTGCCGTCACGGGTGCGGGGGCCTCGACGACCGGGGCGGGCGCCGGGGCGGCCGCCGCGTGGACGTCCTCCCGGGTGATGATCCCGTCCGGGCCGGTCGGGGTGACCGTCGCCAGGTCGACGCCGAGGTCCTTGGCGAGCTTGCGCACCGGCGGCTTGGCCAGCGGGCGGCCGGCCACGGAACCGTGACCGTTCAGCTGCTCGGGGACCACCGGGGCGGGCACGGCGGCCTCGACCGCCCGGGCCGGGGCGCCGCCCGGCGTCCTGCGGGCGCGCCGCTTGGTGGAGCTGGCGGCCACGCCGTAGCCGACGAGGACCGGCTGGCGGCCCTCCGGCTCGGCGGCCTCCGGCTCGGCCACCGTCTCCTGGGCGGGGGCGGCCGCCACGGCCGGCGCCGCCGGGGCCTCGGGCTCGGCGCCGCCGCCCACGTTCACCGAGATGATGACCTGGCCGACGTCGACCGTGGTGCCCTCGGGGAAGAGGAGCTCGTGGACCGTCCCGTCGAAGGGGATCGGCAGCTCGACGGCGGCCTTGGCGGTCTCGACCTCGATCACGACCTGGCCGTCGGTGACGGTGTCACCGGGCTGGACGTACCACTTGAGGATCTCGGCCTCGGTCAGGCCCTCGCCCACGTCGGGCATCTTGAATTCGCGGATCGTCATGGTCGTGCTCTCCTCAGTACGCCAGCGAGCGGTCGACGGCGTCGAGCACGCGGTCCAGGCCCGGCAGGTACTCCTCCTCCAGGCGCGCCGGCGGGTACGGCGCGTGGTAGCCGCCGACCCGCAGGACGGGGGCTTCCAGGTGGTAGAAGCAGCGCTCGGTGATCCGGGCGGCGATCTCCGCCCCGGAGCCGAAGAACACCGGCGCCTCGTGGACGACGACCAGGCGGCGGGTCTTCTCGACCGAGGCCTGGATGGTGTCGAAGTCGAGGGGGGAGATCGAACGCAGGTCCACGACCTCGACCGACTTGCCCTCCTCGGCGGCGGCCGCGGCCGCCTCCAGGCAGGTCTTCACCATCGGGCCGTAGGCGAGGAGGGTGAGGTCCGTGCCCTCACGGGCGACCCGGGCCTTGTGCAGCTCGCCGGGAATGGCCTCGGTGTCGACCTCGCCCTTGTCCCAGTAGCGGCGCTTGGGCTCGAAGAAGATGACCGGGTCGTCGCTCTGGATCGCCTGCTGGAGCATCCAGTAGGCGTCGGAGGAGTTCGCCGGGGTGACGACCTTGAGGCCCGCGACGTGCGCGAAGAGCGACTCGGGGGACTCGGAGTGGTGCTCGACGGCGCCGATGCCACCGCCGTACGGGATGCGGATGACGACCGGCATCTTCACGGTGCCGAGCGAACGGGCCCGCATCTTCGCCAGCTGCGTGACGATCTGGTCGTACGCGGGGAAGACGAAGCCGTCGAACTGGATCTCCACGACCGGCCGGTAGCCGCGCAGCGCGAGGCCGATCGCGGTGCCGACGATGCCGGACTCGGCGAGCGGGGTGTCGACGACCCGGTCCTCGCCGAAGTCCTTCTGCAGGCCGTCGGTGATCCGGAAGACACCGCCGAGCTTGCCGACGTCCAGGCCCATGATGACGACCTTCGGGTCGGTCTCCAGGGCCTTGCGCAGCGACTCGTTGAGCGCCTTCGCCAGGGGAAGCTTCTGAACAGCCATGATTACTCGGTCTCTCCGCCCTCGAAGGACTCCTGGTAGGCGGCGAACTGCGCGCGCTCCTCGTCGACGAGCGCGTGCCCGTCCGCGTAGGTGTGGTCGAACATCGCCATGTGGTCCGGGACGGGCATGGCGCGGACGACCTCGCGGACGTGCTTGCCGAGGGCCTCGCTCTCCGCCTCCAGCTCCTCGAAGAAGGCCGCGTCGGCGTGGCCCTCGTTCTCCAGGTACGTCTTCAGCCGGAGGATCGGGTCCTTGGCCTCCCACGCCTCGCGCTCCGTGTCGCGGCGGTAGCGCGTCGGGTCGTCGGAGGTGGTGTGGGCGGCCATGCGGTAGGTGAAGGCCTCGATGAGCGTCGGGCCCTCGCCGCGGCGGGCGCGCTCCAGGGCGGACCGGGTCACGGCCAGGCACGCGAGGACGTCGTTGCCGTCGACGCGGACGCCGGGGAAGCCGAAACCGGCGGCGCGCTGGTAGAGCGGGACGCGGGTCTGCTTCTCGATGGGCTCGGAAATGGCCCACTGGTTGTTCTGGCAGAAGAACACGACCGGAGCGTTGTAGACCGCGGAGAAGACGAACGACTCGTTGACGTCGCCCTGGCTGGAGGCCCCGTCACCGAAGTAGGCGAGCACGGCGGAGTCCGCGCCGTCCTTGGCGATGCCCATGGCATAGCCGGTGGCGTGCAGGGTCTGCGAGCCGAGGACGATCGTGTACAGGTGGAAATTGTTGCTGTTGGGGTCCCAGCCGCCGTTGTTCACACCGCGGAACATTCCCAGCAGATTCGTCGGGTCGACCCCGCGGCACCAGGCGACGCCGTGCTCGCGGTAGGTCGGGAAGACGTAGTCGTCATCGCGCAGGGCCCGGCCCGAACCGATCTGGGCGGCCTCCTGGCCGAGCAGCGAGGCCCACAGGCCCAGCTCGCCCTGACGCTGCAGGGCGGTCGCCTCGGCGTCGAAACGCCGGGTGAGGACCATGTCGCGGTACAGGCCGCGCAGTTCCTCGGCGCTCAGATCGATGTCGTAGTCGGGGTGCTGGACGCGCTCCCCCTCGGGCGTCAGCAGCTGAACGAGCTCGGGCTCCGAGGCCGTGGCGGCCGTCGCCTTCTTGGTGGTGCTCGTGCTCGCGCTTGCGGTGCGCTTGGTGCCGCTGCTGCGTCGCGTCGTCTTGCGCGCGGCAGTGCTCTCCACGGTCACGTGCGTGCTCCTCCGTCGGTCCGGCCCCCGGGTTCGCCGGTGAGGCCAGTGCGGCTCCGCCTTGTCCGTACCTTCGCACGGGGTGGGTGCGACGCGGCCGGAGTCGGGCGTGAAAGGTGCCCCGGCGAGCGCCGTCATAGGCACGTTACCCATTACGCGGCATTCCCGCGAAACCCCACTTGACCTGCGATTTTGCTTGGATTTCCAAGTAAATCGAGAAAAGGGCGACTCATCCCTGGTCAGAGCATGGACAACGGCCCGACGCCGTCGTCGGAACACCCGGCACGTTATCCCGCGCACCCCGGGCGCCGGAAGACCCAATATGTGAGACTGACCGGGTGCGCGAAGAAGGAAAAATCCGGGTATTTCTGCTGGACGACCACGAAGTCGTCCGGCGCGGGGTCCACGAGTTGCTCTCCGTGGAGGACGACATCGAGGTGGTCGGCGAGGCCGGGACGGCGGCGGACGCGCTGGTCAGGATCCCCGCGACCCGCCCGGACGTGGCGGTGCTCGACGTCCGGCTGCCCGACGGCAGCGGGGTGGAGGTGTGCCGGGAGGTCCGCTCGCAGGACGAGTCGGTCAAGTGCCTGATGCTGACCTCGTACGCGGACGACGAGGCGCTCTTCGACGCGATCATGGCCGGGGCCTCGGGCTACGTCCTCAAGGCGATCAGGGGCAACGAACTGCTGAACGCGGTGCGGGACGTCGCGGCCGGCAGGTCGCTGCTCGACCCGGTGGCCACCGCCCGGGTCCTGGAACGGCTGCGCGACGGCAACAACCCGAAGGGCGACGACAAGCTCGCCAACCTGACGGACCAGGAGCGGAAGATCCTCGACCTGATCGGCGAGGGCCTGACCAACCGGGTCATCGGCGAGCGGCTCCACCTGGCGGAGAAGACCATCAAGAACTACGTCTCCAGCCTGCTGTCGAAGCTGGGCATGGAGCGGCGCTCGCAGGCGGCGGCGTACGTGGCCCGCCTCCAGGCCGAACGCCACTGACGCCCGCGGGCCCCGGGCGCGCGGGGACGGGGGCCCGCAGCAGGGCGGGCCGGGCGCGTGGGGACGGGGCCGGGGGCCGTGGCAGGGGGCCGTGGCAGGGCGGGACCGAGGGCCCGTGACGGGCCGGGGCCGGGGCCCGTGGCGGCGGTGCGGGTCGGCGGGATCCGTCCTCGGGACCTACGACCCCCTCGAACCGGGGCAGGGGCCCCTTTTCCGGCACGGCGCCGGTGGCGGAGAGTGGAGACCATGTCCTCCGACAAGATCCGCGCCATCGAGCTGCTGAGCCGCGTGTCGTACGGCCGGGTGGCGACGAGCATGCGGGCGATGCCGTTCGTCGCCCCCGCCCGCCACGTCGTGGCCGACGGCCGCGTCCTGCTCCGGATGCACCGGGGCCTCGGTTACCACCGCGCCTGCAACGGCAGCGTGGTCGCGTACGGCGCGGACAACTGCGACTCCGGCGCCGACCACCTCTGGTCCGTCCAGTTCACGGGCACGGCCGAGGTCGTCGAGCCGACGCCGGAGGAACGGGCGGCCTTCGGCCCCGAGCCCGTACGGGTGGACGGCGAGCCCTTCACCCCGGTGTTCCTGCGGATCGAGCCACAGTTCGTGACGGTCCACGAGCTCGACTACGGCGGGCGCGCGGAGGCTGGAACACAGGGCGGGGCGCCTGCAGAGGGTCCGGCGGAGGGCTCGGCCGGAAGCGCCTTCGAGAGCCCCTCAGGGCCCTCCCCGGGGGCCGCCGCGGGGGCGTCCGGCGCGAGGCCTTCCGAGGCCGGTTCCGGGACGGGCGTCGGGGCCGGCCCCCAGGACGCCCCCGAGGCCGAGCCCGCGGCCGTCCCCGGCACCTGCCCCGAGGCCGAGCCCGAAGCCGCCCCCGACACCTGCCCCGGGGCTCGCCCCCCGGCCGGTTCCGAGCACCGTCGCGAGGCCCGTCCCGGGCACCCTTCCGTGGAGCGACGCCTCCACCACGCAGCGTGATCTAACATCTGCGGAGTGCCGCGCTCATCTGCACCCCACGCTCCGCCCCTGCGCCCCCTCCTGCGCCGCTACACGGACGTGGGCGAACCCCTCTCCTGCGTCCCCGTGACCGAGGGCCTGCTCAACCGCGGCTACCGGCTCTCCACCACCCGCGGGGCGTACTTCCTCAAGCAGCACCTGGACGCCCCCACCTCGGACCGGGCCACCATCACCCGTCAGCACCGCGCCACCCAGCGCTTACACGCCCTCGGCCTGCCGGTGGCGCCGCCGCTCCCCGACGGCCGGGGCCGCACGGTCGCCCTCGTCGGCGGACACTGCTACGCCCTGCACCCTTGGGTCGACGGCCGCCACCGCGACGGCGCCCAGCTCTCCACCGGCTGCTCCCGCCGCCTCGGCACCCTCCTCGGCCGCGTCCACACCTGCCTGGAGCAGGTCATGGAGTCCCCGCCGCCGGGCGGCGAGCACGAGAGCGCCCGCCCCGAGGACACCTTCCGGGCCATCGAGGAGCTGCTCCGCCTCGCCCGCGCGCACCGCCCCCGCGACAGCTTCGACGCGCTCGCCGAGCACCGGCTCAGGGAGCGGCGCAGGCTGCTCGCGCAGCACGCCCACCACCGGCCGCCGCCCGCCTCCGCCGCCGGCTGGGTGCACGGGGACTTCCACCCGCTGAACCTGCTGTACCGGGGCGCGGAGCCCGCCGCGATCGTCGACTGGGACCGGCTCGGGGTCCGCCCCAGGGCCGAGGAGGCGGTCAGGGCCGCCGCGATCTTCTTCGTACGTCCGGAGGGGGAGCTGGCCCTGGAGAAGGTGCGGGCGTACGCGCGCGCGTACCGGCGGGCGACGGGCGCGGACGGCGCCGAGCTGGCCGCGGCGGCCCACCGGGTGTGGTGGGAGCGGCTCAACGACTTCTGGACCCTGCGCTGGCGCTACCAGCTGCACGACCGGCGGGCCGACCCGCAGTTCCCCGCGGTGTCGGCCCTGGCGGTCTGGTGGACGCGTGAGTACGCGGCGGTCCGCGACGCCTTCGCCGGCTGAGCAGGACGAAGGCGCGCGGAGGCGCGGCGAGGCACGAGGGGGCGGAGGAGGCACGGGGCGGCCCCTCGCGAAGGCCCGGGGAAAGCGCGGCGGTGGCCGCGCGGGCGCCGTGGCGGCCGCGCGTCAGCCGGTCTCGTTGCCCGCGCCCGTCGGCGGGGTGTCCGGGTTGCCGTTGCCGCCGGAGGAGTCGTCGGTCGGCTCGCCCGTCGGCTCCGTCGGGGGCTCGGTCGTCGGCTCGCCCGTCGGCTCCGTCGGCGTGCCCGTCGGCTTGGTCGGCGGCGTGGTCGTCGGCTGCGTCGGCGTATCGGTCGACGGCTCGCCCGTGGGCTCGGTCGGCTCGTACGTCGTCGGCGGGTTCCACGGCTGCTGCGTCTCGCCGGTCGACGAGCCCGAATCCTGGGTGGGGTCCTGGGTGGGCTCCTCCGAGGGGGTGGGCTCCTCGGAGGCGGTCGACGGCGAGGTGCTGACGGTGTTCGTCGGCGCCTTCACGTCGTCGCCCGGGCCGCCCGCCTTGTCGAGCGCGTACGCGACGCCCGCGACGACCGCGATCAGCGCGAGGACGGCGAACAGCCAGACCTTGCCCCGGCCGCCGCTGCCGCCGCTCTGCGCGCCGTACCCGTCCTGGCCGTAGCCGCCGGCACCGCCGTCGTAACCGCCGTCGTTCGGGTTGATCGGCGGAAGGATCGGGCCCTGCGCGGTCTCGCCGTGCACGGGGTGGCCCATCGCGGCCGTCGCGGCCATGCCGCCGGCCGGGGCGTGCCCGCCCTCGTACGTCTCGACCGGTCCGGTGTTCCACGCGCCGGTGTAACCGCCCTGCTGCTGGAGCATCTGGAGGGCGTACTGGATGAGCCCGCGCATCTCCTCGGCGCTCTGGAACCGGTCGTCCGGATCCTTCGCGAGCGAGCGCATCACCAGGCCGTCGAGCTCCGGCGGCACGGACCCCGTCACCTCGGACGGCGGGACCGGCGCGTCCTGGACGTGCTGGTACACGACGGACAGCGGCGTCTCGCCGGTGAAGGGGGGCCGCAGCGCGAGGAGTTCGTAGAGCAGGCAGCCCGTGGCGTACAGGTCGGAGCGGTGGTCGACCGCCTTGCCGAGGGCCTGCTCGGGGGAGAGGTACTGCGGGGTGCCCATGACCATGCCGGTCTGGGTCATCGTCGACTGCGCGCCGTGCAGGGCGCGCGCGATGCCGAAGTCCATGACCTTCACCGCGCCGCTGTGCGTGATGATCACGTTCGCCGGCTTGATGTCACGGTGCACGATGCCGTGCTGGTGCGAGTAGGCCAGCGCCTCCAGGACTCCGGAGACGATGATGAGCGCCTGCTCGGGGCCGGGGGCCTCGGCACTGAGCAGCAGGTCGCGGATGGTGCGGCCCTCGACCAGCTCCATCACGATGTACGGCACGGGACGGCCGCCGACGAGGTCCTCGCCGGAGTCGTACACGGCGACGATCGCGTGGTGGTTGAGTCCGGCGACGGACTGTGCCTCGCGGGTGAAGCGGGCCTTGGAGACCGGGTCCTCGGCGAGGTCGGCGCGCAGCAGCTTGACCGCCACGGTGCGGCCGAGCCGCACGTCCTCGGCGGCGAAGACCTCCGCCATGCCGCCCCGCCCCAGACGGTGCGTCAGGCGGTAGCGGCCGTCGCCGACGACGCCGCCCTCGCCCCACGATTCCGCCGACGCGTCCGGCACACCGCCACCTGCTCCGGATTCGGGTGCCATCAGTCCTCGCCGTCGTCTGTCGTGCCGTGTCCAGTCGTCACGCTACAGGCTCCGTACGACACCACGGTCCGAGATGGACCGGTCATCCAACCTCCTCGACGTACGCCTGTGCAAATTCGACGGGTTTCCTCCGGCCGTGCGGAAACGCTTCCTGTGCGGAGTGTCACGGAACGGGCACCGAACCGATGCCCGGCTTGACGTGTCACTGCCCTGGGGCAGACTTGGCCAGGAAATTCCGGATCGACGCCGCCACGCGCGCGTAGGGGGAAGCACAGATGAGCCAGGACGGCGCACAGGGCCGCTATGCGGGCGGTTCGGTCGCGGGCGGCCGGTACCAGCTGCGTGACCTTCTCGGCGAGGGCGGCATGGCGTCGGTCTACCTGGCCTACGACAGCGCCCTGGACCGGCAGGTCGCCATCAAGACGCTGCACACGGAACTCGGCCGGGAGCAGTCCTTCCGCGAGCGGTTCCGGCGCGAGGCGCAGGCCGTCGCGAAGCTGTCGCACACGAACATCGTCTCGGTCTTCGACACCGGCGAGGACACCCTCGACGGCGCCGTCATGCCGTACATCGTCATGGAGTACGTGGAGGGGCAGCCGCTCGGCTCGGTCCTCGCCGCGGACGTCCAGCAGTACGGCGCGATGCCGGCCGACAAGGCGCTGAAGGTCACGGCCGACGTGCTGGCCGCGCTCGAGGTCAGCCACGAGATGGGCCTGGTCCACCGCGACATCAAGCCGGGCAACGTGATGACCACCAAGCGCGGTGTGGTCAAGGTCATGGACTTCGGCATCGCGCGGGCCATGCAGTCCGGGGTCACCTCGATGACGCAGACCGGCATGGTCGTCGGCACCCCCCAGTACCTCTCCCCCGAGCAGGCCCTCGGCCGCGCGGTGGACGCCCGCTCCGACCTTTATTCGGTCGGCATCATGCTCTTCCAGCTGCTGACGGGCCGGCTCCCCTTCGACGCCGACTCGCCGCTCGCCATCGCCTACGCGCACGTGCAGGAGGAGCCGGTCGCCCCGTCCTCCGTCAACCGCTCGGTGACGCCGGCGATGGACGCGCTCGTCGCCCGCGCGCTCCGGAAGAACCCGAACGAGCGGTTCCCGAGCGCGGCCGCGATGCGCGACGAGTGCCTGCGGGTCCTGGCGGCCGGCCAGACCGGTGCGCCGATGATCGTCCAGGGCGGTCCGGTCAGCAGCGGCGCGGGCGTCGGCTCGGCGGTCTTCCCGCCCGTCGGCCAGACCCCGCCGCCGACCCCGCACCCCGGCGTGCAGCAGCCCTACCTGCCGCCGACCCCGCAGCCCGGCCCGTACGGCCCCGCGACCTCCGCGCCCGCCCCGGCGTACGGCTACCCGCAGCAGGCTCCGACGCCCGCCCCGTACGCCCCCACCCCGGCCCCCTCGCCGTACGCCCCGACGCCGGCGCCCATGTCCGCTCCCGTCGCGACCGGCGGCTCGGGCTCCGGCTCCCGCCGGAACACCCCGGTCCTCGTCGGCGCGATCACCGTCGCGCTGCTCGCGATCGGCGGTCTGCTCGTGGCGCTCAACCTGAACAAGGACGAGGACCCGCAGGCCGGCGGCACCGGCGGCACGGAGACGCAGCAGAGCCAGACGGCGGCGCCCGGCCACAAGGGGCCCGACCTGACCAAGACCATCGACATGAAGAAGTGCACGCAGCCTTCGGAGTCGAGCGACGACCCGTCCAAGTTCGAGGTCCCCAACTTCACCTACAAGAACATCCAGTCGGTGAAGGACTGTGTCCGGGCGGCGGGCTGGAAGATCATGACCCAGACCCCGGTGGACGAGGCCACGTACGGCGAGGGCACGGTCCTGGAGCAGTACCCGCCGGCCGGCGAGGACATCACCGACAAGGACGCCGAGTTCACCCTGAAGATCTCGACGGGCAACCCGCCGCAGTAGTCCCGGAGCCGCCGTACGCCCCCTGGCCCCGTCCCGGATGCCGGAACGAATCGGGCATGTGACGCTGAGTCGAACGTCTCCGCGCCTCGGTACGGGAGGGGGTCACCCGGTGACTCCAGCACTCCGCAGAGCACGCGCACGGGCCCTGCGCCCCGCGCTCACCTGCGCGTTCACCTGCGCCTTGTACGCCACGTCCTTCGCGTACGCGGCGCAGGCCCCCGGCACCTCCCCGATCGGCGCGGGCCGGCCTCCCGGCGCCTCCACGGGGAGCGCGGCGCGGCCCCCCGGCGTCTCGCCGGTCGGCGCGGCCCGGCCCCCCGGCGCCCCCGCGGGCAGTGCGGTTCCGGTGTCGGCGGCGAGCCCGCCCTCCGCCACGCCCTCCTCGGCCGTCCCGCCGGGCGCCCCCTCCCCGTCCGCCGCTCCGCCCGTCCCCCCGTCGGGCCCTCCCGGCGGCGACGGAGGCACCCGCGCGCCCGTCTCCCCGGCGCCCGCGCCCACCGGAACGGGAGCGAGTCCCTCCCCGTCCGCGCCGAGCGCCGAGCCCTCCGACGCCCCCGCCCCCAGCCGTTCCGCCTCCCTCGCGGGGCGGCCCGAGGGCGAGGGGAAGCCCCGCCCCGGACGCCCGGAGTCCGCCGAGCCCTCCGCCGCGGCGAGCGTCGAGGGGCCGTCGCCCCGCCCCTCTCGTACCGAAACCGCTACAACCCCGCGCGAGCACGACGCCGCCGACGAGTCGTACGGACCGGTACGCGAGGGGGACCCGCTGGCGCCCGAGGCGGCGCCCGCCAGCCTGCCCGCCGCGGCTCCCGGACTGGCCGACGAGACCGCGCCCGCCCTCGGCGACCAGCGGATTCCCGTGCTCACCCTGGGCGTGGGGCTGGCCCTGATGGGCTTCGGGATCGGTTTCCTCGGGCTCCGGATGCGCCGCCGCTGACCCTGCCGGGACCGCCGGGTCCCCCTTGAGTCGGACCTCCCGCTTCCCTCTCAGGACGGTTGTCCGCCGCGGCATACCCGGTATACATACTGAGTATGTCGATCCGCCACGGGCTCCTCGCCCTCCTCGAACGCGGCCCTCGCTACGGCTCCCAGCTCCGCACGGAGTTCGAGTCCCGCACCGGCTCCACCTGGCCGCTCAACGTCGGCCAGGTCTACACGACCCTCAACCGGCTCGAACGCGACGGCATGGTCGCCCAGGGCGGCGAGGACGCGGCCGGACACACGCTCTACGCGATCACCGACAGCGGCCGCGCCGAGCTCAGGACCTGGTTCGAGAAGCCGGTGGACCGCACCAGCCCCGCCCGCGACGAGCTGGCCATCAAGCTCGCCATGGCCGTGGGCGCGCCCGGCGTCGACATCCGCGACGTCATCCAGTCCCAGCGCCGGCACACCGTGAAGGCGATGCAGGACTACACCCGGCTCAAGGCGCGGGCCCTGCTCGCCGTCGAGGGCGGCGGGTCCCGGGAGCGGGACGACGTGGCCTGGCTCCTCGTCCTGGAGCAGCTGATCTTCCAGACCGAGGCGGAGGCCCGCTGGCTGGACCACTGCGAGTCCCGGCTGATCCGCCTGTCGGCGACGACGGCCGTGGAGAACCCGGCGACCGCCCCCGCGAGCCCGGCGGCCCCGAGCACGCCGACCGCCCCCGTGGTCTCCGGCACCCCGGCCGGGCCGGGAACTCCGGCCTCTCAGCACCCTTCGACCACCGGTACGCCCGGGGCGCGCTGACCGCGCCCCGCCCCGCCCGTACCGCCGACGCACCACCACCTTCCATCGCACGCTCCCGTACCCGGCCCGACCGCCGCGTACGGCCAACGGGGGGATCCCTCCATGTCGACACAGCAGCCCGTGCTGCAACTGCAGAACCTGGCCCGCGTCCACGGCGCGGGCGCCACCGAGGTGCACGCCCTGCGCGGCATCGACCTCGCCGTGTACCCCGGCGAACTCGTCGCCGTCATGGGCCCGTCGGGCTCCGGCAAGTCCACGCTGCTCACCATCGCCGGCGGCCTGGACACCCCCAGCTCGGGCCGGGTGATCGTCGAGGACACCGACATCACCACCGCGAGCGTCAAGGAACTCGCGGCCCTGCGCCGCCGCAGCATCGGTTACGTCTTCCAGGACTACAACCTCATCCCGGCCCTGACCGCCGCCGAGAACGTCGCCCTCCCCCGCGAACTGGACGGGACCTCCGCCCGCAAGGCGCGCGTCGAGGCCGTCGCCGCCCTGGAGGAGATGGGGCTCGGCCACCTCGCCGACCGCTTCCCCGACGAGATGTCCGGCGGCCAGCAGCAGCGCGTCGCCATCGCCCGCGCCCTCGTCGGCGACCGCCGCCTCGTCCTCGCCGACGAGCCGACCGGCGCCCTGGACTCCGAGACCGGCGAGTCCGTGCTCGCCCTGCTCCGCTCCCGCTGCGACGCGGGCGCCGCCGGCGTCCTCGTCACCCACGAGCCGCGGTTCGCCGCCTGGGCCGACCGGGTCGTGTTCCTGCGGGACGGCGCCATCGTCGACCAGACCGTGCGCAGCGAGGCCGATTCGCTCCTCTCCGGTCAGGTGGCCGACGCGTGAAGACCTGGTTCCACTCCTGGCGGGCCGCGATCCGCATAGCCCGTCGCGACGCCTGGCGCTCCAAGGGCCGCAGCGCCCTCGTCCTCGCGATGATCGCGCTGCCCATCCTGGGCGTCAGCGCCCTCGACCTGACCTACCGCAGCTCCGAACTGTCGCCCGGTGAGCGGCTGGAGCGGACGATCGGCGCGGCCGACGCGCGCTTCAGGGACGCCCAGGTCGGCGGCGTCCCGATCTTCCAGGACCCCACCGGCGAGACGCACACGCCGGCCGAGGACTACGAGAACGAGCCCTGGCCGAGCGGCTCCACCGATGTCACCAGGACCATCCCGGCGGGGGCCACCGTCCTCACGGACGCCCTCGGTTCGGCGAAGCTGACGACGACCCACGGTCTGCTCGGGGCCGACGTGCGTGAGCTCAAGGCGTCCGATCCGATCGCCCGCGGCATCATGACGCTCCTGGAGGGGCGCTTCCCGGAGAAGAGCGACGAGGTCATGGCCACCTCGCACTTCCTGGAGACGAGCGGGCTGTCGATCGGCTCGACCCTTTCCGCCCGCAATTTCGATCGCCCGTATCGGATCGTCGGCGCCTACGAACTTCCCGACTCGCTCACCACGGACCAGGTGAACGCGCTGCCCGGCGCCTTCCTCGCCCCGTACGCGAAGGCGGTCGAGAAGGCCGGTCTGCCCGCGCCCGACGCCTCCGTCTCGTACCTGGTGCGCAAGTCCGGTGGTTTCACGTGGAACGCCGTCAAGGAGATCAACACCAAGGGTGTCGCCGTCGTCTCGCGCGCCGTGGTGCTCGACCCGCCCGCCGCGTCCGAGGTCCCGCTCAACCAGAAGGACGGCTGGGGCGACTACGGGTCCAGCCCGGGGGCCAAGACCGCCGAACTCGCCTCCCTCGCCACCGTCGTCGGCCTGGCGATGCTGGAGATCTGCCTCCTCGCCGGGCCCGCCTTCGCGGTCGGCGCCCGCCGCTCGCGCCGCCAGCTCGGCCTGGTCGGCGCCAACGGCGGTGCCCGCAGCCACATCCGGGCGATCGTGCTGAGCGGCGGTCTGGTCATCGGCGTCGCGGCCGCCGTCACCGGCATCGCCCTCGCCGTGGTCCTGACGCTGGTGCTGCAGCCGGTCCTCGAGGACACCATGGGCCAGCGCTTCGGGGCGTTCGACGTCCGGCCGCTCGAACTGCTCGGCATCGCGCTGCTCGCGGTCCTGACCGGCCTGCTCGCCGCGATCGTCCCGGCCGTCACCGCCTCCCGGCAGACCGTCCTCGCCTCGCTCACCGGCCGGCGCGGCATCCGCCGCAGCAGCCGCGTCCTTCCCCTGATCGGCCTGGCGGCCCTCCTCGTCGGCGGCGCGATCGCCCTCTTCGGCTCGATGGTCTCCGAGCAGGTCGCCCTCGTGGCGGCCGGTTCCGCCCTCGCCGAGCTCGGCGTCGTCGCCATGACCCCCGCTCTGGTGGGTCTGTTCGGGCGGACCGGACGCTGGCTTCCGCTCTCCCCGCGCCTCGCGCTGCGGGACGCCGTCCGCAACCGGGGGCGTACGGCACCCGCCGTCGCCGCCGTCCTCGCCGCCGTCGCCGGCGCGGTCGCCGTCACCACGTACATGGCCGGTCGCGAGGCCCAGAACAGGGCCGCGTACGAGGCCACGCTGCCCTACGGCGTCGCCTCCGCCTTCGTCCAGGAAGAAGGCGGCCGGGACGTCCCCGCCGTCCGCGAGGCCATCCAGCGGAACTTCCCCGTCGACGTCAGCGCCGACGTCGGGCGCGTCTCGGTCGGCAAGCCCGGCTGCCCGCCCTGGGGAGAGGGCGAGGGCTGCGGCCGCTACGAGGTCGTCGTCCCCCCGGCGAACGAGTGCCCGCTGTACGCGTTCCTCCCGGGCGGCGGCGACGCCGCGGAGAAGTACACGCCCGCACAGCGACGGAAGTTGCTCACGGAGGACTGGCGCTGCAAGGACTCCGCCGGCAGCGGCATGTACATCTCCGAGGGCGGCCTGCTCATCGGTGACGCCAAGCTGCTCCAGGTCCTCGGCATCGACGACCCCGCGACCGTGAAGGCCCTCGCCGACGGCAGGATCGTCAGCTTCAACCGCGCCCTGGTCGGCAAGGACGGGACCGTCGGGATCAAGCAGATCACCGATCTCTCCGCCGTCGACAGGGCCGCCCAGGAGGGCCGTCCCGTTCCCGGCAAGGTCAGCTCCCTGCCCGCGTACCTGGTGCCCGGCGACAAGAAGACCTACGGCCTCCAGGCCCTCATGACCCCGGCCACCGCGAAGGCCGCCGGGCTCTCCACGGCGCCGCTGGGCGTGTACGTCAGCACCGATCGCCTCCCGGACTCCGAGCAGCGCCAGAAGCTCGACAGCGACCTCGCCAAGCTCGGCAGCGACGTCGAAGTCCACCTGGAAGAAGGGTTCGTCAACAAGTACGGCATCGTCCTGCTCTCGCTGGCCGTCTTCGCGGGCCTGGTCACGATCGGCGCCGCCGGCATCGCCACCGGTCTCGCCCAGGCCGACGCCGAGGCCGACCTGAAGACGCTCGCCGCCGTGGGCGCCCCGCCCCGGGTCCGCCGCACGCTCAGCGGATTCCAGTGCGGAGTCGTCGCCGCGATGGGCGTGATCCTCGGCTCGGTCGCCGGGCTGCTGCCCGCCATCGGGCTCCGGCTCACCGAGGAGCGCGAACAGATCCGCTCCTACGAGCAGAGCGTCGCCGAGGGCTGGAGCCGTGACCTGGCCCCGCCCGACCTGCCGATCGTCATCCCCTGGGAGACGATGGCCGGCCTGATCGTCGCCGTCCCGCTCGGCGCCGCGCTCCTCGCCGCCCTGGTGACCCGTTCGCGCGGCGCGCTGGCCCGGCGCGCGGCGACCTGACGGGCTTCGTTCCCGTCCCGTGCCCCCGTACGAGGGTGGATCACCCCCGTACGGGGGCACACCGTGTGGTGAGGCATGCGTACGAGAGAATGGCGGCATGGAGATGCCGAGGAATGACAGGTCGCAGGAGAGCCCCCAGGTCCTCATCGTGGGACAGGACGGGATGGCGCTCGGCGGCGCTCAGGGCGACGACGAACCCCGCGAGGTCCCGGTGACGGAAATGGTCGAGCAGCCTGCGAAGGTCATGCGGATCGGCAGCATGATCAAGCAGCTCCTGGAGGAAGTACGGGCGGCCCCTCTGGACGAGGCGAGCCGGGTCAGGCTCAAGGACATCCACGCCAGCTCCGTGAAGGAGCTGGAGGACGGGCTCGCGCCCGAACTGGTCGAGGAACTGGAGCGGCTCTCCCTGCCGTTCACGGACGAGGCGATCCCCTCCGAGGCGGAGCTGCGCATCGCGCAGGCCCAGCTGGTGGGCTGGCTGGAGGGCCTGTTCCACGGCATCCAGACGGCGCTGTTCGCCCAGCAGATGGCGGCCCGCGCGCAGTTGGAGCAGATGCGTCGCGCGCTGCCTCCGGGTGGGTCCCACGACGATGACGACGACCACGGCCCCGGGCACGCGGTGCGCTCGGGGCCGTACCTGTAGGTCACGTCCGTAAGAGGAAGGGGTCCGGCACGTCTCGTGTGCCGGACCCCTTCCCCGTGCGCGGGCCGCGAGCCGCGCGCGACCCGGGCGCAGCGCGCGGGTCGGCCGCGGGTCGAGCGGATCAGGCTCGGGGCAAGCGGGGGTCGAGCGGATCAGGCTCGGGTCGACCGGGGATCGAGCGGATCAGGCTCGGGTCAGGCGGGAGTCGAGCGGACCAGGCTCGGGTCAGGCGGGAGTCGAGCGGACCAGGCTCGGGTCAGGCGGGAGTCGAGCGGATCAGGCTCGGGTCAGGCGGGTCAGGCGTGCGGCGTGAGCAGCAGTACCTTGCCGACGTGCCGGCCGTCCTCCAGCGCCCGGTGCCCCTCGGCGGCCTCCGGCATCGGCAGCGTCCGGTCGACGACCGGGCGGACCGTGCCCGCGCCGATCAGCGGCCAGACGTGCTCCCGTACGGCCGCGACGATCGCCGCCTTCTCCTGCGCCGGACGGGACCGCAGCGTCGTCGCCAGGACGGCCGCGCGCTTCGCGAGCAGCGCCCCGAGGTTCAGCTCGCCCTTCACCCCGCCCTGGAGGCCGATGACGACCAGCCGGCCGTTCACGGCCAGCGCCTTCACGTTCCGCTCCAGGTACTTGGCGCCCACGATGTCCAGGATGACGTCCGCGCCCGCGCCGTCCGTCGCCTTCGCCAGCTCCTCGACGAAGTCCTGCTCGCGGTAGTCGATGAGGACGTCCGCGCCCAGCTCGGCGCAGCGCGCGAGCTTCTCGGGGCCTCCGGCGGTGACCGCGACCCGCGCGCCGACCGCCTTCGCCAGCTGGATCGCCATCGTGCCGATCCCGCTCGCGCCGCCGTGTACGAGCAGCGTCTCGCCGGGCCGCAGGTGCGCGAGCATGAAGACGTTGGACCAGACCGTGCACGCCACCTCGGGGAGCGCCGCGGCCGTGGTCAGGTCGACGCCCTCCGGGACGGGCAGCAGCTGGCCGGCCGGGACCACGACCTTCTCCGCGTAACCGCCGCCGGCGAGCAGCGCGCACACCTCGTCGCCGACGGCCCAGCCGGACACCCCGGGGCCGAGCGCGGCGACCCGGCCCGCGCACTCCAGGCCGGGGTACGGGGAGCTGCCCGGCGGCGGGTCGTAGAAGCCCTGGCGCTGGAGCAGATCGGCGCGGTTGACCGCGCTGGCCGCCACCTCGACGAGCACCTCGCCCTCGCCGGGTACGGGATCGGGCACCTCGGCCCAGACGAGCGCCTCGGGACCGCCGGGTTCCGGAATCGTGATCGCATACATGGCGGCGAGGCTACTCGCCCGACGGGCCGCTCCTCCGGTGAGCCGACGCTCCGGCGGGTCAGTCCTCGGGCGGTGTGGAGAGCGGGGTGACCGACGCGGCGCGCACGATGGTGATCACCCGGTCGGTGAGCTGGAGCGGGCTGGCCGCGGGGTCGTCGTAACCGAGGAGCCGATGGCCGCGGAGCACGCTCACCACCAGGTCGCCGGTCTCCCGCACGCTCTTGCCGACCTCGCTCTTGGTCACCGGCCGTTCCACGAGGTCGAGGCCCGAGCCCTGCTGGATGAGGTCCTCTATCACCGTGCCGGCGCTGGGGCTCAGCACGGACAGTCCGAGCAGGCGACCGGCGGCGCTGGCGCTGGTGATGACCGCGTCCGCGCCGGACTGGCGGAGCAGCGGTGCGTTCTCCTCCTCGCGGACCGCCGCGACGATCTTCGCTCCGCGGTTGAGCTGGCGTGCCGTGAGGGTGACCAGGACCGCCGTGTCGTCGCGCTGGGTGGCGATGACGACCTGCCGGGCCCGCTGCACCTCGGCGCGGAGCAGCACGTCACTGCGGGTCGCGTCGCCGATGACGCCGACGAACCCGTCCGCGTTCGCCGTCTCGATCACCTTCGTGGAGGGGTCGACGATGACGATCTGGTCCTTGCGGAGTCCGGTCGCGCAGAGCGTCTGGATCGCGGACCGCCCCTTCGTGCCGAAACCGACGATGACGGTGTGGTCGCGCAAGGTGGACCTCCAGCGGTTCAACCGGAACTCCTCCCGGGTCCGTTCGGTGAGGACCTCGAGAGTGGTGCCGACCAGGATGATCAGGAAGAGCACGCGCAGGGGCGTGACCAGCAGGATGTTGGCGAGCCGCGCCGAGTCGCTGTACGGGACGATGTCGCCGTATCCGGTGGTGGAGAGCGTCACGGTCGCGTAGTAGACGCTGTCGAGGAAGTCGAGCGTCTCGTCGGCGTTGTCGTGGTAGCCGTCGCGGTCGGCATAGACGATGAGAACCGTCACGATCAGCACGCCGAGCGCCATGAGCAGCCGCTTGCCGACCTGGCGCAGCGGCCTCTCGACGACCCTGCGGGGCAGCTGGATCCGCGGGCCCGAGACCCGTTCGTCCGCTTGGCGGGCCATCACGTCACGGCTGGGAAGTTTCACGTGAAACACGCTCCTTGGGCCGGTACGGAGCCCGACGTCGGCGGCCAGGGAAGGTCGAGGACGTCCAGCTCCTGGCCGGACCGGGCGCCACCGGGCGGGACGACGGCCATGCCGTCCGCGACGGCGATGCCCCGGAGCATGGCGGGCCCGTTGTAGCGCAGCGGAACGAGACGCTCGGCCCGGCGGACGACCGGGACGAGCCGGGTGTCGTGGGGGTGCCCGTGCACCTCCTCCAGGACGGGGGCACGGCCCCCGGTGGGAGAGGAGCCTCCCAGGGCGGCGAGGAGCGGCTCGGCGAGCGTGAGGAGCCCGGAGACGGCGGCGAGCGGATTGCCGGGCAGGCCGACGAGGTGGCGACCGCCGCCCAGGGCCGCGAGGAGCATCGGATGGCCGGGGCGGACCTTCACCCCGTCGACCAGGAGCGTGGCGCCCGCCTTGTCGAGGACCCGGTGAAGATGGTCGACGGGTCCGGCGGCGGTGCCCCCGGTGGTGACGACCAGGTCGGCGGCGGAGCCCGTGACGGCCGCGTACAGCTCCTCGGCGTCGTCGCCGATCCGCCGGGTGGCGAGCACCTCGGCGCCGAGCGCCGCGAGCCAGGGGCCGAGCATCGGGCCGAGGGCGTCACGGATGAGCCCCTCGTGGGGGAGACCGGCCGTGAGGAGTTCGTCGCCGAGGACGAGGACCTCCACCCGGGGACACGGGGGAACGGGGAGCTCGTCGTAACCGGCGGCCGCCGCGAGGCCCAGTACGGCGGGGGTCACGGCGGTGCCCGCGGGCAGCAGCTCGTCGCCGGACCGGCACTCCTGGCCCCGGGGCCTGATGTCCTGCCCGGAGACCACGTCGCGCAGCGCGTGCAGCAGGAGGCCCGGCCCGGGAAGGGCTCCGGTCCGTTCCGTACGGGAGTGCTCGGTACGGATGACCGCGGTGGTCCCGGGCGGAACGGGGGCCCCGGTGGCGATCCGTACGGTCTCGCCGTCGGTCAGGGCGGCGACGGGCGCGTGACCCGCGAGGACGGGGGTCTCCGCCCGTACGGTCCAGGGGCCCGTGCCCGCGACGGCCCAGCCGTCCATGGCGGAGGTGTCGAAGGAGGGCAGGTCGGTGAGGGCGAGGAGCGGCTCGGCCAGGACCTGGCCGAGGGCCTGCCCGAGCGGGAGGCGCCGCAGCTCCCGCTCGGCCCGCGCGGCGCTCCCCGCGCGGGCTGCGGCGGCCCTGGCCTCGGGCCAGGCGGTGGCCCGGTGCGGCGTCCCGGCCTTCGCGCCGGTGGCGGGCCCGGGGGCCACGGGGAGGGGCTCCTTCGGCGTCATCCGGCCTCGTCCTGCTCGGCGGCCCAGCGTTGCGCGAGCGCCGCGGCCTTGCGGGCCGCCTCGGCGACGGCCTCCGGCCCGCCCTCGGCGCCCGCGCGGGCGGCCGCGTAGCCGACCAGGAAGGTGGTCAGGGGCGCGGCGGGGCGGGCCACGCCGTGGGCGGCGTCGCGGGCGAGGTCGAGCAGCACGCCGGTGTCGACGTCCAGTTCGATCCCCAGCTCGTCCTTGACTGCGGTGATCCATTCATCCAGCACGGTCCCATGCTCCCTGATGCGGGTCCGGGCCGTGGCGATGTCCTCCCAGGTGTCGCAGTCGAAGGAGGCGAGAGGGCCCGCGGCGACCCGGGTGAGGTCCAGTCCCCCGGTGAGGAGGCGCAGGGGGCCTCCTTCGAGGGTGCCCCGTCGGCCGGTGACGAGGGCCAGTTCACGCAGGAGCGGGGCGCGGCGGTACGCGGCGACGAGCGGCTGGTCCCGCCCCTCGGCGTCGGTGAGGAGCGCGGCCTCGGCCCCGGGTGCCGCGTCGAGGGCGTCGAGGAGGCGGCGGACGGCGGTCCGGTCCAGGAAGGGCAGGTCGGCGGAGAGGACGAGGAGGACGTCGGCGCCGGTCTCCCGGACGCCTGCGTCGAGTGCGGCCAGCGGGCCGCCGCCGGGCGGGTCCTCCCTGGCCCAGTGGACGGGGCGGGCGGTCGGGCGGGGGGCCGCGACGACCACGGTCCGGCCGGCGTCGGGGCAGGCCGCGAGCACCCGGTCGAGGAGGGTCCGGCCCCCGACCCGTACCCCTGGCTTGTCGGAGCCGCCGAGGCGCCGGGCGGCACCTCCGGCGAGCACGACGGCGTCGTATGCGGTGGTCACCCCAGCAGTATGGGCCGCCCGACCCCACTGCCGACGGGCCCGTCTCCCTTGCTGAGACGGGCCCGCGCGAACGACCGCACGGTCGACGGGTCGTGCCCGGCACCCGGTGCGGACCGGCCGGCCGTACCGCACCGGCCGGTCCGCACCGGCCGGCCGTACCGGGTGGGGGTCCGGTACGGCCGCCCCTCGTCAGACCGTGCGGAGCAGGACGGCGGGCTGCTCGACGCAGTCCGCCACGTAGCGCAGGAAGCCGCCCGCCGTGCCGCCGTCGCAGACACGGTGGTCGAAGGTGAGCGAGAGCTGCACCACCTGACGGACCGCCAGTTCGCCCTGGTGGACCCAGGGCCTGGGAATGATCCGGCCGACACCGAGCATGGCGGCCTCGGGGTGGTTGATGATCGGCGTGGAACCGTCGACCCCGAACACCCCGTAGTTGTTCAGGGTGAACGTGCCGCCGGTCAGATCGGCCGGGGTGATCGCGCCCTGCCGTGCCGCCTCCGTCAGCCGGGCGAACTCCTCCGTCAACGACTCGGCCGTCCTGCTCCCCGCGTCCTTGACCACGGGGACGACGAGCCCGCGCGGGGTCTGCGCGGCGAAGCCGAGGTGCACGGACGGCAGCCGGACGATCTCCCGGGCGGCCGTGTCCACCGTGGAGTTGAGCTCGGGGAAACGGGCCAGGGCATGGACGCAGATGCGCGCGAGGAGCGCGAGCAGCGAGATCTTCGGCCCGCCGGCCGCGTTCATCGCCGCCCGCGCCGCCATCAGCTCGGTCGCGTCGGCGTCGACCCAGCAGGTCGCGTCGGGGATCTCCGTACGGCTGCGGGACAGTTTGTCCGCCACCGCGCCACGGACCCCGCGCAGCGGAACCCGCTCGCCGACCGTCGCGACGGGGGCCGCTGCGGTGCTCGGGGCGGGTGCCGGTGCGGCGACCGGCTGTTCCAGGGCTGCGAGGGCCAGCTCCACGTCGGCCCGCAGGATCAGTCCCTCGGGCCCGGATCCGCGCACCTCCCGCAGGTCCAGGCCCCGATCCCGGGCCAGCTTCCGCACGAGCGGCGAGATGACGGGCACCGGGCCCGCGTGCCCGCCGGACGCCGGAGCGGTGACCGGAGCGGCCGGGGCCGCCGGCGTGGCCACGGGAATCCGGGCGGCGGCCGGAGCCTGCTCCGCGGCGGGCGCCGGAGCGGCCGCCGGCGCCTGGGCGGCCGCCGGGTTCGTGTGCCGCACCCGGCGGCGGCGGGCGGCGGGCCCGGCCGTGCCGTAGCCGACGAGCACGTTGCCCGAGTACTCCGAGGAGACGGCCGACTCGGCGTCGGCCCGGCCCGCGGCGGGGGTCGCTCCCGGAGCGGCCTCCGCGAGCTCCTCCGGCGCGCCCGTGCCGCCGACGGCGACCGTCAGGAGCGGTGCGCCGACGGGCAGTTCGGTGCCCTCCTCGCCGTACCGGGCGGTGACGACACCGCCGTACGGACAGGGCACCTCGACCATGGCCTTGGCCGTCTCGACCTCGACGACCGGCTGGTCGATGGCGACGACGTCGCCGACGGCGACCAGCCAGCGCACGATCTCGGCCTCGGTGAGCCCCTCGCCGAGGTCGGGCAGCTTGAACTCCAGCACCTGTGCCATCAGCTGCCCGCCTCCCACTGCAGTCGCGCCACCGCGTCCAGGACCCGGTCCACGCCCGGCAGATGGTGCCGCTCCAGCATCGGCGGCGGGTACGGGATGTCGAAGCCCGCGACCCGCAGCACCGGCGCCTCCAGGTGGTGGAAGCACCGCTCGGCCACGCGCGCGGCGATCTCCGCGCCGGGGCCGCCGAAGCCGGTCGACTCGTGGACGACGACCGCGCGGCCGGTGCGCCGCACCGAGGCGCAGACGGTCTCGTCGTCGAACGGCACGAGCGAGCGCAGGTCGACGACCTCCAGGTCCCAGCCCTCGGCCTGGGCGGCTTCCGCCGCTTCCAGACAGACCGGCAGCGAGGGACCGTAGGTGATCAGGGTGGCCCCGGTGCCCCGGCGCCGCACGACGGCCTTGCCGATCGGCTCGACGGGCGCGGGCGCCTCGGGCGACCAGTCGGACTTGGACCAGTAGAGCCGCTTGGGCTCCAGGAAGACCACCGGGTCGTCGGAGGCGATGGCCGCGCGCAGCAGCCCGTAGGCGTCCTCGACGGTGGCCGGGGTGACGACGTGCAGTCCCGGCGTGGCCGTGTAGTAGGCCTCGGAGGAGTCGCTGTGGTGCTCGACGCCGCCGATCCCGCCGCCGTACGGGACGCGGATGACGATCGGCATCGACACCGCGCCGCGGGTGCGGTTCCGCATCTTCGCCACGTGGGAGAGCAGCTGCTCGAACGCCGGGTACGCGAACGCGTCGAACTGCATCTCCACGACCGGCCGCAGGCCGTACATGGCCATGCCGACGGCCGCGCCGAGGATGCCCGCCTCGGCCAGCGGGGTGTCCGTGCACCGGTCCTCGCCGAACTCCTTGGCGAGCCCGTCGGTGACCCGGAAGACACCACCGAGGGTGCCGACGTCCTCGCCCATCACGTGGACGGTCGGGTCCTCGGCCATCGCGTCGCGCATGGCGCGCTGGAGCGCCTGCGCCATCGTGGCGGGCTTCGGCTTCGCGGCGTTCCCGCCGGCCTTGGCGGCGGGGCCTGTCGTCGCGGTCGTCATCACGCCTCACCCTCGGCTTCGAGCTCGGCGCGCAGCTGCGCCGCCTGTTCGCGCAGCTGTGTCGTCTGCTCCGCGTAGACGTGGGAGAAGAGCTCCATCGGGTCGAGCACCGGGTCGGCGTTCATCCGTTCGCGCAGCTCCGCAGCCATCGTCTCGGCGGCCTCGGCCGCCGCGCGCCTGCCGTCCTCGTCGAGCAGGCCACGCTCCGTCAGTTCCCTTTCGAGGATGAGGATCGGGTCGTGCGCCCGCCAGGCCTCGACCTCGTCGGACGTGCGGTAGCGGGTCGCGTCGTCGGCGTTGGTGTGGGCGTCGATCCGGTAGGTGACCGCCTCGACGAGGGTGGGGCCGCCGCCGCGCCGCGCGCGGGCCACGGCCTCGGTGAGCACCTGGTGGACGGCGACCGCGTCGTTCCCGTCGACCAGCCGGCCCGGCATGCCGTACCCGACGGCCTTGTGGGCGAGGGAGGGGGCGGCGGTCTGCTTGGCGAGCGGCACGGAGATCGCGAAGCCGTTGTTCTGCACGAGGAAGACCACGGGGGCCTGCCAGACGGCGGCGAAGTTCAGCGCCTCGTGGAAGTCGCCCTCGCTGGTGCCGCCGTCGCCGACCATGGCCAGGGCCACGACGTCGTCGCCCTTGAGCCGGGCGGCGTGGGCGAGGCCCACCGCGTGCGGGAGCTGGGTGGCGAGGGGCGTGCAGAGCGGCGCGATGCGGTGCTCGTGCGGGTCGTACCCGGTGTGCCAGTCGCCGCGCAGCAGGGTGAGGGCCTGGACGGGGTCGAGGCCCCGGGCGACGGCCGCCAGCGTGTCGCGGTACGAGGGGAAGAGCCAGTCCCGCTCCTCCAGGGCGAGGGCGGCGGCGATCTCGCACGCCTCCTGGCCGGTGGTGGACGGGTACACGGCGAGTCGGCCCTGTTTGGTGAGGGCGGTGGCCTGGGTGTTGTACCGGCGGCCGCGGATCAGCTCCGCGTAGAGCCGGAGCAGCAGCGCGGGGTCGGCGTCGGCCACGGCGTCCGTGCCGAGCACACGCAGCGGCTCGGCCTCCGGCAGCAGCGGGGCGGGGTCGGTACGCGGCTGCCACGTCGGCGGGGTGTGCCGGTCAGCGGGGACGGCACCGGGCGGCTCTTGGACTGTCGAACTGCGCTGTTGCAACGAGTCCACCTCCTCATCGGAGCGGGCACAAGACCCGAAGGCGGGTGGCGCGAGTGTGGCGCGCCTCACCTACCGATTGTTCGGTCGTGGAGGCATTTTGGCTACAGGCACCTCCAGCCTGTGGACAAACGGTTCTCCACAGCCTGGGATGAGGGCAGGTCGTCCACCGGAGAGAGGCGGGGGCACATGGCGGATGAACAAATGGCCGACGACTGGGAGCAGGTCGTCGCCCCGGTACCGGCGGCGGGGTCCACAGGGCCTCCGGCGCGCCCGCTGGACCCCATCGACCGCGACATCCTCCGCATCCTGCAGACGGACGGCCGCGCCTCGATCCGCTCCGTGGCCGAGCGGGTGCACGTCTCCCGGGCCAACGCGTACGCGCGGATCAACCGGCTCATCGACGACGGGGTGATCCGCGGCTTCAGCGCCCGCGTCAACCACGAGCGGGCGGGGCACGGAGCCTCCGCCTACATCACGCTCAAGATCGTCCAGAACTCCTGGCGGACCGTGCGCGAACAGCTCCAGGCACTGCCGGGAGCCGCGCACATCGCCCTGGTCAGCGGTGATTTCGACGTCCTGCTGCTCGTCCACACCCCCGACAACCGGACCCTGCGCGAGCTGGTGCTCACCAAGCTCCAGTCGATCCCGGAGGTGCTCTCGACCCGGACCCTACTGGTCTTCGAGGAGACGGACCTCGACCCGGACCACCGCGCACCGGGCCGCTGACCCCTCCGCGGGGCCCCAGAGCCGCCCGCCGGGCCGTCGGCCCGCTCGCCGGACCCGCGGTGGGCCGTACGGGGGATCGGCGGTCGGCAGTACGAGCGGCGGCAGCGACGGCCGGGCCGGACGGGCCGCAGGAGGGGGCCGGCGGAGCCCCCAGGGGGTGGCAGCCACGGAGGAACCTCCGAGAGGCCCTCCGGGCAGCCCAGCGGCCTGCACGGCGGACAGCGCCGTATACGGCGGGCGGGCAGCGCCGTACGGCGGACAGCCGGCCGCCGTACGGCGCCCGTACGGCGGCCGGCGGAAGCCCGTACGACGCCTCAGCGGGCCGTCCGCAGCCCGTCGAAGGCCAGGTGGGCGACGGTCTCGGCGAGCTGGTCCCGCTCCGCCGTCGCGTCCGGATGCGGCCGGTACCACTCCACCAGCGAGTTGATCATGCCGAAGAGAAGCCGGGTCGCGAGCCGGATGTCCACGTCGGCCCGCAGGTCCCCCTCGGCGACGGCGGCCTTCAGCAGCTCGGCCACCCGGTGGTCGAACTCGCGGCGCCGTTCCATCGCCCACCGCTCGGTGCCGGTGTTGCCCCGCACGCGCAGCAGCAGCGTCACGTACGGCAGCTCCGCGATCAGCACCTCGACGGTGCGGCGCGTGACGTACTCGACCCGCTCGACGGCCCGGCCGCGCCCGGCGCCCGGCTCGTCGAGGATCGCGAAGAGCCCGTCGAGCGCCCGGCTGACCGCGCGCCGCAGCAGCTCCTCCTTGCCCGCCACGTGGTGGTAGATCGAGGACTTCGAGATCCCGGCCGCCTTGGACAGGTGCTCCATCGACGTGCCGTCGTAGCCGCGCTCGTTGAAGACCCGCACCGCGACCGACAGCAGCGTCTCGGGGGTGTACGTGTCGCGCTTCGCCGTGGTCATCGGGAGCCCTGCCCTTCCTCGGCGTATCCCCGGCGGGCGGTGGCCAGGCTGGGGGCGTACCGGCCCGTCGGGTAGCGCTCGTGCAGCTCCATGAGCAGGTCGCGCACGCGCGCGTGCCCCACCTTCCCGGCCCACTCCAGCGGGCCGACGGGGTAGTTGACCCCGAGGCGCATGGCCGTGTCGACGTCCTCGGCGGTGGCGACGCCCCGGTCGACCGCGTCGGCCGCGAGGTCGGCGAGCATCGCGACCGTACGGGCGACGATCATGCCGGGCACGTCGCCGATGACGGACACCTGCTTGCCGAGCGCCTGGAAGAGGCCCACGGCCTCGGCGAGGGACTCGTCCGAGGTGTGCTCGCCGGTCGACAGGACGATCCGGCTCGCGCGCGCGTAGTCCAGCGCGAGGTCGAAATAGATGATCTCGTCGGTGCAGTACTCGAAGGCGGTCTCGCCGTCGGCGAGGCAGAGCCGGGCGCCGCCGGGCAGCAGGACGTATCCGTTGCCGCCCTTGCGCCGGACCTCGATCCCGGCCTCCTCGAAGAGCTCGATCAGCGGCTCGGCGGGCCCCAGGTCCCCGCGTACGGCGATCCGCCCGGGCGCCCCGGCCGGCGGCGCGGTGTGCGGCCCGGGCCGCTCCGCGCCCTCCGCGTACGAGAACCAGCCGTGCCCCGACTTGCGGCCGAGCCGCCCCGACTCGACGAGCCGGCGCTGCGCCAGCGAGGGGGTGAACTTCGGGTCCTGGTGGAAGGACTCCCACACCGACCGGGTGACGGCCTCGTTCACGTCCTGCCCGATGAGGTCGGTCAGCTCGAAGGGACCCATGCGGAATCCTCCGCACTCGCGCAGGGCGGCGTCGATGGTGGCGGGGTCGGCCGCGCCCTCCTCGAAGACCCGGAGCGCCTCGGCGTAGAAGGGGCGGGCGACCCGGTTCACGATGAAGCCGGGGGTGTCCGCGCAGCGCACGGGCGTCTTGCCCCAGCCCTTCACCGTCTCGTACGCGCGCGTGGCGACGTCCGCGTCGGTGGCGAAGCCGCTGACGACCTCGACGAGGGGGAGCAGCGGTGCCGGGTTGAAGAAGTGGAGGCCGACGAAACGGCCGGGCAGCCGCAGCCCTCCCGCGATGGCGGTGACGGAGAGGGAGGAGGTGTTCGTGGCGAGGACGGTGTCGTCGCCGACGATCTTCTCCAGGTCGGCGAAGAGCCGCTGCTTGACGGAGAGGTCCTCGACGATCGCCTCGATCACGAGGGCGGCGTCCGCGAGCTCGGCGGGGTCCTCGGCCGGGTGCAGCCGGCCGACGGCGGCCTCCCGGGCGCCCGCGTCCAGGCGCCCCTTCTCCACGAGCCGGTCCAGGCGGGCGGTGAGGGCGGCGACGGCCTCGGCGGCCCGGCCGGGGGCACTGTCGTAGAGGCGCACGGGGTGGCCGGCGACCAGCGCGACCTGGGCGATGCCCTGGCCCATGGTGCCGGTGCCGACGACGGCGACGACGCGGTCCCGTCCGACGGCGGCGGTCCGGTCCTGTTCCACGGCGGCGGTGTCGTCCTGCTCCACGGCGGTCTCACTGGCGGTCACGTCGTCGCTCCCCCTGACGGTCACGTTGGCGCTCATGGGAGTGATCCTCCCCGATGGGTTTTCCACAGGATCGACGGACCCCCTTGTCCCGACCGATCGTTCGGTTACTCTAACTCCGTAAGCGTCTCCCTGCCCAGCTCGACGAGGAGTTGGTCCATCGATGGCCACCGCTCAGCTGACCACCGACCGTCTGGCCGAGAAGCACCGGTCCACACTCGACCAGGCGCTCGCCACCATCCGCACCCGCGCCTACTGGTCGCCGTACCCCGAGCACCCGAAGGCGTACGGCACGGACGGCTCGCTCGACGCGGCGGCGGGCCTCGCCGCCCACCAGTCCACGCTGAACACCCGCTTCGACCTCGACCAGCCCGGTACGGACGGCTGGACCGGTGGCGAGACCTCGCCGTACGGCCCGTCGCTCGGCATCGAGTACCCGCACGCCGACCTCGACGTGCTGCTCCCCGCCATGCGCGCGGGCATGGGCGCCTGGCGGGACGCCGGCGCCGAGACCCGCGCCCTGGTCTGCCTGGAGATCCTCGCCCGCATCTCCGCCCGGACCCACGAGTTCGCCCACGCCGTCATGCACACCAGCGGCCAGGCGTTCATGATGGCGTTCCAGGCCGGCGGCCCGCACGCCCAGGACCGCGGCCTGGAGGCCGTGGCGTACGCGTACGAGGAGCAGACCCGCACGCCCGCCGGGCGGGCCGGCTGGTCCAAGCCGCAGGGCAAGCGCGACCCCCTGGAGCTGAGCAAGGAGTTCACCCCGGTCGGCCGCGGCATCGCCCTGGTCATCGGCTGCAACACCTTCCCCACGTGGAACGGCTACCCGGGCCTGTTCGCCTCCCTCGCCACCGGCAACCCGGTCGTGGTCAAGCCGCACCCGCGCGCCGTCCTGCCGCTCGCGCTGACGGTGAGGGTCGCCCGTGAGGTGCTCGCGGAGGCCGGCTTCGACCCGAACCTGGTCACGCTCGCCGTCGAGCGTCCCGGCGAGGGCATCGCCAAGACCCTGGCCGTCCGCCCCGAGATCCGGATCATCGACTACACCGGCTCCACCGCCTTCGGCGACTGGCTGGAGGCCAACGCCCGGCAGGCCCAGGTCTACACCGAGAAGGCCGGCGTCAACACGGTCGTGGTCGACTCCACCGACGACTACAAGGGGATGCTGGCCAACCTGGCCTTCTCGCTCTCCCTGTACAGCGGCCAGATGTGCACCACCCCGCAGAACCTGCTGATCCCCCGCGACGGCATCACCACCGACCAGGGCCCGAAGTCGTACGACGAGGTCGTCGCCGACCTCGCGGCGGCGGTCGGCGGCCTGCTCGGCGACGACGCCCGGGCGAACGGTCTGCTCGGCGCCCTGGTCAACCCGGACGTGAAGGCGCGCCTGGAGGCCGCCGCCGGGCTCGGCGAGGTCGCGCTCGCCTCCCGCGAGGTGGTCAACCCGGAGTACCCGGACGCCGTGGTCCGGACGCCGGTCATCGTGAAGCTGGACGGCTCCAAGCCGGACGCCCAGGCCGCGTACTTCTCGGAGTGCTTCGGCCCGGTCTCCTTCGCCGTCTCGGTGGACTCCACCGCCGACGCCCTGGAGCTGCTGCGCCGCACGGTCCGCGAGAAGGGCGCGATGACGGTCGGCGCCTACACGACCTCGGCGGACACCGAGCGCGCGGTGGAGGAGGTCTGCCTGGAGGAGTCGGCCCAGCTCTCGCTGAACCTCACGGGCGGGGTGTACGTGAACCAGACGGCCGCGTTCTCCGACTTCCACGGCTCCGGCGGCAACCCGGCGGCGAACGCCGCCCTGTGCGACGGCGCCTTCGTCTCCAACCGCTTCCGGGTGGTGGAGGTCCGCCGCCAGGCCTGATCACGGCCTCGTGGAGGTCCTCCGGGGCCTCCACGAGAGCTCGCGGGATCCGAGGCCTTGCCGCCCCCGGGCTCTACGGCGCCTCGATCTCCGCGTGCCGCTGCACCCACGCGTGCATGGCGATCGCGGCGGCCGCGCCCGCGTTGATCGACCGGGTCGAGCCGAACTGGGCGATCGAGCAGACCATCTCCACATGGGCGCGGGCCTCCTCGGTGAGCCCCGGGCCCTCCTGCCCAAAGAGCAGCACGCAGCGGCGGGGGAGCACGGTCCGTTCCAGCGGGACGGAGCCCGGCAGGTTGTCGATCCCGATGACGGGAATGCCCTCGGCCGCCGCCCACGAGGTCAGCGACGCGGTGTCCGGGTGGTGCCGGACGTGCTGGTAGCGGTCGGTGACCATGGCGCCCCGCCGGTTCCAGCGGCGGCGGCCCACGATGTGGACCTCCTTCGCCAGGAAGGCGTTCGCGGTCCGCACGACCGAACCGATGTTGAAGTCGTGGCCCCAGTTCTCCACCGCCACGTGGAAGTCGTG
The DNA here is from genome assembly GCF_014649755.1 of Streptomyces litmocidini. GTDB lineage: Bacteria > Actinomycetota > Actinomycetes > Streptomycetales > Streptomycetaceae > Streptomyces > Streptomyces litmocidini. The sequence goes on along the minus strand of NZ_BMTQ01000002.1, from coordinate 333,485 downwards.
GCGCCGGGTGTCCAGGTCGGCGACGACCGCCTCGCGCGTCCAGTACCGGTAGCGGTCCACGACGTTGCGCCGGTCGCCGCCGGCGAGCAGTTCGGGGTCGTACCGCTCGTCCCGCGGCCACGGCTCCGGGTGCGGCCCGACGCCGATCTCGGTGCCGAACCCCTCGTCGTACTGGATCGGCTCGGGCTGTTCTTCCGTGGTGCTCACCCGACGAGGGTACGGGGGCCGTGCTCCTCGGCCGTACGGCGCTGCTCGGGCAGCGTTCCGGCGGGAGCCCGCCCCAGCAGCCGGTCCCTGCCCGCGGCCACGCGGGCGCCCAGCCACACCAGGAACGCCGTCGGCAGGAACACGGCGTCGGCGGAGATCATCGCGAGCGAGAAGACCGGCAGTCCGAGGAGCACCGCGATCCCGGCGTGCTCCAGCATCATCGCGACCAGGAGGACGTTCTTGACCCTGCGGTTGAAGAGGGTGAAGGGGAAGGCGACCTGGACGATGACCGTGCCGTAGGACAGCAGCATCACCATGACGCCGCTGGCGCCGAGCAGCTCGGAGAGGGCCGGCCAGGGCGAGAAGTAGTCCAGGTGGAGCGGGTAGAACAGCGCGGTCCCCTCCTGCCAGCGCGATCCCTGGATCTTGTACCAGCCGGCCGTGGCGTAGATCAGACAGACCTCGGCCATGATCACGACGAGGACGGCGTTGTGCGCGAGGTTCGCGAGGACGTCGAGCAGGGTGCGCGGCTCCCCCGGGGCGATCCGGCAGACCAGCCACCACAGCCCGTTGCCGAGCCACAGCACCCACAGCAGCACCGGCACCCACCACTCGCCGGAGACGTCGCTGAACCAGGTGGCGGCGAGGAGGAAGCCGCCGAGCACCACCCACAGCAGCGGTCCGACGACATCGCGGCGCGCGGGCTCCCCGGCCCGGGCCGCGCGGTCCTCACGGGCCGCCCGCCGGGCGTCCAGGGACCACACCCGGCCGCAGCGGGTGAAGACGAGGTAGATCGAGACGATGTGCAGGACGTTGTCGCCGCCGTCGCCCACGAAGACGGAACGGTTCAGCAGCGAGAGCACCCCGACCATGAAGACCACGGACACGGCCCGGGTCCGCCATCCGACGAGGAGCAGCGCGGCCGAGACCACCGCCAGCCCGTAGACGACTTCGAACCAGATCCGGCCGTCCGACCACAGGAGCACCGTGAAGGCCCGGTTGTCGGCGATCAGCCGCTGCGCCAGCTCCCAGGACCAGGGGCCGTCGGGGCCGTACAGCTGGTGTCGGTGGGGCAGCTCGCGCAGCAGGAAGAGCAGCCAGGTCAGCGAGAAGCCGATCCGGACGATCGCGCTCTGGTACGGGGCGAGGGGACGGCCCGTGACGGTCTGCACCCCGCGGGCGAGCCGGCGGTCGAAGGGTTCGCGGGCACGCGCGGACGTGGCGGTGGAAGTGCTCATCGGCCCGCCTCCGTGCGGCTCGTGACGGCGTCGGCGGGCCGGTCGGCCCGGGTGACCGTCCACCACGGGAGGTCGCGGTAGGAGGGGGTGGTCCGTGTCTTCTCGGTGCTCCACCGGGCGGCGGGGACGGTCCGGGAGACGGTGCGGAGCTGGATGCGCCGCACGTCGGGACCGAGGGTCCGCCCCTCGGGTCCCCGGAGGGTTTCGAGCCTGAACATCGCGATCCGGCGGATGTACTGCTCCGCGAAGGCGCCGCGCGATCCGTTGGGACGGTTGTCGTCGGTGTGCGTGTTGAGGTAGAAGTCCACGGCCCTGCGAAGCTGGTTCTGCTGTGCGTGGCTGGGCATCGGGTTGTGGCGGATCGCCGCGATGTCCTGGGCGGTGAGGTCGATCCAGCCGGTGGTGCGGCGGCCCCCGTCGGCGCCGGCGAGCTCGGCCCGGACCTCGACGGAGATGTTCGCCTGGAGCGGGTTGGGCGCGAAGAGCTTCCAGTTCTGCTCGAACTCGGGGTAGATCCAGTCGCTGACGGCCTCGCCGTGCCGCTTGGTCAGCGTGTTGGACGGCGCCACGTGCAGGAACACCATCGCCAGGTGGACGCAGGCGAACACGCCGACGGCGGCGAGCGCCACGGCGGCGACGACCTGGTAGGGCAGCGAGAGGGCCATGATCCCGGCACCGGGAGCGGTCCCGGTGCCCTCGCTCCCCACGGGGGCGACCGGCGGGTCCTCGGGGGGTCTGCGCCCGTCGTCACTCATCTCGACCGCGTCCTTTTCGACGTACGCGTCCATCCCGCCCCGATCCCGATCGACCCGCCTCGGTCATCCACAGGGTTGACACCATACGGGCCGTCGTCCCACCATTGAAGTCATTCAACCGAACGATCGGTCGGTAGGGGGTCTGATGACCGCAGTGACGGCAGGGACGGCAGGGACCACGGGCGCGTCCGGCGCGTCGGACACGGCCGCGGCGGCCGAGCAGGCCGCCTACGAGGCCGTGTTCGACGCCGCCGTCGCCGCCGACGAGCGGATCGAGCCGCGCGACTGGATGCCCGAGGCCTACCGCGCCTCCCTCGTCCGGCAGATCGCGCAGCACGCCCACTCCGAGATCATCGGCATGCAGCCCGAGGCGAACTGGATCACCCGCGCGCCCTCGCTGCGGCGCAAGGCGATCCTCATGGCCAAGGTGCAGGACGAGGCCGGCCACGGCCTGTACCTGTACAGCGCGGCGGAGACCCTCGGCACCAGCCGCGACGAGCTCCTCGACAAGCTCCACTCCGGCCGCCAGAAGTACTCCTCGATCTTCAACTACCCCACGCTGACCTGGGCCGACGTCGGAGCGATCGGCTGGCTCGTGGACGGCGCCGCGATCACCAACCAGGTCCCCCTCTGCCGCTGCTCCTACGGCCCGTACGCCCGCGCGATGGTCCGGGTCTGCAAGGAGGAGTCCTTCCACCAGCGCCAGGGGTACGAGGCACTGCTCGCCCTCTCCCGCGGCACCGAGGCCCAGCACGCGATGGCCCAGGACGCCGTGAACCGCTGGTGGTGGCCCTCGCTGATGATGTTCGGACCTCCGGACGACGAGTCGACCCACACCGCCCAGGCGATGGCCTGGAAGATCAAGCGCCACTCCAACGACGAACTGCGCCAGCGCTTCGTCGACATCGCCGTGCCGCAGGCGGAGGCCCTCGGCCTCACCCTCCCCGACCCCGACCTCCGGTGGAACGAGGAGCGCGGACACTACGACTTCGGCCCGATCGACTGGACCGAGTTCTGGGACGTCCTCAAGGGCAACGGCCCCTGCAACGACCAGCGGCTGAGCAGGCGACGCCAGGCCCACGAGGACGGCGCCTGGGTCAGGGAAGCGGCGGCGGCCTACGCGGACAAGCACACCGGAAAGCACGGGGAGGCACAGGCATGACGACCGACGGTTGGCCGCTGTGGGAGGTGTTCGTGCGCTCCCGCCGCGGACTGTCCCACACCCACGCGGGCAGTCTCCACGCACCCGACGCGGAGATGGCCCTGCGCAACGCCCGCGACCTCTACACCCGCCGGTCCGAAGGCGTGTCGATCTGGGTCGTCCCCTCCACGGCCATCACCGCCTCCTCGCCCGACGAGAAGGACCCCTTCTTCGAGCCGGCCGCGGACAAGCCCTACCGCCACCCGACCTTCTACGAGATCCCGGAAGGGGTGAAGCACCTGTGACCGGCACCACCGACACCCTCACCGCCGCCGCGGCGCTCGCCCTCGGCGACGACGCCCTCGTCCTCTCCCACCGCCTGGGGGAGTGGGCCGGCTCCGCCCCCGTCCTGGAGGAGGAGGTCGCCCTGGCCAACATCGCCCTCGACCTCCTCGGCCAGGCCCGGGTCCTGCTCTCCCTCGTCGGCGACGAGGACGAACTCGCCTACCTCCGCGAGGAGCGCTCCTTCCGGAACAGCCAGCTCGTCGAGCAGCCGAACGGCGACTTCGCCCACACCATCGCCCGGCAGCTCTACTTCTCCACCTACCAGCACCTCCTGTACGGACGGCTGGCCACCGGCGACGGCCCCTTCGCCGGCCTCGCGGCCAAGGCCGTCAAGGAAGTCGCCTACCACCAGGACCACGCCGAGCACTGGACCCTGCGCCTCGGCGACGGCACCACCGAGAGCCACCAGCGGATGCAGCGCGCCTGCGACGCCCTCTGGCGGTACACCGGCGAACTGTTCCAGCCCGTCGAGGGCCTCGACCTGGACCTCCCCGCCCTGGAGACCGCCTGGCTGGACTCGGTCACCGACGTCCTCGGCCGGGCCACGCTCACCGTGCCCTCCGGACCGCGCACCGGCGCCTGGAGCGCGGGCGCCGGCCGGCAGGGCCTCCACACCGAGTCCTTCGGACGGATGCTCGCCGAGATGCAGCACCTGCACCGCAGCCACCCGGGGGCGACATGGTGACCATGACGGCCCTGGAAGAGGAACTGAGCCGCATCGCCGGCTCCGTCCCCGATCCGGAGCTGCCCGTCCTCACCCTGGAGGAACTCGGCGTCATGCGGGGCGTACAGGTCCTCGGCCCCGGCCGGGTCGAGGTCTCCCTCACCCCCACCTACACGGGCTGCCCCGCCATCGAGGCCATGGCCTCCGACATCGAGCGGGCCCTCCACGAGCACGGCGTGCCGGACGTCACCGTCGTCACCGTCCTCGCCCCGGCCTGGTCCACCGACGACATCAGCGAGGAAGGACGGCGCAAACTCACCGAGTTCGGCATCGCCCCGCCCCGCCCCCAGGGACCCGCGGGCGGCCCCGTGCCCCTCACCCTGGCGATCCGCTGCCCGCACTGCGGATCCACCGACACCGAGCTCCTGAGCCGCTTCTCCTCCACCGCGTGCAAGGCACTGCGCCGCTGCACCGCCTGCCGCGAACCGTTCGACCACTTCAAGGAGTTGTAGATGGTGTCCTCAGCCACCGGACGGGCCGGGTTCCATCCGCTCCGGGTGAGCGAGGTCGACCGCCTCACGGACGACTCCGTGGCCGTCACCTTCGCGGTTCCGCCCGAGCTCCACGAGGCGTACCGGCACCTCCCCGGACAGCACCTCGCCCTGCGCCGCACCGGCGAGCGGGGCGAGGAGGTCCGGCGCACGTACTCCATCTGCGCCCCCGCCTCCCCGGCCGGCGAACCCCCCGTCCTGCGCGTCGGCATCCGGCTCGTCGACGGCGGCTCGTTCTCGACGTACGCGCTCAAGGAACTGGTCGTCGGCGACCTCGTCGAGGTCATGGAGCCGATGGGCCGCTTCACGCTCACCCCGCGCCCCGGCCACTTCGCCGCCGTCGTCGGCGGCAGCGGCATCACCCCGGTCCTCTCGATGGCGGCCACCCTGCTCGCCCGCGAGCCGGAAGCCCGGTTCTGTCTGATCCGCAGCGACCGCACCGCCGCGTCCACGATGTTCCTCGACGAGGTCGCCGACCTCAAGGACCGCTATCCCGACCGCTTCCAGCTCGTCACCGTGCTCTCCCGGGAGGAGCAGCAGGCAGGCCTGCCCTCCGGCCGCCTCGACCGCGAGCGGCTCGCCGAACTGCTGCCCGCGATGCTGCCGGTCGACACGATCGACGGCTGGTTCCTGTGCGGCCCCTTCGGACTCGTCCAGGGCGCCGAGCAGGCACTGCGCGGCCTGGGCGTCGACCGCGGCCGGATCCACCAGGAGATCTTCCACGTCGACGACGGCTCCGCTCCCGCCCCCGCCCCCGCGGCGGACGCCCCGGCGCACGCCACCCTGACGGCCACCCTGCACGGACGGTCCGGCACCTGGCCGGTGGAGCGCGGCGAGACGCTCCTCGACACCGTCCTCCGCGCCCGCGCGGACGCCCCGTACGCCTGCAAGGGCGGGGTGTGCGGCACCTGCCGCGCCTTCGTCGTCGGCGGAGAGGTGCGGATGGACCGCAACTTCGCCCTGGAGCCGGAGGAGACGGAAGCCGGATACGTCCTGGCCTGCCAGTCCCACCCGGCCACCCCTGACGTGGAGTTGGACTTCGACCGCTGACGAACCACGAGCACTGACGGAACGGCGGCGCCGCCGGAGTACGGACGGCGCCGCCATTCCCTTCCCCCGGAACCTGCCCTATCTTGACGACCCGTCAGACAAATAGGGGCCGGCAACGGGAAGGCAGAACTGTGGACTTCACCTTCACCGAAGAACAGCAGGCAGCCGTCGAAGCGGCCAAGGCCGTCTTCTCGGACGTCACACCCGACGCGGTACCCAGCCCCGCCCTCACCCCCCGTGCCGTGGCCGAGGACCTCGACCGGCCGCTCTGGGCCCGCCTCGCCGCCGCCGACCTCCTCGGCATCACCCTGGCCCCCGAGCACGGCGGCGCCGGCCTCGACCCCGTCGCCCTCTGCCTCGTCCTGCGCGAGTCCGCCCGCGTCCTCGCCCGCGTCCCGCTCCTGGAGACCAGCGCCGTCGCCCTCACCGTCGAGCGGTACGCCCATCCCCGCACGGCCACCGCACTGCTCCCCCGCGTCACCCGCGGCGAACTCGTCCTCACCGCCGCCACCCAGGGACGCACCGGCCACGAACCCGCCGCCCACGCCGTCACCGCGCACCGCGACGAAACCGGCTGGACCCTCGACGGCCTCCAGACCGCCGTCCCCTGGGCCCACCGCGCCGACATCATCGCCGCACCCGCGCGCACCACCGAGGGCGGCACCGTCCTCGCCCTGCTGCCCCGCGCCCACGACGGACTCGGCCTCACCGACCAGTACTCCACCCACGGCGAACTCCTCGCCGAACTCCGCCTCGACGCCGTGCACCTCGACGACACGGACCTCATCGACACCGACGGCGCCTGGGAACTACTGCGCGACATCCTCACCACCGGCACCTGCGCACTCGCCCTCGGCCTGGGAGAGGCCGTCCTCGCCATGACGAGCCAGTACACCGGAAAACGCGAACAGTTCGGCCACCCCGTGGCCACCTTCCAGGCCGTCGCCGTCCAGGCCGCCGACCGCTACATCGACCTGCGCGCCATGGAGGCCACCCTCTGGCAGGCCGCCTGGCGCCTCTCCAGCGACACCCACGGGCCGCTACCCGCGGCCGGGGACATCGCCGTCGCGAAGATCTGGGCCTCCGAAGGAGTACGCCGCGTGGTGCAGACCGCCCAACACCTGCACGGCGGCTTCGGTGCCGACACCGACTACCCGCTCCACCGCTACCACGCCTGGGCCAAGCACCTCGAACTGTCCCTCGGCCCCGCGGCCGCCCACGAGGAGGCCCTCGGCGACCTGCTGGCCGCCCACCCCCTCGACTGACGCGCCGGAGGACTCAGAGGACGAAGGCCGGGCTTCCGCTCTCCGCCACCATCGGACGCCCGGCACCGTCCCAGGCGAGCATCCCGCCGTCCACGTTCACCGCGTCGAAGCCCTGCTGCACCAGGTACTGCGTGACCTGCGCCGAACGACCCCCGACCCGGCACATCACATAGGCGCGCCCCCGCTCGGCCACGGCCTCCGTCACCTCACCGAAGCGGGCCACGAAGTCACTCATCGGCACGTGCAGCGCGCCCTCGACGTGGCCGGCCGCCCACTCGTCGTTCTCCCTGACGTCCAGCACCAGGGCATCGGCCGGCACGGAAGCCGCGTCCACGGAGGGCAGCGGGGAGAAATTCATGGGAAAGGCCTTCTCTCGTCAGAACCGCCCGAAGGACTCGGGCGCACAGAAAAACTACTGCACCAGCCCGGCCAGCTCGTTCTCCCGCTCGGAGACCTGCGCGAGCAGCTGCTCGGCGATCTCCTCCAGGAGCCGGTCCGGGTCGTCCGGCGCCATCCGCAGCATCGCGCCGATCGCGCTCTCCTCCAGCTCGCGCGCCACCGCCGACAGCATGTCCTTGCGCTCCGCCAGCCACTCCAGACGCGCGTACAGCTCCTCGCTCTCGCTGAGCCGCTCCTCGGCCGGCACCGGCCCGGCCTCCCACTCCGCGGAGAGCTCACGCAGCAGCGCCTCGTCGCCCCGGGCGTAGGCGGCGTTCACGCGCGTGATGAACTCCTCGCGCCGCTTCCGCTCGTCCTCCTCGCGCGCCAGGTCGGGATGGGCCTTGCGGGCCAGCTCGCGGTAGAGCCTGCGGGCCTCCTCGCCGGGGCGGACCCGCTTCGGCGGCTGCACCGGCCGGTCGGTGAGCATCGCGGCGGCCTCGGGGGAGAGGCCGTCGGTGTCGATCCAGTCGTTGAACAGCTCCTCCACGCCGGGCATCGGCAGCACCGCGGCCCGCGCCTCCTGCGCCCGCCGCAGATCCTCGGGGTCCCCGGTACGCGCCGCCCGCGCCTCGGCGATCCGCGCGTCGAGCTCGTCGAGCCGCGCGTACATCGGTCCGAGCTTCTGGTGGTGCAGCCGCGAGAAGTTCTCCACCTCGACCCGGAAGGTCTCGACGGCGATCTCGAACTCGATCAACGCCTGCTCGGCCACCCGCACAGCCTGCTCCAGCCGAGCCTCGGGCCGCTCCTCCCCCGCCTGCGGGCCCTCGGACGACCGACCCTGGAGCTGTTCGGCCCCGGACCGCTCGCCCCCGAGCTGCTCGGCCTCGGGCCGCTCGTCCCCGGGTCCCTCGTTCACACCCTGGTCCACGCTCACGTCCACGCCCGCCAAGTCCTCGTTCCGCCTCGTCCCACCCAGCCTACGGTCCTCACAGGGGGCCTCCCCCTCCCTCCCCCTCCCTCCCCCTCCCCCTTTTTTCGTTCCCCCGCCTCCGTCGGACGTCAGACCCCCGGTTCCGCCGCCACTCGGCCCGTGCGGACGGCCGAGAGCAGGTCGGCGTGGTCCGCGGTGGTGCGGTCCGCGTACGTGACGGCGAAGGACGCGACGGCCTCGTCGAGCTCCTCGTTCTTGCCGCAGTAGCCGGATATCAGGCGCGGGTCGGCGCTGTGGGCGTGCGCGCGGGCGAGCAGGGCCCCGGTCATCCGCCCGTAGTCGTCGAGCTGGTCCGCGGTGAGGGCCGCGGGGTCGACGCTGCCCTTGCGGTTGCGGAACTGCCGCACCTGGAACGGACGCCCCTCGACCGTGGTCCAACCCAACAGGATGTCGCTGACGACCTGCATCCGCTTCTGTCCGAGCACCACGCGCCGCCCCTCGTGACCGACGTCCGGCACGGTGAATCCGGCGGCCCGCAGATGCGGCAGCAGCGCGGACGGCCGGGCCTCCTTCACCTGGAGCACCAGTGGCTCGCCCCGGTGGTCGAGCAGCAGCACCACGTAGGAGCGGGTGCCGACGCTTCCGGTGCCGACCACCCGGAAGGCCACGTCGTGGACGGCGTACCGGGCGAGGAGCGGCAGTCTGTCCTCGGACACGGTCTTCAGGTACGCGCCCAGGGACTCGGCGACCTCGGCCGCCTCGGCGTCCGGGACCCTGCGCAGCACCGGGGGAGCGTCCACGAACCTGCGACCGCCGCCCTCGACGTCCGTCACGGCCTCGGTCGACCGAGCGGCGAACCGGGCGCTCGTGTTGTTGCGGGCCTTGGCGGAGACCCGCTCCAGGGTGCCGAGGAGGTCACGGGCGTCGGTGTGGGAGACGAGTTCCTCGTCGGCGATCGCGTTCCAGGCGTCGAGTGCGGGCAGCCGGGCGAGCAGGCGCATGGTGCGCCGGTACGCGCCGACGGTGTCGAACGCGGCGGCCCGGCACACGTCCTCGTCCGCCCCCACCTCCCGTCCGGCCAGGACGAGGGACGTGGCGAGCCGCTTGAGGTCCCATTCCCAGGGGCCGACGACGGTCTCGTCGAAGTCGTTGAGGTCGATGACGAGCCGGCCGCGCGCGTCACCGTAGAGGCCGAAGTTGGCGGCGTGCGCGTCGCCGCATATCTGGGCGGTGATCCCGGTGACGGGCGTTCCGACGAGGTCCTGGGCCATGAGCCCGGCGGAGCCGCGCAGGAAGGCGAAGGGGCTCGCCGCCATCCTGCCGACCCGTATCGGCGCGAGTCCGGGCACGCGGCCCCGGTTCGACTCCTCGACGGCGCGCACGGCGTCGGGGCGGACGGCGGCGAGGGCCGGCCGGTCGTGCGAGGAGCGGGGAACCCGCTCGCGCAGCTGCTTGCCCCGGTCCTTGGGGGAGACCCCGGTGGTGGGAACGGCGCGGCGCGCGAAGCCCGGCACGTGCGGGACGCGCGCTCCGCCCCGCCCCTCGTCCGTACCGCGCTGTCCTGGCACGACGGCCTGGATCCCGTCCATGGGACGCCTCCCCCGATGCGATGTCCGACATCATCCGGCCCTGACCGTACCGCCGTTCCCGATCACCCGTCTCCCCCTGTGGACAACGGTCCCACGAGCCTGTGGACAACCCCGTGGGCAAGCCCCTGGGCCGGGCCTCCGGAGCGGTCCTCCGGCCCGGTCCGCGGGGTCGGCCCTCAGATCGCGACGGCCTCTTCCATCTCCTCCTCGGCCTCGTCCCCGGCCCGGGCCTCGGTGCCGTCCTTGACCGTCCCGGTCCCCGCGGCCGCCGCGGTCCCCGGCGTCCCCGGTGCCTGCGTCCGCCCGGTGCCCGCCTTCCTCCGTCGGGACTCCGTGAGTCCGGCGAGGACGACGAGCGTGGCGCCGGCGAGGAGCCAGAGGGCGAGGACGAGGACGTTCCCGCCGACCCCGTGGCCGTCGAAGTAGACGTGGCCGCGCACGCCCTCGACGAAGCCCGCGCCGTTCCAGAAGGCGTGCAGCGAGCCGAAGAAGCCGGGCTGGAGTTCGGGCCGGTAGATGCCGCCGGAGCTCGTGAAGTTGAGCATGACGAAGAGGACCATCACGCCGAGCGTGGTCCAGCGCCGCAGGAAGGTGTGCAGGCCGACGCCGACGGCGAGGATGCCCGCCGCGTACAGCCAGGACATCGCCCACACCCCGCCGAGGCCCTGGTCGACCAGGTGGAAGACGGGCCCGGCGAAGAGGGCGCCGATCAGGCTGACGACGAGCGACATGCCGGCGGCGAGGAGCGCCCTGATCCGCATGGGCAGGACGGCTCCGGCTCCGCCGATGACGGCGACGGAGGCGTACGCGCCGATGCTGAGGGCGACGAGCAGGAAGAAGACGCCCTGGCCCGTGGGATCGCCGGAGGCGGTGGGGGCGACGTCGGTGACCTTGAGGGGCGCGTCCTGTCCGGCGGCGACCTTGGTGAACACCTTCTCGACGGCCATGGCGCTGGTGTCGGAGGAGCCCGAGGCGACGAGCAGTTCGGGCCGGGTGCCGGGGATGTAGGCGCCGAAGCTGCGCTGTTCGCGCAGTGCGGAGACGGCGGTGTCCCGGTCGATGACGGTCCGGACGTCGAGGGCGCCGGCGCCCTTGTCCTGGAGCGTCTGCGCGAGGACCTGGGTGGTGGGGCCGGAGCCGACGATGTCGACGCGCAGGTCGTGGGGTGCGGGCGCGTGGAAGGCGCCGAGATAGGCGAGGCCCATGCCGACGCACATCAACAGGGGGGTGAGCAGATGTCCGAGGACATGCCGCAACGCGCCGCTGGTGTTCGGTCCTGCGGACACCGAGACCTCCATGGTTGGCTTTTACAACTAAAGAACCGTTGTACTATACAACCGAAAGTTCACGAGAGGCGACCCGTCCCGAACGCGCCCTCCCGGACCACCCGTCCACCCGGACCGACGGCGACGCGCCGGCGGCGACGCACCGACAGCAGGGAGCGCACGATGACCGGTGCCGCAGAGCCACTCCGTGAGGCGTCGGTGGACGTCATCCAGCGCGAGCTGACCGCCTTCGCCCGCCGCGCCCGTGCCGCGGCGGCCCGGGTCCACCCCGAACTCCCGCTCGTCTCGTACACGCTGCTCGCCCACATCGAGGAGCAGCGCGGCTGCCGCGCCACCGACCTCGCGGCCCACTACCTCCTGGACAAGTCGACGGTGAGCCGTCAGGTCGCCGGCCTGGAGAAGCTCGGGTTCGTGGAGCGCCGCCCCGCCCCCGACGACCACCGGGTGCAGGTGCTGCACCCCACCGAGGCCGGCACCAGGGTTCTCGCGGCGGCCCAGGCGAGTCGCATGGCCGCCTTCCGGGAACGCCTGGAGGACTGGCCGGCCGAGGACCTCGCCCGCTTCGCCGCGTATCTGCTGCGCTACAACGCCGCTGCCGCGAGCCCCCTCCCCGGCGCCCCCGCGAACTGACCCTCTCCCCGGCGCCCCGCGAACCGACCCCGGCCCCCGCGCCGATCCGGGCCGACCCCGCCCCCGCGCCGATCCGGGCCGCCCCCGGCCCCCGCGCGACCGCCCGGGCCGGGCCCTCCTGCGAGTTACAGCCCCGCGTCCCGCGCGAGCAGCGCCGCCTGCACGCGGTTCTCGCAGTCCAGCTTGGCCAGGATCCGGCTCACGTACGTCTTCACGGTGGCCTCGCTCATGTGCAGCCGCTTACCGGCGTCCGCGTTGGAGAGCCCTTCGCCGAGCAGGGCCAGGACGTCCCGCTCCTTCTCGCTGAGCGCCGCCACCCGTGCCCGCGCCTGCTCGGCGCGCGCCACCTCCCGGCCCAGCGCCAGTCGCTCCACCACGTGCCGGGTCGCCGCGGGCGACAGATACGCGTCTCCCGCCGCGGCCGCCCGCACCGCCCGGATCAGCTCGGCGGGCGCCGTGTCCTTGAGCAGGAACCCGGCGCCCCCGTGCTCCAGGGCCCGCAGCACGTTCTCCCGCTCCCCGAAGGTCGTCAGGACGATCACCCGGGCCGCGGGCGCGGCCCGGCGCAGCTCCGGCAGTGCGGAGAGGCCGTCGAGCACCGGCATCTGGATGTCGAGCAGCACCACGTCGGCGGCGTGCGCCCGTGCCGCCTCGACCGCCTCCCGCCCGTCGCCGGCCTCCCCGACGACCTCGATCTCCGGGTCCGAGATGAGGATCATCCGGATCCCGGCCCTGATCAGAGGCTCGTCGTCGGCGATCACGACCCTGATGGGCTGCCCTGCCACTGCTTCTCCCCCACGCCTCCGGTACGGGCCGCTCAGCTCTGGCGCTGCTCGACCGAGTACGACTTCTTCTCGATCAGCTTGCCGCCCTTGAAGCAGAACCGGAAAACGGGCTCCTCGTCATCGATGTCGCCCATGTCCGAGGACATCAGCACCAGGCAGTCGGCGCCCGCGGGCCGCGCGGGTCCCGGGCCGTCCAGTCCCGCCGTGGCCATGGTGTCGCCCGGGGGCAGCTGGTCACGGACCTCCTTCTCGGTCATCCCGACCTTCACCGCCTCGTACTGGGCGGGGTCGATCATGCCGTCCTTCACGGAGCCCATGAGGAAGTAGAGGCCGAAGCCCCCCGCCACCACCAGCAGGACGAGCGCCGCGAACGCGATCCCGCAGCCCAGTGCGACCGCCCCGCCCGTGCTCCTGCCCCTGCCCCCACGCACCGCCATCGCCAGCTCCCGCTCCGTGTACGTCCAGTCGGCCGGTCCGACCGCGACCGGACGACCATCGCCCACCAGCGGCTTCGTGGTCTGCTGTCGGAAGTCGTCGGCCGCATCGACCAAAGGCGCTGCCTCGGCGACCGGCGCCGCGCCGTACGGCAGCATTCCGGCGACCCGGAACCCGCCGTCGTCGGCCGGCCCCGCATGGCACATGCCGCCCACCAGACGGGCCCGTTCGGCGAGACCGGCCAGTCCCTGCCCGCCGCTCACCACGTCCTTCGCCGGCCCGTCCACCGGCTCGCCGTTGACGATCTCCACGACGAAGGTGTCCGGCTCGTACCGCAGCTCGACGCCGATCGGCGCCCCCGGCGCGTGCTTGTAGGCGTTGGTGAGGGCCTCCTGCACGATCCTGTACGCGGCGTGGTCGGCGGCCGGCGCCAGCGGTCTCTCCTCTCCCAGCCGCCGCAGCCCGACCGAGGTGCCGGCCGCGCGGGCCGCCGCCACGAGCCCCTCGATGCCCGCGGTGCCGCGCGCGGCCCGCCCCGTCTCGTCCCCGGCCGGTGCGGGCGCCGACGGGGTGCCGTCCTCCGCCGCGACGCCGTCGCGGAGTATCCCGACGACCTCCCGCAGTTCGTGCATGGCGGTCACCGAGGCGTTCCGCAGGACGCCGACCACCTCGCGCTGCCGCTCGCCCAGCTCCCGGTCCACTTCGAGGGCGCCCGTGTGCACGGCGATCAGCGCCAGCTGGTGGCCGAGGCTGTCGTGCATGTCCTGGGCGATCCGCTGCCGCTCGCGCAGCCTGGCCTGCCAGGCCACCATTTTCCGCTCGCGCAGCAGCTGCGCGTTGCGCTCCTGGAGCGCGTGCAGCAGGGTCCGCCGCTGGGTCCAGTAGCGGTGGGCGAGGCCGGGGGCCAGCGTGGTGCCCAGGTAGTAGAGGGTGGCCATGAAGGCGATGGTGAGGAGCCGGTGCCGGTCCCAGGTCTCCAGGAGCGTCCCGCCGACGTTCAGGACGAAGGCGGCGACGAACGCGGCCAGCGCCCGCCCGGGGCTGGCGACGTACCGGCCGGACGACCAGCCGAGCACGATGAGCAGGGGCCCGAGGCCGGGCAGGAAGGGCGCGAGTCCCGCGGTCAGGACGAGCACCCCGGCGGGGAGTCTGCGCCGCAGCAGCGACAGCACGGCCGCGCCCGCGGCGACGGCGGCCAGCCGCCGTCCCTCGCCGCCCAGGAGTTCCTCGGAGCCCGCCGCCAGCAGCGCGAGGACCACGGCGAGGGCCACCTCGCCGGTGATCCTGCGCCGTGACCAGTGCCCGGGCATCACGAGCCAGTTCCACCAGGCGGCGGCCCTGGCCGCGGCCTCCCGCGCGGTCCGGCCCCCCGGCTCCGGCGGCCCGGTCCGGCTCCCCGAGTTCGGCAGCCCGGTCCGGCTCCCCGAGTTCGGCAGCCCGGTCCGGCTCCCCGAGTTCGACATGACGTCCACGTCCGAACCCTAGGCAGCGCCCGTCCCCCCGTACGTCTCTCTTTCGTCTCGCCTCCGGACGACGAAAGTCGCGCCCTCGAAGGATCTTCGAGGGGTCCCGACGAGCCCCGGCGAGCGACCCCGGCACGTGCCCGACGTGGGAAGGCTCACATCCGCCCCGAGATACGCGGAAGCCCCGTAGGTCGATGACCTACGGGGCTTCCGTCTGGTGCGCGAGGGGGGAGTTGAACCCCCACGCCCTTGCGGGCACTGGAACCTGAATCCAGCGCGTCTGCCTATTCCGCCACCCGCGCATTGGGTGGTCTCCCTGCCCTCTCACCTTCCGGTGGGAGCGCCTGGCGACATCTGAAGATTAGCACGTCGCAGACCGTGGATTCACATCCGTTGTTTCGTCCCCGCTCCCGGAGAACAAGGAGAGGGAGGGAGCAACGGCGTGACCGCGTGGAGCACGAGCCGGGAGAAGTGGGCGCGTCCGGGAGGGGGAGGCAGGAAGAAGGGCGATGGAAGAGAGGAAGAAGGGGGGAGGAAGGGGACGGACCGGTCCGGAACCCCGGCCCGAGCCTCCGCTCCCACAGCCGGGTGCGGGACACTGTCCACAGGCCACCTCTACGATCCGTGGGGAAAGCCTGTGAGAGGTGACACTCGTCCACAGGGCAGAGAAGGGGAACCAGCCGATTTCCCGACGCGTGGATACGATCAGTAAGCAGTACCAGGGCGACAACGACGGAGGAGGTGCCCCATGGGAGTCCTGAAGCGTTTCGAGCAGCGTCTCGAAGGTCTGGTCAACGGCACCTTCGCCAAGGTCTTCAAGTCCGAGGTCCAGCCCGTCGAGATCGCCGGCGCGCTCCAGCGCGAGTGCGACAACAACGCGACGATCTGGAACCGCGAGCGGACGGTCGTCCCCAACGACTTCATCGTGGAGCTGAGCACGCCGGACTACGAGCGTCTCAGCCCCTACTCGGGCCAGCTCGGCGACGAGCTCGCCGGCCTGGTCAGGGACTACGCGAAGCAGCAGCGGTACACCTTCATGGGCCCGATCAAGGTCCACCTGGAGAAGGCCGAGGACCTCGACACCGGCCTGTACCGCGTCCGCAGCCGCACGCTGGCGTCGAGTACGTCACAGCCGCAGCCGCAGCAGCAGGGCCACGGCGGTTACGGGTACCCCCCGGCCGGCGCCCCGCCCATGCCCGCCTCCCCGCCTCCCGGCGCGCCCGGCCACCGGCCGACGGCGCCCGCCGGACGCCCGGCGGGCGGCCCCGGAGCCATGCCCGGCCCCGCCACCCACGGCGGAGCGGGCGCTTCGGTGCGCCGCTGGATCGAGATCAACGGCACCCGCCACCAGATCTCCCGCCCGACCCTGGTCCTCGGCCGCAGCACCGACGCGGACGTGAGGATCGACGATCCCGGCGTCTCCCGCCGGCACTGCGAGATCCGGACCGGAACGCCCTCGACGATCCAGGATCTGGGATCCACCAACGGCATCGTGGTGGACGGGCAGCACACCACCCGCGCTACGCTCCGCGACGGCTCGCGGATCGTCGTGGGCAGCACCACCATCGTTTACCGGCAAGCCGAAGGGTGAAGCGGGGGCAATGTCAGAGCTGACCCTGACGGTCATGCGGTTGGGTTTCCTGGCCGTTCTGTGGCTGTTCGTCATCGTGGCCGTCCAGGTCATTCGCAGCGACCTGTTCGGCACACGGGTCACCCAGCGCGGTTCGCGGCGCCAGGAGGCGCGGCCCCAGCAGAACGCGCGCCAGGCGGCCGCGCCTCCGCAGCAGCGCGGCCAGCAGAACGCGGGTGGCCGCCAGCGCCGCGGCGCACCGACCAAGCTGGTCGTCTCCGAGGGCACCCTCACGGGCACGACCGTCGCCCTCCAGGGGCAGACGATCACGCTGGGCCGGGCGCACGACTCGACGATCGTCCTCGACGACGACTACGCCTCCAGCCGCCACGCCCGGATCTACCCGGACCGGGACGGCCAGTGGATCGTCGAGGACCTCGGGTCCACCAACGGCACCTACCTCGACCGGGCCCGCCTCACCACCGCCACGCCGATTCCGCTGGGCGCGCCGATCCGCATCGGCAAGACCGTCATCGAGCTTCGGAAGTAGTGCCACGACATGAATGAGCGCGAGCGGAGCGAGCGAGCCGGTACGGCCCCCGCCGCGGGAGGTGCCGCGCTCCCGACCGGAGCGACCGAATCGACCGGCATGACCGGAGCGACCGGAGGGTGGGCAGTGTGGGTCGAGACCGGCCGTACCCCGATGCAGCGGCGACAGGGCAGGTGCGCATGACTCTGTCCCTGCGATTCGCCGCGGGCTCGCACAAGGGCATGATCCGCGAGGGCAACGAGGACTCGGGTTACGCCGGGCCCCGTCTGCTCGCCATCGCCGACGGCATGGGCGGACAGGCCGCCGGCGAGGTCGCCTCCTCCGAGGTGATCTCCACGCTCGTCACGCTCGACGACGACGTCCCCGGCTCCGACATCCTCACCTCGCTCGGTACGGCGGTGCAGCGCGCCAACGACCAGCTGCGGATGATGGTCGAGGAGGACCCGCAGCTGGAGGGCATGGGCACCACGCTCACCGCCCTCCTGTGGACCGGCCAGCGGCTCGGCCTCGTGCACGTCGGGGACTCCCGCGCCTACCTGCTCCGCGACGGCCTCCTCACCCAGATCACCCAGGACCACACCTGGGTCCAGCGCCTCGTCGACGAGGGCCGGATCACCGAGGAAGAGGCCACCACCCACCCGCAGCGCTCGCTCCTCATGCGCGCGCTCGGCAGCGGCGACCACGTCGAACCCGACCTCTCCATCCGTGAGGTCCGGGCCGGCGACCGCTACCTGATCTGCTCCGACGGCCTGTCCGGCGTGGTCTCGCACCAGACCCTCGAGGACACCCTCGCCAGCTACCAGGGTCCGCAGGAGACCGTGCAGGAGCTGATCCAGCTCGCGCTGCGCGGCGGCGGTCCCGACAACATCACGGTGATCGTCGCCGACGTCCTCGACGTCGACGGCGGCGACACCCTCGCCGGTCACCTCAGCGACATCCCGGTCGTCGTGGGCGCCGTCGCCGAGAACCAGGCGCAGCTGAACGACGGCGGGGCGATGCACACCCCGGCCGGCCGCGCCTCGGGCCTCGGCCGCTCCGCGCCGCACCACCAGCCGCCCGCCGGGGGCTTCGGCCCGCCCGGCAGCGGCGACGACCACGGCTACGGCGGCATGCCCCCGCAGGGCTCCTTCGACTCGTACACGGACGACGACTTCGTCAAGCCGCGCACCGGCCGCAAGTGGCTCAAGCGCTCCTTCTTCCTCGTCCTCGTCCTCGCGCTCCTCGGCGGCGGGCTGTACGGCGGCTGGCGCTGGACGCAGACGCAGTACTTCGTGGGTTCCAAGGACCAGCACGTGGCGCTGTACCAGGGCATCAGCCAGGACCTGGCGTGGGTGTCGCTCTCGAAGGTCGAGAAGGACCACCCCGAGATCGAACTCAAGTACCTCCCCGCCTACCAGCGGAAGCAGGTCGAGGACACGATCGCGGGCGGCAGCCTCCCCAAGGCCGAGACGAAGATCTCGGAACTGGCCCTGCAGGCCTCGGCCTGCAAGAAGGCCGAGCAGCGGCACGCCGCCGCCGAGAAGGCCGCCGACCAGGCGAGCAAGCCGCCGGCCACCCAGAAGCCCGGCACCGCCACCCCTGATCCCAAGCCCACCACAGCCGCTCCGTCCCCGGGTCCCACCCTCACCGCGGAGGAGCAGAAGCTGGCCTCGAACTGCGGCAAGCAGTAAGCACCCGTAGGGGGCCTTTCACCACCATGAGCGTTGTCACCAACACGACCACCATCGGCGCGATCGAGGCGCCGAGCCGCCGCAACACCGAGCTGGCGCTGCTGGCGTTCGCCGTCGTCATCCCGGTGTTCGCGTACCTCAACGTGGGCCTGGCCATCGACGGCAAGGTCCCGGCCGGAATGGCCGGGTACGGACTCGGCCTGGCGCTGCTCGCGGGCGTCGCGCACCTGGTGGTGCGCAAGTGGGCCCCGTACGCGGACCCGCTGCTGCTGCCGCTGGCGACCCTGCTGAACGGGCTGGGCCTGGTGCTGATCTGGCGGCTGGACCAGTCGCCGCGGCTGATCGCGAAGTCCATCCGGGACTTCGGCAGCTTCAGTCCCGACGCTCCCAAGCAGATGCTGTACTCGGCGGTCGGCATCGCCATGTTCGTGGGCGTGCTGCTGCTGCTCAAGGACCACCGTGTCCTGCAGCGCTACACGTACATCTCGATGGTGGCGGCGCTCGTCCTCCTGCTGCTGCCGCTCGTGCCGGGTCTCGGGGCGGACGTCTTCGGCGCCAAGATCTGGATCCACATCGGTGGCTTCTCCATCCAGCCCGGTGAGTTCGCCAAGCTGGTCCTGGCGATCTTCTTCTCCGGCTACCTGATGGTGAAGCGGGACGCCCTGGCCCTGGCCAGCCGCCGCTTCATGGGGCTCTACCTGCCGCGTGGCCGCGACCTCGGCCCGATCATCACGATCTGGGCGGTCAGCCTCCTCATCCTCGTCTTCGAGAACGACCTCGGTACGTCGCTGCTGTTCTTCGGCATGTTCGTGATCATGCTGTACGTGGCGACGGAGCGGACCAGCTGGATCGTGATGGGTCTGCTCATGGCCGTCGCGGGCGCCGTCAGCGTGGCTTCCTTCGCGGGCCACGTCCAGGCCCGTGTGGACGCCTGGTCCGACCCGTTCGCCTGCGCGGAGAAGGTCGCCGCCTGCGACCAGATGACCCAGGTGCTGATGTCCTTCGGCTCCGGAGGCATCCTCGGCGCCGGCCTGGGACAGGGCAGCTCGGACCTCATCGGCTTCGCCGCGAACTCCGACTTCATCTTCGCCACGGTCGGCGAGGAGCTCGGCCTCACCGGTGTGATGGTCTTCCTGCTCTTCTACGGGCTGATCATCGAGCGCGGCGTCCGCACCGCCCTCGCCGCCCGCGACCCCTTCGGCAAGCTGCTCGCGATGGGCCTCTCCGGTGCCTTCGCGCTCCAGATCTTCGTCGTGGCCGGCGGTGTGATGGGCCTCATCCCGCTCACCGGTATGACGATGCCGTTCCTCGCGTACGGCGGATCCTCCGTGATCGCCAACTGGGCCCTGATCGGCATCCTGATCCGGATCAGCGACACCGCGCGCCGTCCCGCGCCCGCCCCCGCCCCGAACCCCGACGCCGAGATGACCCAGGTGGTCCGTCCGTGAACAAGCCTCTGCGGCGGGTCGCGATCTTCTGCGGCCTGCTGGTCCTCGCCCTGCTCCTGCGGGACAACTGGGTCCAGTTCGTCCGTGCCGACGAGCTGAACGCACACCCCAAGAACACCCGCGTCCGCATCGAGCGATACGCGAACCCGCGCGGCAACATCATCGTCGACGGCAAGCCGATCACCAGTTCCGTCGACTCCGGCGGCAACTACTACAAGTACAAGCGCACCTATGTGAACGGCCCCATGTGGGCCCCCGTCACCGGCTACGCCTCGCAGGTGTACGACGCCAACCAGATCGAGAAGATCGAGGACGGCATCCTCACCGGCAACGACGACCGGCTCTTCTTCGACCGCACCCTCGCCATGTTCACCGGCGAGAAGAAGAAGGGCGGTGACGTCGTCACCACCCTCAGCGGTGCCGCGCAGAAGGCCGCCTTCGAGGGCCTCGGCGACAAGACCGGCGCCGTCGTCGCGATCGAGCCGAAGACCGGCAAGATCCTCGCGCTCGCGTCCACCCCGTCGTACGACCCGTCCACCATCGCCGGCAGCGACGACGAGAAGGCCTGGGTCGCGCTGAACGAGGCCAAGAGCAAGCCGATGCAGAACCGGGCGCTGCGCGAGATCTACCCGCCCGGTTCCGTCTTCAAGGTCGTCACCGCCGCCGCCGCGCTGGAGAACGGCAAGGTCACCGACATCAACGCGCCGACCGACACCCCCGAGGGCTGGAAGATCCCGCTCTCCAACCGGGAGATGGTCAACCACGCCAGGGGTTGTGCCAACACCAGCCTCAACCACGCGCTGGAGATCTCCTGCAACTCGGTCTTCGCGAAGCTCGGCGACGACGTCGGCCGCGACAAGATGGTCGAGATGGCGGAGAAGTTCGGCTTCAACGCCGAGCAGTTCACCCCGGTCCGCTCCTCCGCCTCGGTCTTCGACAAGCACTCCGACCGCGGTGGCAACGCGCTCTCGTCGATCGGCCAGTTCAACACCGCGACGACCCCGCTGCAGATGGCGATGGTCACGGCGGCGATCGCCAACGACGGCAAGCTGATGAAGCCGTACATGATCGACCAGCTGCGGGCCCCGAACCTCGACATCATCAAGCAGACCGAGCCGGAGGAGATGAGCCGCCCGGTCTCGCCGGAGACCGCCCAGAAGCTCCAGCAGATGATGGAGAACGTCGTCTCCAACGGCACCGGCGGCAACGCCGACCTGAACATGGACGGCGTGAAGGTCGGCGGCAAGACGGGTACGGCCCAGCACGGCGAGAAGAACGCCAAGCGTCCCTACGCCTGGTTCATCTCGTACGCGAAGACCTCCGAGGGCTCCCCGGTCGCGGTCGCCGTCGTCGTCGAGGACTCGGCCGGCACCGACCGTGAGGACATCACCGGTGGCGGCCTCGCCGCCCCGATCGCCAAGGCCGTGATGAAGGCGGTCATCAAGGCCCGGGGCTGATCCCCGGGCCCCCGTACGAGCCGGGTACCAGCCAGGTACCGGTCAGGTATCAGCTACCGGCCCCGGGCGGAACGCCTCCACGGGGCCGGTAGCGTATGCGCGAACAGCACACACCGCCGGACCACCCATGGGTGCGGTCGGGACAGACGGAGAGGGCTGGATTAGCTATGGAAGAGCCGCGTCGCCTCGGCGGCCGGTACGAGCTGGGCCCGGTGCTCGGCCGTGGTGGCATGGCCGAGGTGTACCTCGCCCAGGACACCCGGCTCGGCCGCACCGTCGCCGTGAAGACGCTGCGGGCCGACCTGGCCCGCGACCCGTCCTTCCAGGCCCGGTTCCGCCGTGAGGCACAGTCCGCCGCCTCGCTGAACCACCCGGCGATCGTCGCGGTCTACGACACCGGCGAGGACTACGTCGACCAGGTCTCCATCCCGTACATCGTGATGGAGTACGTCGACGGGTCGACCCTGCGTGAGCTGCTGCACTCCGGGCGCAAGCTGCTGCCCGAGCGCACCCTCGAGATGACGGTCGGCATCCTCCAGGCGCTGGAGTACTCGCACCGCGCCGGCATCGTGCACCGTGACATCAAGCCGGCGAACGTCATGCTGACGCGCACCGGCCAGGTCAAGGTCATGGACTTCGGCATCGCGCGCGCCATGGGCGACGCGGGCATGACCATGACGCAGACCGCCGCGGTGATCGGCACGGCCCAGTACCTCTCCCCGGAGCAGGCCAAGGGCGAGCAGGTCGACGCCCGCTCCGACCTGTACTCCACGGGCTGCCTCCTCTACGAGCTCCTCACCGTCCGTCCCCCGTTCATCGGCGACTCCCCGGTCGCGGTCGCGTACCAGCACGTCCGCGAGGAGCCGCAGCCGCCGAGCAACTTCGACCCCGAGATCACGCCCGAGATGGACGCCATCGTCCTGAAGGCACTGGTCAAGGACCCCGACTACCGCTACCAGTCCGCCGACGAGATGCGCGCGGACATCGAGGCCTGCCTCGACGGCCAGCCGGTCGCGGCCGCCGCCGCGATGGGCATGGGGGGCGCGCCCGGGTACGGCGGGGGCTACGGCGGGTACCCGCCGGAGGACCAGCCGACCACCGCGCTGCGCCAGGCCGACCCGGCCGGCCAGACGTCGATGCTGCCGCCGGTCAACCCGGACGACGGCGGCTACGGCTATGACGACCGCCCGGACCGCCGTCGCGGCGGTGGCCAGAAGAAGTCGAACACCTCGACGATCATCCTGGTCCTCGCGGGCGTCCTGGTGCTCGTCGGCGCGATCTTCATCGGCGTCGCGATCTTCGACAAGAAGGACGGGCCGCAGAAGGTCACCGTCCCGCAGCTGGTCGGCCAGACGATGCAGGACGCGCAGGACCACGCGCGCAACGCGCAGGTGAAGGTCCAGCAGGCCGGCACCGAACGCTGCGACCAGCCCAAGGACTCCATCTGCCGCCAGAGTCCGGCCGCGGACGGCGCCGCGAAGATGGACGTCGACGGCACGATCCAGGTGTACGTCTCCGAGGGCGCCCCGCTCGTCGAGGTCCCGGACGTCATGGAGCAGTCCCAGGACCGGGCCGAGCAGAGCCTCAAGGACAAGGGCTTCAAGGTCAAGGTCGAGCAGGAGGAGTCCGAACAGGACCCCGGCACGGTCCTGCGGCAGAACCCCGAGGGCGGCACCAAGGCGGAGAAGAACTCCGAGATCACGATCACCGTCGCGAAGAAGCAGCTGTCGGAGCTTCCCAGCGTCAAGGGCCGCAACTACGACCAGGCCGTCCAGCAGCTGGACACGATCGGCTTCAAGAACGTGACCAAGGAGGAGGTCGACTCGAACGAGCCCGCGGGCACGGTCGTCGACCAGACGCCGCAGGGTCCGTCGAACCAGCCGAAGGACGTCCAGATCACGCTGAAGGTCTCCAAGGGCCCGCAGCAGACCCAGGTCCAGATCCCCCAGGGCCTGACCGGCAAGAAGTTCAAGGAGGTCCGGGACCTGCTCCAGGGCATGGGCCTCACGGTCGTCCAGGCGGGCTCCGACAAGGAGGACGCCATGGTCGTCAACACGAACCCGCCGGAGGGCACGATGGTCGACAAGAGCCAGCCGGTCACCGTCAACACCCTGGGCGGTGGCGGCGGGGACAACAACAACGGCGGCCCCGGTGGCGGCATCGGCGGCTTCTTCGGCTGAGACCCGCCCGCACCGAGCGCGCACGAGGCGAGGGCCCCGGCATCCCGTGGGGATGCCGGGGCCCTCCCGTCTTCCGGGGCGCCTTCCGGGGTTCAGCGGAGTTCCGCCGGAGGGGTCCGGTCGCGGTCGACCTTCTCCGTGCGCTCCAGTTCGCCCCAGACGATGTAGCGGTAGTCCGAGGTGTACATGGGGGTGCAGGTGGTCAGCGTGATGTAGCGGCCGGGCTTCGTCCTCCCCGATTCCTTCGGGACGGGCTGGAGGACGTCGACGTTGTACTTCGTGGTCTCGGGCAGGGTCTTGTAGACCTTGTAGACGTACCAGGTGTCCTTGGTCTCGAAGACGATCGCGTCCCCGGTCCTCAGCTTGTGGATGTTGTGGAACTTGGCTCCGTGGCCGTCCCGGTGGGCGGCGAGCGTGAAGTTGCCCTGCTTGTCCTGCGGGAGCCCGGACTTGACCGGCTCGGTGTAGTAGCCGGCGACGCCGTGGTTGAGGACGTCGGTGCCGGTGCCCTGCTTCACCAGGACCTCGCCGTTCTTCATGGCGGGTACGTGGAGGAAGCCGATGCCGTCCTTGGTGTCCAGTGCGCCGGGCCCGTCGGCCCACCGGTCGCGGACCTGGGCGCCGTCCTTGTCGGCGGCGCGGTCGGCGAGGACGTTGGTCCACCACAGCGAGTAGACGACGAAGAGGCCGAGCACCAGGCCCGCCGTGATGAGGAGTTCGCCGAAGAGGCTGATGAGCCCGGCGATCCGATTGCGCGCGCGTGCCACTAGGTCGTCCCGTCGTCCCGTCCGGAGGTGTGGGGTCTCAGCCTACGAGCGCTTCCGGCTTCCCCTTGCTGCGCGGGCGTTCGTCGACCAGCCTGCCCCACACGATCATGCGGTAGGTGCTGGTGAACTCCGGTGTGCAGGTGGTCAGCGTGATGTACCGGCCGGGGCCCTTGAAGCCGGACTGCTTCGGTACGGGTGCGATCACCGAGACGTTGGAGGGCGAGGTCTGCGGCAGGATGCCGGTCATCTCGTACGTGTAGTACGCGCTCCGCGTCTCGACGACGATCGGGTCGCCGGGCTTCAACCGGTTGATGTACCGGAACGGTTCGCCGTGGGTGTTGCGGTGGCCGGCCACCGCGAAGTTGCCCTGCTTGTCGGCCGGCATGGCCGTCTTGAGCTTGCCCTCGCCGTAGTGGCCGACCATGCCCTTGTCGAGGACGTCGGTCTTGCTGGTGCCCTCGGCGATGGGGACGACGACGTCCAGCTTGGGGATGTACATGATGGCGAAGCCCTTGCCGGGCTCGAAGGCCCCGGGCTTCTCGTCCCCGCCGCCCTTGGCCCAGGTGTCCTCGATCTGGGCCTTGGCCCTGTCGGTCTCCTGACCGGCCCGGACGTTCGTCCACCACAGCTGGTAGGTGACGAAGAGGAGCATGACGACGCCGAAGGTGATGAAGAGTTCTCCGACGACCCGGCTGGCGACGACGCCGACGCTCTCCTTGGCGGCGCGGGCGGCCCGCCGGGCCTCCACGCGGGAGAGGGGACGTCCTTCGGCGGCGGACGGAGCGGCGGTCGCGGGGGCGGCGCCCCGGTTCCTGCCCCGGCCGCCCTTGGCGGCACGCCGTCGCTCGGCCCGCCCGGGCCCCGGGGACGGCTCGGCGGGGTCCTCCACGGCCCGCAGGGGCATCGTCTCGTCCGGCCGGGCCGCCGGGGGCCCTTCCGCCTCGTACGGGCCGTACGGGGGCTCGTAGGGGCCCTCTGGGGCGACGGGCCCGCGGGACACCGGCTCTTCGTACGCGTACGGTTCGGCGGCCGGTGCGTACGGCTCGCTGTTCGGCGCGTACGACTCGGGGGCGGGCGCGTACGGGTCGGCGGCCGGTGCGTACGGTTCGGCGGCGGGCGCGTACGGTTCACCGGCGGCGTACGGGTCGGGGGCGGGCGCGTACGGCTCGGTGTTCGGCGCGTACGACTCGGCAGCGGGTGCGTACGGTTCGGTGTTCGGCCCGTACGGTTCGGTGGCGGGCGCGTACGGGTCCCCGGCTGTCGGCTCCGGTCCCGGCCCGTTCGACGGCCGGAACCACGGTGAGCCCGTCGTCACGCGACGGCCTTGCCCACCACCGGAGCGAGCCCCGCCGACCTGCCGACCGCCCCCTTGTCGCCGCACTGCTCCAGCCAGTTGGCCAGCATCAGGTGTCCGTGCTCGGTGAGGACCGACTCGGGGTGGAACTGCACTCCTTCGACGGGCAGTTCGCGGTGGCGCAGGCCCATGATGATGCCGTCCTCGGTCCGCGCCGTGACCTCCAGCTCGGCCGGCAGGTCGGCGGGCTCGGCGGCCAGCGAGTGGTAGCGGGTCGCGGTGAACGGCGAGGGCAGGCCGGTGAAGACGCCCCGGCCCCCGTGCGTGACGAGGGAGGTCTTGCCGTGCAGCAGCTCGGGCGCGCGGTCGACGACGCCGCCGTAGGCCACGGCCATCGACTGCATGCCGAGGCAGACGCCGAAGACGGGCACGCCGGTGTCGGCGCAGTGCCGGACCATGTCGATGCAGACCCCGGCCTGCTCGGGCGCGCCGGGCCCGGGAGAGAGCAGGACGCCGTCGAAGCCGTCCTGGGCGTGGCTCAGCTCGACCTCGTCGTTGCGGAGGACTTCGCACTCGGCGCCGAGCTGGTAGAGGTACTGAACGAGGTTGAAGACGAAGCTGTCGTAGTTGTCGACGACGAGAATTCGCGCGCTCACTGGCCGTCCACCGTCACATCGTTGAACGGAAGCAGAGGCTCCGCCCAGGGGAACACGTACTGGAAGAGGACGTAGACGACCGCGAGGACCAGCACGATCGAGATCAGCGCCCGTACCCACGCGTTGCCCGGCAGATGCCGCCAGATCCAGCCGTACATGACGTCGACCGCCCCTTCCGTTCGTTACGGGGACCAGAGTACGGGGCGAGCGGGCCGCGGGGGGTCAGCTGCCCAAAGCCTGTGGACGACCGTCGGTGACCGGGCGGGTGGCGTCGAGGTGCGCCCAGACGATCAGCCGGTGGCTGCTGCCCCACTCGGGGTCGCAGGTGGTGAGGGTGAGGTAGCGGCCGGGTCCGTCGAAGCCGGACTTCCTGGGGACGGGGTCGACGACGGCGGTGTCGCCGGGGACGGTCCGGTACGGGCCGCGGTCGATCCGGTAGGTGAACCAGGTCGTGCCGTCGGTGAGGACGATCGCGTCGCCCGGGCGCAGCCGCGGGAAGTCCTTGAAGGGGTCGCCGTGGGTCCTGCGGTGGCCGGCGACGGCGAAGTTCCCGGTGGCTCCGAGCGGGGCGGTGCGGGCGTAGTGGCCGAGGCCCCGCTTCAGGACGTCGGGTCCGGTGCCTTCGAGGACGGGCCATTCCCAGTCGCGGCCGAGCCGGGGGACGTACATGACGGCGAAGCCCTTGCCGGTGACGTACGGCGCCGGTACGCGCGCGGGGGCGGGTGCGGCGGCGACGGGTGTGCCGGCCCACTCCCGCTGGAGGGTGTCGATCTGGGCGGCGCCGGCGTCGGCGGCCTGGACGCCGGTCCAGTACAGGAGGTAGGCGACGAAGAGGACGACCAGGGCGCCGGCGGTGATGCACAGCTCGCTGAGGCTCCGTACGACCAGTCGTACCGTCACGGCCCCGGCTCCCCCCGGTCGACCCCTCGACGCGTCAGCTCACCGGCTTCGCGTAGTGGAGGTCCACTGTGCCGGAGTAGCCGGGAAGAGTCACCGCCCTGTGCTCGTCGACTTTCCAGCCGAGTCCGTACGCCTTGACGTACAGCTGGTAGTTCTGGAGCGCGGGGGAGTCGGCGAGGGCCTTGGTCAGCTTCCCCCGGTCACCGACGGCGGTGATCTTGTACGGCGGGGAGTAGACGCGGCCCTGGAGGATCAGGGTGTTGCCGACGCAGCGCACGGCGCTGGTGGAGATGAGCCGCTGGTCCATGACCCGGATGCCTTCGGCGCCGCCGTTCCACAGGGCGTTGACGACGGCCTGGAGGTCCTGCTGGTGGATGACGAGGTCGTTGGCCTGCGGTTCGGGGTAGCCGGGGGCGGCCTGGGCGTTGGGCGGGGCGTCGTCGAGGGTGACGGTGAGGCCGGAGCCGGAGACCTCGGTGGTCCCGGCCTTCGCCTCGAGCGCGTCGAGCTTCTCGTCCTCCGCGCGCGTGGAGCCGTCGTCGCGGGCGGCGAGGGAGTCGACCCGGGCGCGGAGGGCGGAGGTGGACTCGTCGAGGCCGGCGTTCTTGTGGCTGCGTTCCTCGATGAGGTCGGAGAGCCTCAGGAGCGAGGCGTCGGTCCGGAGGTTGGTGCCCTTGGCGGTGTTGAAGCTCGTGACGAAGATCAGTCCGGCGAGGGCGAAGACGGCAAGGGTGAGCACTCGGACGGGGCGCCACCTCGTGGTGCGGCCCGGCCCTTCGGGAGTGTCGGCGGAATTGCTCAACGTACCCTGATCCCCTTCGGTGCCGCGGAACCACTACGCTAACGGACGCCTGGGGGACGCAGTCGTCCTCCTTCGTCACATCCCGGCGCCAGCCACAGTTCCCTGCGCGGTCACGCAGCGCATCGACAGGAGAGTCCCTCGTGCCGAAGTCACGGATCCGCAAGAAGGCCGACTTCACGCCTCCCCCCGCCAAGGCCACCGCCATCAAGCTGACCAATCGCAGCTGGGTGGCGCCCGTGATGCTGGCGCTGTTCGCCATCGGGCTGGTGTGGATCGTGGTCTTCTACGTCACCGACGGTTCGATGCCGGTCGAGTCGATCCGGAACTGGAACATCGTGGTGGGCTTCGGCTTCATCGCGGCCGGCTTCGGCGTCTCCACGCAGTGGAAGTAGCGGCGGAAGCAGGGATGGCCCGGGCGATCTAGCGGTCGCGCGGGCCGCTCGTCAAGTTCTCCCCCGAGCTTATCCACAGAGTTGTGCACAGCACTGGATAACTTACGAAGATCTGTGGATAACTCGGCGCGAGGTTGACGCCGGTATGACCGGAATCACCCGTGAGGTTATCCACAGCGCCCCTCGTCTCCCTGGTGAAACCCCAGGTCAGAGGCGAGGGGCGCTGTGTTTCCCCACGCTGCGGACAGGACCCGCCACACGCTGTGGATAACTCTGGGGAAAGCTCACAGAAGAGCTCTTCCACAGGTGTGGATGCTCAGGTGAGCGCTGCCGAACGGGCGAGCACGATCCCCAGGTCGACCAGGAGCACTAGCGCACAGGCCCCGTACTGCACGAGGTCCCGGCGGGCCCGCGGCGCGTGCAGCATCGCGTACGCCACCAGGGCGCCGGCCACCAGACCGCCGACGTGCGCCTGCCACGAGATCCCCGGACGGGTGAACGTGAAGAGCAACGACAGCGCCACGAAGAGGACCACCGGCCGCATGTCCTGTCGTCGGCGCCGGGCCAGCACGACCCAGGCGCCGATCAGGCCGTAGACGACGCCGGAGGCGCCCAGCGAGAACTGGTTCTGCGGGGAGAGCAGGTAGGCCAGCGCGGAGCCGGAGAGGCCGGCGAGCAGACAGAGGGCCGCGTACCGGATCCGTCCGAGCTCGGGCTCGACGATCCCGCCGATCACCCACAGGCCCATCATGTTGAAGAGGAAGTGCGGGATCTCCTGGTGGAGGAAGGCGGAGGTCAGCAGGCGGTACCACTCGCCGTCCGAGACCCCGACCAGCTCCCCGCTCGGCAGGTACGCGCCGCCGATGAGCGCCAGGTCGTCGACGAGCCGGTCGCCCACCACCTGGACGGCGATGAACAGCGCCAGGTTGATCGCGATGAGGATCTTGGTGACGAAACGCCCGTCCGCCGCCACCCGGCCGCCGGCGAGCGTCCGGGGCTGGTTGGCGTCGGCGGCGTGGCCCGTCCCCGAGCCGCCCCGCACGCACTCGGGGCACTGGAAGCCGACGGAGGCGGAGACCATGCACTGCGTGCAGATGGGCCTCTCGCAGCGGGCGCAGCGGATGCCGGTCTCGGCCTCCGGGTGGCGGTAGCAGCGCAGCGGACCGGGCTGCGTGTCCATGGGAGGTCCCGTCCCTTCCGCCTCAGCGCTTCTCGATCACCACGGACTCGATGACCACGTCCTGGAGCGGACGGTCGGTGTGCGGGTCGGCCGGGACGGCCGCGATGGCGTCCACGACCTTCCGGCTCTCCTTGTCCACGACCTCGCCGAAGATGGTGTGCTTGCGGTTCAGCCAGGTGGCGGGGCCGACGGTGACGAAGAACTGCGAGCCGTTGGTGCCCGGGCCGGCGTTGGCCATGGCCAGCAGATAGGGGCGGTCGAAGAAGAGCTCCGGGTGGAACTCGTCGGCGAACTCGTAGCCGGGCCCGCCCGTGCCGTTCCCCAGCGGGTCGCCGCCCTGGATCATGAATCCCTTGATGACCCGGTGGAAGACCGTTCCGTCGTAGAGCGGGTCCGAGGAGACCTTGCCGGTGGCGGGGTGCGTCCACTCGCGCCCGCCGGAGGCGAGCTCGACGAAGTTCCGGACCGTCTTCGGGGCGTGGAACGGCATCAGCCGCACCTCGATGTCGCCCAGGCTCGTCTTGAGGATCGCGTACAACTGCTCGGCCACGGTCGCCTTCCGTCCACGTCGTCTCGCGTCGTGCCACGCGCGTCGTCCCGCGTCATGCCACGTCTGTCTCTGGCGTGTCCGATCCTCGCATGCCCCGGATGCCAGCCCCACATGCCGGAGCCCGGTCCGGGAGGCATGATTCCGAAAAGGATGGAAAGGCGAAAAACCGACATCGCCACCGAGGAGGAGGAACCCCGTGACCCGCATGGACAGCGTGCGCGCCGCGACAGGATCGGCGAAGGAGAGCGTCCTGCACGCCGCGGAAGTGGTGGCGCCGTACGCCGGCACGGCCAAGGACCAGGCCGCGCACTACGCGCACGAGACGCGGGCGATGCTCGCGCCGAAGCTCTCGAAGGCCGCTCAACAGGCCCGGACGCAGGCTCGTGCGCAGTACGACTCGTACGTCGCACCGCGTGTACCGCCACGGGTCGACGCGGCCGCACACCGTGCGGCGGTCAAGACCCGCCGGGCCGCCCGTCAGGCGGCCGACTACACCGTTCCGCGCGTCGAGAGCGCGGTCGCCGCGACCGGTCCCGCCCTCGAGGAGGCCGGGTCGCGTTCCGTCGCCGCCTGGGCCGCGCTGCGCGGTCAGGTGACGCCGAGGGAAATCCAGAAGATCGTGAAGAAGCACGAGCGTCGGGCCAGGGCCGGACGCGTCGCCAAGGGAATCGTCGTCCTCGGCGTACTGGTCGGCGGCGTGTTCACCGCCTGGAAGTGGTGGGACAAGCAGGCCAATCCCGACTGGCTGGTCGAGCCGCCCGCTCCGACCGAGATGGGCGAGGCGGACGAGGACTCCTCGCTGTCGTCCGTCGACGGCAGTGGGGCCATCCTCGACGAGAAGGCGGAGACGGACGCGGATGCCGCGGCCGCCGCGGAGGCCGCCGAACGCGACGAGCGCCCCTGACCGACCGCCACTCCTGCGGGGGTCCTGCCGGGGTCGTGCCGGGTCCTGCCGAGTTCGTGCCGGGCCCTGCCGGGGTCGTGCCGGGCCCTGCCGGGGTCGCTCTGGTCCGTGCCGGGTCCTGCGGGTGCCGTACTCGGGGCCTGCTCGGGTCGTGCGGGGTCCTGCGGGGTGCCGATGGGGGTTCGTCGGACCCGCCGGGCTTGTCGGTCCTGCCGCGGGCTTGTCGGACCCGCCGTGGGACTGCCGGTCCTGCCGCGGGCTCGCCGGACCCGCCGTGGGAGCGTCGGTCCTGCCGTGGGCTCGCCGGTTCCGCCGTGGGCGTTTCCGCGGAGTTCCGCGGTGGGGTGCGGGGAGTACGCGTCGTGGCTCCCCACGCCTTACGCCGCGGCGGCGAGCGCGAGTTCGGTCAGCGCGGCCGGGTCGCTCTCGACCCCGGCGGTCGACGAGGACCGCTGCCGCGTGGAGGGGGAGGAGCCGTGGGCCTCGGCGGCGATCCGCTGCTTGATGGTGGGCGGCAGGGAGCGGTCCCCGGCCAGCGGCCACCGGCGCGCCCGCTGTGCCGGTACGGGAGCGAGCACGCGCTCCACGGCGGTGGCGGCGGGGACGGTTGCGGGGGCGGCCGGCTCCTCGGGCTGCTGGACGGAGGGCTGCCCGGCCGCGGCGGCGGTGTTCGCCAGGCCGACGGAGGCGAGGAGGGCGAAGAGGACGGAGATGAAGGCGGTCCAGAACTGCTTGACCTTGGCGGTGGCCATGACCCCTCACTTTCGTGACGTTCTCGGATGGTTCATTTCGGGTTGCGCGCTTTACATACCTTTCTCATGATGTTGACGCGGTCCCGGTTTCCGCGGACCGACGCCGTCGCCGCGCAGTTCTTCCGATGAACACCACCCGTCCGGCCCAGGGCCGGGCGCCGGCTTCTCCAGCGGGAGTCCAGACGGCCTCCAGACGTCCCGCAGACGCTGTCAGGGCCCCGGGGGTCCGCCCCGGTGCTGCGCATGTGCGAGATGACGGCGGTGAGAGGCATGGCTTTGGGGCCCGAGGCGTTCCGCGACTTCTTCGGATCCGTACCGGCGGCCGTCGCGGTGGTGACCACGGCCGGCCCTGACGGCAGACCGCTCGGCTTCACCTGCACCGCGTTCAGCGCGGTGTCCCTCGACCCGCCCCAGCTGCTGGTCTGCGTGGACGAGGGTTCCCGGACGCTGCCCGCGGTGCTCGGCGCGGAGGCCTTCGCGCTGCATCTGCTGGACGCCGAGGGGGGCGAGGAGCTCGCGCGTACCTTCGCGGGGCGCTCGGACCGGAAGTTCGACGGCGTGGCGTGGCGGCGCGGCGAGTCCGTGCCCGCCTGTCCGGTGCTGCTCGACGGGGTGCTGGGCCACGCGGAGTGCACGCTGGAACGGAGTCTGGTCGCCGGTGACCACCGGCTGCTGATCGGCCGCATGGAGCGGGTCCTGCTACGCGAGGAGGCCCGCCCGCTGCTGTACCGGCGGGGGGCCTTCGCCGCGTGGGACTCCCTGCCGGCCGCCGCCGCACCGGCGCGGATCGCCGCGGGCACGTGACCGGGCGACGGCGGGCTCCCCGTCCGGGGGCGGCGGGCGGGGAACCCGCCGGGCGCTCAGGCGTGGCAGGTGGGCAGGCCGCCGTGGTAGTCGATCATGCGGGCGAAGAGTTCGCTCATGTCCACGCGGGAGCCGCGGGGCTCGCCCTGTTTCTCGGCGTACGCGCGGAAGAGGTTGGGAACGAGCCGCTCGGCGTCGAGCCAGCGGGCGTACTCGCCCAGGTCGGTGCGGTGGGCCAGTTCGACCGGGTCGAGGGACTCGGCGAGGCCCTGCTCGGCGAGGTCCTGGAGCAGGCGCAGGTAGCCCTCGGTCTCGTCGAACACGCCGGGGCCCGCGACCGGGCCGTGGCCGGGGACGACCACCTCCGGGGCGAGGGCGCGCATCGTGTCCAGGGCTTCGAGGGAGCCGGCGACCGAGCCCATGGGGCAGAACGGCGTCACCCCGTTCATCACCAGGTCGCCGGTGAACAGCACCCGTTCGGCCGGCAGCCAGAGCACCGTGTCGTTGCTGGTGTGCGCCGGGCCCAGGTGCAGCAGCTCGGCCGTCTTCTCGCCGACGTGCAGGGTGAGCCGGTCGCGGAAGGTCAGTGCCGGCGGGACGAGACGCAGGTCGCCCCACTCCACGTCCGGCCACAGGCCGGTCAGGTGCAGGCCGGCTTCGGTCATCTCCGTACGGGTGCGCTCGTGGCCGACGACGAGGGACTCCGGGAAGACGAAGTTGCCGAAGGTGTGGTCGCCGTGGAAGTGGGTGTTGACCAGGACCTGCGGGACGGCCGGGGCGACCCGGAGCACCGCCTCGCGCAGGATCCTGGCGCGCGCCTCGGTGGCGGCGGTGTCCACGAGCGCGGCGCGGTCGCCCGAGACGACGAGACCGGCGTTGTTCAGGCACCAGCCCCCGTCCGGCTGGACGTGGGCGAACACCCCGTCGGCGACCTCCGTCAGCTCGGGCCGGACGGCTCCGACGGTGATTCCGGTCATGTGGGTCTCCTCCTCGACATCATGGAATTGGCTCATCGTCGGCTGAGCGGCTGGAGCCCCGCTCGAACCCGCTCGCGCTGACCACGCCGACCACCGTCCCGTCGGGCAGCGTGCGGGTGGCGGTGCTCAGGGTGCCGGGGAGCGTGCCGGGCAGCGCGGGCCTGCCGGCCGGGTCCGCCGGGTCGAGGCCGATCGTGCGGGGCGGGTGCCGAAGTCCGGTGCCCAGCGCCTTGGCGTAGGCCTCCTTGAGGGTCCACAGGCGCAGCAGCTCCGCGTCGCGCGCCGTGCCGCGCAGCTCTCGCGCGTCGAGTCCGGAACGTTCGTGGGGCGTGCACATCCGGTGCTCCAGTACGGACATGGGGCGGCCGGGCCGTTCCGCGTCCACGCCGACCCGGCCGCCGCGGACGACCGCGACGGCCAGCAGGGAGCCGGTGTGGCTGAGGCTGAAGTCAAGCTCCGGCAGGTCGGGGGCGTAGGGGCGGCCCAGCGCGGTGCGGGTGAGCACGATCCCGTCGGGGTCGCGGTCCGCGAGCGCGCCGAGCGTGGTGCGCAGCAGCAGCCGGGAGGCCAGGAAGCGGCGGCGCAGCCGGTCGTCGCGCAGGGCGCTCAGGCGGGCGGCGTCACCGGGGTGCGGCGGGCTCCGGCGGGACTCGGCGGCCCGCGCCCACTCCTCGACGGTGCCGTGCACCAGCAACGGCCGCCCGGGACGGGGGGCCGGCTCGGGGCCGGGGCCGGGATCGCGGCCGGGGTCCGGGACCCGGTCCCGTGGTGTCCGCACGGCGGCGCGGGCGGTCAGGCCAGCTGGTCGTGGGTGATCAGGCGGGAGCGGGTCCGTACTCCCTCGTCGGTGACGAGCAGCACGTCGTGGACGACGCAGCTGGGCGTGATCTCGGGCTTTCCGCCGGGCCGGACGGTGACGACGAGGGCGTA
Organism: Streptomyces litmocidini; assembly: GCF_014649755.1. Taxonomy (GTDB): domain Bacteria; phylum Actinomycetota; class Actinomycetes; order Streptomycetales; family Streptomycetaceae; genus Streptomyces; species Streptomyces litmocidini. Next base: position 298,986 of record NZ_BMTQ01000002.1, on the reverse strand, counting down.
CACGGTGGAGCGCAGCGAGCCGTCGCTCTGCGGCTCCAGGGCGATGTGGTTGAACCAGTGGCGGCGCTGGACCGGGTCGCCCTCGAAGCGCTTGTGGAACTCCACCAGTTCGGCGACGATCCCGTCCTGGCCCACCGCCGGCTGGACGCCGGGGGAGTGCTGGAAGGTGCCGTCCTCGGTGAAGGTGGCCGCGTAGTCGGCGAAGCGGCCCCCGTCGAGGGCCTGCATCTGGTGGGCGTAGAAGTGCTGGACCTGGGCGTAGACCTCGGTACGGACGGCGGTGGCGGTCATCGGTTCCTCCGGAGCGCGGGACGTTCGATGGCGTCACCCTCGCCGGGCGGGCTCGAAGGGGCCTCCACTGCGGCTTGAGCCGGGACGGCGAACCTCGCTCCGTCACACCACCTCGTCACCGAGCCGACACGGGAGCCGGGCATGCTGTTCGAGGACGATTTCCACGAGGACTGGGCCGCTCCGGGGCGGGCGGCCCGCTGGCGGCTGCGGCCGCTGCCGTGGCTCGCGCAGGGCGACGCCCGGGTGTGGACGCCCGGCGACGGCGACGGGCTGTGCGTGGTGTCGGGGTACGGCACGGGGCACGGGGAGCGGCCCGTGTTCACCCGGGCGCCGGCCGGGCAGCAGGAGCCGCATCTGCGGTGGGCCGCGTTCGCGGAACCGGAGGCGCGCGGGCCGGGGCCGTTCCGGGCGGAGGCGGACCTGTCGGCGCGGGTGCTGTCGGCGGACCGGCACCCGGAGGGGGACGGCCCCGCGTGCGCGATGGCCGCGCTGATCTGCGTGGACATGGTCTCGGGCCTGGTCTTCGACTTCGCGCTGACGAACGGGTTCGTGTGGGCGCTGTACGAGCGGCTGCCCCGCCCCGGTGCGACGCACGGCTCGTTCGCGTACGCCGTCCCGGTGGCGCCCCGCGCACCGGAGGCGTGGCATCGCTGTGCGGTCGAGGTGGACGCGTCGGCGGGGCGGGCCCGCTGGCTGCTCGCGGGCGAGGAGGTGTTCGCGGTGGACCGTACGGGCCTGGAGCCCGACGCCCGGTACGGCCGCCGCCTGGAGCGCTCCACGCCGGGGCCACGCACCGAGGTGGCCCCGGACCGGCTGGCCGTCGGCCTCGGGCTGCTCGCCACGGCGGCGTACGGCCAGGGGGTGCGCCTGCGAGCCCGCCGCGTGGCGCTGGCGGCGGGCTCGCAGGGCCGTGACGCGCCCTGACCGCGGGCGCGGCGGTCAGCCGGCCTCGGCCGCTTCGGCGGCGTCCGCCGTCCGCGCCGCGCCGGACGCCTCGGCCGCGTGGCGCAGGGTCGTCAGACTGTTGCGGCCGAGGGCTTCGCGCACGTACGCACGGGCGTCGTCGAGCGTGGCGTCGGGACCGAGCACCTCGGTGATGCCCGTCGGGTCGACGGCGACCGTGTGACGTGCGGTCGCCACCGCCCCCTGGGGGGTCTGTGCGAACGTCCACTCGCCGCTGTGGCCGGACAGCAGCCGGGGGGTGCGCTGCTGCTTGTACGCGATCCACTCCGGCGCGCGGCAGATCCGCGCCGAGCGCGTGGTGTGGGCCGAGCCGTCGGCCGTGACGGTGTCCATCTCCAGCCACTGCAGGCCCGGTTCGGGCTCGGTCAGCGTGACGCGGGCGACGTGCGGCAGCAGCTCCGCCCAGCGTTCGGCGCGCTCGACGAAGGTGTAGGCGTCGCGGGCGGCTCCGGCGAGCGGGATCGTGTCCGTGAACAAGAAGACCAGGTCGTCCACGGGGTGGCCGGTCTCCGCGAGCGCCGCGAGGGCTCCCAGTTCGCGGGCGCTGTTGCGGTCGAGGGCCTCCTCGATCCGGGCTGCGGCGGCCGGGTCGTCGCCGACGACCGTGAACCGGTGGCGCAGCACGATCTCGGTGCGGCCGTCGGCCAGCCGCCGGAAGAGCCAGCCGCCGGACATCGACGTGACGGGCGGCCTGCTGTGCTCCTGGCGGAAGGACACGTACAGCCGCCGAGGATCGAGGACGCGGCGCGAGCGCCAGTGCGCGATCTCGCCGTTCACCTCGGCCCAGATCTCGAACCGTTCGGTCCGTCCCTCCCGGGCGAGGTGCCGCACGTGCACGGTCGGCTCGAACACGGCGGGCCACCGCGTCACATCGGCGACGAGGGCGTACAGCGTCTCGGCGGGCGCGGCCACCGTCACGGAGTGCTCGCTGCGGTGGACGGTCGGGGAGGGGAGGGCGGCGGTGCGGGCCATGGGGCGTACTCCTTGGACGGGGGATGCGTACGGGGACGGCGCCGGGACGCCCCGGGGGCACCTCGCGCACGGGCGGTGCGGGCCGTGCCCCCGGGGCCGGCCGACCGGCCGACCGGTGGTGGGGCCGCGTCAGGCGGCCCGCACCTCGGAACCGTTGACGAGGTCGAGCAGGAGGCGGGGGGTGAGCGCCTCGTTGACGTCGTCGTCGTCGAGGGCGATGCCGAACTCACGCTCGATACGGGCGGCGCTCTCCATGAGGGCCAGGGAGTCGTAGCCGAGGTCCTCGAACGTGGTGTCGAGGATGTCGCCGGAGAGGTCGACGCCGTCGTCCTCCCCGGCGCAGGCGACGAGGATGGTGCGCAGTGCGTCGAGGGTCAGTCGTGCCATCGTGGGTCTCCTTGGGTTCAGGGTCGGTGGGTGGTGAGGACGATCGCCGAGTTGAAACCGTGGCGGCCTCGGGCCAGGACCAGGGCGGTGCTCAGGGCGGCCTCGCGGGGCTGCCCGGTCACCAGGTCGAGCCGGTAGGCGTCGGGCACCCGCGCGGTCCGGCCGGTCGCGGGGATCACCTGGTCGCGCAGGGCGAGCAGGGCGGCCACGAGGTCGGTGGGACCGCCGCCCGCGCACAGGCGGCCGGTGAGGGCCTTGGGCGCGGTCACGGGAACGCCGTGCGGCCCGAAGAGCCGGCCGATCGCCTCGGCCTCGGCCCGGTCGAGGTCCGGGGCGCCCGCGCCGTCGGCGAACACCACGGAGACGTCGGCGGGCGTCAGGCCCGCCTGCGCGAGGGCGAGTTCGGCGGCGCGGCCGAGGGCGGGCGGCCGGCCGGAGCCTGGCGCCGGGTCGAAGGTCGCGGCATAGCCGGCGATCTCGCCGTAGATCCGCTCGACGCCGCGTTCGCGCGCCGAGTCGGCGTCCTCGACGATGAGCACGGCGCCGCCCTCGCCGGGCACGTGGCCGGAGGCTTCGGCGTCGAAGGGCAGGTAGGCGCGCTCCGGGTCGGCGACCGTGCTGACCAGGCCACCGGCGAGTTGGGAGGCGTAACCCCACGGGTCGAGCGCGGAGTCGACGCCGCCGGTGAGCACCAGCCGGGTGCCGCGGCGGACCGTGCGGCAGGCGTGTCCGATCGCGTCGAGGCCGCCGGCCTGCTCCCCGACCAGCGCGGCGCTGGGGCCGCGCATGGTGTTGCGGATGGAGATCTGGCCGGTGTTGACGGCGTAGAACCAGGCGAACGACTCGTACACGCTGACGTATTCGGGTCCCTGGCTCCACAGCTTGTGGAACTCCCGGTGGGTGAAGTCGAAACCGCCCTGCGCGGTGGAGGTGACGACTCCGAGGTCGTAGTCCTCGAAGCCCGCGTCGGGGCCCACGCCCGCGTCGGCGAGCGCCCAGTCCGCGGCGACGAGCGCGTAGCGGGTGGAGACGTCGGTCTGCGGCAGCAGCCGGCCGGGCAGGTGATCGGAGGCCTCGAAGTCGTCGATCTGGCCCGCCAGCCGGGACGGGTAGCGCGAGGCGTCGAACCGGGACAGCTCGCTGATGCCGTTCTCGCCGGTCAGCAGGGCCTTCCAGTAGTGCTCGGTGCCGATGCCGCCGGGTGCGGTGACGCCGAGCCCGGTGACGACGACCCGTCGGCCGGAGGCGCCGGCCGCGGTGCTCGACTGCGTGCTCATGCGGCCACCTCCGGGCGGTGCAGGACCATCGCGCTCTGGAACCCGCCGAAACCGCTGCCCACCGTGAGGACGGTGTCGACGCGCAGTTCGCGCGCGGTGAGCGGCACGTAGTCCAGGTCGCACTCGGGGTCGGGGGTGTGCAGGTTCGCCGTCGGCGGGACCACGTTGTGCTCGATGGCCAGGATCGACGCGGCGATCTCGATGGAGCCGATCGCACCGAGCGAGTGGCCCACCATGGACTTGATGGAGCTGACGGGCACCGCGTACGCCCGGTCGCCGAGGCTGCGCTTGAACGCGGCCGTCTCGTGGCGGTCGTTCTGCTTCGTGCCGGAGCCGTGCGCGTTGACGTAGTCGACGGCGGTGCGGTCGAGACGGGCCTCGTCGAGGGCCGCCCGGATGGACTCGGCCATCTCGCGGCCGTCCTTCTTCAGACCCGTCATGTGGTACGCGTTGCAGCGCGTGGCATAGCCGCCGACCTCGGCGTAGATGTGCGCCCCGCGCCGCTTGGCGGCCTCGTACTCCTCCAGGACGAACATGGCTGCGCCCTCGGCGAGGACGAAGCCGTTGCGGGTGCCGTCGAAGGGCCGGGAGGCGTGCTCCGGGTCGTCGTTGCGCGGAGTCGTCGCCTTGATGGCGTCGAAGCAGGCGACGACGATCGGGGAGACGGGGGTGTCGGCCGCGCCCGCGACCGCCACGTCCACACTGCCCTCGCGGATCAGCTGGACGGCGTAGCCGACCGAGTCCAGACCCGAGGTGCAGCCGTCGGACACCATGGTGACCGGCCCCTCGGCGCCGGCCGCCCAGGCGACCTCGGCGGCCATGACCCCCGGGCTGAGGTAGTCGAACATGTACGGCGACAGATGAGCCGGATCCACCACCCACTCACGGCCGGCGTCCGCCATCACGAGGTACTCGTTCTCCAGGCTGGTCGCGGAGGCGACCGCGCTGCCCAGGGCGACGCCGATCCGTGAGGGGTCGAGCGCGCCCGTCTCCAGGCCGCTGTCGACGAGCGCCTCCCGGGTGCAGGCGACGGCGAACTGGGTGGCGCGGTCCATGCGCCGGACCTCGCGCGGCGAGAAGCCCTCGGCCCGCGCGTCGAAGTCGACCTCGCCCGCGATCCGGGACCGGAACGGGGCGGCGTCGAAGAAGCTGATGGGCCGGGTGGCCGTGCGGCCCGCGGTGAGCAGGTCCCAGAACTCCTTCGTTCCCGAGCCGCCAGGGGCGCGCACCCCGACCCCGGTGATCACTACGCGTCGGGTCACCGTCGTCCTCCTGTGCTGCTGGGCATCGCGTGGGGCTCCTTTCGCCCGCCGTACCTCTCTGACACAGCGGCACACTCCCCCGCCCGGCTCGAGGGCGGCTCGCGGGCCGATGGTGCGCCCGCGGGCGCCCGCGAGCCGCCTTCCAGCCCCGCTCAAGGGGCCGCGACCACGCTCTCGGGTGGACGGCAGGACGCCCCGCACACCCCGCCGCGCACCCGCCCGAGGAACCCAAGGGAGACCAGCAGCATGACGACGCAGACAGCCACGGACACGGCCGAGGCCAACGCTCCGGCGCAGCCGGTGGCGCTGGTGACCGGTGCCACCAGCGGCATCGGTCTGGCGATCGCCCGGCGGCTCGCCGCACTCGGCGCGCGCACCTTCCTCTGCGCCCGGGACGGGGCGCGGCTCACGGAGACGGTCAAGGAGCTCCAGGCCGAGGGCCTCGACGTGGACGGCACGGTGTGCGACGTGGCGGACCCGGCGCAGATCCGCGCCTATGTGGCGGCGGCCGTCCAGCGGTACGGAACGGTCGACATCCTGGTGAACAACGCCGGCCGCAGCGGCGGCGGCGCCACCGCCGAGATTCCCGACGAGCTGTGGCTCGACGTCATCAACACCAACCTGACGAGCGTCTTCCTCATGACGAAGGAGGTGCTGAACGCCGGGGGGATGCTGGCCAAGAAGCGCGGCCGGATCATCAACATCGCGTCCACGGGCGGCAAGCAGGGCGTGGTGCACGCGGTGCCGTACTCGGCGTCCAAGCACGGCGTCGTCGGACTGACCAAGGCCCTCGGCCTGGAGCTGGCCCGTACCGGCATCACCGTGAACGCCGTGTGCCCCGGCTTCGTGGAGACCCCGATGGCCGAGAAGGTGCGCGAGCACTACGCCGGCATCTGGCAGGTGTCCGAGCAGGAGACCTTCGACCGCATCACCGCCCGGGTGCCGATGGGCCGGTACGTCGAGACCCGCGAGGTCGCCGCGATGGTCGAGTACCTGGTGGCGGACGACGCGGCGGCGGTCACCGCGCAGGCGCTCAACGTCTGCGGCGGGCTGGGCAACTACTGATGGCCGCCGAAGCTCCCACGACACCGGACACGGCGCCCGCCCCGGCCGCACGGGTGGCACCCGTGGCGTCCGCGGCACCCGTCGCGCTGGTCACCGGCTCCTCCTCCGGCATCGGGCGGACCGTCGCCCAGCGGCTGGCCGCCGCGGGCTACCGCGTGGTCGTCAACTCCGCCCGCTCCGTGGAGGAGGGCGAGAAGACGGCCTCCTCCCTGCCCGACGCCCTCTACGTCCGGGCGGACGTCTCCGACGAGTCGGCCGCGCGCCGCCTCGTCGACACGACCGTCGCGCACTACGGCCGGCTGGACGTCCTGGTCAACAACGCCGGACGCACCCGCGCCGTCCCGCACGCCGACCTGTCCGCCGCCACGCCCGAGGTGTGGCGGGAGATCCTCGGCCTCAACGTGATCGGGACCTGGCAGACCACCGTCGCCGCGATGCCGCACCTGTCCCGCTCGGGTGCCGGAGCCGTGGTCAACGTGTCCTCCATCGCGGGCAGCCGCCCGGCCGGCAGCTCGATCCCGTACGCCGTGAGCAAGGCGGCCATCGAGCACATGACCCGGCTCCTCGCGAACGCGGTGGGTCCGGTCGTCCGGGTCAACGCCGTCGCGCCCGGACTGATCGAGACGCCCTGGACGCAGAACAGCGACTTCTTCGCTCCGATCGCCGAACACGTACGGCAGACCACTCCGCTGCGCCGCACCGGCCGGCCCGAGGACGTCGCGGAAGCCGTCCTGGGGCTGCTCCGCGCCACGTACACCACCGGGCAGGTCCTGCTGGTGGACGGCGGCGCCCACCTGCTCTGAACCGTCCGCCCCCGTCTTTCCGAGGAGTCCCCCGTGCGGCTCGCCGTGAACCTCGTCCACCAAGGCGCCGGTGAACTCGCCCGCGCCGCCGAACGGCTGGGCTACGCCGCCGCGCTGGCCCCCGAGGGCTACCGTTCCGACGCGGCCAGCGTGCTGGGCCTCGTGGCGGGGGTGACCGAACGCATCGCCCTGATCTCGGGCGTGATGCAGATCCCCGGCCGCCCGCCGGCCATGGCCGCCCTGACCGCCGCCACGCTCGACTCGCTGAGCGGCGGCCGCTTCCGGCTCGGCCTCGGCGTGTCCAACCCCGATGTGTCGGTGGGCTGGTACGGCGTCGAGTTCACACAGCCGCTCGAACGCACCCGGGAGTACGTCGACATCGTCCGCCGCGCCCTGGACGGCGAGCCCGTCACCCACCGGGGAAGGCACTTCGAGGTCGGCGGACCCGCCCCCCTGCACCTGCTGACCGAGCGGCCCCCCGGCCGGCTGCCGGTGCTGCTCGCGGCGGTCGGCCCGCGCAACCTGCGGCTCGCGGGCGAGATCGCGGACGGCTGGCTCGGGGTCTTCACCTCGCCGGAGGCCGTCGCCCGAGCCGTCACGGAGATCCTCAAGGGCCGGGGCACCGACGACCTGGACGGGTTCGAGGTGCTGCCCAGCCTGCCCACCGCCGTCGCGGACACCGCGGGCCAGGCGGCGGACATGCTGCGCGGCCAGTACGTGTACCTCATGGGCATCGGTGACCCCGAGCGTAACTTCTACTGCGCGATGGCTCGTTCGATGGGGTACGAGGCCGAGGTCGCCGCCTTCCTCGACCGGCTCGCGGCGGGCGACCGCGCGGGCGCCGGCGCGGCGCTCCCGCTCGGCTTCATCGACCGCACGGCGCTGATCGGCCCCGTCGACCGGATCGCTGACCGCATGCGCGCCTACGCGGACGCGGGCGTGACCACCCTCGGGGTCATGGTCTCGGCCGCCGCGACCGGCCTGGAGGGCCGTCTGGCCATCGTCGAGGCGACCGCCCGGGCCCTGGAACGCTCCGGCACGGCCACCGGCTGACCCCGGTCCCGTTTCACGTGAAACAGGACCGTCGACCCCCGTCGTGTTTCACGTGAAACAAGAGCGTCCCCGGCCTGGCCTGTTTCACGTGAAACGAGCTCTTCGTCCGGACCCGTCCCCGTTTCACGTGAAACAGGGCCGCCCATGTCGTCCCCTGTCCCCGCCCGGCTCACCGCACGGAGAACGCCATGACGATCCTCTTCCACGACGACTTCACCGAAGGGCTGCGGACGCGCGCCCCGGAAGTCCGGCCCGACGGCCCCTGGTCGCTGCGGCCCGCCGGCGCGCTGACGGCCGGGGACGGCCTCACGCGTGCCACGGACGCCGGCCTGGTGGTGGAGCCGACCGGCACGGACCCCGGCACCGGGCACCCGGCCTTCGTGGTGCCGCCCGGCAGCGAGCCCCTCGACCATCTGCGCTGGGCCGCCTTCGGCCCCGCGTGCCCGACCGGTGGCGCGACGCTGACCGTGTCCGCGACGCTCTCGGCCGAGTTGCTGGGGGAGGCGGCGGACGACGTGCAGGACGGGGCGGGCGCCCTCGTCGTACTGGACCGTGACGCCGGCCTGATCCTGGACTTCGCACTGACCGGAGGTCGGGTGTGGGCGCTGTACGGTCGCGTGCCCGGCCCGGACGGCACACGGGGCGGCTTCTCGTACAGTGTGCCGCTCGCCCCGCGCGGCCCCCTGGACACGCACCGCTGCGCGCTCGTGGTGGACACGGCGGCGGCCGTGGCCCGCTGGTTCCTCGACGGCACCGAGGTGTTCTCCGTGGAACGCCTCGGTCAGGGCCTGCCGGAGGGGGTGCGCCCGGACTCGGTGACCCCGGGCCCGCTCGGCCTCGTGCGGCCCACGACGCTCGTACCCGGCCTGGCGCTGATCTGCGACCGCCCGCGCGGACAGGGGCTGCGTCTCACCGTGGGCGCCCTGTCGGTCACCGACGAGGTGGCGGCGTGACGCGCGTCCAGGACGCGGCCGGCTTCCACTCCTGGTTCGCCGGCCGGAGCGCCGCCCACCGGTACCGCATCACCCCGGTCCCCCTGCACGACTTGGACGGCTGGTACACCGACTCCGCCACGGGCGACGTCCGGCACCGCAGCGGCCGGTTCTTCTCGATCGAGGGCCTGCGGTTCACGCCGGCCGCCCCGGACGCGCCGGCCTGGACGCAGCCGATCATCCGGCAGCCGGAGACCGGCATCCTCGGCGTGCTGCTCAAGCGGTTCGACGGGGTCCCCCATCTGCTGATGCAGGCCAAGATGGAGCCGGGCAACATCACCACGCTCCAGCTCTCGCCGACCGTGCAGGCCACCTTCAGCAACTACACGCGAGTGCACCGGGGCGCCGCCGTCCGCTACATCGACCATTTCCTCACTCCGGGCGCCGCGGACCGGGTGCACTACGACGCCCTGCAGAGCGAGCAGGGCTCGTGGTTCCTGGGCAAGCGCAACCGCAACATCGTCGTCGAGACGACCGCCGACGTCCCGGTCCACGAGGACTTCTGCTGGGTGCCGCGCCCGGTGATGGCGGAGCTGCTGCGGGTCGACAACCTCGTCAACATGGACTCGCGCACGGTGCTCGCGGGGCTGCCCGACGACGCGACCGGCGACGGTGCCGGCGAGGCTCCGCTCTCCGGACGGGCGTCGGAGAAGCCGCTGCACGACACCGCGACACTGCTGCACTGGTTCACCGGGGCCAAGGTCCGTCACCGCCCCGAGCGCACGACGATCCCGCTGAGCCGGGTCGGCGGCTGGTACCGCGACGACCAGCGCGGCGAGATCGCCCATGAGGCGGGCCGGTACTTCCGGATCATCGGCGTCGACGTCGAGGCCGACAGCCGCGAGGTGCCCTCCTGGTCCCAGCCGATGCTGGCCCCGGCAGGACGCGGGGTCATCGCCTTCGTGAGCAAGGAGATCCACGGGGAGCGCCATCTGCTGGTGCAGGCCCGCGCGGAGGCGGGCACCTTCGACGTCGCCGAGATCGGGCCCAGCGTGCAGTGCAACCCGGGCAATCTCACCGGGTCCGCGCGACGGCCGCCGTACCTGGACGCCGTGCTGGCCGCCCGGCCCGAGCAGGTGCTGTTCGACACCGTGCACTCCGAGGAGGGCGGCCGGTTCTACCACGCGGAGAACCGCTACCTGGTGGTCGACGGGACCGACGTCCCCCTCGACGTCCCCGAGGACTACACGTGGATGACGGTCCGCCAGCTCACCCGTGCCGGCCGGATCGGCAACCTCGTCGACGTCGAGGCCCGCACCCTCCTGGCGTGCGTCCGTACCCTGCCCGGCCACGGGGCGTCCCGGTGAGCGCGCTGAGGATCGGCGTGGTGGGCTGCGCCGACATCGCGCTGCGCCGCATGCTGCCCGCCTTCGCGGCCTCCCCCCGGACGGTCGTGACGGCGATCGCCAGCCGCACCGCCGACAAGGCCCGGGCCGCCGCCGACGCCTTCGGCTGCGCGGCCGTCGTGGGGTACGACGCACTGCTCGAACGGTCCGACGTGGACGCCGTGTACGTACCGCTGCCGGTCGCCCTGCACGCCCGGTGGACCGAGCGCGCGCTGCGCGCGGGCAAACACGTCCTGGCCGAGAAGCCGCTCACCGCGCGGTCCGACGACACGGCACGGCTGCTCGGCCTCGCCCGCGAACACGGTGTCGTCCTCGCCGAGAACTACCTGTTCGTCCACCACGGCGCGTACACGTCCGTACGGGACCTGGTGGCCGAAGGGGTGATCGGCGACGTACGGGCGCTGCACGCCTCGTTCACGATCCCGCCGCGCCCCGCCGACGACATCCGCTACCGCGCCGACCTGGACGGTGGGGCCCTTCTCGACATCGGCGTGTACCCGGTGCGGCTCGCCACCCTGCTGCTCGGTCCCGAGCTGCGCGTGCACGGCGCCGTCCTGCGCCACGACACCGCGCGCGGCGTCGACCTCGGCGGCAGCGCACTGCTCGGCGATCCCGCCACGGGGGCCGGCGCCCAACTGGTCTTCGGCATGGAGCACGGATACACGGCGGGCTGGCGGCTGCTCGGCAGCGAGGGCAGCCTGGCCCTCGACCGCGCCTACTCCCCGCCCGCGGAGCACCGCCCGGTGCTGCGGATCGAGCGTGCGGGCGGCGTCGAGGAACGCGTCCTGCCCGCCCACGACCAGGCGGCCGCCGCGGTCGCCGCCTTCGCCGAGTCCGTACGGCAGCGGCGCACGAGCGGCGCGGCCGACACGAGCGACGCGGCGGCCATGGTGCGCCGGGCCCGGCTGGTGGACGAGATCCGCCGGACCGCCCACCTCGTGAAGGTCTGAGCGGAGGAACGGACGGACATGGACATCCGAGAGATCCGGCAGGTCCCCGGCTCCTACGTGATCACCCCGCGCCAGTGGCCCGACCCGCGCGGCACGTTCTTCGAGTCGCTCCGCGCCGACCTGGTGAGCGAGGCCCTCGGGCGCCCCTTCGAGGTACGGCAGATCAACTACTCGACCTCGCGCCGCAACACCCTGCGCGGCATCCACGGCGTGCTCATCCCGCCCGGTCAGGCGAAGTACGTCACCTGCGTGCGCGGCGCGCTGCGCGACATGGTGGTGGACCTGCGGGTCGGCTCGCCGACCTTCGGGCAGAGCGCGAGCACCCTGCTCACCCCTGAGAACGGGGTGGCCGTGCACGTCACCGAAGGCCTCGGCCACGGCTTCCTCGCCCTCACCGACGACACCTGCATCTCCTACGCCCTGTCGACCGCGCACGTCCCGGGCACCCAGTTCGAGATCGACCCGTTCGACCCCGAACTGGCGCTTCCCTGGGGTCACGAGGAACCGCCCCTGCTGTCCGAGAAGGACGCCCGGGCACCGTCGCTGCGCACCGCCCTGGAGCGCGGCATCCTCCCGCGCTGGCCCGGCACCGTGCCCTCCGGGGCCCACCGAAAGAACGGGACACCATGAAACTGCTGTTCCTCGCGCCGGTCGTCGGCACCCACGGCGAGGTCACCACCGGCCTGGGCCTGGCCCGGCTCCTGGCACCCGCCGGCATCACCGCCCACTTCGTGGTGGACACCCACAACGCACCGCAGCTCGAGGCCGCCGGCGTGCCCGGCACCGTCATCGACGCGTCGATGGGCGCGGGTGTCCGCGCGGTCGTCGAGGACGCCGTACGGACCGAGCGACCCGACGTGATCGTGCTCAGCGACTACCTCTCGTACTGGCTGATGATGCACCGCGTCTACCGCACCGATCCCTGGTTCGTGGAACGGCTCGGCGTCCCGGTGATCCCGCTCGACCTGTACGAGTGGGAGAACACCGACTTCCGCATCGACCACTTCGGGCTCGGCCTGGAGGTGGACCGGCGGATCCTCGACATGCCGGTCGCGCTGCGGCCCGCGCCCTGGGCCCGCCCCGACCCGGGCCCCGGCAGCCGTGCCCTGGTCTACCCGTTCATGCGTCCGCTGCCCCGCCCCGGCGCCGAGGCGCGCCGCGCCGTGCGGTCCTCCCTCGGACTGCGCGCAGAGGACCGGCTGCTCTCCCTGTCCGTCTCGGGCTGGCAACGCCACGCCCAGTCGGTCGAGGACCCGGTGACGCGCGGACTCGCCCGGCGGGTGCCCGAGCGCGTCGCCGCCGCGCTGCGCCGGCTGCCCGACACCACCCGCTTCCTGGTCGTCGGGCCCGACCTGGACGGGCTCGACGGGCTGCCCGACGAGCGCACCCTCCGGGTGCCGTCCTGCCCGCCCGACCGCTACCAGGACCTCCTGGACGCCTCGGACGCCGTGCTCTCGCTGCACGTGCCCGCCTCGGCACTGGTCCGCTCGGTCTTCTCGGACCTGCCCGCCGTGTACGTCGGCCACAGCGGTCCGCGCACCGAGGGGCCGGACGCCCTCGCCCCGTACAGCATGTGGCCGCTGCGCTGGAACTCCGTCGTCCGGCCGCTGCTCGCGGACAACCCGCTGACCGGTGCCTTCCGGCAGGCCGAACTCCTCGACGTCGACGGGACGGTGGCGGCCGTCGACGCCGTCCTGAACGACCCCGGGGAGCGCGCCCGGCTCGCGGAGGGACGCGCCCGGTACCTGGCCGCGCTCGACGCGCTGCCCGCCGTGCCGGAGACCTTCGCGGAGGCCGTCCGCCGCCTGGGCTGAGCCCGCGGGGCCGGGTCCGCGGGCTTATCGCGCCGAGGCGGCGAACTCCCGGATGCTGCCCGTCACATGGTCGATCATCGCGTCCGTCAGGCTCGGATGGACGCCCACCCACAGGGTGTGCTCGGTGATGACGTCGGAGTTGGTCAGTTCGCCCACCACCCGGAACTCGCGTCCCTGATAGGCCGGGTGGCGCGTCAGGTTGCCGCCGAACAGCCGCCGGGTGCCGATGGCCCGGGAGGCCAGGAACCCCTCCAGATCGCGCCGGGTGAAAGGCGCGTCGGGCCGCACGGTGAGCACGAAACCGAACCAGCTGGGGTCGCTGTGCTCCGTCGCCCGGGGCAGCAGCAGCCCGGGGACCTCCGCGAGCCCCTCGTACATCCGCTGCCAGTTGGCCCGGCGGGCCTTGCCGAACGAGTCGAGCCTGGTCAGCTGGCTGACGCCGAGCGCCGCCTGGATGTCGGTGGCCTTCAGGTTGTAGCCGAGGTGCGTGAAGATGTACTTGTGGTCGTAGCCGTGCGGCAGCGTCCCCAGCTGGTAGTCGAAGCGCTTGAAGCAGGTGTTGTCCCGGCCCGGCTCGCACCAGCAGTCCCGGCCCCAGTCCCGCAGCTGCTCCACGATCCGTGCCAGCGCCAGGTTCCGGGTCAGGACGCAGCCGCCCTCGCCCGTGGTGATGTGGTGCGCCGGGTAGAAGCTGGTCGTCGTCAGATCGCCGAAGGTGCCGGTCAGCCGGCCGTGGTGGTACGAGCCGACCGCGTCGCAGTTGTCCTCCACGAGGTACAGGCCGTGCTCGGCGGCGATCGCGGCGATGTCGGCCACCGGGAACGGGTTGCCCAGCGCGTGCGCGATCATGATCGCCTTCGTCTGCGGGCCGACCGCGGCGAGGACCCGCTCCGCGGTCGTGTTGTACGTGCCGAGCTCGACGTCGACGAAGACGGGGACCAGGCCGTTCTGGATGATCGGGTTGACCGTCGTCGGGAACCCGGCCGCCACGGTGATCACCTCGTCGCCGGGGCGCAGTCTGCGCTCCCCCAGCGTGTGGGAGGTGAGCGAGGTCAGGGCGAGGAGGTTCGCCGACGAACCGGAGTTGGTCATGTGCGCCTTGCGCAGCCCGAAGTAGCGGGCGAAGTCGCGCTCGAAGCGCCGGCTGCTGGGCCCGGCCGCGATCCGCAGGTCGAGCGCCGCCTCGACGAGCGCCACCCGGTCGTTCGCGTCGAGTGTCGCGCCCGCCGGCTGCACCGGCGTCACTCCCGGCACGAACTCCAGGTCCTCCGTGGCCCGGTGGTACTCGCGCACCATCGCCAGGATGTGCGTCTTCTCCGCGTCCATCGGATCCACTGGCCTTTCGCTGGGCTGACAGGGAGCGCGGCGCGGACGTGCCACCGCGGACCCCGTCACCCTGGGGCCGTCCGCTAGCCGCCGACTAGCCGGTCGCTAGCCCGCCGCTGGTCCCCTGCTCGAGCCCCGCTGGAAGTCCCGGCCACCGCCTCCCACAGCCCCCGCAGCGATTCCTCCGGGCCGCGCACCGCCCTCCAGCCGAGGAGCTCGCCGGCGATCTCGTGGGACGGGCCCCGCTCCACCCCGGACAGGCCACCGGGCGGCGTGCGGCCCGGCTCCGGAAGGCGCTCCTCGACACGGGCGGGCACCCCGCTGAGCCGGATGAGCGCGTCGAGCAGCTCCCGCACGTCGACCGGGCGGCCCGTGCCCAGGTCGAGGGACCGGCCGCCCACCCGCGCGGCGGCGGGCGGCGCGGTGGACGCGAGCACGGCGTCGGCGGCGTCCCGCACGTCGAGGAACTCACGGCGCTCGCGCCGCGCGAGGGTCGTCACGGTCACGGCCTCGCCGGTGCGCGCGGCCCGGGCGAGCCGCGCGGCGACCCCGCCCAGGAAACTGCCCTCGGGGGTGCCCGGGCCCAGCAGGTTCGGCAGCCGCAGCACCGTGCCGCCCGCCGCCGTCACACACGCGGTGGCCGCCGCCTTCGTACGGCCGTAGACGGTCGTCGCCGCGTGCTCGTGCACGGTGCCGAGCTGGACGAACCGGGGCGCGCGGGTCCCCAGGGCGGTCACGGCCGTCATGAACCGGAGCACCGCCCCTTCGTTGGCCTCCGCCATCTCCTCCTCCCCGGCGCCCCACACCGCGCCGGCGGCGTTGACCACCACCTGCGGCGCCAGCGCGGCCAGTTCGTCCGCCAGCCGTCCCGGCCCGGCCCGCACCAGGTCGACGGTGTGCGCCGTGGCCCCCCGGGGTGCCCGGGCGCGCCGGGACCAGGCGTGCACCTCCCAGCCGCGGGCCAGGAACGCGGCGCACACGTGCCCCCCGACGAATCCGCTGCCGCCGAGGACGAGCGCGCACGGCGCGGGGCGGGGACGGGATGCCATGTCAGGGCCTTCCTTCAGGGCTGCTGCCGGGGGCCGAGCCTTCCAGGGCGGCCTGTAGTCCCGCTCGAGCGGTCCGCGTGAGTCTGGCGCGAAGAGCACGGGACCGGGCGACCGGCACCGGCCGCAGGCACTCACAAGGAGCAGACCAGGATGCCGACTCAGCAGTTGACGACACGGCAGGCGTCGTCCCGCACCGATTCCGCGGCCGTGGTGGTCGCGGCCGCCGATGTCGCGAAGATCGCCGCGGAGCACGCGCGGGACGCCGAACGTGACCGCCGACTCGCCCCGGAGGTGGTGCGGTCCATGCTGGACGCCGGTTTCGCGCGCCATTTCGTACCGCGCCGGCACGGCGGCGGGGCCGGGACCTTCGAGGAGATCGTGCGGGCGGTGTCCGTGGTCGGCGAGGGCTGCACCTCGGCCGCCTGGGCGGCGTCGCTGACCGCCTCGCTCGGCCGGATGGCCGCCTACCTTCCCGAGGAGGGGCAGCGGCGGATCTGGGCGGGGGGCCCGGACGTTCTGATCGTGGGCGCGCTCGTGCCGCTGGGCCGGGCCCGGCGCGAGGAGGGCGGCTGGCGGATCGGCGGCACCTGGCCGTACGTGAGCGTCGTGGAGTACGCGGACTGGGCGCTGGTGTGCGCGATGACGACCGAGGACCGGCCGACCGCCCGGTTCTTCGCCGTGCCGCGCGGCGACTGGCGCACCGAGGACACCTGGTCGTCGGTCGGGATGCGCGGGACCGGCAGCAACACGCTGTCGGTGGAGGGGGTGTTCGTGCCGGACGAGCTGACCTTCACCCGTGACGCCGTCGCCACCGGTGTCGCCGAGGGAGCGGACGCGCCCTGCCACCGCGTGCCCCTCAAGGCCGTCAACGGGCTGTGCTTCGCGGCCCCCGTGCTGGGTGCCGCGCGGGCCGCCCTGGCGGCCTGGCGGGAGGGCACGGCGCCCCGCCACACCTCGGCGTCCGGCGGTCTGGACGGCGCGGCGGCGGTCGTCCTCGGCCGTGCGGCGGGCGAGGCGGACGCGGCGGCGCTGCTCCTGGAGGCGGCGGCCCGCACCGCCGACGCCGGAGAGGTCACCGCCCTCGACGTGGCCCGCAACGGCCGGGACTGCGCGCTCGCGGCCGAACTCGCCACGTCCGCCGTGGACCGTCTGTTCGCCTCCGCGGGGACCCGCGCCCACCAGGACTCGGCCCCGCTCCAGCGCCACTGGCGGGACGCGCACACGGCGTCCGGCCACGTGGTGCTGGCCTTCTCCGCCGCGGCCGAGTCGTACGCCCGCGAACTCCACCCCCCGCGCCCCGCGCACTGACCCCGGCCGGCGTCCACCGCCACGGGCGCCCCCGGCCCGGCCCTCACCACCACAGGCGCCCGCGACCCGGCGCCCACCACCACGGCGGCCCCGGCCCCGGGTCCGCCCCGTGTCCCTCAGTCCCGCGGGCCGTCCTCGGCCCGGCAGCCCGGGGTCGTGCCGCCGCACGGGTCCGCCGTGGGGGCGCGGTGCCGGCGGCCGCGGGTCGCCGCCCCCGTCGGCTCGCGCAGGAGCCTGCGCGGCCCGGGGCCCTCCTCGCCGAGCTCGTCGTACGGGTTCGTCAGCGGACAGTCCCGTACCGAGAGGCAGCCGCAGCCGATGCAGTCCTCCAGGCCGTCGCGCAGCGCGAGCAGCTGCTCGATGCGCGCGTCGAGATCCGCGCGCCAGCGCTGCGAGAGCCGCGCCCAGTCGTCCCGGTTGGGCGTGCGTTCCTCGGGCAGCTCGGCCAGCGCGTCGCGGACCGTGCTCAGGGGGATGCCCATGCGCTGGGCGACCCGGATCACCGAGATGCGGCGCAGCGTGTCCCGGGTGTAGCGGCGCTGGTTCCCGGGCGTGCGGCGGCTCTTGATGAGCCCCTTGGACTCGTAGAAGTGCAGGGCCGTGACCGCGACGCCGCTGCGCGCCGACAGCTGTCCGACGGTGAGCTCGGTGACGTGGTACGCGGGCCGGGCGACGGTCATGTCAGCCGGCCTCCACCAGGGCCTGGTGCAGCTGGTCCACCGAGGGGACGCCGGTGGTGACCCGTACGCCGTCGACGAAGATCGTCGGAACGCCGGTGACCCCGCGGCGGGCCGCGATCCGCTCGTCCTCGCGTACGTCCTCGCCGTAGGCGTCCGTCGCCAGGACCTCCGTGACGCGGTCGGCGTCGAGCCCGACGGCGGTCGCGGTGCGCAGCAGGACCTCGTGGTCCGCCACGTTCTGCTGTTCCGTCAGGTAGGTGCGGAACAGCTCGCTCTTCATCCGGTGCGAGAGGCCGTCCTCGGCGGCCAGGTGCACGAGGCGCTGCGCGTCGAAGGAGTTCACGGGGCGCACGCCGGTGAGGCGGATGTCCAGCCCCTCGGCCTCGCCCAGGATCCGGATCTTCTCGAACAGCTCGACCGTCTCCCCGGGTTGGAGTCCGAGCTTCTCCCGCATCATCTCGCCGAGCGTAGCACCGGGCGTACGGGGCTGGTCGGGACGGAGTTCGAAGCTTCGCCACACCACATGGGCCTCGCGGTCCTCCAGGCGTGCGATCGCCTTGTCGAGGCGCGCTTTGCCGATGTAGCACCACGGGCACATGATGTCGGACCAGATCTCGATCTTCACGGACGCTCTCTCCCCACTTTCGGTAATACCTCCCAGGCTGCAACCTCGAGTGCGCTGGAGGTCAAGTGCGCTCGAGGTCGCGTGCACCGAAAACGCGCCGGCCGGCCCCGCTCGGGGACCGGCCGGCGCGGCGCATGCGCGGAGCCGCTACTTGACGAGCGTCTTGGTGAGCGCGATCGGCTGGTCGGGCCAGCAGGCGAGCTGGGCCTCGCCCGTCCAGTTCGGGGAGATGAAGGTCCAGCTGAAGCCCGGGTCGTCGTGCGAGGTGCCGCCGAAGCGGGTCTCCAGGGTGGTCCGGGTGGAGGGGGCCTTCAGCCTGATGGTGATCTTGGGCAGGTCGAACGGGGTGTTGGAGAGGTACGGGCCGGCGGCGCGCAGCACGGCCTTGGTGCCGTCTATCTGCAGCTCCGGGGTGCCCGCGGCGCCGCCGTCGGCGACCTCGTAGGAGACGACCGTCGCGCCGGCCGGCAGCTTGAACTGCAGGGCGACGTTCTTGACCTCCTTGTTGTAGGCCGGGTTCGGGGTGATCGGGGCCGGGTCGAGGGTGACGTCGAAGGTCGCCCCCGGGCGGACGGTCGCGGGGGCGACGGCGTCCACGTAGGTGGAGTAGGCGAGGCCGGTCACGGTGCCGACCCGGCAGTCGAAGTAGGTCTTCACCGGAGCGGCCTGGGCGCCGGACGTGGTGGCCGCGACACCGGCCAGGGCCAGCGGGACGGCGATCGCGGCGGTGCGGGCACGGCTGCGCAGTGCGGACATGGTGGTGGGGTTCCGTTCTCGTCGACGGCGTTCCGCCGGCCGGGTGCCGGCGGCTGGATGGTGAGGAAGGCGCGCCGGTGCCGATCGACGGCACACGGCGTCCCGTGGTCAGGAGACGGGGGCGCGCCAGAATTCGGGGTGGTCGCGGTACCAGTCCACGACCGCCCCCAGCCCGCTCTCGATCGACCAGCGGGGCGCGTAGCCCAGCTCCTCGCGGATCTTGGAGTCGTCGATCGCGTAGCGGAAGTCGTGTCCGAGGCGGTCCTCGACATGGCGCACCATGTCCCAGTCCGCGCCCAGGAGGTCGAGCAGGCGGGCGGTCATCTCGCGGTTGCTCATGCCGCTGCCGCCGCCGATGTTGTAGATCTCGCCGGCCCGGCCCTTGGTGAGGACCAGGTGCAGGGCCCGGCAGTGGTCGTCCACGTGCAGCCATTCGCGCACGTTGCGGCCGTCGCCGTACAGCGGGACCTTCCGGCCGGTCAGCAGCCGCGTGACGAAGTGGGGGATGAGCTTCTCGGGATGCTGGCGGGGACCGTAGTTGTTGGAGCAGCGGGTGACGCGGACGTCGAGCCCGTGCGTGCGGTGGTAGGCCCGGGCGATCAGGTCGCTGGAGGCCTTGGACGCGGCGTAGGGCGAGTTGGGCAGCAGCGGGCTGTCCTCGGTCCAGGTGCCGCTGTCCAGCGAGCCGTACACCTCGTCGGTGGAGACGTGCAGAACCCGGTCCACCCCGGCGTGCAGGGCGGCGTCGAGCAGCTGCTGGGTGCCCGTGACGTTCGTGCGGACGAACTCGCCGGGGCCGGTGAGGGAGCGGTCGACGTGGGACTCGGCCGCGAAGTGCACGATCGCGTCGTGGCCCGGGAGGACGCGGTCGAGGAGGCCCCGGTCGCAGATGTCGCCCCGGACGAAGTCGAGCCGGTCGTGGTGCTCGGGGAGGTTGTCGCGGCGGCCCGCGTAGGTGAGCCGGTCGACGACCGTGACGTCGACGTCCTCGGTTTCGGGGTAGGCACCCGCGAGGATCTGGCGGACGTAGTGCGAGCCGATGAACCCGGCGGCGCCGGTGACCAGGAGCCTCATGCGGCCACCTCCGCCCGGGTGTGGTCGCCGATGATGAGCCGTCGCCCGGCGGCCTCGCCGCCGCGCACGTCGGCCGAGCGGCCGATGAGCGAGCCGGACAGGCCGCGCACGCCCTGGATGGACACGCCGTCGAGGACGATCGAGTCGCGGATGCCGGCGTCCTCGAGGACGCAGTCGCGGCCGAGGGCGGTGTACGGGCCGAGCTCGCTGTCGCGCACGACGCTGCCCGCCCCCACCACGAGCGGTCCGACGAGGTGCGAGCGCTCCACGAGGGCCCCGGCCTCGACGACCACGTGCCCTTCGAGCGTGCTGGCCGCGTCGACCTCGCCCCGTACGCCGGGGGGGAGTCCGCGCAGCAGCACCCGGTTGCAGTCGAGGAGGTCGTCGGGGCTGCCGGTGTCCTTCCAGTAGCCGGAGTACTCGCCGGCGACGACGCGGTCGCCGCGTTCCACCAGGTACTGGATCGCGTCGGTGATCTCCAGCTCGCCCCGGGCGCTCGGCTCGATGGCGCGGACCGCCTCGTGCACGGCGGCGGTGAAGAAGTACACGCCGATCACGGCGAGGTCGCTGCGCGGCTGCTGCGGCTTCTCGACCAGCGCGCGGACCCGGCCCTCGGCGTCGACCTCGGCGACGCCGTAGGCGCGCGGGTCGTCCACCTTGGTGAGCAGCAGCCGGGCGGCGGGGCGGTCGGCCCGGAAGTCGCGGGCGGACTCGGCGATGCCGTCGGCGAGGATGTTGTCGCCCAGGTACATCACGAAGTCCTCCTCCCCGAGGAACTCCCCGGCGATGGCGACGGCGTGCGCCAGGCCGAGCGGGGCCTCCTGCTGGAGATAGGTGACGTTCAGCCCGTAGGCGGAGCCGTCTCCGACGACGGCGCGGATGTCCTCGGCGCGGTCGCCGACGACGACGGCGACGTCCTCGACGCCGATGGCGCGGACGTTCTCCAGGCAGTGCGTCAGGATCGGCTTGTTGGCGACGGGCACCAGCTGTTTGGGCATGGAATAGGTGAAGGGACGCAGTCTGGTCCCCATCCCTCCGGACAGAATCAGTGCCTTCATGGCAACCCTTCACTCCCGCCTTCGGCCCTTGCCTCGGTTACGGGGACGATTCTGCGAAGCCGACCTAGAGGGCCGGTCCAATCCAGCTGGACCCGGCGCGGGACCTTCCCGCGCGAGCGTGCCCGGGTGAACGCGGAGAAGGGGGCCGGCACGGGCCGGCCCCCTTCGTGGACGCGCGCAACGGGGGAAAAGCGCGCGTCCGTACGGGGGCGTGCTCGCCCGCCGGTGGGGCGGGCGGCACGCGGGTGGGCGTCCGGGGTCCCGGGGTCTGGCCCCGATGGTTCCGGCGCGGCGGTCGGTCAGTTCTTGCCCGCGGGCTGCTTCCCCTGCTCCTTGGCGCCGCCCGGCGCACCGGCGGCGGGCTCGCGGCGCTTCTCCTTCGGCACGGCCGCGAGGACGAGGGCGATCAGCAGCATGACCCCGCTGACCACGAAGACGGTCTGCATCGCCTCGGCCATGCCCTCCAGGAACGGCTTGGCGAGCCGCGGGTCGGCCCGGTCGAGGAAGGAGCTGTCGTCCATCGGTACGGCGCCGTTCCGGGCTCCGAGCAGCACCTTGTTGGCTGCCTGCCCGGTCACGGACGGGTCGTTCAGGGCCGCCGCGAAGGCGGGGTCGGAGGCGGCGTCGCGGTAGGCCGCGGCGACCTTCTCGCCGACCGCGCCGAAGAACATCGACAGGAAGACGGCGATGCCGGCGGTGCCGCCGATCTGCCGGAAGAAGGTGAACGAGCCCATGCCGGCGCCCATGTACTGCGGCGCGACGCCCGTCTGGATCGCGATGAGCATGACCTGCCAGCACAGGCCGATGCCGAAGCCCATCAGTCCGGCGGCGACGCCCGTCAGCCACAGCGAGGTGTCCACGGTGAGCGTTCCGAACCAGAGGGTCGCGGCGACCATCAGGACGAGGCCGGTCAGCAGGACCACCTTGTAGCGGCCCGTCCTGGTGACGTACGGACCGGCGATCCGGCCCGCCACGACGATGCCCAGCGTCTGCGGCAGCATCATCAGGCCGGCCTCGGTGGGGGACAGCCCCTTGACCATCTGGAAGTACAGCGGCAGGACGGACAGCGCGCCGAACACGGCGGCGCCGATGAGGACGTTGACGCCGTTGTAGACGGAGAAGAGCGGGTTGCGGAACATCGGCGTGGGCAGCAGGGCCGCGTCGGCCGCCCGCTTCTGCGCCAGCAGGAACAGCACCAGGCCGACCGCGCCCAGACCGAACAGCAGAAGCGTTCCCGCGTCGGTCCAGCCCCACTTCGGGCCCTGTTCGACCGCGAAGAGCAGCGGCAGCAGGCAGGCGATCAGCGCGAGCAGGCCCGCGATGTCGAACTTGTGCCGGGTGCGGTTCGGCTGGACGCGCACCAGCGTGGCGATGAGGAGCGCGGCGGCCAGGCCGATCGGCACGTTGATGAAGAAGGCCCAGCGCCAGCCGGTCGCGCCGAGGAAGGAGTCGAGTCCGGCGAAGAAGCCGCCCGCGACGGGGCCGACGACGGCCGAGACGCCGAAGACCGCGCCGAACCACGCCTGGTAGCGGCTGCGTTCGGTCAGCGGCACCAGGTCGGTGAGGATCGCGAAGGCGAGGCTCATCAGGCCGCCCGCGCCGATGCCCTGGATGCCGCGGAACACGGCGAGCGTCGTCATGGACTGGGCGAGGCCGGAGAGCACGGAGCCGAGGACGAAGATGCCGACGGCGCTGACGTAGACGGGCCGGCGGCCGTAGATGTCCGAGAGCTTGCCGTAGAGGGCCGTCGTGATCACCGAGGTGATCATGTACGAGGTGTTCGCCCAGGCCTGCTCCGAGAGGCCGTCCAGGTCGTCGGCGATGGTGCGCAGCGCCGCGGAGATGATCGTCTGGTCGAGCGCGGCCATGAACAGGCCGAGCAGCAGGCCCGTCATGATCAGCCGGATCCTGCGCCTGTCCGCCGTCCCGGCACCGGAATCGGGCGCGGGGGAATCCGGCTTCGCTGTGTCTGTCATCGGGATTTTCTTCCTTCGGATTCGGAAGGGACGTCGGGAGGGGGGCGGGCCGCTGCGTCCGGACCAGGATGAAACCTCTAGCGCACTGGAGGTCAAGGGGAATCGTGCGGCTCCCCGCTAGGGCCCGGCTACAGAGCCCCTCGAACTCCCTCCCGTACGCCGCACCGACCACACCGCCCGGCACCGACCGCACCGCACGGCACCGCCCGCATCCGCCCCCGCCGGCCGCGCACCGCCCGCATCTGCCCCCGCCGCCCGCGCACCGCCCGCCCCCGCCCCCGTACCGCTTCCAGCAGCGCTCCAGGAGCGCTCGACCCCCGCTCCCTAGCGTCCGCGGCCATGAGATTCCTTTTTGTGTCCGGAGGAAGCGCGGGGGCGGTCTTCCCCATCACCCCGCTGGCGCTCGCGGCGCGCAACGCCGGCCACGAGGTGATCGTCGGGGCCACGGAGAACGTGATGCCGCTGGTCGCCGCGACGGGCCTGCCCGGCGTCCCGATCACCCCGCGCACCATGTACGACTTCATGCAGCGCGACCGGCACGGCAATCCGCTGGAGATCCCCAAGGACCCCCACGAGCGGAACCTGTTCAACGGCCGCGGCATGGCCCGCCTCGCCCTGGGCAGCATGGAGGGCCTCGTCCCGCTGGTCGAGCGCTGGCGGCCCGACGTCCTGGTCGCCGGAGCCCTCTCGTACGCCGCCCCGCTCGTCGCCCACCGCTTCGGCCTGCCCTGGGTGCGGCACGCGCTCAACATGGGCGAGCCGTCCGTCATCGACCTCTCCGCCGCCGCCGAACTGGCCCCGGAACTGGAGGAGATGGGCCTGTCCTCGATCCCCGACCCGGACATGTACGTGGAGATCTGCCCGCCCGGCGCCCGCCGTCCGGACGCGGGACCCGCGCAGTTCATGGGGTACGTGCCCTTCAACACCCAGCGGGCGCTGGAACCCTGGATGTACTCCAGGAGCGGCGACCGGCCGCGCGTCCTGGTCTCGGCCGGCAGCCGGGTGACCGCCGACTACGAGGCCGACGCCCTGTCCGCGCTGGTGGAGAAGGTCGCCGGGCTGGACGTGGAGCTGCTCATCGCGGCGCCGCAGGAGATCGCGGACGCCCTGGGCGACCTTCCGGAGAACGTACGGGCGGGCTGGCTGCCGCTCGACGTCGTGCTGCGCACCTGCGACCTGCTGGTGCACCGGGCCGGCGGCAACACGATGCTGCACGCGATCGTGTGCGGCGTCCCGCAGCTGCTGATCCCGGCGATGCCGAAGCAGGTGGGGATGTCGGCCCGGCTCGCGGAGTACGGTGCCGCGATCATGCTGACGGCGGGAGAGGACGACTCCCCCGAGAACGTCGCCAAGATGTGCCGGGAACTGCTCGAGGACCCGTCCTACAAGGCCAGGACCGAGGAGCTGAGCAGGGAGATCGCGGGGCTTCCCACACCCCACGACGTGACGGTCGCCATCGCCGACATGGTCCGCGCCCGCGGGGGGATGTGAATCCGTCACCTCCGATTCGTGACGGGAACACTGGTCGGCGATCATCAGGTGTTCGGACAATCCAGCGAGGCGCTGCGTCACCACGCCCACAGCTCGAACGTCCTCTTGGAAGACCCGAAGGATTCTGGAAGGAACCCCCATGAACCACGTCCTCGCCGAGAACCCCGCCTGGGCCGCCGTCCTCGCCCCGGCCCCCGAGGAGTCCCCGGCCACGCTGTCGATCGAGGACCTGGACACGGTCCCCGCCGACGCGGCGGCGCTGTTCACCCTCTGCATCCTGGCTCCCGAGCCGGCCGAGGCCGTCGCGGCCTGACGCCTCGGTACACGAGCAGGGGGGACCGGTGGCCGTGGACGGCGGACCGCGGATCGGCTGGCGCAGCCATCTGCGCAGCCTCGTCGTGCCGGGCGAGGCGGTCTACCTCGTCTCCGCGCGGGGCGTCCGCGCCGTGCGCGGCGCCCCGGCCGAGGCCCTGGCCCCCCTGCTCGACGGCAGCCGCACCCCGGACCAGGTGCTGCGGGAGGCCGCCGCCACCGGTGCCGGCCCGGAGGAGCTGCGCCGCGCGCTCGCCGAGCTCTGGTCGGCGGACCTCCTCCGCGCGCACGCCCGCCCCTCTCCTGACGCACCCACCGCCCCCGGTCCTTCGGCCGAGGCCTTCTGGGACCTGGCCGGAGCGGCGGCCCCGCCCGCCACGGCGGTCGTACGGCTCGTCGTCCTCGACGGCCCGGTCTCCCCGGAGGAGGCACGGGACGCCTGCGCCGCCTCCGGGCTCGTCCTCGCGCCCTCCACCGCGGAAGCGGAGGACGCCGACGTCGCCCTGGTGCTCTGCGCCGACTACCTGGACCCCCGGCTCGCCGACGTCGACGCGCGGCAGCGCGCGGCCGGCCGGCCCTGGATCCTCGCCGGGCCCGGCGGCCCCGAGGCGTGGACCGGCCCCGTCCTGCGCCCCGGCGACGGCCCCTGCTGGCACTGCCTCGCCGAACGCCTGCGCCTCCAGCGCGGCTCCGAGGCCCCCCTGCACCGCGCGCTGGGCAGTACGGCCCCGGTGTCCCGACCCGACGCCTCGATCGCCGCGAGCCGGGCGGCCGGCCTGCACACCGCCGTCCTGGAGACCGCCAAGTGGCTGGCCGGCGTGCCCGGCCCCACCCGCGACGCCGTCCACACCTTCGACGTCCTCACCCTCGCCGGCGAGCTGCATCCGGTGACCCGCCGCCCCCAGTGCCCGGCCTGCGGCGACCCCGGGCTCGTGGGCGCCCGGGTGCGCGAGCCCTTCGTCCCCCGGCCCCGCCCCAAGGCGGCGGACGGCGGGAACGGCCACCGCGCCCTGTCCCCCCGTCAGATGCTGGAGCGGTACGGCCATCTGGTGGGCCGCGTCACCGGCGTCGTGCGCGAGGTGCGGCGCAACCCGCGCAGCCCCGACTTCACCCACAGCTTCCTCTCCGGGCACAACCTGGCGATGCGGGCGTCGACCCTGGCCGGGCACAGCGCGGGCCTGCGCGCGCTCAGCGGAGGCAAGGGCCTCACGGCCGAGGAGGCCACGGTCAGCGCCCTGTGCGAGGCCGTCGAGCGCTACAGCGGCTCGCGGCACGGCGACGAGCCCGTGGTCCGCGACAGCTACCGGGCGCTCGGCCCCGCCGCCGTCCACCCGGACTCGGTGCGGCTGTACGACCCCCGGCAGATGCGCGAGCGGGACGTCTGGAACGCGGCCGGCTCGCCCTTCCAGTACGTCGGCCGCCCCTTCGACGAGGAGGCGCCGCTCGACTGGACCCCCGTGTGGTCGCTCACCGGGAACGCCCAGCGGCTGCTGCCCACCTCCCTCCTCTACTTCGACGCCGACCCCGCGGCCCCGCTGCGCGCGGACTCCAACGGCAACGCCGCCGGTTCCAGCCGCGAGGACGCCTTTGTGCAGGGCTTCCTCGAACTCGTGGAACGCGACGCGGTGGCCCTGTGGTGGTACAACCGCACCCTCGCCCCCGCCTGCGACCTCGACGCCTTCGTCGCCGCGGGCGACACGTGGATCGAGCCGCTGCGCGCGGGCTACCGCTCGCTCGGCCGCGAGGTCTGGGCCCTGGACCTGACCTCCGACTTCGGCATCCCGGTGGTGGCCGCCCTGTCCCGGCGCACCGACCGCCCTTCCGAGGACGTCCTGTTCGGCTTCGGCGCCCACCTCGACCCGCGCATCGCGGTGCGCCGCGCGCTCACCGAGATGGGCCAGCTGCTGCCGGCGGTCGTCGACGCGCGCCCGGACGGCTCGGGCTACACCGTGGACGATCCCCAGGCGGTGGCCTGGTGGCGCACCGCGACCGTCGCGGACCAGCCCCATCTGCTGCCGGACCCGCGGATCGCCCCGAGCGGCCCCGGCAGCCACCCGTACGCCCCGCGCGCCGACCTCGCCGACGACGTGGCGGCGCTCACCGCACTCGCCGCCGAGCGGGGTCTGGAGGTCCTGGTCCTGGACCAGACGCGACCGGACATCGGGCTTCCTGTGATGAAGGTCATCGTTCCCGGCATGCGCCAGTTCTGGCCACGTTTCGCGCCGGGCCGTCTCTTCGACGTGCCGGTCGCGCTGGGCCGGCTCACCGCCCCCACCCCGTACGAACTCCTCAACCCCCTGCCGCTGTTCGTCTGACCCCGGTGACGCCGGGCCGTCCCTCTCGGCCATCGCCCTCCGGCGGCGGGGAATCCGCCGCTGTTCGGAGACCGTTCACCGAGGTCGGAGCCGATGGTGATCCGGACAGCGCGGTCCGATATTTCCATGATCGGCATCGCGATACCTTCCGGTACGTCTCTTCCCCCACAGAGAGGTCGTCCCCTCTGATGAACTCGACGGAACACCATCCTGACGATCCGAACGGCGCCGCGGCGCACCTCTCTCACGACGGCTCCACGGTGCCGGCCCCCCGCCTGGCCCGCTCGGTCCTGCTGGCCACCATGGCCGGATACTCCCTGGTCACCGCCGTGAACATCCTCGATGCCGGCTCCTCCCCCCTGGAGAACGGCATCGGATTCCTCGCCCTGCTCGTGATATTCGGGCTCCAGCTCGTGCACTCCAGGCCGCAGGCCCGGCAGAGCTCGTACGGATGCCGCGTCACCACCCTCGCCCTGCAGGCCGCGTGCTGCTTCCTACCGCTCGCGCTGTTCCACCTGGCGTGGGGAGCGATGTGCGGTTTCCTGGCCGGCTCCGTCCTCCTGCTCCTCCCGGCCAGGACGGCCTGGCCGCTGTACGTGGCGATCGGGCTCTCCCTCTACGGGTACTCGGCGTTCGTCGTCGACCGCAGCCTCTTCGACAGCGTCTACACGCTGGAGACCACCCTCG
The DNA here is from genome assembly GCF_014649755.1 of Streptomyces litmocidini. Lineage (GTDB taxonomy): Bacteria > Actinomycetota > Actinomycetes > Streptomycetales > Streptomycetaceae > Streptomyces > Streptomyces litmocidini. Next base: position 271,154 of record NZ_BMTQ01000002.1, on the reverse strand, counting down.
TCACCGGGCTCGTGGTGTTCGGGCTGAGCACCCTGACCCGTCTGGTGGCCCGTCTGCACGCGCAGCGTTCCGATCTGGCCAGACTGGCCGTGGCCGAGGAGCGGCTCCGCTTCTCCCGGGACCTCCACGACCTGCTCGGCTACAACCTGTCCGCGATCACCCTGAAGACCGAGCTGGTCCGCCGGCTGGTGCCGGACATGCCGGCCCCCGCCAGGGCGGAGACCGACTCGATCCTCGCCCTGTCCCGCCAGTCGCTCGCCGATGTGCGCAAGGTCGCGACCGGCTACCGCGACATGTCGTTGCGCGAAGAGGTGGCCGCCACCCGCTCGATGCTGGAGGCGGCCGGCATCGAGGTGGTGGCGACCGTCGGCACGGGCCCGCTGCCGCCGCAGATCGACACGGTGCTCGCCACCGTGCTGCGCGAGGGCGTCACCAACGCGCTGCGGCACAGCCACGTCCACCGGTGCGCGATCCGGTGCGCGGAGGAGGGCGGCGTGGTCACGCTCAGCATCGACAACGACGGCGTGGAGCCCGTCGGCCGGAACCCCTTCGGGGCGGCGGGGCCCGTGCCCCGGCAGGCGGCGGACGAGCCCGGCGGCACCGGCCTGGGCAACCTCACCCACCGCCTCGGCCGCCTCGGCGGCAGCCTCACCACCGAACTGGGCGACGACGGTTGGTTCCGGATGACCGCCCGCGCACCACTGGGCGCCCGACCTGACACATTCGACCTTAATCGGATGGAGAACGCACAGAAGTAAACAATTGTAGTGTGAATACAGTCGGACCACGGGGGGTTCACCACAGTGATACGGATATTGCTGGCTGAGGACATGGGCATGGTCCGCGGCGCACTGGTGGCGCTGCTGGGCCTGGAGGACGACCTCGAGGTGGTCGCGCAGGTCGAGCGCGGCGACAGGATCCTCCCGACCGCCCTGGAGCACCGCCCCGACGTGGCGATCATCGACATCGGGCTCCCCGGCATCGACGGCCTGACGGCGGCGGCCCTGCTCGCCGAGGAGCTCCCCTCCTGCCGCACCCTCATCCTGACGAGCCTCAGCCGCCCCGGCGTCCTGCGCCGGGCACTGGACGCCAAGGTGGCCGGCTTCCTGCCGAAGGACGCCTCGCCCCAGGAACTCGCCGAGGCCATCCGCCGGATCGCGGCCGGTCACCGCGCCATCGACCTCCAGCTCGCCCTCGCGGCCTGGGACGGTGCGGAGAGCCCGCTCACCAAACGGGAGCTGGAGGTCCTCCGCCTCACCGCCGCGGGCGACGAGGCCCCGGAGATCGCCGCCCGGCTGCACCTGTCCACGGGGACCGTCCGCAACTACCTGACCTCGGTCGTCACCAAGCTGAACGCCCGCAACCGCGTCGACGCGGTGCGCATCGCGCACGAGTCCGGCTGGCTGGTCTGACGCCCGGCCGGACCCGTACGCGTCAGGTGCGCATCAGAGACGGGCCGGCGTACTGCGCCCGCTCCCACTCCAGGTCCAGCCCGGGCTCGCCGGAGAGCACCGCCCGGTGCAGCCGCTGCAGGCGGTGCGAGGGCTCCACCCCCAGCTCCTCGATGAGGGTCCTGCGCAACTCCTGGAACACCTCGAGCGCCCGCCACACCCCGCCCGAGCGGTACAGCGCCGTCATCAGCTGCGCGGCCAGGTTCTCGTTCATCGGGTGCCGGGCGACCAGCATCCGCAGCTCGGCCAGGAGCGAGGCGTGCCGCCCGAGCAGCAGGTCCGCCTCGATCCGCTGCTCGAGGACCCGGGTGCGCTGCTCCTCCATCCCGAGCACCTCGACCCCCAGGACCCGCCCGACCGGCACGTCCACCAGTGCGGGTCCCCTCCAGAGCCCGAGCGCCCGCTCCAGCGTCGCGGACGCGGCCCGCGCGTCGCCCGCCTCCAGCGCCGTCGATCCACGGGCCGCCAGCGACTGGAACTCCCGCAGGTCGCTGTCCTCCGGACGCACGGCGAGCCGGTACCCCCCGAAGCAGGTCGTGAGCACCTCCTTGGCGTCCCCGTCCCGGCCGGGCCCGCAGCCCGGCCCGCCGGCACGCAGCGCCGCGGTCACCTTCCGGCGCAGATGGAGGATGTACGTCTGCAGCGTGGTGGCCGCGCTCTTGGGGATCGCGTCCCCCCAGATCTCCTCCATCAGCGTCGGCACGGTCACCACCCGCTCCGCTCTGATGGCGAGCAGCGCGAGCAGTTGGCGCGGCTTGCCCGCGCTGGGAACGATCGACTGTCCGTTCAGACGGACCGCGAGCGGCCCGAGAATCCCCACATCCATGAAACTCCCCCGGAGTGATTCGATATTGGAGAGACTGACCAGCGATGTCGGTATCGACGATGACACGCCTCGTCCGCGCCTCCCAGGGCCGTCGTCATGGATCGCCCCATGACCGGTTCACTCGAGCGAGCCCCGAGCGGGAGTCCAGCGCCCCCGCCCCTCCGCGCGCACCAAAATGCCCCCCGACCTGGGTTTTCCACAGGTCGGGGGGCATTTCGCGGGTGGAGCCTAGGGGAGTCGAACCCCTGACATCTGCCATGCAAAGACAGCGCTCTACCAACTGAGCTAAGGCCCCGGAACGAGGACAGCGTACCGGGTCACCCCCCATGTCCGGCAAAAGGATGGGACTCCCGGTCCGCAACCACGCTCCGTAAGATGCTGACCGGGGTTCGCAGTGGCGAACCAAGGGATGGGGAGAAGCAATGGACGCAGCGCAGCAGGAAGCCACGGCGAGAGCCAGAGAGCTTCAGCGCAGTTGGTACGGAGAGCCGCTGGGGGCGCTCTTCCGTCGCCTGATCGACGACCTCGGGCTCAATCAGGCCAGGCTCGCGGCCGTGCTCGGGCTCTCCGCACCCATGCTGTCCCAGCTGATGAGCGGCCAGCGGGCCAAGATCGGCAACCCGGCCGTCGTCCAGCGCGTCCAGGCCCTCCAGGAACTCGCCGTCCAGGTCGCCGACGGCAGCGTCAGCGCCGCCGAGGCCACCGACCGGATGGACGAGGTCAAGAAGTCCCAGGGCGGTTCCGTCCTGACCGGCACGGCCCAGCCGAGCACCGTCTCGGGCGGTCCGACCGTGCGCCGCGTGGTCCGCGAGATCCAGTCCCTGCTGCGCTCCGTGGCGGCCGCCGGCGACATCCTCGACGCCGCCGACTCGCTCGCCCCGGCCCACCCGGAACTGGCAGAGTTCCTCCGGGTGTACGGCGCCGGGCGCACCGCCGACGCGGTCGCCCACTACGAGTCGCACCAGAACTGACGCGGGCCCGGCAGCCGGCCGGCACCGCGGAGAGCCGACGCACACGGGGAGCGGACGCAGCGCGATGGGTGAGGTCTTCGCTGGCCGGTACGAGCTGGTCGACCCGATCGGACGCGGCGGGGCGGGCGCCGTGTGGCGCGCCTGGGACCACCGGCGCCGCCGCTACGTGGCGGCCAAGGTGCTCCTGCAGGGCGACGCGCACACGCTGCTCCGCTTCGTCCGCGAGCAGGCGCTGCGGATCGACCATCCGCACGTCCTCGCCCCGGCCAGCTGGGCCGCCGACGACGACAAGGTCCTCTTCACCATGGACCTGGTGGCCGGCGGCTCGCTGGCCCACGTCATCGGGGACCACGGGCCGCTGCCGCCCCGCTTCGTCTGCGCCCTGCTCGACCAGCTGCTCTGGGGCCTGGCCGCGGTGCACGCCGAGGGGGTCGTGCACCGGGACATCAAGCCCGCCAACATCCTCATGGAGGTCACCGGCACCGGGCGGCCGCACCTGCGGCTGTCCGACTTCGGCATCTCCATGCGCAAGGGCGAACCCCGCCTCACCGAGACCGACCACGTGGTGGGGACGCCCGGCTACTTCGCGCCGGAGCAGCTCCTCGGCGCCGAGCCGGACTTCACCGCCGACCTCTTCGCCGTCGGGCTGGTCGCGCTCTATCTGCTCAAGGGCCGCAGGCCGGACTCCCGGGCGCTGGTCGAGCACTTCCTCGCGCACGGCACCCCGGGCGCCCCCGAGGGCGTCCCGGAGCCCCTGTGGCAGGTGCTCGCCGGACTGCTCCAGCCCGATCCCCAGGCACGCTTCCGGACGGCCACGGGAGCGCGCAAGGCGCTGAGCGCCGCCGTGGAGATGCTGCCCGAGCCGCGCGCCGACGAGGCGCCGGTGGAGATCTCCGACCAACTCGGCCCCCTCCCGGCCGGATTCGGCCCAGAAGGCCCCACGGTCCCTACCGGCCCCCCGAACCCCGCAGGTTCTGCGCGTCCCACGAGCCCCTTGGGTCCCACAAGCCCCACAGGCCCCGCAGGTCTCACGAGCCCCACCGACCCCAGGGCCTCTGCGGGTCCCACGGGCCCCACAGCTTCCACAGGCCCTGCCGAGACCCCCCGACCCGACGGGCACCCGGGCCCCACGGAGCCCCCGCGCCCCGCCGCCACGGGCCTCTCCGCCCCCTCTCCCGCCCCCGCACCGGCCCAGGTGCCGCCCGTACGGCCGGTACAACCCGTACCGCCGCCGCAGTACCCACCGCAGCACCAAACGCACCCCGCGTACCGGCCCCTCGCCCACGCCCCGGCGTCCCCGCCGCTGCCCGGGCCCTCCGAGACCGGCAGCTTCCCCCTGCCTCCGCCGTTCCCGCGCCCGGCCCCGGCCCCGGCCTTCGAGCAGGCGCCCGCCCCCGCGACGCCGTACGGACCGGCTCCCGCCCACCCGTACGCCCCGCGCCCCGCCCAGGCCCCCGCCCCGCACGCCCCCGCGCGCCGTCCGGGACCGCCCCCGAAGGTGGCGGTCCCGGTGCTCCTGGTCGCGCTGGTGTGCCTCGCGGTCGGCTTCTGGGCCCTGACGCAGGTCTGAGGCCTCAGGCCCGCCGCCGGGCCAGCAGGGTCCAGGCCCCGAGCCCGAGGAGCAGGACGGTCCCGGTGCCGATGCCCGCGGTCGCGACGATCGCCATCGTGCCGTTCGTCGTGGCCGGGGCCCCGGTGGCGCCGTTCGCCGCGGCCTCCCGGTCGTCCGCCATCACCGAGAAGATCCCGGGGTCCGCGTCGTACGGGGGTGCCTGCTTCGGGCTGCCCTCGACGTTCACCCGGAGCGTCAGCGGCACCGGCCCGTCGCCGTACTCGGCGGCGACCTCGGGGCTCAGCGTCGCCGTCAGGTAGTACCAGCCGGCGAACCGCATGCCGCTGGTGGCCTCCTGGTACGAGGTGCGGTTCTCGTGGGCGACCGGCCGCAGCGGGTCGAGCGCCAGCGTGGCGGGCTTCCCGTCGTAACGGACCGTGGCCGTGTCGACGAAGCCGAGGGCCGGGTTGTCGAGGGTGAGGGTGAGGGCGTCGCTCACGGAGTCCCCCTCGGTGCCGCTGCCCAGCTCGGCGCCGGCGAAGAGCTGCTGACCCCAGTCCACCGGCACCCGGTAGAAGAGGGTCTGGCCGGGCCGGATGTCGGCCCGCCACTCGCCCTCCCGCAGGGCGACGGCCTCGTGGAACCCGGCGCCTCCCTGCCGCTTCTGCTGCCCTCCGGCCGGCGGCGCGGGCGTGCCGGACGGCCAGGCCTCGGGGAGGGCGGTGGGGCCGGGCCGCTCGAGGAGGGGCTCGGTGACGTACCGGAGCTCCAGCTCCCAGTCGTCCGGGGTGGAGGTCGCCGCCGACTCGCGCTCGACGAGCACGTAGTGGGCGCCCTGCTCCTGGCAGCTGGAGGAGCCCGGGTCGACGGTCCTGCGGGCGTAGGCGGCGAGCGGCCTGGCGTACTGACCGGAGCCGAAGTCGACCTGCTGGTGGCCGCAGTCGGCTCCGGTGTTGTCCTGGATGCCGACCTTGAAGCCGTCGCCGTACTCGACCTTGCCTCCGGGCCCGGGGACGGCGACGACGGAGACGTACGTGTTCCGCTTCGTGTCGAGGTCGACCCGGTAGTAGGCCTTGCCGTCCTTCTTGAGGGTGTCGCGGTACGTCCGGCCGGCCTGCAGGGTCTTCGCGTCGAGGCTGGAGGCGGCGCCCTGGATCCGCTGGGCCGAGCCGTCGAAGGCGTACGGCGGCACGGACGGCCCCCCGGCGGCCCCGGCCTCCCCGCCGCCCCGGACGGCTCCGGCGCCCCCGACGGCCCGGGCCGTCGGGGCGGCCTGGGCGGGCAGGGCCGTCACCGCGCCCACCGCCGCGGCCGCCGCGATCAGGGCTCCCGCCCTCCGGCCGATCCCGGTCCGCCTCCCGGCCTGCGTGCTCACGCGTCCCTCCCGTTCGTTCCCGCCCTGCGGTGCCGGTCCATCCTGCCTTTCACCGGGCCGCCGGACGGCGACTTCGCGTGGGCACGCACATGATTCACACCGGCGAATCACGGAGGGGGCCGAGACGCAGTGAGGCCCCGGACCGCTCACGCGGCCGGGGCCTCACCCACAGAACGTGTGTCGCTCAGACACCGGAACCTGCGGGCACGGAGTCGGTCGCCTCCGTCCACAGGTCCTGCTCGGCGCGATCCGCCTGGATCTGGCGGTACACGAGGAGCCCGCCGATGGCGGCCAGTGCGACCAGGAGAAGCTTCTTCACCGCGCGACCTCGTCTTTCGTTGACGTAGGAGACTTCTGACGCCCACTCTACACATCGACCGATACCGATCGGTGACCTGTGCGGGCTTCAAACCTCACACAAAAGGATCGACCCGGATGGCGTACCATCCGGGTCGATCCGATCTGTGGGGCTAACAGGATTTGAACCTGTGGCCTCATCCTTATCAGGGATGCGCTCTAACCAACTGAGCTATAGCCCCGCCGCGCTCTGCGGTTTCTCCGTGTCCGCCGCGCTGACTCCTGAACATTAGCGCACGTGGGGGCCAGTCCCAAAATCGTCCGGGCCGGAGGCCCGGGGGACGCGGAAGGGACCGGCCCCACGCGGACTACTCGTCCTCCGCCAGCGTGAGCTCCACACCGCCCACGAAGCCGGCCGACAGGTTGTAGATGAAGGCGCCCAGCGTCGCGAGCGCGGTCATCAGGACCACGTCGATCACGGCGATCACCGAGGTGAAGACCAGCACCCGCGGCAGCGACAGGAACGACTGCAGGTCGAAGCCGTTGGACTCGTTCGAGCCCGTGGCCTCGCTGATCGTGCCGCCGACCGTCGAGAAGACGCCCATGGCGTCCATGACCATCCACAGCACCGCGGCGGCCACGACCGTGCAGATGCCCAGCGCGATGGAGAGCAGGAAGCTCACCTTCATGACCGACCACGGGTCGGCCTTGGCCACCCGCAGCCGCGCCTTGCGCGTCCTGGGCGTCGTGCGCGCCCCGGTCCGCGGCCGGCGCACGGCCCCGGTCTGTCCGCCCTGCGTACCGCCCTCAGGCGTGCCGTACGCCTGTGGCGGGTGATAGGGGCCTCCCGGCTGCCCCTGGGGGCGCTCGCCGGGCAGTGGCCCGTTGTACGTCTCGTACGAGGGCTGCTGCCCCCGAGTGTCCGTCACCGCAACCCCCTGGGAGTCCGTGGCGGAACCACGGGCACCGTTCGCTCCAGCACCAGCAGAAGCTCCGGCAGCCGCCGATCCGGCGCCCGTGGCTCCACTCACGCTCTACTCCTCGTGCTCCCCGGTCGAGGGCTCCGTGCCCTCGACCGCCTCGACCTCGGCCGCCTCCACGGCGCCCTCGGCATCGTCGACGTCCTCGTCGTCGCCACCGGCCTCGGCGTTCCGTGCGATGCCGACGACGGCATCGCGCTTGCCCAGGTTGATCAGCTGGACGCCCATGGTGTCACGGCCGGTCTCCCTGACTTCGTTGACTCGCGTACGAATCACACCACCGGACAGCGTGATGGCGAGGATCTCATCGGTCTCCTCGACCACCAGCGCGCCCACGAGCGAGCCGCGGTCCTCCACGATCTTGGCGGCCTTGATGCCGAGGCCGCCACGGCCCTGGACGCGGTACTCGTCGACGGGGGTGCGCTTCGCGTACCCGCCGTCGGTCGCGGTGAAGACGAACGTACCGGGCCGGACGACATTCATCGAGAGAAGCTCGTCGTCCTCGCGGAAACTCATCCCCTTGACGCCCGAGGTGGCGCGTCCCATCGGGCGCAGCGCCTCGTCCGTGGCGGTGAAGCGGATCGACTGCGCCTTCTTGCTGACCAGGAGCAGGTCGTCCTCGGAGGAGACCAGCTCGGCGCCGATCAGCTCGTCGTCGCCGCCGTCCGCGGTCTCCCGGAGGTTGATCGCGATGACACCGCCCGAGCGGGGCGAGTCGTAGTCCTTCAGCGCGGTCTTCTTCACCAGGCCGGCCTTGGTGGCGAGCACCAGGTACGGCGCGGCCTCGTAGTCGCGGATCGCCAGGATCTGGGCGATCTGCTCGTCCGGCTGGAAGGCCAGCAGGTTGGCCACGTGCTGGCCGCGCGCGTCCCGGCCGGCGTCCGGCAGCTCGTACGCCTTGGCCCGGTAGACCCGGCCCTTGTTGGTGAAGAAGAGCAGCCAGTGGTGGGTGGTGGAGACGAAGAAGTGGTCGACGATGTCGTCCTGCTTCAGCTTCGTGCCGCGCACGCCCTTGCCGCCGCGCTTCTGCGAGCGGTAGTCCTCGGTCTTCGTCCGCTTCACATAGCCGCCACGCGTGATGGTGACGACGATGTCCTCCTCGGCGATCAGGTCCTCGATGGACATGTCGCCGTCGAAGGGCACCAGCTTGGAGCGGCGGTCGTCACCGAACTTCTCGACGAGCGCGGCCAGTTCCTCGCTGACGATCGTGCGCTGCTTCTCCGGCGAGGCCAGGATCGCGTTGTACTCGTCGATCTTCGCCTGGAGATCGTCGTGCTCGGCGACGATCTTCTGGCGCTCCAGGGCGGCGAGCCGGCGGAGCTGCATCTCCAGGATCGCGTTGGCCTGGATCTCGTCGATCGCGAGCAGGTCCATCAGGCCGTTCCGGGCGACCTCGACCGTGTCGCTGCGCCGGATGAGCGCGATGACCTCGTCGATGGCGTCCAGGGCCTTGAGCAGACCGCGCAGGATGTGGGCGCGCTCCTCGGCCTTGCGCAGCCGGAACCTGGTCCGGCGGACGATGACCTCGATCTGGTGCGTCACCCAGTGGCGGATGAAGGCGTCGAGCGAGAGGGTGCGCGGCACGCCGTCGACGAGCGCCAGCATGTTGGCGCCGAAGTTCGTCTGCAGGTCGGTGTGCTTGTACAGGTTGTTGAGGACGACCTTGGCGACGGCGTCGCGCTTGAGCACGATCACCAGGCGCTGGCCGGTGCGGGACGAGGTCTCGTCGCGGACGTCGGCGATGCCGCCGATCTTGCCGTCCTTCACCAGGTCGGCGATCTTCTGCGCGAGGTTGTCCGGGTTGGTCTGGTAGGGCAGTTCCGTGACCACCAGGCACTGGCGGTTCTGGATCTCCTCGACCTCGACGACGGCGCGCATCGTGATCGAGCCGCGTCCGGTGCGGTACGCCTCCTCGATGCCCTTGCGGCCGACGACGAGCGCGCCGGTGGGGAAGTCCGGGCCCTTGATCCGCTCGATCAGCGCGTCGAGGAGCTCCTCGTGGGTGGCCTCGGGGTGTTCCAGGGCCCACTGGGCGCCGGCCGCGACCTCGCGCAGGTTGTGCGGCGGGATGTTGGTCGCCATGCCGACGGCGATGCCGGCGGAGCCGTTGACCAGCAGGTTCGGGAACCGGGCCGGGAGGACCGTCGGCTCCTGGTTGCGGCCGTCGTAGTTGTCCGTGAAGTCGACGGTCTCCTCGTCGATGTCGCGGAGCATCTCCATCGACAGCGGCGCCATCTTGCACTCGGTGTAGCGCATGGCGGCGGCCGGGTCGTTGCCCGGGGAGCCGAAGTTGCCGTTGGAGTCGACGAGCGGCAGGCGCATCGACCAGGGCTGGGCGAGGCGGACGAGCGCGTCGTAGATCGAGGAGTCGCCGTGCGGGTGGTACGTGCCCATGACGTCGCCGACGACGCGGGCGCACTTGTAGAAGCCCTTCTCGGGCCGGTAGCCGCCGTCGTACATCGCGTAGAGCACGCGCCGGTGGACGGGCTTGAGGCCGTCCCGTACGTCGGGCAGCGCGCGGGACACGATGACGGACATCGCGTAGTCGAGGTACGAGCGCTGCATCTCGGTCTCGAGCCCGACGGGCTCGATCCGCAGCACGGGATCCTGCTCTTCGGTGGTGCCGGAGGTGTTCTCGTCGGCCATTGCTGGTCTTCAGTCCTTTCGTACGGTCAGCTGAGACCGACTCAGATGTCGAGGAAGCGAACGTCCTTGGCGTTGCGCTGGATGAAGGAGCGCCGTGCCTCGACGTCCTCGCCCATCAGCACCGAGAACAGGTCGTCGGCCTGGGCGGCGTCGTCCAGGGTGACCTGGCCGAGCACGCGGTGCTCGACGTCCATGGTGGTGACGCGCAGCTCCTCGGCGTTCATCTCGCCGAGACCCTTGAAGCGCTGGATCGAGTCCTCGCGGATCCGCTTGCCGTTCTGCTTGCCCAGCTCGACGAGCGCGTCCCGCTCCCGGTCCGAGTACGCGTACTCGAAGTCGTCCCGGCCCCACTTGATCTTGTAGAGCGGCGGGCGGGACAGGTAGACGTGCCCGGCCTCGACCAGCGGCCGCATGAAGCGGAAGAGGAAGGTCAGCAGCAGGGTGTTGATGTGCTGGCCGTCGACGTCGGCGTCCGCCATCAGGATGATCTTGTGGTAGCGGAGCTTCTCGATGTCGAAGTCCTCGTGCACGCCGGTGCCGAAGGCGGAGATCAGCGCCTGGACCTCGGTGTTCTGCAGGATCTTGTCGATCCGCGCCTTCTCGACGTTCAGGATCTTGCCGCGGATCGGCAGGATGGCCTGGTACATCGGGTTGCGGCCGGACTTGGCCGAGCCGCCGGCGGAGTCGCCCTCGACGATGAAGATCTCGCACTTGGACGGGTCGTTCGACTGGCAGTCGGACAGCTTGCCCGGCAGCGACGCCGACTCCAGGAGGCCCTTGCGGCGGGTCAGGTCGCGCGCCTTGCGCGCGGCCACGCGCGCGGTGGCGGCGGTGATGCCCTTGCGGATGATGTCCGCGGCCTCGATGGGGTTGCGGTCGAACCAGTCCGTGAGGTGCTCGAAGACGACCTTCTGGACGAAGGTCTTCGCCTCGGTGTTGCCGAGCTTCGTCTTGGTCTGGCCCTCGAACTGCGGCTCGCCGAGCTTGATCGAGATGATCGCGGTCAGACCCTCGCGGATGTCGTCACCCGTGAGGTTGTCGTCCTTCTCGCGGAGCAGCTTCTTCTCGCGCGCGTACTTGTTGACGAGCGTCGTCAGCGCGGCGCGGAAGCCCTCCTCGTGCGTACCGCCCTCGTGGGTGTGGATCGTGTTCGCGAAGGAGTACACGCCCTCGCTGTACGAGGAGTTCCACTGCATCGCGATCTCGACCGAGAGCAGGCGCTCCTTGTCCTCGGCCTCGACGTCGATGACGGTGGGGTGGATCAGGTCGCCCTTGCGCGAGTTGAGGTACTTCACGAAGTCGACGATGCCGCCCTCGTAGTGGTACGTCACCGTGCGCGCGGTCGGCTCGGCGGCGGCCTCGGCGTCCGGGTCGTCGGCGCCCACCGTGGCCTTCGCGGACTCGCGCTCGTCGGTGAGCGTGATCGTCAGGCCCTTGTTGAGGAAGGCCATCTCCTGGAAGCGGCGCGAGAGCGTCTCGAAGGAGTACTCGGTCGTCTCGAAGATGTCCGGGTCGGACCAGAACGTGACCGAGGTGCCGGTCTCGGAGGTCTCCTCGTGCTGGGCGAGGGGCGCGGTGGGGACGCCCATCTTGTAGTCCTGCGTCCAGCGGTGGCCGTCCGTCTTGATCTCGACGGAGACCTTGGTGGACAGGGCGTTCACGACCGAGACGCCGACACCGTGCAGACCGCCGGAGACGGCGTAGCCGCCGCCGCCGAACTTGCCGCCCGCGTGCAGGACCGTCAGCACGACCTCGACGGCCGGCTTGCCCTCGGACTCGACGATGCCGACGGGGATGCCGCGGCCGTTGTCGACGACGCGGACGCCGCCGTCGGCGAGGATCGTCACGTCGATGGTGTCCGCGTGACCGGCCAGGGCTTCGTCGACCGAGTTGTCGACGACCTCCTGCACCATGTGGTGCAGACCGCGCTCACCGGTCGAGCCGATGTACATGCCGGGGCGCTTGCGCACCGCATCCAGGCCCTCGAGCACCTGGATGTTGCTGGCGGTGTACTGGTTGTTCTCGTTGGGGTTGCCGGAATCGGCCACGAAGCGCCCTTTCTGGCACAGCACAGGCCGTTCTCCGGGCATACGGGAGCGGCTGCGTCGTTCGACATGTTCCGCAGGGTGGCGGGATTGTCTCCCAGTCTACCGGTAGCGCCGACACTCATGGGGGTTTGCCGGTACCTGAATGCGCATGTGCCGCCCTGAGCGGGAGCGAGACGACTCCCCATATCCGGATAGGGGCTCCAGAGGCCCCAGACGGCCACCCAGCGCTTCGGCCGGTGACGGCCAGTGGCACGGGCGGCGGGCGCGGACCCCATCGCGTCGCGGGCACGCCTTCCGCACCCCTGTGGGCGCGGACCCCATCGCGTCGCGGGCACGCCTTCCGGGGGGGCGAGGGGCCCCGCCCGGACGAAGCCGGGAGCTCGGGGGAGGGCGGGCACCACGCCCGCGCGCACGGCGCCCTCCGCCCGGGCCCGCGCCGCGGGGGCCCGCCCCGTACCGCTTACCCGTACGTGTCCCCGGGCCCGACGGACCCCGGCGCCCGCAGCGGCCCGTACCCCCGCCGGGGGGCACCGGGCCCCAGCACCTTGATCATCCGGACCGTTCCGTGCCCGAGGTCCTCGTTCAGCCGCGCGACCAGCCGCGGCGCGAGCAGCCGCAGCTGCGTCGCCCATGCCGTCGAGTCGCACTGCACCGTCAGCACCCGCGCGTCCGGCTCGTCGTCGAACTTCAGCGGTACGCAGTGCTTCGCCAGGTCCTCGCCGACGATCTGCGGCCAGCGGCCCATGACCCCGCCGACCGCCGCCGGGGTCTCCCAGCCCCGCTCGGTGATCAGCCGGTTGATCGCGGCGCCGAGCGCCATCGGGTCGCGCCCGTCGGCGCGCGCGCCGGAGCGCAGTCCGCCCCCGCGCCGGGCCTGCTTCTTCTGCGCCGCCGCCGCGCCCCGCGCCTTCGCCTGCTCCTTGGCGGCGCGCAGCGCGACCCGGGCGAGGTCGACGCCCGAGGGTTCGGGCACGACGGGACCGTCCACAGCCTGGGGAAGCCTTTCCTCGCTCACGCCCGCTCCACCACCCCGCCGGCCACGGCGTACCGGGTGCCCGCGAGCACGCCCGGCACGTCGTCGTCGACCGCCGCCGTGACGAGCACCTGCTCGCCCTGCGCCACCAGCTCCGCGAGCCGCTCGCGCCGCCGCGCGTCCAGCTCGGCGAAGACGTCGTCGAGGACGAGGACCGGTTCGTTGCCCTCGGCGCGCAGCAGGTCGTACGAGGCGAGGCGGAGCGCCAGCGCGTACGACCAGGACTCGCCGTGGCTCGCGTACCCCTTCGCCGGGAGGTCGCCGAGCTTCAGGAGCAGTTCGTCCCGGTGGGGGCCGACGAGCGTGACGCCCCGCTCGATCTCCTGCTTGCGGACCTCGGCGAGGGCGGAGAGCAGCTGCTCGTACAGCGCCTCGCGGGTGTGCCCGGTGCCCGGCGCGGAGGGCCGGTACTCCAGCAGGACCGGTCCGCCGCCGGGCGCGAGCTGCTCGTAGGCCTTGTCGGCGAGCGGCTGCAGCACGGCGATGAGGTCGAGCCGCTGGGCGAGCAGCTCGGCGCCCGCCCCGGCCAGGTGCTGGTCCCACACGTCCAGGGTGGACAGGTCCATGCCCCGGCCGCCGTGCCGCCGGGCCATCGCCGCGGACTTCAGGAGCGTGTTGCGCTGCTTGAGGACGCGCTCGTAGTCGGAGCGCACGCCCGCCATGCGCGGCGCGCGCGCCGTGATCAGCTCGTCGAGGAAGCGCCGGCGCTCGCCGGGGTCGCCCTTGATCAGGGCGAGGTCCTCGGGGGCGAACAGCACGGTCCGGACGATTCCCAGGACGTCACGCGGTCTGACCTGCGAGGACCTGTTGATGCGGGCGCGGTTGGCGCGGCCCGGGTTGAGTTCCAGCTCGATCAGCTGGGAGCGCTCGCCCTGGGTGACGGCGGCGCGGATGACCGCGCGCTCCGCCCCCATCCGGACGAGCGGGGCGTCGGAGGCGACGCGGTGGCTGCCGAGGGTCGCGAGGTAGCCGACGGCCTCGACCAGGTTGGTCTTGCCCTGGCCGTTCGCGCCCACGAAAGCGGTGACGCCCGGGTCGAGCGGGACCTCGACCCGGGCGTAGGAGCGGAAGTCGGCCAGCGAGAGATGCGTGACGTGCATGGTGGGCGCCGACCTTCTTCCCCCGGCGGCCGTGCACCGCGGGGTGCACAGCCTGTGGATTACTTCTTCGTCTCGACCGCGTGGCCGCCGAACTGGTTGCGCAGCGCGGCGATCATCTTCATCTGCGGGGAGTCGTCCTGACGGGAGGCGAACCGCGCGAACAGCGACGCGGTGATCGCCGGCAGCGGGACGGCGTTGTCGATGGCGGCCTCGACCGTCCACCGGCCCTCGCCGGAGTCCTCCGCGTAGCCCCGCAGCCTGTCCAGGTGCTCGTCCTCGTCCAGCGCGTTCACCGCGAGGTCGAGCAGCCAGGAGCGGATGACCGTGCCCTCCTGCCAGGAGCGGAAGACCTCGCGCACGTCGGTGACGGAGTCGACCTTCTCCAGGAGCTCCCAGCCCTCGGCGTAGGCCTGCATCATCGCGTACTCGATGCCGTTGTGGACCATCTTCGCGAAGTGGCCGGCGCCGACCTTGCCCGCGTGGACCGAGCCGAAGTCGCCCTCGGGCTTCAGGGCGTCGAAGACCGGCTGGACCTTCGCCACGTGCTCGGCGTCGCCGCCGTACATCAGCGCGTAGCCGTTCTCCAGGCCCCAGACGCCGCCGGAGACGCCGCAGTCGACGAAGCCGATGCCCTTGGCCGCGAGCTCCTCGGCGTGCTTCTCGTCGTCCGTCCAGCGCGAGTTCCCGCCGTCCACGACGATGTCGCCGGGGGAGAGCAGTTCGGCCAGCTCGTCGATGGTGGACTGGGTCGCGGCACCGGCCGGGACCATGACCCACACGACGCGCGGACCCTTGAGCTTGCCCACAAGCTCTTCGAGGCTGTGGACATCGGCGAGGTCCGGGTTGCGGTCGTATCCGATGACGGTGTGGCCTGCGCGGCGGATGCGCTCACGCATGTTGCCGCCCATCTTGCCGAGACCGACGAGACCGAGCTCCATCAGAGATTCCTTAAGCGTCGTGTGCGGTGTACCCGGGTCCGAGCCTACGCCCGGACCCCCGTGCACACCTGTGGGGTCAGCCGCTCAGGCGACGACCCCCGACGAGGGGCCTCAGCCGCTCAGCCGCACCGGCATGATGAGGTACTTGTAGGCCTCGTCCGCCTCCGCGTCGAGGGCGGGCTTGCCGCTCAGCAGCGCCGGCTTCGTGGAGGTCGTGAAGGAGAGCTGGGCGACCGGGGAGTCGATCGCGCTCAGGCCGTCCAGCAGGAAGGTCGGGTTGAAGGCGATCGAGATGTCGTCGCCGTCCAGCTGCGCGTCGACGCGCTCCACAGCCTGTGCGTCATCGCTGGAGCCGGCCTCCAGGATCAGCACGCCCTGCTCGAAACTCAGCCGCACCGGGGTGTTGCGCTCGGCCACCAGGGCCACGCGCTTCACGGCCTCCACGAAGGGGGCGGTCTCGATCACCGCGACCGAGTTGAACTCGGTGGGGAAGAGCGTCCGGTACTTCGGGAGGTCGCCCTCCAGGAGGCGGGTGGTGGTCCGGCGGCCCGCGCCCTCGAAGCCGATGAGGCCCTCGCCCTTGCCGGAGCCCGAGAGCGCCAGGGTCACCGTGTCGCCGCTGGTGAGCGCCTTGGCGGTGTCCAGGAGGGTCTTCGCGGGCACCAGGGCGACCGCGGAGGCGTCCGGGGACTCCGGCTTCCACAGGAACTCGCGGACCGCGAAGCGGTAGCGGTCGGTGGAGGCCAGGGTGACCGTGTCGCCCTCGATCTCGATGCGCACACCGGTGAGGACGGGCAGCGTGTCGTCACGGCCGGCGGCGATGGCCACCTGCGCGGCGGCGGAGGCGAAGACCTCGCCGGGGACGGTGCCGGTCGCGGTGGGCATCTCCGGCAGCGCCGGGTACTCCTCCACAGGCAGTGTGTGGAGGGTGAAGCGGGAGGAGCCGCAGACCACGGTCGCCCGTACACCGTCTGTGGAAATCTCCACGGGACGGTTGGGGAGGGCGCGGCAGATGTCGGCGAGCAGCCGGCCGGAGACGAGGACGGTGCCGTCCTCCTCCACCTCGGCCTCGACCGAGACCCGCGCCGAGACCTCGTAGTCGAAGCTCGAGAAGCTCAGGGCGCCGTCCTCGGCCTTCAGGAGAAGGCCCGCGAGCACGGGCGCCGGCGGACGGGCCGGAAGGCTGCGGGCCACCCAGGCCACCGCCTCCGCGAGTACATCGCGCTCCACCCGGATCTTCACCGGAACCGCCTCCTGCTGTTGCTGGCTCTTCGTCGACTGCGGGAACCAGTCTGACGTACGCCACCGACACTCGGTGCTGCTCGGGGTCAAGTCGGGTCGAGAGCGTGCCGGAGCTCCGGCGCCGAGTTGTGCACAGGTCCCACTTCGAAGCGAATTCCGGGCTAACTCTATGTGGGAGTAGTAGTAGGGCCTGTGGAAACCGTGGATAACGTCGTTTCCCCAGCTCAGGCCCAGTTTTTTGTCCACTGACCCTGTGGGTGGAACCCGTGGACAACCCGGGTCCTCTGTGGACACTCGAAAGTTCTGCACAGCCGGTACACAGGCCATGGGGAGTTCTCCCCAGCGCTGTCCCCAGCTTTCCCCAGGTTCCCCACAGCCCAAACGTCTCCCTTGGTGTGACCGCTTTCACTCGTCCCAGTGAGCAGACGTGTTTCGTTGCCGAACAGTGGACAGCAGTGTGGAGAAGCTGTGGGCAACCTACTCCTCCCTGTGGGCGCCCGGTGGACAACTCTCGGGACGCCCTGTGGACGAAGGATTCATCCACAGCCTGTGGAAATCGTTTGCCAACAATTCCACAAGGGTCTGACCTGGCGTGATGGCCTGTCACCAGGCAGGCCTGTGGACACAATCCGGATAACTTGACGGTCCCCACCCTGTGGACGGGAGATCATCCCGCAATCTGTGGAGAACCTGCCAGCGGAACGCGGGAATCGAACAGGCCGGGGCCGGCTGGGGGCGAAGGGCGCGGGCCTGGACGCCCCGGCGGAGGGCGCGGGACGTCCCCAGGAGCGGCGAAAGGCGTCCCCGGACACGGTGAGAGATGCCCCGGGAGCGGCGAAAGGCGTCCCCGGGCACGGCGAGAGATGTCCCCGGGCACGGCGAAAGGCGCCCCGGGAGGTGTCCCGGAGCGCCCTGGAGAGGTCGCCGGAGGCCCGTGCGCGAGGCCCCGGTGACCCGGTGTCAGCCGTTCTTGATGCGGTTGGTGAGTTCGGTGACCTGGTTGTAGATGGAGCGCCGCTCCGCCATCAGGGCACGGATCTTCCGGTCCGCGTGCATCACCGTCGTGTGGTCGCGGCCGCCGAACTGCGCGCCGATCTTCGGCAGCGACAGGTCCGTGAGCTCGCGGCACAGGTACATGGCGATCTGCCGGGCCGTCACCAGGACGCGGCTGCGCGAGGATCCGCAGAGGTCCTCCACCGTCAGCCCGAAGTAGTCGGCCGTGGCCGCCATGATCGCGGGAGCCGTGATCTCCGGCGAGCTGTCCTCGCCGCCGGGGATCAGGTCCTTGAGGACGATCTCGGTGAGCCCGAGGTCCACCGGCTGCCGGTTGAGGCTCGCGAAGGCCGTCACCCGGATCAGCGCGCCCTCCAGCTCACGGATGTTCCGCGAGATCCGGGAGGCGATGAACTCCAGCACCTCCGGCGGGGCGTTGAGCTGCTCCTGCACCGCCTTCTTGCGGAGGATCGCGATCCGCGTCTCCAGCTCCGGCGGCTGCACGTCGGTGGTGAGGCCCCACTCGAAGCGGTTGCGGAGCCGGTCCTCCAGGGTGACCAGCTGCTTGGGCGGCCGGTCCGAGGAGAGCACGATCTGCTTGTTCGCGTTGTGCAGGGTGTTGAAGGTGTGGAAGAACTCCTCCTGCGTCGACTCCTTGCTCGCCAGGAACTGGATGTCGTCGACGAGCAGGATGTCCACGTCGCGGTAGCGCTTGCGGAAGGCGTCGCCCTTGCCGTCGCGGATCGAGTTGATGAACTCGTTGGTGAACTCCTCGGAGCTCACGTAGCGCACGCGCGTGCCCGGGTAGAGGCTCCGCGCGTAGTGCCCGATCGCGTGCAGCAGGTGGGTCTTGCCGAGGCCCGACTCCCCGTAGATGAAGAGCGGGTTGTACGCCTTCGCCGGCGCCTCGGCCACCGCGACGGCGGCCGCGTGCGCGAACCGGTTCGAGGAACCGATGACGAACGTGTCGAAGAGGTATTTGGGGTTCAGTCGCGCGTGCTGTTCGCCCGGTGCGCCGGCGCCCTGCCCGGAGGACGAGGAGCCGTGGCCGCCGCCCGGTCCGGGGACCGCGGTGCCGGGGCGGGGGCCGGGACGCGGCCCGTGGTTCTGCGGGTCGGGCAGCTCGGCGCGCTCGGGCCGCTGCTGCTCGTAGCCGCGGGCGGGCTCGTCGTAGCGGGACCCCCGGGACTGCTCCGGCCCGGTGTACGGGGCGCGCTCCTGGTAGCCGCCGAGCCGCGGCTGCTGCCAGGAGAGGTCCTCCTGGGTGCGCGGCCAGGCACCGGGGTCGGGCCGCTGCTGCTGGTAGTCCGGGTAGGCGGGGCGTGCGGAGGGCAGCCCGTCGTCGGACATCGGCCGGTGGCCGTAGCCCTCGTACTTCTCGTACGGCTCGGGCTGGGCGCGCTCGTCGTAGCGGGACTGCGGCGGCTGCTGCACCGGGGGCGCCGGCGGAGTCGGCTCGCCGACGGAGTCGTCGACGGTGATCGCGATCCGGATCGGCCGGCCGCACTCACGGCTCAGGGTCTCGCTGATCAGCGGGGCGAGCCGGCCCTCCAGGACCCGCTTGCCCCACTCGTTGGGGACGGCGAGCAGGGCGGTGTCCGCGACCAGGGCGAGCGGCTGGCAGCGCTCGATCCACTGTTTGTCCTTGGGCTCGATTCCCTGCTGGCCCTCGGCGAGGAGCTGCTCGAGGACGCGTGGCCACACTGCGGCAAGATCGGCAGGTACGTCAGCCACAGGGCACGCTTTCTCGCAGGTCCCACGAGGGTGTGGTTCGCGGGGACGGGGGGGTCGAAGTCCGTGAGGACGGGTCCGTCGAGGACAGGTGAGGACAGATCGGAATAAAGATTGTGGAGGTCGTCCACGGTAGTCGGGGCGGATGACGCGGTTCAAGTTGTTGTCCACAGCCTGTGCACAATGGGGGGTGGCGACGGGCCGGTTTGACCGGATGGCGTAGCCGCGCGTACCGTAACCAGGTCGAGTTGTCGATGGCTGCTGCCGCCTGCCTCCGATGGGCAAAGATCACGGTCAGTGATCGTGTAGCGGTGCACTCGGGCGTATTGCGAGCTACTCGTGGGCGCACGGTGACAGCCAGGCGATGTCCCGCCATCTACGAATCATTTCTGGAGCCCCCGAGTGAGCAAGCGCACCTTCCAGCCGAACAACCGTCGTCGCGCGAAGACCCACGGCTTCCGCCTGCGGATGCGTACGCGTGCCGGTCGCGCCATCCTGGCGAACCGCCGTTCCAAGGGTCGCTCGGCACTGTCCGCCTGATCCACTTAAACAGGTCATGACGTGCTGCCTACCGAGAATCGGCTGAGGCGGCGCGAGGACTTCGCAACCGCGGTACGCCGAGGTCGCCGGGCCGGTCGCCCGCTCCTCGTCGTCCACCTACGCAGCGGTGCAACGGGCCCGCACGCGCCTGGGGAGAGCGCTCCCCCGACGCGTGCGGGTTTCGTCGTGAGCAAGGCCGTGGGCGGGGCGGTCGTACGCAACCAGGTGAAGCGACGCCTGCGCCATCTCGTCCGCGACCGCATCTCCATGCTGCCCCCCGGTAGCCTGGTGGTCGTACGGGCGTTGCCCGGAGCCGGCGACGCCGACCACGCACAGCTGGCCCGAGACCTGGACGCCGCTCTCCGGCGGCTGCTGGGAGGGGGCACGCGATGAAGTACCCGCTGCTGGCTCTCATCAAGCTGTACCAGTGGACGATCAGCCCCCTCCTGGGCCCCGTCTGCCGGTACTACCCGTCGTGTTCCCACTACGGATTCACGGCCATCGACCGGCATGGCGCGATCAAGGGCACGGCCCTGACCGCCTGGCGCCTCCTGCGGTGCAACCCGTGGTCGCCCGGCGGCGTGGATCACGTCCCCCCGCGCAAGCGGCCCCGCTGGCACGAGATGCTGCGGAACGCGCTGCGCGGCGACCAGGGCGGATCCCCCGTCGAGACGAGCCCGGCCGCCGAGACCTCGCCCAATGCTCAAGGAGCCTGATTAGTGGACACGATTGCCAGTCTGTTCAGCTTCATCACCTGGCCCGTTTCCTGGGTCATCGTCCAGTTCCACAAGGTGTACGGGGCGGTCTTCGGTCCCGACACGGGCTGGGCCTGGGGCCTGTCCATCGTGTCCCTCGTGGTGCTGATCCGCATCTGTCTGATCCCGCTGTTCGTCAAGCAGATCAAGTCGACGCGGAACATGCAGGCGCTCCAGCCGAAGATGAAGGCGATCCAGGAGCGCTACAAGAGCGACAAGCAGCGTCAGTCCGAAGAGATGATGAAGCTGTACAAGGAGACGGGCACCAACCCGCTCTCCTCGTGCCTTCCCATCCTGGCGCAGTCCCCGTTCTTCTTCGCCCTGTACCACGTGCTCTCCGCGATCGCCTCGGGCAAGGAGATCGGCGTCATCGACGGCCCGCTGCTCGCCAGCGCCCGTCAGGCCCACATCTTCGGCGCCCCGCTCGCCGCGAAGTTCACGGACACCGCCGCCGAGGTCGCCGCCCTCGACGCCTCGATCACGTCGGTCCGCATCGTCACCGCCGTCATGATCGTGATGATGTCGGCCTCGCAGTTCTTCACCCAGCGCCAGCTGATGATGAAGAACGTCGACCTCTCGGTGAAGACCCCGTACATGCAGCAGCAGAAGATGCTCATGTACATCTTCCCGCTGATCTTCGCCGGCATGGGCATCAACTTCCCCGTCGGTGTCCTCATCTACTGGCTGACCACCAACGTGT
Source organism: Streptomyces litmocidini (assembly GCF_014649755.1). Lineage (GTDB taxonomy): Bacteria > Actinomycetota > Actinomycetes > Streptomycetales > Streptomycetaceae > Streptomyces > Streptomyces litmocidini. The sequence goes on along the minus strand of NZ_BMTQ01000002.1, from coordinate 249,976 downwards.
GGACCATGGGCCAGCAGATGTACGTGATCAACCAGAACCCGACCCCGGGCAGCAAGGCCCAGGACGCCTACCTCCAGCGCCTCCTGAAGAGCATCACGCACGGTGGTGAGGTCAAGGGCCGTCGCCGGAAGAACGTCGTCAAGGTCATCGTCGCCAAGGGCAGCGACCGCAACGAGAACGAGCGCCGCTTCTTCGCGGGTCTGTCCAAGGCCGGCTTCGCCGCCCAGCCGGACGGCACCGTGATCAAGAGCGACACGATCGTGGCCGAGGCGGAGGGCGGTGCCGCCGCCAGGCGCCAGCAGCCCAAGCGCCAGACCAAGTCCCAGCGCCAGTCCTCCGTGGCCCAGCAGCCCGTGGTGAAGGACTCCGAGGAAGGCTCCGAGCCGGCCGCCGCAGAGGCGACCACCTCGCTCGAGAAGAAGCCCCGGGGTTCGACCAAGGCCGCCGCCCAGGGCGAGGCGCAGGACGACAAGCCCCAGCGTCCGAGCCGTGCCAACTCCGGCGGCTCCCGTCAGGGCAAGTCCGGTCAGGGTCAGCGCAAGGGCCAGCAGCGGCCCAAGCACCCCTCCTCCAAGAAGTAAGCCTCCCAGAAGCAAGAAGGAGTCCATCCGTGACGGAAGGCACCACCTCCGCCGCCGCCGAGGGTGGCGACACCCTGACCCGCCTGGAGCAGGAGGGCGAGATCGCGGCTGACTACCTCGAGGGCCTGCTCGACATCGCCGACCTCGACGGCGACATCGACATGGACGTCGAGGCGGACCGGGCCGCGGTCTCGATCATCAGCGACTCCAGCAGCCGCGACCTGCAGAAGCTCGTGGGCCGTGACGGTGAGGTCCTGGAGGCGCTCCAGGAGCTGACGCGCCTCGCGGTGCACCGCGAGACCGGCGACCGCAGCCGACTGATGCTCGACATCGCCGGCTTCCGGGCCAAGAAGCGCTCCGAGCTCGCAGAGCTGGGTGCCAAGGCGGCGGCCGAGGTGAAGTCCACCGGCCAGCCGGTCAAGCTGGACCCGATGACGCCCTTCGAGCGCAAGGTCGTGCACGACGCGATCGCCGCCGCCGGTCTGCGCAGCGAGTCCGAGGGCGAGGAGCCGCAGCGCTTCGTCGTCGTGCTCCCGGCCTGACCCCTCACGTAGTGTCGGCCCCGTCTGTTCACAGGCGGGGCCGATCTTTGTCAGCCTTGATAGTCAGCCACCACAGTGCGCTCGCACGCCAGACGTGCGGTACGGAAGGACGGTTCCCGTGACGGAGGCAGCGGAGCTCCCCGAGGCGCCGGAGCAGGCGCGGACAGTCTTCGGCGAGTACTTCCCGGAGGCCGTGCGGTACGCGGAGCTGCTCGCGGACGCGGGTGTGAAGCGCGGCCTGATCGGCCCGCGCGAGGTCCCGCGTCTCTGGGAGCGCCACCTGCTGAACTGCGCCGTCCTCTCGGAGGTCGTCCCCGAGGGCGTCACCGTCTGCGACGTGGGCTCGGGCGCCGGTCTGCCCGGCATCCCCCTGGCCCTGGTCCGGCCCGACCTGAAGATCACGCTCCTGGAGCCCCTCCTGCGCAGGACGAACTTCCTCCAGGAGGTCGTCGAGCTGCTCGGCCTCGACCATGTGACCGTGGTGCGGGGACGTGCGGAGGAGATGCTCGGCAAGATCACGCCCGTTCACGTGGTGACCGCCCGCGCGGTGGCCCCGCTGGACCGGCTGGCCGGCTGGGGTGTTCCCCTGCTGCGTCCGTACGGAGAGATGCTGGCGCTCAAGGGCGACACCGCGCAGGAGGAGATCGACGGCGCTCGCGCCGCGCTCTCCCGGCTCGGTGTGGTGGAGACCTCGGTGCTTCAGGTGGGCGAGGGCATCGTCGATCCCCTGTCCACGGTCGTGCGGGTGGAGGTCGGCGAGAGCCCCGGCGGTGTGCGGTTCGCGGCCAAGCGGGCGAAGGCGGCCCGGACCAGCAAGACCCGTCGGCGCCGCTGAGCGTCCCATACGTACCATTTCGGAGTGTCGAACGGTCCCGACCGGGCGGCGGCGGCATGGTGTTTCACGTGAAACATCGCTCACTGCTGCAGGGGATCATCAGCCGCGGTCGCGCGGCTGCCACGCCCCGGGACCGTCGACCCCGCGTAAAGCCACCCGTGAGGGTTACGGAGATGTCCACAGAGGTGGATTCACCCACAGAACCACCGACCTCGCTGGTTCGTGACCCCGAAAGCATGGCAGGCTCTCCTCATCGCGAGCCTGAAGCCGAGGAGAGTGAATCCTTGCGGTCCGACGCCAACATCGCGGGACCGATGACCGATCCGGTCCCCGGTCCCCGAACCGAATCGGCGGGGGAGGATGTTTCACGTGAAACGCCGCCCCCGATGGACGACACCCCCATCGGTCGTGCTGCCCAGCTGGCGGTAGAGGCGCTGGGCCGTGCCGGTGAGGGGCTTCCCCGCCCGGCCGAGACGCGTGTGATGGTGGTCGCCAATCAGAAGGGCGGCGTGGGCAAGACGACCACGACGGTCAACCTTGCCGCCTCCCTGGCGCTGCACGGTGCCCGCGTCCTGGTCATCGACCTGGACCCCCAGGGCAACGCCTCGACGGCCCTCGGCATCGACCATCACGCCGAGGTCCCCTCGATCTACGACGTCCTGGTGGACAGCAAGCCGCTCTCCGACGTGGTGCAGCCGGTCATGGACGTCGAGGGCCTCTTCTGCGCCCCGGCCACCATCGACCTCGCCGGCGCGGAGATCGAGCTGGTGTCCCTGGTGGCGCGTGAGAGCCGTCTGCAGCGGGCGATCCAGGCCTACGAGCAGCCGCTGGACTACATCCTGATCGACTGCCCGCCCTCGCTCGGTCTCCTCACGGTCAACGCCATGGTGGCGGGCGCGGAGGTACTGATCCCGATCCAGTGCGAGTACTACGCGCTGGAGGGCCTCGGACAGCTCCTGCGGAACGTCGACCTGGTACGAGGGCACCTCAACCCGGCGCTCCACGTCTCGACGATCCTGCTCACCATGTACGACGGCAGGACGCGGCTCGCCTCGCAGGTCGCCGAAGAGGTGCGCAGCCACTTCGCCGAGGAGGTGCTGCGGACCAGCATTCCGAGGTCCGTCCGCATCTCGGAGGCACCGAGCTACGGGCAGACGGTCCTCACCTACGACCCGGGCTCCAGCGGCGCCCTGTCGTACCTCGAAGCGGCCCGTGAGATCGCCCTGCGGGGGGCCGCCGTGCACTACGACCCGCAGCACGCCCACGTGGGGCACCAGAGCAACCAGCGCAGCATGTCGGAGGGGATCCAGTGAGTGAGCGACGTAGGGGATTGGGGCGTGGGCTCGGTGCCCTGATCCCCGCTGCTCCCCAGGAACGACAGGTCGAGCGCGGGGTGGCCGCCGCGAAGCTGACGACGCTGCCGCGGAGCCCGCAGCCCCCGGAGTCGGACCCGACGTGGAACGAACCCGAGCCGGTCGCTCCGCCGGAGCCCCCGGCCGGGGCCTACTTCACCGAGCTTCCGATCAGTGCGATCGTTCCCAACCGGCACCAGCCGCGTGAGGTCTTCGACGAGGACGCGCTGGCGGAGCTCGTCACCTCCATCAAGGAGGTCGGCCTCCTCCAGCCCGTGGTCGTGCGCAAGATCGAGGCCGACCGCTACGAGCTCGTCATGGGCGAGCGTCGTCTGCGGGCTTCGACGACGGCGGGCCTCGAGCGGATCCCGGCGATCGTCCGGGACACCGACGACGAGAAGATGCTTCTGGACGCGCTTCTGGAGAACCTTCACCGGGCCCAGCTGAACGCGATCGAGGAGGCCCACGCCTACGAGCAGCTCCTCAAGGACTTCGGCTGCACCCATGACCAGCTCGCGGAGCGGATCGGGCGGTCCCGCCCGCAGATCTCCAACACGCTGCGTCTGCTGCGGCTCTCCCTGCCGGTGCAGCGACGGGTCGCCGCCGGAGTGCTCTCCGCCGGACACGCACGGGCCCTGCTCGGCGTCGAGGACCCGGAGGCCCAGGACAAGCTGGCGTACCGGATCGTCTCCGAAGGCCTCTCGGTGCGCAGCGTCGAGGAGATCGTGAGCCTCATGGGCTCCGAGGAGCCCGCGTCCGCGGCCAAGCCGAGGGGGCCGCGGGCCGGCGCCCGGGTCTCACCCGCGCTGACGGATCTCGCCACCCGGCTCTCGGACCGCTTCGAGACCCGCGTGAAGGTCGACCTGGGGCAGAAGAAGGGCAAGATCGTCGTCGAGTTCGCCTCGATGGACGATCTGGAGCGGATCCTCTCCACCCTCGCTCCCGGCGAGGGACGGGTCCTGGGCCGCACCCACGCCGAACAGGACGCCGAGGGCTGATCCCCTCCCCGCTCGCCGGGACCGCTCAGGGCGGGCCGCGCTCCGGACTTCACCGGAACGCGGCCCGCCCTTTGCCTGTGAGCGGTATCGCCCCGATCGCCCGATCGATACGATTCCGAGAGGCGTATCCGTGCTCGATGGCGAGGGAAACGAGGAGCAGCCGTGGGGCGTCGGCTCGTACCGCTCACCCTGGACAACCTTCCGGATCTCCCCAAGCGGTGTCGCTCCTGTGTCTTCTGGGAGCTCGACCCGGTCAGTGGTGAGGCGGCGGTGAAGGCGGGGCGCCCGGAGCTGGAGAAGGAGGCCTGGATCTCGGGCGTTCTCCTGGAATGGGGCTCCTGCGGCCGGGTGGTCTACGTCGACGAGGTGCCGGTCGGTTACGTCCTCTACGCTCCCCCGGCCTATGTGCCGCGCTCGACGGCCTTCCCGACGAGCCCCGTGGCGGCGGACGCCGTCCAGCTGATGACGGCATGGATCATGCCGGGTTACCAGGGGCAGGGCCTGGGGCGGGTGATGGTGCAGACGGTGGCCAAGGACGTGATGAGGCGGGGCTTCAAGGCGATCGAGGCGTTCGGAGACGCCCGGTGGAAGGAGCCTGCCTGTGTGCTCCCGGCCGAGCACCTCCTCGCGGTGGGCTTCAAGACCGTCCGTCCGCACCACGCCTTCCCCCGGCTGAGGCTGGAGCTCAGGACGACGCTCTCCTGGAAGGAGGACGTCGAGATGGCCCTGGACCGTCTGCTCGGCGCCGTACAGAAGGAGCCGGCGCTACGACCGCTCTGACCTCACGGGACGAGAAAGGCCCGCCCCCGGTCGGGGGCGGGCCGTTTCACGTGAAACACGTGGGAGGCATCAGGCCTTGGGGGCACCGATGAAGGGGTCCAGGTCGCGCAGGATGGCGGCCTTCGGCTTGGCGCCGACGATGGTCTTCACGACCTCGCCGCCCTGGTAGACGTTGAGCGTCGGGATCGACATGACGCCGTACTTGGCAGCCGTGCCCGGGTTCTCGTCGATGTTGAGCTTCACGATCTCGACGTCGTCCTGCTCCTGGGCGATGGCCTCCAGCGACGGGGCGATCTGACGGCACGGGCCGCACCAGGCAGCCCAGAAGTCCACCAGGACGGGCTTGTCGCTCTTGAGGACGACCTCTTCGAAGTCTGCGTCGGTCACGTTCTTCAGGGCGCCGGCCACGGCGGCCTCCTTATTTCGCGGGGTGTGAGGTGGGGAGAGACGGGGTCAGACCGCGGGGGTCTCGGCCAGCTTCTCGCTGTCGGCGAGGGCGGCCAGGAAGCGCTCGGCGTCGAGTGCGGCGGAGCAACCGGTGCCGGCGGCCGTGATGGCCTGACGGTAGGTGTGGTCGACGACGTCACCGGCGCCGAAGACACCCGTGAGGTTCGTGCGCGTCGACGGGGCGGCGACCTTGAGGTAGCCCTCCTCGTCCAGCTCCAGCTGGCCCTTGAAGAGCTCGGTCCGCGGGTCGTGGCCGACGGCGATGAAGAGACCGGTGACGGGGAGCGCGCGGGTCTCGCCGGTCTTCGTGTCGCGCAGGGTCAGACCGCTGAGCTTCTGCTCGCCGTGGATCTCGGTGACTTCGCTGTCCCAGGCGAACGAGATCTTCGGGTCGGCGAAGGCGCGCTCCTGCATGGCCTTGGAGGCACGCAGGGTGTCCCGGCGGTGGACGATCGTGACGGACTTGGCGAAGCGCGAGAGGAAGGTGGCCTCCTCGATCGCGGTGTCGCCACCGCCGACGACGGCGATGTCCTGGTCCTTGAAGAAGAACCCGTCGCAGGTGGCGCACCAGGAGACACCGCGGCCGGAGAGCGCGTCCTCGTTGGGGAGGCCGAGCTTGCGGTGCTGGGAACCGGTGGTGACGATCACGGCCTTCGCGCGGTGCACGGTGCCGGCGGTGTCGGTGACGGTCTTGATGTCACCCGTCAGGTCCACGGCGACGACGTCGTCCGGAACCAGCTCGGCACCGAAGCGCTCGGCCTGGGCCCGCATGTTGTCCATCAGGTCCGGGCCCATGATCCCGTCACGGAAACCGGGGAAGTTCTCGACCTCGGTGGTGTTCATGAGGGCTCCACCGGCGGTGACGGCGCCCTCGAAGACCAGAGGGTTCAGCGACGCTCGGGCCGTGTAGAGCGCAGCGGTGTAACCCGCGGGACCGGAGCCGATGATGATCACATTACGGACGTCGCTCACGGATTTCTTCCTCGTCTCTGCAGACTGCCACTGCCTACGGGGGCGGTTGTCTCGGTCGCTCTCACCCCACCCAACGGATCCTAAGGGGCGTGCATTCCCGAGACCGCCGCGCGGCCTCGTGGCCGGGCGTGGAGAGAGGTCAGGAGCGGGGGTACGTCCTGCTGAGGAGGAGGTCGGCGGCCGGGCTTCCGCTCTCCGTGGGCCGCTGGGCGCAGGAGGCGTCGAGCACGTAGGCCTGGACCCGTGTGCTGTCCGCCGGATCCGTCAGGACGAGCAGGTAGGCGGGCGTGCCCCTGTACTCGCCCCGCTCGTAGCCGAGTACACCGTCGCTGCGGCCGGTTCCCGCCAGGACACAGGCGGGGACGGCGGTGTCCCTGCTGCGCTGGGGCGTGTCGCCGCCGGACGCGGCGGACAGGGATTCGGGTCCGACCCCCTGGGGGGTCTTGGGTGCGCGGTTCCCGGCGAGCAGGGTGTGGACGCGGTCCTCGACGGGCGCGCCGGAGAAGGGACTGGCTGCTTCGCTCGCGAGTGCGTCGGCCTTCTGGGCGCCGGTGCTTTGATCACCGGCGGTCAGGTTGCCCGCCTGGCTGAGGTACAGGCTCGTTCCGAGGACCACGGCTCCGAAGGCGGCGCCGATCGTGGAGAGCAGCGCGATCCGGCGTCGGCGGGGCTTTCCAGGGCGACCGGGCCCGGTGCCGGCCCGGGGACGTCCGGCGGGGCGGTCCGTGACCGGGGAGGGTGGTGCGGGAGGAGTGGTCTCGGCCGAGGAGCGCGATGTTTCACGTGAAACAGGGGTGTCGTGTTCCGGGGAGGTGGCGTTGAGGAGGGCCTCGGCGGCCAGGGCGGCGTCGATCCGTCCGGCGATCTCGGCGGGCATGCGGGGCGGCCCCGGCAGGGTGCCGAGCAGGCCCCGGATCTCCTCCAGGGAGGACCGTACGTCGGCGCAGAGGGGGCAGCCGTCCACATGCCGCCGCACGGCCGCCGAACGGGTCGGCGAGAGCAGCCCCTCGGTCAGGTCGGAGATCTCCGAGACGTCCGGGTGCTGTGTGGTGTCGGCCCTGTCGGCCGTGGAAGTCACGTGCGCCCACCTCCGCCCTTCACAGCAGCTGGATCTGTCGGTCCGGTGTCCGTCGGCCCCGGCACCGGTGGGACGGATGTCCCCGGCGTCCGGTTCCTTCCCCCTTCGGTGGCCTCGTTACCCACGGTGTCGGCGCGCAGATGAGTGACCATCGGAAGGAGGCGGGCCCGTCCGCGGGCGCAGCGGCTCTTCACGGTCCCGGTGGGGACGCCGAGGATACGGGCCGCCTCGGCGACGGGGTATCCCTGCATGTCGACCAGGACGAGGGCGGCCCGTTGGTCCGGAGGGAGCGTGGCGAGCGCGGCCAGCAGCTCCCGGTGGAGGTCCTGGCGCTCGGCCGGGGCCTCGGCGGACTCGTGGGGTTCGAGGAGCTGTTCGAACCGGTCGGTGTCGTCGACGGACGAAGTCTTGCGAGAGGCGGCCTTGCGGGCACGGTCGAGACAGGCGTTCACCGTGATGCGGTGGAGCCAGGTCGTGACGGCGGACTGGCCACGGAAGGTGTGGGCGGCCCGGAAGGCGGAGATCAGGGCGTCCTGGACGGCATCGGCGGCCTCCTCGCGGTCCCCCAGGGTGCGCAGCGCCACTGCCCACAGCCGATCGCGGTGGCGCCGCACGAGCTCACCGAAGGCGTCGGGATCTCCGGCGACATGACGCGCCAGGAGTTCCTGGTCGTCCACGGCGTCTATCGGACGGTCCAACGGTGAGCCCCCTCCCCTGTGGTCGTCAGCTCATGACCTTGACTTCGGTCAGCTGGCCGCGGAACTCGCCGTCGGTGAGGGGCAGCTGCGTCAGCCAGACCAGAACGTAGCGGGTCGTGACCGGCTTGATGAGCTTCAGCTTCATGTCGCTGTCCGTTTTGGACGCCTGGGTGGTGAATCCTTCTGCCGTGGACGGTGCGGAGGAGGCATCGGCGGGCGCCGTGCGGATCTCCACCGAGGTGCGCCCGACGAACGACAGGTCGACCGAGCCGACCTTCTGGGCCGAGCCCAGGTCCAGGACGATCCCGACGCCGCTCTTCAGATTGCCGAAGTTCGCGGTGGTGTAGTTCTTGGTGTGCCAGAAGGTGCTCGGATCACCGTCGAAGGCACTGGCCACGGACTCCGGGTACTCCGAGCCGTTGCCCCCGGGGGGCGGGTCGAAGTCCTGGGCCGACGAAATGGCGATCGGCTTCGACGGCGCGGGCTTGTCGTCGGCCGACGGGTGCACTATCGGCGTCTCGTCCTTGGACTCCGGCGCGAGCAGCCGGTCCGCGATCTGCCAGCTGCCGAGGCCGAGCGCGGCGATCAGCAGCGCCGAGACGGCCCACTTCAGCGCCCTGCCCGTACGGCTCTCCAGCGGGGCCGGCGGGACGACGACCGGCTGGGTGGCCTGGGGGCGCGGCTGGGGGCGTCCGTAGGTGCCCTGCTGGTACGTCGTGTGCTGGTACTCGGGCGGGGCGGTGAACTCCGGCTCCGGCGGCTTGACGCGCGGCATCGCCGCGACGGCCCTGGCCAGCTCGTCCGGGGTGGTGCAGGGCGGCTCCTGACGCGAGGCGGTGGCCCCGTCGTTCGCCAGGGCGCGCATGGCGATCTCCGCGAGACCGCGGTGGACGCCCGCGCGCACCTGGTCGGGCGGGAGCAGCCCGACGTCCTTGGGGAGGCCGGAGAGGCCGTGGGCGTCGTTCTCGTACGGCCAGCGCTGGGTGAGCGCGGCGTACAGCAGGGCACCGATGGCCTCGGTGTCCGTGCGCTGCGGACGTTCGGCGGTGATGCCGCGCAGGGCCGCGTTCACGGCCAGGCCGCGGATCCGGTACTGGCCGGTGGAGCTGCGCAGCACGGCGCTCGGCGTGAGCCGGAGGTGGGCGAGGCCCTCGCGGTGGGCGGCGGCCATGGCCTGGGAGACCTGGCTGACGAGCTGGTACGCGTCGTGGGGCTCCAGGGGGCCGGCCGCGAGCAGCGCGGTCAGCTCGGTGGAGTCGGGAAGCCACTCGTGCACGACGTACACGAGGTCGTTCTCCTCGACGGCGTCGAGGACCTGGACGAACCGGGGGTCGCCGAGGAGGGCCGAGGAGCGGGCCGCGGCCAGGACCGAGCGGGCCCTGGGGTGGTCGGCCGGCAGCAGGTGGACCCCGACCGCGCGGCGCAGCTTCTCGTCGACGGCGCGCCAGCTGCTGAACCCGTCCAGACGGGTGACGCACTCCTCCAGCCGGTAGCGTCTGGCGAGCTTGTGGCCGCTGTGCAACTCGGGTGCCGTGATGGGGGGCTGTTCGCCGCTCTGTCGTTCGACCGCCTTGCTCTCCGTGGCCTCGGCGGTCTTCTCCGCCGTCTTCTGGTCTTCCGCCACCCCGTCGGTCGCGGCCGTGTCCGCCTTGGCGGTCAGCGGGTCGTCACCGCTGTTGTCGGCCACGTCGACGGCAGCCGTGCTACGTTCCGCCACCGTCGTTCCTGCCTCCCCATCCGTTGCGCCACATCCAACAGCCAAGCCAATTGTGCCCACAGTCGGACGCTATGCACGACACGCGGTTCCCGTCGATGGTTGTGCGGGGCCGGTGGTTCAGCGTCCCAGACGTCCGCGGACCATGCCGATCAGGCTGTTGAGCTCCGCGATCCGCATGCGCTTCGCCGCGACGAAGAAGACGCCGAGGAGCACCGCGCCGCCGATCACGAGGGCGGCGAGCGAGCCCAGGGCGCCCTCGCCGAGCAGCTTCAGCAGACCGAAACCGACGGCGCCGGCGACGATCGCGGCGGGCACGGAGGCCATGCAGAGCCGCGCGTAGGTCCGCATCACGTGGGTGCCGTCCAGGTCGCCGCCCAGGCGCTTGCTGAGCCGGCGCCAGGCGATGCCGACGCCGACGGCGTAGGCGAGCCCGTACGAGGCGGCCATGCCGACGACCGCCCACTGGGCGGGCAGGACGACGTAGCAGATCGCCGAGGCGGCCGCGTTGACGGCGGCGACGATCACCGTGTTGTAGAAGGGCGTCCGGGTGTCCTCGTAGGCGTAGAAGCCGCGGAGCACGACGTACTGGACGGAGTAGGGGATCAGGCCGAGGCCGAAGGCCATCAGGATGAAGCCCATGCCCTGGGCGGCCTCGATGCCGCTGGAGGCGTAGAGCAGGGTGCACATCGGGACGCCGAGCGCCAGGAAGGCGAAGGAGACCGGGACGATCGCGACGGCCGAGTTCCGCAGGCCCTGCGAGATGTCGTCCCGGACGGCGCCGGGGTCGTCGTCGTGGGCGGCGCGGGAGATCCGCGGCAGCAGCGCGGCCATGACGGAGACCGTGATGATGGCCTGCGGCATGCCCCAGATCAGCTGGGCGTTGGAGTAGGCGAGGAAGCCCGCACCGTTCTTCCCGGACTCCTCGCCGGCGGCGGTGGCGAGCTGGGTGACGACCAGGACGCCCGCCTGGTTGGCGAGGACGAAGAGGACGGTCCACTTGGCCAGCTTGACCGTCTTGCCGAGCCCGTGGCCCTTCCAGTCGAAGCGGGGGCGGAAACGGAAGCCCGTCTCGCGCAGGTACGGGATCATCGCCAGGGCCTGGACGACGAGGCCGAGCAGGGTGCCGACGCCGAGCAGGCGGATGCCCTCGTCCGGGATGGTCTGCACGCCCATGTGGGACTCGGCGGAGGTGCCGTAGACCCAGATGAACAGGCCGAAGGTGACGATCATGACGATGTTGTTGAGGACCGGCGTCCACATCATCGCGCCGAACTTGCCGCGGGCGTTGAGGATCTGCCCCATCACCACGTGCACGCCCATGAAGAAGATCGTGGGCAGGCAGTAGCGGGCGAAGGTCACGGCCACGCTGTTGGCCGCGGCGTCGTCGGCGATGGTGTTCGACATCAGCCGGATCAGCAGCGGCGCCGCGAAGACGGCCAGGGCCACGATGAGGCCGAGCGCCACCATGACCAGGGTGAGCAGACGGTTGGCGTAGGCCTCGCCGCCGTCCTCGTCGTTCTTCATCGAGCGGACGAGCTGGGGGACGAAGACCGAGTTGAGGCCACCGCCGACGGTGAGGATGTAGATCATCGTCGGCAGGGTGTAGGCGATGGTGAAGGTGTCGCCGAGCAGGGCCGCACCGAGCGCGCCGGTGATCACCAGGCTGCGGACGAAACCGGTCAGCCGGGAGACCAGGGTGCCGGCCGCCATCACCGCGCTCGACTTCAGCAGTCCGGAGGCACGGCCGGACTTCTTGGGGGCGGGCGCGGGCAGCGGGTCCGGCTCCGGGGCGGGCGTGGGCACCTGTCCCGATGCCTGCTGGTCCCGGTAGAGGTGTGCGAACGCGTCCGGCTCGGACTCCTCCTCACCGGCCCGGGTCACCAGGTCGTCGACCCCGGTGAACTGGACCGTGCGCGCGTCGTCGCCGTACGGCAGGTGGCGCGAGGGGCCGTCCGGCTCGGGCGCCGGGGTCTGCGCCCACACCCGGGGGTCGGGGGCGTGCTGCGGCGCGGCGGGCTGCTGGTAGAGCGCGTGCGGGTCCTGGTAGGTGCCGGGCGGGGGCGGCGGGTGCGCGGCGCGGTCGTAGAGCGCCTCGGTCACCGGGTCCTGCTCGGACATGTCCTGGGCCCGGTACGGGTCGTGGGCGTAGGCGTCCTGGACGTAGGGGTCCTGGGCGTACGGGTTCTGGGCGTAGGGGTCCTGTCCCTGGGGGGAGGACACCGGCGGGTGGCCGGCGCCGGGAGGCACCGCGGGCGTCCCACCGGACGGCGCCGGGCCGCCCGGGCCCTGGCCGCGGTCACCGTCGTACGGCGCGTTCATGGTTACCCCACCTCATCGTCCCCGGCCGACCGGCCACGACATCGCTCAACGGTCCACTTTCTCACCCGTGCCCGACGGGTCGCCGCTTTCGGGTCCGGTGTCCGGTGTCGGGTCACTCGGCTGCACGGGTTCGTCCCCGGGGGACTCCTCGTCGCCGGACCCGTCCCGGCCGGGCTCCGAAGCGGTGTCGTCCCCGGTGGTCGCGGCGTCCTCGGCCGCCTCGGCCTCGGCGTTCCGGGCGGCCACCCGCTTGCGCTGGCTGTACATGCGCACACCGGCGAGAACGAGGAGGAGGACACCGCCGGCGATCACGAGCATCACCGTGGGAGTGATCTCGGAGACCTTCACGGTGAAGTCCATCGGCTGCCCGTACGGCGTGCCGTCCTCGGTGTAGAGCTGGGCCGTCATCGTCACCTGGCCGTTGACGTTCGCCGAGGCGGGGAACTTCACCGACTGGCTGTGTCCGCCGCCGACCTTCACCGGGAGCTCGGCGTACCTGTCGCCGTCCACCTCCAGCCGGTTCTTGTTGGCGGAGGTGAGGCGCAGCACCAGGTTGCCCACGCCCTGGAGCAGCTTGTTCTGGACGGTCACGGGGATCGTCGCGCTGCGGCCGGAGAGCGTGAGGTCCGACTTGTCGACGAGCTGGACGCCCTCGGTGAGGGTCTGCAGGTAGTCCAGGACGTTGTTCCGGTAGATCGCGGCCGCCCGGGCCTCACCGCGCCAGGAGGTCGACATCTCGCGGTTGATCGCGTTGCCGAACGGCGTCACGACGCGTTCCGGCTGGGTCAGGACGACCTTGAAGTCGTTCAGCTCGTCCCGGGTGGTCTTCATGTCCCGGAAGGCCTGGACCGGAAGCTCACGGTCGCGCAGCGCCTTCGGGTAGCGGGAGCCGCTCGGCACCGTGGTGGAGGCGTCCGGGTCGGGCTTGGCCGCGGCCGCCGCGAGGAGGTCGGTCGGCTGGGACCAGCGCCGGCCGGAGAGTCCCTCCAGAGCGGCCGCCATGGCCTGCGCCTGGGCGGCGGTCGGCGTCCGCTGCGGGGCGACCACGATGCTGCGCTGGTCCTCCGGCTGCTCCAGGGTGATCGCCAGGGACTGGGCGAGGAACTCCTGGACCGCGAGCGTGGAGCTCTCCGCGCGGACCATGTCCCCCTCGAAGGCGGTGGACAGGAGCGCGTCGCTCACCACGGCCGTGGTGCTGCCGTTGCCGAGGGGGCGGGCGGCCGTGGCCGTGTAGGGGAGGTCGTCGCGGACGCTGTCGCTCCGGGCGATCACCTTGTCGGCGCCGGCCGAGGTCGCGACCGCCGTGATGGAGGGGTCCACGGCTCCGTCGGCGGGCCAGGCGAAGTCGGTGGACGCCGGCACGTGGAGGACGGTCTCGACCGTCATGCCCGCCAGGGCGGTCGCCGACTGGAGGTGGCCGAGGGAGCCGGGGACGTCCTTGCCCCGGTGGGCCAGCGAGGCCAGGTCGGGGTCCGCGAAGGGCAGGGCGACGACCTTGTGCCCCTGGACCGCCTTCTCCAGCGCGTCCAGCCACCGCTCGGCGACGGCCTGGTACTTGCCGGGGACGTCCAGGTCGCCCTCCTTGACGCGGTAGCCGTTCGCCATGGCGTCGACGGAGGCCAGCAGGTCCGGGTCGACCACCCAGGTGACCGGCAGGGTCTTGCCCAGCGAGACCAGCTGGTCCAGGCGCCCGCCCGGACTCAGCTCGGCCGCCAGGGTGTCGTCCTCGAAGACCGGGGTCTGCTGGTCGTCCGTGGCCGTCTGCGCCGAGACGTGCGCCGAGGCGATCAGCGGCCAGAGGTAGGCGACCTGGGTCTTCTTCTCGGTGGCCTCCGGCTGGTACGGCAGGAAGGTCCGCTCGATGCCGAGCACCCGGTCGTACCGCCGGTCCGTGGTCTGCCCGGTGAGGGAGACGCCCAGCTGGTAGACGCCCTCCTCGTCGAGCCCGAGCTCGGAGACGGGGACGGACAGCGAGAAGTCGGTGCTGAGGCCGGCCCCCAGCTCGGGAATCTTGACGGCGGGGGCGTCCTCGAGGGGAGCGGGGTCGCTGTCGCTCCGGAAACCGGTGCGCCCCGTGACCTGCTCGATCTCGCTGCGGCTCGTCATCCTCGGGCCGACGCGCAGGTTCACGGTCGCGTCGGTGACGGCCTTCTTGCCCCGGTTGGTCACCGTGCCGGTGACGGTGACGGTGTCGCCCGCGACGGGGGCGCTCGGGGCCAGCGTGTCGAGCGACACATCGACGGTCCTGGATCCGGTGCCGTCCTCGGCTCCGGCCGCCGGGGCGGCGACGACCGGGGCCTGGAGCAGGCCCGCGAGGAGCGGCGCCCCGAAGGCGACGGTGATCGTGCGCCGCAGCCATCGGCGGGCAGGTGAGGGACCGGTTCCCTGGATGTCTGCCGCCTCGGCCACGCGTTCGCCCGTCCTCGTCGTTGTCTGTGGTGCCAGCGCTGTCGGTGGTTCCCGGTCGCTGTGTCCAGGCATGGTAACGAGGCACGCCGGGGGCAAGTGCCGGGGAGTGCTCCAGGCGATCTTCGACCGGTCGCCGCCGACACCGCCGGGCGCCCCCGCCCGGCGGAGGGCCGGCCCCGGGCGCCCCCGCCCGGCGGAAAAACGGGGACATCGCGGTGAGCCGGGGCACGTACCCTTTTCTGTTGTGCCGAACGCCAACGAAGACACCCCGACTGCACTGAGCCAGGTGCAACGCCGCGCGGTCAGTGAACTGCTGCGTGTGTCCCCTGTCGCCGACGACCTCGCCCGCCGTTTCCAGGAGGCCGGGTTCAGCCTCGCGCTGGTCGGCGGCTCGGTGCGGGACGCCCTGCTCGGCCGGCTCGGCAACGACCTGGACTTCACCACCGACGCCCGCCCCGAGGACGTACTGAAGATCGTCCGCCCGTGGGCCGATGCGGTGTGGGAGGTCGGCATCGCCTTCGGGACCGTCGGCTGCCAGAAGGACGCGCGCGTCGGAGACGCCGTCCAGCGCTTCCAGGTCGAGGTCACCACGTACCGCTCGGAGGCGTACGACCGGACCTCCCGGAAGCCCGAGGTCTCCTACGGCGACTCCATCGACGAGGACCTCGTCCGGCGTGACTTCACCGTCAA
This sequence comes from Streptomyces litmocidini, assembly GCF_014649755.1. GTDB lineage: Bacteria > Actinomycetota > Actinomycetes > Streptomycetales > Streptomycetaceae > Streptomyces > Streptomyces litmocidini. The sequence continues at coordinate 234,558 of NZ_BMTQ01000002.1, read as the reverse complement.
CGCCATGGCCGTGGCCCTCCCCGAGAAGGAGTTCATCGACCCGTACGGCGGTCTCGAGGACCTGTCCGGCCGGGTCCTGCGCACGCCGGGTACGCCGGAGGAGTCCTTCTCCGACGACCCCCTGCGCATGATGCGGGCCGCCCGGTTCGCCGCGCAGCTGGACTTCGAGGTCGCCCCCGAGGTCGTGGCGGCCATGAAGGAGATGTCGGGCCGGATCGAGATCGTCTCCGCCGAGCGCGTCCGTGAGGAACTCAACAAGCTGCTGCTCTCGGCACACCCCCGGAAGGGCCTCGGGCTCCTCGTGGACACGGGCCTCGCCGAGCACGTGCTGCCCGAGCTGCCGTCGCTGCGTCTGGAGAGCGATGAGCACCACCGGCACAAGGACGTCTACGAACACTCCCTGACCGTGCTCGACCAGGCGATCGACCTGGAGGAGGACGGTCCCGACCTGGTGCTGCGCCTCGCCGCCCTGCTCCATGACATCGGCAAGCCGCGCACGCGCCGCTTTGAGAAGGACGGCCGGGTCTCCTTCCACCACCACGAGGTGGTCGGCGCGAAGATGACCAAGAAGCGCATGACCGCGCTCAAGTACTCCAACGAGATGATCAAGGACGTCTCTCGTCTCGTGGAGCTGCACCTCCGCTTCCACGGCTACGGCACCGGCGAGTGGACCGACTCGGCCGTGCGGCGCTACGTCCGTGACGCAGGGCCGCTGCTCTCGCGGCTGCACAAGCTGACCCGCTCGGACTGCACCACGCGGAACAAGCGCAAGGCGAGCGCGCTCTCCCGTGCCTACGACGGCCTTGAGGAGCGCATCGCCCAACTCCAGGAGCAGGAGGAGCTGGACGCGATCCGGCCCGACCTCGACGGCAACCAGATCCAGGAGATCCTGGGCATCGGACCGGGGCCGGCCATCGGCCAGGCGTACAAGTTCCTTCTGGAACTCCGGCTCGAGAACGGGCCGATGGAGCACGACCAGGCCGTCTACGCGCTCAAGGAATGGTGGGCGGCGCGGGACTGAGCAGGGCCCGCTGCCGGGCGGGTCCGTGTTTCACGTGAAACACGGACCCGCCCGACGCTCCGGAGGGGTGGTGTTTCACGTGAAACACCACCCCTTCCGGCTTTCCCGGCGCAAGGCCACGGCGATCGCGGCGTAGATCACGGCCACCAGCACGACCAGCAGGGGCGACCGGCCGTCGGGCGGCAGCATCAACGCCGCGACCCCCGCCGCGCCCACGAAGGCGACGTTGAACAGCACGTCGTAGAGGGCGAAGACCCGGCCTCGATAGGGGTCGTCCACGGCCGTCTGGACCACCGTGTCCGTCGCGATCTTGCCCCCCTGGGTGATGAGTCCGAGGGCGAAGGCGGCGACGAGGAAGGGAGCCGGGGTGAAGGACAGCCCGAGCGCCGGCACGAGGACGGCGGCCGTAGCCGTGCACACGGTCATCCAGCCGAAGGGCCCGAAGCGCCCGACCGCCCAGGGCGAGAGGACGGCGGCCGCGAAGAAGCCGGCGCCGGAAGCGGCGACGGCGAGCCCGAGGAGGGCGAGGCCGTCGGAGTTCGTGGAGCCCCAGGCGTAGCGGCAGAGCATGAGGACGGTGACGAGCAGGGCGCCGTAACAGAAGCGCATGAGGGCCACCGCGATGAGCGCCCGGGCGGCGGGGCGCCGTTCGGCGAGGTGCCGCAGCCCGGCGACCAGGCCATGGGCCGTCGACCTCAGGGCCGAGGTGAGGGACTGCGGGCTGAGGTCGGCATCCGGGCCGAGGAGTTCCCGGGACATCCGCAGGGAGGCGAGGGCGGAACAGAGATAGAGGACGGCGCCGAAGGCCACGACGACCGCGTCGGAGCCGTCGGCGAGGAGCCGGACACCGAACGCGAGGCCGCCGCCGACGGTCGCGGCGAGGGTGCCCGCGGTGGGCGAGAGCGAGTTCGCCATCACGAGCCGCTCTTCGTCGACGACACGGGGGAGGGAGGCCGAAAGCCCTGCCAGGACGAACCGGTTGACGGCGGTGACGGCCAGGGCGGAGGCGTAGAAGAGCCAGTCCGGCACGGAGGCGAGGACGAGCAGGGCGGTCCCGGAGGCCAGCAGGGCGCGCAGGAGGTTGCCGTACAGGAAGACCTGGCGGCGCTGCCAGCGGTCGAGGAGCACTCCGGCGAAGGGCCCGACGAGCGAGTACGGGAGCAGGAGCACCGCCATGGCGGAGGCGATCGCGCCGGGCGAGGTCTGTTTCTCGGGGGAGAAGACGACGTACGTGGCCAGGGCCACCTGGTAGGTGCCGTCGGCGCACTGGGAGAGCAGCCGGACGGCGAGCAGGCGGCGGAAGTCCCGCAGGCGCAGGAGTACGCGCAGATCACGTACGACGGACATGGCAGCAAGACTCACATACGACGAGGGCCCCCGGGCAGTGCCTCGGGGACCCTCGATCGACAAGAATGCGGCGCTTTAGCGCTCGACCTCACCCTTGATGAACTTCTCGACGTTGGCCAGGGCCTCGTCGTCGAAGTACTGGACCGGCGGGGACTTCATGAAGTACGAGGAGGCGGAGAGGATCGGGCCGCCGATGCCGCGGTCCTTGGCGATCTTCGCGGCGCGGAGGGCGTCGATGATGACACCCGCCGAGTTCGGGGAGTCCCACACCTCGAGCTTGTACTCCAGGTTCAGCGGGACGTCGCCGAACGCGCGGCCCTCGAGGCGGACGTACGCCCACTTGCGGTCGTCCAGCCAGGCCACGTAGTCCGAGGGGCCGATGTGGACGTTCTTCTCGCCCAGCTCGCGGTCCGGGATCTGCGAGGTGACGGCCTGCGTCTTCGAGATCTTCTTGGACTCGAGGCGCTCGCGCTCGAGCATGTTCTTGAAGTCCATGTTGCCGCCGACGTTGAGCTGCATGGTGCGCTCGAGACGGACACCGCGGTCCTCGAACAGCTTCGCCATCACGCGGTGCGTGATGGTCGCGCCGACCTGCGACTTGATGTCGTCGCCGACGATCGGGACGCCCGCCTCGGTGAACTTGTCGGCCCACTCCTTGGTGCCGGCGATGAAGACCGGGAGGGCGTTGACGAAGGCGACCTTGGCGTCGATGGCGCACTGGGCGTAGAACTTCGCCGCGTCCTCGGAACCGACGGGCAGGTAGCAGACGAGGACGTCGACCTGGCGGTCCTTGAGGATCTGGACGATGTCGACCGGCTCCTCGGCGGACTCCTCGATGGTCTGGCGGTAGTACTTGCCGAGACCGTCGAGCGTGTGACCGCGCTGGACCGTGACGCCCTTGTTCGGGACGTCGCAGATCTTGATGGTGTTGTTCTCGCTGGCGCCGATGGCGTCGGAGAGGTCGAGGCCGACCTTCTTCGCGTCGACGTCGAAGGCGGCGACGAACTCGACGTCACCGACGTGGTAGTCGCCGAACTGGACGTGCATCAGGCCGGGCACCTTGGCCGCCGGGTCGGCGTCCTTGTAGTACTCGACGCCCTGAACCAGCGAGGCGGCGCAGTTGCCCACGCCGACGATGGCTACGCGAACCGAACCCATTCCGGTTGCTCCCTGTGTGATCGTGGAAGCCCTGCTGTGCGCAGGGTTTCACTTGGCGGTGTCGTCGGACGGATCCGGCCGGGTACTGCCCCCGTGCCGGGGCAGGCCGCCCGTCTCTCCAGAATCGTTGTCGTGCCGAGAGGGGGCGTCGGGGCCGGATCGCTGATCCCGCCCCGCCCGCTCGCTCTCGATGAGCTCGTTCAGCCAGCGCACTTCGCGCTCCACGGACTCCATGCCGTGGCGCTGCAGCTCAAGCGTGTAGTCGTCCAGACGCTCGCGGGTCCGGGCCAGGGAGGCGCGCATCTTCTCCAGGCGCTCTTCCAGCCGGCTGCGGCGGCCCTCGAGCACGCGCATCCGCACCTCGCGCTCGGTCTGTCCGAAGAAGGCGAAGCGCGCCGCGAAGTGCTCGTCCTCCCAGGCGTCGGGGCCGGTGTGGGAGAGGAGCTCCTCGAAGTGCTCCTTACCTGCCGGGGTCAACCGGTAGACGATCTTGGCCCGGCGTCCCGCCAGCGACGCGGCGAGGGCCTCCTCGGGGGCGCTGCCCGGTTCCTCGATCAACCAGCCGTTGGCGACCAGCGTCTTGAGGCAGGGGTACAGCGTCCCGTAGCTGAAGGCCCGGAAGACGCCCAGCGAGGTGTTGAGGCGCTTCCGCAGCTCGTACCCGTGCATGGGGGCCTCGCGCAGGAGGCCGAGAACGGCGAACTCGAGGATGCCGGAGCGCCTGCTCATCCGTCGCCTCCTCCTCCGCCTTCGAGACCCTTATGCCGTGCTGATGTATCGACTCGATACATCAGCACGATAGAACGGCCTCCCTGTCTCGACAAGCGGGACCGCCGTGACCGGCGTCACATCGTCAATTCATGGCAATCGCCTTGCCCGATTTGGGGTGAACTCCGGCTCTAGGAGGGTTTTGGCCGTGCGTAGTCTGTGCGGCATGCAGATCACCGGGAACCGAGCGATGCCGTGGGGCGTCAGTGCTGCGGGTGACCGGCTGCGGTACGGGGGGACCTCCGATGGGGTTCCCGCGTGCGCATTTCGGGGGGACCGGAACTCAACTGCCGCTTCCAGGCGTACGCGCCTGCCCGAGGAGTAGTCGTTCGATGAGCGAGCATCGTCGCAAAATGCCGCCGCAGCAGCCGCCGACGGGCGGTCGCGCGGCGGCACGGCGCGCTGCCCAGCAGCCGGTGGGCCGCAGGTCGGCCCCGGCCCATGACGTCGGTACGGGGGCCCCTTCGGCCTCGTACGGACCTCCCTCCTCCTACGGAGAGGAGCAGCGTCCCTACGGCGGGCGCGCGGAGGCCCGCCGGGCCGCCCAGCGCGGCAGCCGTCGCAGGGGCGCCGATTCCGGTCCCGGTGGTCCCGGTGGGGGACGGCGCGGTGGCGGCGGTGGCGGTCGCGGCGGCGGTCCGGGGCGCGGCGGCGCCGGTGGCGGTCGCCCGCCGGGCAAGAAGCGGATCATCGACTACCCTCGCCACGACAAGTACGGCTGGCGTCGCTGGATGCCGTCGTGGAAGCTCGTGACGGGCACGTTCCTGTTCTTCGTGGCGAGCCTGATGGGCGCCGCGACGATCGCGTACTCGCAGGTGGAGATCCCCAACGAGGCCGACACCGCGACCTCGCAGAACAACATCTACTACTGGGCCGACAAGACCCGCATGGTCGCGACGGGCAGTGGCACCAACCGCCAGATCGTCCAGTTCGCGGACATCCCGAAGTCCATGCAGAACGCGGTGATCTCGGCGGAGAACAAGACCTTCTGGGACGACTCCGGTGTCGACCCCATGGGCATCGCCCGCGCCGTGTGGAACATGGCCAAGGGCGGTGAGACCCAGGGCGGCTCGACCATCACCCAGCAGTACGTGAAGAACAACCGTCTGGACGACCAGTCGCAGACCCTCACGAGGAAGGTGAAGGAACTCTTCATCTCCATGAAGGTCGGCAACGAGGTCGACAAGGACGTCGTCATGGCCGGCTACCTGAACACCTCGTACTACGGGCGTGGCGCGTACGGCATCCAGGCCGCGTCCCGCGCCTACTTCAACAAGGACGTCGGGAAGCTCAACGCCAGCGAGTCGGCGCTGCTCGCCGCGGTGCTGAAGGGCGCGACGTACTACGACCCCGCCGGTTACCCCGAGATCGATCCCCAGGCCACGCGCGAGGCGAACACCGCGCGAGCCACCAAGCGGTGGAAGTGGATCCTCGACGAGATGGAGAAGGACGGGCACATCTCGGCCGCGGAGCGGGCGAAGTACACCACCTTCCCCAAGGTCCAGCCGCCCCGGAAGAGCGCCAATCTGGGCGGCCAGATCGGCTACCTGGTCTCCACCGCCGACCAGAACATGAAGAACCAGTTCGGGATCACCGAGGAGCAGTTGCAGCGCGGCGGCTACGAGATCTACACCACCTTCGAGAAGGAGAAGGTGGACAAGATGGAAGCCACGATCAAGAACGTCATCAAGGAGAACATCGACCCGAAGAAGCGCCCGAAGACGGACACGCACGTCCAGTTCGGCGGTGCTTCGGTCGACACGGCGACCGGGAAGATCGTCGCCCTCTACGGAGGCGTCGACGCCACCAAGCACTTCCGGAGCAACGCCGACGCCACCGGTGCGCAGGTCGGGTCGACGTTCAAGCCCTTCGTGCTCGCCGCAGCGATGAAGGACGGCGTCCGGGACAAGGACGGCGGGCCGGACCAGGACGCCTCCGAGCGCACCATCGTCGATCCGGACAAGAGCCTCTACAACGGCAAGGACGACCTGACGATCCGCAAGTACAACGGCGAGATCTGGCGGGACGACAACGGGGACGAGTGGAAGCAGAGCAACGACGAGGACGCCAGCTACGGCCCCATCTCGCTGCGCTACGCCATGATCAAGTCCGCCAACTCGCCGTACGTGCAGCTCGGCATGGACGTGGGCATCGACAAGGTCCGTGACGCGGCCATGAGGGCCGGCCTCCGCGAGGAATCCCTCGTCAAGGGCGAGTTCCCCTCCTTCTCCCTCGGTGTCTCCAGCCCGAGCGCCATCCGCATGGCCGGCGCGTACGCCACCTTCGCCAACGAGGGTGAGCAGAACGACCCGTACTCCGTCGAGATGGTCAAGCGGAGCGGCGTCGTCATCAACAAGCACGAGGCCAAGTCCAAGACGGCCTTCAGCCCGGCCATCGCCAACAACGTCACCGACGTGCTGCGGTCCGTCGTGGACGACGACCGGGGCACCGGCCGCAAGGCCCGGATCCCGGGCCGCGCGGTGGCCGGCAAGACCGGTACGACCGACGACAACATGTCGGCCTGGTTCGTGGGCTACACGAAGCAGCTGGCGACCGCGATCGACATGTACCGCTTCGACGACGACGAGACGAAGCAGGGTCGCAAGTTCGAGAAGATGTACGGCACGGGTGACCAGCCGACGATCCACGGTTCGTCGTTCCCCTCGCGCATCTGGCGGGAGTACATGACGGACGCCGTGAAGGACATGCCCGTCGAGGACTTCCCGAAGCCGGAGAAGCTGGAAGGCGCCAAGCCCGTCTTCGGCGGCGGTGCCGCGAGCCCGACGCCGTCCCCGACGGCCACCCCGACGCCCACCGAGACGGCCACTCCGACGACGACTCCCCCGGCCACTCCGACGACGACCGCCCCGACGAAGCCGACCAAGACGCCGAAGCCGGGCAAGACGACCTGTGACGTCTTCGACTGGAACTGCAACGACCCGGGAGGCACGGGCGGCAACACCGGCGAGCCCACCACGGCGCCACCCACCACCACGGCACCGACGCCGACCGACTCGCCGACGGACACCTCCGGCGGCGGCAACGGCAGACCCGGTGGGACCTGGGTCCCCTGATCCCTCCGCCTCGGCGAGGATCCGGGCACGTCCTGAGGGCCGCCGCGGCCGGTCCGTACTTTCCGTACGGACCGGCCGCGGCGGCCCTCGCCGTTTTCCCGGGGGCGTACGGCAGGATGTCCCCCATGCCGAGCCTCCAGAAGTCGAGTGCCCCGCGGGACCGCTCGCAGACGGTCGTCCCCACCCACCGGGACAAGGTGGCCGCAGCGGGCAGCGAACTGATCGGCGGCCCCTACGGGCGCCGGGCGGCGCCCGGCACCGGACAGCTGACGCCGGTGCGGGTCGTCGCGCTCGTGGCCCTCGGCATGTACGCCCTCGGCATGGTGCAGAAGCTGCCCTGCTACAACTGGGCCTGGTTCCGCGGAACGACCTCCCAGTACACCCACGCCTGCTACTCGGACATCCCGCACCTCTTCGTCGGCCGGGGCTTCGCGGAGGGCCTGATCCCGTACTTCGACCGGCTGGGCGGCGACATACCGTTCCTGGAGTATCCGGTCCTGACGGGTCTCTTCATGGAGGTCGCGGCCTGGCTGACGCCCGGCGGCGACACGAGCCAACAGGAGCGGTCGTACTGGCTGGTCAACGCCGGCATGCTGATGGTGTGCGCGGCCGTCCTGGCGGTCTGTGTGGCCCGGACGCACCGCCGGCGCCCCTGGGACGGCCTGCTGGTGGCCCTCGCGCCCTCGGTCGCGCTCACCGCCACGATCAACTGGGACATGCTGGCCGTCGCGCTGACCGCCGCCGCCGTCCTGATGTGGTCGCGGAGCCGGCCGCTGGCCTTCGGGATCCTGCTCGGCCTGGCCACCGCCGCCAAGTTCTACCCCATACTGCTCCTCTGCCCGCTGCTGCTGCTCTGCTGGCGGGCCGGGAGGTGGCGGGCGTACGGGGCCGCGGTGCTCGGCTTCCTGGGCTCCTGGCTGGTCGTGAACCTGCCCGTGATGCTGCTCGCGCCGGAGGGGTGGAAGCAGTTCTACCTCTTCAGCCGGGACCGGAACGTCGACTTCGGTTCGATCTGGCTGCTGGTCAGCCAGCGGACGGGCGACGTGATCACGCCGGGCCGGGCCAACCTGTACGCGCTGCTGCTGATGGCGGCGGCGGTGGCGGGCCTCGCGTTCCTGGTGTTCACGGCGCCCCGCAGGCCGCGCTTCGTCCAGCTGGCCTTCCTGGTCGTCGCCGCCTTCGTGCTGACGAACAAGGTCTACTCGCCGCAGTACGTCCTGTGGCTGGTCCCGCTGGCCGCGCTCGCCCGGCCCCGCTGGCGGGACTTCCTGGTCTGGCAGGCCTGCGAGGTCATGTACTTCGTCGGCATCTGGATGTACCTGGCGTTCACGGGCAGCGGCGAGAAGCAGGGCCTGCCGGTGGAGGGCTACCAGTTCGCGATCGTCCTGCACCTGCTCGGCACGCTGTACCTGTGCGCGATGGTCGTACGGGACATCCTGGCGCCCGAGAAGGACCCGGTCCGGCAGGACGGCGCGGACGACCCCTCGGGGGGCGTCCTGGACGGTGCCGAGGACGTCGCCGTGACGGGCAGGGCGGCCCACCCGGCCCGGCACGCGGCCCCGGCCGTGGAGGAGGGGCAGCGGGTGCGCTGGGGCACCACCGACGACCCCTGGGGCGCCCCCGAATAGAACCCTGGGGCCCCCGAACGGAACACCGCGACGAGAACGAGGCGATCACCCCCCGGAAGCAGGGTTCCGGGGGGTGATTCGTCTCGGCGGCCCGGCCGGGCCCAGCAGGCTCGGCCGGGCGGTGCCTCCGGCCGGCTCAGCGCTCGACGAGACGGTCGAACTGTGTCGTGGTGTGGCGCAGATGCGCCACCAGCTCGTCGCCCACCCGGGGCTCCTGGGCGTCGGCCGGCACGAACAGGATCGACACCTGCATGTGCGGCGGCTCGGCGAACCAGCGCTGCTTCCCCGCCCAGACGAAAGGCGAGAGGTTCCGGTTGACCGTGGCGAGGCCCGCCCGGGCGACGCCCTTGGCGCGCGGCATGACGCCGTGCATGGCCTTCGGGGCCTCCAGACCCACTCCGTGGGAGGTGCCGCCGGCGACGACGACCAGCCAGCCGTCGGACGCGGCCTTCTGCTGGCGGTAGCCGAACCGGTCGCCCTTGGCGACCCGGGTCACGTCGAGGACGGCGCCCCGGTACTCCGTGGCCTCGTGGTCGCCCAGCCACAGCCGGGTGCCGATCCGGGCGCGGAACCGGGTCTGCGGGAACTGCTGCTGGAGCCGTGCCTGCTCCTCGGCCCGCAGGTGGCTCACGAACATGGTGTGCAGCGGCAGCCTGGCGGACCGCAGCCGGTCCATCCAGGCGATGACCTCCTCGACGGCGTCCGTGCCGTCCGGACGGTCCAGGGGCAGGTGGAGGGCGAAGCCCTCCAGACGGACGTCCTCGATGGCGGCGTGGAGCTGCGGGAGCTCCTCCTCGCGCACGCCGTGCCGCTTCATCGAGCTCATGCACTCGATCACGACCCGGGCGCCCACCAGGGCGTGGACGCCGTCCACGGACGACACGGAACGGACCACCCGGTCGGGCAGCGGAACCGGTTCCTCGCCCCGGCGGAAGGGGGTGAGGACCAGCAGGTCGCCACCGAACCAGTCCTTGATCTTCGCGGCTTCGTAGGTGGTGCCCACGGCGAGCATGTCGGCGCCGAACCGGGCCGCCTCGTCCGCGAGGCGCTCGTGCCCGAAGCCGTACCCGTTGCCCTTGCACACCGGAATGAGGCCCGGGAACTGGTCGATGACGGTCTTCTGGTGCGCCCGCCAGCGAGCGGTGTCGACGTAGAGGGAGAGCGCCATGGCCGGCCCGGAACCTTTCTGATGGCAGCGGTGGGTCAGAGGTGTGTACGAGACTACGAAGCCTACGGAACGGTCAGCGGCGCGACATGTAGATGTCGAGCGCCTTGTGCAGCAGCTTGTTCAGCGGGAAGTCCCACTCGCCGACGTACTCGACGGCCTCGCCGCCCGTGCCCACCTTGAACTGGATGAGTCCGAAGAGGTGGTCGGTCTCGTCGAGCGAGTCCGAGATGCCCCGCAGGTCGTAGACGGTCGCGCCCATGGCGTACGCGTCGCGCAGCATCCGCCACTGCATCGCGTTCGAGGGCCGGACCTCACGGCCGATGTTGTCGGAGGCGCCGTAGGAGTACCAGACGTGCCCGCCGACGACGAGCATGGTCGCGGCGGAGAGGTTCACGCCGTTGTGGCGGGCGAAGTAGAGCCGCATGCGGTTGGGGTCCTCGTTGTTGAGGACGGTCCACATGCGCTGGAAGTACGAGAGCGGGCGCGGCCGGAAGTGGTCGCGGACGGCCGTGATCTCGTACAGCCGCTGCCACTCGTCCAGGTCCTCGTAGCCGCCCTGGACGACCTCGACACCGGCCTTCTCGGCCTTCTTGATGTTGCGGCGCCACAGCTGGTTGAAGCCCTTGAGGACGTCGTCGAGCGAGCGGTTCGCGAGCGGGACCTGGAAGACGTAGCGGGGCTGCACGTCGCCGAAGCCGGCGCCGCCGTCCTCGCTCTGCTGCCAGCCCATCTTCCGCAGCCGGTCCGCGACCTCGAAGGCGCGCGGCTCGATGTGGGTGGCCTCGACGTCCTTCAGGCGCTTGACGTCCGGGTCCTGGATGCCGGCCTTGATGGCGGCCGAGTCCCAGCGGCGGATGACCACCGGCGGGCCCATCTTCACCGAGAAGGCGCCCTGCTGCTTGAGGTGCGCCAGCATCGGCTGCAGCCAGTCGTCGAGGTTGGGCGCGTACCAGTTGATGACCGGCCCCTCGGGCAGGTAGGCGAGGTAGCGCTTGATCTTCGGCAGCTGGCGGTAGAGCACCAGGCCGACGCCGACGAGCTCGCCGGACTTGTCGAACCAGCCGAGGTTCTCCGAGCGCCACTCGGTCTTCACATCAGCCCACGCCGGGACCTGGCAGTGACTCGCGGCGGGCTGGCTCTGGATGAATGCCAGATGCTGCTCACGGCTGATGGTCCTCAGGGTCAGGCTCATGCGGGGCGCTCCTCGGCAGGTGTGTCCCCATCGGTCAGGGGCTCCGGCTCTCGCGCCGAAGCCTACTGTGACCGAGGAGTGCCCCGAATTGGTGTGTGTGCGCCGACGCGCGGTCGGGTTCAGCCGAAGAGGCCGCCGTGCGCCATTCCGAGGTAGAAACCGACCGCCGAGGCGCCGAGCCCGATGATCATCAGGAAGCGCTCGCGCGTCGTCACGGAGATGAACTGTCCGTACGCGCCGGTCAGGATGCCGATCAGACCCGACCAGGAGCTCAACAGGTGCAGGTTGTGGAACTGCGCCGTGACGAAGGCGAGGATCCCCAGGACCAGTGTCACGCCCATCAGGGCGTCCTGGAGGGGGTGGGGTTTGCCGTCGGTCGCGAAGAGGGAGTGGCCGGGGTCGGGTCGCATTGCCTGTGCCATAGGGCACCTCCTGGCGTGGCTACCGGAAGGCGGCGCATCGTAGCGCCGCCCATGTCCGTCGTGTACAGATTGCGTCCCCTCCCCGGGGAATTTCAACCGGAAGCCGATGTGCGGGTACTCTGTACAGCTGCGCCGGTGTCTGCCCAGGTCCCTCCGGGATCCCCGACGGCGCTCCTCGCTCGCCGAGGGGACTGTCAGTGGTGGCGGATACCGTTGCTTACGCATCACGACCCTCCTGCCACGGAACGACCGTGGCCGCTGAGTCCAAAGGAGGTGGGTTCCACATGCGTCACTACGAGGTGATGGTCATCCTCGACCCCGATCTCGAGGAGCGCGCTGTCTCCCCGCTGATCGAGAACTTCCTCTCCGTCGTCCGTGAGGGCAACGGAAAGGTCGAGAAGGTCGACACCTGGGGCCGTCGTCGTCTCGCCTACGAGATCAAGAAGAAGCCCGAGGGCATCTACTCGGTCATCGACCTGCAGGCCGAGCCTGCGGTCGTCAAGGAGCTCGACCGCCAGCTCAACCTGAACGAGTCGGTCCTCCGGACCAAGGTCCTCCGTCCCGAGACCCACTGAGCTTCTAGCTCAGAGGTCATCGGGTTCGAGTAGCAACGAAGCAGCCAGAAGCAAACCCGCCGAGAGGTTCCCCATGGCAGGCGAGACCGTCATCACGGTCGTCGGCAATCTTGTCGACGACCCCGAGCTGCGCTTCACCCCGTCCGGTGCGGCGGTCGCGAAGTTCCGTATCGCGTCCACCCCCCGCACCTTCGACCGCCAGACCAACGAGTGGAAGGACGGCGAGAGCCTCTTCCTGACCTGCTCGGTCTGGCGTCAGGCGGCGGAGAACGTCGCCGAATCGCTCCAGCGAGGCATGCGCGTCGTCGTGCAGGGCCGGCTGAAGCAGCGGTCCTACGAGGACCGTGAGGGCGTCAAGCGCACGGTCTACGAGCTGGACGTCGAGGAAGTCGGCCCCAGCCTCAAGAACGCCACGGCCAAGGTCACCAAGACCACCGGTCGCGGTGGCCAGGGCGGATACGGCGGCGGCCAGCAGGCCGGCGGCGGCGGTGGCAGCTGGGGCGGAAGCTCCGGTGGTCCCCAGCAGGGTGGCGGCGGTGCTCCCGCCGACGACCCGTGGGCGACCGGCAGCCCCTCCTCCGGCGGCGGCCAGCAGGGCGGCGGAGGCGGCTGGGGTGGAAACTCCGGCGGCGGCTACTCGGACGAGCCCCCCTTCTAGGGCACGCCCTCGAAGCAGCTCGTACCCCCACTTCTTGATCACACAGGAGAAACACCATGGCGAAGCCGCCTGTGCGCAAGCCTAAGAAGAAGGTCTGCGCGTTCTGCAAGGACAAGACCGCGTACGTGGACTACAAGGACACGAACATGCTGCGGAAGTTCATTTCCGACCGCGGCAAGATCCGTGCCCGCCGCGTGACCGGCAACTGCACGCAGCACCAGCGTGACGTCGCCACGGCCGTCAAGAACAGCCGTGAGATGGCGCTGCTGCCCTACACGTCCACCGCGCGATAAGGGAAGGGTGACCGAAAAATGAAGATCATCCTCACCCACGAGGTTTCCGGCCTCGGTGCCGCTGGCGACGTCGTCGACGTCAAGGACGGCTACGCTCGCAACTACCTGGTCCCGCGCGGTTTCGCGATCCGCTGGACCAAGGGCGGCGAGAAGGACGTGGCGCAGATCCGCCGCGCCCGCAAGATCCACGAGATCGCGACCATCGAGCAGGCCAACGAGATCAAGGCCCAGCTCGAGGGCACGAAGGTGCGCCTGGCCGTTCGCTCCGGCGACGCCGGCCGTCTCTTCGGCTCCGTGACCCCGGCCGACATCGCCTCGGCGATCAAGACCGCGGGTGGCCCCGACGTCGACAAGCGTCGCGTCGAGCTCGGTTCGCCGATCAAGACCCTGGGCTCGCACCAGGTCTCCGTGCGTCTGCACCCCGAGGTCGCCGCGAAGCTCGGCATCGAGGTCGTCGCCGCGTAACGCTGCCCTCGGCAGTCTGCGCTCAGCAGCGAGGAAGGGCCGCACCCCCGGGGTGCGGCCCTTCCGCCGTTCCGCCTGTCGTTCCACGTGGAACGCGCGGCCCCTCAGCGGGTGGCGCCCGTGACGATCCAGTGGCCGGAGCGCATGCGGAACCAGAGGGTTCCCATCCGGACCGTCATCATCAGGGTCATCGCCCACCACAGCGCCGTCAGACCGCCGCCGAGCGTCGGGACCAGAAGGGCGAGCGGGGCGAAGACCACCAGCGTGAGCAGCATCGCCCGGGCCAGATAGGGGCCGTCTCCCGCCCCCATCAGGACGCCGTCGAGGACGAAGACGACCCCGGAGACCGGCTGGGAGAGCGCGACCACGAGCAGGGCCGGGAGCAGGGTGTCCCGCACGACGGTGTCACCGGTGAAGAGCGGGACGAACAGGGGCCGGGTGACGATGAGCAGCGCGCCGAGCACCACTCCCGAGGCCACGCCCCACTGGACCATGCGGTGGCAGACCCGGCGTGCCCCGTCGGCGTCGTCCGCACCGAGGTAGCGGCCGATGATGGCCTGGCCCGCGATGGCGATCGCGTCGAGCGCGAAGGCCATCAGGCTCCACAGGGACAGGATGATCTGATGGGCGGCGACCTCGGCGTCCCCGAGCCGGGCGGCGACGGCCGTGGCGATCATCAGGATCGCCCGCAGGGAGAGGGTGCGGACCAGGAGGGGGACGCCGGCCTGGGCGCAGGCGCGTATGCCGGCCGGATCGGGGCGGAGGGAGGCGCCGTGACGTCGGGCGCCCCGTACGACCACGACGAGGTAGGCGGCGGCCATGCCGTACTGGGCGATGACCGTGCCCCAGGCGGAGCCGGCGATGCCCAGGCCGGCGCCGTAGACCAGGCCCGCGTTGAGCGCCCCGTTGGCCGCGAAGCCGGCGATGGCCACGTAGAGCGGCGTACGGGTGTCCTGGAGGCCGCGCAGGACGCCGGTGGCGGCCAGGACCGCCAGCATGGCGGGGATTCCGAGGCTGGAGATCCTGAGGTAGGTGACGGCGTACGGAGCGGCGGTGTCCGAGGCGCCGAAGACGTCGATGAGCCACGGTGCCGTGGGCAGGGTCAGTGCCACGACGGCGGCGCCGAGCAGGAGCGCCAGCCAGATGCCGTCCATGCCCTGCCGGATGGCGGCCTGGAGGTCACCCGCGCCCACGCGCCGGGCGACGGCGGCCGTGGTGGCGTAGGCGAGGAAGACGAAGACGCTGACGGCGGTGGAGAGCAGTGCCGCGGCGATCGCGAGGCCCGCGAGCTGAGGCGTGCCGAGGTGCCCGACGATGGCGCTGTCGACCATGAGGAACAGCGGCTCGGCGACGAGGGCGCCGAAGGCCGGCAGGGCGAGGGAGACGATCTCGCGGTCGTGCTGTCGGCGGACGTCCCTGGAGGTCGCGGGGGCCTGAGTCATGGGCTCAATCTAATCTTCCACAGGTAAGAGATGCAATGCATCGTCGATCCTTACTTGCGGCGGGTGCGGGGCTTCGGGTGTGGGCCGTTTGTTCTGATCTTGATCCCGGTGGACAACTTTTTCTCCCCCACAGGCCGTGGATGGGAAAAGCGCAGGTCAGATGGGTGAGATCGAGGGTGCTATGAGTTTGTCCACATGGCTGTCCCCTGCTCCGTGCACAGGATCCGGGGAGTTCTCCACAGCATCTGGCCCGTAACCCACAGGGCCTGTGGATAACCAGATTGGCTGGGGCTCTCCACAGGCCTACCGTGGTCCGGCGCCCGACGCGTCAGAAGCGGTCGCGAAGCCACTCGTCGATCAAGGCGTGGCATAAGGAAGAGTGGCACGGCGAAGTCCGCGGAGCGGACGGGAGGAGGTGGCTTGGTGAGCGTTCCCGAGCCCATGGACGACCCCTGGGCCGACAGCGGACCGAGCGACCGGCTGCCCACCCGTACCCGTGGCGAGGGCCGCGGTCGTGGCCGCGGCCGCGACGACCAGCACGAGCGGGGCGGCGACGGTCCCTGGGACGGCGGGCTCTCCGCCTTCGAGCGCGTTCCCCCGCAGGACCTCGACGCCGAGCAGTCCGTCCTCGGCGGCATGCTGCTCTCCAAGGACGCCATCGCGGACGTCGTGGAGATCATCAAGGGCAACGACTTCTACAAGCCCGCCCACGAGACCGTCTACGCGGCGATCCTCGACCTCTACGCCAAGGGCGAGCCGGCCGACCCGATCACGGTCGGCGCCGAGCTCACCAAGCGCGGTGAGATCACCCGCGTCGGCGGCGCCTCCTACCTCCACACGCTGGTGCAGTCGGTCCCGACCGCGGCCAACGCCTCGTACTACGCGGAGATCGTCCACGAGCGCGCGGTCCTGCGCCGCCTCGTGGAGGCCGGCACCAAGATCACGCAGATGGGGTACGCGGCCGACGGAGACGTCGACGAGATCGTGAACTCGGCCCAGGCCGAGATCTACGCCGTCACCGAGCAGCGCACCACCGAGGACTACCTGCCGCTCGGCGACATCATGGAGGGGGCGCTCGACGAGATCGAGGCGATCGGCTCCCGCAGCGGCGAGATGACCGGTGTGCCCACCGGCTTCACGGACCTCGACTCGCTCACCAACGGACTGCACCCCGGCCAGATGATCATCATCGCGGCCCGTCCCGCCATGGGAAAGTCGACCCTCGCCCTGGACTTCGCCCGGGCGGCCTCCATCAAGCACAACCTGCCCAGCGTCATCTTCTCCCTCGAAATGGGCCGCAACGAGATCGCCATGCGTCTCCTCTCGGCCGAGGCGCGGGTCGCGCTCCACCACATGCGCTCCGGCACGATGACCGACGAGGACTGGACGCGACTCGCCCGCCGGATGCCGGACGTCTCCCAGGCCCCGCTGTACATCGACGACTCCCCGAACCTGTCGATGATGGAGATCCGCGCGAAGTGCCGCCGGCTCAAGCAGCGCAACGGTCTGAAGCTCGTCATCATCGACTATCTGCAGCTCATGCAGTCGGGCGGTTCCAAGCGGCAGGAGAGCCGTCAGCAAGAGGTCTCCGACATGTCGCGAAACCTGAAGCTCCTCGCCAAGGAGCTGGAACTGCCGGTGATCGCGCTCTCCCAGCTGAACCGTGGCCCCGAGCAGCGCACCGACAAGAAGCCGATGGTCTCCGACCTGCGTGAGTCCGGCTCGATCGAGCAGGACGCCGACATGGTCATCCTGCTGCACCGCGAGGACGCCTACGAGAAGGAGTCACCGCGCGCGGGCGAGGCGGACATCATCGTGGGCAAGCACCGTAACGGCCCGACGGCCACGATCACCGTGGCCTTCCAGGGCCACTACTCGCGTTTCGTGGACATGGCCCAGACCTGACCCGAGGGAATTGTAGGTTCTCAGATCTCGTGTCATTTTCTCAGTCGCGATGTCATGCAACTGGCCGAACTGACACGGGATTGAGAATCGCTGGCCACTGCCGTCACTTGTTCGGGTGGCCTTGCCTCAGGTCCGGCGTGGGCGCCTCACGCGGATGCGAACGGAGCGCTCGCGGAGGAGGCTGCCCACGTTCACCCGTTTGGGGACTCCGTTGCCAGCGGGATACCGCACCGCCAGCAGTCGTTCGCGTGGTCGTCCTGGCAGACGTATCCGATGGCACCATCCACGCACCATTCGGCGGCCTCCTCGGACAGCAGGTCGGGCCCGGCAAGGAGCAGCCGACGAAATTCCGTGGTGTCCGCAATGGCGGCCGGCCGGTTGGTGAACCACTCGTTGAACCAAGGCTTGTCCTGGTATATGCCCCAGTGCGCATTCTCCCGGTCGTCGACAGCCGTAAGGAACCGATCGACGATGCGCCCCCAACTCGGTGCTCCGAACCAGCCGTTGTCGGACGCACAGAAGGATTCGATCAGGGTGCGCAGACCGAACCCCTTCTCGTGAAGGCAGTACCTTCGCCCCCATGAGATCGCGACCTGCGCCATCTCCGCGAGTTCTTCTCGCGGATCAACCTCGTGCGCCGGGTCGTCAGGGTTGTGGCAGGCCAGCCCGAGCTCGAGTACGGACTGCCCTGTCGGTAGAACCCGGGACGGGTTGACGATCGCGAGACCGAGACCGATCCAGTCGACATGGTCGAACGACAGCATCGAGCGTACGAGTCGGGTGGTTGCCGTGTTGATCCGCATCATCGTGCCGTCGTGCAGCGGACTCTTCCCGGCATGCCAGTTCTCGACGGGTGTGTTGCGCCACACGGCGAGCGTGATGCGGGTGGCAGCGAGCCACAGCAGGGCGTCGTCGTCGAGGTGCCCGAACCGCTTGGCACACTCCTGGGCGCCGTAGGTGATCAACTCTTCCGGTTTCGGCCACCTGTGGCTGTCGGGCCCTTCAGGCGCGTACTCATAGTCGTCGGCGTACTCGTCGAGGATCGCACTCAACTCGGTTGCGCTGTAAGCCTCGCTGTACTCGGAGCCGTCCGGCCCCTCGACGGTGTACATGTCGTGGTCCCAGGAGACGTACACGTCGCCCCAGAGCACGACGTCATCGCACTCGCTGGCGTTGTCCGTCACAACCGGCCTGATGGTGATCGGGGCAGTACGCCCGTCGGTTCGCTCGCCGTCCTTCTCGACGGCCCATGCGGTGATGACCCCGAGCGGCTTCGGAAGGAGAGGACCGACCTCGGTGATGCTGAACGGCTCGTCGTCGTCATCGGTGTCGAACCGGCTGTTGACGAACGCGACCGCCTCGGAGGGCGTGCTGACGACGGACTGGCTACCACTCTCGTTGTCAACCACTCGCCACAACGGGCTGTTCTTCACGGTGCTCTCCGATCGCGGTGAGTGCACCCAGGGTGGGTGCGATGCGCCGGGTCGCTCGGCACTGACACCAACTCATGGGCTGATCAACCCATCCGTAGTCCGGAAGGTACTTGTCGGCGATGACGTTCGGTACGTTCGCGTGCAACCTGCTTTTCGCGCCCGCGGCGACACAGCACAGTCCAACAGCGGAGGAGGCGAAGATGGCGCTGAACAAGAAGGGTTCCCGGCGCATAACCGTTGACGGAACCGAGTACCGCTGGCGGATCCGCAGGAAGCCCTCCTCCATGCAGGGACTCTGCTGGACACCGATGACCTACGCGGTCGAAGCGGCCGGCGGCAGCCGGCCGGGCACGACCTTGATCGTCACCAGCGGCCAGGCCCATCCCAGCAACTGGGTGGGCGTCGAGACGGAGCCCATTCGCCCAGCACACGTTGCTGCCGGCATTCGAGCGGCACGGGATCAGGGCTGGGATCCCACCCGGGTCGGTTCTCCTTTCCAGCTCGATCGATCCGCAGGATTCATCGCCCAGTCATGAGGCGAAGCGGAGCAGCGCGGTGCACCTGGCCCGTCATCATGGCCTGGTGACCACCTGGATGCGCTGCTACTGGGACGAGGAAGACACCTGGTTCTACTTCGAGGTCGACGCCGAAGGCTGGGTGATCCGGCAGGTCGAACTCGAAGGGCCTGAGCTGACCCCGATCGCAGCTGCCTCCCTCGCCGAGTGGCAGCGGGCCCGCGACGCAGGCCGCCTCGACGAGTACGACAACAGGTTCGGGATCACAGCCGAACAGCCCGTCTCCGAGTGGGAAGGCCACGGTCCGGAGCAGCTGACCTCCGACGGGTTCGAGGAGGTCGGGAACTCCGCCCGTCGGCAGATCGCAGCCCGGCCGTCATGAGATCGGACGGGCGGAGGAGGAACTACAAAGACTGTTGATCGTTGACAGTGCCGGCGACTGCTGGTCCGCAGTTCGCCGGAAGCCCGCCCACCACCAAGGCGATCGCGTGCTCAGCGGTGTCCGCCTCACCGATCACTCTTCCTCGTGAAGGGCCGCAGACTCGATATCGTCCGTCGCTCAGCGGATCGATGAACGGCACGTCCCATGAGTACGGGAACCCAGTGCAGGTTGTGAAATGAAGCGACCAGTGGCTGGTGAACGGAAGCAGCCGGCGCAGCTGTGGTTCGGCATGCGCAAGCTCGGCAACCTTCAGCGTCCGATGGGCGAACTCCCGGCGGTCCGAATCTCGGCGCAGGCCTTCAAGGAGCAAGCGCCACTTCACCGCGACCGCCTCGGCCGGACCCTTTTCATGGGCTTCGGCCAACTCGGTGACCTTGACGAATGGGCTCACCTCGCGGATCTCTTTGAGCCTCAGGCCGTTCCGCCATGCCTCCAGGGCCCGTGCCATCTCGCCCAAGTCCTGAGTCGCGCCCGAGACCAACTGCACCCCCATGGACCAACCGCTGAAGATGAACCACCGCTCCACAGACCCCAGGCTGATCCAGCACGCCTCACGGTCAGCCACCGTGCTCTCGACGCCTGCCGTCCGGAGCGGGTTCGAATCATCCACAAGAACCCTGCCCAGGGAGAGACCGAGCTCAGCAGCCACGGCTTCCAGCGCTCCGGCGAAGCTGCCGGCGGACGCCAGGTCTGGATACAAGGAAGCGTCGGCCGGGAGTGGCTCGTGCCGGGCAGGGGGTGTCGCGTTCGAGGTCACCGAGGCAGTCTCCCTCGTGCTGAGGAATCTGCCACGTCCGTGAGATTGATCAAGCTCGTCACGCTGTGAGACTCAAAGAGAAGCTGCAGGTCAACGCGATGCTCTATGACACGAACCGCGGGATCCTACAGGAATGCAGGGCCTCAGCCGCCCCTGCCGACCGCGGCTATCCGTTTCCGGCCCCGTAGGCGTCGGCGATCCGCTCGCAGGCCGTCGGCAGAGGCATGCCGAGGGCTCGCTCGGTCGAGGACCGGTCCGTCGGCCGGGCTGTGGGCGGCGGGGGACAGGGGGTGGTGAGACGGTCGATGCCGGTCATGGGAGCAGTTCTGGCCGGTGGTGACGCACAGGGCGTGAAGCGGGCGGTGCCGGACCGCATGCGGGGCGTCTCGAGCCGCCGCCGGTCCTGACGGGACGACGCTCGGGGAAATCGGAGAGCTCCGTGGGTGACCTTCGCGTTGGATGGTGTCCATGACGACATCTTTCGAAGCCTTGTTGCCCGGCACCGAGCGAGCTCTGCTGCACCGCGTCGCGGTCGCCCAGTCCGAGGGGCGGACGCCGTCCTTCGTGGGGGCGGTGGTCCGTGACGGGGCGTTGGTCTGGAGTGGTTCGCGCAGCTGTGTGGACGGTCACGCGCCGGACGCCGACACCCAGTTCAGGATCGGGTCCATCACCAAGGTGTTCACCGCCGTCCTGGTGATGCGGCTCCGGGACGAGGGTCTGCTCGGCCTCGACGATCCGCTGGAGCGCCATCTGAAGGGAACGGGCGTCGGCGAGGTGACGATCGCCCAACTCCTGGGCCACACCGGCGGTCTCGCGGCCGAGACGCCCGGCGCGTGGTGGGAGCGGTCCTCGGCCGCCCTGCGGCCGGAACTCTCCGACGTCCTGGGGGAGCAGCCCTTCCTCCAGTCGCCGGGGCGCCGGCACCACTACTCCAACCCGGGCTACACCCTGCTGGGTTCGCTGGTCGAGGCGGTGCGGGGGGTGTCCTGGGAGGAGGCGCTGCGGCGCGAGGTCCTGGAGCCGCTGGGGATGGGCCGTACGACGGTCGGTCCCGTCGCTCCGCACGCGGGTGGCTGGGCCGTGCATCCCTGGGCCGACGTCATGCTGCCCGAGCCGTCCGAGGACCTCGGTCTGATGGCAGCGGCCGGGCAACTCTGGTCGACGGCCGCCGACCTCGCGCGCTTCGCCGCCTTCCTCGCGGCGGGGGACGAGCGGGTGCTCGCCGCGGCGTCCGTGGAGGAGATGCGCGCCCCGGCCGCTCCCGCCGGGGAGGGCGACTGGGAGGCGAGCTACGGGTTCGGTCTCCAGCTGGTGCGCAAGGACGGCCGCACGCTGATCGGCCACAGCGGCTCCCTCCCGGGTTTCGTCGCCTGCCTGTGGGTGAGCGTGGAGGACGGCCTGGCGGGCATCGCCCTCTCCAACGCCACCTCGGGGCCGTCGGTGGGGGTCGTGGCCGCCGATCTCGTACGGATCGTGGCGGAGGCGGAGCCGAGGTTCCCGGAGCCGTGGCGCCCCCTTCCCGAGGCCGAGGTCGACGAGGAGCTGCTCTCCCTCACGGGGCTCTGGTACTGGGGTACGTACGCCTACGGGCTTCGGCTCGGGCCCGAGCGGAGCGTGGTGCTCGAACCGCTGCGGGGCACCGGGCGAGGGGCCCGCTTCCGGGCGCTGCCGGAGGGCGGCTGGGTCGGCCTGAACGGCTACTACGCGGGGGAGACGCTCAGGGCGGTGCGGCGCGCCGACGGCGGCGTGAGCCATCTCGACCTCGGCTCGTTCGTCTTCACCCGGGAGCCGTACGAGCCGAAGGACGCGGTTCCGGGCGGGATGGACGAGGCGGGCTGGCGCGGTCTCTGAGGCGCTGGGGGCGTTTCACGTGGAACCACGCCGTTTCACGTGAAACACGTCCTCAGAGGCTCTTCTTTCAGAGGTTCTTCTTGAACCCCACGTGGGAGGCCTCGAAGCCCAGGCGCTCGTAGAAGCGGTGGGCATCGGTGCGGGTGACGTCGGAGGTCAGCTGGACGAGCCGGCAGTCCTGGCGGCCCGACTCCTCGACGGCCCATTCGATGAGCTGCGTTCCGAGGCCACTGCCGCGCTCGTCGGCGTGGATGCGGACGCCCTCGATGATCGAGCGGGTGGTGCCCCGGCGGGAGAGCCCCGGGATGATCGTCAGCTGGAGGGTGCCGACGACCTTGTCCTCGCGGACGGCCACGACGACGTGCTGGTTCGGGTCGTTCGCGAGGCGCTCGAAGGCGATGAGGTACGGGGCGAGGTCGTCGGGGGATTCACGCCGTGCGCCCAGCGGGTCGTCGGCGAGCATCGCGACGATGGCCGGAAGGTCCTCCGCGGTGGCGGGGCGTATCTCAAGATCGCTCATGCCCCGCAGCGTAACGTCGGGCGCTCCTGCCCGGCGTCAGGCTCACACGGGTGCGCCCGTGCCCTCCAGGACCTGGACCAGCGGGGCCAGCTCGGGGTTCTTCGCGGCTTCGTCCAGGGCCTCGCGCAGGGCGTTGTCGTTGGTGGGGCGGGCCTCTTCGAGGAGCTTCTGGCCGGCCTCGGTCACGTCGGTGTAGATGCCGCGCCGGTCGGTGGCGCAGAGGTACCGGGTGAGCAGACCGCGGTCCTCGAGCCGGGTGACGAGCCGGGTGGTGGCGCTCTGGCTGAGCACGACGGCGTCGGCGACCTGCTTCATCTGGAGGTGGCCGCCGGGGCCGCTGTGCTGGCGGCTGAGGACGTCGAGCAGCGAGTACTCCCGCACGCTCAGACCGTGGCCGGACTCCAGGGCGCGCTCGATGTGGGACTCGATCCTGCCGTGCAGCAGGGAGAGGGCGCACCAGCGCTGGGAGAGCGCGATGAGTGCGGGGTCCGTCGCGGTCATGGTCTCTCCTCGGTGTCTCCTCGGCGCCGGTACGGCTCGCCGTCCAGGGTAGACGAAGAGGCGCAATAATGGGCGTCTGCAAGTAAACCTATCCGGCGGCGACCGTCAGGGGGGCGAAGCGGCGGCGCCAGTCGCCGGGGAGATCGGGCAGGGAGCGGATCATCACCGACGTGGTGGCGATCGTGTCGATGCCGTTCTCCTTCGCCCAACGCAGCAAGGAGGCGTGCCGCACGTCGATGTCCGTGCGCAGCGGCCGGTCGGTGGCGGCGGCCAGGGAGGCGATCAGAGCCTTCGCCGTGCCCGGGTCCCGGGCGATCAGGGGGCCGATGACATGGGTGTCCATGTTGGGCCAGGCGGCGGCGAAGCCGGTGATCTCGCCGTCCTCCTCCGCGACCCTGAGGAGGTCCGCGAACGCGGGGAGCCGGGCGATGACGAGGGTGCGGTCGAGACCGAAGGCCTCGTGGTCCAGGCGCAGGATCGCCGGAAGGTCCTCGGCCGTCGCCGGCCGGACCGGAACGTCCGGGGCGGGTGCGGTGAAGGTGAAGCGCCCGCACACCATCTCGGCCCGGCTCGCCTCGGCGAAGCCCAGCTGTTCGTACAGGGGCTGCCCGTTCGCCGTGGCGTACAGCGTGAGCGGGGTGTCCCCGGCCTCCGCCAGGACGTGCCGCATGAGCCGGCGTCCCGCGCCCTGTCGTGCGTACCGCTCGGCGACGAGCACCATGCCGATCGCGGCGAGCCCGGGGCCGTACGAGGTGACCACGCAGCAGGCGGCGAGGCCCGGACCGTCGGGATCGTCGATGCCGTAGCCGGTGCCGGCGGTGAGCAGCAGGCCCCATTTGTGTTCCTCGCGCGGCCAGCCCCGGTTCTCGGAGAGATCGGCGCAGGCGAGGAGGTCTCCCGAGGTGAGGTGCCGGATCGGGAGCTGTGCGAGGGGGGCGGGGGAAGACGGCATGCCCTCCAGGCTGTCCGACGCGGTGATCTTCCGTCCACCGCTTTACCCGATCCGGCCGACCCCTCGGCCGATACACGAGGAGCCGTTGCTTCCGTCGGGTGACACCCGGACGATGTTTCACGTGAAACCCCGAACGCGACGACTGCATCTCTTCGACCTCGACGGCACCTTGATCCGGGGCTCGGCCGCCGCGGTGGAGATCTCCCGGCAACTGGGCCTGACGGAGGAGATCGCCGTCCTGGAAGAGGGGTTTCTGCGGGGGCTCACGCCGGACGAGTTCGCCGTCCAGGCCCGTGAGCTGTGGTCCGCGCTCACTCCGGCACAGGTCGTGGCGGCCTTCGAAGGGGCGCCCTGGCTGGCGGGCATCCGCGAGGTCTGGGCGGACATCCGGGCGCGGGGAGACCGTTGCGCGGTCATCTCCCTCTCGCCCCACTTCTTCGTCGAGCTGCTCCTCGACTGGGGCGTCGACTCGACCCACGGTTCGCTCTGGCCGGTGGTCCCCTTCACCGAGCCGATCCACCGGCCGAGCATCCTCGACGCGCACGCGAAGGTGCGGATCGCGAGGGAGCTCTGTGCGGGATACGGAGTGGACCCCGCCGACTGCGTCGCGTACGGGGACTCGATGTCGGACGCGGAGCTCTTCGCGATCGTGCCGGAGACGGTGGCCGTGAACGCGGACCACCATCTCGCCGGGCTCTCCCGCCACAGCTACTCCGGAGGGGATCTGCGCGAGGCCTACGCCTTGGTCCGAAACAGCGCAGCCTAGCCAGGAACCCGGGCCTATGGCCCGAGAACGCCTCTTTCGGTCCGAAGTGCCGGTCGGAAGCGCCATGCTGCGGTCACGGAAGCCGGCCAGCGCGAGGCGAGGCACATGATGGATGCTCCGAGCAGCACGACGTACGAGCGGGAGCCCCCGGAGGCGGAGGGGACGGAGCCCCGAAGACCCGAGGACCCCTCCGTCGACGCCGTGCTCGTCCGGCGCACGCTGGCGGAGATCGCACCGGTCGCCGACCGGGTGACCTCGTACTTCTACGCCCTGCTCTTCGTCCGGCACCCCGGGCTGCGCGAGATGTTCCCCGCGGCCATGGACACCCAGCGGGACCGGCTCCTGAAGGCCCTGCTGACGGCGGCCGAGCACCTGGACGACACCCCGGTCCTCACCGCTCACCTGGAGAACCTCGGCCGGGGGCACCGGAAGTACGGGACCCGGGCCGCCCACTATCCGGCCGTCGGCGAGGCCCTCTTGGGCGCTCTGGAGCGGTACGCGCAGAAGAGCTGGGACGAGGAGACCGAAGCGGCCTGGGTCCGCACGTACACGACGATCTCCCAGATCATGATCGACGCGGCCGCGGAGGACGAGCGGTCCGCGCCCGCCTGGTGGCAGGCCGAGGTGGTCTCCCACGACCTGCGCACCCCGGACATCGCCGTCGTCACGCTCAGGCCCGACCAGCCGTACCCCTTCCTCGCCGGGCAGTACACGACGCTGGAGACCCCGTGGTGGCCCCGGATCTGGCGTCACTACTCCTTCGCCTCGGCGCCCCGGCCGGACGGGTTGCTCTCCCTCCACGTCAAGGCCGTCCCGGCCGGCTGGGTGTCCAACGCGCTGGTGCACCGGGCGCGCCCCGGAGACGTGCTGCGGCTCGGTCCGCCGGCCGGTTCCATGACGGTCGACCACTCCACGGACACCGGCCTGCTCTGCATGGGCGGCGGCACCGGGATAGCGCCGATCAAGGCGCTGGTCGAGGACGTCGCCGAGCACGGGGACCGGCGCCCGGTCGACGTCTTCTACGGGGCGCGCAGCGGCCACGACCTCTACGACATCGACACGATGCTCCGGCTCCAGAAGACCTTCCCGTGGCTCTCCGTCCACCCGGTCACCGAGGAGCAGGGAAGGCTCCCGGACGCCGTCTGCCGCTACGGCCCGTGGGACGAACGGGACGCCTACCTCTCGGGGCCGCTCGCCATGGTCCGCCGGGGCGTCGACGCACTGCGCGGCGCGGGGGTCCCCTCGGACCGCATCCGCCACGACTTCCTCGCGGAGCTCACCCCCGCGGCGGGTTAGGGCCTGTCTCTCGGATCGGGCCGGGCCGGGGAGACCGGGGCTAACCCAGGTCGGGGGCGTGCATCGCGCGGACGCCCTCGATGTTGCCGTCGAGGTAGTGGCGCAGGGAGAGCGGGACGAGGTGCACCGCAGCGATGCCGACCCGGCTGAAGGGCACCCGGACGATCTCGTACTCGCCGACCGGCTCCTCGATCTCGGGGCCGTGCCGCAGGGAGGGGTCCATGGAGCCGAGCCGGCACACGAAGAAGTGCTGGACCTTCACGCCGGAGACCCCGCCGTCGACGATGTGCTCGACGGTGTCGACGAAGCAGGGCACCACATCGGTGATCTTGGCGCCGAGCTCTTCGAGCACCTCGCGGTGCAGGGCCTCGACGACGGTGGAGTCGGTGGGCTCCACTCCGCCGCCGGGGGTGAGCCAGTAGGGGTCCATCCCGGGCTTGGTCCGCTTGATGAGGATCAGGTCGTCCCCGTCGAGCAGGATGGCGCGTGCGGTGCGCTTGATCACGGGCCGTTCGGTCATGGGAAGAAAATGGCCCGTACGAGGTGTCCTGAAACTCACCAGTTCCCGGCTGCGCGCAGCAGCTCCCCATGGGCCCGGGCGAGCGGGGACAGCGCGAGCGTCCCCGTGCGCACGACCAGGAAGTAGGTCCGGAGCGGAGGGACCGGGGGGTCGAGCAGTGCCACGAGGTGCCCCTGCCGCAGCGCCTCCTCGCACAGATAGCGCGGCAGGACGGCGAGCCCGGCGCCGGAGGCGGCGGAGTCCCGCACGGCCCGCAGATCGGGGGCGATGACGGTGGC
This sequence comes from Streptomyces litmocidini, assembly GCF_014649755.1. GTDB lineage: Bacteria > Actinomycetota > Actinomycetes > Streptomycetales > Streptomycetaceae > Streptomyces > Streptomyces litmocidini. The sequence goes on along the minus strand of NZ_BMTQ01000002.1, from coordinate 207,611 downwards.
GGCCGCCGCCGGTCTGGTCTCGAAGACGCTCGCCCAGTAGCGGGAGACGAAGGGGAGCGACTCGTGGACCTCGACCACCGGCAGCTGTTCCAGGAGCACCGCGCCCTTGCTCAGGAGCACCTCGGGGGAGAGCCGGGCGGCCCAGTGCGGGGCCGCGACCAGGACGTGCTCCTCGTCGCAGAGCGGGGTGGGGACCAGCAGCCCTCCCCGGGGGCGGGTGGTCGCGATGGCCAGATCGTGGTGGCCCGCGGCGAGCCCGTCGAGGACCTCCTCCGTGTCGTCGAGGAAGGAGGCCCGCACGGCCAGCCCCTGCCCCACCAGGGGGGTGAGGGCGGGGAGGGCGCGGAGTGCGGTGAACTCCGGGGGCCCGGCGATGTGGAGGGTGCGGACACCGCTCCCCTCGTCGAGCCCGGTCTCGGCGATCTCCACGAGGGCGTCGAGATGGGGTGCCGCGCGGTGCGCGAGTTCGTCGCCGATGGTGGTCGGGGTGACTCCACGCGCCCGCCTGAGGAAGAGGGGCCGTCCGAGCTGTCGTTCCAGCGTGCGGATCTGACTGGTGACGGCGGGCTGGGAGAGACCGAGGAGCGCGGCGGCGCGGGTGAAGGAGCCGGCCCGGTGCACCGTGACGAACGTGCGCAGCAGGGCCAGATCCATGTCCGCCCCCTCCCGGTCCGTGGCCGTTCGACTCGGGCGGCCGACCGGCGGCGCCCCAGGACCGTCCAACTATAAATAAGTCGATAGCTGGCTGTCGCTACCGTGATTGGACACTGACGCTCGGTCAACTAGCCTTGTGCAGGCGGTTTCCGCGTCAGGGACCGAGGACGTTCCGAGCCACGAGGGGGGAGGCTCGGAACGCCCCGGTCCGGACGTGCCGGGGCGGGGCCACCGGCCTCAGTCGGTCTTCCCGGCCTCGTCGAGGGCGCGCAGCACATCGGCGATCAGGTCCTCCGGGTCCTCGGCTCCGACCGAGAAGCGGATGAAGCCCTCCGCCACCGCGTCCCCGCCCCAGCGCCCGCGCCGCTCCGCCGTGGAGCGCACGCCGCCGAAACTGGTGGCGTCGTCGACGAGCCGCAGTCCCTCCAGGAACCGCTCGGCCCTCTCCCTGTCCGCCAGTTCGAAGGAGACCACCGGGCCGAAGCGCCGCATCTGCCGGGCGGCCACCGCGTGCGAGGGGTCGTCGGGCAGTCCGGGGTAGCGCAGCCCGGTCACGTCCGCGCGCTCGGCGAGCGTCCGTGCCAGCGCCAGCGCGGTGGAGCACTGCCGGTCGATCCGCAGCTGGAGCGTGGCGAGCGATCGATGGGCGAGCCAGGCCTCCATGGGCCCGGGAATGGCGCCGACGATCTTGCGCCAGCGCCGCACCTCCGCCGCCCGCCGGGGGTCCCGGCAGCTCACATGGCCGAGCAGGACGTCGCCGTGCCCGGTCATCCCCTTGGTGTCGCTGGCGACGGAGAAGTCCGCGCCCAGGGCGAGCGGGCGCTGCCCGAGCGGGGTGGCGAGGGTGTTGTCGACGGCGACGAGCGCCCCGGCCGCGTGGGCCTCCCGCACCAGACGACGGACGTCGCACACGTCGAGGCCGGGGTTGGAGGGGGTTTCGATCCACAGCAGCCCGGCCCCGTCCAGTACGGACAGCTGGGCGTCGCCGCCGGTCGGCGCGGTGCGGACCTCGACGCCGTACGCCCGCAGCTGCTCGTGCAGCAGGGGCAGGGCCTGATAGCCGTCGGTCGGCAGCACCACCGCGTCGCCGGCCTTCAGCTGCGAGAACAGGACGGCGGAGATCGCCGCCATGCCGGAGGCGAACACCAGCGTCTCCACGCCCTCCTCCCCCGGGGCCTCCAGCTCGCCGATCGCCCGCTCCAGGTGGGTCCAGGTCGGGTTCTCGTCGCGGCCGTAGGTGTACGGGCCGGTCGGCTCCCCCGGCAGATGGAAGTGGGCGGCGAAGACCGGCCCCGGCAGGGTCGGTTCGTACTTGACGGGTTCGGGCAGCCCGGCCCGTACGGCGCGGGTGCCGTCGCCGTATTCCTGGTCGGTCATGGTGTCCGCTCCTCCAGTGCATGGCGTACGGCCGCGAGCAGTCCCCCGCTCGCGGCCTCCACCGTCTTCAGGCACTCCTCGTACTCCGAGCGGCCCCCGTAGAAGGGGTCGGGGACGTCGAGCGCGTCCCCCGCGGCGGGGTCGTAGGAGCGCAGCAGTCTTGTCCGCGCCGCCTCCTCGGGCGTGCGGGCGAGTTCCCGCAGTCTCCGCAGGTGGCCTTCGTCCAGGGCGATCACCAGGTCGAGGTCGGCGAACCACGAGGCCCGGAACCGCCGGGCGGTGTGCGCGGAGGTGTAGCCGTTCCCGTCGAGCACGGCGACCGTGCGCGGGTCGGCGGCGGCGTTCTCGTTCCAGCCCTGGGTGCCCGCGCTCTCGACCCGCACCACCGCGCCGAGGCCGGCCTCCTCCACCCGTCGGCGGAAGACGTGCTCGGCCATCGGCGAGCGGCAGGTGTTTCCCGTGCAGACGAAGCAGACGAAGCAGACGCGGTAGGCCATGGTCTCCCCTCAGTCGCCGTCGGGGAGCACGACGTTCAGCGCCCACGAGACGACGGAGATGATCAGGCCGCCCAGGACGGCGGTCCAGAAGCCCTCCACGTGGAAGCTGAGGTCGAGCTGCTCGGCCAGCCAGGACGTGAGGAGCAGCATCAGGGCGTTGACCACCAGGGTGATCAGGCCGAGGGTCAGGATGAAGAGGGGAAGCGTCAGGAGTTTGACGACGGGCTTGACCAGGAAGTTCACAAGCCCGAAGACGAGGGCCACGAGAACGAGCGTCCAGGCCTTCTTGCCGGTGCTCTCACCGGTCAGGGTGATGTCCTGGAGCAGCCAGATGGCGACTCCCAAGGCGCCCGCGTTCGCGAGCGTCTTGACTACGAAATTCATCATGTGTCTGATCGTGGCAGACATGATCGGGCCGAGGGCAGGGGCGAGCGGGCGATGAAGGCATTCCGGCTGGACGAACTGGAGGCGGAGCGCGCCGCGAACAAGGGGGCGTACCTCCAGTTCCTGCGCGAGCGGAACATGTCGGTGGGTCTGTACGCGCTCGACGCGGGGGAGCTCGATCCGCAGCGGCCGCACGGCCAGGACGAGGTGTACTTCGTGGTCAGCGGACGGGCGGCGATCACGGTCGGGACGGAGACGACCGAGGTGGCGCGCGGCAGCGTGGTCTACGTGCCGGCCGGGGTGGAGCACCGGTTCCACCACATCAGCGAGGACCTGCGGGTCATGGTGGTCTTCTCGCCGCCGGAGGGCTGAGCGGGAGCGCGCGCCGAACCGGAACCCCGAGGGCGTCGTGGGAGCGGGGGGCGAGCCCCCTAAGGGGCGGATCAGGGGAGAGCGGGGGCCGCGGGGCCTCCACGGGCCTCCTCCCGCCCCTAGCCTTGAGGGTGTTCGGCGCGGAGTGCGCGGTTCTTCGAGAGCGAGGTAGGGACGATGGCCGTACGGGAGATTCTCGCGGGAATGCCCTGGTGGGTGAAGTGGGTCGCCATACCCGTTCTCGCCCTGCTCGTCTTCGGCGGGTTGATCACCAGCGTGCTCACCTTCGTGGTCGCTCTGGTCTTCAAGGTGCTGCTCTTCGTGGCCCTCGTCGCCGGACTGATCTACGTCGTACGGAAGTTCAGCTCCTCCGCCAGGTCGCGCGAGGACTGGTAACACAAGCTACTGATCGGTGTGGAGGCGGCGGAGGACGTTAGCCCGGGCGGGGGAACGCCCTGGTCGAACCGGGGTGGGCCCCCGGGGCTGCCACTAGAGTGGAATCTCTCCGCCGCGATGGGGACTACAGGTGTAGACCTCCATGCTGACCAGCGGTTTCCCAGGCCCGGCGGGCGCGGGGGCGGCCCCCGCGGGCGGGTGCGCTGCACCCGTCCTCACGCCTGGGGGTGACCTTTGGCCATGGCTACGCAGACGGCAGCGCCTACCCTGATCGGATCGGTGCAGCGGGCGCTGAGACTCCTGGAGGCCGTGGCCTCCCACGCGGAGGGCGCCCCCGCGAAACAGCTCGCCCGTGAGACGGGCCTTCCGCTGCCCACCACGTACCACCTGCTCCGCACCCTGACGCACGAGGGCTATCTGCGCCGCGACAAGGGTGTGTTCGTCCTGGGCGACGCCGCCGTCCGGCTGGCCGGTGGCGGAGCTGTGCAGAATCGTCGCATCAAGATCGAGGACTCGCTCGCCCGTTGGCGGGACGAGATCGGTGTACCCATCTACCTCGCCTTCTACCACGAAGGCGAGGTGGAGCTCGTCGCCGTCGCCGACACCCCCTCCGCTCCCGCGGTGGAGGAATGGGCCGACTTCCGAGAGACCGCGCACGCCCATGCGATCGGGCAGTGCCTGCTGAGTCAACTCGATCTGAAATCTCGTCAAGACCACCTCGACCGCCACCCGGTGGAAGCCATCACTCCGTACACGGTGCGTAATCGCCGGATCCTTTTGGAGCGTTTGGGCGGTTTGGGACGAATGGAACCCCTGGTGGAGCGCCAGGAATATGCGTTGGGCACGGTCTGTGCCGCGATCCCCATCACGGCGGGCTCCACGGCGGCCGCAATGGCGATTTCCCTCCCCCTCCACCAGGAAGAACGGTTGCTCCCGGCAGTCGAGCGACTACGCACGGAGATCGGAAAGCTCTTGGGTTCCCTCGCGTTCTCTATCAGTATCTGAAAAATCACTCCTTGTGATCTGCTAGTGCTTACAGCACGATTGCGTCAAGAGGGCCACGGGGGATCATTCCCGGCCGTTTCGGTCACAGCTTTCAGCGGCTGTGTTCACACAACTGCTTCATCTACTGCGGGGTGCACGATGCGAGAGTCGGTTCAGGCCGAGGTCCTGATGAGCTTCCTCGTCTCCGAGGAGCTCTCCTTCAAGATCCCGGTCGAACTCCGGTATGAGACCCGGGATCCCTACGCGGTGCGGATGACCTTCCACCTTCCCGGAGACGCCCCTGTGACCTGGGCGTTCGGGAGGGAACTGCTGCTCGACGGGATCAACCGGCCGAGCGGGGACGGCGACGTGCACATCGCCCCGACGGAGCCCGAGCGGCTCTCGGACGTCTCCATCCGGCTCCAGGTGGGCAGTGACCGCGCGCTGTTCCGGGCCAGCGCGCCGCCCCTGGTCGCCTTCCTCGACCGGACGGACAAGCTGGTTCCGCTCGGCCAGGAACGGACGCTCGGCGACTTCGAGGACCACCTGGAAGCAGCACTGGGCCGGATCCTGGCCGAAGAGAACGCCGGCCCCGCATGAACCGCCCCGCATGAACCGCCCCGCGTGAACCGCCCCGCGTGAACCGCCCCGCGTGAACGGCCCCGTACGAGCCGCCCCGCACGAGCAGCCCCGTCCGAGCCGGCCCGACCGAACCGCTCCCCCGTGAGCCGGTCCGTCCGCACCGGCTGCCCCCTCCGCGAACCCAGCCCCCTCGGCCGGGACGAGCCGGACCCTCCCCGAGCCGGGCCGGCCCGTCCACCTCACTTGGCGCGACGGCGCCGCCCTCCCCGCACCGCCACCGGCTTCCCGCCCCCGGACGCCGGCCGGTCGGCGGAGACCACCAGCGCCGCGAGCGCCGTGGTGACCGGAACGGACGCCACCAGACCGATCGACCCGACCAGGGTCCGTACGATCTCCTCGGCGACCAGCTCGCTGTTGGCCACCGTCCCCATGCTGCTCTGGGCGATGGAGAAGAGAAGCAGCAGCGGCAGGGCGGCGCCCGCGTACGCCAGCACCAGCGTGTTCACGACCGAGGCGATGTGGTCGCGGCCGATCCGGATCCCCGCCCGGTACAGGCCGCGCGGCCCCATGCCCGGATCGGCCTGGTGCAGCTCCCAGACCGCCGAGGTCTGGGTGACCGTCACGTCGTCGAGCACACCGAGCGAACCGATGATGATCCCCGCGAGCAGCAGGCCGGACATGTCGATCTCCGGGTACAGGCCGTGGATCAGACCGGTGTTGTCGTCGGTGTTGCCGCTGAGCGAGGCCCAGTCGATGAAGAGCGAGCCCAGCAGACCGATCAACAGCAGCGAGATCAGCGTGCCGAGCACGGCGACCGAGGTGCGGGCCGAGAGGCCGTGGCACATGTAGAGCGCGAGCAGCATGATCACGCTCGACCCGACGACCGCCACGACCAGCGGGTTCGAACCCTCCAGGATCGCCGGCAGGATGAAGTACGTCAGCACGAGGAAGCTCACGGCGAGTGCGATGAGCGCCATGACGCCCCGCATCCGGCCGACCACCACGACCGCGACGGCGAAGATGCCGGCGAGCAGCGCCAGCGGCAGCTTGCGGTTCACGTCGGTCACCGAGTACTGCAGGTCGTGCGGGGCGTCGGGGGCGTACGCCACCACCACGCCCTGTCCCTCGTGCAGTTGGCGCGGCGCGTCCGGCTGCACGACCTCGACGAACCTGCGCCCCTTGTTCGGACCGCTGGTGACCTCGACCGTCGCCTTCTCGCACTGCCCCTGCTGGGAGTTGACCGCCTCGCGCCCTTCGGGGGTGGAGGTGTCACCGGTCGGCGGGACCTGCGCGGCGTTCACGTCCTTGCAGTCGACGCGCTCGACGGAGACCACCTCGCCCTGCTCGGTCTGCCGGTCGAAGCCGACGCCGGTGCGCTCGTGCGCCGGGGTGCCGCCCGGCCACAGGGCCACGAGCCCGACGACGACGGCGGCGGCGAAGGGGATCAGGATCGCGGCGATGACCTTGCGCAGATGCCGCGAGACCGGGGCGGCGGGCCCGTGGCTGTGGCTGTGTCCGTGGCCGCCGCCTCCTCCGGCTCCGTGCCCGTGCTCGTGTCCGTGTCCGGCTCCGCGACCGTGCTCGTGTCCGGCTCCGTGTCCGTGCCCGGGGTCGGGGACGTGGTGGTGTGGTTCGAGGGGCTGCTGGGGGGAAGTCACCGGCAGATCATCGCAAGAACGACGGGGGCCCACTGTTCAGCACGCCAGGAATGACGCTAGCGTGGTGGCACCTTTGCACACGCGGGAGCTCGGAGCACCGGGCTGAGAGGGCGCTGATCACCGTACGCGCGTACGGGAAGAGGCTGCGCCGACCGCCGAACCTGTTACCGGGTAATGCCGGCGTAGGGAGATCGGTCTCATGACCATTCAGGATGCACGCACGCCTGCCTCCGACCAGAACCAGGCCGACGGGCGGGAGCGCACGCCGGGCTGGCACAAGGGGTACGTCCAGGGCTCGCGCCCCGACCTCCGGGTGCCCGTCCGCCAGGTGCACCTCACCAACGGCAAGGACGTCACGCTGTACGACACGTCCGGCCCGTACACCGACCCCGCCATCGACACCGATGTCCGGCGGGGCCTCCCCCCGCTGCGCGAGAACTGGATCATCGCGCGCGGCGACACCGAGGAGTACGCGGGCCGTCCGGTCCGCCCCGAGGACGACGGCATCAAGCACACCTCCCCGCGCGGCGGTGGGCTGAAGAACCTCGACGCCGTCTTCCCCGGCCGCCCCCGCCTGCCGCGCCGCGGCCGCGACGGCCAGGCGGTGACCCAGCTCGCGTACGCCCGCCGGGGCGAGATCACCCCGGAGATGGAGTACGTCGCGATCCGCGAGAACGTCTCCCCCGAGGTCGTACGGGAGGAGATCGCCGCGGGCCGCGCCGTGCTGCCGGCGAACGTGAACCACCCGGAGATCGAGCCGATGATCATCGGCAAGCGGTTCCTGGTGAAGGTCAACGCCAACATCGGCAACTCCGCCGTCACCTCCTCCATCGAGGAGGAGGTGGAGAAGATGACCTGGGCGACCAAGTGGGGCGCCGACACGGTCATGGACCTGTCCACCGGCCGCAACATCCACACCACCCGCGAGTGGGTGCTGCGCAACTCCCCCGTGCCGATCGGCACCGTGCCGCTCTACCAGGCCCTGGAGAAGGTCGACGGCAAGGCCGAGGAGCTGACCTGGGAGATCTACAAGGACACGGTCATCGAGCAGGCCGAGCAGGGCGTCGACTACATGACGGTGCACGCCGGCGTGCTCCTGCCGTACGTGCCGCTCACCGCGCGCCGCAAGACCGGCATCGTCTCGCGCGGCGGCTCGATCATGGCCGCCTGGTGCCTGGCGCACCACAAGGAGAACTTCCTCTACACGAACTTCGAGGAGCTCTGCGAGATCCTGGCGGCGTACGACGTCACCTACTCGCTCGGCGACGGTCTGCGCCCCGGCTCGATCGCGGACGCCAACGACGAGGCGCAGTTCGCCGAGCTGAGGACCCTCGGCGAGCTGAACACGATCGCCAAGCGGCACCACGTGCAGACGATGATCGAGGGTCCGGGCCACGTCCCGATGCACAAGATCAAGGAGAACATCGACCTCCAGCAGGAGATCTGCGAGGAGGCGCCGTTCTACACGCTCGGCCCGCTGACCACGGACGTGGCGCCCGCGTACGACCACATCACCTCCGGCATCGGCGCCGCGATGATCGCCTGGTGGGGCACGGCGATGCTCTGCTACGTCACGCCCAAGGAGCACCTGGGCCTGCCGAACAAGGACGACGTGAAGACGGGCGTCATCACGTACAAGATCGCGGCGCACGCCGCGGACCTCGCCAAGGGGCACCCGGGCGCGCAGGAGTGGGACGACGCGCTCTCGGACGCGCGGTTCGAGTTCCGCTGGGAGGACCAGTTCAACCTGGCGCTCGACCCGGACACCGCGCGCGAGTTCCACGACGAGACGCTGCCGGCGGAGCCCGCGAAGACCGCGCACTTCTGCTCGATGTGCGGTCCGAAGTTCTGCTCGATGAAGATCTCCCAGGACATCCGGCGTGAGCACGGGGGGACGCAGCAGGAGATCGAGGCCGGCATGGCGGAGAAGTCGAAGGAGTTCGCGGCGAGCGGCAACCGCGTGTACCTGCCGCTGGCGGAGACGGGCGGCGGCTCGGCCGGCTGACCCGGTCGCCCCGGCGGAGGCGGGCCGGCCGGGCCGTCCGTCCCGGCCGGCCCGCCTCCGCGAAGCCCACCGCGAACGGCTCGTCGCCGTCGTCCGTCACGGCGGGCGGTGGGGGAGGCCCCGTCGTTCCTCAGGGCGCCGTCGGGTCCGGCGGCGCCGCGGCGGCGAGGGCGTCGCGGAGGAAGGGGAGGATGCCGCGCTCCAGGAGGGCGTGACGCCAGGCCTCCCTGGCGAGGGAGAGTTCGTCGTCGGCCGGGGCGGTGCCGTCCGCCGCGGCCGGCCTGTTGCGCAGGGCGGTCACGAGGAGGCCGACGCCCGCGGAGAGCAGGCCGGCGGCGGCGAGGGCGGCGAAGACGAGACCGGCCGTCAGCAGGGTCCCGCCGAACACCACGGTGGGAGCCAGGGCGTGCAGGACCCCGCCGACCAGCAGGAATATCGCGGCGGCGGTGCCCGCGAGGACGGGCAGCAGCACGGTGACGACGGCGACGACGCCGGCCCCCGCGTCGGTGTCCGCGCCCTGCCCCGCTTCGGGCCTCCGGGCCCCGCGGGCCGCCCGGTCCTGCTCGCGGACCTTCACGAAGTGGTCGTACTCCAGGGCCGCGGCGGTGGTGATGAGCGCTGTCGCGTTCATCGTCATGGCGCGCAGTTGCGCGACCGTGAGCCGCGTTCCGATTCCGGCGAGATCCGGACGTGCGTGGGCGGTGCTCAGTGCGTCGTCGAGGACCCGCTCGTACTCGGCGCGGTCCTCGGTCAGCAGGTGCGGAGCCACGTTCATGTGCATCCCCCGATGCTCCGTAGGCCCGGATCAGCCGTGGGAAACGGTGGGTCGGGCGGAAACGGAGGAGAGCCTGCTAAGGACGACCCGATGGTATTGCGGGGACACCGGGGCCTGACAGGGTCTTTCCGGAAATCGACTTCCCCGGATGCACAGCGTTATGCCTCAGTCGTTCAGGGGGAGTTGGACGACCAGTAGCTTTCCGGCCATGGTCACTCCACCGTCCATGGCGATCGCGAGGCCGTCGGCGTACACGTGCGGTCCGTCGACGACCGGGCCCGCGCTGTCCTCGCCGTCCTCGGTTCCGACCTGGCCGAGGAGGTACGGAATGGGGCTGTGGCCGTGCACGATCCGGCGGCCGCCGTAGGTGGCGAGCAGCTCCTGGACGGCCTGTGGACCGCCGTCGTCGCGGAACGCGAAGCGCTTGGTGAACTTCCGGAAGAGGTCCCAGACCTCGTCGGCGTCGTTCCGGTTGAGGATCTCGTGGACCGTGTCGTTGACGTCCTCGATGGTCTGGCCGTATTCGAGGTACGCGGTGGTGTCGGAGTGCACGAGGAGGTGGTCGTCCTCGCGCACCACGGCGTCGAGCCGGGACATCCACTGGAGGTGGACGTCCTGGAGCCGGTCCATGTCGTGCTTCTGGCCGCCGTTGAGCAGCCAGGCGGCCTGGAAGGTGGCGGTGCCCGCGCCGGAGTTGACGGGGGTGTCGCCGAAGCGTTTGGCGCCGATCAGCAGCAGCTCGTGGTTGCCCATGAGGGCCTTGCAGTAGCCGCCGGCGGCGGCGGCCTCGGCGGAGAGGCGCATGACGAGGTCGATGACGCCGATGCCGTCGGGGCCGCGGTCGGTGAAGTCGCCGAGGAACCAGAGCCGGGCGTTGCCCGCGGCCCAGCCGCCGTTCTCGTCGATGAGGCCCTGGGCGCGCAGGGCGGCGAGGAGTTCGTCGAGGTAGCCGTGGACGTCGCCGACGACGTAGAGGGGGCCGGGGCCGTCGCCGTTGGCGGGCTCCGGGGCAGGGGCCGGTTCGGAGGTGACGGGGACCTGGACGGTGTCGCCGCGGTTGATGACGGGGAGGTCGCGCTCGGTCGGGGTGTATCCCTCGGGCGGCTCGCCCTCGGGGAAGGCGTTGCCCGGGTGGCCGGTGGCGACGGAGACGATGGAGGAGCCGGCCGGGGCGGCGTACGCCGGGGCGAGCCGGTGCCCCAGATGGAGGGTCGGGTCGGCGGGCATGGGGGCGGGGGCCGGTGGTGCGGCGGGCGCGGGGGCCTGCGGTGCGGCCGGCGGGGCCGGGGGCGCTTCGGCCGGGGGCGCCTCGGCGGGGAGGGCCTCGACCGGCGGGGCCGGCACCGGGACGGCCTCGACCGGGGAGGGGGCGACCGGGGGGAGGTGCTCGGCGGCTGCCGGGTACGTGACGGCTGACAGGCGTTCGACCGGAGCGGGCTCGTCCGGCGGAGCCGTCGGCGGCCGCTCCGGGGACGGCGGCTCGGCGGCGTGGCCCTGCACGGGCACGCGGGCGTACGGCGGTACGCGGAAGTCACGCAATGTCGCCGTGCGCACCACGGGCTCCTGACCGGCCCCCTGAGTCATCGACCCCTCCACCACCGTCGCGATGCCCTGCACATCGCGGACCGGCCTGGTCGGGGTGGTCCGCGGTGTCGTCCGCCCATCATAGGAATGAGGGCCCTTCCGTGTGACGCACCAGGGGTGGTGAATCCGGGTTCACTCCGGGTTGGCCGTTTGTTTCGCCCGAATTGTGAAGGTCCGGTCCAGGGACGAGCCCGGTGCGGTGATCGGTTTCGTCGTCCCCGCCCACGGGCAGGGGCGGGGACGACCGTTCGGGTGACGGCGGATCCGGGTGCCGTCACCCGTGGGGTCAGTCCTTGGCCGGCGAGCGTGGCGGGCTGACCGTGGTGCGGGGCGAACGTCGCTGCGAGGAGGTGCGGACGATGAGTTCGGTCGGTATCACCTGCTCGACCGGACCGTCGGTGTCGACCCCTTCGATGGCGTCGATGAGGAGCTGGACGACGGCCGTGCCGATCCGGCGCGGCTTGAGCGAGAGCGTGGTGATGGGCGGTTCGGTGGTGGCGTAGACGGTCGACTCGCTGCAGCACACCAGCAGCAGGTCGTCCGGGACGCGCAGTCCGTAGCGACGGGCGGCCGCGAGGAGGTCGGTTCCGTTGGGGTCGAAGAGGCCGTACACGGCGTCGGGGCGGTCCGGGCGGGCGAGCAGCCGGTCGGCCGCGACGGCGCCCGCGCACGGGTCGTGCGCCGGATAGGCCTCGTAGACGGGGTCCTGGCCCACGCGTTCGCACCAGTTGAGGTACGCGGTGGTGGACAGGCGGGTGTACGTGTCGGTGGTGGTTCCGGTGAGGAGGCCGATCCGGCGGGCGCCGGCGGCGGCGAGGTGGTCGAGCAGGTCGAGGACGGCGGCTTCGTGGTCGTTGTCGACCCAGGCGGTGACCGGAAGGGTGCCGGCGGGGCGTCCGTCGGAGACGACGGGCAGGCCCTGGCGGACCAGTTCGGTGACGACCGGGTCGTGGTCGGAGGGGTCGATGACGACGGTGCCGTCGAGGGCGACGTTCGACCAGACGTCATGGCGGGAGGTGGCGGGGAGGATGACCAGGGCGTAGCCCCGGGCGAGCGCGGCCGACGTGGCTGCTCTGGCCATCTCCGCGAAGTACGCGAATTCGGTGAAGGTGAAAGGTTCATCCCCGTACGTGGTCACGGTCAGGCCGATGAGTCCCGACTTGCCGGTACGGAGCGTGCGGGCCGCCGCGGATGGGCGGTAGCCCAGCCTGTCGGCGACCTCGCGGACGTGGCGGCGGGTGGCGTCCGGGAGTCGGCCCTTGCCGTTGAGCGCGTCGGAGACAGTCGTGATGGAGACCCCGGCGGCGGCGGCCACGTCCCGGATGCCTGCCCGGCCCTGCCGGCTTCCCCGGGTCTGTGCCCGGCTCACCTGGTGCTTCCCTGCTGCTGTCATGGCGAGCCGATAGTAGGGCGATGAGGGGCGGTCGGGACGGTCGCATATGCAGGCGTTGACAGGCACGTTTCTGCATGGTCGAAGGAGACCAAGATGCGCTAAATCAAAGGTAGTTAGGCTCTTCTGGGTGTGATCCATGCCCGCCGAACGGTCTGGGCCTGGCGAGGGGGCGAGGTATCGAAGAGGTCTCAACTCACCTCTACGGGGGATGCGCGCCACGGCGCCCGCCACCAGCGCGCGCCACCCCGTCGCGCGCCCCCCTCGGTCGGGACGCGAGCGGAATCTCGTCCAGAGCGTGTCCCTCCTGTTGTCCACAGCCCATTCGCAGCGGCGGCGAATCCTCTTAAGGTGAGGAGTATTGGCGGTACGGACGGTCGAGGAGGCCACACTGTGAGCGAGACCAGCGGGACGAGCACCGGCAGCCCCAAGCTGCGCGCCGAGCTGGACGGCGTCCCCACCTACAAGCCGGGCAAGCCGGCCGCCGCGGGCGGTCCCGTGGCCTTCAAGCTGTCCTCCAACGAGAACCCCTACCCGCCGCTGCCGGGGGTCATGGAGAGCACGCTGGCCGCCGCCGCGAACTTCAACCGCTACCCCGACATGGCCTGCACCGGTCTGACGGAGGAGCTGGCGAACCGCTTCGGCGTGCCCGTCTCCCACCTGGCCACCGGCACCGGCTCGGTCGGCGTCGCGCAGTCGCTGCTCCAGGCCACCTCGGGCCCGGGCGACGAGGTGATCTACGCCTGGCGCTCCTTCGAGGCGTACCCGATCATCACGCAGATCAGCGGAGCCACCTCCGTGCAGGTGCCGCTGACCGAGGGCGAGGTGCACGACCTCGACGCGATGGCCGAGGCGATCACCGAGCGGACCCGGCTGATCTTCGTCTGCAACCCCAACAACCCCACGGGCACCGCCGTGCGCCGGGCGGAGCTGGAGCGCTTCCTGGACCGGGTGCCCTCTGACGTCCTCGTCGTGCTCGACGAGGCCTACCGGGAGTTCGTCCGCGACAGTGACGTCCCGGACGGCATCGAGCTCTACCGCGACCGTCCCAACGTCGCCGTGTTGCGCACCTTCTCCAAGGCGTACGGCCTGGCGGGGCTGCGGGTCGGCTTCGCGATCGCCCACGAGCCGGTGGCGGCGGCCCTGCGCAAGACGGCGGTGCCGTTCGGCGTGAGCCAGCTGGCGCAGGACGCGGCGGTGGCCTCGCTGCGGGCCGAGGACGAACTGCTCGGACGGGTCGGCGCGCTGGTGGCGGAGCGCGAGCGGGTCCACGCGGGGCTCGTGGCCCAGGGGTGGACCGTGCCGGACACCCAGGCCAACTTCGTCTGGCTGCGGCTCGGCGAGCGGACCATGGAGTTCGCGGCGGAGTGCGAGCGGCACGGCGTGGTGGTGCGGCCGTTCGCGGGTGAGGGCGTGCGCGTCACGATCGGTGAGTGCGAGGCCAACGACCTGTTCCTGAAGGCGGCGGAGGGCTTCCGCAAGGAGGGCTGACCGGCCGACGGGTCGATCAGCCGCCGACGAGTTCCACGCGGACCGGGTCGCCGTCCCTGACGGTGGCCAGGATCCGCGGATCGCCGTCGAGGGCGCCCAGCAGATTGCAGGGGCTCGCCAGCCGGCATTCGTCGCCCCGCGAGATCGGGGTGGGGCCGTAGGGGAGGGCGAGCGCGTCGCCCTCCGTCCAGAAGGCCACGGTCCCGGGCTCGACGACCTGGCGCGCGCCGTCCTCGACCGGGGCGGAGACCGGCGTGTCGAAGTAGACCTCCTCGCCCCAGGTGCGGGCGGTGGAGACGATCGGGAGGGCTCCCGCGAGCGCCTTGCTCGTGGGGGTCTCCCCGAGGGTGGCCGTGGTGTGTCCGGCCGGCCAGGAGATGCGTATCCGAAGAGTCATGCACCGGATTCAATAATATGTTGAAGCTCTCGGAAAGTGTGACCCGTAGTACAGCCCCCCGCCTCACGGTACGGATTTCGTATAAGTAATAATGCTTGTGAATGTGAACGCGTTCACAAGCGTGTCCTGCTTCCTCCCTCTTTGGGTGGAACCCGCCAGGCAGACTGCCCGCTGTGACCACGTCGAGTAAGGAGAAGACGTGAACCTAGCTTTGGCGCCGGAGACTCTGGCGCGCTGGCAGTTCGGCATCACCACCGTCTACCACTTCCTGTTCGTACCCCTGACGATCTCGCTTGCCGCGCTCACCGCCGGCATCCAGACCGCCTGGGTCCGCACGGGCAAGGAGAAGTACCTCAGGGCGACGAAGTTCTGGGGCAAGCTCTTCCTGATCAACATCGCCATGGGCGTGGTCACCGGGATCGTGCAGGAGTTCCAGTTCGGCATGAACTGGTCCGACTACTCCCGCTTCGTCGGTGACATCTTCGGCGCCCCGCTCGCCTTCGAGGCGCTCATCGCCTTCTTCTTCGAGTCGACCTTCATCGGTCTGTGGATCTTCGGCTGGGACAAGCTGCCGAAGAAGATCCACCTCGCCTGCATGTGGATGGTGTCGATCGGCACGATCCTCTCCGCGTACTTCATCCTGGCGGCCAACTCCTGGATGCAGCACCCCGTGGGCTACCGCATCGACAAGGAGCGCGGCCGGGCGGAGCTCACCGACTTCTGGCAGGTGCTCACCCAGAACACCGCGCTCACCCAGTTCTTCCACACGATGACGGCGGCGTTCCTGGTCGGCGGCGCGTTCATGGTGGGCATCTCCGCATTCCACCTGGCGCGCAAGAAGCACATCCCGATCATGCGGACTTCGCTGCGGCTCGGTCTGATCACGCTGATCATCGCCGGCCTCGGCACCGCCATCAGCGGTGACCTGCTCGGCAAGGTCATGTTCAAGCAGCAGCCGATGAAGATGGCCGCCGCGGAGGCGCTCTGGGACGGCGAGGCGCCCGCACCCTTCTCGGTCTTCGCCTACGGCGACGTCGAGAAGGGCCACAACACGGTCGCCGTGGAGATCCCGGGTCTGCTGTCCTTCCTCGCGAACGACGACTTCAGCTCGTACGTCCCGGGCATCAACGACGTGAACAAGGCCGAGCAGGAGAAGTTCGGGCCCGGCGACTACCGGCCCAACATCCCCGTCGCCTACTGGGGCTTCCGCTGGATGATCGGCTTCGGCATGGCCTCGCTGGGCATCGGCATGCTCGGCCTCTGGCTGACCCGGAAGAAGTTCATGCTGGCGCCGGGGATGCGGACCGGTGAGGACGAGGTGCCGAACCTGGTCCTGTTCAAGCGGAAGGCGCTCAGCCCCCGCCTGGGCAACTGGTACTGGATCATCGCCCTCTGGACGATGGCGTTCCCGCTGATCGCCAACTCCTGGGGCTGGATCTTCACCGAGATGGGCCGCCAGCCCTGGGTCGTCTACGGCGTGCTGCGCACCCGTGACGCGGTCTCCCCCGGCGTCTCCCAGGGCGAGGTCCTCACCTCGATGATCGTCTTCACCACCCTCTACGCGATCCTCGCCGTCATCGAGGTCAAGCTCCTCGTCAAGTACGTCAAGGCGGGCCCGCCGGAGCTCACCGAGGACGACCTCAACCCGCCCACCAGGATCGGCGGGGACCCTCGTGACCCCGACCGGCCCATGGCCTTCTCGTACTGAGGCTGAGGAGATCGAGGCATGGAACTCCACGACGTCTGGTTCGTACTCATCGCCGTCCTCTGGATCGGCTACTTCTTCCTCGAAGGCTTCGACTTCGGGATCGGAGTCCTGACCAAGCTGCTCGCCCGTGACCGGGCCGAGAAGCGGGTCCTCATCAACACCATCGGGCCCGTCTGGGACGGCAACGAGGTGTGGCTGCTCACCGCCGGCGGGGCGACCTTCGCCGCGTTCCCCGAGTGGTACGCGACGCTGTTCTCCGGCTTCTACCTGCCGCTGCTGGTCATCCTGGTCTGCCTGATCGTCCGGGGCGTCGCCTTCGAGTACCGGGTGAAGCGGCCCGAGGAGAACTGGCAGCGCAACTGGGAACAGGCGATCTTCTGGACCTCGCTGATCCCCGCGTTCCTCTGGGGCGTGGCCTTCGGCAACATCGTCCGGGGCGTGAAGATCGACGGCGACATGGAGTACGTCGGCACCCTCGGGGACCTGCTCAACCCGTACGCGATCCTCGGCGGCCTGGTCACGCTCACCCTCTTCACCTTCCACGGCGCGGTCTTCGCCTCGCTCAAGACGGTCGGGGACATCCGGGGCCGGGCGCGGGCGCTCGCGTTCAGGCTGGGCCTGGTCACGGCGGTGCTCGCCCTGGGCTTCCTGACCTGGACCCAGGTCGACACGGGAGACGGCGGGAGCCTCGTGGCGATGCTGGTCGCCGTGGTGGCGCTGGTCGGCGCCATCGCCGCCATCAAGGCGGGGCACGAGGGCTGGTCGTTCGCGCTCTCGGGCGTGACGATCGCCGCCGCCGTGGCGATGCTCTTCCTGGCGCTCTTCCCGAACGTCATGCCGTCCTCACTCGATCCCGAGTGGAGCCTCACCGTGACGAACGCGTCCTCGAGCCCGTACACGCTCAAGATCATGACCTGGTGCGCGGCGATCGCGACCCCGCTGGTGCTGCTCTACCAGAGCTGGACCTACTGGGTGTTCCGGAAGCGCATCGGTACGCAGCACATCGCCGACACCCACTAGTCGGCCCTCTCCTGAGGGGCATGTTTCACGTGAAACCGATCGACCCGCGCCTGCTCCGGTACGCCAGGGCCACCCGTCTCTTCCTGAGCGCGGTGGTCGTGCTCGGCCTCGTCGGAGCGGTGCTGGTCATCGCCCAGGCGATGCTCGTCGCCGAGATCGTGGTGGGGGCCTTCCAGCAGGCCAGGTCGGTCGCCGACCTGGCCACGCCCCTGCTGCTGCTCGCCGGGGTCGCGGGGGCACGGGGGCTCGTCTCCTGGCTCACCGAGCTCGCCGCCCACCGGGCGAGCGCGGCGGTCAAGTCCGAACTGCGCGGCCGGCTCCTCGGCCGCGCGGCCGCGCTCGGACCGGGGTGGCTGAGCGGTCAGAAGGCCGGTTCGCTCATCGCCCTCGCCACGCGGGGCGTGGACGCCCTCGACGACTACTTCGCCCGCTATCTGCCGCAGCTGGGCCTCGCGGTGGTCGTGCCGGTGGCGGTCCTGGCCCGGATCGTCACCGAGGACTGGGTCTCGGCGGCGATCATCGTGGTCACGCTGCCGCTCATCCCGGTCTTCATGGTCCTCATCGGCTGGTACACCCAGGCCCGGATGGACCGGCAGTGGAAGCTGCTCTCACGGCTCTCCGGCCACTTCCTGGACGTGGTGGCCGGACTGCCCACCCTCAAGATCTTCGGCCGGGCGAAGGCCCAGGCCGAGTCGATCCGCGCGATCACCTCGGAGTACCGCCGGGCGACGATGCGCACGCTGCGGATCGCCTTCCTCTCCTCCTTCGCCCTGGAGCTCCTGGCGACCCTCTCGGTCGCACTCGTCGCCGTCACCATCGGCATGCGGCTCGTCCACGGTGAACTCGATCTGTACACCGGGCTCGTCATCCTGATCCTGGCGCCCGAGGCGTACCTTCCGCTGCGGCAGGTGGGGGCGCAGTACCACGCGGCGGCGGAGGGGCTCGCGGCGGCGGAGGAGATCTTCGCCGTCCTGGAGCAGCCGGTACGGGACGGTGGCACGGAGGCCGCGCCGGAGTCCGTGCGCCTCGAACTCGACGGCGTGACCGTCCGCCACGCGGGGCGCGCCGAGCCCTCGCTCGACGCGGCGACGCTGACGGTCGAGCCGGGCGAGACGGTGGCCCTGGTCGGGCCGAGCGGGGCCGGGAAGTCGACGCTGCTCGATGTGGTGCTGGGGTTCGCCGTTCCGGAGGAGGGCGGTTCGGTACGGGTCGGGGGCGTCGACCTGGGGTCGCTGGACAGGGAGGAGTGGCGGTCCCGGATCGCCTGGGTGCCGCAGCGCCCGCACCTCTTCGCGGGGACGGTCGCCGAGAACGTACGGCTCGCCCGCCCGGACGCCCCCGACGAGGCGGTACGGGACGCCCTGCGGGACGCCGGGGCGGACGGGTTCGTCGCGGGGCT
This sequence comes from Streptomyces litmocidini, assembly GCF_014649755.1. Classification (GTDB taxonomy): domain Bacteria; phylum Actinomycetota; class Actinomycetes; order Streptomycetales; family Streptomycetaceae; genus Streptomyces; species Streptomyces litmocidini. Next base: position 188,938 of record NZ_BMTQ01000002.1, on the reverse strand, counting down.
GCCGCAGGGGCTCGACACGGTCCTCGGTGAGGACGGCGCGGGGCTCTCGGCGGGGCAGCGGCAGCGGCTCGCGCTCGCCCGGGCGTTCCTGGCGGACCGGCCCCTGCTGCTGCTCGACGAGCCGACGGCGGGGCTGGACGGGGCGACGGAGGCGGGGGTCGTCGACGCGGTCCGGCGCCTTGCCGCCGGGCGGACGGTGCTGCTCGTCGTGCACCGGCCGGCGCTGCTCGCGGTGGCGGATCGGGTGGTGCGGCTGGGGGGTGCCGCGGTGGGCGCGGGCCCTGCTGTGCCGGAGGCGCCCGGGGCGGCCGTCCGGGGCGCCGGGGACCCGGGCGCGGGAGACGGCGGCGTCGCCGGCGGGGCGTACCCGCCCTCCCCCGAACTCCCGGCTTCGCCCGAACAGGGGGGACCCCCCTCGCCCCGTGCGGAACAGACGCCCGCACTGGGGCGGGTCCGGGCCACGGCCGCGGCGCTCAAGGGGCGAATGGCGCTCGCGCTGCTGCTCGGGAGCCTGGCGCTCGGGTCGGCCGTCGGGCTCATGGCCGTGTCCGGCTGGCTCATCTCGCGGGCCTCCGAGCAGCCGCCCGTGCTCTATCTGATGATGGCCGTCACCGCCACGCGCGCCTTCGGCATCGGCCGGGCCGTCTTCCGGTACGCCGAGCGGCTCGTCTCCCACGACGCCGTCCTGCGGATGCTCGCCGACCTGCGGGTCTCCGTCTACCGGCGTCTGGAGCGGATCGCCCCGGCCGGACTGCGCCGCACCCGGCGCGGTGACCTCCTCGCGCGACTCGTCCAGGACGTCGACGCCCTCCAGGACTACTGGCTGCGCTGGCTGCTCCCGGTGGGCGCCGCGCTCCTCGTGGGCGCCGCCTCCGCCGGGTTCACCGCCTGGCTCCTTCCCGAGGCCGGTGCCGTCCTCGCCGTGGGCCTGCTGATCGCCGGAGTCGCCGTACCGGCGGCCGGCGCGGCCCTCGCCCGCCGGGCCGAGCGGCGGCTCGCCCCCGCGCGCGGCGCCTTGGCGACCGCCGTGGCCGACCTGCTGCGCGGCTGTGCCGAACTGACCGTCGCCGGTGCGCTCCGGGGCCGGATCGAGCGGACGCGGGACGCCGACCGCACCCTCACCTCCATCGCCTCCCGGCAGGCCGCCGCCACCGCGCTCGGCGCCGGCCTCTCCGCTCTGGTCTGCGGTCTGACGGTCGCGGCCGCCGCGCTCGTCGGCGTCCAGGCCGTACGGGACGGGCGGCTCGACGGGGTGGCCCTCGCCGTGATCGTCCTGACGCCGCTCGCCGCCTTCGAGGCCGTCACCGGCCTGCCGCTCGCCGTCCAGTACCGGCAGCGGATCAAGCGCAGCGCCGAGCGGGTCTTCGAGGTGCTCGACGCCCCCGTCCCCGTACACGAGCCGCGCACGCCCGCCGCTCCCCCGGCGCACCCGTTCCCGCTGGAGCTGGCCGGGCTCTCGGCCCGGCACCCCGGCCAGGAGCGGTTCGCGCTCGACGGGTTCGGGCTCACCCTGGAGGCCGGGCGCCGGGTCGCGGTCGTCGGCGTCTCCGGCTCCGGCAAGACCACGCTCGCCCAGGTGCTGCTGCGGTTCCTGGACGTGGAGTACGGCACGTACCGCATCGGCGGCGTACCGGCCCGGGAGCTGGACGGCGACGCGGTCCGGCGGTTCGTCGGGCTCTGCGCCCAGGACGCCCACCTCTTCGACAGCTCCGTCCGCGAGAACCTGCGGCTCGCCAAGGTCGGCGCGGACGACGAGGAGCTGCGCGAGGCACTGCGCCGGGCCCGGCTGCTCGACTGGGTCGACGGGCTGCCCGCCGGACTCGACACGCTCGTGGGCGAGCACGGCTCCCAGCTGTCCGGGGGACAGCGGCAGCGGCTCGCGCTCGCCCGGGCCCTCCTCGCCGACTTCCCGGTCCTCGTCCTCGACGAACCCGCCGAGCACCTGGACCTGGCCACCGCCGACGCGCTCACCGACGATCTGCTCCGGGCCACGGAGGGCCGCACCACCGTCCTCATCACCCACCGGCTGCACGGTCTCGACGCCGTCGACGAGGTGGTGGTCCTCGACGAGGGCCGGACCGTGCAGCGCGGCCCGTACGCCGAACTCGCGGCGACGGACGGTCCGCTGCGGCGGATGCTGGAGCAGGAGCGGGAAACCGATCTGCTCGTCACCTCGGCGGCGCCCGGGACGGAGAGGCCGACTTTTCTCGCCAAATAGGACTTACTAGGCTCAGGCACATGACCGCTGCCGCGCCCGATCCCCCGGGCCCCCTGGAAGCCGCCACCCTGGCCACCCACAGCCTCCAGGGCTTGTCCACGGAGCTCACCGCCCGCGTGCCGCAACTCCTGGAGGCCATGCGCTCGGTCGGCACCGGACTCGAACTCCACTCCACCCTCGACCGGATCTGCGAGACCGCCGCCGAACTCGCCGACGCCCGGTACGCCGCCATCGGCGTCGTCGACGAGGAGGGCGAGGGCCTGTCCGACTTCGTCACCTTCGGCGTCGGCGAGGACGTGGCCCGCCGGATCGGCCGCCGCCCCGACGGCCACGCGGGGCTGCTCGGCGCGCTGATCCGCGACCCGCAGACCATCCGCCTCGCCGATCTGTCCACCGATCCGCGCGCGGCGGGCTTCCCACCGGGACATCCGCCGATGCGGAGCTTCCTCGGCGTCCCCATCCGGGTCCAGGGCGAGGTCTTCGGCAACCTCTACCTCGCGGAGAAGCGCGGCGGCGGCGAGTTCAACGACTACGACGTGCACATGGTCCGGGTCCTCGCCACCGAGGCCGGCATCGCGATCGGCAACGCCCGCCTGTACGAGGCGGCCCGGCAGCGCGAACGGTGGATCGACGGCTCGGTCGCCGTCACCACCGCCCTGCTCTCCGGCGGCGACGCCGACGACGCCCTCACGGTCGTCGCCGAGCAGGCCCGCCGACTCGCCGACGCGGACGCCGGGATCGTGCTGCTGCCCGCCGAGGAGGGCGGCCTGGAGATCGTCGCCGTCTCCTCGCCCCGGCCCACGAAGTCGCTGGGCATGGTGATCCCGCCCGAGAGCACCGTGGTGAAGGAACTCCTGGAGGGCGGGGCCGTCTTCGTGGCCGACGCCTCGACCGACCCGCGCATGGTCAGCAGGCTGACGTCCGCGTACGGACCGAGCATGATCCTGCCGCTGCAGAGCGGCGGGCGTGTCCTCGGCGCGCTCGCCACGCCCCGGGTGCGCGGCGCCCGGCAGTTCACGGAGGCCGAGCGGACGCTCGCCACCCAGTTCGCCTCGCAGGCCGCCCTCGCCCTGATGATGGCCGACGCGCAACGCGACCGGGAGCGCCTCGCCGTCTTCGAGGACCGCGACCGGATCGCCCGTGACCTGCACGACCTGGTCATCCAGCGGCTCTTCGCCACCGGCATGATGCTGGAGAGCGCCCAGCGGAGGTCGATCGTGCCGGCCGTGCGCGAGGGCGTGGGCAAGGCCGTGGACGAGCTGGACGTGACCATCCAGGAGATCCGCACGGCGATCTTCGCGCTCCAGCAGGGACCCGCCGAGGCCCCATCGGGGCTGCGCACCCGTGTCCTGCGGGAGATCAACATGGCGGCCGTGCCGCTCGGCTTCAAGCCCGCGCACCGCTTCCTCGGCGCGATCGACTCGACGGTCGGCGAACTCACCGGCAAGAACCTCGTCGCCGCCCTGCGCGAAGCGCTCTCGAACGCCTTCCGGCACGCGGAGGCGAGCCGCATCGAGGTCGTCGTCGACGCCGACGTCACCCTGCCGGACGGATCCGCCGGGGTGCGCCTCTCGGTCGCCGACGACGGCATCGGCATCCCGGCGGGCGGGCGCCGCAGCGGTCTGCGCAATCTGGCGCGCCGGGCCGAGTCGCTGGGCGGCGCGAGCTGGTGCGGGCCGGGCCTGGGCGAGGACGGCGGCGGGACGACGGTGGTGTGGGAGGCACCGCTCTAGCCCGCGACTCCGCGCCGGGGAGGTGCCGCTCCGCCTGCGTCCGGGAGGTGCGGTGCCGGCCCTGGGGTCTGCCCCGGGGAGGTGCTGCTCGGACCCGCGTCCGGGAGGCGCGGTGCCGGTCCTGGCCGGTGGGGCGCGGTGTCGGCCCCGGCCGGTGAGTGTTTCCGGCCCTTTGCCTCCCCGGTGCCGTTCTAGTCGGTGGTCTCCCTGGCGGCGAGGGCGTCGGTGACGAGCTGTTCGATGACGACCGCCACGCCGTCCTCGTTGTTGCCGACCGTGCGGCCCGAGGCGGCGGTGACGACCTCCGGGTGGGCGTTGCCCATGGCGAACGAGCGACCCGCCCAGCTCAGCATCTCGATGTCGTTCGGCATGTCGCCGAAGGCGACGACCTCCTCGGCGGAGATGCCGCGCTCGGCGCAGCACAGGGCCAGGGTGGAGGCCTTCGAGACGCCGAGCGCGCTGATCTCGATGAGGGCGGTCGGGCTGGAGCGGGTGAAGGCGGCCAGATCGCCCGCGGCCTCCCGCGCGAGCGCGAGGAACACGTCCGGGTCGAGCTCGGGGTGCTGGGCGAGCAGCTTGAGCACCGGGGCGGCCGAGCCGGGCTTCTCCTCGAAGAGGAGCTTCTCGGCGGTGGCGACGGTGGCACCGGGGTCGAGGAAGAAGGGAGGGTACTGCGGCTCGTAGTGGATGCCGGTGGTGAGTTCGACGGCGAAGGACGTCCCCGGCGCGGCGGCGCGCAGGGCGCGGACCACGTCGAGCGCGACCGGCCGCTCCAGCGGGCGGACCTCCAGGAAGGTGCCTCCCGAGTGGAGGTCGACGACGGCGGCGCCGTTGGCGCAGATCGCCAGGCCGTGGCCGTGGACGTGGTCGCTGACGACGTCCATCCAGCGGGCCGGGCGGCCGGTGACGAAGAAGACCTCGATCCCGGCCTGCTCGGCGGCCGCGAGGGCGGCGACCGTGCGCGGGGACACGGACTTGTCGTCGCGCAGCAGGGTGCCGTCGAGGTCGGTGGCGATCAGCCGGGCCACCGGGGCGGAAGGGCGCGGGGAACGGGGAGAGGTCACCGCCCCATTCTTCCGCACCGGACGCACGGGCGTGCGAGGAGCCGCACATATGAGTGCAGGGGATCGTGGGCGTGCGGGCGTGCGGGTGTGGGGGCGTGCGGGCGTGCGGGCGTGCGGGCGTGCGGGCGGGATCGCGCGCGCGGTCCGGTGCACGTGGGATCGCGGGCGGCGGGCGGTGCAGGCGGGATCGCGCGCGGTCCGGTGCAGGTGGGGTCGTGGGCAGGGGATCGCGGGGCGGTGTCCGCGGGGTGTCCTCAGTACGCGACCTCCACGACGGCCCGGTGGGCGCGGTGGTCGTCGACGTGGGTGAGCAGGTAGTGCGCGAGATCGGCGCGGGAGAGGGACTTCGGCCGCGCCAGAGGGGCGTTCTCCGCGGTCCGGTAGGCGCGGGTCAGCGGACCGTCGGTCAGCATCGGGGGCCGGACCACCGTCCACACGGTGCCGTCCGCGCCGGGCGACCGTACGAAGCTCTCCATCCGGGCCATGTCGGCGTAGCCGTGCCGGTAGAGCCGCTGGATCACGTACCGGGTGACGAGCCGCTGCGGCAGCGGCACCTCCGGGGTGATCTCCAGGCCCGCGGAGGAGAGACAGAGCAGCCGGCCGACGCCGGAGGCGCGCATGGCCTCGACGATGTTCCGCGTGCCCTGCGAGTAGACGGTCGTGGGGTGCTTGCGGGCGGTGCTGCCCAGGCAGGAGAGGACGGCGTCGTGACCGGCGACCGCCTCCCGCCAGGTCTCCGGGGCGAGCGCGTCGCCGGGCAGGACGGTCAGCCCGGCCCCCGGGCCCACGACGGGGACCCGGGCGGGATCGCGGGCGACGACCGTGACCCGGTGGCCGGCGTCGAGGGCCTGGGCCAGGAGCTGCGCGCCCGTACCGCCGGTGGCGCCGAAGAGCATGAGCCTCATGACGCCGCCGCCCCCGCCCGCCGGGCCAGCGCGTCGACGAGGGCGACGGTGACGGCCCGCTGGCCGTCGAGGGTGAGGTGCAGGCCGTCGTCGAGGTGCAGGCCGGCGGTGACCCGCCGGGTGTCGACCGTGAGTTCCGGACGCCCGAGGAGGAAGTCGGCGACGCCGTCGACGTCCTTGCTCGTCCAGCCGATCCCGGCGCGCCGGAAGTGCGGATGGGCGCCGGCCCGCTCCTGGTCCACGGCGCTCGGGGTGAGCCAGATCCAGCGGTGGGGGCCGGGGAGCCCGCCGCGTTCGGCGAGGTCCCGCAGGGCCAGGAGGTTGCGCTCGGTCTCCGCCTCGCTGACCAGCCGGGTGCCTGCGGCCCCCGCGTGGCGCCCCAGCCGCTGGGCGTCGTTCGCGCCGAGCATGCACAGGATCCAGTCGGGGCGCAGGAAGCCGAGCTGGGGCAGCTGGGCGAGGGCCTGTGTGGTGGTGGAGCCGGAGACGGCGAGGTTGACGAGTTCGACGCCGTCCGGGAGGAGGTGGCGCAGGATCGAGAACCAGGAGAGCCGGTCGGCGGTGGTGCTCTCGCCGAGGGCCACGACCCGCTGCCCGGGACGGAAGGGCAACCGGCCGGCGCGGTCGGCGAAGGCGGGGTCCCCGAGGAGGTCGGCGGCGGTGTTCCGGGCCTGTTCGTCGAGGCCGCGCAGGAGCGTCCGGTACGTCTCGGTGTCCAGGCCGAAGAGCTCGGCGAGACGGGTGTCGGGCAGCTCGCCCAGGTAGCGGAGGGTCTTCTCGGGCTGCTGGAAGCGCACCAGCTTGTCCACGAGCCTCCTGTCCGTGGGCCTCTTGTCCGCGTCCGTCGTGTTCTCGGGCTTCTCGGGCATGTCAGTGCTCCTTGCCGGTGCTGCGGAGGGGTTCGGTACGGGTGCGGCGCCGGGGCAGCAGGAAGCCGGCGGCGATCAGCCAGCCCAGGCAGGTGAAGCGGGCCAGCGGCAGCAGCAGGGCGGCGCCGTCGAGGAGCAGGGTGAGGGTCGAGAGTTCGGCGACCGCCGCCAGGACGAGGCCGGTCACGGCGAGCGCGCGGGGCAGCAGTCCGGCGAGGAGCCCGGGGACGGCGATCCCGGCCACCAGCAGGCCCAGCGTCACGACGTGTCCCGGGCCGCCGGTGGCGAAGGCCAGGTACTGCAGGGCCCGGACGAGCGGCGGGAGCTCCAGGACCTCCGCACGCGACAGGGTCCAGCTCACCAGGCCGCAGCAGGCCAGGAACCCGGCGGCGAGGAGGCCGCCGGCCAGGGCGATGGTCGCGCCGGGGGCGCGGACGCCGAGCCGGTGCAGCCGGGCCGAGACCGTGGCGGCGTAGACGGCCAGCGGGATCGAGGCCGCGAACTGGAGGGCGCCGGAGATCCGAACGGCGTCGGAGTGGGTGCGGAAGTACGCCACGATCTCGCCGGTCCCGCCGAAGGGGGAGGGGAAGGGGTCACCGCCGGCGAGCACGGTGCCGAGCACCAGCGCGGCCAGGAACAGTCCGGTGAACACCACGGCGAGCACGCCGGGCGGAGGTCCTCCCTGTGCCTCCCGGCGTGCTCGGGGGGCGTCGTTCGGCCGGGGGTCGGTCCAGCTCTCTGCTTCTGCTGCAGACACGGGTCCAGTCCGTTCTCTCAAGAGAATAGTTCACTATGGAGAATCATTCTTGTCCCGTACGATAGCCCCGTGAGCAGTGACCGGCAACCAGTGGAAGATCCCGGAGCGGCGACGGCCCCGCCCCCGCGCGGCGGAGCGTTTCTGCTCGCCCAGCTCGGGGCGCACGCGGCGGGACGTTTCGGCGAGCGCGTCGGCGAGCTCGGCCTCGCCCCGCCGGACGTCGGTCTGCTGCGGATGATCGCCGTGGAACCGGGACGGAGTCAGCGCTCCCTCGCCGCCGACCTCGGCGTCGTCCCGAGCCGGGTCGTCGCGCTCATCGACAACCTGGAGGAGAAGGGGCTCGTCGAGCGGCGCCGCAGCGCCGAGGACCGCCGCCACCACGAGCTGTACCTCTCCGAGGACGGGCGCCGCGTGCTCGGACGGGTCCGCGAGATCGCCGCGCTGCACGAGGACGACCTGTTCGCCGCGCTCGACGAGGAGGACCGGGACCGGTTGACGGCGCTCCTCGGACGGATCGCCGAACAGCAGGGCCTCACCCCCGGCGTGCACCCGGGCTACCGCCGGCTGCCGAAGCGTCAGGGCTGAACGGGGACCGCGCGGCGCCGGCGCGGAGCCGGCGCCGCGCCGGCACGCGGTCGGCGCCCTTCGACATGCGCCAGGAGATGGCCGTAAACATCCGTTCGTTCTGGACACGGCGGGGAAGACCCCCTGGGAGCTGACGGCGTCTTCAGGGAGGGCGGCATGGTCGCGGGCCGGCGGAGCGCGGAGTGCGACTCCTGCGGTACGCCGTACGGGACGTGGGTCACGAGCCTCGGCATGACCCTCTGCGCGGAGTGCGAGCGGACCGGAGCGGCGCACCCCGAACGTGATCCGGTGCTGGTGGGCGACGTCCTGGCCGGCCTGGTCGAGGTCGTGGCCCAGGGCGCCCGGGTCGTGGCACAGCGGACGCGGCCGGGGAGCGCGGTACGGGACGAAGCGGGGCCCGTGAGCGACACCCCGGACGCGCGGGCCCCGGTGCCGGCCGTCTGTGACCGGTGCGGGGCGCTCGCCGAGTGGCACCGCACGGCGCGCGGGCGCTGGGTCATGATCGAGCCCGGGGAGCTGACGGCCCGGCTCGTGCCGGCGGGCCGACGCTGGCGCGTCGGCGGCGACGGGACCGCGGTCGACCTGGGCGCGGCCGTGCCGTCGGACGGGTGCCGGGTCAGCCACTTCGACGTCTGCCCGGCCCGTCCGGCACCGGCCGACTCCCCGGTCATGCTCGCCCTGTGGCGGAGCCACGCCCGGCGCACGGCCTGACGGGCGCCGCCGCGGGCGGTCCGGAACACACGGCCTGACGGGCGCCGCCCCCCGGGCGGTCCGGAACGCTCAGCCCAGCTGGGCGAGCGCCTCGGTGGCGATGTTCTCGAAGACGGTCGGGTCGGCGGCGAAGTCGGAGTCCGGGATCGGCCAGTGGATCACGATCTCGGTGAAGCCGAGCTCCCGGTGACGTCCGGCGAAGTCGACGAAGGCGTCCACGGACTCCAGCGGCCGCCCCCGGTCCGGGGTGAAACCGGTCAGCAGGATCTTGTCGAGCTCGGCGACGTCCCGACCGGACTCGGCGCACGCCTTGGAGAGCTTCTCGACCTGGCCGCGCAGGGCCGCCACCGACTGCTCGGGCGTCCCCTCCTCGTACAGCTTCGGGTCTCCGGTGGTCACCCACGCCTGCCCGTGCCGCGCGGCCAGCCTCAGCCCGCGCGGCCCGGTCGCCGCCACCGCGAACGGCAGCCTCGGACGCTGGACGCAGCCGGGGATGTTCCGCGCCTCGTCGGCCGAGTAGAACGTGCCCCGCTCCGTCACCGCGTCCTCGGTGAGGAGCCGGTCGAGGAGCGCCACGAACTCGCCGAACCGGTCGGCCCGCTCCTTCGGCGTCCACGCCTCCTGCCCGAGCACGGTGGCGTCGAAGCCGTTGCCGCCCGCGCCGATGCCGAGGGTGATCCGCCCGTCGGAGACGTCGTCCAGCGTGATCAGCTCCTTGGCGAGCGTCACCGGGTGCCGGAAGTTCGGCGAGGTCACGAGGGTGCCGAGGCGGATCCGCTCGGTGGCCGTCGCCGCCGCGGTGAGCGTGGGCAGCGCGCCGAACCACGGGCCGTCGCGGAAGCTCCGCCAGGAGAGGTGGTCGTAGGTGTACGCCGCGTGGAAGCCGAGTTCCTCGGCCCGCCGCCAGGTCTTCTGCCCCTCGCTCCACCGGTGGATGGGGAGGATCACCGTGCTCAGTCGCATGCCGTCGACCCTACGGGACCCCGTCGGCCGGGCGTCGACTCCGGCGGGTCTCCGTCCGGGCGCACGGCCCGCCCACCGGCCGTTCAGAACGTTCAGAAGAGGGGCGCCGTGCCACCCGGGCCGTCCGCCGCGACGCCCGGGCCGTCCGTGCCCCCCGGGCCGTCCGTGCCACCCGGTCCTTCCACCGCGTCGCCCCGGCCGTCCGCGTCGTTCCGGCCGTCCGCCCGGTCGGCGTCGGGCTGCGTGCCGAGCAGGCGGCTCATCGTCTCGGCACTGCGGACGGCCGCATCGCCACAGCAGTTGTTGAAGAGGACGTGGACCTCGCGGGCCCGGTCGGCCATCGCGTGGACGGCCGGCGTCCAGGAGGAGAGCTCCTCGGGCGTGTACCGGTGGCGGAACCGTTCCTCCTTCGTTCCCGTCCCCCAGGCGCGGTTGCGCCCGTGGAAGCGGACCACCGCCAGCCGGTCGGAGGTGACCGGGGTGACCGGCGGGATGGACGTGGGGAGCGACTGCACCATGTCCACGGCCACGGCGGTCAGGTCCAGTTCCGCCAGCAGGCCGAAGGTGGAGGCGGACCGGTCCGGACGCCACCAGTCGGGATGCCGGAACTCCACCGCCACCGGCCAGCCCTCGGTGCGCTCCCGGCACCGGCGCAGCGTCGACGTCGCCGCCGTCCCCGGAGCCAGCCACGGAGGGAACTGGAAGAGGAGCGTGCCCAGGCGCTCCGCCCGGCGCAGGGGTTCGAGGGCGCCGCTGAAGCGGAGCCACACCTCGTCGAGCAGCTCGGGGTCCGCCTCCGCCCGACCGTGCGGCCGGGCCGCCGCCGCCCGCAGATCGGCCGGCAGCGCGCCGGGGCGCGTCGGGTGCCCGGTCAGCAACGAGAACGCCTTCACGTCGAACCGGAAACCGGCCGGCGAGCGCTCGACCCAGAGAGTGCTGTTACGCGTACTGGGCAGCCCGTAGTAGGTGGCATCCACCTCGACCAGCGGGAACCTCGTGGTGTAGTACCGCAGTCTGGCCTCCGCGCCGCGGTGGCCCTCCGGGTACCAGCCGCTGGACAGCAGCTCCTTGTCCGTCCATGAACACGCGCCGACGAGAATGTCACCCATGGTCACCGTCTTCCCGGACCCGTGCCGCCGACTCTCTCCGGCGCTCGCGATTCCCCCGGAAGTGAGGGCTGTGTACCCGAACCCGCGGCGGTCAGCGGACGCGGGAGCTCATCCAGGGAGTGAGCGAGGCCCCGGGGACGAGCTCCTTGTACGTCTCGTCGCCGGGCAGCGGGACGATCAGCCACCAACCGGGCGGGAAGAACCGTCCCTTCACATGGGCGAGACCGCCGTGGACGGAGCGGAGGAAGGCGGGGACGGCGTCGCGGGGCACGTCCGCGAACGCGATCCCGTCCACGGTGATCGTGGCGTCGTCCTCGGGGAAGACCTGGACCGCGACCGAGGGGGAGCCGCCCAGTTCGACGTAGGCCTCGTGCGGCAGCGAGCCGTCCGGGTCGAGGACGGCGAACGCCCCGGAGGAGGTGCGCCGGGAGGTCCGGTCCGCGCCGATGTCGTCGGTCACCGTCATCTCCAGGTGGAACTCCCGGGCGATCTCACGGATCGCGGTGACGGCGGCCTCGGTGGTGGGCAGATGCGGATGAGCCATGGCGACGATCATGCCGCACGGCCCTGGGACGCGGGCTCAGGAAGGGAAACGGAGGAACTCCGGCGGGACGGCGTCGGTCAGCCAGACCCCGTTGGCGCTGACGCGGAAGACGTGTCCGGCCCGCCGCATGGCGCCGGCGTCGACGCTCAGCACGACGGGCCGTCCCCGGCGCGCGCCGACCCGGGTCGCCGTCTCCCGGTCGGGGGAGAGGTGGACGTGGTGGCGGGCCATGGGCCGCAGTCCCTCCGCCCGGATCGCCGGGATCCGGTCCGCGACCGTACCGTGATGGAGGTACGCGGGCGGTTCGGCGACCGGCAGGTCGAGGTCGACCGCCACGGTGTGGCCCTGGTTCGCCCGGATGCGGGTGCCCTCGACGGCGAAGCGCTTCTTGTCGTTGGTCGCGACGACGTGGTCCAGCTCGTCACGGGTGAAGGGGAAGCCGTGCTCCGCGGCGGCCCGGAGCAGGGCGTCGATCTCGGTCCAGCCGTGCGCGTCGAGGACGAGTCCGATGCGCTCGGGCTGGTGGCGCAGATGCCTGGAGAGGTACTTCGACACCTTCACGGTGCGTCGTTCATCCATCTCGATTTCTTCCCCGTTCGGGTTTGATCCACAAGCAAGTGGAGTTATCCACAGGCAAGTTTGAGATTCTGTGGACAACGGGGCTGTCCGGTCAAAGCATTTACCCAATTCCCTCCTGTTTGTGACGACTTGCCGCAAGTGCGTCCAATGTCCTTTTATGGACCTCTCGTTCTGTGGCTGCCGCGATGAAGGCCTCGACGCCCTCCGCGCCGACCAGGCCCTGCACGGCCCGTATCGTCCCGGCCGGGAGCGACACCGCGCGCGGCTGGTCGTCCCTCGCCCGGGGCGGGTCCGGCGACAGGTGGATCTGGAGGTGGCGGGTGGCCAACAGGCGCATGGCCCGAGCCAGTTCGGCGTCCACGGTCTGCTGGGCGAGCGGCCTGAGCCGCCGCACCATCGTCGCCGCCTCGGCCGCGTCCGCGTCCGTCGGCGGCCGGTGCTCCAGATAGCGCGCGAAGACGTGCTCGGTCGTGAACTCCAGGAAACGGGAGGCGATGTGCTCGACCTGGTCGCGAAGTTCCCTCAGGTGACCGGTGATCGCCGCCAGGGGCACACCCGCCGCGTACAACTCGGCCGCCACCGCCAGCTCCTGCGGGCTCGGTACGAGGTACTCCTCGCCCTCCCGTTCCGGCAGCCGCTCCAGTACGCCGAGCTCGACCGCCTCCCGGATGGCCTCCTCGTCCGGCGTGCCGCCGAAGCGGGCGTCCAGCTCCGCGCGGGAGATCCGGTCCGCCTCCTCGTCCGTCCACGGCCCGTGGACCTCCGCGACCAGCCCCAGCACCCCGCCGAGGCCCCGGCCGGTGTCCCAGGCCTCTAGGAGCTCCTTGATCGAGGCCAGGGTGTAGCCCCGGTCGAGGAGGTCGGCGATCTGCCGGAGCCGCGCGAGGTGCGCGTCCCCGTACACGTTCGACCTGCCCCGCCGCTCCGGGCGGGGCAGCAGGCCGCGGTCCTGGTAGGCGCGGATCGTCCGGACCGTGGCCCCGCTGTGGTGGGCGAGATCCTCGATCCGGTACTCCGGCTGTGCTGACTGCTCGGCCAAACCCGCTCCCACCACCCGCGTCCTCCACCCCGCCGTCGCGGGGTCCCTCCTGGAAGGGATCGTACGACCGCCGCCCGCCCCGGACCCCGCCGGTCGCACCGGGGCGACCACCGGCCCGGCTCAGGTCCAGCCGGCCGCGCCGGTGTGGCCACCGGTCCGGGCACGACCCCGCCGGTCCCCACGCCGTGACCTGCCCGGATCGGTGGTCTTCCTGGATCAGTGGCCTGCCCGGATCGGTGACCTGCCCGGATCAGGCCCCGACCGTCACGCCGGCGGCTGCCAGCGGGCCAGTGCCCGCAGCGCCCCGGGGCTGAGGCGGGACAGGAGGTGGGCGCCCCGGGCCTCGGGGGTCACCGGGACCACGGCCCGGTCGTGCAGAACCGCCCCCAGGATCGCGTCCGCGACCTTCTCCGGCGGGTAGTTCCGCAGGCCGTACAGCCGGGAGGCCTTCTGCTGCCGCCGCTTCTCCTCCGCCGCGTCCGTGACCCCGGCGAACCGCGCGGTCGCCGTGATGCTGGTGTTGACGATGCCGGGGCATATCGCCGACACCCCGATGCCCTGGTCGGCCAGTTCGGCGCGCAGGCACTCGCTGAGCATCAGCACCGCCGCCTTCGACGTGCTGTAGGCCGGCAGCGCCCGGGAGGGCTGAAAGGCCGCTGCGGACGCGGTGTTGACGATGTGGCCGCCCTGCCCGCGCGCGGTCATCTGCGCGCCGAAGAAGCGGCAGCCGTGGATGACGCCCCACAGGTTGACGTCCAGGACCCGCTTCCACTCCTCGCCCGAGGTCGCGAAGAAGGAACCGGTGAGCCCGATGCCCGCGTTGTTGACCAGGACGTCGACGACGCCGTACTCGGCCGCCACCTTCGCGGCCAGCTGCTCCATCGCCTGCTCGTCGGCGACGTCGACCGTCTCGCCCCAGGCCTCCGGGGCACCGATCAGGCGCGCCATCTCGGCCGTGCGGACCGCCCCCTCGGCGTCCCGGTCCACGGCCACCACCCGGGCGCCGGCCTCCGCGAACGCGAAGGCGGTGGCCCGGCCGATGCCGCTGGCCGCCCCGGTCACCAGGACGAGCTGTCCGCCGAACCGCTCCGCGTACTCCGGCTTCACGTCGCTCTTCGCCGCGACCGGCTTCGGCGCCCTGGCCGCCGCGTCCTCGTTGGCCCGGACGAACTCGGCGATCCATGCGGACAGCTGGTCCGGACGGGTGCGCGGCACCCAGTGCTTGGCCGGCAGCGTGCGCCGGGTCAGGTCGGGCACCCAGGTGCCCAGGTCGTCGTAGAGGCGCTCGGAGAGGAACGCGTCCCCGGTCGGCGTGATCAGCTGGACGGGCACGTGCGCGTACGCGTCGGGGCGCGGCCTGCCGAGGCGGGCCCGGACGTTGTCCCGGTAGAGCCAGGCACCGTGCGCCGCGTCGTCCGGCAGGGAGGACGTCGGATAGTCGCCGGCCGGGACCTTCTCCACCCGCTCCAGGACCTTCGGCCAGCGTTTGCCGAGCGGGCCGCGCCAGGCGAGCTCCGGCAGCACGGGCGTGTGCAGCATGTACACGTACCAGGACTTGGCGCCCTGGCCGAGGAGCTGGCCGATCCGGCGCGGGGTGGGCCGGGTCATCCGCTGCTTGATCCAGTGCCCGAAGTGGTCGAGCGAGGGCCCCGACATCGAGGTGAAGGAGGCGATCCGGCCCTCCGTGCGCTGCACGGTGGCGAACTCCCAGGCCTGCACCGAACCCCAGTCGTGACCGACCAGGTGGACCGGCCGGTCCGGGCTGACGGCGTCGGCGACCGCGAGGAAGTCGTCCGTCAGCTTCTCCAGCGTGAAGCCGCCGCGCAGCGGGACCGGCGCCGTCGACCGGCCGTGGCCCCGGACGTCGTACAGCACCACGTGGAACTCCTCGGCCAGCCGGACCGCGACCTCCGACCACACCTCCTTGGAGTCCGGGTACCCGTGCACGAGCAGGACGGTCGGCCGGTCCGTGTCGCCCAGCTCGGCGACGCACAGCTCGATCCCGCCCGTCCGGACCCGGCGCTCCCGCGCCCCGTTCAGCCCCGCCATCAGACCGCTCCCTCGTTCCAGCGCCGCACGTGCGGCAGATCGTCGTCCAGCCAGAAAGCGCTCTGCTCGGGGTCCCGGGAGTCGGTGACGACCAGGATCTCCTCGAACTTCGCGCCCGTCCCCCGGAAACCGAGGTGCGGCTCGACCGCCCACAGCCCGGGCACGGGCGGGTGGTCGGAGAACTTGTACGGCGACCAGAGCGGGGACCAGCCGTCCCGGTGGCCGTGCAGGGCGTCGCTCGCGAGCCCCTTAAGCGACTGGGTGCCGAAGCCGAAGAGCGTCGGCGCCCAGCGGCGCTCCTTCACCCGGTCGATCTTGTGGGCGATGACGCCGAAGGGGTAGGCGCGGTGCCGGTTCGCGTACCCCTGGCGGACCATGAGCCGGTCCACGCCCTCGTATATCTCGCGCAGCGTGCGGCGCTCGCGCACCTCGCGCAGGATCAGTTCGCGGTGGGCCTCCAGGTCGGCGAGCAGCTTGTCGTGCAGGGGATCGAGGCCCAGGCAGCCGCTGTAGCCGATGTCGGCCGTGTAGCCCTTGTAGACCGGCGCCATGTCGAGGATGAACGGCATCCCCGCCTCGAGACGCCGGTTCGTGGGGAAGAACTGCAGCGGAACCCTGAAGTCCACGAAGGCCGTGCGGTCGCCGAACCAGGCGAAGGGCCGGTGGAACCAGTCCCGCACGCCCCGCTCGTGGAGCCACTCCCGCTGCATCCGGGCGGCATCGCGCTCGGTCACGCCCGGCTTGAGCTGGGCCGCGACGGCTTCCGCGCACTCGTAGGAGAGCCGCTGCACTTCCCTGAACCCCCGCAGCTCCGCGGAGAGTTCGCCTGTCACTGCTGAGGCCATGCCACCCGCCGTCCCGTGTGAGCGCCCGACTGCGCTACGCGTTCGTAACTTGACACCGATGAATGTGACAATGCCCGGCGGCTGCGTCAAGGGGGCGGACGACGGCCTGTGGAAAACCGCGGTTACCGTCCCCGGAAAAAGACTTTCGTCGCGACGCCCCTACGGGCTTGTACTCCTGAAGTGGGAGAAGGATCGAGCCGTTGGGCTGACGACTGCTGTGGCGCACGCCACTACCGTCGAAGCGTGACTGTGATCGCCACCGAAAGCCTCAGCAAGCGGTTCCCCCGGGTGACCGCTCTCGACCGGCTCTCCCTGGACATCGGGCCCGGTGTGACCGGACTGGTGGGTGCCAACGGAGCCGGCAAGTCCACGATGATCAAGATCCTGCTCGGACTCTCCCCCGCCACGGAGGGCAGCGCCCAGGTCCTGGGCCTCGACGTCCGGACCCACGGTTCCGAGATCCGTGAGCGCGTCGGGTACATGCCCGAGCACGACTGCCTTCCGCCGGACGTCTCGGCCACCGAGTTCGTCGTCCACATGGCGCGGATGTCCGGGCTGCCCGCGACCGCCGCCCGGGAGCGGACCGCCGACACCCTGCGGCACGTCGGCCTCTACGAGGAGCGCTACCGCCCGATGGGCGGCTACTCGACGGGCATGAAGCAGCGGGTGAAACTGGCCCAGGCGCTCGTCCACGACCCCAAGCTGGTCCTCCTCGACGAGCCGACCAACGGCCTCGACCCGGTCGGCCGGGACGAGATGCTCGGACTGATCCGCAGGATCTGGACCGACTTCGGCATCTCCGTCCTCGTCACCTCGCACCTGCTGGGCGAGCTGGAGCGCACCTGCGACCACGTCGTCGTCATCGACGGCGGCCGGCTGCTGCGCTCCAGCTCCACCAGCGACTTCACCCGAACCACCACGACGCTCGCCGTCGAGGTCACCGACTCCGACACCGTCCCGGACGGCACGGCGGCGCTCCGCGCGGCCCTCGCCGCCGCCGGCGTCCCGGTCCACGCGGGCGTGGAGGACGGCCTGCCGGGCGCGGGCCACATCCTGCTCCTGGAGGCGGCCGGCGAGGAGACGTACGACCTCGTGCGGGACACCGTCGCCGAGCTCGGCCTCGGCCTCGTCCGCATGGAGCAGCGCCGCCACCACATCGCCGAGGTCTTCAAGGCGAAGGACCAGGAGGAGGTGCCCGCTCGATGAGCTCCCAGGCCCCCGACACGACCCGGATCCACAACATCGGCTACCGGTCCTACGACGGCCCGCGCCACGGCCGGGCGTACGCGCGCCGGTCCCTGTTCTCGCAGTCGCTGCGCGGCGCGTACGGACTGGGCCGCAGCGCCAAGTCCAAGGTGCTGCCGATGCTGCTCTTCGCGGTGATGTGCGCGCCCGCGCTGATCATCGTCGCCATCTCGGTGTACACCAAGGCCGACAAGCTCTTCATGGAGTACACCCAGTACGCGGTCTACCTCCAGCTCGTCATCGCCGTCTTCCTCGCCTCCCAGGCGCCCCAGTCGGTCTCCCGCGACCTGAGGTTCCGGACGGTCCCGCTGTACTTCTCCCGCCCCATCGAGCGGGTGGACTACGTGCTGGCCAAGTACGGGGCGATGGCCTCGGCGCTCTTCGTCCTCACCGCCACCCCGCTGCTCATCATGTGGATCGGCTCGATGCTGGCCAAGATGGACTTCGCCGAGCAGGCCAAGCTGTTCGGCCAGGGGCTCGTCTCCGTCGCGATCCTGTCGGTGCTCTTCGCCGGCGTCGGCCTGGTCATGGCCGCGCTCACCCCGCGTCGCGGCTTCGGCGTCGCCGCCGTGATCGCCGTCCTCACCATCTCCTACGGCGCGGTCTCCACCCTCCAGGGCATCTCCTACGCCACCGAGAACACCGGCTCCATCGTCTGGCTCGGCCTCTTCTCGCCCCTCACCCTCGTCATCGGCCTGCAGAACGCGTTCCTCGGCGCTCCCGCCTCCTTCCCCGGCGAGATGCAGGTCAGTGCGGGCGTGGGCGCCGTCTACCTGCTGGTCGTCCTCGGCCTCATGGCCGCCTCCTACGGCATCCTGATGCGCCGCTACCGAAAGGTCGGACTGTGAGCACCTTGCACATCGACCACGTCTCGCGCTGGTTCGGGAACGTGGTGGCGGTCAACGACATCACGATGTCGATCGGCCCCGGCGTCACCGGGCTCCTGGGCCCCAACGGCGCCGGGAAGTCCACCCTCATCAACATGATGGGCGGCTTCCTCGACCCGTCCACCGGCAGCGTGACCCTCGACGGCGTGCCGGTCTGGCGCAACGAGTCGGTCTACCGCTCCATCGGCGTCGTCCCCGAGCGGGAGGCGATGTACGACTTCCTCACCGGCCGCGAGTTCGTCGTGGCCAACGCGGAGCTCCAGGGCCTCGGCGCGGCGGAGGCCCAGCGGGCCCTGGCCACCGTCGAGATGGAGTACGCGCAGGACCGGAAGATCGCCACGTACAGCAAGGGCATGCGGCAGCGCGTGAAGATGGCCTCGGCCCTCGTCCACGAACCGTCCGTGCTCCTGCTCGACGAGCCCTTCAACGGCATGGACCCGCGTCAGCGCATGCAGTTGATGGACCTGCTGCGGCGGATGGGCGCGGACGGCCGCACGGTCCTGTTCTCCTCGCACATCCTGGAGGAGGTCGAGCAGCTCGCCTCCCACATCGAGGTGATCGTCGCCGGACGGCACGCGGCCTCCGGCGACTTCCGCAAGATCCGTCGCCTGATGACGGACCGTCCGCACCGCTACCTGGTCCGCTCCAGCGACGACCGGGAGCTCGCCGCCGCCCTGATCGCCGACCCGTCCACGGCCGGCATCGAGGTCGACGCGGTGGAGGGCGGACTGCGGATCCAGGCCGTCGACTTCGGACGGTTCACCGAGCTGCTGCCGAAGGTCGCGCGGGAGCGGGGCATCCGGCTGCTCGCGGTCTCGCCCTCCGACGAGTCCCTCGAATCCGTCTTCTCGTATCTCGTCGCGGCCTGAAAGGAGTACGACCCCGATGTACGACCCCACTGTCGCCCGGCTCACCTACCGGGCCCTCCTCGGCCGCCGCCGAGCGGCGATCCTCTTCCTCCTGCCCGCCCTGCTCCTGGTCATCGCCGCGGCCGTCCGCGCGCTCAACGGCGCGGACGACCAGGTCGCGGCCGACCTCCTGGGCGGCTTCGCGCTCGCCACGATGGTCCCGCTGATCGGCGTCATCGCCGGCACGGGCGCGATCGGACCGGAGATCGACGACGGCTCCATCGTCTACCTGCTCTCCAAGCCGGTGAAGCGGACGACGATCATCACCACCAAGCTGTTCGTGGCCATAGCCGTCACCATGGTCTTCTCGGCCGTGCCGACGCTGATCGCCGGATTCATCCTGAACGGGAACGGGCAGCAGGTCGCCGTCGCCTACACGGTCGCCGCGCTGGTCGCCTCCATCGCCTACAGCGCGCTCTTCCTGCTGCTCGGCACGGTCAGCCGGCACGCGGTGGTGATCGGCCTCGTCTACGCGCTGGTGTGGGAGGCGCTCTTCGGTTCCCTGATCTCCGGCGCCCGCACCCTCAGCGTCCAGCAGTGGGCGCTCGCGCTGGCCGAGAAGGTCACCGGCGACGGCCTGGTCACGTCGGACGTGGCCCTGCCGACGGCGACCGTGCTGCTGGTGGCCGTCACCCTCGGCGCCACCTGGTTCGCCGGCCACAAGCTGCGCACGCTGAAGCTGGCCGGAGAGGAGTAGCCGCCCCGGGGAGCGTCAGACCGTACGGTCCCGGGCGGCGAGCAGTCCGACGCCCGCGGCCGCCGCGCAGACGGCGAGCACCAGGGAGATCGGCAGGGTCCAGGAGCCGGTGGCCTGGTGGAGGGCGCCCGCGGCCAGCGGCCCGGCGGCGGCCAGCAGATAGCCGACCGTCTGGGCCATGCCGGACAGTCCGGCCGCGGTCACCGCGTCCCCGGAGCGCAGCACGATCAGGGTCAGGGCGAGGCCGACGGCGCCGCCCTGACCGACGCCGAGGACCGCCGACCAGAGCCAGGCGCCCTCCACGGGCGCCACCATCAGTCCGGCGTAACCGGCCGCGACCAGCGTCGTGACCAGCACGATCAGCGGGCGCTGGCCGCGCATCCGGCCGGCGAGCAGCGGCACCACGAAGGCGCCGGCGACCTGGATCAGGTTGTTGAAGGCGAAGATCACGCCGGCCGTGGAGCGGCTCATCCCGTGGTCGGTGAAGATCGTCGGCATCCAGGCGATCAGCACGTACGACCACAGCGACTGCAGCCCCATGAAGAGGGTGACCTGCCAGGCGAGCGCCGAGCGCCAGACGTTCACCGGGCGGCCGCCGCCGGCCGGGACGGCCCGTACCTCGTGCCCCGTGCGGCCCCGGGCGATCAGCACCTGCGGAAGCCAGGCGAGGGCCGCGACCGCGGCGAGCAGCGACCAGAAGCCCAGGGAGGCCTCCCAGCCGCCGCCCAGGGCCTTCTCCAGCGGCACGGCGGCCGCCGCGGCGACGGTGGCACCGGCGATCATCGCGCCCGTGTAGACCGAGGTCATCGAGGCGGCCCGGCCCGGGAAGTCACGCTTGATCAGGCCCGGCATCAGCACGTTGAGCAGGGCGATCGCGGTGCCGACGAGGATCCCGCCGCCGTACAGCGCGTACACGGACGGCAGCACGCGCGCGAGGATGCCGACGCCGAGCAGCAGGAGCGCCGCGAACAGCACGCGCTCGGCGCCGAACCGGCGCCCGAGCCACGGCGCCACCAGGGCGCCCAGGCCGAGGAACAGCACCGGCACCGAGGTCACGAGCGAGCTCGCGGTCGACGAGAGCCCGAAGGCGGCGGATATCTCGCCGACCAGCGGCGCCACGCTCGCCAGCGCGACCCGCATGTTGAGCGAGGCCAGCACGATGCCGACCAGGAGCAGCGCCGGGTGGGCGAGCAGGGCCCGCCGGGCCACGGCCCCCTCGGCCGACGGCCGGACCCCGGCCTCGGCGTCGACGAGCACGCGGGCCTCCGCTTCCGCCCGCGTCCCGGGGCCCGGCCCGGCCTCCGAGCCCGGTCCGGTCCCCGATCCCGTGCCCGTGCCCGTGCCCGTGTCCGCGCCCCTCCCCGTACCCGTACCCGTACGCGTCCCGGAGCTCACTGGTCCTGTCCCGTCAGTGCCGCGACCGTCTCCATCGGGGCCCGCAGCAGTTCGCGGGCCTGGCGCTCCGCCGCCTCCGGGTCGCCGGCCTCGACGGCCACCACCAGGGCCTCGTGGGCGTCGATGTCGACCGGGGGCATCTCCCGGTCGCCGAGGGCCTCCACCAGGACCTCGTGCACCTGCGCGGAGAAGAAGCGGTACACCTCGACGAAGGCCGCGTTGTGGGTCGCGCCGACGACCGCGAGGTGGAAGGCGAGGTCCGCGTCCGCGTCCCGGTCGCCCTCCTCGCGCAGACCGTTCAGGGCGGCCCGCAGCCGCAGCAGGTCGTGGGTGTCGCGCCGGGTGGCCGCGAGGCGGGCGGCCTCGGCCTCCAGGGCGATCCGGAGTTCGAGGACGTCGGCCGCGCCCGCGTGCCGGACGCCGCGCAGCACGGCGGACGGGTCGGCGGTCGACCTGACGAAGGTGCCGTTGCCCTGGCGGGACTCCAGGAGACCCGCGTGGACGAGGACCCGGACCGCCTCGCGGACGGTGTTGCGCCCGACGCCGAGCTGCTGCGCGAGCTCGTGCTCGGTCGGGATGCGGTCGCCGACCGCCCACTCCCCGTCGGCGAGCTGTGTGCGCAGCTGTTCCACCGCGGAGTCCACCAGCGAGGTCCGCCCCGCCGCCTTGAGCGCCATCGAAATCCTCCATTCGCCCGGTTGCCCAGTCATCCTACAAGTGAGCTCCCTCGCCTCCCGGACCGGGCCGCAGCGACCGGACTACTGTGGGCTCGTACGTGTGCCGAACACCCTCACCACCCTCGGGAGTCAGTCATGTCAGACCGCTTCGACGTCGTCGTACTCGGAGCTGGCCCCGGCGGCTACGTCGCCGCCATCCGCGCCGCCCAGCTGGGCAAGCGGGTCGCGGTCGTCGAGGAGAAGTACTGGGGCGGTGTCTGCCTGAACGTCGGCTGCATCCCCACCAAGGCGTTGCTGCGCAACGCCGAGCTCGCCCACATCTTCAACCACGAGGCGAAGACCTTCGGCATCAAGGTCGACGGCACCGTCTCCTTCGACTACGGCGAGGCCTTCCGCCGCAGCCGCTCGGTCGCGGACGGCCGCGTCAAGGGCGTCCACTTCCTGATGAAGAAGAACGGGATCACCGAGTTCAGCGGCCGGGGCACCTTCCTCGACGCGAACACCCTCCAGGTGGCCAAGGCCGACGGCACCTCGGAGACGATCACCTTCGACAACTGCATCATCGCCACCGGCGCCTCCCCGCGGATGCTCCCCGGCACCTCGCTGAGCGACCGCGTCGTCTCGTACGAGCAGCAGATCCTCGCCGAGGACGCCCCCAAGTCGATCGTCATCGCCGGTGCCGGCGCCATCGGCATCGAGTTCGCGTACGTGCTGAACAACTACGGCACCAAGGTCACGATCGTCGAGTTCCTCGACCGCATCGCGCCGCTGGAGGACGAGGAGGTCTCCAAGGAGCTCGCGAAGCAGTACCGCAAGCTCGGCATCGACGTCCTGACCTCCACCCGCGTCGAGGCCATCGACGAGTCCGGCCCGCAGGTCCGCGTCACGGTCACCGGCAAGGACGGCGCCCAGAAGGTCCTGGAGGCCGACAAGGTCCTCCAGGCCATCGGCTTCGCGCCGAACGTCACCGGCTACGGCCTGGAGAACACCGGCGTCGCGCTGACCGAGCGCGGCGCCATCGACGTCGACGGCCGCTGCCGCACCTCCGTGCCGCACATCTACGCCATCGGTGACGTGACGGCGAAGCTGATGCTCGCGCACACCGCCGAGGCCATGGGCGTCATCGCGGCCGAGACCATCGGGGACGCCGAGACGATGGAGCTCGACTACCCGATGATCCCGCGCGCGACCTACTGCCAGCCGCAGATCGCCAGCTTCGGCTGGACCGAGGCGCAGGCCCGCGAGAAGGGCTTCGACGTCAAGGTCGCCAAGTTCCCGTTCGTCGCGAACGGCAAGGCGCACGGCCTCGGCGACGCCACCGGCTTCGTCAAGATCGTCGCCGACGCGAAGTACGGCGAGATCATCGGCGCCCACCTGATCGGCCCCGACGTCACCGAGCTGCTGCCCGAGCTGACGCTGGCCCAGCAGTGGGACCTCACGGTCCACGAGGTCGCCCGGAACGTGCACGCGCACCCGACGCTGGGCGAGGCCGTGAAGGAAGCGATCCACGGTATTGCCGGACACATGATCAATTTCTGAGGTTTCTCCCGGCTCCGGGTGATAGGCACTGAAAGGTGCCGAGCGAAACCTCCCCGGGTGGCGAACCGTCCCGGCCGATCAGGTCGTGGGTGCGTTCGTCACCCGGTACGCATGTGTGGCTGGCGGTCATCGCGATCACCAGCCTCGTCATCGCGCTCTCCCCCGCCGCGCTGGACACCTACCTCCTCCATCGCAACAGCAGCAATCTCCACCAGCTCGCGCACCACCCGATGCGGGCCCTGCTGGGCAGTGCGTTCTGGATCGAGAACCCGTCGGACTTCCTGCTGTACGCGGTGCTCTTCGAGGTCTTCCACGCCCCCGTGGAACGCTGGCTCGGCACCCCGAAATGGCTCCTCACCGTCGCCACCGCCCACATCGCGGCCACGCTCATCAGCCAGCAGGTGGTCCTGGCGGCCATCCAGCTCCACGACGTGCCGCGCAGCATGGCGCACGTCGTCGACATCGGGGTCAGCTACGGCCTCGCCGCCTCGGCCGGGATCCTCACCTACCGGCTGCCGTACCCCTGGCGCCTGTGCTACCTCGCCGCGGTGGTCGCGTTCTTCCTCGTGCCGCTCGCCACCGACCGCACGTACACCGACCTCGGTCACGCGATCTCGCTGGCGATCGGCCTGGCCTGCCACCCGCTGACCCGGGGAGCACCGGCCGGCGGAAAACCGGTCGACCTCGAACGGCCGCCCGGCGCACACTAGTTGCACGCGGGGGACACGGGGGATCCCCCGGGCGCGGCCGCTTCGAGCGCGCGGACCCCGGTCCGCGCGGGCCGTGAACCCGCGAAGGCCCGCTCCCCTCGGGGAGCGGGCCTTCGCACGGGTCCGGTGCCCGTCTTCCGGATCAGGCCGCGGGCGGGTCAGACGGCCAGCAGGCGTTCCAGGACGAGCGCGATGCCGTCCTCCTCGTTCGAGGCCGTCACCTCGTCCGCCACCGTCCGCAGTTCCTCGTGCGCGTTGCCCATGGCCACGCCGTGCGCCGCCCAGCCGAACATCGGGATGTCGTTCGGCATGTCGCCGAAGGCGATCGTCTCCGCGGCCTTCACGCCGAGCCGGCGCGCCGCGAGCGACAGGCCGGTCGCCTTGCTGAGGCCGAGCGGGAGGATCTCCACGATGCCCGGGCCCGCCATGACGACGTCGACGAGGCCGCCGACCGTCTCCCGCGCGGCCCGGGTCAGCTCGTCGTCGGACAGCGCCGGATGCTGCACGTACAGCTTGGTCAGCGGCGCCGCCCACAGCTCCGCCGGGTCCTCGTACGGCACGTACGGCAGCGGCCCCTCGTGGGCCCGGTAACCGGGGCCCATCAGGACCTCGCCCTCCAGGCCGTCACGGCTGGCGGCCAGCGCCAGCGGGCCCACCTCCGCCTCGATCTTGGAGAGCGCGAGCCCCGCGAGCTGCCGGTCCAGGGTCAGCGAGGTCAGCAGCCGGTGCTCGCCGGCGTGGTAGACCTGCGCGCCCTGCCCGCACACCGCGATCCCCCGGTAGCCGAGGTCGTCCAGGATGTGCCGGGTCCAGGGCACTCCCCGGCCGGTGACCACGATGTGCGCGGCACCCGCCGCCGTCGCCGCGGCGAGCGCGTCCCGCGTGCGGTCCGAGACGGACTCGTCGGACCGCAGCAGCGTGCCGTCGAGGTCCGTCGCGACCAGGCGGTAGGGGAAGGGGCTCACTTGGCGATCGGCTCCAGGACCTCGCGGCCGCCGAGGTACGGACGGAGCACCTCGGGCACCCGCACGGAGCCGTCGGCCAGCTGGTGGTTCTCGAGGATCGCCACGATCGTGCGCGGTACGGCGCACAGCGTGCCGTTCAGGGTGGCCAGCGGCTGCACGACCTTCTTGCCGTCCTTGTCGTCGCGCAGACGGACGGAGAGGCGACGGGCCTGGAAGCTGTCGCAGTTCGAGGCGGAGGTCAGCTCGCGGTACTTGCCCTGCGTCGGGATCCACGCCTCGCAGTCGAACTTGCGGGAGGCGGAGGCACCGAGGTCACCGGTGGCGACGTCGATGACCTGGAACGGCAGCTCCAGCGAGGTCAGCCACTGCTTCTCCCACTCCAGGAGCCGCTTGTGCTCGGCCTCGGCGTCCTCCGGAGCGACGTACGAGAACATCTCGACCTTGTCGAACTGGTGGACGCGGAAGATGCCCCGGGTGTCCTTGCCGTACGTGCCGGCCTCGCGGCGGAAGCAGGGCGAGAAGCCCGCGTACCGCAGCGGCAGCTTGCCGGCCTCGATGATCTCGTCCATGTGGTACGCGGCGAGGGGCACCTCGGACGTGCCGACGAGGTAGTAGTCGTCCTTCTCCAGGTGGTACACGTTCTCCGCGGCCTGGCCGAGGAAGCCGGTGCCCTCCATGGCGCGCGGACGGACCAGCGCCGGAGTGAGCATGGGGATGAAGCCGGCCTCGGTGGCCTGGGCGATCGCCGCGTTGACCAGGGCGAGCTCCAGGAGGGCGCCGACGCCGGTCAGGTAGTAGAAGCGCGAGCCGGAGACCTTGGCGCCCCGCTCGACGTCGATGGCGCCGAGCGCCTCGCCCAGCTCCAGGTGGTCCTTGGGCTCGAAGCCCTCGGCCGCGAAGTCGCGGATGGTGCCGTGCGTCTCGAGGACGACGAAGTCCTCCTCGCCGCCGACCGGGACGTCCGGGTGGACGATGTTCCCGAGCTGGAGCAGAAGCTGCTTGGCCGTCTCGTCGGCCTCGTTCTGCTCGGCCTCCGCGGCCTTGACGTCGGTCTTGAGCTGCTCGGCCTTCTGCAGGAGCTCGGCGCGCTCTTCGGGTCCGGCCTTGGGGATCAGCTTTCCGAGCGCCTTCTGCTCGGATCGGAGCTCGTCGAAGCGGACGCCGGACGACCTGCGCCGCTCATCGGCGGAGAGCAGGGCGTCGACGAGCGCGACGTCCTCTCCACGGGCGCGCTGGGAGGCGCGAACACGGTCGGGGTCCTCACGGAGCAGGCGAAGGTCAATCACCCCACCAGGCTACCGGTGCGCGTTCGCGTGCCCCCACCGGATAAGGGGGCGCGTGTTGATTCGCCCGAATTGAGACCCGTGGAAACACCGATGGACGGAGCTGTCCCCTTCACTTATCCACAGGCTGTGCGGAAAATCTGTGGACTACGGATAAGGCCCCGGGGAATCCCCTCATGGCGCCTGGGAATTCCGTGATCAAACACCCTTCGCGCGCTCATTTGGGTGGGAATTGGTCACCCCGGCGAGTGGGTCGGCGGCGGGCCGCTGACGGGGGCGCCCAGGAGGCGTTGTGGATGGCGCACGGATGGACGGGGGGTGGGCGGGGTGATTTGTCGACCTTGTCTCGACGAGGTGTCGACTTGTCCCCAGGCCTCACCGGGCGCCTGTGGATAACCTCTGTGGGTAACTGAAAAGTATGCAGGTAGGACTAGTGGTTCGTACCTGTGGACGACCGCTCACGCCGACCCGGGAATTCCTCCACCATCACCTCAGGCCCGACCGTCCTGGGCCCTCGCCAGCCAGTCGGAGGCCTCCATGAACTCCACGTCCGAAGTTCCGCGCCGCAGCGCCGGCACGTCCTCCACCGAGACGCCCGCCCGGGGGTACGAGCCGAGGAACCGCACCTTGGGGCAGATCCGCTTGAGGCCCATCAGCGCCTCGCCCACCCGCCGGTCCGAGATATGGCCCTCCGCGTCCACGGCGAAGCAGTAGTTCCCGATCCCCGCCCCCGTGGGCCGGGACTGGATCAGCATCAGGTTCACCCCGCGCACAGCGAACTCCTGGAGCAGTTCGAGGAGGGCACCCGGATGATCGTCACCCAGCCACAACACCACCGAGGTCTTGTCGGCGCCGGTCGGAGCCGCCGGCCGGGCCGGCCGACCCACGAGCACGAACCGCGTCTCGGCGTTCTCCGCGTCGTGGATCTCCGTGACCAGTGCCTCCAGGCCGTACGTCGCCGCCGCGAACTCCCCCGCGAAGGCGGCGTCGAACCGGCCCTCCCGCACCAGCCGGGCGCCGTCCGCGTTGGAGGCCGCCGACTCCCACACCGCCTCGGGCAAGTGGGCCCGCAGCCAGTTCCGCACCTGCGGCTGGGCCACCGGGTGGCCCGTGACCGTCTTGACCTCGGAGAGCTTGGTCCCGGGCCGGACGAGCAGGGCGAAGGCGATCGGGAGGAGCACCTCGCGGTAGATCATCAGCGGCTCGCCGGAGGCCAGTTCGTCCAGCGTCGCGGTCACCCCGCCCTCGACCGAGTTCTCGATCGGGACGAGCGCGGCGGCGGCCTCCCCGTTCCGCACGGCGTCGAGGGCGGCCGGGACCGAGACCATGGGGACGAGTTCCCGCGTCGCGGCCTCGGGCAGCGTGCGCAGCGCCGCCTCGGTGAAGGTGCCTTCGGGGCCGAGGTAGGTGTACCGGGTGGCGGACATGACGTCACCCTAATGGTCGCCGCCGGAGAGGGCCGCCGCACCGGCGGGGCACCTCTCCGGTCGGGACGGTCAGGCCTCCAGCAGGCGCTGGCCCACGTACTCGCCCTCGGCGGGACCGCCTGGGACCGCGAAGAGCCCGCTCGCCTCGTGGCGGATGAACGCGGACAGCGCGTCGCCCCGGTCGAGCTTGCGCTGCACCGGGACGAAGCCCCTGAGAGGGTCCGCCTGCCAGCAGACGAAGAGGAGCCCCGCGTCCGGCGTCCCGTCCGGACCGATCCCGTCGTGGAAGGAGAACGGCCTGCGCAGCATCGCCGCCCCGCCGTTCTGTTCGGGGGCGGAGATCCGGGAGTGGGCGTTGTCGGGGATGACGGGCTTCCCGTCCGGCCCGAGCTTGTTCAGATCGAGCTCGGTGGTCTCGGAGCCGCCGGTGAGCGGGGCCCCGTCGGACTTCCGGCGCCCGATCACCTTCTCCTGCCGGTCCAGCGGCAGCTTCTCCCAGTCGTCGAGCAGCATCCGGATCCGGCGCACCACCGCGTACGAGCCGCCGGCCATCCACTCCGGTGCGCCGCCCGACCCGGACGGGACGAAGATCCGCCGGTCGAAGTCCGGGTCGGTGGGCTTCGGGTTGCCCGTGCCGTCGACCTGCCCCATCAGGTTGCGGGCGGTCATCGGCTTCGCGGTGGCGCCGGCCGAGCGGTTGAAGCCGTTCATCTGCCAGCGAACCCGGGCCGCGTCCCCCGCGTCCTTCTGGACGGCGCGCAGCGCGTGGAAGGCGACGAGCGCGTCGTCGGCGCCGATCTGCACCCACAGGTCGCCCTCCGAGCGCCGGGGGTCCAGGGCGTCGGCGGAGAAGGCGGGCAGCGGATCCAGCTCGGCGGGGCGGCGCGAGGCGAGTCCGGTGCGGTCGAAGAAGGTGCGGCCGAAGCCGAAGGTGACCGTGAGGGAGGAGGGGCCCGCGTCGAGCGCGATCCCGGTGTCCTCGGCCGGGGCCTTGCCCTCCATCAGCACCTGCGCCGTGGCCGACCAGCGGCGCAGCAGGGCGGCGGCCTCCTTGCGACCGGCGCCCGGGGCGAGGTCGAAGGCGATCAGATGGCCACGGGACTGGAGGGGGGTGGTGATGCCCGCCTGATGTTTCCCGTGAAACATCACCGAGGTCGAGCCGACGGTGGTCAGGGCGGGGGCGCCGCCGGCTCCGGCGGTGTCGTCGGACAGGGCGGCGGAGATCCCGGCCCCACCGGCCGCGCCGGCGACCAGGCCGGCCGCGCCCGCCGCGCCGACGGCGCCGAGCAGGCGCCGCCGGGAGAGATCGAGGTTGTCGCTGTCGGTCACGAGGCTCAGCCGATCTTCACGTTCTTGTCGATGGTGGTCTGGTCGATCTCGGAGGTACGGACGGTCACCTGGATCTTCCAGTCGCCCGGCATCGGGATCTGGACGCCGCTCGCGCTCCAGTGTCCGGTCTGGATCCGGTCGGGGGCGACGGGCAGCGGGCCCACGCCCTTCGCCTCCAGGGTGAGGGCGACCTTGATCTCGGGGACGTCCAGCGGCTTGCCGTTGGGACGCTCGACGAAGATGTGGAGCGCGTTGGCACCGGTGCGGCCGGGGTCGAGGCTGAGACGGACGACGCCCTTGCCGTCGACGCCGCCGGTGTCGAAGGGCAGCCGGATGTCGACGGGCCGGTCGGGCACCGCGGCCGGTCCGGAGGCGGAGGCGACTCGCCCGGCCTCCTCCTCGGTGCGACCGGGCTCGGTCGAGGTGAGGACGGTGGTCACGGCGAGGAGGACGACGGCGACGGCGGCCTCGGTCAGCACCGAGCGGCGCAGACCGGTCCGCTCCGGGTCGGCGTCCCGCTCCCGCTTCCGCCGGGCGGTGGCGACGGCGGCCCGCTGCCGGGCGAGCTGCGCGGCCCGCACCGGATCGCCCGACCCACCGACCTCACCCGAGGCCTCGGACCCGTCGCTCTCGGATCCCTCACGATCGTCCCCGTCCGGCGTCTCGTCCCCGTCCGGGTACTCGTCCCCGTCCGGCGTCTCGTCCCCGTCCGGGTACTCGTCCCCGTCCGGCGTCTCGTCCGTTCCGCGCGGCGCCGGGTCGGCCAGGCGCCGGGTCCAGCGGCGGGAGATCCAGGCGATGCCGATGAGGACCGCCACGAGGCCGATCTTGACCAGGAGCAGCTGACCGTACCGGGTCCCCGTCAGCGCGGACCAGGAGCCGACCTGGCGCCAGGACTGGTAGAGCCCGGTGGCCGCGAGGACGGCCACGGAGCCGAGGGCCACCTTGGAGAAGCGCTCGACGGCGGAGCGCTCGACGGACGGCGCCCGGTAGAGGGCGACGAGGAGCACGGTGAGGCCGCCGAGCCAGGCGGCGACGGCGAGGAGGTGCAGGATGTCGACGGGCATGGCGACGCCCGGCTGGAGGCCGGTCGAGGCGTGCTCGGCCAGGGCCCAGGTCCCGGCGATGCCGGCGGCGACGACGGTGCCGCCGAGGGCGAGTCCGAAGGAGAGGTCCTTCTTCTCCTTCGGGTCGGTGCGGCGGGTGTAGGCGCCGAAGAGGACGGCCACGAACAGCGCGGCCGCGCCGAGCAGCAGCAGCCGGGAGGTGAGCGCCGCGCCGGTCTTCGTCTCCAGGACGGTCTTCAGGCCGGCCAGGTCGAAGGCGTCGGAGAGCTTCCCGGAGCCGGTGTACGGATGGCGCAGGAGCAGCATCGCCAGGGTGGCGCCGGTGAGGGCCAGCCAGCCCCGGACCACGGTCTGCTGGACGGCGCGGACGCTCGCGCCGCGCGGCCAGCAGACCAGGACGAAGGCGCCGCCGCCGACGAGGACGGCGAACCCGGCGTACGCGAGGTAGCGGGCGATGCCGTAGAGGGCGCCGACGAGGCCGCCGCCGGGCGCCTGGTCGGACAGGGCGACGGAGGTCGTGGAAGGAGCTCCGATGGAGAAGGTGAAGGCACCGGCGACGGGATGGCTGTCGGCCGAGACGGCCTGCCAGGCCACGGTGTACGTGCCGTCGGGCAGCCCGGCGCGGAGCCCCACCCCGTACCGGACGACGGAGCCGCTGCACAGATCGCGTATCTCGCCGGTGTCGGCCCGTCGGCCCGCCGGGTCGAGGACCCGGATGGAGTCGGCGCTCATGGCGACCTGTTCGGAGAAGGTCAGGTTGACCTCCTTGGGGGCGGAGGCGACCACCGCCCCGTCCTTCGGGTCGCTGCCGGTGAGCGCCGCGTGCGCGGAGGCGGGGGCGGCGCCGGCGAGCAGCGTGCCGAGCAGCGCGGCCGCGAGGATCAGCAGCCGGGCCAGGGCGTTGCCGAGGCGCGGGGCGGTGGTTGTCATCTCTGTGTCACTCCGTCAACGAGCTCAGTGCTGCTGCGGGTTGTGGTTGGGCGCTTCGACGGGAAGGTCGACCTTGATGGGGTCGGACTTCTCGAAGTGCAGCTCGATGCTGACCTTGTCGCCCTGCTTGGGCTTCGACTTCAGCTCCATGAACATGATGTGGCTGCCGCCGCGTTCGAGGTTCAGCTCGCCGTTCGCGGGGATGTCGAAGGACTTCACCTCCTGCATCTTCTGGTTCTTCGTCTCGTGGATGGTGATGTCGTCCGAGAGCGGGCTGGTGACGGAGGTCAACCTGTCCGCCGTGTCGCCGTCGTTCTTGATCGTGAGGAAGCCGCCGGCCATGTCCATCACGGGCTGGGGCATGAACGCGCCGCTGACCTCCAGGTCGGGCTTGCTCTCGGAGGACGAGCACCCGGTCAGCGCGAGCGCGGCGGCGAGCGCCACGGCGGCGGACAGGGCGGTGGTGCGGCGGGTCACGGGTTCTCCCCCTTGATGATCTTCGGCAGGTCCTTGGCGTAGTCCTCGACGGTCGCGTCCTCGCCGTACAGGACGTAGCCCTGGTCGGTGGTGGGCGAGAAGGCGATCACCTGGGCTCCGTGCATGGAGACGACCGAGCCGTCCTTCTCCTTCTTCGGCGGGTCGATGCCGATGCCGATCTGCTTGGCCCCCGCCTGGATGGCGGAGAAGTCGCCGGTGAGGCCGGTGAAGGAGGGGTCGCCGGCGGCGGGCAGCCACTTGGCGAGCTCGGCGGAGGTGTCCCGCTCGGGGTCGGTGGTGACGAAGACGACCTGGAGCTTGTCCTGGTCGGCCTTGGGGAGCTTCTTCTTGGCGATGGCGATGTTGCTCATCGTCAGGGGGCAGACGTCGGGGCAGTGCGTGTAGCCGAAGTAGATGAGCGTCGGCTTGCCCTTGGTCCGCTCCCGCAGGTCGTACTTCTGGCCCTTGGTGTCGGTGAGGACGAGCGCGGGCTTGGTGAACGGCCGGTCGAGGACGGTGGCGGCCTCGGTGGGGTCGGTGCCGCCGTAGACCTCGGCGACCGCCGAGCCGGAGCCCGAGGGCTTGTCGTCGTCGCCGAGGCCGACGGCGGCGGTGACGCCGATCGCGGCGACGATCGCGACGGCCGAGATGACCAGCGGCATGCGCCGCCCGGGGCGGGACGTGACCGCCCCGGGCGTCTTCTCTTCAGACATGGTGCTTCTTCCGGATCGGGTGGGGGCGCGGCCGTCAGGCCGAGCGGCGGCGGCCGGCGAGGACGCCGAAGGCGACGCCCGCGACACCGACCAGGATGCCGATGACGCCGAGGACGCGGGCCGTGGTGTCGGTGGCGGACGACGCGGCGGCGGTCTCCTGGTGGTCGGCCGTCTTGTCGTCGTGACCGGCCTTCTCGTCCGTGTCGGCGGAGGCGGACGGAGCGGCGCCCCCGTGGTGGTCCTCGGAGGCGGCGGAGAGCTTCAGGACGGGGGCCGGGTTCTGCGGCTCCTCGGCGCCCTCCTTCTGCTCCTCGATCCAGCGCACGACCTCCTTGTTGTCGTACGTCTGGATCGCCTTGAGGACCAGCTGGTCGGTGTCCTCCGGCAGCTGTCCGAGGGAGAGCGGGAACTGCTGGAACTGGCCGGGGCCGATCTTCGAGCCGTCGGCGGTCCAGGTGACCTTGGAGACGGCCTCGTTGATCTTCTTGCCGTGCAGCTCCAGCGGCTTGTCGAGCTTGCCCTTGGTGACCTCGGCCTTCCAGCCGGGGAGGGGCTGCGGCATGACGGAGGCCAGCGGGTGGTCGAGCGGGAAGTTGACCTCGACCTTCACGGTGGAGGCGTTGTCGCGCTCGTTCGGGACCTTGATGTTGACGGTCGCGTAGCCGCCCTTGGCCGCCTCGCCCTGCGGCTGCACGCTGACGTGCGCGAAGGCGGTGCCGGACAGCAGCACCACGGAGGAGAGGGCGATGCCGCCGGCGAGGACGGCGCGGGCGGAGGTGCGGGTACGGGAAACGCTCATGGCGGAAGACACTCCAGCTCGAAGGGTCGGTGAGGAACGAGGAGTCCGGCGCGCCGGGGGACGGGGGTCCCGCGCAGGCGCGCGGACGGGCACGGCACGCTCACGTCGAGCGGTCCGTGTCAGGCTGCGAGGACGCAGTCGGCGGCCGGAGGGCCGCGCCTGATCACCGTGTGCTGAAGGGCCTCGGCCACCGGCGGCGGCGAGGAGTCGGAGGGGGCCCGGAGGGTCCGTCGCGGCCCCGTGCGCGGTGCCAACGGCAGTCCGGCGAGCAGGGCCCGTACGAGACGGAGCGCGGCCCGCAGGGAACGCACGAGGGTGCACTCGGCGAGCTCGGTCGCGCCCTGTTCGGAGAGGTCCACGAGCCGGCCGAGGGCGTGGTCGCCGCGGCGCAGCAGCCAGCCCGTGGCCAGGGCGGCCAGGAGGTGGCCGAGGAGCATGGGCAGGCCGGGCAGCAGTTCGCCCGCGGACGCGGCCGCGCCCGTTCCGGCGGCGAGGTGTCCCATGTGGGCGTGCGCGTCGGCCGGGTCGAGCCCGGCGTCGGTGATGATCCGGGTGGCGTCGGCGGGGCTGAGGGAGGCGGGGCCCGCCCCGCACACCAGCCGGGCGGCCATCCGGACGAGGGCGTCGTCGGCCTGGTCGCCCAGGGCGAGCCGGCGCTGTCCGAACCCGAAGAGGACGTGCAGGCCGAGCTGCCCGCCGGTGAGGGCGCCGACGACGAAGCCGAGGGAGCGCGTGCGGCCGGCGAGGAGGACGGTGACGCCGAAGACGCCGAGGAACCCGGCGACGAGGGTCCACGGGGCGATGCCCGCGCAGGCGGCGAGGGCGTGTCCCAGCGCGGACAGCACGACGCAGACCGCGGTGAACACCGCGGCCCTCAGCAGCCGTGGAGCGAGCGCGGGGGCAGTCATGGCGGCCCCATCATCGCACCACGCGTGCCGTCTCCATGAGGCAGGTCCGGAAGGTCGTTCTTGGGCGCCTTCGCGACGAGATACCCCGACCGTCGAACCGGCCGTCGAGCCGGCCACGGAGCCGACGGGCGAGCCGGCCCCGGAGCCGACGGGCGAGCCGGCCACGGAGCCGACGGACGAGCCGACCGCCGAGTCGGCCCCGAAGCCGACCGCCGAGTCGGCCCCGAAGCCGACCGCCGAGTCGGCCCCGAAGCCGACCGCCGAGCCGGCCCCGAAGCCGACCGCCGAGCCGGCCCCGAAGCCGACCGCCGAGCCGTCGGGCGGGGGCATCGGGGTGACGCGCCGGGGCGACATACACCGGCGCCCCCGCCCGGTGCATCCGCCGAACGAGCGCTCTTGTCGCCTCCGGGCGCTTACGGAGCGTCCGCTCCGGCAATAGGTATCGGTATGTCGAGCCGCTGCCGGGAGGCTGGAGCATGAGCATCTGGTGGTCACTCCATCTGCGGCGCGAGGCCGCGAGCGTGCCGCTCGCGCGAAGGCTTCTGCTGGGCACGATGGAGACGGCGGGTGTCGATCCCGACGTGTCGTACGAGTTGTCGGTCGCGCTGACCGAGGCGTGCGCCAACGCCGTCGAGCACGGCGGCGGAGCCGGCCCCCGGGCGCCGGGCGGTGCGTACCGGGTGACGGCGTACCTGGACGGCGAGACGTGCCGGATCGAGGTGGCGGACTCGGGCCCGGGCTTCCCCGGCGCCGGGGTGCCGGCCGTCCCGGCGGAGGAGGCCGAGCACGGCCGGGGGATGCGGCTGATCGAGGAGCTGTCCGATCACGTGCAGTTCGGCAACCGTTCGGGCCGGGGCGGCGCCGTGGTCAGCTTCGACAAGATCCTGAAGTGGCGGGACAGTCCGTCGCTGCTGATGGCGTGAGTCCCTCCCGGGGGACGGAGAAGGGCCTCCGCCGGTCGGTCGGCGGAGGCCCTTCGGTTCCAACGTACGCGGATCTCAGCCCTTCAGCGCGGCCATCCACGCCTCGACCTCGTCGGCGCGGCGGGGCAGCGCCTCCGAGAGGTTCCGGTTGCCGTCCTCGGTGACGAGGATGTCGTCCTCGATCCGGACGCCGATGCCGCGGTACTCCTCGGGCACGGTCAGGTCGTCGGCCTGGAAGTACAGGCCGGGCTCGACGGTCAGGCACATGCCCGGCTCCAGCGTGGTGTCGACGTACATCTCGGTGCGCGCGGCGGCGCAGTCGTGGACGTCCATGCCGAGCATGTGGCCGGTGCCGTGCAGGGTCCAGCGGCGCTGGAGGCCGAGCTCCAGGACGCGGTCGACCGGGCCCTCGACGAGGCCCCACTCGACGAGCTTCTCGGCGAGGACGCGCTGGGCGGCGTCGTGGAAGTCGCGGTAGGCGGCGCCGGGCTTCACCGCGGCGATGCCGGCCTCCTGGGCCTCGTACACGGCGTCGTAGATCTTGCGCTGGATCTCGGTGTACCGGCCGTTGATCGGCAGGGTGCGGGTGATGTCGGCGGTGTAGAGCTCGTTCGTCTCGACGCCGGCGTCGAGCAGCAGCAGGTCGCCGGAGCGGACGTCGCCGTCGTTGCGGACCCAGTGCAGGGTGGTGGCGTGCGGGCCGGCGGCGCAGATGGAGCCGTAACCGATGTCGTTGCCCTCGACGCGGGCGCGCAGGAAGAACGTGCCCTCGATGTAGCGCTCGCTGGTGGCCTCGGCCTTGTCGAGGACCTTGACGACGTCCTCGAAGCCGCGGGCGGTGGAGGCGCAGGCCTTCTCCAGCTCGGCGATCTCGAAGGAGTCCTTGATGAGGCGGGCCTCGGAGAGGTACACGCGCAGCTCTTCGTCGCGCTCGGCGGTGACCTTGTCGGTCAGCGCGGCCTCGATGCCGGCGTCGTGGCCGCGGACGGCGCGGACGGGGCCGGTGGCCTCCTTGAGGGCGTCGGCGAGTTCGCGGACGTCCTTCGCCGGGATGCCGAGGAGCTGCTCGGCCTCGGCGAGGGAGTGGCGGCGGCCGACCCACAGCTCGCCCTGGCCGTCGAGCCAGAACTCGCCGTTCTCGCGGTTCGAGCGCGGCAGCAGGTAGATCGTGGCCTCGTGGCCGCCGGCGGTGGGCTCCAGGACGAGGACGCCGTCCTGCGTCTGGTCGCCGGTGAGGTACGCGTACTCGGTGGAGGCGCGGAAGGCGTACTCGGTGTCGTTCGACCGGGTCTTCAGCTTTCCGGCGGGGATCACCAGGCGCTCGCCCGGGAAGCGGGCGGAGAGCGCGGCGCGGCGCGCGGCGGTCTTGTCGGCCTGCGCGATCGGCGCGAGGTCGTGCAGCTCGGTGTCGGCCCAGCCGGACCGCATGTTCTCGGCGAGCTCGTCGGACACGCCCCCGTACAGCCCGTTCTTGCGCTGCTTGATCGGCTGCTCTTCGGTCTCGGTCTCTTCCGGGGTCTCCGGGGTGAGCTCCTCGGCCACGGGTCTGCCTCCTCTTGGTACGACACTGAACCCCCACCATCGTACGGTCGTGCGGAAGGGGGCCCAGGGCCGGAAGACCCATTACCGGAGCGTCACATTCCGGTCACTCGGAGCGGGCGGGTGCCCCACCCGGAACGGGCGGCGGGGCTCACTCGAAGCGGGCGGCGAGCAGGACCACGTCCTCGCCGTCCACGGCCGGGTCCAGGCCCTCGGGGAGCAGGGCCCGCAGGACGTGGTCGGCGACGGCGCCCGGGTCGCCCCGGTCCGCCCTCGGCACGCTCGCGGCGGCCGCGTGGAGCCGCGCGAAGGACCGGTCCATGGCGTCGCCGGTACGCCGCAGCAGCCCGTCCGTGTAGAGAAGCACCGTTTCTCCGGGTGCCAGGGACAGCTCCACGCTCGGCGCCTCCCAGCAGGAGAGCATCCCGAGCGGGGCCGACAGCGAGGTCTCGACGAACTCGGTGCGCCGCTCGCCGAGGACCAGCGGCGGGGCGTGACCGGCGCCGGCGAGGACGATCCGGCGCTGCGCGGGCTCGGCGTAGGCGAAGAGGGCGGTCGCCGAGCGGGCGGGTTCGGTGATCCGCAGCAGCAGCTCCAGGTCGGAGAGGACGGCGACGGGGTCCTCGCCCTCCATCACGGCGTACGCCCGGAGGGAGGCGCGCAGCCGGCCCATGGCGGCCAGGGCGCTGGGCCCGGTTCCGGAGACGGATCCGACGGCCAGACCGAGGGCGCCGTCGGGCAGCGGCAGCGCGTCGTACCAGTCGCCGCCGCCCAGCGGACCGGTGCGGTGGCGGGCGGCGAGCTGGACGCCGGGGACGCGCGGGAGACGGCTGGGGAGCAGTTCCCCGGCGATGGTGGCGACCTGGACGCGGGCGCGCTCGACCTGGAGGAGCCGGGCGAGGTGCTCGGTGGCGAAGCGGCCGTAGAGCCCGATGAGGTGGCGCTGCCGGTCGGTGGGCTCGGCGGGCTCGTCGTAGAGCCAGACGACCGCGCCGAGCCGGCCGGCCTCCTCGGTGGCGAGGGGCAGGGCGTAGCTGGCGGCGTAGCCGAGGCGGACGGCGACCTCGCGGTGGCGCGGGTCGAGGCCCTCCTCCGTGCGGACGTCGCGGATGGCGATCGGGGCGGGGACGCGCTCGGGGTGCCCGGGGTCGGGGAGGCCGTCGAGGAGGCGGCCGTGGCCGGTGGCACCCCGCGGGACGGTCTCGATGGTGCCGAGGTCGGCGTGGGCGAGACCGAGGCCGATGGTGCGGGTGGGGCCGCGGCCGTCGGCCGGTTCGAGGACGGCCATGCCGCGGCGGGCGCCGACGAGGGCGGCGCCGGCGCCGAGCACCTCGCGGAGGGCCTCGTCGAGGGAGGCGGTCCTGACGAGGCGCTCGGTGAGTTCGTGGAGGGTGGTGAGGTCGGAGACCCAGGAGGCCAGCCGGTCCTGGATCAGGGCTCCGGGCGGGAGGGCCGCGTCGGCGGGGCTCGCCGCCGCGGGCACGCCGGGGAGGGGAGACGTAGTGTGCGGGGGCCCGGGAGCTGTGGAATCGATTCCGGCCACTTTCGGCATGTGTGGGGCGCTCATGGCAGTCGGCTTTCCGACCGGTGCGTTTGACGCCAAAGCATCGCAAACCCCCATGTCAATCAGAGCCGCTCGATGCATCCACATGTACACGCACAAGAGGAACGATGTCCAGCATTGTCCCCACGGGACTTGTGGTGTCCGTGAGGTCGTGCGAGAGGGTTGAAGTACACGGGAAGTTGGCCGAAAATTGCCCCCGGTGTGCACCTTTTGCGGTCGACTGGCGTCGTTTGAAAGCGCGTCATTCCAAGCGTGCTGGGTACGTAATCGGTGACAGGCAGGGGCAGTTGACACCGCCCCGGAACGTGACGCGGACCCCCGGCGTCTTTCCCGCCGCAGGCCGCAACCCGTCACCGAGTGGCGGGGAACGTGTTCTGACCCGCTCCGGCTCTGACCTGGCTCCACCCGGTTCCCCCGGGATCCATCCGGCACCGGCCCGGTCCGCCCCGCTTCCCAGGGGGCCGGCACCCCGCCGAACCGGCACGCGCTGATACGCACGGTGAAGAGTTCTGCACATGGTGTGATGTGGATTCGGCGTTCAACGGAAAGGAACGAGCGCTCATGCGCGAGATCCTCGGAAGGCGACGCGGGCTCCGGTTCCGGCGCAAGGAGAGGACCGCCCGGCTCGACGCCGCGGTCACCTTCGCGGTCGGGTGGAACTGGCCCGTCCTGCCGGGCGCGGGCCTGAGAGCGACGACCCGTACGGCCACGGGAGTGGCCTGCTCCTGCCCCGACCCCGACTGCGTGGTGCCCGGCGCGCACCCCTACGACCCCGGGCTGCTGGCGGCCACCACGGACGAGCGCATGGTCCGCTGGTGGTGGACCCGGCGCCCGGACGCCCCGGTGCTCCTCGCCACCGGCGGCGCCGCGCCCTGCGCGGTCAGCCTCCCGGCGGTGGCCGGCGCGCGGGCCCTCGCCGCGCTCGACGCGACGGGCATGCGGCTCGGCCCGGTGGTGGCGACCCCGACCCGGTGGTCCCTCCTCGTCGCCCCGTACGGCCTCGAACGGCTGGGGGAGCTGCTGTACGCGAAGGACAGCGTGCCCAGCTCCCTGCGGTTCCACGGCGAGGGCGGCTACCTGCCGCTCCCGCCGTCGGCCGTGGGGACCGGACAGGTCCGCTGGGAGCGGGCGCCGCTCGCCGGCTCGGCCCGGCCGTGGCTGCCCGACGTGGAGGCGGTGGTCGACGCCCTGGTCGAGGCCGGCACGAGCACGCCGGGCGGCGGGAGCAGGCTGGCGTACTGAACCCGGTGGACGCACCCGTTCACCCGAACGGGTGCGTCCCGGTCCGACTTGCAGGGGAAACGGGCGCGCGGCCGGCCGCGCGCCCCGATCCCGCCGCTATGTTCGCCCCACCGTCCAAGATCTCCAGATCTCCGGATCTCCAGCCGAGCAGGAGCAGGTGGGTCCCATGAGCCCGGTGAACCTCCGCGTGGTCGGACTCGGGACCGCCGTCACGGTCGCCGTCCTGCTGCCCCTCGTCGCGACGGCGAGGCCGACGGGGCATCCCGTACGGCCGGCCGGCGCGAGCGCCGAGGGGGACGCGAAGCCCGGGGACCTGCTCGGGGGGCTCGGCCTGGGACCCCGTACGCCGGACTCCGCCGCCTCCGGCCCCGCCTCCGCCGCTCCCGCCGCGGCCCCCGTGGTCCCGGCGGCTCCCGCGGCTCCCGAGCGCGTCACGCGGTGCGGGCCGGAACTCGCCTCTCCGGAGGGGGCCGAGGCGCAGACCTGCGTCCTGGGGGAGGAGGGAGAGGTCTGGGCGCGTACGTACTACCGGAACGCCACGAGCCGGCGGTTCGACGCGTTTCTGACCCTCATGGGTCCCGGCGGACGGACCGTGCAAGTGAGCTGCCCGGTCCCGGCGCAGGACGAACCGGGGACGTGCGAAACGCCGAGGGAGCGCGCTCGCGGCGCGGTCACGGCGTATACGGCGGTCGCGGAATTGGCGGGAGCGGGCGAGAGGGACACGACTCCGCTGCTGCTCCGGGCGGGGAGCAACACGGCGGACGAAGAAGGAAGTTGAGCGTCGGACGCCCCGGCCCTGCCGGAAGCGGACATGGAAAGGCCCGGTCGCTGGCGACGGGGGATGCACCAGCGACCGGGCTCCAAGAACGGTAACAAGAGATCTGCTGTTCGCAAATTCGATCTCGGTTATTCGGACAGGGAATTATCCGTCCGGGGACCCACTTTGTGGCGGAGGTCACCGACCGGTCGGTCTGCCTGTCACCGGTACCGCCTGGGGTATCAGCTGAGAGTCACCTGACGGTTCGTGAGGCCGCCGCGCGCCCGGCGCTCCTCCGCCGTCAGCGGGGCGTCCGAGGCGAGCGCCGCGGCCAGCCGCTCGGCGAACTCGGCCGCCGGCTTCTCGCAGTCCTCGGCGGTCATCGAGGACGGCAGGTCCCACACCGGCACCATCAGACCGTGGGCGCGGAAGGACCCGACGAGCCGGGTGTCCGCGCCGAGCGAGGTGCCCTCGCCGGCGTGGAGGCGGGCGAGCGCGTCGAGGAGCTTCTCCTCCGGGTGCGGCATGACCCAGCGGAGGTGGTTCTTGTCCGGAACCTCGCACCAGTACGCGGAGTCGACGCTCGTCAGCTTCACGGTCGGGATCGCGGCCGCGTTGGCCCGCTCCAGGGAGGCCGCGACCTCCGGGTCCGCGCCGTCCGCGGACTGCGGGATCCAGAACTCGAAGCCCGAGTGGACCTCCGGGACGAACGGGGCGTCCGCGTTGAGCAGATCCTGCAGGCGCGGGCCCTCGGCCGGCACGCGGCGCGCGGGGACCGGGGTGCCCGGCTCCGTCTCCAGGGCGCGCTGGAGGGTGTCGGCGAGGTCGCGGGCCAGGTCGCCGGAGGTGGAGTCGTTCTGCAGGGCGAGCAGGACGGAGCCGTCGTCGCGGCGGAGCGCCGGCCACGCCATCGGCAGCACGGTCGCGAGCGTCACCGACGGCACGCCCTCCGGCAGCCCGTCCTTCAGGGTGAGCGGCACGGTGGCGGCCGGCACCAGCTCGCGCAGCGCGACCCAGTCGCACTCGCCGGGAAGCCCCTCGAAGGGGCGCTGGACGAGCTCGGTCACGGCGTGCGCGGCGGCCCGGCCGTGACACGCCTTGTAGCGGCGGCCCGAACCGCACGGGCACGGCTCGCGCGCGCCGACGACCGGGATCTCCCCGCTCGTGACCTGGGCCTGGCCGGTCTTGCCGGCCTTCGTCTGGGGGCGCTTCTTGGCCATGGTGTGGCTTTCTCCCGATCGCGGCTGTGCTGTGTGCGGTGCTGTATCGGGCGCGAGCCTAGCCGCACCGGGCTCCGGCGCCGCTCAGGCGGGGCGGCACGACGGCCCCGACGGGCACCACCGGACGGCCGCGCCCGCCACCGCCTTCCCGCCCGCCGGCCCTCGGTCCGGACCGCCGTACGCGGTCCGGTTTGGCCGTCGCAGGCGCTCCGGAGGACCGCGCTCCGGTCCGGCCGTCGCAGGCGGTCCGGGAGAACGCGCTCCGGTCCGGACCGCCGTACGCGTGGAGTCAGTCCAGATCGTCGTACGCGTCGAGGAAGTCGAAGCCCGAGCCGCCGCCGACGCGCGCGGCGAAGTCCTCGCGGCGGTGTCCCTCGGTGACGACCACCCAGACGGTGACCTCACCGGTCGCGCTGTCCCGTACGCCCCAGTCCCGGGCC
Organism: Streptomyces litmocidini; assembly: GCF_014649755.1. GTDB lineage: Bacteria > Actinomycetota > Actinomycetes > Streptomycetales > Streptomycetaceae > Streptomyces > Streptomyces litmocidini. Next base: position 147,327 of record NZ_BMTQ01000002.1, on the reverse strand, counting down.
AGGGCCCCGATGATGTTCAGCCCGCGGCCGCCCCGTGCGGTGACCGAGGGCGTCGATGGAACGGGCCGTGTGGGACCACCCCCGTCGGTCACCTCGACCCGCAGGCCGCCCCCCGGGTCGACCCGCCAGGCCGCCCGCACGTCGCCCTCGCCCCGCTCCGCGTGGTTCAGCGGCCTGCCGTAGCGACAGGCATTGCTGAGCAGTTCGGAAAGGATCAGCACCGCGTCGTCGACGACCGATTCGGCCACCCCGCTGCGGTACAGCTCGTCCCGCATCCGGTGTCGCGCCTCACCCACGCCCGCAGGACCATGGGGTACGGCCATGCTCGACGACGTGGGCACCTCCTGTGCCACCACCAACGCCACCCCCGAGACCTCCTTTGCCCCACGCCACGGTGTGGATGCCCCAATGGCCTGGACCGGAAACCGGCCAATCCGTGTGGGATGAGGCACTCGTGACGATCGCGTACGCGTGGAACGCGCCGGGGCGCGCCCCGTGAGGGCTGTTGTCCTCTGTGGCGCATGGGGAACGAGTGACGGGAGAGAGGCCCCGACGGAGCCCGGCCACGGCCCGACGGCGCTCCGTCACGCCCCGGCCGTGGCGCTCGGCCGCGCTCCAACCGTGGCGCTCAGCCGCGCCCCAGCTGGGCGATCACCTGCTTCGGACGGTTGGTGATGATCGCGTCCACGCCCAGGCGCTCGCAGAGCTCGACGTCCTCCGCCTCGTCCACCGTCCAGACGTGGACCTGGTGCCCGGCCTTCTGGAGCCGCAGGATCACGGCGGGATGGTGCCGGACGATCCGGATCGACGGGCCCGCGATGCGCGCGCCCGCGGGGAGGCGTCCGTCGCGCAGCCGGGGGGAGACGAACTGGGCGAGCGAGACGGTGGGCAGCGTCGGCGCGGCGGCGGCGATCCGGTACAGGGAGCGGGCCGAGAAGCTCATGACGCGTACGGGGGATTCGGCGGGGGACGCGGGCGCGTCCAGGCCGAAGCGCTTGAGGAGCTGGAGCAGCTTCTCCTCGACCTGGCCGCGCCAGCGGGTGGGGTGCTTGGTCTCGATGGCCAGCTCGACCCGGCGCCCGGCGTCGGAGACCAGCTCCAGGAGCCGCTCCAGGGTGAGGACGGAGGTGGAGCCGGGGTCCCGCCAGTCGGGGACCTCCCCGGAGTCGTCCCGCCCCTTCCAGGTGCCGAAGTCGAGGGCGGCGAGGTCGGCGAGTTCCAGCGCGGAGACGGCGCCGCGGCCGTTCGAGGTGCGGTCGACGCGACGGTCGTGGACGCAGACGAGGTGGCCGTCGGCGGTGAGCCGGACGTCGCACTCCAGGGCGTCCGCGCCGTCCTCGATGGCCTTCACATAGGCGGCGAGGGTGTGCTCCGGAGCGTCCTCGGACGCTCCGCGGTGGGCGACGACCTGGAGGGGGTTGTGGTTCGGGTGCTGCCGTGCGTGAGTCACCGCGTCATGGTGCCATTGGCGGGGTGGCGAGGGCACCTCGGGAAGTGTCCGTTCTGTCCGTATATAAAGGATGGGGTGCGAACGCACAGCTCCGCCTTACAGCGGCCTGACGTCCTGTGGGAAAAGCTGGTGCAGCACCCTGGAGCCACCCACGTACCCCATCCCGCGCAGTCAACGAGGAGAGCGAGCTGTGAGCACCGAGAACGAGGGCACGCCGGTTCCGGCGGACCCGGCTGCCCCCTCCGCCCCTCCCGTGCCCCCGACGACGGACGAGCCGGCGGGCGAGACGCCCTCGCGGGCGGCGTCGGAGCCCGCCCGGCCCGCCCCGCAGACGTCCCCGTCGGGGGACGAGCCGACGGCGGTCCAGGCCCCGGTCCCGGCCGCGGCCCCGGCACCGCCGCACCAGCCCCCCGCGCCCCCCGCGCCCGCCCCCGCCGGCGGCTGGCCGCCGCCCCCGCCGGCCTGGGGCGCCCCGCACCCGTCCGCGCATCCCGCGCCCCCCGCCCCGCGCAAGCGGACCGGCGGTCTCGTGGCGGCCGTGCTCGTCGCGTCGCTCGTCGCGGGCGGCATCGGCGGCGGCATCGGCTACTGGGCGGCCGAGCGCGGAGACAACGGCTTCAGCTCGACCACGGTCTCCTCCGGCCAGGCCCCGGCCTCCTTCAAGCGCGAGCCGGGCACGGTCGCGGCGGTCGCCGCGAAGGCGCTGCCGAGCGTGGTCACCATCCAGGCGAAGTCCGGCGGTCAGGAGGGCGAGGGCGGCACGGGCACGGGCTTCGTCTACGACCAGGAGGGCCACATCGTCACCAACAACCACGTGGTGGCGTCGGCGGCCGACGGCGGCACGCTGTCCGTGACGTTCTCGGACGGCAAGACGTACGACGCGGAGGTCGTCGGGCGAGCCGAGGGCTACGACGTGGCGGTCATCAAGCTGAAGGACGCTCCGAAGGGCCTGACGCCGCTGCCGCTCGGGGACTCCGACAAGGTGGCGGTCGGCGACTCGACGATCGCGATCGGCGCCCCCTTCGGCCTGTCGAACACGGTGACCACCGGCATCGTCAGCGCCAAGAACCGCCCGGTCGCCTCGGGCGACGGCTCCGGCGGCAGCAACTCGTACATGAGCGCGCTGCAGACGGACGCCTCGATCAACCCGGGCAACTCCGGCGGTCCGCTGCTCGACGCGAGCGGCGCGGTGATCGGCATCAACTCGGCCATCCAGTCGACCAGCGGCGGCTTCGGCCAGTCCCAGGCGGGCTCGATCGGCCTCGGCTTCGCGATCCCGGTCAACCAGGCGAAGAACGTGGCGCAGCAGCTGATCAAGACGGGCAAGCCGGTGTACCCGGTGATCGGCGCGACCGTGAACATGAACGAGAAGGGCCAGGGCGCGACGATCGCCGGCCAGGGCTCCGGCGGCACGCCCTCGGTCACGCCGAACGGCCCGGCGGCGAAGGCGGGGCTGAAGGCCGGCGACGTGATCACCGGCTTCGGCGACCACCCGATCGACAGCGGCCCGACGCTGATCAGCGAGATCTGGACCCACAAGCCGGGCGACTCGGTGAAGATCACCTACGAGCGCGACGGCAAGACCGCCACGGCCACCGTCGTCCTCGGCGAACGCACCGGCGACAGCTGACGGACACGACCGGAAGGGAGGAGGGGAGCACCGGACGCCCGGCGCTCCCCTCCTCCGCCCGTCTTTCCCTGCCCGAGGCGCCCAACCGGTAGGCTGTGTCCCGCTCCGCCCCAGGTGGGCCGGGGCGTGGGTGGGTTGCCCGAGCGGCCTAAGGGAACGGTCTTGAAAACCGTCGTGGCGAGAGTCACCGTGGGTTCAAATCCCACACCCACCGCAGGCGAACGGCCCCCGACCGGGCGACTCGGTCGGGGGCCGTTCCCATTCCCGTTCCCATTCCCATTCCCGTTCCCGTACCCGTACCCGCTCCCGTGCCCCTGGATCGCCGGCGAACTCGGACCGGGAGAGTTGTCGGCGGAAGACCGCCCGGGCGCACGTGCCGGGGTGCGAGGAGTTCGACCACTGGCGTCGGTGCGGGCGGTGCGCCGTGCTGCACGGCGAGCGGGGGAGCCGCGGGAGATCTGCTTCCGGGGTTTCTCCGGCGACCGGGCCGACCCGGTGGGCCGGGTGGGGCCGCCGGTGTTCCCGGCGACGGGGGTGGCGTCAGGGGTGGGCGCGGGTCTGCGGGTTGTTCAGGCAGAGGGCGATGTTGCGGACGGCCGCGGTGAGTTCCTCGATCACCCGGGCCGCCTGTTCCGCGTTGTGGAAGGCCGGACGGTCCGTGAGGGTGCGGCTCAGTTCCTCCGCCGCCCGGACGGCGGGGCCGGCGGGACCGCCGTCCCCGACGAGAGCGGCGGCGGGTGCGGGTGCCGTGTTCTGCGCGGGAGCCGGTGCGGGTGCGGGTGCAGGGGTGGGCGCGGGCTGGGGTGCGGGCGGCGGGGCCGAGGGGTACGGGTCGGGCTCCGTCCGGTAGCCCTCGAACGACGGCGAGAAGGTGCCGGAGCCGACGGCCAGCGAGGTGTGCGCCTCCTCCTGGGGATGCGGGGCGGCGGGGTCCTGTCCGTGCTGCGGGACCGGCCCCAGTACCGGGGGCCGGGAGCTGCGGGCCCGGGGCAGGACGAAGTGGTCGAAGCCGGGGAACGCCGGCGGAGCCGGGTGGGCGGCGGGCTGGGCGTACTCGCTCTGCCACTGCGCGCGGTAGTACTCCACCTGGTCCTCGCAGGAGGAACGGGCGTGGAAGATCGCGGTGTTGTCGCCCAGGTCCGGGTACCAGAGGTTGGGTCCGGGGAAGCGCACGGTCCGCATCCGCGGCTTGATCTCCTCGGCGCACCCCATGCAGCAGCCCTCCGGCACGAGGAGCGGGATGCCGCCGCTCTGCTCGGGGCGCCGGGGGCCGCCTTCCGGGCGGTACTCCCCGTGGTGGCAGGGCGGCAGTTCGCCGCAGGCCCGGCAGACGGCGTAGTGCTCGGGAAGGACCTGCCAGTCCTGGCTGGCGGGGGCGCACCAGTGCTTCGCCGCGGACCGGGGCAGGTTCTCGTCGCGCAGGACCAGGACCACCGGACGCCTGTAGAACTCGGCGCGTTCGGGAGCCGGTTTGACCGCCTGGTTCTCGGCCCGCCGCAGTTCGTTGGCGTGCCACCAGAGCTCGACGTGGTCGCGCCATGCCTTCTCGTAGGATTCCGGCCAGTGGTTGCCCGGATAGCCGGTGATGTCCAGGACGCGCCACGCCTGCCGGTCGAGCACGACGATGGATCCGGCCTGCAGCCGCAGATGTGTTCCCTTGACGCCCTCGTCCGGCCAGTCATGGCGGCCGATGCGGGTGGGCTGGTCTGGGAGCCACCTGCGAATCTGCATGACACGCTCCTCGGCAACGAAACTTCGTAGTTTCAAGTGGGGCAGTAGGTGACATTCTGAACAATTTAGGCGTCGGGTTGGGGTTAGACACGCGCACAGCTCTGAGCGATTGAAGGCCGGAAATGCCTTCTGGGCCGGGTATTTCGCTTCCACGGCCCGACGGTGCCCGCGGGCGCCTTCTCCGTCCGGAACGGCGGTCCCGTACCCGACTGCCCGGCCCTCACACCCACCCGTACGTGTGACGTCGCTTCCACGGGGCCTTCCCGTACGTATGCATCGCTCCGCGCCCAGGCCGCCCGTGGCTCCGGACGGGGGTTCCCGGTCCGTCGAGGTGGTAAAAGCGGTGCCGACCGGCGGGCAGGGGCCTAGGGTCCGGGAAACCGCGGAGACAGGGGACGCGGGGGAGACGGGAGTCGGAATGAGGATCGTGCTCGTCCAGGGGGACATCACCGCCGAGGCGGTCGACGCGGTGGTCAACGCCGCGAACTCCTCGCTGCTCGGCGGGGGCGGGGTCGACGGGGCCATCCACCGGAAGGGCGGCCCGGAGATCCTCGCCGCCTGCCGGGACCTGCGGAGCTCGCACTACGGCAAGGGGCTGCCGACCGGACGGGCCGTCGCGACCACGGCCGGGCGGCTGCCGGCCCGGCACGTGATCCACACGGTGGGGCCGGTGTGGTCGCGCGACGAGGACCGCTCGGAACTGCTCGCCTCCTGCTACCGCGAAGCGCTGCGGGTGGCGGACGAGTTGGGTGACCGTACGGTCGCGTTCCCGGCCGTCTCCACCGGCGTGTACGGCTGGCCGATGGACGACGGCGCCCGGATCGCCGTGGAGACCGTCCGGGCCGCCGCGACCGAGGTGGAGGAGGTCCGTTTCGTGCTCTTCGACGCGACCGCGTACGCCGCCTTCGAGGCCGCCCTCGAACGCTAGGGCCCTTTCGGCGGAGCCGCTGCCGAACACGTTCACCCGTCCGGTGAATGTGTTCGGCTTTTTCCTTCCCGTCTCCTCGTGGATGTCCCGGCACCGGAGTTCCGTACGGAGGACCGACCGAAAAGCTGCCGGAACGCTTCATCCCTTGGAGCGCAACGGCCGTATCGGCCGACGCGCCGCGCATGGGTCCCGGATCCCCGCTGAGCTGCGTCTTTCTCGCCGTGGGCGGGTTTATCGGCTTGTCCTCACGCTTGCGGGGGAATCGGCCGCTCCGGGGTGGTTCGCCGGGGATTCGGTGGGCAACTCTGGATGCGCGACGTCGAGCACGAAGACCGGGGCGGTCGGCCAACTGCCCCGGGAACGGCCTTCATTCATGGCGATACCGCAGAGGAGTTCCGTAGAGCGGTGGCGCAGAGAAGTGCCGCAGAGAAGTTCCGCAGAGAAGTTCCGTAGAGCAGTTCCGTGCAGCAGCATCAGCTTTCAGTTCCCGGAGGAACAGACATGGCAAGCATCCGTACCGCCCGCATCCTCGCCGTCGCCGCCGCCCTGCCCCTCGCCACCGCGTTCTTCGCCGGGGTGGCCCAGGCCGACAACGGCGGTTTCGCGGACGACGGATCGAACACGAGCGTCGCCACGATCATCGGCAGCGGAGTCGGCGGGCACAACCTCGGCAACTCGACCACGACGCAGCAGGTGGCGACCGGTTCCGGTGCCTCCAATCAGAACAACACCGCGAGCGTGAACGGCTCCGCCTTCACCCGCATCGACCAGACCGACAACGTGGTCAACTTCCACCCGTGGTGGTGACCGGCGGCGTCTGAGCCGGCCCGACGGGGGGCGTGACCGTGGTGGGGACGACGGCCCGCGCACCGGTACTTCGGTACGGGTGCGCGGGCCGTCGCGTTTTCGCGCGCCGCCTCCGGAACGGGGCGCCGGGTCTCCGGCAGGCGCGCGCGGCCTCCGGGGCGGCGCGGGCGTCGCCGGCCTTGACAGGCGCACGGAATCTGACGGACAGTCAGAAACCTCAGTCGTCCCACGGGAGGCCGTCGCCGTGCACCTCGCCCCGACCGAGCGGCAGCTGCGGCTGCGCGCCGAACTCCGCGCGTACTTCCGGGACGTGATGCCCGACGGGCCGCCGCCCGCCACCGATGCCGACGCCCAGCGCCGACTGCTCCGCCGGATCGGCGCCGACGGACTGCTCGGTCTCGGGTGGCCCGAGGAGTACGGGGGGCAGGGCCGCGGGCCCGACGAGCAGTTCGTCTTCTTCGACGAGGCGTACCGCGCGGGCGCCCCCGTCTCGATGGTCACCCTCAACACCGTCGGCCCCACGCTCATGGCGTACGGGACGGAGGAGCAGAAGGCCTTCTTCCTGCCCCGCATCCTGCGCGGCGAGGCCGTCTTCGCCATCGGCTACAGCGAGCCCGAGGCCGGCACGGACCTCGCCTCCCTGCGCACCCGGGCCGTACGGGACGGGGACTCCTGGCGCATCGACGGCCAGAAGGCCTTCACCTCCAACGCCCAGAACGCCGACTGGATCTGGCTCGCCTGCCGCACCGATCCCGACGCGCCCCCGCACCGCGGGATCTCCGTCCTCCTCGTCCCCACCGACTCCCCCGGCTTCTCCTGGACCCCGATCGAGACGGTGGGCGGACTGACGACGACCGCCACCCACTACGACGGGATACGGGTCCCCGCGGGCAACCTCGTCGGCCCCGAGCACGGCGGCTGGGGCCTCATCACCAGCCAGCTCAACCACGAGCGGGTCGCGCTGGCGGCGATCGGCATGCAGGCGGAGGACTTCTTCGCGGCCGCCCTCGACCGGGCCCGCACCCCCGACCCGGAGACGGGACGGCGTCGCATCGACGAGCCGTGGATCCGGATCCGGGCCGCCGAGGCGCACGCCCGGCTGGCCGCGACGCGCCTGCTGAACTGGCGCCTGGTGGGCGACGTGGGCGCCGGCCGGCTGGCCCCGGGGGACGCGAGCGGGGTGAAGTTCGCGGGCACCGAGTCGGCGGTGGAGGTGTACCGGATCTGCCAGGAGATCGCGGGGCCGCCGGGGGCGGTCCGGGCGGGATCGCCGGGCGAGTTCGACGGCGGCGAGCTGGAGCGCATGAACCGGGCCGCGCAGATCAACACCTTCGGGGGCGGGGTGAGCGAGGTGCAGCGCGAGATCGTCGCGAGGATGCGGCTCGGCATGAAGGGGAGGGGGCGGCGGTGAGCGCCACGGAGCGGGCCGGGGCGGGCGCCACGGAGGGGGCGGCGGTGAGTGCCCCGGAGCGGTCCGGGGCGGGTGCCACGGAGGGGGCGGCGGTGAGTGCCCCGGAGGCCCCCGTGAGGAGCCGTACGAAGGTGTCGGACGCACCCGGTACGAATCCTCCGGACGCACCCGGCGCGAATTCTCCGGACGCACCCGGCGCGAATTCTCCGGACGCACCCGGTACGAAGCCCCCTGACGCACCCGGCGCGAAGCCCCCGGAAGCGTCCGACCCGCTTCACCGGCGGCTCGTGGCCTTCCAGGGTCTGGCCGCCGCCACCGCCGGCACCGGCAAGGACCCGGTCAACCTGCCCATGATCAGGCACTGGTGCGAGGCGATGGGGGACGCCCACCCCGCCTACCGGGGGCCGGACGCCGTCGCGCCCCCGACCATGCTCCAGGCGTGGACGATGGGCGGTCTCTCCGGCCACACGGACCGGTCCTCGGCGTACGAGGAGCTGTTCGCCCTCCTCGACGGCGCCGGATACACCTCGGTCGTCGCGACCGACTGCGAGCAGGAGTACCTGCGCCCGCTCCGCCCGGGCGACGAGATCGGCTTCGACACCGTCATCGAGTCCGTGTCCGAGCGCAAGACCACCAAGCTCGGCACCGGGTACTTCGTGACGACCCGGACGGACGTCCGGGCGGGCGGCGCGCTCGCGGGCACGCACCGCTTCCGCATCCTCAAGTACGCGCCCGCCGCCCGCCCGCCCCGGCAACCCCCGGCCCGGCGCCCCCGGCCCGTGATCAACCGGGACAACGCCGGTTTCTGGGAGGGCGTGGCCGGCCACCGGCTGCTGATCCAGCGCTGCGGCGGCTGCGCGTCCCTGCGCCTCCCCTGGCTGCCGGGGTGCGCCGACTGCGGCTCGCGGGAGTGGGACGCGGTCGAGGCGGGCGGCGAGGGGACGGTCTTCTCGTACGTGGTGATGCACCACCCCTCCTTCCCCGCCTTCGACCCTCCGTACGCGGTCGCACTGATCGAGCTCGCCGAAGGCGTGCGGATGATCAGCAACGTGGTGGGGGTGCCGTACGACGAGGTGCGGATCGGGATGCCCGTACGCCTCGGGTTCCTGCGGGTCGACGAGGACCTGGAGCTTCCCGTCTTCCGTGCGGGAAGGGAGGACTGACATGGACTTCACCCCCACCGAGGAGCAGACGGCCGCCCGGGAGCTGGCCGGACGGATCTTCGCCGACCTCGCCGGTCACGAGCGGCTCCGGGCCGTCGGGACCGGCACGGACGCCGGGCTCTGGAAGGCGCTCTGCGCGGCCGGACTGCCCGGCGCCGTCGAGGAGACCGGCCTGCTCGGCCTGGTCCTGCTCCTGGAGGAGCAGGGACGCAGGACGGCACAGGTGCCGTTCGCCGCGAGCTGCGTGTACGGGATCCTCGCCGTCGCCCGCCACGGTACGGAGGAGCAGCGCGCCCGGCTCCTGCCCGGCCTGCGCGACGGCACGACGGTGGTGGCGGGCGCGTTCCCGGCACCGGGCACGGTGACCTCGGGCCCGGAAGGACTCGGCGGCGCCGTGGGCTGGGTGCCGTGGCTCGGGGACGCCACCCATGTGCTCGTGCCGGACGGGGACCGCGCCCTCTGGCTGGTCCGCACCGAGGACGCGGCCGCCGTCGAGGCCGTCGAGCTCACCGCGCCCTGGGCGGCGGCCCGGCTCGTCCTCGACGGGACGCCGGCCGAGCGGCTGGGGGAGGGCTCCCCCGCCCCGTACGAGGACGTGCTCGCCGCCGCGCGGATCGCGTTCGCCGGGCTCCAGGCGGGGGTGTGCGCCGGGTCGCTCGCCCGGGCCGTGGAGCACACGTCCGTACGGGAACAGTTCGGCCGGCCGCTCTCGACCCACCAGGCGGTGCAACTGCGGGCCGCCGACGCCCACATGGACACCGAGGCCATCCGGGTCACGGCCTACGAGGCCGCCTGGCGCTTCGACGAGGGCCTCGACGCCGCCGGGGCGGCCCTGACCGCCGCCTGGTGGGCCTCCGAGGCGGGCAAACGGGTCGTGCACGCCGGGCAGCACCTCCACGGCGGACTGGGCGCGGACCTCGACCACCCCGTCCACCGGCACTTCCTCTGGGGCCGGCAGCTCGACGCCTACCTGGGCTGCGGCACCGAACTCCTCGCCGAACTCGGCGACCGGCTCGCGAAGGGGGACCCGTCATGAGGCCCGGGGACGAGCTGCCGCCGCTGGCCGTCCCGATCACCCGCACCCTGATCGTCGCCGGGGCCGTCGCCTCCCGCGACTACCAGGACGTGCACCACGACGCCGAGCTGGCCCGGGAGAAGGGCTCACCGGACATCTTCATGAACATCCTCACGACCAACGGCCTCGTCGGCCGGTACGTCACCGACCACTTCGGCCCCCGCGCCGTCCTCCGCAAGGTCGCCATCCGGCTCGGCGCCCCCAACCACCCCGGCGACACCATGGTCCTGACCGGGACGGTCACCGACGTCGACGGGGACACGGCGAGGGTCCGGGTCGTCGGCGCCAACGGCCTCGGGCACCACGTCACCGGGACGGTCACCGTGGAGGTGACGCGATGAGCGTCCGGGGCCGGGACGCGCTCGGCGGGCGGGCGGCCGTCGTGGGCATCGGGGCGACCGAGTTCTCCAAGGACTCCGGACGCAGCGAACTCTCCCTCGCCGTCGAGGCCGTGCGCGCGGCCCTCGACGACGCCGGGCTCGCCCCCGCCGACGTCGACGGCCTCGTCACCTTCACCATGGACACCAACCCCGAGATCACCGTCGCCCAGGCGTCCGGCATCGGCGAGCTGTCGTTCTTCTCCCGCGTGCACTACGGGGGCGGCGCCGCCTGCGCCACCGTGCAGCAGGCCGCGCTCGCCGTCGCCGCCGGGGTCGCCGAGGTCGTCGTCTGCTACCGGGCGTTCAACGAGCGCTCGGGGCGCCGCTTCGGTTCCGGCGTCCAGCGGCGCGAACCCTCCGCCGAGGGCGCCGCCCTCGGCTGGCAGCTGCCCTTCGGGCTGCTCACCCCGGCCTCCTGGGTCGCCATGGCCGCCCAGCGGTACCTGCACGCGTACGGGCTGACCCCGGACGCCTTCGGCCACGTCGCCGTCACCGACCGGCGGCACGCGGCCCGCAACCCCGCCGCGTACTTCCACGGGAAGCCGATCACCCTCGCCGACCACGCCGCCTCGCGCTGGATCGTCGAACCGCTCCGGCTCCTCGACTGCTGTCAGGAGACCGACGGCGGCCAGGCGATCGTCGTCACCTCCGTCGAGCGCGCCCGCGACCTGCCGGGGCCACCCGCCGTGATCCTGGCCGCGGCCCAGGGCGCCGGACGGAAACAGGAGGCCATGACCAGCTTCTACCGGGACGACCTGACCGGGCTCCCGGAGACGGGCGTGGTGGCCCGGCAGCTCTGGCGGACGTCCGGGCTCGCGCCCTCCGACATCGACGTGGGGATCCTCTACGACCACTTCACCCCGTTCGTGCTGATGCAGCTGGAGGAGTTCGGCTTCTGCGGGCCGGGGGAGGCGGCCGACTTCGTCGCGGCCGACGCGCTGCCGCTCAACACCCACGGGGGACAGCTGGGCGAGGCGTACCTCCACGGCATGAACGGCATAGCGGAGGCGGTGCGGCAGATCCGCGGCACCTCGGTGAACCAGGTGCCCGGCGCGGCCCGGACCTTGGTCACGGCGGGGACGGGGGTTCCCACGTCCGGGTTGATCCTGGGCACGGACGGCTGAGGCGACGGCCTGAGCGGTGGCCGGTCGGGGCGGGCGGTCCTTCACTCGCGCCATGAGCACTCGCACGCCGCCCGCATCCGAAGCCGCTTCGGCAGCCGCCTCCGCGGCCGCGCCCGCCCCCGCGCCGAACCCGCCGTCGGCACCGGTCCGTCCGCGCTCCGCGCCGCCTCCCGGGGCGCGGGCCGTGGTCGCCGTCGTGATGGCGGCGCTGGCCGGGACGGTCCTCCTCGACGTCCCGCCCCCGGCCACCACGGGGGCCGAACGCCCGTCCGTGACCACGGGGGCCGAACGTCTGCCCGTGGCCACGGGGGCCGAACGCCCGCCTGTGACCACGGGGGCCGAACGCCCGCCCGTGACCACGGGGGCCGCCCCGGCGCCGGGCCCTGTCCCGGCCCCGGCGACCCGCTCGGAGGCCGGCCCCGGCCCCGGCTCCGCCGGGTCCCCCGCGGCTCCCGCCGCCCCCGCCGCTCCCGCAGCTCCCGCCACCCCCGTCCTCTTCGCCGGAAAGGCCTTCGACACCTGTGCGGCGCCGTCCCTCACGGTGATGAGGGCCTGGCGGGGGTCCCCGTACGGGGCCGTCGGGATCTACTTCGGGGGGCGGGGGCGGGGCTGCCCCGTCCAGAAGGAGCTCACCCCCGCCTGGGTCGCCTCCGCCCACGCCATGGGCTGGCGGCTGCTGCCGCTCTTCGTCGGCTCCCAGGCGCCGTGCGTGGACTCCCTCGCCAAGCGCCGCTTCGCCATCGGCTCCGACCCCACGGGGCAGGGCACCAAGGAGGGGGGCGACGCGGTCCGGGCCGCGAGCGCCCTCGGGATCGGCACGGGCAGCCCGCTCTACCTCGACATCGAGGCCTACCGGCGGGGCGACACGGCCTGCGCCGCGACCACCCTCGCGTTCGTCCGCGCCTGGAACCGGGAGGTGCGGCGCCTCGGCTACCTCCCCGGCTTCTACAGCAGCGCCGACACGGGGGTGCGGGACCTGGAGGCGCAGCGGAGGGCGGGGACGAAGGACCTGCCGGGCGTGATGTGGTTCGCGCGCTGGCGGGGGCAGCCGGCGCTGCTCACCGAGTCGGTGCTGCATCCGGAGGCCTGGACGCCGCACGCCCGGATCCACCAGTACGCGGGGAACGTCACCGAGACGTACGGAGGGCACACCGTCGCGATCGACCGCAACGCGATGGACGCGCCCGTGGCCCGGGTGACCGCCCCGGCCCGGTTCGCCGCACGCGTCCCGGTGCCCCTGTCGTTCGTCACGTCCCGGCGGCCCTGACGCGGCACCGACCCTGACACGGGTGACCCGGGCCTCCACCCAGAGGAGGTGGAGCCGTCCCCACCCCTACAACCTGAGGCGGACGGCGGGTCGGGACCTGGGGCCGATCCGCCGGGCACCCGTCCGCTCCTAGCGTGGAGCCATGACTCCGCCACCCTCTGGCCCCGTCTGCGCCGGTGCCTCGCAGTACGCGTCGTTCCCGACCTTCACCTCGTACGTACGGGCGCGTGGGCCCGTGCTCCTGCGCACCGCGCGCTCCCTCACCGCGAACCCCTCGGACGCGGAGGACCTCCTCCAGACCGCGCTGGCCAAGACCTTCATGGCCTGGGAGCGGATCGAGGACCACCGGGCCCTGGACGGATACGTCCGGCGCGCGCTGCTGAACACCCGTACGTCGCAGTGGCGCAAGCGCAAGGTCGACGAGTTCGTCTGCGAGGAGCTGCCCGAGCCGGCCGGCCTCCCGGAGCCGGACCCGGCCGAGCGGCAGGTGCTGCACGACGCGATGTGGCGCGCGGTCCTGAAGCTGCCCGAGCGGCAGCGCCAGATGGTGGTCCTGCGGTACTACGAGGACCTCAGCGAGGCCCAGACGGCCGAGGTGCTGGGGGTGTCGGTCGGGACGGTGAAGAGCGCGGTGTCACGGGCGCTCGGGAAGCTCCGCGAGGACCCGGAGCTGACGCCCGTGCGGTAGGGACGGCAGCCGACCGGCGGGTCCCGCCAGCGATCACTGGCATTTTCCGTACTCTCGGGTAGTGACATACCGCGTGGTATGTGCGCAGAATCTCCACACCCCTTCTGCCACGTAGCGCCCACCGGGAGGACGCCCCGTGTACAGCACCATGCAGGACGTACAACTGACCGTGAGCCGCATCCTCCAGCACGGGATGACGATCCACGGGAAGTCCACCATCACCACCTGGACGGGCGAGCCGGAGCCGCAGCGCCGCACGTTCGCGGAGGCCGGAACGCGCGCGCACCAGCTGGCCCACGCCCTGCGCGACGAACTCGGCGTCACCGGCGACCAGCGCGTCGCCACCCTGATGTGGAACAACTCGGAGCACGTCGAGGCGTACTTCGCGATCCCCGCCATGGGCGCGGTGCTCCACACCCTCAACCTCCGTCTGCCCGCCGAGCAGCTGGTGTGGATCGTCAACCACGCCGCCGACCGGGTCGTGATCGTCAACGGCTCCCTGCTCCCGCTCCTCGCCCCGCTCCTCCCGCACCTGCCGACGGTCGAGCACGTCGTCGTCGCGGGCCCGGGCGACCGTTCCGTCCTGGACGGCGCCGCCCCGCGCGTCCACGACTACGAGGAGCTGATCGCCGGCCGTCCGACCGCGTACGACTGGCCGGAGCTCGACGAGCGTTCGGCCGCCGCGATGTGCTACACCTCCGGCACCACCGGCGACCCCAAGGGCGTCGTCTACTCCCACCGCTCCATCTACCTGCACTCCATGCAGGTGAACATGGCCGAGTCGATGGGCCTCACGGCCGAGGACACCAGTCTGGTCGTCGTCCCCCAGTTCCACGTCAACGCCTGGGGACTGCCGCACGCCACCTTCATGACCGGCATCAACATGCTCATGCCGGACCGTTTCCTCCAGCCGGCCCCGCTCGCCGAGATGATCGAGCGCGAGAAGCCGACCCACGCGGCCGCCGTCCCCACCATCTGGCAGGGCCTCCTCGCCGAGGTCACCGCGCACCCCCGCGACCTCTCCTCCATGAAGCAGGTCACCATCGGCGGCGCCGCCTGTCCGCCCTCCCTGATGGAGGCGTACGACCGGCTCGGCGTCCGCCTCTGCCACGCCTGGGGCATGACCGAGACCTCCCCGCTGGGCACGATGGCCCACCCGCCGGCCGGTCTCACGGCCGAGGAGGAGTGGCCGTACCGCGTCACGCAGGGACGCTTCCCCGCCGGTGTCGAGGCGCGCCTCGTCGGCCCCGGCGGCGAACACCTCCCCTGGGACGGCGAGTCGGCGGGCGAGCTGGAGGTGCGCGGCACCTGGATCGCGGGAGCGTACTTCGGCGGCGTCGACGCCGAGGCGATCCGCCCCGCCGACAAGTTCAGCGAGGACGGCTGGCTCAAGACCGGCGACGTCGGCGTGATCAGCCCGGACGGCTACCTCACCCTCACCGACCGCGCCAAGGACGTCATCAAGTCGGGCGGCGAGTGGATCTCCAGCGTCGAGCTCGAGAACGCCCTCATGGCGCACCCGGCGGTCGCCGAGGCCGCCGTCGTCGCGGTCCCCGACGACAAGTGGGGAGAGCGCCCGCTCGCCACCGTCGTCCTCAAGGAGGGCGCGACGGCGGACTACGAGACGCTGAGGGCCTTCCTCGCCGACGAGGGCGGCATCGCCAAGTGGCAGCTGCCGGAGCGCTGGGCGATCGTGCCGGCCGTGCCGAAGACGAGCGTCGGCAAGTTCGACAAGAAGGTCATTCGCAGGCAGTACGCGGAGGGCGAGCTGGACGTGACCCGGCTGTAGCGGACCGGACAGGACCGGACCGGGGCGGGGCGGGGCGGGGCGGGGAGGGCGGAAGCCCTCCCCGCCCTAGTTGGTGCCGATCTTCGCGAGCAGGTCGACGATCCGCGCCTGGACCTCGGCGCTGTTCGACCGCTCGGCGAGGAACAGGACCGTCTCGCCGGAGTCGAGCCTCGGCAGCTCCTCCTCGACGAGGTCGGTCGAGGTGTAGACGACGAGCGGAGTGCGGTTCAACTGCCCGTTCGCGCGCAGCCAGTCGATGATCCCGGCCCGGCGGCGACGCACCTGCATCAGGTCCATCACCACCAGGTTCGGCCGGGTCTGGGTGGCCAGCATGACCGCCTCGGTGTCCGTCTCCGCCTGCGCGACCTGCATCCCGCGCCGCTCCAGGGTCGCCGCGAGGGCCTCCGCGATGGTCTCGTTCTCCTCGATCAGCAGGACCCGGGACGGGTGCTGCTCGCTGTCGCGGGGCGCGAGCGCCTTGAGCAGGACGGCCGGGTCGGCGCCGTACGCCGCCTCCCTGGTCGCCTGACCGAGGCCGGCCGCGAGCAGCACCGGAACCTCGGCGGCGACGGCGGCCTGACGCAGCGACTGGAGCGCGGTCCGGGTGATGGGCCCGGTCAGCGGGTCGACGAAGAGCGCGGCCGGGAAGGCGGCGATCTGGGCGTCGACCTCCTCGCGGGAGTGCACGATCACCGGCCGGTAGCCGCGGTCGCTCAGCGCCTGCTGGGTGGAGACGTCGGGCGCGGGCCAGACGAGCAGCCGGCGCGGGTTGTCGAGGGGCTCCGGGGGCAGCTCGTCGTCGACGGGCCGCGGGGCGGGCCGGTTGGCGACCTCGACCGCGCCGCCCGGACCGTCGAGCAGCTCAGGCCCCTCGGCGGAACCCTCGGCGGGCGCCCCTATGGCGTACGCCCGGCCCTCGGGAGGAGTGTCGTGCGGCGAGGGGGCCGGCGCCGTCGGCTGCGGCCGGGCCTCGGCCGACGCGGGGAGCGGGGCCGGCGGGTCGACCTCGGGCGGGGTGGCGAGCTTGCGCCGCCGCCCCGAGCCGTTGGAGGGCGCGGCGGGCGCGGTCGGAGCCGTGGGCGCGGCAGGAGCCGTCGGCGGGACGAAGGGGACGCCCTGCCCGAGGGTGCGGACGCTGAACGCCCGCCCCTGGGTCGAGTCCTTCGACGCGGACATCGGCATCGGCAGCTCGGGCGGCAGCGGTACGGAGCCGGTGCCGGAGCCGTTCACCGGCGCGGTCTGCGGCTGCGGCGCGGGCGCCTGCCGAGGCGCGGTCCGCGGCGTCTGCTCCGGCAGCGGGGCCGTCACGGCCCGGCGCCGCCCGGTCGGCTCGGCCGTCGCCGTCTCGGACTGCGGCCGTACGTGCGGGTGGGGCTGCGGCGGCGTGTGGCCGGCGCCCGGCACGCCCTGTACGGCCTCGTGCCGCCCCTCGTCGGAGACCGGCAGCGGACCGGCCACGGGAGCGGCGCCCGGGAGCGCCGCCTCGGCGTCGCGGTCGGCCTCGGCGGGCCCGAGCGCGAACGGGGTGCGGGGCCCGGCCTCGGCCGCGGCGGCCCGCTCCTGCGCGGCCGCCAGCGCGCGCCGACGGCGACCGCTCGGCCGCGCCGCGGCGTGCGGGGCCTCCTCGGACGCGGGGACGGGGGAGGAGGCGACGGCGGGCAGGGCACGGGCCAGGGCGGGGGCGCCCGTCGGCTCGACGGCGACGCCCTGCGGCGGCACGGCCGCGCCCAGCGCGGCACGCCCCTGCGCACCCTCGGCCGCGGTCACCACGGAACCCTCGGCGGGCCGGCCCCGACGGCGCCCGGTGGGCTCCACGGGGGCAGAGGCACCGGGCGGGACGTGCGTGCCGGGGGCACCGGGCGGAACGTGCGTGCCGGGGGCACCGGGCGGAACGTGCGTGCCGGGGGCGCCCGGCGGGACGTGCGTGCCGGGGGCACCGGGCGGGACGTGCGTGCCGGGGGCGCCCGGCGGGACGTGCGTGCCGGGGGACACCGCGGGGGCGGACTCCACCGGGGCGTTCTGCTGGGCGGGGATCAGCTCGGCGGGACCGGCGGCCCCTTCCGTACGGGCACGGCGGCGCCCGCTCGGCTCCGCACCGGCCTCGGGCGCGACCGAGCCCTCCAGGAAGGCGTCCGTCGAACCGCGCCGGGCCCTCCGACGCCCCCCACCGGGGACCTCGGGGCCGGGGGCCGCCGGCGGGAGCCCGCCGGGAGCCACGACGGCACCGGAACCCGCGACCGTGCCGCCGCCGGGGGGCGTCGCGCCGGGAGCCGTCCCACCGGGGACCGTCCCACCGGGAGCCGAGCCGGCGGTCGACGGTGACACGGCGTCCCGCGGAGAACCGGCGAGGGACGACGACTCGATGTCCCGCGGAGAACCGGCGAGGGACGACGACTCGATGTCCCGCGGAGAACCGGCGAGGGACGACGACTCGGAGGCAGGGCTTCCGGCCGCCGGGCCCGAGGCCTGCGCGGGCAGGGCGAGGGCCGGGCGGCCGCCCGAGGGCGCGCCGTCGGCCGGCGCCGATGCGGGGACCGTGCCCCGGCCGGCCCCGAGCGGAACCTCCAGCACGTACGCGCCGCCGCTCGTCCCCGGCACCTCGTGGGTCTGCACGACACCGCCGTGCGCCGCCACGATGCCGCGCACGACGGGCCCGTGCACCGGGTCGCCGCCCGCGTACGGGCCGCGGACCTCGATGCGTACGACGTCACCGCGCTGTGCGGCCGCGACGACGATCGTGGAGTCGCTCGGGGTCCGCTCGGCCTTGCTCTTGCCGGTGGCGTCGACGCCGGCGACGTCCGCGACGAGGTGCGCGAGCGCGGTCGTCAGCCGGGCCGCGTCCACCTCGGCCTCGATGGGCGGCGCGTGCACGGCGAACTGGGCGCGGCCGGGGCCGATCAGCTCGACGGCGCCGTCGATGCCGCCGGACACGATCCCGTCGAGCAGCACGACGGCCTTGTCCAGCTTCTCCGCGCCGGCGTCGAGCCGCTGGTAGCCGAGGACGCTGTCGACGAGGGAGGTCATCCGTGCGTACCCGGCGGCCAGGTGGTGCAGGACCTGGTTGGCCTCGGGCCACAGCTGCCCGGCGTCGTCGGCGGCGAGGGTGCCCAGCTGGGTGCGCAGCTCCTCCAGCGGCCCGCGCAGCGACTCGGCGAGGACGGCGGTCAGCTGCTCGTGCCGGGCGGCCAGGGAGGTGTACTTCTCCGTCTGCGCCTCGCGCTCCGCCGCGTGCCGCTCGGCCAGGTCGGCGAGTTCGGCGGCGTGCTGCTCGACGAGCTCCTCGTACGGCCTGCGGTCGGTGAAGGTCATCACCGCGCCGACGAGCTGGTCCCCGTCCCGTACCGGAGCGGTCGTCAGGTCGACCGGGACCCGCTCGCCCTTCTTCGACCACAGGACCTGCCCCCGGACCCGGTGCTTGCGGCCGGACTTGAGGGTGTCGGCGAGCGGCGACTCCTCGTACGGGAAGGGCTCGCCGTCGGCGCGCTTGGCGAGGATCAGCGGGTGCAGCTCCCGGCCGCCGAGCTCGCCGGCGCGGTAGCCGAGGATCTGCGCGGCGGCGGGGTTCACGAGGACGATCCGGCCGTCGGTGTCGGTGCCGACGACGCCCTCGGCCGCGGCACGCAGGATCATCTCGGTCTGCCGCTGCGAGCGGGCGAGTTCGGCCTCGGTGTCGAGGGTGCCGGTGAGGTCGCGCACGACGAGCATGAGCAGTTCGTCGCCGGTGTAGCCGCCGTACGAGTCGTAGGCCTCGCGGCCGTCCTCCAGGCTGGCGCTGGTCACCTCGACGGGGAACTCGGAGCCGTCCGTGCGGCGGGCGATCATCCGGGCCGGCTTGGTGCGGCCCCGCTCGTCGGCGCCGTCGGGGCGGCGCATGGAGCCGGGGATGAGGCGCGAGTCGAAGGTGGGCAGCAGGTCGAGCAGCCCGCGCCCGACGAGCGCGGTGCCGGGCGTCTCGAACATGCCGAGGGCGATGGTGTTGGCGTTGACGACCGTGCCGTTGCAGTTGACGAGCACGAGACCGTCGGGGAGGGCGTCGAGTATGGCTGCGAGGCGAGCAGCGCCTCGGGATGGCCTGCTGCTCACGACGACGCTTCCTCCCTGACGCACTGCAACGTGCTCGCCCTATCGGCCGGCCGGCCCCATCTTGCCCCGCGGGCCGCAGCCTGTCACTGAGGGGAGTCTAAGGGAGCCTCCGGGCGTCACCCCCGAACGAGGGGAAGCAGAGGCTCCAGATTCTTCCAGCGGTCGATCTCGCACCCGTTCGCCCGGGAGAAGCGGGCGTCCACCTCGCGGCCCTGCCAGACGCCGGTGACGTGGGCGAGGGCGGGCCCGCCGTACACCTGGGTGCACATCTGGTCCCCGGGGACGGGCCGGAACGGGTCGCCCCCCTCCCCCGCCAGCCGCCCCAGCCGCCCACAGGCCTCCTCGGCGGCCGGGTGGTCGCCCTCGGCACGGTCGCCGCAGCTCAGCCGGAAGGTGCCGTCGGCCCTCGGGTCGCCGCTCTTCTCGACCGTGACGGTCAACGTGTCGGGCGACGAGAACGGCGCCGGCAGCGGCAGGGGGCCGAGGCCGGCGGTTCCGACGGCGGCGGTGGCGAGGGTCGCGAGGACGAGACTGCGCAGCATGCGGATCTCCAGGAGCACGGGAAGCACGACGAGCGCGGATGCACGATGCGCCCGCCCCCTCTAACGCTCCGGGCGCTCCCGCGTTGCGCAAGCGGGGTGCGCCGGGCGGGGGTCACGAGAACGGCACGGGGGCACGCCGGGCTTTGCCCTGGACCCCGGAGGACTAGTACGGTGAGAATCGATTGGTGACAGACGGTTCGCCTGTGTCATCATCTGCACGCACCACCCGCGCATGCGTGGGGTGCGAGGAGGCGTCGCCTAGTCCGGTCTATGGCGCCGCACTGCTAATGCGGTTTGGGTCTTAAAGCCCATCGAGGGTTCAAATCCCTCCGCCTCCGCCCCTACCGAAGCCCCGGCCCCGAAGCCGGGGCTTCGGCCGTTCCCGGCCGGTCCGCGGCACGTGTTCCCGACCGGTCTGCGGCGAGCGCCCCGCCTTCGCCCCTCGACGGTGTGACCCCGGTCTCTTTCGAGCCCTTTTCGCCCTGCCTGCCTCCGCCGCGACGGCTCCCCCACCGACCCCCGCCCCGCCTCCACCATGACGTTTTCGCAGGTCACAAGGGGTGGGTGGAATGGATTTCACATGACGGCGGGACTCATGTAATGTTCTTCCTGTCGCCGGGACAGCGGGCCGAAAGGGCCGGGAAACGGGGACAAGAACTGAAAACAAGCACTCGTAGCTTAACGGATAGAGCATCTGACTACGGATCAGAAGGTTGCAGGTTCGAATCCTGCCGAGTGCACACAGATGAGAGGCCCCGGACGAGAGTCCGGGGCCTCTTGCTTTGGGGGCGTACAGCAGCGAAGTACAGCAACGGGCCCAGAGCGGGGCCCGAAGCTGCGATCTTCGGTTTCTACTGCATCTGCATCACCCCCACCAGGAGGGCGGCCATAGCCACCGCGAGCGTCAGCGCGGGCACCACGGACGGATGCTTCGCGGCGATGTACGCGACGAATGCGGCGCAGAGCAGGACGATGATGACTCGTTCAGAGGTCACTGAGGCCTCTCCCATTGGGGCCCGTCCTTGCGGCCAAGCTCCGGACGGGCCTCGTACCTGGCCTACCACGGCATGCGGAAGGCCTCTCGTCCGATCGTGGGACGAGAGGCCTTCGACGCGTTGCCGCAGGTAGACCTACCCATCCCTTGAACGGAACCGGTGAGGTCGGCACTCTTTGAACGAGCCCAACGGATGTGGGTTACGGCCGTTGCGCGGGATTGCAGATCTCGCTGTCCTGAGTGCTACGCATTGCTTCAGAGAGCCGTCCGATCGCCAGGCGTACCTCTTCCTCGCTCGCTTCCGCGTAGACCTCCATCGTCATGGCGATCTGCGAGTGCCGCAGGATCCTCTGCGCCACCTTCGGGTGGACCTTGAGGGCGACCAGGAGCGAGCTGCACGTGTGCCGGGTGTTCCGGAGCGGGATCACGCGTACGCCGGCGCGACGGGCCCGCAGGGCGAACATCCGGGTCAGGTTCCCCGGCTCGATCGGCGTGCCGTACTTCGTGGTGAAGACGAGCCCGCGGGCGTCCTGCCAGAGCTCCCCGGCCGCCTTCCGGTCCCCGGTCTGCTGACCGCGCCGCATGCGCAGCGCTTTGAGGCAGACGGCGGGGAGGGGAAGGAAGTCGTCGGACTCCTCGGTCTTGGTCTCCCGGTGGAGGAGCTGACGACCGGCGCGCTGGATCTGGTGGTCCACGTACAACTCGCCGGTCTCGAAGTCGATGGACTCCCACGTGAGGCCCAGGATCTCACCTCGGCGGAGACCGAGGCACAGCACCAGCATCCAGGCCGCGAAGAGGTGATCGCCCCGGTCGGCGGCGTCCGCGAGGAACTGGCCGGCTTCGGCGACGGACCACGGCTTGATCCGCCGACGGCGCGGCTTGGGGACCTTCACGAGGGAGGCGACGTTCTTCCCGATCTCCTCCTCGGTCACGGCGTGCGTGAGCGCGGCACGGAGGGCGTCACGGGCACCCTGGACGACCCGGCGGGACGGGAACGCCTCACAGCACTCCCCGGCGGCGCAGCACTTCCGACGGCCCGGCTCCCGCTTGGCGTCCTTCCCCTGCGCACAGCACTGGCAGATGGTCGCGAGCTCGGTCAGCCATTCCCGGACGTCCCGCACGGTCAGCTTGTCGAGCCGCTTCGTACCGAGGTGCGGGGCGATGTAGAGCCGGACGTACCCCTCGTAAGAGACGTAGGAGAGCGGGGCGAGGTTGGGCTTCACGATGGAGTCGAGCCAGTACGAGAGGAACGCGGAGAGGGTGCGATGCCGGGTGGCTACGGGCCCCTTCTTCGCTTCGGCATGGAGCTTGAGCCACTTGTCGTGGACCTCTTCCCGGGTCTTGCCGTACGCGTACTTCCGGGCCCGTTTGCCGTCCGGCTTGGTGACCCAGACGTAGGCCGCATAGCCGTTCTTGTACGGGTAGATGGACCCCTCGCCGTTCCCCCGCTTCCCACTCATGCGGCCCACTCCTCGGCGCCGGCGGCGACGCGCTCGACGTACTCGTCGACCCAGGCGGGAAGGACGCGGCGGTTGCGGCCGACCTTCACCGAGCGGATCTCTCCGGTGAGCAGGAGCATTTTGGTCTTGGACAGCCCGAAGCCGAGCAGGGCAGCGACCTCGGCGGTCGTGTGCCACTTGGGCTGAATCACGGTCGTGGTCATGCTGTCGTTCCTTCCGGGGTGAGGTGGTCGCGTAGGGCTTCGCGAGCGGTCTCACGGTTGAGCTGGATGTCCCTGGCGATCGAGGCGGCGAGAGCTGCCTCACCGGGGGAGTGGCCCTGTCCGACGTAAGACCAGGAAGTGAGGACGAGGACGGTGTCCGGCTCGATGTCGTCGAGACTGCGGGCGGTGCGTTCCTGGGCGGCGCGGTAGTCGGCGCGGGTCTGGCGGAGTTCGCCCAGGGTGGTGGAGTACTGGCGGGATTTGGTGGAGAAGTGGCCGCGGAAGCCGAGCATGTGGGCCCAGGCGAGGAGCCTGCGGTCCGGGTAGAGCGGGTTGAGGTCGAAGCAGGCTTCGACCAGGCGCCGGGTGTGCTCGGGGACGCCGAGGAGGACCAGGGCCTCGCGGTTGCCGATGCGACGGTCGAGGCTGCCGGTGGTCTCGGCGGCTTTCGTGGAGTACTTGGCGATGTAGGAGGCGACGGCCTGTTCGGTGATGTCGGAGCCGTCGCCGAAGGCCTTGACGGGCCGGATGTCGAGCTGGGTGCCCCAGCGGAGGCGGCGTAACGGCTGATCGCCAGCGGCGGGGACGGTGACGGTCGTGTACGCGTGGGTGGTGGCGGCGCGGATGGCGTCGGTGAGGCGTTCGGTGGTCGCCCACGAAGGCGGCGACGAGTCGGGGCCGTCCGGACCGTCGATGCGGACGACGGCGTGAAAGTGGACGGCGCCCCGCTTCTGGAACTCGGCGACTTTCCCGTACGAGATCCGGGCGACCGTCTTCAGCTCCCTTTGCGACAGGCCGGCCGCGGCGGCGATCTCCCGACGGAGTCGCGTCGTGAACCTCTGCCAGAGCTGCCCGGCGTGGTTGTTGAAGAGGACGGCGGCGGCGTAGTCGTACGAGTCGGGGTCGAGCGGCGTGCCGAGGGCGGTGTCGTCCTCGGCGTGGCGGGTGCCGCAGCGGCAAGGCCGGGTGCTGGGGCGGTTGTGGACCGGTCCGAAGGAGGGGGCGGTGAGGGTGAGGAAGACGCGCGGGTGCTCGCGGACGGTGGTGGGGATGTCCCGGGTGTTGTCTCCGGCGAGGCCAGCGCGGATGAGGTGGTACGTGTCGCCGGCGTAGGTCCAGGCGCAGGCGGGGCAGCGGGAGGCCCGGCGGTTGCCGCAGGCGATCCGGAGCCGCGCGCCCGGCTCGGTGTCGGTGGAGTACCGGTGGAGGGTCTCGCCGGTGGTCTTGTCGCGGGTGAGGGTCCAGCCCTGGAGGTGGATGGGATGGGAGCAGCCGCCGGTGCGGTGGATCTGCTCCTTCCAGCGGTCGAAGCCGGGGGACCCGGCCACCCGGAGCATGTCGCCCAGGGTGGCGGTGTCCAATTCCGCCGACGAGGCGGCCGGGGCGGTCATCATGGGGCGGTTCCTTCTGGTTTCTGCGAACTGGACAGGGGCAGGGCTTCCGGGCGGCGGAGACTTGGTGGTTGAGCCGCCCGGAGGCCCGACTAGCGGCGCCGCTGCTGGCCGTTGAGGAGCGAGCGCAGGACGACGGCGCAGACGGCGACCGAGGCCGCGCTGACGGCGACGGCGAGGAGCATGGAGACCAGGACCGTGCCGACGACCAGGACGGCTCCGGCACCACCGGCGACGGCCACGGCCAGGCCAGCGGGGGTGAGGCGGACAGCGGAGGACGGAGCCGGAGCCGGGGCGTGGTGGTGGTTGCAGACCACCGGGGCAGCCGTCTGATGGGGCGCGATGTCGGCGTTGACGGTCGGCTGGACGAGCGGGGTGACGATGCCGGTCGGAAGCGGGTTGACCGGGATGCGCGGCTGGAACATGACGGTTCTCCCTACTTGTTGATCGTGGTGTCGATGAGCGGGGCGAGGACGCTGTCGGCGAGGAGGTAGCCGCCGAGGAGGATCACGGCGACGAGCCACCAGGGCGGGCGGATGAGCTTGATGCCGAGGCCACCGACGACGATCAGGGCGAGCCAGAGCGGGACATCCATGACGCGGGACTCCTTCGAGGTCAGCGGGGCTTGCAGCGGTGCGTGCGGGCGGCGAGCTGGGCGGCCGAGGAGCTGGAGTACTCGGTGGACCAGCCGCAGCCGTCGGACGTGCACACGGCGGCGTACTTGGTGCGGCCGTGGCGGTCGCGGCGGGTGGCGATCTGTACCGGACCGATCCGCATCACGGAGTGAAAGTGGTCGCGAGCGGCCATGAGGGTTTCCCTTCAGGCGAGCTGGGCGGCGATGGCGTTGGCCATCAGGGGCGGGACGCCGAGGCGGGCGCGGAGGGTGTCGGCGTCGATCGGGTAGCCGGTGCGGGCGCGGTAGTCGTCGGCGACCTTCCGGGCGTGAGCGACGAGCGCCGGCGGTACGGCCACAGGGGCGGGTTCGGGCTCCGGGACCGGCTCCGGTTCCGGAGAGGGGAGGACCGGGGCGGGGCCGATCTCGGGCTCCGGCTCGACCACGTCATCCCGCTCGATGACCGCTTCCACGGCCGAGCGCTGCTCGGTGTCCGTGTCGGGTTCGGCAGGCTTGGCGACCGCCGGATGTCCAGGAGCGTGGACAAGAAGGGTCCCGCCGAGGAACGCGAGGGCAGGCCAGCCCGCGACGAGGATGCGTAGCCAGGCGGGAACGTGGCCGAGGTCGAGGAGACCGGCGGTGGCGACGTTCGCACCGAGCGACGCGGCCAGGGCGACCATGAACCATGTCCAGGCCGAGCGGGCAGGCTCACCGGCAGCCCGCGAGGTCCGCAGCCGATGCCAGGCGGCGACGAGCAGGAGATCCACAGAGATCGGATAGGCCCAGGCCTTCCAACCGGCCTGTCCGGCAGCCGCAGCCAGGTCGTGGAGGTGAGCGAAGGACAGGGCGCCAGCGATCACGGCTTGAACGAGGACGGCGTCCGGTCGGCGGATGGGACGCATCGGGGGTCCTTCTTCCGGTTTCGGGCATGGGCGGGGTAGGGACCTGGCGTGAAGCGGTCACGCCGCCGTGGAGCGAGGGGATTCAGGCGATCGCGGGAGCCGTGACGGTTGAGGGCGCCGCGGCTTTGCCCAGGGGCGGCAGGACGGGTCGGAAGGCGTCCAACGCGGGGATCTGGGGCGTGCGGCGAGCGTGGGAGTTCGCGATGTTCACGGCCCGCCGGAGCGTGAGGTGGGGGGTACGGATGCGGACCCATCCACCGGAGGAGTCGCCGGCGACAGCGGTACCGGGCCGGTCGGTACGGATCTGGACCGTGGCGAGGACGGCGTCCGGGGCGATGTCGCCGAAGGCCATGTTGGCGGAGGTCTCGTCGTTGACGCGGTGAGCGGTGCGGCCGGTGAGCTGGGCGCGGAGCATGGTGATGCCCTTGCCGAGCTCGGAGCCGAAGCGCTGCCCGCAGATCTCCAGGTAGATGCCGGCGGCGCGGCCGAGCTGGGAGAGCCGGACGAGGGAGGTGATGATCCGATCCCGCCGCTTCTCTTCGTCCTTCGTGGCGAAGAGGGCGAGTTCGGCGACCTCATCGACCAGGAGCACGATCGGCGTCGGTCGCAGGTGATCGGGCAGGTCCCAGATGTCGGCGGTGATCTCCGTATCCGGCAGGTCTGCACTCAACCTCTGCTCGCGGCGGATCAGTTGATAGACGCCCTCCATGTGCTCGACGAGCGCGTCGAGGAGGTCGGCGGCGGCGTCAGGGTTGTCGGCCAGGGCGGTGAACCGTCGGGCGAGCGGGGCGAGTTCGACTCCTTGCTTGCAGTCGATCCCAACGAGGGCGATATCCAGCGCGGCGAGCGCGGCAACGAGGTTGCGCTGATAGACGGACTTCCCGGACTGGGTAGCACCGACGTTCAGCGCGTGCGGGGTCTGGCGATAGTCGCGGTAGTAGACCTTTCCGTCCTCCCGCATGGCGACCGGAACGCGCATCACCCCGCCACGGGCAGCCGCGGGCATGTGAACCCGCTTGAGAACGTCGTACCCGGTCATCCGAAGCTCGACGACACCCGAGCGGACCTCCCGGGCGGTGACGTTCTGCATGACGAACGAGTGCCGGAGCCGGTCCGAGGCGGCGGAGAAGTCGAAGGCGTCCTGACCGGGCCGCAGCTTCACTCGCAGGACGAGTCCGGTACGTGTCGGCCGCAGCCGCAGAATCCGGGGCGCCCGCGAGTCGGGGATGGGCCGGCCGGTCATCCGGGCCAGCGCCAGGCGCCAGCGTGAGGGCGGGACGGTCAGGCCACACGCGTCCATGACCGACGCGTACCGGGCGAGGATCCGCACCACGGCGAAGGTGGCGCCGAAGCTCATCCAGTACCAGGCCGGACGCTGCCACCGCAGCAGCAGTGCGACCGTGGCGACCAGGGCGAGAGTGACCGTTAAGGCGGTCATGGGTCAGCCGACCTTCGCGGCGGCGAGCGAGGTGACGGCGACGGCGCGGAAGCTGATGCCGTGGCGCTTCTGGCCGTTGAACTCGTTCTCCCAGGGCCGGGCGACGACGCCGGTCAGAGCGACGGGGGTGCCCATGGACAGTTCCTCGGAGATACCGGTCTTGGGCACGGTCAGGTTGAGGATCTCGGCGTTCCCGTCCATGACGAACATGACGTCGACCGTCATCAGCGGGGCACCGGTGTCCCGGTCGGTGGCGATCTCACCAGTCTGGCGGTTCGCGATCTTCGGGGCCGGGGGCTGGGCCACCATCACCATCGCAGCGGACGTGTCGACGGGGATCTGACGCACAGTGGATCACTCCTCTATAGAGGTTCGGCTCCTTCACTCCTGTATAGGAGTGACATGAAGAAGAGTGCACCACTCCTGTACATGAGTCAACCCGCCACGGAAGGAAACCGCAGCGGGTTGAGGGAAGTTGAGCGAGCGTCAGTCGGTCGCGGGGATCCGATACTGGAAGACGAACTGGTCAGCGGCCATGAGCGTGTCGCAGACCTCCACGACCCGCCCCTCCTTCGTCACGGCATCCCGCAACAGGTGCACCACGGAGGCACCAGGACTCAGCGCCAACTCCGACGCTTCCGCCTTCGAGGCCGGCCGAGCCTGAAGCGTCTCGACGAACTCGGCGAAGGTGTGGCCGTGATCTTCGAGCCGGGCGTAGATGCCACCGGGCCCAGGGTTCTCGGCGAACAGCTCGGGGATGTCCTTCACGACGTCCCACGGCAGGTACGACGAGGCGGTCTCGACGGGCGTCCCGTTCCGGAAGTACAGCCGCCGCCGCGCGAGCACCTGGGTTCCCGCGTCGACACCGAGGCGTTCGGCGATCTCCGTCGGCGCCTTCATGGGCCCGATGTAGAGGACGCTCACCTTGGCCGTGGCGCCGGACTGCTCGGACTCGGCGAGGTAAGCAGCCTTCCCACCTCGCCGATGCGAAGCGCGGAACCGATCCGAGGACCGAAGCCGTACGGGAGGCCGGTCCTTCACGATCGAACCCTTGCCGTGCCGGGTCTCGACGAGCCCACTGGCCCGTACCTCCACCATGGCCTTACGGATGGTCCCGCCGGCGACTCCGTACCGTTCGACGAGCTCGGACTCACTGGGCACCATGTCGCCGGCCTTGAGTACGCCGGACCGGATCTGCTGGACGATCTCGTCCGCGATCTGCACGTACCGAGGTACGGCCCTGCCAGCTCCTGCTGGAGTTCCCACAGTCCTACCCACTCTCATATGCTCCTGTACATGAGTAGTGGGAGCGCGGGAACAAAGTCAACGCCGCTGCATTCCGTGTCCGTAGCCGGAGCGGTAGTGCGCGAAGACGGCCGCCTCCTGGCGATCCGCCGAGCGGACAACGGCACGTGGGAACTCCCGGGCGGAGTCCTCGAACTCACCGAGGCACCGGAAGCGGGCGTAGCCCGCGAGGTCCTGGAGGAGACGGGCATCCACGTCGAGGTGGACGAGCTGACGGGCGTCTACAAGAACACCACCCGCGGCATCGTCGCCCTGGTCTTCCGCTGCAAGCCCTCTGGCGGAACCGAGCGAACCTCAGACGAGTCCACCGCGGTCGACTGGCTGACGCCGGCCGAGGTCGAGGAGCGCATGGCAGAGGTCTACGCGATCCGTCTCCTGGACGCCCTCGACGAAAGCGGCCCCCACGTCCGAAGCCACGACGGCCGCCGCCTCCTGAACACGCCCGCATGACTGGTGCGAAGCCCATCGGCGAGTGGCGTGACGTCTACGACTTCCTGGACCAGGTCCGCTTGCGACCCGGGATGTTCGTACGCGGCGGTTCACTCCTGGAGCTCCAGGCAATGCTGTACGGCTACCGAGTCGCATCCGAGGTTCACGGCCCCAGGCTATGACGGACTTCGAGCATCAGGGTCCGTTTGCTGAGTGGCTGTGGCCGCGACTTGGCCATGCCTACGCCAGCCCCTTGGGGTGGGCGATCGAGATCACCAAGGCCGCAGAAGCGAGCGGCAGAGCAGGCATCGACCTGTTCTTCGACCTACTGAGCGAGTTCAAGGCCGAGCGAAGCCCGGAAGCGCGGTAAGACTTTCTCTACTTCATCAAGGCACCCGCCGCGCACGGCGCGGCGCGCGCGGCCCGTCGCCCGGGCCTGCGCTCCTGTCTCCGCCCCGCTCCAGCCCGGGCGCCGTCCGCACGCCTGACAGCTCGGGTTGATGGGTGACGAACCCACGACGTGGCCGAGGCGGTACGCGAGTGCGGCTCAGGACGATGCCTCCGGCGGGGGCGCTCCGACTCCGGGATGGAGGGGCCCGTATGCGGGTGCCGGCCGGTGGGGTGTGGAGGCGGGGCCCTCCCATCCCGTCTGCCGTCGACCCAGGCAGAGCCGAGCAGACACGGCACCGGGCGTCCAGGTCGTTCGTGCAGTGGCGCGCTCCACCTGGACGCCCGGCACCGCGCCTGCTCCACGGTGTGTGGGTCGACGGCAGACGGGATGGGAGCTGGGGAAAGGTGGGTTCGGAAGGGTTGCTTTTCGGCCATCTTGAAAATTTACGTTAGGTAACCCAATTGGGCTCTCCTTCTACTTTTCCCAAGGAAAGCAGAAGGGGACAGGGGGGAATGTCCGTTATTTCGTAACTCAACGTAGCTGGAAACTATAGTTGACAGCTGAGAGTTGCCGGTGGCGTCGAGGTCACGCCTTTCGATGGCCAAGGTCTTGCTACGGTCCGGAGGCAAGAAAACGCCCCCGATCGCCAGTGCTTGGCGGTGCGTGCGATCGAGGGCCTTAAGCCGTTGGAGGCTCAGATGAGTGTCACTCTAAACCCTGGGGCGCTGTCAAACCCCATGCCCAAGCCATGGATCGTCGGAGTAGTCATCATCGTGCTGGTGCTCTCACGCCCAGCCGCACAGATCGCTGACGCTTACGCGAGCGCCCTTGCTCTGACATCTGCGCTGGCAGGCCTTGGCACGGCAGCGACGTACCGCAGCCACCGCAAACCACACATGATTGCGCGTGGCCACGTGAGCCGTTGAAGCGGCCGGTATGACCGGTGCTGACCGGTCTGGCTAGAGGTACGGATCAGTCAGCTGCATGACGAAGGGGCGGCTCGGCTTCGGCCGGGCCGCCTCAGTTTCCGTCTCGTTCATCTCCGTCCGGGACCGTCGGGGGGACCGGGAGACCGAATGAGGGCGGCAGTCAGCCGACCATGAACGCAGGCGAACATCCAAGAATCCGCCCCTGACCAGTACCCACAGGCTTGAAGGGCGTGAGCGCGGCCGACGCTGGCAGGCGATACTAGGTTATAGGCGGAGCGTGACCGCCGATTGACCTGCGGGCTTGCATCGGGCCGCCTCAGATAGCCCTAGCTGCTCAGCCGGCCGCGCTACTTCTACGGATTCTCAGGGGACGTGGGGAGTGTGGGCTCTGGCTGATCGGCCGAACCGGCGTGATCGTTTAGATGCTCGATCTTGAGCAACCGGTAAGTGTATGTCTCACGACCAGTAGTGATGGACCAGATCCGCTTCTGTTCGACCTGAACCTCAACACTCCGGTTGTAGTAGGCGCCCAAGTGAGCGGCGTCCTCTGGGGTAACCGAGAGGTTAATCCGCCTCCCGTCTTCAGCAAGGAGCTGAGGGTGGACCAGAGTGCTTACAGTCGAAAGTGTTCCTCTAATCCTCTGAACCGTTACCTCTTCCTTGGTCCGCTCGATGGCGTCCTTCAGTGCGAGAGCGCCGCGGCGCCCCAATGTGACCTTTGAATGTTCCGTGCGGCTCCGCCAGGTAAGATCGACGTCGATTTCACTGTCAGTGATTTCCCTGGCGAGGTCGTTGAGGTGTTTGACAGTGCGCGGCCCTAGGCCCCTCAGATCGTCAACTGGTGTAGAAATGGCCAAATCGTCGACCTGTGCGCTGTCGATGATCTTGAACAGGGTGCGGAAGACCGAATCGAGGAGGGTTTCAGTCCCAGTCGTTTCTGGGATCTCATCCCCAGTGATCGGTTCTGCTGTGCCACCTAGGTGAAAGATTACGGATCCGAAGCCGAGTGCTGGTGAAAACCGCAGCTCAGTGGCACGCAGGATGGCGGAGTGAATCGCCCCAGCGGCTGTGGCCTTTTTGGCTACAGCCTGACCACATGCCGACACTGTCTCCTGAATGGTGCCCAGAATCGATGTAGCCTCGCGGACAGGGACATCGTGTCCAGGAATGGAGCGCCCGTGTAGGCGGACGTCTAGCTGCGGGGTCTGCTCGGCGACGGGATACCCAGCGTCGCGGAGCATGGCCTGAGTGCTGATGCTGCCGAGCTCGGCGCTGTCGCGGGGCGAGTCCAAACTTGCCCTGAAGAGTCGCGATTTCAGTGCTGCGGCTCGCTGCTCAGGAGTAGTCACGGAACTTCACCTCCAAGTACCCGCGCTTAGGGAACGCGTCTTCGCGTACCGGAGGGGAGCCCTTTGCTCCGCTCCTGGATCGGAGCCAGAAGTCATCCCAGTATCCTCGAATACTGTAGTACTGGGCCTGTATAGGATCCCTGCCCGGATTGGGTTCCGGGAAACACTGCCAAGGGATCATGTATGAATCCACCTGTAGCCCGTGTTGACGCGCCCCTGCGCTTCCGGTAGCGAACAAGCCTACCAATGCCCGATCCTGCGGGTCGAGTGCATCAAATTCCGGGCCGTTTATCAGGAAGACTACGTCAATGTCACCTGGGTCGATCTTTGAGGTGGTGAAACTGCCTGCTATCCAGACAGAATGGACGGTGACTATTGAAGTGATGGTTTCGCGAGCGGTCTCCCAATCGTTCCAAATGTTGGACCGGGTTACGGATGAAGCGAATTCTGACTTGTCAACAAACGCATCTCGAACTTCCGACTCGGTGCATTCGTAGCGTCCGATCGGCAGAGTTCCGGTTGCGGCAACCAACGCGGGTACTGGCATTCTTGGCCCCCCTTTAACTGGCCCCATCCCTGCCAGGCAGGAGCTTGAGGGTAGCGCGCGCCCATCGAGCCGTACACCTTCATACACGCTCCTAGCATGCACAGCACCCCCGCAAAGCGCCTTCGCGGCGCCCGGCAGGCGCCCTGTGTGGGTGACGGTAGGCGCTACAGCTGACACTTCCGTTCGACTCCAGGCGGGCTAAAGACTTTGATCACGCTCTCCTCCGCGATTCCACTGCCGTGCTGCCCCGCGGACCGCCGTGGGATGGAGTCCTCTTGCCTGAGGTGCGAGTTCCTGACTAGGGGATATGAGCGCTGGCAGGGGCTCCGGAGGGCGATACAGGGAAGCCCCGGACGTAGGTCCGGGGCTTCCCTGTCGCTGGGCGGTAGGACTGCTAGCCGAAGGCTGCCGCTGGTAAGCGTGGCCCCTCGGCGTCTTCGCAGGGAGTGGCAGCCGGTGTCAGTAGGCGGCGGCCGCGGCTTTCGGCTACGCGGAGCGTGTCCCGCAAGGCTCCTGCGAGGTCCGTCGCCAGGAGGCGGAACTCTTCCGGCTTTGTCTCCCCGTCGGCGAGTACTTCCAGAGCATGCTCTACGAGCTCTGCCCCAGTGTCGAGCTGGGCGGCTTCGGTGCGGTCGGCCAGTCGAGACAAGGGACCGCCGTTGTCGTCGGTGCTCAGGAAGCAGGGCTTGCCATCCGTGCCCGACCACGGGAGGAGTCGGAGCTCGTTGTGGGGCGTCATCCTTCCGCCGTCCTCTCTTCGGTTGTGGGGTGGGCGGTGAAGACCGCGTCGGCGCGGTCGCCGGGGAGGATCAGGAGCGCCGCCTCGACGATGCGGCCGGTGGTGTCGGTCGCTACGCGGGTGACTTCCAGGACGGCGAGGGTCGAGCTGATCCGGAGCGTTGCTGCTTCCACCGGGGTCGGGAGGCGGGCGCAGACTCTCTCTTGGACCTCGGCCAGAGGTGGGCGGAGCTTGGTCAGCACCGCTGCCACCCCGTCGGGCCCAGACGGCTCGTCGGGAACGTCGGTCGGCGCCAGGCCGCGAGGGACGTAGACGCGGGCCAGGTTGTGCGGCGACGTCCCGTCGTGACTCAGGCAGAGGAACTCGGTCAGTGGAGTGCCCGCCGGCACCCGCAGCAGCGTGGCCAGACGCCCACGCGCCCTCAGTTTGGTGGTGCGGATGCTGACGCGCAGAGCCGCATTCGTCGGTGTGTGGCCGCCGCCTACGTACGTGATCCTGCGGAGGGGGTGGCGGACGAAGTTCCCCTTGCCGTGGACCTTCTCCACGAGCCCTTCGGCTTGGAGGAGTGCGAGGGCGCTCCGCAGCGTCGGTGTGCTGACCGTGTAGCGGGCGGCGAGCTGGGCTTCGGAGGGGAGGCGGTCGCCGGCCTTGATGCGGCCGGTCGAGATCTGGGCCCTGAGGTCATCGGCGATGACGTGACGGCGAGAAGCCACGGTACTGATCACCCACCCTCTGCATTCGGAGGGCGATGAGCCGGCTGCGGGCATGCAGGGTCAGCAGTTCGCCCGATTCGAAGCGGAGTCGCTTGGCCCCGCCGGGCAGGTGGAAGAGGTCAGCGACGCGGCACGGCTGACCGCCGATCTGGATGACGTCGCCGAGCCGGACGGTGGCAGCCGTGATTTCGATGGAGGCGGCCATGGCGCCGCTGGGTACCCAACTGCTCATCGCTCACCATCCGCCGGTGAAGCCATGCGGTGGCAAGAGCAGGTGCAGGTCTCAAAGATCACTGGAATGTCCGCGGGTGCCGCGGCGGGGCGCGCGTGCTCGCACTCGTGATGTGAGCCGATGCGGCACGACGTGGAGCGGTACGGGGCGGAGGCGCGGTCGTACGACACTCGCGTACGACGGCCCTGGGCCGTCACGGCGTGACCTCCGCCGGCACCCAGCAACCGATGCTCGCGGCCATGGACGTGCCTGTCATCGTGCGCCGCGCTCGTTCCTCGGCGGCCACCACGTACGGGCGGACGAGTGCCGTCTCCTCCCCGGCCAGGATGTCCCAGGTGGATGTGCCAAGCCGTTGGACTGCACGGCCGAGGTGAACCACCGCCGGGCGAGAAGTGGTTAAGGGACCGCGCTGGCCGTTCGTTCTCCGGTGCTGTGCTCTGGTGCACCTGAGAGCGCCGCGGATACGGTTGAACATGCTGATCAGCTCCTCAAGGCTGATGGCCGTGCCCCCGGGCGGCGTCCACCGTCGCGGGGGTTTTGTAGTGGACTCCGGCCCAGATGCTGCGGCCGTCCTCGCTGCTGTCGATGAGCCCGAACGCGTCGGCCATCGCCAGTGCTGCGAGGAGCTCTTGCCATTGCTCGGGAGAGAGGGGGCGCGGCACGTGCGCCCGCACATGGATCCAGCCCTTGGCGCGCGTCACGACGGATGCCACGCCCAGAGCGGCGAGACGTGTGGTCATGCGGGCGACACGGCTCTCGGGGGATAACGCGAGGCCCTCCCTCGGCTGCACCTGACCCCCTCCGTAAGCTAGATAGCTAAGAGCAAGCTAGTTATCTAGATTAGAGGTAGTGGTCTAGGTTTTCCATATGCGTGAGCAGCCGCCGTACCTTCACATCGCTGACGTGCTACGACAGCGCATCGCCGATCAGGAATGGACGCCGGGAGACCGGCTGCCGTCCCGTGCGCAGTTGGCGCAGGAGTGCGGAGTGGGCGAGGCCGTCATTCGGCGGGCCCAAGAGACGCTCATCGCCCAAGGGGTCCTGGAGGGGCGTGCGGGCTCGGGAACCTATGTCGCAGAGCCGCGGGAGCGGCTGCGGATGGTCCGGTCGCGGCAGCAGGAGCACACCGACGGCTCACTGTTCCGTGCGGAGATGGCTGCGCTCGGCAAGAAGGGGACTTGGGAGAGTCGCAGCGAAGCGATGGTGCCGGCCCCGGTGGACATCGCCGCGCGGCTCGACATCCCTGAGGCGGACTACTGCGTGCGCACGGCGTATGAGTACTTGGCCGACGGCAAGCCCGTGCTCGTGTCGACGAGTTGGGAGCCGTACAGCATCACGTCCGGCACGCTCGCGGTTCTGCCTGAGGGTGGGCCGTACGCGGGGATGGGTGTCGTGCGTCGCATGGCGGAGATCGGCATCACGGTGAGCCGTGCCGTGGAGCAGCCGGAGCCGCGACAGGCGAGCGCTGAGGAGGCGTCGCTCCTGGGTATCCAGAAGGGTGCTCTCGTCACGCACATCCGGCGGACGTACTACAGCGATCAGGGGCAGCCCGTGGAGACGGCGGACATCGTCGTGCCTGCGGCGCTGTGCGAGATCGTCTACGAGGTCCCCATCGGCCGTTAGTCGCCCGCAATGAAGGCAGACGGCGGCGGACGCTCTGGTTCGCGGACCGTGGGCGTCTCCATGTGGTCGGGGGCGCCTGCCCGTGAGTACTTCCGCGACAACCTCACCTGTGCATCCGCTTCGAGACGGGATACATGACTGACGGCGACGTCGACGCAGTGACCGCAGATGAGCCGCGCGGTATGAGAGGGAGCGCACTGTAAGCCACGGCAATGACAGTCTGCGGTCGCAACCGTCGTCGCGACTGTGTCCCGTGGGAGTCGGCGGTGAACCTTAGGATAAGTACTGCTCCCCTAGCTCTTCCCCTGTACGTCGTTGACCTCTTCGCAGGAGGCGGCGGCCTCGCCCTGGCGGTCAGGGTGTTGGAAGAGAAGGAGGTGCATGGTGATGAGCTCGGACATGAGCAAGTCCCGCAGGAAGTGGTCCGGCCCCGAGAGGTGGCAGGTGGGTCTCTCCCTGGTGGGGGTGTTCGTGGCGATCATCGCCTTGGCGGTGCAGGTCATGCAGTAGCTGCACCGTGACCGCTGGGCGTGGCTGTTGAGCTGGGTGCAGATGAGCCCAGCCGAATGACAGACGGCTGGGCTCGGTACTGCATGGCGGGGGCCTGACCTGGGGTAGGAGCCGGGTCGGGCCCTCGACTGTCAACAATTGTGAACAGTCCTCTGGGAATACTACACCGAACTGAATCCCCAGGTCAGAGGCTGTATGGACGTCTCTGTGGTCCTGTGTCACCGCTGCAAAGACCACCAGGATGTTTCCTCTAACGCAGCTTTGGTGCTGCATGGCGGAGCGATGCGCCGACTCAGCCCGCGGTTCCCTTCCTCTTCGGGGAACATCGAACTCGGCCCGCTTGCCCGATCGGTGATGGTCGTGCTGTACAGCAGCGCCGTACCGCAACCCCAGCAACCGCCCCCGTCCGATAGCCCCTCTCCAGGGCCTCAGGGAGGCCGGTATGACCCCCGCTGACCGATCCCGCTAGAGCTACGGATCAGAAGGTTGCAGGTTCGAATCCTGCCGAGTGCACACAGACAAGAGGCCCGGACGAGAGTCCGGGCCTCTTGCGTTGTGGGGCGTCCTGTCCGACGGTCTTCGCGGGCGGGCGCTCCTCGGGGGAGCGCCCACCCGCGTGGGCGGGGTCAGGCCGTGGCCTCGATCGGGGCGGGGCGGTGGTTCAGGACGCGGCGGGGGCGGGTGCGGAGGCCGAGCTTCGGGTGGGCCACGCCCCAGGCCGCGCCCTTGCAGATCAGTTCCTTGTAGCCGGCGGCCAGTCGGCCCGTCAGGGCCGCGCGGACCGAGCGGTCGTCGGCGGTGACGTACTGGATGAGGCCTTCCCTGCGGCCCAGCGAGATGCACTGGTTGAAGTAGCGCAGCGGCGTCTTCGGGATCTTGGTGCCGGTGAGGCGGGCCGCGATGGCGTCGGCCGCCTGCCAGGCCATGGGGGTGCCCGTGGCGCACGACATCCGCAGCGGCTTGTCGCCCGGGCCCAGGGCGAGGGCGGCGTCGCCGACGGCGTACACGTCCGGGTGCGAGACCGAGCGCATCGTCCCGTCGACCACGATCCGGCCGTCGTCCGTGACCTCCAGGGTGGTGGCGCGCGCGATCGGGTGGACGGCGAAGCCGGTGGTCCACACCGTGACCGCGGCCGGGACCGGGCCGTCGGCGGTGAGGACGCGGTCCGCCTCGACCGCGGTGACCGCCGTGTGTTCGAGCACGGTGATGCCGAGCCCGGCGAAGACCTTCCGTACGTGCCGCCGGCCCTTGTCCGAGAGCCAGTCGCCGAGTTCGCCGCGGGCGGCGAGCGTGACGGCGAGGTCCGGGCGGGCCTCGGCGATCTCGCTCGCGGCCTCCAGGCCGGTGAGGCCGCCGCCGACGACGACCACGGACTCGCCGGCCGCCAGGGCGGCCAGGCGCTCGCGCAGCCGGAGCGCGCCGGGGCGGCCGGCGATCTCGTGGGCGTGTTCGTCGGTGCCGGGGACGCCCTGGGGGTTCCAGCCGCTGCCGAGGGCGTACACGAGGGTGTCGTACTCCAGTTCCTCGGCGGTGTCCCCGGCGGTGACCGCGACGGTCCGGCGCTCGGCGTCGACCGCCGTCACCCTCGCCGGCTTCAGTTCGACGCCCGTCCCCGCGAACATCTCGCTGAACGGCCGGTGCGGGAGGTCCTGGCCGACCGCCAGCTGGTGCAGCCGGACGCGCTCGACGAAGTCGGGCTCGGGGTTGACGAGGGTGATGGCGACGTCCTCGCGGTGGAGCTGCTTGGCGAGGCGCCCGGCGACGATGGCTCCGGTGTAGCCGGCTCCGAGGACGATGATGCGGTGCTGCTGCATGTGCCTGCTCCTGTCTCGCGCGGTGTCGACCCTTGAACCGGGCAGTCCGACGATTCCTGACAGGCGTGGTGTGTGATGTGGGTCACACGGGTTCAGAAGGCGGCTTCCAGCAAGGGGGAGCCGTGGTCCGAGGCCGCCCACCGCCTCGTCGCGCGTTCGAGCTTGTCGGGGTTCACCTGGTTGCGGAAGGCGGCGATGCCCTCGGCGGTGACCTCCAGGCACATGACGCCGACGACCCGGCCGTCGAGCACGGCCACGACGGCGGGGGAGCCGTTGGCGGTCGTCGCGTAGACGTCGGGCGAACCGCCGATCACCTTGCGCTTGGCGATGCCGGGCTTGAACAGGCCGCGCATGAACGTCGCGACCGCGAGGGCGCCCTCGAACGCCTTGGCGCGCGCCGGGACCTTGCCGCCGCCGTCGCCGATCGCGACGGCGTCGCCCGTGAGCAGCCGTACGAGCGGCTCGGTGCGGCCGCTGGTGGCGGCCGCGAGGAACTCCTCGACGATCCGCCGGGCCTCGGCCCCGTCGATCTCGGTGCGGGCCTTGCCGGCGGCGACGTGCTTCTTCGCGCGGTGGAAGATCTGCTGGCTGGCGGCCTCGGTGATGTCGAGGATCTCGGCGATCTCCCGGTGCGGGTAGTCGAAGGCCTCCCGCAGCACGTACACCGCGCGCTCGCCGGGGGAGAGGCGCTCCATGACGGCGAGGACCGCGTACGAGACCGACTCGCGCTGCTCGGCGGTGTCGGCGGGGCCGAGCATCGGGTCGCCGGCGAGGAGCGGCTCGGGCAGCCACTCGCCGACGTAGGTCTCGCGGCGGGCACGGGCCGAGGTGAGCTGGTTGAGGCAGAGGTTGGTGAGGACCTTGGTCAGCCATGCCTCCGGGACCTCGATGCGGTCGACGTCGGCGGCCTGCCAGCGCAGGAAGGTGTCCTGCACGGCGTCCTCGGCCTCGCTCGCGGAACCGAGGAGGCGGTAGGCGATCGCCTCCAGACGGGGCCTGGACGCCTCGAACCGGTCCACGTCGTCCATGGTCAGAACCATGGTCCGGATCCTAGTCCGGACGGGTTCGCGGCGGCAGGGCCGCAGGACCGTGGCGGGCTTTCCGGAAGGGGCGTTAGGGTCGGATGATCTTTCTTTCTCATCGGATGCGGGGGTTTGGGACATGGCACTCTTCGGGAACGCGCACGCGATCGATCCGGCGCAGGCGCAGCAGGACTACGCGCGGCTGCTCGGCCAGGGGGAGCGGGTGCACGCCGCGTACCTGCTGATCCGCGACACGATCTTCTTCACCGACCGGCGGCTCGTCCTCGTCGACAAGCAGGGGATCACCGGCAAGAAGGTCGAGTACCACTCGATCCCCTACCGGAGCATCACGCACTTCGCCGTCGAGACGGCCGGCACCTTCGACCTGGACGCCGAGCTGAAGATCTGGATCTCGGGCAGCCAGCTCCCGATCCAGAAGACCTTCACCAAGGGGGTCGACATCTACGAGGTGCAGGCGATCCTCACGCAGTTCGTCGCCAAGTAGGCGTACGGAACGGGACGCGCGGGGGCGGGCGCACCGAGACGGGCGTACGGGGACGGGCGCGCGGAGACGGGCGTACGGAAGGGAGGGCTCTCGGCAGAATCGCCGAGAGCCCTCCCCTTTCGGGTGAACCCGTCTGATTTGCATGTCAGTTGAATATGCCCTCGGCCTAGCTTGCGAGGCGGAGGTGATGATCGATGGACGCGATCGACATCGATGACCTGGTGCACGCCGCCACCGGAACGCCCCTGCGGCGGCTGACCGCGCCGGACGGAACCCACTGGTTCCCGGTGGTGGACGTGGCGAAGGGCCTCGGATACGCGGGGACGCGGGAGGCGCTGCGGACCGTGACCCTGCCCGAGGAGTGCCTCGCGACCGCACGGGAGCTCGACGGGGGCGCGGGGTTCCCCGGCCGGTCCACCGGGATCCGGGCGTCGACCCGGATGGTGAGCCTGGAGGGGCTCGTGCGGCTCGTCGGGGCGTGCCGGAGGCCGGAGGCCGGTCCGTTCCAGGCGTGGACGGCGGGGGTCGTGGCCGCTGTCCAGCGATACGGCGGATACGGGCTCGAACCCTCGCCGGTGCACGCCGGTTTCCTGCTGCCGCCGGAGCTCGTCGACGTCCTCGTACGGCTCGAGGGGCGATTCGACGAGCAGGCCGCCGCCTCCCTCGAACACGCCGGATACGCGGAGTTGCTGCGCGAGACCCGGCAGAGCCTCTCCAGGGTCGCCGACTCCCTGGAGCGGCTCGCCGTGCCCCGCCAGCGCACCGGCGCCGCCGTCGCCCTCACGCCCCAGGAACTCGTGGAGTCCTGGGCCATCACCGGGGACGTGCGGACGGTCGCCTCCTGTCTGGCGCCCGCGCTCGTACGGGGCGGGGTGCGCTACCGGCCCCAGGACGTCACCCGCCGCACCGGCCTCTCCGGCGAACGCGTCCGGGACTGCGTCCGCCTCCTCCTCGAACGCGGCTGCATGCGCGAGGTGGGCACCCCGGCCCCGGACGGCACCCGTATGTACGTCCTGCCCTGAGCGGTCGGGCCGCCACGGACCGCCCCGAGCGGCCAGGGCGTACGGACCGCCCCGCCGGCCGGGCCGCCACGGACCGCCCCGAGCGGCCAGGGCGTACGGACCGCCCCGCCGGCCGGGCCGCCACGGGCCGCCCCGGCCGGCGCGTCGGCCAGGCCGAAGGCGCCGGTGGAGCGGCCCCGGGGCTCCGGGCCGGGGACTGGAAGCGGACGTGGCGGAGGCGGAGACTGGACGGCGTCCGGGGAGTACAGGGAGGCGCGGCGGCGTGGAGTGGTGGGCTCGGGGGATCGACTGGGCCGGCGGAGCGCCCGGGCTGCGGTGGCGGGGCGGGCGCGTCAGCACGCTCGCGTACGGGCAGCGGCTCGCCTTCCGGGCCGTCGGCGTCCGGCGGTGCCCCGGCGCCCGGGGAAACCCCTGCCCCCTGGAGGCCGTCGTGCCCGGCCGGTCCACCGGCGGGCGGTGCCCGGAGTGCGCGCGGCTCGACCGGGCCCACTCCGTCGCGGCCGACACCGTCGCGGACGATCCGCAGCCGTACCACGTCTACCTGGCCTGGTTCGGCCCCGGGATGACCAAGGTCGGGATCACCGCCGAGGCCCGGGGCGAAGCCCGGCTCCTGGAGCAGGGGGCCGTCGTGTTCAGCTGGCTCGGCCGGGGCCCGTTGATGGCCGCCCGGCGCACCGAGGAGGTGCTGCGGCAGGCACTCGGCGTGCCCGACCGGGTGGCGTACGAGCGCAAGCGGGCCGCCCGGCACGCCCTGCCGCCCGCCGGGGAACGGGCCCGTGAGGTCGAGGAGCTGTACCGGCGCGCGCGGACCGTCGGCGGCTGGACGGAGACCCTGGAACCGCTGGAGTTCGCCGCACGGG
This sequence comes from Streptomyces litmocidini, assembly GCF_014649755.1. GTDB lineage: Bacteria > Actinomycetota > Actinomycetes > Streptomycetales > Streptomycetaceae > Streptomyces > Streptomyces litmocidini. Next base: position 106,268 of record NZ_BMTQ01000002.1, on the reverse strand, counting down.
ACCAGGCGGGTGCGTTCCGTCTCGACGGGCTGCCGCGGCTCGACGGCACGATCGCCGAGCTCGTCGGCGGCGGCGTCGTCACCGGGCGGCTGCTCGCCGCCGCCGGGCCCGACCTGCACCTCCTCGCCCCCGACGGGCGCTGCCTCGTCCTCGACACCCGGCTCATGCGCGGCTGGGTCCTCGAGGCCGCGGGAGAGGGGGAGAGCTTCTCGGTGCCGGTGACGGCGGCGGTTCCGGTGGCCGAGAGCGCCCAGGAGGAGCTCTTCTGAGGGCCGGGCCGGCCTTCGTAAAGTCTTGGATCCCTTTCCCCGGCCACCGTGGACATCACGTCGCCGTCGCGACGAGGGTGATCACATGACCCCGAAGCTGGTGGCGGGCCTCGAACCGCCCTACTACACGGCCGTGTTCACCTCCGTCCGTCCCGACGCCCCCGAGGGCTACGCCGAGACCTCCGCCCGGATGCAGGAGATCGTCCGGGACGTCCCGGGCTTCCTCGGCTACGAGTCCGCCCGTACGCCCGGCGGCATCGGCATCACCGTCGCCTACTTCCGCGACCTGGAGTCCCTCGACGCCTGGCGCCTCCACGCCGAGCACCAGGCCGCCAAGGCGTACGGGCGGAAGCACTGGTACGACAGCTACAGCGTCCACATCGGCAAGGTCGAGCGGAGCTACGGCCATGAGCGGAAGTGACGACATCCCGGCCCTCCTGGAACGGCTCGGGCTCCCCGGACTCGTCGACGTGCACACGCACTTCATGCCGCAGAACGTCCTCGACAAGGTCTGGGCGTACTTCGACGCCGTCGGGCCCCTCACGGGAGTGGAGTGGCCCATCACCTACCGCGAGGAGGAGGAGCGCCGGCTCGCCCTCCTGCGCGGGTTCGGCGTGGTCGCCTTCACCGCGATGCTCTACCCGCACAAGCCCGGCATGGCCGCCTGGCTGAACTCCTGGGCCGCCGACTTCGCGGCCCGCACCCCCGACTGTCTGCACACCGCGACGTTCTTCCCCGAGCCGGGGGTCGACGCGTACGTCCTCCAGGCGCTCGACGCCGGAGCCCGGGTGTTCAAGGTGCACCTCCAGGTGGGCGGCTTCGACCCGACCGCCGTCGAACTCGACAGCTCCTGGGGAGCCCTCGCCGACAGCGGCACCCCCGTCGTCGTCCACTGCGGCTCGGGACCCGTCCCGGGAAACTTCACCGGGCCCGGACCCATGGGGCGGCTGCTGGCCCGCCACCCGAGGCTGCGGGTGATCGTCGCGCACATGGGGATGCCCGAGTACGGCGACTTCCTGGACCTGGCCCAGCGCTACGAGGGCGTCCACCTCGACACCACCATGGCCTTCACGGACTTCAGCGAGCGGCTCGCGCCCTTCCCCGAGGCCGAGCGCAAGCGGCTCCTCGACCTCGGTGACCGGATCCTCCTCGGCTCGGACTTCCCGAACATCCCGTATCCGTACGTCCACCAACTCCACTCCCTCGAACGCCTCGGCCTCGGCGACGACTGGCTCCGGCGGGTGCTGTACGAGAACGGCGCCGCGCTGTTTCACGTGAAACACGTCGGTTGACACGAAGAATGCCGGTGGGCGTGAAAAATCCCGTTTCACGTGAAACAGGACGTTTCACGTGAAACCTTGAGTCACTGATCTCCTGAAGGCTTCTGGACGACCTTTCTCAGGGAATTCACAGGAAAGGGAAAGAGGCCTCTCAGCGGCGGCCCCCACCGTGGGAGCCATGACCGTGACCACGCCAAGCACCAGCGCCCGCACCGGCACCCACGCCGACATGCGCCGAGCCGACGGAACCGCCGTCAGGGTCCTCGTCGTCGACGACGAGGCCTCGCTCGCCGAGCTGCTCTCCATGGCCCTGCGCTACGAGGGCTGGCAGGTCCGCAGTGCGGGGGACGGAGCCGCCGCCCTCCGCGCCGCGCGCGAGTTCCGGCCCGACGCGGTCATCCTCGACGTCATGCTCCCGGACGCCGACGGGCTGAGCCTGCTCGGTTCGATCCGCCGCGAACTGCCCGACGTGCCCGTGCTGTTCCTGACCGCGAAGGACGCCGTCGAGGACCGCATCGCCGGGCTCACCGCCGGCGGCGACGACTACGTCACCAAGCCCTTCAGCCTGGAGGAGGTCGTGGCCCGGCTGCGCGGCCTCATCCGCAGGTCGGGGGCCGCGCAGACGCGCAGCGAGTCACTGCTCTCCGTGGGGGACCTGACCCTCGACGAGGACAGCCACGAGGTCACCCGGGGCGGTGACTCCATCCACCTCACCGCGACCGAGTTCGAGCTGCTGCGCTACCTCATGCGCAACCCTCGGCGGGTGCTCAGCAAGGCGCAGATCCTCGACCGGGTCTGGTCCTACGACTTCGGCGGCCAGGCCAACGTCGTCGAGCTCTACATCTCCTACCTCCGCCGGAAGATCGACGCCGGTCGCTCGCCGATGATCCACACCCGGCGCGGGGCCGGCTATCTGATCAAGCCGGGGGAGTAACCCCCGTGCGCCTACGGCGAGGACGCCCGTGGTCGCTGCGGACACGGCTCGTCGTCTCGGCGGTCGCGCTGATCGCGGTCGTCGCGGCGGTGATCGGGGCGGTGACGACCATCGCGTTCCGCTCGTACCTGTACGCACAGGCCGACGAGCAGGTGCGGGCCCTCTCGAACCGGGCCTCCGGGCCGCCGGGCGTGATGGTCGCGCCCGATCCGGTGCGGAACCGTGAGCCGCTCGCCTTCGTCGTCGGTCCGGGAGTGCCGGCCGGCACGCTCGGTGCCGTCCTCACGGACGACGGCGTCTCCTCCGCCGGGTACCAGGCGGAGTCCGACGACAGCGGCGTGTACGGCCCGAAGTTCCGGATCGAGGAACTCGACGCGGGCCAGCGGGCCGTGCTCGCCGCCGTCCCCCGTGACGACCGGCGGCACACCGTCGAACTGCCCGGCGGACTCGGCGCGTACCGGGTCGGGTACGCCGTCGGGGCCCACGGCGCGTTCCTCACCGGCATCCCCCTCGCCGAGGTCGAGGACGCCCTCTCCACCCTCGTCCTCGTCGAGCTGAGCGTCACCGGAGCCGGGCTCGTCGCGGCCTCGCTCGCCGGGACCGTGCTCGTCCGGGTCGCCCTCCGTCCGCTGCGCCGGGTCGCCGCCACCGCCCGTCAGGTCGCCCGGCTCCCCCTGCACAGCGGAGAGGTGGCGCTCCATCAGCGGGTCCCGGAGGCGGAGGCCGACCCGCGCACCGAGGTGGGGCAGGTCGGGGCGGCCCTCAACCGGATGCTCGACCACGTCCACTCGGCCCTCGACGCCCGCCAGCAGAGCGAGACCCGGGTACGGCAGTTCGTCGCGGACGCCAGCCACGAGCTGCGCACCCCGCTCGCCTCGATCCGGGGCTACGCGGAGCTCACCCGGCGCGGCCGCGAGGAGTGCGGCCCCGACACCCGGCACGCCCTCGGCCGGATCGAGTCCGAGGCGATCCGGATGACCGGTCTGGTCGAGGACCTCCTGCTGCTCGCCCGGCTCGACGCCGGGCGCCCCCTCTCGTACGGGACCACCGACCTCGTCCCGCTCCTCGTGGACGCGGTGAGCGACGCCCGCGCCGCCGGACCCGAGCACCACTGGCGCCTCGAACTGCCCACGGACAGCGCGGTCGTACGGGCCGACGGCGCCCGGCTCCAGCAGGTCCTGGTCAACCTCCTCGCCAACGCCCGCACCCACACCCCGCCCGGCACCGAGGTCACCGCCCGCGTCCTTGCGGAGGCCGGGGCCGTCCTCGTCGAGATCGAGGACGACGGCCCCGGCATCGCGCCCGGACTGCTCCCCACCGTCTTCGAGCGCTTCGCGCGCGGTGACGCCTCCCGCTCCCGGCACGCCGGATCCACCGGCCTCGGCCTCGCCATCGTCCGCGCGGTCGTGCTCGCGCACGGGGGAGAGGCGGGCGTCGACAGCGCCCCCGGCCGGACCGTCTTCACCGTCCGGCTGCCCGCCGCACAGAACGCCGGGCAGGACCCAGAGGCGCCGGACGGGGAGGTGCCGACCGCACAGGCGCCGGACTCACAGGCGCCGACCGCACAGGTGCCGGACCCAGAGGTGCCGGATCCAGAAGTGCCGACCGCGCGGGCGCCGGACTCACAGGCGCGCCACAGGCTCATCACACGGCCGTGACAGCGGGGCCCGGGAGGGTCCCTGTCATGCGAACCCAAACCATCGGGGAAGCCCTCCCCGCCCGGGAGCACCTGCCGGTGGACGTCGCCGGACGGCCCGTCCTGGACGTGGTGATCCCCGTCCACAACGAGGAGAAGGACCTGGAGCCGTGCGTCCGCCGGCTCCACGAGCACCTCCTGAAGACCTTCCCGTACGGCTTCCGCATCACCGTCGCCGACAACGCCTCCACCGACACGACGCCCGCCGTCTCCGCCGCCCTCGCGGCCGAACTGCCCGAGGTGCGCTCCGTACGGCTCGAACAGAAGGGCCGCGGCCGGGCGCTGCGGACCGTGTGGTCGGCCTCGGACGCGCCCGTCCTCGCCTACATGGACGTGGACCTGTCCACCGACCTCAACGCGCTGCTCCCGCTGGTCGCGCCGCTCATCTCCGGCCACTCGGACCTCGCGATCGGCTCCCGGCTCACCCGCTCCTCGCGGGTGGTGCGCGGGCCGAAGCGGGAGTTCATCTCGCGGGCCTACAACCTGATCCTGCGCTCCTCGCTCGCCGCCCGGTTCTCCGACGCGCAGTGCGGCTTCAAGGCGATACGGCGGGAGGTCGCCGAGCGGCTCCTGCCGATGGTGGAGGACACCGGCTGGTTCTTCGACACGGAGATGCTGGTCCTCGCCGAGCGGGCCGGGCTGCGCATCCACGAGGTGCCGGTGGACTGGGTCGACGACCCCGACTCGACCGTCCGCATCGTGCGGACGGCGACCGACGACCTGAAGGGCGTGTGGCGGGTGGGGCGGGCCCTCGCGACCGGCTCGCTGCCCCTCGACCGGCTCGCCCGGCCGTTCGGCGACGACCCCCGGGACCGGGAGCTGAACGGCGTGCCGGGCGGCCTCGCCCGGCAGCTCGTCGGCTTCTGCGTGGTCGGGGTCCTGTCCACGCTCTGCTACCTCGCGCTGTACTCGGCCTTCCGCCTCGGCGTCGGCCCACAGTCCGCCAACGCCGCCGCGCTCCTCGTCTCCGCCGTCGCCAACACGGCCGCCAACCGGCGCCTCACCTTCGGCGTACGGGGACGGGACCGGGCCGTCCGCCACCAGGCGCAGGGGCTCGTGGTCTTCGCCATCGGCCTCGCCCTGACGAGCGGTTCGCTCGCCGCCCTCGGCGCGGCGACCGGCGATCCGGCGCACTCCACGGAGCTCGCCGTCCTGATCGTCGCCAACCTGGCCGCGACCGTCCTGCGCTTCCTCCTCTTCCGCCTCTGGGTCTTTCCCGAGCGGCCGACCCCAAGGAACGACCGATGACCACCCTGCCCGCCGCCGTCCCCGCGGCGCCCCGCACCGGCCGGCTCGCCCGGCTGTGGCGCGGACGCGCCGAGGACCGCCCCTGGGCCCGGCCCGCCCTCCTCGGCCTGCTCGTCGCCACGGCGCTGCTCCACCTGTGGAACCTCAGCGCCTCCGGCTACGCCAACTCCTTCTACTCCGCCGCCGTCCAGGCGGGCTCCCAGAGCTGGAAGGCCTTCTTCTTCGGCTCCCTCGACGCGGCCAACGCCATCACCGTCGACAAGCCGCCGGCCGCGCTCTGGCCGATGGCCCTCTCCGTCCGCCTCTTCGGCCTCGGCTCCTGGCAGATCCTCGTGCCCGAGGCGCTCATGGGGGTGGGCACGGTCGCCGTGCTCCACGCGGCCGTCCGGCGCCGGTTCTCCGCCGGGGCGGCCCTGATCGCGGGCGCGGTCCTCGCGCTGACGCCGGTCGCCGCGCTGATGTTCCGCTTCAACAACCCGGACGCACTGCTCGCGCTGCTCATGACGGTCGCGGCGTACTGCGTGCTGCGCGCCCTGGAGCGGGACCGGGGCGCCGCGAGGTGGCTCGTGGGGGCGGGCGTGGCCTTCGGCGTCGCGTTCCTCGCGAAGACCCTCCAGGCCTTCCTGATCCTTCCGCCGCTCGCGCTCGTGTACCTGGCCTGCGCGCCGGGCGGGTTCGGGAGGCGGCTCGGCCGGCTCGCCCTGGGCGGGCTCGCGGTGCTCGTCTCGGCGGGCTGGTGGGTGGCCCTGGTCGAACTGTGGCCGGCGTCCTCCCGTCCGTACGTCGGAGGCTCCCAGAACAACAGCTTCCTGGAGCTGACCTTCGGCTACAACGGCCTCGGCCGGCTCAACGGCGACGAGGTCGGCAGCGTCGGCGGCGGGGGCCGGGGCGGCCCCGGCGGGGCGGCCGAGAACCTGCCGGCCGGCATGGAGCCGTTCGGCCGTCCCGGTGGCGGCGGTGGCGGCTGGGGCGAGACCGGGATCGGCCGGATGTTCAACGAGTCGGTCGGCGGTCAGATCTCCTGGCTGCTGCCGGCCGCGCTGATCCTGCTGGTCGCCGGGCTCGTCGTCACCTGGCGGGCGCCCCGTACGGACACGGCGCGCTCGGCGTTCCTGGTGTGGGGCGGTTCGCTCCTGATGACGCTCGCCGTCTTCAGCTTCATGGCCGGCATCTTCCACGAGTACTACACGGTGGCCCTGGCCCCGTACCTCGCGGCGCTGGTCGGCACGGGCGCGGCCGTGCTGTGGGAGGAGCGGACCCGGTGGCCCGCCTCGGCGGCCCTCGCGGTGACGGTGGCCATGACGGCCTGGTGGGCGTGGACGCTGCTCGGCCGTACGCCGGACTGGCTGCCGTGGCTGCGGGGGACGGTCCTGGTGGCGGGCGCCGTCGCGGCGCTCGGGCTGCTGTTCGCGGGCCGGGTCGACCGGCGCCTCGGGTTCGGTCTCGCGGGGCTCGGTCTGGCGGCGGGGCTGGCGGGGCCGTTCGCGTACACCCTGGCGACGGTGGGCTCGGGGCACCAGGGCTCGATCGTGACGGCGGGCCCGGCGGGCGGCGCGGCGGGCGGCCGGGGCCCGGGCGGCGGCCGATCCTTCGAGGGTGGCGGGATGATGCCACCGTTCGGCCGGACGCCTGGTGGCCGGGGCGGTCAGGTGCCGGGTGGTCAGTTGCCGGGCGGTCGGGGCCAGGGGGGCGGGACGCCCGCCGGCGCCCCGCCCCAGGGGATGCCCCAGGGGATGCCCTGGGGGGCGGCCCGGGGCGAGAGGCCCGGCGGCGGCATGGGAGGCCTCCTCGACGGCGCCCGTGTCGGTGCGGAGGCGAAGGCCGCCCTCCTCGCGGACGCCGACGCGTACACCTGGGTCGCGGCGGCGGTCGGCGCGCAGAACGCCGCCGGCTACCAGCTCGCCACGGAGAAGCCGGTCATGGCGATCGGCGGCTTCAACGGCAGCGACCCCTCTCCGACGCTCGCCCGGTTCGAGCAGTACGTCGCCGAGGGGAGGATCCACTACTTCATCGCCTCCGGCGGAGGCATGGGCGGCGGCAGCGCGATCACCTCGTGGGTGGAGAGCACCTTCGAGAAGGTCACCGTCGACGGCGCCACCCTCTACGACCTCACTCGGAGGAAATAACTCCTATACGGTGTAAGAGAAGCTCCTGTACGGTGTACGAGTCCCGGCCTCGTACACCGTACAAGGAGTTTCTTCCATGACAGCAGCCACCGGCGGCGGCCATCCCCAGCGCTGGCTGATCCTCGGCGTCATCTGCCTCGCCCAGCTCACGGTGCTGCTCGACAACACCGTGCTCAGCGTCGCCATCCCCTCCCTGACCTCCGAACTCCACGCGTCCACCAGCGACATCCAGTGGATGATCAACGCGTACTCGCTCGTCCAGTCCGGCCTGTTGCTCACCGCCGGCAACGCCGCCGACCGCTACGGCCGCAAGAAGCTCCTCGCCGCCGGCCTCGCGCTCTTCGGCCTCGGCTCGCTCGCCGCCGGCCTCGCCGGCTCCACCGCGCAGCTGATCGCCGCCCGCGCGGGCATGGGCGTCGGCGGCGCGCTCCTGATGACCACCACCCTCGCCGTCGTGATGCAGATCTTCGACGATTCGGAGCGGGTCAAGGCCATCGCGCTCTGGTCCACGGTCGCCTCGCTCGGCTTCGCCGGGGGCCCGCTGATCGGCGGCGTGATCCTGAACCACTTCTGGTGGGGAATGATCTTCCTGATCAACCTCCCGGTCGCGGCCGTCGCCCTCGTCGCCGTCCTCAAGCTCGTCCCGGAGTCCAAGAACCCCCAGGGCGAGCGCCCCGACCTGCTCGGCGCGCTGCTCTCCACCATCGGCATGACCGCCGTCGTGTACGCGATCATCAGCGGCCCCGGACACGGCTGGACCTCCGCCCAGGTCCTGGTCCCGGCGGCCGTCGGCCTCCTCGGGCTCGGTGCGTTCGCGCTGTGGGAGCTGCACACCCCGCACCCGATGCTCGACATGCACTTCTTCCGGAACCAGAAGTTCATCGGTGCCGTCGGCGGTTCGATCCTGGTCGTCTTCGGCATGGGGGGCTCGCTCTTCCTGCTCACCCAGCACCTGCAGTTCGTCCTCGGCTACGAGCCGCTCGAAGCCGGCCTCCGGATGGCGCCCCTCGCCCTGACGATCGTCGGCCTCAACCTGACCGGCGTCGGCCCGAAGATCGTCATGAAGCTCGGCACCCCGCCCACCGTGGTCCTCGGCATGACGCTGGTCGCCGCCGGTCTCACCTCCATCGCGCTGCTCGGCGGCGGCACGGACGGCAGCTACGGCGGGATGCTGCTCGGCCTGGTCCTGATGGGCTTCGGCATCGCCGTCTCCTCGCCGGCCATGGCCAACGCCCTGATGAGCGCGATCCCGCCGGAGAAGGCGGGCGTGGGCGCCGGGATCAACGGCACCCTGGCGGAGTTCGGCAACGGTCTGGGCGTCGCCGTCCTCGGCGCCGTGCTCAACGCCCGCTTCGCCGCGCTCGTCGCCGTGACCGCGTCCTCGCTCCCGGCCGCCCTGGCCGCCGCCGGCGACGAGGCCGAGCGGCGGCAGATCTCCGACGCCTTCGCCTCCGGCCTCCAGACCAGCCAGCTCGTCGGCGCGATCGCCGTCTTCGCCGGCGGCCTCCTGGCGGCGGCCCTGCTCAAGCGGGCCGAGCGCGCGGAGAAGGCCCTGGCGCCCGAAGAGCCGCTCGCTGCCTAGCATGGTGACGGACCGCTGACAGACGGAGGAACGCGATGGTCAAGGCAGCCGAACGGGCCAAGAACCCGGCGCGTTCCAGCGTGTGGCTGGAGAAGCGGGCCACCCGCAGCGGCGGGGGCCCGGCCGGGCTCGACCGGGACCGGATCGTCGCCGCCGCGGTCCGGATGCTCGACGAGGAGGGCCTCGCCAAGCTGTCGATGCGCAAGCTCGCGACCGAGCTGGGCGTCACGGCCATGTCCCTCTACTGGTACGTGGACACCAAGGACGACATCATCGAGTTCGCCATGGACAGCGTCTACGGCGAGTTCGACCTCGCGGCGGTCGACGCCGCCCGGGACTGGCGGGACCGGATGCGCGTCCTCGCCCGGGAGTACCGGAAGATGCTGGTCCGCCACCCCTGGATGTCGCCGAGCGCCGGCCAGTACCTGAACATCGGCCCCAACGCGATCGCCGTCGGACACAAGATCCACGAGACGGTCGCGGAGACCGGCCTCCCGCTGGAGCGCCGGCCGAGCGCGACGTCCGCGGTCTTCCAGTTCGTGTACGGCTACGGGACGATCGAGTCCCGGTTCGGCCGGCGCGCCGCCGAGGCGGGCATGTCGCAGGACGAGTTCTACGTGGACTCGGTGAACGCCTTCCGGAACGACCCGGAGTTCACGGGCCGGGCCGAGGTCCTCGGCGAGATCCTCGACGAGCGGACCTCGCACGGCAACCTCAGCGAGATCTGGGACCGCGACTTCGTCTACGCCCTGGACGTCCTGATCGCCGGCATCGAGGTCATGGTCGCGCGCGAGGCCGAAGGCGCCTGACGGTCCGGCGGAAGAAAAGTCCGGCGGAAGAAAAGACGGAGCGGCGGGCCGTCCCCTGCCCGCCGCTCCGTACCCGACCCGGCCGCGCCTCCGCTCGAAGCGCGGCCGGGAGCCTTTCCTAGGCCTTCGCTTCGGCTGCCTCGTCGGAGGACTCCGCCTTGTTGCTCTTCAGCGCGACCTCCTTGATGAACAGCGTCACCACGAAGGCGAGCAGCGCGAACGGCGCCGAGTAGAGGAAGACGTCGGCGACACCGTGGCCGTACGCGTCCTCCATGACCGTGCGGATGGGGGCCGGCAGCTTGTCCATGTCGGGGATGCCGCCGCCCGAGCCGCCCTTGCCCAGGGCGGCCGCGGCCTTCGGGCCGAGCTCGGCCAGGCCCTCCTTGACGTAGTTCGTGACCCGGTGGGCCATGACCGCGCCGAGCGCCGAGACGCCGATCGCACCGCCGAGGGAGCGGAAGAAGGTGACGACGGAGGAGGCGGCGCCGAGGTCGGCGGGGGCCACCTGGTTCTGGGTGCAGAGCACCAGGTTCTGCATCATCATGCCGAGGCCGAGGCCGAGGACCGCCATGAAGAGCGCGATGTGCCAGTACGCCGTGTCGTAGCGGATCGTGCCGAGCAGCCCGAGACCGCCGGCGGCCAGGGCACCGCCGCTGACCAGCCAGGCCTTCCAGCGGCCGGTCTTGGTGATGACGAGACCGGAGACGGTGGAGGAGACGAACAGGCCGCCGATCATCGGGATGGTGAGGACGCCGGACATCGTCGGCGACTCGTTCCGCGCCAGCTGGAAGTACTGGCTGAAGAAGACCGTGCCGGCGAACATCGCGACGCCCACGAAGAGCGAGGCGAGCGAGGCGAGCGTGATCGTCCGGTTGCGGAACAGGCGGAGCGGGATGATCGGCTCGCTCGCCTTCGACTCGACGAGCAGGAAGACCGCGCCCAGGAGGATCGCGCCGCCGACCATGGCGGCCGTCTGCCAGGACATCCAGTCGTACTTGTCGCCCGCGAAGGTCACCCAGATGAGGAGCAGGGAGACGGCGGCGCTGATGAAGAGGGCACCGGCCCAGTCGACCTTGACCTGGCGCTTCACCACGGGGAGCTTCAGGGTCTTCTGCAGGACGATCAGGGCGATGATCGCGAAGGGCACGCCGACGTAGAAGCACCAGCGCCAGCCGAGCCAGTCGGTGTCGGTGATGACGCCGCCGAGCAGCGGGCCGCCGACGGTGGCGACGGCGAAGGTCGCGCCGAGGTAGCCGCTGTAGCGGCCGCGCTCGCGCGGGGCGATCATCGCGGCCAGGATGATCTGGGAGAGGGCGGTCAGGCCGCCGACGCCGATGCCCTGGACGACGCGGCAGGCGATGAGCATGCCGGTGCTCTGCGAGAGACCGGCGACGACCGAGCCCGCGACGTAGACGATCAGGGCTATCTGGACGAGCAGCTTCTTGGAGAAGAGGTCGGCGAGCTTGCCCCAGAGCGGGGTGGTCGCGGTCATCGACAGGAGGGCCGCGGTCACCACCCAGGTGTAGGCGGACTGGCCGCCGCCCAGGTCGGTGATGATCTGGGGGAGGGCGTTGGAGACGATCGTCGAGGACAGGATGGCGACGAACATGCCGAGCAGCAGCCCGGACAGCGCCTCCATGATCTGTCGGTGTGTCATCGGGGCGGTCTCGCCGCCACCGCCGGTACCGGTGACGCCGTTCCGCGCACCGGTGTCGGGCGTGGTCGTGGCCATGAACTTCCTTTTTCTCAAGCGTGGTGGGCCCGGCAGTCCCCGAAGGAGTCGCGGAGGCGGGCGAGCAGGTGCGTGAGCTGGTCGACGTCGTCGTCGGTCCACTCCGCGAGGTGTCGGGAGAAGGCCTCGGTCACTCGGCGGTCGAGCTCGTCGAGCATCGCGCGGCCCGGTTCCGTGAGGTGCAGGATGCGGGAGCGTTTGTCGTCCGGGTCGGGCAGTCGCTCGATCCAGCCGTGTTCCACGGTGTGGGCCACATGGCGGCTGCACACCGACATGTCGACGGCCATGAGCTCGGCGAGCCTGCTCGTCCGCATGGCGCCGTGGTGGTTGACCAGGGCGAGCACGGCGGCCGAGCCGCCCTGGCAGTCGACGGGCAGGACACGGGCGAGGCCGCGCTTCACGGCGCCGATCGCGCTCACCGAGCGGGCGAGTTCCTCGTATCTGTTCCGTGTCGCCATCGGGCACCCCCGTCCATCTTGTTGCTTAGGGCAACCATAGAGATGGATGGTTGCTTCAGGCAAACTAAATCGGTCAAACGGCGCTAAAGAATCGGCAAAGGCGGTTGGTCGGAGCCGGGGCTTGGGCCCCTCATCCCGACTTCGCTAGGGTCCTGGCCCATGGCACACAACCCCCAAGCACCGTACGGCCAGGGCCAGCCCCCTCAGGGTCCCGAGGGCTACGACCCCGCCGGCAGCACGCAGATGTTCCGCGCCTTCGTCGACGAGGGCACCCCGCAGCGGCAGCAGCCGCAGGCCGCGGCCGCGTCGGGCGGCCCGCGGGTCGGCCTGATCGTCGGCGTCGTCGCGGTGATCGTCGTCCTGGCGGCCGTCGCCTGGCTGGCGCTGGGCTGACCCTCCGTACCGACCCCATGCCCCGGGTGGGCCGGCTCCGCGACAGCGGACCGGCCCACCTTTCTTTCACGCCCCTGAGATCCGTACGCCCCTGAGATCCGTACGGCCCTGAGATCCGTACGGCCCTGAGATCCGTACGGCCCTGAGATCCGTACGGCCCTGGAGTCCTTACGCCCCCGAGGGGGCCGGTCCGTCCAGGGCCGGGGTGAGCACCGCGAAGGCCTCCCCGAGCAGGGCGACCGGGTCCTCCGTGACCTCCGCCCCCTCGCCGGCGCTCCACCGGCGCAGTACGGCGTCGAAGGCGGTCAGGGCCATGCCCGCGGCGAGCCGGGGGCGGAGGTCGGCCTCGGGATCGAGTCCCAGTCGGGCCCCCAGCTCCTCCGCCAGGTCCTCGCGCCACTCCGCCTGGTGCTCCAGGAAGCGTGCGAGGAGGGAGGGGGTCCGCAGGATCAGCCGGACCACCGGCAGGACCCGCTCGACGTGGTCGCCGCAGGCGGCCAGCGGTACGGAGACGGCGTGCCGCAGCGCCTCGGAGGGGCGCTCGGCGGCGGGCCGGCCGGTGAGTGCGGTGCGCATGTCGGCGCCCATGCCGGCCAGGAACTGGACGACCACGTCCTCCTTGGACGCGAAGTACCGGAAGAAGGTCCGCTTGGAGACCCCCGCCCCGGTCGCGATCTCGTCGACGGTCACGGCGGCGAAGCCCTTGAGGGCGAACAGCTGGAGCGCCGTCTCGGTGAGCTCGGTGGCGACGAGCTGGCGTTTGCGCTGGGCGAGGGTCGATTCGGGGCGGGTGGTCACGGCCCGATGGTAACGCGGTGCCTCGGCTGGCATCCATGGTCATGCTTGACACTCGGTGACACGAACGGCAACGTGTGCCGCATGACTGAGAAGCAGCGCTGGACCGCCGACCTCATCCCGGACCAGACCGGGCGGGTCTTCGTCGTCACCGGGGCCAACAGTGGTCTCGGCCTCGCCACCGCCCGCGCGCTCGTCCGGCGGGGCGGGCGCGTGATCCTCGCCGTACGGGACGAGGAGAAGGGCCGCCGGGCGGCCGAGGGCCTCGCGGCGACGGGGGCCGACCCGGACCTCCTCGCCGTACGGCGGATCGACCTCGCCGACCTCGACTCGGTGCGCGCCTTCGCCGACGGCGTGCGCGCGGAGCACCCGCGCCTCGACGTCCTCGTCAACAACGCGGGCGTGATGGCGCCGCCCCGCACGCTCACCCCCGAGGGCCACGAGCTCCAGTTCGCCGCCAACCACCTCGGCCACTTCGCGCTCACCGGCCTGCTGCTCGACCTGCTCGCCGCCGGGACGGACCCGCGGGTGGTCACGGTCAGCTCGATCAACCACCGGCAGGGCGACCTCCGCTTCGACGACCTGAGCGGGGAGCGGGGCTACACGCCCATGGCCTTCTACAACCAGAGCAAGTTCGCCAACGCCGTCTTCGGCAAGGAACTGCACCGACGCCTGGCCGCGGTCGCCAGCCCGGTCCGCAGCGTGCTCGCCCACCCGGGCTACACGGCCACGAACCTCCAGCTGAAGGACACCTCCGGCCTGGCGAAGCTGTTCTTCGGGCGCATCGGCAATCCGCTGCTCGCCCAGCGGCCGGAGCGCGGCGCGCTGCCCCAGCTGTACGCGGCGACCGACGCGTCCGTCGCGGGCGGCGAGTTCATCGGCCCGGACGGCATGGGCGAGTTGCGGGGCGCCCCGACCCGCGTGCGCCTCTCGGAGGCGGCGGCCGACCCCGGGACGGGGCGCCGGCTGTGGGAGGAGTCGGAGCGTCTGACGGGAGTCCGCTACCTGGGCCGCTGATTATTCGCTCGCGCATCGAACCTAGGGGGGCTAGCTTTTTCCCTAGGCCTCCTAGGAGGCCTAGGGAGCCTAGAAGGCCTAGGAGGCCTGGGGGAGAGGAGAACCCCGTGGTGCGCGCGGGAATCACCGTCGACGGCCTCGTGCGGGCCGCCGCCGAGATGGCGGACGAGAGCGGCCTCGACAAGGTCACCGTCTCGGCCCTGGCGCGACGCTTCGGGGTCAAGGACGCGAGCCTCTATTCGCACGTCAGGAACCTGCGCGACCTGCGGGTCCGGCTCGCGCTCCTCGCCTCGGGCGAGATGAACGACGCCATCGGCGCCGCCGTGGCCGGCCGGTCCGGCAAGGAGGCGCTCGTCGCCTTCGCCGACGCCTACCGCGACTACGCCCTCGCGCACCCCGGGCGGTACGCGGCCACACAGCAGCGGATCCAGCCGGAGGAGATCCAGGACACCACCGTCCTCCTCCGGGCCGTCGAGCTCACCCACGGCATGCTGCGCGGCTACGGCCTCCGGGAACCCGACCTCACCGACGCCGGACGTCTGCTCCGCAGCGCCTTCCACGGCTACGTCCACCTCGAACTGGGCGGCGGCTTCGCGCACTCCCGCCCCGTCGCCGCATCCTGGGCGCGCTCGCTGGACGCGCTCCACCACGTCCTGGAGAACTGGGGGAACGATTCATGAACGGCATCCACGTCGGCACGGTGAAGGTCCCGGGGGCGACCCTGCGGTACGAGTCCCGGGGCAGCGGCCCCGTACTGCTGCTGATCCCCGGGGGCGCCGGGGACGCCGGGCTCTTCGAAGGGATGGCCGGCCTCCTCGCGGACGCCGGGCACACCGTGGTCTCGTACGACCAGCGCGGCCTGTCGCGCAGTCCGCTCGACGGCCCCCTGGCCGACCAGCGCGTGACCGAGTGGCGCGACGACGCCCTCGCCGTCCTGGACGCGGTCTCACCGGACGAGGCCGCCCACGTCTTCGGCGGCAGCTCCGGCGGCATCGTCGCCCTCTCCCTGCTCGCCGCCCGCCCGGACCGGGTGCGCCGGCTCGTCGCCCACGAGCCGCCCCTCGTGGAGCTGCTCGCCGACCCGGCCCCGTACCGCGACCACTTCGCCGAGGTGCGCGAGCTGCACCGCACGCGGGGGCTCGGGCCGGCGATGGCCCGGTTCTCCGAGACGCCGGACGGCCGGAAGCCGGAGCGGCAGGGTGGCGAACTGCCCGCCTCCCTCCGCCCGATGGCCTCCCGCATGGCCGCCAACATGCCGGTCTTCCTGGAGCACGTGCTGGTCCCCTTCTCCTCCTCCGCCCCCGATCTGGAGGGGCTGCGCGCCGCCGCCGGGAAGCTGGTCCTGGGCGTCGGCGAGGAGTCCTCGGATCAGGAGGCGCTCGCCGGACCGGCCCGGCGGCTCGCCGAGCTGACCGGCGCCGTGCGGACGGAGTTCCCCGGCGGCCACGTGGGCTGTGTGGAGCACCCGGCCGAGTTCGCGGAGGTGCTGCTCAGCGCCATGTGGCGGTGACCTCGCGGGTGTCGATCCGCATGCCGACCGGCACCCGCCAGGAGTCCACGCACACCGTGTACGTCTGCGTCCGCGCCGTCCCCGCGGCGATCGGCACGGGCAGCGGCCGGCTGGAGGGGACCGTGCCCCAGTCGGTGCCGAGCAGGCCGATGATGTGCGTGACGAAGCCGACCGTCCCCGAAGTGGCCGCGGAGCCACCGGTGTTGCGGAAGGTCACGGTGACCCGCTGGCACCAGCGCCGGTCGCCGTCGGCGAGGGCGGGCGCGGAGACGGTGAGCACGGCGGGCCCGGGCGCGGGGGTCGGCGCGGTCGGCGGCGGGGGCGTGCCGGTGCCGGGCGGCCCGGTCCCGGGCGGCACGGGCCCGGGCGTCGTGGAGGGCGTGCGGGAGGGGGCGCTGCTGCCGGGCTCCGGGGCCGGGGCGGGGCCGCCGGTGCCGGGGGCGGGGCCCGCGCCGGGGCGGCCCGGCCCGGGCGCCGGAGCCGTACCGGAGGGGCCCGATCCCGTACTGGTGTCGGAGGAGCCCGGTGTGCCCGGAGCGCCGGACGGGCCCGGAGCGGGTGCCGCGGGCGACGGGGAGGACGTGCTGGACGTCGTCCCGCTCGCGGACGGGCTCTCCAGGGGGACCAGGGTGACCACGCCCGAGGGGGCGACCGCTCCCTTCGGGGAGGGGCCGGCGCCGACCGCCGCGTACCCCTCGCCGTCTCCTCCGCCACCGCAGGCGGTCAGCGCCCCGCCGAGGCAGAGCGCCACCGCCACGAGTCCCGGCTTCCTGCGCCTCATGCGTTCCAGTCTGGCTGACGCGTCGTCAACAGGCGCCGCTTTCGCGGAACTCGGTCGGATCAGTCCGAGATGAGGCCCGCGCGCAGCTGGGCGAGGGTGCGGGTGAGGAGGCGCGAGACGTGCATCTGGGAGATGCCGACCTCCTCGCCGATCTGCGACTGCGTCATGTTCGCGAAGAAGCGGAGCATGATGATCTGCCGCTCGCGGGGAGGCAGTTTGGCGAGCAGCGGCTTGAGCGACTCGCGGTACTCGACGCCTTCGAGGGCCGTGTCCTCGTAGCCGAGGCGGTCCGCGAGGGACCCCTCGCCGCCGTCGTCCTCGGGCGAGGGGGAGTCCAGCGAGGAGGCGGTGTACGCGTTGCCGACGGCGAGGCCGTCGACCACGTCCTCCTCCGACACCCCGAGCACGGCGGCGAGTTCGGGGACGGTGGGGGAGCGGTCGAGCTTCTGCGCGAGTTCGTCGCTGGCCTTGGTCAGGGCGAGGCGCAGCTCCTGGAGCCGGCGCGGGACCCGCACCGACCACGAGGTGTCGCGGAAGAAGCGCTTGATCTCGCCGACGACGGTCGGCATGGCGAACGTCGGGAACTCGACGCCCCGTTCGCAGTCGAAGCGGTCGATCGCCTTGATGAGGCCGATGGTGCCGACCTGGACGATGTCCTCCATCGGCTCGTTGCGGGAGCGGAAGCGGGCCGCCGCGTACCGCACGAGCGGGAGGTTGAGCTCGATGAGGGTGTCGCGGACGTAGGTCCGCTCCGGGCTGTCGGCGGCGGCTCCCTCGGCGTCGAGGGAGCGCAGCCGCAGGAAGAGGGAGCGCGAGAGGGTGCGGGTGTCGAGGGCGCCGGACGTGACGACCATCGGCGGAGGCGCGGTGTCGGCGGTCTCGGCGGCGTTCACGGTCTCCGCGCCGTCGGCCGCGGTCGGCGCCGTCGTCTGCGTGGGCACGGGAACGGGCGTGAGCGTGAGCACCTTCGAGCTGCCCAGTTCTGTGGACATGCCACCCCCTTGAGGTCGCGGACGGTCGCGGTGGCCGCGACCATCTGAGGAACGCAGCCTCCACCTGAATACCGGCGGCGGGGCTGCGGCAAACTCGGTTCCAGCAGAATGTCACATGTCGGCAACACGCTGTAGTGACTTGTCGACACGACGGTGGTGCATTTCCGCAGGAAACAAGGGGTGTACGGCATTTGGGCCCGGCGACAACTGCTCCGAACCGGTCTACCCGTTCTGGTTACGCCTCGATCCTGTTTGCGGATCTCAAGCGGGCGAAGCTGCGGGCGAGGAGCCTTGACACGTGCATCTGGGAGACACCGAGCTCCTGGCTGATCTGGGACTGGGTCAAATTGCTGTAGTAGCGCAGCATCAGGATCCGCTGCTCCCGCTCGGGCAGCTGGACGAGCAGGTGCCGGACGAGGTCGCGGTGCTCGACGCCGGCGAGCGCGGGGTCCTCGTAGCCGAGCCGGTCGAGCAGCCCGGGCAGCCCGTCGCCCTCCTGCGCGGCCTCCAGGGAGGTGGCGTGGTACGAGCGGCCGGCCTCGATGCAGGCGAGCACCTCGTCCTCGCCGATCCGCAGCCGCTCGGCGATCTCCGCGGTCGTGGGGGAGCGGCCGTGAGCGGTCGTCAGGTCCTCGGTGGCGCCGTTCACCTGGACCCAGAGCTCGTGCAGCCGGCGCGGCACGTGCACGGTCCGCACGTTGTCGCGGAAGTACCGCTTGATCTCGCCGACGACGGTCGGCATGGCGAAGGTGGGGAACTGGACGCCCCGGTCGGGGTCGAAGCGGTCGATGGCGTTGATGAGGCCGATGGTGCCGACCTGGACGACGTCCTCCATCGGCTCGTTGCGGGAGCGGAAGCGGGCCGCCGCGTACCGCACGAGCGGCAGGTTGGCCTCGATGAGGGCCCCGCGCACCCGGTGGTGCTCGGGGGTGCCCGGCTCCAGGTTCTTCAGCTGCCCGAAGAGCACCTGGGTGAGGGCGCGGGTGTCGGCGCCGCGACTGCTCTGGGGGCGCGGGCGCGGGGCTTCCTGGCCGCCGTCGCCCGACTCGTGCTGGGGCGGGACCTGAGGTGCTGTACTGGCCGGCACGTTCACGCCACCCCTTCGCCTGTTCTTGCTGGTCGACCGGCTCACCTACGGTCAACTCATCCGTCAAAAGCGGTCATAGCATCACAAGACATGTCCACTGTGTGCAAGCACCGCATAATCCCGTGTTGAGGGCATAGTGACGGAAAAAGGGGAGGTCACGCACGGAAAAGGCCCCCCGCCGCGAGGGCGGGGGGCCTCGGGGTGAAGAGGGGACTAAAAGGCGTAGTCCGCGATCACCCAGGTGGCGAACTCGCGCCACTGCGCGACACCGGCCTGGTGCGCGGGGTGGTCCAGATAGCGCTGGAGCGCGTCCTCGTCCTCGACGGCCGAGTTGATGGCGAAGTCGTACGCGATCGGCCGGTCCGTGATGTTCCAGTCGCACTCCCAGAACTTCAGCTCCGGGATCTGCCCGCCGAGAGCCCGGAACGCCTCGACGCCGGCGACCACGCGCGGCTCGTCGCGCGCGACGCCGTCGTTGAGCTTGAAGAGGACCAGATGGCGGATCACGGTGAGCTCCTAGTTGACGAGTTCGGTCATGAACTGACCGACCCCCTGGGCGGCGCTGGAAATGCCCTCGAACCCTACCTGGACCAGATCGGCCGCCCGGGCCGGGGAGTTAACGATCGTGTACAGCACAAAGACCACGACCACGTACAGCGCGACCTTCTTCGCCTGCGCCATCTGCCCAGCCCTCCCCTGTTCCCCCGGCTGTTCCCCCGCCGTACGACCGCGCCACTCTAACCGAGCCCTTATGGACCGAGGGCCCGTCGATCGGGGCCTTTCGCCGCCCTCCGGAAGGGTGACGGGAGAGCAGCATGGATGTCGAGCCCGGCGGACCCGGCAGGAATCCGAGGGGCTCGGAGGAACCGGCCCGCACTGCGGGGTCCGCGCCGCGAGCTTCCCCCTGAACGCGGCGCAGGACGTGCGGGTCCGATTCCCGTCGGGGGGAGCGGCTCGTCCCCCCGATGCCGCTCCCCCCGGCCTGCGGAGGACCCTCCTGCGTACTTCTCGTGCGTGCTTCTCGTGCGTGCTTCTCGTGCGTGCTTCTCGTGCGTGCTTCTCGTACGTGCCGCTCGTACGTATTTCTCCCGCGTGCCGCTCGTACGGACCGGAGGCACGCCGAAGGGCCCGGCGCATCAGCGCCGGGCCCTTCGATCGAAGCGGTAGCGGAGGGATTTGAACCCTCGGTGAGTTTCCCCACACTCGCTTTCGAGGCGAGCTCCTTCGGCCGCTCGGACACGCTACCGAGAGAGAGCTTAGCCCAAACTCGCGCTGCGATGAAATCCGCATCGAAGGCCAGGTCGGAGCGGCAGTCAGCGGCTGCGGAAGAAGGCCGTCAACTGCTCGGCGCACTCCTCGCCGAGGACGCCCTGGATCACCTCGGGACGGTGGTTGAGCCGCCGGTCCCGCACGAGGTCCCAGAGCGAACCGGTCGCGCCCGCCTTCTCGTCGAGCGCCCCGAACACCACCCGCTCGACGCGCGACTGGACGAGCGCGCCGGCGCACATCACGCACGGCTCCAGGGTCACGACCAGCGTGCAGCCCGTCAGCCGCCACTCGCCGGTCACCGCCGCCGCCCGGCGCAGGGCGAGCACCTCGGCGTGCGCGGTGGGGTCGCCGGTCGCCTCCCGCTCGTTGTGCGCGCGGGCGATCACCGTGCCGTCCGGGCCGAGCACGACCGCCCCGACCGGTACGTCACCGGCCGGCCCGGCCGCGTCGGCCTCGGCGAGGGCGAGACGCATGGCGTCCCGCCAGGGATCCCGGACCGGGTCCCCGACGGCGTCGGGAGCGGGGTCGGGAACGGGTGCCGCGGGCGTCACTAGCGGACGGCCTCCAGGACCTCGGCGGCGCCCAGCGCCTCCGCGATCTCCGCGAGCGCGTCCGTGTCGAGGGCCAGCAGGTCCTCCGGCGACATCCCGAGGTCGGCCAGGATCAGCCGGTCGCCCACCGGAGCGGCCGGGACGGCCTCGGCGGCCACGGAGCCCGCCTCGTCCTCGTCCGTGTCGCCGTCGAGCGGCTCCCCGTCCTCGGTGCCGTCCAGGTCCAGGGTCTCCAGTTCGTCGACCAGGTCGTCCAGGTCGTCGCCGAGGATCTCCCGGGTGAGCATCTCCCCGTACGAGGAACGCGCGGCGGCGGCCCCGTCCGAGACGTAGATGCGAGGGTCCTCCTCACCCTCGACCCGGACGATCCCGAACCACGCGTCCTCCTGTTCGATGAAGACGATGACCGTGTCGTCGTCCGAGGCCTCACGAGCGAGCTCGGCCAGATCCGACAGGCTCTCCACGTCGTCGAGCTCCGTGTCGCTCGCTTCCCACCCGTCTTCGGTGCGCGCGAGCAGTGCGGCGAAGTACACCTGACTCTCTCCCACTGATCAGAGGTGTGACGTTCCGGCGGCGCGCTTCCGATGCCCCGCCCAATCGGCATCGTGACAGAAACGTCGCCGTCAGGAGAGGTCTTCGGCTCTTGCGTCGTGCATCAGTCTGAACGACCCCGCGATCGGGTGGGCGTGCGACCCCGGCGCACGGAGGGGGCGCACGGTCGGTTCCCGCCGCGGTGCCCCGGGGGCGGCCTCGTGGACGGCCTCACCAGCGGAAGGTCCGCATGCGCATCGCCTGGCGCATGCGGGCGGCCCGGGCGCGCCGCGGCTGCACGCGCTCGCGCAGCGCCTTGGCCTCGTTCAGCTCGCGGAGGAACTGGGCGCGGCGCCTGCGGCGCTCCGCGTCGGTCTCCGGTGCCGGCGTGCGGTCCGCCCCCTCGGCGGCATCCTCGGCCGGTTCTTCCAGGTCGGGCATCGGCCACACCACCCCATCGCTGGGTCCCTGTGCCCCCACCTTCCCCCGGCTGCGTGGGTCGATGCCAGTGCTCGGCGGGCTACTGTTGAGTCATGCGTCTCCACGTCGTCGACCACCCCCTGGTCGCCCACAAGCTCACCACCCTGCGCGACAAGCGCACGGACTCCGCGACCTTCCGCCGTCTCGCCGACGAGCTGGTCACCCTGCTCGCCTACGAGGCCACCAGGGACGTGCGGACCGAGCAGGTCGACATCGAGACCCCCGTGACGCCCACGACCGGCGTGAAGCTGTCGCACCCGCGTCCGCTGGTGGTCCCGATCCTGCGCGCCGGGCTCGGGATGCTCGACGGCATGGTCCGGCTGCTCCCGACGGCCGAGGTCGGTTTCCTCGGCATGATCCGCAACGAGGAGACGCTGGAGGCGTCGACCTACGCGACGCGGATGCCGGAGGACCTCTCGGGCCGCCAGGTCTACGTCCTGGACCCGATGCTGGCGACCGGCGGCACGCTGGTCGCGGCGATCCAGGAGCTCATCAAGCGCGGCGCCGACGACGTGACCGCGGTCGTGCTCCTCGCCGCCCCGGAGGGCGTCGAGGTCATGGAGCGCGAGCTCGCGGGCACGCCGGTGACCGTCGTGACGGCCTCGGTCGACGAGCGGCTCAACGAGAACGGCTACATCGTCCCGGGCCTGGGCGACGCGGGCGACCGCATGTACGGCTCCGCCGAATAGGGCACGGCCGGCTCCGCCGGACAGGACGACACGGCGCTGCCGGCTCTGCCGGGCACGGCGCTGCCGGCTCTGCCGGGCACGGCGCTGCCGGCCGGCTCCGCCGAGCAGGTCCTAACGACAGGTTTTCACCGCGGGCGCGGGCTTGGTCAGGGTGACCAGGGCCGCGTCCGCCGTCGCTTTCGGGGACAGCGTCTTGAACGCGGTCCCGATGATCAGGTCCACGTCCGCCGTGCCCCGGGTGTCCGTCTTGGTCGTGGCGCCCGCGAGCTGGGTGCGGAGGACCGGGAGGGCGCCCTTGGCGGCGGCGGGCGCGCCGAGCAGCAGCCCGGCGCCCGGGACCTTCTTGTCGTAGGCGGTGGGCGCGTTCCCCACCTTGCCGATCTTGAAGCCGCGCTTCTTGAGCTCGTCCGCGGTCGTCTTGGCGAGCCCGCTGCGCGGGGTCGCGTTGTAGACGTTGACCGTGATCTGCGCGGGCTTGGGGAAGGCGGCGGCGGGCGCGGTGGTGGCCTTGGGGGCGGGCTTGCAGTCGGCCTGCTTCCCGGCCGTCGTCTTCGTGCCCCCGTCGCCGGAGAAGACGTCGACGAGCTGGAGCGTCCCCCAGCCGGCCGCGCCGAGCACGACCACGGCGGCGACGGACGCGAGGACGATCCTGCGCCGGCGGTGGGGGCGGCGCATGCGGGGGTAGACATCCCCCGTGATGCGGTACTTTCCGCCCATGCCGGGGGGAGTGAGCATGCTCATGAGCGCAGCGTAGTGCCGCCCGTCGGCGATGCCTACTTGATGATCATGTGATCGCGTCCGGATGGGGGCGAACTGACCCCGAAAGGCTCAGCGGGACGGGTCCCGGGAGGGCTCAGTCGAGTTCCAGGACGCGGGCGTGCAGCACCTGGCGCTGCTGGAGCGCCGCGCGGACGGCACGGTGCAGTCCGTCCTCGAGGTAGAGGTCGCCCTGCCACTTCACGACGTGCGCGAAGAGGTCGCCGTAGAAGGTGGAGTCCTCGGCGAGCAGGGTCTCCAGGTCCAGCTGGCCCTTGGTGGTCACCAGCTGGTCGAGGCGGACCGGGCGCGGGGCGACGTCCGCCCACTGCCGGGTGCTTTCCCGGCCGTGGTCGGGATACGGCTTTCCGTTTCCGATGCGCTTGAAGATCACACGGAAAGCCTACCGGGCGAGCGGCTCCCGGCGCAGCCACGCGAGAGCAGTGGGATGCTGGTGCAAACCGGGACAGAACCGGAATCGGGGTGCCGTCATGAGCGTGAGCGGGCAGCCGCCGGGCGCCGAGGCGACGGGCACCGCCTCCGGGTACGCCTTCGTCGGAGCCGCACTCGAACCGGGGGTCCTGCTCCGGGACGGCGTCCGTCACCCGGACGCGCGTATCCGCGTCCCGCTGCCCGTGCTCAACCGGCACGGTCCGGTCGCCGGGGCGACCGGCACGGGCGGGACGAAGACGCTCCAGCCGATCGCCGAGCAGCTCTCGGCAACCGGGTGCGGCACGCGCTGCGCGCCTTCACGCCGGACGACGCGAAGGCCGTGAGGGCGACGGTGCGGACCTTCCCGAAGCCGCCGTACGAGCTGCCCGAAGTCGCCGTACGACCTGGAGGGGGTGCTCACCGGGCCCGGTACGGGCGAGGCGGTGATCACCGCACGGAGCGAGAAGGGCTCCCCGTGAGGAGGAGCCCTCGCTCGTCGGGCAGGTGGTGGGCAGCGGGATCTCCACGTCCCCGGCCCGGGCGGTCGGCATCCGGCCGGGCCGGGAGATCGGCCGCTCGGTCTTCGGCACGGCCCGCCGGTCAGGAGGCCCTCCCCGGAGGCGCCGGTTAGGCGGTCACCTCGTCGTGGTCGCCGTGCAGGCCGCCGCCGCTGCCCGCGTCGCCCGTGGTCGGGGTGGAGACGACCGGCCTGCGCAGGGAGGAGATGTCGTGGGCGTAGGTGCCCACGGCGTTGGCGATGACGTCGATGTTGACGTCGAAGGCCGTCATGTCGATGTTGTGGATGTCGTCGCCCTCGGCGTGGTAGTTCACGTCGTACGCGACGCCCGCCGTGCCGCCGAACCTGGCCGCCTGGGCAGGGGTCTTGATGCCCTCGGCGCCGGTGAAGGTGCCGCCGGAGGGGATGCCGACGCCGATGAACGGACCGTAGTCGGAGCGGCCGGTGAAGTCGGTGCCCTCGTGCGGGACCCCGCGCTTGTCCATGAAGTCGGTGATGTCGCGCTCCAGTTGGGCGGAGCCCTCGGGTCCGGCGCCCGCGCCGACGCCGTCCGAGTTGTCGCCGTCGTACACGAACAGGCCGTAGTTCGGCGAGGCGATCATGTCGAAGTTGAGGTAGAGCTTGATCTCCTTCTTGTCGAGTGCGGTGAGGCTGTCGACGTAGTGCTCGGAGCCGAGGAGGCCGACCTCCTCCGCCGACCACCAGGCGAAGCGGATCTTGTTGCGGACCTTCTCCTTCGACCCGGCGAGCTCCAGGGCGGTCTGCAGGAGGCCGGCGGAGCCGGAGCCGTTGTCGTTGATGCCGGGGCCGGCGGTGACGGAGTCGAGGTGGGAGCCGAGCATCACGGTGTTGGCGGCGTTGCCGCCCCGGGTCTCCGCGATGACGTTGTTGGTGGTGCGCTTCTCCTGGAGCTGGCGGATCTCGAAGGAGAGCGAGACCGGGCCCTCGGCGAGGTCGGCGGCGAGCTTCGTGCCCTCGGCCAGGCTGATCCCGCCGGTGGGGATCTTGCCGGAGGCCGGGTCGCCGAGGGTGCCGGAGAGGGCGCCGTCGACGTTGTTGTAGACGATCGCGCCGACGGCGCCGGCCGCGGCGGCGTTCTGCTGCTTGATCGCGAAGGA
Source organism: Streptomyces litmocidini (assembly GCF_014649755.1). GTDB lineage: Bacteria > Actinomycetota > Actinomycetes > Streptomycetales > Streptomycetaceae > Streptomyces > Streptomyces litmocidini. The sequence goes on along the minus strand of NZ_BMTQ01000002.1, from coordinate 81,216 downwards.
GCAGACGCCGCGCTTGATCAGCGCGATCTTCCCGGTGAAGGCGCCGGAGGCGAAGTCGCCCGGCTCGCAGCCGGTGGAGCCGTCGGCGTCGACCGGCACGGCCGCCAGCTCGGCGGTGATGCCGCCGACCGGGGTGGACTTCGTGTACGTCATCGCCTTGATGCCGAGCGTCCGGGGACCGGGCGAGAGGACGGAGGCCTTCTCGGTGAGCGTCTCGGTGTAGACGAAGTCGAACTGCTGGTACCGGACGTCGTAACCGGCCTTCTTGAGCTGGGTGTACACGTAGGCGGCCGAGGCGTCGTGGCCGAGGGTGCCGGCCGCGCGGTTCCCGCCGGCCGAGTCGGCTATCGCCTGGAACTTCTGCAGATGCCTGTAGGCGTCCTGGGCGGTGGTTTCGCGGACCAGCTTCTTCGCCAGCCTTGCGGCGTCGCGGGCGGGCGCGGCCGCGGGGTCCTGACCCGCGGTGGCGGGGGAGGCGAGGACCAGCGGGGTGGCGAGGGCGGCGGCGGCGAGGATGGCCGCGGCTCGGCGCTGGGATGCGTTCACAGAAGTCCTTCCCGGTACGGACGGAGGTTGAGGGGAAGCTAGCGATTTCGAGGGCGTTCTGTGAACAGATCCGTCGCAATTCCTGTCAGGTCAGCGCGGGAAGGAAATGTGGAATTATCAATTCCCTTTCCGCGGAACCTGTTTCGCGGCTTTCCGGGCGGTTTTCGGAGCGGGTTCCGGGACGGTTTCCTGAGTTCCTGCACCGATCATCACGCGCGTGCGTGATGATCGCCCGGTGGGTTCACCCTTTCGCGAAGCGGTCGAGGGCCGCCAGGATCCGCTCCCGGGTCTCCTCGCCGCCCAGGTGCCCGGCGCGCTCGACGACGTGCAGTTCGGCGTCCGGCCAGGCGCGGGACAGCTCCCAGGCGGTGGTGAGCGGGCCGCCCATGTCGAGCCGGCCGTGGATCAGGACCCCCGGGATCCCGGCGAGCCGGTGCGCGTCGCGGATCAGCGCGCCCTCCTCCAGGAAGGCGCCGTGCGCGAAGTAGTGCGAGCAGATCCGGACGAAGCCGAGCCGGGCGTCGTCGACCCGGTCGGTGTACGGGGTTCCCATCCCCTCCATCGAGAGGACCGCGTCCTCCCAGGCGCACCAGTCGGCCGCGGCCCTCTCCCGTACGGCCCCGTCGGGGTGGTTCATGAGGGCCGCGTACGCCCGCACGGCGTCGGGGACGCCTCCCGCCCGCACGGCGTCGGGGACGCCTCCCGCCCCCACGGCGTCGGGGACGTCCCCCGCTCCCGCCCGGAAGCGCTCGTGGGCCTCGGGGAAGAAGCGGCCCACGCCCTCGTACAGCCAGGCGATCTCGGAGCGGCGGGTGGTCGTGACGGACACGATCACGATCTCCGACACCCTCTCGGGGTGGGCCTCCGCGTACGCCAGGATCAGCGTGGAGCCCCAGGAGCCGCCGTACAGCAGCCACTTGTCGATCCCGAGGTGCTCGCGCAGCCGCTCCATGTCGGCCACCAGGTGCGCGGTGGTGTTCACGCTCATGTCGGCGGCCGGGTCGCTCGCGTGCGGGGTGGAGCGCCCGCAGCCGCGCTGGTCGAAGAGGACGACCCGGTACGCCTCCGGGTCGAAGTACCGCCGGCTGCGCGGGGAGGAGCCGGAGCCCGGTCCGCCGTGCACGACGAGCGCGGGCTTGCCGTCCGGATCTCCGGACGCCTCCCAGTGGACGAGGTTGCCGTCGCCCACGTCGAGCAGGCCTTGGTCATGGGGTGCGGTCTCGGGATGCATCCGGCCGACGCTACCGGGGGAGGGCGCCGCCGGCCGGTTCGTTCCTCCCCGCTCCTACGGGTGCTCGTTGCCCCGCACCCGTACGGCCGGGTCCTCGCACCACTCCAGGAGCGAGGGCCACTCCCCGTACCCCGAGTCGGGGTTGAGGTGCTCACCGGCCGGTACGCGGTCCAGGTCGAGGCCGAGCGGGATGCCGTAGTGCAGATCGGCGCCCTCGGGGCAGTAGGGGTCCCCGTCCCCGTACACGAGGCGCGCCTTGAGCCCCGGCTCCGTCAGGTCGAGGCCGTCGGCGAAGGCGGCGATCTCCGGGATCGAGGCGGTGACCCCCGGGGAGGGCGGGGCGACCAGGAGGACCCGGTCGGCGTCCGGCCGCCGCTCCCCGGCGCGCAGCCACAGCAGGACCGACAGGCTGTGCGCGAGGACCACGAACTCCCCCTCGGCCGGGCGCTGCCCGTGCTCCTCCAGGGCGTCGAGCCACTCGCCGAGGACGGGCGCGTCCGGCGCGGGCAGCTGGGGGTAGCGGACCTCGTGGCCCCGCTCGCGCAGCCGCCCGGCGAGCCAGTGCTGCCAGTGGGCGGGCGGGCGGTGGTTCTGGAAGCCGTGCAGGATCAGGTACGTGGTCATGGCGCGATCCTGCGACGGCGGAGGCCGCCGGTCCACCACCGTCCACGGAGCGGTCGGCGGTCTCCGGGGTCGTTCCGGCCGGGGTCAGGCCCGCAGGGCGAGCAGCTCCCGCACGCCGGCCTTGAGGCGCTCGGCCGACAGTTCCTGTTCGACCGCCAGGTGGTGCATGACGTCGGGCGAGAACGGAGCGAGCGCCAGGTGCGCGAGGAGCGTGCGGTCGCTCCCCGGCCTGAGCTGCCCGATGAGCAGGGCCATGTGCGTGTGCATCACCCGGTAGGCGCCGCTGTGGTAGCGGGCGCGGGGTGCGGCGGAGTGCGCCGCGAGCAGCAGGGCGCGCTGTGCGGCGACCCGGTCGACGAGCGCGTCGAGGAAGGCGTCGAGCCGCTCGGCGGCGGGGGCGCCGGGGCCCAGGGGCGGCGGCCCGCTCATGTACGCCTCCTGGAACGCGCGCTCGCGCTCGTCGAGGAGCGCCCACAGCAGTTGGGAGACGTCGCCGAAGCGGCGGTAGACGGTGCCGACGCCGATGCCGCTGGCGTGGGCGACCTGGTTCATGGTGACGGCGTCGGGGCCTTCCTCGGCGACGATCCGGGCGGCCGCGTCGAGGATCCTGCGCCGGTTGCGGGCCGCGTCGGCGCGCTCGGGGGCGGGGGCGTCACCGGCGGGGAGCAGGTCGAGCGCCGGCGCCGTCCTGTCCCGGGCCCGCGGGTTCTCCGTGCTCATCTGCCGACTCCTGTCCCTGTGCCCTGAGCTCCGTCTCCCCCTCGGTCGCTTTCGCGGCTTCCTGGGGCGAGCATACCTGCTTCCCTTGCGAAGTGGATAGAAATCCGTTTAACCTCGGTCACGGTGAAGCGGAAAGCGATCCGCTTGGCCTGTTCCTGTGGGTCCGTTCGTGTTCGGCTGAGGAGAGTCCGCCATGTCCGTCAAGGTCGCCGTCATCTACTACTCGGCCACCGGAGCCGTCCACCAGCTCGCCCAGGCCCTCGCCGAGGGCGCCGAGAAGGCCGGCGCCGAGGTCCGCGTGCGCCGGGTGCCCGAGCTCGCCCCCGACGCCGCCATCGACGCCAACCCGGCCTGGCGCGCCCACGTGGACGCCACCGGGGACGTGGAGGTCGCCACCCTGGAGGACCTGGAGTGGGCGGACGCGTACGCGCTCGGCTCCCCGACCCGCTTCGGCAACGTGTCCGCGCAGCTCAAGCAGTACGTCGACACGACGGGCGGCCTCTGGCAGCGGGGCGTCATGGCGGACAAGCCCGCCACCGCCTTCACCAGCGCCCACAACGTCCACGGCGGCAACGAGTCGACGCTGCTCGCGCTCTACAACACCTTCCACCACTGGGGCTCGGTCATCGTCTCGCCCGGCTTCACCGACCCGGCGGTGTACGCGGCCGGCGGCAACCCGTACGGCACCGCCCACCCGGCCGCCAACGGCGCCCCGGGGGAGGAGGTCCTCGCGGCCGCCCGCTACCAGGGCGAGCGCCTGACCCGCATCGCCAAGCGCCTGAAGGGCCTGGCGGACGACTGACGGCCGGACGCGGACGCGGGAGGACCCCGGAGGCGATCGCCTCCGGGGTCCTCCCGCGTCCGCTCCCCGGCTAGGCCAGCGAGAGGAAGAGCTTCTCCAGGCGGGCCCGCATCGCCTCGGGGTCCTCGCCGTTCTTGCGCCCGCCCTCGATGTCGGTCAGGCACTGCTGGAGCCCGGTCGCGATGATCGCGAACCCCGCCCGGTCGAGGGCCCGGGAGGCGGCGGCGAGCTGGGTGACGACCTCCTCGCAGTCGCGCCCCTCCTCGATCATCCGGATCACTCCGGCGATCTGGCCCTGGGCCCGGCGCAGCCGGTTCAGGACCGCCTTGAGCTCGGCGCCCGCGAGATCGAGTTCCACTGTCACTCCTCCACAGATACCCCATGGGGTAATTTACTCCCCGGCACGGGGTCCCGTCGAAGTCCAAGGATGACACCTGTCAGGACACGGGGCGGCGGAGGAGCACCTCCACCCCGTCGACGACGAGCCGCCCGCTCGGCTCCTCACCGGACCCGCCCCGTTCACGACGGCCTCG
>NZ_BMTQ01000002.1:0-76734 GCF_014649755.1 Streptomyces litmocidini | reverse complement strand
CCCCCCCCCCCCCCCCCCGCGGGCCCGCGCCGGACGCCGCCGTCCTGCTCCCCGGCCGGCCCGGCCGCGGAGGCGCTCGGTCCGGGCGCGGTCTCCGTCACGGCGACCCCCACCGCCCCCGGCCTGCCCCACCGCCCCCGGCCTGCCCCCGCCCGGGGCGGGCCCCGCGCGTCCGGCGGGGCCCACGGGACGCGCCGGGCTCAGCCCTGGGCCGGGCCCGTCTCGTCGATCGGGCGGATGACCACCGGGTGGTCCGGGGAACCGGGCGGGACCGGGCAGCGGGCCACCTGGGCGGCGATCTCGGTGACGCGGTCCAGGGAGGCGCAGTCGAGGACCCAGTAGCCCGCGAGGACCTCCTTGGTCTCGGCGTACGGACCGTCGGTGACGAGCGGCTTCCCGTCGGCGTCCACCGTGACGGAGCGGGCCGTGGACGGGGCGGCGAGACCCTGGGCGTCGACCAGCTCGCCGTTCGCGGACGCCTCCTCGGTGATCGCGTTCATGTGCTCGAACATCGCCTTGAGCTGCTCCTCGTCCCAGGCGGGGCTCTGCGCGGAGCCGCGACCCGCCATCGCCTCGTAGTCGGCCTGCGACCCCTGCACCATCACCAGGTACTTCATGACGTCCTCCTCGCTCGTAGGGCCGGTCTGCCTCTCGCAGCACAGTCGGAGCCGGGCGGCCGTTCTCGACACCGCGCGGACGGAAACCGGGAAAACGTCAGAAATCACCCGGCCGCCCCATGATTTCCGATGTGAACGCACTCACCTTCTCCGCCGCCTTCATCACCTTCTTCTCCGTCGTCGGACCCCCGAAGGTGCTCCTCGCCTTCGCCGGCCTCGCCCAGGTCCACGACGTCCGCCAGGTGCGGACCATCGCGCTCATCTCCTCCGGCGCGGCCGTCCTCGTCGGTCTGGTCACCGGCACCACGTCGCCCTGGCTGCTCGACCTCTTCCACATCAGCACCCCCGCCCTCGAGCTGGCGGGCGGGGTCATCTTCTTCATCTACGCCGTCGGTCTCGTCCTCGGCCTCCACCTCGGCTCCGACGGCGCCCACCAGGACGCCCCCGACCTGGTCAGCGGGGTGCGCGAGCTGCTCATGCCGTACGTCGTGAGCCCGCTCGCCATGACCGCCGTGCTCATCGAGGCCGCCGAGCGCGACTCCTTCAGCTGGCGCTCGACGGTGGTCGGCGCGTACGTGGCCGTCATCGCCCTCGACCTGGTCTGCGTCCTGGTCCTCGCCCGGGTCCTGCGCCGCACCCACCACGCCACGATCGAACTGCTCGGCCGCCTCCTGGGCCTGCTGCTCGCCGCCGTCGGCGCCGACCTGGTCCTCGACGGCCTCTTCGACCTGGGCGTCCCCGGCCTGGACGTCCGTCACTAGGGGGCGTCTTGCCGATCAGGCCCGCCCCGCGCTCAGCTCCCGCTCCAGCGGGGTCCGGAAGCGGGGCGTCACCCGGACGTCCCCCACCCACTCCGCGAGCCGCGCCGCCTCCGCCCCGATCGCCCGCTCCGCGTCCGCCCCCACGTCGGCCAGGAGCCGGTGGACGACGGCCCCGTCCGGCCGCTGCGCCCAGCCGCCGACGATCCGGCCGTTCCACCACACCGTCGGCCCGATGTTCCCGCTGCGGTCGTACAGCGCCGCCCGATGGGCCGGGTCCAGATACCAGTCGCGGCCCTGCCAGCCCATCGCCGTCGGATCGAGCGCGGGCAGCAGCGCCGCCCACGGCTCCGGCTCCGATACGGCCCCGAGGTCGTCCGGCAGGACGAAACCCGTCCCCTCGTCCACCGCCACCGGCAGCGCCCCCACCGCCACGAGCGCCTTGCGCACGTCCGTGACCTTCCACCCCGTCCACCACGTCAGGTCCGCCTCGGTCGCCGGCCCGCACGCCCCGAGCCAGTGCCGCAGCAGCTCCGCCCGCGCCCCCGCCGGGTCCTGCGCGGGGTGGGCCTCGGCGACCGCCCACCGGAAGCGGCTCGACGTCCACGTCCCCTGCGGCCGGCCCCGTACGATCCGGCCCTCCATGCCCAGCACCCGCAGCACCCGGCTCGCCACGGACTGCGTCACCTCCTGGCGGGTGCCCGGCCCGTACACGTACGTCGACCTCAACCTCGGTACGGCCACGCCCAGTTCGGTCCCGGTCGCCCCGCCCCGGGCGGCCAGCTCCGCGAGGACGAGCCGCTCGGTCTCCCCCAGCCAGTCCTCGTCGAACTCGCTGCCGGCCGCCAAGTGCTTGAGGAGCGCGGTGCGTTCGCGGGCGGCCGCCGACCGGGTCGTCGAGGCCTGGACGGCGGCGGCGAGGGAGACCGGGAAGACGAAGACCGTGTGCCGCATGCCGTGCATCCGGACCAGCGACCCGTCCTCGTACAGCGCCCGCTCCACCGCCCCCACCGGTTCGACGCCCCCGGCCAGCCGCGCCGCCACCGCGAGGAACACGCTCGCCGGATCCGTCCCGTGCAGCGCCACGAGCGCGTCCCCGACCTCCGCCGCCGACCCCGCCCGCGCACTCCCCGCCAGCCGGTGCCGCACCCCGAGCCGCGCCCGCCGCTCCGTCGCGCCGATGAACCTGGTGTCTCCCATGGGCCCCATCATGGATTCAGGCGGCGGCCTGGCGCAGGAACTCCGTCACCGTCCTCACGAACTCGTCCTCCTTCTCGGAGAACGTGACGTGACCGGCGTCGATCTCCGCGTACCCGCGGCCGGCGACCACGTCGCACCCGGCCTGCTCCACCTGCTCGACCGGCCGGAGGCGGGTCGCGCACCCGATGATCGGCGCGGTCGACCTGGACTGCCAGGTGCTGCTCGCCCCGGAGGGCGAACAACGCCTCGTCCTCCACACCCCGCCGCCGGGCACGGACACGGGGGAGCGCCCGGCCCTGCTGCGGGTGGTGGGCACGGAACAGTTCACGGCGACGCCGTAGCGCGGGGGCTCACCCGGCCGCGCGTTCGCCGATCGGCCGCCGTCGGAGGGAGGGGTCGGTGAGGACGGGCGGCCGCCAGGCGCCGTCCGGCTGGTAGAGGTTGGTCCCCGGCGGCACGATCGCGTCGATCCGGTCGAGGGCCTCGTCGGTCAGGACGACCGGCGCGCCCTTCAGCAGCCCCTCCAGCTGTTCCATCGTCCGGGGCCCGATGATCACGGACGTCACGGCCGGATGGGCGGCGGCGAACGCGATCGCCAGCTCGGGCAGGGAGCACCCGATCTCGTCGGCCAGCGCGACGAACTCCTCGACGGCGTCGAGCTTGGCGGCGTTGACCGGCAGCGAGGGGTCGAAGCGGTGCGGGGTGAGCGCGGCCCGCCCGCGGGTGAGGTCGACGGGCGCGCCCTTCCGGTACTTGCCGGTGAGGAACCCGGACGCGAGCGGACTCCAGGTCAGCACCCCCATCCCGTGCTTCTGGGCGGTGGGCAGCACGTTCGCCTCCACGCCGCGCGCGAGCAGCGAGTAAGGGGGCTGCTCGGAGCGGAACCGTCGCAGCCCGCGCCGCTCGGCGACGGCGTGCGCCTCGACGATCTCCTCGGCGGGGAAGGTGGAGCAGCCGAAGGCCCGGATCTTCCCCTGACCGACGAGGTCGCCCAGTACGTCGAGGGTCTCCTCGATGTCGGTCCGGTGATCGGGCCGGTGCACCTGATACAGGTCGATCCACTCCGTACCGAGCCGCTTGAGGCTGTTCTCGACGGCGAGGGTGATCCAACGGCGGGAGGAGCCGCCCCTGTTGGGCCCCTCACCGCCCATCGGGAAGTAGACCTTGGTGGCGAGGACGGTCGCCTCCCGCCGCCGCCGGTCGCGCAGCGCCTTGCCGACGATCTCCTCGGACTCGCCGGCCGAGTACATGTCGGCCGTGTCCACGAAGTTGATGCCCCGGTCGAGGGCGGCGTGGATGATCCGTACGGACTCCTGATGGTCCGGATTGCCGACGGCTCCGAACATCATGGTGCCGAGGCAGTAGGTGCTGACGTCGATCCCGGTCCCGCCGAGTACCCGATAGCGCATGCGCGCACTCTAGGGACTGGAGTGCACTCCAGGGCAAGGGGCGACAGGGGACGTTCCCTAGGGGTGCAGGAGTTGGTCGGCGACGGCGGTACGGGCGTAGAGGACGGAGCGGCCGCTGCGGTGGGCGGTGACGAGGCCGGCGTCGCGGAGGGCGATGAGGTGCTGGGAGACGCCGGCGGCGGACATGCCGCAGTGGGCGGCGAGCTGGGTGGTGGAGGCGGGGGTGTCGAGCTCGGTGAGGAGCAGGGCGCGGGAACGGCCGAGGACGGCGGCGACGGCGTCCGTGGCGCGGGTGGTGCGGGGCTCCCAGACGCTCCCGAAACCCCGTGCCGGGTAGGCGAGCTGCGGGGGATCGGGGTGGACGGACCGGGTGAGGACGCGGGGCCAGGCGAAGACGGAGGGGATGAGCAGCAGCCCGGAGCCGGCCTGGTCGCGGGTGAGCGCGCAGTGCCGCCGTACGAGCCGGAGGGTGCCGTCGTCCCACCGTACGGTCTCGTGGAGCTCGCTCAGCACCCGCGCCGAACCGTGCTCGGCGACCTGTCGCGCCCGATGGAAGACGTCGGCCTCCAGGACCTTCTGGATGCGGGCCCAGTAGGGGGCGAGGGCGAGTTCCCAGTACGTCTCGATCTCGTCGGCGACCTTGGGGAGGACGGTCTCGGGGTCCTCGCGCAGCAGCCGGAGCCGGGACCGGTCGACGCCCTTCCGCTCCAGGGTGTCGAGGTCGTCCCGCACGTCCCCGGCGGAGGCGCGGCGCATGGCGTCGAGCTCGGCGTCCAGGGTGGGGAAGGGCCCGGCGGGGGTGGGGTTGAGGAAGTCGGCGAGGTATCCGTCCCCGGGGACCAGCGCGGCGAGCCAGCCGCGGTCGAGACCGGCGCGGACGAGCCGGGGCCGCACCTGGGCGGCCCAGCGTCCGTGCGGGGCGGAGTCGGGCTGATGGGCGGCGATCCGGTAGCTGGTGACGACCTCCCACATGGGGGAGACCGCGAAACGGGTCTGGGCGAGATCGGCGGCGGAGAAACTGAGCCCGGCTTCCATGCGTTCCACGTCCTGGGGGTAGCGAATGGATTCGGTCTGAGCTTAATGATTGGAGGGCGACGGGGGCGGAGAAGCACGCTCCTCCCATGCCCAGAACGCCCGGCCCCACCTCAGCCCCGTCCCCCGCCCCCTTCAAGGACCTCCCGTCCGCGGTCTGGACGATCTTCGCGGGAACGATCGTCAACCGCCTCGGCTACCTCGTCACGCCGTTCCTGGTCTTCTTCCTCGCCTCGCGGGGAGTGACCGGCGGAGACACCTCCTACGTGCTCGGCGCGCTCGGAGCGGGCAACCTGATCGGCCCCGCCGTGGGCGGCATCCTCGCCGACCGCATCGGCCGCCGCCCCACGATGCTGATCGGCCTGATCGGCGCGGCGGCGGCGCAGGGAGCCCTCTTCCTGGCGCCGGGGGTGTGGACGATGGCGGGATCGGCGCTGCTGATCAGCGCGGCCGGCAGCACGGTCTCCCCGGCGGCGTACGCCCTGCTGGCCGACGCCGTGGACAGCGAACGGCGGCAGCGCGCGTACGCGCTCTTCGGCTGGGGCGTGAACATCGGCACCGCCGTGGCGGGCGTCCTGGGCGGCTACCTGGCGGCCCAGGGCTACTGGCTGCTGTTCGCGGTCGACGCGGGCTCGATGCTCGTGTACGCGGCGGTGGTGGCGATCCGCCTGCGGGAGCCGCAGCGCTCGGCACCGACCGGGCGGACGAAGGACGGCATCGGCTACGGAGTGGTCCTCCGGGACCGCCTGGCCCTGCTCCTCCTCCCCCTCTTCGGCGTCCAGCTCTTCGTGTACTCGCTGACGGAGGTCGCGCTCCCGCTCGCCGTCCGCGACAGCGGCCTCTCGCCGGCGGTGTACGGGGCGATGGCGGCCGTCAACGCGATCCTGGTCGTCGCGCTGCAGCCCTTCGCGACCGCCCGGCTGGCGCGGCTCCCGCAGCTGGCCGTGCAGAGCGCGGGCAGCGCGCTGATCGCGGTGGGCGTCGCGCTGACCGGCCTGGCCGACAGCCTCGCCGGCTACACGCTGTCCGTCATCGTCTGGTCGCTCGGCGAGGTCGTCGTCGCGGGCATCGCGGCCGGCGTCTTCGCCGACCTGGCCCCGGCGCACGCCCGCGGCCGCTACCAGGGCGCCTTCAGCTGGACCTGGGGAGTGGCCCGCTTCGGGGCCCTCACCCTGGGAGTGACGGCCTACACGACCCTGGGCCCGGCGGCGCTGTGGTGGACGGCCCTGCTGGCGGGAACGGCCACGGCGACGATCACCCTGGCCCTACGGACCCGGGTGGAATCCCGTACGGCGCCCCACACCCTGGCGGCATGAACTACCGCCCACCGGCACGAACATGGGCCACGAGCGCGTTCGCGTGCCCGTGGCCCAGCCCGTGCTCGGCCTTCAGCCAGGAGACGAGCTCCATGTGCGTGGCGAGCGGCGAGGCCCGGACGACCCCGAGCCACTCGGAGACGGGCCGCCCGTACTTCTTCTCGATGGAGGGGAAGTAGCTGGCGGGACCCTTGACGGCGTTCTCGGACACGGTGTTCTCCTCAAGCTGCGGGTGACGAGGAGGAGACCGCCGCCCCGCCGAAAACTAATCGCGCCGGATGTGTTCGGGATCGACGTGCCGCCGCACCATGGGAACGGAGGCGAGGGCGGCGGCGAGCACGACCCCCAGCGCACAGGCGAACAACAAGGGCAGCCCGTCCCAGTCCCAGTGCACGTCCCCACCCCCGGTGATCAGGTAACTGGACTCGGCGAGCCACCCGGTGACGATGGCGGCCCCCAACCCCACCACCAACGGCAACACCACCTGCACCACCTGCACCACCCGCAAGGTCCCCGCCCGAGCCCCCAACAAGACGAGCGCGGCCACCTGCCCCCGCCGCTCCATGGCCCGATCGGCCACGGACACGACGAACGCGGCAACCCCGATCACCAGCCCGAGCACCATCCCGACGACCAACAGGCTCCGGATGACGGTCAACTGGGCGAGCGAATCGATGACGATCCCGACGGGCTCGACGGAAGCGGTGGGGGCGATGGCTCCGATGCCGTCCAGGACGGAGCGGATGGTGGCGGGGTCGGAATCGCTGAAGAGGACGAGGGTGCCGTCGGTATCGGCCAGATTGGGGGGAAGGAGGGACGGGGGCACGAGAAGGGCACCCGATTTGAAGACCGACACGTCCCAGGGGCGCACATTGATTCTCTCGCGGGGCACGGTGAGTGCTACTTTCCGACCGTCCTTCAGCTCGAAGGGATAGCGTTCCCCGGCCTTCGGGTCGTAATCGAAGGTCGTGCGGTCATCCGCCAACTGCATGATCCGTCCTTCTACGCAACCCGTCGCCCGCTGCGTATAGGCCGCAAGCTGGCCGCAGGTACCGACCACCAGGTCGGCGTGTGCCACATCGCTTCCGTCCAGCGGATCCCAGGAGCTGTACGAGACGGTTGCAGTCTGCACGCCGGGAACCTTGGCTAGTGCCTTCCGTTGTGCCGGCGAGACTTCATTCAGGTTGATGTCGTATTCCTGAAGGGGAGCCGTCCGTCTACTGACCTGGTCCAGTTCGATGAGCACCCCCTGAGTGAGCGAGGCTCCGAACACCAGCAGCACGAGCCCGGTGGCCACCCGCAAGGAAGCCCCCGGATCCACCTCGGTGCGTCGCATTGCCAACGCCATGGGGAGTGACCGGGCCACCCCCGCCAGCCGCCGAGCGAGCCAGGCTGTGATCGGTGCCAACCCGAAGACGAGTCCGGCGCCCGTCAACAACACGGCACCGGGCACCAGTAGGGAACTGGCTGACCCTCCAGAGGGGTCTCGCCCCATGATGCTGAGCACGCAGTATCCAACGGTGATCCCGAGCCCGGGGACCAACAGCAGCATCCCGAACTTCTTCGGTGACTTGCGTTCGCCGGCGCGCCGCACATTGATCGGTGATAGGGCAGGTCGCCGTCCACTGAACTGTCCAACAATCCACGCCAGCGCCGGGCACCCCAACAGGCACACGCTGATGGTCGACCCTTCTGGCCGTCCATCAGCCGGGTACCAATGCAACCCGGGGAGTCCGATCCGCGCCATGACCTCGTTGATTCCGAGGTACCCCACGATGCCAATTAGGGCTCCGATCGAGGCAGCGGCCACGCTCTCTCCGGCATTGACCCGCAGCGTGTCCTTCACGCTGAGTCCGACAAGTCGAAGTGCTGCGAGTCGGCGTGCACGAGACTCTCCGGAAAGACGTGCACATACGGAGAGGAAGATGACAAGTGGGAGCAGCACGATGCAGCTGAGAGTGAATCGCAGGGTGCTGAGGGTGGAGGGGTCAATGACCTGCCGCCAGGACCGGCCGATGCCGAAACCGCCAAGTGGCTCTGCTTCGGGTAGCTGGTCGCGGGCGATCCCGATGTAGGCATAGAGGTCGTCAGAGCCGCCCAACCCCTCCGGCGCGATAGTGCCGACTACTCGGCCAGGAACAAGGCCGGCTGCTCTTGGACTGGCTGCCAGGATCTGACCGAGCCTCGGTGAAACAACCACCTCACCGACGTCGGGAAGTCTGTCGATACCAGGCGGCACCGGGGCCGGACCGCTGTGTGTGCGAGCGATGAAGACTCGACGGAGTGGCTGCTGACCGTATGGATCGCTGAACTCACGGTAGACAACGCTGCTCGTGCCAGGGCGGGGCTCACGGGCGGCTACGCGAGCGTCGTGAGCGTTGAGGATCGCTGGAATGGTCAACACCGCCGCAAGGCAGGCCACTCCAAGCGCGGATCCGAGTGTCATCAAAAGAAAGCGAACCCGACCTCTTCGCCCGCTGCCCCAGAGCAGGCGCATGCCAAGGAGGAAGGTGTTCACACTGCCACCCGTTGAGCCAGGACACCGTCCGACATCATGTATTGCGTGTCGGCTTTGGCCGCGACGTCCGAGTCGTGCGTGACGATGACCACGGCTGTCTTCTGCCGACGCGCCAGCTGAAGGAATTCATCAAGGACAGCAGCCGCGTTGGCGCTGTCGAGCGCCCCGGTCGGCTCATCCGCAAACACCACGTCCGGCCGGTGGACCAGAGCCCGCGCAACAGCTACACGCTGACTCTGGCCGCCTGACAGCTTTGATGTCCTGCGTCGTAGCAGGTCGCCCATTCCGAGGCGCCCCAGTACCTGGGCAGCCATGGCATGGGCATGGGTCTTGCTGATCCCGGCGAGCCGGAGGGGGAGCGCCGCGTTCTCCTCGACGGTCAGCTCCGGCAGCAGTTCCCCGTACTGGAAGACGAAGCCCAGGCGTGTACGGCGCAGCGCACTGAGTTCCCCGTCGGGGAGAGACGAGAGCTGCTCTCCATCGAAGGTCACCGTGCCGTTGGAGGGCGGAAGAACCCCGGCGAGGCAGTACAGCAGGGAGGACTTCCCCGACCCGCTGCTGCCCATGATGGCGGCCACTTCGCCGCGCTTGAGCGTGAAATCGGCACCGGTTACCGCTTGCTGGGTGCCGTAGAAGAGGTCCACGCCCTCGGCGCGGAGGATGACGTCCATCGTGGTGAGCCCCCTGAGGATGGGGAGCCGCGCGTCGACGGCTCCCAGAACCTATCGACTATCGCCGCGCGAACAGCCGCTCGCGCGAGCAGTTGTCCGGCCGGAAGGAGCCACGGTCAAGGCACACCTGCATCCTGATTTCCTTGGTCTTCAGGACTGCACCGTCGGAGAAGACCCTGTCGATCCTGATGTCCTTCCTCTGCACGCCCCTGACCTCGCCCCATGGGTAAGCCTCAACCTTTACCCGCAGGTAGACGTTATGGCCATCATTGTCGACTTCATCCCGCAACAGCCCCTTCACATGGAGCCCGCTCGGCACCTTGTTCGCGGGATCCCACTGGTACGTACCGACGAACGCGGCGCCTTGCGTCTTCATGACCAAGCGGTGCTCCGAATCGGCCGCCGCCACTCCGATCCCTCCGGCAAACAGCCCCGCAGCCACTACCGCTGCCGCCAACTTCCTCATCGTTTTCCCCAAGTTGTGTGTGCCGACTGGTCATCACAGAAAGTATCTGCATAGCTACACACGGGTTGGAGCAGGAACGTCCCTCCCTCCGATCACCCCCCGATCCAGTGAACGAGTCCTTCCCTGCCCCTTCTCAGCCTTCCGGGTCCACCCCTCAGGGTTCCGGTGAGGCAGGGCGCGGTGTCCGGGGTCAACGCTCGGTAGCCGGGGTGTCTGAGCCTGGCGTTCTGTCGCGCCCTGGGGATGGTCTCCCGAGCGTCTCGTTCTCATAGGGGTAATCACCGGTGCGCCTGCGTGAGGCCCGCCGTCCCCAGCGCGCGCCCATGCGCACTTGTCCTTCTGCGTGTTCTGCCTATGGACGAAGAGGGCCGGGGTCCAGTGGACCCGGACGTGCCGCCCCAGACCCCTGGGGGGTGTGCGCCCCGTCGAGGCCGGCGTGCGGGCGGTGGGCTTCGCGGGCGAGGGGGTCGCGCGGGAGGGCGGCGGAACACGTCGAAGGGCCCCACCGCGAACGGTGGGGCCCTTCAACGAATTGCCCGGTGAGAGCAATGGCGGAGGATACGAGATTCGAACTCGTGAGGGGTTGCCCCCAACACGCTTTCCAAGCGTGCGCCCTAGGCCTCTAGGCGAATCCTCCGTGGAGAACATTACATGACCGGGAGGGGTGCTCGCGCACGTGATCTCGGCGCGGGGGTGGGGGAGGGGCGCGGGTCGGGGAGGGGGGACGGGCAGGGGTTCGGATCGGGTACGCTGGGCGGAGCCCCTCACGCGGTGCTATCTGACTGAACTCCCCCAGGGCCGGAAGGCAGCAAGGGTAGGTCGGCTCTGGCAGGTGCGTGGGGGGCGCTTGCGTTCCCCGGGGCTTCCCCGCCGGGCCCCGTCCGGGGGGCCCCGCCGGGCCGCGCCCCCTTCGTGCCCCCGCCCGCGTCCTTGCCCCGGGCCCCGGCCCCCGTTCCCGCCCCGTTCCCGTTTTCCCGGGTTGTCGGTGGGCGCCTATAACCTCGTATACGTGTCGTCTCTCGCGCTGTACCGCCGCTATCGTCCCGAGTCCTTCGCCGAGGTCATCGGGCAGGAGCATGTCACCGACCCGTTGCAGCAGGCCCTGCGGAACAACCGGGTCAATCACGCGTACCTGTTCAGCGGGCCCCGTGGGTGCGGCAAGACGACCAGTGCGCGCATCCTCGCGCGGTGTCTGAACTGCGAGCAGGGGCCCACGCCCACCCCGTGCGGCGAGTGCCAGTCCTGCCGGGACCTCGCGCGGAACGGGCCGGGTTCGATCGACGTCATCGAGATCGACGCCGCTTCCCACGGTGGTGTGGACGACGCCCGTGACCTGCGGGAGAAGGCCTTCTTCGGGCCCGCCTCCAGCCGGTACAAGATCTACATCATCGACGAGGCCCACATGGTCACCTCGGCGGGCTTCAACGCCCTCCTGAAGGTGGTCGAGGAGCCGCCGGAGCACCTCAAGTTCATCTTCGCCACCACCGAGCCCGAGAAGGTCATCGGAACCATCCGGTCCCGGACCCACCACTACCCGTTCCGGCTCGTGCCGCCGGGGACGCTCCGGGACTACCTCGGTGAGGTCTGCGGGCGCGAGGGCATTCCGGTCGAGGAAGGGGTGCTGCCGCTGGTCGTCCGCGCCGGTGCCGGATCCGTGCGTGACTCGATGTCGGTGATGGACCAGCTGCTCGCCGGCGCCGCCGACGACGGTGTGACCTACGCCATGGCCACCTCCCTCCTCGGTTACACCGACGGGTCGCTGCTCGACTCCGTCGTCGACGCGTTCGCGTCCGGGGACGGGGCCGCCGCCTTCGAGGTCGTCGACCGGGTCGTCGAGGGCGGGAACGACCCCCGCCGGTTCGTCGCCGATCTGCTGGAGCGGCTGCGGGACCTCGTGATCCTCGCCGCCGTCCCCGACGCCGCCGAGAAGGGGCTCATCGACGCCCCCGCCGACGTCATCGAGCGCATGCAGGCGCAGGCTTCGGTGTTCGGGGCCGCCGAGCTGAGCCGGGCCGCCGACCTGGTCAACACCGGTCTCACCGAGATGCGCGGGGCCACCTCGCCCCGGCTGCAGCTGGAACTGATCTGCGCGCGCGTGCTGCTGCCCGCCGCCTTCGACGACGAGCGTTCCCTCCAGGCGCGGCTCGACCGGCTGGAGCGCGGGGCGGCCGCCGCGCCCGCGCCCGTGTTCACGCCCGGGCCCCCGGCGCCCGCCATGGCGTACGTGCCCGGCCCCGAGGCCCACACCCCGATGGCCCCGCCCCCTCCGGCTCCCGCTCCCGTCCCGCAGCCGGCTCCCGCGCCCGTACAGAGCCCCGCGCCCGTACAGGCTCCCGCGCACGAGCAGCCCGCCGCGGCCCGGCCCGGTGCCTGGCCGGGTGCCGCCACTCCCGGCGGCGGCGCCTCCGGCGGCGGCGCGCCCGGCGCCTGGCCCGGCGCGTCCTCGGCGCCCGCCGTCCCGGCCCCCGCGCCCGTACAGGCGCAGCCCGCCCCGCAGGCCGCCGCGGGTGGTGGCGGGGACACGGCCCAGGTGCGGAACCTGTGGCCGCAGATCCTCGACGCCGTCAAGAACCGGCGCCGCTTCACCTGGATCCTGCTCAGCCAGAACGCCCAGGTGGCGGGGTTCGACGGCACGACGCTCCAGCTCGGCTTCCTCAACGCCGGCGCCCGGGACAACTTCGCCAGCAGCGGCAGCGAGGACGTCCTCAAGCAGGCCCTCGCCGAGCAGTTCAACGTGAACTGGAAGATCGAGGCGATCATCGACCCCTCGGGCGGCTCCGCGCCCCCGCCCGCCGCCACCGGCTTCGGCGGCTCGGGCGGAACCGGAGGCTTCGGCGGGGGCGGCGCCGGTGGGTTCGGTGGCGGGGGCGGGCGGTCCGCGGCTCCCGCGCCCGCCGCTGCTCCGGCGCCCTCGTTCCAGCAGGCCCCGTCGCCCGCCCCCGTGCAGGCGCAGTCCGCTCCGGCGCCCTCGTTCCAGCAGGCCCCGCCCGCTCCCGCGCCCGCGTACACCCCGCCGGCGCCGCAGCCCGTGGCGCCCGAGGACGACGTCCCGGAGGAGGACGACCCGGACCTCGTCGACTCCGCGCTCTCCGGGCACGACCTGATCGTGCGCGAGCTGGGGGCCACGGTTGTGGAGGAATACACGAACGAGTAGGGCCGTCTCGCTCGGTGGCCCGCACAAGGGGCATCCCGTCCCGCGGGCTACCCTGGCAGGCGTGAAGGTCCTCGTCATCGGCGGCGGCGCCCGCGAACACGCCCTGTGCCGCTCTCTCTCCCTCGATCCCGACGTCACCGCTCTGCACTGCGCGCCCGGCAACGCCGGAATCGCGGAGGTCGCGAAGCTGCACGCCGTCGACCAGCTGGACGGCGCGGCCGTCGCCGCGCTCGCCACGGAGCTGGGCGCCGGGCTGGTCGTCGTCGGCCCGGAGGCCCCGCTCGTCGCCGGCGTCGCCGACGCCGTCCGCGCGGCCGGCATCCCCGTCTTCGGCCCGTCCCGGGAGGCGGCGCTGCTGGAGGGCTCCAAGGCCTTCGCCAAGGACGTCATGGCCGGCGCCGGGGTCCCCACCGCCCGCAGCTACGTCTGCACCACCCCGGAGGAGATCGACGAGGCGCTCGACGCCTTCGGCGCTCCGTACGTGGTGAAGGACGACGGCCTCGCGGCCGGCAAGGGCGTCGTCGTCACCGAGGACGTCGAGCAGGCGCGGGCGCACGCGCTCGCCTGCGACCGGGTGGTCATCGAGGAGTACCTGGACGGCCCCGAGGTCTCCCTCTTCGCCATCACCGACGGCACCACCGTCCTCCCGCTCCAGCCCGCGCAGGACTTCAAGCGCGCGCTCGACGGCGACGAGGGCCCCAACACCGGCGGCATGGGCGCCTACTCGCCGCTGCCCTGGGCCGACCCGAAGCTGGTCGAGGAGGTCCTGGAAACCGTCCTGCAGCCGACGGTCGACGAGCTGCGCCGCCGCGGCACGCCGTTCTCCGGCCTCCTCTACGCGGGCCTGGCGATCACCGGCCGCGGCGTCCGGGTCATCGAGTTCAACGCGCGCTTCGGCGACCCCGAGACCCAGGTCGTCCTGGCCCGCCTGAAGACCCCGCTCGCCGGCGTCCTGCTGAACTCCGCGAACGGCACCCTGGAGGACCAGGCCCCGCTGAGCTGGAGCGACGACGCCGCCGTCACCGTGGTCATCGCCTCCCACAACTATCCGGACACCCCGCGCACGGGCGATCCGATCGAGGGCCTGGACGAGGTCGCGGAGAAGGACGCCCCGCACGCGTACGTGCTGCACGCCGGTACGAAGCGGGGCGAGGACGGCGCGGTCCTGAGCGCCGGCGGGCGGGTCCTGTCGGTCACCGCCACCGGTTCGGACCTGGCGCAGGCCCGCGAGCGGGCGTACGCGGCGGTCGGCCGTATCCGCCTTGACGGTTCGCAGCACCGTACGGACATCGCGCGGAAGGCCGCCGAGGCCTGATCCCGCTTGATTCCGGCTGATTTCGCCTGATTCCTCTTGTGGCCGTGTGGTGCGGAACTCGTGAACCACACGGCCACAAGTGCGCCATCACCTTTGCCCAAAGCCATTCCATCGAGTGACGGCTCGGCCATACGGATGACGCCCGCCACAGCCCCAACTAGGGTGCGGCGAAGGCATTCCGGCACTTGGCCCACCGGCATTGCGATGTCAGTGACGGGTGCCACAGTGGGGGAGTGAGCAACACCGCCACAGGCAGTCCCGTCGAGGACAGGAGGGGGTGAGGAACGGCGTGTCCGGTACCGGTTCCGTTGTCGGCGAGGAGTGGGGTGCGCGCGCCGCGCGCTCCCGGGCCCTCGCCGTCCTCCGCGTCCGGGGCAGGGCGCTGGGCCTCGCGGTGCTCCCGGCCGCCGTGGCCGTCGTCCTGTACGCGGGCGGGGTCACCGGCCACTTCACCGGAGCGGGCTGGGACGCCGCCCGCTGGGTCGTGACCGTCCTCGCCGTCGTCGTGCTCCTCGCCGCGGCGGCCGTCGCCCTCGTCGTCACCCGGGCCCGTCCGGCCGCCACGCCGACGGTGGAGCTCGCCGAGTCCGCGGCCCCCGATCTCTACCGGCTCGTCCGCGACCTGGCCGACCGGCTCGGCGTCCCGCCGCCCGCCGCGATAGCCCTCACCCCGGACTGCGACAGCTGGCTGGAGGACCGCACCCACCGGGCCCACCGCCTCCGCCGGACGTCCGGCGGAGACGGCGCCCCGGTCCTGGTCATAGGCTCGCCCTTCCTGTGGTGGATGCGCGTCGGCGAGCTGCGGGCGGTCCTCGCCCCCGTCGTCGCCGGCACGGGACCGGCCGCCCACCCCGACATAGCCGCCGCCCGCCGCTTCGTCCGGGGTCTGGACGCCGCCGTCGCCGTGCCCCGGGACTCCGGCCTCGGCCCGCTCCGCCGGCTCGGCGCCCAGGGCGTCGGGCGGGTCGCCCGCGTGCTGCTGCGCGCCTGCCGCGGGCACGCCGCCGAGATGGAGCGCGGAGTCGCCGCCGCGGGCTCGGAGCGGGCCCAGGCCGTGGACTACGGCGTACGGATCGTCGCCCAGGAGCAGGTCGGCCTGGCCTACGCGGGCTGGGACCGCCTGCTCACCCGGGTCGCGCTGCCCGCCTGGCGCATGGGCCGCTGGCCCGCCAAGCTCGACGCGGGCGTGGTCTCCGCCCTCACCGAGCTCTCCCGCCGGGACCGGCTCGCGAAGGGCTTCTCCTCCCGGCTCGGCGAGCGCCCCGCCTGCGACCTCCTGGAGGAGCCCGGCGCCGTCGACGAGGCCGCCTCGCTGCTCGCCGCCCGCCTCTTCCACGGCGGCCCGGCCGAGCCCGGCCCCGACTGGGCGCCGGTGGAGTGGAGCCGGTACCCGGAGGAGGTCGTCGACCGGAAGTGGCGCACCGACGCGGCCCGCCTGCACCAGGTGCTCGACGGCCTCGGCGTGGAGGCCCCCGCCGCCGGACCGGCCTCCGGCGCGACCGGTCCGACCCTGACCCGCGTGATGGCCCACCTGACGGCCCCCCGCCCCGAGCACGAGCCCCAGCACGAGCGCGCCACCGGTGCCGAGGAGCGCGGGGCCGCTGCCGGCGGGCCGGGGCGGGAGCGCGGCACCGCCCTCGCCGATCCCGGACGCGGCACCGGCCGCGACGAGCCCGAGTCCGGCCCCGAAGCCCGGCTCTTCGTCCCCGCCGCCGAGCCCGAGCCCTTCCTCCCCGCCGCCGAGCACGGGCACGGGCCCGAACCCCGACCCGCGCCCGCCGCCCCCGCCGCCGAGCACGGGCACGGGCCCGGCCTCGGCCCCGTCCTCCCCGCCGGCCCGGAAGAGGAAGGGGAAGAGGACGACGACGAGCCGGTCAACCCGGCCGCCGAGGAGCTCGCCGGGGCGCTCAGCGCGCTCCTCGCGCGGGAGGAGGCGGCCCGTGAGGCCCGGGTGGCCGCGGCGGCCGGGACCGCCCGCGCCACCGACGAGGGCGACCGGGCCGCCGCCCCCGCCGTCAGCGGCCCCGACGGCCCCCTGCCGCTGTTCCCGCTCCAGCCGCCCCGTACCGGCCGCGACCTGCTCGCCGACCACGTGACCGCGATGGTCTGCTGCGCGGCCGTGGACACCGCCGAGGCCGTTCCCGGGCTCGACTGGCTCGACGGGCCCGCCCTGCTCGTCGGCGGCGAGCGCGCGGCGGATCTCGGGCCCCGGGTCCTCGCGCTCGTCGAGGACGGCGATCCGGAGCCGCTGCGGGCCTGGCTCGCCCGCACCGGCGTGCGCC
The DNA here is from genome assembly GCF_014649755.1 of Streptomyces litmocidini. Classification (GTDB taxonomy): domain Bacteria; phylum Actinomycetota; class Actinomycetes; order Streptomycetales; family Streptomycetaceae; genus Streptomyces; species Streptomyces litmocidini. Next base: position 59,996 of record NZ_BMTQ01000002.1, on the reverse strand, counting down.
CGGAGAAGCCCGTGCGCCTGGTCTGAGGACCGGCGGAGGGGCTCCAGCCGGAGGCCCGGCTTCCACTCTCGTCAATTCACGACGAACGGTGACGGAGTGCGTGCGTTATGTGATGTGCTGGAGACCGTCACTGACAGAGGCACGGACCACAGGCACACATCGCAGGCACCGAGCAGGCACCGAGCAGGTATCGAACAGGCACTGACCGGCCGACCGGGGGAGTCGAGGGAGGGGCGCACATGGGGGCGGAACAGATCAGACGGTGGGAGTCGGGTGCGCTGGCGCACGCCGTCTCCGATCCCTTCGGCCAGGGCCCGCTGCCCTGGCTGCGCGGGTCGGACAACTACTTCGACGACACCGGTCAGATGGTCCCCTGGTACGCGGACGAGATCCTGGCCCGGGGCGGCAGCGGCGGTCCGCGCACGGCGGACGACGTCCGACGCCAGATCAAGGGCTTCGCGTCGGACGGGGCCGTGACGCCGGGCGAGTCGATCGATTTCCACATCACCGTGGACCCGCCGCAGCAGTTCTCGGTCGACGTCTATCGGATCGGGCACTACGGCGGCGACGGCGCCGCGAAGATCACCACGAGCCCGCGTCTCTCCGGGATCGTCCAGCCGCCCCCGCTCACCGCCGACCGGACCGTCTCCTGCCACCACTGGTGGCAGTCCTGGCGGCTGCAGGTCCCCACGTACTGGTCGATCGGCGCGTACGTCGCCGTCCTCACCACCGTCGACGGCTACCGCTCGCACATCCCCTTCACGGTCCGGGACGACCACCCGGCGGACCTGCTGCTCGTCCTCCCGGACGTGACCTGGCAGGCGTACAACCTCTACCCGGAGGACGGCCACACCGGCGCCAGCCTCTACCACGCCTGGGACGAGGAGGGCCGGCTGCTCGGCGAGGAGGAGGCGGCCGTCACCGTCTCCTTCGACCGTCCGTACGCGGGCGCGGGGCTGCCCCTGCACGTCGGGCACGCCTACGACTTCATCCGCTGGGCCGAGCGCTACGGCTACGACCTGGCGTACGCGGAGACCCGCGACCTGCACGCCGGCCGGGTCGACCCGAGCCGCTACCGGGGCCTCGTCTTCCCGGGCCACGACGAGTACTGGTCGGCGCCGATGCGCCGGACCGCCGAACTCGCCCGTGACCAGGGCACCTCGCTCGTCTTCCTCTCCGCCAACACCATGTACTGGCAGGTGGAGCTGGGCCCTTCGCCGTCCGGGGTGCCGGACCGCCTCCTCACCTGCCGCAAGCGGCGCGGCCCCGGCCGCCCCGCGCTCTGGCGCGAGGTCGACCGGCCCGAGCAGCAGCTCCTCGGCATCCAGTACGCGGGCCGGGTGCCCGAACCGACCCCGCTGGTCGTGCGGAACGCCGACCACTGGCTCTGGGAGGCCACCGGCGCGGGCGACGGCGACGAGCTCCCGGGCCTGGTCGCGGGCGAGGCCGACCGCTACTTCCCGCGCACCGCGCTGCCGGAGCACGAGGGCCGCATCCTGCTCGCGCACTCGCCCTACCGGGACGGCGAGGGGGCGCTGCGCCACCAGGAGACGAGCCTCTACCGGGCCCCGTCCGGCGCCCTGGTCTTCGCGTCCGGCACGTTCGCCTGGTCGCCGGCGCTGGACCGGCCGGGCCACGTCGACGCCCGGGTCCAGCGGGCCACCGCGAACCTCCTCGACCGGATCTGCAAGAGGGACTGAGCGGGGGGTCACAGGTCCTCGCGGCAGGACCCGCCCGGATGTGCGAGAGAATCGGACTCGCTCCTGGATCAACCTACGCGGAGGAACCGTGTCCGGATTCGTAGAAAAGCCCGAGCCCGTCCAGGTCCCGGGCCTCACCCATCTCCACACGGGCAAGGTCCGCGACCTGTACCGGAACGAGGCGGGCGACCTCGTCATGGTGGCGAGCGACCGCATGTCGGCCTACGACTGGGTGCTGCCCACCGAGATCCCCGACAAGGGCCGGGTGCTCACCCGGCTCTCCCTGTGGTGGTTCGACAAGCTCGCCGACCTGGTCCCGAACCACGTGCTCTCCACCGACCTGCCGGCCGGCGCCCCCGCCGACTGGGAGGGCCGCACCCTCATCTGCAAGTCGCTGAACATGGTCCCGGTCGAGGCCGTCGCCCGCGGCTACCTCACCGGCTCCGGCCTGCTCGAGTACGACGAGTCCCGCACGGTCTGCGGTCTCGCGCTGCCCGAGGGCCTGACCGACGGCTCCGAGCTGCCCGCGCCGATCTTCACCCCGGCGACCAAGGCCGCCGTCGGCGACCACGACGAGAACGTGTCGTACGAGGAGGTCGCCCGCCAGGTCGGCGCCGAGACGGCCGCGCTGCTGCGCCGGACGACCCTCGCCGTCTACTCCCGGGCCCGGGACATCGCCCGCGACCGGGGGATCATCCTGGCCGACACGAAGTTCGAGTTCGGCTTCGAGAGCACCCCGGAGGGCGACCGGCTGGTCATCGCCGACGAGGTCCTCACCCCGGACTCCTCGCGCTTCTGGCCGGTCTCCGAGTGGGAGCCGGGCCGCGCCCAGCCCTCGTACGACAAGCAGATCGTGCGGAACTGGCTGACCTCGCCGGCCTCCGGCTGGGACCGCAAGAGCGAGCAGCCGCCGCCGGCCCTGCCGCAGGAGGTCGTGGAGAAGACCCGCGCCAAGTACATCGAGGCGTACGAGCTCCTGACCGGTCAGGCCTGGTCCTAGGGAACGAGAAAGCCCCCGGTCGATTCGACCGGGGGCTTCTTCGTGGAGCGGACGACGAGATTCGAACTCGCGACCCTCACCTTGGCAAGGTGATGCTCTACCAACTGAGCCACGTCCGCATGCGCCGTAGCGCGCTGCTAACTATACCCAACCTCGCGGGTGCTCATGACGCACCGCCGTGTGGGACCCTTCACACCCTCCGGGAACACGACGAAGGCCCCGGTTCCTGAGAACCGGGGCCTTCGTACTCCCTGAGCGGACGACGAGATTCGAACTCGCGACCCTCACCTTGGCAAGGTGATGCTCTACCAACTGAGCCACGTCCGCATTGCTACCGGTCAGCTTTCGCTGCTCGGTGCGAGCACCACTCTACCTGATCCACCGGAGTGGTTGGTAACGCGTTTCTCGCAGAGCGGGTGACAGGGATCGCACACTGCGCCTTCCCCCTGGAAGGGGGATGTTCTACTACTGAACTACACCCGCACGCTGCTGGGGACTCGGCTTTTCGGCCTCGCCCCTCGGCGTGATCCAGACTCTAGCGGATCAAGGGGGGTGCAATGCAAATCGGCTCGGGCCGAGGCCCGGGCCGCCCCCGCGGCACCCCGTGGGCCCCGGCCCCGGCACCCCTCGCCCCGGCACCCGGCGCGCCCGGCATCCCGGGCGCCCCGCCTCAGCTCGCCGCGCGGAAGGCCTCGTAGACGCGCTTGGGGATCCGGCCGCGGGCCGGGACGTCCATCTTGTTGGACTGGGCCCAGGCGCGGACCGCCGCCGGGTCGGGCGCGAGGGCGGTGTGCGTGTAGGAGACGGCCTGTGCGCTCCGGCCGGCCGTCGCCCGGGCCGGCAGCTTGCGGCCGGCGGCGAGGTAGGGCGCGAGGGCCTTGCGGAGTTTCTTTGCATTGGCAGCATTCAGGTCGATCTCGTACATCTTCCCGTCCAGGCCGAACGCGACCGTTTCAGCCGCTTCTCCGCCGTCGATGTCGTCGGAGAGAGTGACCACCACACGTTGAGCCACGGATATCGGTCCTTTCCTGCGGCCGTCGCGGCCGTGAGGGCGCTTGTGGCGCTCCTGACGTGCGGCGATGTCGGCCTTACGGCTGTGCCGGGACAATGCTGCTTTCTTCTGGATTCCTTTGTACAGCGGTGGGTGTCGCATTGTGAAGCCCCGTCAATTGTTTCAGCGTGTCCCGGCGCAATGCGGCCCGCAATATTTCACTCGAATTTTGTGTGGGGCGCGTGTCCGGGGTCCGGATGCCGTTCGTGTGACGCACACCGCTCCGAACCGGGCTTTTGTAGGATCCTTCAGATCTCTACCCGCGTAGAATTTGGAGGCAGGTACGCTGAGGGAACCGCCCACGCAACACACCACCGGGAGTGCCAGTGGCACGCGTCGTAGTCGACGTCATGCTCAAGCCGGAGATCCTCGACCCTCAGGGGCAGGCGGTGCAGCGTGCACTGCCCCGCCTCGGGTTCGCCGGAATCGCCGACGTCCGTCAGGGGAAGCGCTTCGAGCTGGAGGTGGAGGGACCGGTCGACGACGCCGCCCTCGCCCGCATCCATGAGATGGCCGAAACCTTCCTCGCCAACACCGTGATCGAAGACTTCGTCGTGAAGGTGGAATCGTGACCGCACGCATCGGCGTCGTCACGTTCCCCGGAACGCTCGACGACCGGGACGCGCTGCGTGCCGCCCGTCTGGCGGGCGCCGAACCCGTGTCGCTCTGGCACCGGGACAAGGACCTCAAGCAGGTCGACGCCGTGGTCCTGGCCGGCGGCTTCTCCTACGGCGACTACCTGCGGGCCGGAGCCATCTCCCGCTTCTCGCCGGTGATGGAGACGATCATCGAGCAGGCGAAGGCGGGCATGCCCGTCCTCGGCATCTGCAACGGCTTCCAGATCCTCACCGAGGCCCATCTGCTGCCGGGCGCGATGCTGCGCAACAACCACCTCCACTTCATCTGCCGCGACCAGAAGCTGCGGGTGGAGAACGCGGAGACCGCCTGGACCTCGGACTACACCGAGGGCCAGGAGATCGAGGTCCCGCTCAAGAACATGGACGGCCGCTACGTCGCCGACGAGCGCACGCTCGACGAGCTGGAGGCCGAGGGGCGGGTCGCCTTCCGCTACCTGGACGTGAACCCCAACGGCTCGCTGCGCGACATCGCGGGCATCACCAACGCCGCGGGCAACGTGGTCGGCCTCATGCCGCACCCGGAGCACGCCGTCGAGCCGCTGGTCGGCACCGGCAAGACGGACGGCCTCGGTTTCTTCACCTCGATCCTCAAGAAGCTGGTCAACGCCTGATGAGCCTCGACACCGTCAAGCACGCGAGCGAGACGCCGGACAGCGAGCAGCCCTGGAAGGAGCTCGGCCTCAAGGAGGACGAGTACGCGCGCATCCGCGAGATCCTCGGTCGCCGTCCCACCGGCGCCGAGCTCGCCATGTACTCCGTCATGTGGTCCGAGCACTGCTCCTACAAGAGCAGCAAGGTCCACCTGAAGCAGTTCGGCGAGAAGACCCCCGAGAACGACGCCATGCTCGTCGGCATCGGCGAGAACGCGGGCGTCGTCGACGTCGGCCAGGGGTACGCGGTCACCTTCAAGGTCGAGTCGCACAACCACCCCTCGTACATCGAGCCCTACCAGGGCGCGGCCACCGGCGTCGGCGGCATCGTCCGCGACATCCTCGCCATGGGCGCCCGCCCGGTCGCGGTCGTCGACCCGCTGCGCTTCGGCGCGGCCGACCACCCCGACACCAAGCGCGTGCTGCCCGGTGTCGTCGCCGGCATCGGCGGCTACGGCAACTGCCTGGGCCTGCCGAACATCGGCGGCGAGGTCGTCTTCGACTCCTGCTACCAGGGCAACCCGCTGGTCAACGCCGGCTGCATCGGCGTGATGAAGCACGAGGACATCCACCTCGCCAAGGCCTCCGGCCCCGGCAACAAGGTCATCCTGTACGGCGCCCGCACGGGCGGCGACGGCATCGGCGGCGTCTCGGTCCTCGCGTCCGAGACCTTCGACGACACCAAGCCCACCAAGCGCCCCGCCGTCCAGGTCGGCGACCCCTTCCAGGAGAAGCTCCTCATCGAGTGCACCCTGGAGATCTTCAAGGAGAAGCTCGTCGCGGGCATCCAGGACCTCGGCGGCGCCGGGCTCTCCTGCGCCACGTCCGAGCTGGCCTCCGCGGGCTCCGGCGGCATGCGCGTCGAGCTCGACCGCGTGCACCTGCGCGACGCGACGCTCTCGCCCGAGGAGATCCTCATGAGCGAGTCGCAGGAGCGGATGTGCGCGATCGTCGAGCCCGAGCACGTCGACCGCTTCCTGGAGATCTGCGAGAAGTGGGACGTCATCGCCACCGTCATCGGTGAGGTGACCGAGGGCGAGCGCCTGGAGATCTTCTGGCACGGCGAGCAGATCGTCGACGTGCCGCCGCGCTCCGTCGCCCACGAGGGCCCGACCTACCACCGGCCGTTCGCGCGCCCGGAGTGGCAGGACGCGCTCCAGGCCGACGACGCCGGCAAGCTGCCCCGGCCGCAGAACGGCGCCGAGCTGAAGGACCAGGTCCTCAGGCTCGTCTCCTCCCCGAACCAGGCCTCCAAGTCCTGGATCACGGACCAGTACGACCGGTTCGTGCAGGGCAACACGGTCTTGGCGCAGCCCGAGGACGCGGGCATGGTCCGCATCGACGAGGAGACCAACCTCGGCGTGGCCATGGCGACCGACGGCAACGGCCGGTACGCCAAGCTCGACCCGTACACGGGCGCGCAGCTCGCGCTGGCGGAGGCGTACCGCAACGTCGCCGCCTCCGGCGCCAAGCCGCTGGCGATCTCGGACTGCCTGAACTTCGGTTCGCCCGAGGACCCGGCCGTGATGTGGCAGTTCGCCGAGGCCACCCGTGGTCTCGCGGACGGCTGCCTCCAGCTCGGCACCCCGGTGACGGGCGGCAACGTCTCCCTCTACAACCAGACCGGTGAGGTCGCCATCCACCCGACGCCCGTCGTGGCCGTCCTCGGTGTGATCGACGACGTCAACCGCCGCACCCCGATCGCCTTCGCGGAAGAGGGCCAGCTCCTCTACCTGCTCGGCGACACCAAGGAGGAGTTCGGCGGTTCGGCCTGGTCCGAGGTGATCCACCAGCACCTCGGCGGCATGCCGCCGGCCGTGGACCTCGACCGGGAGAAGCTGCTCGGCGAGATCCTGATCTCGGCCTCGCGCGACGGCATGATCGACGCGGCGCACGACCTGTCCGACGGCGGTCTCGTGCAGGCGGTCGTCGAGTCCTGCCTGCGCGGCGGGAACGGCGCGCGCCTGGTCGTCCCGGAGGGCCTGGACGCCTTCACGTTCCTCTTCAGCGAGTCGGCCGGCCGTGCGGTCGTCGCCGTCCCGCGCAGCGAGGAGCTCCGCTTCACCGACATGTGCGGTGCGCGGGGTCTGCCGGCGACCCGGATCGGTGTCGTCGACGGCGACGCGGTCGACGTGCAGGGCGAGTTCACGCTCTCCCTGACGGAGTTGCGCGAGGCGCACGAGGCGACGATCCCGGGCCTGCTGGCCTGATCCGCGGATCGACCCGTACGGAACGGAGCCCCCGCCCGGGAAGGGCGGGGGCTCCGTGCCGTCAGCCGGTGCCCCAGAAGGAGTCCGTCTCCGTGATGTCGGCGACGCACTCGTCGATGTCGGAGATCTTGTCGCCGACGAGGGTGAAGAAGAGGCCGCCGTCCATCTCGATGCCGCGGTCGCCGCGCTCGGCGAAGAACCGGTGCGTGGCGATGACGTGGCTGCGGCCGTCCACGTAGACGCCCTTGAGCTCGACGCGCACGGTGCCGCCGCTCAGGTCGCCGAGCATCCGGTAGTAGCCGCCGATGACGTTGTCCCGGCCTTTGTAGTGTCCGGATATCTGGCTCTCGCCGGGCACGTGGTGGGTGCAGTCGCTGGTCATCAGGGAGCCCAGCGTCTCCATGTCACCCTTGCCGAACGCTTCGTAGCCCCGGCGCACCAGTGCGGCATGGGGGTGTTCGTGATGGGTCATGGTCCCGTCGCCTGCCTTCGCTGCGGATCGGCTCCGTTCCTTCCAGTCTCGGGGCTAGCCTCGGGCCATGCCACCTGCCAAGAAGCGCGCCCGCAGTTACGACTCCGCCAAGACCCGCGCCGCCGTGCTCGCCCAGTTCGGGCACGTCCGGGAGGCGGTGACCGCGCTCACGCCCGAGCAGCTGGACGGGCCGACCCGGCTGGGGGAGTGGACGGTGCGGGACCTGGCGGCGCACCTGACGACGGTGCTCGCGTCCCTGTCGCGGAAGCTCGCGGAGCCCGAGCCGGAGCGGCGGGAACTCGCCCTGGTCGACTGGCCCCCGGCCACGGCCACGGAGGCGGGGAGCATCGACGAGGACACCCGGGCGATCGGCACGGGCGACCTGCCGGCGCTGTACGCGGAGACCCTCGCGCGGTACGAGGAGGCGGTCGCGACCGCCTCCGACGAGCGGCTCGTCCCGACCCGCTTCGGCGCGATGAGGCTCGGGGACTTCCTCGTGACCCGGACCGTCGAACTCGTCGTCCACACCGACGACCTGAACGCGGCGACCGGCGCGGACGTCCCGTACGACCGCCAGGCGCTCGCGGCCTGCACCCGGCTGCTCGCCGACGCGCTCGCGGCGAAGGCGCCGGGCGGGGCGGTCGAGGTGCGGATCCCGCCGTACGCGGTGGTGCAGTGCGTGGAGGGCCCCCGGCACACCCGGGGCACCCCGCCGAACGTGGTCGAGACGGACCCGCTGACCTGGCTCCGGCTCGCGACGGGCCGTACGGAGTGGGCGGCGGAACTGGACGCGGCGCACGTGAGCGCGAGCGGCGAACGGGCGGATCTGGACGGTCTCCTTCCCCTCATGGGCTAGCCCCCGGAACCGTACGGCCGCCCGTTCCGTCCCATCGGCATGTCGAAGCCACGCGCACTCGTCGTCCTGGTCCCGCTGCTCCTGCTCACCGCCTGCGGTGCGGAAGGAGGGACGGGGAGCGGCGCGGGCGCGGGAGAGCCCGATCTGCCGGTCGCGGGCACGCACTGGACGGTCGGGGCCGTCACGCTCGACGGCCGCAGGTCGGTGGCGCCCGACGGCACGCGCGTCGACTTCGGGAAGGACGGCCGAGCCCACGGGAACAGCGGCTGCAACACCTTCGACGCCGGTGTGGTGGTCCGGGGCGACACCCTCACGGTCTCCCCGGGCGGGGTGACCGGGATCGGCTGTCCCGCCGACCGGCAGCGCTTCGAGAAGGAGCTGCTCAAGGCCTTCTCGGGCCCGCTGAAGGGGACGATGAAGGGTGACGGTCTCCGGCTCGCCTCGGCCGACGGGCGGAACGGCGTGGAGCTGACGGCCGAGGACGGGGTGCCGCTGCGGGGCACCCCGTGGAAGGTCGACGGGCTGGTTTCGGGGGACACGGCGTCGTCGCTCCCCGCCGGCAGCGGGGCCAAGGCGCGCCTCGTCCTCGGTGCCGACGGCAAGCTCACCGGAAATCTCGGCTGCAACGACTTCTCCGCGACCGCCCGCGTCGACGAGGAGGCCCGGACGCTCACCGTCGAGGGGCCGGCGGCGACGACCCGGATGATGTGCACGAGCCCGCAGATGAAGCTGGAGACGAGGCTGTACGAGCTCCTCGACGGCCCGCTCTCCTATCGGCTGAACCACCGAACGCTGACCCTCACCGACGCCTCCGGCGAGGGCCTCACGGCGACCGCGAGCGCCCGCTGACCGGACGCCGACTGCGGCGTCCGTCACATCGCGGCACCACCCCGGGCCTGGTACGAGCGTCCGCTCGCCGGGGCCCGGGGGCCGGAATCCCTTACCCCGCCTGCTTCGTGGGCCCCTCCAAGCCGGTTTCGATCATTTGGTGCGATCGCACGAGTCCGGCCACCCCCGCATTTCCTCAATTCGGACCAGTGGTCGAGCCCGTCTACACTCGGAAACGTGCCACGCGGAGACGGTCGACTCAATCACGATCTGCTCCCCGGTGAGAAAGGCCCCCAGGACGCTTGTGGCGTCTTCGGTGTCTGGGCTCCGGGTGAAGAGGTCGCAAAGCTCACGTACTTCGGGCTCTACGCCCTCCAGCATCGGGGTCAGGAATCCGCGGGAATCGCGGTCAGCAATGGCTCCCAGATCCTCGTCTTCAAGGACATGGGACTCGTCTCCCAGGTCTTCGACGAGACTTCTCTCGGTTCCCTCCAAGGTCATATCGCGGTCGGTCACGCCCGCTACTCGACCACCGGGGCCTCCGTGTGGGAGAACGCGCAGCCGACGTTCCGGGCGACCGCCCACGGCTCGATCGCGCTCGGCCACAACGGCAACCTGGTGAACACGGCGCAGCTCGCCGAGATGGTCGCCGACCTGCCCAAGAAGGAAGGCCGCGCGACCCAGGTCGCCGCCACCAACGACACCGACCTGGTCACCGCGCTCCTCGCGGGCCAGGTGGACGAAGACGGCACGCCGCTCACCATCGAGCAGGCGGCCGCGAAGGTCCTCCCCGACGTCCGGGGCGCCTTCTCCCTCGTCTTCATGAACGAGCACACGCTCTACGCGGCCCGTGACCCGCAGGGCATCCGCCCGCTGGTCCTCGGCCGTCTGGAGCGCGGCTGGGTGGTCGCCTCCGAGTCCGCCGCCCTCGACATCTGCGGCGCGACCTTCGTCCGCGAGGTCGAGCCGGGCGAGCTGATCGCGATCGACGAGAACGGCATCCGTACCTCGCGATTCGCGGAAGCGAAGCCCAAGGGCTGTGTCTTCGAGTACGTGTACCTGGCCCGCCCCGACACCGACATCGCCGGGCGGAACGTGTACCTCTCCCGCGTGGAGATGGGCCGCCGCCTCGCGAAGGAGGCGCCGGTCGAGGCCGACCTGGTGATAGCGACGCCGGAGTCCGGCACCCCGGCCGCCATCGGCTACGCCGAGGCCTCGGGCATCCCCTTCGGCGCCGGCCTGGTGAAGAACGCCTACGTCGGGCGCACCTTCATCCAGCCCTCCCAGACCATCCGCCAGCTGGGCATCCGGCTGAAGCTGAACCCCCTCAAGGAAGTCATCAAGGGGAAGAAGCTCGTGGTCGTCGACGACTCGATCGTCCGCGGCAACACCCAGCGCGCCCTGGTCCGGATGCTCCGCGAGGCCGGTGCGGCCGAGGTCCACATCCGGATCTCCTCGCCGCCGGTCAAGTGGCCCTGTTTCTTCGGCATCGACTTCGCGACCCGCGCGGAGCTGATCGCCAACGGGATGTCGGTCGAGGAGATCGGCAAGTCGCTGGGCGCGGACTCGCTCTCGTACATCTCCCTGGAGGGGATGATCGAGGCGACCACGATCCAGAAGCCGAACCTCTGCCGTGCCTGCTTCGACGGCGAGTACCCGATGGAGCTGCCGGACCCCGAGCTGCTCGGCAAGCAGCTCCTGGAGACCGAGCTGGCCGCCGGCCCGGCCGCCACCGCGGCCTCCGACGCCCTCCGTCGCCCGTAAGACCCCGCTGCACACCCGCAGTACGACACGAAAGCTCTGAACCCATGTCTCAGACCGACAGTGCCGCAGGCGGCGCCAGCTACGCGTCCGCGGGCGTCGACATCGAAGCGGGCGACCGCGCCGTCGAGCTCATGAAGGAGTGGGTGAAGAAGACGCAGCGCCCCGAGGTCCTCGGTGGCCTCGGCGGCTTCGCCGGCCTCTTCGACGCCTCCGCCCTCAAGCGCTACGAGCGTCCGCTGCTCGCCTCGGCGACCGACGGCGTGGGCACGAAGGTCGACATCGCCCGCCAGATGGGCGTGTACGACACGATCGGCCACGACCTGGTCGCGATGGTCATGGACGACATCGTCGTCTGCGGCGCCGAGCCGCTCTTCATGACCGACTACATCTGCGTGGGCAAGGTCCACCCGGAGCGGGTCGCCGCCATCGTGAAGGGCATCGCCGAGGGCTGTGTCCTGGCCGGCTGCGCCCTGGTCGGCGGCGAGACGGCGGAGCACCCGGGCCTCCTCGGCCCGGACGACTTCGACGTCGCCGGCGCGGGCACGGGTGTCGTGGAGCACGACCGGCTGCTCGGCGCGGACCGCATCCGTACGGGGGACGCGGTCATCGCCATGGCGTCCTCGGGCCTTCACTCCAACGGGTACTCGCTCGTCCGGCACGTGGTCTTCGACCGCGCCGGCATGACCCTCGACCAGCGGGTCGAGGAGCTCGGCCGGACGCTCGGCGAGGAGCTCCTGGAGCCCACGAAGATCTACTCGCTGGACTGCCTGGCCCTCACCCGGACCACGGACGTCCACGCCTTCAGCCACATCACGGGCGGCGGCCTCGCCGCCAACCTGGCGCGGGTGATCCCGGACGGGCTGCACGCCACGGTCGACCGCTCGACCTGGACGCCGGGCGCGATCTTCGACCTGGTCGGCAAGGCCGGTCAGGTGGAGCGCCTGGAGCTGGAGAAGACCCTCAACATGGGCGTCGGCATGATGGCCGTCGTGCCGGCCGAGTCCGTGGACGTGGCCCTGGCGACCCTGGAGGACCGCGGGGTCGAGGCCTGGGTCGCGGGCGAGATCACCGAGCGCGGGGCGCACGCGACCGGCGCGGAGCTGGTGGGCACGTACGCGGGCTGAGGACGCCGCGAAGCAGTGCGCGGCTGTACGGCGGGGCGCTCCTGAGGGGGCGCCCCGTTCGCGTGTCCCGGCGACCGGGATCGGCGTGCGGACAGCACAGAAACCCGGCCGGGTGACCCCGGTCCGGGTTTCGGTGATTCAGAAGGTCAAGCGCGACGCGGGGACGTGCTCGGACCGGACTGGTCGTCCTCGTCCTCGTCGTCCGTGTTGTAGAGATCCGCGTACTGGGCGTACGGGTCGTCTTCCTCGTCGTCGTCCTCGAACGGCTCGCCATTCGGCGGCTGGCTCGAAGTCGAAGCGCCCAGCTCATTGGCCAGACGCGTCAGGTCTGTCCCGCCGCTGCTGTACTTCAGCTGGCGGGCGACCTTGGTCTGCTTGGCCTTTGCCCGGCCGCGCCCCATGGCTCGACCCCCTCGGTGACGGGGCTCGTCGGCCCCAGAGTCTTGACACGCGTTCATGGTTCGGAACGGACTCTCGGCAGAGAGACCGGTCCGTAGGGCTTCAACGGTACCTGTTTCCGTGGGTCTACGGTACGCCGCGCGCATCACATACCCCGGTACAGAACCTTCGAGGTGCCCTTTCCTCGCTGGTCAATCGCGATTTTAACCTCTTCTGGAGTACCGACCCGCCGGGAGGCGTGAGCGAAGTCTCCCCGGGGGCGGGCCGGCCCTCCGTGCCGTCCTGCCGCGCGGATCAGCGGCGGCGGGCGTCCGCCATCCGCTGCTCGGCGATCCGGTCGGCCGCCGCGGCCGGCGGAATGCCGTCCGCCTTCGCACGTGCGAAGATCTCCAGGGTGGTGTCGAAGATCTTCGTCGCCTTCGCCTTGCAGCGGTCGAAGTCGAAGCCGTTCAGCTCGTCGGCGACCTGGATCACGCCGCCGGCGTTGACCACGTAGTCGGGCGCGTAGAGGATCCCGCGCGCCTCCAGGTCCTTCTCGATGCCCGCGTGGGCGAGCTGGTTGTTGGCCGCGCCGCAGACGATGCTCGCGGTCATGAACGGCACGGTCTCCTCGTTCAGGGCGCCGCCCAGCGCGCAGGGCGCGTAGACGTCGAGGCCCTCGACGCGGATCAGCGCGTTCGTGTCGGCGACCACGGCGACCTGCGGGTGCTTGTCGGTGATCCGGCGCACCGACTCCTCGCGCACGTCGGTGATCACGACCTCGGCGCCGTCCTCCAGGAGGTGCTCGACCAGGTAGTGGCCGACCTTGCCGACGCCGGCGACGCCGACCTTGCGGCCGCGCAGGGTCGGGTCGCCCCAGAGGGTCTGCGCGGCGGCGCGCATGCCCTGGAAGACGCCGAAGGCGGTGAGGACGGAGGAGTCGCCGGCGCCGCCGTTCTCGGGGGAGCGGCCGGTGGTCCACCGGTTGGTGCGGGCGACGACGTCCATGTCGGCGACGTAGGTGCCGACGTCGCAGGCCGTGACGTAGCGGCCGTTGAGGGAGGCGACGAAGCGGCCGTAGGCGAGGAGGAGCTCCTCGGTCTTGATCTGCTCGGGGTCGCCGATGATGACGGCCTTGCCGCCGCCCAGGTCGAGCCCGGCCATGGCGTTCTTGTACGACATGCCGCGCGACAGGTTGAGCGCGTCGGCGATCGCCTCGGCCTCGGTGGCGTACGGGTAGAAACGGGTGCCGCCGAGGGCGGGGCCCAGGGCGGTGGAGTGGAGGGCGATGACGGCCTTGAGGCCGGTGGCGCGGTCCTGACAGAGGACGACCTGCTCGTGGCCACCCTGCTCCGAGTGGAACAGGGTGTTCAGTACGTCGCCAGGAACGCCGGTCACATCGGTCACGGTGGTGACTCCCAAGTACGAAGCGGCGGTGGCGGCCCTCCCTGTGGGTGGGGGAGGACCAGTTCGGCAAGAGGGTAAGTCCTACCTGTGCGTAGATCGGGCGCAGTGCTGAGGATCACCCCCTCCGGGGGTACCTCCGTGGAAGGATTTGCGACATGTCGGTCGCCCCCACGGTCCCCGTTCCCTACGCGTCCTATCTGCGGGTGTACGAGCCGCTGGCCGCGTTCCCCGAGCCGGAGCGGTCCCACTGGGCGCGCTACGCGCGCCGGCCGGGCGTCCCGGGGGCGCAGGAGGAGCTGCGCCGCTCGCTCGCGGACCTGCTGCCGACGCCGCCCGTGCCGGTGCCGGTGCACGAGAGCGGGGAGGCCTTCGTCGCGCACCTGGACGGGGTGGTGGTGATCTGCCCCTGGCGGACCCGGCTGCGCGGCTGGCTGGCGATGGAGGAGCTGGCGGCGGGCCCGTACCCGGCGGCGGTGCTCGACGCGATGCTGCCGCCGGTGGTGCGCGCCCAGGTGGCGAGCGACTACGAGCGCTGGCTGAGCCGGAACCCGGACGCGCGGCCGTGGATCCGTACGGGGGTCTGGCAGGTGCCGCTGCGCTGGTTCGCGCTCTTCGGGGACGAGGAGCGGGAGTACGAGCCGGGAGACCCCGGAAGCGCGGTGACGGGCCGGGCGCCGGTGCTGCGTTACCGGACGACGATGGCCCAGGCGCGGCGGCGGCTCGCGCGGGCGCTCAAGGCGCTGCGGGAGTCCGTCGACGACGGTCCGATGACGCAGGGGCTGGTCGAAGTGGGGCGCTGGCTGGAGGAGTTCCATCCGCGGGCGCTCGTGGAGCTGGACTTCGGCGGTCTGGTGCACGCGCTGCCGGCCCGGTGGCTGGCGGAGGACCGGTCGGCGGCCCAGTTGGCGGAGGGGATCGCCGCGTTGCGGGACGGGGACGGCGAGGCGGCGAACGAGGTGTACGGACGCCTCGCGGAGCGCTGGCGGGCCGTCAGGGACCTGCGTTTCGCGAACTGACACCAGTCGGACAAGTTCGTCAGGTCGGTATCGACAAGACATGTCCGGCGGGTGTAAATGATCTTCGAGGCGGTGGCCGGTTCCGGTGGCCGGATCGACGTCCGCCCGGTCGGCCGGGGCTTTCGCACCGCCGGCGCGGGGACGTTGGTCCCGATCCGGGCCTTTGGTTCAAGCGTGACGGACAGCACGTAACGCACCCTTGCGCCCATCACCCACCCTCGTGCCAAAATAGGACAAGGAGTCCGGGGAGGGTTCCTTCCGCCCAAGTTCGGGCGGAACGCTCAGCATTGCACTCTATGGGGGGTCTGAGGACTCCTGATCGCTCTGTGACTGATCGTCACAGTGGCGTGACTGTCCGTTATGGCATGGTCAGTCGACTTCCGCCGCTGATGAACACCTGCGAGGGCAATTCCATCGGTTTGGCCGACGCGGCTGGACGGATGGTGTAGTTGTAGTGCCGAGGACAAGCCGTTCGTCCTATAACCGACTCGACCCGCTTCTGCCATTTCGGGCATGGCGGGTCAAGGTGCAGAATTTAGAGGAAAGAACCGAGATAGGTTCGGTTCTCCCGAGGAGGCCGCTCATGACCGCTCGCACCCCTGATGCCGAGCCGCTGCTGACCCCCGCCGAGGTTGCCACGATGTTCCGCGTGGACCCGAAGACGGTTACCCGTTGGGCGAAGGCGGGCAAGCTCACGTCCATCCGCACCCTGGGTGGGCACCGCCGGTACCGCGAGGCCGAGGTTCGCGCCCTGCTGGCGGGCATTCCGCAGCAGCGCAGCGAGGCCTGAGGTCGCGCAGAACCCTGCAGCACCCCGCAACACCCCGTAACACCGGGCCTTTCCGGATCCCCCAATCCGGTCGCCCACCCCTGGTACTGCCGACGGGCTCCTGCCCCAACAGGTCTCCGTCAACGATCGCGCTGGACTCCGCCGGGTCCAGCGCGATCTTTTTGTGTCCGGCGCCACACGCCCTCCGGGTCGGGACCCTCCAGGGTGGTGCAATTGCACATATTAAATCGGGGCGGTGTAGGGAGGGTGTAAGTACGGAGGTTTCTGAAACTCTTTCAGTGACTCCCGTCACACCGGGGAAGTCTTGCCAAGGAACAGCCTCCCACTTCGCGGAACGTCCCCAACCCGCCGTCGGTCATGGGTCGGTGGGACTTTCGTCCTCGGCCGCGTCCGCCGGCTCCTCCGGCTCCTCCGGCTCCGGGGTCTCCATGGCGAGCCGCAGGAGGCGATGGCAGACCGGGCACTGGCGGGTGAGGTGCCCGTACCGCGACGCGGCCGCCAGATGGGCGCGCAGCAGCGCGCGGGTGTCGTGCCGTGCTGCGGACGCCGCGGCCATGCGCGACCACCTCCGGTGTGGGCCCCCGGTTCCCTGATGTCCGGGGTACCGGCGGGCGCGCGACCCCGTCAAGACACGGGAGCACAACGAAGGCCCGCATCTCACGATGCGGGCCTTCGTAGAGGCGATCCTGACGGGACTTGAACCCGCGACCTCCACCTTGACAGGGTGGCGAGCTAACCAACTGCTCCACAGGACCTTGGCTGCGAGACAGACTGTACAGCAGGTCAGGGGGTCCGGTCGAACTCACCGACGGCGAGGGCCCGGCTACGGGCCCACGGACCCCACGGGCCCACGGACCCCACGGGCCCACGGACCCCACGGGCCCACGGACCCCCGGGCCCTACGGCGCCGCCGCGTCGATCGCCTTCACGATCCGCTTGTCCGAGATCGGGTACGCCGTCCCCAGCGCGTGGGCGAAGTAGCTCACCCGCAGCTCCTCGATCATCCAGCGGATGTCGGTGACCTCGGTCGGCACCGGACGCCCCTTCGGAAGCTGCTCCAGGAGCCAGGCGTACTCGTCCTGCATCTCCTGGACCTTCTCCATGCGGGTGGTGTCCCGCTGGACGCCCGTCGGCATCTGCTGGAGCCGCCGGTCCACCGCCACCAGGTAGCGCATCAGGTCCGGCAGCCGCTTCAGCCCCGTACGGGTGACGAAACCGGCCGGCATCAGCCAGGCGAGCTGCGCGCGCACGTCGGTCAGGTTGTTGATCAGCGCCAGGCTGTTCGTGGCCTTCAGCCGGCGTTCGCACGCCTGCCAGGCCGCCAGGATCTGCTGGACCTGGCCCACCGTCCGCACCGTCGTGTCGACGAGGTCCGCGCGGACCCTGTCGTACAGCTTCCGGAAGGACTCCTCGTCCCAGGCCGGACCGCCGTGGTCCGCGATCAGCTTGTCGGCGGCGGCGGTGGCGCAGTCGTCGAAGAGCGCCTGGATCGAGCCGTGCGGGTTCGACGACAGGGCCAGCTTCTGCTGGTTGGTCAGCTTCTCCGAGGCGAACTTCGCCGGGTTCACCGGGATGTTCAGCATGATCAGCTTCCGGGTGCCCTGCCACATGGCCCGCGCCTGCTCGGCCTCCGAGTCGAAGAGCCGCACGGCCACGGAGTCGCCCTCGTCGACCAGCGCGGGGTACGCCTTGACCGGCTGACCGCCCCGCTTGGTCTCGAAGACCTTCGTGAGCGTCCCGATCGTCCAGTCCTTCAGCCCCGAGCGCTCCAGGGAGGGGCCGGAGCCGTCCGGGCCCGCCGTGGCCGCCTGGGCGGCCTTGGAGAGCGCCTGACGGGCCTTGGGCCGCAGCTTCAGCCGCAGCGCCTCCAGGTCCTTGTCCTCCGCCAGCTTCCGGCGCCGCTCGTCGACGATCCGGAAGGTCACCTTGAGGTGCTCGGGGACCTTCGCCCAGTCGAAGTCCTCGGCCGTCACCGGGACGCCGACCATCCGCTGGAGCTCCCGGGCGAGCGCGCCCGTCAGCGGCTCCTGCACGGGGACCACGGAGTCGAGGAAGCGGGCCGCGAAGTTCGGCGCCGGGACGTAGTGGCGGCGGATCGGCTTCGGCAGGGAGCGGATCAGCTCCGTGACGACCTCCGCGCGCAGCCCCGGGATCTGCCACTCGAAGCCCTCGTCGGTGACCTGGTTGAGCACCTGGAGCGGCACGTGGACGGTCACGCCGTCCGCGTCCGCGCCCGGCTCGAACTGGTACGTCACCCGGAACTTCAGCGCGCCCTGCCGCCACGAGTCCGGGTAGTCGTCCTTGGTGACCGCCCCCGCCTTCTCGTTGATGAGCATCTCGCGCTCGAAGTCGAGGAACTCCGGCTCCTCGCGGTGCTTGTGCTTCCACCAGGAGTCGAAGTGGGCACCGGACACGACGTGTTCGGGGACGCGCTTGTCGTAGAAGTCGAAGAGCGTCTCGTCGTCGACGAGGATGTCCCGGCGCCGGGCCCGGTGCTCCAGCTCCTCGACCTCGGTGAGCAGCTTGCGGTTGTCCGCGAAGAACTTGTGGTGCGTGCGCCAGTCGCCCTCGACGAGCGCGTTCCGGATGAACAGGTCGCGGGAGACCTCCGGGTCGATCCGCCCGTAGTTCACCTTGCGGTCGGCGACGATCGGGACGCCGTACAGCGTCACCTTCTCGAAGGCCATCACGGCCGCCTGGTCCTTCTCCCAGTGCGGCTCGCTGTACGTCTTCCTCACCAGGTGCTGCGCGAGCGGCTCGATCCACTCGGGCTCGATCCGGGCGTTGACCCGGGCCCAGAGCCGCGAGGTCTCCACCAGCTCGGCGGACATCACGAAGCGCGGGGGCTTCTTGAAGAGCGCGGAGCCGGGGAAGATCGCGAACTTGGCGTTGCGGGCGCCCAGGTACTCGTTCCGGCCGCCGCCCTCGCGCTTCGGGTCCCGGCCGCCGTCCTTGGACTCCTTCACGTCCTTCAGGCCGATGTGGGAGAGCAGGCCGGAGAGCAGGGAGACGTGCACGGACTGCTCCGGCGCGTCCTCCTCGTTGAGGTGGATGCCCATCTGCTTGGCGACCGTCCGCAGCTGGGCGTAGATGTCCTGCCACTCGCGGATGCGCAGGAAGTTCAGGTACTCCTGCTTGCACATCCGGCGGAAGGAGCTGGAACCGCGCTCCTTCTGCTGCTCGCGGACGTACCGCCACAGGTTGAGGAAGGCGAGGAAGTCGCTCGTCTCGTCCTTGAAGCGGGCGTGCAGCTGGTCGGCCTGCGCCTGCTTCTCCGCCGGCCGCTCGCGCGGGTCCTGGATGGACAGCGCCGCCGCGATCACCATGACCTCGCGGACGCAGCCGTTCTTGTCGGCCTCCAGGACCATCCGGGCCAGCCGCGGGTCCACCGGCAGCTGGGACAGCTTCCGGCCCTGCGGGGTGAGCCTCTTCTTCGGGTCCTTCTCGGCCGGGTCGATCGCCCCGAGCTCCTGGAGGAGCTGCACGCCGTCCCGGATGTTCCGGTGGTCCGGCGGGTCGATGAAGGGGAACTTCTCGATGTCGCCGAGGCCGGCCGCGGTCATCTGGAGGATGACGGAGGCCAGGTTGGTACGGAGGATCTCCGCGTCCGTGAACTCGGGGCGGGTGAGGAAGTCGTCCTCGGAGTACAGCCGGATGCAGATGCCGTCCGACGTACGGCCGCAGCGCCCCTTGCGCTGGTTGGCGCTGGCCTGGCTGATCGGCTCGATCGGCAGCCGCTGCACCTTGGTCCGGTGCGAGTAGCGGGAGATGCGGGCGGTGCCCGGGTCGATCACGTACTTGATGCCGGGGACCGTCAGGGAGGTCTCGGCGACGTTGGTCGCGAGGACGATCCGGCGGCCGGAGTGCGCCTGGAAGACCCGGTGCTGCTCGGCGTGCGACAGGCGCGCGTACAGGGGCAGGATCTCGGTGTCGAAGAGCTTCTTCTTGAGCAGCGCGTCCGCCGTGTCGCGGATCTCCCGCTCGCCGGAGAGGAAGACCAGGACGTCGCCCGGTCCCTCCTTGCGGAGCTCGTCGACGGCGTCGCAGATCGCGGTGATCTGGTCCCGGTCGGCCTCCTCGGAGTCCTCCTCCAGGAGCGGCCGGTAGCGGACCTCGACCGGGTACGTACGGCCGGAGACCTCGACGATCGGGGCGTCGCCGAAGTGCCGGGAGAAGCGCTCGGGGTCGATCGTCGCCGAGGTGATGACGACCTTGAGGTCGGGGCGCTTCGGCAGCAGCTGGGCCAGGTAGCCGAGCAGGAAGTCGATGTTGAGGGACCGCTCGTGGGCCTCGTCGATGATGATCGTGTCGTACGCGCGCAGCTCGCGGTCCGTCTGGATCTCGGCGAGCAGGATGCCGTCCGTCATCAGCTTCACGAAGGTCGCGTCGGGGTTCACCTGGTCGGTGAAGCGGACCTTCCAGCCGACGGCCTCGCCCAGCGGGGTCCTCAGCTCCTCGGCGACGCGCTCGGCGACCGTGCGGGCGGCGATCCGGCGGGGCTGGGTGTGCCCGATCATGCCCCGGACGCCCCGGCCCAGCTCCAGACAGATCTTCGGGATCTGGGTGGTCTTTCCGGAGCCCGTCTCACCGGCGACGATCACGACCTGGTGGTCGCGTATCGCCTCCAGGATCTCGTCCTTCTTCTGCGAGACGGGCAGCTGTTCGGGATACGTGACCGCGGGCACGCGGGCGGCGCGCCCGTCGACGCGCTCCTTGGCCTTGGCCGCCTCGGCGGCGATCTCGTCCAGGACGGCCGCGCGGGCCTCGGGCTTGCGGATGCGGCGGGCGCCTTCGAGACGGCGGCCGAGCCGGTGGGAGTCCCGCAGCGAGACCTCGGCCAGGACGGACTGGAGGGCGGCGAAGGAAGTAGACATACGGGATCCAGGATCGCACCTGCGGACGAGAAGCGGCGAACCCATTTACGAGGTGGGCCGGGGGGCCGTGCGTAGTATTTCGGGCATCTGGCCCGGACCGGAGAGGTTTCGCATGTCCCGCACCCCCCGCGCGGCGGCGGCGTTCGCCGCGCTCCTGGGCCTGGTGCTCTCCTTTCTGACGTACGGCGCCTCCGCTCCGGAGGGTGCGGCCCCGGGCCCGGCCCCGGTCTCCGGCCCGGCCCCGGCTCACGGCCCCGCCCCGGTCGTCCTCGGTGCCGCCGTGCCCGGCTGCGACCCGGGCCGTGCCGTCGACGAGGGGGCCGCGAACCCCGGCGTACCGCCGCGTGCGCACGGTTTCCCCGAGCTGCTGCCGGCCCTGGCCGCCGACCGGGCGGCGCCCGGGGTCCGGCGGCCGGACGCGGTCGGCCCGGCCGCGCAGCCGGGCCGGGAGCCGCCCGCGCGCGTGCCGACCCCCGTGGAGCTGTCGGTGCTGAGGGTGTAGGCGGGCGGCCGTCCCCAGCCGCCCCCTCCCTCTTCCTCCTCCAGGAGCGCTTCCCCATGTCCAAGTCCAAGCCGATCATGATCGTCACCGGGGTCGCGGCCGCCGCCGTGCTCGCCGGCGCCGTCTCGTACACCGCCACCAAGCCCTCGTCCCCCGGTGCCTCCGGCTCCTCGTCCGTCGCCGAGGTCTCCGCCGACCCCTCCGCCGGCGTCTACGCGGAACTGGAGGCCTACGCCCGCCGCGACGCCTCCGACGAGCTCGCCCTCGGCCGCGTCGACGCGCCCGTCGTGCTCGTCGAGTACGCCGACTTCAAGTGCGGCTACTGCGGGAAGTTCGCCCGCGACACCGAGCCCGCCCTGGTGAAGAAGTACGTCGAGAACGGCACCCTGCGCATCGAGTGGCGGAACTTCCCGATCTTCGGCGAGGAGTCGGAGGCCGCCGCCCGCGCCTCCTGGGCGGCCGGGCGGCAGGGCCGGTTCTGGGAGTTCCACCGGGCCGCCTACGCCGAGGGCGCCAAGGAGAAGGGCTTCGGCAAGGAGCGGCTGACCGCCCTCGCGACGGAGGCCGGCGTGCCCGACCTCGCCCGGTTCGCCAGGGACGGCGACGGCGCGGCGGCCCGGGAGGCCGTGCGGAAGGACCAGGAGCAGGGGTACGAACTCGGCGCCTCCTCCACCCCGTCGTTCCTGATCAACGGCCGGCCGATCGCGGGCGCCCAGCCCCTGGAGACCTTCACGGAGGCGATCGAGGCGGCGGCGAAGGCCGCCTCCCGGAAGGCCGCCCCGAAGGAGACCGCCCCGAAGAAGGCCGACCGGTGACCTCCGGCATCGGCTACTTCGCCGCCTTCCTCGGCGGCCTCCTCGCCCTGCTCAGCCCGTGCAGCGCCCTGCTCCTGCCCGCCTTCTTCGCGTACTCGATCGACACGCGCGCGAAGCTCGTGGCCAGGACCGGCATCCTCTACGCGGGCCTGGCGACCACCCTCGTCCCGCTCGGCGCGGCCGGCTCCCTCGCCGGCCGGTTCTTCTACGGCCACCGGGAGCTGCTCGTCACCGTCGGCGGCTGGCTGATCATCGGCCTCGGCGTCCTCCAGGCCCTCGGCCTCGGCTTCACCTCTCGCCGGATCACCGGGGCGAGCGGCCGGATCCGGCCCGTCTCGGCGCTCTCCGTCTACGCCCTCGGCTTGGTCTACGGCCTCGCGGGCTTCTGCGCGGGCCCGATCCTGGGCAGCGTCCTGACGGTGGCGGCGCTGAGCGGCAGCCCGGCGTACGGCGGGCTGCTCCTGGCCGTGTACGCGCTCGGCATGGCCGTCCCGCTGTTCGTCCTGGCGCTGTTCTGGGACCGGTACGAGCTGGGGCGGCGGCGCTGGCTGCGCGGCCGGCCGCTCCGTGTCGGCCGCTTCGAGGCCCACTCCACCTCGCTGCTCTCGGGCCTCTTCTTCGTCGCCCTCGGGGCCCTCTTCCTGGTCTTCGACGGGACGACCGGGCTGCCGGGCCTGCTCCCGGTGGACGAGTCCTTCGCCGTGGAGGAGCGGGTCGCCTCGCTGGGCCGTTCGGTGCCGGACTGGGCGCTGCTCGTCGTGGTCGTGGTCGCGGTGGCGGCGGTGTTCGCGGTGCGGGGCCGCAGGGCGGGGCGGCGCGAGGAGGCCTGAGCGGTACGGGGGGAGGGGCGCGGCCCCTTCCCCCGTACCCCCGCCTTCCGGCGGACACGAAGAAGGCCCCGTTCTTTCGAACGGGGCCTTCCCTCTGTGGCTGGGGCCGGGGTCGAACCGGCGACCTATCGCTTTTCAGGCGATCGCTCGTACCAACTGAGCTACCCAGCCACGAAGCCGTTTCCAGCTTCAGCGACTCTGACGGGACTTGAACCCGCGACCTCCACCTTGACAGGGTGGCGAGCTAACCAACTGCTCCACAGAGCCTTGCTTGTGCGTGATCACTAGTATCGCACACGGTGATGCGTGCCCCCAACGGGATTCGAACCCGTGCTACCGCCTTGAAAGGGCGGCGTCCTGGGCCACTAGACGATGAGGGCTAGAGGCTCACCTGCGCACTTCTCAGTGCGTCGGGGACGTGAGAAGCATATGGGATGCCGGCCGCTATCGCCAAAACGGTTTCCGGGAGGGGGAGAATGGGCCCGTGCTGGAGATGACGCGCGAGGAGTTCGAGGAGCTCGTCGCCGAGGCCCTGGACCGGATTCCGCCGGAGCTGACACGGCTCATGGACAACGTCGCCGTGTTCGTGGAGGACGAGCCCGCCCCGGACGACCCCGAGCTGCTCGGGCTCTACGAGGGGACGCCGCTGACCGAGCGCGGCGAGTGGTACGCCGGGGTGCTGCCCGACCGGATCACGATCTACCGGGGGCCGACGCTGCGGATGTGCGAGTCGCGCGAGGACGTGGTCGAGGAGACCGAGATCACCGTCGTGCACGAGATCGCCCACCACTTCGGCATCGACGACGCCCGGCTGCACGCGCTCGGCTACGGCTGAGCGGGGCGGGCGCGGACCGCGGGGCGATCGGGCGGATCCGGCGGGCGCGGACCGGATCGGACGCCGTGGGCCCGGCCCGATCGGGCGGCTCCGGCCGGACTGGGCGGGCCCGCGGGGGCCGTGTCCCTTGTGGTGCCCGGGGAGTTGGGCAGGGCGACGCGTTCCGTTCCTGCCCGTTGTGTCCTGGAGGTGCCCCCCGTGCGCCATTTGCCCACCCCGGTGAGATGGGCCGCCACCGCGCTGGCCGTCGCGGCCTGTGCCGGTCTGAGCGGCTGTATGAGTGTGAGTGACGAGGGGGCGAAGCCGACGCCCGGCGCGTCCGGGGGGAAGCACGGCGCGACGGCCGAGACCGACGGTGGCGGCGGTGCCCGGGGCGGGGGCGGCGGGGCCTGGAACGGCGGACCGGAGAAGGGCGGACCGGCCCCGGCCGGCGCGGGCAGGGAGTCCCCGGTCCCGAGCGGCTCGCCGTCGGGCACGGCGAAGCCCTCGCCGGGCGCGGTACTGCCGGTGGAGGGCCCCGGCGGACCCGGAGGACCGTCGAAGCCGCAGCCGGCCGGCGGCGGCCACGAGGCCACGGGCGGCGGCCCCGGCGGGGGCGGGGGGAACGGCGGCGACGGGGGCGGCGACGGGGGGAACGGCGGAGGCGCCGGGGGGCAGGACGGCGGGGCCACGCCCACGCCCGAGCCGCCCCCGCCGAGCCCCGAGCCGACGCCCGAGCCGACCTCCGACCCGACGCCCGAGCCGACCCCGGAGCCGACCTCCAACCCCACCGATCCGCCGTCCTCCGGCCCCGACACCCAGCTGGGCGCGATGCGAGCGGCGGACGGGCCGGGAGCGCCCTCGGAGCCGACGGCATCCCCGCAGGTCGGACCGGTGTGACGTAGTCCGATTTGCCACAGGTGGGGGAGGGTGCGTATGGTGGTAGATCGTTTGATCCCATTGCCCGGCGCCGACACAGAAGAGCGCCGTGTGGCGCGTACTCTCCCTAGCCGTGGCTGACCGCATTGAGGCGGTCGATTTGCGAAATCACGGAGTTGACGGGCGCGTGCCGAGACTCCGGAAGGTTTCGCATTTCGCATGTCCATTTTCAGTTCTGACCACGCCGTCATGCCCGAGAACGACGAGATCGTCGAGGCCGTAGAGGCCACCGAGACCGTCGCGATCGTCGAGGCCACCGAGCTCGACGAGTTCGAGGGCGACGACACCGGCGCCGAGGCCTCCGTCGAGGAGCCCGCCGAGCCCACCCTCACCTTCGGCGACCTCGGTCTGCCCGAGGGCATCGTGCGCAAGCTCGCGCAGAACGGCGTCACCACCCCCTTCCCGATCCAGGCGGCGACCATCCCGGACGCCCTGGCCGGCAAGGACATCCTCGGCCGCGGCCGCACCGGCTCCGGCAAGACCCTCTCCTTCGGTCTGCCGCTGCTCGCCACCCTGGCGGACGGCCGCACCGAGAAGAAGAAGCCCCGCGGCGTCATCCTCACCCCGACCCGTGAGCTCGCGATGCAGGTCGCGGACGCCCTCCAGCCCTACGGCGACGTGCTCGGCCTCAAGATGAAGGTCGTCTGCGGCGGTACGTCCATGGGCAACCAGATCTACGCCCTCGAGCGCGGCGTCGACATCCTCGTCGCCACCCCGGGCCGCCTGCGCGACATCATCAACCGCGGCGCCTGCTCCCTGGAGGCCGTCCAGGTCGCCGTCCTCGACGAGGCCGACCAGATGGCCGACCTGGGCTTCCTGCCCGAGGTCACCGAGCTGCTCGACCAGGTCCCCGAGGGCGGTCAGCGCCTCCTCTTCTCCGCCACCCTGGAGAACGAGATCGACACCCTCGTCAAGCGCTACCTGGTGAACCCGGTCACGCACGAGGTCGACCCGTCGGCCGGCGCCGTCACCACCATGACCCACCACGTCCTCGTCGTGAAGCCGAAGGACAAGGCCCCGGTCACCGCCGCCATCGCCGCCCGCAAGGGCCGCACGATCATCTTCGTCCGCACCCAGCTGGGCGCGGACCGCATCGCCGAGCAGCTGCGCGAGGCCGGTGTGAAGGCCGACGCCCTGCACGGCGGCATGACCCAGGGCGCCCGCACGCGCACCCTGGCCGACTTCAAGGAGGGCTACGTCAACGCGCTCGTCGCGACCGACGTCGCCGCCCGCGGCATCCACGTCGACGGCATCGACCTGGTCCTGAACGTGGACCCGGCCGGCGACCACAAGGACTACCTGCACCGCTCGGGCCGCACCGCCCGCGCCGGCCGCTCCGGCGTCGTGGTCTCCCTGGCCCTGCCGCACCAGCGCCGCCAGATCTTCCGCCTGATGGAGGACGCGGGCGTCGACGCCTCGCGCCACATCGTCGGCGGCGCCGGCGCCTTCGACCCGGAGGTCGCCGAGATCACCGGCGCCCGTTCGCTGACCGAGGTCCAGGCCGACTCCGCGAACAACTCGGCCAAGCAGGCCGAGCGCGAGGTCGCCGACCTGACCAAGCAGCTGGAGCGCCTCCAGCGCCGTGCCGTCGAGCTCCGCGAGGAGGCCGACCGCCTGGTCGCCCGCGCCGCCCGCGAGCGCGGCGAGGACCCGGAGGCCGCCGTCGCCGAGGTGACCGAGGCCGCCGAGGCCGAGGTCGCGGCCGCCGCCGTCGAGGCCGAGCGCGCCGCGAAGGCCGAGGAGCGCCGCGAGGAGCGTTCGACCTTCCGCGACGAGCGGGGCAACTTCGAGCGCCGTGACCGCGGCGACCGCGGTGGCTTCAACCGTGACGACCGCGGTGACCGCGGTGGCTTCCGCGGCGGTGACCGTGGCGGCTTCCGCCGCGACAACGACCGTCCGTCCGGCGGCTTCCGTCGTGACGACCGTCCGTCGGGCGGCTTCAACCGCGACGACCGCGGCGGCCGTTCCTTCGAGCGTCGTGACAACGACCGTCCGTCGGGCGGCTTCAACCGCGACGACCGCGGCGGCCGTTCCTTCGAGCGTCGTGACAACGACCGTCCGTCCGGCGGCTTCCGCCGCGACGACCGTCCCTCCGGCGGGTTCCGTCGTGACGACCGTCCGTCGGGCGGCTTCAACCGCGACGACCGCGGCGGCCGTTCCTTCGAGCGTCGTGACAACGACCGTCCGTCCGGCGGCTTCCGCCGCGACGACCGTCCCTCCGGCGGGTTCCGTCGTGACGACCGTCCGTCCGGTGGCTTCAACCGCGACGACCGCGGCGGCCACCGCGGCAGCGACCGTCCGTTCAACCGCGACCGTCGCGACGACCGCCCCGCCGGCGGCTTCCGCTCGGGCGGCGACCGTCCGTACGGCCGTCGTGACGACCACCGCGGCAGCACCGGCTCGACCGGCGGCTCCTTCGGCCGCCGCGACGACAAGCCGCGCTGGAAGCGCAACGGCTGACATCGCCTGATCCCCTGAGCCAGGGCCCGTACGAGCACTCCGGTGCCGGTACGGGCCCTGTCCCGTACCGGCACCCCGCGGATCGAGCCTCCGCCACGCCCGAGGCACGGCCGGTGTCGGATACCCGATCGGTTCCCGGGCCCTCTCGGGCTATGCTGCTCGGGTGTGCTTGTCCACGGGCCGTTAGCTCAATTGGCAGAGCAGTGGACTTTTAATCCATTGGTTGTGGGTTCGAGTCCCACACGGCCTACCGAAGGCAGGGGAGGGGGAAACCCTCTGACCTGCTGTGGAGCGCCCCGCCCGGTTCCGACCGGGTGGGGCGCTCCGTCGTTCCGGGGCGGGTGCGCGAGCAAGGCGTGAGCGGACGGTCCGGGCGGGAGGCGGATCCCGGCGGGCCGGGGGCACCTGACGGCCTCACCGCCTGCGGGCGAGGGGCGGCTCCGTCCCCAGCGGCATGTCGAACTCCTCGTCGCCCGTGTCCTCCTCGTGCCGGCCGGAGCCGGCCGGCCCCCTCACTCGTCAAGGCGTCCCGGAAGGTCGACGCGATGCGAGAGGAACGCGGCCGGTGGCCGGACCGTGGCATGAGCGTGAGTTGACCGGCCATCACGCCGGAGACGCGGCGACCCACCCGGTTCCGACCGTGTGACCTTCGTCGGTCCGAGAACCTTCCCCGCGTTCCCGTCGTCCTGTTCCCCGGGGATCCTTCCTCCGAACGGGCTCTTCCCGGGGGCGGGTAGGGGGAACGTGGGGAAGCGTGGACGCGGAGTGCGGAGGTGGGGTCGGTGACGGCGAGCGGTTCCGGTGATCCGGCGGGGGAGGCCCAGAGGCTGGCCCGCCGGGCGCTGATCGCCATGGCGGTCGCGGGCGCGGCCCTGCTGGCCGCGCTCGGCAGCGGGCCGCTGGTCCTGTTGAGCGGGATCGTGGGGCTGGCCGCTTCGGCCGTCGGCGTCTGGTGGTTCCTCGCGCACCGCGGGCCGTTGCGGCTGCTCGGCGGGGTGCTCGCGGTGGCCGCGCCCCTCGTGACCCTCTATCTGTACGTCGTCGGGGGCGTCTGGGTGAACGCCCTCGTGGCCCTGGGGCTGTGGGGCGTGGCGCTGTCCTGCGCCCGGTCCGCCCTGCGCCGGCCGGAGGACGAGCGGGACGTGCTGATGCGGGGCGAGCCCGGCGTCCCGCCCCGCCGACCCGTCCTGATCATGAACCCGAAGTCCGGGGGCGGGAAGGTCGAGCGGTTCCGGCTCGTCGAGCGGGCGGAGGCGCTCGGGGCCCGGGTGATCCTGCTCGACCCGTCCGCCCCCGCCGATGTCGCCGGCCTCGCGCGCAAGGCCGTGGCGGAGGGCGCCGATCTGCTCGGGGTGGCCGGCGGCGACGGCACGCAGGCGCTGGTGGCCGAGGTCGCCGCCGAGCACGACCTGCCGTTCCTGGTGATCTCGGCCGGCACCCGCAACCACTTCGCCATGGACCTGGGCCTGGACCGCTCCGATCCGTCCCGCTGCCTCGACGCGCTGACCGACGGGGAGGAGCTCCGGGTCGACCTCGGCGACGTCGCCGGGCGGCCGTTCGTCAACACCGTCTCCTTCGGGGTGTACGCGGACGTGGTCCAGCGCCCCGAGTACCGCGACGCGAAGGCCGGCACGGCCCTCGACGCCCTGCCCGATCTGCTCCAGGGCGGTGAGGGCGACCGACTCGACGCGCTCGCCGACTCCACCCCGCTCACCGCGCAGCAGGCGCTCCTCGTCAGCAACAACCCGTACGCGGCGCCCGACCCGTTCGGCACGGTCGCCGCCCGCAGGACGCGCCTCGACGGCGGCGTGCTCGGGGTGATCGGCGTCCGGGTGGACGGGGCCGCCCAGGCGGCGGAGCTGGCGGTCCTGGGCAACCGGGCGACCGGCCTGAACGTCCTGACGGCCCGTAGGGTGGAGGTCGGGGGCGGCCCCGGCGCGGGCGCCGTCATCCCCGTCGCCGTGGACGGCGAGGCGCTGACCCTGCCCACGCCCGTGGTCTGCGCCCTGCGTCCGCGCGCCCTGCGGGTCCTCGTGCCCCGCGGCCGGCCGGGGTCGCCGGTGCCGCCGCCGCCCCTGGACTGGCGGCGCCTGACCCGGCTGGCCTTCCCCGAGGAGCCGGACCGGGGCGACCCGTGGGGCTCCCGTCCCTCTTGAACCCCGTACCCCCGGACCCCTTGCCCCCCCGCCCTCCCCGTACCTCTTGAACCCCTTGCCCCTTGAACCCCTTGCCCCTCGAACTCCCGCCCCCTTTGAACTCCCGTACCACCGAACCCCCTAGGAGCGGAGCATGACGGACGACACGACGACCGGGACCCTCCGGGCGGTCCTGCACGACATCCGGGCCGTCGACGGCGCCCTGTACGCCGCGGTGGCCGCCACTTCCACGCCCACGCTCGACACCACGCTCCGCCGGCTCTCCACGGCGGCGAACCACTCCAAGATCTCCTTCACCGTCGCCGCGGCCCTCGCACTGGTCCCGGGCCGGCCGCGACGGGCCGCGCTCGCCGGGGTCGGGGCGATCGCGGTGGCCTCGGCCTCGGCGAACCTGCTGGGCAAGCGGCTGGTCCGCAGGCCGCGGCCGGACCGGGAGGCGGCCCGGGTGGTGGTGGGCCGGCACGTCCCCATGCCGACCTCGGCGTCGTTCCCCTCCGGGCACACCGCGTCGGCGGTCGCCTTCGCCACCGCCGTGGGGTCGGTGCTGCCGCCCCTGTCGCTGCCCCTCGCGGCCCTGGCGTGGACCGTGGGCTACTCCAGGGTCCACACCGGCGTGCACTACCCCGGCGACGTCGCGGCGGGCGCCCTCCTCGGCGTCGCGAGCGCGGGCGCCTCCCTGGCGGCCGGGAGCTGGTGGGCCGCCAGGGAGAGGTGACCGCCCGTCGGGCGGTGCGGTCGGCGGTACGGGACGGGGGCCGGATCAGTACGTCGCCCCGGCCAGGTCCTCCTCCGTGAAGCCGAGCGCCTCGACGCGCTCCGGGTCCGCCAGGATGTGCAGTTCGACGATCCGGTCCCCGACGATCGTGAACGTCATGAGCGCGCCCGGGCGTCCCTCGACGACCGACAGGACGGCGGGCTGGCCGTTGGCCACGACCCGCAGCGCGCCCGTGCGGAACTTCGCGTACGTGAGGGCCTGCGCGATGACGGCCTCGGCGCCCCGGACGACCCGGGAGACGGCCGCGAGGGTCCTGCCGCCGTCCGCGCGCAGCACCACGTCCGGGTCGAGGACGGCGAGCAGCCCCTCGAAGTCGCCGCCGTGCGCGGCGGCCATGAAGGCGTCGGCGATCTCCCGCTGCCGCCGTGCGTCCGGGCCGGGGGCGGGGGTGGCGTCCTGGACCCGGCGGCGGGCGCGGCTGGCGAGCTGGCGGGTCGCCGCCGGGGTGCGGTCCACGATCTTCGCGATCTCGTCGAAGGAGACGGCGAACATGTCGTGCAGCACGAACGCGAGCCGCTCCGCCGGCCCCAGGGCGTCCAGGACGACGAGGAGCGCGAGCCCGACGGATTCGGTGAGCTCGGCCGCGTGCTCCGGGTCGGTGGTGTCGGCGACCCGGACGACCGGGTCGGGGACGTAGTACTCCAGCGGGTCCTCGCGGCGCGAGCCGCGCGAGCGCAGCATGTCCAGGCAGACGCGGCCGACGACCGTGGTCAGCCAGCCACTGAGGTTCTCCACCCCGCTGACGTCGCTGCGGCTGAGCTTGAACCAGGCCTCCTGGACGGCGTCCTCGGCCTCGCTGAGCGAGCCCAGCATGCGGTAGGCCACCGCCCGCAGATGGCCGCGGTCGGCGTCGAAGCGCCGGGCCAGGAAGTCCTTGTCGAGCCCCTGGCCGACTGCCGTTTCGTGGTCCACTCGTCGATCTCCCCGTTCGCGTCCCGTCATGCCGTCATGACGGATGGAATGCTGCGGATGTGACAGCGGAGACCGGGCCTCCGGATTCCGGTGTGTGAGATCCCCGCCGTCTCGTGGCGAACGCCCGGGATTCCCCGGCCGGTGCCCCCGATCGCCGTGAATCCCCACTTCAGCACGGTGATCTTCGTCCGTAGATTGATCACCATGACGACGACGACTCCGCAGGTCAACCCCGTACTCCGCACGCCGCCGGCCTCCCCCGCCGCCGCGGCCGCCTACTTCTCCGCCAGCCTCGCCTTCCACGCCGACGTCTCCGACGTGGCCTCCGCGCTCGCCACCGCCGCCGCCGAGGGGACCGACCCGGGCTTCGTGGTGATCGACTCCCGGTCCACCGCCTCCTGGGACCAGGGCCACGTCCCCGGCGCGGTCCACCTGCCGACCGCGCTCGTCCCCGAGCAGGCCGAGCAGCTGCTCGACCGGTCCGTGCCGGTCGTCACGTACTGCTGGGGCCCCGGCTGCAACGGCGCCACGCGCGCCGCGCTGGCCCTCGCCGAGCTGGGCTTCCAGGTGAAGGAGATGCTCGGCGGCTTCGAGTACTGGGTGCGCGAGGGCTTCGCGTACGAGACGTGGGAGGGGCCCGCGGAGAAGGCCGCCGACCCGCTGACGGCGCCGGTCGACTCCGACGACTGCGGGTGCTGACGGAAACCGATTTCGTGATCGCCCCAGTCATGCCGTAGAGTCGTGTTTACCGACGCGGGGTGGAGCAGCTCGGTAGCTCGCTGGGCTCATAACCCAGAGGTCGCAGGTTCAAATCCTGTCCCCGCTACTCAGTAGCGACGAAGGCCCGGATCCAGTCACTGGATCCGGGCCTTCGTCGTGTGTCCGGACGCTCCGCTTGACCTTGACGCAGCGTCAAGATCTAGCGTTCTCGGCATGGAGTGGTCGATCCAGGAGATCGCCAAGAAGGCCGGCACCACCAGCCGCACCCTCCGGCACTACGGGGAGCGCGGACTGCTGGAGCCGAGCCGGATCGGCGCGAACGGTTACCGGTACTACGACCAGGCGGGGCTCGTGCGGCTGCAGCGGATCCTGCTGCTGCGCGAGCTGGGGCTCTCGCTGCCCGCCATCGCCGAGGTCCTCGCGGGGCAGCGGGACGCCTCCGCCGCCCTGCGCACCCATCTCGCCCTCCTGGAGCGGGAGCGCGAGCGCATCGGACGCCAGATCGCGTCGGTGCGGACCACTCTGCGGAAGACCGAGAGAGGAGAGGAACTCATGGCCGACGAGGTGTTCGACGGTTTCGACCACACGCGGTACGAGGAGGAGGTCACCGAGCGCTGGGGCCGCGACGCGTACGAGAAGGGCGACCGCTGGTGGCGCTCGCTCACCGACGCCGAGAAGAAGGCGTTCGTGGAGGAGCAGGCCGGCATCGCCCGCGACTTCGGACGAGCGGCCCGGGACGGCCTGGCCGCCGACAGCGACGAGGTGCAGGAGATCGCACGGCGCCAGATCGCGTGGCTGTCGACGACCACGACGCCGAGCAGGGAGTACGTGATCGGCCTCGGGCGGATGTACGTCGACGACCCGCGCTTCACCGCCAACTACGACAAGCACGGCGAGGGCACCGCGGTCCTCGTCCGGGACGCGATGGAGGTCTACGCGGAGCGGAACCTCTGACGGAGGACCCGTCCGGAGCGGACGGGAACCCCTGCGCCCGTCCGGAGCGGACGGGAACCCCTCCGGACCCGTCCGGGGCGGGGTGGACCCGTCCGGAGCGGGACGGGCCTGTCTGAAGTAAACGGTGGCCGAAACCGGGCCCGCCTCTTTGCGGCCGCGTCGCGCCCCACCGTAACCTCACGCGCACCATGAGTGACGAGCGTGTGAGCGATGTGAGCCGGCGGGCGCCCGCCGTGCTCGTCCTGCTCGCGCTCCTCGCCCTCCTCGTGAGCGTCTGCCACGGCTCCCACGGGCACGTGCTGCCGACCTCCGGCACCGCCACCGTCTCCGCCCCCGCGCACTCCCACGGCTGCGAGCGGTCCGGGGACGCCTGGACCTTCGACGCCCACCTCCCCGCGCAGGCCCCCGCCTCCCCGCTCGCCGCGCCCGACGCCGACGGAGCCTCGGCCCCGCCCCACGCGGCGGACCTCCGCACCGATCCCCGCGCGCGCTGCGTCCGGTACCGGGCGGGCCCCGGCCCCGAACCGGGCCGGCTGCTGCTCGCCCTCGGGGTGGACCGGAACTGAGCCGGGTCCCGCACTCGCGTGACCAGGTTCCCTTCCGCACACCCCCCGAGGACACACCCCCATGACCGCACCACCGGCGCTTCCCGTCGACGGACAGACCGTCGGCAACACCCCCGTCCTGTGGACGGACGACGGCTACTGGGCCAAGCTCGAAGGCTTCAACTTCGGCGGCATCAAGGACCGCGCCGCCCTCTACATGGTCGAGCAGGCCCGCCGCCGCGGGGAGCTGCGGCCCGGCGCCCCGATCGTCGAGTCGACCTCCGGGACCCTCGGTCTCGGCCTCGCCCTCGCGGGCGTGCTCCACGGCCACCCCGTGCACGTCGTCACCGACCCCGGTCTCGAACCGATCGTCGAGCGGATGCTCGTCGCCCACGGGGCCCGGGTCCACGTCGTCCCCGAGCCCAGCCCGCACGGCGGCTGGCAGCAGGCCCGGATGGACCGGGTCGCCGAGCTGCTCGGGAGCCTCGACGGGGCCTGGTGGCCCGACCAGTACGGGAACCCCGACAACCCCGCCGCGTACGCGGGGCTCGCCGCCGAGCTGTCCGCGCAGCTCGACCGGATCGACGTCCTGGTCTGCGCGGTCGGCACCGGCGGCCACTCGGCCGGGATCTCCCGGGCCCTGCGCGCCGGCTCCAGCCCGGCCCTGGAGCTGGTCGGGGTGGACTCGGTGGACTCCACCGTCTTCGGCCTTCCGGCCGGGGAGCGGCTGATGCGCGGCCTCGGCTCCTCCATCCACCCCGGGAACGTCGACCACGGGGCCTTCGACGAGGTGCACTGGGTGGGCCCGGCGGAGGCGGTCCGCGCGGCCCGCCGACTGGCCTCGCGGCAGTTCGCCACCGGCGGCTGGAGCGTGGGCGCCGTCGCGCTGGTCGCCGGCTGGCTGGCCCGGACGCGGCCGCGCGGGACCCGGATCGCGGCCGTCTTCCCGGACGGGCCGCAGCGGTACTTCGACACCGTCTTCAACGACGAGTTCTGCGCGGCGCACGGGCTCCTCGACGGTCCCGTACGGGAGGACCCCGCCGCGTACGTCTCCGCCGACACCGTCACCGGCTGGACCCGCCGGGCCCTGGGGCGTGTCCGATGACGACGACGGCGACCACGCGCGCGAAGGCCGGGGGCGTCTGGAGGCAGACGCGCACCTTCGATCCGGCCGTACGGCTCCTCTTCCTCAACCAGCTCACCATCAACCTCGGCTTCTACATGCTCATGCCGTACCTGGCCGCGCACCTCGCGGACGGGCTCGGCATGGCCGCCTGGGCCGTCGGTCTCGTCCTCGGCGCCCGGAACCTCTCCCAGCAGGGCATGTTCCTCGTCGGCGGGGCGCTCGCCGACCGGCTGGGCTTCAAGCCGCTCATCGTGGCCGGCTGCGCGCTGCGGACGGTCGGCTTCGGGGCGCTCGCCTTCGCGCAGTCGCTGCCGACCCTGATCGCGGCCTCGCTCGCGACGGGTCTCGCGGGGGCCCTGTTCAACCCCGCCGTGCGGGCCTGTCTCGCGGCGGAGGCGGGGGAGGAGCGCCGGGTGGAGGCCTTCGCGCTGTTCAACGCGTACTACCAGGCGGGCATCCTGCTCGGACCGCTCGTCGGGGTGGCCCTGACGGGGGTGTCGTTCCGGCTGACGTGCGTGGTCGCGGCGGTGCTGTTCGCCGGCCTGACCGTCGTACAGCTCCGGCACCTGCCCGTACGGGCCTCCGCGGGTCCTGCCGGGGAGGCCGCCGGTCCTGCGGGGGAGGAGGGAGCGCGGGGGCAGTTCCGCACGGTGCTCTCCCACCGCACCTTCTGGCTCTTCTCGCTCGCCATGACCGGCTCGTACGTGCTCTACTTCCAGGTCTATCTGGCGCTGCCGCTCGCGGCGGGCGGCACGGGCACGACGACCGCGCTGTTCGTCGTCTCGGCGCTCGTCGCGCTCGCCGGGCAGCTGCGGATCACGGCCTGGACCCGGCGCCGGCTCAGCCGGGAGCGGTGTCTCGTCCTCGGGCTCGCGCTGATGGGCGGGGCCTTCCTCGCCCCGGCCGCCCTGGGCCGGGGGCCGGTGGGACTGCTGCTGTGCGCGGCGGTCCTGGCCGTCGCGAACGCGGTGCTCTACCCGTACGAGATGGACACGGTCGTCGCCCTCTCCCGGGGGCGCTGGGTGGCCACCCACTACGGGCTCTACAACACGGTGTGCGGGATCGGGATCACCCTCGGGAACCTGGGGACCGGCGCGCTCCTCGACGTCACCGGCTGGTCGGCGGCGCCGTGGCTCGCGCTGTGCGCGGTGGGCCTGGGCTGCGCGGCGGCGATGGAGATCCTCGCCCGGGGCGGGCGGCTCGCGGCCGGCTGACCCCGTACGCCACTCGGCCCCGTGGGAGTCGCCGCCGCGGGCGGCGGCGGCCACCCTGGGAGGGCGCGGCGCGGACCGCGGCCGGGTCGGACCGGGCAGGAGAGCACAGGTGGGGCACCCCCTAGGAGCGGCGGGCGGAGGACGGCGGGACGGCGAGGGCCGCCCCGAGTACGGCGGTGCCCGGCGGTTCATCCGCGCGCTGCCCCCGCTGGTCATCGCGGGCGGTGTCGTCTTCGACCTGGCGACCCCGCCCGCGTACACGGCGTCGCCGCTCTTCTCCGCCGCCCCGCTGATCGCCGCGCCCTTCTTCTCGACGCTGACCACCCTCCTCACCGGGATCGGCGCCGTCCTCGCCTCCGTGGGGCTGCACTTCTACAACGGCACGGCCGACGAGGTCCCGGCGCTCACGGAGACCCTGACCGTGGTCACCGTCTCCGTGCTCGCCCTCCTCATCAACCGGGTCGTGCGCCGCAGCGGCGAGCGGCTCGCCTCGGCGCGGGTCATCGCCGAGACCGCGCAGAAGGCGGTGCTGCCGACGCCCGCCGAGCGGATCGGCGGACTGCAGTGCGCGGCGCGGTACGAGGCGGCGCAGGCCGACGCGTTCATCGGCGGCGACCTGTTCGCGGTCCAGGACACCCCGCACGGGGTGCGGCTCGTGGTCGGGGACGTCCGGGGCAAGGGGATGGACGCGGTCGAGGCCGTCGCCATCGTCATCGGGGCCTTCCGGGAGGCGGCCGAGCAGGAGCGGACCCTGGAGGGGGTGGCGCAGCGCCTGGAACGGGCCCTGGCCCGGGAGGGCACCCGCCGGCACGGCCTCGACGCCTTCGAGGGGTTCACCACGGCCGTCCTGGCAGAGATCCCGCGTGCCGACGGGAGCGGGACCTTCGGCGGTTTCGTACGGGTCGTCAACCGGGGGCACCCGCCGCCGCTGATGCTGCACGCGGACGGGGGGCTCGAGACGCTGGAGCCGGGCGAGGCGGCGCTGCCCCTCGGCATGGGCGACCTGGCGGCGTGGCCGGACCGGGCGGAGGCGCGACCGTTCCCGCCGGGCGCGACGCTGCTCTTCTACACGGACGGCCTCTCGGAGGCGCGGAACGCGCAGGGCGTCTTCTACGATCCGGCGGCGCGCCTCGCCGGACGGATCTTCCCGGGACCCGAGGAGCTGCTCGACGCGCTCGTGGGCGACGTACGGCTCCACACCGGCGGCGGGTCGACGGACGACATGGCGCTGCTCGCGCTGAGCCGCCCGGCGACGGGGCAGCCCGAACGGCGCCGGACGATGCCGGTGGTGCCGCCGGGCGGGCCCGGTCACCAGGCGTAGTCGAGAGGTGTCACTGCGATAACAATTGACATAACGTCAGATCGCGAAGGTTTCACCCTTCCCCCCTTGCGCCTCTCTGAAGGGGGGTCAACTCGGGCGATACGCCCTCAATTCAATGAATGATCAAGGGGAACGGCTTGGAATCGGGACCCCCTGTCTATTAACGTTCGATAACGCAGCGCGGTCGTCCCAGCCGCCGCAAGAGGCGGCACCGTGCGCACGCGCCGAATCCTGAAAAGGAACCGGGGAACCACCACTTGGGGTGAATCGGGCCCCTTCGCACCCGTGCGAACCACGCACGCGCGCGGTCGAGCCCGTAGGAGACCTTCCTGCTCCGAACCCGTCAGCTAACCCGGT
The DNA here is from genome assembly GCF_014649755.1 of Streptomyces litmocidini. Classification (GTDB taxonomy): domain Bacteria; phylum Actinomycetota; class Actinomycetes; order Streptomycetales; family Streptomycetaceae; genus Streptomyces; species Streptomyces litmocidini. The sequence goes on along the minus strand of NZ_BMTQ01000002.1, from coordinate 22,798 downwards.
AGGCGAGAAGGAAGGAAAGGAGCGCGCCCCCGTGGCGTCCAACACTCCCGCACCCGAAGCCCCCTTCGACGCGTTCGGTGGCGGTGCGGGCCCCGCCGCCGCCTCCGACACCGAGTGGAACCCCACCGAGGGCTCCCTCCGCGCCGAGAACCGCTCCGGCGGCCGGCACCGGGTCGTCAAGCAGCGCTCCAACTTCGCCCGCTCCTCCACCGTCCTCGGCGTCGGCGTCATCGCGGCCGTCGGCGCGGGCGGCCTCGCCACCGCGCAGGAGAAGCCCCCGGTCTCCATATCGCTGCCGGACCTCCCCGACCTGGGCCTGCCGGACGCCCACGACCTCCCCGGCGTCGGCGACCTCCTTCCCGAGGAGCACAGCGCGCCCGTCACCGCGGACCGCGCCAACCCGAACCCGCTCACCGCCGCCACCTACACCACCGCGGCCGACGAGCACACCGAGCAGGCCGCCGCCCCCGCCGCGGGCGAGGCCCTGCGCGCCCGCATCCTCCAGCAGGCCGAGCAGCAGCAGGCCTCCGCCGACGCCGCCGAGAAGGCCGCCGCGGAGAAGACCGCGGCCGAGAAGGCCGCCGCGGAGGCCGTGGCCAAGGAGGCCGCCGCGGAGAAGGCGGCCGCCGAGGCGAAGGCGAAGGCCGAGGCGGAAGCCAAGGCGAAGGCCGAAGCGGAGGCCAAGGCGAAGGCCGAGGCCGAGCGCCTCGCCCAGCTCGCCGCCAGCTACTCGCTGCCGGTCTCCTCGTACACCCTCACCGCCACCTACATGCAGTCCGGCTCGATGTGGTCCTCCGGCTACCACACCGGCCTCGACTTCGCCGCCCCCACGGGCACCCCGCTCAAGGCGGTCCACGGCGCGACCGTCAAGTCGGCCGGCTGGTCCGGTTCCTACGGCTACCGGATCGTCCTGGAGCTGGAGGACGGCACCGAGGTCTGGTACTGCCACCTCTCGTCCATGCTGGTCAGCGCCGGCCAGACCGTCTCCACCGGCGAGACCGTCGGCCGCGTCGGAGCCACCGGCAACGTCACCGGCGCCCACCTCCACATGGAGGTCCACACCGCCGGTGGCGACGGCATCGACCCGGCCTCCTGGCTCCGTTCCAAGGGCCTGAGCCTCTGAACCCCCGACGATCGGCGGAATAGGCCCGGCGGCGGGAACGGTTGAATCACGTATGACCTCTCTGCGCCGACTGGGCACCTCCGACCTGCACGTCTTCCCCGTCGCCCTGGGCGGCAACGTCTTCGGCTGGACCGCCGACGAACAGCAGTCCTTCGCCGTCCTCGACGCCTACGCCGCCGCGGGCGGCAACTTCGTCGACTCCGCCGATGTCTACTCGGCCTGGGCCGAGGGCAACGAGGGCGGCGAGTCCGAGACCGTCATCGGCCGCTGGCTCGCCTCCCGGGGCAACCGCTCCGACATCGTCGTCGCCACCAAGGGCGGCGCCCACCCCCGCTTCAAGGGCCTCTCCGCCCCCACCATCAAGGCGGCCGCAGAGGAGTCGCTCCGCCGCCTCGGCACCGACCACATCGACCTCTACTACACCCACTTCGACGACGAGTCCGTCCCCGTCGAGGAGATCGTCACCGCCCTCGACCAGCTGGTGAGGGACGGCAAGGTGCGCGCCGTCGCCGCCTCCAACATCTCCCCCGAGCGGCTGCGCGCCTCCCTCGACTTCGCCGAGGCCGAGGGCCTCGCCCGCTACGTCGCCCTCCAGCCGCACTACAACCTGGTCTCGCGCGACACCTACGAGGGCCCGCTCCTGAAGGTCGTCGAGCACGCCGGACTCTCCGCCGTCCCGTACTACGGGCTCGCGGCCGGCTTCCTCACCGGCAAGTACCGCCCCGGCGCCGACGTCGACAGCGTCCGCTCCGCCGGCGCCGCCAAGCACCTGGAAACCGAGCGGGGCCGGGCCGTGCTCTCCGCCCTCGACACGGTCGCCGAGGCCCACGGAGCGGAGCCCGCCACGGTCGCCCTCGCCTGGCTCGCCTCCCGCCCGACCGTCGCCGCGCCGATCGCCTCGGCCCGCACGGTCGACCAGCTGCCGGCCCTCGTCGCGGCCGCCGGCCTCACCCTCACGGAGGCCGAAATGACCCTCCTCACGGAGGCCTCCGCGGTCTAGCTGCGGTACGGGTTGTAGCCGTCGTAGTCCAGGTACTGCGGCGGCGCCCAGGCCCGGCCCGTCACCCGGGCCGCGTACGTGAGGGCCGGGGAGGCGACCTCGCGACGCTGCCACAGGTGGTGCAGCAGCTCCTGCTCCCGGGCCGGGAAGTCGGGCCCCGCCGTGCCGCGCCGAGCCCGGTCCCGCAGGAACGCGAGGGTCGTCGCGAAGGACTCGTACTCGCCGACCGCCCGCGCGGCCGACGGCCCGTACGTCCGGGCGGCGAACGAGCGGGCCACCTGCCGGGCGCGCATCGAGGACAGCGCGAGCGGCTCGGCGGGCGCGAGCCAGCCGGCCGCCGCGTACGCCGGGAGCACCCCGGATATCGTGCGCAGCTCGCGCTGCCGGCTCCACACCGCCAGCCAGGTCAGCAGCCCGAAGGCCGGGACCATGAGCGCCCCGTACACCGCGTAGAAGGCCAGCGGGCCGCCGAGGGTGGCCGAGCCGTTCCAGGTGGAGTGCAGGCCCATGGCGAGCAGCAGCCCGGCCAGGGGCAGCAGCACCCGGCGCAGCCGCTTCCCGCGCGGCGCGAGGGCGGCGAAGCCGAAACCGATGCCGGTGAGCACGGTGAACAGCGGATGCGCGAACGGCGACATCACGGCCCGTACGAAGAAGGTCGCCGCGGTCACCGAACCGAGCCCCGAGGCACCGAACTCCTGGTCCTCGCCGAAGGCGTTCCCCAGGTAGAGGATGTTCTCGGTGAAGGCGAAGCCGGTCGCGGTGAAACCGGCGACCACGACCCCGTCGACGAGACCGCCGAAGTCCCGTCTGCGGAACAGGAACAGCAGCAGGATCGCCGCGGCCTTCGCGCTCTCCTCCACCACCGGGGCGACGAAGGTGGCTCCGAGGGTGTCGGCGGAGTCCGGATCGGCCGTGGTGGCGGCGATCCAGCGGACCGCGAAGGAGTTCGCCAGGATCGCGACGAGCGCGGCGGCGAAGGCTCCCCAGGCGAAGGCGAACAGCACGTTCTTCCAGGGGCTCGGCTCGACCCGGTCGAGCCATCGGAACGCCGACATCAGCAGCGGTACGGGAAGCACGGCCAGGCCCAGGCCCACGAGGAAGCCCCGCGTGCCGGTCTGCTCGCGGACCAGCGCCAGGATGACCAGGGCGCAGAGCGCGAGCAGCGTCACGACGGCGACCGCGCGGACCAGCCGGCTGCGCCAGAAGGCCCGGCGGGGCCGGTAGCGCCACTGGGACCGGTCGGCGGCGGCGGGGAAGGCCGGCTCCTCGGTGTCCCGGTACGGGACGGGAGCGGCGTCCGGCGGGGCGCCGGTGGCGAAGTTCGACACGTGAGCGACCCTAACGACCCGCACCGACACCGGCGACGGGGATATGCGGGTCGGGGCCCCGGAGCCCACGGGCCCCGGGGGTCACTTCCTCCGGAAGAGCAGGTCGTGGACGACGTGCCCCTTGTCGAGGCCCTGCCCCTCGAAGCGGGTGAGGGGACGGAAGTCGGGGCGGGGCGCGTAGCCGCCGTCGGCCTGCGTGTTCTCGTAGTCCGGATGCGCGGAGAGCACCTCGAGCATCTGCTCGGCGTACTCCTCCCAGTCGGTGGCGCAGTGCAGCACGGCCCCGGGCTTCATCCGCGGCGCCAGGAGGCTGAGGAACTCGGGCTGGATGAGCCGCCGCTTGTGGTGGCGCGCCTTGGGCCACGGGTCCGGGAAGTAGACCCGGCAGCCGTCGAGGGACGCGTCCCGGAGCATCTCGCGCAGCAGGATGACCGCGTCGCCGTTGGCGACCCGGACGTTGGTCAGACCGTTCCGGTCGGCGAGGCCCAGCAGGTTGCCCTGGCCCGGGGTGTGCACGTCCACGGCGAGGATCCCGGTCCCGGGATCGGCGGCCGCCATCTGGGCCGTCGCCTCGCCCATGCCGAAGCCGATCTCCAGGACGACCGGAAGCCCCTCGAACATCTCTTCGAGGTCGAGGACCCGCTTGCCGTCGATGTCGAGCCCCCAGTCGGGCCACCGCTTCAGCATGGCCTCGGCCTGCCCGTACGTGACGCGGCTGCGACGCGGCTGGAAGCTGCGGATCCGCCGCTCGTGGTGGGCCCCGGCGGGATCGGGCATGGGTCCCTCGCCGGGGGCGAACATCCGGCTGCCCCGCCGCGCGACGGGCTGTACGGGGGCGGCGACGGGCTGCGGGCCGTTCTCAATCTGCTCAGACACAATGCGGCCGATTCTACGGCGGACCCGGGAGAAGGGCCTCCGCACCCGGCGGGCTACAGGCGGGACAGGGCCCGGGCCGCCACCTCGCGCCCGATCGGCAGGGAAGCCGTGGCCGCGGGCGACGGCGCGTTCAGGACGTGCACCGTCCGAGCCGCCTCGCGGATCAGGAAGTCGTCGACGAGCGTCCCGTCCCGCAGCACCGCCTGCGCCCGCACCCCCGGCGCCGCCCGCCGCAGGTCGGACTCCTCGACGATCGGCAGCAGTCGCCGCACCGCTTCGGTGAAGGCCCGTTTCGAGAGCGACCGGCGCAGTTCGCCCGCCCCGTACCGCCAGTGCTCGCGGGCGATCGCCCACGAGCCGGGCCACGCCAGGGTGGCGCCCAGTTCGCGCGGGCGGACCACGGACCAGCCGTACCCCTCCTTCGCGAGGGCCGGGACCGCGTTGGGCCCGATGTGGACGCCGCCGTCGATGCCCCGGGTGAGGTGCACCCCGAGGAAGGGGAAGGCCGGGTCCGGGACCGGGTAGACCAGGCCCCTGACCAGCGACGGGTCCGCGAGCTCGTAGTACTCCCCCCGGAAGGGGACGATCCGCATGCCCGGGTCGTCGCCGGTGAGCCGGGCGATCCGGTCGCAGTGGAGCCCCGCGCAGTTCACCAGGACCTTGGCCCGCACCACGCGCCCGTCGGCGGTCGCCACGGCCACGCCGAACGGCCGCCGGTCGACGGCGGTGACCTCCGCGCCGTACAGGATCCGGGCCCCGGAGGACTCGGCGAGCCGCTCCGCGACCGCCCCGTAGTCGCAGATGCCGGTCGTGCCGACGTGGATCGCGGCGAGGCCCCGCACCCGGGGCTCGTACTCGCTGATCTGCGCGGGGCCGAGCTCGCGCACGGGGATGCCGTTCTCCCTGCCGCGCTGCACGAGCGCGTGCAGCCGGGGCAGTTCCTCGCGCGTGGTGGCGACGATGAGCTTCCCCGTCACCTCGTGCGGAATGCCCCACTCCGCACAGAACTTGACCATTTCGGCCGCGCCCTGGACCGCGAACCGCGCCTTGAGCGACCCGGGCCGGTAGTAGATCCCGCTGTGGATCACTCCGCTGTTGCGTCCGGTCTGGTGGCGCGCGAGGGCGTGCTCCTTCTCCAGGACCGTGACCCGGGTGCCGGGAGCGGCGCGCGTCAGGGCGTACGCCGTCGACAGACCGACGATCCCACCGCCGATCACCAGCACGTCACAGTCAAACACCAGCGCCACCTCCCGTCCCCGATAGTGCACTGGCCCACTGACAACGCGGCTAAACGCCCACCTCGTGGGACGCGCGTCACTTCGGGGACGCCCCTCGTGCCGGGCCGCCCCTCGCGCCGGGCCGTCTCGTGCCGGGCCGCTCCTCGTGCCGGGCCGCTCCTCGTGCCGGGCCGCTCCTCGTGCCGGGCCGCCCCGCGCGCCGGGCCGTCTCACGCCGGCGCGACGAGCAGCGGCCGCGCCCGCTCGCGGAGTTCCACGACGCGCGGTTCGTCCCCGTACGGTTCGAGCCGGTGCAGCAGGTCCCGTACGTACTCGGTCGTCCGCGCCGAGGAGATCCGGCCCGCCACCTCCACCGCGCGCGTGCCCGCCGCACAGGCCGCGTCCAGGTTGCCCGACTCCAGTTCGGCGACGGCCGAGACGACGAGCCGCAGCCCGTGCGAGCGGACGAACTCCTCCGTCGGCCGGGACAGCGCCTGCTCGGTGAAGCGCCGCACCTCGCGCGGCATCCGCAGGTCCCGGTAGCACTCGGCGGCGTCGGCGCAGAACCGGTCGTACGAGTAGAAGCCGAGCCAGGTCGGGTCGGCGTCGCCCTCCCGCGAGCGCTCCAGCCAGCCCTCGGCGGACTTGAGCGCGGCCGCGGCGGCGGCCCCGTCGCCGGCCTTGGCGTGCGCACGGGCCTCGACGAGCCGGAAGAAGGACATGGTGCGGGCGGTGGCGAGCCCCCGGTTCCGTTCGAGCGCGGCCTGGGCGAGGTCGACGCCCTCGTCGGCGAAGCCCCGGTAGGTGGCCTGGAGGGACATGGAGGCGAGGACGTATCCGCCGAGGGGCACGTCGGCGGCGGCGCGCGCCAGCCGCAGCGCCTGGATGTAGTAGCGCTGGGCGGCCTCCTGCTGGCCGGTGTCGAAGGCCATCCAGCCGGCGAGCCGGGTGAGCTCGGCCGTCGCGCCGAACAGGTTCCGGCCGACCTCGTCCGAGTACGAGCCGAGCAGCAGCGGGGCCGCGTCCACGCGTAAGCACTCGGGCACCATCGAGGAACGCCAGTCCCCGCCGCCGTACTTGGAGTCCCAGCGCCGCGCGTCCTCGGCGGCCTCGCGGAGCTTGGCGACGTCGCTGTGGCCCACGCGCGCGTGCTCCGCGGCCGTCGTGCCCGCCGCGGCGAGGCCGGTGCCCGCCCCGGGGCGCGGGGCCTCGCGCTCCACCGACGGGTCGGCGGGGGTGATCAGCCAGCGGGAGGCGGGCGTGGCGTACGCGCTGACCGAGAAGGACCCGGCGAGCGACTGCCAGATGCCGCCCCCGCCGGCCCGCCGTCCGGCGAGGTCCAGCCGGTACAGATCGGTGGCCGAGCGGACCGCCTCGCCGACGTCGCGCGGGAAGGCGAGTCCGACCTCGGGCGCCGGGTCGGCGTCCGCGAGACCGATCTCGTGCAGCGGCACGGGCCGCCCCAGCTTCTGCCCGATCGCGGCGGCGATCAGGTGCGGGGCGGCGCCCTGCGGCACCATGCCCTTGGACACCCACCGGGCGACCGAGGTCTTGTCGTAACGAAGCGTCAGCCCCCGCTGCGCGCCGAGGTCGTTGACGCGCCGGGCGAGCCCGGCGTTGCTGATTCCCGCGAGGGCGAGAACCGTGCCGAGCTTTTCGTTCGGCCCGCGTTGCTCCCTGGACATGACGCCACCCCTCGACAACCCAGACGGCCGCCACGACGCCGGGCATAGGCGTGCGGCATTCGTAAGCACAGCGTAGTTCGCCGCATCCCTACCGTTAAGGGGCGGTGTTCCGTATGGCGAGATTGTTGTGTGAACGTGCGACCAACGGGCCCGGCGCGGCGGCTCGTGCCCCCGCCGTGTGGCCGTGCGCCCGGCCGTGCGCTCTCGTCCGGCCGGCGGGGGAGCGCTTCCATGAGTACCGCGTGGGTCGGCCCGCTCGGCCGGGAACGGTGTCCGGACCAGTGGGCCGGGGGACACCGCCGCCCCATTCCCCGCGGGCGGCGGACGGCACCGGGGGGCGGGAGCGCCTCCCGGACAGCCGGTGGCCGGCCTTGTGCCCGGACACCCTCCGAAACGTCCACCGGGCATCGATATTTGGCCGAATGACGCCCGTGCCCCGCCGAAGGCCAACCGGCCCATGCCAGGGGCGCATTCGGCTTTCGCGCGCGTGCACCCGCACCCCGCCCCGTGCGCCGTTGTCATGGCAGCATGTCCTCCACCGAAACGGATGTGGAGGCGCCGATGCGATGGCTGGTGGGCTGGAGCAGTGTCGCCGCGAGCTTCGCAACGACCGCGGCGGGCCGGGCGGGCACGGTGCACGGCGCGTACGGCTCCGGGCGCGCCCCCGGCTCCGGACCCGCCTCCGGCTCCCCGTACGACCCCGGATACGACCCCGGATACGACCCCGGCGCCCCGTACGGCACCGGCCCCGCGGCCGAGGGGCGCACGGTGCAACCGGTGGGCGCACAACTCCTGTGGGACGGCCCCGACCCGCTCTGGGCGGTCGGCGACTGGCGCCCCGACGAGGTCCGCGTGGTGGCCGCCGACGACCACACCCGCCTCGCCGTCCTCGGCTGCTGCGCCGCGAGCGACGAGGAACTGAGGATCGGGCTGCTCACCGCGCGCGGGGGCGCGCTGCGGCACCTGACCGCCTGGCCCGGCAGCTACACCGCCGTCGTGAGGACCGGCCGCCGCGTCACCGTCACCGGCGACCTCGCGGGCGCCCGGCCGGTGTTCCACACCCCGTGGGCGGGCGGCACCGCGTACGCCACCGCCGCCCTGCCGCTCGCCGACCTCGTCGAGGCCCAGCTCGACATCGGCCACCTCGCCGCCCTGCTCGCCTGCCCCGAGACCCCGGAGGCCCTGCGCGACTCCACCCCCTACGAGGGCGTGCGGCGGGTGCCGCCCGGGCACGCGCTGATCCTGCGGGAGGGCTCGCGCGAGATCACCGGCTACGAGCAGGTGGCCTCGCTCGCCGTCGCGGCGCCCGAGGCCGACCCCCGGCAGGCCGTCGAAGGGGTACGGGACGCCCTCGTCGAGGCCGTACGCGCCCGGCTCACCGCCCCCCGGCACGCGCCCGAGACGCCGCTCCCCGACCCGGGCCCGGTCCCCGGCATGGGCCCCGCCGACCGGCGCGCCGCCCGGGGCGCGGGCCCCGCGCCCGGCATCGGCGCCGACCTGTCCGGCGGCAGCGCCTCCGGCACGCTCGCCCTGCTCGCGGCGGGCCTCCCGGGGGTGCCCGGCACGATCACCGGACAGGGCACGGGCGCGGGGGAGCGGCTGCTCGCCGTCACCTTCAACGACCTGGCGACCCGGGCCGGCGCGCGCCGCACGGCGGAACTGGAACGGGCCCGCGCGATCGCCGCCGACCCCCGCCTGCACCACGTCGTCGTCGCGGGCGGCGAGGAGGCCCTGCCGTACGCGGCGCTCGACGGACCCCTCACGGACGAGCCGGGCCCCGCGCTCGTCACGGCGGAACGGCACCGCAGACGCCTCGCCGGCGGCAGCGCCGACCACTTCACCGGCATGGGCGCCAAGCAGGTCCTGGACGCGCACCCGGCGCGCCTGGCCGACCTCCTGATGGACCGCAGGCGCCGCTCCCTGGTGCGGCCGGTGACGGCGCTCGCCAAGGCCTCGGGGCCGTCGGCGGGCTCGCTCCTGGTGCCGCTGACCGTCTACCGGGCGGCGCGGAAGCTGGCCCGCACCCCGTACCGGACGGGGCTGGAGACGGCGGCCCGGCGGGTCCTGGAGGCGAACCGCACGGCCCCCGACGGCTCCGGGCCCCTGGAGGCCTCGCTCTCCGCCCTCGCCTGGTCGCGGCCGGGCCCCGCGGCGCGCTGGCTGACGGGCGAGGCCCTCGCCGAAGTATCGGTTCGCCTGAACCGGGCGGCGACCCTCCCGGCCGCCGTCCAGCGCCCCGGCGAGGCACGCGCGCGTGCCGCCCTTGTCCGCGCGGCGGCCGACCACCGGGTCCTGGAACAGGCGGCGGAGATCCGGGGCCAACGCCTCCACGCCCCGTTCCTGGACAACCAGGTCGTCCGGGCCTGCCGCGAACTCCCCGAATCGCTCCGGGTCCAGCCGGACGCCCGGGCCGGCGTCCTGCGCACGGTCCTCTCCGGCGCCGGCGTCCACGACGTCCCCGCCGGCTGGGGCGCCCCCCACCCGGCCGTCCCGGCCGCCGCCACGCGCGCGGGCCTGCGCGCCGCGCTCCCGCAGCTCCTCGCCCTCTTCGACGCGCCGCTCCTCGCGGACGCCGGCCTGATCGAGGCCCGCGTCGTCCGCAAGGCGCTGCGCGCGGCGGCCGACGGCGCCCCCGTCCCCCTCGACGGCCTCGCCGACCTCGTCTCCACCGAACTCTGGCTCCGCCGCCTCCTCGCCCGTCGCGGCTCCTGCTGGACGGACACCACGACCCCCCGCGCCCCTCGGGCGGCCCGGGGCCCGCTGATCCCGGCGTCGAGACGGTCACTGCCGGCGTGAGGCTCCGCCGAGCGCGCGGAACCCCACGGCACGCCCGTCCGAGCGAACGCTTCCCGGACTTCGTCCCGGGGCCGGAGAGGCCGTCGTCCGCTCCGGGCCCGTCGGGGACGACTTCGCCCGCAAACACGTCCACGAACCAGCCGGGGCCGGTCGTCCCGCTTCCCCCCGGCTTCGACCTGGACACCGGCGCCTTCCGAGGGGGCCCACCGGGGTAAACCCCGAGGCGTCCGCCATGCCCGCCCGACACAATGGGCCGGTGCGGTATCTCATCCTCGGCACCACCGAGGCCCTCCGGCCCGACGGCACCCCGCTGCCCCTCGGCGGTGCCCGGCTGCGCGCGCTGCTCGCCGCGCTCGCGCTGCGCGGCGGACGGGCCGTCTCCGTCGGCGAGCTCGCCGACGACGTGTACGGGGACGACCCGCCGCAGGACGCCCCCGCCGCCCTCCAGGCCCTGATCGGCCGCCTCCGCCGGATCCTCGGCAGGGAGGCCGTCGCCTCCACCCCCGGCCCCGGCTACCGGCTCGTCGCCGGCCCCGACGACATCGACCTGTACGTCTTCCGGCGCAAGGCCGGGGACGGCGCCGCCCGCCTCGACGCCGGCGACCCCGGCACCGCCGCCGCCCTCCTCCGCGAGGCCCTCGGCCTCTTCCGCGGCCCCGCCCTCGCCGACCTGCCCGACCCGGCGGGCCTCCGCCCCGAGGCACAGCGGCTCGCGGCCCTCCGGCAGCGCGTCGAGGCCGACCTGCGCCGGGGCGCCACCGACGGCCTCGTACCGGAGCTGACCGAGCTCACCACCACGTACCCGTACGACGAGGCCTTCCGCGCCCACCTCATCCGCGCCCTGCGGGCCGAGGGCCGCCACGCCGACGCCCTCACCGCGTACGAGTCGGCCCGCCGCACCCTCGCGGACGCCCTCGGCGCCGACCCCGGCCCCGAACTCACCGCCCTCCACCACGAACTCCTCACCGGAGCCACCCCGGCCCCGGCCCCGGCCCCCACCCCGACCCCGACCCCAGCCCCCGCCCCGGCCCCGACCGCGGCCCCCGCCCCGGCCCCGCCCGCGTCCGCCCCCGGCGCCCCGGAGCCACCCGCCCCGGCCCCCGCCCCCGAAGCCGGCAACATCCGCCCCCGGCTCACCTCCTTCGTCGGCCGCGAGCCCGAACTCGACGCCCTCCACGCGGACCTGGCCCGCTCCCGGCTCGTCACGCTCACCGGACCCGGCGGCTCCGGCAAGACGCGCCTCGCCGAGGAGGCCGCGCTCCGGGCCGCCGGCCCCGCCGCCTGGATCGCCGAACTCGCCCCGCTCGACGACCCCGCCGCCGTCCCCGGCGCCGTCCTCTCCGCGCTCCGCCTCCGCGAGATCAACCTGATCACCCGCGAGGGAGCGCAGCTCCAGGACGACCCCACCGCCCACCTCGTCGAGCACCTGGCCCGCCGCCCGCTGCTCCTCGTCCTCGACAACTGCGAGCACGTCATCGACGCGGCCGCCGCCCTCGCCGAGACCCTGCTCACCCACTGCCCGCACCTGCGCGTCCTCGCCACCAGCCGGGAACCCCTCGGCGTCCCCGGCGAGTCCGTCCGCCCCGTCGAGCCCCTCCCACCCGACCCCGCCCACCGCCTCTTCGTCGAACGGGCCCGCACCGCGCGCCCCTCCTTCGACCTCGCCCGGGACGGCGGCGGGGCCGTCGACGAGATCTGCCGCCGCCTCGACGGCCTGCCCCTCGCCATCGAACTGGCCGCCGCCCGCCTCCGCCTCCTCACCCCGCGCCAGATAGCCGACCGCCTCGACGACCGGTTCCTCCTCCTCACCTCCGGCTCGCGGACCGTCCTGCCCCGCCAGCAGACCCTCCGCGCCGTCGTCGACTGGTCCTGGGACCTCCTCGACCCGGCCGAACGCACCCTGCTCCGCCAGGTGTCGGTCTTCGCCGGAGGCTGGGACCTGGCCGCCGCCGAGGCCCTCTCCCCGGGCGCCGCCGACACCCTGGGCGCCCTGGTCGACAAGTCCCTCGTCGTCGCCACCCCCACCGAGGACGGCGAGATGCGCTACCGGCTCCTGGAGACCATCCACGAGTACGCCGCCGAGCGCGCCGCCGAGGACCCCGAGCTGCTCGCCGCCGCCGAAGCCACCCACACCGCCCACTTCACCGCCCTCGCCGAGACCGCCGAGCCCCGCCTCCGCTCGGCGGAACAGCTCCCCTGGATCGACCGCGTCGAGCGCGACCTCGACAACATCCGCGCCGCCCTCCACCGCACCCTCGCCACGTCCCCCGGACTCCCGGCCTCGCTCGAACAGGGGGGACCCCCGCCCGACGAGGCCACCGCCCTCCGCCTCGTCTTCGCCATGGGCTGGTTCTGGTGGCTGCGGAACTACCGCCCCGAGGGCCTGGCCTGGGTCGAGCGCGCGATCGCCCTCGGCGAGGACCCGTCCGACCCCGCCGACCCCCGCCACTGGCCCCGCATGCACCTGCGCATGCTGCACTTCTTCCTCGCGGTCGAGAGCCACACGATGGGCGACTTCCAGCAGCCGGAGGTCCTCGCGCTCGTCCGGCGCGTCCGCGACGCGTTCGGCACGGACCCCGGCCCCGAGGCGGCCCGCTTCCCCGGCCTGCTCTGGCCCTTCACCGCGTACCTCACCGAGGAACCGGCCGCGGTCCGCGCCCTCCTCGACACCGCCGTCGACAACTGCCGCCGCCACGGCGGCGACTGGGAGCTGGGCGTCAGCCTCATGTTCCGCACGCACATGGTCGTCGACATGCCCGGCGGCATGCCCGGCGTCGACGACGCCCTGGCCGAACTCCGCGACATCGCCCGGCGCGTCGGCGACCGCTGGATGGGGGCCCAGATAGCGAGCGCGGCGGCCGAGTCGTACACGATGCGGGGCCGGCACACGGAGGCGGGCGAGGCGTACGAGGAGGCACTCGCCCTCGCCCGCGAGGTCGGCGCCCACGCCGAGGCACCCTTCCTCCTCGCCCGCCTGGCCGAACTGTCCTACCGCACCGGCGACCTGGAGACCGCCGAGCGGACCCTCGACGAGGCCGCGCGGGAGGCCGACCGCTACCACGTACGGGACACCCAGACGTACGTCTGCTTCCTCCGCGCCGCCTTCGCCCTCCACCACCGTGACATCACGGAGGCCCGCGCCCAGCTGGAGGAGGCGGGCCGCGCGGTCGCGCTCGGCACCCCGCCCCCGCACTTCGTGGCGGCGATGACCGGAATCGCCGCCCGCGTCGAGGCGTACGAGGGCAAGGGGCTCGCCGCCGTCGCCACGGCCGTCACCGCACTCCGCACCGCGCGGGACGCGCAGTGCGCGGACTTCATCACCACCGGCCTGGGGGAGGGACTCGCCATCGTCCTGGCCGAGGCGGGCGAGGCCGAGCTCGCCGTACGGGTCCTGGCCGCCGCCGACCGGTGGCGCCGGGACACGCCCCGCTCGGTCCCCGAGCTGAAGGACGCCGAGTCCGTGACGGCCCGGGCCCTCGTCGAACTCGACGGGCCGGCCCTGGCGGCGGCCCGCGCGGCCGGCGCGGAGCTGGGCCTCGACGAGGTCCTCGACCTCGTCGAACCCTTCGTCCCCGCCCGCCCGGCCGCCGGGACGGGCGTCAGGAGCAGCTGATCCGGGACTCCGCCCAGTCGGCCACCGCGGCCCGGCCGAACGGCGTGTGCTCCTCCACCACGAGCCGGATCGTGGAGAGCCCGGAGAGGTCGACGTGCACCGGGACCGGCGGGTCGCCCGCCTGGACGACCCCGGAGCGCCAGAGCCGCGCCCCGTCCCCGTAGACGGAGAAGCGGACGCCGCCGACGCCGAGCCGGGCGCTCAGGTCGTCGATGCCGACGACCGCGTCGTAACTCGTGCACCGCCGGTTGAGGTCGATGAGCAGCGAGGACGGCGCGTGGACGCTCACCCCGTGCGCGTACCGCGTGCCGCCGATGGACAGGCCGTCGCGCTGCCACATCCAGCTGCTGTCCGAGAGGGCCACCTCGGGCTTGGTGCCGTCGCCGAAGGTCCCGTACTGCAGCTCGCTGACCTGGTAGACGGCCGGTGCGGGCTTCGGGGACGGCTTGGGCTTCGGCGCGGGCCTCGGCACCGGCTCGGGCGTGGGCTTCGGGGACGGCTTGGGCGTCGGCTTCGGCGTCGGCTTCGGCGTGGGCCTGGGCGTCGGCCTGGGGCTGGGCTTCGGGGGAGGCGGCGGGGCGGGCGCCGGCGGCTCGGAGGTGACGGGCGGGGCGGGCGGCACGGGCTTCGGGGAGGGCTCCGCCGGCGGCGCGGGCTTCGGCGGCACGGCGGGGGCGACGACCGGCCGGGCGGGCCGGGGCGCGGCCACGGGCTGCGGGTCCCCGGCCATCGCCCAGACGAGCCCGGCGGCCGCGGCGACCGCCACGACCGCCGCGAGGCCGGCCTTCGCGGGCGCGCCGAGCCCCTCGGCGGCCAAGCCGCCCGAGGCGGCGCCCCCGGAGGACCCGGAGGCGGCGGCCGCCGCGCCCGCACCGGCCGCGGCGGCGGTGCCACCGGCGACGACACCGGCGGCCTTGAGCGAGTACCCGGCGGCGAACCAGCCGATGACGGCGACCGGCAGGAGCGCGGGGATCCCGGCGTTCACATGGGCCAGCTCACCGGCGGCGAGCCGGCACTTGGCGCACTCGTCGAGGTGCGTGCGCAGGCCGCGTTCGGCCCGCATCCGCAGCCCGCCGCGCGCGTAGGCGCCGAGCCGGTCCGCGTAGCGGGCGCAGTCGCCGCCCGCGGTCAGGGACTGGCTGACGTGCGCCTGGAGGTAGGCCTGCTTGAGGCCCTCGCGGGCCCGGCTGGCGAGCACGGCCGTGGCGTTGGCGGTCAGTCCGAAGAGCGGGGCGACCTCGCTCGGGGACTCCTCCTCGACGGTGGTGTGCCAGAGCACGGCCTGCCAGCGCTCGGGCAGCGAGCGGAAGGCCTGCAGGGCGAGGGACTGCTCGGCCTCGTGCATGGCGCGGACGTCCGCGCCGAGGTCCATCCCCGCCCCGAAGGACACGGTCGGGTCGGAGACCTCGGCGGAACGGGCGGCGTCCGCGGCGAACACCGCGAAGTCCTCGACGAGGTGCTCGCGCTTCTGGGTCCTGACCCAGTTCGCGGCGACCCGCCGGACGGTGGTCATGAGGTAGGCGCGCACGGCCTGTTCGGGGCCGGCGCCGCCGCGGACCGCCTGGAGGGTGCGGGCGAAGACCTCGGCGGTGAGGTCGTCGGCGGTGTGCGCGTCCCGGCAGCAGGTCCTGGCGTAGCGGCGGACGGCCTCGGAGTGGCGGCGGAACAGCTCCTCGTACGCGGAGTCGTCACCGTCCCGCATGCGCCGGACGAGCTCGGCGTCGGAGGGCGGCAGCTCGCGCGGCGGCGGAAGGACGGTGTCGGGCTCGTCGAGGTCGACACCGCCGTCACGTCCGTGGCCGTCACCACCATGGCCGTCACCACCGGGGGCGTCACCGTCGCCGGCGTCACCGCTGTGGGCGTGCACCCCGGGGGCGTGGCCGTGGGCGACGCGACCGCCCCGGGCGTCGCCGCTGCCGGTGCCGTCGCCGTGGGTGCCGTCGGCGTCGCCGTCACCGCCGAGGACATCACCGCCCTCGGCACCGCCACCACCGCCGCTGTCGGCGGGCCCCGTCCCGCCTGCCGCCCCGGCGCCCGGCCCCGCGGGCTTGCCCTCGCGCTGCTGCGGCACGCTCGCGTCGAGTGGTCCGGCGGGTCCGGTCGGCCCGGCGGGTCCGGTCGACGCTCCTGGAGGGCCCGACGACCCGGCGGGACCCGCGGCACCGGTCGACGTCGGCGACGGCACGCCGGAGAGACCTCCCGGCCCGCCCTGGCTCGGCACCTGCCGGGAGGGAAGGCCTCCGGTCTCCGCGCCGCCGCCACTGCCCAGCGGATCGTCCCGACTGTCACCGCTCATCGCGGAAGCCCCCGTACCACGCTCGGACCCGAATGTCGGCCAAGCCTGCCACAGAGCGCGGGCGCGCCGAAGCGCCGCGTCCACTTACCACTCGTCCGGGGCGACTTCGTGTATCCGGGCGTAACCGCGCACGCGTTCGTGTCCTGCCGTGGGCCCGCCCGGACCACGAGAAGCCCAGCCGTACGGAAACGACCGTACGTCCGTACGGCACCGACCGCACGAGAACGGCCGTACGAAAACGACCGCGGCCCTCCTACCGGGAGCGCAGACCCTCGAGCAGGATGTCGAGGAGCCGCGCCGAGGCCGCCGCCTGCTGCACCGCGTCCGGCAGGGCCGGCGCGGCGGTGGCGATGACGAGGAGCACGTCCGCCACGGTCACGTCCGTCCGCAGCTCGCCCGCCTCACGCGCCCGGTCGACCAGCCGCCCGACGACCTCCAGGAGCTCCGAGGCCCCCGCGTCGTCCCGCTCGTCGACCGGCACCCCGCGCGGCGCGACCACGCGCGCGTCGGCCTGCTCGACGCCACCCCGCTGGTACGGCACCCGGGCCGCCTCGTCCGCGTCGTCCGCGACGAGCGGCGCACCGGAGTCGTCCACGCCCACCCGCAGCACCTGCGGCGGCAGGAGACGTCCCGCGCCCGAGGCCACCGAGGTCCGCAGGAACCGGGAGAGCGCCGACCACGGCTCCTCCTCCTGGCCCAGCGCGGCCCGCGCCTGCTCGGTCAGCCGGGAGGTCTCCTCCTCGGCTATCCGCCGCACCAGCACGTCCTTGCTGGGGAAGCGGCGGTAGACGGTGCCGACGCCGACCCGGGCGCGGCGCGCCACGTCCTCCATCGGAGCCCCGTAGCCGAGCTCGCCGAACACCTCGCGGGCGGCCCGCAGCACGTGCTCCAGATTGCGCTGGGCGTCCACCCGCAGCGGCGCGGACCTGCCGCCCGCCACCGGCGCCCCGTTACGCACCTCGGCCGTCCCCGGGGCGTGCCCGTCGACGACGGTCGCCGTCCCGGCGCCCGACTGCCACCGTGAATCCTGAATCTGCATAAGCGTTCCCCCGCTCATGATGTCTCCCCCCGGAGACTTCCCCGCCCTGACACGGGGTCTCCGGCGGACGAGCGCTTCGGTCCACGCGCACTCCGATCCGACACCCCGACGAAGTACGAACATAGTTGAGTCGGGGTCAATTCAGAAGGGGAAGTTCCGTCCGGTGCGCCCCCCGATCGGAGCAAGGCCCGGAAGGCTCCCGTTTCCGACCCCTCCCCGAACCGCCCCCACCCACCGTGACCTGCGCGGTTTCCCCGCGCGCCTGTCGTGCGCCACCCCACGCCTCCGTACCCCTCCGGTCACACAATTTGCCGAGCCTGTGGACAAACCACGGACGGCGGTGCGTCATGGGACAGTGACCGAACCTGCGCGCATTCTCGTGGTCGGCGGTGGATACGTCGGCATGTACACCGCGCTGCGCCTCCAGCGGCAGCTCAGGACGGAGCTCGGAGCCGGCACCGCCGAGATCGTGGTGGTCACCCCCGAGCCGTACATGACGTACCAGCCGTTCCTGCCGGAGGCCGCGGCCGGCTCCATCTCCCCGCGCCACGTCGTCGTACCGCTCCGCCGGGTCCTCGACCGCTGCCGCATCGTCATCGGCGAGGTCCGCTCCGTCGACCACGCCAAGCGCACCGCGACCCTCTCCACCCTCGCCACCGAGGAGGAGGGCGCCGGCACCCTCGACCTGACGTACGACGAGCTGGTCATCGCGCCCGGCTCCGTCTCCCGCACCCTCCCGGTCCCCGGCCTCGCCGACCACGGCATCGGCTTCAAGACCGTCGAGGAGGCCATCGGCCTGCGCAACCACGTCATCGAGCAGATGGACATCGCCTCCTCCACCCGCGACCCCGCCATCCGCGACGCCGCCCTCACCTTCGTCTTCGTCGGCGGCGGCTACGCGGGCGTGGAGGCCCTCGCCGAACTGGAGGACATGGCCCGCTACACCGCGCGCTACTACCACAACCTCAAGCCCGAGGACCTGCGCTGGGTCCTCGTCGAGGCCTCCGACCGGATCCTCCCCGAGGTCGGCGAGGAGATGGGCCGGTACGCCATCCGCGAGCTGCGCGGCCGGAACGTCGACGTCCGACTGCGCACCCGCCTGGAGACCTGCGAGGACCGGGTCGCCGTCCTCAGCGACGGCACCCGCCTGCCCACCCGCACGGTCGTCTGGACCGCCGGCGTGAAGCCCGCTCCCGTCCTCGCCGCCACCGACCTGCCGCTGGACGGACGCGGAAGGCTCCGCTGCACCGCCCGGCTCACCGTCGAGGGCGTCGAACACGCCTGGGCGGCCGGCGACGCCGCCGCCGTCCCCGACGTGACGGCGGAGGAACCGGGCAAGGAGTGTGCGCCCAACGCCCAGCACGCCGTCCGCCAGGCCAGGGTGCTCGCCGAGAACATCGCCGCCTCCCTGCGCGGGCAGCCGCTCAAGGAGTACACGCACGCGTACGTGGGCTCCGTCGCCTCCCTGGGCCTCCACAAGGGGGTCGCCCACGTCTACGGACGCAAGCTCAAGGGATACCCGGCCTGGTTCATGCACCGCGCCTACCACCTCAGCAGGGTGCCGACCTTCAACCGCAAGGCCCGGGTCCTCGCCGAATGGACCCTGTCCGGCCTGTTCAAACGGGAGATCGTCTCCCTCGGCTCGCTGGAACACCCCAGGGCCGAGTTCGAACTCGCCGCGGCTCCACCCCCCGGCGACGGCGACAAGCCGCGGTCCTGACATCACTGTCAGTGCACTCGTCCACACTGGACGTGTGACCATAGGTGGGCTCACACCTGCACAGCGTGACTCTGCACGGCACCGACACCACGAGGCATACACATCCGTGAACTTCACCCGTTGGAGCGCCCGGCTCCCCGGCACGCAGCGCCGCGCGGCGCGGGGGCCCGAAGGTTCCGTGCCCGCCGCCCGCGGTGAGTACGGTCAGCAGTTGGAGCAGCTCACCGACAGCGCTGCCGAGGCGGCCGACGTCCCCGCCCTGGAGGACTTCTCCGTACGGGAGCTGCTCGGCCGCCTCCCCGGGCTCGTCGCGCTCGCGTACGGACCGGAGCACCGCATCGCGTACGTGAACGACGCGTACGCCGCCGCCTTCGGCCCCCGCCCCGCCGGCGCCACCGTCGCCGACACCTGCCCGGAGGCCGAGGAACTCGGCCTGCTGCCCCTCATGGACCAGGTGCTGCGCAGCGGCAGGCCCCGCACGGTCAAGTCCCGCCGCACCCGGGGCGGCGGCTCGTACACGGTCACCTGCCTGCCCGTCGACAGCCCCCGCCTCGAAGGCGGCGGAGTCCTCGTCCACGCCGCCGACGTCACCGACCACGCCGAGGCCGCCGAGCGGCTCCGGGCCAGCGAGCGCAGACACCGCGAGACCGCCGTCACCCTCCAGCGCTCCCTGCTCCCGCAGGAACTGGAGCAGCCCGACGACCTGCGGATCGCCGCCACCTACCAGCCCGGCGTCGCGGACGCGGCCGTCGGCGGCGACTGGTACGACGTGATCACCCTCGGCGCGGGCCGCACCGCGCTCGTCATCGGCGACGTGATGGGCCGGGGCGTGCGCGCCGCCGCCGTCATGGGCCAGCTCCGCACCGCCGTCCGGGCCTACGCGCGCCTGGACCTGCCCCCGCACGAGGTCCTCCAGCTCCTCGACGGCCTCGCCGCCGAGATCGACGCCAGCCAGATCGCCACCTGCGTGTACGCGATCCACGACCCCAGCGAGGGCAAGCTGGTGTACGCCTCCGCGGGCCACCTCCCGATCCTCGTACGGGACGAGGACGGCACCGTCCGCTGCGCCGGGGACCCGACCGGTCCGCCGCTGGGCACCGGCGGCTGGCTGCACGCCTCGGGCTCCATCGCCCTGCCGCCCGGCTCCACCGCCGTCCTCTACACGGACGGTCTCGTCGAGCGCCGCCGCGAGGACATCGACGAGGGCGTCGCCGCCCTGGCCCGTGCCCTGGCCGGCGCCGACGGCACCCCGCAGGTCGTCTGCGACCGGCTCCTCCGCGCCCTCGGGGTCACCGCCGAGCACGACGACGACGTCGCCGTCCTGGTCGTCCAGCACCCCTCCCGCAAGGGCGCGGACGCCGAGCTCTTCCACAACGCCGCCCTGGAACTCCTCGGCGGCGTCGAAGCGGCACCACGCGCGCGTGCCTTCGCCTCCGGCGTCCTCTCCTCCTGGCGGTTCCCCGTCGAGCTGCGCGACCTGGGCGTCCTGGCCACCAGCGAGCTCGTGGCGAACTCCCTCCAGCACGGCACCCCGCCCATGCGCCTGCGGCTGCGGCGCACCGACCGGCGCCTGATCATCGAGGTCACGGACGGCGACGACCACCTGCCGCGCCGTCGCAGGGCGGAAACGGAGGACGAGGCGGGTCGCGGCATCTCGATCATCGCGACGATCGCCTCGTCCTGGGGAAGCCGCCGCACACCGGGCGGCGGCAAAGCGGTCTGGTGCGAGTTCGCCCTGCCGGACTGATTCCGGACTAGGCGACCGCGGTCTCGTCCTCACGGACCGGCTCGTGCCGCGCGACCACCTTCGACGGCTTGACCGCGAGCGACGGCCGGTCCTGCTCGGGAGTGAGCTGCCGACCCAGCCGGACGGCCAGGAAGGTGATCCCGAGCGAGAAGAGCACGAAGGTCACGATGTACGGCCCGTGCAGCGCGGCCCCCATGGGCCCGCCCACGGCCGGACCGACGGCCAGCGCCAGCTGCTTCACCAGGGCGAAGGCCGAGTTGTACGACCCGACCATCGACTCCGGCGCCAGATCGGCCACCAGCGGGGCCACGGTCGGCGACAGCATCGCCTCACCGAGCCCGAAGAGGGCGTACGTGGAGACGAAGGCCGCCGTCGCCATGGCCTGGCTGCCGTGCCCGAGGCCCGCGTACCCGGCGACCGCCCAGGCCACGGCCCAGATCAGACCCACGGCCGCGATCACCCGGGTCCGCTTCCGGTGCTCGACGAACCGCAGCACCAGGAACTGGGCGACCACGATCACCGCCGTGTTCGCGGCAAGGGCCATCCCGAGCGCCGACGGCTGGATGCCGGCGGCCTCCGTGCCGTACGCGGCGAGGCCCGACTCGAACTGCCCGTAGCAGGCGAAGAACAGCACGAAGCCGAGGACGCACAGCTGCACCATCGCCTTGTGCCCGAGCAGCGCGCGGACACCGCCGGTCTTCCCGCCGTCGGACGGACGGGCGCCCTGCAGCGCCGGGGAGTCCGGCATCCGGACGGTCCCCACGACCGCGGCGAGCACGAGGAACATCGCCGCCTCGATCGAGAACAGCAGGATGAAGCTGCCGGGCCGGCTGGTGTCGACCAGCAGACCGCCGATCAGGCCGCCGATGCCGAGCCCGAGGTTCTGCAGGAAGAACTGCATCGCGAAGGCCCGCGTGCGCCCGGCCGGCGCCGAGCACCAGACGATCATCGTGGCGAGGGCCGGCTGGAGCACGGCCGTACCGGCACCGAGCAGCGCCGCGGCCCCCACGGCCGCCGGCACGCTGGAGGCGAAGCCCATCGCCACCGCGCCCACCGCCGCCAGGACCGAGGCCACCATCAGGACGGGCACGGGACCGCGCCGGTCGATGGCCCGCCCGCTGAAGGGCAGCACCACCAGTGCAGCCATGGCGAAGACGGCCAGCACGACCCCCGCCGTGGCCGCGCCCAGATCCCGCACCTGCGCCACGTACACATAGAGGTACGGCACGGTGAAACCGAGTCCGAACGCGCTCAGCGCGCTGCCTGCCTGAATCCGGCGCATCGCCGCGCCCCTCGCCTTGGTCACACTCACCCACTTCGGTCGCGGGTTCAGACCTGTACGACTGAACCCTGAAGACTTCAACGCTAAAGTTAACTCCTTAACAGTACACACTGAAGGACTTCAACGCCAACGAGGCCCGTGGGATACTCCCCGCATGTCCGACACCGCTCCCCAGGAGCCGAGCCTCGACGAGCAGATCGCCGCGTATCAGCGCGAGTACCGCGACCTCGACCCACAGGTGGAGAAGGTCGTCTCCGCCCTCGGCCGACTGAACCGCCGGATGAACGTGGCGTACGGCCGCCAGCTCGCCGACCTCGGCATCAGCAACGCCGAGTGGGAGGTCCTCAAGACGCTGGTCCTCTCCGGAGAGCCCTACCGCCTGGGCCCCGGCGAACTCGCCAAGCGTCTGGGCCTCACCCCGGCCGCGATGACCCACCGCATCGACCGCATGGCCGGCGAGGGCCTGGTCACCCGTGACCGCGACGAGAACAACCGCGTCCGCGTGATCGTCGAGCTCACCGACGAGGGCCGCTCGAAGTGGCTGGAGGCCATGCGCATGGCCACCGACTTCGAGGAGGACCTGCTCCAGGACCTCACGACGGAGGAGAAGGGCGTCCTCGGCGATGTCCTCATCCGCCTCCTCCGCCGAGTGGAGCTCACCCAGCCCGACGCCGGCGGCCGCCTGACGGACCTCGACTGACCTGCTGGACGACCCGTCGGACGACCTGTCGGACGGGGTGGAACGGGGCACGGGCGGGGGTTGACACGCCCCTCCCGGATGCGTAGTGTTCTCCGAGTTGTCACGGAGCCGGAACGGTTCTTCGGCAACCACTCCCGCCGCTGATGCGGCACCTCTTACTCAGCACAGACTCCCTGCCGGGATGAATTTCGGCATGCCGAAATTCATTTCGAATGGCTCGATTATGAGCCGCCGGGGAAACCCGCTAGAGTTTGAGACGTCGGAACGGCCCAACAGCCGGAAAGACAAACCCCCCTGACTGGGAATCAGACGCCGAAAGGATCTGATAGAGTCGGAGACGCCGGAAGGGCCCGGAGCGAAAGCGAACGGGACCGGA
>NZ_BMTQ01000001.1 GCF_014649755.1 Streptomyces litmocidini | reverse complement strand
CTGCGGCTGCGCCTGGGCCTGCGCCTGCGGCTGCGCCTGGGCCTGCGCCTGCGGCTGCGGCTGCGGCTGCTGAGAGTGTTCCTGTGCCTGCGCCCGGGGATCCGCCGGGGCTTCTGCCCCGGGGCGTACCGGGTCCGTGGGCCCGGGCGTGCCGAGCAGCCTCGCGTACGCCTCGCGCTTGCGGCCCCGGGGCGCCGAGCGTCCGGTCTCCCACGACCTCACCGTGGCCCTCGTGACGCCCATGGCCTCGGCGACCTCCTCCTCGCTCAGGGCGAGGGCCTCACGCAACCTGCGCCGCTCCTTCGGGGTCGGCAGGGGGACGGAGGATGCGGAATCCGCGGTGCTCCGGCTCATCGGCGTCGACCTCCCGCAGAGCTGCTCTGGGCAGAAAAGAACATAAACGTATATTGGGCGACACAACGGATGTTTGCCTGTTACGCGGCGAAAGCGCGTGTCGTTGGCAGCATGGTCCCGTGACCCACGTGACCGAGCACCCCCTGGTCCAGGGCGGCCGTTCCGCCGCGCTCGCCACCGCCTGCGTCCGGGGCGGGGTCGCCGCCGGACTCGGCCTCGGCGCCCTCGCGGTCCTGGTGATCGCGGCCTGGATCAGCTCCCCGTACCCCGACAGCGGCCCCGGCGGCGCCCTGCACGTCGCCGCCGGCCTCTGGCTGCTCGCCCACGGCGTGGACCTGGTCCGCACGGACGCCCCGTCCGGCCTGCCCGCCCCCCTCGGGATCGCCCCGCTGCTGCTCGCCGCCCTGCCCGTCTGGCTGGTGCACCGGACCGCCCGCGACACCCTCGACCCGGGGAACGACGGGACCCGGCCGCGCCCCTCACCGGGCGGTGCCGTCGCCGCCGTCGCCGGGGGATACCTGCTGGTGGCGGCCGCCGTCGTGGTCTACAGCGAGAGCGGCCCGCTGCCCGCCGACCTCGTCACGGCCGGGCTCTGGATGCCCGCCGTCGTCACCGGCGCGGCGGGCGCGGGCGTCTGGACGGCGCTCGACCGCCCGCTGCCGGGGCAGCGGCAGGCCGCCGCCGCCCTGCGCGCCGCCGGGCTCGGGACGCTGACGCTGCTCGGCGGCGGCGCGGTGGTCGCGGCCGGCTCGCTCGCCTGGCACGCGGGCCGGGCGCAGGCCTCGTTCGAAGGCCTCGCGGGGGAGTGGTCCGGTCGGGTGACGGTCCTGCTGCTCGTCCTGGCGCTGCTGCCGAACGCGGCCGTCTGGGGAGCCGCGTACGGCCTCGGGCCCGGCTTCGCCCTCGGCACGGGAGCGCTCGCGACCCCGCTGGGCCTCGCAGGCGACCCGGCCGTGCCGCCCTTCCCGCTCCTGGCGGCACTGCCCGCCGAGGGGCGCGGCACCTGGGTCCACTGGGCGGCCGTCGCGGTCCCGCTGGCCGCGGCGGTGGTCCAGGGCCACCGCGTGGGCCGGGCCGCCCGGACCTGGGATGCCCGGGAAGCGGCCCTGACCGCGCTCGGCGCGGCCGGGGGGTGCGGGGCGGCCGCCGCCGTCCTGGCGGCCGCGGCGGGCGGCCCGCTCGGCACCGGCCGGCTCTCGGCGTTCGGCCCCGTGTGGTGGCAGGCGGGCGCGGCGGCGGTGCTGTGGGGGGTCGGCGCGGGGATGCCGGTGGCGCTCGGGGTGCGGGCCTGGGGCCGCAGGGTTCCGCGTTCCGAGAAGCTTCGGCCCTGGGCCGTGCCCGTGCCGGCGCCCGCGGTCGTGTCCGCCGTGGCGGACGGCTCCGTGGCGGCCGCGCCCGGTTCCACGCCGTCCCGGCTCAAGGCGGCCTCGTCCCGGCTCAAGGCGGCCTCGTCCGGACTCATGGCGGCCCCCTCCCGCCTCGTGGCGGCCCTGTCCGGACTCCTGTCGCCCCCGTCCGGGCCCCCGGAGGCCCGGCCCGAGGCGGTCACACCCGAGACGGCGGCGGCCGGGACCGTCACCGACAGCGGCGCCGGAACCGGGACCGGAACGGGAACGGGAACGGACCCGCGGAACGACGTGCCCGCCGCCCCGCGCGTCGCCCGGACCGCCGACCGGTACGCCTCCCCGTACGCCGACCCCTTCGGCGACGACCCCGGGTACGAGCCCTACGACTACCTCCCGGCGGCCTGGGAACCCTCTCCGCCGCCGCCCGCCGCCGACTGACGCGGGCCCGCTACTCCCGCACCCCGAAGCCCGCGCGCAGCGGCTTCGGCAGGAGGTCGTTGCAGGCCAGCTCGCCCGCGTGGGTCAGCGCGTCGTCGCGGCACTCGTAGAAGTCGCGGTAGACGACCTGCATGGTGAAGCCCACCGCGACGATCATCAGCGCCAGGCTCGCCGCGACGAGACCGCTGATCGCCGCCGTCCGCATCGAGCGGAGCGGCGCGGTCGGGGCCGTCGCCCCCTGCCCCGGGGGCCGGCCCGGCGAGGACTGCGCCGACGGGGGCTGTGATGTCGGCGACAGTTCCTCGGCCGCCTTCGGCTTGGCGCGCAGCGAGCTGATCGCCCAGTAGAGGCCGAGGGCGCCGAGCAGCAGCGCCAGCTGCGGGATCTCGAAGATGGCGAAGAAGAAGCCCCACATGCCGGCGAGGATCGCGTACCGCGCCCTCCGCTGCGCCGGGTCCGTCGGGTCCCAGCGGATCCCGGGGCCCCGCCCGGACCCGCCCTGCCCGGGGCCGCCCTCCGGCCCGCCCTGCCGGTCCGGCCTCCGGCCGAAGCCGTCCTGCGAGGGGCCCGGCTGGCGCGGGCTCCAGCGGCCGTCGGACGGCCCCGACGAGTCCGGGGTGCCGGACGCGTCGTCGTCCGGGCCCTCCGGTCGCCGCGGCTGCCACGGCTGGTCCGGCCTGCCCTCGGGCGGTGGCGCGAACGGGTTGTTGTCGTCCGTGGACTGGCGTTCCGGCATCTGCTGAACGTCTTCCCTCTGTCGTCTCGACCACGACCGCGCCCGTGGTCTCCGCTGCTGTCTCGTGCTGTCTCGTCTGCTGCTCGTCCGCCGAGCCGTCCGCCGTCCGAACCGGCTCCGGCCCCTCGTCCGGGCCGGTGCGCGCCCGGCGTCGGCCCCTGACGCTACCGCCCTGCTCCGCCCCCGTCCCGTGGGGGCCGTCCCGTGTGCCGGTATCGTTGCTGACGGTCGAGCCATTCGTAGGGTTCCCCGTATCGAGGGGCGCGATTCGTTCGTACGACCGCACAAACACCACGGAAAGAGTGACCCAGTGGCTGCCGCCCGCCTCGTCGTCCTGGTCTCCGGGTCCGGTACCAATCTGCAGGCCCTCCTCGACGCCATCGCCGCCGACCCCGAGGGGTACGGCGCCGAGGTCGTCGCCGTCGGCGCCGACCGCGAGGGCATCGTCGGCCTGGAGCGCGCCGAGCGCGCCGGGCTGCCGACCTTCGTGTGCAGGGTGAAGGACCACGCGACCCGCCAGGAGTGGGACCGCGCGCTGACCGAGGCCACCGCCGCGTACGAGCCGGACCTCGTCGTCTCGGCCGGTTTCATGAAGATCGTCGGCAAGGAGTTCCTCGCCCGCTTCGGCGGCCGGGTCGTCAACACCCACCCGGCGCTCCTCCCCAGTTTTCCCGGTGCCCACGGGGTGCGCGACGCCCTCGCCTACGGCGCGAAGGTCACCGGATGCACCGTCCACTTCGTCGACGACGGTGTCGACACCGGCCCGATCATCGCCCAGGGCGTGGTCGAGGTGCGGGACGAGGACGATGAAGCCGCTCTGCACGAGCGCATCAAGGAAGTCGAGCGCTCGCTGCTCGTCGACGTCGTGGGGCGTCTCGCCCGGCACGGCTACCGCATTGAGGGACGAAAGGTTCATGTCGGTGAACACGGACACCGTTAAGCCCATCCGCCGCGCGCTGGTCAGCGTCTACGACAAGACGGGGCTCGAGGAGCTGGCCCGCGGTCTGCACGAGGCCGGTGTCGAGCTCGTCTCCACCGGCTCCACCGCCGGGAAGATCGCCGCCGCCGGTGTCCCGGTCACCAAGGTCGAGGAGCTGACCGGCTTTCCCGAGTGCCTCGACGGGCGCGTCAAGACGCTGCACCCGCGCGTGCACGCCGGCATCCTCGCCGACCTGCGCCTGGAGTCGCACCGCGCGCAGCTCGCCGAGCTCGGCGTGGAGCCCTTCGACCTCGTCGTCGTGAACCTGTACCCGTTCCGCGAGACCGTCGCCTCCGGCGCCACCCCGGACGAGTGCGTCGAGCAGATCGACATCGGCGGCCCGTCGATGGTCCGCGCCGCGGCCAAGAACCACCCGTCGGTCGCGATCGTCACCAGCCCCGACCGGTACGCCGACGTGCTCGCCGCCGTCAAGGCCGGCGGCTTCGACCTGACCGCCCGCAAGCGGCTCGCCGCCGAGGCCTTCCAGCACACCGCCGCGTACGACGTGGCCGTGGCCTCCTGGTTCGCCGACGACTACGCCGCCGCCGACGACTCCGGCTTCCCCGACTTCCTGGGCGCCACGTACGAGCGGAAGAACGTCCTGCGGTACGGCGAGAACCCGCACCAGGGCGCCGCGCTCTACGTCGACGGGACGGGCGGCCTCGCCGAGGCGGAGCAGCTGCACGGCAAGGAGATGTCGTACAACAACTTCACGGACACCGACGCCGCGCGCCGGGCCGCGTACGACCACGCCGAGCCCTGCGTCGCGATCATCAAGCACGCCAACCCGTGCGGCATCGCGGTCGGCGCCGACGTCGCCGAGGCGCACCGCAAGGCGCACGCCTGCGACCCGCTGTCCGCGTTCGGCGGCGTCATCGCCGTCAACCGCCCGGTCTCCGTGGAGATGGCCGAGCAGGTCGCCGAGATCTTCACGGAGGTCATCGTGGCCCCCGGCTACGAGGACGGCGCGGTCGAGGTCCTCGCCCAGAAGAAGAACATCCGCGTCCTGAGGGCCGAGGGCGCCCCGGCCAACCCGGTCGAGGTCAAGCCGATCGACGGCGGTGCCCTCCTCCAGGTCGCCGACCGCCTCCAAGCCGAGGGCGACGACCCGGCGAACTGGACCCTCGCGACCGGCGAGGCGCTCTCCGCCGAGGAGCTCGCCGAGCTGGCCTTCGCCTGGAAGGCGTGCCGCGCGGTCAAGTCCAACGCGATCCTGCTCGCCAAGGACGGCGCCTCGGTCGGCGTCGGCATGGGCCAGGTCAACCGCGTGGACTCCGCGAAGCTGGCCGTCGAGCGGGCGGGCGAGGAGCGGGCGCGCGGCTCGTACGCCGCCTCCGACGCCTTCTTCCCCTTCCCCGACGGTCTGGAGATCCTCACCGCGGCCGGCGTGAAGGCGGTCGTGCAGCCGGGCGGATCGGTGCGCGACGAGCTCGTCGTCGAGGCCGCGGAGAAGGCGGGCGTGACGATGTACTTCACGGGCACGCGCCACTTCTTCCACTGACGGTGAGCACCGCGTAGCGGCCCGTCGGCACCCCGCGGGTGCCGACGGGCCGCTCCCGTCCCCGGGCCCGGCGGCGGATCCGCCGAACGAGTGGACTCTGGTCTAATGGGTTGCTCTTTTGTCGGCCGCCGGTAGTGGGGGACGTGGTGTTGGACGTACTGAACAGGCCCGCGGCGGACACCACCGACACGGACCCGTCCGAGGGCCTCGCCCCGGCCCCGCTCCGCCCGTACCTGCTCCTCGCGGGTGTCCTCTGCGGCCTGTACTTCCTCTACTCCTGGGTGCAGTACGCGCACTTCCGCACGCCCTCCTGGGACCTCGGGATCTTCGGGCAGTCCGTCCGGGCGTACGCCGAGTTCCGCGCGCCCGTGGCCGACATCAAGGGCCCCGGCTTCCAGATACTCGGCGACCACTTCAGCCCCGTCACCGCCCTGCTCGCGCCGCTCTACTGGATCTGGCCCTCGCCCGCCGCGCTGCTCCTCGGCCAGGCCGCGCTCTTCGCCGCCTCCGCCGTCGTCGTCGGCCGCACCGCGCAGCAGATCCTCGGCAGCCGGGCCGCCGGCATCGGCCTGACCGTCGCCTACGGCCTCTCCTGGGGGCTCCAGGAGGCCGTCAGGTCCGACTTCCACGAGATCGCCTTCGCCGTCCCGCTGCTCGCCCTGGCCTGCCGGGCCCTGCTCCTCGGGCGCTGGACCGCGGCCGCCGCCTGGTCCGCCCCGCTCGTCCTCGTCAAGGAGGACATGGGCCTCACCGTCGCCATGGTCGGCGCGGTCCTCTTCCTGAAGGGGCGCAGGCGGCTCGGCGCCGCCCTGGCCGGCTTCGGCACGGCGGCCTTCGCGCTGACGGTCCTCGTCCTGATCCCGGCGGCGAGCCGGCTCGGCCAGTACGACTACTGGGCCAAGATCGAGAAGACCGGGCAGGGCGCCGACACGTCCTTCGGACAGGTCATCGGCGACGCCCTCGCCTCGGGCGAGCGGTGGGAGATGGTCTTCTACCTGCTCGCGATCACCGGCTTCCTCGCCCTGCGCTCCCCCCTGGTCCTGCTCGTCCTGCCGACCCTGGGCTGGCGCTTCCTCTCCCAGGACGCCAACCACTGGGGCATGCACTGGCACTACAGCGCGGTCCTCATGCCGATCGTCTTCCTGGCCCTCGTGGACGGCGTCCGTTCGGTCCGCACCTCGCCGCGCGAGTGGCTCGTCTCGTACGGCAAGGTCGTGATCCCGGTCGCGACGGCGGTCGCGCTCGTCCTCGCCGCGAACCTGCCGCTGCGGGAGCTGACGAAACCGGAGACGTACCGGACGGACAGCCGGACCCTGGAGGCGCGGGCGGCGGTCGACGCCGTGCCGGAGGGGGCGAGCGTCGAGGCGGACGTCCCGCTCCTCGCACACCTCACGGCGGACCACCGGGTCTACTGGGTGGGCACGTCGAAGGGCGCCACACCGGACTACCTGGCCTTCGACCTGCGGGGCTGGGGACAGCAGGTGTCGGATCCGGTGCGGCTGGCTTCGCAACTGCATCCGGAGGCGCGGTACGAGATCACCTACCGCTCGGACGGCTTCGCGGTCCTGAAGCGGAGCTGAGCCCGCCGACGACGGCCGAGGGCCGTCCGGCGGTGTGCCGGACGGCCCTCGGAACGGCGGGAACCCGCCGCGGGTCCTACTTCTTGATGACGATCGTGCCCGCGGCACGGTCGTGCCAGCCCTGCGTCTTGCCCGTGCTGTCGAAGAACGGCGACAGGTAGACCAGGAGCTGGCCGATGCCGCAGACGATCGCGCCGGCCATCGGGATGATCCAGCGGATGAAGCCGCCGCCGAGGCCCGGCTTGCTGCCCGTGTTCTCCTTGATGACGCGGAGGCCGAGCGCCATCTTGCCGAGCGTGGCGCCGACGAAGGCGATCATCAGCCACTCGTAGAGCATGGTGG
The DNA here is from genome assembly GCF_014649755.1 of Streptomyces litmocidini. GTDB lineage: Bacteria > Actinomycetota > Actinomycetes > Streptomycetales > Streptomycetaceae > Streptomyces > Streptomyces litmocidini. The sequence continues at coordinate 708,557 of NZ_BMTQ01000001.1, read as the reverse complement.
CGATGAAGAGCAGGAAGAGGACGCCGAAGAAGGCGGCGAAGATGCCGCCGACGGCCTCGGCCTGGTCGTTGATGCAGGTCTGGTACGCCGAGGACATCGGGTCCAGGCCGGTGCAGTCGTCGATGCTGTTGGACGCGCCCACCACACCGGCCAGGCCGATGGCCGAGAGGACCCAGTACACGATGCCGATGGCGACGCCGTCGATCAGGCGCGCGGCGAACCGCAGACCCATCGAGGCGACCTGCACGGTGCCGAGCCCGTGCACGCTGATGTAGCCGTTGTTCGCCTGCAGGGTGCCCGGGGCCTGCGGGTACGCGCCCGGCTGCTGCTGCGGGTAGCCGTAGCCCTGCTGCGGAACGCCCTGGGGGGCCTGCTGCGGGTAGCCGTAGCCGGGCTGCTGCTGGTTGGGGTCCTGCGGCTGGCCGTAGGGGTTGTTCGGTTCGCCGAAGCTCATCGAGGGGTTCCTCCGTGAATTTCCTTGTGCGGGGACGACGCGGCCCGGGTGGAGGACTTTCACGGCATGTGAGCGGATACCCCCCGGCATTTTCCGCGATACTGCGCGGTCATCGTGGTCGCAATGGCGAGTTCTTGTCCAGTCGATACGTACCGAAGTTGTGCAAGTGCAACCTGCGGGTCCGTATCGCCGTCCGCTCCGCCCGAGCGAATTGGAACAAGGCGGGGGTCATCCGGGAGGATGTCTCCATGAGCGCCCAGATTCTCGATGGCAAGGCCACCGCAGCCGCGATCAAGTCCGATCTGACCGTCCGTGTGGCGGCCCTCAAGGAGAAGGGCGTCACGCCCGGCCTCGGCACGGTCCTGGTCGGCGACGACCCGGCCAGCCAGAAGTACGTGGCCGGCAAGCACCGTGACTGCGCGCAGGTCGGCATCGCCTCCATCCAGCGCGAACTCCCCGCGACCGCCACGCAGGAGGAGATCGAGGCGGTCGTCCGGGAGCTCAACGAGGACCCGGCCTGCACCGGTTACATCGTCCAGCTGCCGCTGCCCAAGGGCATCGACGAGAACCGCATCCTGGAGCTGATGGATCCGGCCAAGGACGCGGACGGCCTGCACCCGACCAACCTCGGCCGGCTCGTCCTCAACGAGCCCGCCCCGCTGCCCTGCACGCCCAACGGCGTCATCACCCTGCTCCGCGCCCACGGCGTGGAGATCAACGGTGCCGAGGTCGTCGTCGTCGGACGCGGCGTCACCATCGGGCGCCCCATGCCGCTGATCCTGACCCGCCGCTCCGAGAACGCCACCGTGACGCAGTGCCACACCGGCACCCGCGACCTCTCGGCGCACCTGCGGAACGCCGACATCATCGTGGCCGCCGCCGGCGTGCCGCACCTGATCAAGCCCGAGGACGTGAAGCCGGGCGCGGCCGTCCTCGACGTCGGCGTCTCGCGCAACGCCGAGGGCAGGATCCTGGGCGACGTGCACCCCGGCGTCGCCGAGGTGGCCGGCTGGATCTCCCCGAACCCCGGCGGCGTGGGCCCGATGACCCGCGCGCAGCTCCTCGTCAACGTCGTCGAGGCCGCCGAGCGCGCGGCCGAGGCGCTCTGAGGTGACCTCCGGGACCCCGGGGACGCCCGGCAACCCGGACGGCGCGGACGCCGTGGAGGGCGCGACCGCCGCGGGCGGCACGGAGACCGTCCGCGGCACGGACGCCACCGCCGCGGGCGGCGCAGCGGAGGACGGGGCGGAGCGCGGTCCGCGACAGCAACTCACCACCGACACCGCGCGCCCCGAGGGCGGCGGCCGGGCGGCTCCCGGCGACGCGCCGGCGCCCGCGCGCCAGTGGCCGCTGCTCACCGTCCTCGTGCTCGCGGGCCTCGGCCTGCTCGTGGTGGGGACGGACCCGTTCCCGCAGTCCTTCCGGGTCGGCGCGATCCTGGTCGGCGCGGCGCTCCTCACGGGCGCGGCGATCCGGCGGACGCTGCCGTCCGTCGGCATGCTGGCCGTCCGCTCCCGCTTCACGGACATGATCACGTACGGGGTGATGGGCGGCCTGATCGTGCTGCTCGCGCTCATGGTGCAGCCGGGTCCGTGGGTGCGGATCCCGTTCCTGGAGGACGTGCTCCACCTGACGGTGACGTAGCCGCCCGGCACGCGAGGCACGGCGCCCGCCCTCTCCCCCGTGGGAGGGCGGGCGCCGTCACGATCAAGGGTCATGTACGTACCAAGGCGGTTCAAGTCCCGTCGGGGCGCTGTGGCACGGAAGTGACCATTCCGCTACTTCGGCCCGGTGTCGGGGCGGACGGCCGCTCCGGTCCGGCGCCGGGGCGGACGGCGGTGCCCGGACGGGTGGCAGTGAGCCGGACCACAAGGGGTTGGGGATTCGGCAGGGTCCGGGTCGGATAGCCTGACCGCTGGATATCTCTTCATGTCGAGACACCGATCGATCAAGAGAGCTATCCCGCACCAGGGGCAGGGACCCCCACCGCCAGCTGTCTTACGGAGATCGCCATGACCCGCACTCCCGTGAATGTCACCGTGACCGGCGCGGCCGGCCAGATCGGCTACGCGCTGCTCTTCCGCATCGCCTCCGGCCACCTGCTCGGCGCGGACGTGCCGGTCAAGCTGCGCCTCCTCGAGATCCCCCAGGGCGTGAAGGCCGCCGAGGGCACCGCCATGGAACTCGACGACTGCGCCTTCCCGCTGCTCAAGGGCATCGACATCTTCGACGACCCGAACAAGGGCTTCGAGGGCGCCAACATCGGCCTGCTCGTCGGCGCCCGCCCGCGCGGCCCGGGCATGGAGCGCGGCGACCTGCTCGCCGCCAACGGCGGCATCTTCAAGCCGCAGGGCGAGGCCATCGCCGCCCACGCCGCGGACGACATCAAGGTCCTCGTCGTCGGCAACCCGGCCAACACCAACGCCCTGATCGCCCAGTCCGCCGCCAAGGGCGTCCCGGCCGAGCGCTTCACCGCGATGACCCGCCTGGACCACAACCGCGCGCTGACGCAGCTGGCCCAGAAGACCGGCTCCTCGGTCACGGACATCAAGCGCCTCACCATCTGGGGCAACCACTCCGCGACCCAGTACCCGGACGTCTTCCACGCGGAGATCGCCGGCAAGAACGCGGCCGAGGTCGTCAACGACGAGGCGTGGCTGGCCGACACCTTCATCCCGACCGTCGCCAAGCGCGGCGCGGCGATCATCGACGCCCGTGGCGCGTCCTCCGCGGCCTCCGCCGCCAACGCCGCCATCGACCACGTCCACACCTGGGTCAACGGCACCGCCGAGGGCGACTGGACCTCCATGGGCATCCCGTCCGACGGCTCCTACGGCGTCCCGGAGGGCCTCATCTCCTCCTTCCCCGTCACCTGCAAGGACGGCAAGTACGAGATCGTCCAGGGCCTGGAGATCAACGACTTCTCCCGCGCCCGCATCGACGCCTCCGTCAAGGAGCTCGTCGAGGAGCGCGACGCGGTCCGCAAGCTCGGCCTCATCTGAAGCTGACGGCCCGGCCCCGTCCGGGGCCGGCCACGGCTCCACACTCCCGGCGCCCCCGGGCCGTACGACCGACCGTACGGCCCGGGGGCGCCGTTTTTCCGGCCGACACGGAACTCCCGCCTCCCCTATGCTGTCCCCTCGGTTCCCGGTCAACCGGGCCGGAAACATGGACGGTTCCACACCATCGGGGGAGTTTTGCCGCAGTCGTCCGTGCCCCACCAGTCCGGCGGCCCGTCGCCCGCCGTCGACCCGCGCCGCTTACCGGCCGCCAGCGAGGCGACCCGGCTGCTCTGCGCCGGTACCTACCTCGACGACGGTTTCCGTGACGCGGTCATCGACCAGCTGTACGTCCACGAGGAGCGCTTCGCCGCCCCCTCCCTCGGCTACGACGCGAGCCGCGTCCTCGCCCACGCGCTGCGCGCCCGCCGCGTCGAACTCGCCTGGGCCGCCGGCGTCCTCGCCCTCTGGATCGTCGCGATGCCCCTCACCAAGGGCCTGATCGCACTCCTCATCACCCCCTTCCTGGTGCTCGGCGTCGCCCGCTGGGTGCGCGGCCGGTCCGCCGCCCCCGTCTACCGGATCGTCCTCGCGTTCCTGCTGCGCTGGTACGGCCGGCTCGTGTTCCTCCAGTCCGCGCTGCTCCTCCTCTTCCTCGCGTTCGGCGACGAGTCCGGCGGCGGCTTCCTCGGCGACCTCCTCGACGAGGTCCACGAGGCCACCGGCTTCCTCGACGTCGCCCTCGGCCTCGCCGCCCAGCAGATGTGGGGCATCGGCCCGCTGGAGGTGTGGATCACCATCGCCGTGCCGTTCCTCGTGGCCTGGGCGGTGGCCACCCAGCGCGGCCAGTTCGCCCGCGCGCTCACCCAGGAGCTGTCCCGCGAGCGCTTCGCGGACCAGCACTCCGACCCGGCCGAGCTCGCCGAGGGCGCCCGCTTCCGCCGGCTGCGCGACCGGATCCGGGTCGAACAGCACGCCCGGCTGATCATGTACGACGCCGACGTCCCCTTCTGCGGCGCCGGCTCCCCGTACGAGCCCTGGTCGCTCTCCGTCGAGCTGCGCCCCCGCAAGGACCTCGACGGCAAGGCGCCCGAACCGCTCGACAACAGCGCCGTCCTGCGGCGCGTCGTCCCCCTCCTGGAGGGACTCCGCGTGCCCTCCCCCCACGGCTCGCCGCAGCTCCGGGCGGCCGTACGGGACCGGCTGCGCGAGCTGGAGATCGACGAGGTCGTCTTCCTTCCCGTCGACGGACTGCCGGCCCGCACGGCCGCCCCGTACACCCCCGAGGGCTTCGAGGCGCACCGCTCGCGCGCCATCGAGGAGGGCGGCGAGACCCGCCGCCACTTCCTCCGCATCCGGGTCGGCGGCTGGGGCGAGGAGATCGTCACGACGGTCTTCGTCCGCGTCCACACCCAGGGCGGCATGCTGATGCTGGAGGTCGCCCCGCACGTCCTGCGGCCGGTGAGGCCGCTCTACCGGTACGCCGACCGGATCGCCCACCGCTACCGCCACAACCACCACTTCGGCAAGGCCGTCTGGGCACTCGGGCAGACCCCGCGTTCGGCCGGGCAGGCCGTGGTCACGATCGGGCGCGCGCTCGTCCAGCTGTGGCGGGTGCTCACCGCCGGTCACACCAACGCGCTGCCCGAGGGGCCGTGGATCTCGGTCCGCGAGCTCGGCTCCGACGACGAGGCCTCCCTCTTCCAGGAGATGGACGTCAGCCGCTACCTGAAGAGCGTGCAGGACCGCGTCGCGAACGGCGTGACGCTCGCGCTCCGCGAAGCCGGCTACGAGACCGCCGAGTTCGAGCAGAAGATCGTCCACGTGGCCGAGGGCGGCACGTTCATCGAGAACACCAAGGGGAACGTCACCGTCGGCCACCACAACACCGTCACCAGCAAGACCTTCACCCCTTCCACGACCGGAGGCGACCGTGGCTGAGACAGGGAACTCCCGCGACCGTGGCGGCATTCACGTCACCAACACCGGCGGCAACGTCACCATCGGCGACCACAACACCGTCACCAGCACGGTGAACGGCGCGCAACCCGCCCGCGACGCCCGGCAGGAGGAGCTCCTCCAGGCCATCCGCCGGCTCCGCGCCGACCTGGAGGGCGTCGTCCCCACCGAGCAGACGGCCGCGCTCGACGCCGAACTCTCCGACGCCGAGGACGAGATCGAGGGCACCGGACGCGCGGGCACCGGGCGGCTCGCCGCCCTGCGCCGCGCCCTCACGGACGCGGGCGCGGTGGCCGGGATCCTCGCCTCGGGCGTGGCCGTGGGGCAGGCCGTCGGCGCCCTGCTCGGAGGATGAGATGAGCGGTCAGGGGGGCGTTCCGACGGGCGGGGCCCGCTGGAACGACGAGACGCAGAGCTGGGAGAGCGGGGGAACGGAGAGCCCGCCCGCGCCGGCGTGGGACGGAGGGGCACCCGGGCCGGTGGTGCCGGAGGGCGCCGGGCCCGTGGTCCCGGAGGGCGCCGGGGCGGAGGGCCCCGGGTCCGCTGCCGGGCCCGTGGTCCCGGAGGGCGTCGCCGGGCCCGTGGCCCCGGGAGGTGCCGCCGGGCCCGTGGCCCCGGGGGGCGCTGTCGGGCCCGGCGCCCCCGTCTGGCCTCCGGCCCCGCAGACCGCCGGGGGCCCCGGAACCGCCTGGCCCGTCGCCCCTCCTCCGCCGCCGCCTCCGGAGTACGCGCCGGAGTACGGCCCGGGTCACCTCCCGGGACCCCCTGGACACGCCCCCGACACGGGTGGCGCCGGTGGCCGGCAGTACCCCGCGCCGCCCGTCCCGGCCCCCCGGGCCCGTTCGCGGGCCGTCCTGGCGGCCGGGGCGGCGCTGGCCGTCCTCGCGGCGGGTTCCGTGGGAGCCTGGCTCGTCTGGGGCCGGAGCGAGAACGGCGCGGGCCCGGCGGCGGGCCCCCCGGCCTCCGTCTCGGCCGCCCCGGAGACGGGCGGGCCGACGTCCGGGGCCCCCACGGAGACCCCCTCGGAGTCCCCGTCCGGCACGTCCACGCCCCTGGACGAGGTGCCCCCGCCCGGCTACCGCGCCCAGGAGGACCTCAAGGGCTTCACGATCGCCGTCCCCGAGGGCTGGAACCGCACCGAGTCCGAGCAGGGCGTGTTCTACAACGCGCCGGACGGACGGAGCCTGATCCAGGTCTTCGTCATCCAGGAGGCCGGCATCACGCCGTACGAGGCGCTGCGCGGCGCCTCCGAGGACGGCCGGACCAACAAGCCCGGCTACGCCGAGATCGGCCTCCGCCGGGTCACGGGCGAGCCCGGCGTGCCCGCCGACTCCGCCGAACTCGTGTACGCGTACGACCGCGAGGGCGGCCGACGCAAGGTCGTCGACCGCGCCTTCACCGCCGAGGACGGCAACCAGTACGCGATCCTGGCCGCCGGCCCGGACGCCGACTGGCCGAAGCAGCGCGAACGGCTCCGCGTGGCCCTGGACTTCTTCCGTCCCGGTGCCTACTGAGCCCGGGCCCGCAGCCCGGCCGCCAGCTCCGCGAGCCCGTGCAGGGACCGGAGGAGCAGGCCGGGGCCGAAGGTGACGCGGGTCGCGCCCAGGCGGCCGAGCTCGGCGAAGGACGGGCCGTCCGGCAGGGACAGGGCGTTCACCGGCAGGTCGCCGAGGGCCGCCCGCAGGCCCGGCAGGTCGGCGGGCGGGGCCTTGATCGGGTACACGCAGTCCGCGCCCGCCGCCGCGTAGAGGCGGGCGCGGGCGAGCGCCTCCCCGGCCGGGTCGGCGACGCCCTCGCGGAGGTACGCGTCGACGCGCGCGTTCACGAAGAGTCCGGGCCCGGCCGCCGCCCGCACCTCCGCCAGCCACTCCGCGTGCGCCCCGGGATCCTTGAGGACGCCGGCGTCGCTGTCCTCCAGGTTCACGCCGACCGCCCCGGTCTCCCGTACCCGCTCGACGAGTTCGGCGGCGGAGAGCCCGTAGCCGCCCTCCAGGTCCGCCGTGACGGGGACGGACACGGCCCGGACGATGCGCGCCACGGCGGCGAACATCTCGTCGGGGGGCGTCGCCCCGTCCTCGTGGCCGAGGGACGCGGCGACGGCGGCGCTCGGGGTGGCGAGGGCGGGGAAGCCGGCGGCCTCGAAGGTGCGGGCGCTCGCCGCGTCCCACGGGCCGGGCAGCACGAGCGGGTCGTCGGCCGCGCGGTCGCGGTGCAGGGCGCGGAGGACCTCCGCGTCCTTCGGGACGGACGCCGAAGCGGCCTCCGACGAGACGGGCCCCGAGGCGTTCACCGGGGCGCTCACGACGCGGACTTCGGGGTGTAGTGGCCCGGCGTCATGCGCGTGGTGACGCCGATCCGGTTCCAGGCGTTGATCGTGACGATCGCGGCGATGACCCGGGCGAGTTCGGTCGCGTCGAAGTGCTCGGCGGCCCGCGCGTACACCTCGTCGGGCACGAAGCCGTCGGTGAGGACGGTGACGGCCTCGGTCAGGGCGAACGCGGCGAGTTCACGCTCGGTGTAGAAGTGCCGGGACTCCTCCCAGGCGGCGAGCTGCACGATCCGCTCGACGCTCTCGCCCTCGGCCAGCGCGTCCTTGCTGTGCATGTCGATGCAGAACGCGCAGCGGTTGACCTGCGAGGCGCGGAGCTTGATCAGGTGGTACAGGGTCGGGTCGATGTCCTTCGCGGCCGCCGTCTCGAGGCGGATCATCGCCCGGTAGAACTCGGGGAGGTGCTCGGCGAGGGGGAGGCGGGGCGCGTGCTCGTGGGCGTACGCGGTCTGCTCGATCGATTCCGTCGTCGTCATGCCGACCACCGTACGAAGCCGTTGGCTCAGCTGTATGGTCCATTTCCATGGCGAACGACTGGGCCGCTTTCGGGTCCGACCTCCACCTGGACCTCCGTGGCACCCGGCTCCGCGCGGGCCTGATGGACGCCCTGCGGGAGGCGGTCCGCAGCGGTCGCCTGGAGGCCGGCACCCGGCTGCCGTCCTCCCGCTCGCTCGCCGCCGACCTCGGCATGGCCCGCAACACCGTCGCCGACGCCTACGCCGAACTCGTCGCCGAGGGCTGGCTCACCGCCCGGCAGGGCTCCGGGACCCGCGTCGCCCGCCGCGCCGTACCCCGCCCCCCGGCACCGCCCTCCTCCAAGCCCTCGGCCCCGCCCGGGCAGGGGAGGACCCATTCGCCGCCCGGCACCGGCCGGACCGCCGCGCTCGTGCACAACCTCCAGTCCGGCACCCCCGACCTCGCCTCCTTCCCGCGCACCGGTTGGCTCAAGGCGTACCGCCGGGCCCTCGTCGACGCCCCCAACGAGGCCTTCGGATACGGCGATCCGCGCGGCCGGCCCGAACTGCGCGCCGCGCTCGCCGAGTACCTCGCCCGCGCCCGGGGCGTGCACGCCAGGCCCGAGCGGATCGTGATCTGCGCCGGCTTCGTGCACGGCCTGACGCTGATCGGCGAGGTGCTGCGGGCCCGGGGCGTACGGGACGTGGCCGTCGAGTCGTACGGACTGTGGCTCCACGACGACCTCCTGCGCCGGGCCGGACTCGGCACCCCCGCCCTGGGCTTCGACGAGCGCGGCACGAGGACCGAGGAACTGGCCGGCCTCGACGGATGCGGCGCCGTCCTCATGACGGCCGCCCACCAGTACCCGCTGGGCGGCGCCCTGCCCCCGGACCGGCGGGCGGCCGTCGTCGACTGGGCGCGCGCCTCCGGCGGCTTCGTCCTGGAGGACGACTACGACGGGGAGTTCCGCTACGACCGGCAGCCGGTCGGCGCGCTCCAGGGCCTCGACCCCGACCGCGTCGTCTACTTCGGCACCGCCAGCAAGTCCCTGGCGCCCGGGCTCCGCCTCGCCTGGATGGTCCTGCCGCAGGAGCTGGCGCGGGAGGTGGCGGCGGCGAAGGGAGCCGTGGACTGGTCGTCGAGCGCGCCGGACCAGCTGGCCTTCGCCGAGTTCCTGCGCTCGGGGGCGTACGACCGGCACGTACGGGCGATGCGGCTGCGCTACCGTCGCCGCCGCGACCAGCTGGTCGCGGCCGTCGCCGCGCACTCGCCGGAGACCCGGGTCAGCGGGATCGCGGCCGGTCTCCACGCCGTCCTGGCCCTCCCGCCCGGCACCGAGCAGGCCACCCTGCGGGCCGCCGCCTGGCGCGGCCTCGCCGTCCAGGGCGTCGACCGGTTCCGCCGCCCCACGGTGCCGCCCACCCTCGACGGCCTCGTCGTCGGCTACGCCACGCCCCCCGACAGCGGCTGGCAGGGCGCGCTCCGGGCCCTGTGCGGGGTGCTGCCGTAAGAGCCGCCACGGCGTGAAGGACGAGTTACGGCGTGAAGGACGGCCACGGCGTGAAGGACGGTTACGGCGCGGCGGACTCCGGGGCCGGGACCGGGGCGGGGGCCTCGCCGAAACGGGCCAGCGTCAGGGAGCCCGCCACCGCCACGGCGAAGCCGACGATCGCCAGCCAGCCGAACCCGTCCCGCGTGCTGTCCCCGAGCCAGACCACCCCGACGATCGCGGGCCCGATCGTCTCGCCGAGCACCGCGCCCGCCGTCGCCGTGGTCACCGAGCCGCGCTGGAGCGCCGAGGTCAGCAGGAGGAACGCCGCCCCGCCGCCGACCAGGAGCGCGTACCAGACGGGATCGGTGAAGTCGACGCCGTCGATCAGCCGGACCGCCACCTCCACCACCCCGAAGCCGAACCCCGCCCCGAGGCCGAGGACCAGCGCCCGGGGCCGCTCCGGCAGCCGGCCCGCCCCGACGCCCAGCAGCAGGACCCCGAAGGAGACCCCCAGCAGCGCCCAGCGCAGCGCCTCCGAGCCGTCCCGGTGCCCCTCCTCGCCGGAGGCGAGCGCCAGCATCGCGAGCCCCGCGCAGACCACGGCCACGGCCGCCCACTCCACCCGGCTCAGCCGCACCTTCAGCACCCGGGAGGCGATGACCGCCGTGACCGCCAGACTCGCGGCGAGGGCCGCGCCCACCACGTAGATGGGCAGCGTCCGCAGGGCCACGATCTGCAGGACGAAGCCCAGACCGTCCATCCCCAGTCCGGCGAGATAGCGCCACTGCCGCAGGACCCGCCACATCAGCGCGACATCGACGCCGCCACCCGTCCCCGGCTCGGCGGCGCGGGCCCCCATCGCCTGGAGGACCGATGCCGCGCCGAAGCAGACGGACGAGGCCAGTGCGCAGATCATCCCGAGTAGCACGAAACGACTCTAGGGCGTGCGGCCGGAAAACCCCGGCCTACACTGTGCGGTCGCGACGGTCGCGACGGGTTCGCGGCGGGGTCGCGACGGCGAAGGGGAGGCGACGGGACATGCGCAGGCTGAGGTCGAGCACGGTGGTGCTCGGCGGGATGGGCGTGCTCGCGGCGACGATCACCGCGTGCGGTTCGGAGCCGGACCGGCGGTGCGTGGACCCGCTGACCCGGGAGGAACTGCCCAGCTACCGGTGCGAGAGCGGCGGCGGAAGCGACGACGACAACGGCACCACCACCCGGGGCGCGTACTACTACGGCGGATCCGTCCGCGACAAGCGCGTCAGCGGAGGCAGCTTCGACAAGACCGCCGTCGACACCGGAGGCTTCGGCTGCTCCGGCACCGGCGGCGGCTGAGACGGGCGGGCGCGCACCATGGAACGCCGCACCGTCGAGCCCCGGCCGGGCTGGCAGCGGACCGTCGAGGAGCAGGGTCTCGTCTACCCCCTGACCCGCTACCCGGACGGCTCGCTGCGCCCCTACTGGGACGAGAGCGCGTACTACTCCTTCTCGCTGCCCGAGGTCGAGGCGCTGGAGGAGGTCGTCGAGGAACTGCACGCGCTGTGCCTGGGGGCGGCCGCGCACATCGTCGAGCACGACCGCTTCGCCGAGCTCGGGATCACCGACCCGAAGCTGGCGGGCCTGGTCGCCGAGTCGTGGCGCCGGCGCGCCGAACTCCCCTCCCTGTACGGACGCTTCGACCTCCGCTACGACGGCACGGGCCCGGCCAAGATGCTGGAGTACAACGCCGACACCCCCACCTCCCTGGTGGAGGCGGCGAGCCCCCAGTGGTTCTGGATGGAGGAACGATTCCCCGGCGCCGACCAGTGGAACTCCCTCCACGAACGGCTCGTCGACGCCTGGAAGCGCCAGGCCCACCTCCTCCCGCCCGGCCCCGTCCACTTCGTCCACTCCGACGGCGACGAACTCGGCGAGGACCTGATGACGGTCGCGTACCTGCGCGAGACCGCCCAACAGGCCGGTCTCGACACCGAGGCGCTCTCCGTCGAACGGATCGGCTGGGACCGGCTCTCGCGCCGCTTCGTGGACGACCGGCTCCGCTTCATCCGCAGCTGCTTCAAGCTCTACCCGTGGGAATGGCTGACCACCGACCGCTTCGGCCCGCACGTCCTCGACACCCTCGACAACGGCGGCGGCACCGGTACGACCTGCTGGATCGAACCCGCCTGGAAGATGCTGCTCTCCAACAAGGCGCTCCTCGCGATCCTGTGGGAGCTGAACCCCGGCCATCCCCACCTGCTGCCCGCCTACCTCGACGGGCCGCGCGAACTCGCCTCCACCACCGGCTGGGTCGCCAAGCCGCTCCTCGGCCGCGAGGGCGCGGGCGTCACCCTGCACGAGGCCGGTACGGAACCCTTCGTACGGGACGGGGAGGCCTGCTGCTACCAGGAACTGGCCCCCCTGCCCGACTTCGACGGCAACCGGGTGGTGCTGGGGGCGTGGGTCGTCGAGGACGAGGCGGCGGGGCTGGGGATCCGGGAGTCGACGGGCCTCGTCACCGACGAGTACGCCCGCTTCCTCCCGCACGTGATCCTGTAGCCCCCACCCGCCGGGACGAGTGCCCGCACGGGGGTGGCGGAAGGGGCACCGCCCGCCGGGCGCGGGCCCGTCCCGGCGGGCGGCGGGTCAGGGGGCCAGGACCGCTCTCAGCTGTTCGAGGCCCCAGTCCAGGTCCTCCTTCGAGATCACCAGCGGCGGCGCGAGCCGGATCGTCGACCCGTGCGTGTCCTTCACCAGCACCCCCCGCCCCATCAGCTTCTCCGAGATCTCCCGCCCCGTGCCCCGGGACGGCACGATGTCCACCCCCGCCCACAGCCCGCGCCCCCGCACCGTCTCCACCGCGCCGCCGCCCACGAGCAGCCCCAGCTCCGCGTGGAGGTGTTCGCCCAGTTCCGCCGCCCGCTCCTGGAACTCGCCCGTCCGCAGCATCGCGATGACCTCCAGGGCCACCGCGCACGCCAGCGGGTTCCCGCCGAACGTCGACCCGTGCTCGCCCGGCCGGAAGACCCCGAGCACGTCGCGGTCGGCCACCACCGCCGCCACCGGCACCACGCCGCCGCCCAGCGCCTTCCCCAGGACGTACACGTCCGGCACCACGCCCTCGTGCTCGCACGCGAACGTCCGCCCCGTCCGGCCCAGGCCCGACTGGATCTCGTCCGCCATGAACAGCACGTTCCGCCGGCGCGTCAGCTCCCGCACCCCCGCCAGGTAACCGGCCGGCGGGACCAGGACCCCCGCCTCGCCCTGGATCGGTTCGAGCAGCACGGCCACCGTGTTCTCGGTGACCGCCGCCTCCATCGCCGTCAGGTCCCCGTACGGCACGATCTCGAACCCCGGCGTGTACGGCCCGTAGTGGTCCCGCGCCTCGTGGTCCGTGGAGAAGCTCACGATCGTCGTCGTCCGGCCGTGGAAGTTGTTCGCCGCCACCACGATCTTCGCGTGCCCGTCCGGCACGCCCTTCACCTCGTACCCCCACTTCCGGGCGGTCTTCACGGCCGTCTCGACCGCCTCCGCCCCCGTGTTCATCGGCAGCACCGCCTCCTTGCCGCACAGCTCCGCGAGCCGTGCGCAGAACTCGGCGAACCGGTCGTGGTGGAAGGCGCGCGAGGTCAGCGTCACGCGTTCCAGCTGCGCCTTCGCCGCGTCGATCAGACGCCGGTTGCCGTGTCCGAAGTTGAGCGCCGAGTACCCGGCGAGCATGTCGAGGTAGCGACGGCCCTCGACGTCGGTCATCCAGGCGCCGTCCGCCGAGGCGACGACGACCGGAAGGGGGTGGTAGTTGTGCGCGCTGTGCGCGTCCGCGGAAGCGATCGCCTCTTCTGTCCTCGACACGGGGTCTCCGTTCGTCCTGCGGCTCGGGATGGCTCTCCCCAGGGGCTGTGGCCCCCTTCTTATCGTCGCTCGGATGCCGGACGGGGAAACCTCGGCCGCGGCGCGCCCGCTACTGTGGGAACACGCACGGCGACTGGCGTACGGGGAAGCGACCCCGGGGGAGCCGCGCGCGCTCCACGAACACGAGGTGCCGCCCGCCTGGGCATCACGGGATTCCGGTCCCGTGCGCACCTCAGCGGCGGGACCGTTCCACCGAACGCCCGGAGGACACCGCCATGACCGCCCCGCAGCAGCACCCCGCGCTCGCCGCCGCCGATCCCGAGCTCGCCGCCCTCGTCGGCGCCGAGGAACGGCTCCAGGCCGAGACCCTGCGCCTCATCCCCAGCGAGAACTACGTCTCCGCCGCCGTGCTCGAGGCCTCCGGCACCGTCCTCCAGAACAAGTACAGCGAGGGCTACCCCGGCCGCCGCTACTACGAGGGCCAGCAGAACATCGATCAGGTCGAGACCCTCGCGATCGAGCGCGCCAAGGCCCTCTTCGGCGTCGACCACGCCAACGTCCAGCCCTACTCCGGCTCCCCGGCCAACCTCGCCGTCTACCTCGCCTTCGCGCGGCCCGGCGACACCGTCATGGGCATGGCCCTGCCCATGGGCGGCCACCTCACCCACGGCTGGGGCGTCTCCGCCACCGGCAGCTGGTTCCGGGGCGTCCAGTACGGCGTTCGCCGGGACACCGGTCTCATCGACTTCGACCAGGTCCGCGACCTCGCCCTGAAGGAACGCCCGAAGGTCATCTTCTGCGGCGGCACCGCGCTGCCCCGCACCATCGACTTCGCCGCCTTCGGCGAGATCGCCCGCGAGTCCGGCGCCGTCCTCGTCGCCGACGTCGCCCACATCGCCGGCCTCGTCGCGGGCGGCGCCCACCCGTCCCCGGTCGGTCACGTCGACGTGGTCTCCACGACCACCCACAAGACCCTGCGCGGTCCGCGCGGCGCCATGCTGATGTCCACCGAGGAGCACGCCAAGGCCCTCGACAAGGCCGTCTTCCCCGGCCTCCAGGGCGGCCCGCACAACCAGACCACGGCGGCCATCGCCGTCGCCCTCCGCGAGGCCTCCCTGCCCTCCTTCCGCGACTACGCCCACGCCGTCGTCGCCAACGCCCGGGCCCTCGCCGAGGCGCTCCTCGCCCGGGGCTTCGACCTGGTCTCCGGCGGCACCGACAACCACCTGATCCTGATCGACCTCACCCCCGAGCAGGTCCCGGGCAAGATCGCCGCGAAGGCCCTGGACCGGGCCGGGATCGTCGTCAACCACAACACCGTCCCCTACGACCCCCGGAAGCCCTTCGACCCCTCCGGCATCCGCATCGGCACCCCCTCCCTCACCTCCCGGGGGCTCACCACGGAGCACATGGCGAAGGTCGCCGAGTGGATCGACCGCGCCGTCACCGCCGCCGGCACGGGCGACGAGGACGCCCTCCGCGCGGTCCGCGCCGAGGTCGCCGACCTCATGGCCGCCCACCCCGCCCCGGGCCTCCCGGTCTAGCCGGTGCGCCCCCGCGCTCCTGGTCCCCAGGAGCGCGGGGCCCGTCGGCCGCACCGTGCTCCCGACCGGCCGTGCTCCCGGCCGGCCGGGTTCCGGGCCCACCGTGCTCCCGGCCCCCTGTGTTCCCGGTCTCACGCGGCAGCGGGCGGGGTTCGCCTCCCACACCTGAGAGAATGATGTGCATGGCCTCTGACAGTCCCCGTGTGCTCTCCGGAATCCAGCCCACCGCAGGCTCGTTCCATCTCGGCAACTACCTCGGCGCCGTCCGCCAGTGGGTCGCCCTGCAGGAGACCCACGACGCCTTCTACATGGTCGTCGACCTGCACGCGATCACGGTCCCGCAGGACCCCGCCGAGCTGCGCGCCAACACCCGGCTCGCCGCCGCCCAGCTGCTCGCCGCCGGCCTCGACCCGGAGCGCTGCACCCTCTTCGTCCAGAGCCACGTCCCCGAGCACGCGCAGCTCGGCTGGGTCATGAACTGCCTCACCGGCTTCGGCGAGGCCTCCCGCATGACCCAGTTCAAGGACAAGTCCGCCAAGCAGGGCGCCGACCGCGCCACCGTCGGCCTCTTCACGTACCCGATCCTCCAGGTCGCGGACATCCTGCTCTACCAGGCCCACGAGGTCCCGGTCGGCGAGGACCAGCGCCAGCACATCGAGCTGACCCGCGACCTCGCGGAGCGCTTCAACGGCCGCTTCGGCGAGACGTTCACGATCCCCAGGCCGTACATCCTCAAGGAGACGGCGAAGATCTACGACCTCCAGGACCCGACGATCAAGATGAGCAAGTCGGCGTCCTCGCCGAAGGGTCTCATCAACCTCCTGGACGACCCGAAGGCCACCGCGAAGAAGGTCAGGAGCGCCGTCACCGACACCGACACGGTGATCCGCTTCGACCCGGAGAACAAGGCCGGCGTCTCCAACCTGCTCAGCATCATGTCCACGCTCACCTCCACGTCCGTCGCGGACCTGGAGAAGAGCTACGAGGGCAAGATGTACGGCGCGCTGAAGACGGATCTCGCCGAGGTCATGGTGGACTTCGTCACGCCGTTCCGGGACCGCACCCAGGAATACCTGGACGACCCGGAGACGCTGGACTCGGTCCTGGCCAAGGGAGCGGAGAAGGCCCGCGCGGTCGCCGCGGAGACGCTGGCGCAGACGTACGAGCGGATCGGCTTCCTGCCCGCCAAGCACTGAGACCGAGGACCCTGGCCGAAAGGGTGGTGCAGGCCGCACACTGGCGCTGCACCATCCGCACACATGTCGACGGACGACGGAGGAGAACGACGTGGGGACCGTAACGCTCGGCGTTTCGATCGCGGTCCCGGAGCCCTACGGCAGCCTGCTCCAGGAGCGGCGCGCCGGCTTCGGGGACCCGGCCGCGCACGGCATCCCCACGCACGTCACCCTGGTCCCGCCGACCGAGGTCGCCGAGGAGCGGCTGCCGGAGATCGAGGCCCACCTCGCGGGCGTCGCCGCCGAGCACCAGCCGTTCCCCGTGCGCCTCGCGGGCACCGGGACCTTCCGCCCGCTCTCCCCGGTCGTCTACGTGAAGCTGGAGGAGGGCGTCGCCGCCTGCCACCGCCTCCAGCACCGGATCCGCGACGAGGCCGGGCCGCTGGTGCGCGAGCTCCAGTTCCCGTACCACCCGCACGTCACCGTGGCGCACGGCATCTCCGAGGAGGGGATGGACCGGGCGTTCGAGGAGCTCGCGGGGTACGAGGCGGCCTGGACCTGCCGCTCCTTCGCGCTGTACGAGCAGGGCCCGGACGGGGTCTGGCGGAAGCTGTACGACTACGAGTTCGGCAGCGGCCGCCCGATCGCCGCCGTCCCCGCCCAGGGCGGCAGCCCGGTCGACACCCCGACGCCGACGGCCTGATCCGCCGGTCAGGCGCCCTGGAGCCGTCCGGCACCCGGCACTGGCCGCCCGGAACCGCACGGCGCCCCGGCACCCACTGCCCGGAACCGTGCGTCACACCGGCAGGCGCCGGAACAGCGGCCGCGGCACGTGACGTACCGCCGCCATCACCATCTGCAGCGAGCCCGGCACCCACACCGTCTCCGAGCGTCGCCGCAACCCCAGCTCGATCGCGCCCGCGACCGCCTCCGGGGTGGTCGCGAGCGGCTCCTCCGCGAGCCCGGCCGTCGCCTTCGAGCGCACGGACCCGGGCCGTACGACCATGACGTGCACGCCCGTGCCGTGCATCGCGTCCCCCAGGCCCTGCGCGAAGGCGTCGAGCCCCGCCTTCGACGAGCCGTAGATGAAGTCGGCGCGGCGCGCCCGCTCGCCCGCCACCGACGAGAGCACCACCAGCGAACCGTGCCCCTGTGCCTGGAGCGCGCCCGCGCACACCAGACCGGCCGAGACGGCGCCCGTGTAGTTGGTCTGCGCCACCCGGGCGGCGGCGACCGGGTCCGACTCGTCGCGCGCTTGGTCGCCGAAGACCCCGAAGGCGAGCAGCACCATGTCGACGTCCCCCTCGGCGAAGACCTTCCCGAGCCGTTCCTCGTGCGACGCGGTGTCGAGCGCGTCGAAGGGCACGGTGCGCACGTCCGCCCCCAGCGCGCGCAGCGAGTCCGCGGCGGCCGTGAGCGCGGGGGAGGGGCGGCCGGCCAGCCGGACCACGCGGGTGCGGCGTGCGATCAGCCGGCGGGCGGTGGCGAGCCCGATCTCGGAGGTGCCGCCGAGGACGAGCAGCGACTGCGGGGCACCGAAGGCGTCCTTCACGTGAACTCCTTGAAGTCCGGGAGGTCCTGGAGGCTCCAGGGGTTCCGGGGGCTCTAGAGACCGAGACGGCGGGCGAGGTCCGAGGTGAGGACGGACCGGGGGTCGAGCGCCGCGCGCAGCGCCCGGAACTCGTCGAGCCGGGGGTACATCGCGGCCAGGGCCTCCGGCCGGACCCGGGAGTCCTCGGCGAGGTCGACCCGGCCGCCGGCGCCCGCGACCTCCTCGTCGAGCGCGTCGAGGAGGCGCCCGAGGCCGGGCTGCCCGAGGGGAAGGCCGAGGGCGAGGGACCAGCCGGGGAGGGGGAAGGAGAGCGGGCCGGGGCCGCCCGCGCCGAGCCGGTGCAGGACGGCGGGGAAGCAGGGGAGGCCCCGGTCCGCGATCCGCCGCACGATCCGCCGGAGGGCGTCCTCCTGCCCGTACGGGACGACGAAGCGGTACCGGACGAAACCCTCGGGTCCGTGGATCCGGTTCCGGTGGGGGACGCCGTCGAGGGGGTGGAAGAAGGCCGGCAGCGACCGGAGGCGGCCGGTGGCGGCGCGGGGGGCCGCGCGGTACCAGAGCGTGTTGAGGAACCCGACGGTCGTGCGGCCGAGCGGTACGCCGGGGACGCGCGGCGGCGGTACGGGCAGCCGCCCCGGCCGGAAGTCCAACGGTTCGCGGCGGGCCCGGTGGCGGCGGGGCAGCGCGTCGTACGGCACGTGGTCGCCGCGGGTCAGGACGGCGCGGCCGGTGTCGGCGCCCCGGGCGAGCAGGTCGATCCGGGCGGTCGAGTACCGGTGCCGCGACTCGCCGTCTCCGTCGCCGTCGGCGAGCCGGGTCATCAGCGCGTCGAGGTCGGGGACGCGCTCGGTGTCCACGCGCATCAGGGAGGTCTCGACGGGCAGCAGCCGCAGGGTGGCCGAGAGGATCACACCGGTCAGGCCCAGGCCTCCGGTGGTGGCGTCGAAGAGCGGGGTCCCCGGCAGTGCGGTGCGGATCCGCCCGTCGGCGGTGAGGAGTTCGAGCGCGGTCACGTGCCGGCCGAAGGAACCCGAGACGGGGTGGTTCCCGCCGTGGACGTCGGCGCCGATCGCGCCGCCGACGGTCATGTACCGGGTGCCGGGGGCGACGGGGACGAACCAGCCGAACGGCAGCAGCGCCTCCATCAGCCGGTGCAGGGTGACGCCCGCCTCGCAGGCGACGACCCCGGCGGCGGTGTCGACGGCCAGGACGCGGTCGAAGCCGGTCATGTCGAGGACGGTGCCGCCGGCGTTCTGCGCGGCGTCGCCGCACGCGCGGCCGAGGCCGCGGGCGACGAGGCCCCGGCGGCCGGGGGCGAGGACGGCCTCGACGGCCTCGGCGTG
Organism: Streptomyces litmocidini; assembly: GCF_014649755.1. GTDB lineage: Bacteria > Actinomycetota > Actinomycetes > Streptomycetales > Streptomycetaceae > Streptomyces > Streptomyces litmocidini. The sequence continues at coordinate 689,423 of NZ_BMTQ01000001.1, read as the reverse complement.
CCCGCGGGGCCGGTGCACGCGCGCGAGGGTGGGGGCGGTGCGGCCCCAGCCGCTGATCGCTCGGCAGTCCTCGTCCAGGACGCGGGTCTCGACAGCCATGGAGGTGACCGTATAGCCGGATATGGCTCTCATGCCGGTATTGCGGAGCGGCTCGTCGGAACGGATGCCCGAAGGAACGCAGGAAGAGGACCGCGGGACGCACCGGGAAAGCACCCTCGCGGTCCGGCGTCGGCCGCGCCGTACGGGATGTCGGTCGCGGGTCCCCGCGCCCCGGCGGGGGATTCTCGTACCCGAGGAACTCGAGTGATCGACGGCGCGAGGAGCAGACGTACGACATGGACTGGCTGACCAGACTCCCCGTCATCGGCCCGTGGGTCGCCCGCCTCATGCGGACCCACGGCTGGCACGCGTACGAGACCCTCGACGCGGCGCACTGGACGCGGCTGGCCGCCGCGATCACCTTCGTCTCCTTCATCGCCCTCTTCCCCCTGATCACGGTCGCCGCCGCGATCGGCGCCGCGCTCCTCACCGACGACCAGCTCGGCACCATCGAGAAGAAGATCGGCGACCAGGTGCCCGGCATCTCCGACCAGCTCGACATCGGCGGACTCGTCGCCAACGCCGGCACGATCGGGCTCGTCGCCGGCGCCGTCCTGCTCGTCACCGGCATCAGCTGGATCGGCTCCATGCGGGAGTGCCTGCGCGCGGTCTGGGGGCTCGACGCCGTCGAGGGCAACCCGATCCTGCTCAAGGGCAAGGACGCGCTGATCCTGCTCGGACTCGGCGGCGTCGCGCTCGGTTCGCTCGCCGCGTCCTGGCTCGGCTCCACCGCCGTCGGCTGGAGCGCCGACCGGCTCGGCGTCTCGGGCGGGGGGTGGGGCGGCGTCCTGCTCCAGGCGGCGGCCGTCCTCGTCGGCGTCGTCGCCGACTTCCTCATCCTGCTGTACGTGCTGACGCTGCTGCCGGGCGTCGAACCGCACCGCCGGGACCTCGTGACGGCGGCACTGATGGGCGCGGTCGGCTTCGAGCTGCTGAAGCTGCTGCTCGGCGGCTACATGAAGGAGGTCGCGGCGAAGTCGATGTACGGGGCGTTCGGCGTTCCGGTCGCCCTGCTCCTCTGGATCAACTTCACCGCGAAACTGCTGCTGTTCTGCGCGGCCTGGACGGCTACGGAGTCGCCTCGGCAGAGCCCTTCGGAGTCCCGTCCACCGACGGCGGCACCTCCGGGGACGGGGAACGGCGCCGACGGACCGCCGCCCCGGCCAGCGGCCAGCGGCGGTTGACCAGGAAGCCGGCCGCGGCCAGGAGGACGAGGACACAGCCCGCCACGGCCAGCGCGATCCCCACCCCGCCGGTCCTCCCGACGGCGGGCGCGGCCGCGTGGACCGGGTTCCGCGGGGCGTCCTTGGCGCCCGCCGGAGCCGTGGCGTCCACCGGGGTGGGGGACCCCGTGCGGGCGGAGAGCGGCGGCACCAGTTCGCCCACCGGCGTCACCTTCCCGGAGGCGGCGAAGCCCCAGTCGAGCAGCCGGGCGGCCTCCCGGTAGACCGCGTGCTGCTCCTTCGAGGAGGGGTTCATGACGGTGACGAGCAGGACCCTGCCGTTGCGCTCGGCGACCCCGGTGAAGGTGGCGCCCGCGTGCGTGGTGTTGCCGTTCTTGACCCCGGCGATGCCCTGGTACGGGGCGACGCCGCTGTCTCCGGTGAGGAGCCGGTTCGTGTTCTGGATCTCGAAGGTCTCGCGCTTCTTGCCCGGCTTGGCCTCGCCGGGGAAGGAGGCGCGGGCCGTGGCGGCGTACGCGCGGAAGTCCGCGTTCTGCATCCCGTGGCGGGCGATGAGCGTCAGGTCGTACGCGGAGGAGACCTGGCGGGGGGCGTCGTAACCGTCCGGGGTGACCACGTAGGTGTCGAGGGCCTGGAGTTCGGCCGCCTGGGCGTTCATGTCCTGGACGGTCCGCTGGAGACCGCCGTTCATGCTGGTCAGCACGTGCACGGCGTCGTTGCCGGAGCGGAGGAACACCCCGAGCCACAGGTCGCGGACGCTGTAGGTCTGCTTCTCCTTGACGCCGACCAGGCTGGAGCCGTCCCCTATCCCGGCCAGGTCCGCGGTGGTGACCAGGTGGTTCTGCGTCTTGTTGCCGAACTTCGGCAGCAGGGTGTCCGCGAAGAGCATCTTGAGCGTGGAGGCCGGGGCGAGTCGCCAGTGGGCGTTGTGCGCGGCGAGGACCTGTCCGCTCTCCGCGTCCGCGACGATCCAGGAGCGGCCGGACAGCTCCTTCGGCAGCACCGGAGCGCCGGGGCCGAGCCGCACCTGCGTCCCCGGCGTGCCGAGCAGGGCACCGCCGACCCTGGACATCACGGCGGGAGGCTCGGGCTGCTTGTCCTTCCCGTCCTTTCCGTCCGCGTGCGCCGCGGGCGCGGCGGTGACGAGCGGGAGGAGCACGGCAGCGGCGACCGCCCAAGCGGTCTTCTTCGAAGCAGACACGGTCGAGAACGTACAGGTACGCACAACCGATCCGAACCCCGGCAGGCGGTTCACCCGCGCTCGTCCACCCGGAAGCGGGGACCGGGAGGTCGACGGCGACGCCGGGGCCACGAGGCCCGGCCGCCGCGTCTCCCGGGTCCCGCTCGCGTCCGGGGCTGGGAGCTGGTTCATCTGGATCACTTTCTGTCGGGGCGTCGCCGGAGGCACCGGTGGCAGCCGGCGGGGCACTGGCGGCGAACCGGGGGTGGGAGGCCGTTCGCACCCTCGAAGACGTCGGTGGGGCCGGTGGGGATCCACCTGCCGCCCGTTCGGTTTCCGAAGACCGGTGGGCAGCCCGGTGGAGAGGCCACGCCCACCCTCCCGGGCGCGCCCCGGGCCGTTCGGAGGTCCACCCGACGCGAGTTCCCGGACCTCTTCCTCTCCGGCGTCCCCGTCGGCCCCTCGACGGCATCCGGGGACGGGTGCGTGCCGGCGTGCCGCGGCGGGACGCGCCCGCGTGCCACCGCTCCTGGCAGGCGGTCCACGCGCCGGTCCTGAGCGCGGGGCGGGCGGGGGCCCCGCACTTCGAGGCGATGAGGGCCGGCATCCGCACCGCCCGGCCGGACGGCGGCCGACCGCGGACCCGGCCCCAGCGGGTCCGCGCCGACAAGACGCGTTCCTCCCGCGCCGTCATCCGGCCGCCGTCACCGCCGACGCCGTCGACGAACGACCCCGCCTGCTTCGGAACACGGCCTACTGGTTACTGGTCGCGCTCGGGCCAGACGAGGCCCTGATCGGTCCAGACGACACCCTTGTTGCGGCAGAGGCAGAAGGGGTGGCCGACGGGGTCGGCGTAGACGCGGAAGCCATAGCCGTCGGGGCCGACGCAGTCCCGTTGCAGGGTCGCGCCGAGGGCCAGGACGCGACGCTGTTCGGCCTCGATGTCGTCGACTTCGAAATCGAGGTGGAACTGCTTGGGGTGCTCGCTGTCGGGCCACTGCGGGGCGCGGTAGTCCTCCACCCGGGTGAAGGCCAGTTCGATCTCGCCGAACTTGATACCGGCCCAGTGCTCGTCACTGCCCTCTTTGACCGGGAGCCCCACTACCTCGGAGTAGAAGGCCGCCAGCTTCATCGTGTCCGGGCAATCGATGATGAAGTCGGTTAGTCGCAGCATCCCGCGATCCTGCCACAGGACCGGACGAGCGGACCCGGAGACAGGGCCCGGCCGTCCCCGGCGAACCGGGGCCGATCACCGTGTCCGGGCCCGGGAAGCCGACCGGCCCCTTCCGCGTGCCTCCCCCGCGGCGCGCGGGCGGGGCCTCTACTTGCCCGCGTGCGCTCGCACGCCCCTCCAACCGATGACGCCGACCGCCGTCCCCAGCACGAACGACGTCACGGCAAGGGCGAGATGGACCCAGAAGTAGGCCGTCGGGGCGCCCGCGTCGTCGAAGGCGAGTCCGCTCCCGTCCTCGTACAGGTTCCGGGCGAAGGTGATCCAGATCATCCAGGACCAGGCACCGAACGCGAGCAGGAACCAGGACGTGCGACGGCTGAGCTTCACGAGGTGCCCTTCCGGGAGGAGGCGGGTCGGTCCCGCCAGTATCCGACCCGTGCCCGCGGGCCCGGCGGCCGGGGTCTGTACGCTCGTGGACAGCTGCGCATGGGTCACTTCCGCCGAGCACCTCCGGAACGACGGGAACGGCCTCGCCCCGACGACGCGGGCGACCCGACGGCCCGCTCCTGGGTCCATCCGCTGCTCGCCGCCACGTCCTCCGTCCTGGGGACGGCGAGCGGCGTGATCGGGTCGCGCGGGGTGCGCGCCGCGCGCCGCGCGGACGCCTGGAAGGACGGGAAGAGGGGTTCCGGGGCGTGGTCGCCTTGCTGCTGGTCCTGGTCGTGGTGCTCGCGCTGCTCGGAGCGGTCCACTGGTACGTGTGGCGGCGTCTCGTGCGGGACGTCACGGCGGCCGGGGGCCTCGCGCGCCGGCTCGGCACGGCCGTCGTCGTGGCCCTGCCGCTGTTCTCGCTCGCGGCCCTGGTCTCCTCGCGGGCGGGTGCGCCCTTCCTGTTCCAGCAGACGGTCGCCTGGCCGGGCTTCCTCTGGCTCGCCGTGCTCCTGTACCTGGTCCTGGCCCTGCTCGTCGGCGAGGCCGTCCGGCCGCTCCTGCGCGCCCGGACGGGCCGCCGCGCCGCCGCCCCCGCCCCGGCGGAGCCCGCATCGACGCCCGCTCCGGCGGAGCCCGCGCCCGTGACGCCCGCTCCGTCGGAGCCCGCGGCCGCGGACCCCGTGTCCGCGTCCCCGTCCGTGGCCGGGTCGCGGGAGTCCGAGCTCTCCCGGCGGCTGTTCGTCTCCCGGGTCGTCGGGGGCTCCGCGGCCGCCGTCGCCGTCGGGACCGTCGGGTACGGGACGTACGGGGTGCTGCGCGGACCCCGGGTCAAACGGGTCACCGTGCCGCTGGCCAAGATCCCGCGCGCCGCGCACGGCTACCGGATCGCCGTCGTCTCCGACATCCACCTCGGGCCGATCCTGGGGCGCGCCCACACCCGGCGGATCGTCGATTCGATCAACGCCACCCAGCCCGACCTGATCGCCGTCGTCGGCGACCTCGTCGACGGGACCGTCGAGGACCTCGGCCCGGCCGCCGAACCGCTCGCCCGGCTCCGGGCCCGGCACGGCTCCTTCTTCGTGACCGGCAACCACGAGTACTTCTCGGGGGCCGACGCCTGGGTCGACCACGTCCGCGAACTCGGCCTGCGTCCGCTGCGCAACGCGCGCGTGGAGATCCCGGCCGGCTTCGACCTCGCCGGCGTCGACGACGTCGCGGGGGAGAGCGAGGGCCAGGGCCCCGACTTCGCGCGGGCCCTCGGCGACCGCGACCGGGCCCGTGCCGCGGTGCTCCTCGCGCACCAGCCGATCGTCGTCCACGACGCCGTACGCCACGGCGTGGACCTCCAGCTCTCCGGGCACACCCACGGCGGCCAGCTCTGGCCCGGCAACTACCTCGCCGAGCTCGCCAACCCGACCGTCGCGGGCCTGGAGCGGTACGGGGACACGCAGCTGTACGTCTCGCGGGGCGCGGGTGCCTGGGGGCCTCCGGTCCGGGTCGGGGCGCCCTCCGACATCACGGTCGTCGAACTCGCCTCGAAGCAGGCCTGACCGGACGCGGTCACTCCCCGCGCCCGGAGCGATGCGTGCCGCTCATCGACTTAAATTCTCATATCCCGGACATATACCTGTCGTGTGAAAGTTTCCCCTTCCCCATGTGAAAGCCGTGTGATGGGATGCAGCCATCGCGACGTTTTCCGGGGGCCGTCGCATCTGGGGTGGTCTCGAAAAAAGGAAGCACGGCAATGCGGTCGACGGTCCGTCTGCGGATCCTCATCACTTGTGGAGTACTGGTGGCCGCCGGGGTGGGGGGCTGGCAACTCCTGCCCTCGGACGGCGTCCGGACCGATCCGATCACCGTCGGCACGACCGACGAGGTCACTTCGCTCGACCCGGCGGGCGCCTACGACGCCGGCTCCTGGGCCATGTACAGCAACGTCTTCCAGTCGCTGCTGACCTTCAAGCCGGGCCTCTCCCAGCCGGTCCCGGACGCCGCCGAGAGCTGCAGGTTCGTGGGCACCAAGCTCACCACGTACCAGTGCACGCTCCGCGACGACCTCACCTTCGCCAGCGGGCGCAAGGTCACCGCCGGGGACGTCAAGTACTCCTTCGAGCGGATGCTGCGCATCAAGACCGACGTCGGCCCGCAGCCGCTCTTCCCGACGCTGAAGAACGTCTCGGCCGAGGGCCGTACCGTCACCTTCCACCTGAGCGGCCGTGACGCCACGTTCCCGCTGAAGGTGGCCACGGGTGCCGGCTCGATCGTGGACAAGGACCACTACCCGGCCGACAGGCTGCGGACGGACTCCGCGGTCGACGGCTCGGGGCCGTACGTCCTCAAGGAGTACAAGGAGGGCAAGTCCGCGCGCCTGGAGCCCAACCCCAGGTACAGGGGCGCCGTCACCAAGGCCGGCCACACGGTCCTGGTGAAGTACTACGCCCAGTCCGAGGACCTCGCCGACGCCTGGAAGGCGAAGGAGGTCCAGGTGACGCACCGGCAGCTCCCGCCGGACTTCATCTCGACCCTGGGCACCAAGGACGGGACCCGGGTCACCGAGGCGGAGAGCGCCGAGATCCGCAACCTCAACTTCAACGTCCGGCCCGGCTCGCCCATGGCGGACAAGGCCGCACGGCAGGCCGTCGCCGCCGTCCTCGACCGCCCGGCGATCACCGAAGGCGCCTACAAGGGCACGGTCGAGCCGCTCTACTCCCTCATCCCGCAGGGCTTCGTCGGCCACAGCACCGCCTTCTTCGACGTCTACCCGGAGCCGAGCCGGAAGAAGGCCGCGGCGATCCTGAAGGACGCCGGGATCAAGACGCCGGTGGAGTTCACCCTCGGCGTCCGCAAGGACGCCACCTACGTCGCCGAGGCCGCCGAGATCAAGCGGCAGCTGAACGGGACCGGCCTCTTCGAGGTGAAGGTCCTGGAAGCCGACTGGAAGAGCTTCCAGAAGGGGTACGCGAAGGGCGACTACGACGCCTACCCCGTCGGCTGGCTCCCCGACTTCCCCGACTCCGACAGCTTCACCGCCCCGCTCGTCGGCAGCGGGAACACCCTGCACAACGGCTTCTCCAGCAAGCGGATCGACGAGCTGATCGCCTCGACGCAGCAGTACAGCGACCGGGGCCGGGCGACGACCGACTTCAAGGAGATCCAGAACGAGGTCGCCCTCGACGTGCCGCTCGTCCCGCTGTGGCAGAAGAAGGACTACGTCCTCTCCACGGACGCGGTCACCGGCTCCCAGTACCTGTCGGACGGCACGGGCATCTGGCGCCTGTGGGAACTCAGCTGGATCTAGGGGGTCTCCTGCGGCTTCGGGGCCGTCCGCTTCTCGGGCTTGCCCGAGGCCGCCATGCCGGCCGCCGTCGGCATGAAGTCGGAGAGCAGTTCGTGCGTCTCCTTGACCAGCGGGCGCAGGATCCGGAAGCGGGAGAGCGAGATCGCGCGGGCGGTGACCGGCGCCAGGCGCTCCACCAGGCGCCGGCTGTTCGCCGCGCCCTCCGAGCGGTCGTACACCCAGAACAGCACCAGGCCCATCTGCTGGAGCCAGAGCAACTGCGGGAGCGCTTCCTTCAGTTCCGGGTCGACCTTGACCGAGGCGCCGGAGATGACCCGCCGGTGCACCTCGATCGCCGCCTCGCGCGGGCCTTCCGACTCGGGGGAGAAGGGGCTGAGCGGGCTGTCCGGGTCGGCGGCGTTCTTGAAGAACTGGGCCGCGAACTCGTGGTACGGCTCCGCGATGTCGAGCCAGCCGAGGTAGACCCCGCGGATCCGGGCGGCCAGGTCCTTCTCCGGGCCGGTCAGGATGGGCTCGACGGCCGCCTGGTGCTCCTCGGCGATCCGGTCGTAGAAGCCCTGGACGAGGTGCTCCTTGGAGGAGAAGTAGTAGTACGCGTTGCCGACGGAGACCCCGGCCTCCTGGGCGATGGCCCGCATCGTCGTCTTGTCGTAACCGCGCTCCTTGAACAGCCGGAGCGCGGTCTCGAGGATGAGCGTGCGGGTCTGCTCGCTCTTGGGGGCCTTCTTCTCGTCGGCCTTCTTCTCTTCCTTCACGTCCTTCACAGGGGCGAGCCTAACCGGGCGGTCCGGGCACCTCGCAGTGCCCGTCCCGGCAGGATCGGTCGTCCGGGCCCGCTGCCTTGAGGGCCTCGCGCCACTTCGCGGCCGCCAGGACGGTCACCCGGGCGAAGGGCTGTCCGGCGGGGGTGGCCAGCCAGTGGGCCTTGGGCCGGTGGTCGGCCAGGGCCCAGAGGCAGACGATCCAGGCGGAGGTCTCGCGGTAGACCTGGCCCCGGTCCCCGATCACGGTGATCTCCCGCAGGGTGGCGGTGTGGTCGAGGGCCGGGAAGAGGCGCCGTGCCTGCTGCGAGCCGGCCGGTACGAAGTCGAGCGGGACGAGCTGCCGTTGGCGCAGCAGCCAGTGCCGGAGGTGCACGCAGAGCGGGCAGTCGGCGTCGTACAGCACGGTCAGGCGTCCCACGGGGGTCGTGGGGGCCGGCCTCGCGGTCGGGGCGGGCACGGTCGGTCAGCCCTGGGGCGCGGGCGGTGCCCAGGGGCCGCCCTTGGGGGTCGTGGTCCAGCCCTGGGGGCCGACCGGCGGCACCTGTTCGCGCTCCATGACCCCGCGGCGCCGGATCTTGTTGAGCACGTAGACGTTGCCGAGGTGCATCACGCCGAGGACGAGCAGGACCACTCCGAGCTTGACGGAGAGGGCCTCGAAGAGCGCCCGGGCGTCGACGACGGCGGCGTCCTGGCTCAGGTAGAGGGCGACGAAGCCGAAGTTGACGAGGTAGAAGCCGACCACCAGGAGGTGGTTGACGGCGTCCGCGAGCTTCTCGTTCCCGTGCAGGACGTCGGAGAGGAAGATCCTTCCGTTGCGGCTGAGGGTGCGGGCGACCCAGATGGTGAGGGCCACGCCGATCAGCAGGTAGACGATGTACGCGACGACAGTGAGGTCCATGCCCCACCCTCCCTTGAACGCGTTCAAAAGCTGGCGGTCATGACTGTAGACCTCCTCTTGAACGTGTTCAAGTCGGTGGGGGCGCGAGCGGGGCGCGGGTGCGGTGCGGGGCGACTGCGAGGTGGCACGGGCACGCCCCGTCCAAGGGGCGGCGCGTCGGCCGGGCCGGGTGCCGAGAGCCCTACCCGAACCGCCTCACCCCCGGCACCAGCACCGTCCCCGCGCAGCACCCGCCGACGGCCGCCGCCGCGACGAGCAGCGGTACGTGAGGTCCCCAGGCCGCGGCGGCGAGCGGGGCGAGGGCGTATCCCAGGGGCATCGCGGCGAGCGAGAGCAGCCAGTCGTACGAGGTGACCCGGGCGAGCGCGCGGGCGGGCACCGCGCGCTGGACGGCGGTCTGCCAGACGGGGGAGAGGAAGCCGAGCCCCGCCTGCGCGAGCCCGTACGCCGCGATCGTCACCGGCGCGGGCGCGGCGAGGGCGAGCAGCACCAGCGGCAGCGCGTACGTGGCGAGGCCGAGGTTCGCGGTCAGGACCGGGCGCCGGGGGCGGGCCCGGTCGGCGAGCAGCGTGCCGAGGAGGAAGCCGACGGCGCCGACCTGGAGGAGGACGACCCAGGTGGTGCCGCCGCCGAGCCGGTCCACGGCGATGGCGGGGCCGAGGGTCATCAGGACGGCGGCGGCGCCGTTCCAGGCGCTGTGGCCGATGAGGCTGCTCCAGTACCAGTCGCGGGAGCGGACCTCCTGCCAGCCCTCGGCGAGGTCGGCGCGGAGCGAGCGGCGCGGGACGGGGACCCGCTTCACCCGTACGGCGGTCAGGAGCAGGGCGCTGACGGCGAAGGTGGCCGCGTCCAGGACGAACGCCCAGCCGGGTCCGACGGTCAGGACCAGGGTGCCGGCGAGCGCGGGTCCCGCGAGGCGGGTGGCGCTCTGGGCGACCCCCATCGCCGCGTTGGCCCGGTGCAGGGCCTCCTCCGGCACCGTGCCCTTCACGAGCGGCGAGCCGGTCGGCATGGCGAAGGCTCCGGCGGCGCCGCCGAGGGCCTCGGCGACCGCGAGGACGGCGAGGCCGGGGGAGCCGCCGAGCAGCTGGACGCCGACGAGGAGCTGGGTGGCGCAGCGGACGAGGTCCGTGGCGAGCGCGACCGTACGGGCGTCGAAGCGGTCTCCGGCGACGCCCCCCAGCGGCAGCAGGAGCAGTTTGGGGACCATCGCGCAGCCGAGGACCAGGGCGAGCGCCGAGGTGGAGCCGGTGGCCTCCAGGACGGCGAGGGCGAGGGCGGCGGGGATGGCGGCGTCGCCGAGCAGGGAGAGGGCGCGGCCGGTGAAGAGGAGGCGGAAGGGGCGGGTGCGCAGGGGGTGGGGGACGGACGGGGGCGGGGCGGTGCGCGCGGAGGCCGTGGGCATGGACAGCAGAGTATTTCGGTGCCGAATATTTCGTCAACGAAGTACTTTCGGAGGGAAAGATGCCCGCACCGACGTACGATCACCCCATGGCGCCCTCCGAGGAACCGCGCGGACCGCGCACCCCGCGCGACTGGACCGACGACCACGTCGACCGCTGGCAGCCCGTCCTGCCCCGCCTCGACCCCGTCGTCGAGGGCGCGGTCACCCGGATGAAGAAGCTCTCGGTCCATCTGCGCCGGGTCAGGGAGCAGTCCCTCGTCGACTTCGACCTGGAACGCCACGAGTTCGACACCCTCCACAAGCTCGCGGGACGCGGCGGCAGCGCCGCCCCCTCCGAACTCGCCCAGGACCTCGACCTGGCCCCCGCCTCCGTCTCCGGGCGCCTCGACGCCCTGGAGAAACGCGGCTTCGTCCGCCGCACCCGGTCCACGACCGACCGCCGCCGGGTCGTCGTCGAGCTCACCGCCTCCGGCCGCGAGACCTGGCTCGGCGCGATGGACGTCCTCGGCCACGAGGAGGAGCGGCTCCTCGGCGTCCTCACCCCCGAGGAACGCGACCTGCTCAACGGCATGCTGCGCCGGATCATGGTCGAGGCGGAGGCGGGCGGCCCCGCCCACACCTGGCACGCCTGAGGCCGCCCGGGTCCGGCCCGCCCGAGCCCGTCGACGGCCCGGGCGCGCGCGTCACATGCTCAGCGAGCGCGCGTAGTTCAGCTGTCCCATGACCCAGTGGATGGTGTCCGGGCTCGTCGCCGGGATCATCGTCGAGTGGTGGCGGCCGCCGCTGGTCACCGTGACCTGGACGAAGCCGGTGGTCTGCTTCTCCTTCATCAGCAGGAACAGCAGGCCGAGGAAGCAGAGGACGAAGAAGACGACGGCGAGGACGATCGCCACCGTGGGCATCTTCTCCTCGGTCCGCGACATGTCCATCGCGTTCCACACGGCGCCCTTGAGGGGCATGGTGCCGGCCGGCGTGATGATCTGGTCGCCGACCACGACGATGTCGCCGAGGCTCAGCACCGGCGCGCCCCCGCCCACGGGCCCGTACTGCGGCGGCACCGCCACGCCGCCCGGCAGGGTCGGCTGGTAGGGCGGCGTCTGCGGGTACCCGTACCCGGGCGTCGCGTCCTGCGGATATCCGTACGCCGGACCCCCGGGCGCCCCGCCCTGCTGCCCCGGCCCCCACTTGTACTCACCGTCCGCGTAAGGGTTCGGCTCGCTCATCAGTCCCCGATTCTCTGCGCGATGGAAAAGCCGGGCGTAAGGGAAAAGCCCGCCCCTGCACGCCGCAGCGTACAGAAGCGGACTCCCCGACCGAACAGGACGTCAGAAGCGACGCGTGATCAGCGCGCGCTTCACTTCCTGGATGGCCTTCGTGACCTCGATGCCACGCGGGCACGCGTCCGTGCAGTTGAACGTGGTGCGGCAGCGCCACACGCCGTCCTTGTCGTTCAGGATCTCCAGGCGCTGCTCGCCCGCCTCGTCACGCGAGTCGAAGATGAAGCGGTGCGCGTTGACGATCGCGGCCGGACCGAAGTACTGGCCGTCGTTCCAGAAGACCGGGCAGGACGACGTGCACGCGGCGCACAGGATGCACTTGGTGGTGTCGTCGAAGCGCTCGCGGTCCTCGGCGGACTGCAGGCGCTCGCGCGTCGGCTCGTTCCCCTTGGTGACCAGGAACGGCATGACGTCCCGGTACGCCTGGAAGAACGGCTCCATGTCCACGACCAGGTCCTTCAGGACCGTCAGGCCCTTGATGGCCTCGACCGTGATCGGCTTCTCGGGGTTGATGTCCTTGATCAGCGTCTTGCAGGCGAGCCTGTTCTTGCCGTTGATCCGCATCGCGTCCGAGCCGCAGATGCCGTGCGCGCACGAGCGGCGGAAGGTCAGCGTGCCGTCGACGTCCCACTTGATCTTGTGGAGGGCGTCGAGCACACGCTCCTTGGGGTCGATCTCGATCTGGAAGTCCTCCCAGACCGCGGCGTCCGACACCTCGGGGTTGAAGCGGCGGATCCGCATCGTGACCGTGATGTACGGGGAGGCGGCGGAGTCCTTCTCCACCTTGTCCAGTACGGGAGTAGCCATCAGTACTTACGCTCCATCGGCTGGTAGCGGGTCTGGACGACCGGCTTGTAGTCGAGACGGACGGTCTCGGAGCCGTCCTCGCCGACCTCGCGGTACGCCATGGTGTGGCGCATGAAGTTGACGTCGTCGCGGTTCGGGTAGTCCTCGCGGTAGTGACCGCCGCGGGACTCCTTGCGCGCCAGGGCCGAGACGGCCATGACCTCGGCCAGTTCGAGCAGGTTGCCCAGCTCGATGGCCTCCAGGAGGTCGGTGTTGAAGCGCTTGCCCTTGTCCTGGATGGACACGTTCTCGTAGCGCTCGCGCAGCTCGGCGATCTTCTCGACGGCCGTCTTGATGGTCTGCTCCGTGCGGAACACCATCACGTTGGCGTCCATCGTCTCCTGGAGCTCACGGCGCAGGTCGGCGACCCGCTCGTTGCCCGTGGAGTTGCGGAGCTTCTCGATCTGGGCGACGACGAAGGCCTCGGGGGCCTCCGGCAGCTCGACGTAGTCGTTCTTGGCGGAGTACTCGGCGGCGGCGATGCCGGAGCGCTTGCCGAAGACGTTGATGTCGAGGAGCGAGTTGGTGCCGAGGCGGTTGGCGCCGTGCACCGACACGCAGGCGACCTCGCCGGCGGCGTACAGGCCCGGGACGACGGTGGTGTTGTCCGCCAGGACCTCACCCTCGACGTTGGTCGGGATGCCGCCCATGGCGTAGTGCGCGGTGGGCTGGATCGGGATCGGGTCCGTGTACGGCTCGATGCCGAGGTACGTACGGGCGAACTCGGTGATGTCCGGGAGCTTGGCGTCGAGCTGCTCCGGCGGGAGGTGCGTCAGGTCCAGGTAGACGTGGTCGCCCTCGGGACCGCAGCCGCGGCCCTCGCGGATCTCCGTGTAGATGGAGCGGGAGACGACGTCACGGGACGCGAGGTCCTTCATGACCGGCGCGTACTTCTCCATGAAGCGCTCGCCGTCCTTGTTGCGGAGGATGCCGCCCTCACCGCGGGCGCCCTCCGTCAGCAGGATGCCCATGCGCCAGATGCCCGTCGGGTGGAACTGGAAGAACTCCATGTCCTCCAGGGGCAGGCCGCGGCGGTAGCAGGCGGCCTGGCCGTCACCGGTCAGGGTGTGGGCGTTGGAGGTCACCTTGAAGAACTTGCCGGTGCCGCCGGAGGCGTAGATCACGGCCTTCGCCTGGAAGATGTGGATCTCGCCGGTGGCCAGCTCGTACGCGACGACGCCGGCGGACTTCTTGACGCCGTCGACCTCGGTGATCAGCTGGTCCAGGACGTAGAACTCGTTGAAGAACTCCACGCCCTCCTTGACGCAGTTCTGGTACAGCGTCTGGAGGATCATGTGGCCGGTGCGGTCCGCGGCGTAGCAGGACCGGCGGACCGGGGCCTCGCCGTGGTTGCGGGAGTGGCCGCCGAAGCGGCGCTGGTCGATGGTGCCGTTCGGGGTGCGGTTGAACGGCAGGCCCATCTTCTCCAGGTCGAGGACGGCGTCGATGGCCTCCTTCGCCAGGATCTCGGCGGCGTCCTGGTCGACCAGGTAGTCACCGCCCTTGACCGTGTCGAAGGTGTGCCACTCCCAGTTGTCCTCCTCCACGTTCGCCAGCGCGGCGGCCATGCCGCCCTGCGCGGCGCCCGTGTGGGAGCGGGTGGGGTAGAGCTTCGTCAGCACGGCGGTGCGGCTGCGCTTCGTCGCCTCGATGGCGGCGCGCATGCCGGCGCCGCCGGCGCCGACGATGACGGTGTCGTACTTGTGGATCTTCATGACGTGGATTACCTCAGCCCCGTGCCTAGCGGATGTTCGGGTCGAAGGTGAAGATCACCAGCGTGCCCAGAAGGATGGTGAACACCGTGGCGGTGTACAGCAGGCCCTTGAGCCACAGGCGCGTGTTGGCCCGCTCCGCGTAGTCGTTGATGACCGTGCGGAGACCGTTGGCGCCGTGCAGCATGGCGAGCCAGAGCATCAGCAGGTCCCAGACCTGCCAGAACGGGGACGCCCAGCGGCCGGCCACGAAGGCGAAGCCGACCTTGGAGACGCCGCCGTCCAGGAAGAGCTGGATCAGCAGGTGGCCGAGGACCAGGACGACGAGGACCACGCCGGAGAGGCGCATGAAGAGCCACGCGGCCATCTCGAAGTTGCCGCGGGTCGCGCGCGGGGTCCGGCCCGTGCGCTTGCGGGGGGCCTCGATGTACGGCGCGGGGTTGTCCACGTCGTAGCGCGGACCGCCTTCGACGGGTCCGATCGCGGAGGTGGTGTCAGTCGACATGTCTGGCGTCAGCTCCCGAACAGTTCACGTGCGGCGTGGCCGAGGACGGGGTAAAGGGAGCCCGCCATCAGCACGACCCAGATGCCCACGACGGTCCAGAGCATCTGCTTCTGGTAGCGCGGGCCCTTGGACCAGAAGTCCACGGCGATGACCCGGAGGCCGTTCAGCGCGTGGAAGAGGATGGCGGCGACCAGGCCGTACTCCAGAAGAGCGACGATCGGCGTCTTGTAGGTCGCGACGACCTCGTCGTACGCCTCGGGGGAGACGCGGACGAGAGCGGTGTCCAGCACGTGTACGAACAGGAAGAAGAAGATGAGGACGCCGGTGACTCGATGAGCCACCCAGCTCCACATTCCTTCCCGGCCGCGGTACAGCGTTCCAGCCGGCACGGAAAAACCCTCCGGGAGCGGGGATCAGGGTCGGCCGGCTTCTCTGTCGGTCTGACCCGGCCGGGTACGGTCCACCGGCCCCGGTCATCGTAGCGACGACTCGTCGGTTCGCTCGCCCGGGGTCCATCGGTGTGATCAAACAGGCACGGACGGCCTATCACACAGGCCGAAATCGCCGCATTGCTGACGAAATCACGGTCCGGGGTGTCGTGGTGTGAGCCCCTGGGTCACCCGGGAGGCCAGCCGGGAGCGGGCGAGGCGGCGGAGCTCGTCGGCGGCGACCACCCGCTCCTCCTCCGCTTCGTTGCCGAGACGTGACCGGATACCGGCCAGTAACTGGTCGAGCCGCTCCCCGGGGCGCACTCCGTCGAGGCTGATCACGAACGCGTGTCCGAAGCTGCTCTCGTACGCGGCGTGGGCGGCCCGCAGCGCGGTCCGGGCGGCCGGCGGGGCGTCCGGATGGGGCGGCGCGGAGGACTCGGCGGCCAGGGCCTCGTCGAGATCGGCGCGGGAGAGGTCGTACCCGGCCTCGTCGGCGGCGGCGAGCAGGGCGTCCACGGTCGGGTACGGACGGTGCGCCGCCACCCGTTCGGCCCAGCGCGTGCTGTGGCAGCAGGAGAGCAGCAGCGCCACCGCCTCGGCGGGCGGGGCCGCGTTGAATCCGACGAGGCCCCCGGTGTGCCGGGAGTGTGTCTGCTGGGCAGGCAGGGCAGGAGTGTCCGCGGCGCCCGGCTTCCGGCAGGGGGCGTGGGTGTCGCTGGTCAGCGTGGACTCCGGTGCTCCGGGACGGGTGGGGTGGACGTGACTCAACGTTATCGACGGGATGGGGGAAGTGTCCGACGGATGCGCGATTTTCACCCGGAAGGGAGAGTTTCGGAACAGATGACGGACGATCGGCTTCCGCCCCGCCGAGTGGTCGGATTCCCGTCCTTACGGGAGGATTCCGAATGATGCGGTACTCCCCCCGAGGGCCTCGTCGGGCCCCCGCCCTCCTGGCGACCGCGGTGGCGCTGGCCACCGCGGCGGCCTGCTCGAGCGGCTCTCCGTCCGGCCCGCCCTCCGGCCCGTCCGCCACGGGCGCGTCCGCGAGCGCCGCGCCCACGAGCGCTGCCGCGCCCACGAGCGCCGTGCCGCCCGCCCCCACGCCGACGCCCACCCCGACGAAGACCCATCCCCTCTCCACCGCGCCCCGCACCGTCCCCGCCGTCCGCGTCCACCGGGCGGCCCGCGGCCCCGGCTGGAGACCCGCGCCCACGGGCGGGGTCGTCCTCGCCGCGAACAGCGGGGCCCTCGCCGACGAGGGGCGGCTGCTCGCCGGGGAGCTCGGCATCCCGTACCGCGGCGCCGCCGCGGCCGGGCCGGGGGACGTCGAACTGGCCCTCGGCGGGACGGGCGCCCCCGAGTCGTACACCCTGACGGTGACGGGCGGCCGCGTCCGGATCGCCGGCCCCGACGAGGCCGGGGTCTTCTACGGCACCCGCACCCTCAAGCAGTCGGTGAAGGCCACCGGCGCCGCCCCCGAGGGGACCGTCACCGACCGGCCCGCGAAACCGCAGCGCGGACTCATGCTCGACATCGCCCGCAAGCACTTCACCGCCGCCTGGATCGAGGACCGCATCCGCGAGATGAGCGATCTGAAGCTCAACCAGCTCGGGCTGCACTTCTCCGACGACCAGGGCTTCCGGATCGAGTCCTCCAGTCATCCCGAGGTCGTCTCGGCCGAGCACCTCACCAAGGCCGAGGTCCGCCGGATCCTCGCCCTCGCCGCGAGCCGCCACGTCACGGTGATCCCCGAGATCGACTCCCCGGGGCACCTCGGCGCCGTCATCTCCGCCCACCCGGGCCTCCAGCTCGTCAGCGCGAGCGGCCGGACCCCGCGCGG
The DNA here is from genome assembly GCF_014649755.1 of Streptomyces litmocidini. Classification (GTDB taxonomy): domain Bacteria; phylum Actinomycetota; class Actinomycetes; order Streptomycetales; family Streptomycetaceae; genus Streptomyces; species Streptomyces litmocidini. Next base: position 672,378 of record NZ_BMTQ01000001.1, on the reverse strand, counting down.
GACCGTCGACATCTCGAACCCGGACGCCGCGAAGATCGTCGACGAGCTGCTGCGCGAGTACGCCGGGCTCTTCCCCGGGGCGTACTGGCACCTCGGCGGCGACGAGTACGTCGCCCTGATGTCCAAGAACCCCGAGGCGAGCTACCCGAAGCTGGCACGGGCCGCGGTCGCGAAGTACGGGCCCTCCGGCCGCGTCCAGGACCTCGCCACCGGCTGGCTCAACGACCGCGCGGCCGTCGTCCGGCCCACCGGCAAGACCCTCAAGGCCTGGAACGACGGCTTCTTCACGGGCGGGGTGGTGGGCCCGGACAAGGACCTGGAGGTCGAGTACTGGACGGGCCGCGAGATCGGCGCCCGGCTCCCCGTCTCGTACCTGAGCGAGGGCCGCAAGGTGGTCAACCTCAACGACGACTACCTCTACTACATCCTGGGCGAGCCCAATAGGTTCCCGTACCCCACCGGCCGCCGGATCTACGAGCAGTGGACCCCCCGCGTCCTGCGCGGCTCCACCCCCGTGCCGGCGCGGTACGACCCCCAGATCCTCGGCGGCCGGCTCGCGGTCTGGTGCGACCTGTCCCGGGCGCAGACGCAGGCCCAGGTGGCGGACGGCATCCGCCTGCCGCTCGCGGCCCTGGCCCAGAAGGTCTGGGACCCGGCACCACCGGCGCTGACCTGGGCGCAGTTCAAGGCGCTGGCGTCGAAGGTGCGGTGATCTTTCGGCATGGACGTGATCGGTCCCGGTCGCGTACGTTCCCCCGGCGGCGGCCGAGCGGCCGCCGCGCGTTCCTGGGGGGAACCACTTGCTCACGCTCAAGGATCCGACCGGCCTCGCGAAGGCCGTCGTGGCCCTGCTGGCCGGAAACATCCTCTTCGACGTCCTGCTCGGGCTGTTCGAGGTCCGCTGGCTGATGGCCGACGCGATGCCCTACACCTTCGATCCGGCCGTGTTCGGGTCGGTCGACCTGAACGTGACCTACAGCATGTCCTTCACGCTGTTCGCGGCGACCGTCGTCGTCTTCGTCGTCTGGTTCCACCGACTGCGGACCAACGCCGGGGTCTGGGCCGGTGATCTGCGGGGCCGGAAGCCCGGTTGGGCCGTCGGCGGCTGGTTCGTCCCGATCGGCAACCTCTGGATCCCGCGGGGGATCGCCGTCGACATCTGGCGGGCCAGCCGACGGCAGCCGTACGCCGCCGACGGTGGTCAGGGGCCGGCGCTCCTGAATGCCTGGTGGGCGTTCTGGGTCGCCGACTGGGTCGTGGGCAGGCTCTCCGGGCAGCTGTACAAGCATGCCGACACGCAGGAGGCCTACGACTCCGCCGCCGTCCGGTCCCTCGTGAGTCATGCCGTCAACCTCGTCGCCGCCGTTCTCGCGATCCTCGTCGTCCGGCGTCTGACCTCTATGCAGCGCGCCAAGGCCACTGGCATGATTCCGGCCGCGCAGTGACGAAAAAGCGCCCCTCGGCGCAGTAGGGGAAGTACTGCGTCCGCATCGGGTGGCGAGGAGGCGTCCATGACGTCGGGGAACGGCCGGAGCCTGCTGGAACTGATCGACGGGGCCGACGAGCGAGGGCTGGCCGCGGCCGGACTCGCCTGCCTCGACCGCTGTCTGCCGTTGCTCGCCCCCGACCGGGCCGACGCCCTGCGTCCCGTGTGGGCGGCCGTCGCGCGCGGCGACGGAGGCGCGTGGGGCGAGGCCGTCGCCAAGGCCCGCGTCGAACTCGACGTCGACGGCACGGAGGACGCCGGGGCCGTGCGCCGCATGCTCGCGCAGGCCCCGGCGGCCTGGACCTCCGGGGCCCTGCGCGTCTGGGCCGGCGACTGCTCCGCCGCGGCGCTCGCCCTGCACGGGCGGTACGACGCGGCCGGGGTGCCCGACGGGCTCGTCGAGCGCTGCCGGGCCGGCGACGCGGACGGCGCGGGCCCGCTGCTCGCGGGGGAGCTCCGTCGTCAGCTGGCCGTCCTGGAGGCCGCCGCGCACGGGCCCACCGGGCTGCGCCGGGCCCGCGAGGTGTCCACCGAGGGCGGCAGGGTGCTGCGCGCGGTCGTCTCGCGCCGGGCGCGGACGGCCTGAGCCGCGGGGTTCCGCGTACGGAGCGGAGGGGGTGACCGGCGCCGGTCACCCCCTCCGCTCCGTACGCGGAACCCCGGTCAGGCCTCCGGTTCCTGGACCGTGACCGAGGAGATCGCCTCGGCGATCTCCCGCTCCGCCGTGGCCTTGTCCAGGCCGAGCCCGCTCAGTACGCCCTGCCCGTCCTCGTGCTCCAGGAGGGCCAGCAGGATGTGCTCGGTGCCGACGTACTTGTGGCCGAGGCGCAGGGCCTCGCGGAACGTCAGCTCCAGGACCTTCTTCGTGTCCGCGTCGAACGGGATCAGCGCCGGGATCTCCTCGGTCCGCGGCGGCAGGGCCGGGGTCACCGCGGCGCGCACCGCCTCCGCCGTCACCTCGTGCCCGAGCAGCCACCGCATGGCGAGCGACTCGGGCTCGGCGAGCAGGCCGAGGGCGAGGTGGCCGGTCGTGACCTGGTCGTTGGCGGCCGCCCGGGCCTCCTCCTGCGAGGCCACGACCACCTTGCGGGCGCGCGGGGTGAAGCGGCTGAACCCGGAGTTCGGGTCCATCTTCTCCGCGTCGGGCTCCTTGGGGACGAAGCGCTTCTGGGCCGCCTGGCGGGTGACGCCCATGCTGCGGCCGATGTCGGTCCAGGAGGCGCCGGAGCGCCGGGCCTGGTCCACGAAGTGGCCGATGAGGTGGTCGGCGACGTCGCCGAGGTGGTCCGCCGCCATGACCGCACTGGAGAGCTGCTCCAGGGAGTCCGGATGGACCTTCTTGATGGCGTCGATGAGTTCGTCGAGACGGACGGGGATCTTCGGGCCGACTGGATTCGTCATGAGGCAACCTTAGGTTGACACCCCTCGACTGTCAACTGTCGGTTGACACTCGAAGGGCGTACTGCGCCCCGGGAGGCGAAAGGTCACGAGAAAGAGTGAGGAAGAGAGAGGGGAAAAGGGAGACGACCGGGGCCGCCACCCCCCACAGGAGAGGCCCCGGTCGTCGTCCACGGAGCCGCAGCACGGCTCCGTACTCCTATCAGCGCCGGGCGTGCGGTTTCTGTCACACCACCTCCGGCCGCCCAGAGGTTGCAAGTTGCACAAAGACCCCGGACCGCGTGGACGGGACGCCGCGACACCACGTAGCGTGCAGGTGCGCGAGCCGGCGTGGCGGTGATGACCAGCCGCGATGACGCGGGACGCGGCCACGCTGCCGACGAACAGGGTTTAGGGGAGTGCTGGGGGACGACGCGGAGCTGACGGCCGCGGTGCTCGCTGCGCAGGACGGGGACGAGGACGCCTTCCGTACTGTGTACCGCGCCGTGCACCCCCGGTTGCTCGGCTACATACGCACACTGGTCGGCGACGCGGACGCCGAGGACGTCGCCTCCGAGGCCTGGCTCCAGATAGCCCGCGACCTCGACCGCTTCGACGGCGACGCGGACCGGTTCCGCGGCTGGGCGGCCCGCATCGCCCGCAACCGCGCCCTCGACCACGTCCGGATGCGCGGCCGCCGCCCCGCCGCGGGCGCCGACGAGACCGAACTGGCCGACAAGCCCGCCGACTCCGACACGGCCGGCGAGGCCCTGGAGGCCCTCTCCACCGGCGACACCATGCAGCTGATCGCCCAGCTCCCGCAGGACCAGGCCGAGGCCGTCGTCCTGCGCGTCGTCGTCGGCCTCGACGCCAAGAGCGCCGCCGACACCCTGGGGAAACGCCCCGGCGCCGTGCGCACCGCCGCGCACCGGGGGCTCAAGAAGCTCGCCGAACTCCTCGGGGCCGACGCAGGGCAGGGCGACGGCCCGGGAACCGTCGTCCCCCTGGACGGCGTCCCTCCGCAACGCGGCCGCACACCGGGGCCCGTGGCCCCCGGCGGTGTGACGCAATCACGTCCGCGTACGCAGAAGGACATGTGATGGCCGACGAGCGGTACCAGTGGCTCGATCAGGAGGCCGCGGAGCGGCTGCTCCGCGGTGAGCCGGTCGAGGCCGTCGACGACCGTGCGCGCGCCGAGGCCGCGCGCCTCGCCGAAGCCCTCGGCACGGCCCGCGTCCCCGCCGTCCCGCCCGCCGCGGGCACCGAACTGCCGGGCGAGGCGGCGGCACTCGCCGCCTTCCGCAAGGCCACCGCCGAGCGGGCCGCCACGGCCGCCGCCCCCGCGCCCGTCGGCCCCGCCACCCTCGGCGAACTCGGCCGGATACGGATCGCGCCCGTGACCGCCCCCGCGCGCCGCTGGGGACGTTCCCTGCGGTACGGACTGGCCGCCGCGGTCGCCGCCGTCACGGTCGGCGGCGTCGCCGTCGCCGCCGGCACGGGCGTGCTGCCGCTGATCGGCCCCGCCCCCGCCAGCTCCGTCTCGGCGGGGGGGACGACGGACCCGCTCGTCTCCGAGGACCCCGGCATACGCCCGGACCCCGAGACGCCCCCGACGGAACCGGGCGACGGCGGCGACCCCACGCCCGGCCCGTCCCCCTCGGCCGACTCCGGGTCCACCGCCCCCACCCCCCGCACCCCGGACGGGCGCGGCACGGTCACCCGGGCCCCCGGGACCCCGACACCGGGCAGGACGACGCCCGGAGGCGGCGACGCGGCCGGCACCGGTCCGACCGCCGGCCGCGAGCAGGCCCTCCAGGCCTGCCGGGAGTACCGGAAGGGCAATCTCGACGCCACCGGCCGGCAGCAACTCCTGAAGACCCTGCGCAACGGCGACACCCTGCGCGTCTACTGCGACCGGATCCTCTCCGGCGACACCGGCACCTCCGAGGGCGGCGGCCAGGACTCCGCCGGGGGCGGCTCCAAGGGCGACGGCAAGGACGACTCCGACGACTCCTCCGACGGCGACCGGGCGACCGGTTCGAAGGGCGGGTCCAAGGGCGGATCCGGCAGCGGTTCCGCGAGCGCCGGCGGAAGCGGCGACCAGCGCGGCGGCACCGGGAACCAGAACGGAGGCGCCCGCCTCGACACCGGAGTCACCGCCGTACCGCCCGCGGGAATCACCGCCGGGACACGTCTTCCGCTCGGGGTGTAACACTTCTCGACCCCCCGACGCAGTAAGAAGTGCCGACTGGTCATCGGCCGCGCAGAGAGCCGGGGTTCCCCCCGTACCTACGGCTCCGCGCACCTGGCGCGGGTGGGACACGTTCCCCCGGTCCCACCCGCGCCCCTTCCCCTCCCGGGACGCGACCCCTACCAGTGGACGACGACCTTGTCGCCGGCCTTCACCTGGTCGAAGAGGGCGGAGAGCTTGGTCCGGTCCCGGACGTTGACGCAGCCGTGCGAGGCACCGGCGTAGCCGCGGGCCGCGAAGTCCGCCGAGTAGTGCACGGCCTGGCCGCGGCTGAAGAACATCGCGTACGGCATGGGCGTGTGGTAGATCGTCGACGTCCAGTCCCTCGCCTTCCACTCGACCTTGAAGAGGCCCTCGCGGGTCGGCGTGTTCTCCGAGCCGAAGCGGACGTCCATCGAGGAGACGACCTTGCCGTCGATCATCCAGGCGAGGGTCCGGCTCTCCTTGCTGATGCACAGCACCCGGCCGGTCATGCAGCGCGGGTCCGGGGCGTCCAGCTCGTTCGTCGTCGCGGGCTCCAGCTCGTCGGCGGTCGGCTTCCGGGTGACGGAGAGCAGCTGCTGCCAGGTCGCCGCGTCGACCACGCCCGTCTCCGGCAGCCCCCGGCGCGCCTGGAACTTCCTGACCGAGGCCGCCGTCATCGTCCCGTAGAAGCCGGTGGGAGCCCGGTCGAAGAAGTCGAGCTGCCGCAGCCGCGCCTGGAGTTCGCGGACCTGCTCGTTCTCGTCCCCGTCGTCCATGAGGGGCTTCCCCGTCGAGGGCGCGGCGGAGGGGGAGGCGGCAGAGGGAGCGGTGGCGGAGGCGGAAGGGGACGGCGGCTTGTCGTCCGTGGTGGGGGTGGCGGCGGGAGCGGTGCCGGGCGCGGCCGAGCTCGGCGCGGGAGCCGTGCCCGCCCCCGTGCCCGTACCGGCGGCGTCCGGCGTGCAGCCGGCGGCGAGTGCCACCGCCGCGGCCGCCAGGACCACTCTGCGCATGACGGACGAAGACCGTTTCATCGTTGCCCCCGAGGTGTGACGTGTGTACGTAGGGATGCTTCCCGCGCGCGTACGGTTGCGCACCCGGGCCGCGAACCGCGCATCCTGTGGGAAGGGAGCGACAGGCCCGGGCGGCAGGCCCGGGCCACGGGTCTACCGGGAGGCACAGGACATGGCGCGCGAGTCGGAGTCGGGGCTGCCCATCGAACCGGTCTACGGACCGGACGCCCTGGACGGATGGGATCCCGCCGAGAAGCTGGGCGAGCCGGGCTCGTACCCCTTCACGCGCGGGGTGTACCCCTCGATGTACACCGGCCGGCCCTGGACCATGCGGCAGTACGCCGGTTTCGGCACCGCCGTGGAGTCCAACGCCCGCTACAAGCAGCTCATCGCCAACGGCACCACGGGCCTGTCGGTCGCCTTCGACCTGCCGACCCAGATGGGCCACGACTCCGACGCCCCGATCGCGCACGGCGAGGTCGGCAAGGTCGGCGTCGCCGTCGACTCGATCGACGACATGCGGGTCCTGTTCGACGGCATCCCGCTGGACGAGGTCTCCACGTCGATGACGATCAACGCCCCCGCCGCCCTGCTGCTCCTGCTCTACCAGCTCGTCGGCGAGGAGCAGGGCGTCCCGGCGGACAGGCTGACCGGCACGATCCAGAACGACGTCCTCAAGGAGTACATCGCCCGCGGCACGTACATCTTCCCGCCGAAGCCCTCGCTGCGGCTGATCGCGGACGTCTTCCAGTACTGCCGGACCGAGATCCCGAAGTGGAACACCATCTCGATCTCCGGCTACCACATGGCCGAGGCCGGCGCCTCGCCCGCGCAGGAGATCGCGTTCACCCTCGCCGACGGCATCGAGTACGTCCGCACCGCCGTCGCCGCCGGCATGGACGTGGACGACTTCGCGCCCCGCCTCTCCTTCTTCTTCGTGGCCCGCACGACCCTCCTGGAGGAGGTCGCCAAGTTCCGCGCCGCCCGCCGGATCTGGGCGCGGGTGATGAGGGAGGAGTTCGGCGCGGAGAACCCCAAGTCGTGGATGCTGCGCTTCCACACCCAGACCGCCGGCGTGCAGCTCACCGCCCAGCAGCCCGAGGTCAACCTGGTGCGCGTCGCCGTCCAGGGCCTCGCGGCCGTCCTCGGCGGCACGCAGTCGCTGCACACCAACTCCTTCGACGAGGCCATCGCGCTGCCGACCGACAAGTCCGCCCGCCTGGCCCTGCGCACCCAGCAGGTCCTGGCGTACGAGACGGACGTCACCGCCACCGTCGACCCCTTCGCGGGCTCCTACGTCGTCGAGAGGATGACCGACGACGTCGAGGCCGCCGCCCTGGAGCTGATGGAACGGATCGAGGGGATGGGCGGCGCGGTCAGCGCGATCGAGCGCGGCTTCCAGAAGGACGAGATCGAACGCTCTGCCTACCGGATCGCGCAGGAGACCGACAGCGGCGAGCGGGTCGTCGTCGGCGTCAACCGCTACACGATCGACGTCGAGGAGCCCTACGAGCCGCTCCGCGTCGACCCGGCCATCGAGGCCCAGCAGGCCGAGCGCCTCGCCCGCCTGCGGTCCGAGCGCGACCGGGCGGCCGTGGACGCGGCCCTCGCCGGGCTGAAGAAGGCGGCGGAGGGCACGGACAACGTGCTCTACCCGATGAAGGACGCCCTCAGGGCCCGGGCCACGGTCGGCGAGGTCTGCAACGCCCTGCGGGAGGTCTGGGGCACGTACGTCCCGAGCGACGCGTTCTAGCCGATTCCACCCGTCGAAACCCAAAGCGGAGTGTCGTACCGGTGTGCGACACTCCGCTCCATGCTGGGTGTCACCGATCTGCCGACCTATCTCGCCGGGCTCGTCCTCATCATCCTCCTCCCGGGGCCGAACTCGCTGTACGTGCTGTCCGTCGCCGCCCGCAAGGGCACCCGGACCGGATACAAGGCCGCCGCCGGGGTGTTCACCGGCGACGCCGTCCTGATGACCCTCGCCGCCCTCGGCGCCGCCTCGCTGCTCCAGACCACCCCGTTCCTCTTCATGATCGTGAAGTACGCGGGCGCCGGCTATCTGACCTGGATGGCGATCGGCATGCTGCGGGCCGCCCTGGCCATGTGGCGCACCCGGCACGAGACCGCCGTCGAGGCCGCCGCCGAGCCGGACGCCGGACCGTCCGAGCACCCCTACCGCCGCGCGCTGGTCATCAGCCTCTTCAACCCGAAGGCGATCCTCTTCCTGATCTCCTTCTTCGTGCAGTTCGTGGACCCGTCCTACGCCTACCCGGCGCTCTCCTTCCTGGTCCTCGGCACCCTGCTCCAGCTCGGCAGCTTCCTCTACCTGACGACCCTCATATTCGGCGGCACCCGGCTCGCCGAGGCGTTCCGCCGCCGCAAGCGCCTCTCGGCGGGAGCGACCTCCGCCGCCGGGGCCCTCTTCCTCGGCTTCGCCGCGAAGCTCTCGCTCAGCAGCGCCTGACCGGCCCGCTTGACCCTCACACGGTGTGAGGCCGTTCCGTAGGGGGCGTCATGTTCGCCATCGGAGACTTCGCCCGGCACGGGCGGGTGTCGGTCCGGATGCTGCGCCACTACGACGCCATCGGACTGCTGCGCCCGGCCCACGTCGACCCGCACAGCGGCTACCGCTACTACACGGCGGACCAGCTCGCCCCCCCTCAACCGCGTCATCGCGCTCAAGGAGCTCGGCTTCACCCTCGAACAGGTGGGGGCGATCCTCCGGGACGAGGTCGGCGCGGAGGAGCTGCGGGGGATGCTGCGCCTGCGCCAGGCCGAGCTGGAGGCGGCCCTGGAGGCGGCGCGGGCCCGGCTCGCCCAGGTCGGCGCGAGGCTCCGGGCCATCGAGAGCGAGGGACGCATGTCCACCCAGGACGTCGTTGTCAAGAAGGTCCCCGCCGTCCGCGTCGCCGAACTGAGCTCGGTCGCCGCGGGCTTCGGACCGGAGGACATCGGCCCGGTCATCGGGCCGCTGTACGAGGAGCTGTGCGGCCGGCTGGAGAGCGCGGGCGTCACCGGCTTCGGCCCGGCCGTCGCGTACTACGAGGACGCGGGCAGGGGTGACGGTTCGGTCGTCGTGCACGCCGCGACGACCGTGCCCGACGGCACGGTCGCGGAGGGCGTCGAGGTGCGCGTCCTGCCCGGCATCGAGGAGGCGGCCACCATCGTCCACCGGGGTTCGATGGACGAGGTCCTGCCGACCGCGCAGACCCTGGCCGCTTGGATCGACACCAACGGCTACCGGTCGGCCGGCTACGCCCGTGAGCTGTACCTGGAGTGCCCCGAGGACCCGGCCGGCTGGGTCTCCGAGATCCAGGAGCCGATCGTCCGCGCCTGATCCCCCGGAGGACCACCGCGGCCCGGGAACCCCCGCACGGGTTCCCGGGCCGCCGTCCCGGTGGTGGTTCCTCAGCGCTTCAGCGCCCTGCGCAGCCGCAGCGCGCGGCGCGCGAGCCGGCGGACCTTCGGGTGGCGGGGGATCGGCAGGCCGCCCGGCAGGTTCAGGACCGTGAGGCGGCGCCGGGTGAAGTGGTGCCGGGTGCGCTCGGCGAGCGGGCCCGAGAGGTGCCGCACCGCCGACTCCCGCAGCTCCGGGCGTATCTTCGGCTGCATCGCGAAGCCGACCGCCGCGACCAGGTCGTTCAGCTGCTCCGTGCCGATCCCGGCGTCGTCGCCGTCCCTCTCCTCCAGGGGCGGGACGACCGCGTCGACGACCGTGAGCGGGATCCGGTTGCTGTTCTGGAACGGGGTGAGCCGTTCCAGGAGGGCGCGGGTGCCGACCCGGGCGGTCGGCACCCCGTAGAAGGTCGACGCCGTGAGCAGCGCCGTGGAGAAGCAGCCGACGACCAGCGCGGGCCGCAGCTCGCGGTAGAGCACCTCGGCGAGCACCGGCCGGTCCTCGACGGTCAGCACGGCGCCGAGCTCCTGCGCCGCCTCCACCAGGGTCCGCGACCAGGAGTCCGGGGCCGTCGGGTGCGGTTTGAAGACGAGCCGCCGGTGGCCGCGGGCGATCGCGCCCCGGACCATCCGCAGGTGCAGCTCCTCCTCCTCGGCGGCGGTCAGCAGGTCCAGCGCGGCCAGGTACTGGCCGAGGAGCAGCGCGGGGCCCTCCTCCCGGCCCGCCGGCCCGGCCAGCTCCTCGACGACCTTCGTGAACGCCTCCGTCGGCACCGCCTCCGGCACCGCCCCGAACTCGGCGAGCAGCAGCGGCGCGAGCCCGGGGACGAGGTCCAGGTGCAGCAGCCGGCCCACGCGGCCGCCGACGAGCGGGTCGATCTTGTTGCGGGTCGGGCCGTAGCTCATCAGACCGTCCGCGTACGCCGTGATCGGCGCGTCGGGGATCAGCTGGGCGATGGCGAGGGCGGGCGTGACCTGGAGCGATTCGAGGGCGAGTTCGACGCGGTCGTCGCCGAGGTCCCAGAGCCTGTTCAGATGGCGCTGGAGGAGCGGCAGATCGCTCGGGCGCGGGGTCCAGCCGGCCGGATGGAGCGGGGAGATCGTCTCGTTCCAGGACAGGACGGAGTCGAAGCGGCCGCGCAGCCGCTCGAAGCCCTCGGCCTCGTCCAGGGCCGGGGTGGTCTCCGGCACGGCCGCGTTGTGGGTGACGAGGAGGATCCGGCGGTCGGCGGGGCCGAAGCAGCCGCTGTCGAGCGCCGCGGCGAGCGTCACGGCGCCGTAGAGGGTGGAGGCGCAGAAGATCTGGGTGGTCCGGCGGTCGCTCACGCGGCCACCTCCGCCGACCCGCCGGAGCCGGCCGCCGGGCCGGAGCCCGTGCCGGCCGCGGGCCCGCGGTCCGGGCCCGCCGGCGGCGGCGCGGGCCGGCGCCTGCGCAGCCGGCGCAGCATCGTCGCGCGGTCCCCGCCCATCGCGGTCAGGGCCTCGTCGAGGACCCCCTGCGGCATCCGCCGCAGCGCCCCCGCGCTCATCGCCTTCAGCCGGCGCGCCACCTCGGGTTCGAACCTTTCGATCGACCCGATGTGATGGGAGATCACCGCGCAATACGTACGGACGGCCTTGGGAAGGAGGAGATCCGCATCCGGGTCCTTCGCCGTTTCCTCGATCACCTGGTCGAAGGCGCGGATGAAATCCAATTGCCGGACGTCGCCGATCTGGGTGAGGGAGGTCGCCACCCCGCGCCGGTAGAACACACCGAGTTCCCCGATCGCGGCGAACGATTCCGCCTCGCGGTGGAGTTTCCAGATCCACGGCCGGTCCTCGGCGGTCCGCAACCCGTGCGGAAAGTGCAGCAGGCCCCGGTCGAGGAGCCGACGGTGGTAGATCCCGGCCCAGGCGTACGGGTAGTCGACCGAGGTCGTCCGGTGCGACGGCAGGATCGCGTCCCGCGGACGCAGCACCTCGCCGCGCCGGGGGACCGGCACCCGGCGCACCGCGCGGTTGCGGCCGGTGACCGTGACGTGGTCGGTGCGCAGGAAGTCGCAGCGCAGCGACTCGGCGGCGTCGACCAGTCGGCCGTAGTAGCCGGGAGCGAGCCAGTCGTCCCCGTCGAGGAAGGCGATGTGCTCGCCGCGGGCGGCGTCGAGGCCGGTGTTCCGGGCCGTGGCGAGGCCCTCGTTGTGCTCGTGCCTGATCAGGACGGCACCCGGGATCTCGCGCACGGCCCGTTCGAGGAGCTCCGGGGTCCGGTCCGACGAGCAGTCGTCGACGAGGAGGAACTCGAAGTCCTCGCGGGCGTTGGCCCGCAGGCTCGTGAGGGTGTCGGGGGCGTATGTCTGCACGTTGAAGAACGGCACGACGACGGAGAGCTTGACCACGCGGCCGACGCTAGGCGCCGCCCCGGCATTCCCACCGACCGCCGGGCGGCCTTTCGGTGAACACCAAGAGGCGGGCCGATTAACCGCCTTTCCCCGCAAAGGAAATCGGCCCCACCGCGTCCGGAACGCGACCCGCTTCAGCGGGCGGAGAGGCTCTGTTCACCGTTTGTTGTGACCCAGTTGGGCCGAAAAGCGGAATGCCCTTCTAGCGTCCTCGACGTGCCAGCAAGTACCAGAGAAGCGGTACGGGTCGCCGTACTCGCCGACTCCGACACCCGGTGGAAATGGGGCGCCCTCACCGCGCGCCGCATCACCACGGCGACCGCCGAACCCGCCGGATTCGTCCTGCGGGGACGGGCCACGCCCACCGCGCGCCAGCTCGCCGAGACCGGGGTGTCCCAGGCCGCCCCGCGCGAGGTGACGGGCGCGGACTTCCTGCGCGCGGTACGGGACGCGGAGGCGCGGGGCGAGGGCTTCGACGTCCTCGTGCTCGCCCTGGTCGGCGGCACCGTCCGGGCCGTCCTGCAGGGCCTGGCCGACCTCTCCCTGGAACGGCGACCGGTGATCGTCACCGGCTACGTCGGCGTCGTCTACGAGAAGCTGACCGACGGCCTGCTGCTGCGCCACGGCGCCGACGTGGTCCTCGCCAACTCCCGCCACGACGCCGAGCGCTTCCGCGCCGTCTACGAGGGCGTGGGCGCCGACGCCGACTCGGTCGTCGAGGCCGCGCTGCCCTTCCTGGGCGGCGCCCCGCACGCCCCCGAGGCCGGCCGCGACACCCTGGTCTTCGCCGCCCAGCCCTCCGTGCCCGCCACCCGGGCCGAACGCGCCTACGTGCTGCGCCGGTTGATCGCGCACGCCCGCCTCCACCCGGGGCGCGAGGTGCTCCTCAAGCTCCGCTCCAAGCCGGGCGAACACACCACGCACCTGGAGGAGTTCCCGTTCCAGAAGCTGGTGCGCGAGCTCGACCCGCCGGACAACTTCCGGCTCGTGTACGGGCACATGGGCGAGGTCCTCGACCGCACCGACCTCCTGGTCACCGTCTCCTCCACGGCCGCGCTGGAGGCGCTCCACCGCCGGATCCCCACCGCGATCCTCACCGACCTCGGGGTCCGCGAGGCCCTCGGCAACCACCACTTCGTCGGCTCCGGCCTGCTGACCTCCTTCGACCGGCTCGACGAGGGGGACGTGCCGGCACCCGACGAGAACTGGCTCGCCCGGCAGGGCGTCGCCTCCGACAGCCCGTACGAAGAGGCCTTCGACGCCGCCCGCGACCGCGTCGCCGAGCTCCTGGCGCTTCCCGCGCTCCCCCCGATCGCCCCCTACTACACCGCGGAGACGGCCCCCGGCTACCTGCCCGGGATCCTCGCCCGCCACCGCCTGGACGTCACCGCGCCCGAGTCCCGCGAGAGCGCGCTGCGCCGGGTCGTCCGGGAGGCCGCGCGGGGCGCGTACCGCCACGGCGTGCAGCGCGTCGCCCCCGTCATCCGCCGCCTGGGAGAACTGTGATGACCCCGACCGTGCCGACCGTCCTCGCCGTGATCCCCGCCCGGGGCGGCTCCAAGGGCGTGCCCGCCAAGAACCTCGCCCCCGTGGCCGGGGTCCCCCTGGTCGCCCGCGCCGTCCACGCCTGTCTCGGCGCCCGCACCGTCACGCACGTCGTGGTCTCCACCGACGACGAGGCCATCGCGGCCGCGGCCCGCACCGCCGGGGCCGAGGCCGTCCGGCGGCCCGCCGGGATCGCCGGCGACACCGCCACCAGCGAGGCCGCGGTCCTGCACGCCATGGACGCCTTCGAGGCCGTCCACGGCCGCCCGGCCGACGTGGTCCTCCTCGTCCAGTGCACGAGCCCCTTCCTCACCTCCGCCGAGGTCGCCGAGGCCGCCGAGCGCATCACCTCGGGCGCCGCCGACACCGCCTTCACCGCCGCCCCGTCCCACGGCTTCCTGTGGCGCGATCCCGAGGGCAGCGCGACGGGGGCCGTCGGCGTCAACCACGACAAGGCGCACCGTCCGCGCCGCCAGGACCGCGAGCCCGAGTACCTGGAGACCGGCGCCGTCTACGCGATGGACGCGGCCGGCTTCCGCACCCACGGACACCGCTTCTTCGGCCGCACCGCGCTCGTCGTCACCGACCCCGCCCGGGTCCTGGAGATCGACGACCCGCACGACCTCGCCCGCGCCAAGGCCCTCGCGCCGCTCCTCGACGAGCCCGTCACGCCCGGCTTCGCCGACGTCGACGCCGTCGTCCTCGACTTCGACGGCACCCAGACCGACGACCGGGTCCACCTCGACGCCGAAGGGCGCGAGTTCGTCTCCGCGCACCGCGGCGACGGCCTCGGCATCGCGGCCCTGCGCCGCGCCGGACTGCCCGTCCTCATCCTCTCCACCGAGCAGAACGCCGTGGTCGCCGCCCGCGCCCGCAAGCTCAGGATCCCCGTCCTGCACGGCATCGACCGCAAGGACCGGGCCCTCAAGGAGTGGTGCGAGGCCGAGGGCATCGACCCGCAGCGCGTCCTCTACGCCGGCAACGACGTCAACGACCTGCCCTGCTTCCACCTCGTCGGCTGGCCCGTCGCGGTGAGCAGCGCCCACGACTCCGTACGGGCCGCCGCCCGCGCGGTCACCGTCACCCCGGGCGGCGCCGGAGCGATCCGCGAGATCGCCGCCTGGCTCCTCGGACCCGAGCTCGACACCCCCAACCCGCCCAACCCGTAAGGAACGATCATGAACTCCCGTCTGCGCACCCTCGGCACCAAGACCGCCGGCCCGGGTCACTCCGTCTACGTCTGCGGCGAGATCGGCATCAACCACAACGGCGACCTCGACAACGCCTTCAAGCTGATCGACGTGGCCGCCGAGGCAGGCTGCGACGCCGTCAAGTTCCAGAAGCGCACCCCGGAGATCTGCACCCCGCGCGACCAGTGGGACATCGAGCGCGACACCCCCTGGGGCCGGATGACGTACATCGACTACCGCCACCGCGTGGAGTTCGGCGAGGACGAGTACCGCCGGATCGACGCGTACTGCGAGGAGAAGGGGATCGACTGGTTCGCCTCCCCGTGGGACACCGAGGCCGTCGCCTTCCTGGAGAAGTTCGACGTCCCCGCCCACAAGGTCGCCTCCGCCTCCCTCACCGACGACGAGCTGCTGCGCGAGCTGCGCGCCACCGGCCGCACGGTCATCCTCTCCACCGGCATGTCGACGCCGAAGCAGATCCGGCACGCCGTCGAGGTCCTCGGCAGCGACAACATCCTGCTCTGCCACGCCACCTCGACCTACCCGGCCAAGGCCGAGGAGCTCAACCTCCGCGTCATCCAGACGCTCCAGGAGGAGTACCCGAACGTCCCGATCGGCTACTCCGGCCACGAGACCGGCCTCCAGACCACGCTGGCCGCCGTCGCCCTCGGCGCCACCTTCGTCGAGCGCCACATCACCCTCGACCGCGCCATGTGGGGCTCCGACCAGGCCGCCTCCGTCGAGCCGCAGGGCCTCCAGCGCCTGGTCCGCGACATCCGCACCATCGAGGCCGCGCTCGGCGACGGCGTGAAGAAGGTGTACGAGTCGGAGCTCGGCCCGATGAAGAAGCTCCGCCGGGTCCAGGGCACCGTCGCCGCATGACCGGGCAGCTGGCGTTCGTCGAGAGCCCGGTCCAGCTCCTGAACGTCCTGGAGTGGGCGCACACGCAGGGCCCCGGGGGCCGCGCGGCCCCCGCGACCGGTGACCCGGCGGACGCCGACGCCGCGGACGCCCTCACCGTCGTCGTCCTCTCGCCGACCGACCCCATGTCGCGGGGCCAGCTGCGCCGGATGGCCCAGCTGGCCCGCGACCAGGGCCTCACCGTCCACTGGCAGGAGGCCCGCGGCGGCCGGGGCGCGCTCGTCCGCACCCTGCGCGAGCTCGCCGGGCCGCTGCGCGCGGCGGAACGGGTGATCATCGGGGACCCGTTCTCCCGGTACGTCCAGCTGCTCCTGACCCTCTTCTCCCCCCGGCACCTGACGGTGGTCGACGACGGCACCGCGACCATGGAGTTCGCCGCCCAGCTCGGCCGCGGCGAGCGCCTGGTGCGCTGGCACCGCAAGGGCAGCCTGGGCCCCCGCGAGCTGCTCCTCGCCCCGGTCACGACCCTCGCCCGGCAGCGGCTCGCCCCCGCCGGGAACCGCACGGTCGAGATCTTCACCTCGCTGCCCGTGGAGGCCCCTCCGGGCGTCACGGTCACCGAGAACGCGTACGCCTGGACCCGGGACACCTTCGGACCGCCGCTGCTCACCGGCGGCGCGGACCTGGTCGGCACCTCGCTGGTCGAGACGGGCGTCGTCGACGCCGGCCACTACGCGCGCGTGGTGGACGAACTGGCCCGCGCCCACGGAGCCACCCGCTACTTCGCCCACCGCAGGGAGGGCGTCGAGAAACTGCACCGGATCGCGGTCGACACGGGCCTCCAGGTGGTCCGGCCCGACCTGCCCCTGGAGCTGATAGCCCGACGCGGCCCCATCGGGCGCACGGTCGTCAGCTTCCCCTCCACGGTCGTGCACACCCTGCCGCTGGCCCTCGCCGGCACGGGGGTGAAGGTCGCCGTCGTCGAGATAGCGCCCGAGTGGCTGCGGGCCACCGCCTCGCCGCGCGCGCAGGGTTTCCTGGCGGGCGTGGCGGGCACCGCGGCCCATGAGGTCGACCGGCTCACCACCCGTGTGACGCATCACACGGACCGGCTCGAATTCGGCTGAGCGTACCCACTGGGAGTGAGGTTCATACCTGGGAAACCGAGATTCTTTCCCCTAAGGGGCTGAAATTCTCGTGATCAACGGGCAGTTGACCTCTCCGCGGGCCTACCCTTCAAAGGGTGAACCAGTTGAAGTCCCGTGAGCCAGGCTCCGTCACCCTGCCCGGAACGCTGTCCGAACCCCTGCGCGCCGAACTCGTCGCCTTCCGCAGGGACTTGCACATGCACCCCGAGCTCGGGAACCAGGAGTTCCGTACGACCGCCGCGCTCAAGGCCCGCCTGGAGGCGGCCGGCCTCGCGCCGGAGGTCCTGCCGGGCGGCACCGGACTCTTCTGTGACATCGGCAGCCGGGCCGTCGGCCGGTCCATGCTCGCGATCCGCGCCGACATCGACGCCCTGCCCATCCCCGACGCCAAGACCGTCGCCTACCGCTCCACCGTGGCCAACCGCGCCCACGCCTGCGGACACGACGTCCACACCACCACCGTCCTCGGTGCCGGACTCGTCCTCGCCGAACTCGACCGCCAGGGCCTCCTGCCGAACGCCGTGCGGCTCGTCTTCCAGCCCGCCGAGGAGGTCCTGCCCGGCGGCGCCGCCGACGTCGTCGAGGCCGGGGTCCTGGACGGCGTCGGCCGGATCATCGCCGTCCACTGCGACCCCCGGGTCGACGCCGGGAAGATCGGGCTCCGGGCGGGCCCCATCACCTCCGCCTGCGACCGCCTGGAGATCACCCTCGACGGCCCCGGCGGCCACACCGCCCGCCCGCACCTCACCACCGACCTCGTCACCGCCGCCGCCCGGGTCGCCACCGACGTCCCCGCCGTCCTCGCCCGCCGCGTCGACGCCCGCTCCGGCCTCTCCGTGACCTGGGGCCGCATCGAGGCCGGCCACGCCCCCAACGTCATCCCGCAGCACGCCGAGCTCTCCGGCACCGTCCGCTGCCTCGACCTGCCCGCCTGGCGGGACGCGCCCGACCTGGTCCACGCCGCGATCGACGAGGTCGCCACCCTGCACCGGGCCAAGTCGACCGTCACCTACGTCCGCGGCGTCCCCCCGGTCGTCAACGACCCGGTCGTCGCCGAGCTGCTCCGCGACGCGATGGCGGCCCGCCGCGGGCCGTACGCGATCGAGGACACCGAGCAGAGCCTCGGCGGCGAGGACTTCTCCTGGTACCTGGAGCACGTCCCCGGCGCCATGGCCCGCCTCGGCGTCCGCACTCCCGGCGACACCCGGGTCCGCGACCTGCACGCCGGCGACTTCGACGTGGACGAGCGGTGCATCGAAGCCGGCGTGGAGCTCTTCACGGCCGCGGCCCTCCTCGACGCCATGCCCCAGTCCTGACCCCGGCCGGACGGAGAACCGGGCGGAAGGGCGCCGCACGGGCCGGGGAAGGGCCCGTGCGGGCGGCCCGGAGGCCCGTGCGGGCGGCCCGGAGGGGCCCTTCATCCGTCCGGTCCATCCCCGTCCCACGCTCGGCCCATCGCCCGGCGCGCCGCCCCCCGAACCCCGTTCGAACGCCTGTCCCCGGCGGTATAACCGGCAGTACCGGGCCGAACGCCCCCGGTCGCCTCGACTGGCCGGTTCGCGACGATCCGATAACGACTCATGAACGGGTCTTTAACTGACATCTACGCGCGTTACGATCGCCGCGAAACCAGCGCCGGAAGAGGCGCTTTCGGTCAGTCTTGAAGGGACCCTCCTCTTGCGCCGGATCACCAGGATCACGACCGTGGGCATCGCCTCCGCGGCGCTCGCGCTGTCCGCCACCGCGTGCGGCAAGTCGTCCAACGACACGGGTTCGAGCTCCAGCTCGTCCTCGGCGTCGGGCGCCCTCAAGGCCGCCATCGCGTACGACATCGGCGGCCGTGGCGACCAGTCGTTCAACGACGCCGCCTACGCCGGCCTGAAGAAGGCCGAGGACGAGCTCGGCGTCAAGGGCGCCGAGGCCGAGCCGTCGCAGGGCGAGAGCGACGCCGACAAGGTCGCGCGCCTCACCTCGCTGGCCCGCGCCGGGAACAACCCGGTCATCGGCGTCGGCTTCTCCTACGCCCCGGCCATCGAGAAGGTCGCCAAGTCCTTCCCGAAGACCACCTTCGGCCTCATCGACGACACGTCGAAGACCGGCCCGAACATCGCCAACCTCGTCTTCAACGAGGAGCAGGGCTCCTACCTGGCCGGCGTCGCCGCCGCCAAGGCGTCCAAGACCGGCACGGTCGGCTTCATCGGCGGCGTCGAGGTCCCGCTGATCAAGAAGTTCGAGGCGGGCTTCACGCAGGGCGTCAAGGACACCAACCCCAAGGCGAAGGTGCTCACCCAGTACCTGACCCAGCCGCCGAACTTCGACGGCTTCTCGAAGCCCGACCTGGGCAAGGCCGCCGCGGAGGGCCAGCTCGACAAGGGCGCCGACGTGATCTACGCCGCCGCCGGTCTCGCCGGCGCCGGCGCCATCGAGGCCACCGCCACCGCGGGCAAGTGGGCCATCGGCGTCGACTCCGACCAGTACAAGCAGGCGGGTCTGGCCGCGTACAAGGACCACATCCTGACCTCGGTCACCAAGGACGTCTCCGGCTCGGTCTACAACGTGATCAAGTCGGTCAAGGACGGCAAGCCGCAGACCGGCGAGATCCGCTACGGCCTCGCCACCAACGGCGTCGGCCTGGCCGACTCCAACCCGGCGTACACGAAGATGACGGACCTCATCGCCGCGGTGGACAAGGCGAAGAAGGAGATCGTCGACGGCAAGATCACGGTCAAGACCGCTCCGTAAGGACGCCCAGGTCACGACCTGAGCCCGGGCCCGGCGTCCGGTGGCACCCCCACCGGATCCCGGGCCCCGGGCCCATTCCCGTACGGGTTTTCACTTTTCGGCAGTGCTACGCGTGTAGATGTCTCCCTGGCACGATAGCTTCGCCCCGCCCTGCCCTCCCCGCTCCCACTCCTTCCGGCCAAGGAGAGTGCGTCATCAACGCGTCCAGCCCCCCTGCCGTAGAACTGCACGGCATCACCAAGCGCTTCCCCGGCGTCGTCGCCAACAAGGACATCGCCATCACGGTCCGCAAGGGCACCGTGCACGCCCTCATCGGCGAGAACGGTGCCGGCAAGTCGACCCTCATGAAGATCCTCTACGGCATGCAGAAGCCGGACGAGGGCACCATCGCGGTCGACGGCGAACAGGTCACCTTCTCCACCCCCGGTGACGCCATCGCCCGCGGCATCGGCATGGTGCACCAGCACTTCATGCTCGCCGACAACCTCACCGTCCTGGAGAACGTCGTCCTCGGCGGCGAGAAGCTCCACGGCATCGGCGCCAAGGCGCGGAAGAAGATCAAGGAGATCTCCGACGCGTACGGCCTCGGGGTCCGCCCCGACGCGCTCGTCGAGGACCTCGGCGTCGCCGAGCGGCAGCGCGTGGAGATCCTCAAGGTCCTCTACCGCGGCGCCAAGATCCTCATCCTCGACGAGCCGACCGCCGTCCTCGTCCCGCAGGAGGTCGACGCGCTCTTCGACAACCTGCGCGAACTCAAGTCCGAGGGCCTCACGGTCATCTTCATCTCGCACAAGCTGGGCGAGGTCCTGAAGGTCGCCGACGACATCACCGTCATCCGCCGGGGCACCACGGTCGGCACCGCCGACCCGAAGACCGCCACCACCAAGCAGCTCGCCGAGCTGATGGTCGGCAGCGAGCTGCCCTCGCCGGAGACCCGCGAGTCGACGGTCACGGACGTCCCGATGCTCCAGGTGGAGGGCCTGACCCTGACCGAGGCCGGCGCCGCCGCGGCCGTCCCGCTCACCACCGCCGCCCCGCCGGACCCGTCCGGCGCGGTCGGCCTGCAGGAGGTCGGCGAGGGCCGCAAGCTCCTCGACGACATCTCGCTCACCATCCACAAGGGCGAGATCCTCGGCATCGCCGGCGTCGAGGGCAACGGCCAGACCGAGCTCATCGAGGCCCTCATGGGCATGAACAGCCCCAACGCGGGCGTCATCACCCTCGACGGCGAGGACATCTCCGCGGTCTCCGTGCGCAGGCGCCGCGAGGGCGGCATCGGCTACATCCCCGAGGACCGCCACCGCCACGGCCTGCTCCTGGAGGCCCCCCTCTGGGAGAACCGCATCCTCGGCCACGTCACCGAGGCCCCCAACTCCAAGCGCGGCATCCTCGACCCCAAGGCCGCCCGCAAGGACACCGAGCGGATCGTGCGCGAGTACGACGTCCGCACGCCCGGCATCGACGTCACCGCGGCCTCCCTCTCCGGCGGCAACCAGCAGAAGCTGATCGTCGGCCGCGAGATGAGCCACAACCCGAAGTTCCTGATCGCCGCCCACCCCACCCGCGGCGTGGACGTCGGCGCGCAGGCACAGATCTGGGACGCGATCCGGGACGCCCGCCGCGCCGGCCTCGCGGTGCTGCTGATCTCCGCCGACCTCGACGAGCTGATCGGCCTGTCCGACACCCTCCGCGTCATGTACCGCGGCAAGCTGGTCGCCGACGCCGACCCCGCCACCATCACGCCCGAGCAGCTGGGCTCCGCCATGACCGGCGCAGCCACCGGCCGCCTCGAGGGCACCGAAGAGCAGTCCGAAGACGGTGACGCCCGATGATGAAGATCGACAAGGACAAGCTGATCATCGGGGCCGCCGGCCCCGTGCTCGCTCTGGTCACCTCCTTCGTGCTCACCGTCCTGGTGCTGCTCGCGACGGGCCTCGACCCGATCGAGCCGATCCGCCTGATGATCGAGAACGCCGGGTACTCCGACGTCCAGGTCCTGATCGTCAACTACACGGCGATCCTCTATCTGGCGGCCCTGGCCGTGTCCATCGGCTTCCGGATGAACCTCTTCAACATCGGCGTCGAGGGCCAGTACCGCCTCGCCGCGATGGTCTCGGCGCTCGTCGGCGCGGCCGTCGACCTGCCCGGTCCGCTGCACATCCTGGTCATCGTGCTCGTCGCCGTCGCGACCGGTGCCCTCTGGGCCGGTATCGCGGGCATCCTGAAGACCACCCGCGGTGTCTCCGAGGTCGTCTCCACGATCATGCTCAACGCCATCACCACCTCCCTGGTGGCCTGGCTGATCCTGCCGAAGAACTTCGGCGTCCAGCCCGCCGGCTCCAACGACCTCACCACCGGTCAGATCCCCGAGTCCGGCTGGTTCCCGGGCATCGACATGGGCGAGGGCGGCCAGATCTACGGCTTCACCTTCGTCGCGCTCGCGCTCGGCGTCGTCTACTGGTTCGTCATCAACCGCACCCGCTTCGGCTTCGACCTGCGCGCCACCGGTGAGAGCGAGTCCGCGGCCCAGGCCAGCGGCGTCGACGCCAAGAAGATGATCATCACCGCGATGCTGATCTCGGGTGGCCTCGCCGGTCTGGCCGGCATGCCGATCCTGCTCGGCGAGTCGCACACGTACAGCCTCGCCTTCCCGGTCGGCGTCGGCTTCACCGCCATCACCGTCGCGCTGCTCGGCCGCAACCACCCGGTCGGCATCCTCTTCGCAGCCCTCCTCTTCGCGTTCCTCGAGAAGGCGTCCTCCAGCCTGGACATCGCGGGGTACCCGAAGGAGATCACGCAGATCATGCAGGGCATCATCGTGATCGCCGTGGTCGTCTCCTACGAGCTCGTCCGCCGTTACGGCCTCCGCCGCCAGCAGCAGAAGGTCGGCGAGGAGCTCGCCGCCGGCGGCGCCATCAAGACCGACAAGGAGGTGACGGCATGACGACCGGCACCGTTGCCAAGCCGAGCGCCGCGCCCAAGAAGGCCGGACGCCGCAAGCTGACCTGGCCCTGGATCCTGCTGATCGTCGCGGCGGGCCTCGTCCTCTTCTCGCTCGTCCGCGTCGTCTCCGGGGCCAACGACCTCACCTCCGTCGGCCAGATCTCCGGCGCGCTCCAGCTCGCCGTGCCGATCGCCATGGCCGGTCTCGGCGGTCTGTGGGCCGAGCGCGCGGGCGTCGTGAACATCGGCCTCGAAGGCATGATGATCCTCGGCACCTGGTTCGGCGCCTGGGCCGGCTACCAGTGGGGCCCGTGGACGGGTGTCGTCGTCGGCATCCTCGGCGGCGCGCTCGGCGGCCTCCTGCACGCGATCATCACCGTCACGTTCAACGTGAACCACATCGTCTCCGGTGTGGCGATCAACATCCTGGCGGTCGGCTTCACCCAGTACCTGTCGAACTTCACCTTCGACAAGGCCGAGGGCGGCTCCTCCAAGCAGTCCCCGCGGATCGACCAGATCACCGACATCACCGTTCCGGGACTCTCGGACTGGCTGATCGACCTCCAGCAGAAGCACTGGTTCCTGATCTCGGACCTCGCCGGCATCCTCGGCGGCCTGGTCACCCACCTGTCGCTGCTGACGATCGTGGCCGCCCTGCTCATCCCGGCCACCTGGTGGCTGCTCTGGCGCACGGCCTTCGGCCTGCGACTGCGCTCCTGCGGTGAGAACCCGGTCGCGGCCGAGTCCCTCGGCGTCAACGTCTACAAGTACAAGTACATCGCCGTCGTCGTCTCCGGCGGCCTCGCCGGCCTCGGCGGCGCCTTCCTCGCGATCGTCTCCACCGGCATCTACCAGGAGGGCCAGACCGGCGGCCGCGGTTACATCGGTCTCGCCGCGATGATCTTCGGCAACTGGATGCCCGGCGGCATGGCGCTCGGCGCGAGCCTCTTCGGCTTCACCGACAGTCTCAAGATCCGCGGCGGCGCCGAGAACGTCCACGCGCTGCTGCTGCTCGTCGCGCTGCTCCTGGTGATCGCCGCGCTGTGGCAGCTGTACAAGAAGAAGTACGTGGCGGCGGCCATCTCCGCCGCCTTCTCCGCGGCCTTCTTCCTCTGGTACGGCCTGACCGACGAGGTCCCGAGCCAGTTCGTCGACGCCGCCCCGTACATCACCACCCTGCTGGTGCTCGCCCTCTCGGCGCAGCGCCTGCGGATGCCGAAGGCGGACGGCCTGCCGTACCGGAAGGGCCAGGGCAAGTGACGCCGGCGCCCGACTGGGAGCTCCTCCGGGAGACCGCCCGCGAGGCGATGTCCCACGCGTACGCCCCGTACTCGGGCTACCCGGTCGGCGCGGCGGCCCTCGTGGACGACGGGCGGGTGATCTCCGGCTGCAACGTGGAGAACGCCTCCTTCGGCCTCGGCCTGTGCGCCGAGTGCGGGCTCGTCTCCCAGCTGCAGGCGACCGGCGGCGGGCGCCTGACCCACTTCGTGTGCGTGGACGGCCGGGGCGAGTCCCTGGTCCCGTGCGGGCGCTGCCGGCAGCTCCTGTACGAGTTCGGCGGCCCCGAGCTCGTCCTGGAGACCCCGGCCGGGTTCCTGACCCTGGCCGAGATGCTCCCGCAGGCCTTCGGCCCGGACCACCTCGCCAAGTAACACCTCGGAGCGGCCCTTCCGGCACGATGGGAAGGGTCGCTCCCCCTTTCCCCCTCTATGCGCGTAGAAAGAGGCACCACCATGGACGTCATCTCCGTCATCCGCACCAAGCGGGACAAGGGCGAGCTGAGCCCCGAGCAGATCGACTGGGTCATCGACGCGTACACCCGCGGTGTGGTCGCCGACGAGCAGATGTCCGCCCTGGCCATGGCCATCCTGCTGAACGGCATGAACCGCGCGGAGATCGCCCGCTGGACCGCCGCCATGATCGCGTCCGGAGAGCGCATGAACTTCGACGCGCTCTCCCGCCCCACCGCCGACAAGCACTCCACCGGCGGCGTCGGCGACAAGATCACCCTGCCGCTCGCCCCGCTCGTCGCGGCCTGCGGCGCGGCCGTGCCGCAGCTCTCCGGCCGCGGCCTCGGCCACACCGGCGGCACGCTCGACAAGCTGGAGTCCATCCCCGGCTGGCGCGCCCTGCTCTCCAACGAGGAGATGCTGCACGTCCTCGACACCACGGGCGCGGTCATCTGCGCGGCGGGCGACGGCCTGGCCCCGGCGGACAAGAAGCTGTACGCGCTCCGCGACGTCACCGGCACGGTCGAGGCGATCCCGCTGATCGCCTCGTCCATCATGTCCAAGAAGATCGCCGAGGGCACCGGCTCGCTCGTCCTGGACGTCAAGGTCGGCACCGGCGCCTTCATGAAGAACATCGAGGACGCGCGGGAACTGGCGCGGACGATGGTCGGCCTGGGCACCGACAGCGGCGTGAAGACGGTCGCGCTCCTCACCGACATGTCCACCCCGCTCGGCCTCACCGCCGGCAACGCCCTGGAGGTCCGCGAGTCGGTCGAGGTCCTCGCGGGCGGCGGCCCGGCGGACGTCGTCGAGCTCACGATCGCCCTCGCGGCCGAGATGCTGGCCGCCGCCGGCATCAAGGACGCCGACCCGGCGAAGGCCCTCAAGGACGGCTCGGCGATGGACGTCTGGCGCCGGATGATCGCGGCCCAGGGCGGCGACCCGGACGCGACCCTCCCGGTCGCCCGCGAGCAGCACGTCGTCACGGCCCCGTCGACCGGTGTCCTCACCCGCCTCGACGCGTACGACATCGGCATCGCCGCCTGGCGCCTGGGCGCGGGCCGCGCCCGCAAGGAGGACCCGGTGCAGGCGGGCGCCGGTGTCGAGCTCCACGCGAAGCCGGGCGACACGGTGACGGCGGGCCAGCCGCTGCTGACCCTCCACACGGACACCCCGGAGAAGTTCGACTACGCCCTGGAGTCCCTGTCGGGGGCGTGGGACATCGCGCCGGAGGGCACGGCGTTCACCCCGGACCCGATCGTGCTGGACCGCATCGCGTAGGGCGGCATGTTCCTCCGACGCCTTCGGGCGAACGGGGCCGGTGAACCGGAGGGGGACGTCTGCCGCGTGCTGAGCGCGGTCCCGTCCGGCGAGGAGATCCTTCTCCCCGCCCCCTTCGGCCTCACCCCCGACACCGCCGAGCTTCCCGCGGGCCGAGCGCCGGGCCGCGATCCGCAGGACGGCGATGAGTTCCGTGGACCCGGACGGTCGTACGGAACGTGGACACCAGTCAACCGCTCGTCGTGACCCTGCCCGCCCGTCCCACCGGGGAGGAGCTGGCCCGGCTCTGCGCCGAGCTCGCCGCCGCCCCGCCCGGCGAGGTCGTCTGCGAGGTCGGCGCGCTCGCGGGCGCCGACCTCGCCGCCGTCGACGTCCTCGCCCGGCTGAAGCTC
Organism: Streptomyces litmocidini; assembly: GCF_014649755.1. Lineage (GTDB taxonomy): Bacteria > Actinomycetota > Actinomycetes > Streptomycetales > Streptomycetaceae > Streptomyces > Streptomyces litmocidini. Next base: position 646,681 of record NZ_BMTQ01000001.1, on the reverse strand, counting down.
GCCGCCGGGCGCCGGGGACACCGGATCCGCTTCCACGGAGCGGGGCCCGAACTGCGGGCCCTGCTCCGCCTCACCGGCCTGTCGGGGACGCTAGGCCTCTAGGCACCGTGTTCGAATGATCACTGCTGGTGGGTCGTGGTGTCGCGATGCGTCGCCATGAGCTGTCCGATGCCGGGCGGGGGTTCGTCCGGCCGTTGCCGCCCGCATGCGGGCGTGACATTCGACGACAGAACCTGGGCGGTGGAAGATCCGGGCGACCATGTGTCCCTGCTCGCACGGCGCGTCCAGGTCCGCTCACAGGATCCCGACGCCCACCGGTTTGTACGGGTCCAGCGCAGTCGCTCGCGGCGAGAGGAGCGGTTGGCAGTCGGATCCGGGATGCCCGCAGCGCACTGTCGCCGATATGTCGCCGACGCCTTCGCGGAGGCCACGTCCTGTGGTCCTGACGGGCGATCGGGGCCCGGCCCGCGATGGCGGCCCGTGCGCGGAGGGGACCTCGTGACCGAGCCGCCGGAGCGTCGTCCTCGACAAGTACCCGGCCGAGGTGGTCCACGAGCCGGCCTCGAAGGCCCGTGGGGGCACTGCGGCCATCGCGCCGCTGATCCGCGCCGAGCGCGAAGATCTCCGGATCCGGCAGTGGCGCGCCCTTCTCCTGTTCCTGCTGGCGAGCGCCGCCCTTTTCGCCCTGCTGCTCCTGACTACGGTGTTCTGATGCGTGGTCAACGCGCGTGACGCACAGGCGACGCATGCACGGCGCATCGCCTGAGGGACCGTCACGTGTGGTTTGAGGCTGCTGGACGGGCGCCCGCCCGTGGGGAGGTGGCCCCGTGACGGGATGGTGCGGTCGGCCTCCGCCCGGCAGGCGGCGGAGTTTCCGTGCGGACGCGTGAGGAGCTGAAGAGTTGTACGCCTCTGCCTGATGTGGTGGGTGCGGTTTCTCACGCATTCGTATGTGGTGAGGAGGGCATAGGGGCGCATAACTTCAAGCCAGACCGCACCATTCACCGCAGGCTCACTGAGGTGTCCATGGCGCCTAATCCGGGGGGATCTCAGTGGTCAGCGTGTTGCAGTCCGTGCTGCCGTCAGCGCGTGTGCGGCGGTTCCCGCTCGCGCGCGTGAAGAGCACGGCGGCGAACCGCTCCGATCGGCTGTACGTGCTCGACGGGATGCGGCTGCTCGCCGCGCTCATGGTCGTCATGTACCACTACATGGCGCGTGGCGGCTGGGAGACGCACATCGCCACGGTCTTCCCGGACCGGTTCCGCTTCGCCTCGTACGGCTACCTCGGCGTCCAGTTCTTCTTCCTGCTCAGCGGCTTCGTCATCTGCATGAGCGCCTGGGGACGGCCGTTAAAGACCTTCTTCGTCTCGCGGGTGATCAGGCTCTACCCGGCGTACTGGTTCGCGGTCGTCGCGACCACGGTCACCGTCACCGTGATACCCGGTGGGCGGCGGCACCTGCCCTGGTACGACGTCCTGGTGAACCTGACCATGCTCCAGCAGCCGCTCGGCGTGCGTTCGGTCGACACCGTCTACTGGACCCTCTTCGCGGAGCTCCGCTTCTACCTGCTCTTCGCGCTGGTCGCCTGGTTCGGCCTCACCTACCGGCGCGTGGTCCTCTTCTGCTGCGGCTGGGGCGCGGCCACGATCCTCGTCGCGAAGGCCCCGCCCGGGCCGCTGCGGACGCTGCTGGTGCCCGAGTACAGCTGGTTCTTCATCGCCGGCATGGCGTTCTACCTGATGTACCGGTTCCGTCCCAACCTGCTCCTCTACGGCATCGTCGCGGTCTCCTTCTGTGCCTCCCTCGGCCCCACCGTCGACGAGTTCGAGAAGCTCGCGTTCCTGGGCCGGCGGCACGTCTGGCCGGTGGGCGTGGCACTGGCCTGCATGTTCGGTGTCGTCGGCCTGGTCGCCACCGGCCGGTTCGCGCGCGTCCGGTGGCGCTGGCTGACGGTCGCCGGGGCGCTGACCTACCCGCTGTACCTGATGCACCAGGTCATCGGCTGGGAGGTCATGTTCTACCTCAAGGCGTACGACATCGACGCCCGTGTGCTCGTCGTCTCGATGGCCGCCACGATGATGCTCGCCGCCTACCTGGTGCACAAGTTCGTCGAGACGCCCCTCAGCCGCCACCTCAAGCGTCGGCTCTTCTAGGTTCTGTCGTCATCGGGCCGGGCGCGGGGCGTCCCGGTCCGGTCCGGAGCATCCGGATCTGTTCCCTCACGGCGGAGAACCGGGTGCGGTCGTGGGCGGGGCCGCCCGTGACGACGAAGCCGGGCGGACGGCCCCGGCCGGACGAACTCCCGCCCGGCATCGGACAGCTCATGGCGACGCATCGCGACACCACGACCCACCAGCAGTGATCATTCGAAGCCACTGTCCAGCCGCGCCGGCAGGTCGAAGAGCGGGAACCAGCGCTCGGTGTCCAGGAAGAAGTCCATCCCGGCGACCTTGCCGTCCCGCAGCTCCAGGACGATCAGCGCCCACGGGCTGTAGCCGCCCGCCGGGTCCGGGTGGTAGTGGGCGAAGGCCGGCGAGCCGTTCGCCACGGTCGGGACCAGCTTCGAGCCCCGGCACACGTCGCCGACGCCCAGCATCCAGCCGACGATGTTCTCGTGGCCCTGGAGCCACAGGTCGTACGGCGGCATGGACATCGTCGCGTCCTCGTGGAGGAGCGCCGTCAGCGCCTTCATGTCGTAGCCCTCGAAGGCCGCGACGTAGCGCTCCAGGAGCGCCTGCTGCTCCTCGTCCAGCGGGTTCGCCGGGTCGGAGGCGGCGGGCGCCTGTTCGACGAGGGTCGCGCGGGCCCGCTGGAGGGCGCTGTTGACGGAGGCGACGGAGGTGTCGAGGAGCTCGGCGACCTCGCTCGCCTTCCACGCGAGGACCTCGCGCAGGATGAGCACGGCCCGCTGCTTGGGCGGCAGGTGCTGGAGCGCGGCCACGAAGGCGAGCCGTACGGTCTCGCGGGAGACGGCCGCCTCCGCCGGGTCGCCGGCCGAGGGCAGGACCCGTCCGTCGGGGACGGGCTCCAGCCAGGTGATCTCCGGCTGCTTGACGAGCTGTGCCTGTGCGACGGGCGTCGGCCCGGTCAGGTCCATGGGCCGTGCCCTCCTGTTCCCCGCGTTCAGCGCGTCCAGGCAGACGTTGGTGGCGATCCGGTACAGCCAGGACCGCAGCGAGGAGCGGCCCTCGAAGGAGCCGATGGCCTTCCAGGCGCGGACCATCGTGTCCTGCACCGCGTCCTCCGCCTCGAAGGAGGATCCGAGCATCCGGTAGCAGTAACCGGTCAGCTCCCTGCGGTACTTGTCGAGATCGTCGGTCGTCGCGGTCGCGGCGTCGCTCATCGGGTCCACACCCCACTCACCCCTCACCGGCACCCGTCCGGTGCCGGTGAGAGGGAAGCTACCGCAGCGGACTGACAGCCGGGGTCAGGTTCCCGGCTTGCGTCCGTAGACGAAGACGTCGTCCCCGTTCCTGAGCAGGTTCCAGTACGCCTTGGCGTCCTTCGACGTCATGTTGACGCAGCCGCCGGAACCCGGCGGGTTCCACATGGACTTGGTGGTCGAGTGGAAGGCCTGGCCGCCGTCGAAGAACTGCGAGTACGGCATGGAGACGTGGTAGAGCGTCGACCAGTGGTTGATGTTCCGCCAGTAGATCTTCTTGGCGCCGGTACGGGTCTCGGTGCCGTCCTTGCCCGTGCGGACCGGCACCGGGCCGTACGTGAGGCGCGAGCCGTCCTGGATCCAGCTCAGCTGGCGGGTCAGGTCGACGCAGGCGATCCGGCCCTTGTCGGTCGGGCAGGCGCCCGAGCGGTTGGGGTCGGTGCCCGCGGCCCTCTGCTGGAGCATGGTGTTCATGGTGCGCCACGTGACCGGCCCGGCGTACCCCATGGTCGGGGTGATGCCGTGCTTGCGCTGGAAGGCCTGGGTGGCCTGACAGTCGGCGAGCGACTGGCGCCCGTCGACCGGCCGTCCGAGGAACTTCTCCACCTGCTTCTGGTACGGCCCCGTCGTCACGTTGCAGGACGCCGCCTGCGCTGGGGCCGCACCGAGCGCGATCGTCATCGGCACCACCAGCGAGGTGATGCCGGCGGCGATTCCCGCCCTTTTGCCCATGTGCCGGGCGATTCGTTTCATGATCGTCAACTCCCCCTCGGGTCCCTGTCCTTGAGGACGTACGGGGGAGTGTGACGGTTGCGCGGTCCGCGCGGGAGAGGACGAATCGGGTCAGGCCGCCAGGTGCAGCCGCCGCGCCTCGACGCGCGCGCTGTGCGAGCCGTACAGGGTGACCGAGACGACCCCGAGGACCGCGACCAGGCCGATCAGGACCGTGCCCGCCCAGCCGCCCGCGTGGAAGGCGATCGCGCCGAGCGTGCCGCCCGCGCTGCTGCCGAGGTAGTACGCGGACTGGTACAGCGCCGAGGCCTGCGCGCGGCCCGTCTTCGCCGTGCGGCTCACCGAGGAGGAGGCGACCGCGTGGCCCGCGAAGAAACCGGCCGTGATCAGGACCAGGCCCGCGAGGACGAGGGCGAGGGAGTCCGACAGCGAGAGCAGCAGGCCCGCCGCCGTCGTGGAGACCGCGAGGTACAGCGCGCCGCGCCGGCCGAGCCGCCCGACGAGCCCGCCGGCGGCCGCCGAGGAGACCGTGCCGACCAGGTAGATCAGGAAGATCGAGCCGATCACGCCCTGCGGCAGCGAGAACGGGGCCTCCACCAGGCGGTAGCCGATCACCGTGTACACGGCGCCGAAGACCGTCATGAACAGGGCGCCGATCACGTACAGGCGCAGGAGCAGCGGGTCGGCGAGGTGGCCCCGGACGGTCCGGGCCAGCGCCTTCGGGTTCAGCGTGCCGGGGGTGAAGTGCCGGGCCTTCGGGAGCAGCGCCCGGAAGACGAGCACGCAGGCCAGGGAGGTCAGGCCGACGGCGGCCAGACCGGCGCGCCAGCCCCACAGCTGGGCGACCCAGCCGGTCACGAGCCGCCCGCTCATGCCGCCGATCGAGTTGCCCGCCACGAAGAGGCCGATCGCGCCGATCAGCGCCCGGGGCCGCACCTCCTCGGCGAGGTACGCCATCGCGGAGGCCGGGAGGCCGGCCAGCGCGGCGCCCTGGACGGCGCGGAGCGCGATCAGGGACGCCAGGTCCGGGGCGAGCGGCACGAGGAGCGCCACGGCGACCGCGACCGAGAGGGAGGCCGTCATCATCGCGCGCCGCCCGAAGCGCTCGGAGAGGGCGCTGAGCGGCAGGACGCAGAGGGCGAGGGCGCCGGTGGCGGCGGAGACCGTCCAGGAGGCGGCGGAGGCGGTGGCGCCGAACTCGGCGGAGATGGCCGGGAGGAGGGCCTGCGTGGAGTAGAGGAGGGCGAAGGCGGCCAGCCCGGCGGCGAAGAGCGCGAGGCTCATCCGGCGGTGGCCGGGGGTGCCGGGGGCGAGGCGGGTGTCGGCGGACGCGGTGGTGGCGGCCGCCTTGGTACTGGCGGAAGGCATGTCACGAACGTAGGCCGGTCCGTTTCATGCGTCCAATGCACGGAACTGCTGTAATCGTTCCCATGGTGCATGAGTACAGGTCACAGCCTCGCCTGTCACCGAACAGTAACGAAGAAGACATGGGACCGCTGCTCGCGCCGCGGCTCGCGTACTTCGCCGCCGTCGCCCGGCACGAGCACGTGACCCGCGCCGCCGCCGAGATGGGCGTGCCGCAGTCGACGCTCTCCCGGGCCATGGTCCGGCTCGAACAGGACCTCGGCGTCACCCTCTTCGCCCGGCGCGGCCGCACGGTCTCCCTCACCCCTGCCGGCCGCCGCTTCCTCACCGCCGCCGAGCGGGCCCTCGCCGAGGTGGAACGGGCCGCCGACACCGTACGGGCCGACGCCGACCCGGCCGCCGGACGCGTCGCCTTCGGCTTCCTGCACACCATGGGCTCCGAGACCGTCCCCGGCCTCATCCGCGCCTTCCGCGTCGACCACCCGAGGATCCGCTTCACCCTCGTCCAGAACTACGGCGAGGCCATGATCGAACGGCTGCGCGCCGGCGACCTCGACCTCTGCCTGACCTCACCCGTGCCGGACGCCCCCGACCTGGTGGCCCGCCGCCTCGACGAGCAGCGGCTGCGGCTCGTTGTCCCGGACGACCACCGGCTCGCCGGCCGCAAGCGGGTGCGCCTCGCCGAGGCCGCGGACGAGACCTTCGTGACCCTGGAGCCGGGGTACGGGCTCCGCCGCATCACCGACGACCTCTGCGCGGAGGCCGGCTTCAGGCCGCGGGTCGCCTTCGAGGGCGAGGAGGCCGAGACCCTGCGCGGCCTCGTCGCCGCCGGCCTCGGCGTCGCCCTGCTGCCCCCGCCCGCCGTCCCCCGCCCCGGCGTCGTCGAGCTGACCGTCACCGCGCCGCGCGCGGTCCGCGAGATCGGCGTGGCCTGGCTGGACGGCCACCCGGACACGGCCCCGGTGGCCGCCTTCAAGAAGTTCCTGCTGAGCAGGCGCGGCCACCTGCTGCCGAAGGAACCGTCGCCTCCGGCCCTGGAGGACCCTTCGGCGCCGGCGTGAGCCCCGTACCTCCCGGTCCCCGGCGCGGGCCCTCAGCGCCGGCGCGGGCCCAGGCCGCCGCCGAAGCCCGCCGCCAGCGGCATCCGCAGGCCGAGCGGCGGGGGAGCGGCCATCGCGTCGGTCACCGGCCGGGAGACCGGCCGGCCGAAGAGGGCGCCCAGTACGAAGTCCGCGGCCAGGGCCCGGACCTCGGCCGCGTACTGGCGCAGCGCGTGGCCGTCCGAGTGCACCTCGAAGCGGCAGGTGTCCCGGTTCGCCTTCTTCGCCCGCTCGGCGAACCGGAACGACAGCTCCGGGTCCGTCCGCGCGTCGTTCGTGCCGTGCACGAGCAGCACCCTGCGCCCCACCAGCTGCCGCACCGGCTCCGGTTCCGCCGCCACGTCCTCCTCCGGCAGCCACGGCGCGAGCGCGAGCACCGCGGCGACCGCGGGATGCCCGGCCGCCCGCAGCGCCGCCCGCGCCCCCATCCCGTGGCCGGCCAGGCAGACCGGGACGTCGCCGTAGCGCCGTACCGCCTCCGCGACCGCCCAGGAGGCGTCCGCCACGAGGTCCGCGTCCGCCCCGTTCCAGCCGCGCGCCCGATAGCGCACCACGTGCGCGGCGAGTTCCTCGGACCGCCCCTCCCGGGCCAGACCGCGTCCCAGCGGAAGCATCGCCGTGTGCGCCCGCGCGGAGGCCCGCCGCGCCGACACCGGCTCGCCGTCCGGCAGGAGCAGCACCACACCGCCCACCGCCGACGTGCGGGAACCTCCAACAGGCCGTCCGAGCCGGGGTCTCCGTGCTTCGGGCGGCCCCACGAGTGCGAAGTGCGCCATGACAGAACAGTCTCAGAAGCGGAGGTGTACGACACCCGTACGCGGGGTCAATTGGTGGTGAAGAATGTCCGCGCCTCCGCGAGGACGGGCGTGCGGCCCGGCGGGGCTCGACCGGACGCCGGCCGGGGGCCGCGCCGGGCCCGTACGGCCGTGCGCGTCAGACCCGTTCGAAGCGGGCCGTCGAGCCGATGGGGGCGAAGCCCTTCCGGGCGTACCAGTGGCGCGGCCAGTCGTCCGCGCGGGCGGTGAGGAAGCGGATCGGGCAGCCCGCGTCGGCGGCCTCGCGCAACGCCGTGTCCAGGGCCTTCCCCGCGTACCCCCGCCCGAGGTGGGCCTCCACGGTGACCAGGTCCTCGATCTGTGCCACCCCGGCCGCCGGGTCCATGTACAGGTCGACCCACGCGGCCACCTCGCCCTCCGGCGTGTGCACGGCGAAGAACCGCACGACGTCGGCGCCGCGCAGCCGGGCCACCCGCCGCTCCACCAGGTCGCGGAGGTGCTCCGGCGTCGCCTTCGGGGCGAACCGCGGCCAGGAGGCGGCCACCGGCCCGCGCAGCTCCTCGAAGCCGACCTCCCGCGCCCCGCCGTGCTCCGGCACCGGGCCGGTGTGCGCCATGAGCAGGGTGGTGGCGTGCCGGTACCCGGCCCGTTCCATCGGCGCCCGGCAGGCCGCGGCGACCGTCTCGTCGAGGACGTAGGAGAAGCGGTACGGGAGGTGGGCGAGCGCCTCCTCCGCGTACCCGGGCAGCGCCTCCGGGTCCACGTCCCCGTGGACGAACACGTGGTTGTTGCCGCGGGAGTTCGGGTAGGCGTCGTCGAGGACCGCGAAGGCGCCCGGGAAGTCGACGGTGCGGGCCGCCTGGCGGCGGTGGAAGCCGGTCAGGAAGCGGTGGACGTGCGGGAGCGGGGACGCGGCCGTGGCGGAGGTCGAGGTCATGCGGGCAGGCTAGGCGGGCGGCCCCGGCCCCGTCACGAGAAATCGAGCGCCGCGAGGGGCGTTCTACGCGCGTAGGGGCTAAAGTGCGGAGATGACGAGCCAGACCCCCAACGTCCCCACCGCGGACCAGATCCGCCGTGCCCCGAAGGTGCTGCTCCACGACCACCTCGACGGCGGACTGCGCCCCGGCACGATCATCGAACTCGCCCGGGAGCAGGGCTACGAGCAGCTCCCCGAGACGGAGCCCGACAAGCTCGGCATCTGGTTCCGCGAAGCCGCCGACTCCGGCTCCCTGGAGCGGTACCTGGAGACCTTCGCGCACACCTGCGCCGTCATGCAGACCCGGGACGCCCTCTTCCGCGTCGCCGCCGAGTGCGCCGTCGACCTCGCCGAGGACGGCGTCGTGTACGCGGAGGTGCGCTACGCCCCCGAGCAGCACCTGGAGGGCGGTCTCACCCTCGAAGAGGTCGTGGAGGCCGTCAACGAGGGCTTCCGCGAGGGCGAGCGACAGGCCAGGGCCGACGGCCACCGCATCCGCGTCGGCGCCCTCCTGACCGCCATGCGGCACGCCGCCCGCGCTCTGGAGATCGCCGAACTCGCCAACCGCTACCGCGACTCCGGCGTCGTCGGCTTCGACATCGCCGGCGCCGAGGCCGGCTACCCGCCCACCCGGCACCTCGACGCCTTCGAGTACCTCAAGCGGGAGAACAACCACTTCACGATCCACGCCGGCGAGGCCTTCGGGCTGCCCTCCATCTGGCAGGCGCTCCAGTGGTGCGGCGCCGACCGGCTCGGCCACGGCGTCCGGATCATCGACGACATCGAGGTCGCAGACGACGGCTCCGTCCGCCTCGGCCGCCTCGCGGCCTACGTCCGCGACAAGCGCGTCCCGCTGGAGATGTGTCCCTCCTCCAACCTCCAGACCGGCGCCGCCGCCTCGTTCGCCGAGCACCCCATCGGCCTGCTCCGCAAGCTCCACTTCCGGGCCACGGTCAACACCGACAACCGGCTGATGAGCGGGACGAGCATGAGCCGGGAATTCGAGCTGTTGATCGACGCATTCGACTACACGCTCGACGACATGCAGTGGTTCACGGTCAATGCGATGAAATCAGCGTTCATTCCTTTCGATGAACGACTCGCCATGATCAATGAGGTGATCAAGCCCGGTTATGCCGAGCTGAAGTCCGAATGGCTGTTCCAGCAGACCGTCACGACCAGCGATTCTTCCCGTACGGCGGGCTGAGAAGCGCCTCGTGAAGGGGGTGGGAGCGGCCGGGGCGAGACGACACCCGGCCGCTTTCCGGTGTTTGCGAAGGCGACGTTCGCTGGTTAGGTTGCAGAGCCGCTCTCGATTCCCAGGATTTCCCCTCCCGGCTTTTCACCGAAGCCCCCGGATTCCCCCAAGGAAGATTTTCTGATGAAGCAGTCTGCCGCCAAGAAGCTCGGTGTCGCCGCTCTCGGTGCCGCTTTCGCCGCCGCCGCCGCCGGCACGGCCTCCGCAGCGCCGTCCCTGCCGCTCGACGCCGACGCGCTGGGCACGGTGTCCCAGGCCGTCCCGCTCGGTGACGGCCTCACCACCCTCCCCGACGGGGCCGCCGAGTCCCTCGGCGCCGGCCAGGGCGCCCTCGGCCAGGGAGTCGACCAGGGCGTGAAGACCCTCCCGGCCGCCGCGGGCCAGGCCACCCAGAACCTCCCGCTCGGCGCCGCCGCCGGCGGCCTCGGCGCCACCCCGCTCGGCGGCCTCCTCGGCGGCCTGCCGCTCAACGGCCTCCCGCTCGGCTGACCCGGGCCCCCACGCGCCGAAGGGGCGCGCACCCGGTCCCGGGTGCGCGCCCCTTCGGCGTGCCGGTGCGACGGCTACCAGGCCGTGCTCGCGGTCTTCTCCGCCGGCAGGAAGATCCACAGTCCCAGGTAGATCAGGAACTGCGGGCCCGGCAGCAGGCACGAGACCAGGAAGATCAGACGCATCGTCGTCGCGGAGGTGCCGAAGCGCCGGGCCAGCGCCGCGCACACCCCGCCGAGCACGCGTCCGTCACGGGGGCGGATCAGTGCGGCCATGGTGGGCTCCTTCGGAGTCGGTCCGGGAGCCGCTCCTCCGGGCTCCCGATGACTCCATGCTCCCGCGGGACGGGGGACGAAGCGTCGGCCTACGGGGCGATCGGGACCCTGGAAATCGTCGGGGTCGCACCCTGAGGGGCCTCGTCCCGCAGCGGGGCGGGCCCTCCGCCCGGCGTGCTCCCCACGGAGGAGGACGACCTCCCCGCCTCCCACCTGCGGCGCAGCCGGGTCCGGCCGGCCGGGACCACCAGGAGGTGCGCCAGCGCGACCCCCGTGGTGTTCAGGAGCACCGAATCCACGTCCACGACCTGACCCGGCACCGCGGTCTGCAGCAGCTCCACGGCCAGCGACACCAGCGCGCCCGCGGCGGTCGTACGGGTCAGGGAGGCCCACCCGGAGACGTGGAGCCGTCCGTCGGCCATCGGAAGCAGCACCCCGAGCGGGGCCAGGAGCGCCAGGCCCTCGCCGATCAGCCGGGCCGCCTCGGTCCCGCCGAGCGCGAGAACGGTGCGCAGGCCGTGCAGCGGGATCGTGTTCGGCGCGGTCACCCAGGCCACGTCCCGTGGGCGCAGACTGACCCAGGCGACGAGCAGCAGATGCGCGAGGAGGAGGACGAACCCCGCCACGCGGACGACCACGGCGGCACTGCCGCCCGAACCTTGACGCTGCACGTCCCCCAAGACGCCCCCGACACCGGAATCGGTTCCGCCCCGCCCGGCGGGACGACGGCCCGCACGGCGGGTGCGGGGCCCCGCAGGGCGCGGGCCCGCACGGGAGCGCCGCCCCGCCGGGGCACGGACCAGGGGGTCAGGGAGCCGGTGGGCTCGGGGGCGGGGTGGTCGGGGGAGGGGAGTCCGGGCGTTCGCGGAGTTCCGTCGTGCACCGGTACCGCTTCGGCGCGTACGCCCCCGGCCCGCCCAGCAGGGCCGTGTGCCCGCCCGCACCCGCCGAGCTCTCGGCGATGGTGCAGACGAGCTGCGACAGCGCCGTCGGCGCCAGGTCCTCCGGCTGGCGGCTCAGCCGCAGCGTGCCCGCCGGGTCGCCCCGGTGCCCGCCGCCCACGGTCAGCGGGCCGCGCACCTCGGTCGTGAAGCCGGCCTGCCGCTCGCTCTCCGAGGGCTCGGCGAGCAGCTGCGCGAGCAGCCGTCCGGCGGTCCGCACCGGATCGCCGGGCACCTTCTCCTCCGGCAGCGGCGACCGCCGGTCCACCGCCTCCAGCTGGGAACCGCAGACCAGGAACACCCGGACCGGCACGCCCTGCGCCGCCGCCTCCGTCGTGCCGTCCTCGGTCACGCTGCACGGCACCCGGGAGGGGGCCGCACCCGCGTCCACCGGGACCGACGTGGTCCGGATGCCGCAGCCGGTGACCAGCGCCGTGAGCGCGGCCGCCAGGACATAGACGCGACGCCTCACGCTTCCTCCACCTCGCCCTGGCTGCTGCGGGTCTGCACCTCGCGCGTGATCCCCGACGCGTCCAGCGGCAGCCGCAGCACGAACACCGCGCCGTCGACCTTCCCGTCCTCGCCGACCGAGTTCGACGCCGTGATCGAACCGCCGTGGATCAGCGCGTTCTCCATGGCGATCGACAGGCCGAGCCCGCTGCCGTCGGACCGCGGCCGGGACGCGCTCGCCTTGTAGAAGCGGTCGAAGACGTGCGGCAGCACTTCTTCCGGGATGCCGGGGCCGTGGTCCCGCACCGCGATGACCAGCTCGTCCTCCTCCGTGCGGACCGAGACCCGCACCGGCGAACCGCCGTGCTTGAGCGCATTGCCGATGAGGTTCGCCAGGATCACGTCGAGGCGCCGCGGGTCGAGCGGCGCCACGATCCCGCGCTCCGCGTCGAGCTCCACGGCGTCCAGCCAGGCCCGCGCGTCGATGCACGCGGTGATCTGGTCCGCGATGTCCACGTCGTCGAGGACGAGCCGCGCGGTGCCCGCGTCGAAGCGGGTCACCTCCATCAGGTTCTCCACCAGGTCGTTGAGGCGCCGGGTCTCGCTCACCACGAGCGCCACCGCCGGGGCGATCATCGGGTCCAGGGAGTCCTGCTCGTCCTCCAGGACCTCGGTGACGGCCGTCAGCGCGGTCAGCGGGGTCCGCAGCTCGTGCGACATGTCGGCCACGAAACGCCGCGAGGACTCCTCCCGCGCGCTCATGTCCGCGACCTTCTTCTGCAGCGACTCGGCCGCGCTGTTGAACGTGCGGGACAGATCGGCCAGTTCGTCCGCGCCGGAGACCCGCAGCCGGGTGTCGAGCTTGCCCTCGCCGAGCTGCCGGGCCGCCTCGCCCAGCCGGTGCACCGGGCGCAGCACGGTCGTCGCCGCGACCTGCGCGAGCAGCACCGAGCCGGCCACCGCGAGGGCGGTGGCGATCCCCAACGACCAGGCGAGCGAGTTCAGATCGGCCTTCTCCGCGGCCAGCGACTTGAACATGTACCCGGCGGGCCCGCCGCCGTCGATCCGCGTGCCGCCGACCAGGTACGGCGTCCCGTTCCGCTCCGTACGCTGCCAGAACAGGTGGTACGGATACGGATTGGCGTCCGTCACCGGCCGCTTCGTGTCCACGGCCTCCCGCAGCGGGCGCGGCACGTCGGCCAGGGTGAAGTCGTCCGGGTCCGAGGCGCCCACGATCGGCTTGCCCGCGTCCCGCTCGCCGAGCAGCAGCACCTGGTAGTCCGCGGCGCTGTCGGACGCCATCTGCTCGGCGGTCCGCCGCAGGTCGTCCTGGGTGGGCCGGAGCGGCAGCGTCGCCGTACGGTTCTGCATCTCCTGCCGGAAGTCGCCCAGCGCCCCGTCCTGGGTGCGCGTCAGCACCGCCTCGCGGTTGAGCCAGTACGCGATGCCGGAGGCGGCGACGGCCGCGGTGAGCGCGACGAGGGCGAAGACGACGACGAGCCGCAGCCGCAGGCTGGAGAGCCGCAGCCGCGCGTAGATCCCCTTGCTCACGCAGGAACGTCCAGTCGGTAGCCGACACCGCGCACCGTACGGATCAGCGTCGGCGAGGACGGCACGTCCTCCACCTTGGCGCGCAGCCGCTGCACACAGGCGTCGACGAGCCGCGAGTCGCCCAGGTAGTCGTGTTCCCACACGAGCCGCAGCAACTGCTGGCGGGACAGCGCCTGTCCGGGCCGCCGGCTCAGCTCCAGGAGCAGCCGCAGCTCGGTCGGGGTGAGCTGGAGGTCCTCGCCGTTCTTGGTGACCGTCATCGCCGAACGGTCGATCACCAGGGAGCCGTACGTCGCCGAGTCCGTCGACTCGCGCTCCCCGCGCCGCAGGACGGCCCGGATGCGGGCGTCGAGCACCCGCCCCTGAACGGGCTTCACGACGTAGTCGTCGGCGCCGGACTCGAGTCCGACGACCACGTCGATGTCGTCGCTGCGCGCGGTCAGCAGGATGATCGGCAGCTGGTCGGTCCGGCGGATCCGCCGGCAGACCTCGAAGCCGTCGATGCCGGGCAGCATGACGTCGAGCACGACCAGGTCGGGCCGCTGCTCGCGCAACAGCTGGAGACCGTCCTCGCCCGTCGCGGCGGTGGCCACCCGGTGGCCCTGCCGGGACAGGGAGAGTTCGAGGGCCGTGCGGATGGCGTCGTCGTCCTCGATCAGCAGCAGAAAAGGCACGGCGACATTCTGTCGCATGGGCCGTCCGAGATCGACCGCTCCCGGACTCGCTTCCGTCTCGTTCCCTGTGACACGGCTGTGACAGTCGACGGACAACGCCATGAAGTCCGGGCGGCAAGCTTCTTGGCACACGGACCGAAACACACTCCAACCGACGGGGGGCGCGAGATGAACGCACTGCACAGCACCACCTCAAGCGCAGTTGTCACGCGTCTCCACGACGTCGTGCGGAGCACGGAGAAGTCCGGCGGTGTGAACGGACGGGGGTGCGTTCGCGGCGTCGGGCGTCAGCGCAAGGCGCCGTACATGGTGGCCGTTGCTGACGGGGGAGCGGCGTACGGGGAGGTCACGGGGGAGCGCTCCGGCTGTTCGGAAGCCGAGTTCACGGCTTACGTCCAGGAGCGCCGGGCCTCCCTGTACGCCACCGCCTACCACCTCACCGGAGACCGGTTCGAGGCCGAGGACCTGCTCCAGAGCGCGCTGTTCTCCACGTACCGCGCCTGGGACCGGATCAGCGACAAGGCCGCCGTCGGCGGATACCTGCGTCGCACCATGACCAACCTGCACATCAGCGCCTGGCGCCGGCGCAAGCTCAACGAGTACCCGACCGAGGAGCTGCCGGAGACGGTCGGCGAGACGGACGCGATGCGGGGCACCGAGCTGCGCACGGTCCTGTGGCAGGCCCTGGCCCGCCTGCCCGAGCTCCAGCGGACGATGCTGGTGCTGCGCTACTACGAGGGCCGGACCGACCCGGAGATCGCGGAGATCCTGGACATCAGTGTCGGCACGGTGAAGTCGAGCATCTGGCGCTCGCTGCGGCGACTGCGCGAGGACGAGGTGCTGAGCTTCGGCCGTGACGAGGAGGAGTCCTTCGGCGAGCTGGTGGCCTGAAGGTCGGGGGGAACGCGCCCGGGGCCGACGGGGGACACGGCGGTCCGGGGCGCACGGGGGAACACGGGGGGACCGTACGGGGGTACGGGGGACACGACGCGGGGCGTACGAGCCGGGGGGCTCGCACGCCCCGCGTCGTCGTGTCGCGCACGCGGGAGCGGGCGGGGCGCCCGCGCGGAGGTGAGGTCAGTTCGCCGCCGGCGTGCGGTGGCGGCCCGCCGCCGCTGCCGCCAGGCGGCCCAGCGCCTCCGGCTTCGCGCAGGGGTGTGCCCCCAGGGCGGTCTGGCGGGCGACGATCGCGCGCTCGGCGCGCATCAGGCGCCAGCCGCGGCGCAGCAGGAACGGGACGGACTTGCGGCCCTCGCGGAGGTCGCGCAGGAGCCGGCGGCGGAAGGTCGTCGAGGGACGGCCGCGCAGGCACAGCGCGTCCGCGAGGACGTCCAGTTCACGGCAGCGGGTCACGATCTCGGCCGCGAAGATGCCCTCCGCCACGAAGAGCGGGGTCCGCGCGATGTCGAGCAGCTCGTGGCCCGTCCGGGAGCTGGTGGCGATGTCGTACACGGGGACGTCGGTCCGTCCCGTACGGCACAGCTCGACGATCGCGGCGACGGCGGCGTCCGCGTCCCAGGACCGCGGGGAGTCCCAGTCGATGTCCGTGCTGCCCTCGACGAGCGGGAGCGACGGGTCGTCGGCCTCCTTGTAGAAGTCGTCGAGGCGCAGAACCGGAAGGCCGGCGAGGGCGGCGAGGGACGACTTGCCGGAGCCGGAGGGGCCCGCGAGCAGGACGACCCGGGTCGGGATCGGTTGGGAACTCACGGAACACCAGTGTGAGGCATTCCCCCGTCCAGGGGACCACCGAGGAAGGCCGTTGGTATCGAGCATCACACCTCCACTACTGTCGGTGCCCGCTCGATCACCCCTCGGAAGGACCTCCATGGCGCGTCACGCAGCCTCCCGGACCCCCCGCCGCAGCGCTCTGCTCAGGGCCGGTCTCACCGTCACGGCGGCGGGCGCCGCGATGATCGGCGCGGGTGCCGGGGCCCAGGCCGCCGCCCCGGTGCCGCTGCCCCTCGACTCGCTGAGCCGGACGGACGCCGGCGCGGCCGGGGCGGGTGCGCTGGACGGCGTCACCCACGGCGTGGGCCCGCTGACCCGCCTTCAGCTCGACCCGCTGGCCAACACCGGCGTCGACCCCCTCGACAACGGTCTCGGCACGCAGGTCGCCGACTTCAAGCCGGTCGGCACGAACCTGGTCACCGACCACGTCACGAAGGGCGGCGCGGTCGCCGACCTGCCGGTGGCCGGTCCGCTGACGCGGGGGCTCCTTCCGTAGGCCGCAACGGGATCTCCCGTACGGGCCGGGCGGCGGCGAAGGCGAGCACGGCCGTGCCGAGCGGGGCCCCGTGGACGCCGCTCGGCACCGCCGCCCGGAAGGCGGTGAGCCGGTCCGTGTTCCGGGCGGGGCCCGAGAGGACCGGTCCGGCGCGCCGGGGCGTGACGGAACGGCCCCTGGGCAGTGCTGCTGCCCAGGGGCCGTCCGGTGCGGCGCCGTCTAGTACGAGGAGCCGCTCGCGCCCAGCGAACCCGTGGGGTGCCAGACCGTCTTGGTCTCCAGGAAGGCGGTCATGCGCTCCGTGCCGGGGGACTCGGTGAAGTCCTCGGTACGGGGGCGCAGGACGCGCTTCAGGTTGTCCGCCGCCGCGACCTCCAGGTCGCGGGCGAGGTCGCCGTCGGTCGCGCCCGTCAGGTCGATGGCGTTGACGTCCTGGTGGGCCGCGAGGTGCGGGCCCATCTCGGAGGCCTTGCCGGAGAGGATGTTGACCACGCCGCCGGGAAGGTCGGAGGTGGCCAGGACCTCGCCCAGGGAGAGGGCCGGGAGGGGGGCCTTCTCCGAGGCGATCACGACCGCCGTGTTGCCCGTCGCGATCACCGGGGCGATCACCGAGACCAGGCCGAGGAAGGACGAGTCCTGCGGGGCCACGACCGTCACGACGCCCGTCGGCTCCGGGGTCGACAGGTTGAAGTACGGGCCCGCGACCGGGTTCGCGCCGCCCACGACCTGGGCGATCTTGTCGGTCCAGCCCGCGTACCAGACCCAGCGGTCGATGGCCGCCTCGACGGCCTCGGCCGCCTTGTTCTTGGACAGGCCCTCCGCGTGCGCGACCTCGTGCACGAACTGGCCCTTGCGGCCCTCCAGCATCTCGGCGACGCGGTAGAGGATCTGGCCGCGGTTGTACGCGGTGGCGCCCGCCCAGCCGCCGAAGGCCTTGCGCGCGGCGACCACCGCGTCACGGGCGTCCTTGCGGGAGGAGAGCGGCGCGTTCGCCAGCCACTTGCCCTTCGAGTCCGTCACCTCGTACACCCGGCCGCTCTCGGAGCGGGGGAACTTGCCCCCGACGTACAGCTTGTAGGTCTTGAAGACACTGAGGCGCGTCACATCAGACATCGAGGTAGGCCTCCAGACCGTGGCGGCCGCCCTCGCGGCCGAAGCCCGACTCCTTGTAGCCGCCGAACGGCGAGGTCGGGTCGAACTTGTTGAACGTGTTGGCCCAGACGACACCGGCCCGGAGCTTGTTGGCGACCGCGAGGATGCGGGAGCCCTTCTCCGACCAGATGCCGGCCGACAGGCCGTACTGGCTGTTGTTGGCCTTCGCGACGGCCTCGTCGGGCGTGCGGAAGGACAGCACCGACAGGACCGGTCCGAAGATCTCGTCGCGGGCGATCCGGTGCGCCTGCGTGACGTTCGTGAAGAGCGTCGGGGCGAACCAGTAGCCGGCCGACGGCAGCTCGCACGCGGCGGTCCAGCGCTCGGCGCCCTCCGCCTCGCCCTGATCCACCAGCGAGGTGATGCGGGCCAGCTGCTCGGACGAGTTGATCGCGCCGATGTCGGTGTTCTTGTCGAGCGGGTCGCCGAGGCGGAGCGTCGAGAGACGGCGCTTGAGGCTGTCGAGCAGCTCGTCCTGGATCGACTCCTGGACGAGGAGGCGCGAGCCCGCGCAGCAGACCTGGCCCTGGTTGAAGAAGATGCCGTTGACGATGCCCTCGACGGCCTGGTCGATCGGCGCGTCGTCGAAGACGATGTTGGCGCCCTTGCCGCCCAGCTCCAGGGTGACCTTCTTGTGGGTGCCGGCGACCGTGCGGGCGATCTGCTTGCCGACGGCCGTCGAGCCGGTGAAGGCGACCTTGTTCACGTCCGGGTGCGCGACCAGGGCCGCGCCCGCCTCCCCGTACCCGGGAAGGATGTTGACGACGCCCTTCGGCAGCCCGGCCTGGCGGCAGACGTCCGCGAAGAACAGGGCGGAGAGCGGGGTCGTCTCGGCCGGCTTGAGCACGACGGTGTTGCCGGTCGCGAGCGCCGGGGCGATCTTCCACGCCAGCATGAGGAGGGGGAAGTTCCAGGGAATGACCTGGCCGGCCACGCCCAGCGGGCGCGGGTTCGCGCCGTGGCCCGCGTGGTCGAGCTTGTCGGCCCAGCCCGCGTAGTAGAAGAAGTGCGCGGCGACCAGCGGGAGGTCCGCGTCGCGGGTCTCCCTGATCGGCTTGCCGTTGTCCAGGGTCTCCAGGACGGCCAGCTCGCGGCTGCGCTCCTGGATGATCCGGGCGATCCGGAAGAGGTACTTGGCGCGCTCGGAGCCGGGCAGCGCCGACCACTTCTCGAAGGCCTTCCGGGCCGCCTTCACCGCGCGGTCCACGTCCTCGGCGCCCGCCCGGGCGACCTCCGAGAGCACCTCCTCGGTGGACGGGGAGACGGTCTTGAAGACCTTGCCGTCGGCGGCGTCGACGAACTCGCCGTCGATGAACAGGCCGTAGCTCGGCGCGATGTCGACGACCGAGCGCGACTCCGGTGCCGGTGCGTACTCGAATGCAGATGCCATGTTGATCAGTCCACCGTCACGTAATCGGGGCCGGAGTAACGGCCGGTCGCCAGCTTCTGGCGCTGCATCAGCAGGTCGTTGAGCAGGCTGGAAGCGCCGAAGCGGAACCAGTGGTTGTCCAGCCAGTCCTCGCCCACGGTCTCGTTGACGAGAACCAGGAACTTGATCGCTTCCTTGGTGTTGCGGATGCCGCCGGCCGGCTTCACGCCGATCTGCACGCCGGTCTGGGCGCGGAAGTCCCGCACCGCCTCCAGCATGAGGAGGGTGTTCGCCGGGGTGGCGTTGACCGCGACCTTGCCGGTCGAGGTCTTGATGAAGTCCGCGCCCGCCATCATGCCGAGCCAGGAGGCGCGGCGGATGTTGTCGTACGTGGACAGCTCGCCGGTCTCGAAGATCACCTTGAGACGGGCGCGGTCGCCGCACTCGGCCTTGATCGCGGCGATCTGCTCGTACACCTCCATGTACCGGCCGGCGAGGAAGGCGCCACGGTCGATGACCATGTCGATCTCGTCGGCGCCGGCGGCGATCGCGTCGGCGGTGTCGGCCAGCTTCACGGGGAGCGCGGCGCGCCCGGCCGGGAAGGCGGTGGCGACCGAGGCGACCTTGACGCCCGAGCCCGCGACGGCGGCCTTGGCGGTGGCCACCATGTCGGGGTAGACGCAGACGGCGGCGGTCTTCGGGGTCGTGCGGTCGGTCGGATCGGGGTTGACGGCCTTGGCGGCGAGCGCCCGGACCTTGCCCGGGGTGTCCGCGCCTTCGAGCGTCGTCAGGTCGATCATGGAGATGGCCAGGTCGATGGCGTACGCCTTGGCCGTGGTCTTGATCGAGCGGGTGCCGAGGGACGCGGCGCGCGCCTCCAGGCCGACGGCGTCGACGCCGGGCAGCCCGTGGAGGAAGCGGCGCAGCGCACCGTCGGACGCGGTCACGTCGGCGAATGCGAGAGCTGCGGGTGCAGTGGTGGGCATGGTCACCAGTCGAGCATATCTACGCGCGTAGCGACCTGTACAGGGGAGCTCGATCGGCGAGCCCGAGGTCACAGGGGCCCTCCGGCGCGGTGATGCCCGTCACGCGCCTGTGACACGGAGCGGACGGCTCCCGAATACAAGATCAATAGATTTTCTTCCAGCAGCCAGCCAGACCTCACCGGACACAGTCGGACCGAGAAAAAGCGGCATGCGGCTCTCCCATCCACCTGCCTGATTCCCAGGAGTCGTTATGCGCACCGCCCTTCGCACCGCCATCGCCACCGCCCTCGTCGCGGGCGTCGCGATCACCGCCCCGGCCCTCACCGCCGGCGCCGCCTTCGCCGCCGACGGTCCGGCGACCACCGCCACGCCGGCCGCCACCGCTCCGGCCACCGGCACCGAGAAGGCGGCGGACACGAAGGGCCGGAACACCCAGGAGGACGGCGTCTTCGTCCGGAACCAGATCCTCCCGAACGGCGCCACCGCCCGCATCGTCAAGCTCGGCGACACCCACTACCGCGCCGAGATCCTCAAGGAGGGCCAGCGCGTCGGCACCCTGGAGGCCGACGGCCACCCGGTCGCCGGCAACGACGACGGCACCTTCCTCGTCCTCTTCGAGACGGGCCTGACCTCCACCTGGCAGGGCAACTACCTGCCGGGCGCCCGCCCCGGCGTCTACGAGCTGGCGGACGGCACCCGCGTGGAGCTGACCCTGAAGCACGGCGGCTACGACCTGCGCACCGTCGAGAAGAACGGCGAGGGCCGCGTCCTCGTCCACCTGAACGGCACCCGCGAGGTCGGCGTCCTCGGCAAGGCCGTCCTCGTCGTGGAGCCCGACGGCGGGTTCGCCGCCCACATCGACGGCGGCACGCGGCAGGCCGCCCCGAAGCCCGTCGGGGCCTCGGACGCCACGCCCGCCCCCGAGCCCACCCCGGGCCCCGTCGTCACCCTCGGCGACTGCACCGTCCAGCAGGTCGTCCCCTCGGTCTTCGGCGAGGGCTGGGAGGTCACCCTCACCCACGACCTGGAGAAGGGCCCGAAGGCCGTCCTCAAGGACGACCACGGCAAGGTCCAGGGCACCGCCGACCGCGCCCACCCCTTCGACGGCCGCAGCGGTCTCAAGATCGAGGGCGCGGACACCCTCGCCCCGCGGTTCGGCCAGCGCACCCAGGGCGGCGACACGCCGTTCCACTGGACCGCCTTCCCCAAGCTCCCCAAGGGCTGCGAGAAGGACACCGCCACGCCCGCCCCGGCGCCGTCCGCCACCACCCCGGCGCCCGCGGGCAACACCGGCACCACCGTGAACAACGGCGGCCAGACCTCCGTCGTCCCGAAGGGCGGCGTCGCGGCCGGCGCCGAGCTCGCCGCCGAGGGCGACTCCACCGCGCTGATCGCCGCCGGTGCGGGCGCGGCCTCGCTCGCCGCCGCGGGCCTCGGCTTCGTCGTCCTGCGCCGCCGGGCCGCCGGCGCCCGCGGCTGACCCGTACGGCACGGGCGGTACGCCCTACCCGTACCGCCCTCACCCGTACCGCGCCCCGCCCCGGCCGCCCGCGGCCGGCCCCGTACCGCCCCCTGCCCTCGACCCGAGCAGGCATCACCCCACCCCACCCCACCCCGGGCCGGTCGCCGCGTCCCGCGCGGCGGCCGGCCGCACCACGTCGGAGCCTTCCCGTGAACCGTCGCAGCCCCCGGCCCCGTACCGCCGCCGTCCTCCTCCTCGCCGCCGCCCTCGCCGCGCTCACCGGCTGCTCCGCCGGAACCGACCCGGGGGCCGCCACCCCGCCCGCCCACATCTCGCGGGCCACCGCCCCGGCCGCCCCGAGGACGACCGCGGCCCCCGCCCGCCCGCTGGCGCGCTCCCTGCCCGTCCGGGTCCGGGTGCCCGCCGCCGGGGTCGACGCCGGCTCCGTCCTCTCCCTCGGCCTGAACGCCGACGGCACCGTCGAGGTGCCCTCGGTCGCGGACGCCGACCGGATCGGCTGGTACGACAAGGGCGTCACGCCCGGGGAGACCGGCCCCGCCGTCCTCATCGGCCACTTCGACACCGCGCGCGGTCCGGCCGTCCTCAAGAACGTCTCCCGGGTCCGGATCGGCGACGAGATCACCGTGACCCGCGCCGACGGCACGACCGCAGTCTTCCGCGTCCGGGATCTGCAGCAGGTCGACAAGGACGCCTTCCCGACGGCCGAGGTGTACGGGAACACCACCCGCCCCGAGCTGCGCCTCGTCACCTGCGGCGGAGAGCTGGTCGACGGCCACCGGCCCGACAACATCATCGTGTACGCGGATCTGGTGGCCACGCGGGCCGCCTGAGCCCCACCCCTCCCCCTGAGGCACAATCGGCGGCATGACGACCCCCGAGCCGACCCCCGAGCCCAGCCACGAGCCGAGCCGCGAGTCGACCCCCGAGCAGCCGTCCGCGGGGCAGGACCCCGGCGGGCAGGCCCCCGCCGCGCCCGCCGCGCCCGCCTCCGCCGACAAGGTCCACCGGTCGCCCCTCGGCGTCGCGAGCGGGATCTTCCTGCTGCTCCTCGCGGCCCTGTTCGCCGCGGACGCGATGGCCCGCGGCGAGGGCCGCACGCCCTGGCTCGTGCTCGCGGCCCTCGTCCTCGTCGTCCCGCTGATCGTCGCCTTCACGATCCGGCCCGCCGTGTACGCGAACGAGGACCGGCTCCGGATCCGCAACCCGTTCCGGTCCATCACGCTGCCCTGGGCCTCGGTCGCCGACGTCCGCGCCGGCTACTCCAGCGAGGTCTTCACGCAGGAGGGCGTCAAGTACCAGCTGTGGGCGATCCCCGTCTCGCTGCGCCAGCGGAAGAAGGCCGCCCGCAGCGCCGCCCGCGCCTCCCAGGACGATCCGCACGGCCGTACCTCCGTCACCGCCGACGTGCGGAACAGCGCCTCCCGGTTCGCGCCGGCCGACAAGGCCGTCACCGAGCTGCGCGAGCTCGCCGAGCTGCGCGCCACGGCGCCGGGCGCGCAGGGCGAGCCGCGGGTGCGCTGGGCGTACGAGATCGTCGGCCCCGCGCTGGCCGGGCTGCTGCTGCTCGTGGTCCTGCTCGCGACGGGCTGAGCCCGGATCCAAGCTCCCGGATCCAAGGGCCCGGATCAAAGAGCCGCGCACGCCGAAGGGCCGGTACGGAATCGCTTCCGCACCGGCCCTTCCGCGTACCCCCGCATCCGCGTGCTCGCGGACCCGCGTCCTACAGCCCGGCGGCCTCGGACAGGTCCCGCTTGATCGCGGCCAGCAGCTCCGCGGCCGTCGCGCGGGCCGCCGTCAGTTCGCTCGCGTCGGCCACCGGGACGACGACCTCCAGGTAGCACTTGAGCTTGGGCTCGGTGCCGCTCGGGCGGACGATCACCCGGGCCCTGTAGTCGCCCTCCAGGTGGTAGCGCAGCCCGTCCGTCGGCGGCAGGGACTCCGTGCCCTTGGTCAGGTCCTCGGCCGAGACGACCGTCAGACCGGCCAGCCGCACCGGGGGCCTCCCGCGCAGCGCGGCCATCGCGTCCGCGATGATCCCCAGGTCCTCGACCCGCACCGACAGCTGGTCCGTGGCGTGCAGCCCGTGCGCCACCGCCAGGTCGTCGAGCAGGTCGGTGAGCGTCCGGCCCTGCTCCTTGAGGACCGAGGCCAGCTCGGTGACGAGCAGCGCCGCGGTGATGCCGTCCTTGTCGCGGACGCCCTCCGGGTCGACGCAGTAGCCGAGGGCCTCCTCGTAGCCGTACCGCAGGCCGTCGACGCGGGCGATCCACTTGAAGCCGGTCAGCGTCTCCTCGTGGCCGACGCCCGCCGCCTCGGCGATGCGGCCGAGCAGCGAGGACGACACGATCGACTCGGCGAACACGCCGGTGGCGCCCTTGTGCACCAGGTGCGCGGCGAGCAGCGCGCCCACCTCGTCGCCGCGGAGCATCCGCCAGCCGCCGTCGACGGAGGCGTCCGGCACGGCCACGGCGCAGCGGTCGGCGTCGGGGTCGTTGGCGATCACGATGTCGGGATCCACGGCGCGGGCGGCCTCGAAGGCCAGGTCCATGGCGCCCGGCTCCTCCGGGTTGGGGAAGGCGACCGTCGGGAAGGCCGGGTCCGGGTCGGCCTGCTCGGCGACGAGCGCGGGGGGCGGGAAGCCGGCCCGGCCGAAGGCGGCCGTCAGGACCTCCTTGCCGACGCCGTGCATGGCCGTGTAGACGGTCCGCGCGGTACGGGGGGAGCCGGGGGTCAGGACGGCGTCCGTGCGCTCCAGGTAGGCGTCCAGGACCTCGTCGCCCAGCGTCTCCCAGCCCTCGGCGGGGCGCGGCACGTCGTCCAGCGAGCGGACCGCGGCGATCTCGGCGGCGATCTCCGCGTCGGCCGGCGGAACGATCTGCGAGCCGTCGCCCAGGTAGACCTTGTAGCCGTTGTCGCGCGGCGGGTTGTGGCTGGCGGTCACCTCGACGCCGGCGACGGCGCCCAGGTGCCTTATGGCGTACGCGAGGACGGGAGTCGGCAGCGGGCGGGGGAGCAGCGCGGCGCGCAGCCCGGCGCCCGTCATCACGGCGGCGGTGTCCCGGGCGAAGTCGGCCGACTTGTAGCGGGCGTCGTAGCCGATGACGACGAGACCGCCGGTCTCGCCCTTCGCCTTCAGGTACGCGGCGAGGCCGGCGGCGGCCCGGATGACGACCGAGCGGTTCATCCGCATGGGCCCGGCGCCGAGCTCACCGCGGAGGCCGGCGGTGCCGAACTGCAGGGTGCCGCCGAAGCGGACGGCGAGCTCGTCGGTGGCGTTGCGGTCGAGGAGCGCGGCGAGTTCGTCGCGGGTCTCCTGGTCGGGGTCCTCGGCGAGCCACGCCTGGGCCCGGGCGAGGAGGTCGTCCTGCGTCACGGTGGTGTGCCTTTCGGGGTTGCGGGCGGGAGGGGAGCGGTGCGGGCCGGTGGGATCCGGTGCCGGTGCGGGGCCCGAGCCGCTGCGCGGAGCCTTCCCCCACCCCGCCCCTTCCCGAAACTGGGGGCGGGCCCCCGGCCCCCGTACGGCCTGCGGCCCTGCCCTCGGACCTCTCCCCCGCGCCTGGCGGCGCGGGGGAGGGTCCCCGAGCGGGCTGTTCTCCGCCCGTCGGGCGGAAGCTTCGGCCCCACCGGCGTGTGAGGCGCGGGGTCCAGGGCGGAGTCCCGGTCCGGGAAGGGGAGGGGCGGGGGAGGCAGCCCCGCGCGGCGGCCCGGCGAGCAGGACGCCCGGCGAGCCGGACGGCCCCTGAGGTCGGAGGCGCCGCAGCGCTCCGGAGCCCGGTCGGCCCCTGGGGCCGACCGGTGCGGGGAACGTCGGGGAACTCAGATCCGGTCGAGGACCCGCGTCAGCAGCTCGCCCATCCGCGCCGCCGAGTCGCGCCCCGCCTGGAGCACCTCCTCGTGGTTCAGCGGCTCGCCCGAGAGTCCCGCCGCCAGGTTGGTGACGAGGGAGATGCCGAGGACCTCGGCGCCGGCCTCGCGGGCGGCGATGGCCTCCAGGACGGTGGACATGCCGACGAGGTCGCCGCCCATGACGCGGACCATGTTGATCTCGGCCGGGGTCTCGTAGTGCGGGCCGGGGAACTGGACGTACACGCCCTCCTCCAGCGTCTCGTCGACCTCCTTGCACAGCGCGCGCAGGCGCGGCGAGTACAGGTCGGTGAGGTCGACGAAGTTCGCGCCGACGATCGGGGAGGCGGCCGTCAGGTTGATGTGGTCGCTGATGAGGACCGGCTGGCCGGGGCGCATGCCCTCGCGGAGACCGCCGCAGCCGTTGGTCAGGACGACGGTCTTGCAGCCGGCGGCGACGGCGGTGCGGACGCCGTGGGCGACGGAGGCGACGCCCCGGC
Source organism: Streptomyces litmocidini (assembly GCF_014649755.1). Taxonomy (GTDB): domain Bacteria; phylum Actinomycetota; class Actinomycetes; order Streptomycetales; family Streptomycetaceae; genus Streptomyces; species Streptomyces litmocidini. The sequence continues at coordinate 621,155 of NZ_BMTQ01000001.1, read as the reverse complement.
CCTCGTAGAAGTGGGTGCGGCCGAGGAAGACCAGCGCGCGCTTCTCACCGATCTTGTACGAGCGGACCTTGCCGCCGTGGCCCTCGACGGCCGGCGGCGGGAAGCCGGGGAGCTCGGTCACCGGGAACTCGGCCTCGGGGGCGCCGAGGGCGTCGACGGCGGGCGCCCAGCCGGAGCCCATGACCAGGGCGACGTCGTGGTTCTCGACACCGGTCAGCTCGCGAAGACGTGCGGCAGCGGCCTCGGCGGCCTCGTACGGGGTGGCAGTTGCGTTCACTGACTCTCTCGCCTCGGGGAGGGGGGTCCGAGGGGAACCCCGGACGGATTTGGTACGCGAAGCAGCGTAGCCGGAGAATTCCTACGCGCGTAGATGACGGTGCTGACGGACATGCGATCGTTGTCTTGTCGTTTCCGACGAACGGCGGAAATAGGCCACCCGGACGGACGGACAGGCCCTCGCCGGGGCGGTCCGGATCAGCAGGGGCGCTTGCGCAACTCCATCACGTAGTCGTGCGGCGCGCCCGCCGACTCGGCCGCGTCGGCGACCTCGCCCAGGTACCGCGCGGACGGCAGCCCGCCCTCGTACGCGTTGAGGACGTACACCCAGGCCGGCTCCTCGCCCTCCAGGGTGTGCACCCGCACCCGCATCCGCCGGTAGATGTCGAGGCCCACGCCCTCCCACCGGTCCATGGACTCCTCGTCCATCGGCGCGATGTCGTACAGCGCCACGAAGACCTGGGAGCGCGGGGCCTCCACGATCGTGGCCAGCGCTCCCTCCCAGCCCATCTGCTCGCCGCCGAAGGTGAGCCGCCAGCCGTTCAGCCAGCCGGTGCCGCGCAGCGGGGAGTGCGGTGCGCGGCGGCTCATCAGCCGCGCGTCGAGGTTGCCGGCGAAAGCGGCGTAGAGCGACATGGGACCGAGAGTACGGGAGGGGACGGGGTGCCCGGCGAAATCCGAGGTGGAGGCCCGGGGCGGGGCCCTCCGGGCCCCGTGGCGCGCCCCTCCGTCCCCGCGGCGCCCCGCCCCGGGGCCCTCCGGGCGTTCGCGCGTCCCTTCGGCGGGCCCCGGCGCGAGGCCGGACGGGGAGTGCGGGAGAATGGGTCACGCACCTGAAGCGTGCGGGACAATGGCGTACGCACTGCATCCCAGCGGGGGGACCCCCCGGCAGAACGAGAGCGCGAGGCGTAGATCCCAGTGACCCGGATCGTGATCATCGGCGGCGGACCCGGCGGATACGAGGCGGCCCTGGTGGGCGCCCAACTCGGCGCGGAGGTGACCGTCGTCGACACCGACGGGCTCGGCGGCGCCTCCGTCCTGACCGACTGCGTCCCGTCCAAGACCCTGATCGCCACCGCCGAGGTGATGACCACCTTCGACTCCTCCTACGAGGAGCTGGGCATCATCGTCGCGGACGACACCCCGCACGTCGAGCAGGCCGCCCGGGTCGTCGGCGTGGACCTCGGCAAGGTGAACCGACGGGTGAAGCGCCTCGCGCTCGCCCAGTCCCACGACATCACCGCCTCCGTCACCCGGGCCGGCGCCCGCGTCCTGCGCGGCCGCGGCCGGCTGGACGGGCGGCAGGCGATGGACGGCTCCCGCCAGGTGGTCGTCACCGCCGCCGACGGCACCGAGGAGACGCTGACCGCCGACGCGGTGCTGATCGCGACCGGCGGCCACCCGCGCGAGGTGCCCGACGCCAAGCCGGACGGCGAGCGCATCCTGAACTGGACCCAGGTCTACGACCTGAAGGAGCTCCCCGAGGAGCTCATCGTGGTCGGCTCCGGCGTCACCGGCGCCGAGTTCGCCGGCGCCTACCAGGCGCTCGGCTCCCGGGTCACCCTCGTCTCCTCCCGCGACCGCGTCCTGCCCGGCGAGGACCCGGACGCCGCCGCCGTCCTGGAGGACGTCTTCCGGCGCCGCGGCATGAACGTCATGGCCCGCTCCCGCGCCGAGTCCGCGAAGCGGGTCGGCGACCGCGTCGAGGTCACGCTCTCCGACGGCCGGGTCATCTCCGGCACCCACTGCCTGATGGCGGTCGGCGCGATCCCGAACTCGGCCGGAATGGGCCTGGAGGAGGCCGGGGTCAAGCTGAAGGACTCCGGTCACATCTGGACCGACAAGGTCTCCCGTACGACCGCCCCCGGCGTCTACGCGGCCGGCGACGTCACGGGCGTCTTCGCGCTCGCCTCGGTCGCCGCCATGCAGGGCCGGATCGCGATGTACCACTTCCTCGGCGACGCGGTGGCCCCGCTCAACCTGAAGACGGTCTCCTCGAACGTCTTCACCGACCCCGAGATCGCCACCGTCGGCTACACCCAGGCCGACGTGGACGCGGGCAAGATCGACGCCAAGGTCGTCAAGCTGCCGCTGCTGCGCAACCCCCGCGCGAAGATGCAGGGCATCCGGGACGGCTTCGTGAAGATCTTCTGCCGTCCGGGCACCGGCATCGTGGTCGGCGGCTGTGTCGTCGCGCCGAAGGCGAGCGAACTGATCCATCCGATCTCGATCGCGGTCGACAACAATCTGACGGTCGAACAGATCGCAAATGCTTTCACCGTGTACCCCTCCCTGTCGGGCTCGATCGCGGAAGTGGCACGGCAGTTGCACACCCGAAAGGTGACCGGCGAGGCCTGAGGCCCCGCCCCGCGCGGGCTCCGGCCTGCGGGAACGGTTCGCCGACTCGGACAACCCCCGGCAATCCCGGGCATAGAACGATCAACGACGGGGTCTCCCATACCACTTGGAGACCCCGTCCGTGCGCATCTTCTGCAATTCGGCGCATAGTGCTGAAAACTATCGGCCGGTCACGTTACTGTCAGTTTCGTGTTCGCTGCAGAACGTCGCCAGTTGATCCTCGAAATGGTGCGAGCCAATGGGGCCGTGTCGCTCCGCGAGCTCGCCCGCGTCGTCCAGACCTCGGAAGTGACCGTACGGAGAGACGTACGGGCCCTGGAGGCAGAAGGACTCCTCGACCGCCGTCACGGCGGTGCGGTGTTGCCGGGTGGATTCACGCGAGAATCCGGCTTCCCGCAGAAATCCCATCTCGCCACGGCGGAGAAGACGGCCATCGCCGACGTCGCCGCGAGCCTCGTAGAAGAGGGCGAGGCCATCGTGGTCGGCGCCGGGACGACCACCCAGGAGCTGGCCCGCCGGCTCGCCCGCGTGCCCGGTCTGACCGTCGTCACCAACTCCCTGCTCGTCGCCCAGGCCCTCGCCCACGCCAACCGGGTCGAGGTCGTCATGACCGGCGGAACCCTGCGCGGCTCCAACTACGCCCTCGTGGGCAGCGGGGCCGAGCAGTCGCTCCAGGGACTCCGGGTCTCCCGGGCCTTCCTCTCCGGCAGCGGTCTGACCGCCGAGCGGGGCCTGTCCACCTCCAACATGCTCTCCGCGAGCGTGGACCGGGCGCTCGTGCAGGCGGCGGCCGAGGTCGTGGTCCTCGCCGACCACACCAAGCTCGGCTCCGACACCATGTTCCAGACGGTGCCGACGGACGTCATCACCCATCTGGTGACCGACGAGCCCCCCGCCCACGACGAGCGGGCCGCCACCGAGCTCCAGGCCCTCGCCGACCAGGGCGTGCAGATCGCCGTCGCCGGTACGGGGGCGGCGTCCGGCCCCGCCGGCGGTGAGCAGCTCCCCCCGGGCGCCCGGCCCCGCCGTGACATGCCGCTCCCCGTCCAGCGCGGGCGGATGGCGGCCGGTCAGTTCCGGGGGCCGGGCGGCGCGATGGCCGCGGAGACGCTGGAGCGCACGGCCCGGGTCGCGGACATGCGCCGCCGCTGAAGCCGCCGAAGCCGCCGAAGCGTCCGAAGCGCCCGAGGGACCCTCCCCCAGGGGTCCCACGCCGTCCCTCGAAAAGCCGGCCCCTCCGTTCGGCTCTCCGGGTCCCGGTTCTCGACCTCAGTTCTTGAGTCCCCGAAGCGTCAGCGCGAGCAGGCGGTCCGCCAGAAGCGCGTCCTCCGGGCACTGCTCCGCCGCCAGCGCGATCGCGTTGGTCAGCTGCATCAGGTCGCCGATCGACACGTCGGCGCGCACCTGCCCCGCCTCCCGGGCCCGTTCGAGCAGCCGCTCGCCCGCCGCACGCAGCGGGTCGCTGCACCGCGCCAGGGCCGAACTCCGGTCGTGCGAGGCGGACATCAGCGCGTGCGCCAGCCCCCGGTACTCGCCCGCGTGGGCGATCAGCGCCCGCAGCCACTCCACCAGGGCACGGCACGGCGCGTCCGCCTCCGCCAAATCCCGCGAGCGGTCCAGCAGTTCGGCCAGTGCTTCCTGGAAGACCGCGTTCAGCAGGTCCGCACGGGTGGGGAAGTGACGGTAGAGGGTGCCGATCCCCACGCCCGCGCGGCGCGCGACCTCCTCCAGGGGTGCGTCCGCGCCCTGTTCCGCGAAGGCGGCGCGGGCTTCGATGAGCAGTCGCTCGTGGTTGCGGCGTGCGTCGGCGCGCATGGGCGGAAGAGATCCCCTCGACGAAGGGCCCGCAGGCGGCTGCCTGCGGGCCCTTCGTACCGTACTGGTCGCGACGGATCAGTCCTTGATGTCGCAGATGGTGGCGCCGGAGGTGACGGAGGCGCCGACCTCGGCACTGAGGCCCTTGACGGTGCCGGAGCGGTGGGCGTTGAGGGGCTGCTCCATCTTCATGGCCTCCAGGACGACGATCAGGTCGCCCTCCTTGACCTCCTGGCCCTCCTCGACCGCGACCTTCACGATCGTGCCCTGCATCGGGGATGCGAGGGTGTCGCCCGAGGCGGTGGGGCCGGACTTCTTGGCCGCCCGCCGCTTCGGCTTCGCACCGGCCGCCAGACCCGTGCGGGCCAGGGTCATGCCGAGCGAGGACGGCAGGGAGACCTCCAGGCGCTTGCCGCCGACCTCGACGACGATCGTCTCGCGGCCCGCCTCGTCCTCGTCCGCCTCGGCGCCGGCCGGGGCGAACGGCTTGATCTCGTTGACGAACTCCGTCTCGATCCAGCGGGTGTGGATGCGGAAGGGGTCGGCGGTGAAGTCGGGGTCGACCACGACGGCCCGGTGGAACGGGATCGCGGTGGCCATGCCCTCGACCTTGAACTCCGCCAGGGCGCGCGCGGCGCGCTGGAGCGCCTGCTCGCGGGTGGCGCCGGTGATGACCAGCTTGGCCAGCAGCGAGTCCCAGGCCGGGCCGATGACCGAGCCGGACTCCACGCCCGCGTCGAGGCGGACGCCCGGGCCGGTGGGCGGGGAGAAGAGCGTGACGGTACCGGGGGCGGGCAGGAAGTTGCGGCCCGGGTCCTCGCCGTTGATGCGGAACTCGAAGGAGTGACCGCGGATCTCCGGGTCGCCGTAGCCGAGCTCCTCGCCGTCGGCGATGCGGAACATCTCGCGGACCAGGTCGATGCCCGTGACCTCCTCGGTCACCGGGTGCTCGACCTGCAGACGGGTGTTGACCTCCAGGAAGGAGATCGTGCCGTCGAGGCCGACGAGGAACTCGACCGTGCCGGCGCCGACGTAGCCGGCCTCCTTCAGGATCGCCTTCGACGCCGCGTACAGCTGCTCGTTCTGCTCCTGGGTCAGGAACGGCGCGGGGGCCTCCTCGACCAGCTTCTGGTGACGGCGCTGCAGCGAGCAGTCACGCGTGGAGACGACGACCACGTTGCCGTGGGTGTCGGCCAGGCACTGGGTCTCGACGTGACGGGGCTTGTCGAGGTAGCGCTCGACGAAGCACTCGCCCCGGCCGAAGGCCGCGACCGCCTCGCGGACGGCGGAGTCGTACAGCTCCGGGACCTCTTCGAGGGTGCGGGCGACCTTCAGACCGCGGCCGCCGCCGCCGAACGCGGCCTTGATGGCGATCGGCAGGCCGTGCTCCTCGGCGAACGCCACGACCTCCTCGGCGCCCGAGACCGGGTCCGGGGTGCCGGCGACCAGCGGGGCGCCGGCGCGCTGCGCGATGTGACGGGCGGCGACCTTGTCGCCCAGGTCCCGGATCGCCTGCGGCGGCGGGCCGATCCACGTCAGGCCGGCGTCCAGGACCGCCTGCGCGAACTCCGCGTTCTCGGAGAGGAACCCGTAGCCGGGGTGGACCGCGTCCGCACCCGAGTCCTTCGCGGCCTGCAGGACCTTGGCGATGTCCAGGTAGCTGGTGGCCGGAGTGTCACCGCCCAGAGCGAACGCCTCGTCGGCCGCCCGGACGTGCAGAGCGTCCCGGTCCGGATCGGCGTACACGGCCACGCTGCCGATACCCGCGTCCCGGCACGCCCGGGCCACACGGACAGCGATTTCGCCACGGTTGGCGATGAGCACCTTGCGCACGATGGCTCCCTCCTTGAAACAAGCTGAGTTTAGGGACTGCCGACACGGCCCTTCGACCCATCCCCAGTGGTGAGCTTGCCCACACGGAGCGTGACCACGGGCCCGCTCGGGTCGTGAATTCCCTTGTCGCACCACGGTACGCAGGGTTCCTTGACGGCACAGTAGCTCCGGGGTGTGGCGCAGGTCTCTGTTCGTGCGGCCAGGGGCCGTTCGGGTTTCTTTGTGGAGTCCCTACGAATGGCTCAACGATTCTTTGCCGGGCCGCCCGTCAGCTTCCCGCCGTCTCCCGCCGTGTACGAACCCTTGTCCGAGGGTTTACCGGCCAGTAGCCTTCGCGCTGTCGACCGTACTGCCGGTAACAGGTGAAGCCAGGGGGTGGCCGAGGTGGCCCGCAGACCGATAGCGCTCGTGACGGCCGCGGTGCTCTTGCTCGAAGTGCCCGGCATCGTCGCCGTCAACGCCGTCCTGGCGGGCTTCCTGGAGGCCCAGTCGATGTCCCTCGCCGGCATGGACCCCGACGCCATGGTCAACGGCATCTGGGGCCTCGGCATCGCCTCCGGCGCCGCCCTCGTCCTCTGCGCCCTGGTCGCCCTCCTCGCGGGCGTCCGCGACCGCCGCCCGGGCCGCTTCGGCCGGGCGCTCCTCGTCGGCTGCGCGATCGTCCACGGCCTCCTCGGCGCGGTCGCCGTCGGCCTCCTCGGCTGGGGCGCCTTCGCCTTCCTCATGACCGTGCTCGGACTGGTCGTCCTCACCCTGGTGGCGTACGGCGAGGGGTACGCGAAGGGCGCCGACGCCCCCGAGGAGGCGCCGGCGTCCGCGTAGCGTCCTTACGGGCCGTCAGGCCCAGAGGTCGGTGATCTCGACGTCCAGCTTGCGCAGGAGCCGGCGCAGGAGCGGCAGGGACAGGCCGATCACGTTGCCCGGGTCGCCGTCGATGCCGTCGATGAACGGCGCCGAGCGGCCGTCCAGGGTGAACGCGCCCGCCACGTGGAGCGGTTCGCCGCTCGCCACGTACGCGGCGATCTCCTCGTCCGTCGGCTCGCCGAAGCGGACCACGGTGGAGGCCGTCGCCGACTCGAAGCGCTTGGCGGCCGTGTCGTAGACGCAGTGACCGGTCTGGAGGATGCCGACCCGGCCGCGCATCGCCTTCCAGCGGGCGGTGGCCTCCTCGGCGTCGGCCGGCTTGCCGAGGGCCTGCTTGTCGAGCTCCAGGACCGAGTCGCAGCCGATGACGAGCGCGCCGAACGCCTCGGGCCGGGCGGCGACATGGGCGGCCTTCGCCTCCGCGAGGGCGAGCGCGAGCTCGGCCGGCGTCGGGGCGTGGACCTTGTCCTCGTCGACGCCGCTCACGATCACCTCGGGGGCGAGTCCGGCCTGCCGGAGCAGGCCGAGCCGGGCGGGGGAGGCGGAGGCGAGTACGACACGGCGCGGATCAGCAGTCATGGGGGCAGCGTAGCCAGTGGCGGGGCGCGCACGCGCGCGTGGCTCGGTCCGTGCGTCCGGGGGCTCTCGGTCCGCGCGTCGGGGGGTGGGGTGCGCGCGTGGCGGGGGCGTTCGCGTGCGCGCGTGGCCGGATCGTTCGCGTCCGTGCGCGTGGCCGGTCGTTCGCGTGCGCGCGCGTCGTCAGCGGGCGCTGGCCACGAACATCGCCACCACCATCGCCAGCGCCAGCAGCACGCCTGTGCGGCGGAGCATCGCCTGCATGTCGCGCAGGAACTTCGGCGGCTGGTTCTTCGGGTCGGACCACAGCATGCCTTCGATCCTGCGGGCGGGGCGTGCGGGACGCCTGAGTACGGATACTCAGGCGTCCCGGTGCGGAAGGACTAATTCGCGTCCGTCCGCCTCATGACCGCACGAACACCCCGTCCCGCGCGGCCGCGAGCGCGGCCGCCACCGCCCGTTCGGCGACGGCCGCGTCGAGCTCCTCGCGGGTGACCGCGAAGCGGTAGTAGAGCGGCGCGGAGACGGCGCGGAGCAGCTCCACGGGGTCCGTCCCCGCCGGGACCTCGCCGCGCGCCGCGCCCTTGGCGACGGCGGGGGCCCATTCGGCGAGCCGGGTGCGGTAGAAGCCGGCGAGGGCGCGGGCGCACTCCTCGTCGCAGGCCGCGGCGGCGATGACCGCGCGGAAGACGGCGCCCATGCGGGGGTCGGTGAGGGTGGCCCGGACGAGCTCGGCGTTGGCCCGCAGGTCGCCCGCGAGGCCGCCGGTGTCGGAGGCGGGGAGCGACTGCTCGGCCATGTCGTGCAGGAGGTCGGTGACCAGGCCGACGGGGGAGCCCCAGCGGCGGTAGACGGTGGTCTTGCCGACGCCGGCGGCCGCGGCGATCCGGTCCATGTTGAGGGCGTGGAAGCCGGTGTCGGCGAGGGCCTCCAGGGTGGCGTCGAGGACCGCCCGGCGGACCTTGGCGGTGCGGCCGCCGGGGCGCGTGGTGCCGGGCGTGGCCGGTCGGCTCTCAGTCAAACGGGTCTCCTGTTCCATTAATGCCATCGACTCTGTTACGGTACGGGACATCTTAACGGAACTAGTTTCCCATTAAGGGGTTGAACGCATGACCGCCCTCGATCTCCCCCCGTCCCCGTCCGCCGCCGCCCCCACGGACCCCGCCGGAACCCGGATGACCGGACGGATGCGGCTCGTCCTCGTCGTCCTCCTCCTCGCCCAGTTCATGCTGGCCGTCGACTTCTCGATCCTGAACGTCGCCCTGCCCGTCATCGGCCAGGGACTCGGCTTCACCCTCGGCGGCCTCCAGTGGATCGCCACCGCCTTCGCCCTCGCCGCCGCCGGATTCACCCTCCTCTTCGGGCGCGTCGCCGACCTGGTCGGACGCCGCCGCCTCTTCCTCGGCGGCATGGCCCTCCTCGGCGCCTCCTCCCTCGCGGGAGGCCTCGCCACCGGCCCCGAGGTCCTCATGGCCGCCCGCGTCGCCCAGGGCCTCGCGACCGCCGCCGTCACCCCCGCCGGGCTCTCCCTGCTCACCTCCTCCTTCTCCGAGGGCCCGCTGCGGGCCAGGGCGCTGGGGCTGAACGGCGCCCTCATGTCCGCGGGCTTCACCACCGGCGCGATCCTCGGCGGCGTCCTCACCGACCTGCTCTCCTGGCGCTGGGCCTTCCTCGTCAACGTCCCGGTCGCCCTCGCCGTGCTCCTCGTCGCCCCCGCCGTCCTGAAGGAGAGCCGCCCCGCCGTCCGGCCCCGCCTCGACGTGCCCGGCGCCGCCACCGCCACCGGCGGACTCCTCGCCCTCGTCCACGGCCTGACCCGCACCGGCGAGCACGGCTGGACCGACCCCACGGCGCTCACCGCCCTCACCGCCGGCGCCGCGCTCCTCGCCGCCTTCGTCCTCGTCGAACGGCGGGCCGCCTCGCCCCTCGTCCCGATCCACGTCCTGAAGCGCCGCACGGTCGTCTGGGGCAACCTCGCCGGGCTCGTCGCCTTCGTCACCGAGACCTCCCTGGTCTTCCTGATGACCCTGTACCTCCAGGACGTCCTGGGCTTCTCCCCGCTCGCCGCCGGGCTCTCCTTCGGGGTCCTCGGCGCCGGCACGGTCCTCGGCGGAGTGGCCGCCCCGCGCTTCATCGGACGCTTCGGCTCCCGCGCCGCCCTCGTCTCCGGCGGACTCCTCCAGGCCGCCGCCACGCTCGCCCTGTACGGGCTCGGCGACGACCGGGGCGGCCTCGCGCTGCTGCTCGCCGCGACCTTCGCCGGCGGCGTCGGCAACATGCTCGCGATCGTCGGCTTCATGGTCACCGCCACCTCCGGCATCCCCGACGGCGAACAGGGGACGGCGACCGGGCTCGCGACCATGACCCAGCAGATCGGCATCACCATGGGCACGCCGGTCATGAGCGCCGTCGTCGTCACCGCACCCGTGCTCCTCGACGGCATCGGCCGGGCGGTCCTCGTCAACGCGGCGGTCGTGGCCGCCGGAGCGGTGCTCTCCGGCCTCTTCCTGCGTCGCGCGTGACCGGCCCCGGGCACGCGAAAGGCCGGACCTCCCGCACAAGGGGTCCGGCCTTCCGTCTGCCGCGACGGCTACACGGGCCAGTAGGACCGCGCCCAGGCCCGCGGGCCCGGCCGCTGCCGCACCGCCCGCGCGATGCGGGAGGGATCCGACCACTCCTCCGGCACCGCCGGGCCGCCCGCCTCGGCGGACGCCGCCGCCGTGGCCGCGGCCCGGGCTTGGACCACCGCCAGTGCGGCGGCCAACTCCTCCGGGGTCGGGTTGCCTCGTACGACCTTGATCATGTCGGCTCCTTGAGGGTCCGGACGGGCTAGAGCGGGATGTTGCCGTGCTTCTTCGGAGGCAGGGATTCCCGCTTCGTGCGGAGCTGACGCAGGCCCTTCACGATCTGCGGGCGCGTGTCCGACGGCAGGATCACGCCGTCGATGTAGCCGCGCTCGGCCGCCGTGTACGGGTTGAGCAGGGTGTCCTCGTACTCCCGGATGAGCCGGGCGCGGACCGCCTCCACGTCCTCGCCGTTCGCCTCCGCCTCCGCGATCGTCCGGCGGTGCAGGATGTTCACCGCGCCCTGCGCGCCCATGACCGCGATCTGCGCCGTCGGCCACGCCAGGTTCAGGTCGGCGCCCAGGTGCTTGGAGCCCATGACGTCGTACGCGCCGCCGAAGGCCTTCCGGGTGATGACCGTGATCAGCGGGACCGTCGCCTCCGCGTACGCGTAGATCAGCTTCGCGCCGCGCCGGATGATGCCGCCGTACTCCTGGTCCACGCCCGGCAGGAAGCCCGGCACGTCCACGAACGTCAGCACCGGGATGTTGAAGGCGTCGCACGTGCGGACGAAGCGCGCGGCCTTCTCCGAGGCGTCGATGTCCAGGCAGCCGGCGAACTGCATCGGCTGGTTGGCGACCACGCCCACCGGGAAGCCCTCGACCCGGCCGAAGCCGGTCACGATGTTCGGCGCGAACAGCGACTGCGTCTCCAGGAACTCGCCGTCGTCGAGGACGTGCTCGATGACCTTGTGCATGTCGTACGGCTGGTTCGCCGAGTCCGGGATCAGCGTGTCGAGCTCCCGGTCCTCGTCCGTCACCCCGGTCTCCGCGACCTCCGGGAAGGCCGGCGGCTCCGAGAGGTTGTTCGACGGGAGGTACGAGAGAAGGGACTTGACGTACTCGATCGCGTCCTTCTCGTCACCCGCCAGGTGGTGCGCCACGCCGGACGTCGAGTTGTGCGTCCGGGCGCCGCCCAGCTCCTCGAAGCCCACGTCCTCGCCGGTCACCGTCTTGATGACGTCCGGTCCCGTGATGAACATGTGCGAGGTCTGGTCCACCATCACCGTGAAGTCGGTGATCGCGGGGGAGTACACCGCGCCGCCCGCGGCCGGGCCGACGATCAGGGAGATCTGCGGGATCACCCCGGAGGCGTGCGTGTTGCGGCGGAAGATCTCGCCGTACATGCCGAGCGCGCTCACGCCCTCCTGGATGCGGGCGCCGCCGGAGTCGTTGATGCCGATGACCGGGCAGCCCGTCTTCAGCGCGAAGTCCATCACCTTGATGATCTTCTGGCCGTACGTCTCGCCCAGCGCGCCGCCGAAGACCGTGAAGTCCTGCGAGAACACGGCGACCGGACGGCCGTCGACCGTGCCGTAGCCGGTGACGACACCGTCCCCGTACGGCCGGTTCTTCTCCAGGCCGAAGTTGGTCGAGCGGTGCCGGGCCAGCTCGTCCAGCTCCACGAACGAGTCCTCGTCCAGGAGGAGGGCGATCCGTTCGCGCGCGGTCAGCTTGCCCTTGGCGTGCTGCTTCTCCACGGCGCGCTCCGAGCCGGCGTGCGTGGCCTCGTCGATACGGCGCTTGAGGTCCGCGATCTTGCCCGCGGTCGTGTGAATGTCGATCTCGTACTGCTCTGCCGGCTCGGACATCGGGATGCGGCTCCCTGCCTGGTCACGGGGGGTTCGTTGACTACGAATGGGCTACTGCTGGCCTACTGATCCGTAGAGTATCGACGGCGATACGGTTCGGCACTGCGGTCTTTGCCACACCTAGTCTGGCTTGCATGACGACCTCCCAAGGCTCCGGCGGACCCTGGTCCGACCTCGACAGGCCCCCGCTGAACGCCCCCGCGCTGCGCCGCGCGCTCGTCCTGCCCGACGGCCTGTGGACCTCCCTCGACGTGGTCACCAGCACCGGCTCCACCAACAGCGACCTCGCCGCCCGGGCCGACGAACTGCCCGAAGGCGCGGTGCTCGTGGCCGAGGAGCAGACCTCGGGCCGCGGCCGGCTCGACCGCACCTGGACCGCGCCCGCCCGCTCCGGGCTCTTCCTCTCCGTCCTCCTCAAGCCCGCCGTGCCCGTCCACCGCTGGGGCTGGCTCCCCCTGCTCGCCGGCGTGGCCGCCGCCACCGGCCTCGCGAAGGCCGCCGGCGTCGACACCTCCCTCAAGTGGCCCAACGACCTCCTGGTTTCCGTCGCGGGCGAGGAACGCAAGGCCGGCGGTATCCTCGCCGAGCGGGCCGGCGCCGACGCCGTCGTCGTCGGCCTCGGCATCAACGTCACCCTCCGCGAGGACGAGCTGCCCGTCCCGGCGGCCGGCTCCCTCCTCCTCGCCGACGCGGTCTCCACCGACCGCGACACCCTCCTGCGGGCCGTCCTGCGCTCCCTGGAGCAGTGGTACGGCGACTGGGTGCGGGCCGACGGCGACCCCGCCGCCTCCGGCCTCCAGACGGCCTACGCGGCCGGCTGCGCCACCCTCGGCCGCCGCGTCCGCGCCGAGCTGCCGGGCGAGCGCGTGCTGGAGGGCGAGGCCGTCGCCCTGGACGGCGACGGCCGCCTGGTCGTCGCCACGGAAGGCGGCGGCACGGAAGCGGTGGGAGCGGGCGACATCGTCCACCTGAGGACGTGACCCCCGCCGGCGCGGACCCCGTGCCGCCCCGGTGCGGGCATGCGCTCCGCGCCGTGCGGGCAGTCGTTCCGCGCGGGGGTCCCGCAGGACGGAGCCCCGGGGGAGGAACCGCTGAGCACACCCCCCGTGTGCGCGGCGCCCTCCGGACCGTTCGCCCCGGGGGCCCGCGCGGCGTGGACCGGGACGGCCGCCGCGCGCGCGTGACCCAGCGCACAGCTGCCGTATCGTTGACCGCGATCGATGGCGACAGATCGGCAGGGCAAGTGGGCAGGGAACGGGCAGGAGGCGGCCGGTGACCGCTGACGACGCGCACACGGGCGGCGGCGGTGCGGCCGAGCCGGCCGAACCCCCGACGTACCCCACCCCCCACCACGAGGTCGACCACACGGTCGAGCCGACCCACGACCCCCTCGCCATCCGCCTCGAACAGCTCATCCTCGGCGCAGACCGCCGCTACACCCCCTTCCAGGCCGCCCGCACCGCCGGCGTCTCCATGGAGCTCGCCTCCCGCTTCTGGCGGGCCATGGGCTTCGCGGACATCGGCCAGGCCAAGGCGCTCACCGAGGCCGACGTCCTCGCCCTGCGGCGGCTCGCCGGCCTCGTCGAGGCCGGGCTGCTCAGCGAGCCGATGGCCGTGCAGGTGGCCCGCTCCACCGGCCAGACCACCGCCCGGCTCGCCGAGTGGCAGATCGACTCCTTCCTGGAGGGCCTCACCGAGCCGCCCGAGCCCGGCATGACCCGCACCGAGGTCACGTACCCGCTGGTCGAGCTGCTCCTGCCGGAGCTGGAGGAGTTCCTCATCTACGTCTGGCGCCGGCAGCTCGCCGCCGCCACCGGCCGGGTGGTCCAGGCCGCCGACGACGAGGAGATGGTCGACCGCCGGCTCGCCGTCGGCTTCGCGGACCTCGTCGGCTTCACCCGCCTCACCCGCCGCCTGGAGGAGGAGGAGCTCGGCGAGCTCGTCGAAGCCTTCGAGACCACCTGCGCCGACCTCGTCGCCGCGCACGGCGGCCGGCTCATCAAGACCCTCGGCGACGAGGTGCTGTACTGCGCCGACGACCCCGGCACGGCCGCCGAGATCGCGCTCCGGCTCATCGAGACCCTCGGCCACGACGAGACGATGCCCGCGCTGCGCGTCGGCATCGCCTTCGGCACGGTGACGACCCGGATGGGCGACGTCTTCGGCACCACCGTGAACCTGGCCAGCCGCCTCACCTCGATAGCCCCGAAGGACGCCGTCCTCGTCGACGGCGCCCTCGCGGAGGAGCTGACCAGGACGGGCGAGGCGCCCGCCTCGGAGGCGGAGGCGGCCGAGGAGGCGGCCCGCGCGGAGAAGGAGGGCCGCCGGGCCGCGACGTACCGCTTCGCGCTCCAGCCCATGTGGCAGCGCCCGGTCCGGGGCCTCGGCGTCATCGAACCCTGGCTCCTGAGCCGCCGCCCCACTTAGGATCTCCCGGTGAACGCCCGTTAACACCCGTTGACGGGCTCGAACCGGGAGGGTGTGCGGTCATGTCCGAGCAGCGCTTTGGTGAGTTCGTGGTGGTCCGGAAGGACGGTCACGTCGCGGAGCTGGTCCTCGACCGGCCCAAGGCCATGAACGCCGTCTCCTCCGAGATGGCCCGGTCCATCGGCGCCGCCTGCGACGCCCTCGCCGCCGACCCCGAGGTCCGCGTCACCGTCCTGACCTCTTCGAACGACCGCGCCTTCTGCGTCGGCGCCGACCTCAAGGAGCGCAACTCCTTCACCGACGCCGAACTCGTCCGCCAGCGCCCGACCGCCCGCGCCGCCTACACCGGCGTCCTGGAGCTGCCCATGCCGACCGTCGCGGCCGTGCACGGCTACGCCCTCGGCGGCGGCTTCGAGCTGGCACTCTCCTGCGACGTCATCGTGGCCGACGCGACCGCCGTGGTCGGCCTCCCCGAGGTCTCCGTGGGCGTCATCCCCGGCGGCGGCGGTACGCAGCTGCTCCCGCGCCGGGTGGGCGCGGCGCGCGCCGCCGAGCTGGTCTTCACGGCCCGCCGGGTGGAGGCGGCCGAGGCCCGCGAGCTCGGCCTGGTCGACCTGCTGGAGGAGGACGCGCGGACGGCGGCCCTGGAGCTCGCCGGGCGGATCGCGGCGAACTCGCCGGTCGGCCTGCGCGCGGCGAAGAAGGCGATGCGGCTCGGCCAGGGCCTGGATCTGCGGGCGGGCCTGGAGGTCGAGGACGCGGCCTGGCGTTCGGTGGCGTTCTCGGGCGACCGGGCGGAGGGCGTGGCGGCCTTCAACGAGAAGCGGAAGCCGAACTGGCCGGGGGAGTGAGTCACCTCGGCCCCGCCCGCCCGGGAGCGAGCCTCCGTGGCTCCGCCCGCCCGGGAGCGGGCCTCCGTGGCTCCGCCCGCCCGGGAGCGGGCTTCATCGGCTCCGTCCGTCCCGGAGGTGAGTCCCCTCGGCCCCACCCGTCCCGCCAGGTGACTTCTGCCGTTTTGTATCAAATGTGACTTACGGTGACGTCCCGGTGGGGAAAACGGATCAAACCTCCCTAAGCTGGAGGAATGGGTGAGGACGGACGGCTGCGGGCCGTGGTGGCGCTGGCGCAGGCGATGGCGGCGGCGCACACCCCGCGCGAGTTCTGGCGGGCGGCGGCGCTCGGGGCCCGCGCGGGACTCGACGGGAGCTTCGCCGCCCTGTCCGTCTGGGAGCGGGACCACGGCCGCCTCAAGGTCCTGGTGAACGCCGGGGACCGGGCCGCGGGCGAGGAGGAGTTCCCGGACTCGGAGACGTATCCGGTGTACCAGTTCCCCGAGATCACCGAGTTCCTGCACGAGCAGTGGGCGGGCGGCGGCGAGCCCGACGCCTGGGTGGAGACCGCCGCCGACCCCGTGCCGACCGGTCGGGTGACGGGGCTGCGGCGGCGGGGACGCGGCTGCTGCGTGGTCGCCCCGATCGTGCTGCACGGGCGCGCGTGGGGGGAGCTGTACGTGGCCCGCCCGCCGGGGGAGAAACCTTTCAGCCGGGCGGACGCCGACTTCGCGACCGTCCTCGCGGCGGTCGTCGCCGCCGGCATCGCCCAGGCCGAACGCCTGGAGGAGGTCCGCAAGCTGGCCTTCACCGACCCCCTGACGGGACTGGCCAACCGGCGGGCCGTCGACACCCGCCTGGACGAGGCCATCGAGCGCTACCGGGCGGACGGCTCCGTCGTGAGCCTCGTGGTCTGCGACCTGAACGGCCTCAAGCGCGTCAACGACACCCATGGCCACGCCGTCGGCGACCGCCTCCTCGAACGCTTCGGCTCGGTCCTCTCCCGCTGCGGCGCCATGCTCCCCGGCGCCCTCGCGGCCCGCCTGGGCGGCGACGAGTTCTGCCTCCTCACCGTCGGCCCGACGGCGGACGAGGTCGTCGCGGTCGCCGAGGAGCTGTGCGTACGGGCGGCGGAGCTGGAGCTCGGGGAGGGCGTGGCCTGCGGGGTCGCGTCCACCGGGGACCCCATCGGCCCGCTCAGGTCGGCCCGCCGCCTCTTCCGGCTCGCGGACGCCGCCCAGTACCAGGCCAAGGCCGATCGGTCCACGAAGCCCGTCGTCGCGGGCCGCGACGGCACGGTCGTCCGGCTCGCGGACGCTCCCCCCGGAGCCCGGGACCGCCGCCGCTTCCGCGACGCCCCGACGACCGGTCCGCGCCTGGTGGAGCCGGACGCCCCGGGGGAGGAGCGCCTTCCGGACCCGGAGGAGGATCATCCTCCGGGCCCGGGGGAGGGGCGCCACCCGTGAGGGCGCCTTCCGGGCCCCCGTGGGAGCCCGGTGGCGAGGTGCGATCCGGTAAGGGGTCGTCCCGTGTGGGGACGGTGACGAAATCGGCTAGTGACATGTCGGTCTTCAATCCGTAGGGTGCTGAATATGGATATGCAGACAGTCGTCCTCGGCACGTCCGGCACGACCCCGCAGGACGTCATCGACGTCGCCCGCCACGGCGCCCGCGTCGAGCTGTCGACCGAGGCCGTGGCCGCCCTGGCCTCCGCCCGGGACATCGTCGACGCGCTCGCCGCCAAGCCCGAGCCCGTCTACGGGGTCTCCACCGGTTTCGGCGCACTCGCCACCCGGCACATCAGCCACGAGCTCCGCGCCCAGCTCCAGCGCAACATCGTCCGCTCGCACGCCGCCGGCATGGGCCCGCGCGTCGAGCGCGAGGTCGTCCGCGCCCTGATGTTCCTCCGCCTCAAGACCGTGGCCTCCGGGTACACCGGCGTCCGCCCCGAGGTCGCCCAGACCATGGCCGACGTCCTCAACGCCGGCATCACCCCCGTCGTCCACGAGTACGGCTCCCTCGGCTGCTCCGGCGACCTCGCCCCGCTCTCCCACTGCGCCCTCGCGCTCATGGGCGAGGGCGACGCCGAGGGCCCCGACGGCGTGGTGAAGCCCGCCGGCGAGCTCCTCGCCGCCGCCGGCATCGCCCCCGTCGAGCTCAAGGAGAAGGAGGGCCTCGCCCTCCTCAACGGCACCGACGGCATGCTCGGCATGCTGATCATGGCCCTCGCCGACCTCGACACCCTCTACAAGTCGGCCGACATCACCGCCGCCCTCTCCCTCGAAGCCCTCCTCGGCACCGAGAAGGTCCTCGAACCCGAGCTGCACACCGTCCGCCCGCACCCGGGCCAGGCCGCCTCCGCCGCCAACATGCTGGCCGTGCTCAAGGGCTCCGGCCTCACCGGCCACGCCCAGGCGGGCGAGGCCCCCCGCGTCCAGGACGCCTACTCGGTGCGCTGCGCCCCGCAGGTCGCCGGCGCCGGCCGCGACACCCTGGCCCACGCCCGGCTCGTCGCCGAGCGCGAGCTCGCCGCCGCCGTCGACAACCCGATCGTGCTGCCCAACGGCGAGGTCCGCTCCAACGGCAACTTCCACGGCGCCCCCGTCGCGTACGTCCTCGACTTCCTCGCGATCGCCGCCGCCGACCTCGGCTCCATCGCCGAGCGCCGCACCGACCGCCTCCTCGATAAGAACCGCTCGCACGGCCTCCCGCCGTTCCTCGCGGACGACGCCGGCGTCGACTCGGGCCTGATGATCGCCCAGTACACCCAGGCCGCCCTGGTCAGCGAGATGAAGCGGCTCGCCGTCCCGGCCTCCGCCGACTCCATCCCGTCCTCCGCGATGCAGGAGGACCACGTCTCCATGGGCTGGTCCGCCGCCCGCAAGCTGCGCACCGCGATCGGCAACCTCAACCGGATCATCGCGGTCGAGCTGTACGCCGCCACCCGCGGCATCGAGCTCCGCGAGGGCCTCACCCCGGCGCCCGCCTCGCAGGCCGCCATCGAGGCCCTGCGCGCGGCCGGCGTCGAGGGCCCCGGCCCGGACCGGTTCCTCGCCCCCGACCTGGCGGGCGCGGACGCCTTCGTGCGCGAAGGCAAGCTGGTCGCGGCCGTGGAGCCGGTCACCGGCCCGCTGGCGTAACGACGAGCCGTACGCGTACGGAAGGGCCGCCCCCGGTCTCCGGGGGCGGCCCTCCGCCCGTACGGGAAGCCGTCAGAAGGCGCGTCCCCGGCGCCGCATCGCGAGCGCCACGAAACCCGCCCCGACCCCCAGGAAACCCGTCCCGCCGAGCAGATACGCCGTGGTGTTCCGCCCCCCGGTCTCGGCCAGGCGCCCGTCGTCCGTGAGGGACGTGAGGGAACCGTCCCGGGTCACCCCGATCCGCGCCCCGCCGTCCTGGTCGGTGGCGTTCGCGGTCGGCACGAACCACAGGGCGCACAGCAGCGTCCCCGCGGCGATGGCGGTCAGCAGCAGGCGTCGGGAGGCGGACACGGAAATTTCGATCCCCCTTGCGGAAACCGCGAATTGGTCGGCACGCCGATGCTACGGAACACAGCGGGTCGTGGGAAAGCCGAGGCCCCCCGGCCCCCTACGCTCCGAACCATGAGCACAACTGAGTCCACACGCTATGTCCGCCTTCGCGTCGATGTCGTCCTGGAGATCGACGGCCCCGCCGAACTGACCGAGGCCGCCGAGGCCCGGATCGCCGACGACGAGTTCATGCCCGAGGAGGAGCGGGCGCACGCGCGCGAGGCCGCGCGCGAGGACAGCGCCGAGGCGCTCGCCTACCTCGTCGAGCCCTTCGACCTGATCCGCGACGTCCCCGGGATCGAGATGGTCCAGGCCTCCTGGAGCAGCGAGGAGATCGATTACGACCCCGATGCGCTGGAGTGGGACCTCGGCGAGGAAGATGGGGCCGGGGAGGACGACGACCGCTGACGCGGGAATCCGCACCAGGCGCGGACCCCGGGACGCCGTCCCGGGGTCCTTCCACGGCACCGGGAACCGGCGACGGGACTCCGCGCGTGTGAACCAGTGGTTGTTCCCCGTGGATCAGTGGCATTGCCCACAAACCCTCCGGTCACGGAACCGTACGGGGTGTCATGGGCGTTCATAGAAGAAGTTGGCAGGGAACCGGCGACGATGGAGAAGCGTGTGATGACGGTCGGCAAGCGCCGCAGGAGCCTGGCGGCGGCAGCCACGGTGCTCAGCGGCGTACTCGTGCTCTCGGCGTGCAACGACGGGGACAAGGACGGCAGCGCCTCCGGTTCCGCGTCGCCACAGTCACAGGCCCAGGTCGACGAGGCGGCCGCGCAGAAGACCTCCAAGGCGCAGATCACGATCTCGCCGAAGAACGGCGCACAGAACGCCTCCATCAACAACGACGCCAAGGTCACCGTGACCGAGGGCAAGCTCACCGAGGTCACCATGACCTCCGCCGAGGGCGCCCAGGTCAAGGGCGAGATAGCGGCCGACGGGCTCAGCTGGAAGCCGAGCGAGCAGCTCGAGCGGGCCACGGTCTACAAGATCGCCGCCACCGCCACCGACGCGGAGGGCCTGGAGGCGCACGAGAACTCCTCGTTCACCACCGTCTCGAAGGCCAACAGCTTCATCGGCAACTTCACGCCCGAGGACGGTTCGACCGTCGGCGTCGGCATGCCGGTCTCGATCAACTTCAACAAGGAGATCACCGACAAGAAGGCCGTCCAGAGCGGCATCACGGTCTCCTCCAGCTCCGGCCAGGAGGTCGTCGGGCACTGGTTCAACTCGACCCGTCTCGACTTCCGCCCCGACGCGTACTGGACCGAGGGCTCGACCGTCACGCTGAAGCTGAACCTCGACGGCGTCGAGGGCGCCGACGGCGTCTTCGGCGTGCAGCAGAAGACCGTCACCTTCAAGATCGGCCGCAACCAGGTCTCCATCGTCGACGCCGCCGCCAAGACCATGAAGGTCCAGCAGGACGGCAAGACGATCAAGACCATCCCGATCTCCGCCGGCTCCCCGGAGAACACCACCTACAACGGTCAGATGGTGATCTCCGAGAAGTTCAAGGAGACCCGGATGAACGGCGCCACCGTCGGCTTCACCGACGACGACGGCAAGGGCGAGTACGACATCAAGGACGTGCCGCACGCCATGCGCCTGTCCAACTCCGGCACCTTCGTCCACGGCAACTACTGGGGCGCGCGGTCGATCTTCGGCAACGTGAACACCAGCCACGGCTGCGTCGGCCTCGCCGACGTCAAGGGCGCCGGCGACCCGAACCAGATGGCCGCCTGGTTCTTCGACCACTCGCTCATCGGCGACGTCGTCGTCGTCAAGAACTCCAACGACAAGACGATCAAGCCCGACAACGGCCTCAACGGCTGGAACATGAGCTGGTCGGAGTGGAAGGCCGGCTCGGCGGTCTGACCCGTACGCGCACGACCGGGCCCCCCGCCGTCACCGGCGGGGGGCCCGGTCACTTCCCGGCCGCCGTCATTTCCGTACGTCCGCGGGCTCGTCCACACCCCACTGCGCGAGCAGCCGCAGCGCGTCCGCCGACGGCGTCCCCGGCTCCGCGTGGTACGTGACGAGCATCAGGTCCGGATCGTCCCCCGCCACCTGCAACGACTCGTACGACAAGGTCATCTCGCCCACCAGCGGATGCCGCAGCCTCTTGCTCCCGTGCCCCTTGTCGATCACCGTGTGCGCCGCCCACAACGACCGGAACTCCTCGCTCCTGACCGACAGCTCGCCGACCAGCGCGAGCAGCTCCTTGTCGTCCGGATAACACCCCGCGTACAGCCGCAGCGCGCTCACGACCTCGACCGCCTTGCACTCCCAGTCGATGTACAGGTCGCGCGCGTTCGGATCGAGGAACATCATCCGGGCCATGTTCCGCTCGCCCGGCTCCCACGCGGCGAAATCCCCGAACAGCGCCCGCGCCATCCGGTTCCAGGCCAGGATGTCGCCCCGGCGGCCCAGGACGAAGGCCGGCACGCCCTCCATCGAGTCCAGGAGCTGCGCGAGCCCCGGCCGGATCCGCTGCGGACGGGCGATCGCCGCCCGCTGCCGCTTCTTCACCGTCGGCTTCGCCAGATGCGTCAGATGCGCCCGCTCGGCGTCGCTCAGCCGCAGCGCCCGCGCGATCGAGTCGAGCACCTCCATGGACACGTTCCGCCCGTTGCCCTGTTCGAGCCGGGTGTAGTACGCCACCGACACCCCGGCCAGCTGCGCCAGCTCCTCCCGGCGCAGCCCCGGCACCCGCCGGTGCCGCCCGAACTCGGGCAGCCCCACGTCCTGCGGCTTCAGCCGGGCCCGCCGGGAGCGCAGGAATTCACCGAGTTCGGCACTGAGATCCATACGCCCCAAGTATCACCGGTCGCGCGGCGCGGCCGGACGTACGTTCCTGACCCTGCCAGTGGTAGGCACACCGGTCGTAGGCAGAACAGGTGGCTGGGTGGAGCCGTACGGCTCGGGCAGGCTTGCCACCATGACCACCCACGTTCCCGCTTACGCCGTCCCCGCCGCCAACGCCCCGCTGGAGCGCACCACCGTGCCGCGCCGGCCCGTCGGCGAGCACGACGTCCTCATCGAGATCAAGTACGCCGGAATCTGCCACTCCGACATCCACCAGGCCACCAACGGCTGGGGCGAGGGCATCTTCCCGATGGTCCCCGGCCACGAGATCGCCGGAATCGTCGCCGAGGTCGGCCCCGGCGTGACGAGGTTCCGGGTCGGCGACCGCGTCGGCGTCGGGTGCTTCGTCGACTCCTGCCGCGCGTGCGAGTACTGCCTGCGCGGCCTGGAGCAGTACTGCGTCACGGGCGGCACCGGCACGTACAACGCCCTCGACAAGAACGGCGATCCGACCTACGGCGGCTACTCCACGCACATCGTCGTCGACGAGAACTACACCCTGCGCATCCCCGAGGGCATCGGCCTCGACGAGGCCGCCCCGCTGCTCTGCGCCGGCATCACCCTCTACTCCCCGCTGGCCCACTGGCAGGCCGGCCCCGGCAAGAAGGTCGCGATCGTCGGCCTCGGCGGCCTCGGCCACATGGGAGTCAAGATCGCCCACGCGCTCGGCGCCGAGGTGACGGTCCTCAGCCAGTCGCTCAAGAAGCAGGAGGACGCCCTGAAGCTGGGCGCCGACCACTACTACGCGACGAGCGACCCGGAGACCTTCGCCGCCCTCCGGGGCACCTTCGACCTGGTGATCTCCACGGTCTCCGCGCCCCTCGACTTCAACGCCTACCTGAGCCTCGTCAAGACGGACGGCGCCCTCGTGAACGTCGGCGCCCCCGAGGAGCCCGTCTCCGTCGGCCTCTTCTCCCTCATCGGCGGCCGCAAGACCCTCGCCGGCTCGATGATCGGCGGCATCGCCGAGACCCAGGAGATGCTCGACTTCTGCGCCGCGCACGGCCTGGGCGCCGAGATCGAGCTGATCAGCGCCGACCGGATCAACGAGGCGTACGAGCGGGTCGTGAAGAGCGACGTCCGCTACCGCTTCGTCATCGACACGGCGACCATCTGACCCACCACGACGGCCGGGGCATGACGTCCGGGGTAATCGACCCGGTACGGCATGCCCCGGCACGCTTGCGGCATGACCGCATACGCCATCGGAAACCTGCACCCGAAGCCCGTCCTCGACGAGGAGGTCTTCCTCTACATGGAGCGCGTCCAGGCCACCCTCGACCCCTTCGGCGGCCGCTTCCTCGTCCACGGCGCCCCCGCCCGCGAGGTCCGCGAGGGCACCTGGCCCGGCGCCCTCGTGATCATCGGCTTCCCGACGTACGAGGACGCCCGCGCCTGGTACGACTCCGAGCCCTACCAGGCCCTGATCCCCCTCCGCACCCGGCACATGGCCGGCGACGTCCTCCTGGTCGAGGGGACCCCCGAGGGCTACGACCCCGCGGGGACGGCGGCGTCCCTGCGCGCGGCACGGGGCGGGGGTCCGGCCGCCTGAGCGCGGCCGGACCCCCGCCCCGAAGACCCCTATCCGGCCTTCGCGACCCCGATCGGGCAGGACAGGCCCGTGCCGCCGATGCCGCAGTAGCCCGCCGGGTTCTTGTCCAGGTACTGCTGGTGACGGGCCTCCGCCGGGTAGAAGGGGCGGGTCTCGTCGGCCGGGAGGACGCGGGTGGTGATCTCGCCGTGGCCGGAGGCCGTCAGGACCTTCTGGTAGGCCTCGCGGGACGCCCGGGCCCGCTCCGCCTGCCCGGGGGAGTGGGTGTAGATCGCCGAGCGGTACTGGGTGCCGACGTCGTTGCCCTGGCGGAAGCCCTGGGTGGGGTCGTGGGACTCCCAGAAGAGCTTCAGGAGCGACGCGTACGACGCCTTCGACGGGTCGAAGACGACGCGGACGACCTCGGCGTGTCCGGTCAGGCCCGAGCAGACCTCCTCGTACACCGGGTTCGGCGTGTGGCCGCCCTGGTAGCCGACGAGGGTCGTCCAGACGCCCCCGGCCTGCCAGAACGCGCGCTCGGCCCCCCAGAAGCAGCCCAGCGCGAAGTCGGCGACCTCCAGGCCCTCCGGGTAGGGGCCGAGGAGCGGGGTGCCGAGGACGGTGTGGCGCTCGGGCACGGAGAACTCCGGCTCGGGGCGGCCGCGCAGGGCCTGCTCGGGAGTGGGGAGGACGGGGGTCCGGGACAGGAACATGCTGCATCTCTCCTCGACGGTCGGCAGCGGTGTCAACGGTCCCGGCCGGAACCCGATTCCCCGGCGGCCCGTCAGCGCGGCAGCGTCGCCGGGCTGCCGCCGTTCGCCTCGTAGCCCGCGACCGCCAGGTTCCGGAAGACCGTGAACTCCGCCGCCGGGTCGGCGCTCAGCGTCCACGGGACCGCGCCCACGTGCCCGTCGACCCGCACCAGTTGGTGCATGGCCTCCGCCCAGCGCTCCGAGCGGACGAGGAACCAGACGAGCAGATGGCGGACGTGCGCGAGCATCGGGTCGTCGGGGCGGGCCGAGTGGACCGCGTACAGCGCGCCGTCCATCGCCTTGGACACCACCGCCGTGCGCCAGAAGTCCTGCACGAGCACCACGTCCGGCACGTGCTCGAACACCGCGAACAGCGGCAGCGCGGCGAGCAGCGACCCCCGCGGGGCGCGCGCCGCGGCCGTCGTCGCGAAGTGGTCGGCCTCCTCGCGCGAACCGTGCCACTTCTCGCACCAGTAGTGCAGGGCCGCCAGGTGCGCCCCCATGTGCTGCGGCGCGCGGTCGATCACCTTCGCCCACACCTGGTCGAACTGCTCGTGCCCGTAACCGAGTCCGCGCGCCACCGCGAGCCGCGTGACGTACGGCACCGGGTCGGCGGGGGCGAGCAGCGCCGCCTCCTCGGTGACCTTCAGCGCCTCCTCCAGGATGATCCGGAAGTCGTCCGTCCCGGCCGCCGAGGAGCGCCACGCCTGCTGCACCAGGAACTCGGCGTGCACGGCCGCGCCGCCCGCGTCCCGCGGCTCCTCCGCCCGCCAGGTCCGCAGCCACGCGCCGCCGGCGCCGGGCCGCTCCTGGAGTTCCAGGGAGGCCGCGCCCGCGAAGGCCTGCACGCGCTGCCAGCGCACCTCGCCCTCCGCGCCGGTGGCGGCGAGCAGCCGCGAGGCCGGCCGCCAGTCCTGGGTGGCCTGGACGACGTCGAGGACGTGCAGGAGTTCGTCGTCGGCACCCGGCAGCCGCACGTCCTGCTCCTCCTGGCGCACGAAGCCGTACGCCTCCGGGTCCGCCGCGTCCGGCGCCCCCGGCGCGACCTGCCGGATCCCTCCGCCGCCCCGGCGGCGCAGCACGTAGGGACCGAGGACGCCGAACAGCAGCCCGAGCGCGATCAGGAACCAGAGAATGTCCATGTGTCCATTGTCCAGGACACCCGGTGAGACGATCGAAGCGGCGGGAGGCGTACGCGACTACGCTCCTGACCCATGAGCGACCAGCACTCCCATCAGAGCTTCGAGACCCGCGCGATCCACGCGGGCAACACCGCCGACCCGCTGACCGGCGCGGTCGTCCCGCCCATCTACCAGGTGTCCACCTACAAGCAGGACGGCGTGGGCGGGCTGCGCGGCGGTTACGAGTACAGCCGCAGCGCCAACCCCACGCGCACCGCCCTGGAGGAGAACCTCGCGGCCCTGGAAGGCGGCCGCCGCGGCCTCGCCTTCGCCTCGGGCCTCGCGGCCGAGGACTGCCTGCTGCGCGCGCTCCTCGCGCCCGGCGACCACGTGGTCATCCCCAACGACGCCTACGGCGGCACCTTCCGGCTCTTCGCCAAGGTCGTGGAGCGCTGGGGCGTGGACTTCTCCGTCGCGAACACCTCCGACATCGAGTCGGTGCGCGGCGCGGTCAACGAGCGCACGAAGCTGATCTGGGTCGAGACCCCCTCGAACCCGCTCCTCGGCATCACCGACATCGAGGCCGTCGCCGGCGTCGCCCGCCAGGCCGGCGTGAAGCTCGTCGTCGACAACACCTTCGCCTCGCCGTACCTCCAGCAGCCGCTGGCGCTCGGCGCGGACGTCGTCGTGCACTCGCTCACCAAGTACATGGGCGGCCACTCCGACGTCGTCGGCGGCGCCCTGGTGACCGCGGACGAGGCGCTCGGCGAGGAGCTCGCGTACCACCAGAACGCGATGGGCGCGGTCGCCGGCCCCTTCGACTCGTGGATCGTGCTGCGCGGCATCAAGACCCTCGCCGTGCGCATGGACCGCCACAGCGAGAACGCGACGAAGATCGCCGAGATGCTGACCCAGCACCCGAAGGTCACCCAGGTCCTCTACCCGGGCCTCCCGGAGCACCCGGGGCACGAGATCGCGGCCAAGCAGATGCGGTCCTTCGGCGGCATGATCTCCTTCCGCGTGCAGGGCGGCGAGGACGCGGCCGTCGAGGTCTGCAACCGCGCGCAGCTCTTCACCCTCGGCGAGTCGCTGGGCGGCGTCGAGTCCCTCATCGAGCACCCGGGCCGGATGACCCACGCCTCCGTCGCGGGCTCCCTCCTGGAGGTCCCGGCCGACCTGGTCCGCATCTCGGTGGGCATCGAGAACGTCGACGACCTGCTCGCCGACCTGCGCCAGGCGCTGGGCTAGTCGCATCCGGCGGGACGGCCGGGCGCTCCCGTGCGCACGGGAGCACCCGGCCGTCGTCACCAGCCTTCCAGCGGCGGGGTCGTCTCCGCCGGCGGCACCTCCCACGGGTGGACCGTCGACGCCCACACCACGAAGGCGAACACGGCGACCGCGCCCAGGACCCACAGCACGCGCCGGACCCGCCGGGCGTGGTGGAGCCGCCGGGCCCCGCGCTCGGCGGCCCGCAGCGCGAGGTCGCGGGGCACCGGCGGATGCGGCGTGTCGAGCAGCCGCCGCACCGCCGCCTCCTTGTCCTCGTACCGGCTCACGCGCGGCTCCCCGGCCGGCTCCCGTCGGCATCCTCTCGCCGGCTTCCCGGGCCGATTTCGTACCGGCTCCCCGTGCCGGCCCTGGGTCGACTTGTCGCGTCGGCCTCGTACCGGTCACTCGCGCCGACCCCGTACCGGCTTCCCGCGCCGACCCCGTGCCGGCTCATGCCGCGGCCCCGGAGGCCTGCCGGGCGGCGGACCCGGGGGCGCCGTCCCGGGCGGCGGCCCTGAGCGTGGCGACCGAGCGGGCGCACACCGCGCGGACGCGGGCCTCGGAGAGGCCCAGCAGGGCCGCGACCTGCTCCTCCGCGACCCCCTCGCACAGCCGCAGGACGACGACGAGCCGCTCCTGCGGGGAGAGCACGGAGAGCACCCCGCCCCGCCCGCCGTGACGGCGCCAGGCGGTGCGGGCGAAACGGGCGGCGAGATCGCGGCGCGCGAGGTCGTACGGATCCTCGTCGCGCAGCCGGTCCCACACCGCGTACGCATGCGCGAGGGCGGCGGTCAGCAGGGACCGGGCGTACGGGTTGTGGGCGCGGGTCTCGGCGGTGAGCAGCGTCGCGGCGTGCAGCAGCCGCCCCGCGGCCCCGGCCACGAACGCCTCGAACTCCCGTGTGCGGTGGGCGTGTTCGGCGCCCCGTCCGCGCTGCTGCTCTCGCACCTCCTCATCTGAGGACAGCGCGGGGGCGGGGTCAAGAGGTCTGCGTGGACTCGGCCCCGGCCGCCGCGTGGCCCGTGTGCGCCGACTGCCGTGCGGACAGGGCGGTGTTGAAGCGGGTGAGCAGGGTGCAGAAGGACTCCCGCTCGTCCGGGGTCCAGCCCTCCGTGACCTCGACCATCAGCTGCCGTCGCGAGGAGCGGACCTCCTCCAGGCGCGCGAGGCCGCGCGGCGAGAGCTGGAGGACGACCGCCCGCCCGTCCTCCGGGTGCGAGGTGCGCTTCACCAGGCCGGTGTCGACGAGCGGGGCGACCTGGCGGGTCACGGTGGACGAGTCGATCCCCATGCCCGCCGCGAGCGCCTTCACGCCCATCGGGCCCTCCTGGTCGAGGCGGTTGAGGAGGAGGTAGGCCGCGCGGTCCATGGAGTTGCGGAGCTGGCCGGTGCCGCCGAGGCGGGTCTGCTCGGCGCGGCGGGCGAAGACGGCCACCTGGTGCTGGAGGGCATCGAGGAGACCGGGGTCGAGCGCAGTCGTCATGTCCTGAGAATTGGGCATGGCTGGGGGTCTCTCTCGTGCGGGGGTGGTCGGTCGGTGGGGGACAGAGTACGCGGCCCCGCCGGGGTCCGTACCGGCGCTGCGCAAACCCGTCCCGCGGCCCGCCCACCGGGCGGCCACGGGGGCCGTGAGCTGCGAGACTTGCTGTCATGAGCTTCCGTACGCCAGACCCCTTGCACCGGCTGATGCTCGACGACGTGCGGGGGGCGCAGAAGATGCTGGCCGGGGTGGTCAGGATGACGGCGATGGAGGGCAACCGCCATCTGTCCTCGCTGGTCGGAGCCCCGGTCCACCTCAAGTGCGAGAACCTGCAGCGGACCGGCTCCTTCAAACTGCGCGGGGCGTACGTGCGGATCGCCGGGCTGCGGCCCGAGGAGCGGGCGGCCGGGGTGGTCGCGGCCTCCGCGGGCAACCACGCGCAGGGCGTCGCGCTCGCCTCGAAACTGCTCGGGGTGCACGCCACCGTCTTCATGCCGGTCGGCGCCCCGCTGCCGAAGGTCGCGGCGACCCGCGACTACGGCGCGGACGTCCGGATGCACGGCCACGTCGTCGACGAGACGCTCGCGGCGGCGCAGGAGTACGCCCACGAGACCGGCGCGGTCTTCATCCACCCCTTCGACCACCCCGACGTCATCGCCGGGCAGGGCACGGTCGGCCTGGAGATCCTGGAGCAGTGCCCCGAGGTGCGGACGGTCCTCGTCGGCATCGGCGGCGGCGGGCTCGCGGCCGGCATCGGCCTCGCGGTGAAGTCGGTGCGCCCGGACGTGAAGGTGATCGGCGTCCAGGCGGAGGGCGCGGCCGCCTACCCGCCCTCGCTGGCCGCCGGGCACCCCGTGGTGGTCGACTCGCCGGTGACGATGGCCGACGGGATCAAGGTCGGACGCCCGGGCGACGTGCCGTTCGCCCTGATCCAGGAGTACGTCGACGAGGTCCGCACGGTCTCCGAGGACGCGCTCTCCTCGGCGCTGCTGCTCTGCCTGGAGCGGGCGAAGCTGGTGGTCGAACCGGCCGGCGCGAGCCCGGTGGCGGCCCTCCTCGCCGACCCGACCTCCTTCCGGGGGCCGGTCGTCGCGGTCCTCTCCGGCGGGAACGTCGACCCCCTGCTGCTCCAGCGGATCCTGCGGCACGGCATGGCCGCCGGCGGCCGCTACCTGAGCCTGCGGCTGCGCGTCACCGACCGGCCGGGGGCGCTCGCGACCCTCCTCGCGGTCCTGACGGTGGTCGACGCGAACGTCCTGGACGTGAGCCACGTACGGACCGATCCGCGCCTCGGGCTGACGGAGGCGGAGGTCGAGCTGCACCTGGAGACGAAGGGCCCGGAGCACTGCCGGGAGGTGGAGGAGGCGCTGCGGGACGCCGGGTACACGGTGCTCGGCTGACACCCGCGCACACGCCCTTCCCGTACGCGCGGGCCTCCCCGCGTCCGCGCAGGTATAGCCCCGTCCGCGCAGGTCTCCCCCGTACGCCTCCCCGGTGCGTCCCCTCCCTAGAGGCCCCTGCGCTCCCGGGCCGCCCGGTGCAGGACGGTCACCAGGCCGCCGCCGACCAGGGCCCCCGCCGCGAGCAGGCCCAGGGGCCGGCCGAGGCCCGGGAGGCCGGGCTCCCGCCGGGCGGCCGGGACCGTGAGGACGAGCGCCGGCTCCCCGCCCCGGGCCCCGCCGTGGACGGCGGCCGCCGCCCGGGCGGCCGTCTCGTGCGCCAGCGAGCGCTCCAGGCGGAGCAGGAGGGGGCCCGGGTCCGTCCCGGCGGCCGCGGCGAACTCCTCGACCGCGACCCGGGTGGGCAACTGCTTCTGGTTCAGGAACCGTTCCCACGAGGAACGGCTGTAGTGGGTGCGCTGTGCGAGCTTGCCGTAGCTCAGTGCGGTGACGTCCTTGATGCGGCGCATCTCGGCGGCCAGCTCGGCCCAGGGCGTCGTCGTGTCACAGCCGGCGCACCCCGGCTCCTCCGTCGCCCCCGCCCCACCGGTCCTGCCCGTGCCGCCCGTCCCGTCGGTCCTGCCCGTGCCGTGCGCGCCGATCGCCATCTCGTGATCCCCCGTCGTCGTCGTGCTCCGTGCGAGGGCTCCAGCTTCGCCCGAGGGGCCAACAGCCCGCCAACAGCACGCCAACGGGCGTCCCGGGCCGCCGCCCGGGACACCCAGGACGGACGCAGGACGGACGCGGGACGGACGCAGGACGGACGCGGCTCGCGTCCGACCGCGTGCCCGAGGCCAGGCACTCGCCGGGCGAGGACCTGCCCGAAATCCTAGGATCGGTAAGGAATGCCCGAATCTCCCTGGGAGGATCCCCATGCCAGGCGCGATCTACGCCGAAGGTCTGGTGAAGACCTTCGGGGACGTACGAGCTCTGGACGGGGTGGACCTCGACGTGCCGGAGGGCACGGTCCTCGGTCTGCTCGGCCCGAACGGGGCGGGGAAGACGACCGCCGTGCGGGTCCTGACGACCCTGATCCGACCGGACAGCGGAAGGGCCGTCGTCGCCGGGACCGACGTCCTCGAGCACCCCGACGAGGTCCGCCGCTCGATCGGTCTCTCCGGCCAGTTCGCGGCGGTCGACGAGTACCTCACCGGCCGCGAGAACCTCCGGATGGTCGGACGGCTCTACCAGATGAGGGCCGGGGCGGCGAAGGCGCGGGCCGACGAACTGCTCGAACGGTTCCACCTCGCCGACGCCGCGGACCGGCAGGCCAGGACGTACTCCGGCGGCATGCGCCGCCGCCTCGACCTCGCGGCGGCCCTCGTCGCCTCCCCGCCGGTCATGTTCATGGACGAGCCGACCACCGGCCTCGACCCGCGCAACCGGCAGGAGCTCTGGGGCGTCGTCGAGGAACTCGTCGCCGGCGGCACCACCCTGCTCCTCACCACCCAGTACCTGGAGGAGGCCGACCGCCTCGCCCACGACATCTGCGTCGTCGACCACGGCCGGGTCATCGCCCGCGGCACCTCCGACCAGCTCAAGGACCGGACGGGCGGCGAGCGCGTCGAGGTCGTCGTGCACGAGCCGGAGATGATCGACGACGCCCGGGACGTCCTCGCCCGCTACGGCGTCGCGGGGGCCGGCCGCGGCGAGGTGTCCGTCGAGGAGCACACCCGCAAGCTCACCGTCCCCGTCACCGGCGGCGCCAAGCTGCTCGCCGAGGTCATCCGCGACCTGGACGCCGTCGGCGCCGAGATCGACGACATCGGGCTGCGCCGCCCCACCCTCGACGACGTCTTCATCTCCCTCACCGGCCACGCCGCCGACCGGGTCGAGGAGGAGGGCGAGCGCGAGCCGGCGGCCGGGGGCCGGAAGAACCGGAAGGAGGCCGTGAAGTGACCACCGTCCCGGGGCCGGCCGACGGGCTGACCGCCCCGCGCCCGCGCGGGGGGATCGTCCGGTCCGTCAACGACTCGCTCGTGATCGCGCGCCGCAACCTGATCAGGATGTCCCGCATCCCCGAGATGGTCGTCTTCGGGCTGATCCAGCCGATCATGTTCGTGGTGCTGTTCAGCTACGTCTTCGGCGGTTCGATGCAGATCGGGGACTCGACCTCCCCGACCGTCTACCGCGAGTTCCTGATGGCCGGCATCTTCGCCCAGACCGTCACCTTCGCCACGGCCGGAGCGGGCGCGGGCATCGCCGACGACATGCACAAGGGCCTGATCGACCGCTTCCGCTCCCTGCCGATGGCCCGCGGCGCGGTCCTCACCGGCCGCACCCTCGCCGACCTGGTCCAGACGACGCTCACCCTCGTCGTCCTCACGGTCGTCGCCCTGCTGGTGGGCTGGCGCATCCACGAGGGCGTCCCCAAGGCGCTGGGCGCCTTCGTCCTCCTGCTCCTCCTCGGCTACGCCTTCTCCTGGATCGGCGCGCTGATCGGCCTCTCGGTCCGCACCCCGGAGGCGGCGACCTCGGGCGGCCTGATCTGGCTCTTCCCGGTCACGTTCATCTCGAACGCGTTCGTGGACTCCGACAACCTGCCCTCCTGGCTGCAGCCCGTCGCCGAGTGGAACCCGTTCAGCGCGACCGTCCAGGCCTGCCGCGTACTCTTCGGC
Source organism: Streptomyces litmocidini (assembly GCF_014649755.1). Taxonomy (GTDB): domain Bacteria; phylum Actinomycetota; class Actinomycetes; order Streptomycetales; family Streptomycetaceae; genus Streptomyces; species Streptomyces litmocidini. The sequence goes on along the minus strand of NZ_BMTQ01000001.1, from coordinate 589,131 downwards.
AATCCCGGCGTCTCGACCTCCGACGCGTGGCCGATGCAGCACCCGGTGTGGGCGTCGCTCCTCTGGTCGGTCCTGATCATCACGGTCTTCCGGACGCTGTCGGTACGCAAGTACCGCTCGGCGACGGCGTGACGGCCGGAGGCCTCAGGGCAGGTAGCCGGAGACCACCAGGCCCTCGGGGAAGGCCAGGAAGGCAGCCCCTCCGGCGGCGAGCACCTCCGCCGGGAACTCCGGGTCCTCGGCGCCCTCCGGCAGCTTCGGCTCGTAGTCCTCGAAGTCCGTGGCGTCGGCCGGACCGGCCGCCGGGTACGACCTCACGCTCCCCTCGCCCACCGCGAGGAGCCGGTCGCCCGCGAAGCAGACCTGCTCCGCCCGCCGTTCGGAGACCCGCCACCGCTCCCGGCCGCTCGCCACGTCGTACGCGGTGAGCGTCCCGGCCTCGCCGAGGACGGCCACGAGCCCGTCCCCGTTCACCGCGACGGAGGCCGCCGCCCCGCTCCCCAGCGCGTGGCGCGGGGCCAGGGTCCGGTCGTCGAGGACGGTGACCGACGCGTCCGACGGGCCCGTGCACAGCACGCTCCTGCTCCTCTCGTGCACGGTCAGGGCGCCGCACGGGGTCCCGCCCCGCCCCACGATCCGGCCCGTACCGGGGTCGAGGGCGACCGGGCCGCCGGAGTCCATCGGCACGAGGACCCGGCCGCCGCCCACCACCAGCTGCTCCGGCACCCCGTCGAGCGGCGTCCGCCACAGCACCTCGCCGTCCTTGAGGCGCACGGCGGAGACGAGCCCCTTGCCGTCCTCCGACACGTCGAAGTACGAGGAGTAGAGGACGCCGTCCACCAGGTCCGTGCCCTTCACGCCCCAGCCGCCGTCCGGGACCGGTGTCTTCCCGCGCGCCGCGCCGTCCGCGATCCCGTACGCGGCGATGCCGTCCGCGTCCGTCAGGTAGACGGTGTCGTCGACGACCGCCGGGTACATGGGGCCGACCGGCGAGGTGTCGCGCCGTCCCGGCACCGTCCACAGCCGTTTGCCGTCCGAGGCGCGCAGCCCGACGGCCGAGCCGCCCGCGCCCGTGCAGACGAGGACCTCGGGGGCGAGCGCGCAGGGACCGATCGGCATACCCGTCTCGACCGACCAGGGCGACCAGCCGGCCGGACGGTGGGCGCGGTCCGTGCCGGCCTCCCCGAAGTCGTGGGTGTGGCCCTCGCCGCCGTACGGCAGGACGACCTGGCTCAGGGTGGTGACCGGCGCCGCGGTGCCGGCGCCGGTGCCGGCCGTGGGCCCGGCGACGCCGCCCGCGGACGCGCCGTCCCGCCCGTCGGCCCGGTTCAGCAGCACCGCGCCCACCGCCGCCACCAGGGCCAACGCCACCGCACCGGCGGTGACCGCGCCCCGGCGCCGCCGCCCCACGGGTGCCGCGGGGAGCGCCGGCCGTTCCGTCAGGGCCGTGGGGGAGTACGGCACGACCGGCCCGAGCGTCGGCAGCTCGGCCACGCCCGCGCCGGAGGCCGCCGCCTCGCCGGCGCTCCGGGCCGCCTCCCCGTACGCGGCGAGCAGCGACAGCACCGCGCCGGGCCACGGGAAGACCTCGGGGACACCGCCGCCGAGCAGCCCGGCCAGCTCCGCCGCCGACGGCCGCTGCGCCGGGTCGAGCCGCAGACAGCGCTCCAGGACCGGCCGCAGCTCCTCCGGCACCCCGTCGAGGTCGGCCTCGGCCCGGCTGATCCGGTAGATCACGGCCGCCATCTCGTCGTCGTGGAACGGTCCCCGGCCGCTCGCCGCGAACGCGAGCACCGCGCCCAGGCAGAACACGTCCGAGGCGGGCACCACCGCCCGGCTCCCCACCAGGTGCTCCGGCGACATGAAGCCGGGGGAGCCCACCACCAGGCCGGTCGAGGTCAGCGCCGTGGCCTCGAAGGCCTGCGCGATGCCGAAGTCGATCAGCTTCGGTCCGGCCGCGGCGAGCAGCACGTTCGCCGGCTTGAGGTCCCGGTGCAGCACCTCCGCCGCGTGCACGCCCGCCAGCGCCCCCGCGAGCGCGGCCCCGAGCGCCCGGACGGTCCCGGCGGGCAGCGCCCCGGACCGTACGACCGCCTCCGCGAGCGAGGGGCCGGGCACGTACTCGGTCGCCAGCCACGGCGAGGGCGCGTCGGCGTCCGCGTCCACGAGGCGTGCGACGCCCGGCCCGTCCACGGTCCGCGCCGCCGCGATCTCCCGCCGGAACCGGGTCCTGAAGTCCCCGTCGGCCTCCAGGTCGTCCCGTACGGTCTTCACCGCGACCATCCGGTACGGATCGGCCGTCGGCGCGTCCGCACGGCAGGCGAGGTGCACCTCGCCCATGCCGCCGGCGCCGAGGCGGGCGAGCAGCCGGTAGGGGCCCAGGATCCGCGGGGGCCGTCCGGGCGGCAGTGCTTCCAGCAAGGGACTACTCCTCGGGCAGCGCGACGGAGGCGACGACACCGGTGTCGTACACGACGTGGACGACACCGCCGAGCGGCAGGACCACCGGCGGGCGGATCTCCCGGCCCAGGTAGGTGCCGCCCGCGCGGGCGTACGACTCCTGGGCGCGCGGCCCGGGGGCGCCCGGCACGGGCACGACGCGCTCCTCGCCGGGCGTGCGGCCGGCGTCCAGCGGCACCACGTGCAGGGCCGAGAAGTCGGCGTACAGGACCGAGTTCCCGGCGATCAGCGGGTCGGAGACGAGTTGCTTCCGGCCGTCGGCCGAGGTGCGCGGGGGCGGCGGGTAGTGGCCGAGGGGCCTGCCGGTGGCGGGGTCGAGGACGTACATGCCGGCGGGCCCGGTCGTGTTCCTCCAGTCGGCCCAGTCCATGGCGCCGCCGTCGAGGACGACGGCGGCGCGTGCGGACACCGCGGTGGGCCAGGCGCCCGACTTCGCGACCTCGTCGGGGACCGCGAGCCGGCCGCCGCCGACCGGGGCGAGCGTCGTGGCGTCCAGGCGGTACATCCTGAGGGCGGACGCGTTCGACGCGTCGAGCGTCGCGCAGTAGGCGTACCGGCCCTGGACGTGGAGACTGTCGCACTTCTCGGCCTCGGACGGCACCTGGCCGCGCTGCTGGCCGGTCTTCGCGTCGAACGACACGAAACCGCCGTCGCTCATCGCGTACACGAGCCCGTTCGCGTAGGCGACGGGTTCGAAGTCGCGGAACGCGACCCGTGCGAGGTCGGCGTTGGTGAGGGCCTTGGACCACAGCGTGCGGCCGTCCGCCAGGGCGAAGGCCGTCACCCGGTCCTCGTCCTCGCCCCCGGTCGGGACGAAGACGGTGCCGCCGCCCACGACCGGCTGGGTGCGCATCCCGGCCCGGGCGGTGTTCTCCTTTTCCCAGCGCACCGCGCCGCTGCGGGCGTCCCGGACCTGGAGGCGCCCGCCGGAGAGCAGGACGACGGAGTCGTCGTGGACGGCCGGGACGTCCGTGCTGCCCGCGATGAAGATCCCGCCGGTGGGTCCGATGAAGCTCTCGTCGTCGCGCGGGTCCGCGACCAGGTCAGCGCTCCACAACCGCTTCCCGCTCGCCGGGTCGAGGGCCTCGTAGCGCCCGTCCGTCGTCCGGCACACCAGCGCCTTCTCCCCGGCCGAGCAGCCGAAGGCCGGGGCGCTCAGCCTCGCCCGCCAGGGCTTCCAGCCGACCGGGCGCTGGGCCGCGTTCTGCGGGACGACGCCCGAGGCGTCGGCGGGGCCGCGGTCGTTCACGCCGGGGACGCGGGGTCCGGCGGGCGGGGCGGCCTTCGCGGGAACCTTCGGCCCCGGATCGGGCCACAGGGCGTACGCGCCGAGCCCACCGGCCACCACGGCGAGCGCGAGGGCGGCGGCGAGCAGCCGCCTGCGGCTCCGTCGCGGCGGAGCGGAGGGCGGGACGTGCGGGGCGACGGGCGGGAGCGTCGGCACGGCGTGCAGTCCCGGGACGGCCGGGGTGACGACGGGCCCGGCCTGCGTCGCCTCCAGGAGCGGCCCGCCGGAGGCGACGAGCCGGGCGAGTTCCCTGCCGTACGCGCCGATGTGCTCCCGTACGCCCTCCGGCCACGGGAAGACCTTCCCGGCCGCGCCGCCGAGCGTCCCGGCCAGCGCCTCCGGGGCGGGCCGCGCCGCCGGGTCCGCGGCCAGGCAGGCGGCGATCGTCCCGCGCAGCTCCTCCGGGACGCGGGACAGGTCGGCCTCGGCCCGGGAGACGCGGTACAGGACGGCCGCCAGGGGCCCGTCGCCGAAGGGGTCCTCGCCGGTCGCCGCGTAGCAGAGCAGCGAGCCGAGGCAGAACACGTCGGAGGCGGCCGTGACGCGGCGCGCGCCGGCCACGTGCTCGGGGGACATGAAGGAGGGCGTGCCGACCATCACACCGGTCGCGGTCATGGTGGTCGCGGTGTTGCTGCGGGCGATCCCGAAGTCGATGAGGCGGGGGCCGTCGACGGAGAGCATGACGTTTCCGGGCTTGAGGTCCCGGTGCAGGACCCCGGCCCCGTGCAGGTCGGCGAGGGCCCGGGCGACGTCCGCGCCGAGCGCCCGCACGGTGGCGACGGGCAGCGGGCCGCCGCGCCGCACGGCTTGCGCGAGGCTGGGCCCGGGGACGTACGCGGTGGCCAGCCAGGGCACCTCGGCGTCGGCGTCGCCGCCGACGGGCGCGGCGGCGCGGGCGCTGTCGACGAGGGCGGCGACCTTGATCTCGCGCCGGAAGCGGTCCCGGAAGGCCGGATCGCCGGCGACGTCGCGGCGCACGGTCTTCACGGCGACGAAGCCGCCGCCGTCCGGTCCGGCGGCGTCCCGCGCGAGGAACACCTCGCCCATCCCGCCGGCGCCGAGCCGGGCGAGCACCTCGTACGGTCCGATCCGTCGCGGCGCGCCCTCGCGCAGCGGTCCCAGCACCTCGTCCTCCCCCTGGTGACGTGACGTCAGATCCGCATCATTGCATGTGCATGCAAGACGAAGGGCCGGCCCCCGTGGGGCCGGCCCTTCGCTCGAGGAACGCGGATCAGCCGGTGTACGGCTTGGCGCTGAGGATCTTCACCGTGGCCTTCTTGCCGTTCGGCAGCTCGTACTCCGCGTCCTCGCCGACCTTCTTGCCGTTGACGCCGACGCCGAGCGGCGACTGCGGCGAGTACGTCTCGATGTCGTCGCTCGCGTACTCGCGGGAGGCGAGCAGGAAGTCCAGCGTGTCGTCCTCGTCGCCGTCGAAGGCGATCGTGACGACCATGCCGGGCGCGACGACGCCCTCTTCGGCCGGAGCCTCTCCGACCTTGGCGTGCTCCAGGAGCTGGGTGAGCTGGCGGACCCGGAGCTCCTGCTTGCCCTGCTCCTCCTTGGCCGCGTGGTACCCGCCGTTCTCGCGCAGGTCGCCCTCTTCGCGCGCCGCCGCGATCTTGGCGGCGATCTCGGTACGCGCGGGACCAGTCAGGTACTCAAGCTCGTCCTTGAGCTTGGTGTACGCCTCCTGGGTGAGCCAGGTGACGTTGTCGCTGGTCTGGGTCACGGGTGCTCCTCGTAGGTACTGGGAATACAAAGCATCGCCCTACACGGAAAAGCTGCGCTGTCCCGGGCGGGCGAAACCACGAGCCTAACAATGAGTGGCGAAAAGCGGGAGGACATAAACCACCGGAATGGCGTCTCCCCAGGTCACCGCGGTGACTCGCCGGGACTCGACATCCCGTCCCTACCCACCGCTACCGCGCCGTACACCCGAGGAGCTCGGCACTCGTCGCGCGGGCGGTCGTACGGAGCGAGAAGACGCGGTCGACCCGGCTCGCGGCGTCGTCGATCCGCACGTCCTTGCGGGCCACCTCGGTCCCGTCCTCGGAGCGCGAGCGCAGCGTGCAGACGCCCTTGACGCCCTCGTCCTTGCGGATCTCCAGGTGCACCTGGACCTCGTCGGCGCTCACCACGTCGAACTTGATCAACTCGGCGCTGATCTTGCTCTCCACGACGTAGTGCCAGCCGAACCAGCCCATCATGCCGAGGAAGAGGACCCCGAGCACCGCTCCGGCGATCCTGAGCTTGCGGTCGGCCCGCTCGTCCGCGGAACGCCCGTAGCGCCCCTCGGGCAGCTGCTCTCGCACCGCGCTCATGGGTGATCCTCTCGAAGCCGGGGGTGGCGGAATTTTCACTCCCCCGATTCCGTCACTATAGAGACCACCCTCCGCGTCGAATCACTGAGGATCGAGTCTTGACTGAGCAGCTGCGACTGATGGCCGTTCACGCCCACCCCGACGACGAGTCGAGCAAGGGTGCGGCCACGATGGCCAAGTACGTGTCCGAGGGGGTGGACGTCATGGTCGTGACGTGCACGGGCGGCGAGCGCGGCTCGGTCCTGAACCCCAAGCTCCAGGGCGACCCCTACATCGAGGCGAACATCCACGAGGTGCGCCGCAAGGAGATGGACGAGGCCCGCGAGATCCTCGGCGTCTCCCAGCACTGGCTGGGATTCGTCGACTCGGGCCTGCCCGAGGGCGACCCGCTGCCCCCGCTGCCCGAGGGCTGCTTCGCCCTGGAGGACGTCGACACGGCGGCCGGGGCGCTGGTCCGCGAGATCCGCTCCTTCCGTCCCCAGGTCGTCACGACCTACGACGAGAACGGCGGGTACCCGCACCCCGACCACATCATGACCCACAAGATCACGATGGTGGCCTTCGACGGTGCGGCCGACGCCGAGAAGTACCCGGAGGCCGAGTTCGGCCCGGTCTGGCAGCCGCTGAAGCTCTACTACAACCAGGGCTTCAACCGCCCCCGCACCGAGGCCCTGCACGAGGCGCTCCTGGCGCGCGGCCTGGAGTCGCCGTACGGGGACTGGCTGAAGCGCTGGGACGAGTTCGGGGGCAAGGCGCGCAACCTCACCACGCACGTGCCCTGCGCGGACTTCTTCGAGATCCGCGACAAGGCCCTGATCGCCCACGCCACGCAGATCGACCCCGACGGCGGCTGGTTCCGGGTCCCGATGGAGATCCAGAAGGAGGTCTGGCCGACGGAGGAGTACGAGCTCAGCAAGGCGCTGGTCCCGACCTCCCTCCCCGAGGAAGATCTCTTCGCGGGCATCCGCGACAATGCCTGACATGAGCGCACACCTGGCACTGACCCAGCTTGTCCCCTTCGCCGCCGAAGAGCTGGACAAGAACAAGGTGACCCCCGGCGTCCTCGGCTTCGTCGTCTTCGCGGTCCTGGCCCTCGCGGTCTGGCTGCTGATGAAGTCGATGAACCGCCACATGGGCAAGATCTCCTTCGAGGAGACCCCGGACCCGGCGACGGCCGGGAACACCCCGAAGAAGCCGACCGCCACCCAGGGCAAGTGACCACCCGCCCCCTGGGCCGTACCTCCCGGAGGTACGGCCCAGGGGGCGGTCCCGTCCCGAGGGGCACACCGCGCCGACGCGCCGGGCCGGGCACGATCCGGGTGCGGTCCGGGGCCGGGGCGCGCCGGCGGCTCCGGGCCCACGGGGCCTCGGCACGGTTCGGGAGGCCTCGGCCGCGGAGCGACGGAGTCTTTCCGCGTCCCCGGCTACGGAGCGGCGGGGCCCTTCCGCGTCCCCGGGCTACGGAGCGGCGGGGCCTTTCCGCGTCCCCGGCTCTTCGGGCCCTCCCCGCACGCCCAGCACCTCGCGGGCATGGCGGGCCGGGACCAGACCCAGGTCCCAGGCCTGCCAGGGGGTCGACGGGGCGACGCCCCGGTCCAGGAGCAGGCCGTGGGCCTCGACGCAGTCGTCGAGCCTCGGGTCGCGCGCCGGATGCCGGTCCGCGGCCAGCGCCGCCAACTCCTCGCGCGCCGACGCCACCCCCGGCTCCGGGCTCCCCGGGACCGCGTGCGGCAACAGCCCGCAGCGCAGCAGCCGGGCCCAGTCCGAGCCCCGCCGGTCGCCGTACCCCTCGAAGAGCGACCGCGCCTCCTCGCACAACGCGAGCGCCTGCGGGACCCGCCCGTTGCCCGCGTCGACGACCGCGAGCTCCAGACAGGCCCACGCCTCGCCGTGGGCGACCCCGATCCGGCGGAAGTCCGCCCGCGCGTCCACGAGGAGCTGCCGGGCGAACCCCGAATTGCGCAGGTTGCCCGCCCGCGCCGCCTGCTGGTCCCGGGTGACCCGCCCCAGGTGGTGCCGGGCGCACGCCAGGCCGTACAGATCCCGCATCCGCGAGAACATCGACCGCGCCCGCCCCAGCTCCCGCACCGCCTCGTCCCGGTCGCCCCGCTCCTCCAGGGCCTGCCCCAGGTGGTACAGCGTCCACGCCTCGCCGCGCGCGTCCTCCTGCTCCCGGTGCCGGGCGAGCGCCCCGCGCAGCTCCTCCGCCGCCGGCTCCGCCTCCCCGGCGGCGAGCCGCGCCCGGGCCAGCTGGGTCAGCGCCCAGGCCTCCCCGCGCCCGTCACGGACGCGCCCGTACGTCTCCAGGGCGCGCCGCAGCTCGTCCTCCGCGCCCGTCGCGTCGCCCCGGACCAGCAGCACCTGCCCGTACTGGAAGTGCGCCCACGCCTCGCCGTGCAGCGACTCGTGCTCCCGGTGCAGGGCGAGCGACCGCTCGAGCAGCGCCGTCGCCTCGGCCGGATCGCCCCGGTCCCGCTCCACCGCGGCGAGCGCGTGCAGCGTCCAGCCCCGGTCGGCGGCCAGGGACTCCGGCTCCTGGAGCGCGAGCGCCTCCCGCAGCCGCGCCGCGGCCTCCGTCAGCCGCCCCTGGTGGTGCAGGGTGATCCCGAGCGAGCAGAGCGCGAGCGCCGCGCCCGCGTCCTGGTGGGCCTCCTGGTAGAGGGAGACGACCGAGGTCAGCGTCTTGTGGGCCTTGTCGAGCTCGCCGAGCTGCCGGGCCGCGATGCCGGTCCGCCACCGCACCGAGCGCGTGAGCAGCCCCTGCCCGACGGACTCGGCCAGTTCGTTGATCTCGCCCAGCCGGTAGAGGTCGCCGCGCAGCAGGCAGTAGTCGCAGAGCGCGCCGAGCAGGTCGAGGACGGTCCGCTGGTCGACGCCCTCCGCGTGCCGCAGGGCCGCCGTGAGGAAGCTGGACTCCTCGTCGAGCCAGCCCAGCGCCGCCTCCAGGGAACCGAAGCCGTGCCCGTCGAAACGGTCGGCCCGGGTCGACATCTTGCCGTCGACCATCCGGATCACCGCGTCGGCGAGCTCCGCGTGGTTCCGGACCAGCCGCTCCTGCGCCGCCGCGATCTCGGCCGCGTCCTCCTCGTCCAGGAGCCGGCCGGCCGCGAAGGCGCGCACCGCGTCGTGCAGCCGGTAGCGCTCCCCGCGCACGTGGTCGAGCAGCCCGGCAGCGGAGAGCTCCCGCAGCCGCCGGGCCGCCTCCGGACCGCTCCCGCCGAGCAGGGCGGCGGCCGCCGCCGCGCCGAGGGACGCCCGCCCGGCCAGCGCGAGCCGCCGGAGCAGCTGCCGGGCGTCCTCGTCGAAGTCGAGGAAGTACCGTACGGACAGGGCGCGTTCGACGGGGTCGGCGCCCCAGCCGGGACGGGCGAGGACGTGCGCCAGGTCGTCCATGGAACGGCCCCCGAGCAGGGAGCCCGCGACCCGCAGCGCCAGCGGCAGCCCGCCGCACAGCTCCCGTATCCGCTCGAAGGCCTCGGCGTCGTACGGACCGGGGTCGGGCGCGCCGGCCGTCGTGCGCAGCAGCTCCTCGGCGCCCGCCGCGTCGAGCGCGGCCACTGGCAGGGCGTGCACCCCGGCCGGCACGTCCGCGCCGAGGTCCAGCGGTTCCCGGCAGGTCACGAGGACCAGGCTGTCGGACCGCTCCGGCAGCAGGGCCCGCACCTGGGCGGCGTCGGCGGCGTCGTCGAGGACCAGGACGACGGGCACCCCGCTCACCTGCCGCTGGTACGACTCGGAGAGTCGTCGCACCTGTTGCTCCTCCGAGGCGCCCTCGCGGAAGAGCAACCGGTCGCGCGGGGCGCCGAGCCGGTTCAGCAGGTGCAGCAGCGCCTCCCGGGTGGTCACGGGCCGCTCGCCGGCCGCGCCGCCCCGCAGGTCCACCACGCAGGCCCCGCGGAACTGGTCGCGCAGCGCGTGGGCGGCCCGCACGGCGAGCGCGGTGCGGCCGGAGCCGGGCTCGCCGTGCAGCAGCACGACGGTCGGCCGGGTGACCGCCGCGGCCCGCCCGGCCCGCACCCACCGGGTGACGCGGGCCAGCTCCTCGCGCCGGCCGGCGAACACCCCGCCGGGGTCCGGCAGATGCGCGAAGGACCGCTCCAGCACGACCCGGGCCCGGGCCGCCGCACTCCGATCGACCCGCCGCCCGCCACGCCCACCGGACCCCGCACCGAACACCCCGCCCCCGCCCGCACCCGGACCCGCACCGGCCTCGAACGCCCCGGCCCCGTCCGCGCTCGGGCCCGCTTCGAACCCGCCCCCGCCCGCCCCGAACCCGCCGCCGTCCACGCCCGCGCCCGCCCCGAACCCGCCGCCCCCGGCCCCCGACCCCCCGGCCCCCGACCCTCCGGCCCCCAACCCCTCGGCCTTCCCCGTGCCGGCCCCGACCGTGCCTCCACCCCCACCGGTCTCGAACCGCACGCCCCTCCCCCCGGCTTCCGAAGCCTCCGTCCCGCCCGCCCCCGAACGCTCGGCCGGAGACGCCCTCCGTACCCGCTCCCGCTCCAGGAACGGCCGTATCTCCTGGGCCTCGAGGGCCGCCAGCCAGGCGAGCCGTGCCTGCTCGACCGCGTCGGGCCGCCCCGGCCCGCCGTCCCCGCCGTGCCCGTCCCGGTCGCGGCGCCCCACCGCCCCGCCGCGCCCCGCCGTCGCGCGGAGGACGGTCGCCGCCGCGCCGGCCACGGCGACCGCCGCGCCCGCGCCGAGCGCCGTCCCCGCCGTCGTGCCGAGCGCCAGGTCCGCGCCGAAGGCGGCGGCCGCGGCGACGCCCGTGACCAGGGCGGGGCCCGCGATCACCGGACCGGTGAAACGATCCGCCGGAAGCCGCGCCGTCCGCCCGGCCGCCTCCGCCTCCTCCACCGCCCGCAGATAGACCGCGTAAGCGCCCCCAGCGCCCCCCTCCGTGCCCCCCGCCATCGCGTCCAACTCCGCCCGGCCCCGCGCGAGGAGCGCCTCCGCGTCGGCCCGGCCGCCGGAGGTCCGCACCTCCTCCGCGACGGCCCGTTCCCACAACCGCTCGGCCTCGGCCCGGTGACTCTCCCGCATCTGCGTTCCCCCTCCGCACGCGCCCGACGAATCCGGCCCAGTCTCCTGCGTCGCGCGCGTCGGCGCGAGGGAGCGGGGAAAGGAGGAGGCCGCTGCGGCAGGACGGGACCGTGTCGAACCGACTGGCCCATGAGACCTCCCCGTACCACCTGCGGCACGCCGACAACCCGGTCGACTGGTGGCCGTGGTCCGCCGAGGCCTTCGAGGAGGCCCGGCGCCGCGACGTCCCCGTGCTGCTCAGCGTCGGGCACTCAAGCTGTCGCTGATGCCAGTGAGCTGGCGAACCCAGGAGTCGGCAGTGCTCATGTCTCTCTGATGCTCACGCACTGCTCGCAGAGCTTCGACGAGTCGCCTCGGTCGGAGGTCAGGGTGATCGCGGGGGACGCTTTGATGCGAGCCGTCATTCCGAGGTCGTTGCGCTGGAGCGGGGCGAGCGCTCGAGAGCCGAACCTATCCGGTCTCCCCGCAGGCCACCGTCGTCGGATCGGCTCCGGTGGCGGCGCCGCCCAAGGCTCGGCATGCCCGAAAAGGCCGCTGACAGCCAACGTCGACAGCGGGGCGACGCCTCGGTTCCTTACGGGGCCACGAGATCGACCGTGACGGAGAAAGGTGCGGTGGCCTTCACCGTGCCGGTGAACATCTCGCCGTCCCTGTAAGCCTTGGTGGCGGGATCGAGAACGTACGTGTAGACGATCGGGACACCCGTGGCGGCCTGCTCGACCCGCCAGTAGAAGGGGATGCCGGCCTTGGCGTACTGGTCGGCCTTCACGATCCGGTCCGTGGTCTCCGAGCCGGGCGACACGACCTCGACGACCAGGAGGACGTGCTCGGGGCGGGTGGGCGTGAGGTCGATGGTCTCGGCCCGGTAGACGATGACGTCCGGACGGCGGTTGGTGAGCGGGACGTCCTGCAGGCGGACGTCGAAGTCCGTGTCCGCGTTCCAGTCCGGGCCTGCGGCGGCGTCCAGGGCATCGGCCAGGACCCGAGCCAGCCGGTGGTGCCGCTTCGAGGCGCTCGGGCTCACGACGACCATCCCGTCCACGATCTCGATGCCGGCGCACTGCTCCTCGGACCAGGAGTCGTACTGTTCCGCGCTGATCTGCGAATGCATCCACGCGGGCGCCACCATCCCGGCGGTCATGGCGTACCTCCTCGGCAGGTCCGGCGATGCCGTGCCCAGCCTACTGTTCCGAGGGGTCGGGCCGCCCGACTCGAAGGAGGCGCGAGCCGCCCGCCGCGTGATGGCTCACAAGTCCAATTCGGCCAAGCAGGGCGGGCCCGTGAGGGTTTCGTCGATAGCGGGAGGCCCTGTGAGAGGCTGGGTCGTATGAACCGGTTGGCTGGTACGACCTCGCCTTATCTGCTTCAGCACGCCGACAATCCGGTCGACTGGTGGCCGTGGGGACCCGAGGCGTTCGAAGAAGCGAAACGGCGTGATGTGCCCGTTCTGCTGTCGGTCGGGTACTCCGCGTGCCACTGGTGCCACGTCATGGCGCACGAATCCTTCGAGGACGACGCCACCGCCGTCCTGGTCAACGACAACTTCGTCGCCGTGAAGGTCGACCGCGAGGAGCGTCCCGACGTCGACGCCGTCTACATGGAGGCCGTGCAGGCCGCGACCGGTCAGGGCGGCTGGCCGATGACGGTCTTCCTCACCCCGGACGCCGCCCCCTTCTACTTCGGTACGTACTTCCCGCCCGAGCCCCGCCACGGCATGCCGTCCTTCCCGGAGGTCCTCGAAGGCGTCCGGGCCGCCTGGGCCGACCGTCGCGGCGAGGTCGACGAGGTCGCGGACCGCATCGTGAAGGACCTCGCGGGCCGCTCCCTCGCCTACGGCGGCGACGGCGTCCCCGGCGAGGAGGAGCTGGCGGGGGCCCTGCTCGCCCTCACCCGCGAGTACGACGCGACCCGCGGAGGCTTCGGCGGCGCCCCCAAGTTCCCGCCGTCCATGGTCCTGGAGTTCCTGCTCCGCCACCACGCCCGTACGGGCTCCGAGGGCGCCCTCCAGATGGCCGCCGACACCTGCGAGGCGATGGCCCGCGGCGGCATCTACGACCAGCTCGGCGGCGGCTTCGCCCGCTACGCCGTGGACCGCGCCTGGGTGGTCCCGCACTTCGAGAAGATGCTCTACGACAACGCCCTGCTGTGCCGGGTGTACGCGCACCTGTGGAAGGCCACGGGCAGCGACCTGGCCCGCCGGGTCGCCCTGGAGACCGCCGACTTCATGGTCCGCGAGCTCCGCACCCCCGAGGGCGGCTTCGCCTCCGCGCTCGACGCCGACAGCGACGACGGCACGGGCAGGCACGTGGAGGGCGCCTTCTACGCGTGGACCCCGGCGCAGCTGACCGAGGTCCTCGGCGCCGAGGACGCCGCCCTCGCGGCCGCCCACTACGGCGTCACCGAGGACGGCACCTTCGAGCACGGCAGCTCCGTCCTCCAGCTCCCGCAGGAGGCGGGCCCGGCCGACGCGGACCGGATCGCCTCGATCGCGGCCCGGCTCCTCGCCGTGCGTGAGGAGCGGGCGCGCCCCGGCCGCGACGACAAGGTCGTCGCGGCCTGGAACGGCCTCGCGATCGCCGCCCTCGCCGAGACCGGCGCGCTCTTCGACCGCCCCGACCTGGTCGAGCGCGCCACCGAGGCCGCCGATCTCCTCGTCCGCGTCCACATGGACGAGACCGCCCGGCTCACCCGGACGTCCAAGGACGGCCGGGCCGGGACGAACGCGGGGGTCCTGGAGGACTACGCCGACGTCGCCGAGGGGTTCCTCGCCCTCGCCGCCGTCACCGGCGAGGGCGCCTGGCTGGAGTTCGCCGGCTTCCTCCTGGACGTCGTCCTCGACCGCTTCACCGCCGAGGGCGGCGCGCTGTACGACACGGCCCACGACGCCGAGGCCCTCATCCGGCGCCCCCAGGACCCCACCGACAACGCCGCCCCCTCGGGCTGGACCGCCGCCGCCGGAGCGCTCCTCTCGTACGCCGCGCACACCGGCTCCGAGGCCCACCGCGCCGCCGCCGAGGGCGCCCTCGGCGTGGTCAAGGCCCTCGGCCCGCGCGCGCCCCGGTTCATCGGCTGGGGCCTGGCCGTCGCCGAGGCGCTCCTCGACGGGCCCCGTGAGGTCGCCGTCGTCGGCGACCCCGCCGACCCGGCCTTCCGGGAGCTGCGGCGCACCGCGCTCCTGGCCACCACGCCCGGCGCGGTCCTGGCCGCCGGAGCCCCGGGCGGGGAGGAGTTCCCGCTGCTTGCGGACCGGCCGCTGGTGGGCGGGGCGGCGGCCGCGTACGTCTGCCGTCGCTTCACCTGCGACGCCCCGGTCACCGATCCGGCCGAGCTGCGCCGGAAGCTCTGAAGCCGACGGTCCCGAGGGTCCCGACGGCCTCGGCCCGGAACGGGGACGGCCCCGCGGCCCTCCGAAGAGGGGCCGCGGGGCCGCACCGTGTCCTGGCGTCGTGGCTCAGCGGTTGCCGGCGCCGTTGCCCGACAGGATCGGGATGTCGTCCAGGATGTGCGACAGGGCCTCGTCACCCTTGGCCTGGGTGGAGTTCTCGGTGCACTGCTGGTTCTGCGGGGAGGACAGGACGTTGATGTCCTGGACGGTGATCGGGACGACGCCGATGAGCGAACCGGCGTTGACCTTGGCCGGCAGGCCGATGCAGGGCTTGTTCAGGGAGCCCTGGACGAGCGCCATCTGCGGGCTCATGTTGCCGTAGGTGGCGGAGTTGCCGAACTCCTGGTGCGCGCCGTTGCCCGACAGCGAGGTGGTGCCGCCGTCGTCGGCGATCGCGAGTGCCTGCCCGGCGCCCGCAGCCGTCGCACCGAGCACGGACGCGGCCACAGCGGCCGTCGCCAAGAGCTTCTTCATTGTTCAGGCCTTTCGGGTACTGGCCCGCTGAGTGGCGAGCCGTGCTGATCAACTGGTCAGCGGCCCGGAAGTTCCGGGAAGTCCACCGGACGGACTACGGGCAGATGAGCGAGGACCCCTCGGCCGGCCGGTACGCGGCCGCCGGGATCTTGCTCGGCGCGACGGCCCCCGCGGTGGGCAGCGGCCGGTCCTCGGCCAGCCGCCCGAAGACCTCGGCCGCTCCCTCCTCGTCCCAGGAGAGCGTGGAGCCGACGCCCTGGATGTCCGGGTTGAAGCCCCGGACGGGTACGGTCGCGAACTCCACGTGCTCCGGAGGCAGGTCCCGCAGGTGCGCGGCGAGCGTCAGCAGCTCCGCCGTGGAGATCCCCCGTTCGGCCGCCGCCGTCCCCCGCAGGGTCGCCGCGAGGTCCTTCAGCCGCTCCGGGTCGTCGAGGACGCCGTCGTGGAGCCGGTGCAGGGTGTTCATCACGAACCGCTGCTGCTTCCGGATGCGGCCGAAGTCCATCTGTCCGTCGGCCTTCCGGGACCGCACGTACTGGAGGGCCTCGCCGCCCGCGACCCGCTTGGTGCCGGGTTGGAGGTCGATGCCGGTGGAGGGGTCCTTGAGCGGCTGTTCCGTACAGACCGGGACGCCGCCGTCGACGCGGTCCACGGTGTCCATGAAGTGCCGGAAGTCGATCTCCAGGTAGCGGTGGACGGACAGTCCGGTCATCGACTCGACGGTCTCCACGGCGAACGCGGAGCCGCCCTCCGCCCAGGCGTTGTTGATCTTCGCCTGGTGGGCGGCGTGCGTCTTCCCCGTGCGCCGGTCGCGGTGGCCCGCGGGGAAGGAGGTGAGGGAGTCGCGCGGCAGGCTCACGACCTCGACCCGGTCGTTCGCCGCCGAGACGTGCACGAGCATCATCACGTCCGTGCAGTCGCACTCCTTTCCGCCGAGGTGGAAACGTTCCTTCTCCTCCGCGGTGACGTTCTTGCGGCTGTCGACGCCGACGACGAGCAGGTTCAGCCCCTTCTCGGGGGCCGGGAGGCCGGTGGGGGCGAGGGCGAGGGCGCCGGGGGCGAGGGCGGAGAGGGTGGCGAGAGCAGCCGCGGCGAACAGCGGACGCCGGGACAGCCGTGGACGCGGGAATTTCATGTCCGCACCGTAATTTCGACCCGCTCGCACACAGGTACGCGACGCGACATGAACAGGACGAATCACTCTCCTGCGGCGCCTGTGTAATGATGCGGGAATCGCAGCGGAAGGAGCGAAAATGGCGCCGGGCCCCGGAAAATGGGAACGGATGGCCTTCATTCCGAAGAGCCGATATGTGAGCGACCCGCCCCCGGCGGACAGCGACCCGTTCCCCGTCTATTCCGAGCTGGTCACGCAGTGGGTGCAGGCGGGACGGGCGGTGCCGGGGATGCCCGACCGGGAGTGGGAGCGCCTGATGGCGACGCCGGTCTGGCCGACCTGGTAGACGGGACGAAAGGGGCCGCCCCGGAGGGCGGCCCCTGACGTGTGGACGTCGTCCCGTTCAGACGGTGCGTCAGCGGTTGCCGACGCCGTTGCCCGACAGGACCGGGATGTCGTCCAGGATGTGCGACAGGGCCTCGTCACCCTTGGCCTGGGTGGAGTTCTCGGTGCACTGCTGGTTCTGCGGGGAGGACAGGACGTTGATGTCCTGGACGGTGATCGGGACGATGCCGATGAGCGAACCGAGGTTGGCCTTGGCCGGCAGGCCGATGCAGGGCTTGTTCAGGGAGCCCTGGACGAGCGCCATCTGCGGGCTCATGTTGCCGTAGGTCTGGGAGTTGCCGAACTCCTGGTGCGCGCCGTTGCCCGACAGCGACGTGGTGCCACCGTCGTTGGCGGTGGCGAGGGCGGGGGTGGCCACGGCGGCGCTGGCGCCGACGATGGAGACGGCTGCGGCCGCGGTGGCCATAACCTTCTTGATCACGGGAGTTCCCTTCTAGAACCGGCTCCGTGCAGGGAGCGACCTGATCAACAGGCCTTCGGGGGCGGGGGTTCCGCTGTGTCACCCCCTTGGCGGAGCGCGCGCGGCAGCGCGAAACGCGGACACAGTCGAACGAGTGAAGCCCCGGAACCAAAGCCCGCGACCGCAGTTGATCCCGTCGCATCAATCAGGTCGATTGGTGGGAACAGGAACGGAATCACCGTGATCAAGAAGATTATGGCGGCCGCCGCTGTGACGGCCTCTGTTGTCGGCGCTTCCGCTGCGGCGGCCTCCCCGGCGCTCGCCATCGCCGACGACGGCGGTACGACCTCGCTCAGCGGCAACGGCGCGCACGAGTCGTTCGGCAACGCCGAGACCCACGGCAACATGAGCCCGCAGCTCCAGGCCGTCCAGGGCTCGCTGAACAAGCTCTGCGTCGGCCTGCCGGCCAAGGCCAACCTCGGTTCGCTCGTCGGCATCCTCGTCCCGATCACCGCTCAGGACATCAACGTCCTGTCGAACCCGCAGAACCAGCAGTGTGCGGAGAACTCCACCCAGGCCAAGGGTGACGAGCCGCTGTCGCACCTCGTCGACGACATCCCGGTCCTCTCCGGGAACGGCGCCTACAACGGCTGATCCGTTTCGCGCGCGACAGGGCCGGAGGGAACGAACGCGTTCCCTCCGGCCCTGTTCCGTGCGGGCAATGGAGTGAAAGAGAAGGTGTCGGTGTTATTTCTGTTTCCTTTGTGCGGCATGTTCGTTGTGTCGTGTGCAGCGGAAATTCATTCCGCCGAGGAAAGGATCCAGACGAAATGAACTGCAAGAAGGCCGCGGCCGTCGTCGCCGGAATCGTCCTGGCCATGGGTGTGGCGTCGCCCGCCTTCGCGGACGCGGAGGCCGAGGGCTGGGCCGTCGGTTCGCCGGGCGTCCTCTCCGGAAACGTCGTCCAGGTCCCGATCCACGTGCCGATCAACGTCTGCGGCAACAGCGTGAACGTCATCGGCCTGCTGAACCCGGCCGCCGGCAACACCTGCATCAACGCCTGAGCCCCGGCGCCCGCGGGCACGGAGGGCCGGTTCCGGAGAGCGTCCGCTCCCGGGGCCGGCCCTCCGTCATGCCGGGGCCGGCGCCCTCCCGCCCGTACGCGGCCGGCCCGGGGCGCCGGCGCCCGCCCGCAGCCGTTGCCGGACCCCCTTCACCAGGCGGCCCGCCGTGTGCTCGGTCCGGCGAAGCCGTCGAGCTCGCCGTGGTGGCCGGAGTGGGTGACGTACCGTCGGGACAGCCCCCGCAGGGGTTCGGGGAGTTCGACGAACGGCAGGACCCCGACGGCGAGCGCCACCGTCCGGGCGCGCAGCGGCTCGCCGTCCTCGGTGCGCAGCTCGAAGCCCCCGGCGGCGGGCGGGACCGAGCCGATGAGCCGCTCGTCGAGGGCGGGGACGGCCCGCCGGGCGAACCGGTCGCCGTACGCGGCGAAGAAGCCCACCGGGAGGGGCGTGCCGTGCTCGGCGCGGACGCCCCCGGCGGCCGCGTAGGCGTCGAGGCCGTACGCCCCCTCCGGGTCGGAGAGGGGGGAGGCCCAGGGCTCCGACTTCGGGAACGTCCCGGAGGGCATGGCGTGCCAGGACTCCATCGAGCGGCCGAAGGTCCTCAGACGCAGTCCGCGGGCGGCGGCGTGGGCGGCCACGGACAGGCCGTGGGGCCCGGCCCCGACCACCACCAGGTCGTCCATCGACCTCGCCCCCGTGCCTTCCGCGTTCATCGGGGGGTGAGCTGGTCGACGGAGGTGCGGGCCGGGGGCGCCGCGGCGGTGACGGCCGGGGCCGCACGACGGGGCGCGAGCGCCCGGCGGAGCGCGGCGAGGGCCTTGCGCAGCAGGTGCGCCGGCCAGGCGCCGCCCATCGCGAGGGCGGGCGCCGGATCGTCGGCCGCGAACCAGGCGCACTCGGTCCGGCGGCGGGCCGCGCCGGGCTCGGGGGCGTACCGGCGCCTCGGGGAGGCGAGCAGCGAGAGCGCCGCGTAGTTCTCGACCAGGAACCGGCGGCCGTACACGGGGGAGTGCGGCGGCACGGGGCGGCCGGTGAGGTCCAGGTGCAGCGCCCGGACCACGTCCAGGCCGTCCGGGTCGGTGAAGAGCCGGAACTGGGCGCCGGGCCGGGGGTTGAAGTCGAGCAGGTGGTACGCGCCGGTCGCCCTGTTCAGCCGGAAGTCCAGGTCGCACACGCCCCGGTAGCCCAGCGCGTCGAGGAGGTCGCGGGCCGTCCGTTCGACGGTGGGGTTCACCGTCCAGCGGCCGGAGGCCGTGAGCCCGGCCCCGTCCGGCCAGGAGCGCTCCTTGCGCCCGGTGGCCCCCGGCGAGCAGCGGCCCGCGCAGTCCACGTACCCGTGGAAGAACCAGTCGAGGTCCCGGCCCGCCGGCAGCAGCTCCTGGAGCAGCAGCCGGCTGCCGGCCTCCGGGGTGCGGGCGTACAGCTCCCGCACCTCGGCCGGGGAGCGCACGATGGAGGTGCTCCGCAGCCCGCCGCCGGCCGGGAGCAGCCACGGACGGCTCCACTTGGCGACGACCGGAAGGCCGAGCGACCACGCCATGGCGGCGGCCTCGTCGGCGTCGTCGGGGAGTTCGGTACGGGGGTGGGGCAGGCCCAGGCCCGCGCAGGTCTCGGCGAGCTCCGCCTTGTCCGCGACCTTCAGCAGCTGCTCCTCGGTCTGCTCGGGCAGCAGGAGGCGCGGGACGAGCGCGGAGCGGCGGCGGGCCAGGGCGAGGGCGCTGACGTCGTCCAGCGGCACGACGAGGACGGGATGTGACGGGCCGTCGGTGATCTCGTCCGCGACGCGGGTCAGGAGGTCGGCGAGCCCTGCGGCGGAGTCGGTCCCGGGACGGACGCGGACCGAGCGGAGGTGGCGGGAGCGGGCGACCGGACCGGTGCTCGATTCGATGACGGCGTGGACCGGAATTCCCGCCCGTCCCAGCGACCGCGCGGCGCCGAGGGTCCCGTGGTGGAAGGGATTCCGGTCGAGCCGTACGAGGACGGCGGGGACGCTGGTGTCGAAATGCTGGGGGTGCGGCACGGCATGCCCTTCGTCTCCGGTGCCCCAACTGGGCGATGAAATCCTCTAATGGACCACTGAGCGAGGGAAGCCGCGCTCACGGTCGGCCCATTAGGAATACTTTCGGAAGATCGGATTGACGGATCATCAAATGGCATGCGACGTGAAGGAGTGGCCATGGCATCTGCATACCGGAGAAGATCGAGGAAGTGGCTGGGGGTGTTCACCGCCGGCCTCCTCGCTTCGGGCCCGATCACGCTCTCCGCCCCCGCCCACGCCACCGAATCCGTGACGGCGGACCCCGTGACGGCGAATCCCGGACCGGCCGCCACCGGCGCCATGGGCGCCTTCCTCGACTCGGGCAGGCTCGGAGTCACCCGCATCAGGCAGCTCGAACGGTGGCTCGGCGGCCACGAGCTCCGCGTCGCCCACACCTACCTCCCGGGCGACCTCTGGTCGAACATCGAGGGGACCCCCGGCTTCCTGGAGGCCTGGGCCGACTGGCGCAACGAGCGCGTCAACCGCATGCTCGTCCTCAACGTGCCCATGCTGGAGCGCAACGAGGCCCACCTCTCCGACCGCGAGGTCCGCCGCCAGCTCCAGCTCGGCGCCGCCGGGTACTACGACCACCACTTCACGACCCTCGCCGAACGCCTCGTCGAACAGGGCGCCAGGGACACCGTCGTCGTCCTCGGCTGGGAGATGAACGGCACCACCTACAGCCACCGGTGCGCCCCCGACCCCACGGCGTGGAAGAAGTACTGGAACCGGATCGTCACCGCGATGCGTTCCGTACCGGGCCAGAAGTTCCGTTTCGACTTCAATCCGAGCCGCGGTCTCGACGCGATTCCGTGGACCGAGTGCTACCCGGGCGACGACGTCGTCGACATCATCGGCATGGATTCGTACGACCAGCCGTCCGGAAGCAGTTTCGACCGGCACGTCAGCGAGCCGTACGGACTCCAGAAGCAGGTCGATTTCGCCGCCGAGCACGGGAAGCAGATCTCCTATCCCGAATGGGGGCTCTTCCGGAACGGCGACAACCCGGAATACATGCGGCGCATGCTGGAATGGATGAGGCAGCACAAGCCGCTGTACCACACGATCACCGACTACTGCCCGCACGGCGTCTGGCAGTGCGACGACAACCCGCGGTCGTCGCTGGTGTTCCGCCAGATGCTGTACGGCACGGAACCGCAACTCCCGACGGACCCGACGGACCCGACGGACCCGACGATCCCCGAGCCGAAGCCGGAGCCGAAGCCCGAGCCGAAGCCCGAGCCGAAGCCGGAGCCGAAGCCGGAGCCGAAGCCGGAACCCAAGCCCGAGCCGAAGCCGGAGCCGAAGCCGGAACCCAAGCCCGAGCCGAAGCCGGAGCCGAAGCCGGAACCCAAGCCCGAGCCGAAGCCCGAGCCGAAGCCCGAGCCGAAGCCGGAACCCAAGCCCGAGCCGAAGCCCGAGCCGAAGCCCGAGCCGAAGCCGGAGCCGAAGCCGGAACCCAAGCCCGAGCCGAAGCCGGAACCCAAGCCCGACTGCTGGACCCTGGACCTCGGTTCGTGGGTGGAGAGCTGGATCGGTGGGGCCGTCTGCGTCCCGAAGGGCGACTGGAAGGACGAGGTCGACCTCGGCTGGAAGGACACCCTGAAGGAGGCCTGGCCCTTCTGACGCCCCTCACGCCGGCGGTGGCGGAGCTCATCCGCCACCGCCGCCGCGGCCGAGCACCCGCCCCACCCAGGCCCGTTCCCGCGCCTGCCGGGCCGCCCAGCGGCGGGCGTCGGCCGCGCCCGCGCGCAGCCACAGGAGCGGAGCCGTACCGCGCCCGGCGAGGAGCAGACGGCGGTTGCGCACCGGCTCGGGCCGCCAGTGCTGCTTGTACGACTCGCTGCCCCGCAGCATGCTGAGCGTGGCCCGCCCGCCCGCGCTGGTCTCGCGCGCCCCGTGCCGGAGCAGCATCGTCGCCACGTCGACCTTGCGGGCGCGCAGCGCCGGGTCGGCGCCGTACAGGTAGCCGCCCGCGAGCCGCGGGGACATCAGGGTCAGGTCGGCGGCGACCACGTCCCCGGCGAGCCGGAACTCGGTGACCATCGCGTCACCGCGCTCGACCATGGGCCGCACGGCACGGGTGAGGTGCTGGGCGAACCGCTCGCTGGTGTGCTCGGCGGTCACGCCCCGGTCCCGCCACTGGAGCTGGTGGAGCCTCAGGAGGCGGTCGAGGGCGGCGGGGACCTCCTCGCCGGTCACCACGCGCGCGTCGATGCCGAGCGCGTCCAGCTTCCGCAGCTTGGCGCGGACCCGCTGGGCCTTCCCGGACGGGATCCGTTCGAGGAGCCCCTCCATGGGGACGGCGGGCAGCTCCAGGCAGAGCGAGTCGGGCAGCCGGCGGCGCGGGCCGCGCCAGTGGGCGAAGACGCGTTCGCTGGCCGACCCGGGCCGGACCTCCCGCAGGTCGACGACCGCGCCCCGGGCGGCCCGCGCGACGGCCCCGGCGAGAGCGGGCGCCGCCTCCGGGCAGGCGTCGTCGACGAGGACGTCCGTGAAGTCGGTGATGCTGCCGCCGAGCGGGGTGAGGACGGGCAGCGGCCCCCGGGCCCGCATCAGGGGCGCGGCGGCGACGAGTCCGCCGTCCTCCCGTCGTACGAGCACCACCCGCAGCGCACCGGGCCGGCCGTACGAGAGCCACCAGGAGTGCAGCCAGGAGTGGGACTGGAAGGGGGTGGCGGAGGAGCAGCGCCCGTACAGCGCCGTCCACTCGGCCGAAAGCCGCCCGAACTCCTCCTCGTCACGGCAGATCTCGCTCCGCAGGGCTCGCCGGTCACTCGTGGTCCTCGCGCTCACACCGCCTCCGGCTGGTGCGGGGCGACCGCCGGGGCGGGCACCGCGGCGGACGCGGCCGGGGCGGTCGTCTGCCGGGAGTGCCGGCCCTCGCCGCGCGCGGCGGGACGCCTCGGGCGGACCAGGAGGACCAGGCCGCCGAGGAGACCGCCCGCGCAGCCGCCGACGAGCGCGGAGAGCGGCGCGGAGGGCGACACGGGCGAGACCGGCTCGGTCGCGCGGGAGAACTGGACGACCTTCACGCCCGTGCTGCCCGCCACGTGCGAGCTGTCGAGGACGAGCGCGCGGGCCACCCCGTCGGCCATCGAGACGGCCTGGGCGGGCTTCGCCGACCGCGCGGTGATCGAGATCATCGGCGCGTCCGGGGAGGTCTCGGCCTGCACGTTCTTCCGCAGGGTGTCGGCGGTGACCCCCGCCCACACCTGGGCGTCGCCGGTCACCGCGATGTCGGTGGCGACCCGCCCGTACGCCTGGGCGAAGCCGACCGCCGCCCCCGGGTCGGCCTTCTCGGCCGGTACGACGATGACGTAGCTGGTCGCCGCGTACTCCGGCGCCTTCACGGCTCCGTAGCCGCCGCCGAGGGCCGCCCCGGCGAGGACGGCGGCGGGCAGCACCGCCCAGCGGCCGGGGGACCGCAGGCCGGCGGGGAGGAGGGCGCGGGGTGGGGTGGTGTTCATCGGACGGGTTCTCTCACTTCGCGGGGGAGGGGATGCCGTGGACGGCCTGGTCATAGAGGGACATCAACTGCCGTGCGCTGTGCGCGATGTCGTAGCGGCGGGCGGCCTCCGGCAGCGGGTACCGGGTGGGCCGGGCGCCTCCGACGCCGCGCAGCGCGGAGATCAGCCCGGGCACGGACCCGTCGATCCGGCGCGCGCCCGGTGCCGCGTCCGGGGGCAGGTCGTCGATCGCGGGACAGGCCGCGTACAGCACGGGAAGGCCCGCGGCGAGCGCCTCGACGATCGCGAGCCCGAAGGCCTCGTCGGGGGAGGCGGACACGAAGACGTCCATGGCGGAGAGGAGTTCGGGCAGCGAGGGGCCGAGCGCGCCGGGGCCCGGCGGGTCCTCGCAGGCCCCGAGGAGGAGGATCCGGTCGGCGGCCCCGCACCCGCGGGCGATCCGCAGCAGCTCCTCGCGGTGCTCGCCCTCGCCGACGAGGAGCAGCCGGGCCTCCGGCACCGAGGCCACCGCCCGGACCAGCCGGTCGAACCGCTTGCCGGGCGTGAGCCGCCCGACGCCGCCGACGACGTACGCGTCCTCGGGGATGCCGAGCACGCCCCGGGCGAGGCGCCGGGCGCGCGCGTCGAAGGCGAACCGGGCGGTCTCGATGCCGTTCGGCACCACCCGGATGCGGTCCGGCGCCACGCCCCAGTCCGCGAGTCGGCGGGCGACGCTGGGCGAGACGGCCACCGTGGAGGTGCCGAGCCGCTCGGACGCCAGATACAGCGCGCGGGTGCCCGCGGAGAGCGGCCGGCCCTCGATCTGGGTCTCGCCGAGCGAGTGCTCGGTGGCGATGACCCGGCGCACCCCGGCGAGCCGGGCCGCCGCCCTGCCGTACACGCACGCCCGGTAGAGGTGTGTGTGGACGAGGTCGTAGCGGCCCTGCCGGACGATCCGGGCGAGCCGGGGCAGCGCCCCGAGGTCCCGGTTCCCGGCCATGCCGAGGTGGGTGACGGGCGTGCCGTCGGCCTCGATGCCCGCGGCGACCGCGCCCGGGTTGGTGAGCGTGACCACCCCGCCGCCCACCGGGAGGTGCCGCAGCAGCAGCCGGAGCTGCTGCTCGGCGCCGCCGATGCCGAGCCCGGTGATGACGTGCAGGACCCTCACGGCGCACCGACCGGGGCTGGGGCGCACGGGACGGGGAGCGGGCCGACGGGCCGGCGACGGCGCAGCGGGTGCAGGACGCGCTTGGCGGCGAGCCGCCAGGAGGTGTCGTTCTCGCCGATGTGGACGCGGGGCAGGGCGTACGCGCCGGTGTGCGGGCCCGGGTCGATCGCGCAGCCGTAGCGGTAGCCGGCCTCGCGCACGGCGCGGATCGCGCGCGGGTCGACCTGCCCGTACGGATAGCAGAAGCCGTCCACCGGCCGGCCGGTCATCTCCTCCAGGAGCGCACGGCTGTGCCGGGTCTCGGCCGCGAGCGTCGTGTCGTCGGCCTCGGTCAGCGGGACGTGCCGCAGACCGTGCGAGCCGATCTCCATGCCGGCGCCGGTGATCCGCCGGATCCCGTCCTCGTCGAGCAGCGGTTTGCGCGGACCGTCCGCGTCCCAGCCGTTCTCGCCGCCGAGGCGGCCCGGCAGGACGTACACCGTCGCCGTGAACCCGTGCCGCAGCAGCAGCGGCAGCGCCGAGTCGAGGAAGTCCGCGTACCCGTCGTCGAAGGTCAGGCCCACGAGCCCCTTGGCGCGCCCCTCGGCGGTGGCGGCGAGCAGCTCCCGCACCGAGACCCCGCGCAGCCCCCGGTCGCAGAGCCAGCGCAGCTGCCGGGCGAAGCGCACGGGGGAGACGGTCACCCGGTACGGATCGTCAGCGGTGTCCGTGATCGAGTGGTACATCGCCACCCACAGGGGCGGTTTCCACAGGGGCGGCTTCGGCAGCGGACGGCGCAGCGCGGTGGCGGCGGGCATGGGGGGTCCTCCGGAAGGCGGAGCGGGGCAGGGGCGGGATCTCGGGCGCCTTGGCGGCGCAGGCGACGAACAGCAGGAAGATGCCGGCGACGACCAGGCCGGCGACGGCGACCGCGAGGACGGCGGAGCCGATCGCCAGCTGGCAGAGCCAGCCGGCGCCGGTGGCCCACGCGCCGGCGGTGGCGAGCCGGAGCAGCCCCTCGCCGAGCCGGTCGACGTGGATCGGGACGGCCTGGCGGCGCGCGCCCCGCAGCAGCAGGACGGCGCTGAGGGTGATGCCGAGGGCGTTGGCGGCGGCGATGCCGACCGCGCCCCAGTGGTGGGCGCCCGGGACGCCGGCGGCGGCGGTCGTGGCGAGCCCGGCGGCCATGGCGGCGGCCGGGTACCAGAGCGGGCGGGCGGCGGAGAAGTAGCAGCGGACGAGGGCGCCGACCATGGTCTGGCCCAGCAGGCCGAGCGCGTACACCCGCATGACGGCGGCGGTCGCGGTGGTGTCGGAGGCGGTGAACTCGCCCCGCTCGAAGAGCAGTTCCACGATCCGGGGGGCGGCGGCGATGACCGTCGAGGAGCCGACGAGCACGACGACCGCGGCGAGCAGCAGATCCCGCTCGACCCGGCGGCGGGCCGCTTCCGGGTCGCCGGCGGCGAGCGCGCGGGCGACCACCGGGAAGCTGACCGTGCACAGCATCAGGGAGAGGATCATCGGCATCTGCGCGACCTTCTGCGCGTAGTTCAGGTGCGAGATGGCGCCGGCGGGCAGCGGCGAGGCGAGGAACCGCTCGATCAGGGTCTGGGACTGGCGGCACAGCGAGAACGCGACGACGGGCGCGATCAGACCGAGGACCAGGACGCGCCCCTCCCCGGCGGGGGCGGCCGGCCCCTTCGGCCGGGGCCGGGGAGGCGGCCCGGGCGCCCGCAGCGCGCGCAGCAGCGAGGGGGTCTGCACGAGGACCATGAGGACCCCGCCGACGGCGACCCCCGCGGCGGCGGACCGCACCCCCCACGGCTCGCGCAGCACCAGGATCGTGCCGATGATCCCCGTGTTGTACGCCACGTAGATCGCCGCCGGCGGCAGGAACCGGCCGTGCGCCCGCAGCGCCGCCGAGCAGTACCCCACCAGGGCGAAGGACAGCACGCAGGTCCCGGTGAGCCGCGTGCAGTCGACGGCGAGCCCAGGGTCGGGCAGTCCCGGCGCCAGCGCGGCCACGAGCAGCGGGGCCGCGACGATCAGGACGAGGGCGGCGAGCCCGAGGGCGAGGACGATCCGGGGGACCGTCCCGCGCACCAGCTCGCGCACCGGGTCACCGGGCAGGCCGGCCGAACGGCGGGCCAGGGCGCGGGAGAAGGCGGGCACCAGGATCAGCGCCATCGCGTCCTCGATGAGCAGCGTCGAGGCGAACTCGGGCACCGTCCACGCCACCAGGAACGCGTCGGTCCCGGCCCCGGCCCCGAAGTAGCCGGCCATGATCTGGTCCCGCACGAGCCCGAGGACCGCCCCCGCCGCGGTCAGCCCCGCCGTCACGGCCGCCGCCTTCGCCAGGAACCCGCCTCCCCCGGACGCGCCGGCGCGAGGCCCCCGCGCCCGGGCGTGCGCCCGGCGTCCGGTGGGTGCGGCGGTCCGCGGGGCCGTCGGAGGCGGAGCGGCCCGGGGACGGCGCGCCACGCGCCGGGCCCCGGCGGGCAGCCCGGTGGAGCCGGCCGCGCCCGCGACCGGGGCGGTCGCGGCGCTCGTCCCCGGCAGCAGGACGGCCTCCGGGGCCCACGGGGAGTCCGTGGGCCCCGGAGGCGAGGCCTGCCAGGGGTCGGTCAGCGGGGTGCCGCAGGGGGGCCGGGGCGCGGGGCGCGGCCCGTCGGCCCACGGCGCGTCCGTGGGCTCCGGTTCCCCGGCCCACGGGTCACGCACGCCTCACCTCCGCCAGCGACCACCAGGCCGCCAGGCCGAACACGACCGACATCAGGACCGTCGAGGGGCCGCCGATGTCCGCGTAGAAGAAGTCGACGAGCTGCCAGGCGAGCAGGCCCGTCGCGACCAGCGCGCAGTCCGCGCCGAGCCGCTGCCGCCGCAGCGCGCCGACGAGCAGCGCCACCCAGCTCCCGGCCAGGGCGAGGAGGCCCACCAGGCCCTGCTCGCTCAGCACCAGGAGGTACATGTTGTGCGGGGACAGCAGCGGCTGGCGCGCGAAGGCGGCGCCCGCGCCGGCCGTGTCGCTGCCGGAGGAGAGCGCCAGGGAGGCGTTCGAGTCGCGGTACCGGGGGAAGCCCTTGAGGCCGACGCCCGTGACCGGCTCCGCGCGCCACATCCGCCCGGCCGCCGCCCACATCGTGTACCGGTCCGTCACCGACTGGTCCGGCGCGGCCGTCACCTGCGTGATGCTGGCGACCCGCTCCTCCACCATCTCCGAACCGATCCCGAGGCCGCCGACCAGGACCACCCCGAGCGCGGCCGCCGCGAGCGCCACCCGCACCGCCCGCCGGACCCCCGCCAGCAGCAGCTGGACCGCGCAGGTGAGCACGGTCGCGATCCACGCGCCCCGGCTGAACGACAGCACCAGCGGGACGAGGAGGAGGCACGCGCAGACCGTCGCGACCGTGCGGACGCGGCCGGGGCCGCTGCCGAGCGCGATCCCGGTGACGACGACGAGTCCGTACGCCACGACCGTCGCCATGCCCATCACGTCGGTCGCCCCGAAGGTGCCGACGGCCCGGATGTCCTCGCCCTGGTACGAGGCGCCCGTGCCCGTCAGGTACTGGACGACGCCGACCGCGCCCTGGAGCAGAGCGAACGCGACCAGACCCCAGGCGATCACGGCGAAGTCCCGCCGGTCGCGGATCGTCAGGAGCACGGCCGCCGGGACGAGGACGAACACCTGCAGGTAACGGGCGACGCCCGGCAGGCTCGCCGCCGGGTCGTTCGAGGTGATCGCGGCCAGGCAGATCCCGAGCACCGGCAGGCCGAGGACGACGGCCGCCGCCCGGGTCAGCGGCCGTGCCCCGCCGCGCAGCACCCGCACCAGACAGATCAGGACGAGGAGCCCGGACGCCGCGTCCGCGACCGTACCCGTGCCCCCGGTGCCGCCCTGCGCGCCGCCGCCGCCCGGGACGAGCAGCAGTCCGATCACGGCGAGCACCGGGGACAGCGCCCCGATCCGGCGCCACCCGTCCCGTACGCCCGCGGCCTCCGGCGCGGCCGGGACCGCCGGCGCCGTCGTCACGGCCGTGGCCATCCTCAGCTCCCCGTGGGCCGGACGAGCCCGGCCGCCGTGCGCAGCAGGATGCAGACGTCCTGCCAGAGCGACCAGTGGTCGATGTAGTGGTTGTCGAAGCGGCAGCGGTCCTCGATCGAGGTGTCGCCGCGCAGCCCGTGGACCTGTGCCAGACCCGTGAGCCCCACGGGCATCCGGTGGCGGGCCGCGTACCCCGCGTGGATCTTGCTGAACTGGGCGACGAAGTAAGGGCGTTCGGGTCGCGGACCGACCAGGCTCATGTCGCCGCGCAGCACGTTCCACAGCTGCGGCAGCTCGTCCAGGGAGGTCTTCCGCAGGAAGCTCCCGGCCGCGCTCATCCGCCGGTCGCCCGCCACGTTCCAGCGGGTCGCCGACTCGGTGTCGTCGGAGGGCCGCAGCGTACGGAACTTGAGCAGCGTGAAGTGGCGCCCGTGCTGGCCCACCCGTTCCTGCCGGAAGAGCACCCCGGGACCGTCCGAGAGCCGCACCGCCAGCGCGCACAGCAGCAGCACCGGCAGCGCGAGCGCGAGCGCCGGGGCGGCGAGCACGATGTCGAGGACCCGCTTCGCGACCCGCCCGCGCCGCTCGCGCAGCGGGACGATCCGGTGCCAGGCGTACCCCCACATGTGCGCGCCCATCGGCCCGTCCTGGTGCCGGCCGCCGACCCGCCAGGTGGCGCAGCCGTACTGCTGGAAGAGCGACACGAGCCCCGGGTCGTCGTCGAGGAACACGGCGTCGCGCACGGTGTTCTGGATGACCGCCCGGTGGATCTCCTCGGTCGTGGTGAGCACCGGGAGCCCGGCCTCCCCGGTCGCCCGGGAAGCGCCGCCCTGCTCCGGCACGCCCACGATCCCCACCGGCCGCACCCCGTATTCGGGGTGCTGGACGGCCGCCGCCGCGAACCGGCGCGCGGCCACCGCCCCGCCGATGACGAGCGCCGACCGCGGACGCTCCCGCGCGATCCGGCGCCGCCGCCCGAGCAGCACGGCGCGGACCAGGCACACCAGGGCGACGTGCGTGCCGTAGGCGGCGCAGAGCCGCAGCGGTCCGATCGCCAGGGCGGGGGAGTACGCGGCGACCGCGGCCGCCGCCAGGCACCAGGCGAATCCGGCGCGGGAGCCCAGCGCGGGCAGCTCGTCGAGGGCCCGGGCGTGCGCGGCCGGCCGGTAGAGCCCCGCGTGTCCGTCGAGGACGAGGACGACCGCCACGACCGGCAGCACGAGCCGGACGTGGTGGTGCGCCGCGCTCAGCACCGACGCGGCGGCGAGGACGGCCAGGGCGTCGACGGCCACGAGCGCCGCCACGCCGGACCGCGGCCGTTCGCGCCGGCGGCGCGGCAGCGCGAGCCGGCCGGGCGTCCCGCGGCGCGGCGCGAGGGAGACGAGGCCGAAGGCCTGGCCCGCCGTGGGCCAGGGGCCCGGCGAGGAGGGAACGCTGGTACTTTCCGTGGTCACTGCGCAATCGGCTCTCTGTGCTCGGCCCCCCGCACTCCGGCCAGCTCGCGGTAGAGGTCCGCGACGGCCGCGCCGGTGCGCCGGACATCGAATCTGCTGAGTACGTGCTCGTGGGCCTCGCGGCCCAGGCGGTGCCGCAGCTCCGGCCGGCCGAGGAGGCGGCCCAGAGCGGCGGCGAGCGCGGCCGGGTCCTCGGGCGGGACCAGGCAGTGGGGCTCGTGGGCGGGCGGCAGGCTCTCGCGCGCGCCGTCCACGTCGCTGACGACGACCGGCCGGCCGGCGGCCATGGCCTCCAGGGGCGCGAGGGCCATGCCCTCCCAGCGGGACGGCAGGACGACCACGTCGGCGGCCCGGTACCAGGGCACCGGGTCCTCGACGGCCCCCGTGAACCGCACCGACGGACCGGCCGCCGCCCGCAGCGCCTCCGCGTCCGGGCCGTCGCCGACCAGGACGAGGCGGGCCGCGGGCGCCTCCGCGAGGACGGCGGGCCAGGCGGCGAGCAGGACGTCCTGCCCCTTCTGCCGGCAGAGCCGGCCCACGCAGACGACCGTGGGCGCCGCGCCCCGGGGCGGCCCGTCGGTGGCGAACCGGGCCGTGTCCACGCCGTTGTGGACGACCGACCAGTCCGCCGCGATCCCGGCCGCCTCGCCGGTACGGCGCTCGGCCTCGCTGACACAGAGGATCCGGTCCGCCCAGCGGGCGCCGAACCGCTCCCAGCGCCGGGCGACCGCGGCGGTCCTTCCCCCGACCGCCTCGAAGGACCAGGCGTGAGGCTGGTACACCGTCGGGATCCGTCCCCGGACGGCGAGCCGGGCGCACAGGCCGGCCTTGGCGCTGTGCGCGTGGACGAGCCCGGGCCGGACCGCACGGACCAGCCGGGCCAGCTCCCGCGTCTCGCGCAGGACGGCGGGCCCGGGATCGCGGCCCGCCCGCCAGTCGTGGGTCTCGGCGCCCTCGGCGCGGACGGCGGCGGAGAGCCCGGTGCCGGGCGGGCAGGCGACGGCGACCCGCAGGCCGGCGGCGCGCTGGGCGCGGACCAGGTCGACGACGACACGGGCGACCCCGCCGTCGCCGGGCTGGACCGCGTGCAGGACGGTGACGGACCCGAGGTCCGTGGGGAGTGGTGACAGCACGTCAGCGCCGGACGTCCGCCCGGAGGAGGACCGCGCCGAGCCGGACGGCGTCCTTCCGGCTGCCGACCCGGACGTGGACCCGGTCGCCCCCGGAACGCAGCGCCTGCCGCAGGTCGAACACGTCGGAGTCGCATCCGAGGGTGTTCGTACGATCCGGTCGGCGTACGGTACGACCGGCGCCGAATTCGGTGACGGTGGAGTTCAGCACGTCGTCCGCGGAATTGGCGGAATCGGAGAGACGGGTGCTCTTCGAACGGCTCGTCTCCACCGTCAGGTAATCCCCGGAAGTCCCGCGGTCACCGTCATGGGCGATCAGGACGCGGCCGTCGTCCTTCGGCGGCTTCTGCTCGCCCATCCGCAGGTTCCCGCCCCGATAGAGCCGGGCCCAGGTGACCCGCGCGCCCGCCGGCACCGCCGGCTCGGCGCGGCCGGAGTCGTACGTGTCGGGGTCGTCGTCCACGTCGACGTACCTGATCGAGGCGCCGTCGTCGACCGACTCGGTGCCCTTCGCGCCCTTCACCGACGTGGTGGCGGCGCGCACGGTTCCACCGTGCTGGACGGCCCGGTGGCGGGCGGTGAACGGAACGCGGGCCGCCTCCCGTGGCCGGGGCGAGGCTGCGGAGGCGCCGGGCAGCGCGGCGGTCGGGGCCGCACACGACAAGGCGCACAACACGCTGCGACGCACAGCAAGAACCGCTGAATTCCGCATACAGGTTCTCCGCTTTGATGAGAGAAGGGAGGGAAGACCCGAGCAGGCCGGGGCAGAGGAAGGTGTCGTCCGCACGAAATGAGTGAACGCGCGGCGGGCCCGGAAGCAACGTTCGGGAACGTTATAACCCCGATGCGGGGCGATAGTAAGCATTAGATGCCCGGAAACGCTAACTCCCGTATCCGGGTGCCGGTTTCCTCGTTGAGCGTGTTGTGCCATTCCGCGCCCAGTCCCTCCAATGGCCCTCTTATGGCCCAAAGATCGGTTGAACGTCACCCGTTCGGGAGAGCAACCGATGAAAAGCCGGGGCGTTGTTGAGGGAGCCGGGCCGAACAGTCCGCGCAGTCCGAGTTGGATGAAATCGACCGAGGAGCACCTCCCTATGTCCCGTATCGCCAAGGCCGTTGCCCTGACCGCCACCGCCGCCGCCACCGTCGCCGGTGCCGCCGGTGTCGCCGCCGCCGACTCCGGCGCCGAGGCCGCGGCCGTGAAGTCCCCCGGTGTCATCTCCGGCAACGTCGTCCAGGCCCCGATCCACGTGCCGGTCAACCTCTGCGGCAACACCGTCAACGTCATCGGCGCGCTGAACCCGGCCTTCGGCAACACCTGCATCAACGCCTGATCTGGCACGCCTGATCGGTCCTTCCGGAGCCGGTGCGCCCCCCGCCTGGGTGGGCGCGCCGGCTTTTTCCTTGCCGCCACTGGTCCGGTACTCGTTCGGACGCACCCTCGTGCGCCGTCCGGTGCAACGGCGTACGCCCCTCCGGGGGCAGGGCCCGGGGACGGATTCACCCGAACGGAGGCGTAGCGCTCCGTAGTTCAGCGGTTGCGGAGGGCTATACCCGCAGGCACCGTGAGAGAGCAGTTGTCCGACGCATAAGGAAAAGGAACACATATGCGTCCCCTGGCCACACGCCACCTCACCGCCCTGGCGATATCCGCCGCCCTCACCCTCGGCGCGGCGGGCCCCGCCCTCGCCGACGAACACCACCCGTCCTCCGCGGCCGACCGGGCCGGGCACGCGCCCCTCCCGGACCCCGCCGCCCTCCTGGCCCAGGCCGAAGCGCTCGGCGAGCTCGGCTCGGTGGCGGCCCCCGTGTCCGAACTCGTCACGGCCGCCCTCGAGGCCGACTCCGGCCGGCTGTCCGCGACCGAGGTCGAGGGCTTCAAGGCCGAGATCGCCACGGCGGTCGACGAGGCGAAGACCGCCGCCTCCCTCCCGGCCACCTCCGCCGCCTCCCTCCCGGCCGCCCCGACGGACGTCCTGTCCGACACCCTCGGGAGCGTCGAAAAGGCGGTCGCCGCCCTGCTCGCCACCGTCACCTCCGGTGTCGGCGGACTCGTGCCGCAGGTCACCTCCACGCTGTCCTCGGTGGTCGACCTGCTCCTCGGCACCGTGCTCGGCGGACTGCCCGCGCCGGGCGCCTCCACCGCGCCCGCGCTCCCGGTCACCGCGCCCGAGCTGCCCGCCAAGCCGCCGGCCGCCGTGCCCGAGCTGCCGGTCCAGCCCCCGCCGCCCGCCGGGTAGCGCCCCGCACCCCGTACCGGTCCGGCTCCCGTCGGGCCGGTACGGGCGTGTCCGATCGGCAAATAGCACCGGTCCGCATCGATCGGGTGCACTACCGAGAAATCCTTCCTCCCGGAGTTTCCGGCGCGCCCACTTCTCGTTACAGAAGCAGAACGATGTACGGGATCCGGTCAAGGGGCCTGTACGGAAAGCGACTTGAAAGCCCAAAGGAAGGATTCACCCCATGAAGCCCACCAAGGTCGCCGCCGTCGTCGCCGGTTCGCTGATGGCCCTGGGCGCCGCCGCGCCCGCCATGGCCACGGAAGCGCTGACCCCCACCAGCCTCAACGGTGGCCTCGAAGCGATCGCCGCCAACGGGCTCAAGAGCGACATGCTGAGCAGCACCACGGACGGTTCCCCGGTGCAGACCGTCACGAAGGCGGCGGAGCAGTTGAACACCGCCACCAAGGGCGCCTCGCTGCTCGGCGGCCTCCCCCTGGGTGGCTGACGCCGCCTCAGCGACACCTGCCCCACGGGCATTTACGGCGCGTCTCCGAGCCGCCGTTCCCCACGGTCGGCTGATCGAATGATTTTCTGATCAGCTGCCGTGTGGCCCCGGCTGTGCGCCGGGCGCCGACCCATACCCTCTGGCCGATCCCACGTGAACGTCGGTGCGGATCAGGCCGGTCGGAGCGAGGGGGGATCCTCGCCGGTCTCTCCCTTTCTCCAGAGGAAGAGCGGTATGCGGTCCATCATCAGCAGGAAAGTACTCACCGCGGCGGCAGCGACCGGCATCCTGTCGCTGAGCGGGGGCTTCGCCCTGGCCGCGAACTCCCACCCCGATACCGGCGACAGGCCCGGCTCCGGCACGTCCGGCCACGTCCGGGCCACCCTGCCGGCGGACGTCTGCGACACCATGCAGCTCGGCGGGATCGCCGGGGCGGCCGTCGGAGACCTCTGCGGCCACGCGGAGGACCCCGACGGCTACGGCGAGGAGCCGGGCGGCTACGGCGAGGGGCCGGGACCGGGACCGGGGCCGACGGGTCAGCCGACGGGTCAGCCGACCGGCCACCCCACGGGTCACCCGACCGGCCACCCCACGGGTCATCCGACGGGTCAGCCGACGAGCCACCCGACCGGTCATCCGACGGGGCACCCGACCGGCCACCCCACGGATCATCCGACGGGTCACCCGACGAGCCACCCGACCGGTCATCCGACGGGGCATCCCACGGGCCATCCGACCGGTCACCCGACCGGCTACCCCACCGGCCATCCGACGGATCACCCCACCGGCCATCCGACGGATCATCCGACGGGTCACCCGACCGGCCATCCGACGGGTCACCCCACCGGCCACCCCACCGGCCACCCGACGGGTCACCCGACCGGCCACCCCACGGGCCACCCCACCGACCACCCCACGGGTCACCCCACCGACCGCCCCACGGGCCACCCCACCGACCACCCCACCGACCACCCCACGGGTCACCCCACCGACCGCCCGACCGACCGTCCCACCTGTGAGCAGGGCCCGCATCACGATTGCGGGGAGCTGCCCGGGACCGGTATGGACCCCGCGCTCATGGGTGCCGCCGCGATCAGTGCCGCGCTGGTCATCGGCGGTGGCGTCGTCTACCTCCGTGGTGGACGGCTCGCCCGCCGGCACTGACCCCGACCGCCGTCACCGCGTCAACCAGGGCCCTCGCCTTCACCGGTGAGGGCCCCGCGCGTTGCTGCACACGGGTTAGTCCCGCGACGTTTCGGCAGAGGGGCTCGTTCTCCTCACATGACTCTGCGTTCTCACGCCGGCATGGGGCTCCTCATGACCGCGTTCGCCTCCGCCGCCCTGGCCACTCCCGCCGCCGCCGTCGAGGCTCCGGTGGTCGTTCCGCTCCAGGGCCTGGAGCCGGTCCTGCCGATGGACGCGCCGACCGTGGCGACCGGCGTTCCCGTCCCGATGCCCGGCGCGCCCACCGGTTTCCAGAAGGGGGTCGGCGCGCTTCCGGACGTCGCCCTGCCCAGCGTCCCGCTGGCCGGCACCCTGCCGGAGACCGTCGTCGACGCGCCGCTGCCCGAGCTCCTCAAGGGCAGCGAGCCCGGTCGCGCCCTGCTCAGCAGCCCGCACTCGGAGATGAAGGCGGCCACCCCGGGC
This sequence comes from Streptomyces litmocidini, assembly GCF_014649755.1. Taxonomy (GTDB): domain Bacteria; phylum Actinomycetota; class Actinomycetes; order Streptomycetales; family Streptomycetaceae; genus Streptomyces; species Streptomyces litmocidini. The sequence continues at coordinate 553,543 of NZ_BMTQ01000001.1, read as the reverse complement.
GCCGTCGTCGGCAACCCGGTGGAGGCCCCGCGCGGCAATGGGCTCGCCGGACTGCCGGGCCTGACGAAGCCCCAGGTCGGACTCCTCGCCCCGGTGCTCAGCGGAGCCCTCGACCCGCAGCTGGGTCTGGCGCCGGACGCGGGCTGACACGCGCGCGTCACCGTTCATCAGTACGACCGTTGACCGGGCGGGTGAAGACACGATTCTTCCCCGCCACCCCAAGGGCCGTCGGTCGTTGCAAGAGAAGGCTTGTCGCATGGCCGCGGCCCGCGGACCGAAGGCGTTCCGTCGTATCCGGCGGCGGACGGCATTCGGCCCGCGGGCCATTTTCGATTTTCCTGCTTCCCTTTCGGCCCAATGCCCGTGACCCTCTCCGGTGACCGGCGTTGAACGGAAGTGACGGCCGTGATTCCTGCGGTCGCTTTCCAGCCCAAGGAGTTCTTGATGTCTCGCATCGCGAAGGCTGCCGCTGTCCTCGCCGGCACGGGTGCCGTTGCCCTCAGCGGAGCCGGCCTGGCCGTCGCCGACGCCGGCGCCGGGGCCGTCGCCGCCCACTCGCCCGGTGTCGCCTCCGGCAACGTCGTCCAGGTCCCGGTCCACGTGCCGGTCAACCTCTGCGGCAACACGGTCAACGTCATCGGTCTGCTGAACCCGGCGTTCGGCAACACCTGCATCAACGCCGACGGCCACGGCGGCCGTGGCAACGCCGACGGCGGCTACGGCGGCTGATCCCCCGCTCCACACGGATGTCCCCCCGGCCGCGAAGGCCGGGGGGACATCCGTGTGCGGGGCTCACGCGTACCGGTAGATCCGGCTGTGGTCGAACATCGACACCGGGGTCACGCCCCAGGGCGCCATCGGTTCGTGCCGGGCGACGACCTTGCGGTACTGCGCGTCACCCAGGGGCGGCGGCTCCGCCGGCAGGTACGCGGCACCGGGGTTCCGCTGCTGCCAGCGCGACCAGACCAGGTCGACGAAGGCGTGGTGCAGCCAGAAGACCGGGTCGTTCACGGAGCCGCCGCCGAGCATCAGGCCACCCACCCAGCGGTGCACCCGGTTGTGGATCCGGAACCGGTCGTTGCCCCGGCCGGACGCCCAGCCCTCCAGGGCGTTGCGGAAGCCGGTGGCGCTCGTCGAGTTCCAGGGCGCGGCGTCGTACACCCGTTCGCGCATCACCTCGTCGAGCTGGGCGGCGGTGGGGAGCGCGATCGGGTCCCGGGGGCGGCCGAAGTCCCTGGTCAGATAGCGGGTGTCGGTCATCGACTGGGTGATCGTCCACCGCCCGGCGGAGTGTGCGAACGGGCCCGTCATCACCTGGAGGTCGGCCCGGCGGCCGTTGCCGCCCATGAAGTCCTCGCGCCAGATCGAGGAGGCCGGGGAGTTGTCCCGGGTCCAGTCCCAGTACGGGACGGAGACCGTCGGGTCGATCCGGCGCAGGGCCGTCTCGAACTCCAGCAGGAACTTCCGGTGCCAGGGCAGGAAGCTCGGCGTCATGTGGGCGATCCGGCGCCGGCCCTCCCCGTCGGCCGTGTAGTGGTCGATGTGGGTGCGGACGAAGCGGTCGTACGCACCGGTGCGCTTGAGCTCCAGGACGGCGGCGACGAACTTGCGGCGCTCGGCGCCGGTCAGATCGCGCTGGTTCTTACGCGTGTACACCACGCGGGCTCCCTCCCGTCGGGTCGGTGGGGACGCCGTGGGCGCCCGCGAGGGGGGAGAGCCGGGCGGTGCCCAGTTCGTCCACGGCCGCGCGGGTGGCCGCCAGGGGCGTCGGGCAGGACTCGTAGTGGTCGATCGGGGTGACGTAGCCGCCGTCGGCGCAGCGCATCAGATGCAGCGGCCAGCCGTCGACGAGGACCGTCGGCTCGCCGCCGGGGCCGGAGAAGCCCAGGAGGCGACGGCCCCGGTACACCTCGTCGAAGGCGTGCGGATCGCGCGTTCCCCCCGGTTCCGGCCGGCTCGCGACACGGCCGAGCGCACCGCCGGTGAAGGCGGTGACGGCAAGGGCGAACAGGGACCGCAGTGCGACGCGGCGCGGGACGATCATCAGTGATCTCCTGGTGGTCGGCTTATGCCCTCAGGGGCACAACGATGAAACCCCGGGTTCGTTGCGGCGGAAATGCCAGCGGTGTGAATGTCGGCCGTTCGGGTGAAAGCGGCGCGGAGAAAGGGTGGTTGGAGCATTAGCATCCGGTTGCATGACCACTTCCCACGTCGTTTCCTCGGCACGCAGCGCCTCTCCGCTGGGAACTCTCACGGTGATTCCGTGGGCCAGCGAGCCCTCCGCCGATTCGGCGGGCACGCCGTTCCTGATGGCGTATTCGCTCGGTGACGGCCGGGACGGCCCGGAGGCCGGTCAGCAGGCGATGCGCGCGGCCCTGGAGTCGATGAACCTCTCGGTCGGCGACCGGCTCTTCGATCTGGAGAAGGACGCCGGGATCAACGCCACGCTGCTCGTCGAGGGCGGTTCCGCCGTGCTCACCCTGCCCTTCCTGAAGGTCCAGTGCCCGGTGCCGGAGGAGTGGGAGGCGGCCGCCCACGCCGAGGGCAAGGTCTACTTCCTCTGCTCGGTGCGCCCCTGGTCCGAGGGCGTGCCCGGACAGCCCGTCGACGAGGCGCGGCTGCGGGCCTTCGTCTCGGACGAGGAGATGCTCACCGACTGCGCCCACGTCCTGTTGCCGGTCCGCCGCATCCAGGGCTGAGCGGGAAGGAACCGCGTCATGGCGACGGTGAACGTACGGGGCGGGGTGCCGGGCCAGCGGCGGGACGGGGCCGCGCCGGAGACCACGGGGCCGGTCGGCGCGAGCCGGGCCCTGGCCTGGCTGCTGGTCGTCACCGGGGCGGCGGGCGTGCTCGCCGGCTGGGTGATCACGATCGACAAGTTCCTGCTCCTGGAGGACCCCGGCTTCCAGCCCGGGTGCAGCCTGAACCCGGTCGTGTCCTGCGGCAACATCATGAAGAGCGAGCAGGCGGCGGTGTTCGGCTTCCCGAACCCGATGCTCGGGCTCGTCACGTACGCCGTCGTCGTCGCCGTGGGTGCCGGGCTGCTCGCCGGGGCCCGCTACCGGGGCTGGTTCTGGCTCGGCCTCAACGCCGGGATGCTCTTCGGCGTGGGCTTCTGCACCTGGCTGATGTACCAGTCGCTGTACGAGATCAACTCGCTCTGTCTGTGGTGCTGCCTGGCCTGGACCGCCACCCTCACCATGTTCTGGTACGTCACCGCGCACAACGTCCGGGAGCGTCTGCTGCCCGCACCGGCGGGACTGCGGACCTTCCTCGGCGAGTTCGCCTTCGCCCTGCCCGTCCTGCACGTCGGGATCATCGGGATGCTGATCCTGACCCGCTGGTGGGACTTCTGGACGAGCTGACGTGAGCCGCCTCCCCGCCCGGTTCACCTGGCCGCGGGCAGCACTGACCGTGCTGCTCGCGGCCGTCGTCGTACTCCTCCTGCTGCCCGACCGGCTCGTGCCGGGCGGCCGGCACGCCGGGACCGCGCCCGGGCAACAGCCGCTGCCGGACGTCCCGTCGGGGTTCTTCACCGGCTCCGACGAGGCCGGGGTGCGGCGGATCGCGCAGGTGCAGGCCTGGCTCGGCGGCGACTCCCTGACCGTCGGCCACACCTATCTGCCGGGCGACCGCTGGTCCAACATCGAGGGGCATCCGGCGCTCTTCGGGCCCTGGGCGCGCTGGAGGGCGGAGCGGCCGGGGCGGCTCTTCGTGCTGAACGTGCCGATGCTCGACCGCAACGAGGCCGGCCTTCCGGACGCCGAGGTGCGGGCCGGGCTGCGGCGGGGCGCGGACGGGGCGTACGACGGGCACTTCCGGACCCTGGGGGAGCGGCTCGTGGAGCACGGGCTCGGCGACGCGGTCCTGGTGCTCGGCTGGGAGATGAACGGCACCACGTACGGCCATCGCTGCGGGCCGGACCCGACGGCCTGGAAGGCGTACTGGCGGAGGGCGGTGGGGGTGTTGCGGGGCGTGCCGGGGCAGCGGTTCCGCTTCGACTTCACGCCGAGCCGGGGGCTCGACGCGATCCCCTGGCCGCACTGCTACCCGGGCGACGACGTGGTGGACATCATCGGGATGGACGCCTACGACCAGCCCGCCGGGCTCTCCTTCGAGGAACAGGTGGACGAGGAGTACGGGCTCGCGCACCACGTGCGCTTCGCCGCGGCGCACGGCAAGCCCGTCTCGTACCCGGAGTGGGGGCTCTTCAGGAACGGGGACAACCCGGCCTACGTGCGGGGGATGCTGGACTGGTTCGCGGAGCACCGGCCCGTCTACCAGACCGTCACCGACTACTGCCCGCACGGAGTGTGGGAGTGCGCCGACAACCCGGAGTCGGCGCGGATCGTCAGGGCCGCGCTGGGAGCGCCGGGCCGCCCCTGAGGGCGTCGACCGCGCGGTCGAGGAGGTCGACGAGGTCGTCGGCCCCGTCGTGCTCGGCCCAGTAGACGGCGGCCTCGCGCAGGGCGCCGAGGGCCGCCGCCGTGAAGACCCGCACCTCCAGGTCGTCCGCGTCCCGGCCGGTGCGGTCGGCGATCGCGCCGGCGAGGCGACGGCCGGTGACCGCGGTCGTCTCGGTGAGCCGGGCGCGGACGGCGGGGATCTCCGCCATGAGGCGGGCGCGCAGCCGGGTCTCCTCGGGCTCCTCGGCGAGGGCGGCGCGGACGGCTTCGAGGACGACCGCCCGGAGCGAGGCGAGGGGTTCCTCGCCGGCGGGGCGGGCGCGCAGCCGGGCCTCGAGCTCCTCGTCGTTCTCGGCGGTGAGGAGGATGTCCTCCCGGACCGGGAAGTAGCGCACGACGGTGGAGGGGGAGACCTCGGCGGCCTCGGCGATGCGCTCGGTGGTGGCGGCGTCCCAGCCCTGCTCGGCGGCGAGCCGGTAGGTGGCCTTCCGGATCGCCGCGCGGGTCTTCGCCTTCTTCCGTTCGCGCAGGCTCATGGCCCTCATTGTCCCAGGCCGGGCGGGCCGGCCGGGCGGGCCGGTCAGGCGTGCTGGTACGCCACCAGCGAGATGCCGACGTAGTGGACGATGAAGGCCGCCAGGGTCAGCAAGTGGAAGACCTCGTGGAAGCCGAACCAGCGCGGCGAGGGGTTCGGCCGCTTGATGCCGTAGATGACGCCGCCCGCGCTGTAGAGCAGTCCGCCGACGACGACGAGGACGAGGACGGCGACGCCGCCCGCGCGCATGAAGTCGGGCAGGAAGAAGACGGCGGCCCAGCCCATCGCGATGTAGCAGGGCGTGTACAGCCAGCGAGGGGCGCCGACCCAGAAGACGCGGAAGGCGATGCCGGCGGCGGCCGCGCCCCAGACCGCCCACATGAGCGGCTTCGCCGTGGAGTCGGGGAGCAGCAGCAGGGTGAGCGGGGTGTAAGTGCCCGCGATGATCAGGAAGATGTTGGCGTGGTCGAGGCGCCGGAGCACGGCCTCGCCGCGCGGACCCCAGTCGCCGCGGTGGTACAGCGCGCTGATGCCGAAGAGCAGGCAGGCGGTGAGGACGTAGATCCCGCAGGCGACGCGGGCGCGGGGCGAGTCGGAGAGCGCGACGAGGACGAGGCCCGCGACGACCACCGCGGGGAACATGCCCGCGTGCAGCCATCCCCTGAGCCGGGGCTTCGTCGGGAGCGGCAGGGCGCGCTCGGTCGGGGGCACTTCCGGCGTGGCTGCAGTCATGGGAACGAATCCTAGCTACGCCCCCGTAGGTACCGGACATGAGTGGCGATGCTCACATGTGCACCCCCCTGGACATATGGGCGTATCCATCGGATGATCAAATGAGTGCGGTCGGCACCGGATGAGCAGCTACGAAGCATCCGGGTCGCGGCCCCCACGGGGCATACATCTAAAAAACCCCTCTTCAAGGAGCAATCGTGGCGCGCGACAACGCGGCTCCCACCGACGTCCCGACCCAGCACCAGGAGCTCGTCTCCTGGGTGAACGAGATCGCCGAGATCACCCAGCCGGACAACATCGTCTGGTGCGACGGATCCGAGGCCGAGTACGAGCGCCTGTGCGAGGAGCTCGTCGCCAAGGGGACCTTCAAGAAGCTCGACCCGGTCAAGCGCCCGAACTCGTACTACGCCGCCTCCGACCCGTCCGACGTCGCGCGCGTCGAGGACCGGACCTTCATCTGCTCCGAGAAGGAGGAGGACGCGGGCCCGACCAACCACTGGAAGGCCCCCGCGGAGATGAAGGAGATCTTCGCCGGCGAGAAGGGCATCTTCCGCGGCTCCATGCGCGGCCGCACCATGTACGTCGTGCCCTTCTGCATGGGCCCCGTCGGCTCCCCGCTCTCCGCCATCGGCGTCGAGATCACCGACTCCGCGTACGTCGCCGTCTCCATGCGCACCATGACCCGCATGGGACAGGCCGTCCTCGACGAGCTCGGCACCGACGGCTTCTTCGTCAAGGCCGTCCACACCCTCGGCGCCCCCCTGGAGGAGGGCCAGGAGGACGTGCCGTGGCCGTGCAACTCCACCAAGTACATCTCGCACTTCCCCGAGACCCGCGAGATCTGGTCCTACGGCTCCGGCTACGGCGGCAACGCCCTGCTCGGCAAGAAGTGCTACGCCCTGCGCATCGCGTCCGTCATGGCGCGCGACGAGGGCTGGCTGGCCGAGCACATGCTCATCCTCAAGCTGACGCCGCCGCAGGGCGAGGCCAAGTACGTCGCCGCCGCCTTCCCGTCCGCCTGCGGCAAGACCAACCTCGCCATGCTGGAGCCCACGGTCCCCGGCTGGACGGTCGAGACCATCGGCGACGACATCGCCTGGATGCGCTTCGGCGAGGACGGCCGCCTCTACGCGATCAACCCCGAGGCCGGCTTCTTCGGCGTCGCGCCCGGCACCGGCGAGCACACCAACGCCAACGCCATGAAGACCCTGTGGGGCAACTCCGTCTTCACGAACGTCGCGCTCACCGACGACGGCGACGTGTGGTGGGAGGGCATGACCGAGGAGGCGCCCGCGCACCTCGTCGACTGGAAGGGCAACGACTGGACGCCGGAGTCCGAGACCCCGGCCGCCCACCCGAACGCCCGCTTCACCGTCCCGGCCGGCCAGTGCCCGACGATCGCCCCCGAGTGGGAGGACCCCAAGGGCGTCCCGATCTCCGCGATCCTCTTCGGCGGCCGCCGCGCCTCCGCCGTCCCGCTGGTCACCGAGTCCTTCGACTGGAACCACGGCGTCTTCCTCGGCGCGAACGTCGCCTCCGAGAAGACCGCCGCCGCCGAGGGCAAGGTCGGCGAGCTGCGCCGCGACCCCTTCGCCATGCTGCCCTTCTGCGGCTACAACATGGGCGACTACATGGCCCACTGGGTCAAGGTGGGCAAGGACGCCGACGCGTCGAAGCTGCCGAAGATCTACTACGTGAACTGGTTCCGCAAGAACGACGCCGGCAAGTTCGTCTGGCCCGGCTTCGGCGAGAACAGCCGCGTCCTGAAGTGGATCGTCGAGCGCCTCGACGGCAGGGCCGAGGGCGTCGAGACCCCGATCGGCATCCTGCCGACCGCCGAGTCCCTCGACACCGAGGGCCTGGACCTGCCGGCCGAGGACCTGGAGTTCCTCCTCAAGGTCGACCGCGACGTGTGGCGCGAAGAGGCCGCCCTCGTCCCCGACCACCTGAACACCTTCGGCGACCACACGCCGAAGGAACTGTGGGACGAGTACCACGCCCTCGTGGAGCGCCTCGGCTAGTCCCTCCCGAACTCGTGGTGGGCTGCCCCGAAACACCGCCCTGACCAGTGGGGTCACGACGGTCCATCACGACGCAACCGGCCCCCGGAGCCCCCTCAGGCTCCGGGGGCCGGCGCACGTCCGGCTACAGGACGGGCTGGCCGGCCTCGACGGTGGCGATCGCGCGACGGCAGGCGTCACGGAACTTCACGAACTCGCCGTTCCAGGTGGCCGCACGGGCGGAGCGGGACGAGTAGTCGTCGAAGAGGCTCTGGCGCAGCTCGGTGGTCATCTCGATCTGGGCGCCCTTGCCGAGCATCGTGAGGTTGCACGGATTGGTGACGTGGCTGCCGTTGAAGTCGGCGAGCGTCGAGGAGTACTTGGGGTCGTAGGCGTCGACCGCCTGGAACCCCGCGTTCTTGATCTCGGTCACCAGGGCCGTGCGGAAGGCGGGGTTGAGCCCGCCGACGACGGCGACGGCGCGGTTGCCGGTTGCCGGGAACTCGGACGCGGGCAGCTTGATCTGGTCGAACGTGCAGCCGTGCAGCGACAGCACGTTGAGGTGGCTCCTGGCGAGGGACAGGGCGACGTGGTCGTCGCAGTTCTTCGAGGTGACGTGCAGCGCCGTGTTGCCGCTGGAGAGCAGGCCCTCGAACATCCAGTAGTCGTACGTGGCCGGCAGGACCGGCGCGCCGGCGGCGTCACCCGGGCTGTAGCCGGCGATGCCCAGGGCGAGTTCGCTGGTGCCGATCTCGATGCCGCCACCGTGCAGGGCGAGGATCGCCGTGCGCGGGAAGTCGTACTTCTCGCCCTGTTTCAGGTCGAACTTCTCGTGGCGGCGGTAGCGGCGGCTGTACGCGGTGCCCTCGACCAGCTTCGGGTCCTGGTACAGGGCGGTGTTGCTGGCGTACTCGGTGTCCTCGGCGAACGCCGGGGCGGCGGCGGCCAGCTGGCCGACGAGGGGGGTGCCGGCGGCAGCGGCGGCGGCGAGGGCCGTCAGGACCGTGCGGCGGGACGTGACGCGTTCAGAAGGTGTCATGCGCGGAACATAACCGATCACGTTCCGCGCTCCTCCAGGTACCGGGTGTGGATCTCCTGGCGGATCGCCTCCGCCTGCCGGAGCGCGGTGGCGATGCCGGACACCTCCTCGTGCAGCACCGACAGCTGGCGCTCCAGGTGCCGCTCCGGCGGCTCCGTGCCGGGCGCGACCCGCGACCACCACCGCGTCCGCACGAAGGTGTCGACGGCCTCCGGGACGTCCTGCCGCACCGCGCGGGCGAGGACGTGCAGGTGCTCGGGGTCGCTCACCCACCCCGGTTCGAGCAGCGCCTCGACCAGGGCGTCCAGCTCGGTGAGGCGGTCCCGCGCGGCCGACGGCAGCTCCACCTCGGCCAGGTAGGAGCGCAGGGTCGCGAAGTCGGCCCGCAGGGCGTCGAGTTGCTCGTCCGCGTCAGGGAAGCGCGGGGTGTCGGGGCGTTCGGGCGGGGCGATCAGGGCCCCCGCCGCGTACAGCCCCGCGATCACCAGCGGCCAGAGCCCGCCCGCCGCGCCGGTGAGGGCGATCCCGACGCCGGCCAGGCCGCAGACGCTGCCGGTGAGGTTCTTGCGGGACTCGACGTACCCGAGCAGGCGGCTACTGGTACCCACGGATCTCCTCGAAGGCGCCGTCGAGCGAGCCCCGGGTCGCGTCGAAGAGCTTCCCGCCGGTCAGACCCGCGATGTGGTCGAGCTCGCCCCGGTCGGAGTCCCCGAAGAGGACCGGGAAGACCGGGGTGCGCTGCTGCCCGGCCGGGAGGGAGCGGTAGAAGGCGTCGAAGGCCGTCGCCGGGTCGCCGTCGGTGTTCTCCCCGTCCGTCATCAGGACGATCGAGGTGAAGCTGTCGGACGGCGCCCTGCCCAGGAAGCGGTACGCCTCCTGGAGGCTGGAGTAGACGGCCGTGCCGCCGGAGGCCGAGAGCCGCCGGGAGTCCGCGCGGATCGCGTCGAGCGCGGCCTTCGGCGAGGCCGGGTCGACCGTGTGCGTACGGACCTCGTCCTGCTTCACCGAGGAGCCGAAGGGCATCAGGGTCACCTCCTCCCGGTCCCGGAAGTCACCGGTCAGCTCGACGAGCGCGGACTTCAGCCGGTCGAGCCGCTCGCCGCCCATGGAGCCGGAGGTGTCGAGCACGTAGACCGTGCGGGAGGGCCGGCGCAGGGTGTTGTCGTACGCGTCGAGCAGACCGTCGGCGACCGCCCGGCTGCCCGGGAACGGCAGCTCGCGGCGCTGGTCCCGGGCGAGCGCCGAGGCCGGGCGGACCCCGGCGACCACCGGGCGGCGCAGGGTCGTCGCGGTGATCCGCCGCTGGGCGTCCGGGCTGCGGAGGTACGCGGTGAGACGGTCCGCCGCCGCCTTCGCCTCGGGGCGGGCGGAGGTGAGCAGGGTGAACGGGTAGTCGGCGGTCACGACGCCGTCGGACGGCCGGATCACGGTCAGCTTCTCGGGCGCGGACAGCAGCACGGACTCGTAGTTCACCAGCGCGTCGACGTCGGTGCGGCGGGCGTAGGCCGTGGCCAGCCAGCCGGAGGAGCCCGAGGTCAGCTTCTGCCCGCTGAAGAACTCCTTCAGGCGCGGGGCGGCCTTCGTGACGTCCTGCTCGGTGAGGGCCGACTGGGCGCCGGAGAGGCCCGAGGCGACCGAGACGAGCGCGGAGAAACCGGAGTTGGAGCGCTTCGGGTCCGTCATGCCGTACGTCAGCCTCCCGTCGGCGACCGCCCGGTGCAGCTGCGACCAGGTCACCTTCGCCGGGTCCCAGCCGAGCCGGGCGACGGTGGCGGGCCGCACCCCGAGCGCCACCGGCGACGTCATGATCGGGGTCTCGTCGGTGATCCTCCTCGCCGTGTCCGGGCGCAGCCGGAGGTAGTCGTTGGAGGACAGCCACACCGCGTCGTAGCCCTTGTCCGCCTCGCCGGACGCGATGCGTTCGACGGCGTCCAGGGTGCCGGCGTAGGTGGGGCGGACGGTGATCCCGGTCGCCTCGGCGGCCTCGTCGAGGATCGGGCCCATGTCGGCCAGTTCGGAGGAGGCGAGGACCCGGAGGGTGCCGGTCCTGTACTCCGTGCCGTGCTGGTCGGGGCGCTCGCCGCCGCCACCGCCGTCACCGCCGGAGCAGGCGGTGGCGAGGAGCGCGATCGCGAGGACGGCGGTGGCGGCGCGGGCGGCGGCCGTGCGGCGGGTCGTGGGTGCGGCGGTCGTGTCGCGGGAGCCGCTCCGGTCGTTCCGGTCGCCCGCGAGGCGGGCGACGGTGCCGGCGGTCGTGCGGCGCAGCCGGGCGGTGACGCGACGGGCCGCCCCCGGGGCGGTCCGGTCCGCGACCGGGCGGGCGGGGTTGTGGTTCATCCGAGACCGCCTTCGAGGGCGCCGGTGCGGCGGCTGCGGTCCAGGTGGGCGCTCGCCTCCCGGAGTTCGGCCGTGAGCGACTCGACGGTCGCCGCCATCGACTCCGTGGCCCGCACCTTGTACGTGTCGATGGCGTCGAGCGTCCGGTAGATCTGCTGGAAGGCCGTGCGGAGCGTCTCGGCGCCCACCGCCGGATCGGCGGCGATCCGCTGGATCTCGCCGGCCTGCGTCGCCAGCATCTCGGCGTTGCCCCGGATCAGGTCCTCGGTCGTCGAGCGCAGAACGTTCACCTGCTCGGTGACCTTCCGCTGGTTCTCCAGCGCGGAGGCGAGCATGACCGCGATCCGCAGCGCCGACAGGGTCGTCGTCGCCGCCCGGTCCGCGCCCTTGATCAGCTCGTCGTTGTTCCGGCGGACCACGTCCATCGCCAGGTACCCCTGGGCGCAGACGGCGAGCTGGGTGAGGAGGTCCTGGTGCTTCTGCCGGACCGGGAAGAGGACGTCGGCGCGCAGCGCGTCCGCCCGGACCGGATCCGGGGTGAGGGCGATGCGCTCCTCCACGGCCGCGTCGAGCGCGTCGGTGAGCACCGCGTACTCCTGGAGCTTGCCCATGGTCTCCCACAGCCGCGCCCGCTCGGTCTGCAACGCGGCGTTGTCGCGGCGCAGTTCGTCCTGGCCGCCGCGCAGCGAACCGACGATCCGGTTCAACGTGGCCTGCGAGGAGGCGTACGTGGCGACGTGGTCGCGCAGCCTGTTGCCGCCCGGGAGCTTCGAGATCAGTCCCTTGAGGCCCCTGGCCGGGGTGCCGCGGGGGTCCAGGTCCTCGACCGTGCGCCGCAGTTCGACGAGGGACGAGCCGACCCGGGTCTGCGCGTCGCCGCCGCCCGCGCCCTCGCCGAGGGAGCGGATCGTGCGGTCCAGCATCCGGTTCGACTGCTGCGCGGCGGAGCGCATCTCGCCCGCGCCGAGCGCCGCGATCTCGCCGATCCGGCCGGCGAACTCGGGGGAGCGCGGGTCGAGCCCGGACAGCGAGCCGACGTACTCCTCGGCCCGGCGGGCCATCTCCGTACGGACCGACTCGTCCAGCGGCACCAGGCCGGAGGCCTGCTCGGCGCGGACGGCGGGCACGGGCTCGGGCGGGGTGAGGACGAGCGGAGCGTCCTGCTCGGGCGGTGTCAGGGCCATCGTCCTTCTCGGGTCGCTCGTGCTCGGCCGGGGCGTGCTCGGCCGGGGCGTGCTCGGGTCGGTCGTTCTCGGGTCGGTCGTTCTTCTCGGGTCGTCGGGAGTGGTCATGCGCGGCCCCCCTGGTCGCGGGCCCGCAGCGCCATCTCGTGCAGCACCTCGCTGGTGGGCACGGGAGCCTGGCGGACGCCGGTCAGCGTCTGGTTGAGGTACTCGGTGTGACCGTCGGTCGCGGTGGTGAACTCGCCCGCAGCGCCCTGCGGGCGGAAGCCGTGACGGACCGCGAGCTTGCGCAACTCGGGGTCGGTGGAGAGGAGTTCGCCGAGCTTCCGGCCGTTCTCGGTGAGCGGTACGAGGGTGTGGTCGCTGTTGACCGTGGTGTCCGGGTAGAGGACGACGAGGTCGCCCATGGGCCGCCCGGCGAGCAGCTGGGAGGCGACCTGCGACTCGTACACGAGGACGAGCGGGTTGCCGACGCCGCTGATGAAGTCCCGGAAGGGCGCGTCCGAACCGGACTGCTGGGCGCCCTGCACCTGGACCAGCTTGCGCATGAGCGGTGCCGTGCGGGTGACGGCCGCCTCGTCGCCCGCGACCCGCCCGCCGTCGGCGACGTAGCTCGCGGCGGCGAGGTAGAGGGCGCCGGAGTTGGAGGCGACCGGGTCGGTGGAGGTGATGAAGAGGGTGCCGCTCAGCTCGGCGTGCCCCGCGGAACCCTTCAGCTGCTGCCAGGTCCGGTCGGCGCGGGCCGCCGCGAGGTAGGCGCCCATCTTCAGGGTGCCGCTCGTGCCGCGCGGGCCGAGGGTCGCCAGGCCGTTGTCGGCGAGGACCCGGGCGGCGGCGCTGTGCGCGACGATCACGAGGGGCGAGTAGAAGGGGCGCAGCGGGGCGCTCGCCGCCTTGTCCTTCGCCTGCTTCTGCGCCTTCGCGCGCAGTTCGTCGGCCGGCCCCTTGGAGGACGGGAAGGCGAAGTCGTAGCCGTCGAGGGGCAGTTCCTCCATGTCCCAGGACCCGGAGGTCTCGGTTCCCACGGTGAAGCCCTTGGCGGCCAGGGCCTTCACCACCTGCGGATCGGCGAAGAACTCGGCCTTCTCCGATCCGATGACTCCTCGCACGGTCTTCGTTGCCGTGCCCGTGTCCTTGTCGCCGCCCGTCACGAGGACGGCGGCCACGCCGCCGAGGAGCAGGACGGCCAGGACGATTCCCAGGATGCGTCTCACGCGGGCAGCGTGCTCGCGGAAACCCACATTCCAGGGGGTGCCGGGTGTACGGGGGGTGAAGGAGCGATCCCGGTACCGAACCGGAGCGGGGTCCCCCGGTCGGGGAGGGTGGGTGGCGCCCGGTCCGCGTGGTTCGTGCCACGCGGACCGGGGCCGTCAGGGGGCGGTGACCAGGGTGTCCCCGGCCAGCGCCGCGGTGTGCGCGTCCATGCGCTCGGCGGCGAGGATCGCGGCGGCCGTGTCGGCCCGGGAGGCGGCGACGACCAGCGCGCGGCCCGCGAGGGCGTGCGCCTTGCGGTGCAGGTCCCGCGCGGACGAACCGCTCAGCCCGGCGTGCCGGGCGGGCGGCGCGCCGCGCAGCCGCGCCACCTGCCGGGCGATCAGCTCGCCGGCCTCCGTGTCGCCCAGCTCGTCGGTGACGGCGAGCAGGGCGGCGAGGTGTCCGGCGAGCTGGATGTCCAGCTCCTCCTCGCGGGAGCGGTGCGGGTACGCGTCCTGGGCGTCGTCGGCCATCCGGTGGACCGACTTGGTGCGGATCGGTTCGTACATGGGGACGGCCTCCTGAGGTGCTCTGAAGGCCATCCTAGCTTGGATTCGATCTAAAGTTGAGCGTCGTCCGGAGTTCGGGACGGGGTCAGGGCTGGCTGTACCCGTCCAGGAAGCGTCCGATCCGGGTCACCGCGTCCGCCAGGTCCGCGGCCGCCGGCAGCGTGACGATCCGGAAGTGGTCGGGCTCGTGCCAGTTGAAGCCCGTTCCGTGCACGACCATGATCTTCTCGGCCCGCAGCAGGTCCAGGACCATCTGCCGGTCGTCCTTGATCTTGTAGACGTTCGGGTCGAGGCGCGGGAAGAGGTACAGCGCGCCCTTCGGCTTCACGCACGTCACACCCGGGATCTGCGTCAGCAGCTCGTACGCCGTGTCCCGCTGTTCGAGCAGCCGCCCGCCCGGCAGCACCAGGTCCTCGATCGACTGCCGGCCCTGGAGCGCGGCGGCCACCGCGTGCTGCGCCGGCATGTTCGCGCAGAGGCGCATGTTGGCGAGGATCGTGAGGCCCTCGATGTACGAGGACGCGTGGTGCTTCGGGCCGCAGACCGCGAGCCAGCCCGAGCGGAAACCGGCCACCCGGTAGTTCTTGCTCATCCCGTTGAAGGTGAGGACGAGGAGGTCGGGGGCGATCGCCGCGGTCGGCGTGTGCGTGGTGCCGTCGTAGAGGATCTTGTCGTAGATCTCGTCCGAGCAGACGACCAGGCCGTGCCGCCGGGCGATCTCCGTCAGCGAGCGCAGCATCTCGTCGTCGTAGACGGCGCCCGTCGGGTTGTTCGGGTTGATGATCACGATCGCCTTGGTGCGGTCGGTGATCTTCCGCTCGATGTCCGCGAGGTCCGGCATCCAGTCCGCCTGCTCGTCGCAGCGGTAGTGCACCGCCGTACCGCCCGCGAGCGAGACCGAGGCGGTCCACAGCGGATAGTCCGGGGCCGGGACGAGGACCTCGTCACCGTCGTCGAGCAGCGCCTGCATCGACATCTGGATCAGCTCCGAGACGCCGTTCCCGAGGTAGATGTCCTCGACGGAGAGCGGGATGCCCCTGGTCTCGTAGTGGCTCATCACCGCCCGGCGGGCCGAGAGCAGCCCCTTCGCGTCGCCGTAGCCGTGCGCCTCGGAGAGGTTGCGGAGCACGTCCTCGAGGATCGCGGGCGGACACTCGAAGCCGAAAGCGGCCGGATTGCCCGTGTTCAGCTTGAGGATGCGATGACCCGCGGCCTCAAGCCGCATCGCCTCTTCGAGCACCGGGCCCCGGATTTCGTAACAGACGTTGGCGAGCTTCGTGGACTGGATCACCTGCATGACGAGAGCTTACGGCGGGCCCGGCCGGGACGCCGAGTGTTTTGGGACACGTCGGACGTTCTGTGCCTCGTGGAGGAAGCCTGTCCGGAATGTGTGTGGACTCGCACGACGGTGTCGTGCTCCCTACAATGCCCGCACATGAGCCACCAGGACAACAGCGTCTTCGTCGACGCCTCGGGAAGACGGGGCCGCAAGGTGCGGTGGGCCGCTGCCGGAGTGGGCGTGGCGTGCCTCGGCTTCCTCGGGATCGTCGTCGCCGGCTCCTTCGGCGCAGGACCGGCAGGAGGCCCGCTGCCCTGGTCGGGTGACGAGCAGCACGACGCGCCCGCGCTCATCCAGCCGGATCCCACCCGGTCCGGGGCCCCGGCCGACGAGCCCGAGCGGACGGCCGCCCCGCGCGCCACCACGACGCCCCCCGAGGCCTCGGCCACCCCCACGGCGAAGACCACGACCGAGGCCCCGTCGCCCACCGCCACCACCTCCGCCCCGGCCGCCACGGCCTCCGCCCCGGCGGCCACCGCCGACGGCAAGCCGGGCAGGTCCGACCAGGCGCCGGGCGCCACGAAGCGGCCGAGGTGACGGGCGCCGGGTACGGGTACGACCCGACCGACCCGTACGGACAGGGTTCCGGGCACGCGTACGGCCACACGGGGGCCGGGGCGCCGGGACACGGGC
Organism: Streptomyces litmocidini; assembly: GCF_014649755.1. Lineage (GTDB taxonomy): Bacteria > Actinomycetota > Actinomycetes > Streptomycetales > Streptomycetaceae > Streptomyces > Streptomyces litmocidini. Next base: position 537,575 of record NZ_BMTQ01000001.1, on the reverse strand, counting down.
AGGCGTACGAAGCCCCGGAGCCGTATCCGTACCCGTACGAGCCGTACGCGGGGCCCGCGCCCGAGCCGTACCCCGGGTCTGCGCCCGATCCGTACGCCGGAGCCGGTTCCTCCGTGCAGCCCGGGCCGTATGGGGAGCACGAGGGGTACGCCGCCGGTACCGGTCCTTTCGGGGGACCCGAGGCGCACGCCGGGGCCGAGCCGTACGCCGGGGCCGAGCCGCACGCCGAGTACGTGCCGGACCCCCCGCACGACGCGCCGGTCGCGCCCCCCGCGCGCGTCGCCGCCCCCACGCCGCCCGGCGGCCCCCGGACGCGGCACGCGCTGCGCCGGGACCCCCGCGCGCACTGGGCCATGCTCTGCCTGGTCCTCCTCGTGGCCGCCACCGCCCTCGTCTTCGCCGGCTACGGCCGCCACGAGATAGCCGCCACCGGCGCGCCGCAGGCCCACTGCCCCACCGCCCCCGAGACCCGGGGCGAAGGCCCCGTCGTCCAGGTGGGCCAGGACGGCACCGTCCGCAGCGCGACCCCGCCCGACGGCACCGTCGCCCTGACCTACGACGGCGGACCGAGCCCCGACTGGACCCCGCGGCTGCTCGACGTCCTCGCCGCCCACCACGCGAAGGCGACCTTCTTCCTCACCGGCTCCGAGGCCGCCGCCCACCCCGACCTCGTCCGCCGCATCGTCGTCGACGGCCACGAGCTCGGCTCGCACACGTACACCGACGTCGACCTCGCCCAGGTCTCGGACACCCGCGCCGACCTGGAGCTCTCCTTCACGCAGAACGCGCTCGGCGCGAGCACCGGCCTCGGTACCCGTCTGCTGCGGCTCCCGCACACCACGACCCTGGCGACGTTCTGCACCGGCCAGTGGGAGGCCGGCCGCAGGGCCGCCGAGTCCGGCTACGTCCTGGTCGCCGCCGACGGGAGGTCCGTCCTCCAGTTCACCGGCTCCCCGCAGGCCGTCGACGAGACCGAGAAGCTCCTCGCCCACCCCAGCGGCGCCACCCGCCACACCTCCGTCGGCCAGGCCCTCGGCCTCACCGGCGCCACGTACGACGTCTCGGCGTTCGCCGAATGGAAGGGCGCCGCGTTCGTCCAGGCCCAGAACGCGTCCCGGGGCTTCGCCGACGCCATGACCTGGCTCCTCGTCGTGGCCGGCGTCATCACCGCCGTCCGGCTCGCCCTCCTCCTCGGCGTCGCCCGGGTCCACGTCCGCCGCACCCGGTCGAGGCGCCGTCGGGGCGCGCCCCGGATGCCTCCCGTCACCGGCCCGGTCTCGATCCTCGTCCCCGCGTACAACGAGGAGGCCGGGATCGAGGCGACCGTCCGCTCCCTGCTCGCCTCCACGTACGAGGCGATCCAGGTCGTCGTCATCGACGACGGCTCCTCCGACCGGACCTTCGAGATCGCCGAGTCCATCGACGACCCGCGCGTGATGGTGGTGCGCCAGCCCAACGCGGGCAAGGCCGCCGCACTCAACACCGGTCTCGCCTGGGCCCACCACGACATCATCGTGATGATCGACGGTGACACCGTCTTCGAACCGGACGCCGTACGCCGCCTGGTCCAGCCGCTCGCCGACCCCCGCGTCGGCGCGGTCAGCGGCAACACCAAGGTCGGCAACCGGCAGGGCGTCCTCGGCCGGTGGCAGCACTTGGAGTACGTGATCGGCTTCAACCTCGACCGCCGCATGTACGACGTCCTGGAGTGCATGCCCACCGTCCCCGGCGCCATCGGCGCCTTCCGCCGGGACGCGCTCGCCGGCGTCGGCGGGGTCAGCGAGGACACCCTCGCCGAGGACACCGACCTCACGATGGCACTGTGCCGGGCCGGCTGGCGTGTCGTCTACGAGGAGTCCGCCATCGCCTGGACGGAGGCCCCCTCCACGGTCCGGCAGCTCTGGAAGCAGCGCTACCGGTGGTGCTACGGCACCCTCCAGGCCATGTGGAAGCACCGCAGGGCCGTCGTCGAGGGCGGGCAGTCCGGCAAGCTCGGCCGCCGCGGCCTCCTCTACCTGCTGGTCTTCCAGACCGTGCTGCCGCTGCTCGCCCCGCTGGTCGACGTCTTCGCCGTCTACGGCCTCCTCTTCCAGGACCCCGGACAGGCCCTGGGCGTATGGCTCGGCTTCACGGCGGTGCAGGTCGGCACGGCGGTGTACGCGCTCCGCCTCGACCGCGAGCGGTTCGAGCCGATCTGGACCCTCCCCCTGCAGATCGTCGTCTACCGCCAGCTGATGTACCTGGTCGTCGTCCAGTCCGTGGTCACCGCGCTCCTCGGCAGCCGGCTGCGCTGGCACCGGATGCAGCGGACGGGCACCGCCACCGAGACCCTGGAGCGGACGGCCGTCGTGAGCCGCTGAGCGGACCGCCGGGTAGGTTGTCCGCCCATGTGGGTTTTCAGTGCCTCCGGATGCCGGTGGCTGGGTGCGGGCGGATCGCTCGCCGTCACCGTCGGCGGCTACGCGGCCGGCTCCCTTCCGGTCCTCGGCGGCGGGCCGCTGTGGCAGCCGCGCGGCTCCGCGCTCACCGTCGCCGGAGCCGTCCTCGCGTACCTCGGCCTGACCCTGCTCGTCGCCGCCTGGTGGCGCTACGGCGTCCTCCTCGCCCGCGGCCTGCGGGACGGGGTCCTCGCCACCCTCGCCTGCTGGACCGCGCCGCTGCTCCTCGCCCCGCCGCTGCACAGTGCCGACGTCTACAGCTACGTCGCCCAGGGCGCGATGGTCCTGTCGGGCCACGACGTGTACGGGGCCGGGCCCTCCGTCCTCGCCCCCGGCGACCTCGGGGCCGACGCGGCCGCCAGCGTCGGCGGGAACTGGACCGACACCCCCGCGCCGTACGGGCCCGCCTTCCTGCTCCTCGCCGCGGCCGTCGTGAAGGCGACCGGCGGGGCGATCGTGCCCGCCGTCCTCGGCATGCGGCTGATCGCCCTCGGCGCGCTCGCGCTGATCGTGTGGGCGGTGCGGGGGTTCGGCGGCGGCGGGGGCGCCCTCTGGCTCGCCGCGCTCAACCCGCTGCTCCTCGTCCACGTCGTCGGAGGCGTGCACAACGACGGACTGATGATCGGCCTCATGCTCGGCGGCGTCCTGCTCGCCACGCGCGGGCGGTGGGTGCTCGGCTCCGTCCTCGTCGGCTTCGCGATGATGGTGAAGTCCCCGGCGGCCGTGGCCCTGCTCTTCATCGGGGTGACGGTGGCGCGCGGGGGCGGCGTGCGGGGGCTCGTGAAGGGCCTCGTCCTGCCCGGGGCCGTCGCGGGGGCGGTGGCGGCGGGGGCGTCGGTCCTGGCGGGGACCGGGTTCGGGTGGGTGCGGACGCAGAGCGTGGCCGCGGCCATCCACACGCCGCTGTCCGTGACGAGCGACCTGGGTCTGGGACTGGGCGTGCTCCTCGGAGCCCCGGACCCGGTCAAGGCCGTCGTGCAGAAGCTGGGGCTCGCCCTCGCCCTCGCGGTCATCGCGGCGCTCGCGTGGCGGGCGTACCGGGGCCGTCTCGACCCCGTCCTCGGGCTGGGGCTCTCGCTGGTCGCGCTCGTCGTGCTCTCGCCGATGGTCCAGCCCTGGTACCTGCTGTGGGGGACGGTCGTCGTGGGGGCGGTCGCCTGGAGGGGGCGGGCGGGACAGGTGCTGGCGGTCGCCTCGGCGGCGCTCGTCCACGAGACCCAGCCGTCGGGGCACACGCCGTGGTACGGGTTCGTGCTGGCGGGTGCGGTGCTGGCGCTCGGGCTCGTGTGGGTGCGGCGGGAGCCGTGGGGGAGCGGCGCCCCGGAGGAGGCCGTTCTCGTGGTTGCCGGGCGGTAGGAGTCCGGGCGCCGTTCCGGGGCGCCGCCCGTTCCGCCCTGCGGAACGGGTGCCCGCACCCCGTCAAGAGCGGCGGATCGACCTGCCCGCCAGCACGTCCGTCCTCTTCCCGTCCTCCATGACGAACTTGCCGTCGATCAGGACGTGCGGGATGCCCACCGGGAGGGTTCTGGGGTTCTCGTACGTCGCGCCCGACGCGATCGTCGTCGGGTCGAAGAGGACCAGGTCCGCCACGTGGCCCTCCTTCACCAGGCCCCGGTCCGGGAGGCGGAGGCGGGCGGCCGGGCGGGAGGTGAGGTGGGCGACGCACTCCTCCAGCGAGAGGACGCCGAGCTCGCGCACGTACCGCCCCAGGTACTCCGGGAACGTGCCGTACGCGCGCGGGTGCGGCTTGAGGCCGTGGAGGATGCCGTCCGAACCGCCCGTGTGCACCCGGTGGCGCATGATCGTCCGGACGTTCTCCTCGTGGCCCACGTGCTGGAGGATCGTCGTGCCCAGGCGGTCGTCGACGAGGAGTCGGCGGGCGGCCCGCCAGTCGTCCACGCGGCTGCCCACCAGGTCCGCCAGGGCCGGGTCCGTGACGCCCGCGATCTCGATCGTCGACCAGTCGACCGGCACCCCGTGGCAGCCGTCCGAGCCGAGTTCCTCCAGGTGGTGCCGGATCCGTTCCGCCGTGGCCGGGTCGCGGAGGCGTTCCAGGGTCGCGTCGGGGCCGCCCTCGCCCGCCCAGCTCGGGAGCAGCGCGAGCAGGGTCGTGCTGCCGGGGGTGTAGGGGTACGTGTCGAGGCTGATGTCGGCGCCCGCGTCGAGGGCCGCGTCGAGGAGGGCCAGGAGCTCCGGGGCGCGGCCCTCGTTCACGTCGAAGTTCATGGTGGCGTGGGCCAGGTGGAGGGCGCAGCCGGCCTCGCGGGCGAGCGCCACCGTCTCCTCGTACGCGCGGAGCGCCCCCGCGCCGTACGAGCGGTGGTGCGGGCAGTAGTAGCCGCCGTACTCCGCCACGACCCGGCACAGCTCGGTGAGCTCGGAGTCCGGCGCGTACATCCCGGGGGTGTAGGTGAGGCCGGAGGACATGCCGACCGCGCCCTGCTCCATGCCCTCGGCCACGAGCCGCCGCATGCGGTCGAGCTCGGCCGCCGTCGCCGGGCGGTCCTCCCAGCCCATCGCGTACATCCGGACCGTGCCCTGCGGGACGAGGTACGCGGCGTTCACGGCGATCCCCGCGTCCAGCCGGTCCAGGTACTCGCCGACCGTGCGCCAGTCGAGGTCGACGTCGGAGCCGTCGCCGTTCCAGCCGGTGATCGCCCGGCGGACCTCCGCGAGCGTGCGGTCGTCGACGGGGGCGTACGACAGTCCGTCCTGGCCCAGGACTTCGAGGGTCACGCCCTGCGCGGCCTTCGCGCTGTGGTCCGGGTCCCGGAGCAGCGCGAGGTCGCTGTGGGCGTGCATGTCGATGAAACCGGGCGCCAGGACGAGGCCCTCGGCGTCCAGGACGCGCCGGGCGGTCGGACGCTGGCAGCCGGCCGCCGCGGCCTCCTTGACGATCGAGACGATCCGGCCGTCCCCGATCCCGACGTCGGCCCGGTAGGAGTCGCCGCCGCTGCCGTCGACGACCTCCGCGTCGCGGAAGACGAGATCCATCACCCTGGCGCTCCCTCGCTGCCGGAAGTCCTAGAAGAACGTGCGGATGTGGTCGACCACCGTGCCGTCCGCCTCGACGAGCGGGATCAGCTGCCACTTGTCGAAGATCGTGCAGGGGTGCGACAGGCCCATTCCCACCCAGTCGCCGACCTCCAGGCCCGCGTCCGGTTCGGTGCGGAGCCAGGCGTGCTGGTCGGAGAGGCCCGTCACGGTGATGCCCTCGGCGGCGCGGATCTCACCCGTGCGGGCGTCGCGGACCACCTGCGCCTCGGGAAGGTGCAGGTCGTGGGCGGCGTCCCGCTTGCCCGCGTTGGTGAAGGCCTGCTCGGAGGTGGGACGGGAGACGACCTGCGACCAGAGCCGGAACGCGGGGTGCAGCGCGCCCTCCTCGGGAACCCGGTTGAAGGGGGTGCGGTCGCGGTACTGGCCGTCGTCGTGCGAGACGTACGCGCCGGAGCGCAGCAGCTTCAGGACGGGGAGGGAGAGGCCGGGGATCTCCGCGAAGACCTCGGCGACCGTGTCGAACCACTCGCTGCCGCCCGCGCTCACCACGATCTCGCCGAGGGCGGGGTCGAAGCGGCCCGCCCCGTCGAAGTCGGCCGCGAGCCCGACGAGCCGGTGCAGCCACGCGCGCACCGAGTCGGCGTCGGCACCGGGCATCGTGCCCTCGTAGCCGGCGACGCCGACGAGCCGCAGGGCGGGGGCGGCCGCGACCGCGTCGGCGACGGCCGCGCACTCCGTCTCCGTCCGCACGCCCGTACGCCCGGTCGCCCCGGCGGCGAGCTCGACGACCACGTCCACGGGGCGGGACGCGCCGGCCGCGCGCAGGGCCTCGTCCATCAGATCGACGCCGCGCACGGAGTCGACGTAGCAGATCAGGCGGAACTCCGGGTCGGCGTCCAGCTCGGCGGCGAGCCAGCGCAGGGCGACCGGGTCGACGACCTCGTTGGCCAGGAAGATCCGGGAGATGCCATGCGCGCGGTAGACGCGGGCCTGGTGGGGGACGGCGGCGGTGATGCCCCAGGCGCCGTGCTCCAGCTGCCGGTCGAAGAGCTGGGGGGCCATGGAGGTCTTGCCGTGCGGGGCGAAGGCGAGGCCGTGGCGCTCGGCGTAGGTCTCCAGGAGGCGCAGGTTGTGCTCGACGGACTCGGCGGAGAGGGCGAGGACGGGGGTGGTGAAGCCGCCGGTGAAGAGGTTGCGCCGCTGGGCGGAGAGCTCGCCGACGGTCAGGCCCTCGGCGTCCGGGGGCAGGGCCTTGAAGCGGTGGTCGACGCGCTCGTTCGCCAGGTCGGGCATGAGGCCTCCTCGTTGTGGGCGTTGCGGGATGTGCAACGCTCATTGCGCATGGTGCTCACGGCTGTCTAACATCCGGGCCGAGGCCGGGTCAATGGACCCGTACGAGGCGGAGGGAGCCCGATCGTGAGCGGATCCGCGTCCCCGTCCGCGGCCCCGGACGCCGTCGCGACCCCGGACGCCGTCGGCACCGACGTCCCCCGGTCCGACGCCCCCCGGTCCGACGCCCTCCGGTCCGGCGTCCTCCGGTCCGGTGTCCCCGGTCCCGGCGCCCTCCGATCGGACGTCCTCGGTTCCGACGTCCTCCGTCCCGACCTCGTCTGCCTCGGCGAGTCCATGGTCGCCTTCCTGCCCTCCCGGGCCGGCCGCCTCGCCGACGTCCCCTCCTTCACCCGCGCGATCGGCGGCGCCGAGTCCAACGTCGCCTGCGTCCTCGCCGCCGCCGGACACCGCGTCCGCTGGGTCGGCCGCGTCGGCCGCGACGGCTTCGGCGACCACCTCGTCGACACGATCGCGGGGTACGGGGTCGACGTCGGCGCCGTCGGCCGCGACCCGCACCGGCCGACCGGCGTCTACTTCCGCACCGACGAGGACCGGGCGACCGACGCCCACGAGGTCGTCTACTACCGGGCCGGGTCCGCCGCCTCGGCCATGTCGCCCGCCACCGTCCCGTACGACTCCGTCGCCGACGCCCGGATCCTCCACCTCACCGGCATCACCGCCGCACTGTCCGCGGACTGCCTGGCGCTGATGCGGGACCTCACCGCGCCACGGCCCGGACGGCCGCTCGTCTCGTTCGACGTGAACCACCGGCCGGGGCTGTGGCGGGACGGCGACGCCTCCGCCGTACTGCTGGAGCTCGCACGCCGGGCGGACGTCGTCTTCGTGGGCGCGGACGAAGCGGCGGCGCTGTGGGGCTGCGGGGATCCGGCCGCGGTCCGGGAGGTGCTGGCGGAGCCGGCGGTGCTCGTGGTGAAGCGGGGCGGGGAGGGGGCGGTGGCGTTCGAACGCCGCGCGGCCGGGACGCGGCCCGTCCGGCGTTCGGGGACACGGCCGGGGGCCGTACGCGGGCGCGACACCGTCACCCCCGTCCCCGCCCCCCGCGTCACCGTCGTCTCCCCCGTCGGCGCCGGGGACGCCTTCGCCGCCGGGTTCCTCTCCGGGACCCTCCGCGGGCTCGGCATGACCGCGCGGCTGCGCCACGGGCACCTCGCGGCCGCCGCCGTGCTCACCGTGCCGGGTGATCTGGCGCGGCCCGCCCGCCGGGGCCGCGCCGACCGGCTGGTCGCGCTCGACGGTGCGGCCTGGGGCACACTTCACCTCGGCCCCGGCTGGACGGGGGACGACCAGGAGGTACGTACGCCATGAGCCAGACCGTCGACCGGGCGCTCAGCATCCTGCCGCTGCTCGCCCAGGGGCCCGCCGACCTCGGGCAGGTCGCCGAGCGGCTCGGCGTCCACAAGTCCACGGCCCTGCGGCTGCTGCGCACCCTCCACGAGCACGGTCTCGTCCACCGGCAGCAGGACCAGCGCTACCGCCTCGGCGCCCGTCTCTTCGCGCTCGCCCAGGAGGCCGTCGAGAACCTCGACGTCCGCGAGATCGCCCACCCGTACCTCCTCGCCCTCAACGAGCGGACCGGGCACACGGTCCACCTCGCCGTGTACGAGGAGGGCGAGGTCGTCTACATCGACAAGGTGGAGAGCCGTTACCCGGTCCGCATGTACTCGCGCATCGGCAAGCCCGTCGCGATCACCGTCGCCGCCGTCGCCAAACTGCTCCTCGCCGATCTGCCCGAGCCGGAGCGGCGCGCCGTCGCCGCGAAGCTCGACTACCCCCCGTACACGCCCCGCTCGACGCCGAACGCCGCCGCCTTCCTCAAGGAGCTGGCGACCGTGCGCGCGCAGGGGTGGGCCACCGATCTCGGCGGCCACGAGGAGTCCATCAACTGCGTCGGCGCGCCCGTCCGGGGCGCGGACGGGCGGGTCGTCGCCGCCCTGTCGGTCTCGGCGCCCAACGTGGTCGTCACCGCGGAGGAACTCCTCACCCTCCTCCCGGAGGTGCGCGGCACCGCCGACGCCATCAGCCGCGAGTACTCCGGCAAGCCCGCTACGAAGGACACCGCATGAGCGAGAAGACCGCGATCACCCCCGCCACCCACACCGCCCCGCCCGCGAGGTTCTCGCACGGCGTGCGGAAGGGGAACGTCCTCCAGGTCGCCGGCCAGGTCGGCTTCCTGCCCGCCGTCGAGGGCCGGGCGCCGACGGTCGCGGGACCGACCCTGCGCGAGCAGACCCTGCAGACCTTCGCCAACGTCAAGGCGGTCCTGGAGGAGGGCGGCGCGGGCTGGGACGACGTGATGATGATGCGCGTCTACCTCACCGACGTGGACCACTTCGCCGAGATGAACGAGATCTACGACGAGTACTTCGAGGAGCAGGAGCTCAAGGCCCCCGCCGCCGCCCGCACCACGGTCTACGTCGGCCTCCCGCCCGGCCTCCTCGTCGAGATCGACGCGCTCGCCGTCCTGGACTGAGGCGGGACCGGACGCGGGGGTGCCCCGGCCGCCGGCCGGGGCACCCCTTCGCCCACGGGTCGTCAGGCCGCGCAGTACTGCGCCTGCTTGCCGATCGAGCGGTACATGCAGTCCGCGTTCTCCAGGAGCTGGAGGACGGCGTCGCGGTTGCGGCTCGTCTCGCGTTCGATGACCTCGTCGGGCGGGTAGAAGCCGCCGCCGCCCGACGACGGGTACATCTCGAAGGTGTACGCGAAGATCTTGTGCGCGCCCCACAGGTAGTCGTCGATCGAGCCGTCCGTGATGTACAGGTCGCTGGACTGCTCGGGCGTGTAGCCGTTGCTCGCGGCCATCTTGCCGCCGACGGTCGCGAAGGCGTCGCGGTCGTCCTGGGTCATGCCGGTGGTGGTGTTCGCCGTGGTCCAGCCGAAGGGCCAGAGGACCAGTTCGCTGTACGTGTGGAAGTCGATGGCCGCCGTGATCTGCTGCTTGCCGCCGACCACCCGGGAGCGCACGAAGTCGGCGACGACCTTCACCTCGGGGGCGGACTCGGGCGCCGCGCCCCGGTAGGTCTCGGAGCTCTTGGTGCCGGAGGAGCCGCCGCAGCAGCCCCACTTGTAGTCCCAGTTCCGGTTGAGGTCGGTGCCGATGTAGGAGGAGTTGGCGTTGGGCTGCCGGTTCTTGCGCCAGCTGCGGTAGGAGCCGCTCGCGATGTCGTACTCGCCGCCGTCCGGGTTGAGGTCCGGGACGATCCAGATCTCGCGGCCGTTCACCATGTTCGTGATGCGGGCGTCGGTGCCGTAGCCCGCGCCGAGTTCGCGCAGCAGGTAGAGCGCCATCTCGACGGTGAGGTGCTCGCGGGCGTGCTGGTGGTGGGTGAAGAGGACCTCGGGCTCGGCCTCGTCCGTGCCGACGTTGTCGCTGACCTTGATGGCGACGATGTCGCGGCCCTGGTACGTCTTGCCGATGACCCGCTTGCTCATGATGGACGGGTGGGCGGCGAGGCGCTGGTCGATCTCCGCGTTCATCTCCGCGTAGGTGTGGTACTTCGCGTCGGCGGAGGGGAAGTCGAGCGGGCCGGCCGTCTTGTCGGCCGCGGTGGAGCGGTCGGGCGGGCCGGGCAGGGCGACCGGCGCGTAGCCGAGGGCCTTGAGCCGGGCGAGCTGTTCGGTGTTGGCGCTGACGACGACCGAGCGGGCGTCGACCTCGTCGACCGAGACGCCGGTGGCGGCCAGCGCGGTGCGGGCGGCGACGGTGGAGGGTCCGGCGATCTCGTACTGCCGGATCACCTCCTCCGCGCCGGAGGCGATACGGGCGGCGGTCGGCGCCGGGTCGGCCCCGGCGGGTGTGGTGAGCGCGGAGAGGGGCGCCGCGAGGGCGAACGCCACGAGGGCCGCGAGGGTGGCGGACCTTCTGCCGCGGAGGGGACGTCGCATGCTGTCTCCTGGGTGGGGAGTGTGGGGGAGTGCGACCGAGCCGTGCGGGTGTCCGGACGCATGACGGCCCGGACGCGTGCGTGTCCGGGGCACATGGTCCGGCTATGTCATGGACGGGTCAAGATGGGGAGTTCGGCCATACTGTCCGGCGTGGGGACCCTCATCGGTAGATACGTCATCGAGCACAAGCTAGGCGAAGGCGGCATGGGCACCGTCTATCTGGCCCGATCGCGCGGCGGACGCGCCGTCGCCGTCAAGGTCGCGCGGCCGGAACTCGCCTCCGACCCGTCCTTCCGCGCCCGCTTCCGCGCCGAGGTCGCCGCGGCCCGGCGGGTCGGCGGATTCCACACCGCGCAGGTCGTCGACGCCGACCCCGAGGCGGAGTCCCCCTGGCTCGCCACCGCCTACATCCCGGGGCCCACCCTCTCCGGACTCCTCACCGCCGAAGGCCCCATGGACGAGCGGCGGCTGCGCTCCCTCGGCGCCGCGCTCGCCGAGGCCCTGGAGGCGATCCACGCCTGCGGGCTCGTCCACCGCGACCTCAAGCCCGGCAACATCGTCATGGCCGCCGACGGGCCGCGCGTCCTCGACTTCGGGATCGCCCGCGCCCTGGAGTCCACCCGGCTCACCGCCACCGGCAACGCCTTCGGCACCCCCGGCTACCTCGCCCCCGAACAGGCCCTCGGCGAAGAGGTGACCGGCGCCGCCGACGTCTTCGCGCTCGGCGCCGTCCTCGTCGCCGCGGCCGGCGGACGGCCCTTCGGCGAGGGGACGCCGATGGGGCTCATGTACCGGTCGGTGCACGAGGCCCCCGACCTCGGCGCCGTACCGGAGGCGCTGCGGTCGCTCGTGGGACGCTGCCTCGCCAAGGACCCCGCCGAACGGCCCACTCCGGACGCCCTCATGGACGAGCTGGTGGAGGGGCGGGCCGGGGCCGGGGCGTTCGGACCGCCCGTGGCGCCCGGAGCACCTGGAGCGCCTCTGGCGTCCGTGGTGCCGGACCCCCGGGTGGCCGCGTCGACACCCGCCGACGCGGTGCCGGTGCTCGCCCCCCAGGGCCCGCCGGCCGACGCGGTGCCCTTCCCCGCCCCCGTACCGCCGCCCGGTCACGCGCCGGTGACGCCGGGCGCCGGTGTCCAGGACGCCGTCCCCGCCCCCGTACCGCACCCCGTTCCCGTACCGCACCCCGTTCCCGTACCGCACCCCGCCTACCACCTTCCGCCGCCGCCCCTCGTGCCGCCGCCGCCCGCGCCGGACTTCACCGCCGTCGACCGGAACTCCGGGATCGCCGTCGACGGGGCCGGCGTGTCCCTGCACTTCTTCGGGGAGGAGGCCGACTTCCTCTGGAGCGAGATCGGCGCCGTGCGGTACGAGCGCATCCGGCGCGACCGGGTGCTGCGCGTCGCCGTCACGCTCTACGACGGTTCGGTCTACGACTGCGAGGTCGACGGCCGCCGTGCCGCCCGGGTCGACGAGTGGATCCGGCTGCTCGACCCGGTGCTGCGCCACTACCTGCCCGCGTGAGACGACGACGCGACGCCACCGGGGGAGCGGTGGCGCCGCGTCGTCGTCCCGGGGCCGCTACGGCAGGTTGTGCACGTGCGGACCCACCGCGTTCGACCAGGCGTTGCCGGCCGTCGCGTCCCAGTTGGTCGACCAGGTCATGGCGCCGCGCAGCGACGGCCAGGTCTGGGCGGGCTTGAAGGTGCCGCAGCCGGTGCCCCTCGTCAGGCAGTCGAGCGCGTTCTTCACGACCTGCGGGTCGACGTACCCGCTGCCCGCGCCCCGCGTGGAGGCGGGGACGCCCAGGCCGACCTGGGACGGGGCGAGGCCGCCCTGGAGCTGGATGCAGGCGAGGGCGGTGAGGAAGTCCACCGACCCCTGGCTGTAGACCTTGCCGTCGCAGCCGAGCATGGAACCGCTGTTGTAGTACTGGGTGTTGACGACCGTGAGGATGTCCTTCACGGCGAGCGCGGTCTTGAAGTACTCGGAGCCCGTGTTCTGCATGTCGATGGTCTGCGGGGCCATCGTCAGGACCATGGAGGAGCCCGCCTTGGCGGAGAGCTGGCGCAGCGCCTTGGTGAGGTACGTGGCGTTGACGCCGTGCTCCAGGTCGATGTCGATGCCGTTGAAGCCGTACTCCTGCATCAGGGCGTACGCGCTGTCGGCGAAGGCGGTCGCGGTGGCGTCACTGTTGATGGTGACGTTGCCCTTCTCGCCGCCGACGGAGAGGATCACGGACTTGCCGGCCGCCTTCTTGGCCGCGACGTCGGCCTTGAAGTCGGCGGTCGAGGCGTAGCCGACGGCCGGGTCGAGGTTGAAGGCGATCTGGCCGGGCACGGCGGTGGAGTCCGCGAAGGAGACGGCGATGATGTCGTACGCCGCCTGGACGTCCCGCAGCTTCTGCTTGGCGGCGCCGTTGTCGAAGTTCTGCCAGTAGCCGGTGACGGCGTGCTGGGGCACGGCGGGGCCGGGGCCCGGGTCGGTGGGCTTGGCGGTGCGGGCCGTGACGGCGGCGGACTTCGCGGACTCGCCGGCGGCGTTCGTCGCGGAGACCTGGAACTGGTACGCGGTGTCGGCGCTGAGTCCGGTGATCGTGGTCGACGTGCCGCTGACCGTCTGCGGGTTGGCGCCGTCCCGGTACACCTTGTAGCCCGTGGCGCCGGAGACCGCGCCCCAGCTCAGGGCGACGGAGCCGGTGGTGACCGTGCCGGCGGCGAGACCGGACGGGACGGACGGGACGGTCGGGGCGGGGTCCTGGCCGCCGCCCCCGTCGGGCCCGAAGACGCTCACGTCGTCGACGAGGTAGGGGGAGGTGCCGTACCAGCCGTGGGTGTAGATCTCGACCGAGGTGGTGCTCGCCCCGGTGGTGAAGGTGGTGGTGAGCTGCTTCCAGGAGGGGCTGTCGGGCGTCCAGGTGGAGACGCTCCCGGTGCCGGTCCCGGTGTTGTTCGCGCCGAGGTAGGCGTAGCCGCCCTGGACCCAGGCGCTCAGCGTGTACGTCGAGTTGGGCTTCACGGTCACGGTCTGCACGCACATGGCGTTGTCGAGGCCGGCCGGGGTGGCGCGCAGGGCGCCGACGCCGGTGCGGACCGGCGAGGAGACGGCGGCGCCGCTCCCGGCGGAACAGGACCAGTCGGCGAGGCCGTTCTCGAATCCGGCGTTCCTGGCGACGTTGACGTCCGCCGCCTGTGCGGTGCCGGCTCCGCCGACGAGGACGAGCCCGGAGCCGACGGCGAGCGCGAGCGCTCCGCCGAGCAGACGGCGTCCGTGCGGGCGCCGTCCGTGCGGGCGGGTGGTGGTGCGGTCCACGTGCATCCTCCGGTGGGGGAGTTGGGGAGGTGGAGGTGCCGTACGTCGTCGTACGGAGGGGAGGTGCGGGTACGGGGGTACCGGCGGCGGCCACCGCTGTCGGAACAAGTTGGTCCAGACCAATCGCCTTGTCAATACCCCGCGCGGCGAACGCCGTTCGGCCGCGACGAGGGGAAGGGCGGGGATCCGGCCCCGGGGGCCGGGACCGGGCCCGCCCCCAAGGGGTGAGGTCAGGGCGCAAATTAGTGGGAACGGCTTGGCGGATTGTGTGTTCACCACCCCGGGGGACGTGGATAAGGTGCAGAGACGGCGGCACCCTGCGGTGACGCCGCGAACGCGGTAAGTGATCCGCGGCCCCCGGGGCACCGGAGGCCGGAGGGGACGGGGGGTCCGACGTGCCGACAGCGATCGCCGTCACCAGCACCGACCTGGTGCTGCCGCCGACCGACCCCGGGACCCCGCAGGCCGCCGTCCTCCCGCCCCCCGAGTCCCGCTCGCTCGACGCCTCCCTCGCCGACGTGCAGCAACTCCTCGCCCGGTACGGACACGTGGTCGTCGTCTGTCCCACCGCCGCGCCCCCCGCCGTCGAACACCGCCTGCGCGCCGTCCGCGCCCTCCTGGAGAGCGACCGGATCGCGCTGGTCAGGACCGACCTGCCGCCCCTCGGCGCGGCCGTCCTCGTCCGCCAGCTGCGACAGCTCGCCGGCTACGACTTCAGCCCCGGAGTCCTCGCCTCCGCCGCCCGGCTGCTCGCCCACTACATCTACGCCGGCGCCGTCCTCGGCTCCGTCTCCCGCCTCGACCGCGTCCCCGTGAGCCTCGGCGCCCACCTCAAGGGCTGGCTGCCCGGCGCCCACTTCGCCGTCCTCGCCGGGCCGACCCCGCAGATCGTCCGGCTCGGCTCGCGCTCCGGTTCCGCATCCGGCTCCCGTTCCGCTTCCGCTTCCGCTTCCGCTTCCGGCGGGGACTCCCTCGCCGGGCCGGAGTTCGCCACCGAACTCCTCCTCGCCCGCGGCCAGCTCCAGACCGACTGGCCCCTCACCACCCTCGTGCCCGGGTGGCGGATCCCGGGGCCCGTGCACGAAACGCCCCTGCCCGCCTCCTCGCCCGGCTGGTGGGGCACCGGCAAGCTCGTCGAGTTCGCCGCCTACCTGCCCGACCCGGCCGTCCTCCACCAGCTCGTCTCCTCCGTACGCCGCGAGGCCTGCCACTGGTGCGGGATGGAACTCATCGGCGACCGCTGCGGCTTCTGCGCCGCCCCGCTGCCCCCGGCCGCCCCGCCACCGCCCGACCCGGGGACCCGCGCCCTGGGGCCGGGGGCGCGGGAGGGCGGACACGCCCTCGGGCCCGGCGCGCGGACCGCCCGCCCCGCCCTGCCATGAGCGGCCCCGCGCGCCCGGCCCCGCCCGGCCCCACGCCTCCGACCGCTCCGACCGCTCCCACCGCTCCGACCGTTCCGACCGAGGAAGTACGGCCATGAACTCCCGCCAGCGCCGCGGCGTGATCCTGCTGCTGCTCTCCGTCCTGTGCGCCCTCGGCGCCTTCGCCGGTGTCCTCGCCGTCATCAGCGACGTGAACTCCAAGGTCGGCCCGGAGACCACGGCGTACCGGCTCACGAGGGACGTGGAGCCCTACAAGCCCCTGAGGCCGGACCAGTTCGAGAAGATCTCCATGCCCAAGCGCTGGCTCTCCTCCACCGCCGTCACCGACCTCCGCCAGATCGAGGGCAAGATCGCCGTCACCCCGCTCAAGGCCGGCTCCCTCCTCCAGGCCGACATGATCGTCGAACGCCCCCGGCTCCGGCAGGGAGAGCAGGAGATCGCGATCATGATCGACGCGGCCACCGGCGTCGCTGGCAAGATCACCCCCGGCGCCACCGTCAACATCTACGCGACCTTCGCCGGCGAGAAGAAGGGCGACCCCGACCAGTCCCGGATGATCGTGACCGGCGCCCGCGTCCTCGACATCGGCAAGCTCACCCCCATCGCCGACAGCTCCGACCGCGCGGACCGCGCCACCTCCGCCGTCCCCGTCACCTTCGCGCTCTCCACCCTCGACACCCAGCGCGTCGCGTACGCCGAGTCCTTCGCCGAGCACGTACGCCTCGCCCTCGTCGCCCCGACCACGGCCGGGTCCCCGGTCGACAAGGGCGACCGCACCTACACGCTCGACAAGGACAAGTGAGGCCGGTATGACCACCAGGATCCTGCCTGCCGTCGGCGACCCCGAGGCGGCCCGGTCCGTCAGTACGCTGCTCAGCCAGCTCCCCGACGCCGAACCCGCCCAGCCGGTCACCGACTCCACCCAGCTCGTCGACACCCTCGCGCGCCTCGCCGCCGCCTCCCTCGACGAACTCCCCGAGGTCGTCCTCGTCCACGAGCGGATCGGACCCGTTCCCGCGCTCGAACTCGTCCGCGAGGTCGCCCTCCGCTTCCCCGCCGTCGGCGTCGTCCTCATCACCGCCGACGCCGGCCCCGTCCTCCTCTCCGCCGCCATGGACTCCGGCGCCCGAGGCCTCGTCACCCTCCCCCTCGGCTACGAGGAACTCGCCAGCCGCGTCCAGGCCGCCGCCCAGTGGTCCCTCGGCGTCCGCCGCCACCTCGGCGCCGGCATCGAGCCGATCGTCGGCCCCGGCGGCACCGTCGTCACCGTCAGCGGCGCCAAGGGCGGCGTCGGCACCACCGTCACCGCCGTCCACCTCGCCCTCGCCGCCCGCGCCTCCGGACGCAGCGTCGCCCTCGTCGACATGGACCTCCAGAGCGGCGACATCGCCTCCTACCTCGACGTCCAGTTCCGGCGCTCCGTCGCCGACCTCGCGACCATCACCGACATCTCGCCCCGCGTCCTCCAGGACGCCGTCTACGTCCACGAGACCGGCCTCTCCCTGCTGCTCGCCCCGGCGGAGGGCGAACGCGGCGAGGAGGTCACCGACCGCGCCGCCCGCCAGATCGTCAGCGCCCTGCGCGGCCGGCACGAGGTCGTCGTCCTCGACTGCGGCTCCCGCCTCGACAGCGCCAACGCCGCCGCGATCGAGATGGCCGACACCGCGCTCCTCGTCACCACCCCGGACGTCGTCGCGGTCCGGGCCGCCAAACGGACCGTACGGATGTGGGAACGGCTCCAGGTCCGCAAGGCCGAGGAGACCACGACGGTGGTCAACCGCCACCACCGCTCCACCGAGATCCAGCCGCCCCTCGTCCAGAAGATCACCGGCACCCGGATCGCGGGCGCCGCCGTCCCCGCCAACTTCAAGGAACTCTCCGCCGTCGTCGACGCCGGCCGCCTCCACGAACTCGACGCCAAGTCGACCGTCAAGCAGGCGCTGTGGACCCTCGCGGGAGAACTGGGCCTGGTCCAGGCGGCCGATCAGCACGGCAAGCAGCTCGCCCGCACGGGCGACCGCGGCTCCCTGGGCCGCCGCCGCACCGGAGGGCGCTGAACGATGCGGACGCACCGGGACGACGACAGGGGACAGGTGGCGGTGGAGTTCCTCGGAATGGTGCCGCTGATCCTGCTCACGCTGGCGCTGCTGTGGCAGGTCGTCCTGGTGGGTTACACGTACACGCTGGCGGGGAACGCGGCGGACGAGGCGGCGCGGGCGTGCGCGGTGGGGGACGACGGGCCCGCCGCCGCCGGCCGCCACGTCGACGGCGCCTGGAGCGCCTCCGGCGGAGACTGCCAGAGGGGTGGAGGCATGGTCCACGTCGAAGTCAGCGTCGAGGTGCCGGCCCTCGTCCCGGGGCTCGGGGGCCTGTTCCCGGTCACGGCCGAAGCGGGCGCCGTGGACGAGGAGGTCTCGACCCCATGACGAACCCACCGCAGGGCAGGCCCCGCGACCGGGGCCAGGCCGCCATCGAATACCTCGGCTTCCTCCCCATCCTCCTCATCGTCGGCATGGCGGGGCTCCAGCTCGGCGTCGCCGCGTACGCGGCCCAGCAGGCGGGCACGGCGGCTCGGGCGGCCGCCCGAGCCGTGACCACCGACGACGAGCCCCGGCTCGACGCCCAGACGGCGGCCACCGAGGCGACGAGCGGTTGGGTCAAGCCGATGGCCGTCCCCTCCGGGGGCGACGGCGAGGTCACCGTCACCGTCACCGTCACCATCCCGTCCGTCGTGCCCTTCTGGGACGACTTCGGAACCGTCGAGAAGACCGCCACCATGCCCCTGCTCGAGACGTCCGACCAGGAGGACCTGCGATGAGCCTGCGCGCCCGGATCAGCGCCCCCGAGGAGAAGGCCACGGGCGGGGGCCGGGAGGACGGCCACCTCGTCGCCGCCTTCCGGGCCAAGCTCCTGGAGGAGATCGACCTCACCGAGATGTCCGCCCTCGCGGCGGCCGAGCGCCGGGCCCGCCTGGAGCGCGTCCTCGGCCACATCATCAGCCGCGAGGGCCCGGTCCTCTCCACCGCCGAGCGGGCGCAGCTGATCCGCCGGGTCGTCGACGAGGCCCTCGGCCTCGGTGTGCTCGAACCGCTCCTCGAAGACGCCTCCATCACGGAGATCATGGTCAACGGCCCCGACCAGATCTTCATCGAGCGCGGCGGCCGCGTCGAACTCCTCCCGCTCCGCTTCGCCTCCCACGAGCAGCTGATGCAGACGATCGAGCGGATCGTCTCCACCGTCAACCGGCGCGTCGACGAGTCGAACCCGATGGTCGACGCCCGGCTCCCCTCCGGCGAGCGCGTCAACGTGATCATCCCGCCGCTCTCGCTCACCGGGGCCACGCTCACGATCCGCCGCTTCCCCCGGGCGTACACGCTCCACGAGATGATCGGCCTCGGCTCCCTCGACGAACAGATGCTGCTCCTGCTCTCCGGGCTCGTGCAGGCCAAGTTCAACCTGATCGTCTCCGGCGCCACCGGCACCGGGAAGACGACCCTCCTCAACGCGCTCTCCGGCCTCGTCCCGGACGGCGAGCGGATCATCACCATCGAGGACTCGGCCGAACTCCAGCTCCAGCAGTCCCACGTCATCCGCCTGGAGGCCCGCCCCCCGAACATCGAGGGCCGCGGGGCGATCTCCATCCGGGACCTCGTGCGCAACTCCCTGCGCATGCGCCCCGACCGCATCATCGTCGGCGAGGTCCGCGGCGGCGAGACCCTCGACATGCTCCAGGCGATGTCCACCGGCCACGACGGCTCGCTCGCCACCGTCCACGCCAACTCGGCCGAGGACGCCCTGATGCGGCTCCAGACCCTGGCCTCGATGTCCGAGGTGAAGGTTCCGTTCGAGGCGCTCCGCGACCAGATCAACAGCGCGGTCGACGTCCTGGTCCAGCTCACCCGCCACCCGGACGGCACGCGCCGCATCACCGAGATCTCCGTCCTCGCCTCGCACGGCCGGGAACGCTTCCTGCTGGCCACGGTCTGCCGCTTCGAGGCGCAGCCGGTCGCTGCCGACGGACGGGTGTACGGGAGGTTCGCGTACCACCCGCTGCCCCGGCGCGTCGCCGAACGGCTCTACCTGGCGGGCCAGCCGATCCCGCAGGCGTTCGGCGTGGCGACGACGGACGCCCATCTGGCCACCCGAGAGGCGGAGCGATGACCGAAGCCCACGTGCCCACCGGAGGCGCAGTGACGATGACGACCGATCCGACCTGGCGGCCGGGGGAGCGGTGGACGACGGACCCGACGTGGCGACCGGGGGAGGAGCGATGACGACGGACCCGACCTGGGGACCGGTGGACCCGGCCCGGGGACCGGTGGAACCGGCCCGGGGACGGGCGGACCGGTGGACGACGACGGACCCGACCCGGCGGCCCGAGGCACGACCATGACGACGGACCCCTTCTGGCTGACCGTGGGCGTGGCGCTGCTCGCCTGCGTCCTGGGCGTCGTCGGCGTCCAGCTGTACGCGAGCGGGGCCCGCCGCCACGCCGCCCTCGTCGCCCGGCTCGACGAGAGCGGCGAACCGGAGGCCGCGACCGGCCGCCGCAGGCGCCGCTTCCGGGGGATCGACCGACGGGTGCGGAAGACCGCCCTCGGCCGGAGACTGGAACTGCGGATCGCGGCGACCGGCCTCGACATCACGCCCGGCGAGTTCACGGTGGCCCTCGCGGCGACCGTGGCGGTGCTCTGGACCGTGGGACAGGCGGCGCTGTCCCCGTTCTTCGGCCCGATCTGCGGACTCCTCGGCATCTGGGTGGCGCTCGGCTACCTCAACTGGCAACGCCAGAAACGCATCGAGCGCTTCATCAACCAACTCCCCGAACTCTCCCGCATCCTGGCCAACGCCACACAGGCCGGACTCGCCCTCCGCATGGCCCTCGGCCTGGCCGCCGAAGAACTGGAGGCACCGGCGGGCGACGAACTGGAGAAGGTGGCCCAGCAGCTGGCCGTGGGCACCTCCCTCGACGACGCGCTGGGAGAGCTCGCCGCGCGCCTCCCCTCCCGCGAACTCGTCGTCCTCGTCACCACCCTCGTCCTCGCCAACCGGGCCGGCGGCACCGTCGTCTCCTCCCTGCGGAACCTCACCGAGACCCTGGAGGAACGCAAGGAGACCCGGCGCGAGGTCCGCACCCAGCTCTCCCAGGTGAGCATGACCGCGTACTCCGTCCCCGTCATCGGCATCGGTTCGCTCCTCCTCATCGACAACATGGAGCCGGGGGCGCTCGACCGGATGACGGCCTCGGGCATCGGACAGTTCGCCGTGGTGGCGGCGTTCGCGCTGTACGTGGTCGGCTTCGCCGTCATCCGCCGCTTCTCGAAGATCGACGTGTAAGGGCCCGTGCCTGATGGACCTCCTCCTCGCGCTCCTGGCGGCCCTGGCCGTCGCGGGCTTCGCCCACGGCCTGCGCCTCTACCGAGCCGACGCCAAGCTCCCCGACGACCTCAGACTCGCCCTGGAAGTCGGCGCCACCCGCACCGGAGCCGTCGACTCGGCCGTCGACCGCCTGGGCATGCGCTGGTCGCCGGCCGTGCTCCGGCTGATGGGCCCGAAGCGGGTGAACGCCGTCCGCCGCCGGATCGACCTGGCGGGCAACCCCGGCGGCCTGACCATCGACCGGTACGGGGCGAGGCGGGCGGTCTACGGCTTCCTGGGCGGCCTCGGCGGCCTGGTGATGCTGAGCAAGGGCTCGTACGTGACGGCCCTGCTGCTGCTCGCGTTCGGCGCGTTCTGGACGGAGGTCGGGATCTGGTCCGCGGTCAGGATCCGCAAGGACCAGATCGAACGCACGCTGCCGGACTTCCTGGACGTCCTGGCCGTCGTGGTCAGCGCCGGCCTGGGCTTCCGCCAGGCGCTGGAACGGGTCGCGGAGAAGTACGAGGGCCCGTGGGCCGACGAACTCCGCATCACGCTCCGCCAGATGGACATGGGCGTCAGCCGCCGCCAGGCCTTCGACGAACTGCGGCGCCGCAACGACTCGGAGCAGGTGGCGCAGTTCGTGACCGCGCTGCAGCAGGGTGAGGAGCTGGGAGCGCCGATCGTCGACACGCTGATCCAGATCGCCAACGACATGCGGCGCACGGACGCGCAGAACGCCCGGCGCAAGGCGGCGAAGGCGGTCCCGAAGGCGACGATGGTGATCACGACGCTGATGGTCCCGGCGACCATGATCCTGCTGGGAGCGGGCCTGTTCCTGGGCACGGGGACGGACTTCGGGTCGGTGACGGGCAAGTGAGCGCGGTGACATATTCGGGGGAAACGGCTTCGGACACGCAACCCGATGTGCCAAAGTGCGGACTGAGTGTGAGGGGGTGGAGCCGATGGACCCGCTGCATCGCCCCCACCCGATGACCGGGGCCTGTCCGCCGACCCGCCCGTCGGCATACCGTGCCCATACGCAGGCGTCCGAAAGCGGAGGGGACCACGATGAACGACGCGATGCTGAAGGCCCTGACGAGGGCCAAGATGAGAATGACCGGCCGACTGCTGCGGGGGGACCGCGGGCAGACGGCGGTGGAGTACCTGGGGATCATCGTGGTGGTGGTGGCGATCGTCATCGCCATCACCGGTACGGACATCGGTCAGTCGATCAAGGATGCGATTGCCCAGAAGATCAGCGAGTTGACCGGCGGATAGGTCGGCAAGGATCGAGGGACGCAGGGCAGGCTTTTCCTGTCTATATTGCCGTTGTTGCAGGGCTCTTGTTCTTGGCTTTTGCCTACTTTTTGGTCGGGCAGGCAGCTTCCACTCGGAACGGTGCCCAGACCGCAGCGGATGCGGCAGCCCTCGCGGCGGCTCAGGATGTCCGAGAGCAACTGTGGCACGGCTGGATCGGAGTGATCCTCGAGCCTGGGCAATGGGACAAGTTCCTTCAGGGAAGGGTGCGTAGCGACACCTCAGCGGCCTGCCAGCAAGCAGAGGAGTTTGCGGCTCGAAACAAGGCGGTGCTCTGGGACGGCGGGTGTGTTCCTCTCGCTACCGGCGAGCATGGTTTCAAGGTGACCGTACGTACAACGGGACAAAAGCCGAAGGACGCAACGGCGTCTGCTGAAGCTGTACTCGAATCTCGTTGCACCTTCGGTGGACCGCTACCCCCTTCGGATTCGCCCGGACCCTCACCGGGGGCGACGCCTACGAGCCCCGGTGAGGACGACGAAGAGCCCGATGACGAGGGGCCCATAGTCGGCCTCATCTGTGATGGCGAGCCGTGGGAGATCGATCCTCACAGCCCAACCCTCCCCGACGCCGCTGATCTTTTCAGAGTCCGACTGTCGGACTGACCCGCGACGAGTAAAGGAAGCACGCTTCATGAACGCGCGCTACGCAAGGAAGACCCGCAGAGGGGTGGTCGCCGTCGCGATCACGTCCGTGGCACTCTTCGTGGCCGGGTGCGGCGCCGACGAGAAGCCCAGTGGAAACAAGCCCGCCTCAACGAGTGCCACGCCCCAGCAGGGATCATCGGCCACCCGAGAGTCACAAGAGGCCGAGGAACCCACGGAGACGCTTGCACTTCTCAAGGGGCAGAAGGGGTTGGAGCTGGCCATCTCCTCGACAGAACGCGATGCAGGCGGCTTCTTGACCATCAAGGGCCAACTGAAGAACACGTCCGAGTCCTCAACCATCATTCCCTCACGTCTGAGTGGAGACGAGACGGAGGTGGTGAAGCACGGCAACTCTCTGGGAGGCGCCACGCTGGTCGACTCGGTCGGAAAAAAGCGGTACTACGTGCTCAGGGACACTGACGGTCGACCGCTGACCACTTCAGGGCTCTCCAACCTTGCTGCTGGCCGATCGATTTCAGTATTCCTCCAATTCCCCGCACCCCCCGCCTCCACCACCGAAGTGAGCTTCCAGCTCCCCACCTTCGAACCCGCCACCCTCAAACTCTCCTGAGGCGACTCCATGACGACGACGAGAAACCGCCGCCTCGCCTCCCTCCTTCTCGTGTGCGTGGCGTTGGGGCCGCTCGCCGGGCCTCCCGCGTACGCCGATGACGGGCCCGGGCCCGCCGGTACCTCCTCGCCTCCGCCCGTCATCGATTCCGGGTCCCCGGGGCTGATGCTGCCCGACGGCGCCACCCTCGCCCCCGCCAAGGTGCTCGACATCAAGCAGATCGTCGAGGAGGAGGGCGGGCAGGAGCGGCGGCAGGACACGAACGTGGACGTGACGTTCGCGCTGCAGGCCGAGGTGCTGTTCCCGAAGAACAGCGCCAAGCTGTCGCCCGAGGCCACCGCCCGTATCGCCGGCATCGCCGCAGAGGTCAAGAAGATGGGGTCGGGGCGGGTCCGGGTCTTCGGGTTCACCGACAACCTGGGGACGTACGAGCACGGGCTCAAGCTGTCGAAGGAGCGGGCCGTGGCCGTGCAGCAGGTGCTGGCGCGGGCCCTCGACCCGGGGACGAGCTTCGACATCCGCGGCTACAGCGAGGACTACCCGATCGCCGACAACCGCACCGAGGAGGGCCGGAAGAAGAACCGGCGCGTCGAGATCTCCTTCCCCCGGACCACGGCCTCCGCCTCCACCCCCTAGAGCGCCAGCGCCGCCCGGATCGTCGCCGTCATGCGGTCCGGGTGGCGGAAGACCTCCCTGGCCGTGAAGCGGAGCACGCGGCGGATCTGCGGGCAGGACTGGAGCGCGTTGAAGCGGGCGACGTCCCGTTCGTGGGCCCGTCGGGTGCCGTGGAAGGCGTGGCCCTCGATCTCCACCGCCAGGCCCGCCGTGCGGAAGAGGAAGTCGGGGCGCAGGCGCCGGCCGTCCGCCGTGAGGAGGGTCGGTTGGCACTCGGGGACCAGGCCCGTGTCGCCCATCCTCAACCGGGCGACCGTCTCCGCAGGGGAGCCCGACGCCGGTTCGGCCAGCCGGAGCCAGGTCCGGGCGCGGGCCGCGCCCCGCCGGGGCGCCGCGAGTTCGGCGGAGAGGTCCTCGTGGCGGACGAGTGCCTCGCGCCGTACTCCTTCGACCGCCCGCCGGGCGAGCGCCGAGTCCGCGACGACCACCGCCTCCTCCCGGGTCGCCGAGGACCGCATCAGGTCGCCGACCGTCCGCGCCGGCGTCGTCGTCCGCAGACCGCGCCGGACGGACCGGTCCCCGTCTGTGAGGAAGGCCGTGGTGTGGAGCCGTATCCGGTCACCGCGGCACGATCTGGCCGGCGGTGGAGCCGTGAAGTCGAGCCGCTCCTCCGGGTCCTCCCCGCCCAGGACCTCGATGCGGTGCAGCCGCGCCGCCGTCCCGTGGCTGCAGACCAGTTCCGGGCGCAGGAACTGGAGGGCCGTCGCCCTCAGCCGCCAGTCCACCTCCCTTCCCGGGGCCGCCCAGGCGCCCCGGCAGATCCGCTGCCAGCCGTCCCGGCGCAGCCGTCCGGCCAGCCGGCCCGGCGGCCAGCCCGCCGCGACCGCCCAGACCGTCAGGAGGATCCCGCCCCTGGCGAGGATCGCCAACTCGTACATACGCCCAACGATCCACGGAAGGGGGACACTTCGCACCCCCTGTGGAAAACCCGGCGAAAGACGTCGCCAGGAAAGCGTAAATCCGGCGGGACATCCCTCTTCGGCGGGAGCATTCTGGACAGATGACGGTGACCCCGGGCGCGAGCCCGCACGCGAGCCCGCACGCGATTCCGAACGCCACTCCGACCGTGACCGCGACCGCCACTCCGGCCGTGACCGCGTCTCCGAGCGTGGCCGTGACCCCGAGCGTGGCCGTGACTCCGAGCGTGCAGTTGGTCAGTGATCTCGTCACCCGGATTCCCGAGTTCCGAGGGGCGTACGAGACCCATGTCTTCCGTCAGGGCGGTGTCCTGCCGCACGTGTTCTTCTGGGACGTCGTCCAGGACACCGTCCGGTCCTTCCTCGGCGAGGCCCCCGGCGCCGCCGACTGGCGTCGGACGCTCGACTTCCTGGAGGAGCAGAGCGCGCGCGGCGTCCTCGGCATCGACGAGGTCATCGTCACGTCCTTCCTCGGCGACCTGCCCTCGCCGCAGGAGCCGGGGCACGCCATCGTCGAGCAGCTCGGTCCCGTCATGGCCGCGAAGTTCGTCCGCATAAGGCCCCTCGGGTGAGTCCCGTGTGCGCCCCCGGATAATCGGGCGCATGCCCCGGACCGCCAGCCCGACCAGCCCGACCGGCCCCTCTCGTCCCACCGGCTCCAGCAGCCCCACCCTCCTCGCCGTCGGCGGCTACGCCGCCACCCGCCTCGTCGGCCTCGTCGTCCTCGCCGTCGCCGCCGCCGCGACCGGCGAGGACGGGCTGCACCGGCTCAAGGGGCGCTGGGACTCCGTCTGGTACGTCCGCATCGCCGAGCACGGGTACGGCCACCGGGTCACCCTGCCCGACGGCGCCGTCCACTCCGACCTCGCCTTCTTCCCGCTCCTCCCGGCCCTGGAGCGCGGCCTCTCCGCGGTCCTCCCCGTCGACGCGGCCACCGCGGGGCTCCTCGTCTCCTGGACCGCGGGGCCCGTCGCCGCCTGGGGCATCGCGAAGTGCGGCGCCCACGTCGCGGGGCCACGGGCCGGCGTCCTCCTCGCCGTGCTCTGGGGCGTGTACCCGACCGCGTTCGTCCAGTCCATGGCGTACACGGAGACCCTGTTCACCGCCCTCGCCGCCTGGTCGCTGTACGCCGTGCTGCGCGGGCGCTGGATCCCGGCCGGCGTCCTGTGCGCGGCCGCGGGGCTCACCCGGCCGACGGCCGCCGCGCTGATCGCCGCCCTCGGGATCACGGCCCTCGTCGCTCTCGTACGGGACGGAAGGCTGCCCCGGTCCGCCGTCGGGGGAGTGCTCGTCGCCCCGCTGGGCTGGCTCGCGTACGTCGCCTACGTCGGGGTCCGGGAGGGCACCCCCACCGCCTACTTCGACGTGCAGGCCGCCTGGGGCAACTCCGTCGACGGCGGTGTCGCCCTCGCCCTGTTCATCGCGGGCCTGCCGTGGCCCGCCGCCCTCGGCCTGTGCGCGGCGCTCGCCCTGCTCGGGTGGCTGGTCGCGCTGTGCGTGCGGCAGCGGCAGCCCCTGCCGCTGCTCGTGTACACGATCGGCGTCGTGTTCGTCTCCCTCGTCGGTGCCGCCTACTTCGGGTCCCGGCCGCGCCTGATGATGCCGGCCTTCGGGCTGCTGCTCCCGCCCGCCGTGGCCCTCGCGCGCGTGCGGACCCGTACCGCCGTGCCCGTCCTCGCCGGTCTCGCGCTGGCCTCCGGCGCGTACGGGGCGTTCACCCTGCTCGGTCCGGGGCCTCCGTGACCCGTCCGTAGGACACGCGCACGCGTACTCCCGGCTCCAGGCCCCATTCCGCCATCGCGCCCGCCTCCGCCTCCAGGACGTGCCGGCCGCGCGGCCTGATCATGCCGAGCCGCCCCGGCCGCATCGTCACCACGGACCGGACGGTGAAGGAGCCGTCCAGGTGGGCCACGTCGATCGGGAACCGCATGCCGAAGGTGTGCACGCTGTTCGTCCGGACGATGAGCAGCGCCCCCGCGATCCCGTCCCGGCCCAGGAGGCCCCGCCGCCGCGCCCGGTACGAGGCCGCCACCTCCAGCGGGACGTCCAGAGCGGCCACCGTCAACGTCCCCGTCCCGTCCACCCATTTCCCCATGCGGCAGACCGTAGCGGCACGGCCGCCTAGGGTCTCGTCCGTGTACGTCACGCTGATCGCCGTCGCCGCCCTGTGGGGGGCCGCCGTCGGGCTGCTCGTGCCCCGGGCCGCGTACCGGCTCGCCGTGGAGCCGGGGGAGCCGTGGCGGGACCGCTGTCCCGCCGGGCACGTCCTGGCGGGGCCCGGGCGCGGCTGGCTCGGCGGTCCCGGGCGGCGGGGCTGCGCGACCGCCGCGAGCCCGTCCGTCGCCCCGTTGCTCACCGCCCTGGTCTGTGCCGCGCTCGCCGCCGCCACCGGCGGGCCCCGGCCCGAGCTCGCGGTCTGGCTGCTCGGCGCGCCCTTCGCCGTCCTCCTCGCCTGTGTGGACGCGCGCGTGCACCGGCTTCCGGACGGTCTCACCCTGCCGCTCGCGGTGGCGGTCCCGCTGCTCCTCGGCGGCGCGGAACTCCTTCCGTACGACGCGGGGTCCTGGGTCCACGCCCTGCTCGGCGGGCTCGCCCTCGGCGGGGCGTATCTGGTGCTGTTCCTGGTCAACCCGAGCGGGCTGGGCTTCGGCGACGTGAAGCTGGCGGTCCCGCTGGGCGCCGCCCTCGGCTGGTACGGCTGGGGCGTGCTCTTCGCCGGGGCCTTCGCGGGCTTCCTCCTCGGCGCGGTGTACGGCCTCGGGATCGTCCTGCTGCGCCGGGCCGGGCGTTCCTCGGCGATCCCGTTCGGCCCCTTCATGCTCGGGGGCGGGCTGCTCGGCCTCCTCCTGGGCGCGTTCACCGCGCTTCCCTGACGGGGGCCGCGTTCCGTACGCACGGCCACGGGGCCGTCGCCCGTCGTGACGGGTGCGTGCTGCTCCGTCAATGCGGTGCCCGTGGGGTCCGGTCCCTCTTCGGAGGGACGGAACTCCGCCGCCACGCCGGGGCGCAAACCCGCCACGGGGCCTCGGATCCCTTGTGCCGCTTGGGATCCGGCGGATCAGGGGCGGTTCGTCCGGCGTACGTGGCGCGCAGGACGACTATCGAAGGGTTATGGTGGAAACCCCCCCTCGGGCCGGTCCGTATCCCCCCCACGGACCGGCCCGTTTTTCTTGCCCCGGGCCGCTTCAGGGCCCGGCCCGGCCGGCGGCGCTCAGCCGCGGCCGGCCCAGATGTTCGTGCCGGCGGTGTCGACCGCGAACGAGTCGATCTCCTTGAGCTCCTCGTCCGTCAGCGGCGGGCCCGCGAGCGCCGCCACGTTCTCCTCCAGCTGGGCGACGCTGGACGCGCCGATCAGCGCCGAGGTCATCCGCTCGTCCCGCAGCACCCACGACAGCGCCAGCTGGGCGAGGGACTGCCCGCGCCGCTCGGCGATGTCGGCGAGGCCGCGCAGGCGCCGCAGGACCTCGTCGGAGAGCAGGTTCGGGTCGAGGGACTTGCCCTGCGTGGCCCGCGAGCCCTCGGGGATGCCCTTCAGGTACTTGTTGGTGAGGAGTCCCTGTGCGAGCGGGACGAAGGAGATGCAGCCCATGCCGGCCGCCTCCAGGGTGTCGAGGAGGCCGTCCTCCTCGGTCCACCGGTTGATCATGGAGTACGAGGGCTGGTGGATCAGGGCCGGGACGCCCATGTCGCGCAGGATCCGGGCCGCCTCGGCGGTCTGCTCGCTGTTGTACGAGGAGACGCCGACGTACAGCGCCTTGCCCTGCTGGACGGCGGAGGCCAGGGCCCCCATCGTCTCCTCCAGCGGGGTGTGCGGGTCGAAGCGGTGCGAGTAGAAGATGTCGACGTAGTCGAGGCCCATCCGGTTCAGGGAGGCGTCGAGCGAGGACAGCAGGTACTTGCGGGAGCCCCACTCGCCGTACGGCCCGGGGTGCATCAGGTATCCGGCCTTGGTGGAGACGATCAGCTCGTCCCGGTGGGGCGCGAAGTCCTGGGCGAAGATCTTGCCGAAGTTCAGCTCGGCGGAGCCGGGCGGCGGCCCGTAGTTGTTCGCCAGGTCGAAGTGGGTGACGCCGAGGTCGAAGGCGCGGCGCAGGATCGCGCGCTGGGAGTCGAGCGCGCGGTCGTCGCCGAAGTTGTGCCAGAGGCCGAGGGAGACGGCGGGGAGCTTGAGGCCGCTACGGCCGGTGCGGCGGTACTCCATGGTCTCGTAGCGGTCCGCGGCGGCGCGGTAGAAGGGGGAATCAGTCACGTATCTCTGCTTATCACGGACTTGTGACAGTCCCGGGCTGGGAGCCCGTCGCCCGGCCGCAGTAGTGTGGCGGCTTCGGGGGCCGACACTGCATGGAGGGGTAAAGAACAGTGAACCTGCGCGACCTGGTGTACGGGCTCTACGCACGCCGGGTGGAAGGCCGCCTCGACCACACCCAGGTGCCCAAGCACATCGGGGTCATCCTCGACGGGAACCGTCGCTGGGCCAAGGCGTCCGGCGGGACCCCCGAGCAGGGACACAAGGCCGGCGCGGACAAGATCCAGGAGCTGCTCGGCTGGTGTGCCGAGACGGACGTCGAGGTCGTCACGCTCTGGATGCTCTCCACGGACAACCTGAACCGCCCCGAGGAACAGCTCGTCCCGCTGCTCGGCATCATCGAGAACGCCGTGCGCGCGCTGGCCGCCGACGGCCGCTGGCGGGTCCACCACGTCGGCACGATGGACCTGCTGCCCTCCCGCACCCAGACGGTGCTGAAGGAGGCCGAGGAGGCCACCCGCGGCAACACGGGGATACTCGTGAACGTCGCGGTGGGCTACGGCGGCCGCCAGGAGATCGCGGACGCGGTCCGCTCGCTGCTCCTGGAGCACGCGGAGCGGGGGACGAGCTTCGAGGAGCTCGCCGAGATCGTCGACGTCGAGCACATCTCGGAGCACCTGTACACGCGCGGTCAGCCCGACCCGGACCTGGTGATCCGCACCAGCGGCGAGCAGCGGCTGTCCGGTTTCATGCTGTGGCAGAGCGCCCACTCGGAGTACTACTTCTGCGAGGTCCACTGGCCGGCCTTCCGGAAGGTGGACTTCCTGCGCGCGCTGCGGGACTACGCGGCCCGGCACCGTCGTTACGGGGCCTGATCCCCGCGCCACCCCCTCCGGAGGATTCCGGTCGGAACCGATCACCTGGCGTTCATGAACACGTCGTCATATGCCCTGGCATGGCAGCGGCTGTTCGAGGGCATATCCCTGGTGAAGTGAGCGGCACGGAGACCGCCACCCGGGAGGCCCCTTGCACCAGGACGACCGTGCGGGACAAGCACGGGAGAAGCGGAGGGCCGTGGTTCGGCCCGCGCACGGCGGCCTGAGCCCGGTCCCATTCCGCAGCGACACCGGTTCCGTCGCACCCCGACCTCACAGGGGTCTTCCGAGGGGGTCTGTCCTTCCGTGGTGACCAGCACGAAGCGCCGCCTTTCCGACCGGCGCACCTATGTTCTCGACACCAGCGTCCTGCTGGCCGACCCCAACGCCGTCTCGCGCTTCGAGGAGCACGAGGTGGTGCTCCCGATCGTCGTGGTGACGGAGCTGGAGGCCAAGCGGCACCATCCCGAACTCGGCTACTTCGCCCGGCAGGCGCTGCGCCTGCTCGACGACTTCCGGGTCCGGTACGGACGCCTCGACGCCCCGCTCCCCATCGGGGACCTGGGCGGCACCCTGCGTGTCGAACTCAACCACTCCGACCCCGGCGTCCTGCCCGCCGGCTACCGGTCGGGGGACAACGACTCACGGATCCTCGCGGTCGCGCGCAACCTCCAGGCGGAGGGGTACGACGTCACGGTCGTCTCCAAGGACCTGCCGCTGCGCATCAAGGCCTCCTCGGTCGGGCTCCTCGCCGAGGAGTACCGCGCCGAACTCGCCATCACGGACGCCAACGGCTGGACCGGGATGTCCGAGCTGGCGCTCTCCGGGGAGCAGGTGGACCTGCTCTACGACCAGGACTCCCTCCACGTGCCGGAGGCCGCCGAGCTCCCCGTCCACACGGGCCTGGTGCTCCAGTCCGAGCGCGGCAAGGCGCTCGGCCGGGTCACCGCCGAGGGGAACGTGCGGCTCGTCCGCGGCGACCGGGAGGCCTTCGGGCTCCGCGGCCGCAGCGCCGAGCAGCGGATCGCGCTCGACCTGCTGCTCGACCCGGACGTCGGCATCATCTCCATGGGCGGCCGGGCCGGCACCGGCAAGTCCGCGCTCGCGCTCTGCGCGGGCCTGGAGGCGGTCCTGGAGCGCCGTCAGCACCAGAAGGTGATGGTCTTCCGTCCGCTGTACGCGGTCGGCGGCCAGGAGCTGGGGTACCTGCCGGGCAGCGAGTCCGAGAAGATGAGCCCGTGGGCCCAGGCCGTCTTCGACACGCTGTCCTCGGTCGCGGGCCGGGAGGTCATCGAGGAGGTGCTCGGCCGCGGGATGCTGGAGGTCCTGCCGCTCACCCACATCCGGGGCCGCTCCCTCCACGACGCCTTCGTCATCGTGGACGAGGCCCAGTCCCTGGAGCGGAACGTCCTGCTGACCGTTCTGTCCCGGATCGGGGCGAATTCCCGGGTCGTGCTGACCCATGACGTCGCCCAGCGCGACAACCTCCGGGTCGGCCGGTACGACGGAGTCGTCGCCGTCATCGAGAAACTGAAGGGGCATCCGCTCTTCGCCCACGTCACCCTCACCCGCTCCGAGCGCTCCCCGATCGCCGCGCTCGTGACCGAGATGCTGGAGGACGTTCAGATCTGACCGATTCGTACCCGTCTGTACGGGTAAGGCAGTTGGCGCCGCCCGGCGAAGCGCA
Organism: Streptomyces litmocidini; assembly: GCF_014649755.1. Taxonomy (GTDB): domain Bacteria; phylum Actinomycetota; class Actinomycetes; order Streptomycetales; family Streptomycetaceae; genus Streptomyces; species Streptomyces litmocidini. Next base: position 505,912 of record NZ_BMTQ01000001.1, on the reverse strand, counting down.
GGAGCTTAGCCGGGCGGCGCCGCGCTGTCGCCCTCATCCGCCAAATCCCGTACGCCCAAGCAGGTGTGAGCTTTCCCACGCAACACGGAATTGCCTTGCGGTGCCGCCGTCCGGCAGAGTCTTGCTTCCGTCAGGCCCCGCATACGGCACACGTGCACCCTCAGGGGTGCGCACCGCACCACACAACTCCACAGCCGTCGCCGTATGCCGCCCACAGCACCACGGGCCCGTGTCTTCTGTGACCCCGTACGTCGGAGACCAGTGCCAGGGGCAAGATTTCGCCCGCGTGGTCACCTGTGCGGGCGTGCTGGAAGGAAACCGTGTGAGCCGGATCTCGGTCCGGGGATTCGCGGTGGCTTCGGCCACTGCGGTCACCACTGTCGGCGCCATCGCCGGTGTCGCCTCGGGCAACGCCGCTCAGCCCTCGGACGACAACTTCGAGGCCACCGCGGCCGACACCACGCTGCTCGCGGACATCCCCGCGGGCGAGCAGGCCCAGGTACAGGTCTCGTCCCTCTCGGAGCAGGCCGACGTCCAGGCCGCCGCCGCCGACGCCGCCGCGAAGAAGTCCGCGGAGGAGTCGGCCCGCCTCCGCGCCGCCAAGGACGCCGAGGCGAAGAAGGAGGCCGCCGACAAGGCCGCCGCCGAGGCCAAGGCCGAGAAGGAGCGCAAGGAGGCCGAGGAGCGCGCCAACCGTTCCTCCATCCGCAGCGCCTCGTCCTTCGCCGCGCAGGGCTCCTACAGCATCGCCGAGGTCCAGGCGATGGCCCGGCAGATGATGTCGGCCGACCAGTTCTCGTGCTTCAGCAACATCGTGGACCACGAGTCCGGCTGGAACTACCGCGCCACCAACGCCTCTTCGGGCGCCTACGGTCTCGTCCAGGCCCTCCCGGGCTACAAGATGGCCTCGGCCGGCGCCGACTGGCAGACCAACCCCGCCACCCAGATCAAGTGGGGCCTCAACTACATGGACAGCCGCTACGGCAGCCCGTGCGGTGCCTGGTCGTTCTGGCAGGCCAACCGCTGGTACTAGGCCGCGTCGTTTCGGGGCGCCCCCGAAGCCGACCTGCTCAACCTCCGGGAGCCCCTCACCGTCCTCAGGTGAGGGGCTCCCTGCGTGTAGGTTCGAAGGCCCACGGGGTACCCGGGGAGCGAGCGGGAAGAGTCGGCGGGGGGAAGAAGGAAGAGATGTCCAGAGTGCCAGGATGGCTGAGCCGGCTGGGCGAGAGCCTGAGCCGCGTGGGTGAACGCCTCGACGAGCGCAGGGCCGAGGCGGAACGGGACGATCCGCTCGGGCCGCCGTACGGGACCCCCCATGACGTCCCCCACGGGGCCCCGGGCCCCGCCGCCCCCGGACGCCCGGACGGCGGCCCCGACGCCGCCGCGCCCCTCGCGGACCCCGAGGCCCCCACCGAGCCGGGCCGCTCCGTCCCCGCGCCCCCCTCGTACGCACCGGCCGTCGCCGCCCGCCCCGACCCCGTCGCCGCCATCCCCTGGGGCATGCGCGTGGCCGCCGAGGCGGGCTGGCGGCTGCTCGTCCTCGCCGGCACCGTCTGGGTGCTGATGAAGGTGATCAGCTCCGTGCAGCTGGTCGTCCTCGCCTTCGTCGCCGCGCTCCTCGTCACCGCCCTGCTCCAGCCCACCGTCGCCATGCTGCGCCGCAAGGGCCTGCCCCGGGGCCTCGCCACCGCCGTCACCGCCGTCTCCGGCTTCGTCGTCATGGGCCTGGTCGGCTGGTTCGTGGTCTGGCAGGTCATGGACAACGTCGACAACCTGTCCGACCGGGTCAAGGACGGCATCGAGGAGCTCAAGCACTGGCTGCTCGACAGCCCGTTCCACGTCACCGAGCAGCAGATCAACGACATCGCCAAGAACCTCAGCGAGGCCATCGGCGCCAACGCCGAACAGATCACCTCCGCCGGACTCCAGGGCGTCACCGTCATCGTGGAGGCCATGACCGGCATCCTGCTGGCCATGTTCTGCACCCTCTTCCTGCTCTACGACGGGAAGAAGGTCTGGGAGTGGACGCTCAAGCTGGTGCCCGCCCAGGCCCGGCCCGGCGTCGCCGGCGCGGGACCGCGCGCCTGGCGCACCCTCACCGCCTACGTCCGCGGCACCGTCCTCGTCGCCCTCATCGACGCCGTCTTCATCGGCCTCGGGCTCTGGTTCCTGGACGTCCCGATGGCCGTCCCGCTCGCCGTCTTCATCTTCCTCTTCGCCTTCATCCCCCTGGTCGGCGCGGTCATCTCCGGAGCCCTCGCCTGCCTCGTCGCCCTCGTCACCAACGGCGTGTTCACCGCCCTCATGGTGCTCGTCGTCGTGCTCGCCGTGCAGCAGATCGAAGGCCACGTCCTCCAGCCGTTCATCCTCGGCCGGGCCGTCCGCGTCCACCCCCTCGCCGTCGTCCTCGCCGTCGCCGCCGGCGGCCTCACGGCGGGAATCGGCGGCGCCGTCGTCGCCGTGCCGCTGGTCGCCGTCCTCAACACCGTCGTCGGCTACCTGCGCGCGTACAGCACCGAACAGGCCCTGCGCAGCACCCCGGAGCCGCGCGGCGCGACGGCCTTCGCGGTCGCACCGGTACCGGCGCCGGGCGCCGTCAAGGAGGAGAGCGGGTGATATCGGAGCCCGAGCTCGCGGGCGGCGTCGAGTTCGACGCCCCGGAAGTGCTCACGGACACCCCGCCGCCGCGCCCGCCCCGGAGCCGCCGCCCCTGGTCATGGGCGCTCGGCGGCGCGGTGCTCGCCTCGGCGGTGTGGGGCGGCGGGCTCTACGCGTACCAGCAGCGGCAGGACGCGGGACCCGACCTGGGCGGGTACCGGGACGCCGCGGACTTCTGCCGCACGATCGAGCTGAAGGCACTCGAGGGCGTCCTCGGAAAGGCCGGGCAGGACGGCTCGGGCCCGGCCATCGAGGACCCGGCTCTCTTCCAGGCCGGGTGCTCGCTCACCTTCGGCCCCCCGCAGGAGGGGTACAGCGCCTCGGTCACGTACACCCTGCACAAGAAGGCGGACCCCGGCCCCGAGTTCGCGCCGAAGGCCGAGAACGGCCGATCCCCCCAGCCCGTCGACGGCCTGGGCGAACAGGCCTTCTTCGACCAGTCGGGGAACGACGGGGCGCAGCTGGTCGTCCTCGACGGGCAGGCGGAGTTCGAGCTCAGCGTCTGGTCGCAGTACGACTACGACTCCGCCAAGGGGGAGGCGACCCGGAGCACCCGGGCGATCGACCTCTCCGGCATCGACGTCCCCATGACCCAGGACCTGCTGGCCCTCATGGCGGCGCTCAAGAAGTGACGGAAGGGCCCCGGGGCGGACAGCCCCGGGGCCCTTCTCGTACGGCTCGGACCTACTCGGCGAGCACGGCCTCCGCGTCCAGCGTGACGCCGACCGCCTGGATCACCGCGGCGATCTTCACGGCCTCCTGGATCGTGGCGCGGTCGACACCGGCCTGGCGCAGGACCTGCTCGTGCGAGTCCAGGCACTGGCCGCAGCCGTTGATCGCGGAGACGGCCAGCGACCACAGCTCGAAGTCGACCTTCTCGACGCCCGGGTTGCCGATGACGTTCATCCGCAGGCCGGCGCGCATCGTCCCGTACTCGGGGTCCGACAGCAGGTGCCGGGTCCGGTAGAAGACGTTGTTCATCGCCATGATCGCGGCGGCGGACTTGGCGGCCTGGTACGCCTCGGGCTTCAGGTTCGCCTGGGCCTCGGGCTCCAGCTCCTTGAGCACCTTCGGCGAGCGCGAGGCGATCGCGCAGGCGAGGACGGTGCCCCACAGCTGCTGCTGCGGAAGGTCGCTGTTGCCGATGACCGAACCGAGGTTCAGCTTCAGGTCCTTGGCGAAGTCCGGTAGGGCGGACTTCAGTTCGTCGAGAGCCATGTCGGATCCGCCCTTACTCGCCCGAGAGGAGAGCGGCCGCGTCGAGGGTGCTCTCGCCCTTGTTCCAGTTGCACGGGCACAGCTCGTCGGTCTGCAGGGCGTCGAGGACCCGCAGGACCTCCTTGGGGTTACGGCCGACGGAGCCGGCGGTCACCATGGTGAACTGGATCTCGTTGTTCGGGTCCACGATGAAGACGGCGCGCTGGGCGAAGCCGTCCGCGCCCTCGACGCCGCAGTCGCGCATGAGCTCGTGCTTCGAGTCGGCCAGCATCGGGAAGGGCAGGTCACGCAGGTCGGCGTGGTCCTTGCGCCAGGCGTGGTGCACGAACTCGGAGTCGCCGGAGACGCCGAGGATCTGGGCGTCGCGGTCGGCGAACTCGTCGTTCAGCTTGCCGAACGCGGCGATCTCCGTCGGGCAGACGAAGGTGAAGTCCTTCGGCCAGAAGAACACCACGCGCCACTTGCCCTCGTAGGCCTTGTGGTCGATCTGCTCGAACTCCTTGCCGCTCTCCAGCGACACGCAGGCGGTCAGGTCGTAGGTGGGGAACTTGTCACCGACAGTGAGCACGCGCTCTCCTCGTAGACAGGAAGGGTCCCTTTTGGACGCTTCCGTGGGGGTTGGACGTCTCACATACTGGCACGGGGTGCATTGATCAGTGAAATAGCTAGGGTGGGTCGCGTTGATCGAAGGTGGTTATCAGTGGCATCCCCGTACAACCCTCCGCGCGGCCCGCACCGGGGCAAGCAGCCCAGCTTCTCCCAGCTCAGGGCCTTCGTGGCGGTCGCCGAGCATCTGCACTTCCGCGACGCGGCGGCCGCCATCGGCATGAGCCAGCCCGCCCTCTCGGGCGCGGTTTCGGCTCTCGAAGAGGCACTCGGTGTCCAGCTCCTCGAACGCACGACGCGGAAGGTGCTGCTCTCGCCCGCGGGGGAGCGGCTCGCGGTCCGCGCCCGGACCGTCCTCGACGCGGTGGCGGAGCTGATGGAGGAGGCGGAGGCCGCCCAGGCGCCCTTCACCGGCGTCCTGCGGCTCGGTGTGATCCCGACCGTCGCCCCCTATCTGCTGCCCACCGTCCTGCGGCTCGTCCACCGCCGCTGGCCCGAGCTCGACCTCCAGGTCCACGAGGAGCAGACCTCCTCGCTCCTGGAGGGACTCGCCGCGGGCCGGCTCGACCTGCTGCTGCTCGCCGTGCCCCTCGGCGTGCCCGGCATCACCGAACTCCCCCTCTTCGACGAGGACTTCGTCCTGGTCACCCCCGAAGGCCATCCGCTGGCCGGACGGGACGCCATCCCGCGCGAGGCACTCAAGGAGCTCCGGCTGCTGCTCCTCGACGAGGGTCACTGCCTGCGCGACCAGGCCCTCGACATCTGCCGGGAGGCCGGGCGCACCGGGGGCGCCGAGGTCACCACCACCGCCGCCGGACTCGCCACCCTGGTCCAGCTGGTCGCGGGCGGCCTCGGGGTGACCCTGCTGCCCCGCACCGCCGTGGCCGTCGAGACCGCCCGCAGCACCGCCCTGTGGACCGGGGGGTTCGCCGCGCCGGCTCCCTCGCGGCGGATCGCCCTCGCGATGCGGACGGGCGCGGCCCGGCACGCCGAGTTCGAGGAGCTGGCGCAGGCCCTGCGCGGGGCGATGGAGGAGCTTCCGGTACGGGTGGTGGGCGGCGGGGCCTGACCTCGTGCGCGGGAGGGGCGGGGGTTCCGGCACCCCCGGCGCCGGAACCCCCGCCCCGTCCCGCATCCCCCGTACCCCTCGGACGTCCGGTCGACGGGTTACTCCGTCCGCAGCCCGTCCGCCCGCATCAGCCGCCACAGCACGGGCATGCTCAGCAGCGTCACGGCCGCGATCAGCCCGAGGCCGATCCCGACGACGGGCAGGAAGCCCCACCAGTCCTCGACCCGCTGGCCGCCCATCTGCAGCAGCACGAGGCCGAGGCCGAGACCGCCCGCGACGGCGAGGCCGAGCCCGAGGAGGATCGGCACCGCCGTCTGCCACAGGACCGACCAGCCCAGGGTCGACCGCCGGGTGCCGAAGGCGACCAGGGAGGAGAGCAGCCGCCTGCGGTCCCGCAGCTGCTCCAGGGTCGCCACCAGGAGCGAGGCCGCCACGAGCAGCATCGTCAGGGTGGAGCCGACGAGGATGCCGGTGCGGACGCTGGAGAACGCCGCGTCGCGCTCGGTGTCCTTCAGGGTGCGCACCCAGGCCGTCGGGTCGATGGCCGCCGCCGTGTTCCGCACGTACTCGGCGGCGTCGGGGACGGCCGGGTCGAGCCGGACCATGGTCTGCGTGTCGGGCTCGTCCAGGAGGGACGCGTCGACCGCCTTCGGGGTGGCGAGGACGCCGTACTCGTACATGCCCGTCGGGTCGGGGCGGGAGTCCACGATCCGGGCCGTCGTGGGGATCCGCCACTGCGGCAGCGGGGTGCCCTTCGGGGGCTTCGGCGCGCTCGGGTGCGGATGAGGGTCGCGCAGGGCGACCGTGGCGCCGGGCCGGGCGGTCCGGGTGACGAAGAGGTCGTCCGGGGTGCCCTGGGCGCCGTGCGCGAGGAGGACGAAGACGTCGCCGTCGGCGCAGGAGGGCAGTGCGGCGTACTCCCGGAGGGAGGCGCAGTCGCCGACCCGGAGCGAGGCCATCGGGGAGAACTCCTCGCCCTCCTTCAGGGGGCCGGGCCGCCAGACGTGGGACTCGACGGTCCCGATCACGCCGCTGACGCCCTCGGTCCGCCGGAGGCGGTCGATCGCCTCCCGGGCCTCGTCGGCGTTCCTGGCGTCGGTGCCGATCGCGAGCTGGGCGCGGGTGGTGTCCGCGCCGCTGAGGTGGGTGAAGTCGTTCTCCATCGCCTGGAAGAGCATCTGGAGCGCGATCGCCCCGGCCGCCGCGACGACGATGCCGCTGACCGCGCGGGCCGCCGTGCCGCTGCTCAACTGGAGCCTGCGGACCGCGAGCTGCCAGGCCACCGGTCCGGCGTGCAGCCGCTTGACGCCCGCTTCGACGAGCCACGGCAGGAGCGTGGTGAGGCCGGTCAGGACGAGCGCCGTGCCGGCCACGACGCCCACGGTGTCGATGCTGGTCCCGGTCACCTGGACGTCGCCGGCGAGCGGGACGAGGAAGGCCGCGCCGGCCGCGAGGAGCAGCAGCCGCCACCACAGGCGGCGGCGCCTCGGGGCGGAGGTCCGCACGACGCCCAGCGGTTCGATCACCACTCCGCGCAGGGCGAAGAGGGTGACGACGACCGAGGCGACCGGGACGACGGCGAGGACGAGCGCGGCGAGGGCCGGCATGGGCACCACGTCGCCGGGATAGGCGTTGACGTCCCAGATGGTGAAGGCGCCCGCGAACTGCCGGGCCGCCGCGAAGAGTCCGAGGCCCACGAGGAGCCCGAACAGCGCGCCTGCGAGGGCCTCGCCGGCCGCGATCCGCCGGGTCGTGGCGGTGTCCGCGCCGATCAGCCGGAGCGCCGCGAGCCGTCGGTCGCGCTGCTCGCCGCCGAAGCGGACGGCGGTCGCGACGAAGACGAGGACCGGCAGGAGCAGGACGACGCAGGCGACGACGACGAGGAGGACCAGGAACGCGTTCATCGGTTCCGCGGGCACCGACCAGCCGTAGCGCGTGCCGCGCCCGTCGAGGTTCTCCGGGGTCAGGAAGTCGACGTGGGCGACGTACCGGAGTTCGGCCGGGCCGATGAGTCCCGCCGGTCCGATCGTCCCGACGGCCTCGTAGGGGATCCGCTCCTTGAGGAGGGCGCCCTCGGGGGAGTCGAGCAGTTCCCCGAGCGCGGGGGAGACCAGCATCTCGCCGGTCCCGGGGAACCTGTCCGCGCCCGGCGGGACCGGGGGCGCGTCGCCCTCGGGGCGCAGCAACAGACCGCTGACGACGTCGTCGCGGTAGACGGTGTCCCGGCCGAGGTGGAGAAAGGAGTCGGGGCGGGGCGAGGTGACCTGCTCGCTGCCGTCGACGGCGCGGACCGACTCCCGTACCTCCCGCTGGAAGAGCATGTTCGGGAAGGAGGCGGCGAGCAGCAGCAGGGACACGCCGAAGCCGACGCCGGTGGCGGTCAGCAGGGTGCGGAGCAGGCCGGAGCGGCCGCCGGCGACCGCGAACCGGGCGCCGAGCGTCAGGTCGCGCACCCAGGTGCCGAGGCTCACGCGGCCCACTCCGCGTCCCGTACCGAGCCGTCCCGTACGACGACCTCGCGGTCCGACCAGGCGGCGACCCGGGCCTCGTGGGTGACGAGGACGACGGCGGCGCCGGTGTCCCGGGAGGCGTCGGTGAGGAGCCGCATGACCCGCTCGCCGTTGAGGGAGTCGAGCGCGCCGGTCGGCTCGTCGGCGAAGATCACGCGCGGGGCGGTGACGAGGGCGCGGGCGACGGCGACGCGCTGGCCCTGGCCGCCGGACATCTCGCCGGGGCGCTTGTCCGCGACGGCGTCGACCTCCAGGCGGGCGAGCCACTCGGCGGCCCTGGCCTCGGCCGCCTTCCGCTTCTCGCCGTTCAGCCGGAGGGGGAGGGCGACGTTCTCGACGCAGGTCAGTTCGGGGACGAGCTGACCGAACTGGAAGACGAAGCCGAAGTCGGTGCGGCGCAGGGAGCTGCGCGCGCCGTCGGAGAGGGCGGTGAGTTCGCGTCCGTCGTAGGTGATGGTGCCGGCGTCGGGGCGCACGATGCCGGCCAGGCAGTGGAGGAGCGTGGACTTTCCGGAGCCGGAGGGGCCCATGACGGCGACGACCTCGCCGGCCCGCAGGGCGAAGTCGGCACCGGCGAGCGCCGGGGTCGGGCCGTAGGCCTTGTCCAGGCCGGTGGCGCGCAGCAGAGGGGTGGAGCTCATCGGCGGATCTCCTCGGCGAGCGCGTCGAGGCGGGCGGCGGTCAGTTCCAGCCAGCGCAGGTCCGCTTCGAGGTGGAAGAGGGCGTGGTCGCAGATGAGCTGGTCGGCGAGGTCGCCGTCGCGCTTGCGCCGGGTGAGTTCGCGCATCAGGCGCAGGTGCTCGGCGCGCTGGGTGTCGAGGATCTCGGCGGCGCCGCGGCCGGTGAGCAGGGCCAGGACGACCTTGGTGTAGAGCGTGGACTGGAGGTACGGCTCGGGCTTCTCGGGGGTGGCGAGCCACTGGGCGACATCGGTGATGCCGGCCTCGGTGATGGCGTACCGCTTCCGCTCGGGGCCGCCGCCGGCCTCGATGCCGTCGACGACGACCAGGCCGTTCTTCAGGAGCCGGGACATGGTCGAGTAGACCTGGCCGTAGTGGAGCGGCCGGTCCTGGCCGAACTTCTCGTCGAAGGCGCGCTTGAGGTCGTAGCCGTGGCGCGGTCCGGACTCCAGGAGTCCGAGGAGGGTGTGACCGATGGACATGCCGCCACTGTACATGGGGTGTATACGCGCGATGTATAGACGGATCCGCCCCGAGGGGCCGCGAAGCGGAACCAGTCCCTCACGCAACCATCCGGTCCGCCCGGGCGTCGGTTCCTCTGGGCGTGGGTGCTGATTCTCACGTCCGGAAAAGACGTGATCGGTTGTCCTTTGTCCGCCTCGTCGGTGTTAGCTTGCTGAGCTGATCCGACGCGGGCGGGGGTCAGCACCGAGGGCGCCGGACACAAGACGAGCGGAGCGACTGGACACATGGGCCGACCGGACAAGGGAAAGGCGAAGAAGAGCGGCATACGGCGCCTCTTCACCTGGAAGAAGAGCCTGGGCACCTTCATCGTGTTCTGCCTGCTCGGCATGGGGGCCCTCTACGTCGTCTACCTGCTGGTCCCGGTGCCGTCGGCCAACGCCGAGGCGACGATGCAGAGCAACATCTACAAGTACTCCAACGGCAAGATCCTCGCCCGCACCGGCAAGATCAACCGCGAGATCGTCGGCCTCGACAAGATCCCCCTGCCCGTCCAGAAGGCGTTCGTCGCCGCAGAGAACAAGACCTTCTACAAGGACAACGGCGTCGACATCAAGGGCACCACCCGCGCCGCCTGGAACACCGTCACCGGCAAGGGCAAGCAGGGCGGCTCGACCATCACCCAGCAGTACGTCAAGAACTACTTCCTGAGCCAGGACCAGACGGCCACGCGCAAGCTCAAGGAAATGGTCATCGCCATCAAGGTCGACCAGAAGATGAGCAAGAGCGACATCCTCGCCGGGTACATGAACACCAGCTACTACGGCCGCTCCGCCTACGGCATCCAGGCCGCCTCCCGCTCGTACTACGGCGTCGACGCCGCCAAGCTCACCACCGCGCAGGGCGCCTACCTCGCCTCGCTGCTCCAGGCGCCCAACCAGTACGACTGGACCTCCGCGAACGCCACCGGCCGCAAGCTCGTCGAGGAACGCTGGAACTACGTCCTCGACAACATGGTCGGCGAGGGCTGGCTCAGCGCCTCCGACCGCGCCGGCATGAAGTTCCCCGTCCCGCAGAAGCCCAGGCCCGCCCCCGGCATGGAGGGCCAGACCGGCTACATCGTCGAGGCCGCCAACCAGGAGCTGATGCGCCAGGGCGTCAGCGAGGAGGACATCAAGGCCGGCGGCTGGACGATCACCCTCAACATCGACGAGAAGAAGCAGAAGGACCTCGTCGAGGCGGTCGACGAGCAGCTGGAGGACAAGCTCGACCGCAAGGGCGACGAGAAGCAGGCCACCGTCCAGGCCGGCGCCACCTCCGTCGACCCGAAGACCGGTGCGGTCGTCGCCCTGTACGGCGGCATCGGCGCCACCGAGCACTGGATGTCCAACGCGACCCGCCGCGACTACCAGCCCGCCTCCACCTTCAAGCCGATCGTCCTCGCCTCCGCCGTCGACAACCACGCGGTCACCCAGGACGGGCGGGAGATCGGCCTCGGCACCGTCTACGACGGCACCAGCAAGCGGCCGGTCGTCGGCAGCCCCATCGCCTTCGCGCCGGAGAACGAGGACGACGAGAGCTACGGCCCCGTCACCGTCCAGAAGGCCACCAACAGCTCGATCAACTCGGTCTACGCACAGATGATCGTCGACGTCACCCCGGCCAAGGCCAAGAAGACCGCCCTCGACCTCGGCATGAAGGACGGCGCGGGCTTCCCCGAGACCCCCGCCATCTCCCTCGGCACCATGGGCGCCTCCACCATGGACATGGCCGGCGCCTACGCCACGCTCGACAACCACGGCAAGAAGGTCACCCCGACCCTGGTGAAGACCGCCGAGCACAAGGAGCGCACGGTCAAGGGCGCCCAGGCGATCGGCGAGCAGGTCATCACCCGCGAGGCCGCCGACACCGCCACCCGCGCCATGACGGGCGTCGTGCGGAACGGCTCCGGCACCCGCGCCGCCGGCAACTACGAGGCCGCCGGCAAGACCGGCACCTCCGAGAACAACCGCTCCGCCTGGTTCGTCGGCTACACCCCCGAACTCGTCACCGCCGTCGGCCTCTTCGGCGAGGACGCCAAGGGCAACCAGGTCACCCTCACCAACACCATCAACCCCGGCCGCGCCAACGGCGGGCGCACGCCCGCCCAGATATGGGGCGACTACACCGAACGGGCCCTGAACGGCGGCTCGGACGCCACCTTCGACCTGGAGACCGCCGGCGGCGACCCGGACGGCACGCTGCCGGATCCCACCCCGACCACCGAGGCGCCGGAGACGCAGGAGCCGACCGACGAGCCGACCACGGCCTCCCCGGACCCGACCGCCCCGCCGACCACGACGGCCACCACGCCGCCGCCGACGCGCGACCCCGTCACCACCCCGCCGGACCCCACCCAGGAGCCGACGGCGACCGAGGAGCCGACGGCGCCGCCGACCTCGGTCCAGCCGCCGGACGCCGGCGGCGACCCGGGCGCGAACAGCACCGTCCGCCCGCCGCGCTGACGACACGGCCGAAGGCCGGACCCCCGCACGGGGGTCCGGCCTTCGGCCGTACGGCACGGGCTCGGGTACGGGTCGCGGACGGGCTCAGGTGCGGGTCGCCAGCTCGAACCAGACCACCTTGCCGCCCGACAGTCGGGTCGCCCCCCACCGCCGGGCCAGCCGGTTCACCAGGAACAGACCGCGCCCGCCCTCGTCCGTGTCGCGCGCCCGCCGCTGCCGGGGCAGCTGCGGGGAGTCGTCGCCGACCTCGCAGCGCAGCACGTCCGTCCGCAGCAGCCGCAGGGTCACCGGCCGCTCCGCGTACCGCACGGCGTTCGTCACGACCTCGCTGACCAGCAGCTCGACCGAGTCCGTCAGCTCCTCCAGGTCCCAGCGGGCCAGCGCCCGCCGGGCCAGTCGCCGGGCCCGCCCCGGGGCCGCGTCCTCCGGCTCCAGGAACCAGTACGCCACGTCGCTCGGCGCGATCCCGTCGAAGCGGGCCGCGAGCAGCGCGATGTCGTCGTCCCGGTCGCCCGGACCCAGCATGTCGAGGACGTCGTCGCAGAGCGCCTCCAGGGGCGGCGAATGGTCCGGCCCCGTCAGCTGCGCGGTCGCCGCCAGGCGCTCCCGCAGCTGCTCGATCCCGGTCCACACGTCCCGCAGCCGGGACTCGACGAGACCGTCCGTGTAGAGCAGCAGCGTGGCCCCGGCCGGGGCGTCCAGCTCGACGGCCTCGAAGTCCACCCCGCCGACCCCGATGGGGGCCCCGGACGGCACCCGCAGCACCTCGGCGCGGCCGCCCAGGTGGAGCAGTATCGGCGGCGGATGGCCCGCGTTGGCCACGGTGATCCGGTGCGAGACCGGGTCATACACCGCGTACATGCAGGTCGCCATGCGGTTCTCGCCGAGCCGCTGCGCCTGCTCGTCCAGGTGGTGCAGGACCTCCTGCGGGGGCAGGTCGAGACCGGCCAGGGTCTGCGCGGTCGTGCGCAGCTGGCCCATGATCGCCGCCGAGGTCATGGAGTGGCCCATGACGTCGCCGACGACGAGGGCGACCCTGCTGCCGGGCAGCGGGATCGCGTCGTACCAGTCGCCGCCGACCCGGGCCGTCTCGGCCGCCGGCAGATAGCGCGAGGCCAGCTTGACGCCGGTCGGCTGCGGCAGCGAGTCCGGCAGCATCGTCCGCTGGAGCTCGTCCGCGATGTACGCCTCGCGGCCGTACAGCACGGCCTTGTCGATGCCGAGCGCGGTGTGCGTGGCCAACTGCGCCGCGACGAGCAGGTCGTTCGGCTCGAAGCCGGCCCGCTCGGGGCGGCGCAGGAACACGGCGGCGCCGATCACCCGCCGCCGGCCGCGCAGGGGGGCCAGTATCGCCCGCAGCCCGCCGGGCAGCGGGTGCTCGGCGCCGAGCAGTTCGGCCAGCGCCGTCCTGGCGGCCGCGCCGTCACCGAAGACCGGGCGCACCCCGCGCAGCACCTCGGCCAGCGCCCCGCCGGACCGCACCTCGCAGAGTTCGGCCGCGGGGGTCGGATCCGGATCGGGTACGAGGACGAGGTCCTCGCCCTCCAGATCGCTTAACCGCAGCCGGTCGGTGCGGCGCAGCCGCAGCACGAAGGGCGCCACGGGCCGCTCGTCGCCCACCGGGAGCGGGTCGCGGAGGTAGACCAGGATCTCGTCGGAGAAGGTCGGCACGGTGGCCCGGCACAGCCCGAGGACGATCTCGTCCAGGTCGATGCCGCGCGCGATGCGCCGGGTCGCGGCGCCGACGAACCGCAGCCGGTCGCCCTCCCGCCGGGCGGAGGTGTCCCCGCCGCCGGGATGCTGCGGGGAGACGGCGAGGGCCACGGCACCGGGGGCGCCGGGGTGGCCCGTACCGCCGGGGAAGCCGGGGGAGTTCGGGTGGTCCGTGCCGCCCGGGGGGTCGGGGTGGCCCGCGCCCCCGGCGGTGGCCGGTCCGGCGGGCTGCGGGAGCGCGTCCGGGGCCGGGGTCGTGGCGGCCGCCGGGCCGCCCGCCGTGCCGGGCACGTCGGAGGGCAGGCCGGCCGCCGCCTCCCGGCGAGGGCGAGCGCGTTCCTGCGGCCGGGCAGCCAGGGGCTGCCGGCCTTCGTGGGAGGTGGGATGCTCCGTCACGCGTGGGGTTCCGTCCGTCCGGGCCGGTGGTGCGATGCACTCGCTCTGTTGGCCGATGCCGCGCCTTCGGCAGGGCTAAACCCCGTGTCCGCGGTGGATGTGGAGCTTCCGCGAGCGGCGGCAAGGGCGGGGGTCGGAACACCCGGGCGCGCGTCCGGCACTGCTCTCCCCCTCGTGGATGACTTCTGGTCAGTTCCTGCGCTGGCTTACGCCTTTGACGTGCTGTTCGGTCGGTCTGACGTGCTCTTCGCTCGGTGTCGGCCTTGCGGAGGACGATCCTACGTTTGAACCCCGGGGGCGCATCAAGGGTCTCACGGAGCCGTGTGCGCCGGAGTGCGGTCCCAGTCCGCCGGGAGCGTCGGCACCGGCCAGGAGGGGTCGGGCCGCCACTCCTCCCAGCCGTCCGCGAACGGCGCCCCCCAGGAGGTGATCAGCGCCACCGCCTCCCGCCCGGCGGCCAGGACCCGCGCGGCCTGCTCGGGCCCCATCAGCCCGGCCCGCTGGGCCTGGGCGAACTCGTCCTCGTCCCGCCACAGCCAGCTGCGGTCGGGGTAGACGGAGATGTCGAGGAAGTGGTCCTCGGAGTCGATGCCGCCGGACCAGCGGGTCCGCGGCTCCTCCAGGTTCACGTACCAGCTGCGGAAGCGCCAGCCGCGCTCCCAGAAGAGCCACACCGACCAGGGGTCCTCCGGCCTGGCCAGCTTGAGGACCCCGGTGCCGGACCAGCGGGCGCGCTCGGTGGTGCGCGGGGCGGTGTAGCGGGTGGCGAGCGGCTCGTCGTGCACGGGGGTGCCGTCGGCGAGCACCGGCCGCACGCACTCGGTGCCGGGCGCCATCCAGACGGCGAGCAGCTCGGGCGTGTCCTGCACGACGGTCACCGGGCGGCAGATGGCCACGTCTTCGGTGCCGTTGCCGCGGTAGCGCCAGAGGATGTGCTCCCCCGGCGCCCAGTGCTGGGAGCCGTCCGATCCTGTCATGCGCAGATCTTAGGGGCGCGCTCCCGTCGGCGCTGCGGCACAGGTCACGGACGAGACATCCGTACCCCGCGTCACGGTCGGCTCATCCGCACCACCGGTCACAGGCGGCTCATCCGTACCACCGGTCACGAGCGGGTCATCCGTACCACCGGTCACGGGCGCCGTCCGCGGCGCGGGTCACGGACGGGTCATCCGCAGCACGTCCAGGGCCTCGTCCAGCTGCTCGACGGTGAGGTCGCCCCGCTCGACGTAGCCGGACTCCAGCACCACCTCGCGGATGGTCTTCCGCTCGGCGAGGGACTTCTTCGCGACCTTGGCGGCCTCCTCGTAGCCGATGTACTTGTTCAGCGGGGTGACCACGGAGGGCGAGGACTCGGCGTACTCGCGGGCGCGCTCGGCGTTGGCGGTGACGCCGTCGACCGTGCGGTCGGCGAGGAGCCGGGAGGCGTTGGCCAGGAGCCGTACGGACTCCAGCAGGTTCTTGGCCATCACGGGGAGCATCACGTTGAGCTCGAAGTTCCCCGCCGCCCCCGCGACCGCGACCGTGGTGTCGTTTCCGGTCACCTGCGCGGCGACCATCAGGACGGCCTCGGGGATCACCGGGTTCACCTTGCCCGGCATGATCGAGGAGCCGGGCTGGAGGTCGGGGAGGTTGATCTCGGCGAGGCCGGTGCGCGGGCCGCTGGCCATCCAGCGCAGATCGTTGGCGATCTTGGTGAGCGAGACGGCGATGGTCCGGAGCTGCCCGGACGTCTCCACCAGGCCGTCACGGGCGCCCTGGGCCTCGAAGTGGTCGCGGGCCTCCGTCAGCGGCAGCCCGGTCGCGCGGGCGACCTCCGCGATGACGGCCGCGGAGAAGCCGGCCGGAGTGTTGATGCCGGTGCCCACCGCCGTGCCGCCGAGGGGGAGTTCGGCGAGCCGGGGGAGCGAGGCGCGCAACCGCTCGACGCCGTACCTGACCTGGGCCGCGTAACCGCCGAACTCCTGGCCCAGGGTGACCGGGGTGGCGTCCATCAGATGCGTACGGCCGGACTTCACCACCGACGCGAATTCGGCCGATTTTCGCTCCAGGGAGGCGGCCAGGTGGTCGAGGGCGGGGATCAGGTCGCGGGTGACGGCGGCGGTGGCCGCGATGTGGATGGAGGAGGGGAAGACGTCGTTCGAGGACTGCGAGGCGTTGACGTGGTCGTTGGGGTGGACCTCGCGCCCCTCGGGGAGCCGCTCGGTGGCGAGGGTGGCGATCACCTCGTTGGTGTTCATGTTGGACGAGGTGCCCGAGCCGGTCTGGAAGACGTCCACGGGGAAGTGCTCGTCCCAGCGGCCCTCGGCGACCTCCTCCGCGGCCGAGACGATCGCCTCGGCGCGGTCCTTCTCGACCACCCCGAGCTCGGCGTTGACCTTGGCGGCGGCGGCCTTGATCCGGGCCAGGGCCTCGATGTGGGCGCGCTCCAGACGCTGGCCGGAGATCGGGAAGTTCTCCACCGCCCGCTGGGTCTGGGCCCGCCACTTGGCGTGCGCGGGGACCCGCACCTCGCCCATGGAGTCGTGCTCGATGCGGTACCCGTCCGTGTCGTTCATGTTCCTCAACCTCCGATAAAAGATGAGCACTTGTCTTGTTCGATGTATTCCCAAGGGGCGTACCGGCCAGTAAAAACCGTGGGTAACCCCACTTCCAGGAGGCGCAGTGAAGCGCACCAGGTCCAGACTCCGCTGGTCCGTCGCGGCCGTCGCCGCCGCGGCGGCGGCCCTCGGCAGCATGACCGCCGCCGCCCCCGCCGGCGCGGCCGACACGAGCACCGCGGCCGGAATCACCTCCGTACCGCTCTCTCCCGAGCTGGAGGCGATCCGGGCGGCCGAGGCCACCAAGATCTACGGCAGTCCCGAGGAGCGACCGCTCGCCCAGCGCAAGACCGGCCTCATCTCGCTCGGAGACAGCGAGATCTCCGGCGAGGGCGTCGGCACGTACGAGTCCCCCACCAACGGACCCACCAACTGGTGCCACCGCTCCCCGGACGCCGCCATCCACCGCACCGGGATCCCCGCCGACCTGACCTTCAACGTGTCCTGCTCCGGCGCGTACACCGGGAACATCCGGATCGGCGGCTCCAAGCAGTACGCCGACGAGCTCGTCCAGAGCGACAACCTCGCCGTCAAGGCCCGCAACACCCGCATCAAGATGGTCCTGCTCGTCGCCGGCGCCAACGACGACCTCCAGTTCGGTCCCGTCATGACCGACTGCGTCCAGCGCTACGTGCTCAGCCAGGGCACCTGCGAGCCCAAGTACGCCCCCGGCTGGCAGGCCCGCGTCGACGCGCTCGTCCCCAAGGTCGAGCAGACCGTCCGCGACCTGAAGACGGTCATGCGCGACGCCGGATACGCCGACGGCGACTACAAGCTCGTCGTCATGGGCTACCCCAGCCCCATCGGCCCCGACTTCCACGACAACCCGAACTTCTCCGGGAAGCTCGCCTGCGGCGGCATGGGCTACGACTCCGACACCAAGTGGGGCCGCAACGCCGCCGTCCCGGCCTTCGAGCGCGGCATGCGCACGGTCGCCGCCGACACCGGGGCGGTCTACCTCGACAACTCGCGCCTCTTCAACGGCCACGAGGTCTGCATGGAGGACACCTGGGCCCGGGGCCTCTACATCGACCTCTCCAAGCCCGGCGGCCTCGACGAGAACTCCGTCCGCCAGTCCTTCCACCCCAACAGGAGCGGCCACGGCGCCTTCGCCTCCTGCCTGACCCAGATCTACGACTCGGGCCTGCGTGAGGCGAGCTGCGCCGACGTCAACTCCTCCGGCACCCCGACGCTCTTCCCGCTCGCCTGGGACGACGCGTACAAGCCGCTGAAGAACCAGGCGACCGGCAACTGCCTGGACGTGAACGCCTCCGAGTCCGCCAACGGGACCGCCGTCCTCGGCTGGGACTGCCACGGCGGCCGCAACCAGGGCTGGTGGTACGACTCCGCCCGGGGGACCGTCCACACCCAGCTCACCCAGGACCGCTGCCTGGACGTGCCGGGCGCTGTCTACCAGCCCGGCAAGGCGCTCATCATCTGGAACTGCGGCGGCGCCGCCAACCAGAAGTTCGTCCGTGACGGCGCCACCGTCCGCCCCGCGGCCGCGACCGGCCTCTGCCTCACCCAGGGCGCGGCGAAGGAGCCGATCCGGCTCCAGAACTGCGACGGCTCCGCGAACCAGAAGTTCGCGTAGGGCCCGCGCGCCCCGTGGCCCCCGTCCGGTGCGGGACGGGGGCCACGGCCGTGTCCGGAACGACTAGAGCGCCTTGAGCGTGGTCCTCGCCAGCTCGTAGGCGGGGAGCATCGCGCGGTGCTCGTCGGTGTCGAGACCGCCGAGGTGGACGATGACGACCTCGCCCTTCGGGGTGGCGACGGCGAAGGCCCGCTCCTCCTCGGCCCCCTCCGCCGACTTGTCCCCCACCGAGTACGTCACCTCGGTCGCGGGCAGCGCGCCCGCCTCCGTCTCCCGGTAGGTGACGGCCGAACTCCCCTTCTCTGCCCGCACGAAGCCCTCGAGGGCCGTCCGGGCCGGGCCCTTCGCGGCCGTCCACACCCGCAGGTAGCCGATGTTCCCCGACGGCTTGGCGTCGACCTCGCAGCGGACCGTGGCGGGGCCCTGCCGGGTGAGCGCCGCGAACTCCGGGTCCTCGGGGTTCTTCACGGCCTCCGGCTTCCAGCCCTCCGCGAGTCCGAAGGAGACGGGCAGCGCGCAGGCCGTCCCGGGGCCGCCGAGGGCGGCGACGGCCTTGACGGCGGGGGCGGCGGCGGTGGCCTTCTCCGGGGCGGCCGGGGCGGCCGGGGCGGCCGGATCCGGGAGGGTCCCGCAGGCGGTCAGCAGCAGCCCGGCCGCCACCAGGGCGGCGGGGACGGCCGTGCGCATCGGTCGTGCTCTCTCTGGCATGGCGCCCATGATCCCCGACCGGGCGGCCCGGGACTGCGCCGGACGGGCGAGACGGCGGTGACCGCCGCACCATGGGGAACGTGCCCAGGAGGACCCCGTCCCACGGGAGTTGGACGGCGGGCCGGGCGGACAGCCCACCGCCCGGACCCTCACCGCCTTCGACACCTCGAACGAGAACCCGACCGCCTTCGACATCGCCGTCACCGGCGGAACCGGCGACTTCGAGCAGGCGCGCGGATGCATCCGTTCGACCCTGACGGGGACTGCGTCCGGATGGAGTTCTACATCACCACGCGGTGGGACCGGATGGAGTTCCACATGACCACGCGGTGGGACCGTTACGACAGCTTGCCGCCGTAGTCCGGGAGCTTGAAGGCGCGTTCGGCGTGTCCGCCGACGAGGTCGGTCGTGTTGTTGCCGATGTTCGCGATGATCGTGTAGCCCTTGGCCTCGATCTCGGCGCGCTTCTCGGTCTTGTACGCGCTGACCTCGCCGAACAGGTCGGGGAGCGAGCGCACGTAGAGACCGTCGACGGGGTAGCCGGCCTCCTTCAGGTTCCAGTCGGTCAGGGAGCGGATGATCCCCGGACGGGCCGTCACGAAGAAGACGGACACACCGCGCGCGTGGGCGTCGGCGACCAGGGCGCGGACCTCGGGGATGGCCGGGGTCGGCAGCTCCCAGAACGGGTGGAAGTCCGTCTCCAGGGAGCTGTTGTCGATGTCGAGGACGAGGGCCTGCTTCTCGCGGCCGGCGTTCGCGGAGCGTGCCTCGACGTACGGGCGCGCCTCGGCGACGACGGCAGCCACGTCACGGCGCCAGGTCGTGTAGTCGACGTCCGCGAGGGCCGCGGCCGAGGTGACGTGGGTGTCCGGATCGGCGGCCGAGGCGGCGGGCGCCGGGCCGAGGACGAGGAGGGCCGTCAGGCCGAGGGCCGTGGTGGCCGTGGCGGTGGCTTTGACGGAGGGCATGGGGGGCTCCCGAGAGGGTCGACCGGCTCAGTGGTTGACATGCTCGCGCCCCATACTGACCAGTAGGCGACGGGAGGGCTACCGGTCGGTAGCCACTTTCTGAGCGGAGATCGACACGGGGAACGCCGGAACCCCCCGGTCCGAGGACGGACCGGGGGGTTCCGGAAGCCGGGGCGATCGGCCGAAGCCGGGACCGCACGCCGGAACGCGCGCGTGGCGCCCCCGGGCGCCCGGGGGAGGGGTTACGACAGCTGCGAACCCCGGCGCACCGGGATGTGCGTGAACGTCGGCTCGGGCGCCGGGTTCTGGAAGAAGTCGTTGCCCTTGTCGTCGACCACGATGAAGGCCGGGAAGTCCTCGACCTCGATCTTCCAGACCGCCTCCATGCCGAGCTCCTCGTACTCGACGACCTCGACCTTCTTGATGCAGTCCTGCGCGAGACGGGCCGCCGGACCGCCGATCGAGCCCAGGTAGAAGCCGCCGTGCGCGCCGCACGCGTCCGTGACCTGCTTGCTCCGGTTGCCCTTGGCCAGCATGACCTTCGAGCCGCCCGCCGCCTGGAACTGCTCCACGTACGAGTCCATGCGGCCGGCCGTCGTCGGGCCGAAGGAGCCGGAGGCGTAGCCCTCGGGGGTCTTCGCCGGACCCGCGTAGTAGACCGGGTGGTCCTTCAGGTACTGCGGCATCTCCTCGCCCGCGTCCAGCCGCTCCTTGATCTTGGCGTGCGCGATGTCGCGCGCCACGACCAGCGGACCGCTGAGGGACAGCCGGGTCTTGACCGGGTACTTGGTGAGCTCGGCGAGGATCTCGTCCATCGGCTGGTTGAGGTCGATCTTCACGACGTCCTCGTCCGTGGCGAGGTGCTCCTCGGTCGTCTCCGGCAGGAAGCGCGCCGGGTCGGTCTCCAGCTGCTCCAGGAAGACGCCCTCGGCGGTGATCTTCGCGACGGCCTGGCGGTCGGCCGAGCAGGAGACGGCGATCGCGACGGGCAGCGAGGCGCCGTGGCGGGGGAGACGGACGACGCGGACGTCGTGGCAGAAGTACTTGCCGCCGAACTGCGCGCCGATGCCGATCTTCTGCGTCAGCTCGAAGACCTTCTCCTCCAGCTCCTTGTCGCGGAAGCCGTGGCCGGTCTCGGCCGAGCCCTCGGTGGGCAGCTCGTCCAGGTAGTGCGCGGAGGCGTACTTCGCGGTCTTGAGCGCGAACTCGGCGCTCGTGCCGCCGACGACGATCGCCAGGTGGTACGGCGGGCAGGCGGCCGTGCCGAGCGAGCGGATCTTCTCCTCCAGGAACTTCATCATGGAGGCCTCGTTCAGGACCGCCTTGGTCTCCTGGTAGAGGAAGGACTTGTTGGCCGAGCCGCCGCCCTTGGCCATGAAGAGGAACTTGTACGCGCCGCCGTCGGTCGCGTACAGCTCGATCTGCGCGGGCAGGTTCGAGCCGGTGTTCTTCTCCTCCCACATGGTGACCGGCGCCATCTGCGAGTAGCGCAGGTTCAGCTTGGTGTAGGCGTCGTAGACGCCCTTGGACAGGGCCTCCTCGTCGCGGCCCGAGGTCAGCACGTTCTGGCCGCGCTTGCCCATGACGATCGCGGTGCCGGTGTCCTGGCACATGGGCAGCACGCCCGCGGCGGCGATGTTCGCGTTCTTCAGGAGGTCGAGCGCGACGAACTTGTCGTTGCTCGACGCCTCCGGGTCGTCGATGATCCGGCGCAGCTGGGCCAGGTGGGCCGGGCGCAGGAAGTGCTGGATGTCGTGGATGGCCTCGGCGGCCAGCTTGCGCAGCGCCTCCGGCTCGACCTTGAGGAACGTGCGCCCGTCGGCCTCGAAGGTGGAGACTCCTTCGGAGGTCACCAGGCGGTAGGGCGTGGTGTCCTCTCCCAGGGGGAGCAGATCGGAGTACGCAAACTCAGGCATGACGGCGGCCATTCCTCACTCGGCAGACAGCAGCGCCGCCTCCGTTGGCGGCGCACCGTCCAGCGTAAGACGCGGGGGCGGCCCGGATCCTGTGAGGTAAGGCTCACCAGGTGCGGGAAACGCACCGGAACGGCGCGTTCGCACACCGGGCGCGGCTCCCGCCGGGCCCCGGTCCCGATCCTCCGTCGAACTCCGGCCCACCCCCGCCGGGCCCCGGCCCCGTCCTCCGCCGGGCCCCGGCCCCGTCCTCCGCCGGGCCCCGGTCCCGTCCCCTGTCGTGCCCCGGTCCACCCCCCTCCCTCGTACCCCGGCCACCCCCTGCCGGGCCCCCGCCCCGTCCTCCGTCGGCCCCGGCCCCGTCCCCTAGGGGACGCGGCCCGCGGGGTTGGGGGGTGTGCCCGGGGTGTTCCCTCTGGTCGCGATCTATCGCGTGTCGCTACGCTGGCTCCGTGGACCTCGAAAAGCAGCCCGAACCCGAGAAGCAGCCGCGGCCGCAGCGGCCGGTCGCCCCCGCCGAGCCCTCTCTCGCCGGGCCCGCCTTCGCCGATCCGCAGGGCTCGCTGCGGGCGTCGGACGCGGACCGGGACCGGATCGCGGACATCCTGCGGGACGCCCTGGCCGAGGGGCGGCTCGACGCCGAGGAGCACTCGGACCGGATCGACGCGGTCTACCGTGCCAAGACCGTCGGCGAGTTGGAGCCGATCGTCCGCGACCTGCCGAGCGCCCGCACCGCCCGGGACGCCGAACCGGCCTTCGCCTACGGCCCCGACGACTCCGAGGGACCCGCGGACAACCTGGTCGCGGTCTTCTCCAGCACGACCCGCAAGGGCCGCTGGCGGGTGAGCCGCCGGACGAACGCCTTCGCCCTCTTCGGGAACATCGAGGTGGACCTGACCGAGGCGATCTTCGCCCAGCGGCTGACCACCATCAACGCCACCTCCATCTTCGGGAACGTCGAGATCCGGGTCCCGGAGAACATCAGCCTGCGCGGCAACGGCAGCGGCGTCTTCGGGAACTTCGAGGTCGTGACCCTGGAAGGGGCCGACCCGCAGGCACCGGTCGTCGTCGTCAACGGCTACTCGGTCTTCGGGAACGTCGAGGCCAAGCCCAAGCGCGGCAAGTGGATCACCGATCTCCAGGGCAAGCTCCGCAAGCACCTCGGGCACTGACGCCGGGGAACCGTCCGACGAGGGCCGGAAGGTGACCGGAATTCGCCCCCGGCTCTCCGCAGTGCGGAACGGCGGGGCACGCAGTGCATAGGCGCGCGCACAACGGGTAAGGCTGGGGCATCGCCGCTCGCTCGCGAAGCCGTCGTCAGGAGTAGACCGTGCTGCAACCGCCGCATCAGCCCCTCCAGGTCGCCGCCGTGCCCTCTCAGCGTGCCCCTGCCCGGGAGGACGAGGGCGGTCCATGGCACGCGGAGGCGGTGTGCCGCCGGGACGAGGCGGGGCTCTTCTTCGCTCCCTCCAAGGAGCCCACCGCCGCGCGGCTCGCCCGCGAGGAGGCCGCCAAGCGGGTCTGCGCGCGCTGTCCCGTGATGGTCGAGTGCCGGGAGCACGCGCTGCTCCAGCCCGAGCCGTACGGGGTGTGGGGCGGGCTCACGGCGGCGGAGCGCCGCGTCGTCCTCGCCCGGCGCCGGCGGCGTGAGGTGGAGCTGCGGAAGGCGGCCGCGACCGAGCCGATCGCCCAGGCGGGCTGACGGGACCGCGAAGGCCCGCGCCCGGTCCGTACGGGAAGGGGCGCCCCCACCGCACATGGGGGCGCCCCTCTTCGTGCGGCCGGCTCCCGGCCGCCCCGCTACTTCGCCCGGTCGAAGTCGATCTGGCTGTACGCGCGCAGCTTCGAGAGCCGGTGCGTCGAGTCGATCTGGCGGATCGTGCCGGACTTCGAGCGCATGACCAGCGACTGCGTGGTCGCCGTCTCGGCGCGGTAGCGCACTCCGCGCAGCAGCTCGCCGTCGGTGATGCCGGTCGCGACGAAGAAGACGTTGTCGCCGCTGACCAGGTCGTTCGTGGAGAGCACACGGTCCAGGTCGTGGCCCGCGTCCAGGGCCTTCTGGCGCTCGGCGTCGTCCTTCGGCCACAGCTTGCCCTGGATCACGCCGCCGAGGCACTTGATGGCGCAGGCGGAGATGATGCCCTCGGGCGTGCCGCCGATGCCCATGAGCATGTCGACGCCGGTGCCCTCGCGGACGGCCATGATCGAGCCGGCGACGTCGCCGTCCGAGATGAACTTGATCCGGGCGCCGGTCTCGCGGATCTCCTTGACGATGCCCTCGTGGCGCGGGCGGTCCAGGATGACGACCGTGATGTCCTCGGGGGAGGAGTTCTTCGCCTTCGCGACCCGGCGGATGTTGACCGAGACGGGGGCGTTGATGTCGACGAAGTCGGCGGCCTCCGGGCCGGTGACCAGCTTGTCCATGTAGAAGACCGCGGACGGGTCGAACATGGTGCCGCGGTCGGCGGCGGCCAGGACGGCGATCGCGTTCGGCATGCCCTTCGCGTTGAGCGTGGTGCCGTCGATCGGGTCGACCGCGATGTCGACCTCGGCGCCGGTGCCGTCGCCGACCCGCTCGCCGTTGAAGAGCATGGGGGCTTCGTCCTTCTCGCCCTCGCCGATGACGACGACGCCGTTCATCGAGACGGTGGAGATCAGGGTCCGCATGGCGTTGACCGCCGCCCCGTCCGCGCCGATCTTGTCGCCGCGGCCGACCCAGCGGCCGGCGGCCATGGCGGCGGCCTCGGTGACGCGGACCAGCTCCAGGGCGAGGTTGCGGTCGGGGGCCTCGGGAGAAACGACAAGCTCGGGCGGAAGGTGGTGGTGCTCGGTCATCGGAGCGCACCTTTCTGTACGGCGACGGCCGGGAAAAAGAGGGTGCTGCGACTCTATCGGTACGTCGACAAAATGAGCAGAGGGGCCCACGTATGAGCAGGACACCATGATGCGACCATGGTGGGCGTGGCAGGTATGCGAGGCAGGCAGACGGTACGCGGGATGTTCCAGTCCCTCGCGGTGATCATGGTCGCCGCGGGCGTGATGTATCTCTTCATCCCGCACGACGAGAGCAGCGAACCGGTCCGGGTGAAGGACTACCGGGTCGAGCTCCTCACGGCCCAGCGGGCGGCGCCGTATCCGGTGCTGGCCCCCGAGGGCCTCGGCGAGGGATGGAAGGCGACGGTCGTCTCGTACAAGCGCGAGAAGGGCGACGCCTGGCAGCTCGGCTTCCTCTCCCCGGACACCCAGTACGTGGCGGTCAACCAGTCGACGGCGGAGCCGGGGAAGTTCGTGCCCGAGGTGACCCTGAAGGCGAAGGACACCGGGAAGACCCAGACGGTGGCCGGGCGGGTCTGGCAGCGCTGGGAGGGCCCGAAGTACGACGCGCTGGTCCGTACGGAGAACGGCGCGACGACCGTGGTGACCGGCACGGCCTCCTTCGAGCGGCTGGCCGAGATGGCCGGCTCGCTCCAGGCGAAGAAGGCCTGAGCCGGGTCCGGACGGACGGGAAGGGCCCCGCACTCGTGGAGTGCGGGGCCCTTCCTCGTGCTGCCGTCAGGATCAGACGGTGGTGACGACCTCGTCGTACGACAGGCGCGGGGAGCGCGGGAACCAGGCGTCCTCGCCCGGCTTGCCGATGTTGACGACCATCAGCGGGGTGTGGTCGTCGTCCAGGAACTCCTTCTGGACGCCGGCGAAGTCCAGGCCGGTCATCGGGCCGGCGGCCAGGCCGGCGGCGCGGACGCCCACGATGAAGTACGCGGCCTGGAGGGCGGCGTTCAGCAGCGCGGAGCCCTCGCGGACCGGGCGCTCGGAGAAGAACATGTCCTTGGCCTGCGGGAAGTGCGGGAGCAGCGCCGGCAGGTCCTCGTGGAACTCGTTGTCGGCCGAGAGGATCGCGACCAGCGGGGCGGCGGCGGTCTTGGCCCGGTTGCCCTCGGCCATGTGCTTCACCAGGCGCTCGCGGGCCTCGGGGGAACGGACCAGGGTGATGCGCAGCGGGGTCTGGTTGAAGGCGGTGGGGCCGTACTTCACCAGGTCGTAGATCGCCTGGACCTGCTCGTCGGTCACCGGCTCGTCGGTGAACGTGTTGGCGGTGCGGGCCTCACGGAAGAGGAGGTCCTGGGCGACGGCGTCAAGGGCGAGAGACATGCTGCGTACCTTCCGGACTGCAAAGGGGGTCGCTCGAAGGGGGTTCGAGCGATGTCCCGACAGTACGCCCAGAGTTGGTGAAAATTCAACTAACTCATCCGGATAGTGATCCGCTTCACTCGGAGTCTATGCCAGGGCGGCGCGGGCCGCGCCGCGCGTCCGCGCCCTCTCCGTCCTCTCGGCCCCTCCTCGGCCCTCCCCCTCTCAGTCCTCCCCGTCCTCCTCGCCCTCCCCGTCCTCCTCGGCCGCGCGCTCCGCCGCCAGCGAGGCGTCGAGCCGGGCCCGCGCCCCCTCCAGACGGCGTCGGCACACCTTCGCCAGCTCCTCGCCCCGCTCCCAGAGGGCGAGGGACTCCTCCAGGGACGTCCCGCCCGCCTCCAGGCGCCGGACGACCTCGATCAGCTCGTCCCGCGCCTCCTCGTACCCGAGGGCCGCCTCTTCCGTGCCCGTATCCGCCGCCATGTGTCGCTCCGTCCTCCGTGTCCGGTCGTTCCTGCCCGGCTGCCGCGTCTTCCTCGACCGCCGTGTCTTCCGTGTCTTCCGCGTCTTCCGCTCAGGCGGGGCCGGGCACGCGGCGCACCGTGAACTCGCCCTCGGCGACCCGGGCCCGCAGCTCCTCCTCCCCCGAGACCTCCCCGGGGGAGCGGACCACCTTCCCGTCCGCCCGCTGGAGCACCGCGTACCCCCGCTCCATCGTCGCGGCGGGCGACAGCGCCCGGACCCGCGCCCGCGTGTGCGAGAGCTCCGAGTCCGCCCGGTCGAGCAGGTGCCCGAGGACCCGCCGGCTCCGGGCCAGGAGCGCCGCCACCTCGTCCTCGCGGACCTCCACCATGCGCCGCGGGTGCTCCATGACGGGCCGCGCGAGCGCGTGCGCCAGGCCGCGCTCCTCCCGGTCCAGGAGCCCCTGCACGGTCCGCAGCGCCCGGTCCCGCAGGCCGCGCACCCGGTCCAGCTCCTCGCCGACGTCCGGGACGACCTTCTTGGCCGCGTCCGTCGGCGTCGAGGCGCGCAGGTCGGCCACCAGGTCGAGCAGCGGGGAGTCCGGCTCGTGCCCGATCGCGGACACCACCGGCGTACGGCAGTCGGCCACCGTACGGATCAGCTGCTCGTCCGAGAACGGCAGCAGGTCCTCGACGCTGCCGCCGCCCCGGGCCACGATGATCACGTCCACGTCCTCGTGCGCGTCCAGCTCCCTGACCGCCCCGATGACCTGCGGGACCGCCTTCACGCCCTGCACCGCGACGTTCCGCACCTCGAAGCGGACGGCCGGCCAGCGCCGGCGCGCGTTCTCCAGGACGTCCCGCTCGGCCGCCGAGGCGCGGCCGCAGACCAGGCCCACCAGGTGCGGCAGGAACGGCAGCGGCTTCTTCCGGTCGAGGGCGAACAACCCCTCCGAGGCCAGGCTCCGCTTCAGCTGTTCGAGCCGGGCGAGCAGCTCGCCGATCCCGACGGGCTTGATCTCCACCGCCCGCAGCGACAGCTGCCCGCGCGGCGCGTACCACTCGGGCTTGGCGCGCACGACGACCCGGGCGCCCTCCGAGACGACGTCCGCGACCGCGTCGAAGACCTGGCGGTAGCAGGTGACGCTGATGGAGATGTCGTACGAGGGATCCCGCAGCGTCAGGAAGACGACCCCGGCGCCCGGGCGCCGCGACAGCTGCGTGATCTGCCCCTCGACCCAGATCGCCCCGAGCCGGTCGATCCACCCCCCGATGAGCCGGGAGACCTCACCGACGGGAAGCGGTGCTTCGGCGGACGTAGTCAGACCCATGGACCGAGCGTAACCGCGCGGTACGACAACGTCAGGGGCGCGCGGCGGCCGACCCGGCCCGTCCCGGGAGCCCCGGCCGCCTCGTACGGGCTCTACGCGCGCGGGAAGGGCCTACGCGCGGGGAAGGGCCTACGCGCGCGGGGGCGTCCTCGTCGCGCCCTGGACGGAGAGGACGATGAGACCCACCCCCAGCCACACCACCCCCACCACCTGCGCGGCGGCCGAGGCCTCGACGATCACCGCGATCAGGATCGCCGCACCGACCACCGGCAGCACGACGTGCTTCAGCCAGTGCGGCGGCCCCTCCGCCCGCCGCACGGCGAACCAGCCCACCACGCTCGCGTGCAGCAGGACGAAGGCGGTCAGCGCGCCGACGTCGACCACCGAGACCAGGTGGTCGAGGCCGTCGTCCCGGCGCGCCGCCCACACCGCCGCGATCATCGTCACGGTCGCGGCCACCAGCAGCGCCACCCGGGGGACGCCGCCGTCGGTGCGGGCCAGCACGTGCGGAAGGCGCCGGTCGCGGCCCATCGCGAACAGCAGCCTGCCGCCCGCCGCCTGCCCCGCGAGCGCCGCGAAGGCCGCGCCGATCGCCTTCGACACCGCCACCAGGTCGTGCAGCCAGTCGCCGACGGAGGCGTCCACGGCGTCGTAGAAGGCCGAGCCCTGCTTGGCCGGGTCGGCGGCGAGCTCGGCCGAGGAGGCCGGTTCGAGGAGCGCCACCAGCCAGGTCTGGGCCACGAACAGGGCGCCCGCCAGCGCCAGGCAGAACAGCACCGCCCGCGCCACCTTCCGCGAGCCCCCCGTGACCTCCTCCGCGAAGGAGGCGATCGCGTCGAAGCCCAGGTACGACAGGACGGCCACCGAGACCGCGCCCACCACCGCGGCGAGCGAGAACGAGGCGTCGCCGGTGAGCGGCGACCACCCGTCGCGCAGCGCCCCGTCCCGTGCGAGCACCACCGCCGCCGACACGACGAAGACCAGCAGGACGACGATCTCCATCGCGAGCACCGCGAAGCCGACCCGGGCCGCGGCCCGCACGCCCCACAGGTTCAGCAGCGTGGTGACCACCACGGCGATCCCGGTCCACACCCACCGGTCCACCTCCGGGACCAGCGCCTCCATCGCGATGCCCGCGAAGAGGTAGGCGACGGCCGGGATCAGCAGGTAGTCGAGCATCGCCATCCACCCGGCGATGAACCCCGGCCCCTCCCCGAGGCCCTTGCGCGCGTACGTGAAGACGGAACCGGCCTGCGGCGCGACCCGCACCATCTGGGCGTAACTGAACGCCGTGAACGCCATGGCGACGGTCGCCACGACGTACACCAGTGCGACGGCCCCGTGCGACTTCGCGTCGAGCGTCCCGAAGACGCCGACCGGCGCCATGGGGGCGATGAACAGCAGCCCGTACACGACAAGGTCGCGGAATCCGAGATTCCGCTTGAGTCCCTCGTGGTCCGCCACCTGCGTCTCCTGAGCCATGGCGCCAGTTTCGGCCACGGCGCCGCTCCAACCGCTCACCGACGCGGCCTTACGATGGGACGCATGACTGCAACGCCCGCGCCGACGCCCGATTCCGCCTCCGCGACGAACCGCCCGAAGCGTGTCCTGCTCGCCGCTCCCCGTGGCTACTGCGCGGGCGTGGACCGTGCCGTGATCGCCGTCGAGAAGGCCCTGGAGCAGTACGGGGCGCCGATCTACGTCCGGCACGAGATCGTCCACAACAAGTACGTGGTCCAGACGCTGGAGCGGAAGGGCGCGATCTTCGTCGACCAGGCGACCGAGGTGCCGCCGGGCAACATCGTGATGTTCTCCGCGCACGGCGTCGCCCCCACCGTCCACGAGGAGGCCCGCGCGGGCCGGCTCGCGACCATCGACGCCACCTGCCCGCTGGTCACCAAGGTCCACAAGGAAGCCGTCCGCTTCGCCAAGGAGGACTTCGACATCCTCCTCATCGGCCACGAGGGCCACGAGGAGGTCATCGGCACCTCCGGCGAGGCGCCCGACCACATCCAGCTGGTCGACGGCCCCGAGGACGTGGCCAAGGTCGAGGTCCGCGACCCCTCCCGGGTCGTCTGGCTCTCCCAGACCACCCTCTCGGTCGACGAGACGATGGAGACGGTCGACGCGCTGAAGGAGAAGTTCCCGCAGCTGATCTCCCCGCCGTCCGACGACATCTGCTACGCCACGCAGAACCGCCAGACCGCCATCAAGGAGCTCGCCGGCCAGGCCGAGCTGGTGATCGTCGTCGGCTCGAAGAACTCCTCCAACTCGATCCGCATGGTCGAGGTCGCCAAGCAGGCCGGCGTCCCCGCCGCGTACCTGGTCGACTTCGCCAGTGAGATCGACGAGGCCTGGCTGGAGGGCGTGACCAGCGTCGGCCTCTCCTCCGGAGCCTCCGTCCCGGACGTCCTCGTGCAGGAGGTCCTGGAGTGGCTCGCCGAGCGCGGCTACGCGGACGTGGAGATCGTCAAGACGGCGGACGAGTCCCTGACCTTCTCGCTGCCCAAGGAGCTCCGCAACAAGGACCTGCGGGCCGAGGCCGAGAAGCTCGCGGCGACCGCGCCCGTCGCGCCGGTCGAGGAGTAACGCGGCGCGCCTGCCCTTACGGTGGGGTCCATGAACGTCTTCGGAGTGGACATCGGCGGTACGGGCATCAAGGGCGCCCCCGTGGACCTGGCACACGGAGCGCTCGCCGAGGAGCGCCACAAAGTACTGACCCCGCAGCCCGCCACACCCGACGGTGTGGCGGGCTGCGTCGCGGAGGTCGTGACGCACTTCGGCTGGACGGGACCGGTGGGGGTGACCTTCCCCGGCGTCGTGACCGGCTCCACCGTCCGTACGGCCGCCAACGTCGACAAGTCCTGGATCGGCGTCGACGCGGGCGCCCTGATCAGCGACCGCCTCGGCGGGCTCCCGGTGACCGTCCTGAACGACGCGGACGCGGCCGGGATCGCCGAGATGACCTTCGGCGCGGGCCGGGGCCGCAAGGGCACGGTGATCCTGCTGACCCTCGGCACGGGCATCGGCTCGGCCGTCTTCGTCGACGGCAGGCTCGTCCCCAACACCGAGCTGGGCCACCTGGAGCTCAAGGGCCACGACGCGGAGACCCGGGCCTCGACCAGGGCCAAGGAGGACGAGGGCCTCACCTGGGAGCACTGGGCGACCCGACGGCTGCGCAAGTACCTCGCGCACGTCGAGATGCTCTTCTCGCCCGAGCTGTTCATCATCGGCGGCGGAGTGAGCCGCAAGGCGGACAAGTTCCTGCCGCTGATCGAGGGCGTCCGCGCGAAGATCGTCCCGGCGGAGCTGCAGAACAACGCGGGGATCGTGGGGGCGGGAATGGCGGCGGGGACGGCGGCGAGGCTGGTCTGAGGGGGGTACGGGCGGGGGATCCTGGATCCGGCTGTCCGGGATCCTGCTGTCCTGGATCCGGCTGTCCGGGATCCTGCCTACGCCACGGGCCGCCGCCCCGCCGCCGCCGCTGCGGCGGCCGCCGCAGCACGCTGGTGCCGCCGCCCCATCTCCCGCACCTTGCGGATGCTCGCGATGACACCGGCGACGAGGGTGCCGCCGTAGAGCCAGCCGGCGTGCACCGCGAGGGCGGTCACGACGGCCATGGCCTGGCCGCCGAAGCCGCCCGTGCCACCCGCGATGGGCACGACGCCGACGGCGAAGGCGATGGGGACGCCGATCGGGGCGGTGACCAGGTCGGCGGTCCGTACCCAGAGCGCGGTCAGGGCGCTGACCGGCAGGAACAGCAGCCCGTAGACGGCGGGGGAGCCGTCCAGGAGCAGCTGGTCGAGGAGACCGAGGGCCAGCATCACGGCGGAGGCGAAGAGCCCGGCGCCGAGCCCGGTGAGTCGGGGCGAGGGGAGCCGGCGCAGGGCGAGGACGACCGGCGGCACGGGTCGGCGCCCGCCCGGCCGGCCGGGCGCACGTGCCGCCGGACCTCCGGCGACCGCGGCCCGCTCCACCCGGGCGCGACCGGGCGCACGGCCCGCTCTGCCGGTCACGCGGTAGACGGCCGCGCCCTCCACGAGAGCGCCGGGCGGTGCGACCGGCGGCGTCGTGGGGGTCTGCGGCCTTCGGCGGCCTTGCGGCTGGCTTGTCCTGTGCTGCTCCACCCGACCAACGTAGGTCGGAAAGGGGCGGGAACCAGGTCCGGGACACGCCCTTTGGGTGACCTTGCCCCCGAGAACGACCGAAGGTCTCCGTCACTGGCCGGTTCGGCCCGCCCGTAAACTGGGGAATCGGCCCACCATCCACACTTCAGGAAGTCGCCACCGTGTCGCTCACGATCGGAATCGTCGGTCTGCCGAATGTCGGCAAGTCGACCCTGTTCAACGCCCTGACCAAGAACGACGTGCTGGCGGCCAACTACCCGTTCGCCACGATCGAGCCCAACGTCGGCGTCGTCGGCGTCCCCGACCCCCGTCTGGCCGAGCTCGCGGAGATCTTCGGCTCCCAGCGCGTCCTCCCGGCGACGGTCGACTTCGTCGACATCGCCGGCATCGTGCGCGGCGCGAGCGAGGGCGAGGGCCTGGGCAACAAGTTCCTCGCGAACATCCGCGAGTCGGACGCGATCTGCCAGGTCATCCGCGCCTTCAAGGACGAGAACGTCGTCCACGTCGACGGCAAGGTCTCGCCGAAGGACGACATCGAGACGATCAACACCGAGCTGATCCTCGCCGACCTCCAGACCATCGAGAAGGTCCTTCCGCGCCTCCAGAAGGAGTCCCGGATCAAGAAGGACGTGGCGCCCAAGGTCGCCGCCGTCGAGGCCGCCCAGGCGATCCTGGAGAAGGGCGACACGCTCTTCTCGCAGGGCATCGTCCAGGGCTCGGAGAAGGCGGAGCTGCTGCACGACCTCCACCTCCTCACCACGAAGCCGTTCCTGTACGTCTTCAACGTGGACGAGGACGAGCTCACGGACGACGCCTTCAAGGCCGAGCAGAGCGCCCTGGTCGCCCCGGCCGAGGCGATCTTCCTCAACGCCAAGCTGGAGGCGGACCTCGCCGAGCTCGACGAGGAGGACGCCATGGAGCTCCTCCAGTCCGTCGGCGCCGAGGAGCCCGGCCTCGCCACCCTCGCCCGCGTCGGCTTCGCCACCCTCGGCCTCCAGACCTACCTGACGGCCGGCCCGAAGGAATCCCGCGCCTGGACGATCAAGCAGGGCGCGACGGCCCCCGAGGCGGCCGGCGTGATCCACACCGACTTCCAGAAGGGCTTCATCAAGGCCGAGGTCATCTCCTTCGCCGACCTCGTCGAGACGGGCTCGGTCGCCGACGCCCGCGCGGCCGGCAAGGCCCGCATGGAGGGCAAGGAGTACGTCATGCAGGACGGCGACGTCGTGGAGTTCCGCTTCAACGTCTGATCGCATCCGCACCCCGGAAGGGGCCGGACTCCGCGGAGTCCGGCCCCTTCCGGCGTGGTCTGTCCGTGGAAGGGGCCGTGCCGCCGGCTCGGGGAGGCGTCGGGGGGGGGCTCCGGGAGGTCGACCGCCGTGTCCGGATAGCGACGGCGGGGCGGGGGGCGGGGAACGCCGGGGGCGGGCGGGGCGCTACTCGCACGTATCCTCAGAGCCGGGGTGAGGGGGCTCGAAGGACAGGGATCGCGGAGGTAACAGGTGGAGTTCAGGCTGCTCGGCTCCGTCGCGCTGGTGACGGAGGACAGGGACGTAGCCTTGGGGCCCGCCAAGCGGTCCAGTCTGCTGGCCATGCTGCTGTTGCGGCCCAACAGTGCCGTGAACGTCGGTCAGTTGATCGACGCCCTGTGGGAGGAGGAGCCGCCCACGCACGCCAAGACCGTCCTCCAGGGGCACGTCTCGCGGCTGCGGGCGCTGCTCGCCGAGCACGGGGCCGAGGCGTACGGGGTCGAGCTCGCGACGCAGGGGACCGCTTATGTGCTGCGGATGCCGGAGTCGCTCGTCGACGCCCACCGCTTCGAGGAGCTCGTCGGGCTCGCCGGGGTGCAGCGGCAGCCCGCCGACGCGGTGCGGATGCTGCGGGAGGCGCTGTCGTACTGGCAGGGGCCCGCGCTCACCGGCACCGTGCACAGCCGGCCCCTCGAAGCCGCCGCGAGCGGCCTGGAGGAGATGCGGCTCGCGTCGGTGGAGGCGCTGGCGGAGGCGTACGGGCAGCTCGGCGAGCACGGCAGGGCCGCCGCCGTCCTGCGCACCGAGGCCGTCGCCCACCCGCTGCGCGAGTCCCTGGCCGCCGCGCTGATGCTGGCGCTCGCCCGCTCCGGCCGGCAGTCGGACGCGATCGACTGGTACCACAGGACCCGCCGGCTGCTCGCCGAGGAGCTGGGCGTCGACCCCGGCGAGACCCTCGGCGAGGCGTACGCGACGCTGCTCCGCTCCGCCGGGCCCGTCTCCGTGCCCCGTCCCGCCGTCGAGGTCAGGACCCCGGCGCCGGAGGGCCTGCCGCGGGCGCCGCGCGGCTTCACCGGCCGCGGCGCCGAGCTGGCCGCGCTCGACCGTGCCGTGCGCGCCGGGGACGGTCCCGTCTGTCTCGTCACCGGGCCGGCCGGCGTCGGCAAGACCGCCTTCGCCGTCCACTGGGCCTACGAGCGGCGCACCGACTTCCCCGACGGGCGGCTCTTCGCCGACCTGCGCGGCTTCAGCGACACCCCGGCACCCGAGACGGCCGCCGTCCTGCGGGACTTCCTGCTCGCCCTCGGCGTCCCGCCGCAGCGGATCCCCGAGACCGTCGACGCGCGCGGGGCGCTGTTCCGCTCCCTCACCGCCGGACGCAGGCTGCTCGTCGTCCTCGACAACGCCCGCTCCTCCGAGCAGGTCCGGCCGCTGCTGCCCGGCGGCGACCACTGCGCCACCCTCGTCACCAGCCGCGACCGGCTCGGCGGCCTCGTCGCCTCCGACGCCGCCCGCCCCGTGCCGCTCGGGCACCTCGAGGCGGCCGCCTCGGCCGCCCTGCTCACGACCGTGCTCGGCGAGGAGCGGATCGCCGCCGAACCGGCCGCCGCCGGCCGGCTCGCCCGGCTCTGCGACGGCCTGCCGCTCGCGCTCCGGGTGACGGCGGCCCGCCTGGCCGAGCGGCCGCAGTGGACGCTCGACGCGATGGTCGGCGAACTCGCGGACGAACAGAGCCGGTTGGCGCTGCTCGACGTGGAGGACCGGGGCGTCTCCGCCGCGCTGCGCCTCACCGTGCAGCAGATCCCGGAGTCCGCCGCCCGGATGTTCCGCGCGATCGGTCTGCACACCGGGTCCGACCTGGACCGGTTCGCGGCGGGCGCGCTCGCCGGGACGACGCCCGGGCAGGCCTCCGCCGACCTGGACCGGCTCGCCGCCGCGCACCTGCTGACCGAGGCCGTTCCCGGCCGCTGGACGCCGCACGACCTGGTGCGCCTCTACGCGCGCCATCTCGCCCCGCAGGCCGACCCCGAGGGCCTGCCCCGGCTCCTCGACCACTACCTCTACACGGGCCTCGCGGCCGACGCCGCCGCCGAGCCCGGCTCGCAGCCCTGCTACTCGCTGCCCGCCGACGCCCGGCGGCCCGCCGCGACCAGGGAGTTCGAGGACCGCACGGCTGCGCTCGACTGGTACGCGGCCGAGCGGACCGCCCTGGAGGGCGCCGTCGCCGCCGCGGCCGCCCTCGGGATGCACGACCGGGCCTGGCGGCTCGCGCTCGTGCCGTGGCCGCTGATGCTCAGCCGCATCGGGGACGGCTGGACCCCGCTCCTGGAGGCCGGGCTCGCCTCGGCCGAGGCGATCGGCGACCTCGACGCGCAGTCGCGCGCGCGTGCCCTGCTCGGCTGGATCCTGCACGAGGAGGGCCGGAGCGCCGAGGCCCTGGTCCACCTGGAGAAGGCGCCCGGGTTGGCCGCCCGGGCCGGCGACCCGATCAGCGAGGCCATCGCGTACGTCAACCACGCCGCCGTCCTGGACGCGACCGGCGAGCACGAGCGGGCCGGGCTGCTCATGCTGCACGCCGTCGACCTCGCCGACCGCACCGGCCACCCCTCCACCCAGGTGCTGACCCTCCAGCACCTGGCGGGCCACTGCCTGAGGATGGAGGAGTACGAGGCGGCGCTCGCGCACACTCTTCGCGCCGGGGAACTGGTGTCTCCCGACGCGGTGGTCGTCCGGGCCTCGCTGCAGATCACCCGGGGCGAGGCGCTGGCCGGTATCGGTCGCTTGGAAGAGGCGGCTGACCAGCTGGAACGGGCGATCGCCGCGGCCGACGCGGCCGGTTTCACCGAGGGTTCGGCGCGGGCGGCGGAGCATCTCTCGCGGCTGACAGCGAATCGTTAGCGGTACGCAAGCGGGACGGCAGCGCCGACCGGGAAGCTGGATGCAGCACCGGGAGAACAGGCCGGTGCCGCGGGGCACACGCGTCGAGCGGGCGCCCCGACCGACCGCGTCAACGGGGGAGAACCACCATGCGCAACCACCGCAAGCACACCGTCCTGGCCGCCGCCGCCGTCGCCGCCCTCTCGCTGGGGCTGACCGCCTGCGGCGGCGGGGACGACGCCGCCGGCGCCAAGGACGCGGGGAGCGCGAGCTCCTCCCAGTCCACCGCCGGTACGGGGAGCAACGGCACGGCCGGCGGCGCCACGGCGGACCAGACCGCCACGAAGAGCGGCTCCGGTTCCACGGGCGGCTCGGCCACCGGCGGTTCCACGGCGGGCGGCTCCACCGGCTCCACCGGCGGCTCGAAGACCGGCTCCACCGGCTCCACCGGTTCCACCGGCGGGAAGAGCTCCGCCGAGGCCCCCGCCTGCGCCTACGGCGACATCAAGGTCACGGCGGCGAAGGCGGACGAGGTGCCGACCGAGCACATCACCCTCACCGCCACCAACACCTCCGGCCGCTCGTGCACCCTGCTGGAGTACCCGCTCATCGCCTTCGGCCCGATCCAGACCGCCAAGGACGTCCCGGCCGTCGCGAAGAGCAAGCCGGCCGCGCCGGTCGTCCTGAAGCCCGGCGCGCCCGCCTACGCGAACGTGCGGATCGCCCTCGGCGGCGCCCACGAGGACAACAAGGTCGTGAACGAGTTCAACGTGAACCTCTTCGCCGCCCAGGGCCCGGCCGAGGGCAGCATCGTGGTCAAGGCCCCCGCCGGCGGCCTGGCGGTCGACGAGGCCGCCGCGAAGACGGGTTACTGGACGTACGAGCTCCGCAACGGCGCCGACGAGTTCTGATCCGCCGTCGGGGGCTCCGGTCGCGGTGCGGGTGCCGATCCGCCGCCGGAGCCCCGGTCGCGGTGCGGGTGCCGGTTCGTGCCCGAGCCCAGGGCCGCGGTGCGGGTGCCGATCCGCGCCGGGTTCCGGTCACGGTACGAGGCCGGTCTTCGCGCCCGCCCCGCACAGCG
Source organism: Streptomyces litmocidini (assembly GCF_014649755.1). GTDB lineage: Bacteria > Actinomycetota > Actinomycetes > Streptomycetales > Streptomycetaceae > Streptomyces > Streptomyces litmocidini. The sequence goes on along the minus strand of NZ_BMTQ01000001.1, from coordinate 469,061 downwards.
GCACCACCGTGAGGCCGGGGCGGGGCGGGGCCGCGTTCACCGCGGCCCAGCAGGCCACGCCGGTCGCCTCGACGAACAGGCCCCGGCGGGCCAGGTCCCTTTGCGCCGTACGGATCTGGTCCTCCGTCACCGTCAGGAACGTGCCGCCCGTCGCGCGGACCGCCCGCAGGACCTGGCGGGCGCGCGGCGGAGCCGGGATCGCGATGCCCTCGGCGAGCGTGGGACGGGTGGCGGCCGGCCGGGTGAGGTCCTCCGCGCCCGCGTGGAAGGCCTCGGCCAGCGGGGACACGGCCGCCGCCTGGACGGCCACCAGGGCGGGCCGGGTGTCGACGAGGCCGTGGCGGTGCAGCTCGTCGAGGGCGAGGGCGGCGCCGAGGAGCAGGGTGCCGTTGCCGACGGGGACGACGATCGTGTCCGGGAGGCGCCCGCAGAGCTCCTCCCACAGCTCGTACACGTAGGTCTTGGTGCCGTGCAGGAAGTACGGGTTGTACACGTGCGAGGCGTAGAAGACGCCCGGCTCGTCGGCGGCCTCGCGCGCCGCCCGGGCCGTCGCCTCGCGGTCGCCGGGCACCTCGACGACCCGGGCCCCGTGGGCCCGGATCTGCTCCAGCTTCTTGGGGGACGTGCCCCCGGGGACGTACACGACGCAGTCGAGTCCGGCCCGCGCGCCGTACGCCGCGATCGCCGTGCCCGCGTTGCCGCTGCTGTCGGCGAGGACCGTGCGGGGCTCCAGCCGGCGGGCGTGCGCGGCGAGCATCACGGCGCCCCGGTCCTTGAAGGACAGGGTCGGCATGAGGAAGTCGAGTTTGGCCGAAACCGAGTCGGTGAGGCGGACGAGCGGTGTGCGGCCCTCCCCGAGGCTCACCTCGGGCCCGTACGGGAGCGGAGGCAGCGCCTCCGTGTAACGCCACAATGAATTCACGCGTGGGGCGAGTGACGGAAGGGAGACCGGCGCACTCGTGAACGCGAGGTCCCAGGGGCCGCGGCATCGCGGACAACACCAGGTGAGGGCGTCGGTGGGGGACTGGATCCGGCAGCGCGGGCACTCGTAGGCGATCATGCGGGACAGCATGTCAAGCCTGTGGCACGGGTGTTGCGGAGCGGCGGGGACCCTTGTGGGATTCCTATGGATCAGTCAATCTTTCGCTCGGCAGCCGGACGTTCGGGACGGTGCGGGCCTCCCGCACCGTATTGACATGTCCATGTCGTAACTACGTGTCGTGCTCCTGCCTTCCCCCCACGAGGAGGACCCCCACATGTCAGTGATGCGTACACCGCGCCGCCGGACGGCCACCGCCGCGGCCGTCGCCGTCGCCGCCCTCGCCCTCGGCTCCCTCACCGCCCTCCCGGCGGCCGCCGCGCCGACCGCCCCCGAAGGCGTCATCGAGAACGCCGGTGCCGAGGGCACCGTCCCGGGCAGCTACATCGTCACCCTCGACGAGTCCACGCAGGCGGAGACCGCCAAGGGCCGGGCCGTCGCCGCCAAGTTCGGCGCGAAGATCAAGCGGACCTACACCACGGCGGTCAACGGCTACTCCGTCGAGCTCTCCGAGGCGCAGGCGCGGAAGCTGGCGGCCGACCCGGCCGTGAAGTCCGTCGTCCAGAACCGCGTCTTCCACATCGACGGCACCCAGCCCTCCCCGCCGTCCTGGGGCCTGGACCGGATCGACCAGAAGGCCCTTCCGCTCAACCAGGGCTACACCTACCCGGACTCCGCGGGCCAGGGCGTCACGGCGTACATCATCGACACCGGCGTCCGCATCACCCACACCGACTTCGGCGGCCGCGCCTCCTACGGCTACGACGCCATCGACAACGACAACACCGCCCAGGACGGCCACGGCCACGGCACCCACGTCGCCGGCACCGTTGCGGGCACCTCGTACGGCGTCGCCAAGAAGGCGAAGATCGTCGGCGTCCGCGTCCTCGACAACTCCGGCTCCGGCACCACCGAGCAGGTCGTCGCGGGCATCGACTGGGTCACGCGGAACGCCGTCAAGCCGGCCGTCGCCAACATGAGCCTCGGCGGCGGCGTCGACTCCGTCCTCGACGACGCCGTCCGCAACTCGATCGCCTCCGGCATCACCTACGCGGTCGCCGCCGGCAACGAGACCGACAACGCCGCCAACCACTCGCCCGCGCGCGTGGCCGAGGCCATCACCGTCGGCGCCACCACGTCGAGCGACGCCAAGGCCGGCTACTCCAACTACGGCAGCGGCCTCGACCTCTTCGCCCCGGGCTCCTCCATCACCTCGTCCTGGGGCACCGGAGACACCGCCACCAACACCATCTCGGGTACGTCGATGGCGACCCCGCACGTCGCCGGCGCCGCCGCCCTCTACCTGGCGGACAACCCGACGGCGACCCCGGCGCAGGTCTCCACGGCCCTGACGGCCGCCGCCACCCCGAACGTCGTCACCAGCCCCGGCACCGGCTCCCCGAACAAGCTGCTCTACGTCGGCGGCGGCACCACCACCCCGCCGCCCACCGGCCCGAAGTTCGAGAACACCACGGACTACGCGATCAACGACAACGCGACCGTCGAGTCCCCGGTCACCGTCAGCGGCGTCACGGGCAACGCCCCCGCCACCCTCCAGGTGCCTGTGAACATCGTCCACACCTACATCGGTGACCTCCAGGTCCAGCTGATCGCCCCCGACGGCACGGCGTACACGCTGAAGGCCTTCGGCACCGGCGGCAGCGCGGACAACATCAACACCACGTACGCCGTGAACGCCTCCTCGGAGGTCGCCAACGGCACGTGGAAGCTGCGGGTCACGGACAACGCGACCTACGACACCGGGAAGATCGACTCCTGGGCCCTGCAGTTCTGAGCCCGGTCCCACCGGTGAGGGGGCGGCCGTCTCGTGACGGCCGCCCCTTCCGGCCGGGTCGCTCCCGCCCGCCGGGCCCCGCGTGGCCGTTCCCTCCGTCCCGCCGCGTACGATGCGCGCCCGAGCGTTTGTTCGCATCGCCCGTCCGCAACAGGAGCGCGTACTCGTGGAGCCGAGCCAGCCGACCCCGCCGACCCCACCTCCCGCGGGCGGCCCGCAGCCCGGGGGATGGCCCGCCCCCGGTCCGTACACCTCCCCGGGGATGCCGTACGCGGCCGGTCCCTACGGCGGCCCGCCCGGGGCGCCGGGAACCGTCCCGTACGGGCAGCCGCCCCGACGCTCCGCCAACGGGCTCGCCATCGGCTCCCTCGTCTCCGGCATCGTCTGCTGCCTCCCGCCCCTCGGTCTGGTCCTCGGCCTCGTCGCCCTCCCGCAGATCAGGAAGAAGGACCAGGCGGGCAAGGGGCTCGCGATCGCCGGCATCGCGCTCTCCGCCGTCAGCTCCCTGCTGGTGGTCGCCGGTCTCGCGAGCGGCGGCTTCAGCTCGGCGTGGGACGGCTTCCGGAAGGGTATGGACGAGGCCTCCCGCTCCAAGTCGCCCTTCTCGCTGCGCGCCGGGCAGTGCTTCGACGCCGACGGCGAGGTGGAGGAGTACGCGACGGACGTGAAGGTCGTCGACTGCGCCCGCCCGCACGACGCCGAGGTCACCGGCGACTTCAAGGTGACCGGGTTCGGCAAGTGGCCCGGCGAGGACTCGATCGACAAGCTCGCCCAGGCGCGCTGCGAGACGATCAACGCGGCCTACGCGATGGACACCTGGAAGATCCCCAAGGAGGTCTGGACCTACTACTACCTGCCGAGCAAGCAGAGTTGGCGCCTCGGCGACCGCACGGTGACCTGCGCGTTCGCCGACGAGAAGAAGCCGTTCACCGGCTCGGTGCGCTCCGACCGCCACACCTTGAACGCGGACCAGGTGTCCTTCCTGACGGCCGTCAACCCGATCGAGACGGCCGTCTACGGGGAGCCGGAGGACGACCCGGACGAGGACTTCGCCTCCAACAAGGAGTGGGCCGGGGAGGTGCTGAAGGCGATCGACGCGGCGCGTGCGGGCCTCAGGGGGCGCCGGTGGCCCGGCGCGTCCGGGACGGCGGTCGCGGCGCTCGGCAAGCAGCTCGACACCGCGTCGGAGCGCTGGGGAGAGCTGGCCGCGGTGCACGACGCGGACGCCTACTGGGAGGCGTACGAAGCCGCCTGGGACGTCCTTCCCGAGGACCTGGGCGCCGACGCGCGGACCGCGCTCGGACTGACGGGCACGCCGCCCGCGGGCGAGGGCGCCCAGGCCTGAGCCGGGCGCGTCCGCACGGGGCGGAACCAGGGGTTCGGGCGGCATCTCCCCGGGTGACCGCGGGCAACCGGGCTTTCATCACTTCGAGTGAAACTGTGGCCCATGCTTGCGGACGGCGACCCTCGGTTGTCACGCTGTAGCTGTCAGTCAACCTGAGGGGAGTGTCCAGTGACGTTCGGTGAGCAGCCCGCCTACCTTCGCGTGGCGAGCGATCTGCGGGAGAAGATCGCCAACGGCTCGCTTCCACCGCATACCCGCCTCCCCTCGCAGGCACGCATCCGCGAGGAGTACGGGGTGTCGGACACCGTCGCGCTGGAAGCCCGCAAGGTGCTCATGGCCGAGGGGCTCGTGGAGGGGCGGTCGGGCTCGGGGACCTATGTGCGCGAGCGTCCCGTGCCCCGGCGCATCGCCCGCTCCGGCTACCGTCCCGCGTCCGGCGCCAGCCCCTTCCGTCAGGAGCAGGCCGCCGAAGGGGCCCGCGGCACCTGGGAGTCGAGCAGCGAGCAGGAGCCGGCGAGCGTCGAGGTGGCCGAGCGGCTCGGCATCGAGCCGGGGGAGCGGGTGATGCGCACGCGGTACGTGTACCGGGACGGGGGCGAGCCCATGATGGTCTCCACCTCCTGGGAGCCCCTCGCCGTCACCGGCCGGACGCCCGTCATGCTGCCCGAGGAGGGCCCCCTGGGCGGCTGCGGCGTCGTCGAGCGGATGGCGGCCATCGACGTGGTCGTGGACAACGTGGTGGAGGAGGTGGGGGCCCGGCCCGGCCTCGCGGAGGAGCTCCTCGCCCTCGGCGGGGTGCCGGGGCACGTGGTCATGGTCGTGGAGCGCACGTACTACGCCTCGGGCCGTGCCGTGGAGACGGCCGACGTCGTCGTCCCGGCCGACCGCTACCGCCTCGCGTACCACCTGCCGGTGCGCTGACCCGCGCCGGTCGCCCGGGCGCCGGGATGACGGGCGGTCGGTTCCCGGGGGTGGTGGCGACGACGGGCCGACGACTCCCGTGGCCGGGCGGGGGCCCGCGGCTCCCGTGGCCGGGCGGAGGGGGTGGCCCGCCGGTCCCCGTGGCCGGGCCAAGGTGACGCGCACTCGGTTCCCGGTCCGCGCCGCGACGACAGGCCGTCAGCCGTGCGACTCCGTGGCCGCCGCGCCACCGCCGAGGCCCCGCGCCACCGCCGACGGCCGTCGCGAACCGTTCCTGCCGCGCTCCTTCCGTGGCCTCCCGTACGTCCGCCGCTGACGCGACGTCCGCTGTTGGTGGCGTGGCCGTCGCTGATGCGGCGTTCGGAACTGACGCGACGCCCGCCGCTGACGGCGTGGTCGTCGCTGATGCGGCATCCGGAACTGATGCGACGTCCGGTGCCGGTGCCGTGGCCCCCGGCGGTGCCGCGCCCCCGCCGGTGCCACGCCCGGTGTCGCTGGTGCTGCGGCCGTCGCCGGTGCCGCGCCGGTGCCGCCGACACCCCGTCCGCCGCTGCCGGCGCCGCGTTCGGTACCGCCGTCCCCGCGTTCGGTACCGCCGTCCCCGCGTCCGGCGCCGAGCACGGCGGCGTCGTCCGCCCCCGGCGGCGCCACTCGCGCCCCACCGTGTCGCCCGCCCCGATGCCGGCGCCGGTCGTTTCGATGCCGGTGCGGGCCGTCCTGATGCCGGTGACGGCCGTCCCCGGCGTGGTGCCCAGAGTGCGGCCTTCGGCCGCCCTCCGTCGGTTCCCGGCCGATCCATGCCTCTTTGTGAAAACCCGTATCCGCTGCGTGAAGGTCAGGCGTAAGCTCCGGCATATGCGGATTGCGGTTTCCCGGGGATCCTCAGTGGCGCCCGGACCGGCGGAGGGAGAAGCCTGATGACCGACAGCGGCCCCGTCCTTCCCTGGCTCGTCATACGGCAGGACGACAACGGCAACCGTTACCGGGTGGGGCGGTACGCGACCAGGGACGAAGCCCAGAAGATCGCGGACAGCCTCGACGACCGCGGGCACAAGCAGCTCTACTGGGTCGAGCGCATCGGCAGTCCCGCCCTCTGACCCCGGCGGGCGCCGACCGGGCCGGGCTACGCTCGCGCCCATGACGGAACGCACCACCGAACCCGCCGTGCCCCACGAGCACCACCACGACGCCGGCCCCGGCCAGGGAGCCGGCGTCGTGGTCGTCGTCGCGGGCGCCCTGTACGACCGGGGGCGGCTGCTCGCCGCGCGCCGCAGTGCCCCCGTCGAGCTCGCCGGGCGCTGGGAACTGCCCGGCGGCAAGCTCGAACCGGGCGAGACCCCGGAAGAGGCCCTGGTCCGCGAACTCCGCGAGGAGCTCGGCGTCGAGGTCGAGCCGGGCGAGCGCCTCCCCGGCGAGTGGCCGCTGAAGCCCGGATACGTCCTGAAGGTGTGGACCGCCCGGCTGCTCTCCGGCGAACCGCGTCCCCTGGAGGACCACGACGAACTGCGCTGGCTCGCGCGGGGCGAGCTGGACTCGGTCGACTGGCTCGACCAGGACCGCCCCGCCGTAGCCGAGGCCGCGCTGAGGCTGCCGGCGACTCCCCTCGGTGGAGCGCGCGACTGAGCCCTACGCCGTTCGTGCCACCGTGCGCCTGCTGACGCTCCCAGCGGGATATCCCGTCCCAAATAGCGGGTATGTCCCAAATAACCCCTTGGGAGGGGGCAGGGACCTTCCCGCTGACGCACGGCTGGGGAAGTGATCGGGTGTGATCGACACCGACGGCGACCGCGCGGAGTGGAACTTCCCTGCGGAGGCGAACGCCGTGCGCACGGCCCGCCACGCGGTGCGCGAGACCCTGCGTGCCTGGGAGCTCGACAAGGCCCTCGGTGATGTGACCGTCCTGCTGGTCAGCGAGCTGGTGACCAACTCGCTGCGGTACGCCTCCGGCCCCATCGGCGTCCGGCTCGTCCGCCCCCGCGAGGGCGGCGCCGACCCGGCGCGGCCGCCGGCGCTCCTGGTGGAGGTCTCCGATCCGCTTCCGGATCCGCCGACCGAGCGGGCCCCGGGGCCCGAGGACGAAGGGGGTCGAGGCCTCGCGCTCGTGGCCTGTTCCGCCCGCCGCTGGGGAACCCGTAGAGGAAGGACCGGCAAAACCGTATGGTTCGAGCTGGCTCTCCCTGGTGAGTAAACAGGGTGGGACAACGATCACCGCTACTCGACCAGGGACGAACGAGACCACCCTGTGATCGTGAGCGTCGTGCCGTCGGGGCCTGCCGTATTGAATACTGCGGGCATGGCCGATCCGGTGCGGTGAGCTGGAGGGGACGGTCGCGTGAGCGAGATACCTGAGACGGCGAGCGGCGGCGTCGTGTGGCAGAGCAGCCCGCCCGGCTCCATCTATGACTACATCCGGGTGGCGTCCTTCTCGATCGGGCCCGACGGCCTCGTCGAGCAGTGGAGCCGAAGGGCCGTGGACCTCTTCGGAGTCACCGCGGAGGAGGCCAGGGGCAAGGACCCCGTCGAGGCCTTCATGCCCGCCGACCTGCGCGAGCGCGGCCACCGACGGGTCAAGGAGATCCTCGACGGCAAGGAGTGGACGGGCCTCGTCCCCTTCCGTGTGCCCGGCGAGGACCGGCCCCGGGGCATCGCCGAGATGTACGTCATGCCGAGCGAGACCCAGACCGGGGAGCGGGCCGCGCTCTGCATCGTCGTCGATGTGCGCGCCCTGCGCCGCATCGAGACCGACCTCGCCGCCTCCCAGGCGATATTCGGCCAATCCCCCTTCGGTTTCCTCCTCTTCGGCACCGACCTCACCGTGAAGCGGGCCAACCGGCGCTTCGCCACCGTCTTCGGCGGCGAGGCCGACGACCACCGGGGCCGGACCGTCCACGACTACCTGGGCCGCGCCGAGGCCGACCGGATGACCGCCGCCCTCCGGAAGGTCCTGGAGACGGGCGAGTCCGTCACCGACTTCCGGATCGTCGGCGCCGCGCCCGGTGCCAAGGACCGCCGGCACTGGTCCATCAACCTCTACCGCGTGCACAGCGGCTCCGGCCGCCCGATCGGGGTGGCCGGACTCGGCATCGACGTCACCCGCCGGCACAACGCCGCCAGGGAGGCCGCCAGTGCCCGCCGCAACCTCGCCCTGCTCAACGAGGCCGGCTCCCGCATCGGCAACTCCCTCGACCTGGAGGCCACCGCCCGCGAGCTCCTCGACGTCGCCGTCCCCGGCTTCTGCGACCTCGCCTCCGTCGACCTCTACCAAGGACTCCTCACCGGCGACGAGGCACCGCCCGGCCGCTGGGGGAACTCCCACGACGTCGGCTACGGCGCGGGCAGCGCCGAACTCCGCAGGGTCGCCTTCGCCAGCGCCGTCTCCGACACCCCCCTCAGGACCGACGAGGGGCACGGGCCGGACGGCGGCTGTTGCGGGCCCGTGCCCATCGAGGTCGGGGCCGTCCACCGCTACCCGTTCAACTCGCCCTGCGCAGGAGCCCTGCGCACCGGACGCGTCCGGACGGTCCTGGGCTCCGACGGAGACCTCGTCCGGTCCACCCTGGTCGTCCCGATGACCGCCCACGACACCGTCGTCGGCCTCGTCCAGTTCTCCCGCACCAAGGGCAGCGAGCCCTTCGGGGAGCGCGACCGGGCCCTCGCCGTCGAACTCGCCGCCCGCGCCGCCGTCTGCATCGACAACGCGCGCCTCTACCGCCGCGAGCACGAGCGGGCCCTCATCCTCCAGCGCAGCCTGCTCCCGCCCGGCGACCCCGAGGCCGCGGGACTCGACATCGCCTGCCGCTACCTCCCCGGCACCACCGCCACCGAGGTCGGCGGCGACTGGTTCGACGTCATCGAACTCCCCGGCCACCGCACCGCCCTCGTCATCGGCGACGTCATGGGCCGCGGCCTGCGCGCCGCCGTCGCCATGGGCGAACTCCGCACCGCCGTCCGCACCCTCGCCCAGCTCGACCTGGAGCCCGCCGAAGTCCTCTCCCACCTCGACGAGATCGCCCGCGGCCTGGGCGCCCCCATCGGGGCCCAGCAGTCCCGCGCCCACAAGAACCGGGGGCCCGAACTCTCCGAGGTCTACCTCGCCACCTGCGTCTACGCCGTCTACGACCCGGTCACCCGCCGCTGCACCTTCGCCAACGCCGGACACCTCCCGCCGGTGCTCGTCGAACCCGGCGAGGAGGCCGTGCTCCTCGACGTGCCCCCCGGCATGCCGCTCGGCGTGGGCGGGGAACCCTTCGAGGAGGTCGAGGTGGAACTGCCCGAGGGCGCCCTCCTCGCCCTCTACACCGACGGGCTCGTCGAGTCCCGCGAGCACCCCCTTGAGGAAGGCCTCCAGGCCTTCCGGCGCGCCCTCACCGATCCGGCCCGCCCCCTGGAGGACGTCTGCGACCGGGTCCTCACCAGCCTGAACACCGGTCACGGCGAGGACGACATCGCGCTCCTCATGGCCAGGATCCAGGGGCTGCCCAGCGAGGCGGTCGGCGACTGGCAGTTGCCCAGGGAACCCCGCTCGGTCGGCCGGGCCCGCGAACTCGCCCGCGCCCAGCTCGCGGCCTGGGACCTCGAACCGCTCGTCGACACCGTCGAACTCCTCGTCAGCGAACTCGTCACCAACGCCCTGCGCTACGGCGAGGGCGAGATCCGGCTGCGCCTGCTGCGCGACCGCACCCTCGTCTGCGAGGTCTGGGACTCCGGCCTGGTCCAGCCGCGGCGCCGCCGGGCCCGGGACACCGACGAGGGCGGCCGCGGCCTCCAGCTCGTCGGGCTGCTCTCCTCCTCCTGGGGCTCCCGCCGCACCCCGCGCGGCAAGACCGTCTGGTTCGAACTGGCCCTGCCGGACGGCGAGGGAGCGGCGGAGCCCACGGTGGAGCAGCTCCTCAGCATGTTCTGAGCGGTTCGGACCGGGCGTCAGGCCTTGAGCGCGGCCGGCCGAGCCTCGATCTCGGCGCTGTCGCCGAGCGCGTCCAGCTGCTCGAACCGGGCGTCCGGTGAGGAGGCGGCCGGCTCCTGCCTGCCCAGCGCCTTCGCCTCCTCCCCGCGCACCTTGTCCTCGGAGCGGCTCGGCTCGCTCGACGGATCGAGCACGTCGACGCTCTTCACGGCGTCCGTCATCAGGTTCTGCGCCCGGGCCGACTTCGCGCGGGCCACCAGCTCGTCCCGCTCGGCCCGCAGCTCGCCCAGCTTCGCCCTCGTACCGTCGAGCCCCGTCCTGAGCTTCTCCACGGCGTCGGTCTGCGCGGCGATCGTCGGCTCCGCCGTCCGCGCCTCCTTCTCCGACTGGAGCTGGCGTCCCAGCGCGACCTTCGCCGGCTGGGCGACCCGGCCGAGGACGGTCTGCCTGCTGCTCATGCTCGTTCTCCTTGCGTACGAGGGGATGGGGACGGCCCACCGAGGGGAGAGGACGGCCCACGAGGGGACGGGGCGGCCCACGGGGAGCCGGCGCGGCCCACGGGGAACAGGCGCGGCCCTCCTCAGAAGCGGCCCCCGCCGCCCAGTCGGCCGCGCGTGCCCCCGCCGCCCAGTCGGCCGCGCGTGCCGCTGCCGCCGAAGCTGCCGGGCCCGCCGCCGAAGCCGCCGCCGCCGAAGCCGCCCCCTCCTCCCCTGTCGGACCCGCCGCCGAACAGGCCGCCGAGGACGATGCCGCCGAGCACCGCGCCCCCGAGACCGCCGCCACCGCTTCCCCCCACCCCCGTCACGCCGCCCAGGCCGTTCGGATTCCCGTACGTGCGGACGTCCTGTTCGGCGAGGTCCTGGGCGTGCCGGGCCAGCGCGTCCGCCTGCCGCGCCTCCGCGAGGGCCGCCCGAGGATCGTCGGCGTCGGCGAGCGACCGCGCCTCCTCCCAGCGGCGCCGGGCCTCGGCGAGGCGCGTACGGGCCTCGCTGCCCACCGCGCCCCGGTGCGTGGTGACGTAGTCGGACGCCGCCCCGATCGACGAACGGGCCGTCAGCATCACCTGGTCGAGGAGCACGCGCGCGCGTCGCGCCCCCGACTCGCGCTCCATCGCCTCGTCGAGCACCGCGTCGGCCTCCTCGACCCGGCGCAGGGCGTCGATCGGGTCGTACCGCCCGGCGTCCACCCCGCGCCGCACCTCGGCGACCACCGACTCGGCGCGGGCGATCCGGCCCCGGAGACCGGCCGTGGACACCCCCTCGGCGGTTCCGTCCGACAGCCCGCGGGCCTCCGCGAGGTCCGCGTCCGTCTCCGCGAGGGCGCTCGCCAGCTTCCCCACCGCCTCGGCCAGGTCCCGCGCCCGCCGGTCCACGGCCTCGGTCAGCCGGGCCGCCTGGTCCACGGCGCCCTCGGCGGCCCGGATGTGCACGGCGGCCCCGCCGTTGTCACCGGCGTCGATCCGCTGACGGGCCTGGTCGACGTGGGTCGTCGCGAACACCAGCCGGTCCTTCGCCTGCTCGACGTCACCGGCGACGGGGGCGGCCGCCGTCTCGGCGTACCGCTCGCGCATCGCGGTCAGCGTCGCCTCGGCCGTCCCGATCCGCCCGGTCTGTTCGCGGAAGGCCGCCTCCACGGCGGCCAGCGCCTCCGGGGCCGTGCGCTCCAGGGCCCGGAGCCGGTCGAAGTCCTCCGTCTCGGCGTCGAGGCGCGCGTTCGCCCCGGCGCAGCGGCGGAGGATCTCGTCCAGCACGGCCCGGCGGGTCGGGTCGTCCTCGGGGAAGGAGTCGTCGAGCTTCTGCCGCAGCCGGAACGAGGCCGTCAGCTGCTCCTCGGCGAAGTCGACGGCCTCGGTGAAGGGGCGCACCGCCTCCTCGCCGAACTGGGCGGAGGCGAAGCCGAGTTCCTCCCGGCTGGTGCGGACGGCGTCGTCGGTGGCGACCAGCGTCCGGCGGGCCTCCCCGTCCAGCTCGTCCAGGGACGGCGCCGTCTCCTTCGGAGGGCCCCAGCCCTGCCCGCCCCGTGGCGTGGTGCGGGTCTCGGCGCGCCGCCGCCGCTTGGTGTACGCGTAGGCCGCCACGGCGCCCGCGCCGCCGACGAGGACCAGGGGCAGGACGAGGTCGGTCGCCGAGGTGCCGTCGTCAGCCGCGGCGCCGGGGTCGGCGGGGTCGGGGGTGAGCGTCGGGACGGGGACGGGGGCGGGTCGGCCGGCGAGGACGGCGGCGTAGCCGTTCGCCGCGCCGACGGCGGCGCCGGCCCGGTCGTTCCGCCTCAGGACCGGTCCGATCGCGGTCCGCGCGACCTCGTCGAGCTGGGCCCGGGTGAAGCGGGAGCCGGGGTCGGCCGAGTAGCCGTACCGCCGGTCGTGGGTGGCGGCGGCGAGCAGGACGTCGTCGGGGCCGAGCCCGTTGCGCTCGGCGGTGGCGTCGGCCCGCTCCCGGCCCGGGCGTCCGGAGAAGTCCCGTGCGTAGACGGCGAAGAGCTGGACGCGCCGGTCGTCGTAGAGCCGGTCGAGAACCCGGACCGCGGGGGCGCGGCGGTCGCCGAGGGCGCCGGCCCGGTCGGTGACCTGTCCGTCCCGGGACAGGACGACGGGGTCGTCGGCGTGGGCGCCGTGTACGGCGGGCACGAGGAGCCACCACGCCGCCACCAGCACCGCGACAAGGGCTCGGGTGGCTGTTCGTGTCACAAGGGGGAGGTTATGTCCGGGTATGTGCGCTCGCGACCCGGCCGGTCCCGGCGCCCGCGGCCGGAACGACGCCGGAACCCGCGGCCGGAACGACGCCTGAACCCGGGGCCGGAGCGGTCCGGGAACCCGCGGCCGGATCCGTGGCGTCCGGAAACCGTTGCGTTCGTCCGAGCGTCACTGTCAGTAGCCGCCGCTACGGTGGTTCCAGTGACGCGACGGCTCTCGGGGGGCTCGGGTGGACGGACGACTGAGGCGTGTGTGGAGGCGGGGACGCCGGTTCGTCCTGGGTCTCGTCCTGCTGCTCGTGGTGCCACCGCTCTTCGGGGCCCTGGCCCTGCGCGTCAGCTACACGGGCGACCTGGAGGAGGGGACGAGGACCCGCGGCAAGGACGCCTTCTGGATCGGGCACGCCTGGGTCGACGGGCGGAAGAAGGACGCCGACCTCGCGGCCCTCGCCGCGCGGCTGAAGGACAGCGGGATACGCGACCTGTACGTGCACGCCGGGCCCCTGGAGCACGACGGCACCCTGCCGAGGGCGAGGTACCCGCGTGCCCGGTGGTTGATCGACGGGGTGCACCGCGCGATGCCCGGGATACGGGTCCAGGCATGGCTGGGCGACGTCCTGGCCACCGAGGGGCCCGTGGGGCTGCGCCTGGAGGACGCCGGGTCGCGCCGCGCCGTGGTGGGCTCGGCCCGGCAGGTGCTCGACGCGGGCTTCGACGGGGTCCACTTCGACCTGGAGCCGCTGCACTCCGACGACCGGGACTACCTCTCCCTCCTCGACGGCCTCGGAGAGCTGACCCGGGCCCGCGAGGTCCCGCTCTCGGTCGCCGCCCACCAGATCGATCCGCTGCCGGGCGCCCACGCGGTGAACGGCGCGCTGAGCGGCAGCGAGAAGTGGTGGTCGCAGGAGTTCTTCGGCGAGGTGGCCCGGCGCGTCGACCAGATCGCCGTCATGTCGTACGACACCTGGATGCCGCTGGAGAGCCTCTACGGCGGGTACGTCGCCCAGCAGACGGCCCTCGCCCTGGAGGTGACCCCCGGGACGACCGACCTGCTGGTGGGGCTCCCCTTCTTCCACGAGGACGACCTCGGTCACCACGAGAACGCGGAGACGGTCGCCGCGGCCGTCAAGGGGGCGAGACTCGGCCTCGGCCGCACCGACCCCGGCCGCGAGCGGTTCGGGCTCGCCCTGTACGTCGACTTCGCGGCGCGGGAGGGGGACTGGGCGGCCTACCGCGCGGGCTGGCTCTGACCCGGAGGGGCGAGGAGGGGGGTCCGGGCGCCGGCAGGGGAGGGGGCTGAGGAGGAGGGGGCCGTGCGGCCCCGGAGGCGGGCCGCCGGGCGAGGGGGAGTACGCCGTGACCAGCCGTCTGCTGATGCCGGTCCGCACCGTCCGCACGGCCCGTGCCGAGGGCGCGGAAGCGTCCGCGCGGGAGGTGCCCGGGTCCACCCGGCCCACTCCGGTCCTGGACCTGGAGCATCCGCTCGTGACCGCGCTCGTGGCCCGGGTGTGGCGCGAGTCCGAGGCGCGGGGGGCGGTCACCGACCGGGCCCGGCTCCAGGTGGCGCACGGCATCCTCGTCACCGCCGTGCGGCCGGTGTACTCCGTGGAGGACCGGCGCCGGGTGTCGCGCACGCTGCGCCTCGGGCGCGGCTCGTGCAGCCAGCGGATGGCGGCCCTGGAGGCGGTGGCCCGGTCCCTCGGCGTGGAGACCCGGGTGCGCGGCCTGCTCGTCGACGGCACCTTCTGGTACCCGAGGTTCCCGAAGCTCCGCGCGTTCGTCCCGGAAGAGGTCCTGCTGGCCTGGCCGGAGTTCCGCCTCGCCGGGTCGGCGGGCACCGGCACGGCCTGGGTGCCGATCGCCGAGCTGTTCACCGGTCCCGGGCGGGGCGGGCACGGCGGCGGGTTCACCAACGTGGGGGCGGAGACGCTCTTCGAGGCCGTCGCCCGGACCGCCGTCGACTGGGACGCGCCGGCCGCCTGCGCCGGCCCGGCCCCCTGCGACCTCTCCGCCCACCTCCGTACGGACCTCGGCCGCTTCTCCTCGCGCGACGAACTGTTCGACCTCCACGGGCAGACCCTGTGCCGCCCCGCCCGCACCCTCGCCGAGCCGGTCCTCGGCCGCTGGAGCGCGGGCGCGGCGGTCTGAAGGCGGGCCGGGGCCTCGGCCCTCCCGCCGCCCGATCGTCCTCCCGAGCCGGACCAGCGGGTCGTACTTCCGGTCCACGATCCGCTCCTTGAGCGGGCTCGGGGCGTTGCCGGTGATCCGGACGGACTCCGGGCAGGCCTCGGTGCAGCACGTGGTGGTGGTGCAGTGGCCGAGGCCGTGCTCCTCCCGCGCGGCCCGCCGCCGGTCGGGCCCGGCCTCCTCCGCCGCGTCCGGGGGGGCGTGTCGAGCCCCGCGATCCGCATGAGGAAGCGGGGCCCGGCGAAGGCCTCCTTGTTCTCCTCGTGGTCCCGCACCACATGACGGGTGTCCTGGCACGGGAAGCACCCGATGCGCTTCCGGACCTCCTGCGAGCGGTCGACGTCCTCCTGTTCCCTCCGGTACTCACCGGGGCCGAGCCCGGCGGGCGGGACGAACGCGGGGACCTCCCGGGCCTTCGCGTAGGGGAGGGAGACCAGGGCCTCCCCGGCTCTACGGCGCGTGGCGGTCGCGTGCTCCCAGGCCCTCGTCGTCGACGTCGGTCCACTGTCCGGAGTCGTACGGGGCGTCGGGGACGGTCACCATGCTCGCGGTGCGGCCGGAGGCGGGCGCGGGAGGCGCGACCTGCCCGGTCCCGATGCGGCGTTCCAGCTCTTCGACCGTGTGTTCCAGGTCCTGCAGGCGGCGCTTGACGGCCGCCAGATCGTCCTGAACGGACATGGTTGCCCTCACCTTCGTGAGTGCCGCGCGTCACATTCCGCTCGGGAAGTCGTGTGCCCGGGTGGTTGGGCCGCACGAGTGGGGTTTGCCGGTCGCGCCGCCGTGTCGCCGTGGCCGAATCCGGTCCGTCCTTTTCAGTGTATGAGCAATAGGTCTGATCATCTCCAAATGGAATAAATCTGGACGAAGGGGTACAAGTCATGTCCCAGATCGGCGCCCCTCGCGGGAGGACATGCTCCAGGAGCCCCCGCTCCCGCACGCTCCGCTCCGTCGCGACCCTGACCAGCGCGGTCCTCGCCGTCACCGTCCTCGCCGGCTGCAGCTCCGGCGACGAGGCCGACGAGGCACCCGTCGCGGCCCAGGACAACGCGCCCGCGGCACGCGACCGGGTCGCCGACGGCGGCACCCTCCGCTGGGCGGTCGACGCGCTGCCCACCACGCTCAACGCCTTCCAGGCCGACGCCGACGGCACCACCTCGCGCATCGCCGGAGCCGTGCTCCCCTCCCTGTACACGCTCGACGAGCGCGGCCGCCCGCGGATCGACCCCGACTACCTGGAGTCCGCGCAGGTCATCGAGACCGAGCCCAAGCAGGTCGTCCTCTACAAACTCAACCAGCAGGCGGTGTGGAGCGACGGCCGCGAGATCGGCGCCCCGGACTTCGTGGCCCAGTGGCGCGCGCTGAGCGGCCGCGACACCGCGTACTGGACCGCCCGCAACTCCGGCTACGAGCGGATCGAGAAGATCGAGCGGGGCAAGAACGACCTGGAGGTGCGGGTCACCTTCGCCAAGCCCTACGCCGACTGGCAGTCCCTCTTCACGCCCCTCTACCCCAAGCAGGTGATGGGCTCTCCGAACTCCTTCAACGACGGGGCGCGCACCACCCTCAAGGCCACCGCAGGACCGTTCCTGCTCAAGGGGATCGACCGGAAGGGCGGCGACGTCACCCTCACCCGCAACCCCCGCTGGTGGGGGCAGCAGGCCAAGCTCGACAGCCTCGTCCTGAAGGCCGTCCCCCGCGCGGACCGGGCCGACGCGCTCGCCGCGGGCGGCCTCGACCTGGCCGAGATCGACCGGTCCACCGCCGAGCGGATCTCCCTCGCCCTCCGGGACGCCCGCACCGGCCGGAACGGCGCCCAGGCCGCCCCCGCCCACGGTCCCGGCGCCGCGATCACCCCCTCCAAGGCTTTGCGGTCCTGGGCCCTCGCCCACGGCTCCGACGACGAGAAGGCGGCGGAGGTCAAGGCCGCCCGCAAGAAGAACCAGGAGGCGGTCGACCGGTACGCGCGCGCCCAGGACGCCCTGGCGAAGTACGTGGTCCGCAAGTCCCTGGAGCCCGCCTACACCCAGCTCTCGCTGAACGGCGAGTCCGGCCCGCTGGCCGACGAGCGGGTCCGGCGCGCGGTGGCCCGCGCCATCAACCGCCAGGAACTGGCCGAATCCGTACTGAAGCCGCTCGGTCTCCCCGCCAAGCCCCCCGGCAGCCACCTCGCCCTCGCGGGCCAGGCGGCGTACGCGGACAGCAGCGACGCCCTCGGCGAGCAGGACACCAAGGAGGCGCAGGCGCTCCTCGCCGACGCGGGCTGGGTCCCGGGCGGCGCGCTCCGGAAGCCCGCCGGCACCAAGGCGGGCAGCGAGTCGGAGGAGGAGGCCGGGAAGAAGAAGGAGAAGGAGAAGGAGAAGAGGGAGAAGGAGAAGGACGAGGGCGCCACCGACGCCAAGAAGAGGAACGACGACACCGCCTCCGACGAGGGCCTCTACATCGTCGGAGACGACAAGCCCGGCGACCGCCGGGCCGCCCCCGTCGTCGGCGCGAACGGCCCCGGGAACGGCACCGGCACCCTCGCCCCGGCCTCCGACGCCGCCCGCCGGAGCGCCGCGCTCCTCGCCCGCGCCGAGGCCCTCGACACCGGGACCGGCGCCGGCGCGCGCGCCGCCGGGCCGGACCACGGCATGGCCGGCGCCTACGCCCCGCGTGGCACCGCCGCCCCCGTGACCGCCCCCGACGCCGCCAAGGCGCTCGGCAAGGACGGCAAGGCCCTCAGCCTCCGTTTCGTCCTGCCGTCCGGGCCCGGATCCGAGTCGCTGCGGGCGGTCGGGGACCGGATCGTCCGGATGCTCGACGCGGTCGGGATCCGCACCGAGGTCACCAAGGTCTCCGACGAGAGCTTCTTCAAGGACCACGTGGCCTCGGGCGACTACGACCTGGCCCTCTACTCCTGGCCGGCCTCCGCCTTCCCGGCCACCGACGCCCGCCCGATCTTCGCCAAGCCCGAGCCGGCCTCGGACGGTTCGCTCCTCGTCGAGCAGAACTACTCCCGGGTCGGCACCGACCGCATCGACCAACTGTTCGACCAGGCGGCGGGGACGCTCGACGAGGAGGAGGCCCGCGAGCTGGTGCGCCAGGCCGACGCCCGGATCTGGGCCGCGGCCGGATCCATTCCCCTCTACCAGCGTCCGCAGCTCGTCGCCGCCAGGGCCGATCTCGTGAACGCCGGGGCCTGGGGGCTCGCCACTCCCCGCTACCAGGACATCGGCTTCAAGAAGCCCGCCTCCTCCGGCGGCGCCGAACGAAACCGCTGAAACCTCCGAAACCGCTGGTCACAATCTCAGAAGCTGCTCAAGTTCCTTGCCCGCCGGTGATCCCGGCGGGCAGGATCGCGTCGACCCTTTGACCCGGTCGCACAACCTCCCCGCACGGCCCCCCACACCCTTGAAAACCCTCAGGACTACCACTCGGATCTCAGCCGGGGAAGCCCCTTGCACGGCAGCCCCGTACCATGGGACTTAGCCGTGGCGCGTCCGCCCGGCGGGCGTAAGAGGAACTGACGCCGCATCCCACGATCCGAGAGAAGCGCAAGCACCCATGCCCACGCGCCACGACATCCGTAACGTCGCCATCGTCGCCCACGTCGACCACGGCAAGACGACCATCGTCGACGCCATGCTCAAGCAGGCCGGTGCCTTCGCCGCCCACCAGCAGCTCGACGACCGCATGATGGACTCGAACGACCTGGAGCGTGAGAAGGGCATCACGATCCTCGCCAAGAACACGGCGGTGAAGTACCACCCCAAGGACGGCGGGGCCCCGATCACCATCAACATCATCGACACCCCCGGCCACGCCGACTTCGGTGGCGAGGTCGAGCGCGGCCTGTCGATGGTGGACGCGGTCGTCCTCCTGGTGGACGCCTCCGAGGGTCCGCTCCCGCAGACCCGTTTCGTGCTGCGCAAGGCCCTCCAGCAGCGCAAGCCCGTCATCCTCTGCATCAACAAGACGGACCGCCCGGACTCCCGGATCGACGAGGTCGTCAACGAGACCTACGACCTCTTCCTCGACCTGGACGCGGACGAGGACCAGATCGAGTTCCCGATCGTCTACGCCTGCGGCCGCGACGGCATCGCCTCGCTGACCAAGCCCGCGGACGGCACGGTCCCGCAGGACTCCGACAGCCTGGAGCCGTTCTTCTCCACCATCCTGGAGCACGTCCCGGCCCCGTCGTACGACGAGGAGGCGCCGCTCCAGGCCCACGTCACCAACCTCGACGCCGACAACTTCCTCGGCCGCATCGCGCTGCTCCGCGTCGAGCAGGGCGAGCTGCGCAAGGGCCAGACGGTCGCGTGGATCAAGCGGGACGGCACGATCTCCAACGTCCGCATCACCGAGCTGATGATGACCGAGGCGCTCACCCGCAAGCCGGCCGAGGTCGCCGGCCCCGGTGACATCTGCGCCGTCGCCGGCATCCCCGACATCATGATCGGCGAGACCCTGGCCGACCCGGAGAACCCGATCGCGCTGCCGCTGATCACGGTCGACCAGCCGGCCATCTCCATGACCATCGGCACCAACACCTCGCCGCTCGTCGGCCGCGGCGGCACCGGCAAGGGCGCCGACGCGAAGGCGGCCGTGAAGGACCGCAAGGTCACCGCCCGCCAGGTGAAGGACCGCCTGGACCGCGAGCTCATCGGCAACGTCTCGCTCCGCGTCCTCGACACCGAGCGCCCGGACGCCTGGGAGGTCCAGGGCCGTGGT
Source organism: Streptomyces litmocidini (assembly GCF_014649755.1). Taxonomy (GTDB): domain Bacteria; phylum Actinomycetota; class Actinomycetes; order Streptomycetales; family Streptomycetaceae; genus Streptomyces; species Streptomyces litmocidini. Next base: position 449,470 of record NZ_BMTQ01000001.1, on the reverse strand, counting down.
GAGCTCGCGCTCGCCATCCTGGTCGAGCAGATGCGCCGCGAGGGCTTCGAGCTCACCATCGGCAAGCCGCAGGTCGTCACCAAGGAGGTCGACGGCAAGATCCACGAGCCCGTCGAGCGCCTCACGGTCGACGTCCCCGAGGAGCACATGGGCGCGGTCACGCAGCTCATGGGCGTCCGCAAGGGCCGCATGGACAACATGTCGAACCACGGCTCCGGCTGGGTCCGCATGGAGTTCGTCGTTCCGTCCCGCGGCCTCATCGGCTTCCGTACGGAGTTCCTCACCAACACCCGCGGCACGGGCATCGCCCACTCGATCCACGAGGGCCACGAGCCGTGGTTCGGCACCCTGACGACCCGTAACAACGGCTCGCTGGTCGCCGACCGCGCGGGTGCGGTCACCGCCTTCGCGATGACCAACCTCCAGGAGCGCGGCGTCCTCTTCGTGGACCCGGGCACCGAGGTCTACGAGGGCATGATCGTCGGCGAGAACTCCCGCTCCGACGACATGGACGTGAACATCACCAAGGAGAAGAAGCTCACCAACATGCGCTCCTCCTCCGCCGACTCCTTCGAGGCGATCGTCCCGCCGCGCAAGCTCTCGCTGGAGCAGTCGCTGGAGTTCTGCCGCGACGACGAGTGCGTCGAGGTCACCCCGGAGGCCGTGCGCATCCGCAAGGTCGTCCTGGACCAGAAGGAGCGCGGTCGTACCGCCTCCCGCGCCAAGAACGGCTGAGCCTGCCGAACGCACCGCACGCCCGACCGGGGTCTCCCGGTCGGGCGTGCGGCGTTGTGGACGGTGCGCGTCCCCGGGGTCGGCCGGGTCAGCAGTACCGCTTGGCGTACGAGGCGAGGCTGCCGGCCGGGACGGAGGTGCCGCAGCGCAGACCGCCCTCGGTGGTGACGGTGAAGCTGACGGCCTTGCCGTAGTTGCCCGTGTTCACCCAGCGGGTGCCGCGGTCGCAGCGGAACTGGGTGTAGTAGCCCTGGGTCCTGGTCGTGCCCGCGTACAGGACGTACTTGCCGCGCTGGGTCAGGCGGTGGGTGATGGACTCGGTCCGGGTGTTGGTCCGCGAGCCCTCGGCCTTGAGCTCGAGGCCCACCTTTCCGCCGAGGCTGACCAGGGCGACGTTGCCGCTGACCTCGGCGCCCGCGGTGGCGGTGACGGAGGCCGTGAGGGTGGTGACGACCTGCGCGCTGACGGTCTTGGTGATCGTGCCGCCGGTGTAGTGCTCGATGGCCCTGCGGTGAGTGATGGTCGGGGTCTTGCTCACCGTGGACCAGGTGTACTTCACGGACCCCGGGTTGCACATCATCTCCGCGGCCTGTGCGTTGCCGGCGGGCAGCAGCGCCAGAGTGGCCGCCGAGAGGCAGGTGGTCATGAGTCCTGCCGTGAGCTTGTCGCGCATGGGTTCCCCTCCGTTGTGCCGCATGGTCAGTGCGGCGAACGCGGCCCGCGGTCAGCGGGACGACCAGGAGTCTTGCGGGCCACGGCTGCGGGAGAGAAGGGATTTGAGTAACTTCTGAGCATGACAGGGGACTTGAGGGGCGGGTTCCGTTTCCCGGTGCCGTGCGGACGGGCTGCACCGCGGATCCGGCCGAGTCAAGCTCTTATCGCTGCGAGATGTCCGATTTCCGGACGTCGCTCTCCGGAGTGTGTGTTAACGGTCCGTTTCGGGGGTGTCTGTCTGGGATCGCTTTGTCCGGATTTCGGTCTTGGCGGCCCTCTTGATGTTGTCAAAACGAGACCACTTAACTGTGGTTTACAGCTCTGACGTACTTAATAGTTGGCTCCATTGAGCTCGGGTCAATGGGTCACGCACTGTGGGGAGTGTCGACTCACGAGCACACTCGGGGTACGTGAGTCATCACCGGCAGGGGTGCCGGTGAACCTCTTGAAGTGCCCCTCTTGTAGTGACAAGTGGACTCATGAGGAGGAACCCATGCGCGGTGCCAAGAGCGCCAAGTGGGTAGTGGGCGCGATCGTCGTCGCCCTGGCAGCGACCGCCTGTGGCGGGGGCAACGACAACAAGGGCAGCGATGCCAAGGGTGGCGGAGTGTTCCGCATGGGCATCACCGAGCCCACCGCCATCGACCCGGTGAACGCCCAGGAGTCCGAGGGCATGGTCATCGCCCGCGCCCTGTTCACCCAGCTCTACGACGTTTCCGTCGACGGCAAGCTCATCCCGAAGCTCGCCGAGTCCGGCACGTCCGCGGACGGCAAGACCTGGATCTTCAAGATCAAGTCCGGCACCAAGTTCACCAACGGTGAGGTCGTCGACGCCGAGGCGTTCATCCGCGGCTGGACCCGCGTCGCCGCCAAGGCCTCGGCCTCCGACGTCTCGTACCACATGGCCGGCATCAAGGGCTACGACGCCCTGAAGGGCGGCAAGTCGGACAAGTTCGCCGGCCTGTCGGCCCCGGACGCCAACACCCTGAAGGTCGAGCTGGACAAGGCCGACTTCGAGTTCGACAAGAAGACCGCCCACGCGGCCTTCAGCCCGGTCCCGAAGGTCGCCGGCGCCGGTGACAACAAGAAGTTCAACGACGCCCCGATCGGCAACGGCGCCTTCAAGATGAAGGGCAGCTGGAACCACAACCAGTCGATCAGCCTCGTCCGCAACGACGACTACGGCCTGGAGAAGGCCAAGCTGGACGGCGTCGAGTTCAAGATCCTGAACCCGGCCAACGGTTCCCAGCTGGAGTACACCGGCTTCCAGTCGGGCGAGTTCGACTACGCCCGTATGCCCACGCCGCAGCTGCCGGTGGCCAAGGCCAAGTTCGAGCCGCAGGGCGAGTGGTACTCGGCCGACTTCTCCGGCATCAACTACCTGGTCGTCTTCAACCAGAACGCGCCGTTCAACAACCCGGACGCGCGCAAGGCGATCTCCTACGCGATCGACCGCGAGGCCATCGCCAAGTCCGTCTTCCAGGGCATGCAGAAGCCGGCCACGGCCTTCCTGCCGCCGTCCTTCTCCGCCGAGTACCAGGCCGGTGTCTGCTCCACCTGCGTCAAGCAGGACAAGGCCAAGGCCAAGGAGTTCGCCGCCAAGGGCGGTCTGAAGCCGGGCACCGTCGTCAACTTCGGCTACAACACCGGTGCGGGCCACGAGGAGTGGGTCCAGGCCGTCGCGCAGCAGCTGAAGGACGTCCTCGGCGTCGAGGTCAAGCTGGACGGCAAGCCGTTCAAGGAGGCCCTGGCCACCCAGCAGGAGAAGAAGACCTCCGGTCTGTGGCGTTCGGCGTGGACCGCCGACTACCCGACCGCGGACAACTTCCTCGCCCCGCTGCTGAGCACCGCGGGCATCGGTGAGGACCCGGCGACCGGCAAGGCGCAGGGCGACAACCGCAGCCGCTACTCGAACCCGAAGTTCGACGAGCTGCTCGACCAGGCCCGCCAGGAGAAGGACGCCGCCAAGCGCGCCGAGCTCTACAAGCAGGCCGAGAAGCTGGCGATCGACACCGACCAGGCCGTCGTCCCGCTGTGGCAGCGCACGCAGTACCGCCTGGTGAACACCAAGAAGTTCGACGGCATCAAGATGGACTTCTTCGAGGACCCGACCCTCGCGGAGATCTCGCTCAAGAAGTAAGAGCCTCCTCTTGGCAGGTAGGCGAAGGCCGTGGGGGCGGAGTCACTTCTTCTCCCCCCCACGGCCTTCGCCGAGTCCCGGCGCGCCCCTGTCTTCGGTTCCTCAGGCGCCCGGATGCGGCCCGCTCTCCCGATCGGACGACGCGGCCGCCCATCCCCACGCTCAGTATGTGAAGGAGGCATCGTGGGCAGATATGTGATCCGCCGACTCGGGCAGATGATCGTCGTCCTCTTCGGTGCGACCGTCGTTCTCTTCTGCACCTTGTTCATCCTGCCCGGCGACCCCGTCGGTTCCCTCGGTGGCGACAAGGCCCGCGACCCGGCCGTGGTGGCGGAACTCAGAGAACGCTACGGTCTGAACGACCCCCTCCCGGTCCAGTACGGGAACTTCGTCAAGAACCTGGCGCAGGGCGACCTCGGTGAGGACTTCACCCAGCGCCGTCCGGTGACGGAGATCCTGCAGCCGAAGCTGGTGAACACCGCCAAGCTCGCCATCGCGGCCATCATCATCGACATCGTGATCGGTGTGCTGGCCGGCCTGATCGCGGCGCTGTTCCGGTACTCGTTCTGGGACGTGTTGATCACGCTGCTCACCACGTTCGCGGTCGGCTTCCCGTCGTTCGTCATCGGCATGGTGCTGCAGAAGTTCTTCGTCGTGGACCTGGGCCTGTTCCCGCTGATCTCCGACGGCACGCTCAACTCCATGATCCTGCCCGCCTTCACGCTGGCCATCCTCGACGCGGCCCTGGTCGCCAGGCTCATGCGCGGCACCATGCTCGAAGTGCTGCGGGCCGACTACGTCAAGACGGCGGTCGCCAAGGGGCTGCCCCGTCGGACCGTGCTCCTCAAGCACGTCATGCGCAACTCGATCATCCCTGTGGTCACGTACCTGGGTATCTCCTTCGGCACGCTCCTGGGCGGCGCCCTGATCACCGAGGCGATCTTCAACTGGGACGGCATCGGCCTCGCCCTTGTCCAGGCGGTCCAGCAGCAGAACAACCCGATCATCATCGGCGTGGTGACCTTCGGCGTCGCCGTGTTCGTTCTGCTCAACCTGATCGTCGACCTGTTGTACGCGGTTCTCGACCCGCGTATCCGTCTCGCCTGATCCCAGGCAGCCCCTTCTAGGAGTCACACCCATGACCGAGCTCACCAAGAGCGACGCGGGGGCGGGGACCGCTCAAACGGCGGCCGTGCCTGCCGAGGCCGAGCCCGCGATCAAGCGGATCACGCAGTGGGGCGAGATCCGCCACCGCTTCATGGCCAACAGGCTGGCGGTCGTCGGCCTGATCATCGTCGGCCTGCTCCTCTTCGCGGCCGCGTTCGCGCCGCTGCTCGCCCCGTACGACCCGCTCCACCAGGACCTCGCGAACACGCTCGCCTCCCCGGGCGGGGAGCACCTGCTGGGCACCGACGCCCTCGGCCGCGACCAGCTGTCCCGCATCATCTACGGCGCCCGGATCGCCGTCATCATCGGTCTCGCCTCGATCTTCCTGGCGTGCCTGATCGGTGTCGTCATCGGCGCCCTGGCCGGTTACTTCGGCAAGGCCATCGACTCGGTGCTGATGCGCGTCGCCGACGTGTTCTTCGCCTTCCCGCTGCTGATCGGCGCCATCGTCATCATCATCGTGATGGGCCGCGGCGTCGCCCCGGTGGTCATCTCGCTGGCGGTCTTCTCCTGGCCGACGGTCTCCCGGCTGCTGCGCAGCTCGATCCTGTCGGTCCGCGAGGCGGACTACGTGCTGGCTGCCCGTGCCCTCGGCGCCGGCACCACCCGGATCATCGTCCGCCACATCATCCCCAACTCGATCGCCGCCGTCATGGCCTACGCCGCCTTCAGCGTCGGCAGCGCGATCGTGGCCGAGGCCGCCCTGTCCTTCCTGGGCGTAGGCGTCAGCCCGGAGGTCGCGGAGTGGGGCAACATGCTCTCCGCCGGCCGTGACTTCCTCGGGGTCAAGGACTACCTGTGGGTCTACCCGTCCATCGCGATCGTCCTGACGGTCCTTGGTTTCGTTTTCGTCGGCGACGGGCTGCGTGACGCCCTTGACCCGAAGCTGCGCTGAGAGGGCGGCACCACACCATGACTACTTCCCACGTCACCGCTGACGTGCCCGCACAGCGCGGCACGGACGGCGAGACGCCTGTGCTCGAAGTGCGCGACCTGCACGTCGAGTTCAAGACCCGCGAGGGCATCGTCAAGGCGGTCAACGGCGTCAACTACAGCGTCAAGGCCGGCGAGACCCTCGCCGTCCTCGGCGAGTCCGGCTCCGGCAAGTCCGTGACCGCCCAGGCGATCATGGGCATCCTCGACTCGCCCCCCGGGCGGGTCGCCAAGGGCGAGATCCTCTTCAAGGGGCAGGACATCCTCCAGCTCCCGGAGGCCGAGCGGCGCAAGCTGCGCGGCCCCAAGATGGCGATGATCTTCCAGGACGCGCTCTCCGCGCTGAACCCGGTCTTCTCCGTCGGCAACCAGCTCGGCGAGATGTTCCGCGTCCACCAGGGCATGTCCAAGAAGGACGCGAAGGCCAAGGCCATCGAGCTGATGGACCGGGTGAAGATCCCGGCCGCCAGGAGCAGGGTCGGCGACTACCCGCACCAGTTCTCCGGCGGCATGCGCCAGCGCATCATGATCGCGATGGCCCTGGCCCTGGAGCCGGACCTGATCATCGCGGACGAGCCCACCACCGCCCTCGACGTGACCGTCCAGGCGCAGGTCATGGACCTGCTGGCGGAGCTCCAGGCCGAGTACCACATGGGCCTGATCCTGATCACCCACGACCTCGGCGTCGTCGCCGACGTCGCGGACAAGATCGCGGTCATGTACGCGGGCCGGATCGTCGAGCAGGCCCCGGTCCACGAGCTGTACAAGCGCCCGGCGCACCCGTACACCCGCGGTCTGCTGGACTCGATCCCGCGCCTCGACCAGAAGGGGCAGGAGCTCTACGCGATCAAGGGCCTGCCGCCCAACCTGCTGAAGCCGCCGACGGGCTGCGCCTTCAGCCCGCGCTGCCCCAAGGCGCAGGACATCTGCCGTACCGAGCTGCCGCCCCTCGTGCCGGTGAGCGAGCAGGACGGCACCGAGCTGGTCGGCCGTGTCAGCGCCTGCCATTTCTGGAAGGAGCAGATCCATGGCTGAGCCCATCAAGAAGGACGAGGCCGCCGTGGACGTGACCGCGGTCGAGGCCGCCATCGAGCGGAAGGTCGACCGGGGGGAGCCGATCCTCCAGGTCCGCAACCTGGTCAAGCACTTCCCGCTGACCCAGGGCATCCTCTTCAAGAAGCAGGTCGGCGCGGTCAAGGCCGTCGACGGCGTCTCCTTCGACCTGCACCAGGGCGAGACCCTCGGCATCGTCGGCGAGTCCGGCTGCGGCAAGTCCACCGTCGCCAAGCTGCTGATGCTGCTGGAGACCGCCACCGCCGGCGAGGTCTTCTACAAGGGCCAGGACATCACCAAGCTGTCCGGGCGCGCCCTGAAGGCCGTCCGCCGCAACATCCAGATGGTGTTCCAGGACCCGTACACCTCGCTGAACCCGCGCATGACGGTCGGCGACATCATCGGCGAGCCCTTCGACATCCACCCCGAGGTGGCCCCGAAGGGCGACCGGCGCCGCAAGGTGCAGGAGCTGCTCGACGTCGTCGGTCTGAACCCGGAGTACATCAACCGGTACCCGCACCAGTTCTCCGGCGGCCAGCGCCAGCGCATCGGCATCGCCCGCGGCCTCGCGCTCAACCCGGAGATCATCATCTGCGACGAGCCGGTCTCGGCCCTGGACGTCTCCGTCCAGGCGCAGGTCATCAACCTGATGGGGAAGCTGCAGGACGAGTTCAACCTCTCCTACATCTTCATCGCGCACGACCTGTCGATCGTCCGGCACATCTCCGACCGCGTCGGCGTCATGTACCTCGGCAAGATGGCCGAGATCGGTACGGACGAGCAGATCTACGAGCACCCGACGCACCCGTACACCCAGGCGCTGCTCTCCGCGGTGCCGGTGCCGGACCCGGAGGCCCGCGCGAACCGCGAGCGGATCATCCTCACCGGTGACGTCCCCTCGCCGGCCAACCCGCCGTCGGGCTGCAGCTTCCGCACCCGCTGCTGGAAGGCGCAGGAGAAGTGCTCGCAGGAGGCTCCGGTCCTCGCGGTCCCGGAGCGCTTCAAGGGCCAGGACACCCCGGCCGCCCACTCCTCGGCGTGCCACTTCGCCGAGGAGAAGCAGATCGTCCCGGTGCACTGACGCACCGGCACGCCGTCTGATCCGGTCCGTCCGGAACCGAGAGGCCCCCGGCCACCCGCAAGGGTGTGCCGGGGGCCTCTCGGCGTTCCCCGCCCCCGCCTCCGTCCCGCGCGACGCCGCCGGGGGCGGGAACGTCCCACGGGACGGGCGTGCGGGCGTCCCGTTCCCGTCCCGCGTCCCCCGGCCCGTCCCGTGACCCCTGCGGGACGTCGCCGCCCGCCGACGCCCCTGCCTCGACCGTCGACGGCGCCCCGTCCCACCGGGCCGGCGCCCGGGACGGACCCGGTCCGCCGGGACGGCCAGGACGGGCGGCGGGACTGGCAGCGTGTGCCGCGGCGCAGCCAACCGCCGCCCACCGCACACCACTTCAGGACCAGGGGTCACCATGAACGCGCTCACCAGAAAGTTCGCCACCGTCGGCTCGGCCCTCGCGATGGCCGGATCGAGCCTCCTCCTCGCCTCGTCGCCGGCCTCGGCCGCGACGTCCTGCTACGCCTCCACCTGCGAGGGCCTGGACCCGTCCACGACCATCTGCCAGAACGACGCGCGCACCGTCATGGACAGCTACTACCCGGGCGTGGAGCTGCGCTACAGCCCCACCTGCCGGGCCGCCTGGGCGCGGTACAGCATGGGCGCGGCCTTCTCCTTCAAGGTCTCGGTCGAGCGCAAGGACTCGACCATGAAGTTCGAGACGCCGTACTACGGCAACGGGGCCACCGTCTGGACGCGGATGATCAACGACGCGGGCCTCTACGCGCGGGCCTGCGGTCGTGTCTCCGAGGCCGACTGGGGCTGCACGGGCTGGTACTAGGTCCCCGCACCGGAAAGGGGAGACCTCTTCGTGAACACCCTCACCCGCAAGCTCGCGACCGCCGGTTCGGCCCTCGCCCTCGCCGCGTCCGGTCTGCTCCTCACCCCGTCGCCGGCCTCCGCCGCGACCTCCTGCTACGGGCCGTCCTGCACGGGCCTGGACCCGTCCACGTCCGTCTGCCAGAACGACGCCCGCACGGTCGCCACGTCGAGCCGGGGCACCGAGCTGCGCTACAGCCCCACCTGCCGGTCCGCCTGGGCGCGGCAGAGCGGCGGCATGGCGATGACCATCTGGGTGGAGAGCAGCACGGGCCTGGAGCGGGCCGCCTACTACGGCGGCAGCGGCACCGTCTGGACCGCGATGGTCGACGACAAGGACATCGTCGACCGGGTCTGCGGTCACGTCGTCGAAGGCGGGGAGACCTGCACGTCGTGGTACTAGACCGAGACAAGGAGCCCTTCATCATGAAGCCGTTCGCCCGCAAGCTCGCGACCGCCGGTTCGGCCCTCGCGCTCGCCGCGTCCAGCCTGTTGCTCGCGTCGTCCCCGGCCTCGGCCGCGACCTCCTGCTACGCGTCGAGCTGCCAGGGCCTCGACCCGGCCTCGACCATCTGCCAGAACGACGCGCGTACCGTCGGCATCTCGGGCTGGAGCAATCTGGAGCTGCGTTACAGCCCCACCTGCCGGGCCGCCTGGGCGCGCCTCGCCGACGGCGGCCCGTACGGCCAGTACGTCACCGTGAGCCGCGAGGACGGCAACGGGGCCTACTCGACGCACTACTACGGCAACGGCGCCACCGTGTGGACCGCCATGGTGAACGACAAGGACATCAAGTCCCACGCCTGTGAGTACCGGGACGACGGCTCCGGCTACTTCAACTGCACGACGTCGTACTAGGAAGCGCGGGAGCGTTCTCGTGAACTCCTTCGCCCGCAAGCTCGCGACCGCCGGTTCCGCCCTCGCGCTCGCCGCGTCCGGCCTGCTGCTCGCGTCCTCCCCGGCGTCCGCCGCGACCTCCTGCCACGGGCCGTCCTGCACGGGCCTGGACCCGTCCACGACCGTCTGCCAGAACGACGCCCGCACCGTGCGGACCGGCGACTGGGGGGTGGAGCTGCGCTACAGCCCCACCTGCCGGGCGGCCTGGGCGCGCAAGACCTCCGGGGCGTCCTTCGACACCGACATCCGGGTCTCCAACAGCCGGGGCGACTCCCGGAGCGTCCACTACGGCGGCCACGGAACCGTCTACACCGCCATGGTGAACGACAAGGACGTCTCCGCCCGGGCGTGCGAGACGCGCGCCTACGCGACCATCGAAACCCACTGCACCGGCTGGTACTGAGGTACCGGGCCGCCGAGTTGAGGACCGTTCCCATCATGACCCCGGTCACCGAACCGACCCCCAGCCGCCGCTCCCTGCTCACCGGCGGGCTCGCGCTCGGCGCCGCGACCGTGCTGCCCCTGTGGGCGACCGCCCAGGCGCAGGCCGCGACCGGGCCCTCCATCGCGGACACCACCGCGTGGGGCGCCCGTCCGTCGAGCAGTCCCGTGCGGGTCCTGCCGACCCCGCCGGTGAAGATCATCGTCCACCACACGGACACGCCCAACACGACCGACTACTCGCAGTCCCAGGCCTTCCAGCTCGCCCGGTCGATGCAGAACTGGGCGATGGACGACCGCCACTGGATCGACACGGGCCAGCACTTCACCGTCTCCCGCGGCGCGTACGTCCTGGAGGGCCGGCACAGCAGCCTGGCCGCGCTCCAGGGCGGCACCCAGACCGTGGAGTCGGCGCACTGCACCGGGCAGAACACCGTCGCCATCGGCATCGAGAACGAGGGCACCTACCTCACGGTCGACCCGCGCGGCGAGCAGTACGCGAAGCTGGTCGAGCTGTGCGCGTACATCTGCCGCCAGTACGGGCTGCGCGCCTACCAGATCTACGGGCACCGGGACTTCAACGCCACCGAGTGCCCCGGCGACCGCCTGTACGCGATGCTCCCGCAGCTGCGGCGGGACGTCGCCGCCCGCATCGGCGGGGACCCGACGGCGCCGGTGTGGCCGCTGCTGCACAGCGGCGACGGCGGCGACCGCGTCCGCGCGCTCCAGCACCTGCTCGTCCGGCGCGGCGCCACGATCACCGTGGACGGAAGCTTCGGTCCGGCGACCGAGCAGGCCGTACGGGACTTCCAGACCCTCGTAACCGCGACGTCCGACGGCTACGCCGGCAACCAGACGTGGCACCAGCTCTCCGTGCCCGTACGGCAGGGCGACACCGGCGAGGCCGTCAAGGCCGTCCAGCTCCTGCTCACCGCCAAGGGCGTCCCGACGGGCGTCGACGGCGTCTTCGGCCCCGGCACGCTGGCCTCGGTCGCCACCTTCCAGAACACGGCCGGACTGTCTGCCGACGGCCTGGCCGACGCGCGCACGTTCAGCCGTCTCCTGGCCTGACACCGAGCCCTGACCCGGATCCGGGATCCCGGATCCTCCGCGCTCCGGGATCCCGGATCCACCGTCCGGGATCCCGGACGGGGGATCCGGCCCGGCCCCACCCCACAAGGAGAAACCCACCGTCATGTCGTCGACCACCCGGTCGTTCCGCCCCGCGCTCGGGGCCGTCCCCCTCGCGGCCGCCGCCGCGCTCGCCGCGCTGCTCGTGCTCATCGGCCTGGGCACGCCCGCGCACGCCTTCTCCGGCGCGTTCGTCCCCACCCAGAGCAAGGGCAACCGGGGCTCGGACGTCGTCGCCCTCCAGTACCTGCTCAACGGGCAGGGCGCGCAGCTCACCGCCGACGGCGTCTTCGGCTCCGGCACCGACACCGCCGTCCGCTCCTTCCAGTCCTCCCACGGCCTCGGCTCGGACGGCATCGTCGGCCCGAACACCTGGGGCGCGCTGACCGTCACCGTCCGGGAGGGCAGCCAGGGCGAGGCCGTGAAGGCCGTCCAGTACCTGCTCAACGCCAAGCGCGGCGCGGGCCTCACCGTCGACGGCGCCTTCGGCCCCGGCACCGCCTCGGCCGTCCGCACCTTCCAGAGCCACGCCGGTCTCGGCGCGGACGGCGTCGTCGGCCCGGCGACCTGGACCAACCTGCTCTGGCACTACGAGTACGCCGACTACAACGCCGGCACGATGTGCAACCAGAACCCGGACGGCAACTCCTCCGCCGACTGGGGCACCGGCGCCGCCATCGGCCAGCTGGAGGCCGGCGCCCGCGCCTTCGCCGCCCTCGGCCGCGGCAAGGTCCCCGTCGGCGACATCGCCTTCGAGCACGGCGGCACCATCTACGGCCACGCCACCCACCAGGTCGGCATGGACGCCGACTTCTGGCCCGTGCGCACCGACTCGGCGCAGTGCACCGGCTCCCGGATCACCTGGGACTCGGCGAGCTACGACCGCGCCGCCACCCGCGAGCTGGTCAAGGCCCTGCGCGCGGCGGCCCCCGGGCACGTGAAGCTCGTCTTCTTCAACGACCCGCAGCTGATCGCCGAGGGGCTGACCGTGCAGTACCCCAACCACGACAACCACCTCCACATCCGCTACTGCGAGGCCGTTCACCCGAACGCCGACTACCAGTGCTGACCCGCCAGTCCGAGGAGTTCCCCATGACCCGTACGAGAAGGCTGCCCGGTCTCGCGGGCGCGCTGCTCGCCGCCCTGGTCGCCACCCTGGTGGCCGGCCTGATGGGCGCCGCCCCCGCCCTCGCCGCCGACTGGCCCCTGGTCAAGAACGGCAACACCGGCGCCCAGGTGACCACCGTCCAGCACCTCCTCTCGGCCCGCGGCTACGCCACCTCCGCCGACGGCGTCTTCGGCGACGGCACCGAGTCCAAGGTCCGTTCCTTCCAGAGCGCGAGCGGCCTGTCCTCGGACGGCGTCGTCGGCGCCGACACCTGGTCCAAGCTGATCGTCACCGTCCGCAAGGGCGACAACGGCTCCGCGGTCAAGGCCGCCCAGACGCAGCTCAACCGGTACGGCGCCGGGCTCGCCGTCGACGGGGCCTTCGGCGACGGCACCGACGCCAAGGTCCGCTCCTTCCAGTCCTCCCACGGCCTCGACGCGGACGGCATCGTCGGCCCCGACACCTGGCGCGCCCTGGTCACCGGCTCCTCCGGCGGCACCGGCGGCGGCGGGGGCCTGCTGACCCAGGCCCAGGCGGCCTCCCTCTTCACGTCGGCCGGCATCACCTGGTCCTCCTCCGGCAACTGCTCGGACCGCTACAACAGCGCCTGCACCTCCTTCGAGGGCCTGCGCCAGGCGTCCGCCGACGGCGCCGTGACGCTGAAGCGCGCGAGCAACTGCGCCCTGAACATCACGGGCGGTACGGAGACGGGCCACGCGAGCGGCACGTACTCCCACTGGAACGGCTACAAGCTGGACTTCAGCCCGACCACCTGCCTGAGCAACTACATCACCGGCACCTTCACCTACTCCGGCACCCGGGGCGACGGCGCCGCCCTCTACACCGCGCCCTCGGGCAACGTCTACGCCCGCGAGAGCAGCCACTGGGACGTGACCTTCCTCAACTGACATCCGTCACGTCCACGCGACGCCCTCCCCGTTCGCGGAGAGCTTCGACTCCGCGAACGGGGAGGGTTCTCGTGTTCGACGAGGAGGGGTGCGGCTCCGGGGCCCCGGGCGGAGCGCACGGGCGGCCCGCGGCCCGGACGCGGGCCGTCGCGGAACGGCCGGGGCTCGGCTGCGGCCGACCGCCGGGACCCACTGCGGCCGACCGCCCCTGGCGGGAGGTGACGGTCTGCGGCGCGATCCCGCGCTTCCGGGAGCGGGAGTGCCCGCCGTTCGGTGCCGTGCAGCCGTGACGGACCGCCCCGACCGGTCGCCCCGACCGGTCGCCGTGGCGGAACGCCGTGACGGACCGCCATGACCGGTCGCCGTGACCGGTCGCCGTGACGCACCGCCCTGGCCGGTCGCCGTGACGGACCGCCGTGACGCCCGCCCCCCGGACAGCTGTCGCCGAGATGCGGCCCTGTCCGGGTTGCGGTGATATGGGGGCCTAAGTCTCGGCAAAAGTTACGGGAGGCACTCCATGCGCGGAGCCACGCACGCCAAGTGGGCCGCACTGGCCACCGCCGTCGCCCTCGCGGCGACGGCCTGTGGCGGCGGCGACAGCGGCGGCGGTGGCGGAGGGGCCGACGGCATCGTGAGTTCCTCGTGGGGCGACCCGCAGAACCCGCTGGAGCCCGCCAACACCAACGAGGTCCAGGGCGGCAAGGTCCTGTCCATGATCTTCCGCGGGCTCAAGCAGTACGACCCGAAGACCGGCGAGGCCAAGGACATGCTCGCCGAGAAGATCGAGACCACCGACTCGATGAACTTCACCATCACGGTCAAGAACGGGTGGACCTTCTCCAACGGCGAGAAGGTCACCGCGAAGTCCTTCGTCGACGCCTGGAACTACGGCGCGAGCCTGAAGAACAACCAGAAGAACTCCTACTTCTTCGGCTACATCGAGGGCTACGACAAGGTCCACCCCGACAAGGGCCAGCCCACCGCCGAGACCATGTCCGGGCTGAAGGTGACCGGCGACCAGACCTTCACGGTCAAGCTGACCCAGAAGTTCTCGACCTTCCCCGACACCCTCGGGTACGCGGCCTTCTCCCCCCTGCCCCAGTCCTTCTACAGCGACCACGCCGGCTGGCTCAGCAAGCCGGTCGGCAACGGCCCGTACACCATCGACTCCTACTCCAAGGGCTCCCAGATGGCCCTGAAGAAGTGGGACGCCTACCCCGGCCCCGACAAGGCCCAGAACGGCGGCATCACCCTCAAGGTCTACACCGACAACAACACCGCCTACACCGACCTCACGGCCGGCAACCTCGACCTCGTCGACGACATCCCCGCCTCGCAGCTCAAGAACGTCTCCGCCGACCTCGGGGACCGCTACATCAACACCCCCGCCGGCATCATCCAGACGCTCTCCTTCCCGTTCTACGACCCCGCCTGGAACAAGCCCGGGCAGGAGAAGCTCCGCACGGGGCTGTCCATGGCGATCAACCGGGACCAGATCACCCAGACGATCTTCCAGAAGACCCGCACCCCCGCCCAGGACTGGACGTCCCCGGTCCTCGGCGAGGCCGGCGGCTTCAAGGACATCTGCGGCGACGCCTGCAAGTACAACCCCACCGAGGCCAAGAAGCTGGTCGCCGAGGGCGGCGGCATCCCCGGCGGCACGATGACGATCTCGTACAACGCCGACACCGGCTCCCACAAGGAGTGGGTGGACGCCGTCTGCAACTCCATCAACAACGCGCTCGGCAACAACAAGGCCTGCGTCGGCAACCCGATCGGCACCTTCGCCGACTTCCGCAGCCAGGTCAGCACGCAGAAGATGAAGGGCCCGTTCCGGGCCGGCTGGCAGATGGACTACCCGCTCATCCAGAACTTCCTCCAGCCGCTGTACTACACGAACGCCTCCTCCAACGACGGCAAGTACTCGAACCCGAAGTTCGACAAGCTGGTCGACCAGGCCAACGCCGAGACCGACGCCCCGAAGGCCGTCGGGATCTTCCAGCAGGCCGAAGAGGTCCTCAAGGGCGACATGGGCGCCATCCCGCTCTGGTACCAGAACGGCAGCGCCGGCTACTCGGACCGGGTCGAGAACGTCTCCCTGAACCCCTTCAGCGTCCCCGTCTACGACCAGATCAAGGTCAAGTGACGCCGTAGCAGTTCGGCGGCGTACGGCCCGGGCCGCGGACCTCCGCACCGGGCCGTACGCCGTCCCGCAACCCACCCTTCCTGGAGGCCTCCGTGGGTCGATACGTGATCCGGCGGCTGCTGCAGATGATCCCGGTCTTCTTCGGCGCCACGCTGCTGATCTTCCTGATGGTGAACGTGATGGGCGACCCCATCGCCGGCCTGTGCGGCGACCGCGCCTGCGACCCGGCCACCGCCGCCCAGCTGGAGAAGGAGTTCGGCCTCGACAAGCCGGTCTGGCAGCAATACCTGACCTACATGGGCAACGTCTTCACCGGGGACTTCGGCACCGCGTTCAACGGCCAGCCCGTCACCGAACTGATGGCCAACGCCTTCCCCGTCACCATCCGGCTGACCATCGTCGCCATCCTCTTCGAGATCGTCATCGGCATCACCCTCGGCGTCGTCACCGGCCTCAAGCGCGGCCACCCCGTCGACACCTCGGTGCTGCTGCTGACCCTGGTCGTCCTCTCCGTCCCGACCTTCGTCACCGGCCTGCTGCTCCAGCTGCTGCTCGGCGTCGAATGGGGCTGGATCAAACCGGCGGTCTCGCCCGACGCCCCCTTCAGCGAGCTGATCGTCCCCGGCCTCGTCCTCGCCTCCGTCTCGCTCGCGTACGTCACGCGGCTCACCCGCACCTCCATCGCCGAGAACAAGCGCGCCGACTACGTCCGCACGGCCGTCGCCAAGGGCCTGCCGCGCCGCCGGGTCGTCACCCGCCACCTGCTGCGCAACAGCCTCATCCCCGTGGTGACCTTCATCGGCGCCGACGTCGGCGCACTCATGGGCGGCGCCATCGTCACGGAACGGATCTTCAACATCCACGGCGTCGGCTTCCAGCTCTACCAGGGCATCGTCCGCCAGAACACCCAGACGGTCGTCGGCTTCGTGACCATCCTCGTCCTGGTGTTCCTGCTGGCCAACCTCCTGGTCGACCTCCTGTACGCCGTCCTTGACCCGAGGATCCGCTATGCCTGAGCCGCTCGAGCCCCTTGAGTCCTACGACGAAGGGCGTGCCATCGCTTCCACCGGCGCCGGAGGCGCGTCCGACCTCGGCACGGCGGAGGCGGAGACCCTGGAGAAGACGCCCGGGGGGCCCGAGGGGACGGGCGCCGGCAAGAAGCCCCGCTCCCTCTGGTCCGACGCCTGGCACGACCTGCGCCGCAACCCCGTCTTCATCATCTCCGCCCTCGTCATCCTCTTCCTGGTCGTCATCTCCATCTGGCCCTCGCTGATCGCCTCCGGAGACCCGCTCGACTGCGACCTGGCCAAGGCCCAGGAAGGCTCCCAGCCCGGCCACCCCTTCGGCTTCAACGGCCAGGGCTGCGACGTGTACACCAGGGTCGTCTACGGCGCCCGCACCTCCGTCACCGTCGGCGTCTGCGCCACCCTCGGCGTCGCGATCCTCGGCGGCGTCCTCGGCGGACTCGCCGGCTTCTACGGCGGCACCTGGGACGGCATCCTCTCCCGCATCACCGACGTCTTCTTCGCCATCCCCGTCGTCCTCGGCGGCCTGGTGCTCCTCTCGGTCGTGACCAGCTCCACCGTCTGGCCCGTCATCGGCTTCATGGTGCTGCTCGGCTGGCCGCAGATCTCCCGCATCGCGCGGGGCTCCGTCATCACCGCCAAACAGAACGACTACGTCCAGGCCGCCCGGGCGCTGGGCGCCTCCAACTCCCGGATGATGCTCCGGCACATCACGCCGAACGCCGTCGCCCCGGTGATCGTCGTCGCCACCATCGCCCTCGGCACGTACATCGCGCTGGAGGCGACCCTGTCGTACCTCGGCGTCGGACTGAAGCCGCCGACCGTCTCCTGGGGCATCGACATCTCCTCGGCGTCGCAGTACATCCGCAACGCGCCCCACATGCTGCTCTGGCCCGCCGGCGCGCTCGCCGTCACCGTGCTCGCGTTCATCATGCTCGGCGACGCGGTGCGCGACGCCCTCGACCCGAAGCTGAGGTAGGGACCCATGCTGCTCGAAGTGCGCGACCTGCACGTGGAGTTCCACACCCGGGAGGGGGTGGCGAAGGCGGTGAACGGCGTCGACTACTCCGTCGACGCGGGGGAGACCCTCGCCGTCCTCGGCGAGTCCGGCTCCGGCAAGTCCGTCACCGCCCAGGCCGTCATGGGCATCCTCGACATCCCGCCGGGGAGGATCAGCGGCGGCGAGATCCTCTTCCAGGGCCAGGACCTGCTGAAGCTCAAGGAGGAGGAGCGGCGCAAGGTCCGCGGCGCCAAGATGGCGATGATCTTCCAGGACGCGCTGTCCTCCCTCAACCCCGTCATCAGCGTCGGCGACCAGCTCGGCGAGATGTTCCGGGTCCACCGGGGGATGTCGCGCAAGGACTCCCGGGCCAAGGCCGTCGAGCTGATGGACCGGGTCCGCATCCCCGCCGCCAAGGAACGCGTCGGCCAGTACCCCCACCAGTTCTCCGGCGGCATGCGCCAGCGCATCATGATCGCGATGGCGCTCGCCCTCGAACCCGAACTGATCATCGCCGACGAGCCCACCACCGCCCTCGACGTCACCGTCCAGGCCCAGGTCATGGAGCTCCTCGCCGAGCTCCAGCGCGAGCTCAACATGGGCCTCATCCTCATCACCCACGACCTCGGCGTCGTCGCCGACGTCGCCGACAAGATCGCCGTCATGTACGCGGGGAAGATCGTCGAACAGGCGCCCGTGCACGAGATCTACAAGGCCCCCGCCCACCCCTACACCCGGGGCCTGCTCGACTCCATCCCGCGCCTCGACCAGAAGGGCCAGGAGCTCTACGCCATCAAGGGCCTCCCGCCCAACCTCCTCGCCATCCCGCCCGGCTGCTCCTTCAACCCGCGCTGTCCGCTGGCCCGGGACCGGTGCCGCACGGACGTGCCCCCGCTGTACGACGTGACCGAGTCCCCGGTGCCGCGCGCCAGCGCCTGCCACTTCTGGAAGGAGTGCCTCCATGGCTGAGGCGATTCTCGAAGTCCGGGACCTCCACAAGCACTACCCGCTGACGCAGGGCATCCTCTTCAAGAAGCAGATCGGCGCCGTCAAGGCCGTCGACGGGGTCGACTTCGACCTCGCCGCCGGCGAGACCCTCGGCATCGTCGGCGAATCCGGCTGCGGCAAGTCCACCGTCGCGAAGATGCTGGTCAACCTGGAGAAGCCGACCTCCGGGACCATCCGCTACAAGGGCGAGGACATCACCAAGCTCTCCCCGCGCGCCCTGAAGGCCGTCCGCCGCAACATCCAGATGGTCTTCCAGGACCCTTACACCTCGCTCAACCCGCGCATGACCGTCGGCGACATCATCGGCGAGCCGTACGAGATCCACCCCGAGGTCGCCCCCAAGGGCGACCGGCGCCGCAAGGTCCAGGACCTCCTGGACGTCGTCGGCCTCAACCCCGAGTACATCAACCGGTACCCGCACCAGTTCTCCGGCGGCCAGCGCCAGCGCATCGGCATCGCCCGCGGCCTCGCCCTCCAGCCCGAGATCATCGTCGCGGACGAGCCGGTCTCCGCGCTCGACGTCTCCGTCCAGGCCCAGGTCGTCAACCTCCTCGACAACCTGCAGACCGAGTTCTCCCTGTCGTACGTCTTCATCGCCCACGACCTGTCGATCGTCCGGCACATCTCCGACCGCGTCGGCGTCATGTACCTCGGCCGGATCGTCGAGATCGGCACCGACGCCCAGATCTACGAGCACCCGACGCACCCGTACACCCAGGCGCTGCTCTCGGCCGTGCCCGTCCCCGACCCCGAGGCGCGCGCCCACCGCGAACGGATCATCCTCACCGGCGACGTCCCCTCCCCGGCCGACATCCCCTCCGGCTGCCGCTTCCGCACCCGCTGCTGGAAGGCCCAGGAGCGCTGCGCCCTGGAGGTCCCGCTCCTCGCCGTCCCGGCCGTCTTCCGCCTCACGGACAGCCCCGCGAAACACGACTCCGCCTGCCACTTCGCCGAGGAGAAGCAGGTCGTCCCGCCGGAGGAGCCCCAGGAGCCCGGGGGACCCCGGGCGTCTTGACCGGCAGGCAACTTCACGGAAACGGATCCGATATACGGACACGGCAGGATCGTCGGCGTACGGCCCGTGCGGGTGCCGTGAGCCGGCCGGAGCGCGCCATGCCGCCCCGGCCGGCCGCCGTCCACTGTTCACACGGAACCGCTTGTCCCGGCCGGTCGCGACGGTGAGCATCGGAACCGTGACTGTGACACGACCGGCACGTCTCACCGGCGCCGCGCTCTGCGCCGCGCTCGCCCTCACCGCCGCCGTGTGGATCCTCCAGGACCTCGCCGTGCTCGGCTCGCCCGCCGACCTCGCCCGGTACTGGGCCGGGGACCACCGCTTCCCGACCCGGGGACGGACCGCCACCTCCCCGCTCGACCCCGTGCTCCTCGCCGTCTACGCCGCCACCGCCGTCGCCGCCCTCCGCTCCCGGCACGCGGCCCCCGCCCTCGCCGCCGCCGGGACGGCCACCCTCGCCCTGCGCCTCCCCGGGCTCTGGGCGGCCGGGAACGGCGCCCTCGTCACCGCCCTCCTCGAACTGGCCCTCGGCGCCGGGCTCGTCCTCACCGCCGCCGTCGGCCGCCCGGCGGACGCCCCGCACGAGCCGCCCGCCCGGCCCCGGACCGGCCCCGCCGTCACCGCCGGGATCCTCCTCGCCGCCGCCGCGCTCCTCCTCGTCCTCGGGGAGCTGTACCGGGCCGGCGAACTGCCCCTCGAAGTCACCGTCGACCGGTTCACCGGCGGCCGCTCCGTCGTCGCCCCCGCCCTCGCGCCCCCGCCCGGCTGGCTGGCGGCGATCGCCGCCGGACTGTACGGCACGGCCGCCGGCTCCTGCCTCTCACGGGCCCGCCACGCCCGGGCCTTCGGGCTCCTCGCCGCCGCGCTCCTGACGGCGGCCGGCCTCGGCGGGGTCGCCCGCGCCGTCCGGTACGAGACCCTCCTCCGCCTCGGGGACCTCACCGTCCCGGACGCGGCGGGCGTCCTCGCCTCCGCCTTCGAGCTCCTCGCCGGCCTCACGGTGCTCGTCCTCCTGGCCGGGCGCGACGCCCCCGCCGCGCCGCCCGGACCGCACCCGGCGGCCGGGGCGCGGCCCCCGGCCCCGCCCCGCCCCACACCGCCCGGCTGGTGACTCAGGGCCCGATGCCGAGCGACCGCTTCAGGAAGTCCACCTGGAGCAGGAGCAGGTTCTCCGCCACCTGCTCCTGCGGCGTCATGTGCGTCACCCCGGACAGCGGCAGCACCTCGTGCGGCCGGCCCGCCGCGAGCAGCGCCGACGACAGCCGCAGCGCGTGCCCCACCACCACGTTGTCGTCGGCGAGGCCGTGCACGACCATCATCGGCCGGGCCGGCTCCTCAGGCGCCGTCAGCCCGTCGTCGGACAGCAGCGACTGCGCCGCGTACGCCTCCGGATCGTCCTGCGGGGTGCCGAGGTACCGCTCCGTGTAGTGCGTGTCGTACAGCCGCCAGTCCGTCACCGGTGCCCCGACCACGGCCGCGTGGAAGACGTCGGGCCGCTGGAGCACCGCCCGGGCCGCCAGATAGCCCCCGTACGACCAGCCGCGGATCGCCACCCGGTCCAGATCGAGCGGGAGGCTCCCGGCCAGCGCCCGCAGCGCCTCCACCTGGTCGTCGAGCGTCACCCCGAAGTCCCGCGCGACCGACTTCTCCCAGGCGGGGGAGCGGCCCGGCATGCCCCGCCCGTCCGCCACGACCACCGCGAAGCCCTGGTCGGCGAACCACTGCGAGGTCAGGTGCGGGTTGTGCGCCGCGAGCACCCGCTGCCCGTGCGGACCGCCGTACGGATCCATCAGGACCGGCAGCGGCCCGTCCCCCTCCCCGTACCCGGAGGGCAGCAGCACCGCGCACGGGATCCGCCGGGCCCCCGCCTCCGTCAGCCGCACCCGGGCGGAGATCACCGGCCGCTGGGCGTGCGAGGCCACCACCGCGACCGGTTCGCCGTCCCGCAGCACCCGGGCCGTGCTCCCCGGCTCCTCCGGCCGCGCCGACACCAGGACGGTCACCGGCCCCGAGCGCACCGCGCCGTGCACACCGGCACCCCCTGACAGCCGCTCCGCGCCCCGCCCGGTCACCCGGTAGACATGGATCTCGCCGGTCTCCGGCCGCGCCGCCGCCTCACCCGCCGAGGCCGACACGAGGACGTCGTCCGCCCCCACGTCGAGCACCGCCCGGACGTGCAGCCCCGCGTCCGTCCACGCCTCCTCCCCGACGGCCAGGACCCGCGCCCCGCCCTCGTCGGTGACCCGGACGAGCCCTCCGCCCGGGCCCCACGCCGGCACCCCGTGGTGCAGTTCCAGCCACGCCGGATCCGCCTCCGCCCGTACGGTCGCCGTCCTCCCCGACTCCGGGTCCACCGTCAGGAACAGCTGCTCCCGCTGGTCCCGCGTCTGCACGAGCAGCAGCGGCGCCCCGGCCGCCGACCAGTGCACCCGCGCCAGGTACGGATACCGCTCCCGGTCCCACGCCACCTCCACCCGGGAGCCGTCGAGGCCGATCACGAACAGCCGCACCTCCGCGTTGGCCGTCCCCGCCGCCGGATACCCCACCCGCTGCGGCTCCCGTTCCGGGTGCGCCGGGTCCGCGATCCACCAGCGCCGCACCGCCCGGTCGTCCGCCCGCGCCACGAGCAGCCGGTCCGAGGCGGGCGACCACCAGTGGCCGCGCTCCCGCCCCATCTCCTCCGAGGCGATGAATTCGGCCAATCCGTAGGACACGTGATCGCCCTCGGGGACGGCCAGCGCCCGGTCGCCCGCACCGCCCGCCTCCACCACCCGCAGGGCGCCCTCCGCCACGTACGCCACGAACCGCCCGTCCGGCGAGGGGCGGGGATCGATCACCGGACCCGGCACCGGGATCTCCCGCGCCGTCCCCGCCCGCAGCTCCGCCGCGAACAGCCGCCCCGAGAGCGCGAACGCCGCCAACTCCACGGCCGCGTCCACCGCGTACGCCACGATCCCCGCCGAGCCCTCCCGGCTCCGCTCCCGGCGCGCCCGCTCCTGCGGGGACAACTCCTCCTCCGCGCCCGCCAGCAGCGCCACCGGATCGGCGGCCACCCGCTCCCCGGGCTCGCCGTCCCGGGGCAGGTCCAGCACCCACAGCAGGTGCGAACGGTCCGTCCCCGAACCGGACCTGACGAACACCACGCGTTCCCCGTCCGGGGAGACCGAGAAACCGCGCGGGACCCCCAGGGTGAACCGCTGGGTCCGGGCGTGCTGACGGGGGAAGGAGAGCCCGGCCGAGGGTGTGGCCGGCTGCTGCGAAAACAAGGTCATGCGGCTGAAACTAGCGCCGTGCGCCCCCCTCGTGCCTCCGTCCGCCGATCGATGCGGCCGCACGGATAGTTATGATCCGTAGCGCTAGGTGGGTATGCATCGGACCGGCAGGCCCTCCGGCACATGCTGATCGACCGAACCGCTCGAACATCCGACCGAAGGTGGAGGTGAACCGCCGTGGCACTCTCGATCTCCGTGGTGGTGCTGCTGGCGATCGTCGTCTTCCTGCTGATCCGGAAATCCGGGCTGAAGGCTGGACATGCGGCGGTCTGCGCGCTCCTGGGCTTCTACCTGGCGAGCTCCTCCATCGCCCCGTCCATCAGCACCCTCACCACCAACGTGGCGGGCATGATCGGCGGCCTCAAGTTCTGATCCCGTCCCCGGCCTGATGCTCGTCGGGCGGGGACCGTGCTCGTAGGGTGGGGGCATGTCCGATCTCCCCGCCCGCCGTCTGCTGCTCGTGCACGCGCACCCGGACGACGAGTCGATCAACAACGGCGCCACCATGGCCAGGTACGCGGCCGAGGGCGCCCTCGTCACCCTCGTCACCTGCACGCTCGGCGAGGAGGGCGAGGTCATCCCGCCCGACCTCGCCCACCTGGCCCCCGACCGGGAGGACCGGCTCGGTCCGCACCGCGTGGGCGAACTCGCCGCCGCGATGACCGAGCTGGGCGTCACCGACCACCGCTTCCTCGGCGGTCCCGGCCGCTTCCGCGACTCCGGAATGATGGGCGCCGAGCAGAACGGGCGCGCCAACGCCTTCTGGAACACCGACGTCGACACCGCCGCGCCCCACCTCGTCGAGGTGATCCGCGAGACCCGCCCGCAGGTCCTCGTCACCTACGACCCCGACGGCGGCTACGGCCACCCCGATCACATCCAGGCCCACCGGGTCGCCACCCGCGCCGCCGAACTCGCCGCCGACCCGGACTACCGCCCCGACCTCGGACCGGCCCACGCGATCGCCAAGATCTACTGGAACCGCGTCCCCCGCCCCGTCGCCGAGGCCGGATTCGCCCGGCTCCGCGCCGAGGGCTCCGTCTTCCCGGCCGTCGCCGCCGTCGACGACGTCCCCGGCGTCGTCGACGAGGACCGGATCACCGCGGAGATCGTCGCCGACCCCGCGCACGCCGCCCGCAAGAGCGCCGCGATGGCCGCCCACGCCACCCAAGTCGCCGTCGACGGCCCCTTCTTCGCCCTCTCCAACGACCTGGCCCAGCCGATCTTCACCACCGAGTACTACGAACTGGCCCGGGGCACGTCGGGCGCCCCCGAGGGCGAGCGCGAGACGGACCTCTTCGCGGGGGTGGCCACGTGAGCACCACCACCCCGGCGTCCTCCCCGCTGCCCCCGCCGGGCGTCCGGTACGTCTCGTACGGCGTCCTGCTCGTCCTCGGCGCCCTCGTCGGCGCCGCCGGATCCCTCGTCCAAGCCGCCTGGTTCCCCGGCGGCTTGCTCCTCGTGCTCCTCGCCGTCGCCGGCCTCTTCTACGGGGGGCTCCGCGCCACCGGCACCCAGGTCGGCGTCGTCTCCGCCGCCGCCGGCTGGCTCGTCGCCGTCATCCTGCTCAGCCTCGGACGCCCCGAGGGCGACGGAGTGTTCGGCGGAGGCGCCGGTGAGCTGATCTTCCTCTTCGGAGGCATGGCACTCGCTGTGATGTGCGCCACTCTGCCCCGGCTGCCGCGACCGGCCCCGTGAGCAGGCCGACTTGATGCCGGGGACGCCCTGACTTCGGCCGGATTGCCCGTCGTCCCCGCCCCAGGGGTCGGGTACGAGTCGGCGGCGTTCAGTATGGTGGTGCGCGCCGCCGAACCGCCCGGGTCAACACGAGCATCAGCAAGAGCGGGCGGTGGAGCCAACCGGGAGATCCTGCTTTGAGTCGTGAAACTGGTCGAGAGACTGACAGTTCGTCCTCCGGCGCCCAGGGGCGCGGGGGAGCCGCGTACCCCTCGGGTACCCCGCCGTACGGATCCCGCCAGTATCCGTCGCTCCACCCCACGCAGGACGCGCCGGAGGAGACCGCCGTCGCGCCCGCACCTCCGGAGGAGCCCAAGACCGAGACGACGCTGACGACCCGGATCCGGATCAACATCCCGGGTTCGCGTCCGATCCCGCCGGTCGTGGTCCGCAAGACGGTCAACGAGACGTCCGCCCCGGAGCCCGAGCCCGTCGCGCAGCCGGAACCGGAGCCCGCCCCGGCGGCCCCCGCCCCGGAGCCCCCGCGGGCCGCCGAGGAGGCCCCGCAGGCGCCGAAGGCGAAGGAGACGAGCGACTGGTTCGCCCCCCGCAAGGCGGCGGCCCCCGGCCCGGCTCCCGCCCCCGCGCCCGCGCCGGTGGCCAAGCCCGCCCCGGCGCAGGCCGGACCGGACGCCCCGGGCACGGGCTTCGCGGGCTCGGCGACCTCCGGCGTCCCGACGGTCGGCACCACCCCGTCGAGCCGCCCGGTCACCGCCCCCACCCCGGGCAACCCGCTGTACGAGAGCGGCACCCCGGCGGGCGGCACCCCGATGTACGACGGGACCCCGGCCGGGGGCACGCCCCTGTACGAGGGAACCCCGGCCGCGGGCACCCCGATGTACGACGGGACCCCGGCCGAGGGCACCCCGATGTACGACGGGACCCCGGCCGAGGGCACCCCGATGTACGGCGGCGCCCCGGCCGCCGGCGCGCCCGGCCACCGAGGCCCGGGCCACCCGGCCGGTCAGGGCGCTCCCGGCGCCCCGGCGGCGCCCACCGGTCCCACCACGGGACCGGTCACCGGCACCGCCTCCCTCGGCGGCGCCCCCGCCGGCCCCCGCCCCTTCGGCGGCGGCCAGGACGCGGGATCCCCGTTCGCCGGCGGCGGCGCGCCCCGCATGTCCGACGACACCGCGATCCTGACGCCCCAGCAGCCCGCCCCGGTGCCCGGGTCCGGGCCGGGCGCGCCGGGCGACGGCGGCGCCCACATCTCCGGGGACACGCTCACCAGCGGCATCCCCGTGGTCCCGCCGACGGCGGCCCGCCCGAATCTCACCCCGCGCATCGAGGAGCACGCGACCCCGGCCCCCGCGCCGGCGCCGCGCCAGGCACCGGCGGCCGGCCGCGCCCCGGCGAAGAAGGGCCGCTCCAAGCTGGTCCTCGCCGCCGTCGGCGTCCTGGGCGTCGCCGGCGTCGCCTACGGCGCGGGGCTGCTCCTCAACCACTCCGACGTCCCCAAGGGCACCACGGTGCTCGGCGTGGACATCGGCGGCGGCACGAAGGAGGAGGCCGTCGACAAGCTGGACGCGGTGTTCGGCAAGCGGGCCACCACCCCGCTCCAGCTCGGCGTCGGCGGCAAGAGGGTCCAGCTGGCCCCGGACAAGGCGGGCCTGGCGCTCGACAGCCAGGAGACCGTCCGCGCGGCGGCGGGCAGCGACTACAACCCGGTCTCGGTGATCGGTTCCCTCTTCGGCGGGGAGCGGGTCGCGCAGCCGGTGTTCCCCGTCGACAAGGAGAAGCTCGCGGTCGCCCTGACGGACCTGGCCGGCACCTCCGCGTCGGCGACCGAGGGCACGATCCTCTTCTCCCCGAACAAGGTGACCCCGGTCGAGGGCAAGCCCGGCCAGGGCCTGGACGTCCAGCGCTCGATGATCTCCGTCCAGGACGCCTTCCGCGCCCAGGTCGAGACCGGCCGGAACAAGCTGGTCGAGCTGCCGGTCACCAGCCGCCGTCCCACCATCACCAAGGCCGAGCTGGACCGGGCGATGAAGGAGTTCGCGACGCCCGCCATGTCCGGCCTGATCAGGATCCAGGCGGGCGGCAGGCACATCGACTTCGGCCCTGCGCGGTCGCTGCCGCAGATCCTCTCGATGAAGGCCGTCGACGGCCGGCTGGTCGAGGTCTACGACAAGAAGGCGATCGAGCGGCTCCTCGACGGGGCCTTCGACGGCGTCATGATCACCAAGGGCGACGGCAGCAAGCACCAGGTCTCCGCCGACGACGTGGCCTTCGTGATGCGCGACGCGCTGAGGGGCAAGACCCTCGCGGAACGCACGAAGACGATCGACCTCAGCGGCGAGGGCTGACCGGCCCCGCTCCCGCTCCGAGCCCCCGTCCCGCCCGGGACGGGGGCTCGCGCGTACGTCAGCGGGCCACGAGGACGGCGGAGAGCGCCAGCGCGCCGGGCAGGGCCTGGGCGAAGAGGATGCGGCGGTTGGCGGTGGCGGCCCCGTAGATCCCGGCGACGACCACACAGGACAGGAAGAAGACCCGGGCGCTGAAACCGGTCGGGTCGTCGGCGACGAGGCCCCAGACGAGACCGGCGGCGAGGAAGCCGTTGTAGAGCCCCTGGTTGGCGGCCATGGGCGCGGTGGCGCGCGCCATCCCGGCATCGAACCCGGAGAAGCGGCGGCCGGTCGTCTTCTGCCACAGGAACATCTCCATCACCAGGATGTAGGCGTGCAGCAGGGCGACGAGGGCGACGAGGACGTCTGCGGTCAGCGGCATGCCCGCATTCTGCCGCCGGACGGCCGGAACCCGCGCCCACGTGCCGGGGACGTCGAAAAGGAGTCGCCCGTCCGACGCGTCCGCCCGTACGATCCCCCGCAAGGGCGGGGCCGTAGCACAGAGGTAGTGCGCCGCGACAGCATCTCGGAGGACGCCGGTTCGAATCCGGTCGCCCCGCCCCCTTCTTCCTCCGGTCCGGGGAGCGCGTCTCAGTTGAGCAGCGCCCGTGCCGCCCGGGCCCGTCTGCGGATCGTCGTCGCCGACTCCGGGTCCACCGCGTCCATGATCTGCGCGTACGCCTCCATCTCCGCCGCCCCCGTGAGGAACTCCCCGCGCTGGACGAGCAGCTCGGCCCGCTCGTAGCGGAGCCTCGCCGGGTGGGAGGGGAGCAGCAGGGCGAGTTCCACGGCCCACAGGGCCACGTCGGAGCGCTCGGGGCGGGGGGCCGCCCAGGCGCGGATGTTGTTGAGGATCCTCAGGACGATCGCGCCGGGCTCGGCGGGGCGCAGCATCGAGCGGTCGAGGGCCTCGCCCGTCGCGCTCGCCACCAGGAGTTCGGCGTCCGCGCCCGTCATCGCCCGCCCGCCCGCGAACGGATCGGCGAGGCGCAGGTCGGCCGGGTCGCCGAAGCCGACGACGAAGTGGCCGGGCAGCCCGAGCCCGTACACCGGGGCACCGGCCCGGCGGGCGACCTCCATCCAGACGACGGAGAGCAGGATGGGCAGGCCCCTGCGGCGCCGGAGCACCTCGTGCAGCAGCGAGGACTCCAGGCGCTGGTAGTCGGCCGGCACGCCCTCGAAGCCCTCGTGGCGGCCGAGGAGCGCGGCGAGTTCGGCGGCCCAGTCGCCGGTGAGCCGGGTCGCGTACGGGACGAGCCCGGCGAGCCGGTCGAGTTCGATCTCGGCCTCGTCGAGGACGCGCCGCGTCACGGAGGGATCGGCCACCGCGCCGATCAGCAGGCAGAGCCGGGCGAGGTCGGGCCGCTCGGCGCGGGCCTCCTCGGCGAATTCCCGCCGCCAGTCGTCCCGGTCCGGCTCGCCGGAGGCGGCCCCTTCCGGCGGTACGTCCTCCGTCACGCCTCGACCCATCGGTAGTGGTGGTAGTGGTGGTGGGGCGCGAAGCCCATCCCGTCGTACAGCGCCCGCGCGGCGTCGTTGTCCGCCTCCACCTGGAGCCAGGCCGCCGACGCGCCCTCGTCGAGCGCCTGCCGGGCGAGCGCCGTCATGACCGACGTCGCCAGGCCGAGGCGGCGCCGGTCGGGGTCGACCTCGACGGCCATGAAGCCGGCCCAGCGGCCGTCGACCACGCAGCGTCCGATCGCCGCCGGCACCTCTCCCGTGCCCGCGACGGACGCGAACCACACGCTCGGACCGGACGCGAGGACGGACCGGACGGCCGGGCTCGCCTCCTCGGAGCGCCGGTAGCGGCGCAGCCAGGCCTCGTCGACCGTCCGGGAGAGGCGTACGGCGGAGACGTCGGCGTCCAGGTCGCCGATCGGGGCCAGCGCCCCGATCCGCACCTCGGCGGAGACCTCGCGCCGCCAGCCGTGCCGGTCGAGGGCGGCGCACAGCAGTTCCTGGGTGCCCTCGGCGCCGGTGGCGGCCTGGACGTACGCGGGCAGTCCCCGGGCCGCGTACCACGCGCGCGCGTGCGTCAGGGCCTCGGCGACCGGAAGTCCCGGATCGCCGAGCGCCAGGACGGAGTTGGCGCGGCGGGTGAAGCCCACCCGTCGCCCGGCCACCGCCCCTCCGGGGCGCCCCTCGGGCGGCACCTCGTGGAACGCCGCGCGGAGGGTCCACTCGCCGAGGGCCTCGCTCTCGACGGGCTGCCACGCGCGCGCGGTGGCGCGGGCGAGTTCCGCGAAGGTGGCGGAGGGGCCGCGGCGGCGGGCCGGGGCGGCCGGGACGACCTTCCCCGCGACCAGCGAGGATTCCGGGATGCGGACGCTCTCGCCGCTCTTTCGTGTGATCAGCAGCACACCGGCTTCCCACGATGTGAGAACACCGACCGCGTCGGTGAACTTACCGCCCGGTTCCGCCGAGTCCGTCACGTACCGAACGGAGACACGTTTTCCCACGTCAGCGCTGGTAACTCGCACCTCAAGACGCCCGGCGCCGGTGATTTCCACAGCTTCTCCGCCCCTCCTGTTCGGATCGCCCCCAAGAACGGAGATACTAGGTGCGGGCATCGACGACGCCGCGCTCCCGCGCAGACCAGCCCTATCGAGGAGGAACGACAGCGTGACCTACGTCATCGCGCAGCCTTGTGTCGACGTCAAGGACAAGGCGTGCATCGAGGAGTGCCCCGTCGACTGCATCTACGAGGGCAAGCGGTCCTTGTACATCCACCCGGACGAATGCGTCGACTGCGGGGCCTGTGAGCCGGTCTGCCCGGTCGAGGCGATCTTCTACGAGGACGACACCCCGGAGGAGTGGAAGGACTACTACAAGGCGAACGTCGAGTTCTTCGACGAGCTCGGTTCGCCCGGTGGTGCCTCCAAGCTCGGCGAGATCGAGCGCGACCACCCCTTCATCGCCGCCCTGCCGCCGCAGAACGGCTGATCGTTCGCCCTCGGTCCCGTACGGCTCCGCCGCCGTGCGGGACCGAAGCGTTTTCCGTACGCACGAGGAAGTGAGCCAACCCGTGAGCGCAGTCTCTTCGCGCCTTCCCGTCTTCCCCTGGGACAAGCTGGAGCCGTACAAGAAGACGGCCCTGACCCACCCGGACGGAATCGTGGACCTGTCCGTCGGCACGCCCGTGGACCCGGTCCCCGCGCTGATCCAGGAGGCCCTGGTCGCGGCCGCCGACTCGCCGGGCTATCCCACGGTGTGGGGCACGAAGGAACTGCGGGACGCGCTCACCGGCTGGTGCGAGCGGCGCCTGGGCGCGGTGGACCTCGCCCACGAGAACGTGCTGCCGGTGGTCGGCTCCAAGGAGCTGGTGGCCTGGCTGCCGACGCAGCTGGGGCTCGGCGCGGGCGACGTGGTCGCCTACCCGCGGCTGGCGTACCCGACGTACGAGGTGGGGGCGCGGCTCTGCGGCGCGACGCCCGTCGTCTACGACGACCCGGTCGCCGACCTCGACCCGGCCGCGGTGAAGCTCCTCTGGCTCAACTCCCCGTCCAACCCGACCGGCAAGGTCCTCGCCGAGGACGAGCTGACCCGGATCGTGGCCTGGGCGCGCGAGCACGGGATCCTCGTCTTCTCCGACGAGTGCTACCTGGAGCTGGGCTGGGAGGCCGACCCGGTCTCGGTCCTGCACCCGGACGTCTGCGGCGGTTCGTACGAGGGGATCGTCGCGGTCCACTCGCTGTCCAAGCGCTCCAACCTGGCGGGCTACCGGGCCGCGTTCATCGCGGGCGACGCGGCCGTCCTGGGCGAGCTGCTCCAGATCCGCAAGCACGGCGGCATGATGACCGCCGCCCCGGTGCAGGCGGCGACGGTCGCGGCGCTCGGCGACGACGCGCACGTGGCCGAGCAGCGGGAGCGGTACGCGGCCCGCCGCGCGGCCCTCAAGGGCGCCCTGGAGGCGCACGGCTTCCGGATCGAGCACAGCGAGGCGAGCCTGTACCTGTGGGCGACCCGGGACGAGCCGTGCTGGGAGACGGTGGCGTACCTGGCGGAGAAGGGCGTCCTGGTGGCGCCCGGCGACTTCTACGGCGAGGCCGGGGAGCGGTTCGTGCGGGTGGCGTTCACGGCGACGGACGAGAGGGTCGAGGCCGCGGTCAAGCGCCTGGGCTGAGCGGACGGCGGAGGGCCCGGGGAGCAGGTGCTCCCCGGGCCCTCCGTGCGTTCCGGCGCGGGTCAGCCGATCGGCAGGCCGCCGAGGGCCTGGCCGGTCGGCAGGCCGCCGAGGCCACCGCCCAGGGCGCCGCCGGTGGGGCCCTCGGCGCTCTCGGCGGCGGCGCCGGCGGTCTGGCCGACGACCTCGCCCGTGCTGCCGGCCGTCTTGCCGACGACGTCCTGGGCGGCGGGGGTGGCGGTCTTGCCGGCCGTGCCGAGGGTCTTGCCCGCGGCCGGGACGGCCGTGCCGACGGCCTTGCTGCCGGTCTCGCCGACCACGCCCGTCGCGGTCTGCGAGGCGCCGTCGACGGCGTTGCCCGCCCCGGCTGCGTCCAGGGCGGTCACGCCGCCGAGGGCGCCGGCCGGCGCGAGGCTGTTGTCCAGAGCGCTCGCGGAGCCGGCCGCACCGACCACGGGGGCTGCTCCGGCCGCGACGATGAGGGCGGCGCGGGCGATCCGGCGGGTCAGGGAGAGGGACATGGTGCTCCTTCGACGAAGAGGACGATTACGCGGTGACAACCGGCCCTGGGGCGGGGGAGGTTGCGGCGGCCGAAGGCAAAGAGTTGGCAATGCGTCGTATTGTCGGGTGGGGAAGGAAACGGACGAACGTGTCATTGCGGGGACCCCTGCCGAACCGTCACTTCCCTTGTGTGCCAAGGGGAAGAAGGGGAAGGGGTGACGCCTGGGAAACCCCCGCGCACCCCTTCCGTCCGGCCCCCGTCCCATGCCACGCCCGGGTGACCCCTCGCACGGGTGCACGGCACGGCACGAGCCGGGTACGGCGGGGCCGACCGCGGGCCACTCCCGCCGCGAACCGCGCGGGGCTACCGGGCCAGGCGCAAGCGGACCGACGCATCGGTTCCGGGCGGTGAGGACTTCGACCAGCCGCCGGCCGCCTCGCCCGCCCGCCAGACGCGGTCGCCGAACGAGACCTCCGTGATGCGCAGCGCGTCCGCCCTCGCCACCGCCCACTGCGCCAGCTCCCAGCCGCGCCGCTCGTCCGAACCGGCCCCCGGCGCGCTCCCCACGCCCGTCGCCCCCCGGACCGGCACCACGAGCACCGGCGGCTCCGAGGACGGGCGGCCCGCGCTCGGGCCGCCCGTCACCGCCGTCGGCACCGCCTTCTCGCCGAACGACCGCACCAGCTCCCGGCGCACCTGCTCCGGATCGCCCGGCCGGCCCTCCGCCACGCTCGCCGTACAGATCAGCGCCGCCGGCGACCGGCCCGTGAGCGCCGCCGACAGCAGCGCGGCGTCCGGCTCGTGCTTCGCGTACGCCTGCGGGAAACCGCTCCGCTGCACCCTCTGCGCCGCCACCGTCAGGGGCAGCCGCGAGTACCCCGGCACCTTCTCCAGGCCCTCGTAGAACTTCCCCGACGAGTACACCGGGTCCATGATCTGCGCCGCCGTCCCCCAGCCCTGCGAGGGCCGCTGCTGGAAGAGCCCCAGCGAGTCCCGGTCGCCGTGCTCGATGTTCCGCAGCGCGGACTCCTGCAGCGAGGTCGCGAGCGCGATCGTCACGGCCCGCTCCGGCAGTCCCCGGGTGGTGCCCACCGCCGCGATCACCGCCGCGTTGGACGCCTGCTCCGGAGTGAACTCGTAGCGGTTGTCCCCGTCGCCCACACTGCACCGGGGTGCCCCCGTGCTCCCCGTCATCTGGTGGACGGCCACGTACGCGGAGAGGCCGAGGAGCACGGCGAAGGCGGCCGCGTAACGGGCGCGGCGGCCGCGACGACGGGGGCGGGTGGGCTCGGACACGGGGCCCACCGTACTGGAGGCCGCGTTAGGGTCGGCACATGGCTGACATCACCCCGCCCGGCGCCCCCCTCGACCTCTCCCTGGACGGGGCGGCGCTCACCGCCGCCCTCGTCGACTTCCCCTCCGTCAGCGGGACCGAGAAGCCGCTCGCCGACGCGATCGAGGGAGCCCTGCGCCTCCTGCCGCACCTCACCGTCGACCGGTACGGCAACAACGTCGTCGCCCGGACGGACCTCGGCCGCGACGAGCGCGTCGTCCTCGCCGGCCACATCGACACCGTGCCGATCGCCGACAACGTGCCCTCGCGACTCGACGAGGACGGCGTCCTGTGGGGCTGCGGCACCTCCGACATGAAGTCCGGGGTCGCGGTCCAGCTGCGCGTCGCCGCCACCGTCCCCGAGCCCAACCGCGACCTCACCTTCGTCTTCTACGACAACGAGGAGGTCGCCGCCGACCTCAACGGCCTCGGCAAGGTCGCCGCCGCGCACCCCGACTGGCTGGAAGGCGACTTCGCCGTCCTCCTGGAGCCCTCCGACGGCCAGGTCGAGGGCGGCTGCCAGGGCACGCTGCGCGTCATCCTGCGCACCGCCGGCGAGCGCGCCCACTCCGCGCGCGCGTGGATGGGATCCAACGCCATCCACACCGCCGCGCCGATCCTCGCCCGCCTCGCCGCCTACGAGCCGCGCAAGCCGGTCATCGACGGCCTCCAGTACCACGAGGGCCTCAACGCCGTCCGGATCGAGGGCGGCGTCGCCACCAACGTCATCCCCGACGCCTGCGCCGTCACCGTCAACTACCGGTACGCCCCCGACCGCTCCCCGGCCGAGGCCCTGGCCTACGTCCGCGAGTTCTTCGACGGCTGCGACATCGCCGAGTTCGTCGTCGACGACGAGAGCCCCGGTGCCCTGCCCGGCCTCTCCCACCCCGCGGCCGAGGCCTTCATGAAGGCCGTCGGCGGCAGCGCCCAGCCCAAGTTCGGCTGGACCGACGTCGCCCGCTTCAGCGCCCTCGGCGTGCCCGCCGTCAACTACGGCCCCGGTGACGCGCTGTACGCGCACAAGCGCGACGAGCACATCCACGTCGACAGGATCCACCACTGCGAGGCCCGGCTCCGCGACTGGCTCACCGCCCGTCTCCCGTAATTTCGCATTTCGTCACCTCTCTGGTCCTACGCTGACCCCAGCAGAAGATCGTCGGTTCGACGGAGGGAGCAGGCCATGGGTGTCCCCGAGGGGGAGACGAAGCCGGAGGAGCAGCGGCTCGGACCGGTGCTCAGGCGCAGGGACCAGGTCCAGCCGGGCACCACGGACCAGCGGCTGCTCGACACCGAGGGCGACTCGGAGTGGGTGCACACCGACCCCTGGCGGGTCATGCGCATCCAGTCCGAGTTCGTCGAGGGCTTCGGCGCCCTCGCCGAACTGCCGAGCGCGATCAGCGTCTTCGGCTCGGCCCGTACGCGGCCGGACTCGCCGGAGTACGAGGCGGGCGTGCGGATCGGCCGGGCGCTCGTCGAGGCCGGTTTCGCCGTCATCACCGGCGGCGGGCCGGGCGCCATGGAGGCGGCCAACAAGGGGGCCAGGGAGGCCAGGGGCGTCTCGGTGGGCCTCGGCATCGAGCTCCCCTTCGAGCAGGGGCTCAACCCGCACGTCGACATCGGCGTGAACTTCCGCTACTTCTTCGTCAGAAAGACGATGTTCGTCAAATACGCGCAGGGATTCGTCGTCCTGCCCGGCGGCCTCGGCACCCTCGACGAGCTCTTCGAGGCGCTGACCCTGGTCCAGACCCGGAAGGTCACCCGCTTCCCGATCGTGCTCTTCGGCACGGAGTACTGGAAGGGCCTCGTCGACTGGCTGCGCGACTCGGTCGTCGCCGGTGGCAAGGCGTCGGAGCACGACCTCCTCCTCTTCCACGTCACGGACGACGTGGAGGAGGCGGTGACCCTGGTGACGAAGGAAGTGGGGCGCTGACCTCCGCGCCCACGGTGCCGGGCGCCCTCGTGGGGGGCCCGGCACCCGCCCGGCTCACGCCAGCCCGCGCCGGGCGACCGCCGGCGGACGGTGTCCGGCGATGGACGCCACCATGTCGAGGACCTGACGGGTCTCCGCGACCTCGTGCACCCGGTACACCCGCGCCCCCAGCCACGCCGACACCGCCGTCGTGGCCAACGTCCCGAGCACCCGCTCCTTCACCGGCCGGTCGAGCGTCTCGCCCACGAAGTCCTTGTTCGACAGGGACACCAGCACCGGCCACCCCGTCCCGGTCATCTCGCCGAGGCGGCGCGTCGCCTCCAGGCTGTGCCGGGTGTTCTTCCCGAAGTCGTGACCGGGGTCGATCATGATGCCGTCCCGCCGCACGCCGAGCGAGACAGCGCGCTCCGCGAGGCCCACCGTGACCCGCAGGACGTCGGCCATCACGTCCTCGTACTCCACCCGGTGCGGCCGGGTCCGCGGTTCCGCGCCGCCCGCGTGCGTGCAGACGAGCCCCGCCCCGTACTTCGCGGCGACCTCCGCGAGTCGCGGATCGACCCCGCCCCACGCGTCGTTGAGGACGTCCGCCCCGGCCTCGCAGACC
Organism: Streptomyces litmocidini; assembly: GCF_014649755.1. Lineage (GTDB taxonomy): Bacteria > Actinomycetota > Actinomycetes > Streptomycetales > Streptomycetaceae > Streptomyces > Streptomyces litmocidini. Next base: position 414,273 of record NZ_BMTQ01000001.1, on the reverse strand, counting down.
GCCTCGCCGACGTCCGCCCGCCAGGTGTCGACGCTGATCACCACGTCGGGATGGCGCCTGCGGACCTCGGCGACGAAACCGACCGTGCGCCGCGCCTCCTCCTCGGCCGTCACCTCCTCGCCGGGGCCCGCCTTCACCCCGCCGATGTCGACGATCGCCGCCCCCTCCGCCACGGCCTGCTCGACCCGGGCGAGCGCGGGCTCGTCCCGGAAGGTCGCGCCCTGGTCGTAGAAGGAGTCCGGGGTCCGGTTCACGATCGCCATGATCACCGGCTCGTGCGGCCCGAATTCACGCCGTCCCAAGCGCAGCATCCCTTTTGTCCTCCCTCGCGTCCGTTCGCCTGTGACCCTAACCGCCGGTGGCGCATGGCACGATCGGCACGGGACGTTTTCCACTCCGGGGAGAGGCGCGCAGGTGTTCTGGTTTCTGCTCATCACGATGGTCGTGGTCGTGGCCGCGGTGACCCTCGCCGTGGTCGGCGGCGGCGACGGCGAGGTGCTGCCCGAGGTGGCGCCCGAGCAGCTCGTCGACCCCCTTCCGGCCGCCCGCCCCGTGGACCGCGCCGACGTCGAGGCGCTCCGCCTCCCCGTCGCCCCCCGCGGCTACCGGATGGCCGACGTGGACGACGTCCTCGTGCGCCTCGGCGCCGAACTCGCCGAGCGCGACGCCCGGATCGCCGAGCTGGAGGAGGCGCTCGCGGGCGCGGGCGGCACCGGTGACGCCGGGACGGAGGGCGGCGAGAAGTGACGGGCGAGGCGATCCCCGGGCCCGACGGGCTGCTGCGCTGCCCCTGGGGCCTGTCGACCGAGGACTACGTCGCGTACCACGACGAGGAGTGGGGGCGTCCGGTCCACGGCGACGACGCGCTCTTCGAGCGGCTCTGCCTGGAGGCCTTCCAGTCGGGCCTCTCGTGGATCACGATCCTGCGCCGCCGCGAGGGCTTCCGGCGCGCCTTCGCCGGCTTCGAGATCGCCGCCGTCGCCGCCTTCGGCGAGGCGGACCGCGAACGGCTCCTCGCCGACGAGGGCATCATCCGCAACCGCGCCAAGGTCGACGCGACCCTGGCCAACGCGAAGCTGCTCGCCGAGTGGTCCCCGGGCGAGCTCGACGCGCTGATCTGGTCCCACGCCCCCGACCGCACGACCCGCTCCGCCCCGCGCACGCTCGCCGAGGTCCCGGCGGTCACCGACGAGTCGACGGCCCTCTCCAAGGCCCTCAAGAAGCGCGGCCTCCGCTTCATCGGACCCACCACGGCCTACGCCCTGATGCAGGCCTGCGGGCTGGTCGACGACCACCTGAAGGGCTGCGTGGCCCGGGGCGGCGACTAGGGCCGCCCCGGGCGAGCGTTCGTCGGAGGACGCGTCCGTCAGAAGACGTGGACGCGCTCGGCGGTGTCCCGGCCCATGTCGGCCTGGGGCCGCCGATGCCGCCGCGGCCGTTGCCGGGGTGGAGCCGGTGGAGGCCTCGGGGGCGAGCCCCGGCCGCGGGAAGAGGCAGACCGCGTCGGAGAATCCGGGAAGCCTCACGATGAAGGACCGGATGCGGTCGTCCCGGGAGCCGAGGGACGCCCTCGGCTTCCGGATCACGATCATGTCGCCCTGGTGCAGCGGCTGACTGAGGCCGCGGACGGCGTTGCCGGGACACCGGCCCCAGCCGTCGGCCGCCCGTGCCGGCGAGGACAGGGCGGTGGCGGACAGGCCCAGGGCCGCGCCCGCCGTGAGCGCGCCGCGAGGAAGGCGCGCGGAAGGAGGGGGACGCACGGAACCCCCTCAGGCATGTGCGTACGAACGGTGAGCGGATCCCATGGACCCGCTCACCCCGCGTACGAACGGGTTCCGGTACCGCTCAGCGGCCCAGGTACTTCGGCTTCTCCTTGGCGATGAAGGCGCGGACCGCGATCGTGTGGTCCTCCGAGGCGCCCGCCAGGGTCTGGAGCTCCTCCTCCTTGTCGAGGGCCTCCGTGAGGGAGTGGTCGGCGCCGAAGGCGAGGGACTCCTTCAGGGCGGCGTACGCCACCGTCGGGCCCTGCGCGAGGGTGCGGGCCACCTTCTCCGCCTCGGCGGCCAGGTCGGCGGCCGGGACCAGCCGGTTCACGATGCCCAGCTCGTACGCCTCCTGGGCACTGATCGAGCGCGGGAAGAGCAGCAGGTCGGAGGCCCGGCTCGCACCGATCAGCCGGGGCAGCGTCCACGACACGCCCGAGTCGGCGGTGAGGGCCACGCCCGCGAAGGAGGTGTTGAAGGAGGCCGTGTCCGCGACCACCCGGTAGTCCGCCGCGAGCGCGAAGCCGAAGCCCGCCCCGGCGGCGACGCCGTTCACCCCCGCGACGACCGGCTTGCGCATGCCGGTGAGCGCGCGCACGATCGGGTTGTAGTGGTCACGGACCGTGTTCATGGTCTCGCTCGTACCGGACTCCTGGTCCGCCATGAGCAGCCCGACGTGCTCCTTCAGGTCCTGGCCCACGCAGAACGCCCGGTCGCCGGCCGCCGTGAGCAGCACCGCCCGTACGGCGGGATCGGCCGCGGCCGTCTCCACGGCGTCCCGGAGGGCGACCTTGGTCGCCACGTTCATCGCGTTCATGGCCTCCGGCCGGTTGAGCGTGATGGTGGCGAGCCCGTCGCTCACCTCGTACAGCACCGTGTCGGCCATCGGGATCCCTTCGCCTCATTGCGTGGTTGACCAGCCCAGCATGACGGAGATCACCCGTGTCGCCCATGTGAGGTGCGTCAAAGACGGGAAGGGGCCGCTCCGACGTCGAGCGGCGAAGTATCGCAGGCCGATCCCCGAAATGTGGGGTTTTGAGAGAGCGCGTTGCGCAAGCGATGCCAAGCGATGTTGGTCATCGGGTCCTGCCATGCGGGATAATGACCTGGAAGCAATGTGTTCGAAGCCGGTGACGCGTGCTCCGCATCAAGGAGCTGCCCGGCTGACGATGAGCTGGTTTCAGGAAGGGGAACAAGCATGGCGGCCATGAAGCCGCGGACGGGTGATGGCCCGCTCGAGGTGACCAAGGAGGGGCGGGGCATCGTCATGCGCGTTCCGCTCGAAGGCGGCGGTCGGCTTGTCGTCGAGCTGACCCCGGACGAGGCCGAGGCACTGGGCGACGCTCTCAAGAAGGTCGTCGGCTGACCCTCTTCTCCACGATTCCTGAGCGCTGCCCCGGTACGGTCCGCCGTGCCGGGGCAGCGGCGTCTCCGGAGGCGCGCCCCGGCCGGGGGCGGGCCCGGACCCGGGCGGGCGGCCGGGGCGGGATGCGCGCTCGGGCCGGGGCGGGCGGTCAGCCGCGTCGTACGGCGCAGAGCAGGCCGTCGCCCACCGGGAGCAGGGAGGGGACGAACCCCTGGCCCTCCCGCACCGCGCGCAGCAGCTCGCGGATCCGCTGGACCTCCGCCGGCTGGGCCCCCGAATCGACCGTGCGGCCGTCGGCGAAGACGCCCTCGAAGCAGACGAGTCCCCCCGGTCGCAGCAGGCGCAACGATTCAGCGAGATAGTCCAGGTACTCCAGCCGGTCGCCGTCGCAGAACACGAGGTCGTACCCGCCGTCCGCCAGCCGGGGCAGCACGTCCAGGGCGCGGCCGGGGATGAAACGGGCCCGGTTGCCCGCGAAGCCGGCCGCCCGGAACGCCGTCTTGGCGAGCTGCTGCCGCTCCGGCTGGAGGTCCACCGTCGTCAGGACGCCGTCCGGCCGCATCCCGAGCAGCAGATAGATCCCGGACACGCCCGTGCCGGTGCCGATCTCCGCCACCGCCTTGGCGTCCGCCGTGGCGGCGAGCAGGCGCAGCGCCCCGCCGGTGCCCGGCGACACCGAGGGCAGCCCTGCCTCCCGGGCCCGCTCCCGGGCCCAGCGCAGAGCTTCGTCCTCGGCGACGAAGGCGTCGGCGAACGACCAGCTCGTCTGCCGGTTGGCGGTAATGGCCCTCTCCTGTCCCCGTAGTTGACGCAACGGTGACTGTATCCGCTGTCAGCGGGAACCCGCAGATGGGACCGTGCGTTCAGCAGGGTGAGGACGTGGAGGAGGCAGCCGGGCGAGCCGGTTCCAAATTCGCGTAAAGATTCTTATCCGGAGCTAACGGGCGAGGTGGCTATGGTAGGGGCTCCACTGGACACCACCAGAGCCGACAGGGGAGGTGCGGCTGCGCCTGTGGATCGGGGAGGAGTGCTTCGGCGTCTTCTCAGGTCGGCGGGTGAGCCGAAATCCGTGACCGACACCGCTGACCGTTTCCGCACCACCGACTCCGCTCCCACCACCGCGACCTTCGCATCGGATGCGGAATCGCAGGCGTGGACCCCTCCCACCTGGGAGGAGATCGTCAGCACGCACAGCGGTCGGGTCTACCGCCTCGCCTACCGCCTGACGGGCAACCAGCACGACGCCGAGGACCTGACCCAGGAGGTCTTCGTCCGCGTCTTCCGCTCGCTGTCGACGTACACGCCGGGCACCTTCGAGGGCTGGCTGCACCGCATCACCACCAACCTCTTCCTCGACATGGTCCGCCGCAAGCAGCGGATCCGTTTCGACGCGCTCGCCGACGACGCGGCCGAGCGGCTGCCCAGCCGCGAGCCCTCGCCGCAGCAGGCGTTCAACGACACGCACTTCGACGCCGACGTCCAGCAGGCCCTCGACACCCTCGCGCCCGAGTTCCGCGCGGCCGTCGTCCTCTGCGACATCGAGGGGCTCTCGTACGAGGAGATCGCCGCGACCCTCGGCGTGAAGCTCGGCACCGTCCGCAGCCGCATCCACCGCGGCCGCTCCCACCTGCGCAAGGCTCTCAAGCACCGCTCGCCCGAGGCCCGGGCGGAGCGTGCGCTCTCCTCCGTCGGATGGGAGGCAGCGACAGCGTGAGCGGCACACGTCCCACGTCGCCGACCCCCGCGGAGCACCACCTCGGGGACCGGCTGGCCGCGCTCGTCGACGGCGAGCTCGGCCACGACGCCCGTGAGCGGGTCCTCGCCCACCTGGCGACCTGCGCCCGCTGCAAGGCCGAGGCGGACGCCCAGCGCAGGCTGAAGAGCGTCTTCGCCTCGGCGGCTCCTCCACCGCCCTCGGAGGGCTTCCTCGCCCGTCTCCAGGGGCTCCCCGGGGGACCCGGCGAACCGGGAGGGTCCGGCGGACCGCGCGGCCCCCTCGAAGGGTTCCTCGACGCGGGCGGAGTGAAGTCGGACGGCTTCGCCACCGCCGTCGTCACCCCGCACCCCGGCACGGGCTTCCGCATCCACGCCGTCGGCCACCGGCCCGCCGGAACCTCCGGACGGGGCCGGCGCTTCGCCTTCGCGGCGGCCAGCGCGGTCTCGTTCGCCGCGATCGCGCTGGGCGGCACCCTGCCCCTCGAAGCCCCGGTGAGCGCGAGCGCACGCGGCGGTCAGGGCACGGGCAGCGCCGTCACCCCGCTGCGCGCCACCGCCACCGGCGGCGCCGTCACCCCGCTGCGCGCCACTGCCACCGGCGGCACGAGCACCGGGACCGGCACCGGACGCGGCACGCGCTCCGGCGAGCGCCCGGGCGACTCGTCCGTCGGTGACGCCGAGCCGCGCGCCGCGGTGACCCCGGCCGCGGTCCCGCCGGGACCGGTCGTGACCGTGGCCCAGGGGCCGGTCCCGCCGGGGCCGGTCGTGGCCGTGGCCCAGAGCGCCGTCCCGCAGCCGCTCCTCGCCCTCTCGCCCTTCGTACGGCCGACGGCGCCGGCCCTCCAGTCGGCCTTCGCCCCCGGGCCCGGCCCGATGGTGAGCCCGACGACCGGACCGCTCGGCTCCCACCGCTGACCCGCGACCTGGTTGAATCCAGGGACAGGGGCGCCCGACCCAGGGCGCGGACGGGTCAGCTGTTGCGGGGAGAGCATGAACAACGGGAAGCCGAACTGGTGGAGCCGCCCTTCGAGCGCACCGGAGGCGGCGCGGATACCCACGCCGCCCCCGGCCGGTGAGGGCGACGGTGACTTCCCCCTGCCCGCGCCCCAGCCCTCTCCCGGGCAGGAGCCGGCCGGTCCGACGGACCCGGCGCCCGCCCCCGGGGCCCCGGCGGCCGAACCCCTCGAGGCGGGGCCCGAGGAGCCCGTGGCGGCCGATTCCGGGCAGGTGGTGGGGGCCCCGGCTCCGGAGGCCGCGCCCGAGCCCGCCGTCGAGCTGACGAAGACCGCGCCCGAGCCCGCCGCCGCACCTCCGGTGGAGCCGGCACCCGCGGCGGTCCCCGTGCCCGCCGGGGCCGAGACCCCCGCGCCGCAGCCCCTGCACACGCCCGACGAGTACCGCACGCCCCCCTACGGCGAGCCGGGGCCGTGGGCGCCCGCGCCGCCCGTGCAGCGCCCGCCCGCCGCCGTACCGCCGCAGGCACACCCGCAGCCCCATCCCCAGCCCCAGGTGCACGCCCACCCGCACCCCCAGCCGCAGGGCGGGGCCGCCCCCTGGGTGCAGTACGACCCCTGGAGCGCCCCCGGAACCGGCGCCCCGCCGCTGCCCCCGAAGAAGTCCCGGAAGGGCCTCGCGATCACGGCAGCGCTCGCCTTCGCCCTGGTCACCGGCGTCATCGGCGGCGGAGTCGGTGCGTACGTAGAGCGGAACGGCGGGATCACCACCGTCGAGCTGCCGCAGGCCGACGCGGGGGACACCGGTCGTGCCCCCGACAGCGTCGCCGGGATCGCCGCCAGCGCCCTGCCGGGCGTGGTCACCCTGCACGTCCGGGGCAACGGCTCCTCCGGCACCGGCACCGGATTCGTGCTGGACAACAAGGGCCACATCCTCACCAACAACCACGTCGTCGACGGGGCCGCGTCCTCCGAGGACATCTCGGTGACCTTCTCCAGCGGCGAGACGGCCCGCGCCAAGCTCATCGGCAAGGACACCGGCTACGACCTCGCCGTCGTCCAGGTCACCGGCGTCTCCGGCCTCAAGGCGCTGCCGCTCGGCAACTCCGACAACGTCCGCGTCGGCGACCCCGTCGTCGCCATCGGCGCCCCCTTCGACCTCTCCAACACCGTCACCTCCGGCATCATCAGCGCCAAGGAACGGCCGATCACCGCCGGCGGCGAGAAGGGCGACGGCAGCGACGTCAGCTACGTCGACGCGCTCCAGACCGACGCCCCCATCAACCCCGGAAACTCCGGCGGCCCCCTGCTCGACTCCAAGGCGCGGGTCATCGGCATCAACAGCGCGATCCGCGCCGCCGGCGGCGGCTCCGGCGAGGGCGAGGGCGACAGCGCGAGCCAGCCCGGCTCCATCGGTCTCGGCTTCGCCATACCGATCAACCAGGGCAAGCGCGTCGCCGAGGAGCTCATCAACACCGGCAAGGCCACCCACCCCGTCATCGGCGTGAGCCTCGACATGCAGTTCCAGGGCGACGGCGCCCGGGTCGGCGAGAAGGGCAAGGACGGCTCCGCCTCCGTCACCGCTGGCGGCCCGGCCGCCAAGGCCGGACTCCGGCCCGGGGACGTCATCACCAAGGTCGACGGCCAGCGCGTGCACAGCGGCGAGGAGCTCATCGTGAAGATCCGCGCCCACCGCCCCGGCGACGAACTGGAGCTCACCCTGAGCCGGGACGGCAAAGAGCTGACAAAGACGTTGACGCTCGGGTCCTCCCAGGGCACCTGAGCGCCGTGTGGCGGACACCACGAGGTACCCGTCCGACAGTTTGGGCGGGTACCGTGGACCGGGCCCTGGACCGGCGTGAAGGAGCTACTAGGTGTTCAGCGACATAGGCGCACTCGAGCTGGTGACGCTCGTGGTCCTCGCCGTGCTCGTCTTCGGGCCGGACAAGCTCCCGAAGGTGATCCAGGACGTCTCGCGCTTCATCCGCAAGGTCCGCGAGTTCTCCGACAGCGCGAAGCAGGACATCCGCAGCGAGCTCGGCCCGGAGTTCAAGGACTTCGAGTTCGAGGACCTCAACCCCAAGACGTTCCTCCGCAAGCAGCTGGAGAGCAACGAGGACCTCAGGGAACTCAAGGAGCTGCGCGGCACCTTCGACCTCAAGAAGGAGATGAACGAGGTCGCCGACGCCGTCCACGGCCGGGAGACCGCGCCCGCGCCGTCGGCCGCGCCCGCCGCGGTCAACGGCTCCCCGGACCTGCTGAAGAAGCAGGACAAGCGGGACGACCAGGGCACCGCCGAGCGTCCTCCGTACGACTCCGACGCCACCTGACGACGGCCTGTCACCGAACAGCTCCTCCTCGGTGGCTATCCTCCCTCTGTTGACGGAACGAGGAGGCGGCCGAGATGAAGACGACGAGTCGGGTGGAAGCCGATGGCTTTCTGCGCGCGCCCTTCGCCTGGTACGGGCTGGACGAGGCGTTCACCGGCCCGCGCCGGCTGATGCAGGTCGGCACGGCGGCGGACGGCACCGTCCAGCACGGTTCGATGGGCCACGGTGACGAGCCGTCGATAAAGTCCGAGGCCGGCAGCGCGGAGAAGGAGCGCTTCGCCGTCGTCGTGACGGTCGCCGCGAACCCCGTGCGCCGCACCGGGGACGGCACCGGCGTCCTCGACGCCACCACCGTCTCCTCCGCCGCCTGGCTGGCCGGGTCCGGGCTCCTCGCCCACACCTGGCCCGCCTCCCTCGACCACGCGCTGCGGGACCACTGGCTGGACCAGCAGACGGAGACGGCCTTCGAGCTGGCCGACGACCTCGACGGACCGGCCTGGACGACCCTGTCGCTGCCCGTGGACGGCGTACCGGTGCCGTTCCACTACCGGGAGTCCGAGTTCGGATGGGTCCTGGCCGGGTCCACCGGAGAGGTGCACATCGGGGCGTACGGGCGCGGGATGAGCGCGTACGGCCTCGGGTTCTCGCAGGTGAAGGACCTCAGCGCGTACGGCGCCTAGACACACCGGAGGGCGCCCCCGGCCGGGGGCGCCCTCCGCCGTTCCTCAGAACTTGTTCCGCGGAGTGATGCCCAGGCTCATGCCCGACAGGCCGCGCTGACGGCCGCCGAGCTTGCCGGCGATCGCGCGGAGGGCCGCACCCGCCGGGGAGTCGGGGTCGGAGAGGACGACCGGCTTGCCGTCGTCGCCGCCCTCGCGGAGCCGTACGTCGATCGGGATCGAGCCGAGGACCGGGACCGTCGCGCCCGTCGTCTGCGTCAGGCCGTCCGCGACCTTCTGGCCGCCGCCCGTGCCGAACACGTCGACCATCTCGTCGCAGTGCGGACACGGCAGGCCCGCCATGTTCTCGACCACGCCGACGATCTTCTGGTGGGTCTGGACGGCGATCGAGCCGGCCCGCTCGGCGACCTCGGCCGCCGCCTGCTGCGGGGTGGTGACCACGAGGATCTCCGCGTTCGGCACGAGCTGCGCGACCGAGATCGCGATGTCACCGGTGCCCGGCGGCAGGTCGAGCAGGAGGACGTCCAGGTCGCCCCAGTAGACGTCCGCGAGGAACTGCTGGAGCGCGCGGTGCAGCATCGGGCCGCGCCACACCACCGGCGCGTTGCCCGGGGTGAACATGCCGATGGAGATGACCTTCACGCCGTTCGCCGACGGCGGCATGATCATGTTCTCGACCTGGGTCGGACGGCCGTCCGCGCCCAGCATCCGCGGCACGCTGTGGCCGTAGATGTCGGCGTCCACGACGCCGACCTTCAGACCGTCGGCGGCCATCGCCGCGGCCAGGTTCACGGTCACGGAGGACTTGCCGACGCCGCCCTTGCCGGACGCCACCGCGTACACCCGGGTCAGCGAGCCCGGCTTCGCGAAGGGGACCTCGCGCTCGGCGCTCGTGCCGCGCAGCGCCGCCGCCAGCTCCTTGCGCTGCTCGTCGCTCATCACGTCCAGCGAGACGTCGACGGCGGTGACGCCCTCGACCCGGGAGACGGCCTCGGTCACGCGCTGCGTGATGGTCTCGCGCATCGGGCAGCCGGAGACCGTCAGGTAGACCGTGACGGCGACCCTGCCGTCCGGTTCGATCTCCACCGACTTGACCATGCCGAGCTCAGTGATCGGCTTGTTGATCTCAGGGTCGTTCACCGTCGCCAGTGCTGCGAGCACCGCGTCTTCCGTAGCCATACCGACGATGGTACGGCGCCCACCACGGGCCGGTGAAAGGGCTGTCAACGGTCGGGTACGTCACTTCCGCGGTCCTCGCCGGACGGGAATAGATCCCGGCGGTCCTCCATCTCCTTGAGCAGGTCCTGGAGCTCCGAGCGGATCCAGTCGCGGGTCGCGACCTCGCCGAGGCCCATCCGCAGCGCCGCGATCTCCCGGGTCAGGTACTCGGTGTCCGCGATCGACCGCTCGTTCTGCTTCCGGTCCTGTTCGAGGTTGACCCGGTCCCGGTCGTCCTGCCGGTTCTGGGCGAGCAGGATCAGCGGCGCCGCGTACGAGGCCTGCAGGGACAGCGCGAGCGTCAGGAAGATGAAGGGGTACTCGTCGAACCTCAGCGACGACGGCGCGAAGACGTTCCACCCGATCCAGAGGACGACCGTCAGGGTCATCCAGACCAGGAACCTGCCCGTGCCCAGGAAGCGGGCGATCCGTTCCGAGAGGCGCCCGAAGGCCTCGGGGTCGTACTCCGGCAGCAGCCGGGTCCGCCGCTCGCGCGGCAGGTCGAGCCGGATGCGGGGCACGGACCGCTCCCGGTCCCGCTCCCGCTCCCGGTCCCGCTCGCGCTCAGCCACCATGTCCGGCCCCCTCCTCGTGGAACTCGGTCTCCCGCCAGTCGTCCGGCAGCAGGTGGTCGAGCACGTCGTCGACGGTGACCGCGCCGAGCAGCGAGCCGCTCTCGTCGACCACGGGCGCGGCGACCATGTTGTACGCGGCGAGGTAACTGGTCACGGCCGGCAGCGGGGTGTCCGGCCCGAGCGGCGGCAGATCGCTGTCCACGAGCGAACCGACCAGCGTGAACGGCGGATCCCGCAGGAGCCGCTGGAAGTGCACCGTGCCCAGGTACTTGCCGGTCGGCGTCTCGTCCGGCGGCCGGCACACGTACACCTGCGCCGCGAGCGCCGGGGACAGGTCCTGCTGACGGACCCGGGCCAACGCGTCCGCGACGGTCGCGTCCGGGCGCAGCACGATCGGCTCGGTCGTCATCAGACCGCCCGCCGTGCGCTCCTCGTACGCGAGCAGCCGGCGCACGTCGGCCGCGTCGTCCGGCCGCATCAGGGTGAGCAGCCGCTCCTGGTCCTCCTCGGGCAGCTCGGACAGCAGGTCGGCGGCGTCGTCCGGGTCCATCGCCTCCAGGACGTCGGCGGCGCGCTCCTCCTTCAGCTTGCCGAGGATCTCGATCTGGTCGTCCTCCGGAAGCTCCTCCAGGACGTCGGCGAGCCGGTCGTCGTCGAGGGCGGCGGCGACCTCGACGCGCCGCTTGGGGGAGAGGTGGTGCAGGGCGTTGGCGAGGTCGGCGGGGCGCAGCTTCTCGAAGGTGGCGAGCAGGCTCTCGGCGCCCTGTCCGTGCTCCTCCAGGGAGAAACCGGTGACGGCCGACCACTCGACGGTCAGCGTCTCCCCCTTGCGGCTCAGCACCCCGCCCTTCCCCTTGCGGACGAAGACCTTGTCGATCTCCCAGTCGCGTCGGGCGGGCAGCTGCTGGATGGCGACGTCGAGGACGGTGACCTCCTCGCCCGACTCCACCAGCGTCACGCGCCGGTCGAGGAGCTCGCCGAGGACGAGCCGCTCGGTGGGGCGCTGCTCGAAGCGCCGCATGTTGACGACGCCGGTCGTGATGACCTGGCCGGAGGCGACGCCGGTGACCCGGGTCATGGGCACGAAGACCCGGCGGCGGCTCAGCACCTCCACGACCAGGCCGAGCAGCCGGGGCGGCCTGCGGCCGACGCGGAGCATGGCGACGAGGTCGCTGACCCGGCCCACCTGGTCGCCGACCGGATCGAAGACGGGGACCCCGGCGAGATGGGAGACGAAGACCCGGGGGGCGCCTGCCGCCATGCCACGCGCCTCCTCGGTGCCGCACGATTCGAGCCGTCGCAGAGCTTTGCCGGGGATTGCAGAGCTTTGCCTGGTTCAGGCTAGCCCGTGACGTTCCGCCCCGCCCCGGCAGGGGCTCCGTACGGCTGCCTGCGGGGTCCGCCGCCTGTCCCGGGTACGCTGCGGTCTGCCGTTCCCCCCCATCGGCCCCGACACCGGACCCGGCCCTTCCGCCCGGCCGGAAACGCGGGCCGCCGCGGCACCCCGCACGGGCCGCGCCCGTCCCCCCACACGACACGAGAGGCAGCGCAGATGACCGTCCGCACCCCGTCATCGCGTATCCGCAGGGCCGTCGCGCCCCTGGCGCTCTGCGCCGGACTGACGGTGGGGCTCACGGCCTGCGCGGCCGACCCGGACGAGGGGACGAACGGGGTGGGGAGACTCTCCGCACCCGAGATCGAGAGCAAGGCGCAGACCGCGGCGGACGCGGCGAAGGCGGTACGGCTGTCCGGCACCCTGGTCAGCAAGGGCGGCACCTTCAAGCTGAACATGCGCCTCAAGCAGGACGGCGCCACCGGCTCGGTGACGACGAAGAACAGCACCTTCGAGCTGCTGCGGGTCGGCGACGCGCTCTATCTGAAGGCCGACGCCGGGTTCTGGGCCCACGACGGCAAGGAGGGCGACACGCCGTCCGAGGCGGACTCCGAGGCCGCCGACACGCTCGACGACAAGTACGTGAAGGTCCCCCAGGGCGACCCCTCGTACAAGCAGCTGCGCGGCTTCACCGACATGGGGTCGCTGCTCGACGGGCTGATCGGCCTGCACGGCGAGAAGGTCAAGGGCGACCGGGACCAGATCGGCGGGGTCCGCACGGTCAAGGTCAAGGGCGGGGCCGACGGCGAGGGCGGCACGCTCGACGTGTCCCTGGACGGCGAGCCGTACCCCGTGCAGTTCGCGCGGGGCGGGGGAGGCGGCGTCGTGGTGCTCTCCGAGTGGAACAAGGACTTCCCGCTCACCGCCCCGTCGAAGGAGGAGACCCTCGACTACGGCAAGCAGCTGCCCCGGGCCTAGCCCCCTACGGCGAGCGGTTGCCCCGGGCCTAGTCCTCTACGGCGAGCGGCTGCCCCGGGCCTAGTCCCCTACGGCGAGCGGCTGCCCCGGGCCTAGCCCCCGTGGCGCCGCTTCTTGCGGAACAGCAGCTTCGGCAGCCCCGCCGGGACCGGGCGGCGGGTGTTCGCCGCCGTCGGCAGCGGCACGGCGGCCAGGGAGCCGTCCGGCAGCTCCGTGGTCGAGGACCGCGGGTCGAGCCGCACCAGGCGGCACTCGCGCGCCCAGCGCCCGGGCATGGCCTCGCCGTCGGGGGCGTTGAGCCGCTTCCCCTTCAGCTCGGCGACCGCCGCGTCCCACTCCTCCGTGTCGGGGGCGATCTCGCGGACGGCGGCGGTCCAGGCGACGAGCCGGCCGCCCTTGTCCTTGCTGCGGACGGTCACCTCGGCCGTACCGCCGTCCACCAGGCCCGGCAGCGGCTGCTCGCCGGGGCCGTCGCCGACCACGTGCGCGGCGCCGTCGTGCCAGACGTGCCAGAGCGCGCGGGCCGGGCCGGTGCCCCGTACCCAGACGAGGCCGGACTTCTTGGTGGCCTCCTCGACGAGGGCGGACCCGAGCAGCTCTTCTGTCATGGCGCGAAGCCTATCTAGAGCCAGCCGTTGCGCTTGAGGGTGCGGTGGATGGTGAAGCAGATCGCGATGATGCCGGTGAGCACCATCGGGTAGCCGTACTTCCAGTGCAGCTCCGGCATGTGGTCGAAGTTCATGCCGTACACGCCGCAGACCGCCGTGGGGACGGCGACGATCGCCGCCCACGAGGTGATCTTGCGCATGTCCTCGTTCTGCGCGACGGTCGCCTGCGCCAGGTTGGCCTGGAGGATCGAGTTGAGGAGCTCGTCGAAGCCGACGACCTGCTCCTGGACGCGGGCGAGGTGGTCGGCGACGTCCCGGAAGTACTTCTGGATGTCGGGGTCGACCAGCCGCATCGGCCGCTCGGAGAGCAGCTGCATCGGGCGGAGCAGCGGCGTGACGGCCCGCTTGAACTCCAGCACCTCGCGCTTGAGCTGGTAGATCCGGCCGGTGTCGGCGCCGCGCGTGGAGCCCTTCGCGGCCGGCGAGAAGACGTCGATCTCCAGCTGGTCGATGTCCAGCTCGACGGCGTCGGCGACCGCGATGTAGCCGTCGACGACGTGGTCGGCGATCGCGTGCAGGACGGAGGAGGGGCCCTTGGCGAGGAGCTCCGGCTCGCCCTGGAGGCGGTGGCGGAGGTTGCGCAGCGAGCCCTGGCCGCCGTGCCGGACGGTGATGACGAAGTCGGGGCCGGTGAAGACCATCACCTCGCCGGTCTCCACGACCTCGCTGGTCGCGGTGAGCGCGGCGTGCTCGACGTAGTGGATGGTCTTGAAGACGGTGAAGAGGGTGTCGTCGTACCGCTCCAGCTTGGGCCGCTGGTGGGCGTGGACGGCGTCCTCGACGGCGAGCGGGTGCAGCCCGAACTCGGCCGCGATGCCGGCGAATTCGGCCTCGGTCGGCTCGTGCAGCCCGATCCACGCGAAGCCGCCGCTCTCCCGCACCTGGCGCATCGCGCCGCGCGGCGTGAGGCAGGCGTGGTCGTCGACCCGGCGCCCGTCGCGGTAGACGGCGCAGTCGACCACGGCGCTGGAGGCGGAGTGGTCACGGGTGGGGTCGTACGAGGTGTACGTGGTGGGGGTCTTGCGCAGGCTGTGCCGGAAGCTCGGGCGGACGGCGGCGGTGAGGTCACGGATCATCGACATGGGCGTGCTCCTTCACGGATCGGCCGTCGGCGCGGAGCGTGGCACAGCCCGGAATGGGGACGGAGAGGTACGTCGTCCACAAAGCGGGCGGCACCGGAGGGGCGCGGAGACGGCGGTCGCTACAGACAGGGAAAGGCGAAAATTGCTCTTCCGTCGAGCGAGATGCCGGAGGGGGCGGGTCCGTGCCGGACCCGGACGTCACCGGGAGGGGCGCACCGGGGCGGGGTGCGGAGCGGCGGAAGAGCGGCTGGTACTGCCCGACCGACTTCGGTCCATCGCAGTCCCACCTCCTCCGGCCGGTCCCCTGTCGGGGATGACGTGTGACGAGCAGTCGGGAATCCCGACCAGTGGCCAACACTATCAGCCGACAGAGGGTCAATCCCTTACTTTGCCCGTTCCATACGCGATCTATGCTCCACGCATGGGAGAAGTTCTTGCACTGGTCGAGGCCCGGCTGCGGACCGCCCTCGGCGAACCGGACGCGCGGGCCGCGGTGACCTTCCTCGGCACGGACCGGATCGAGGTGCTGCGCTTCGTCGACGGCGACCTCGTGCGGTACGCGACCCTCGGGATGTCCGCGCAGCCGATGGCCGATCCGACCTCCGCGCTCGCCGACCCGGTGAAGGGCCCGCGCGCGGAGCTGGTCCTCACGGTGCGGGGCGGGCTCGCCGACACCGACAAGGTGCTGCGCCCGCTCGCGGTCCTCGCCGCCACCCCGCAGGTCGAGGGCGTGGTCGTGGCCCCGGGCGCCTCGCTCGACGTCGGCGACCCGCTCTGGCCCGGCGCCCCCTTCAGCTCGGTGCTCGTCGCCGAGTCGGGCGGCCTGGTGGAGGACCTGGAGCTCGACGCGCCGATGGACCCCGTCCGCTTCCTGCCGCTGCTGCCGATGACGTCGAACGAGGCGGCGTGGAAGCGGGTGCACGGGGCGCAGGCCCTGGAGGAGCGCTGGCTCGCACGGGGGACGGACCTGCGCGATCCGCTGCGCAGGTCCGTGGAGCTGGACTGAGCCCGGTCCGGGTCAGTTCGCGAAGACGCCGACGCCGTCCTCCGTGGCGTGCTTCGGGGCCAGTTCCCCGGCCTCGGAGGTGAGGGCGGTGCGTCGGGTCCGCACGATCAGCGCGCCGACGACCGCGGCCGCGCCGGCCACCACGAAGGGCATGTGGACGTCGCTCCACTCCTCGATCTTCGGGGCGAGGTACGGGGCGGCCGCCGCGGCGAACCAGCGGACGAAGTTGTAGCCGGCGCTGGCCACCGGGCGGGGGGCGTCCGAGACCCCGAGCGCCAGTTCGGTGAAGACGGTGTTGTTGACGCCGATGAACGCCCCCGACAGGACCGTGCAGACGATCGCGGTGGCGTGGTTCCCGTAGCCGAGCACCACCACGTCCGCCGCGAGCAGCACCAGGGAGCCGCCGAGCACCGTGAGCGAGCCGAGGCGCCGCTGGAGGCGGGGCGCGACGAGCACCGAGAAGACGGCGAGCAGCACGCCCCAGGCGAAGAACACCGCGCCGGACCTGTACGGCGTCATGTCCAGCACGAACGGGGTGAAGGCGAGCACCGTGAAGAACGCGTAGTTGTAGAAGAACGCGGCCGCCGCGGCCGAGGCCAGGCCGCCGTGGCCGAGCGCCCGGAGCGGGTCGAGCAGCGAGGTCTTGCGGGCGGGCTTCGGCTGCTCCCCGAGGAAGACCGCGATGCAGAGGAAGCCGATCGCCATCAGCGCGGCCGTGCCGAAGAAGGGGTAGCGCCAGCTCGCGTCGCCGAGGACGGCGCCGAGCAGCGGCCCGCAGGCCATGCCGAGGCCGAGTGCCGACTCGTACAGCAGGATCGCGGTCGCGCTCCCTCCGGCCGCCGCGCCGACGATGACGGCGAGCGAGGTCGAGACGAACAGCGCGTTGCCCAGTCCCCAGCCGGCCCGGAAGCCGACGAGCTGCCTGACCGTGTCGGAGGTGCCGGCGAGGGCGGCGAAGACGACGACGAGGGCGAGGCCGGCGAGCAGCGTCCTGCGGCCGCCGATGCGGCTGGAGACGAAGCCGGTCACCAGCATCGCGACGGCGGTGATGAGGAAGTACGAGGTGAAGAGCAGCGACACCTGGCTGGGGGTGGCGCGCAGCCCCTGGGCGATCGAGGGCAGGATCGGGTCGACGAGGCCGATGCCCATGAAGGCCACCACCGAGGCGCCCGCGGTGGCCCAGACGGCCGGGGGCTGGCGCAGGATGCCGCCGCCGGGTTCGTTGACCGCTCTCTCCATGCTGTCGCTCCTCCGGGTCGAGATGGTTGCGATATGCACAGAATAAGTTAGACGCGCTAATGAGTGCAAGCTACATCTACCTTGTCGGGGGTTGCGTCCGCGAAGGGCCCGGGCCGGACGGGTGATCGTTCGTGGGCGTCCTTGACGCGGGGCGGAAGAGCTAGGACCGTTGAGCCCTATGAGGGGCGAACCCAGTTGTCCGAAGTGTGGTGGCAGGGTCAGGGCGCCCGGTCTCTTCGCCGACTCCTGGCAGTGTGACGTGCACGGCTCGGTGCACCCGCTCCAGCCCGTGATCCCGCCCAGCGTCGAGAGCCTCGGGGTCGTGGTGCACCGGTCCCACGTCCCCGTGTGGATGCCGTGGCCCCTCCCCGTCGGCTGGCTCTTCACCGGAGTCGCGTACGCCGGGGACGACCGCAGTGGCGGACGCGCGACGGCCGTCGCCTGCTCGGGGCCCGGCCCCCTCGGCGGGATCGGCGAGCTGCTCCTGGTCGCCGAGGAGCTCGGCGTCGGGCTCGGCGCGCGGTACGCCGGCATCGACGGCCTCGACCCCGGCTCCTGCATGGCCATCGACAAGCCGCCCCAGGCGAAGGTGCTCGCCGCCGGCCGCCCCACCCCGCTCTGGCACGTCACCGGCGCCCCGCAGGACCGCGCGGTCTTCGCCGGCGAGGCGCGCGGCCTGTGGCTGTGGGCGATCGTCTGGCCCGAACAGTCCGGCCTCCTGATGTACGACGAGCTGGTCCTCACGGACCTGCGCGACGCGGGAGCCGAGGTCGACCTGCTGCCCTGCGGCGCGCTCACCCCGAGGCTGCTCGGCTAGGGCCTGATCCGAGGGGCCCGGTGCCCGTCCCCGGGCCGTCCGCCCGGTGACGTTCCGTACGGACGTGTTCGATTCGCCCGTTATGCTGGAGCGTCCCTCGTCCGTGCCGAACCCCTGGAGTACCGCGTCGTGCGCATCGATCTGCACACCCACTCCACGGCCTCCGACGGTACGGACTCCCCGGCCGAGCTCGTCCGGAACGCCGCCGCGGCCGGTCTCGACGTCGTCGCGCTCACGGACCACGACACCACCCGGGGCCACGCCGAGGCGATCGCGGCCCTGCCCGAGGGGCTGACCCTCGTCACCGGTGCCGAGCTGTCCTGCCGGATGGACGGCATCGGGCTGCACATGCTCGCGTACCTCTTCGACCCCGAGGAGCCGGCGCTCCTCGCCGAGCGCGAACTCGTCCGCGACGACCGGGTGCCGCGCGCCCGCGGCATGGTCGCCAAGCTCCAGGAGCTCGGCGTCCCCGTCACCTGGGAGCGGGTCGCCCGGATCGCCGGGGACGGCTCCGTGGGCCGCCCGCACGTCGCGGAGGCGCTCGTCGAGCTCGGGGTCGTACCGGACGTGTCCGGCGCGTTCACGCCCGAGTGGCTCGCCGACGGCGGCCGGGCGTACGTCGAGAAGCACGAGCTGGACCCGGTCGACGCGATCCGCCTCGTCAAGGCGGCCGGCGGCGTCACCGTCTTCGCGCACCCGCTCGCGGTCAAGCGCGGCCAGGTGCTGCCGGAGGCCTCGGTGGCCCGGCTGGCCGAGGCCGGTCTCGACGGCATCGAGGTCGACCACATGGACCACGACGAGGCGACGCGGGCGCGGCTGCGCGGACTCGCGAAGGAGCTCGGGCTGCTGACCACGGGCTCCAGCGACTACCACGGCAGCCGCAAGACCTGCCGCCTCGGCGAGTACACCACCGACCCCGAGATCTACGGCGAGATCACCCGCCGCGCCGCGGGCGCCTTCCCCGTCCCGGGCGCGGGCGGACCCGCCGCCTGAGGCCACTCCGGCGGGCCGGGGCCGTGCGGCCCCGCCCCCGGACTTCCAGGAGCTCCGCGAGGCTTCCGCCTCCCCGGTCGCCGGGGGACTCGTTCCCCCCGGTCGTCCGGGGGTGCGTCATCCGGCCCGTCGGCCGGGGCCCCGCTCTCCGGCCGGGTCCTGTCGGCCGCGTCCGGTGCGGGCGCGGGCGTCCGTCCCGGTCCGGCTCCGCGGCCCTTCTCCTTCCCGGTCCGCCCCCGTACGGCTCCGCGTCGTGCGCGGGGTGGCGCTCCTCCTGCCCTTTCGCCGGAACCTCATATTCCGCTCCGTAGGGGCACACCCCACCGTTCCACCTCTCCCGCAAGGCACCCCACCGTGTTCGACGTCGCCGTCTTCGGCTCGCTGTTCCTCACCCTCTTCGTCATCATGGATCCCCCCGGGATCACCCCGATCTTCCTCGCCCTCACCTCCGGACGCGCCGCCAAGGTGCAGCGCCGGATGGCCTGGCAGGCCGTCGCCGTCGCCTTCGGCGTCATCACCGTCTTCGGTCTGCTGGGCCAGCAGATCCTGGACTACCTGCACGTCTCCGTCCCCGCCCTGATGATCGCGGGCGGTCTCCTGCTGCTGCTCATCGCGCTCGACCTGCTCACCGGCAAGACCGACGAGCCCAAGCAGACCAAGGACGTCAACGTCGCCCTCGTCCCGCTGGGCATGCCCCTGCTCGCCGGGCCGGGCGCGATCGTCTCGGTCATCCTCGCCGTGCAGAACGCCGACGGCGTGGCCTCGCAGGTCTCCGTCTGGACCGCCATCGCCGCCATGCACGTCGTGCTCTGGCTGACCATGCGGTACTCGCTGCTGATCATCCGCGTCATCAAGGACGGCGGCGTCGTCCTGGTGACCCGCCTCGCCGGCATGATGCTCTCCGCCATCGCGGTGCAGCAGATCATCAACGGCGTCACCCAGGTGATCCAGAACGCCTGAGCCGGCAGCCGGGGGAGCCCGGACACCACTGCGCCCCCGTACGGATTCCGCTCTTGCGAAGTCCGTGCGGGGGCGCGGTGCGTGGGGTGGACCCGACCTGTTACGAGGCCGAGGTCTCGGCGGGGCGGATCCAGATGCGCTGGCCCACCGAGGCGGCCTGCTGCACGATCCGATTGACGGAGGCGGCGTCCACGACGGTCCGGTCGACGGGCGTGCCGTCGATGTCGTCGAGTCGCAGGATTTCGAAGCGCACGGGCTTCTCCCTTCGTCTGAGTTGATCCTCCTGGTGGAGAACTGCGTTACGTACGGGTCCAACGGCGTGCGTCCTGCAAACATTCCTTACGCTAAGGAAAATTTTCGGATTGCTAACTACCCGCAGGTAGGGAGTGTGGCGGCCGGTCCCGGAGCGGCGGAGAATGAGCCCCGTATGAACGACGCAGACACCCCCCGGCCGACCGAGGCCCACACCGACACCGATGCCCGACTACGCGCGCTGGACACCCGTCTGGAGCGCACCAATGAGCTCCTGCAGCGGATGCTGGCCGAGGTGGCCAAGACCCCCTCCACCCACGCCATCTTCGTCGACGCAGGTTACGTCCATGCTGCGGCCGGGTTGCTGGTGACGGGCACCGAGGACCGGCGCTCCTTCGACCTCGACGCCGAGGGCCTCATCGACGCCTTCATCGACAAGGCCCGCACGATCTTCGCGGACAGCCGCCTCCTCCGCGTGTACTGGTACGACGGCGCCCGCCGCCGCATCCACACCCCCGAGCAGCAGGCCATCGCCGAACTCCCCGACGTCAAGGTCCGCCTCGGCAACCTCAACGCCAGCAACCAGCAGAAGGGCGTCGACTCCCTCATCCGCACCGACCTGGAGTCCCTCGCCCGCCACCGCGCCATCAGCGACGCCGCCCTCGTCGGCGGCGACGAGGACCTCGTCTCGGCCGTCGAGGCCGCCCAGGGCTACGGCGCCCGCGTCCACCTCTGGGGCATCGAGGCCGCCGAGGGACGCAACCAGGCCGAGGCGCTCCTCTGGGAGGTCGACAGCCAGCGCACCTTCGATCTGGACTTCTGCCGCCCGTACGTCACGCGCCGCCCCGTCACCACGTACGAGAACGAGGGCGAGCCGCCGCCCTCCCGCGAGGAGGTGCGCTTCGTCGGCGCCCAGATCGCCGCCGCCTGGCTCGCCGAACGCGGCCGGGACCGGCTCGCCGAGCTCCTGCCGGGCGCGCCCTACCTGCCCGGAACGGTCGACCAGGACCTGCTCGTCGAGGCGGAACGCCTGCTCAGCCGCTCCCTGCGCGGCCACGCCGCGCTCCGCCGCTCCCTGCGCGACGGCTTCTGGCAGCACCTCAAGGCGCAGTACTGATCCTCGCCGGGCTGCTCGCCCGCTCCCAGAAGCCCGTGAGGCGGTCCGTCAGCTCCTGGGGGTGCGACACGTTGGGGGAGTGCCCGGCGCCCGCCACCACCGTGTGGTGCGCCCCGGTCCGGGCCGCCGCCGCCGACAGGTCCGCCGGGGCCCAGACCATCTCGTCCGCCCCGTACGCGAAGTGCAGCGGCACGCGCAGCGCCGCCAGCTCCTCCGTACCGTCCCGACGGTCCAGCAACAGCCTTCCCGCGCCCGCCAGTTGGGCGATGCGGGTGCGCATCCAGCGCCGCCGCAGGAAGCCCGCCAGCTCCGGCGTGTCACCCGTGGCCGGCTCGTCGCCCCGGCTGTCCAGCCAGCACATGGCCTGCCACACCCGCTCCTTCGGCAGCACCGCGAGCGCGGCGCGCAGCACCCGCACCCGGATCCGCTGCGGCCGGGCCACCCGGCCGGGGCCCGAGGAGAGCAGGGTGAGCGAACGGAAGGCGCCCGGCGCGAGGGAGGCCGCCGCGCGGGCCACCAGGCCCCCGAAGGAGTGGCCGACCAGATGCACGGGGCCGTCCCCGAGCGCCGCCGCCTGGGCCACCGCGTCGAGCGCGAGCGCCCTGCGGCGGTAGGCGGCCCGGCCCCGGGGACCCGGCGTGTCGTTCTGGCCGCGCCCGTCCACGGCCACCGCCCGGTACCCGGCCTCGCTCAGCGGACCCAGCAGCGCGAGGAAGTCCTCCTTGCTGCCGGTGTACCCGGGCAGCAGCAGCACCGTGCCCCGCCGCTCGCCCGCCGGCGCCGTGTCGAGCGCCGCGAACCGACCGCGCGCGGTCTCGAGGTGCCGGGCACGGGTGCGGGGAGGCAGGACGAGGGAACGGGGCTTGCTCATGTCTGGACTGTAACGGGGAGAGCGGGAGACGGCCGAGCGGCCCGCCCCCTGGTGGGGACGGGCCGCTCGGGACCGGCGACGGGGTCTCAGCCCTCGGGCTGGGCCGCCGCCTTCTTCGTGGTGCGGCGGCGCGGGGCGGCCTTCTTCGGGGCCTCCTCCGTCACCGTCTCCTCGACGGCCGCGGCCTTCTTGGCCGTGCGGCGACGGGCCGGGGCCTTCGGCTCGGTCTTCGGCGCGGAGGCCTCGGGAGCCTCGGCCACGACCGCCTTCTTGGTCGTGCGGCGACGGGGGGCCTTGGGGGCCTCCTCGGCCGGCGGGGCCTCGACGGTCTCGGCGACCGGCTCGGCCACGGCCTTCTTCGTGGTGCGGCGGCGCGGGGCGGCCTTCTTCGGGGCCTCCTCCTTCGCCTCCTCCTGCCGGGGAGCCTCCTGCGCGAGGGTCTCCTGCTGGGGGGCCTCCGCCACGACGGGCTCGGCGACGGCGACCGGGGCGGTCGTCGAAGCGACGACGATGACCTCGGCGGGCGCCCCGGAGACGGGGGACCCGGCGGGCCGGCGGGCCGCACGGCGGCGGCGCGGCGCGGGCTCCTCCGCGACCGGGGTCTCGGCGACGGGCTCGGCCACCGGGGCCTCGGCCACCGGCGCCTCGGCGGTCACCGGCGAACCGGCGGGCCGACGGGCGGTACGGCGGCGGCGCGGGCCGGGAACCTCGGCGACCGGGGTCTCGGCGACGGGGGCCTCGACGACCGGGGTCTCGGCGACGGGCGCCTCGACGACCGGCTCGGCCGCCGGCTCCGCGACGGCCTTCTTGGCCGTGCGGCGGCGGGGGGCCTTCTTCGGCTCCTCGGCCTTCGGCTCCTCGACGACCGGAGCGGCCGTGACGACCGGCGCCTCGGACCGCTGGGCCATGAGGGCGACCGCGGCGGTCTCGGGCGTCTGGAACGACACGGTCTCCTCGACCGGACGCGCCACCCGGGCACGGCGGCGGCGCGGGGCCGGAGCCGGCTCCGCGGCCACGGGCGCCCGGTCGGCCGGGGTGGCCGTCACGGCCTCCGGACGGGCGGCACGGGCACGGCGGCGGGGGGCCTTCGGCTCCTCGACGGCCGGGGCCTCCGCGACGGGCGCCTCGGCGGCCGGGGCCTTCACGGGCGCCTCGGCGGGGGCCGGGGTCTCGGAGACGGGCGCCTTGACGGGAGCCGGGGTCTCGGAGACGGGCGTCTTGACGGAAGCCGGGATCTCGGCGGCGGCCGGGGCCTCGGCGGCCTGCGCCTCGGCGGCCGGAGCCGTCGTGACCGCCTGGGCCGCGACCGGCACGCCCCCGGTGGCGGCACGGGTGCGACGGCGGCGGCGCGGGGTGCGCGGTCCGGCCTCGGCGCGGGCCTCGTCCGCCACGGCCTCGACGGCCGGAGCCGCCGCCGGGGCGTCGTCGAGCTCGCTGCCGCCGCGGGTGCGGCGACGCTGGCGCGGGGTCCGCGTGCGGGCCGGGGGCTCCTCGGTCCGCTCGGCGGCCTTCGGGCCGCGGCCACGGCGACCGCCGGGCTCGCCCAGGTCCTCCAGCTCCTCCGCGCCCAGACCCGCGCGGGTCCGCTCGGCGCGGGGCAGGATGCCCTTGGTGCCCGCCGGGATGTCCAGGTCCTCGAAGAGGTGCGGGGACGAGGAGTACGTCTCGACCGGGTCGTGGAAGTCCAGGCCGAGCGCCTTGTTGATGAGCTGCCAGCGCGGGATGTCGTCCCAGTCGACCAGCGTCACCGCCGTGCCCTTGGCACCGGCGCGGCCGGTGCGGCCCACGCGGTGGAGGAAGGTCTTCTCGTCCTCGGGGGACTGGTAGTTGATGACGTGGGTGACGCCCTCGACGTCGATGCCGCGGGCGGCGACGTCGGTGCAGACGAGCACGTCGACCTTGCCGTTGCGGAAGGCGCGCAGCGCCTGCTCGCGGGCGCCCTGGCCGAGGTCGCCATGGACGGCGCCGGAGGCGAAGCCGCGCCGCTCCAGCTGCTCGGCGATGTCGGCCGCCGTGCGCTTCGTGCGGCAGAAGATCATCGCGAGCCCGCGGCCGTTGGCCTGCAGGATGCGGGAGACCATCTCCGGCTTGTCCATGTTGTGCGCGCGGTAGACGTGCTGCTTGATGTTGGCGACGGTCACGCCCTCGCCGTCGGGCGAGGTGGCGCGGATGTGCGTCGGCTGCGCCATGTAGCGGCGGGCCAGGCCGATGACCGCGCCCGGCATGGTCGCCGAGAACAGCATCGTCTGGCGCTTGGCCGGAAGCATGTTCATGATCTTCTCGACGTCGGGCAGGAAGCCCAGGTCGAGCATCTCGTCGGCCTCGTCGAGGACGAGGACCTTCACGTGCGAGAGGTCGAGCTTGCGCTGGCCGGCGAGGTCGAGCAGACGGCCGGGGGTGCCGACGACGACGTCGACGCCCTTCTGCAGCGCCTCGACCTGCGGCTCGTACGCCCGGCCGCCGTAGATGGCGAGCACGCGGACGTTGCGCACCTTGCCGGCGGTGAGCAGGTCGTTGGTGACCTGCTGGCACAGCTCGCGTGTGGGGACGACGACGAGCGCCTGCGGGGCGTCGGTCAGCTGCTCGGGCTTCGCCCGGCCGGCCTCGACGTCCATGGGGACGGTGACGCGCTCCAGGATGGGGAGGCCGAAACCGAGGGTCTTGCCCGTGCCGGTCTTCGCCTGGCCGATGACGTCGGTGCCGGTGAGGGCGACCGGGAGGGTCATCTCCTGGATGGGGAAGGGGGTGACGATGCCGACGGCCTCCAGGGCTTCGGCCGTTTCGGGGAGGATTCCGAGGTCTCGGAAAGTCGTAGTCAGGGTGCTGCCTCTTCTGTGAGACGCGGTGCGAGGCGAACGAAGGGGGTCGTACCGTGCCGGGATCTTCCGGGGGGATCGGGGGAGATCACCGCCGGGTGGCGCGGGACCACTGCCGTCGCTCGAGCGTCGTACCGCTGAGGGTGACCCTTCCGCGGGTCCGCCGGAAGGGCTGTCGGGCCGGAGCCGATCGGGCCACCGACCGGGCATCCTCATTCATGAGTCGGCCCACCGGATACGTCCGAACGTGCGAAAGCATGTCCGCATACTCAGCAGGCGCCTTACCACTGTACCCCGGATTCGCGCATGTGTGTCGGGAGAAAACGTGATGAGGGCACGGTCACACCGACTGACCAGGGCACACCGACTGACCAGGGCCTTCCCGGGCCGCGCGGGCGGGCTATTGTGCGCTCCATGGAGACGCCTGACAACGCCACGCCCACCGGGATCGCAGCCAAGGACTGGGCGGAGGCTTCCGCCGAGCCGCAGTACCGCGCCGCCGTGATCGACCTCCTCGGCGCCCTCGCCTACGGAGAGCTCGCGGCCTTCGAGCGGCTCGCCGAGGACGCCAAGCTGGCGCCGACCCTCGCGGACAAGGCGGAGCTGGCGAAGATGGCCTCGGCCGAGTTCCAGCACTTCGAGCGGCTGCGGGACCGCCTCGCCGCCGTCGACGCCGAGCCGACCTCGGCCATGGAGCCCTTCGCGAAGGCGCTCGACGACTTCCACCGCCTGACCGCTCCCTCGGACTGGCTGGAGGGCCTGGTCAAGGCGTACGTGGGCGACTCGATCGCCAGCGACTTCTACCGGGAGGTCGCGGCCCGCCTCGACTCCGACACGCGCGACCTCGTCCTCGCGGTGCTCGACGACACCGGTCACGGCAACTTCGCGGTGGAGAAGGTCCGCGCGGCGATCGACGCCGACCCGCGCGTCGGCGGCCGGCTCGCGCTCTGGGCGCGCCGGCTGATGGGCGAGGCGCTCTCCCAGGCCCAGCGCGTGGTGGCCGAGCGCGACGCGCTCTCGACGATGCTGGTCGGCGGCGTGGCGGACGGCTTCGACCTCGCGGAGGTGGGCCGGATGTTCTCCCGGATCACCGAGGCGCACACCAAGCGCATGGCGGCGCTGGGCCTCGCGGCCTGAGACGCCCCCGGGGGCGCGCCGGTCAGACGGTGGCTGATCGGCGCAGTCTGCGGGAGGCCGGGCGGATCAGCAGCGACAGCAGCACCGCCGCCACGGCCCCCGCGCCGATCAGGGTGGCGAGGAAGTGGCCGGGGCCCAGCGCCCCGTGGGTGACGAGCGCGCCGAAGACACCGCCGAGCGCCCCGGTGACGAGGACGATCGCACGGACGGGGAGGCGGTCGGACAGTCGCTGCGCGGCGACCCAGGCCAGGGCGAAACCGAGCAGGGCGGAGCCGAGGGCTTCCAGGAACACTGCGGATCACCTCGCGAGGGGTGCGGGGCGGGTGGTGCGGTCACAGGCGTCCTACCCCTGGCGTCCGGAACGCAATCCTCCCGTACCCCCTGACGTGGGAGTACGGACGGACGAAGGGCCCGGCGGACCGAAGAGGTCCACCGGGCCCTTCCCGTCGGATCCGGGGCTCAGAGCGCGCCGAAGCCCACGCGACGCACGGTGGGCTCGCCGAGCTCCACGTACGCGATCTTCTCGGCGGGAACGAGGACCTTGCGGCCCTTCTCGTCCGAGAGGCTGAGCAGCTGCGCCTTGCCGGCCAGCGCGTCGGCCACCAGGCGCTCGACCTCCTCGGCGGACTGCCCGCTCTCCAGAACGATCTCCCGGGGCGCGTGCTGCACGCCGATCTTGACCTCCACGGCTATGTCCCTCCGAACGGTCAGCGTTGCGCGAATACCGCGCCGTACGCTGCACACATTAGCCCGGTGAGGCGACCCGTAAGGGTCAGCCGCCGCACGCCAGGAGCGAACAGTGCCCGGGAATCCGGGCGCGCGGGAAGGCCTCAGTGGCCCTCGGCGCTCAGCTGGCCGTCCACAGGGTGCAGCGGGAAGCCCGCGATGCCGCGCCAGGCGAGCGAGGTGAGCAGGCCGACCGCCTTGTCGCGGGGGATGGCCGACTCGCTGGACAGCCAGTAGCGGGCCACGACCTGGGAGACCCCGCCGAGGCCGACGGCGAGCAGCATGGACTCGTCCTTCGACAGGCCGGTGTCCTCGGCGATCACGTCGGAGATGGCCTCCGCGCACTGCAGGCTGACCCGGTCCACGCGCTCGCGCACGGCCGGCTCGTTCGTCAGGTCGGACTCGAAGACGAGCCGGAACGCGCCGCCCTCGTCCTCCACGTACGCGAAGTACGCGTCCATCGTCGCCGCGACCCGGAGCTTGTTGTCCGTGGTGGAGGCCAGCGCCGTGCGCACGGCATGCAGGAGGGCCTCGCAGTGCTGGTCGAGCAGGGCGAGGTAGAGCTCCAGCTTCCCGGGGAAGTGCTGGTACAGCACCGGCTTGCTGACGCCGGCCCGCTCGGCGATGTCGTCCATGGCGGCCGAGTGGTACCCCTGGGCGACGAAGACCTCCTGGGCCGCGCCGAGCAGCTGGTTCCGTCGGGCACGTCGCGGCAGGCGCGTGCCCCGAGGGCGTGCTGCCTCTGTCTGCTCGATGGCGCTCACGCGGCCTCCCAAAAATCGATCCTTGTGCGCTGTCGCGCCGCGCCGCCATCGTACTTTTGGGTAACCCGGCTGTGCGCGGTGCGAACGCAGAATTTCACGGACCGGACGCCCGGGTCGACAGTCGATTCAATATTAAACCGAACAAATCGGCGGGAGCCGTGCGCTCAGCGGTAGTCGTCCTCGTCGAGGGCGACGACGCGCGCCTGTTCGGACGCGTCGGCCTCGTTCGCCGAGTCGCGCTCGACATGGGCGGGCAGTTCGTCCTCGCGCTGCTGCAGTTCGGCGTGCTGCTCGGCGGCATCGGCCTCCGGGGTCTCCTCGTCCAGCACGACGACCTCTTCCTCGATGAACGTGTCCGGCTCGTTGGGATCGACAGTCATGCGGCTCCTTCCGTGTGCGGGGCGCGGAGCTCCCGATGGCCCTCACTCCGAGCCTAGGAGCGAACGCGCCCCGCCGCACACGCACCTGTGACCCCACCCACACACGAGCGCGCGTGATCGTCTCGTAATATTGCGGCCATGTCCTCGACCGAGCTGCCGGAAACCCGGCCCGCCGCCGCCTCGTCCGCGTCGCGGATCCGCGCCGTACGGGTCGCCGAAGGCGAGGAGCTCCGCTCCGTGGCGCTGCCCGGACTCACCCTCACCGTGCGCGCCCGGCCGGGGAACCGCCCCGGTCTGCCGCCCGCGCTGTACGTCCACGGGCTCGGCGGCTCCTCGCAGAACTGGTCCGCCCTCATGCCGCTGCTCGCGGACCACGTCGACGGCGAGGCGGTCGACCTGCCCGGCTTCGGCGACTCCCCGCCGCCCGACGACGGCAACTACTCGGTCACCGGACACGCCCGCGCCGTCATCCGGCTCCTCGACGCCGGTGGGCGCGGACCCGTCCACCTCTTCGGCAACTCGCTGGGCGGCGCCGTCGCCACCCGCGTCGCCGCCGTCCGGCCCGACCTGGTCCGGACCCTCACCCTCGTCTCCCCGGCCCTGCCCGAACTGCGCGCCCAGCGCACCGCCTGGCCCACCGTGCTGCTCGCGGTGCCCGGCGTCGCCTCGTTCTTCGCGAGGCTCACCAAGGACTGGACGGCCGAGCAGCGGGTCAAGGGCGTCCTCGCGCTCTGTTACGGGGACCCCGGCCTGGTCACCGACGAGGGCCTGCGACACGCCGTGGAGGAGATGGAGCGGCGGCTGGAGCTCCCGTACTTCTGGGACGTCATGGCGCGCTCCTCCCGCGGCATCGTCGACGCGTACACCCTCGGCGGGCAGCACGGGCTGTGGCGGCAGGCCGAGCGGGTCCTCGCCCCGACGCTGCTCGTCTACGGCCGGCACGACCGGCTCGTCTCCTACCGGATGGCCCGGAAGGCGGCCGCCGCCTTCCGCGGCTCGCGCCTGCTGACCCTCCCCGACGCGGGGCACGTGGCGATGATGGAGTACCCCGAGACGGTCGCCCAGGCCTTCCGGGACCTGATCGCCGATGACGGCGGGAGCTGATCCGGGGCGTGGGACGACACAGTCGCAAGGACTCCGCGCCCCCGGTGGCCGACACCGGGCAGCAGGCGGGAGCGGGGACGCGGGCGGGAGCGGTCCCGGAGGGGCCGCCGCCCGGCACGGGACGCCGCCGCAGGGAGACGGGCGACGCCGGCCAGGGCGCCACGACGCAGGGGTACGGGACCCCGGCCCACGGCACGCCGGTGTACGGCGCCCCGGCCCAGGGGACCCCGCAGTACGGCGCCCCGGCCCCGGGGACGCCGCAGTACGGGGCCCCGGCCCCGGGGGCATCGCGCCGGGGAGCCCCGGCCCAGGGGGCTCCCCGCCACGGGACCCCCGCGCACGGCACTCCCCGGTCCGGGGCTCCGGCGCAGGGCGGCACGGGGCGCGGTGCGGCCGGGGGGCCGCGGCACGCCACGCCCGCCCACGGGACCCCCGTGCACTCCGGCGCGCCCGGCACTCCGGCGCGCGGTGTCCCCGCCCGCGGGGCGCCCGTACGGGGCGGTCATCCGCAGCACGAGGAGACCTCCGCCCCGCGCCCCGCGACCTACGGCCCCCGTGGCGCCGCCGCCCGGACCGCCGCGCCCGAACAGGAGGGCACCGAGGCGCCGTTCGTCCCCGCGCCGCGCCGGGGAGAGGGCGCCGACGAGAGTCCGGAGCCGGAGGCCCCGGCCTCCCGGAGCGGGCTCGGCCGCGCCTTCACCGGGATCGCGGCCGCCGCCATCGCCACCGTCCTCGCCGTCGTCGTCGCGGGGCAGGTCACGGGCAGGGGCGAGTCCCCGGCCGCCGCCCACGCCGCCGGACGGCCCGACGAGCGGTCCGTGGACGACTCCGCCTCCCGCTCCGAGGAGCGGCCCGTCCCGGCGAAGCCGGTGCCCGCCGTCGCCCCGCCGACGTACGAGCAGCTGATGACCCGCCAGTTCCCGATCGATCCGAAGCTGAAGGGCTCGGGGGAGTTCGAGTCCGTGCCGGGCCTGGCGAAGGCGCCCGGCAAGGGGCGGCTGATCCGCTACCGGGTCGACGTCGAGAAGGGGATCGGCCTCGATCCGAAGCTCTTCGCCGACGCCGTGCAGAGGACCCTCAACGACAAGCGCAGCTGGGCCGGTCGGGGCGAGATGACCTTCGAGCGCATTTCCAGCGGCGAGCCGGAGTTCGTGATCACCCTGGCCAGCCCGGGGACCACCGGTGCCTGGTGCGCGAAGTCCGGGCTCGACACCACCGTCGACAACGTCTCCTGCGACTCGGCCTCGACCCAGCGCGTGATGATCAACGCGTTCCGCTGGGCGCAGGGGTCGGAGACCTTCGGTCCGAAGGCGATGCACGCCTATCGCCAGATGCTCATCAACCACGAGGTCGGACACCGCCTCGGGCACGGGCACGTCAGCTGCCGGACACCGGGCGCGCTGGCCCCCGTGATGCAGCAGCAGACGAAGTCCCTGGACATCGACGGCATCAAGTGCCGACCCAACCCCTGGGTGTATCCGGCGAGTTGACGTTCGGTCCCGCCGCGGGGTGTCCGCATCCCGAGACGTCCGTCTCGGGATGGCGTGCGAGCGCGTGGACATCGCTCACGCGTCCGTTCGTGTTTCTCGGCATGTCGCACCGTCGCGTCGTTTCCGACAGCGCCGCTCTCGAGCCGGCGCTCTTCGGCGTGACCGGACGCACGGTCGCCGACATTCTCCGCAACTGACGCAGCCCGAGCGCTCGTCGGCCCCCCTTTTTCTCGCCGCGCCCGGGTTCCGCATTCCCGCAGGCGCCGTTTCCCCTTTCGGGCCCTTTTCCCGCGCCTGCGGAATTCCCTTTCTCCTTTCCGCGGTCCACCCCGAGAGGTCTCCTTCCGCTGCTCGCCGCCCCGGCGGGAGACCGGGCGCGGCCCCGTCGCCGGAGTGCTCGGCGCGCCCCGGGCCCCGTACGCCCGGCAGCCGCTCGCCGCCGTCCCCTCCCTCGACCCGCTCCTCGCGGCGGAACGCGGGGAACGGCGCCGGGAACTGGCCGTCGCCTGACGCTCCGTGAGCGTTCTGCTCCGTACCGCGACAGAACGCGACCGGGGTGGGAAAGTTACGTGCATTCACCCCTTCCGGTGGTGCGACGGACAACCGTCCGTCGCGCCACCGTTGTCTCCGCTTACGTTCTTCCCGCTGCGAGTCACCGGGCCGACGGTGACCGCCGTCAAGGGAGATCGGGGGTGCACGCGTGCGGATCGGACTGCTCACGGAGGGTGGCTACCCGTACGCCACCGGTGAGTCCGGACGCTGGTGCGAACGGCTCGTGCACGGGCTCGGACAGCACCGGTTCGACCTCTACGTCCTCGGCCCCGCCGGCACCCCGAGGCCCCTGCCGCCCCACGCCCGCGTCGCCCGCGTCGCCGACCCCGGCGGCCCCGACGGAGCCCCGGCGGCCTCCGGGGCGTGGAGCCCCTGCGCGCCCCGCGCCGCCCGCCGGGCCTACGGACGCCGCGAACGGCGCCGCTTCACCGAGGCCTACCACCGGCTCGCCACCGGACTCTGCGCCGAGCACGACGAGGACGAGGGGAACGGCGGGTCCCCCTTCGCCGACGGGCTCTACACCCTCGCCGAGCTCGCCCGCGAGCGCGGCGGACTGCCCGGGGCGCTCCGCTCCGACGACGCCGTGCGCGTCCTGGAGGCCGCCTGCCGCGCGCCCGGCGCACGCCGGGGCGCGGCCGCCGCCGGGCTCCCCGACCACCTCGCCTTCGCCGCACACCTGGAGCGGGCCCTGCGCCCCCTCTCCCTCGACTGGTACGAGGACGACGCGCTCGGCGCAGCCGACCTCTGCCACGCCGCCGCCGGAGGCACCACCGCCCTCCCCGGCCTGCTGGCCAAACGCTTCTTCGGAACCCCGCTGCTCGTCACCGAGTACGGCGTACCGCTGCGCGCCCACTACCTCTCCGCGGCCGGCGCCGACCGGTCCGGCCCCCTGCGCGCCCTCCTCGCCGCCCTCCACGGCCGGCTCGCCGGCGAGACCTACCGGCAGGCCGCCCTCCTCACCCCCGGCAACGCCCACGCCCGCCGCTGGCTGGAGAAGTGCGGCGCCGACCGGGCCCGCATCCGCACCGTCCACCCCGGCATGGCCGCCGAACGCTTCGCCGAGGTCGGCGAGGACGAGGAGAGCGGTGACCCCGCCACCCTCCTCTGGGTCGGCCGCGTCGAACCGGCCAAGGACCTCGTCGGCCTGCTCCACGCCTTCGCCGAGATCCGGGCCCGCCAGCCCGACGCCCGGCTGCGGATCGTCGCCGTGCCCGAGCGCGAACCGTGCGGCGCCGGCTACCTCACGTACTGCAAGGGGCTCGCCGCCCAGCTCTTCCCCGACGAGGCCCCCGGGGCGCACGCCGTCGGCGAGAACCCCGTCACCTTCGAGGAGCTCGGCGGCCCCGAGGCGCCCACCCTGGAGGACACGTACGCCTCCGGCGCGCTCGTCGTCATGTCCAGCCTCGTCGAGGGCTTCCCCGCCCCTCTCGTCGAAGCGATGTTCTGCGCGCGGGCCACCGTCTCCACCGACGTCGGCGCCGTCGTCGAGATCGTCGGCGGCACCGGCCTCGTCGTCCCCCCGCGCAACCCCCGGGCGCTCGCCGACGCCTGCCTCGCGCTGCTCCGCGACCCCGAGCGCCGCCACCGGCTCGGTGCCGCCGCCCGCGCCCGCGCGCTCGAACTCTTCACCGTCGAACAGAACCTCGCCGCGTTCCGCGGCATCTACCTCGAACTCCTCTCCCACGCGCCGGTGCGCCACCGCCCCGGGGACGGCGTCCCCTTCGCCCACCCGGCCGAGGCCCATGTGCCCGGCAGCTGGGCGCCCAAGGCCGTGTCCGCGGGGACGGGAGCCCCCGATGCCTGAAGGAGGCACCCCCATGCGCGGCTCCGCCGCCCCGACGAGCCCCGGAGCCTGGGACGCCCGCTCCGAAGCCCTCCTCGGCACCCCCGCCCTCACCGCGGCCGGCACCCTCGACCTGCGCGCCCCCGCCCCCGAGGACCCCGTCCCCTCCGAGATAGCCCCGCCCCGGGAGGCGACCCCCACGCCGCCCCCGTGCTCCGGCACGGCCTGGGACGCACCGGCCCCGGCGGTGACGGAAGGGCAGGAGCCGCCCTCGGAGGCCGCGGCCCCGACGGACGCACCGGCCCCGACGGCCTCCCACCCGGCCCCGACGGCCCCCGGCCCGGCCCCGGAGCCGGCCGCCCGGCCCGAGCCGGCCGAGCCGACCGAGGGGACCCGCGTCGAGAACCGTCCGGCGGACGGCACCGCCCTCCGCCCCGCACCGGCCGCCGTCGCCGCGGACGGCACCGCCCCCCGCCCCGCACCGGCCGGCACCGCCGCGGACGTCGGCGCGCGGCCCCGGAGCCGCCGGGGACAGGCCGACCCCGTGAAGGTGCTCATGCACCGGCACCGGGAGCTCTGCGAGCGGGCCGTCGATCCGCTGGAGATCGCCGCGGGTCTCGAAGCGCAGGGGTTCACCGACCGGACCGCCGCGCGGTTCCGGCACCGCGACGTGTTCTCGCTCGCCGAGGAGCTGTACGCGCGCGTGCCCCGCGGACCGGAGGGGCCCGCGCCCGTCGTGGAACCGGAGCGGGCCCGGGCGCCCTGGGCGCCGGCCGTCCTCGCCCCCGGCGGCGTCGCCGGACTCACGGCCCTCGGACTCGCCTCCGGTCACGGGCCCGTGCGGCTCGCCGTCGGGGCCGCCGGGGCCCTCGCCCTCGGCGGGGCCCTGCTGCTCGCCGTCAGGCAGGGCCCCTTCCGCGCCCCGGATGGAGGGACCGTCCCCGCCGCCCGGCTCTGGACCCTCTGGCTCCTGGCGTACGCGGTCGGCGGCGACGGACTCCTGGACCAGGTCCTCACGGGCGGCCCCGACGGACCCTGGGAGCTCACCACCGCGCCCCTCCTGGGCCTCGCCCTCGCCGTCGCCCCCGCCGCCTGGGGCGCCCACCTCTTCGCGAGCCGGGCGCGCCGCCGGATCGCCGACAGCCGCGGCCTCGCCGACTTCGCCGCCGCCGTCCGGCCGCTGCTCCTCGGCACCGTGACCCTCCAACTCCTCGCCCTCACCGGCCTGCTCGTCCTCACCGGCTTCAGCTCCGGAGCCCTCGCCCTCGGGGCGCTCCTGCTGCTCGCCCGGCTCCACACCGTCCACGGCCACCCCGAGGCGGCCGCCGCCGTCCTCGCCGCGGCCTGCGCGGGCGAGGTCCTCGCCCTCGCGAGCGTCCTCGCCGCCCGCGTCCCCCTCCCCGGCTTCGACGCGCTCGCCGTCCCGGTGCGCGCCCTCGTCGAAGCCCGGGGCCCCGGAGCCGTACCCACCCTCGTCTGCGGCGCCGCCGCGCTCGGCCTGCTGGCCCACGCGACCGGCGCCCTCGCCCGGGCCTCGGCCCACGCCACCCCGTGAGCACTCCCATGAAGACCCCGCTCACCCGCGGAGCCGACGCCGCGGGCGTGCCCCGTCACCCCTCTCATCACCCCGCAAGGAGAACGAAGATCATGACCCCCCGAACCCATGGACCGGCCGGTCGGCACGTAGGGGCCGCACGATGAGGGTGCTACTGCTCGGAGCCAACGGCTTCATCGGACGCTTCGTCGCCGACCGGCTGCTCGCCGACCCGGCCGTCCACCTCACCGCGCTCGGCCGGGGCGACGACGCCGACGTGCGCTTCGACCTCGCCTCCGGCAGCCCCGGCGCGCTCACCCGCTTCCTGGACGCCGTCCACCCCGGGGTCGTCGTCAACTGCGCCGGAGCCACCCGGGGCGGCGCCCGCGAACTGACCCGGCACAACACCGTCGCCGTCGCCACCGTCTGCGAGGCCCTGCGCCGCAGCGGCTGCGGGGCCCGGCTCGTCCAGGTCGGCTGCGCCTCGGAGTACGGGCCGAGCCAGCCCGGCTCCTCCACGGCCGAGGACGCGATCCCGCGCCCCGGCGGCCCGTACGGCGTGTCCAAGCTCGCCGCGACGGAACTCGTCCTCGGCTCCGGACTCGACGCCGTCGTCCTGCGGGTCTTCTCCCCGGTCGGCCCCGGCACGCCGGCCGGCTCCCCGCTCGGCCGCCTCGCCGAGGCGATGCGCCGCGCCATGCAGGCCGGGGACGGCGAGCTCAAGCTCAGCGGCCTCGGCGTGCAGCGGGACTTCGTCGACGTGCGGGACGTGGCGCGGGCCGTCCACGCCGCCTCCCTCTCCGCCGCCCAGGGCGTGGTCAACATCGGCACCGGCCGCGCCGTCAAGCTCCGGGACGCCGCCGCCGTCCTCGCCCGGGTCGCCGGCTACTCCGGCAACCTGCACGAGCTGGACGCCCCGCACGGGATCCCGCAGCGCCCGATGATCGGCGCCCCCCGCACCGAGGGGACCATCGCCGACCAGCTGGCCTCCGCCCCGTACCCGTATCCCGACGGCTGCGGGCCCTGGCAGCAGGCCGACGTCCGCACCGCCCGCGACCGGCTCGGCTGGCGGCCCCGGATCAACCTGGAGGAGTCCCTCGCCGACATCTGGATGGAGGCGGCGTGTCGCATCTGACGGGGACCACGGCCACCGGGGCCGTCCAGGCGCTCGGCTTCGGCGTCCCGGGCTACGCCCACCCCCTGCTCGCCCCCGTCGAGTGGGCCGAGCTGACCCGTCCCGGGACGCCCCTGCACTGGGCGGTGCTCAACGTGGCGGAGGGCCCCGGGAGCCGCCCCGACCCGCACTGCCTGGAGGCGGCCGGGAAGCTGCGGAACACCGGGGTGAAGGTGCTCGGGCACCTGGACCTGGCGTACGGCTCCCGGCCCTTCGGGGAGCTCGTCTCGGACGCCCACCGCTTCCTCGACTGGTACCGGGTCGACGGCTTCTACCTGGACCGGGCCCCCGCCGACCGGGCGGACCTGGCGGGGACGCGGCGGCTCACCGCCGCCCTGGAGGCCGTCCTCGGCGGCGAGGCCCACCTCGTCCTCGGTCACGGCACCCACCCCCATCCGGGGTACGCCGAGGCCGCCGACCAGCTGGTGACCTTCACCGGTTCCTGGGTGGACTACCGCTGGTCGCAGGTGGCGGAGTGGACCGCCGAGTACACGGAGGCCAAGTTCGTCCACCTCGTCCACGGGGTGCCGCGCACCCACCTGGACGAGGCCCTGCGGATCGCCCGCTGGCAGGGAGCGGGAACGATCTTCTTCACGGACCGCGCGTGGCGGCCGGGGCAAAGCGCCCCATTTCAATCGCTGCCCGGCTACTGGGACGAAATCGTCTCGCGGATCGGAACGGGTGTCTCGGAATGAGAAGGGGCGTGGCAGTGTTACGGGGAGAACAACCGTACTGACATACCGACCATCGGAGACTCCGTGTCGCTGCCACCCCTGGTCGAGCCGGCTTCCGAGCTCACCGTAGACGAGGTCCGCAGGTACTCCCGCCACCTGATCATCCCGGACGTCGGGATGGACGGGCAGAAGCGGCTGAAGAACGCCAAGGTGCTCTGTGTGGGCGCCGGCGGTCTCGGTTCCCCGGCCCTGATGTACCTGGCCGCCGCCGGCGTGGGCACGCTCGGCATCGTGGAGTTCGACGAGGTCGACGAGTCGAACCTCCAGCGCCAGATCATCCACAGCCAGGCCGACATCGGCCGCTCCAAGGCCGAGTCGGCGCGCGACAGCGTGCTCGGCATCAACCCGTACGTGAACGTGATCCTTCACGAGGAGCGGCTCGAGGCCGAGAACGTGATGGACATCTTCGGTCAGTACGACCTGATCGTCGACGGCACCGACAACTTCGCCACCCGGTACCTGGTGAACGACGCCTGCGTGCTGCTGAACAAGCCGTACGTCTGGGGCTCGATCTACCGCTTCGACGGCCAGGCGTCGGTCTTCTGGTCCGAGTACGGCCCCTGCTACCGCTGCCTCTACCCGGAGCCCCCGCCGCCGGGCATGGTCCCGTCCTGCGCCGAGGGCGGCGTCCTGGGCGTGCTCTGCGCGTCCATCGGCTCCATCCAGGTCACCGAGGCCATCAAGGTCCTGGCCGGCGTGGGCGACCCGCTGGTCGGCCGTCTGATGATCTACGACGCCCTGGAGATGCAGTACCGCCAGGTCAAGGTCCGCAAGGACCCCAACTGCGCGGTCTGCGGCGAGAACCCGACCGTCACCGAGCTCATCGACTACGAGGCCTTCTGCGGCGTCGTGTCCGAGGAGGCCCAGGAGGCGGCGCTCGGCTCGACGATCACTCCGAAGCAGCTCAAGGAGTGGATCGACGCGGACGAGAAGATCGACATCATCGACGTCCGCGAGCCGAACGAGTACGAGATCGTCTCGATCCCGGGCGCGCGGCTGATCCCGAAGAACGAGTTCCTGATGGGCAACGCCCTCCAGGACCTCCCGCAGGACCGGCGGATCGTCCTGCACTGCAAGACGGGCGTCCGCAGTGCGGAAGTCCTCGCGGTCCTCAAGTCCGCGGGCTTCGCGGACGCGGTCCACGTCGGCGGCGGCGTGATCGGCTGGGTCCACCAGATCGAGCCCGAGAAGCCGGTCTACTAGGACGTGCCCGCCACGGAAGGCCCCGGACCCGCGTCGGCGGTTCCGGGGCCTTCCGCGCGCCCGGGACCGCCGCCTCTTCGCGCGTCCGGGGCCGTCACTTCTTGCAGACCGTGCCCGAGGTCGGGACCTTGCCCGCCAGCAGGTAGTCGTCCACCGCCTTCTTCACGCACGCGCTGCCGCCGTTGTACGCGCCGTGGCCCTCGCCCTCGTACGTCAGCTCCACCCCGACGCCCTCGCCGAGCGCCTTCACCATGGCCCGGGCGCCCTCGTACGGCGTGGCCGGGTCGCCGGTGTTCCCGACGACCAGGATCGGCGCCGAGCCCGGCGCGGACACGTCCGGGTGTTCCCACCCTCCCGGCACCGGCCAGTTCGAGCAGCTCGCCAGCGCCCAGCCCATGAAGTCGCCGAAGACGGGAGAGGCCTCGCGGAACTGGCCGAGCCGCTCCTTCGCCTGCCCGAGGGTGTAGCGCTCCTTGAAGTCCACGCAGTTGATGGCCGCGTTCGCGGCCTGGATGTTGCTGTACGAGCCGTTCTCGCCGCGCCCGTTCATCGAGTCGGACAGGGAGAGGAGCAGCCCCCCGTCGCCGCCGTCGGCCGCGTCGAGCCCCTGCTCCAGATACGGCCAGAACTCCTTCGAGTACAGGGCCTGCGCGATGCCGTTGGTGGCCTGCGTCTGGGTCAGCTTCCGGTTGCCGATCCCGGTGATCGGCTTCTTGTCGAGGTCCGCGAGGAGGTCCGTGATCCCCTTCTCGATCTCGGCGACGCTGCCGCCCGGCAGCGCGCACTCGTCGCCGCGGTCCACGCAGGCCTGGGCGAAGTTGTCCAGCGCGAGCTGGAAGCCCTTCGTCTGGCCGAGCGCCCCCTCCTCGACGCCCGCGTCCGGGTCGACGACCCCGTCGAAGACGGCCCGGCCCACGTTCCCGGGGAACATGTGGGCGTAGACGCCGCCGAGTTCGGTGCCGTACGAGATGCCGAAGTAGTGCAGCTTCTCGTCGCCGAGGACCTGGCGCATCAGGTCCATGTCCCGGGCCGCGTTCTCCGTGCCGACGTGCGGCAGGG
The DNA here is from genome assembly GCF_014649755.1 of Streptomyces litmocidini. Classification (GTDB taxonomy): domain Bacteria; phylum Actinomycetota; class Actinomycetes; order Streptomycetales; family Streptomycetaceae; genus Streptomyces; species Streptomyces litmocidini. Next base: position 375,900 of record NZ_BMTQ01000001.1, on the reverse strand, counting down.
CCGCGCCCGCGTCCCGCTCGCAGCCCTTCGCGTACCGCTTCTGCGCGTCGGACAGCGTCCGCTCCTCGGCGGTGTCGTCGGGCGTGAAGTCCAGGGCGTAGTAGGCGTCGAGCTCCTTGTCGGTGGCGCACTCGACGGGGTCGCTGCGGCCGACCCCGCGCGGGTCGAAGGAGACCAGGTCGTAGCGGCCGCGCAGGGTCTCGTAGTCGCCGGCGAAACCGGGCAGGCCGGTGACTCCGGAGCCGCCCGGCCCGCCGAAGTTGAAGACGAGCGAGCCGATCCGCCGGGCGCTGTCCTTCGCCCTGGCCCGGATGAGGGCCAGCTCGATCCTGTCGCCGTCCGGCGCCGACCAGTCGAGCGGCGTCTGGAGGAAGGAGCACTCCCAGACGGTGCCCCCGGGCAGCGGTGAGGGCGACGGCCCGCCGCCCTCGGCTGCCGACGGTGCCGGGCAGGGCGCCCAGGACAGCTTCTGCGCCGTCAGCGCCGCGAGCCCGCTCGCGGTGGCGGACGCCTTCACCGGGTCCGTCGCCCCGTCTCCCCCGTCCGAGCAGCCGGCGGCGACCAGCACGGTGGCGGCGGTGAGCAGAGCGGCGCGGTGGGCGGCGGAGATCGGCATAGGCCCATCGTGGGCCGCCGCCCGCGCCCCCGCGCGGGACGGGGGTCCAAGCGGGTGGCGGACGGGAGGGCCCGCCGGTCACGCCGCGGGCCCGGCCCGACCGACGGGAGGCCCGCCGGGGGACGCCCGGCGGATCACGGCCGGCCGCGCTCCGGGGCCGGCCCCGGAACACCGTCGGCCCCGGAGCGCCGCCGGGCCCCGACGCCGCTCCGGCGGACGGGCCCCACGGGCCTCACAGGGCTTCCTGCTTGGTCAGCCAGTTGAAGCAGAGCCACCCCGGCAGCACCGGGATCCACAGCGTCAGCAGGCGGAAGAGGAGCACCGCCGGGGTCGCGACCTCCAGCGGCAGGTCCCCCACCGTCACCAGGCCGACGGTCAGCGCGCCCTCGACCGCGCCGACGCCGCCCGGCGTCGGCGCCGCCGAGCCGAGGGCGTTGCCCGCGAGGAAGACGACGGCCACGCTCGCGTAGCTGATCGTCTGGTGGCCGTGCCCGAAGGCCTGGATCGAGGCGTCCAGGCAGAACACGAACGCGCCCGTGAGGAGCAGCATCCCGCTGATGCCGGTCAGCAGCTTCATCGGCCGCTGGAGCACGTCCAGCATGCGGGGCACCACGCCGGCGAAGAGCGAGCGCAGCCGCGTCGACACGAACTTGCGCATGAACGGGATCGCCGTCACCACCAGGACGAGCACCGCGACCGTCAGGAGCCCGGCGATGACCGTCCTCGACGGGGTGAAGGACTGCGACTTCTCCGTACCCGTCAGATAGCCGAAGGAGAGCAGGAGCAGGATGTGCGCCCCGAGGCCGAAGAGCTGGGAGGCGCCGACGCTCGCCACCGCGAGCCCCGGGCGCACCCCCGAGCGCTGGAGGAAGCGGGTGTTCAGGGCGACGCCGCCGACCGCCGCCGGGGCGACGATCTTCACGAAGGAGCCGGCGACCTGCGCCACCACCGTCCGCCAGAACCCGACCCGTTCGGGCACGAAGCCGAGCAGGCTCATCGCCGCCGCCACGTAGCTGAGCGCCGAGAACAGCACGGCCGCCGCCACCCACCGCCAGTCCGCCTCGCTGATGGTCGACAGCGGCGTACGGGCGATCTGCGAGAGCAGGAAGTACGCGGCGACCGCGCCCGCGATCAGGCTGACCAGGGTCCGCGGCTTGATCCGCTCCAGGCGGACCGGCTCCACCGGGGCCTGCGGGCGGATCAGCAGCACCTGCTGCCGGATCTGCGCGAGCAGGTCCTCCTCGCGGGCCTCGTCCAGGGCGGTGTCGAGGGCCCGCTTCTCGGCCTTCTTGTCCGCCTTCTTCTCGGCCTTCGTCTCCGCCCGTACGGCCTTCCGGTCCGCGGCCGCCTCGGCCTTCGCGAGCTCCCGCTCGTGCTTGGCCGCCTCCGAGGCCGCGAGCACGGCCTCCCGTTCCCGCGCGGACCGTTCCCGCGCCCGCTTCCGCAGCGTCGCGCGCGTGGAGCGGCTCAGCGCGATCGGCTGGAGCAGCGGCAGACAGTCGGCGACGGTGTCCGGGCCGAGGACCTCGACGGCCGCGGCGACCGCCCGCTCCGCCCCGACCCGCAGACCCAGGGTGGTGAGCAGCTGGGCGGTGTCCATCCGCAGGACCAGGTCGCCGGCCGCGATCTCGCCGCCCCGCAGATCGGTCAGGATCACCCTGCCGGAACGATCCACCAGGATCGCGTCCCCCGTGAGCCGGCGGTGCGCGATCCGCCGCGACTGCAGCGCCCGTACCTGCCGCCAGGCGCTGCGGACCAGCTCGTCGGTGATCTCGGCGTCGTCGAGGGAGTCCAGGTTCCGGCCGCCGGTGTGCTCGTACACCAGCATCACGGCGTCCGGGCCGAGCTCCGAGGTGGCGATCAGCTTGGGCGCGTTCGCCCCGGCGGCGATCGCCGCGTACGCGAGGAGCGCCTCCTGCTCCAGGGCCTGGCGCAGCGAGACGATCGAGCGGCGGGTGGTGATCGTCCGCAGGGTGATCCGCCGCCACGCGCGGTAGAAGAAGCCGTGCGCCTGCTGCTCCCGGTCGACGACGGTGACGTCGAGCGGCGGCCCGTCCTCCAGGGTCACGATGTAGCGGCGGCCCCGGTCGGCGCTGTCCGCCGCGTCGGGCACGCCCTCGGCCCGCAGCGCGGTCACCGGCCGGAAGCCGACCCGGCGCAGACCGGCGAGGAGGGTCTGCCCGGTGGGCCGGACGTTCGGCGAGCCGACGGCGTACAGCGTGCCGTACGCCACCGTCCAGCCGATCAGGACGGTCAGGATGATCGAGAGGGCGGTGGTGTAGCCGGCCACCAGCATCGTGAACGCGTCGAGCAGCAGCACCACCCAGAGCGACACCCGCCAGCGGGGCCTGCGGGCCATGCCGACGGCCGTCATGTACGCGATCACCGGCGCGAGGTAGTTGTGCACCGGGTCCGTGAGCCCGCCCCCGGACTGCGGCTGGGTCAGCGCGTCCTGGATCGTGCCGGGCGCGGCCTGGGCGACCCACAGGTCGGTGGCGAGGGTGACGCCGTGCGCCAGGACGGCGGCGAGGACGCCGTCCGCGATGCGCAGCCCGTCCCGCTTGATCAGCCGCTCGATGGCGAAGGCGACCGGCACGAGCAGGACGGCGATGGACGAGACGAGACCGGCGATCTTGACGAAGACGTCCGGGGTGCCGGTCGCCCCCTTGTTGATGTCCTGCTCCAGGCCCGAGGTCGTGGCGTGGGCGAACGCGGCGACGGCGATGACGAGTCCGATGGCGAGCAGACCGACGAGCAGCCGCATGAGGTCCGAGGGCCGGTGGACACGGGCGGCGAGCAGCGGCTCGTCACCGGAGACCCGCTCGGGCACGTCGGGCTGAGCCCCGCCGGGCGGCTGCGTGTCCTGCCCCATCACCATGTCCGTCTCTGCATGCGCGTCTTGTCGGTCTCGTTCTGTTACGTCTTGTTCTGGTACGTGTTCTTGTACTTGTCGCTCTTGATCTCGTATCACCAGTCACCGCCCGCACGATGGTGGCACGAAGAGCTGCCGCGCGGAGGCATCAGGGCCATGTCGGTGGGGTGAGGCAGGATGGGGCGGATGAGCATGGAGGAGCACGTGGGGGAGACCGGAGAACTGCCCGAGTACGCGGAGCGGGTGCTCGACCTCGCCGACGCGATCCCTCCCGGCCGCGTCATGACCTACGGCGACGTGGCCGAGTGGCTCGGCGAGGGCGGACCGCGCCAGGTCGGCCGGGTCATGGCCCTGTACGGAGGGACGGCCCCCTGGTGGCGGGTGGTCCGGGCCGACGGCACGCTGCTGCCCGGCCACGAGCTCCGGGCCCTCGGCCACTACCGCGAGGAGGGCACCCCGCTGCGCGCGGCGGGCCCGGCGGCCGAGGGGCACGTGCCGAGGATCGACATGCGCCGGGCCCGCTGGGACGGAACTCACATCTGAGGGAGCGACCCCGGTCGGCCCGGGTGGGACGGGCCCGCGAGGGTGGGCGGGGCGCGGAGTACGGCTTGTCGGCGGCGCGCTTCGCGTAACGTCTTCGCTCGCGTCTCCCGAGGCGGCGGCCACGGCACACGGCCGCCTCACCCGCACCACCACACCCACCAGGACCGGCGAACCACGTGAGCTCCTCCTCCACCACCCGGCGTACGCCGCCGCACCAGGGCCAGCCGTACCCGGGGCCGGGACGGCAGCGGACCCCGGGCGCGTACCGGCTGGTACGCACCACGCCGGCCCCGCTGGATCCCCCTCAGCTGGACGCAGTCCAGCAGGAAGTGGTTGACCACACCGGCGGACCTCTCCTCGTCCTCGCCGGACCCGGCACCGGCAAGACGACCACGCTGGTCGAGGCGGTCGCCGCCCGCATGGAGAACGGCGCCGACCCCGAACGCCTCCTCGTCCTCACCTTCAGCCGCAAGGCCGCCGTCGAACTCCGCGACCGCATGGCCGGCCGGCTCGGCGGCCGCCGCCCCCCGCAGGCGACGACCTTCCACTCGTACTGCTACGCCCTCATCCGCGCCCACCAGGACGCCGAGCTCTTCGCCGAACCGCTCCGGCTGCTCTCCGGACCCGAGCAGGACCTCGCCGTCCGCGAACTGCTCGCCGGACAGATCGACCTGGAGCGGGCGGGCCTCGGCCGGGTCGGCTGGCCCGACGAACTCCGCGCCTGCCTCACCACCCGGGGCTTCGCCGACGAGGTGCGGGCCGTCCTCGCGCGCTCCCGCGAACTGGGCCTCGGACCCGACGCCCTCGCCCGCTTCGCCGAGCGGGTCGGCCGCCCGGACTGGAAGGCCGCGGCCGCCTTCCTCGCCGAGTACCTCGACGTCCTCGACCTCCAGGGCGTCCTCGACTACGCGGAGCTCGTCCACCGGGCCGTACCGCTCGCCCGGGACGCCCGCACGCCCGCGTACGACGCGATCTACGTCGACGAGTACCAGGACACCGACCCGGCCCAGGTCCGGCTCCTGCACGCGCTCGCGGGCGACGGCCGGAGCACGGTCGTCGCCTTCGGCGACCCCGACCAGTCCATCTACGCCTTCCGCGGCGCCGACGTGAACGGCATCCTCGACTTCCCGTCCTCCTTCGCCGGCGCGGACGTCCGCGTCCTGCGCACCTCGCGCCGCGCGGGCGAGGAGCTGCTCGGGGCGACCCGGCTGTTCGCCCAGCGCATGCCGATGCCCCGGCTCCCCGCCGACAAGGTCCGCGCCCACCGCGAGCTCGCCCCGACGCGGGACGGGGGACGGGCGGAGGCGTACACCTACCCCACGGCCTCGGCGGAGGCCGAGAACATCGCCGACCTGCTGCGCCGCGCCCACCTGGAGGACGGCGTCCCCTGGCAGGACATGGCCGTCCTCACCCGCGCCGCCGCCTCCCTCCCGTCCCTCCGCCGCGCCCTCACCTCGGCAGGCGTCCCGGTCGAGACCGACGCGGCGGACACCCCCCTCCGCCACGAACCGGCGGTGGCCCCGCTGCTGCTGGCACTGAGGGCGGTGGCGGGGGTCGCGGCCCCGCGCCCCGCGCCCCCGGGGGCGGGCACGCCCTCCCCGCCCCCGGTCGCGGGCACGCCCTCCCCGGCCCCGGTCGCGGGCACGCCCTCCCCGGCCCCGGTGGCGGGCGGTCGTTCCGCCCCGGCGGAACGGGCGGGCACCACCGACGACGGCGCCGCACCCGCCCCGGACAGCGCCCCCCGGGACGCCACGCCCACGCCGGACGGCGACCCCGCCCCCGGCACGGCGGACACCCCGGGCGCCCCCGGCACCGAAGCGACCTGGCTCCCCGTCGAGACGGCCCTCGAACTGCTCGCGTCCCCCCTCGCGGGAATGGACCCCGCCGACCTCCGCCGCCTGGGCAGGGCCCTACGGGACGAGGAGCGCGCCGCGGGCAACAAGATCCCGCCCCCCTCCGACGTCCTCCTCGCAAGGGCCCTCGCCGAGCCCGAGCGCCTCGTCGTCCACGACCCCGCGTACGCACGCGGCGCCCAGCGCCTGGGACAGCTCCTCCGGGAGACCCGCGCGCTGCTCGACGCCGGCGGCACCGCCGAGGAGGCCCTCTGGACGCTCTGGCAGGGCACCCCCTGGCCCGGCCGCCTGGAGCGCGCCGCCCTCCGCGGCGGCCCCGCCGGACGCAACGCCGACCGCGACCTCGACGCCGTCTGCGCCCTCTTCGAGACCGCCGCCCGCGCCGAGGAGCGCGTCGGCGGCCGGGGCGTCCTCAACTTCCTGGAGGAGCTCGACGCCCAGGACATCGCCGCCGACACCCTCACCCGCCGGCACACCCGCCCGGACGCCGTCCGTCTGATGACCGCGCACCGTTCCAAGGGCCTGGAGTGGAGCTTCGTCGTCGTCGCCGGCGTGCAGGAGGGCCTCTGGCCGGACCTCCGCCGCCGGGGCTCCCTCCTGGAGGCGGACCGCATCGGCCGGGACGGCCTCGCCGAGCCCCTCAGCCCCGGCGCCCTCCTCGCGGAGGAACGCCGGCTGTTCTACGTCGCCACCACCCGCGCCCGCGACCGGCTCGTCGTGACCGCCGTGAAGGCCGCGGCCGAGGACGGCGACCAGCCGTCCCGCTTCCTCACCGAGTTCGGCGTCGAGCCGAAGGACGTCCCGGGCCGCCCGCGCCGCCCGCTCGCCGTCTCCGCCCTGGTCGCCGAGCTCCGCGCCACCACCGTCGACCCGGAGGCCTCGCCCGCGCTCCGCGAGGCGGCCGCCGACCGGCTCGCCCGGCTGGCCGCGCTCACCGACGAGGACGGCCAGCCGCTGGTCCCGGCCGCGCATCCGGACCGCTGGTGGGGCCTGTTCGAGCCGACGCGCAGCGCGACACCGCTGCGCGACCGCGACCGGCCGGTGGCACTGTCGCCGAGCTCCCTGGAGAACCTGGTCTCCACCTGCGCCCTCCAGTGGTTCCTGGGCCGCGAGGTCAAGGCGGCGGCCCCGGCCACCGCCGCCCAGGGCTTCGGGAACGTCGTCCACGTCCTCGCCGACGAGGTCGCCTCCGGACGCACCCCGGCCGACCTCGACGTCCTCATGGCCCGGCTGGACTCCGTGTGGGACGCCCTCGCCTTCGACGCGCCCTGGAAGTCGGCCCAGGAGAAGCAGCACGCACGCGTGGCCCTCGAACGCTTCCTGACCTGGCACGTCATGGACCGTGGCGGCCGCGCCCCCGCCGCCTCCGAGCACGATTTCGACGTGACCCTGGCGGCGGGGGAGTACGAGGTCCGCATCCGGGGCTCCATGGACCGCGTCGAGACCGACGAACACGGGCGCGCGTACGTCGTCGACTTCAAGACCGGCAAGTCGGCCCCCACCCGCGACGAGGTCGCCCGCCATCCGCAGCTGGCCGTCTACCAGCTCGCGGTGCGGGAGGGCGCCCTCGACGAGGTCTTCGGCGGCGACCGCCCGGAGCCGGGCGGCGCGGAGCTCGTACAGCTGCGGCAGGCCGCCCCGAAGAAGGAGGGCGGCGACGCCCTGCCCAAGGTCCAGGCGCAGGAGCCGCTGACCGGGGAGTGGGTCGGCGAACTGCTCGCCGGCGCGGCGGGCCGGGTCCTCGACGAGCGGTTCACCCCGAGCACCGGCCAGCACTGCGCGACCTGCGCCTTCCGGGCCTCGTGCAGCGCACAGCCGGAGGGCCGCCAGGTCGTCGACTGACCCCGGCCCCCGCCCCCGGCCCGGTCGCGAGCACGCGCGCGGGGGGCGACCCTGGTGGGACGGCCCGGGAGAATCAGCGGGGAGGTTCGCATGACGTCCCAGTCCCACCGAAAGCTCCGTGCCGCGGTCGTCGTCTGCGCGGTCGTCGTCGTCACGGGTCCCGTACCGGCCGCGGCCCGGGCGGCGGACCTCCCGGTCGCCGCGCCCGCCGTGGCGGCACCCTCCCCGGACCCCTTCTCCGGCCTCACCGCCCGCGAGATCGGCGACCGGGCCGTGACCGCCACCCGGTCCGCGACGTCCCTGCGCATGACCGGCCGGATCGTCAGCGAGGGGCAGCCGCTCGACATCGACTTCGCCGTCGACGACCGCGACGAGTGCACCGGCCTGATGAAGGTCGAGGACGGCACCGCCGAGCTGCGCCGGGTCGACCACGTCACCTACATGAAGGGCGACGAGGCCTTCTGGCGGGCCTCCATGACCTCCCAGGGCATGTCGGAGGCGCAGATCACGACCGTCCTCGAACTGATCGAGGACCGCTGGCTGAAGATCGCCCCGGGGCAGACGGGCAGTCAGGACCTCGGCGGCGTCTGCGACCTGAAGTCGCTCCTCGCCGGCCTGGGCAAGGACAAGGAGCGGCGTGGGGGACTGGCCCGGGGGCCGGACGGCAAGGTCGACGGGACCCCCGTCGCGACCCTGGTGAAGAAGGAGGCCGGCGGCGAGACGACCACCGTCTCCGTCTCGGAGCGGGGCGAACCGTACATCCTGAAGATGGTCAGGGAAGGCGGGAAGGAACCCGGTGCCCTCGTGCTCTCCGACTACGACGAGCCGGTCGACGTGAAGGCCCCGCCGCCCGACGAGACGGTCGACCTCGCGAAGCTCGACCGGGGCACGTCCGCGTAGAGGAGCGGAGAGGACCCGCGCGGAAGGAACGGAGAAGATCCGCGCGGAAGGAGCGGAGAGGACCCGCGCGGAGAAGCGGAGAAGCGCAGGTCGGGGCCGTGCGGGGCCGGAATGTCGGACGGCCCCGCTAGCCTCTTCCGGTGACCGCACGCATCACCGACCCCGAGCAGCTCAAGGAGCTCCTCGGCATCCCGTTCACTCCGGAGCAGACGGCCTGCATCACCGCGCCGCTCGCCCCGCAGGTCGTCGTGGCCGGAGCCGGCTCCGGCAAGACGACGGTGATGGCGGCCCGGGTGGTCTGGCTGGTCGGCACGGGCCAGGTCGCCCCCGAGCAGGTCCTCGGCCTCACCTTCACCAACAAGGCGGCGGGCGAGCTCGCCGAGCGGGTCCGCACCGCCCTCGTCCGCGCCGGCGTCACCGACCCCGACGTCATCGATCCGGAGAACCCCCCGGGCGAGCCCCGCATCTCCACGTACCACGCCTTCGCCGGGCAGCTCCTGACCGACCACGGCCTCCGCATCGGCCTGGAGCCCACCTCCCGCCTCCTCGCCGACGCCACCCGCTACCAGCTCGCCGCGCGCGTGCTGCGCGAGGCCCCCGGCCCGTACCCCGCGCTCACCCGGTCCTTCCCGACCCTCATCACCGACCTGCTCGCCCTCGACTCCGAGCTCGCCGAGCACCTCGTGCCGCCCGAGCGGCTCCTCGCGTACGACTCCGGGCTCCTCGCGTCCCTCGCCGACGCCAAGCTCAGCAACGCCGAACTGCGCAAGGTTCCCGAGGCCTCCGCCGCCCGCCGCGAACTCCTCGACCTCGTCGTCCGCTACCGCGCCGCCAAGCGCTCCCGCGATCTGCTCGACTTCGGCGACCAGATCGCCCGCTCCGCCGAGCTCGCCACCACCCGCCCCGAGGTCGGCGCGATCCTCCGGGACGAGTTCAGGGTCGTCCTCCTCGACGAGTACCAGGACACCTCCGTCGCCCAGCGCCTGCTGCTCTCCGGCCTCTTCGGCCAGGGCCCGTCCGGCCGGAGCACCGGACACGCGGTGACCGCCGTCGGCGACCCCTGCCAGGCCATCTACGGCTGGCGCGGCGCCTCCGTCGCCAACCTCGACGACTTCCCCGAGCACTTCCCGCACGCGGACGGCAGCCCCGCGAGCCGCTACTCCCTCTCCGAGAACCGGCGCAGCGGCGGCCGCCTCCTGGAACTCGCCAACGGGCTCGCCGCCCCCCTGCGGGCCATGCACGCGGGCGTGGAGGCACTGCGCCCCGCCCCGGGCGCCGAGCACGACGGCAGCGTCCGCATCGCCCTCCTCCCCACCCACGCGGAAGAGATCGACTGGCTCGCCGACTCCCTCGCCCACCTCGTGCGGACCGGCCGCGAGCCCGGCGAGATCGCCGTCCTGTGCCGCACCGCCACCGACTTCCCCGCCCTCCACGCGGCCCTCGTCGCCCGCGACGTCCCCGTCGAGGTCGTCGGCCTCTCCGGCCTCCTCCACCTGCCCGAGATCGCCGACCTCGTCGCCGTCTGCGAGGTCCTCCAGGACCCGGGGGCCAACGCCTCCCTGGTCCGTCTCCTCACCGGCCCCCGCTGGCGCATCGGCGCCCGCGACCTCGCCCTCCTCGGCCGCCGCGCCCGTCTCCTCGTCCACCGGGGCGGCGGGGAGACGGACCCCGAGCAGCGGCTCGCCGCCGCCGTCGAGGGCGTCGACCCGGCCGAGGTGGTCTCCCTCGCCGACGCGCTCGACACCTTCCTCGACTCCGGCGGCACCGACGACGGCCTGGCCTTCTCCGCCGAGGCCCGGGTCCGCTTCGCGCGCCTCGCCACCGAGCTGCGCGCCCTGCGCACCTCCCTCGCCGACCCGCTCATGGACGTGCTGCACCGCGTCCTCGCCGCGACCGGCCTGGAGGTCGAGCTCTCCGCCTCCCCGCACGCCCTCGCGGCCCGCCGCCGCGAGACCCTCGGCCAGTTCCTCGACGTCGCCGCCGGCTTCGCCTCCCTCGACGGCGAGGCCGGCCTCCTGGCCTTCCTCGGCTTCCTGCGCACGGCCGTCCAGTTCGAGAAGGGCCTCGACAGCGCGCTGCCGGGCGGCGAGAACACCGTGAAGGTCCTCACCGCCCACAAGTCCAAGGGCCTCGAATGGGACGTCGTCGCCGTCCCCGGCCTGGTCGCGGGCCAGTTCCCGAGCGCCCGGGCCCGCGAGTCGTGGACCTCGCAGCCCCAGGTGCTCCCGCACGCCCTGCGCGGCGACGCGGCCACCCTGCCGGACATCGACACCTGGGACGCCAAGTCCCTCACGTCCTTCAAGAACGAGATGCGGGACCACCAGCACACCGAGGAGCTCCGCCTCGGCTACGTCACCTTCACCCGCCCCCGCTCCCTGCTCCTCGGCTCCGCCCACTGGTGGGGCCCCGCCCAGAAGAAGCCCCGCGGCCCCTCGGACTTCCTCCGCGCGCTGTACGACCACTGCGCGGCGGGCCACGGCGAGATCGAGGCCTGGGCGGACGAGCCGGAAGAAGGGGCGGAGAACCCGTCCCTGAAGGACGGGGGCAAGGACCTGGCCTGGCCGCTTCCGCTGGACGAGGAGTCCTTCAAGCGCCGCAAGGAGGCGGCGGAGGCGGTCCGCCACCGGTTGTGGGCGATCGCTCCGCAGGGCGAGGGGGCTCCCCCCTGGCCGAACGGAGCCGGGAGCCCGGAGAAGGGGGGGCCCCACCCCCCGAGCACGGCGCCCGGCCTCCCGGACCCCGACCCCGAGGACCCCTGGCCCGACGAGGAGGAACCCGTCTGGGACGAAGAGGCCCTCCCCGAAGACACCCACGCGGACGCGATCCCGGCCCCGAGGGAGCCCGAGGCCCTGCCCCCGGAGCCGCACGACGAACTCGCCCCCGAGGACAGGAAGACCCTCGCCTCCTGGGACCGCGACCTCACCGCCCTCACCGCCGAGCTCCGCCGCGCCCGCGCGACGACCCGGGACGTCCTCCTCCCCGCGTACCTCTCCGCCTCCCAGGTCCTGCGCCTCGCCGCCGACCCCGACGGCTTCGCCCAGGAGCTGGCCCGGCCGATGCCGAAGGCGCCGCAGCCCGCGGCCCGCCGGGGCACCCGCTTCCACGCGTGGGTGGAGTCCCGCTTCGAGGAGCTCCCGCTGCCGTTCCTCGGCCCGGAGGAGCTGCCCGGCGGCGAGGAGTTCGCGGGCGAGCCCGAGATCCTCGACGAGCGGGACCTCGACGAGCTCAAGGAGGCCTTCGCCCGCACCCCGTACGCCCACCGCACGCCGTACCGCGTCGAGGTCCCCGTGCACCTCTCCCTCGCGGGCCGGGTCGTGCGGGGCAGGATCGACGCCGTCTACCGGGACCCGCGGTCCGGCGCGTACGAGATCGTCGACTGGAAGACCAGCCGGGACCGCACCGCGGATCCGCTCCAGCTCGCGATCTACCGGCTCGCCTGGGCCGAGCAGCACGGCCTCGCGCCCGAGGAGGTGGCCGCCGCCTTCGTGTACGTCCGGACGGGTGAGGTCGCCCGTCCGGCCGGGCTGCCCGGCCGCGCCGAGCTGGAGGCCCTCCTGCTGGGTGGGGCACCTCCGGACGCCGGATAGGCTCGGAGCATGAGCGAGACCCCGGACAGCGCCGTCCGCACCGTACGCACGTACGTCGAGCAGCACCGTGCCGCCTTCCTCGGCGACCTGGCCGAGTGGCTGCGCATCCCCTCCGTGTCGGCCCAGCCGGAGCGGGCCGGAGACGTACGGCGCAGCGCCGAGTGGCTCGCCGCCAAGCTCACGGAGACCGGTTTCACCACGGTCGAGATCTGGGAGACCGACGGCGCGCCCGCCGTCTTCGCCGAGTGGCCCTCCGAGGACCCGGACGCCCCGACCGTCCTCGTCTACGGCCACCACGACGTGCAGCCCGCGGCCCGGGAGGACGGCTGGCACACGGACCCGTTCGAGCCGACGGTGGTCGACGGCCGGCTGTACGCGCGCGGGGCGGCCGACGACAAGGGGCAGGTGTTCTTCCACACCCTCGGCGTCCGCGCCCACCTCGCCGCCACCGGCCGCACCGCGCCCGCCGTCCACCTCAAGCTGATCGTCGAGGGCGAGGAGGAGTCGGGCTCCCCGCACTTCCGCGCGCTCGTCGAGGAGCACGCGGGGCGGCTCGCCGCCGACGCCGTGATCGTCTCCGACACCGGCATGTGGTCCGAGACCACCCCCACCGTCTGCACCGGCATGCGCGGGGTCGCCGACTGCGAGATCGAGCTGTACGGCCCCGACCAGGACATCCACTCCGGCTCCTTCGGCGGCGCCGTGCCGAACCCGGCCACCGTCGCCGGCCGGATCGTCGCCGCCCTCCACGACGAGCACGAGCGCGTCGCGATCCCCGGCTTCTACGACGGAGTGACGGAACTCACCGAGGCCGAGCGGGCCCTCGTCGCCGAGCTGCCCTTCGACGAGGAGGCCTGGCTGCGGACGGCCAGGTCCCACGGCACCCTCGGCGAGGCCGGCTTCACGACCCTGGAGCGGGTCTGGGCCCGCCCCACCGCCGAGGTCAACGGCATCGGCGGCGGCTACCAGGGCCCCGGCGGCAAGACGATCGTCCCCGCCTCCGCCATGCTCAAGCTGTCGTTCCGACTGGTCGCGGGCCAGGACCCGGCCAAGATCGAGCTCGCGGTACGGGACTGGCTCGACGGCCTCGTCCCCGTCGGCATCCGGCACGAGATCGCCTTCGGCGCCCCCACCCGTCCCTGCCTCACCCCCCTCGACCACCCCGCCCTCAAGGCGGTGGCCGGAGCCATGAGCCGGGCCTTCGACGGCGCCAAGGTCCGCTACACCCGCGAGGGCGGCTCCGGACCGGCCGCCGACCTCCAGGACGTCCTGGGAGCACCCGTCCTGTTCCTCGGGATCTCCGTCCCGTCCGACGGCTGGCACGCCCCCGACGAGAAGATCGAACTCGATCTCCTCATGAAGGGCGTCGAGACGACCGCGCACCTGTGGGGCGACCTGCCCGCCGCTCTCCACAGCGACGCCCGCTGAACCCACACACCGATCCGGGGGAGTTGGAAGCACCTGTGAGCACCCTGAAGAACGCGCCGAGCAGCCTGGCGTACGCGTCCGCGGACCGCCCGATCTCGCTCACCGCCCCGAGCGGCATCGACCGCGCGGCCCACCACCGCCTCGACGAGGCATGGCTGGCGGCGGCCTGGAGCCACCCCACGACCCGGGTCTTCGTGGTCTCCGGCGGCCAGGTGCTGATCGACGACCGTCCCGACGGCACCACCGAGATCGTGATGACCCCGGCCTTCGAGGCCCCGGTCACCGAGACCCACCGCTACTTCCTGGGCACGGACGCCGACGGCGTCTCCTACTTCGCCCTCCAGAAGGACTCCCTGCCCGGCCGCATGGACCAGTCCGCGCGCCCCGCCGGGCTGCGCGAGGCCGGCCTGCTGCTCTCCGACCGCGACGCGGCCCTCATGGTGCACGCCGTGGCCCTGGAGAACTGGCAGCGCCTCCACCGCTTCTGCTCGCGCTGCGGCGAACGCACGGTCATCGCGGCCGCCGGGCACGTCCGCCGCTGCCAGGCCTGCGGGGCCGAGCACTACCCGAGGACCGACCCCGCGGTGATCATGCTGGTCACCGACGACCAGGACCGGGCGCTGCTCGGCCGCCAGGTGCACTGGCCCGAGGGCCGCTTCTCGACCCTCGCGGGCTTCGTGGAGCCGGGCGAGTCCATCGAGGCGTCGGTGGCCCGCGAGGTCTTCGAGGAGGCCGGCGTCACGGTCGGCGAGGTCGAGTACATCGCCAGCCAGCCCTGGCCGTTCCCGTCCAGCCTGATGCTGGGCTTCTTCGCCCGCGCCACGTCCTCCGAGATAAACGTGGACGGCGAGGAGATCCACGAGGCCCGCTGGTTCTCCCGCGAGGACCTGGCCGCCGCCTTCGAGTCCGGCGAGGTCCTGCCCCCGTACGGCATCTCGATCGCCTCCCGGCTGATCGAGCGCTGGTACGGCAGGCCGCTCCCGAAGCCGGGCGACGTGATCTGACCGGCGGGAGCCCCTGGCCTTCGGGCGGGTTCCCCTTGCTGTCCGGCGGGTGCCCCCTGGCTTTCGGGCGGGTTCCCCTTGCTGTCCGGCGGGTGCCCCCTGGCTTTCGGGCGGGTTCCCCTTGCTGTCCGGCGGGTGCCCCCTGCCGTCCGGCGGGAAGCCCCCGCCTTCCGGCGGGAAGCCCCCGCCTTCCGACACGACTCCCGGCCTTCGTGCCGGGGCCGTGTCGGACCCGCCTGCCACACTGCGGTCCATGTCCCTCACCGATCTCACCCTCGCCCGGTGGCGGTCCTTCGACCTGGCCGCCGCACGCCGCTTCGCCGAGGAGGCCGCCCGCCTGGTGGACGGCCGGGTGACCCTCGTCGAGACCACGGAACACCTGGGCGCCCCGCTGCACCGGGTCCGGATCGAGCGCCAGGGGCAGGACTTCGCCCTGATACCCGGGGGCCGGGTGTCCCTCGGCTTCGACCCGGACGGCTGGCACCCGATGCCCTGGCAGGCCGCCGACCACGCCGAGAGCCTGGAGCAGGGCTTCGCCGACGGACCCGATCTGCGGGCCCACCTCGCGCGGGTGCTCAGTCCCCGCCGGAGCGCCGTCCTGCCGACGGTGCTCATGGCCGTGGAGGACGAGGACCTGACGGAGCCGCCCGCCGACATGCCGGCGGTTCTCGCGGCGCGCGGCCTGCGGATGCCGAGCTCCGACGAGTGGGAGCACGCGTGCGGGGCCGGGGCGGAGACCCTGTTCCGGTGGGGGGACGACTGCCCCCGCGACCGGCTCCCCCACGAGGACGGCCCCGGTCCGCAGAACGAGCCGAGCGCCTTCGGCCTGCGCATCGCCTACGACACCTACCGCTCGGAGCTGACGAGCGACACCACCGCCGTCCACGGCGGTGACGGCGGCGAATCGGTGTGCGGCGGCTACGGCCGGCTGCTGGCATGGCTGCCCCTGGCCACCGCCCACCGCAACCCGTCCACGGCCGAGCTCGTGTACGGCGACGGCCTGTGGGAGGACGCCTCCACCCGGCCGGTCCTCCCGCTCTGACCGCGTGCCCCGCGGTTCCCGGGGACGCACGCGCCCCGCGGTTCCCGGGGGACACGCGAAAACCCCCGACCGGCACCGGGCCGGTCGGGGGTCGTGTCTCGCGGTCGCTCAGGCGTCGATCTTCTGCTTGACCTGCGCGAGGCTCGGGTTCGTCAGGGTCGAACCGTCCGGGAAGAGCACGGTCGGCACCGTCTGGTTGCCGCCGTTGGCCTTCTCGACGAACGCCGCCGAGTCGGGGTCCTGCTCGATGTTGATCTCCGTGTACGCGATGCCCTCGCGGTCCATCTGGCTCTTCAGCCGACGGCAGTAGCCGCACCACGTGGTGCTGTACATCGTCACAGTGCCCTGCATGGCCAGGCGCTCCTCTTGTTCGCGGACGGGTGCCGAGAGGAAGAACGTACGGCCTCCCGGCACCATTCCCGGAATTCGTATGACCGGCGTCCCGCGCCTGTGGACGAGCCGCCGCACCCGTCCCGCCGACCTGGCAGCATGGCGGGGTGACAGCAGCAACGCACTCCACTCTCTTCCCCCAGGTCCCGGAGACGGCCGACGCGGTGCTCGACGGGCTCGACCCCGAGCAGCGCGAGGTCGCCCTTGCCCTGAACGGACCGGTGTGCGTCCTCGCGGGAGCCGGCACGGGCAAGACGCGGGCCCTCACCCACCGCATCGCGTACGGGGTGCGGGCGGGCATCCTGCAGCCCGCCAGTGTGCTGGCCGTCACGTTCACCAACCGTGCCGCGGGCGAGATGCGCGGCCGGCTCCGACAGCTCGGCGCGGGCGGGGTCCAGGCCCGCACGTTCCACTCCGCGGCCCTCCGGCAGCTCCAGTTCTTCTGGCCGAAAGCAGTCGGTGGCGAGCTGCCCCGCCTCCTTGAGCGCAAGGTCCAGCTGGTCGCCGAGGCCGCGGCCCGCTGTCGGATCCGGCTCGACCGGAACGAGCTCAGGGACGTGACCGGCGAGATCGAGTGGGCCAAGGTCACCCAGACCGTCCCCGCCGACTACCCGGCCGTCGTCGCCAAGTCCCTCAGGGACGCCCCCCGCGATCCGGCCGAGATCGGCCAGATCTATGCCATGTACGAGCAGCTGAAGCGCGACCGCTCGGTGATCGACTTCGAGGACGTGCTGCTGCTCACCGTCGGCATCCTCCAGGACCGGCACGACATCGCCGACCAGATCCGCCGCCAGTACCAGCACTTCGTGGTGGACGAGTACCAGGACGTCTCCCCGCTCCAGCAGCGGCTGCTCGACCTGTGGCTCGGCGACCGGGACAACCTCTGCGTCGTCGGTGACGCCGGCCAGACGATCTACTCCTTCACCGGCGCCACCCCCGACCACCTGCTGAACTTCCGCACCCGGCACCCGGGCGCCACCGTCGTCAAGCTGGTCCGCGACTACCGCTCCACCCCGCAGGTCGTCCACCTGGCGAACGGGCTGCTCGGCCAGGCCCGCGGCCGGGCCGCCGAGCACCGCCTGGAGCTGATCTCCCAGCGCGACCCGGGCCCCGAGCCGGTCTACACGGAGTACGCCGACGAGCCCGCCGAGGCCGAGGGCACCGCCCGCCGCATCCGCGACCTCATCGCCGCCGGCGTCCCGGCCGGCGAGATCGCCGTCCTCTACCGGATCAACGCCCAGTCCGAGGTGTACGAGCAGGCCCTCGCCGACGCCGGAGTGCCCTACCAGCTCCGCGGCGCCGAGCGCTTCTTCGAGCGCCAGGAGGTGCGGGAGGCGGGCGTCGCCCTGCGCGGCGCCGCCCGCGCCGGGGGGAACGACCCGCTCCTCGACGACTCCGAGGACCTCCCCGCCCAGGTCAGGGCCGTCCTCTCCACCAAGGGCTGGACCACCGAGCCGCCCGCCGGCTCCGGCGCGGTCCGCGACCGCTGGGAGTCCCTCGCCGCCCTCGTCCGGCTCGCCGAGGACTTCGCCCGCGCCAAGCCCGGCGCCACCCTCTCCGACCTGGTGGCCGAGCTCGACGAGCGGGCCGCCGCGCAGCACGCCCCGACCGTCCAGGGCGTCACCCTCGCCTCGCTGCACGCCGCCAAGGGCCTCGAATGGGACGCCGTCTTCCTGGTCGGCCTCACCGAGGGCATGCTGCCGATCACCTACGCCAAGACCGACGAGCAGATCGAGGAGGAGCGGCGCCTGCTGTACGTGGGCGTCACCCGGGCCCGGGTCCACCTCACGCTCTCCTGGGCGCTCTCCCGCTCCCCGGGCGGCCGGGCCAACCGGCGCCCCAGCCGCTTCCTCCAGGGACTGCGGCCCGGCTCCGGCTCCCTCGGCCCCGTCGGTTCCGGCGGCGCCTCCGGCTCCGTCGAGCGGGGGAGCGGCCTCCGCCGGCGGGGGCCCCGCGGCCCCGTCCTGTGCCGGGTCTGCGGCGCCACCCTGACCGAGGCCGGCGCGATGAAGCTGATGCGCTGCGAGGACTGCCCCTCGGACATGGACGAGGGCCTGTACGAGCGGCTGCGGGACTGGCGATCGGAACAGGCCAGGCAGCTCGGCCAGCCGGCCTATTGCGTGTTCACCGACAAGACGCTCATGGCGATCGCCGAGCGGGTCCCCGCCACCGACGGGGAGCTCGCCTCGATCTCCGGCGTCGGAGTCCGCAAGCTCGACCGCTTCGGAGCCGCGGTCCTGGCCATCTGCGCAGGTGAGGAGGGCGGGACCGACGGGGACGAGGACTGAGGAAAACTCGTCGGAAAAATAGTTTGCGCCCGCCCCGTCAAGCCCCATAGGTTCTTAACCACGGAAACGGCGGCTTCATGGAAGCCCTGTCTTCGTGCTGTACTTGTCCAAATAAACATGAGGGTCCGGCTCGCACCCGAGCCCTCCGAGACGCCGAGAGGAGGCGATTCCAGTGATCAGCTACACCATCCAGACCAGCACCGTCAGCACCGCCGGCTTCATCGGCACGGCCAAAATGACCGATCTCTCGGTCGTCTCCGCCTGCTCGCTCGGCCTCTCCGCCTCGGCCCTCATCGGCACCGGTCTGCCCGTCGCCAGCCTGCCCGTCACCGGTCTTTCCGGTCTCGGCGCGGCCGCCGTGGCTCCGCGCAATGAGCGACCGACCAAGGCACTGGAAGCAGGAGTAGCAGGCAAGGCCACGACCTATGGCTTTGCGGCGACCGGTGCCGGAACCCAGCAGCAGACGACGACGCAGCACCACATGATGTGGGCCTTCCGTGGGCTCGAACCCTGGAGTGATCCAGTCTGATCCATGATCAGACCGGCGCCTTCAGGGCCGCGGAACCCCATCCGGGATCCGCGGCCCTTCTGTTTGTCCTCGAACGGGGACGACAGCGTGAAGGGGCCTCGGGAAAGACACCGCCCGGTACCAGCCGAAACCCCGGCCAACAGGCCGGAACGACCAGACGAGGAAAGACCACCGTGCAACTCGAAGCGCACGCCCCGTCCGTACCGCATTCCGAATCGATCCCCCTGCCCGGCTCCACGGAGGACCCCGCTTTGACCCCCCTCACCGCGCTCACCGCGCTCGACGACGCCATCGAGAACCTCGGCGTACCCGTCCCCTGTCGCGCCTACGACCCCGAGGTCTTCTTCGCGGAGTCCCCGGCCGACGTCGAGTACGCGAAGTCCCTCTGCCGGACCTGCCCCCTGGTGGCCGCCTGCCTCGCCGGCGCCAAGGAGCGCCGCGAGCCCTGGGGCGTCTGGGGTGGCGAGCTCTTCGTCCAGGGTGTGGTCGTCGCCCGCAAGCGGCCCCGTGGCCGCCCGCGCAAGAACCCGGTCGCGGCATGAGCGCCACCGGAACCATCGACCGCCCCCTCACGCACGATCCCCAGAAGCAGGCCCCGATGACCTCTTCCAGCAGCGAGCCCCTGGGCTCCGCGACCCCAGTCTTCTCCCCCGCCGCCGCGCACACCGCGCGTCAGAACAGGACCCGTGAAATGCAACTCGCCCCAGAAGCCCTGGCCCGTGCCCATATGCGCGAGCGACACCGTGAGGCCGACGCGGAACGCCAGGCCGTGCGCCTGGTCGCCGCCCGGCGCATGCAGCGGCGCGCCGAGCGCGTCTCGCTGCGCGCCCGCCGCGCGCTCGCCATGGCCGTCATGCACTGAGCATCTCCGTGATGCCCTCGCGGGGGCCGGTCCGCACGGACCGGCCCCCGCGGTGCGTTGTCCGGTCCGCGGCGTCTCCGCCGGGTTATCGTCACGAGGGTGAACGACGCCCGTACCCCCGAGGCACCCTTCGTCTGCGCGCGCTGCGGCAAGACCACCGAGACCTTGCCGCTGACCTGGACCTGCTCCGTCGAGAACGGCCGACGCCAGTACTTCTGCGAGGAGTGCGCCCGCGCCAACATCCGCTCGATCGAGGGCCGCCTCGACTCCTCCTGGTGGTGAGCCCCGCCGCCCGTGTACCCGCTCGTCCCGCCCTGCGGGGCGACCGCCCGCACGGGCGGGCGGGGCGCCGAGACGCCCTCTACGCGGGAGCCGGGTGCTCGAAGCCCGGCAGCCACTCGGCGAGCTCGTCCCGCAGCCGCACCGTCGCGTTCAGCTGGCAGAGCACCCCGATGGTGCTCAACGTCACACGGTGTATCAGCAGGTACGAGGGCGGCAGGTTCAACCGCTTGCCCAACTGGTGGGCGGGGGAGCGGGGGTCGGCGATCCGCGCCGCCTGGGTGCGGATCCAGCCCCGGGTGAAGGAGAAGGCCTCCACCTCGGCCGGCTCGATGATCGGCAGCAGGTACTCCAGGACCGCGTCCGGGTCGAGCGCGACGGACTCCTTGACGAAACCCTCCGCGCACAGCAGCTCGTAGACGGTCTCGGCCTCGCCCGCGACCGTCATCCGCAGACAGGTGCCGATCGTCTCCGGCAGCCCGCCCGGCAGCCGGTCCACCGTGCCGAAGTCGAGGACGCCGAGCCGCCAGCCCTCCGGCCCCTCGTCCTCGCCCCCGGGCAGCAGCCGGAAGTTCCCCGGGTGCGGATCGGCGTGCAGCAGGCCCGTGCGCGCGGGGCCGGAGAAGAGGAAACGGGCGAGGAGCTGACCCGCCCGGTCCCGCTGCGCCTCCGTGCCGTCCGCGATCACCTCCGCGAGCGGCACCCCGTCCATCCACTCGGTCACGAGGACCTGCTCCGACTGGTGCACCACCGCGGGCACCACCACGTCGGGATCGTCCGCGAACTCCTCCGCGTGGATCCGCTGCGCCTCCGCCTCCAGGGCGTAGTCCAGCTCCTCCGAGACCCGGTCCCGCATCTCGGCGATCAGCGGCTTGACGTCCATGCCCGGGATCAGCGGACCGAGCAGCCGGGCGAAACGGCTCAACTGCGTCAGGTCCGAGAGCAGCGCCTCCCCGGCGCCCGGGTACTGCACCTTCACCGCGACCTCACGGCCGTCGTGCCACACGGCCCGGTGCACCTGCCCGATCGAGGCCGCCGCCGCGGGCTTGTCCTCGAACTCGAGGAACAACTTCCGCCACCCGGCCCCGAGCCGCTCCTCCAGCACCGCGTGCACCGCGCGCGTCGGCATCGGCGGCGCCGCGTCCTGAAGCTTCGTCAGCGCCGCCCGGTACGGTCCGGCGACCTCCTCCGGGAGGGCCGACTCGAAGACGGACAGCGCCTGCCCGAACTTCATGGCCCCGCCCTTCAGCTCGCCGAGGACCTTGAACAGCTGCTCCGCCGTGCGCTGCTGGAGCTCCCGGGCGACCAGCTCCGCGGATCTGCCGCCGATCCGCTTGCCCAGGCCCCAAGTGGCCCGGCCCGCGAAGCCCAGAGGCAACGCGGCCAACTTGGCGGTCCGGGTGACCGCCTTCCGGGGAAGATCAGACATACGCCCCTCCAAAACCCAGACTGCCGTGCCGCGCAGGGCCGTTACCCCGCCATTGTGTCGTGAGCCTTCCCGGGCGCCGAGGCGCGCTCCCCTTCTCCTCCGCGCGCCGCCCCGCAGGGGCAGGCCGGATGCGGTCTCAGCCGCTCCGCCCGCCACTCCAGCACCGGCAGCGACGCCTCCCAGCGGGTGCCGGTGCTCGCCGGGAGGTCCCCGTCCAGGAAGGCCAGCGCGTGCGCGGCGGCCAGCCCGGCGACCGCCGTGGCCAGGCCCAGGTCGCAGGCGGGCAGCGGGTGCGGGGCGCCGGAACGCCACTGGGCGAGCAGCCGGGGCGTCACCGGCTCCCGGTCCGTCAGCTCCTCCTGGAGGCACCGCGCGCAGGCCGTGCCGCCGGGCAGCACCAGGGGCCCGACCGTCCCCGTCGCCTCCAGGACGCCCGCGTACAGATGAGGGGTGCCGGTGGAGATCCACGGCTCGGCGGGGAGCGGATCGGGGACGTACGCACCGAGCCCGTCCCGCGGCGTCACCACGACGAGTGACAGTCCGGGCTCTCCCGCGGCGTCACCCGACCCGCCGCATCCGCCCCGGCGCCGCGACCCGCCGGGCCCGCCCGGCTCACCCGGTCCGGTTCCTCCCGGCCGTCCCCCGCGTCCCCATGCCCGGGTCCAGCGGGTGACCAGGCGGCGGGCCGCCGTCGCGCGGCGCTCCCCGACGGACTCGGCGGGGAGGCCGCCCGGGGCCGTCTCCCAGGGCTCGACCCGTCCCGAGTCGAGGACCTCGACCGAGCCGACGCCCGCGGCGGCGAGCAGGGACGCCACCGTCGTCCCCACCCGGCCCGCGCCCCGGACCTGGACGCGCAGGGCCCGCCGGGCCGCCAGGGTCCGCGCCGCCCGCTCCGGCCCGGGGTGCACCACGGAGAGGGAGGCCAGGTCGGCGCGGAGCGGATCGAGGGCCACGTCCACCGCGCCGGCGGCCGGACCCGCCTTCCCGGGCCGCCCGGTCGCGGAGTCCGTGAGGAGCCCGGCCGACTCCAGCCGGCCCAGGAGCGCCTCCAGACGGCCGTCCGGCAGGCCGAGCGCCCGTGCCTCGGCCCGCAGCAGCGCGGTCCCGCGGGTGCCGTCGAGCAGCCCGAGCACCGACCCCGTCGCCTGGTCGACCGGGTCGAGCACCACCGCGTGCGCCGGGGCGACGCCGAACTGCACGCACTGCAGATTCCGCCACGCCCGCCGCAGCGCCGGTTTCACCATCGGATGCATTTCCCCGCCCCCGTTCGTTCCCACGTCCGCCTTCGACGCCCGTCCTCGTCCGTGACCGCATTCATGATCGACAGCGACATTCCGTCGCCCGAAGTGAGAATGCCCCGCCGCCGTGACGGGTGCCGAAAGTTGTCCACAGGCCAGGGGGATTAGTCATTCAAATGGTGTGCGGGGGCCGGATCGTTCCCCGGACCACTCCCGGGGACGGGACTTCCCCCATCGGCAGCGGGTAACGTCGGGGCCGTGCCCGCCGACTCCCAGCACAGCGTGACCAGCGAACCGCCCCGTGGGGCGGGGACGAGCGCGGTCGAGGTGCGCAGAAGTCCGCGGCGGAGGAGGACCGTCTCGGCCTACCGCGAGGGCGACCGGACCGTCGTGCTCATCCCGGCCCGCATGTCGGAGGCGGAGGAGCGCCGCTGGGTGGGCGTCATGCTGGACAAGCTCGCCGCCCAGGAGAGCCGGAGCGTCCTCGGCGACCGCGAGCTCACCGAGCGCGCGCTGCGCCTCTCGGAGCAGTACTTCGACGGCCGGGCCCGCCCCCGCTCCGTCCGCTGGGTGACCAACCAGAACACCCGTTGGGGCTCCTGCACCCCCTCCGAGGGCAGCATCCGCCTCTCCCACCGACTCCAGGGCATGCCCGAGTACGTCGTCGACTACGTCCTCCTGCACGAGCTGGCCCACCTCCTCGTCCCCGGGCACGGGCCGCGGTTCTGGCGGCTCCTGGAGGCGTACCCCCGCACCGAGCGGGCGCGCGGCTATCTGGAGGGCGTGGTCGCCGCCGGGCGGCTGCCGCACCTTCCGGACGCTCGCGAGGAGTGACGGCGCCGCCACGCGCGCATGCGCGGGTTTTCCCGATTCCGTACCGAAGAGGACGCGAAGAGGACCTGGCCTGTCTCAATGTCGTGCCCAGCGGTTAGCCTGGCGCGAGCATTCGCCATTCGGGATGGGGGACGGTCGTTACGCATGGCCAGGGAATTCCAACGCGGCCACAAGGCCAAGATCAGTGATCTGACCGCGGGGACCGATCTGTACGTCGGTGTGCAGATCGCCGGCCCCGGACTGACTTTCGACATCAGCTGCTTCGGACTCGACGCCGAGGAACGGCTCTCCGACGACCGCTACTTCGTCTTCTTCAACCAGCCGAAGTCGCCCGAGGAGTCCATCCAGCTGCTCGGCGCGCAGTCCGGTGACACCGAGTCCTTCCGCGTCACCCTCGACCGCGTCCCCGCGCACATCCACAAGCTGTCGTTCACCGCGACGATCGACGGCGCCGGCCAGATGTCCCAGGTCGGCCCCGGTCACCTGCGGATCGTGGCGGGCGGTGAGGAGGTCGCGCGCTACGCCTTCACGGGTGCGGAGTTCTCCACCGAGCGCGCGGTGATGCTCGGCGACTTCTACCTCAAGGACGTGTGGCGGTTCGCCGCCGTCGGCCAGGGCTTCGACGGGGGCCTGGAGGCGCTCCTGCGGAACTTCGGCGGCGAGGTCGCCGAGGACGAGCCGGCCGCCGCCCCGCAGCAGGCCGCGGCCCCCGGCTTCGCCCCGCCGCCGCAGGCCGCGGCGCCCCCGGCCTTCGGCGCCCCCGCCGCGCCCGCTCCGGCCCCCGCGCCCGCGTTCGGCGCGCCGCCGGCCCCGCAGGCGCCCGTGCCGCCCGCGCCCGTGCCGCCGGTCCACACGGCGCCGACGATGGTCGCGCCCCTGGCCCCGGCCCCCGTGCCGCCGCCGGCCCCGGCCCCCGCCCCGTACGGGCAGCCGCCGCAGCAGCCGCAGTACGGCCAGGTCCCGGGCCAGCCTCCCGGCCAGTACCCGGGACAGGTCCCGGGCCAGTACCCGGGACAGCACTCCGGCCAGTACCCCGGCCACGGCCAGCCGCCGCAGCCCCCCCACGGGCAGCCCGCGCCCGCCCCGTACGGGCAGCAGCCGCCGGCGTACGGGCAGCAGCCCGGCGTCCCGCAGGGCGCGCCCGCGACCGGAGCGGGGCTCGCCGCCGCGCTCGCGCCGTACAAGGAGACCGCCACCGGCGCCCGCTGGACCCCGCAGAACCAGCAGCTCATGCGGGTCGACCTCGCCATGGGCGGCGTGCCCGTCCTCGCCCGGCAGGGCTCCATGGTCATGTACCAGGGCAAGGTCGACTTCGGCTACAAGGGCGCCGGCTTCGCCGGCCGGATCGTCGGCAACGCCACCGGCCAGGAGATGCAGCTCATGCGCTGCAGCGGCCGCGGTCAGGTCTTCCTCGCCGAGAACGGCGCGCACCTGCACCCGATCGAGCTCCAGGGCGACGGCATCTGCGTCTCCGCCGAGAACGTCCTCGCGTTCGACGAGTCCCTGCAGTACGAGGTCCGCCGCATCGAGGGCCACGGCATCCCCGGCGGCGCCCTGTTCACCATGCAGTTCCAGGGCACGGGCACCGTCGTCGTGAAGACCCACGGCGTCCCCGTCGTCCTGCCCGTCACGCCGACCACCTTCGCCGACTGCAACGCCGTCGTCGCCTGGTCGTCCGCGTCCCAGGTCATCCTCTCCAGCCAGGTGCGGCTCCGTCGCAACGCCTACCCCGGCCACAGCGGGGAGACCGTGAACCTCCAGTTCCGGGGAGCCCCCGGCAACTTCATCGTCGTCCAGCCCTACGAGGTCTGAGGGAGCCCGTCATGAACCAGCAACTCGCGGGCTACGCCCCGACCCCCGTCGCGGCCCGCATGGAGAACCACGGCCGCGCCATGCTCAAGGTCGCCATGGCCTCCGGCCAGGACCTGTACGCCCGGACCGGCGCGATGGTCGCCTACGAGGGCTTCATCACCTACGAGCCCAACCCGCCCGCCGTCCGCCAGGTCGCCCAGCAGTGGGCCACCGGCGAGGGCGCGCCCCTCATGAAGTGCTCCGGCGACGGACTGCTCTACCTCGCCGACTACGGCGCCGACGTCGTGGTCATCAACCTCCAGAACGACTCGATCTCGGTCAACGGCACCAACGTGCTCGCCTTCGACGCCCACCTCCAGTGGGGCGTCGAGCGGGTCAAGGGCCTCGCCAAGTTCGCCGGCCAGGGCCTGTTCAACGTGGAGATCGCCGGCACCGGCTGGGTCGCGCTCACCTCGCGCGGCACGCCGATCGTCGTCGACTGCGGCCGCGGCGAGGACGAGACGTACGTCGACCCCGACGCGCTCGTCGCCTGGTCGCCCGCGCTCAAGGTCAAGGGCAAGCGCAGCTTCAAGGCGTCCTCCCTCATCGGGCGGGGCAGCGGCGAGGCATACCAGATGGCCTTCTCGGGCCAGGGCATCGTCGTCGTACAGCCGAGCGAGGACAGCACCGACCGCCTGCGGGCCCGGGGCTGAGGGGAGCGAGAACACACCATGCAGAGCCCGCTTTTCAACCACGCCGAACAGCAGAGCCAGGAGCGGTACGTCATCCAGAACCCGCAGCTCCTGCGGGTCAGCCTCACCGGGCAGGACGACGTCCTCGCCCGCAAGGGCGCCATGGTCGCGTACCAGGGCCTCATCGACTTCGACGGCGAGTACAAGACCCCCGGCCAGCGCCGGGCCCAGGCCCGCACCGGTGAGGGCCTGGACCTGATGCGCTGCTCCGGCCAGGGCACGGTCTACTTCGCCAACCTCGCCCAGCACGTCCACGTCGTGGAGGTCGAGCAGGACGGCCTGACCGTCGACAGCGCCTACGTCCTGGCGCTCGACTCGACCCTCCACACCGAGGTCATCGCCGTCGACAGCCAGTACGGCGTCTCCGGCACCGGCAAGTACCAGCTCAACATCTCCGGCCGCGGCAAGGTCGCCCTCATGACCTCCGGACAGCCGCTGATGATGCAGGTCACGCCCGAGAAGTACGTCAGCGTCGACGCGGACGCGATCGTCGCCTGGTCCACCGGGCTGCGCGTCCAGATGCAGGCGCAGACGACCAACTCCAGCGTCCGCCGCCGACGGGGCGACACGGGCGAGGGCTGGGAGCTCAGCTTCCTCGGCCAGGGCTTCGCGCTCGTCCAGCCGAGCGAGGTCATGCCCCCGCAGCACGCCGCCATCGGACAGGGCGTCGCCGCCCAGTTCGGCGCCGGCCAGCACGGCTCCCACGCCCAGAACCAGAACAACGCCTGGAACTGAGCACCCACGCCGGAGGGGCGGTCCCCACCGGGGACCGCCCCTCCGGCATGATCACGCCAGTCGCGCCAGCGTGCCCTTCAGCAGCTCCACCACCGACGCGTCGGCCACCGAGGCCACCTCGTCGTACGCGAACCAGCGCAGGTCCAGCGACTCGTCGCTGATCTCCGCCACCGCGTCCGCCGGGGCGAGCGCCGCGTACTGCACGTCCAGGTGCCAGTGGCAGGGCGCCGGGATCGGGTGCCGGTCGAGGCGCACCGGACCGCCCGGCAGCAGACCCAGGCCCGCGATGCCGGACTCCTCGGTCGCCTCGCGCAGCGCCGCCGCCTCCACCGTCGGGTCGCCCGGCTCGCAGTGGCCACCCATCTGGAGCCACATGCCCAGCTTCTTGTGCAGGGTCAGCAGGACCCGCCCCCGCGAAGGGTCGATCACCAGCGCGCTGGAGGTCAGGTGCCCGGCCCCGCAGGGCTTGTACATGCCGTCCTGATGCCGGGCGAGGTGGTCCAGGTAGACGTCGCGCAGCTCCGGCTGGTCCCCGTACCCCTTCAGGACGAGGACCGCGTCGTCGTGCAGGGTCACTCCTCGCCGTCCCCGTCTTCCGGCGCGTCGCCCCTGGCGGCCTCGCCGAGCATCTTGTCCAGCTCGGAGAAGTCGAGGTGCTCGCGGTGCACGAAGCCGTCGGGGTCGTCCAGGTCCGTCGCCGTCGGCAGCATGTCCGGGTGCTCCCACAGCCCGTCCCGGCCGTCGACCCCGCGCGCGTCCGTGAGCGAGGCCCACAGGCGGGCCGCGTCCCGCAGCCGCCGCGGACGCAGCTCCAGACCGATCAGGGTCGCGAAGGTCTGCTCGGCGGGACCGCCCGAGGCCCGGCGCCGGCGCAGCGTCTCGCGCAGCGCGTCGGCCGAGGTCAGCCGGGACTTGGCGGCCTCGTGGACCACCGCGTCCACCCAGCCCTCGACCAGCGCGAGCGCCGTCTCGAGACGGGCCAGGGCCGCCTTCTGCTCCGGGGTGTCCTCCGGCTGGAACATGCCCTGCTGGAGCGCCTCCTGCAGCTGCTCCGGGTGCGTCGGGTCGAGCTGCCCGACGGCCTCCTCCAGCTTCGAGGTGTCGACCTTGATCCCGCGCGCGTACCCCTCGACCGCGCCGAAGAGGTGCGCCCGCAGCCACGGCACGTGCGCGAAGAGACGCTGGTGCGCGGCCTCGCGCAGGGCCAGGTAGAGCCGCACCTCGTCCGAGGGCACGCCCAGGTCCTTGCCGAAGGCCTCGATGTTCAGCGGCAGCAGCGCGGCACGCCCGGCCGGGCCCAGCGGCAGACCGACGTCCGTCGAGCCGACGACCTCACCGGCGAGCGCGCCCACGGCCTGCCCGATCTGCTGGCCGAACATGGCGCCGCCCATGGAGCGCATCATGCCGATCAGCGGGCCGGCCATGGCCTGCATCTCCTCCGGCAGGACGTCGCCCATCGCCGAGCCGACCCGCTCGGCGACCGGGTCCACGAGCTGCTGCCACGCCGGCAGCGTCGCCTCGACCCACTCGGCACGGCTCCACGCCACGGCCGTGCCCGCGCCGGAGGGCAGCGAGGTGACCTGGTCCAGCCAGAGGTCGGCCAGGCGCAGGGCCTCCTCGACCGCCGACTTCTCGGCCGGGCCCACGCTCGCGTCCTTGGTGCCGTCGGCGGTGCCCTGGGCCACCACCTGGCGCGCGATCTGTTTGGCCATGTCCCAGTTCACGGGACCGCCCGAGTGGCTCAGCATCTGCCCGAGCTGCTGGAAGGCCGCGCCCAGGTCGTTGGGGTTCATGGAGCCGAACATCGCGGCGAACGGATTGTCCGCGCCGCCGGGGCCGCCCATGCCCGGCAGCCCGCCGAAGCCGAAGGGGTTCGCGCCGAACGGGTTGCCACCGGACCCCTGGCCACCTCCGGCGGGGTCCTTCTTCTTGCCCTCGTCGCCGTTCTCCGGCTCCTCCGGCGGAAGGCCGAATCCGAATGGGGTGTCACTCACAGGTTTCCTCGGCTCGTAGGGCCGCCGGCCTCCTGCCGACGGCGACTGCCCGACCAGGGCCTGTCCAGACAGGCCCCGCACACCACCAGCGTAGACATCCGGGCCGGAAATGGGCTCGGTGCTCCGCCGGGCCGTGCCCTGCGGCAGGATGGACGCCACCTGGTCCGCACGCGTCATGCGCGTACGTACTGAAGACAACCGCTGGAGACGCCCGGTGAGTTCCCCAGATCCACAGGTTCGCGGAGCGCGAAACCACTCAACCCGGTCCGCCGTGCGCGGCCCCGTCGTCGCGGTCACCGGTGCCGCTTCCGGCGTCGGAGACCTGCTCACCAGGCGCCTCGCCGCCTCCGAGGAGATCAAGCGGGTCGTCGCCATCGACGAGCGCCGCGGCGAGGTCGAGGACGCCCAGTGGCACATCCTCGACGTGCGCGATCCGGCCATCGCCGAGAAGCTGCGCGGCGCGGACGTCGTCGTGCACCTCGCCGTCGACCTCGACCTGGAGACCGACCCCGCCGCCCGGACGGCCTACAACGTGCGCGGCACGCAGACCGTGCTCACCGCCGCCGCGGCGGCCGGTGTCCACCGGGTGGTGCTCTGCACCTCCGCCA
Source organism: Streptomyces litmocidini (assembly GCF_014649755.1). Classification (GTDB taxonomy): domain Bacteria; phylum Actinomycetota; class Actinomycetes; order Streptomycetales; family Streptomycetaceae; genus Streptomyces; species Streptomyces litmocidini. The sequence goes on along the minus strand of NZ_BMTQ01000001.1, from coordinate 346,484 downwards.
TGGTCTACGGCGCCCTGCCCGACAACGACATCCCGCTCTCCGAGGACGCCGAGCTCAGGGCGACGGCGGAGGCCACCGGCGTCGGCGACATGCTGGAGATCGAGCGCCTCGGCCGCCGCGCCCCCCGCGCGCACCCCGGCCTGAACGTCACCGTCGTCCGCCCGGCCGTCCTCGTGGGCGGTACGGACACGGCGCTGACCCGCTACTTCGAGTCGCCCCGGCTGCTCGTCGTCGCCGGTTCCCGGCCGACCTGGCAGTTCTGCCACGTCGAGGACCTGGTGAGCGCCCTGGAGTACGCGGCCCTGGAGAAGGTCGACGGGGAGTTCGCGGTCGGCTGCGAGGGCTGGCTCGAACAGGAGGAGGTCGAGGAGCTCTCCGGGATCCGGCGCATGGAGCTGCCCTCCGCGGTCGCCCTCGGCACGGCGGCCCGCCTCCACCGGATCGGCCTCACCCCCTCGCCGGCGGGCGACCTCGCCTACACCATGCACCCCTGGGTGGTGAGCGTCGGACGCCTGCACGACGCCGGCTGGCGCCCCAAGTGGACGAACGAGGAGGTCCTCGCCGCGCTCCTGGCGGAGGTCGAGGGCCGTCACACGGTCGCCGGCCGCCGCCTGGGCCGCAAGGACGCGACGGCGGCCGGAGCGGCCGGCGCGACGGTGGCGCTGCTCGGCACGGCGGCGCTGGTGCGCCAGATGCGGAAGCGCCGCGGGCTGTAGCGACGGGCTCGTGGGGACGGACTTGTAGGACCCTCCTACGGAGGGCCCCGTCCACAGGTCGAAAGGTCCCTTACCGGATGTCGGAGCCGTGCGGCACCATGGCCCCATGGCGCAGACGCACGACCACCCCGGCGAGCAGGCCGCGGACGACCCGATCAAGCTGCTCGCGATCCGTGACACCCCGCTCTCGGTCGACGAGGTCTTCCGGGCCGTCGGAGACGACGCCGCCGGCGGCACCACCCTCTTCGTCGGCACCGTGCGCAACCACGACGGCGGCGCGGACGTCGACGCGCTGGGGTACTCCTGCCACCCGAGCGCCGAGGCGGAGCTGCGCCGCGTCGCCGAGAAGGTCGTCGCGAACCACCCGGTCCGCGCCCTGGCCGCCGTCCACCGCGTCGGCGACCTGCGCGTCGGCGACCTCGCGGTCGTCGTCGCCGTCTCCTGCCCCCACCGCGGCGAGGCCTTCGAGGCCTGCCGGAAGCTCATCGACGACCTCAAGCACGAGGTCCCCATCTGGAAGCACCAGAAGTTCTCGGACGGCACCGAGGAATGGGTGGGGGCCTGCTGAGACGGCAAGGCGGCGCGCCGACGGCGTGTAGTCGAACGCCCGATTTGCGTAACCGCCCCCCAGGCGCGAGCGTTGACCTCACGGATGAGACAGTCTGCTGATCAACTCACTGGGGATGGGAGGTCGGAATGGCAGCGCTGGCCTGGTTGCTGATTCCGCTTTTCGCAGTCGTCGGCGCGGCGATATGGGGAAGCTGGGCTTCGAGGAACAAGACGATAGGCGACGTGGCGGAACTCGCCGGCTACGCGCGCTTCCGGGACGCCATGGAGCGGTCCCACACCGTGACCGCCGATTCCGCTCCCTCCGAGCGCGAACCCGCCGCGACCACCTCCGCCGTCACCACGTCGCCGTCCGGCTGACACGGGGCCGCCTCGTACGGACCGCCCCACGGGTGCACCCACAGGCGAGTCCCGTACTGTCGTTCCATGCCACGCCGCACCGCGACGATGCTCGCCTCCACCCTGGTCCTGATCTGTCTGCTCATCGCGGGCGTCCTGATCCCGGTGCCGTACGCGGAGATGAGCCCGGGCCCCACGGTCAACACGCTCGGCGAGGCCAGGGGGGAGCCGGTGCTCCGGATCTCCGGACGCAAGACCTACCCGACCGACGGTCACCTCAACATGACGACGGTCCGCGTCACCAGCGCGGACTACAGGATGAACGCCGTCGAGGCCGTCTACGGGTGGCTGGCCCACGACAACGTGGTGGTGCCGCACGACACCCTCTACCCGGACGGCAAGACCGAGGAGGAGTCGAGCCAGGAGAACGCCGAGGAGTTCTCCCAGTCCCAGGAGAGCGCCAAGGTGGCGGCCCTCGGGGAGCTCGGCATCCCGGTGGTCGCCCGGGTCGTCGTCGCGACCGTCGTCAAGGGCGCCCCGGCCGAGGGCAAGCTGCACGCCGGGGACGTCATCAAGGCCGTCGACGGCGTGCCGGTCAAGGAACAGGGTGACGTCGCCAAGCAGGTGACGAAGCGGAAGCCCGGCCAGGACGTCGAGTTCACGATCGTCCCCGCCAAGGAGGCGGCCGCCGCCGAGAAGGCCCACAAGGAGCCCACCGTCACCCGGAAGGTGGTCATCAGGACCACCACGTCCGAGGAGGGCGACCGGGCCGTCGTCGGCATCCAGGCCGGCACCGACCACGTCTTCCCGTTCACGATCGACATCAACCTGGCCGACGTCGGCGGTCCCAGCGCGGGTCTGATGTTCGCCCTCGGCATCGTCGACAAGCTCACCCCGGAGAGCCTCACCGAGGGCCGGTTCATCGCCGGCACCGGCACCATCGACGACAAGGGCGAGGTGGGCCCGATCGGCGGCATCGAGATGAAGCTGGTCGGCGCGCGGAACGCGGGCGCCGAGTACTTCCTCACCCCGGCCGACAACTGCGAGGCGGCCGCCGCCGACACGCCCGACGGGCTCACCCTGATCAAGGTCCGCACCATCGACGACGCCACGAAGTCGCTGGAGAAGCTCCGCGAGGGCGACACGAAGTCGCTGCCGAGCTGCTCGAAGAGCTGAGCACGCGCGCGTACCCGTGGAAAGGGGGCTCCCGGCCGGGAGCCCCCTTTCCACGGGTCGGCCCTCAGCTCTCGAAGGTCGCCGCCAGCGCCTCGGCGAGGCCCGGCACCAGGTCGGGGCCGGTCAGCACCTCGGTCGGGGAGTCCTTCTCGCGCAGCCGGATCGCCGCCTCGCGCTTGCCGTCACGCAGCACCGCCACGGTCATCCGGACCTCCTGGCGGTCGGGGTGCCCGGCGACCCACTTGGCGAGCTGCTTCTCGTTCAGGCCCTGCGGAACCTGGGCCTCGGCCGACGGGGGCAGCATGAGCCGCTCCACGGTCAGGGCGCAGCCGACCACGGCGTCGGGCCAGGCGATCGTGCCGAGGAACTCGTCGAGGGCCTTGCCGCGCGGCAGCTTGTCCTGCTCGATGGGGGTGTAGGAGGTGGCGTCGTCGCCCAGGCCGAGCTGGGAGGCGAGCTTGGGCTCCTGGACGCGCAGCCGTGCGGTGTCGACCAGGGCGAACAGGCGGGCGGGCTGGTCCCAGCCGAGGCCCGACGCGTACTCGTCGATCTCGAGCACCGCGCGGGTGAGGGGGCTCGCGGCCATGGCCGGGCCGGAGGGGGAAAGGTTGGACATGACCAATATCCTGCCTCCTCTTCCCCGGAAGGCGGGAACTAGGTAAAGCCTCAGTAAGTTGCATCAGTGGGCTCTACGATCGCGGGGCCTGCTTTCAGACGCATCAACAGACGCATCAACATCGAGGGGCGCACGTTGGCTTTCCAGATGCCGGACCGTGGCCAAGGTCCGTCCGGGCCGAGGATGAGAGTCGGCCGGCCGTCCCGGCGGGCCCGCACCCTGCTCATGACACTCGGGGTGCTGGCCGTTCTGGCCATGGCGTTCGTGATGTTCGCCGGGTTCTGGACGGACTGGCTCTGGTACCGCTCGGTCGAGTACTCGTCCGTGTTCACCACCACCCTGTGGACGAAGATCGGTCTCTTCCTGGTCTTCGGCCTGCTGATGGGGCTCGCCGTCGGCTTCAACGTCTGGCTGGCGTACCGGCTGCGGCCGCCGCTCAGCGCGATGTCGCTGGAGCAGCAGAGCCTCGACCGGTACCGGATGGGTCTGGCCCCCTTCAAGAAGTGGGTGCTGCTCGCGGTCACCGCGCTGGTGGCCCTGATCGCCGGCGCCTCCGCGTCCGGCCAGTGGCGCACCTGGCTCATGTGGGTCAACGGCGTGAAGTTCGGCCAGAAGGACCCGCAGTTCGGGCTCGACGTGTCGTTCTACGCCTTCGACCTGCCCTGGTACCGCTTCCTCCTCGGGTTCGGCTTCGCCGCCGCCGTCCTGTCGCTGGTCGCGGCCGCGCTCACGCACTACCTGTACGGCGGTCTGCGGGTCACGAGCCCGGGCGCGCGGGCCACCGCCGCCGCCACCGGCCACCTCTCGGTGCTGCTCGGCCTCTTCGTGGCGCTCAAGGCCGTGGCGTACTGGCTCGACCGGTACGGCCTGGCGGTGAAGTCGAGCGACTTCAAGGCGACGGGCAACTGGACGGGCCTGCGGTACGTCGACGCCAACGCGTACCTGCCGGCGAAGACCATCCTGTTCTGCATCGCCGTCATCTGCGCGCTGCTGTTCTTCGCGACGCTCTGGCGCCGCACCTGGCAGCTGCCGGTGATCGGCTTCGGCCTGATGGTCCTCTCCGCGATCCTGATCGGCGGTCTGTACCCGGCCATCGTGCAGAAGTTCCAGGTCCAGCCGAACGAGCAGGCCAAGGAGGCGCCGTACATCCAGAAGAACATCGACGCCACCCGCAAGGCGTACGCGATCGACGGGACGAAGGCCGAGAACTACTCCGGGAAGTCGACGGTCAAGGCCAAGGACAAGCTGCGGGCGGACGCCGACACGGCGGCCAGCTACCGCCTGCTCGACCCGAACATCGTGTCGCCGACGTTCCAGCAGCTGGAGCAGAAGCGGAAGTACTACCAGTTCCCGACCACGCTGGACGTGGACCGCTACGCCGGCAAGGACACCGTCGTCGGCCTGCGTGAGCTGAACATCCGGGGCATCCCGAAGCGGAACTGGATCAACGACCACTTCACCTACACCCACGGCTACGGCGCGATCCTGGCCTCGGGCACGCAGACGGACGCCAACGGTTCCCCGGTCTTCACCGAGTCCGGGCTGCCGACGACCGGCTCGCTGCCCACGTACCAGCAGCGGATCTACTACGGCGAGAAGACCGACCAGTACTCGATCGTGGGCGGCCCCCAGAAGGAGCTGGACTACGAGGAGAACGGCGAGAAGACCACCAGCTACAAGGAGAAGAGCGGCGTCAGCCTCTCCAGCACCTTCAACCGCGCCGCGTACGCGGTGGCCTTCAGCGAGCCGCAGATCCTCTACTCGGGAGCCATCGGCGAGGGCTCGCGGATCCTCTACAACCGCACGCCCAAGGAGCGCGTCGAGGCCGTCGCGCCCTGGCTGACCATCGACGGCGACGCCTACCCGGCGGTCGTCGACGGCCGGATCCAGTGGATCGTCGACGCCTACACCACGACCAACGGCTACCCCTACGCCTCGCGCACCACGCTCGGCGACACCACCGCCGACTCGCTGACCGTCGGCAACCAGCAGCGCACGGTCGTCGCCCAGCAGAACCAGGTCAACTACATCCGCAACTCGGTCAAGGCCACCGTCGACGCCTACGACGGCACGGTGAAGCTCTACGAGTGGGACACCCAGGACCCGGTCCTGAAGACCTGGATGAAGGCCTTCCCGGACACCGTCAGGCCGAAGTCCGAGATCAAGGGCGACCTGCTCGCGCACCTGCGCTACCCGCAGGACATGTTCAAGGTGCAGCGCGAGCTGCTGACCCGCTACCACGTCACCGACCCCGCGCAGTTCTACAGCGGCTCGGACGCCTGGCAGGTGCCGGACGACCCGACCAACAAGGACGGCAACGCGGTCCCGCCGTACTACCTGAGCATGAAGATGCCCGGGGACACGGCGCAGCGCTTCTCGCTGACGACGACGTTCACGCCGAACGGGCGGCCCAACCTGGGCGCCTTCATGGCGGTCGACGCCGACGCCACCAGCAAGGAGTACGGCCGGCTGAGACTGCTGAGGGTCACCGAGGACGTGCCGGGCCCGGCGCAGGTGCAGAGCAAGCTCAACGGTCTGCCCTCCGTGGCCACCTTCGTCCGGGACATGAAGGGCGCCGACTCCGACATCCAGTACGGCAACCTGCTGACCGTGCCGCTCGACGGCGGGTTCCTGTACGTGGAGCCGGTGTACGCCCAGGGGCGCAACGCGCTCTACCCGCTCCTGAAGAAGGTCGCGGTGTCGTACGTGGACGCGGACCAGCCGGACGGTGACACGACCAAGGACACCACGGTGTTCGAGGACAACCTCACCAAGGCGCTCAACGCGGTCTTCGGGGTGGAGGCGCCCACCCCGCCGACGACTCCGCCGGGCACCACGCAGCCGCCCGGCACGACCCAGCCGCCGGTCTCGAACGACGCCGCCCTGAAGCAGGCCATCGCCGATGCCCAGAAGGCGTACGACGCCGGCCGGACCGCTCTGCAGAAGGGCGACTGGGCCGCGTACGGCAAGGCCCAGGAGGACCTCCAGGGGGCGCTCCAGCGGGCCGCGGACGCCGAGGCGAAGCTCAAGGCGCCCGGATCAGGCGGCTGACCTGAGGTTTTCCGTCCCCGCGTCGTGATACTGTGGTTTCACCGACGCGGGGTGGAGCAGCTCGGTAGCTCGCTGGGCTCATAACCCAGAGGTCGCAGGTTCAAATCCTGTCCCCGCTACTCAGAGGGCAAGGGCCCGGATCCATAAGGATCCGGGCCCTTGTCGTGTGTCGACGTGCCGGGGGGTGCCGAAGAGCGGTAGGGAAGGGGCGAGTTGGCGTGAGTCGTGTTTGACTTGTCTCTCTGTGGGCATGTCGACAAAACGCTGAGTGACCTCACTGGCTGCGGTATACCAGGTGTGCTCGGGTTGCGGGTGGTGCGACGATGGTATTTATGGGGGACAGGGCAACTCTGTTGGAGACAGGGCGGTTTGTGCAGCGGCACGCCAGAAACGCCGCAGACGAGATCATCGAGGCAGTGGGGGCCGCCGATGCGGTCGTCGACACCACCAGCGAGACCGACGCCGAGAACGAGACCGAGACCGAGGCCAGGCACCGGCGGGCCGCCGAGCGCGGTGACCTCGCCGCGATGAGCGCGCTCGGCGCGCTGCTGCTGCGCCGCGGCGACCTCGACGGCGCCGAGCCGTACCTGCGGAGGGCCACCGCGGAGGGGGACCGGGCCGCCGCCAACAACCTGGGCGTCCTGCTCCACCAGCGCGGATACCCCGACGAGGCGGCCGGCTGGTGGCGGGTCGCCGCCGTCGCCGGCTCGGCCCCCGCCGCCCACGCCCTCGGCCGTCACCACCGCGAACGCGGCGACGAGCCGGCCGCCGAGTACTGGCTCCGTCAGGCCGCCGAGCAGGGCCACGCCCTCGGCGCGTACGCCCTCGCCGACCTCCTGGAGCACCGCAGCGACGTCGGCGCCGAGCGCTGGCTGCGCGCCGCCGCCGAGCAGGGCCACCGCGAGGCCGCCTACCGCCTCGCCCTCGCCCTGGAGCGCCGGGCCACCGAGACCACCCGCGGGCCGCACGAGACCGGCACCCGGCTCCGTACCGCGGGCGTCAGGGCGGTCGTGCCCTCCGGCGTGGCCGCGACCGGCACCGCGACCGCCGCCCCCGGACAGCCGGCCGGCGAGGGCACGGGAGAGGCAGCCGAGGCCGAGCAGTGGTTCCGGCAGGCCGCCGCGCGCGGCCACCGGCGGGCCGCGCTCCACCTGGGCGCCATCCTGGAACACCGCGGCGAGCTCAAGGAGGCCGGCCGCTGGTACCTCAGCTCCGCCAAGGAGGGCGAGGCGAAGGCCGCCTGCGCCCTCGGCTTCCTGCTCCGCGACGCGGGCGACGAGGAGAGCGCCGCCGTGTGGTGGCTGCGGGCCGCCCAGGACGGCGACGGCAACGCCGCCAACGCGCTGGGCGCCCTGCACGCCGCCCGGGGCGAGCAGCAGACCGCCGAGCGCTGGTACCGGGCCGCCATGGACGCGGGCGACGTCAACGGCGCCTACAACCTCGGGCTGCTCTGCGCGGCCCAGGACCGCATCCCGCAGGCCGAGCAGTGGTACCGCCGCGCCGCCTACGCGGGGCACCGCGAGGCCGCCAACGCGCTCGCCGTCCTGCTCCTCCAGGCGGGCGACGCCAACGGCGCCGAGCCCTGGTTCTCCAAGGCCGCCGAGGCCGGCAGCGTGGACGCCGCCTTCAACCTGGGCATCCTCCACGCGGGCCGGGGCGACGACCGCACGGCGCTGGTCTGGTACGAGCGGGCCGCGGCCGCCGGACACACCGAGGCGGCCCTCCAGGTCGGCATCGCCGCCCTGCGGGACGGTGACGAGCAGACCGCCGAGCGGCACCTGCGGTGCGCGGCCGGCGGCGGCAGCGCCGAGGCGGCCTTCCGGCTCGCCTCGGTGCTCGACGCGCGTCGCCCCGAGCCCGGCCCCGCCGTGCTCGGCGCGCCCCGCGAGGAGAAGTCCGAGTGCGAGGAGTGGTACGAGCGGGCCGCCCAGCAGGGCCACCGGCGCGCCCAGGTGAGGGTCGGGATGCTCGCCGCCGGGCGCGGCGACCTGGCCGAGGCCGACCGCTGGTACCGCGAGGCCGCCGAGGCGGGCAGCCGCAACGGCGCCTTCAACCTCGGACTGCTCCTCGCCCGCGAGGGCAGCGAGCGGGAGGCCGCCCTCTGGTGGACCCGGGCGGCCCGGGCCGGCCACGGCCGCGCCGCGCTCCGGCTCGCGCTGCTCGCGGCGCGCCGGGGGGAGCTCACCGAGGGGCGTCGCTGGTGCGACCGCGCGGTGGAGCTGGGCCCGGCGGAGGTCGCCGAGCGGGCGGCCCGGCTGAGCGAGGCGCTGCACCAGGAGCTCACCGCCTGAGGCGTCGACGGATTTGCGCTGGTGAGGGGGGTCCCGTACAGTCGTGTTTACCGACGCGGGGTGGAGCAGCTCGGTAGCTCGCTGGGCTCATAACCCAGAGGTCGCAGGTTCAAATCCTGTCCCCGCTACTCAGTGGCAGCGAAGGCCCGGATCCGTTCACCGGATCCGGGCCTTCGTCGTGTCCGCGTGCCCAGGGCACGACGAAGCCCCCGCCGGAGCGGGGGCTTCGTCGGCGTGTCGTCAGGCCGTCGTGGCGCAGCTCGGGCAGACGCCCCGGTAGGTGACCTCGACGTTCGAGATCGTGAAGCCGAAGCGTTCGGTGTCCGGGAGGTCCGCCAGCGGGTCGCCTGCCGGGTGCACGTCGCGGATCGCGCCGCAGCGGCCGCAGACCAGGTGCTGGTGGGGCCGGTGGGCGTTGGGGTCGTACCGCTTGGCGCGGCCGTCGGTCGCGACCTCGATGACCTCACCGAGGGTGACCATCTCGCCCAGCGTGTTGTACACGGTCGCGCGCGAGATCTCGGGCAGCTTCGACACCGCGCGGGCGTGGACCTCGTCGGCGGTCAGATGCACATGATCCCCGTCGAGGACCTCGGCCACGACGCGGCGCTGCGCGGTCATCCGCCAGCCGCGTCCGCGCAGTCGTTCCAACAGGTCACTCATGGGGGCCAGCCTAACAGCCGGGAACAAGATCCCGAACGGGTGTGACTTTGGATGTCTGCTTGATTTGGACTTTGTCTATTGTAGGATCGAGAACGAGATTGGCCAAGGACTCGTTCAAGGGGTCCGGGGCGAGGGACGGGACGCGCAGGGATGACGCAGGAGGCACACGTGACACAGGGACCGCTCACCACGGAGGCCGGGGCTCCGGTCGCCGACAACCAGAACAGCGAGACCGCGGGTGCCGGCGGCCCGGTCCTCGTGCAGGACCAGCTCCTCCTGGAGAAGCTCGCCCACTTCAACCGCGAGCGGATCCCGGAGCGCGTGGTCCACGCGCGCGGCGCGGGCGCCTACGGCACCTTCACGGTGACCCGCGACGTCACCCGGTGGACGCGCGCCGGTTTCCTCTCCGAGGTCGGCAAGGAGACCGAGACCTTCCTGCGCCTCTCCACCGTCGCGGGCAGCCTCGGCTCGGCGGACGCGGTGCGCGACCCCCGCGGCTGGGCGCTGAAGTTCTACACCGAGGAGGGCAACTACGACCTCGTCGGCAACAACACCCCGGTGTTCTTCATCAGGGACGCCATCAAGTTCCCCGACTTCATCCACACCCAGAAGCGCGACCCGTACACCGGCTCGCAGGAGCCGGACAACGTCTGGGACTTCTGGGGCCTCTCCCCGGAGTCGACCCACCAGGTCACCTGGCTCTTCGGCGACCGCGGCATCCCCGCCTCGTACCGCCACATGGACGGCTTCGGCTCGCACACGTACCAGTGGAACAACGAGGCCGGCGAGGTCTTCTGGGTCAAGTACCACTTCAAGACCGACCAGGGCATCAAGAACCTCACCCAGGAGGAGGCCGACCGCCTCGCCGGCGAGGACCCGGACTCGCACCAGCGCGACCTGCGCGAGGCCATCGAGCGCGGCGACTTCCCGAGCTGGACCGTGCAGGTCCAGATCATGCCCGCGGCCGAGGCGGCGACCTACCGCTTCAACCCGTTCGACCTCACCAAGGTGTGGCCGCACGCCGACTACCCGCCGATCGAGATCGGCAGGCTGGAGCTCAACCGCAACCCGGAGAACGTCTTCGCCGAGGTCGAGCAGTCGATCTTCAGCCCCGCGCACTTCGTGCCGGGCATCGGCCCCTCCCCGGACAAGATGCTCCAGGGCCGCCTCTTCGCCTACGGCGACGCCCACCGCTACCGCGTCGGCATCAACGCCGACCACCTCCCGGTGAACCGCCCGCACGCCACCGAGGCGCGCACCCACGCGCGGGACGGCTTCCTCTACGACGGCCGCCACAAGGGCGCGAAGAACTACGAGCCGAACAGCTTCGGCGGCCCGCACCAGACGGACCGGCCGCTCTGGGTCGGCTCCCCGGTCACCGGTGCGACCGGCGACCACGCCGTGCCCTCGCACGCCGAGGACGACGACTTCGTGCAGGCGGGCAACCTCTACCGGCTGATGTCGGAGGACGAGAAGGGCCGCCTCGTCGGGAACCTCGCCGGCTTCCTGGCCAAGGTCTCGCGCGACGACATCGCCGAGCGGGCGATCGACAACTTCCGCAAGGCGGACGGTGACTTCGGCAAGCGGCTGGAGGCCGCGGTCCGGGCCCTGCGCGGCTGAGGGCGCTCGCCGGGGGTGGAGGGCGTGTCCGAGCTCCGTACGGAGGCCGGACACGCCCTCGCGTGCTCAGCCGGCGGCGACGCTGTGCACCGGGATCCAGCAGCGGATGATGTCGCGTACGGAGACGATGCCCACGGGGCCCCGGTCGTCGAGGACGACGAGGTGGCGGAAGCCGCCGCGCGTCATGGCCTCGGCCGCCTCCGCCAGCGTCCAGGTGGGCGCGGCGAAGACCACGTCACGGGTGGTGTGGGAGCCGGCGGTCTCCCGGTCGGGGTCCTGGTCCCGCGCCAGGGAGTTGAGGACGTCGCGCTCGGTGAGGATGCCGAGCCCGCCGGCGTCGGCGTCGAGGACGATCGCCGCGCCGACGCGGCGCGCCGACATCAGCCGGGCCGCCTGTCGGAGGGTGTGGGCGGGGCCGATGGTGAGGACCACGGTGCTCATGGCGTCACGGACGAGCATGGACGAGCCACCTCCTTGGTGAGACCCCCACGAGAAAGAATTCACAAGTTCACAAGCGGGGGGACTCTCAGAGTTGCACCGGCGGGGTGGGCCGTAAAGGGGGCGCGCGAGGCGTCCCCGGGGAGTGCCGGGAGCGCCCGCCCTCCCGGGCGGCGGGCCGGCCCGTCCCCGGGCGCGCTCCCGGAGGGCGGGCCGGTCAGCCCCGGGTGCCCTCCTGGTTCAGATGGCTCAGCAGCTCGCCGTGGAGCAGACCGTTCGACGCCGCCGCGTTCCCGCTGTGCGGGCCGTGCCGGCCGTCCAGGCCCGTGTACGTGCCCCCGGCCTCCTGGACCACGATCGCGACCGCAGCCATGTCCCACAGCGACAGCTCCGGCTCCGCGCAGATGTCCACGGAACCCTCCGCGACCATCATGTACGGCCAGAAGTCGCCGTACGCCCGGGTCCGCCAGCACGCGCGCGTGAGGTCGAGGAAGCCGTCGAGGCGGCCCTGCTCCTCCCAGCCGCTCAGCGAGGAGTACGCGAAGGAGGCGTCCGACAGGGACGCTACCTTCGAGACGTTCAGCCGGGTCGCCGAGGCCAGGCTGCGGCCCGTGTACGCGCCCAGCCCCTTCGCCGCCCACCAGCGCCGGCCGAGCGCCGGGGCGGAGACCACGCCCACCACCGGCTGGAAACCGGTCTCCCCGGCCTCCATCAGCGCGATCAGGGTCGCCCAGACCGGCACCCCGCGCACGTAGTTCTTGGTGCCGTCGATCGGGTCGATCACCCAACGGCGCGGGCCCGAGCCCTCCACGCCGTACTCCTCGCCGAGGATCGCGTCGCGCGGCCTGGCGCGCTGGAGCTGTCCGCGGATCAGCTCCTCCGCCGCCTTGTCGGCCTCGCTCACCGGAGTCATGTCCGGCTTCGTCTCGACCCGGAGGTCGAGCGCCTGGAAACGGTCCATGGTGGCCGCGTCGGCGGCATCCGCGAGGACGTGGGCGAGACGCAGATCATCGTGGTAATCGGCCATGGTCGGCACTCTATCCCCGCCGTGCGGACACGCGGCGAACCGTCCACCGCAGCCCCTTGACAGGGAGGGGGCGCCTGCCGACGCTGAGCGGACGACCGTTCCCTCCGGAGGTGAGGATGGCGAACGCCCGAGAGGCACTGCTCGACGCCGCGCTCGCCGCGCTCGCGCACCGCCCCTGGTCCGCCGTGCGCATGGCCGACCTCGCCACCGCGGCCCGGGTCTCCCGGCAGACCCTCTACAACGAGTTCGGCAGCAAGGAGGGGCTCGCCCGCGCCCTCGTCCGCAGAGAGGCCGACTCCTACCTCCAGGGCGTCCGGCACCTGCTCGCAGCCCCCGCCCCGCCCGAGCGGAACCTCGTCGCCGTCGCCGAGTGGATCGTCGCCCGCGCCGCCGTCCGCCCGCTGCTCCGGGCCCTGCTCACCGGGGCCTGGAACGAACGGCTGCCCCAGCCCCGGCCGGCCCGGCCCGGCGCCCGGCCCGCCCCCGTCCCCGCCCAGCGGCGCGCCGACGCCGGACCGCCCGCGCCCGCCGAACTCGTGGCGGAGACCGCCGCCTGCGCGGGGGAGCGGTGGGCGGCCGGCTGCGAGCTCGCCGTACGGATCGCCCTCAGCCATGTCGTCGCACCGGCCCTGCCGGTGACCCCTCAGTGCGCGGCCCCGGAGAGCTGGAGTCCGATGACCCCCGCGATGACCAGGGTGATCGAGACGATCTTGAGCGCGGAGACCACGTCGCCGAGGAAGACCATGCCGTAGATCGCCGTTCCGGCCGCGCCGATCCCCGTCCACACCGCGTACGCCGGGCCGACGTCGAGCTTCCGCAGCGCCAGCGTGAGGAGGCCGAAGCTCCCCAGGGCGAAGGAGGCGAAGGCGATCGTCGGCCACAGTCGGGTGAAGCCGTGCGAGAGCTTCAGACAGACCGCGAAGCCCGTCTCCAGGACTCCCGCGATCACCACCAGCAGCCACGCCATCGTCAGTGCCTCCCACGCCGTCGGTGACCGCTTCGTCGCACTTGGTGCGATTATGCACTTACCGACAGCGGCCGGGCTCAAACACCGACGGCTCAGTCGCCCTCGCGTCGCTCCCGGGTCGCGAGCAGCCGCCGCAGCGAGAACAGCCGCGCCGGATCGGCGTGCCCCTCCGCCACGTACGCGTCGAGCCCGCAGTCCGGCTCGTCGTGACTGCACGCGCGCGGACAGTTCTCCGTGCCCGGCACGAGATCGGGGAAGGCGAGGATCACCCGGGACGGATCGACGTGGTGCAGACCGAAGGAGCGCACGCCCGGCGTGTCGATGACCCAGCCGCCCTCCTCGTCGTTCAGCGGCAGCGCGAGCGCCGAGGTGGTGGTGTGTCGGCCGCGGCCCGTGACCGCGTTCACGACACCCGTGGTCCGCCGCCGCTCCGGCGGGACCAGGGCGTTCACCAGGGTCGTCTTGCCGACGCCCGAGTGCCCGACGAACGCGGTCGTCCGGCCCTTGAGGTGCTCGTGGACCCGCTCCGCGGCGACCCCGTCGACGAACTCGTCCCGGGTGGTCACCACATGGGGCACGCCCAGCGCGCCGTACATCTCCAGGAGCGCGTCCGGCGGGGCGAGGTCCGACTTGGTCAGGACGAGCAGCGGGGAGAGCCCGCCGTCGTAGGCGGCCACCAGACAGCGGTCGATCAGCCGGGGGCGCGGCTCCGGATCGGCGAGCGCGGTGACGATCGCCAGCTGGTCGGCGTTGGCGACGACCACCCGCTCGTACGGGTCGTCGTCGTCGGCCGTGCGGCGGAGCACCGAGCTGCGCTCGCCGATCCGCACGATCCGGGCCAGCGTGTCCTTCTCGCCGGAGAGGTCGCCGACCAGGGAGACGCGGTCGCCGACGACGGCGGCCTTGCGGCCCAGCTCGCGCGCCTTCATCGCGGTCACCGCCCGGTCGTCGACCAGGACGGTCAGCCGGCCGCGGTCGACGGTGAGGACCATGCCCTCGACGGCGTCCTCGTGCTTCGGACGGATGCTGGTGCGGGGGCGGGTGCCCTTGCGGTTGGGCCGCTGGCGGATGTCGTCCTCGTCGGTGTGCTTGCCGTAGCGCCGCATGGTTCAGACCCCGAGCATTTCGGTCCACATCGTCGGGAAGTCCGGCAAGGTCTTCGCCGTCGTCGCCACGTCCTCGATCTCCACGCCCCCGACCGCGAGGCCGATGATCGCGCCCGCCGTCGCCATGCGGTGGTCGTGGTACGTGTGGAAGACGCCGCCGTGCAGCGGGCGCGGGCGGATGTGGAGGCCGTCCTCGGTCTCCGTCACGTCGCCGCCGAGCCCGTTGATCTCCTTGGTGAGCGCCGCGAGCCGGTCCGTCTCGTGCAGCCGCAGATGGGCCACCCCGCGCAGGGTCGACGGGGAGTCGGCGAGCGCCGCGACCGCCGCGATCCCGGGGGTCAGCTCGCCGACCTCGCCGAGGTCCACGTCGATGCCGTGGATCCGGCCCGTGCCGGTGAAGGTCAGGCCCGCGTCGGTGAGTTCGCAGGAACCACCCATCTCGGTGAAGATCCGACGCAGCTCGTCCCCCGGTTGGGTGGTCCGCGCCGGCCAGTCGGGGACCGTCACCCGGCCGCCGGTCACCAGGGCCGCCGCCAGGAACGGCTGCGCGTTCGACAGGTCGGGCTCGACGACGAGGTCCCGGCCGCGCAGCCCGGTGGGCGTCACCCGCCACACGTTCGGGGCGCCGCCGTGCTCCGGCTCGTCGACCTGGGCGCCGACCGCGCGCAGCATGTCGACCGTCATCCGGATGTGGGGGAGCGACGGGAGCCGGCTGCCGACGTGCCGCACCTCGACGCCCTGGTTGAAGCGGGGCGCGGAGAGCAGCAGGGCGCTGACGAACTGGGAGGACGAGGAGGCGTCGATCTCGACGGTGCCGCCGTCCAGGCCGCCGGCGCCGTGCACGGTCATCGGGAGCGCGCCCCGGCCGTCGTCGTCGATCCGGGCGCCGAGCGCGCGCAGCGCGTCGATCACGCCGTGCAGCGGGCGCTCGTGGGAGCGGGGGTCGCCGTCGAAGCGCACCGGGCCGTCCGCGAGGGCCGCGACCGGGGGTAGGAAGCGCATGACCGTGCCCGCGTTGCCGACGTCGACCGTCGCGGGACCGCGCAGCGGGGAGGGGATGATCCGCCAGGCCTCGCCGGAGCCGTCGGGGCCCACCCCTTCCTCGATCCTCACGCCGAGGGCGCGGAGCGCCTCGGCCATCAGGAGGGTGTCGCGGGAGCGCAGCGGGCGGCGCAGCCAGCCGGGTTCGGCGGCGAGCGCGGCGAGGACCAGGGCGCGGTTGGTGACCGACTTCGATCCGGGCACGGTGACGGTCGCGTCGACGGCGCCGCGGGCGTGCGGGGCGGGCCAGAGGTCGGTGGGCGGGTCGGAGTGCGTCGCGGAGGCTGCTGCGGTCATGGACTCACTGTACGGGGGAGTCAGATGCCCAGGAGCCAGCGCCCGCCGCCGATCAGGGCCGAGATCGCGACGGCGTGGAAGAAGAACAGCCACACGCCCGCGGGCACCTGGGTGAGCCGCGACAGCTGGTCCGCGTCCGAGTCGGGGGTGCCGCCGTGGCGCCGCTTCGCCTGGAGCTCGAAGGCCGGGCGGACACCGCCGAGCAGCAGGAACCAGACCGCCGCGTACGCGAAGGCCGACTGGACGTTCGGCCCGGTCAGCCAGGAGACGAGGAGGAAGGCGGCGCCCGTCAGGACCACGGTGAGGATCCCGTACGCGTTCCGGACCATCACCAGCATCGCGAGCAGCAGGGCGGTCGCGATCCAGAGCAGCAGGGTGACGTGGCGGGTGCCGAGCAGGGCGGCGCCCCCGAGCCCGAGCAGCGGGGCCGCCGGATAGCCGGCGGCGAGGGTGAGGACGACGCCGAGGCCGGTCGGGCGGCCCCGGGACACGGTCAGTCCGCTGGTGTCCGAGTGCAGCCGGATCGACTCCAGGCGGCGGCCGGTGACGAGGGCGACGAGCCCGTGCCCGCCCTCGTGGGCGATGGTGATCGCGTTCCGGGCCGGGAGCCAGAGGCGGCGGAGGGCGACCAGGCCCAGCGCGCAGACGGCGGTGACGTAGACGATCCACGCATCGGGAGCGGGCTGGGTGCCGAGGACCTGGGTCATGGGGCGGACTGCTCCTCGCTCGTGGTCGGGATCGTGGCAGTGTGGCACGCATGTGCGGACGGTATGCATCGAGTCGACGGCCCGAGGACCTCGTCGAGATCTTCGGGGTCGAGAAGTGGGAGCCGGAGGAGGCACTGGCCCCCGACTGGAACGTGGCCCCCACCAAAGAGGTCTGGGCCGTTCTGGAGCGTCCCGTGAAGGACGCGGGATCCCCGCGTCCGGTTCGCCAGCTGCGCGCGCTGAGATGGGGACTCGTGCCGTCCTGGGCGAAGACGCCGGAGGGCGCCGCCCGGATGATCAACGCGCGCGCGGAGACCGTGGACGAGAAGCCCTCCTTCAAGCGCGCCTTCCGGTCCCGCCGGTGCATCCTGCCCGCCGACGGCTACTACGAATGGGTGACCGGGACCGCCGAACGGGAACTGGAGGTCGAGGGCAGGAAGAAGCGGCCCCGGAAGCAGCCGTACTTCGTGACCCCCGCGGACGGATCCGTCCTCGCGATGGCCGGGCTCTACGAGTTCTGGCGCGACCGCACCCTGCCCGACGGGGACCCCTCCGCCTGGTGGGTGACCTGCTCGGTGATCACCACCGAGGCCGAGACCGGGCCGCTGGGCGTCGCCCCCGCCGAGGGCCCGCGCTCGCTCCACGACATCCACCCCCGGATGCCGCTGATGCTGACGGAGGACCGCTGGGACGCCTGGCTCGACCCGGCGCGGACCGACCCCGAGCAGCTGCGCGGACTCCTCGCCCCGCCGCCGGAGGGCCTGATGCGGGCCCACCCGGTCGCGACCGCCGTCAGCAACGTCCGCAACAACGGCCCCGAGCTCCTGGCGGAGTTGGACGGGCCGGAGGCCGGCACGCTGTTCTGACGCGCGGACCGGACCGGAGGGCGGGACGGGCCCGTGACGGCGGCAGGATGGGGACGTGACACAGTACGAGACCGTCCCCACCGACGCCGGTGAGGCACGCATCACGTGGTACCCCGGGACGAACCCCCGGACCGTCCTCGCCCTCGGGCACGGCGCCGGCGGCGGCGTCGAGGCCCGCGACCTCCGGGCACTGGCCGGGGAGCTGCCCGCGCACGGCGTGACCGTCGCCCTCGTCGAGCAGCCCTGGCGGGTCGCCGGCAAGAAGGTCGCGCCCGCGCCGAAGACCCTCGACACCGGCTGGCGCGGCCTCTGGCCGTCCCTCGCGAAGCCCGGCCTCCCCGTCGTCGCGGGCGGCCGCAGCGCCGGGGCCCGGGTCGCCTGCCGCACCGGGCGGGAGCTCGGCGCGCTCGCCGTCCTCGCCCTGAGCTTCCCGCTCCATCCGCCGGGGAGGCCCGAGCGGTCCCGTGCCGAGGAGCTCCTCGGCACCGGCCTGCCCACCCTCGTCGTCCAGGGCGGCAACGACCCCTTCGGGCGGCCCGAGGAGTATCCGGAAGGTCCGTACGAACTCGTGGAGGTCCCGTACGGGGACCACGGCTTCGCGGTCCCCCGGCGCGCGCCGCTGAGCCAGGACGAGGCCGTGGCCCTGCTCGTGGACGGGGTCGTCGAGTGGATCTCCGCCCTCCGCTGACGCACCGGGAATGCGGAGCGGGGGGCCGCTGTTGTGGAGGGCGTCGGTGTGAGAGCAAGGAAGAGGGAGACCGTCGCATGGGTTCGACCATCTGCCCGGAGCGCGCGCAGGCCGCTGACCTCGCCTGGACAGTGCTGCCCGCTCCCAGGACCGCCCCGATTCGGGCGGCGGGCGGAGCGGTTCCTCGTCTATCCTCCGAAACGAGCGGGTCCGCCCTCGGGCTCGCCGCCGCGCTGGAGGAGGTGGGTCCGGTCACTGGGACCGACACAGGGACCGACGACGGCCCCGAGGAGACGACCGAGGAGCGCAACGCGCGCTTCGAGCGGGACGCCCTCGGCTACCTCGACCAGATGTACTCGGCCGCGCTGCGCATGACGCGCAACCCCGCGGACGCGGAGGACCTGGTGCAGGAGACCTACGCCAAGGCGTACGGGTCGTTCCACCAGTTCCGTGAGGGCACGAACCTCAAGGCGTGGCTGTACCGCATCCTCACGAACACCTTCATCAACTCGTACCGCAAGAAGCAGCGCGAGCCCCAGCGCAGCGCCGCCGAGGAGATCGAGGACTGGCAGCTCGCCCGCGCCGAGTCGCACATGTCGACCGGTCTGCGCTCCGCCGAGTCGCAGGCGCTCGACCACCTCCCGGACTCCGACGTGAAGGAAGCGCTCCAGGCGATTCCCGAGGAGTTCCGCATCGCCGTCTATCTCGCCGATGTCGAGGGCTTTGCGTACAAGGAGATCGCGGACATCATGGGGACACCCATCGGTACGGTGATGTCCCGACTGCACCGGGGCCGCCGCCAGCTGCGCGGCATGCTCGAGGACTACGCCCGCGACCGCGGGCTGGTGCCCGCGGGCGCCGGAGAGTCGTCGAACGATCTGAAAGGCTCGGGCTCATGAGCTGCGGAGAGCCGCACGAGACGGATTGCTCAGAGGTCCTGGATCATCTCTACGAGTTCCTCGACCATGAGATGCCCGACAGCGACTGCACCAAGTTCGAGGTGCACTTCGAGGAGTGCTCCCCGTGCCTGGAGAAGTACGGCCTGGAGCAGGCGGTGAAGAAGCTCGTCAAGCGCTGCTGCGGCAGTGACGACGTCCCCGCCGACCTCCGCGCCAAGGTCATGGGCCGGATCGACCTGATCCGCGCCGGACACCTGGTGCCCGAGCAGGACATCACGGCGAGCGCCCCGACGACGCCGGCCCCGCAGGAGTAACACCCCCCTCACGCACCGGGGACCGAGGCCGTCGCGCACCGCTCGCGGCGGCCTCGCGCATACATCAGCTTGTATCACCCGATGGTGCGAATCACTCCGAGCGCGCCGTCGCCGTCCGCCCGACTCGCTAGCGTGACCGGCGTGATGGGCGTGAAGGTCATTCCACGAGCGGCCCGCGCGTACATCGGCTGCGCCCTGCTCGGGGCGGGAGCGTGCGTCCTGCCCGCACTGCGCCCCGGCGCGACCGTCCCCTGGGGCACGGTCGCACTCCTCGCCGCCCTGTACGCGCTCTGCGAGCTGCCCGCCCGCTGCCGGCTCCTCGGCCGCTCCTTTCCCATGGGCACCGGCTCCTTCTTCCCCGTCCTCCTCGCCGCCGCCCTCCTCCTGCCCCCCGCCGCCGCCGCGCTCACCGCGATCCCCGGCAGCCTCCTCGCCCGCGTCGAGGAACCCCCCGCCGCGCTCCGCCGCGCCTGGCGGGCCGCCGCCGCGGCCGTCGCCGTCCGGGCCGCCGCCCTGACCGCCGACGCCCTCGGTGCCCCCACCGCCCTCGGCCGGGGCCCCGACGCCCCCGACCTGCCGTACGCGCTGCTGCCCGCCGGCGCCGCCGCGCTCGTCCTCTGCCTGGCCCTCACCGCCCTCGACGGCGGCATCCGGGCCACCGTCGGCGGGCTCCCGCCCCGGGCCGCCTGGCGCGGCCTCCTCGGCCGCTCCCTCGTCCCGCACACCGTCCACGGCCTCGCCGGACTGATGATGGCCGTCCTCTGGCGCAGCACCTACGGCCCCGTCGCGGCGCTCTTCGTGCTCCTCCCCATGTACATCTCCCACTGGGTCTTCGCCCAGTACCACCGGGAGCGCGCCGCCCACCAGGCCACCATCCGCGCCCTCGTCCAGGCCGTCGACATCAAGGACCGGTACACCCGCGGCCACAGCGAACGCGTCGGCCAGGCCTCCGTCCTGATCGCCCGTGAGCTCGGCATGGCCGAGGACCGCCTCGACGTCGTCCGCTTCGCGGGCATCCTGCACGACGTGGGCAAACTCGGCGTGCCCACCCGGCTCCTCACCAAGGACGGACCCCTCACCCCCGAGGAACGCCGGGTCATCGAACTGCACCCCGAGTACGGCCACGAGATGGTCCGCGGCATCGGCTTCCTCGGCGAGGCGCGGGCCGCGATCCTCCACCACCACGAGCGCATGGACGGCAGCGGCTATCCGTACGGGCTCCACGGCGAGCAGATCCCCGAGTTCGCCCGGGTCGTGGCCGTCGCCGACGCCTTCGACGCCATGACCTCCACCCGCTCCTACAGCCGGGCCCGCCCGGTGCCCACCGCCCTCGCCGAACTGGAGCGCTGCGCCGGCACCCACTTCGACCCCCGGATGGTCACCGCCCTCGTCCGGGCACTGGACCGGCACGGCTGGCAGCCCGCCGTCACCGCCGACGAGGCCCCGCCGGGCCCGCCCGGAGGCAACGTGCCGCCGCCCCGCGAAGCGGGCCCGGAGCAGGCCGGTCACCCCGCCGACCCGGAACCGCCCGGCACGGCAGCCGCGGAGGCCGCCACCGGCACGGACGGCGCCGCGAGGCGGGCCGGCGCGGACGCGCCCCCGGCCGACAGACCCAGGGAGCGCGCGTGAGGCTCCGCCCGCGCCCGCGGCCCGGGGCCGTCACCGTCGGCGCCGTGCGCGGCGCCGCGCTCCTCCTCGGCCTCGCCTGCTTCGGCAGCACCCTCTGGCACGGCCTCGACGAACCCGGCAACGCCCTCGCCTTCGGCACCCTCGTCGCCCTCGGCGAACTCGCCCGCTGGGGCGCCCCACCCGGCACGGGGACGCCCCCCGCCGCCGAGGAGCCCCGGGGGAGCGAACCCGCGCCCCTGGCCGCGGCCGGAGCCCTCGCGTACGCCCTGCTCGGGACCAGCGCCGGCGCCCCCACCACCCACGGCGTCCCGCAGACCGTCGCCGTCGTCGTCGCCGCGGGCCTCGCCGGGATCGTCCCGCACGTCGCCCGCGGCCGGGGACCCGGACTCGACCAC
The DNA here is from genome assembly GCF_014649755.1 of Streptomyces litmocidini. Taxonomy (GTDB): domain Bacteria; phylum Actinomycetota; class Actinomycetes; order Streptomycetales; family Streptomycetaceae; genus Streptomyces; species Streptomyces litmocidini. Next base: position 325,074 of record NZ_BMTQ01000001.1, on the reverse strand, counting down.
CTCGCCCGCCGCGTCCTCACCGTCGGCTTCGCCGCCCTCTGCTTCCAGCCCCTCTACAACGCGGGCGTCGTCACCGAACACCTCGGCCAGGGCCCCGCGTACGCCCTCTTCCTGGTCCTCCTGCTCCTCCTGACCGCCCTGTGCGACGCCGTGCTCGCCGCCCTCCTGCTCCGCGCCCGCACCGGATTCCCGTACGGCCCCCTCCTGCGCGACGAACTCCGCGCCTTCCTCGGCATCGGCTCCGCCGTCTGCGCCACCGGCACCGTCATGGCGCTCGGCGTCGCCGCCGCCGGACTCTGGGCGCTCCCCGTGCTCGCCGTCCCGCTCCTGCTCACCCAGGTCTCCTTCCGGCGGTACGCGGCCGTGCGGACCGTCAACCGCCAGACCATCGCCTCCCTCGCCCGCGCCACCGAGATCGCCGGCTGCACCCCGCCCGGGCACGCCCGCCGGGTCGCCGCCCTCAGCGCGGCCGTCGGGCGCGAGCTCGGCCTCTCCGGGGCCGAGCTCGCCGTCCTGGAGCACGCGGCGCTCATGCACGACATCGGCCAGCTCTCCCTCGTCGACCCCGTCGCGGGCGGCGCCACCGCCCTCCTCCCGGCCGAGGAGCAGCGCCGGATCGCCCTCCTGGGCGGCGAGGTCGTCCGCAGGACCGGGGTCCCCGAGGCCGTCGCCGTCGTCGTGGAGCGGCAGGCCGATCCGTACCGCGAGCAGCCGCTTCCCGCCCGGATCGTCCGCGCCGTGAACGCCTACGACGACCTCGCGGCCACCGGGACGGGCGAGGGCGCGGCCGCCGCGCTCGGGGCCCTGGAGCGGCTCAGGCTCGGCACCGCCCGCGACTATCACCCGGATGTCGTCGAATGCCTGGCCAGGGTCCTGGCACGCGGCGGAGCCGCTGGGGTGACCTCCGCCGTCCCTGGGTAACCCATGGGTAATGAGCGCGCGTCCGACCGGGCATGGTTGGATGCGAACAAGAGGGTGAAGCGACCGGCAGGCGGGAATCGTGAAGATCTTCGGGAAGGTACGGCATCGGCCCTCCGCCTCGTGGCGGCAGGCCACCGACCGCGCGTTCACGCTGATCGGCGACGGCCGGTACGAGGACGCGGGCGCACTTTTGACGCGCGCGGCGGATCTGGAGCCCTGGCTCTCGGAGTCCTGGTTCAATCTGGCGCTGCTGCACAAGTTCCGGCACGACTGGGAGCAGGCCCGGGCCGCCGGGCTGCGCGCGGTCGCGCTGCTCGACAAGGAGAGCGGCGCCCCCGACTGGTGGAACGTCGGCATCGCCGCCACCGCGCTCCAGGACTGGCCGCTGGCCCGCCGGGCCTGGCAGGCCTACGGACTGAAGGTGCCCGGCGCCGCGGCCGGCACCGGCGAGCCCGCCGGCATGGAGCTGGGCAGCGCCGCCGTCCGGCTCTCGCCCGAGGGCGAGGCGGAGGTCGTGTGGGGCCGCCGGCTCGACCCGGCCCGGATCGAGGTCCTCTCCATCCCGCTGCCCTCCTCCGGCCGCCGCTGGGGCGAGGTCGTCCTCCACGACGGCGTGCCCAACGGCGAGCGGACCACCACCGCCGGCCCCTCCTACCCCGTCTTCGACGAGATCGAGCTGTGGGCGCCCTCGCCCGTCCCCACCTGGGTGGTGCTCCTGGAGGCGGCCACCGAGGCAGACCGGGACGCCCTGGAACAGCTCGCCGCCGAGGCCGGTTTCGCCGCCGAGGACTGGTCGTCCTCCGTGCGGCTGCTCTGCCGCGCCTGCTCGGAGTCGACCATGCCGAGCGCCGAGGGCGAGGGCGAGCACTCCGACCCGCACGACCACAGCGAGCCGGGCCACCCGGGCCCGCTCGGCCACCGCTCGCCCGGCGAGCTGTGGGTGCCCGAGCGGGAGTGCGGCATCGCGGCCCCGGCGGGCCTGGTGCGGGGCCTCCTCGACGGCTGGGTCGCGGACAGCCCGGACAGCCGGGAATGGCGTGATCTGGAAGAGGTCTGCTGAGCGTCCGCTCCCGGCCCCGTAGGCTGTCCTTCGACGGAATCGGGTTTTCAGAAGGGCGCGGCCGGACATGGCGCAGCAGGACACGGACGAGCAGACGATCAACGACGGCTACGTCGTGGACACGGAGGACTGCGAGGCGCGGGAGCTCGCCTACCGTGAGCGCGGCACGGCCCGCCCCATCACGGTCGTCGGCAACCCCGTGCTCCACCGCGAGTGCAAGGACGTCACCGAGTTCGACGACGAGCTCGCGAAGCTCGTCGACGACATGTTCGCCAGCCAGAAGGCCGCCGAGGGCGTGGGCCTGGCCGCGAACCAGATCGGCGTGGACCTGAAGGTCTTCGTCTACGACTGCATGGACGACGAGGGCGTCCGGCACGTCGGCGTCGTCTGCAACCCGGTCCTCCAGGAGCTCCCGGCCGAGCGGCGCGTCCTGGACGAGTCCAACGAGGGCTGCCTGTCCGTGCCGACGGCCTACGCCGAGCTGGCCCGCCCCGACTACGCGGAGGTCCACGGCCAGGACGCCCAGGGCAACCCGATCAAGGTGCGCGGCACCGGCTACTTCGCCCGCTGCCTCCAGCACGAGACGGACCACCTGTACGGCTTCCTGTACATCGACAAGCTCTCCAAGCGCGACCGCAAGGACGCCCTCCGCCAGATGGCCGAGGGCACCCCGCGCTACGAGACGGTCCCGAACGACTGACCTTCCGCACGTACGGCGAAGGGCCCCGCACTCCGAGGAGTGCGGGGCCCTTCGTTATACGACTAGTCCCAGCCGATGACGCCGTCCTGCGTGGCGGAGTCCCAGCCGATGACGCCGTCACGCGGTGCGGAGTCCCAGCCGATGACGCCGTCACGCGGTGCGGAGTCCCAGCCGATGACCTCGGCCGAGGCCGACGCGGTGCCGGCAGCGGTCAGCAGCGCGGCGATGCCCGCCGTGGCGAGGATGCGATTGGCACGAGACATGAACTACCCCCCAGGGTGTGGATGTTGAGCGAAGTCGATCATAACTCTGGGGGACGCGGAGACGATCAGAAATCCTCGTCGAGGTCCACCGAGCCCTCGACCGCCACCTGGTAGGCGGACGGGCGGCGCTCAAAGAAGTTGGTCAGCTCCTGGACGCCCTGGAGCTCCATGAACGCGAACGGGTTCTCCGAGCCGTACACCGGCGGGAAGCCGAGGCGCTGGAGGCGCTGGTCGGCGACGCACTGGAGGTACTCGCGCATCGACTCGGTGTTCATGCCCGGCAGGCCGTCGCCGCACAGGTCGCGGCCGAACTGCAGCTCCGCCTCGACGGCCTCCTTCAGCATGTCCGTGACCTGCTGCTGAAGGGCGTCGTCGAAGAGCTCGGGCTCCTCCTTGCGGACGGTGTCCACGACCTCGAAGGCGAAGTTCATGTGCATCGTCTCGTCGCGGAACACCCAGTTGGTGCCGGTCGCCAGACCGTGCAGCAGACCGCGGGACCGGAACCAGTAGACGTACGCGAAGGCGCCGTAGAAGAACAGGCCCTCGATGCACGCCGCGAAGCAGATCAGGTTCAGCAGGAAGCGGCGGCGGTCGGCGGCCGTCTCCAGCTTCTCGATCTTCTCGACCGAGTCCATCCACTTGAAGCAGAACTGCGCCTTCTCGCGGATGGAGGGGATGTTCTCGACGGCGTCGAACGCGGCGGCGCGGTCGTCCGGGTCGGGCAGGTAGGTGTCGAGCAGCGTCAGGTAGAACTGGACGTGCACCGCCTCCTCGAAGAGCTGACGGCTCAGGTACAGCCGCGCCTCCGGGGAGTTGATGTGCTTGTACAGCGTCAGGACCAGGTTGTTCGCCACGATCGAGTCGCCCGTCGCGAAGAACGCGACCAGCCGGCCGATCATGTGCTGCTCACCGGGGGTGAGCTTGGCGAGGTCGGCGACGTCCGAGTGGAGGTCGACCTCCTCCACGGTCCAGGTGTTCTTGATGGCGTCCCGGTAGCGCTCGTAGAAGTCCGGGTAGCGCATGGGGCGGAGCGTGAGCTCGAAGCCCGGGTCCAGGAGGTTCTTCTTCTCGGTGGAGCTCATTACTGGCAGGCCTCGCAGGACTCGGGGTTCTCAAGGGAGCAGGCGATCGCGTCCGCGTCGGGGGTCGCCTGCTGGACGGGGATCGGGGCGGCGGTCGTCGCGGCCTGGGCCGCGCGGGCGATCCGGGTGGCCGGGCGGGAGCGCAGGTAGTACGTCGTCTTCAGGCCCTGCTTCCAGGCGTACGCGTACATCGACGACAGCTTGCCGATCGTCGGCGTCTCCATGAACAGGTTCAGCGACTGGCTCTGGTCGAGGAAGGGGGTCCTCGCCGCCGCCATGTCGATGAGGCCGCGCTGCGGGATCTCCCAGGCCGTGCGGTACAGCTCGCGCACCTCGGCGGGGACCCAGGTGAAGCCGGCCACCGAGCCGTTGGACTCGCGCAGCGCCTCACGGGTCTGCGCGTCCCACACGCCGAGCTTCTTCAGCTCGTCGACGAGGTACGAGTTGACCTGGAGGAACTCGCCGGACAGCGTCTCGCGCTTGAACAGGTTGGAGACCTGCGGCTCGATGCACTCGTAGACGCCCGCGATCGAGGCGATGGTCGCCGTCGGCGCGATGGCCAGGAGGAGGGAGTTGCGCATGCCGACGGCGGCGATCCGTTCGCGCAGCGCGGCCCAGCGCTCCGGCCAGTTGAGCTCCACGCCGTAGTGGTCGGGGTGCAGCACGCCCCGCGCGGTGCGGGTCTCGTCCCAGGCGGGGAGCGGGCCGTTGCGCTCGGCGAGGTCGGCGGACGCCTCGTACGCGGCGAGCATGATCCGCTCGGCGATCCGGGTGGACAGGGCGCGCGCCCCGGGGGAGTCGAACGGCAGCTTCAGCTGGAAGAAGACGTCCTGGAGGCCCATGGCGCCGAGGCCCACCGGGCGCCACTTGGCGTTGGAGCGGCCCGCCTGCTCGGTCGGGTAGAAGTTGATGTCGACGACCCGGTCGAGGAAGGTGACGGCCGTGCGGACGGTCTCGTCCAGCCGCTCCCAGTCGATGTCGCCGCCCGTCACGAACGCGCCCAGGTTGACCGAACCCAGGTTGCAGACGGCCGTCTCGCCGTCGTTCGTGACCTCGATGATCTCGGTGCAGAGGTTCGAGGAGTGGACGACGGTGCCGGGCTCGGCCGTCTGGTTGGCCGTGCGGTTCGAGGCGTCCTTGAAGGTCATCCAGCCGTTGCCGGTCTGGGCCAGGGTCCGCATCATCCGGCCGTACAGGTCGCGGGCCGGCATCGTCTTGCGGGCCAGGCCCGCCGCCTCGGCCCTGCGGTAGGCGGCGTCGAACTCCTCGCCGTACAGGTCGACGAGCTCGGGCACGTCCGACGGGGAGAACAGCGACCACTCGGCGTCGGCGTTGACCCGGCGCATGAACTCGTCCGGGATCCAGTGCGCCAGGTTCAGGTTGTGCGTACGGCGCTGGTCCTCGCCCGTGTTGTCGCGGAGCTCCAGGAACTCCTCGATGTCCGCGTGCCAGGTCTCCAGGTAGACCGCGGCGGCGCCCTTGCGGCGGCCGCCCTGGTTCACGGCGGCGACGGAGGCGTCGAGGGTCTTCAGGAACGGAACGATGCCGTTGGAGTGCCCGTTGGTGCCGCGGATCAGCGAACCGCGGGCCCGGATCCGGGAGTACGACAGGCCGATGCCGCCCGCGTGCTTCGAGAGGCGCGCGACCTGGTGGTAGCGGTCGTAGATGGAGTCCAGCTCGTCCTGCGGGGAGTCCAGCAGGTAGCAGGAGGACATCTGGGGGTGGCGGGTGCCGGAGTTGAAGAGCGTGGGGGAGGACGGCAGGTAGTCCAGACGGCTCATCAGGCCGTACAGCGCGGCCACCTCGTCGAGGGCGCGGACGCTGTCGTCCTCGGCGAGGCCGCAGGCGACGCGCAGCATGAACTGCTGCGGGGTCTCGATCACCTTGCGGGTGATCGGGTGGCGCAGCAGGTAGCGCGAGTAGAGGGTGCGCAGACCGAAGTAGCCGAAGCGGTCGTCGCCGGCCGCGTCGATCGTCGCGTCGAGCCGTGCGGCGTGCAGGGCGACGAACTCGGCGGTGCGGTCGGCGATGAGGCCCTCGCGGTGACCGACGGCGACGGAGGCCGAGAAGGAGGTGGCGCCCTGGCCGGCCGCCTCGTCGGCGATGGTCAGGGTGAGGAGCCGGGCGGCGAGCCGGGAGTACGCCGGGTCGTCGGCGATCAGGCCGGCGGCCGCCTCGGTGGCCAGCTCGCGCAGCTCCGCCTCGTCCGACGCGGCGCTGCGGCCGCGGAGCGCGGCGGCGGCGACCTTGCCGGGGTCGGTGTCGGGGAGATCGGCGGTGAGGTCGGTCAGGGTCCGCAGCAGCACGGTCCCGGGGCCGTCGCTCTCGACCGCGGAAGCCTCGGCCGAAGCCGGATCGGCGGGCGCGATGGTCACGTGGGGGCTCTCCCTCGCTCGGCGGGGCGCGCGGGCGGGAGGCGGGCAGGCGGGCACCCGTACGTGCGGGCGCGCCGCGTCCACCAACCCACTCCGCGAGGCCCGGACGTCTGTGGCACCCGGACCGGACGGACCGGGCGCGCTGCCGGAAGGTCTTCGGACTCACCGCGTACGAAAACGCACGAAGCACACCGTTGCGGGACAGTTCCGGATTCGCGCCGGATTCCCCTGCGTCGACAGCGAGGACGAGCATACATGTGGGGGGCGCCGCTCGTGGCACCCCCCACATGTTGTGTCGGTATGGTGTGTCGGCTCCGGGGCTACAGCTCCAGGGCGTACGTCCGCAGCACGTGGCCGGGGACCGGCTCCCAGTCCCGTTCGGGGGTGCGGGCGAAGCCCAACCGCTCGTAGATCCGGTGCGCCGAGGCCATCTTGGCGTCCGTGGAGAGCACGAGCCGCGCGCAGCCGGTGAGGGCCCGTGCCCGGTCCACACAGGCGCGTACGAGGGCTTCTCCGACGCCCCTGCCGCGGGTTGCCGGCGCGACGACGAGCATCCGGAACTCGGCCTCGCCGGGGACGGCGATGTCCGCCCAGGCGGTGCCGCCCTCCGCGAAGGTCACCCCGCCGACGACGGCGTCGTCCGCGTCGACGGCGACGAGCACCTCGCTCTCGCGCGCCCGCCGGGCGGTGTCCTTCAGCACGTCCAGGTAGAAGTCGTCCTCGCCGTGCAGCAACAGACCGTCGTTCAGGTAGGTCAGCCCGGTGAGGTCACCGAGCTCCTCGTGCTCCTCGGGCCGTACCGCCCTGATCGTGAAGTCCATGCGCCCCAGTCTGCCGTGCGCGGTCATGCGCGAGGGGCCCGGGACCTCATGGCGAGGTCCCGGGCCCCCACGGGGCGTGCCGCGGTCAGTGCGCTTCGGCGCCGACCGGCGGGAGGTCCTTGACCCCCGGGTCGCCGGCGTCGGCCGTGTAGTCCTCCGGGGAGGTCTCGTCGATGCCCTCGGGGGCCTTGACGGCCTTGAGGACGAAGGTCAGGACGACCGTGACGAGGACGTTGAGGACGAAGGCGGTGAGACCGATGTAGCCGATCTCGCCGATGCCGGGGATCTCGGCGGCCGAGCCGCCGAAGTGCTTCTGCGTCGGGCTGGCGACGCCGTAGGCGGCGGCCGTGCCGTAGACCATGCCGACGGCCCAGCCGGCGAGCAGCGCCCAGCGGTGGAACCAGCGGGTGAACAGACCGCCGACGAGCGCCGGGAAGGTCTGCAGGATCCAGATGCCGCCGAGCAGCTGGAAGTTGATGGCGACCGTCTTGTCCATGGTGAGGACGAAGACGAGCGCGCCGACCTTCACCAGGAGGGAGACCAGCTTGGAGACCTTGGTCTCCTGGGCCGGGGTGGCGTCCTTCTTGATGAAGTCCTTGTAGATGTTGCGGGTGAAGAGGTTGGCCGCGGCGATCGACATGATCGCGGCCGGGACGAGCGCGCCGATGCCGATCGCGGCGAACGCGACGCCCGCGAACCAGTCCGGGAACATGGTCTCGAAGAGCTGCGGGATGGCGAGCTGGCCGTTCTTGACCTTGATGCCGGCGGCGATCGCCATGAAGCCGAGCAGCGCGAGCAGACCCAGCATCAGCGAGTACAGCGGCAGGATCGTGGTGTTGCGGCGGATGACGTTCCGGCTCCGGGACGACAGCGTCGCCGTGATGGAGTGCGGGTACATGAAGAGCGCCAGGGCCGAGCCGAGCGCGAGCGTCGCGTACGTCCACTGGCCGGCCTCGCCGGGGGCGAGCGCGCCGCGCGGCTTGCCGGTGGCCGGGTTGGTCTGCGCGAAGGCCTCGCCCGCCTTGGCGAAGATCTCGTCGAAGCCGCCGAGCTTGATCGGGATGTAGATGATCGCCACCGCGATGACGATGTAGATCAGCGTGTCCTTGACGAAGGCGATGAGCGCCGGGGCGCGCAGGCCGGAGGAGTACGTGTACGCGGCCAGCACGCCGAAGGCGATCAGCAGCGGCAGGTCCTTGACGAACCAGTGGGTGGTCTCGCCGCCGCCGACGCCCATCACGTCCAGGACGGCCTGGATGCCGACGAGCTGGAGCGCGATGTACGGCATGGTGGCGAGGATGCCGGTGACCGCCACCGCGAGCGACAGGCCCTTGGAGCCGAAACGGCCGCGCACGAAGTCGGAGGTGGTGACGTATCCGTGCTTGTGCGAGACCGACCAGAGGCGCGGCAGGAAGGTGAAGATCAGCGGGTACACCAGGATCGTGTACGGGACGGCGAAGAAGCCGGCCGCGCCCGCCGCGTAGATGGCGGCGGGGACGGCGACGAAGGTGTACGCCGTGTAGAGGTCGCCGCCGAGCAGGAACCAGGTGACCCAGGTGCCGAACGACCGTCCGCCCAGGCCCCACTCGTCGAGGCTGTGCTCGTTCTCGGCCTTGCGCCAGCGCGCGGCCAGGAAGCCCATGACCGTGACGGCCAGGAAGAAGAAGACGAAGACGCCGAGCGCCACGCCGTTCACGCCGTCCTTCATCGCGCGTCACCTCCCTTGCGGGCGCGCTGGTCGCGCTTCCAGAGCTGGTACGCGAGCATGGTCAGGGCGGTCGAGATCACGACCCAGAGCATCTGGTACCAGTAGAAGAAGGGGACGCCGGCGAAGGCCGGATCCACCTTCGCGTAGGAGCTCACCCAGAGCATCGCGACGAACGGCGCGAAAAGGCAGAGCGCGATCACCACTCTCACCGGTGTGATGACCGGTTGTTTCCCTTGTGTCGGTTCTGACATGGCGAGACCGTCCCCTCACTGATCACCTCGTGATGCCGAGGAAATCTAGGGGACGGTCTCGCTGTTAGGAACCCCTGTCCGTATAACGGATCGACCGTCGGTCGCGGGCGCTGCTCAGCCGTTGGGGCGCTGGAGGCGCGCCACGAACTTGTACCGGTCGCCGCGGTAGACGGACCGCACCCATTCCACCGGTTCGCCCTGGGCGTCCAGCGAGTGACGGGAGAGCATCAGCATCGGCAGGCCCACGTCCGTGCCGAGCAGTCCGGCCTCGCGCGGGGTGGCGAGGGAGGTCTCGATGGTCTCCTCGGCCTCGGCGAGGTGCACGTCGTAGACCTCGGCGAGCGCCGTGTAGAGCGAGGTGTACTTCACCAGCGAGCGGCGCAGCGCGGGGAAGCGCTTCGCCGACAGGTGGGTGGTCTCGATCGCCATCGGTTCGCCGCTCGCGAGGCGCAGGCGCTCGATGCGGAGCACCCGGCCGCCGGCCGAGATGTCCAGGAGTCCGGCGAGGGTGTCGTCGGCCGTGACGTACCCGATGTCGAGGAGCTGCGAGGTGGGCTCCAGGCCCTGGGCGCGCATGTCCTCCGTGTAGGAGGTGAGTTGCAGGGCCTGCGAGACCTTGGGCTTGGCCACGAAGGTGCCCTTGCCCTGGATGCGTTCGAGACGGCCCTCGACGACCAGTTCCTGGAGGGCCTGGCGCACGGTGGTGCGCGAGGTGTCGAACTCGGCGGCGAGCGTGCGCTCCGGCGGGACCGGGGTGCCGGGCGGCAGGGTCTCCGTCATGTCGAGCAGGTGCCGCTTCAGGCGGTAGTACTTGGGCACGCGCGCGGTGCGGGTCGGCGTCCCGCTCTCTGTCTCCGTGCTGCCCGCGTCCGTGGCCATGGCCTGCCTTCCCGAGTCCTGTGCTGCTGCCGTCACCGGCTCCTCCGTCTGTCGCGGCTCACATGGTGGCACGGACCGGTCACGGGTCGTCGCCCTCCCTCAGGTGTCGGTCCGATAACGGACGCGACTGCCCTTCTTATACACCCTTGACACCCCTAAAGGTCTAGGCCAAGCTCCCGGTACTGGTCTAAACCATTAAAGACCAGGTCCCAGCCCCACGAGCACTACCTGACGTATGTCTTCGCGCGGTGGGCAGGGGTTGCAGGCATCCCTGAGGAGGGTGGCGTGAAGCGCAAGCTCATCGCGGCGATCGGCGTCGCGGGCATGATGGTCTCCATCGCGGCGTGTGGTTCGGAGAGCGACGGCGGCAAGGACGGCGGCAAGGCGGCCGGGGGCGACAAGACCCTGACCGTCTGGGTCATGGACGGGTCCGCGCCGGACGCCTGGATGGCCGAGGTGAACAAGGCCTTCGAGGCCAAGCACCCGGGCGTCAAGGTCAAGGTCGAGAAGCAGATCTGGAACGGCATCCAGGAGAAGGTCACCACCGCCCTCTCCGAGGACACCCCGCCGGACGTCCTGGAGCTCGGCAACACGCAGACCGCCGGCTACGCGGTCACCGGCGGCCTCGCCGACCTCTCCGGCGACAAGGCCAAGCTCGGCTACGACGCCTGGAACAAGGGCATGGTCGCCTCCAACGAGCTGGACGGCAAGCTCTACTCCGCCCCCTGGTACGCCGCCAACCGCGTCGTCGTCTACGACAAGGCCGCCTTCAAGAAGGCCGGCGTCACCCCGCCGAAGACCCGCGCCGAGTGGATCGCCGGCCTGAAGAAGCTCAAGGCGTCCGACCCCAAGTCGCAGGCCATCTACCTGCCGGGCCAGTCCTGGTACGTCCTCGCCGGCCTCATCTGGGACGAGGGCAGCGACCTGGCGGTCAAGGACGGCGACAAGTGGAAGGGCAACCTGTCCTCCCCCGAGGCCGTCAGCGCCATGAACTTCTACAAGGAGCTGGCGTCCTACTCGACCGCTCCGAAGGACAAGGACGAGGCCACCCCCCAGCAGTCCACCGACGTCATCCCCAAGGGCGGCGTGTCGTCCTGGATCGGTCTCGGCTGGGAGGCCGGCGGCGCGATCGACGCCATGAAGAAGGCCGGGAAGACCGCCGACTTCGGCTACTTCCCGATCCCGGGCAAGACCGCCGACAAGCCGGGCTCCGTCTTCCTCGGCGGCTCGAACCTCGCCGTCGCCGAGCGCTCCAAGAACAAGGACCTCGCGAAGGAGTGGCTGGCCCTCGCCGCCGGCAAGGAGTTCATGACGAAGTACGCCGCCGCCACCGAGGGCGCGCTGCTTCCCAACACCGACTCCGCGCAGTTCAAGCCCGCCGCGGGCTCCTTCGCCGAGGCCATGGCGGCCTCCTCCGCCTCCGGCAAGGTCACCCCGGTCACCCCGGGCTGGGCGAACGTCGAGACCGCCCCGAACCCGATCAAGGACTACATGACCAAGGTCCTGAAGGGCGAGGACGCCAAGAAGGCCGGCGAGGCGGCCGACAAGGTCATCGACGAGCGCATCAACCAGCAGTAATCCGTAGCCCCGGTGGTGCGGCCGGTTCGCACCGGCCGCACCACCGGCGCGTCGCAGCGATGCAGTGATCAGCGGCCCGCTCCCCCGGGCCGTGCCCCGGTGGGCGCGGGAGCCCCAGAACCGCGAGGAATAAGACCATGACCGTGGACTCCCAGGGGACGGCGACCGCCGGTCCCCAGGACGCGCCCGGGAGGGCGGCAGGGAAGTCGCAGACTCCGCCACCCTCTTCGGGCCCGAAGGAAGTCCTTCAGCCTCCACGCGGCAGACGCTCCCTGCCCAGCGGGGTGCTGCCCTATCTGCTCGTCGCGCCGGCCCTGTTGTCCATGGCGGTGCTGCTGCTCTACCCGCTGATCCGCAACGTGATCCTCTCCTTCCAGCAGCTCAACCGGAAGGAGTTCATCACCCGCGAGACGATCTGGACCGGCTTCGACAACTACACCGGGCTCCTCGGTGACACCGACTTCTGGACCGTCGTCGTCCGCAGCGTCGTCTTCACCGCCGTCAACGTCGCCCTCATCATGGCGATCGGCACGGGCATCGGCCTGCTGCTCAACCGCCTCGGCAAGAAGATGCGCCTGCTCCTCTCGCTGGCCCTGATGTTCGCCTGGGCCATGCCGATCGTCGCCTCCGTCACGGTCTTCCGCTGGCTCTTCGACGAGCAGTTCGGCGTCGTGAACTGGCTGATGCGCACGCTGGGCCTCTCCGGCTACGACCAGCACAACTGGTTCGAGACCGGCTTCTCCACCCTGGTCATCGTCCTGATCCTGCTCGTCTGGGGCTCCGTCCCCTTCGTCGCCCTCAACATGTACGCCGGCCTGACCACCATCGGCTCCGAGCTGTACGAGGCCGCGAAGATGGACGGCGCGAGCGGCTGGCGCACCTTCTGGGCCGTGGTCTTCCCGAACCTCCGGTCCTTCTTCATGATCACCACGTTCCTGGAGATCATCTGGATCTTCAAGGCGTTCGCGCAGGTCTACGCCATGAACCTGGGCGGACCCGACCGCGGTTCGGAGACGCTCCCCGTCTTCGCCTACATCGAGGGCGTCGGCCAGTTCCACTACGGCGTCGCCGCCGCCATCTCCGTCCTGACGATCGTGATGCTCATCGCGGTCCTGTCCTTCTACTTCCGCCTGATCCTGAAGGAGGAGGAGCTGTGAGCGCCGCCGCCACCCCGACTCCGCAGAAGCTGCGCACCAGGAAGCCGCTCACCGTCGCCGCGGTCGCCAAGAACCTCGGCGCCCTCGTCCTCGCGGCCGTGTTCGTCTTCCCGGTCTACTGGATGTTCTCGTCCTCGCTGAAGCCGCAGCACGAGATCATGACCAAGGACCCGGTCTTCGTCTTCACGCCGACCTTCGAGAACTACAGGACCGCGACCGGCGTCGATCTCTTCTGGACGTACGTCACCAACAGCCTCACGGTCACCCTCGGCGCCGTCCTGCTTGCCCTGGTCGTCGCCCTGGCCGCGAGCTTCGCGATCGCCCGCCTCAAGTTCAGGGGACGCAAGGGCATCGTCCTCGTCGTGATGATGGCTCAGATGGCCCCCTGGGAGGTCATGGTCATCGCGATGTACATGATCTCCCGCGAGAACGACCTGCTCAACAGCATCCCGATGCTCACGCTCATCTACTTCGTCATGGTCCTCCCCTTCACGATCTGGACCCTGCGCGGCTTCATCGCCGCCGTCCCGGTCGAACTGGAGGAGGCCGCGCAGATCGACGGCTGCACCCGCGGCCAGGCCTTCCGCAAGGTGATCTTCCCGCTGCTCGCGCCCGGACTGATGTCGACCTCGCTCTTCGGCTTCATCACCGCCTGGAACGAGTTCGCCATGATCCTCATGCTGAACAAGGAGAAGGAGTCGCAGACCCTGACGCTCTGGCTGACCCAGTTCCAGACCGCCTTCGGCAGCGACTGGGGCGCCACCATGGCCGCCTCCACCCTCTTCGCCCTCCCCGTGCTCATCGTGTTCCTCTTCCTCCAGCGCAAGGCCGTCGGCGGCATGACCGCCGGCGCGGTGAAGGGATAACGGCTCCCCATGACCACACTCGTACGCGGCTCGGACACCCTGACCCGTGACGCGCTCACGGTCCTCCAGCCCGGCTTCGCCGGCACCACCGCCCCCGACTGGCTGCTCCGCCGCATCGGCGAGGGCCTCTCCTCGGTCGGACTCTTCGGCCGGAACATCGCCGACCCCGAGCAGCTCGCCGCGCTCACCGCGCGGCTGCGCGCCGAGCGGGACGACGTCCTCGTCGCCATCGACGAGGAGGGCGGGGACGTCACCCGCCTGGAGGTCAAGCAGGGCTCGTCCTTCCCCGGCAACTACGCGCTGGGCAGCGTCGACGACGTCGAGCTCACCCGGGCCGTCGCCCGCGAGCTGGGCCGCCGGCTCGTCGAGTGCGGCGTCGACCTGAACTGGGCGCCCTCGGCGGACGTCAACTCCAACGCCGAGAACCCGGTCATCGGCGTCCGCTCCTTCGGACCGGACCCGGACCTGGTCGCCCGGCACACCGTGGCGTACGTCGACGGCCTCCAGGGCGTCGGGGTCGCGGCCTGCACGAAGCACTTCCCCGGACACGGCGACACCAACGTCGATTCGCACGACGCGCTGCCCCGGATCGATGTGGACCTCGCCACACTGCACGCCCGTGAGCTGGTGCCTTTCCGCGCGGCCGTCGCCGCGGGTACCAAAGCGGTCATGAGCGCGCATATCCTGCTCTCCGCGCTCGACCCCCACCGTCCGGCCACCCTGAGCCCGCAGATCCTCACCGGTCTGCTGCGCCAGGAGCTGGGCTTCGAGGGGCTGATCGTCACCGACGGCATGGAGATGCGGGCCGTCTCGGCGACGTACGGCATCGAGCGCGGATCCGTCCTCGCGATCGCCGCGGGCGCCGACGCCATCTGCGTCGGCGGCGGGCTGTGCGACGAGGACACCGTGCTGCGGCTGAGGGACGCCCTCGTCGACGCGGTACGGACCGGTGAACTGCCCGAGGAGCGGCTGGCCGACGCCGCGGCGCGCGTGCGCGCCCTGGCGGCCTGGACCCAGGCGCACCGGGCCAGGGGGGCTGGGTCGGTGCCGGGCGCGGCAGTGCAGGAGGGGACCGCGCCCGGCGCCGACATCGGACTCGTCGCGGCCCGCAGGGCCCTGAAGGTGACCCGGGGGGAGCGGCCGCACACGCCGATGGCCGACGCTCCCTACGTGGCCTCCTTCACCCCGGTCGCCAACTTCGCGGTCGGCGACGAGACGCCCTGGGGCGTCGCGGCCGAGCTGGAGCGCCTGCTGCCCGGCACGGAGAGCGGCTCGTACGGCGAGTCGTCCGTGGACGCGGTCCTGGCCGCCGCGGGGGAGCGGCGGATCGTGGCGGTCGTGCGGGACGCCCACCGGCACCCGTGGATGACCCGGGCCCTGGACGGTCTCCTCGCGGCCCGCCCCGACACCGTCGTGGTCGAGATGGGCCTCGACGAGGCGGAGCCCCGCGGGGCCCTGCACATCGCCACGCACGGCGCCGCCCGGGTCTGCGGCCGCGCGGCCGCGGAGGCGGTCGTCGGAACCGGCGCCTGACGGTTCGGACGTACGGAGGGGAGCCCGGTACCCGGACAGGTACCGGGCCCCCCTCCGTACGGGTCCTAGATGCCCTGCCAGGCGGGCTTGTTCGCGAAGGTGTGGCGGAAGTAGTCCGCGAGCTTCAGCTCGGAGGCGGCGGCCTCGTCCACGACGATCGTGGCGTGCGGGTGCAGCTGCAGCGCGGAGGCCGGCACGAGCGCCGCCACGGGGCCCTCGACGGTCTGCGCCACGGCCTCGGCCTTGCCCTCGCCGGTGGCGAGCAGCACCAGGTGACGGGCCTCCAGGATGGTGCCGATGCCCTGGGTGATGACGTGGTGCGGCACCTGCTCGATGTCGTCGTCGAAGAAGCGGGCGTTGTCCACGCGGGTCTGCTCGGTGAGCGTCTTGATGCGGGTGCGGGAGGCGAGCGAGGAACACGGCTCGTTGAAGCCGATGTGCCCGTCGGTGCCGATGCCGAGGATCTGCAGGTCCACGCCGCCGGCCTCGGCCAGCGCCCTGTCGTAGGCCTCGCAGGCCGCCTGGACGTCCTCGGCGGAGCCGTCGGGGCCCATGAAGGCCTCCGGGGAGAGCCCGAGCGGCTCGACGACCTGGCGGAGCACGGTGGAGCGGTACGACTCCGGGTGCCCCGCGGGCAGGCCGACGTACTCGTCCAGCTGGGCGATCCGCGCCCGGGAGGCGTCCACGGCACCGGCGGAGACCCGGGCGACCAGGGCGTCGTAGATCGGGATCGGAGTCGACCCCGTGGCCACGCCGAGCAGCGCGTCGGGCTTGCGGCGCAGGAGGTCGGCGATGCCGTCCGCGATGAGCTCGCCGCCGGCCTTGGCGTCCTTGACGATGACAACTTCCACGCTGTGCCTGCCGATCTGGTGAGGGGCTGCTGAAAGGACCGTGTGGTATAGACCAATCTAGGTCCAAATCTAGCAGAGGGAAGGCCTTCCCCTCATGCCGTTCCGCCCCGCGGACGGCACCGCCTCCATCGTCGACCGCACCCGCCCCACCAGCCACTCGAACCCCGTCCGTCCGATCGGCGGATCCCCGGCTCCGCCCCCGCCCGCCGGACCGGCGGATCCCCGGTTCCGCCCCCGCCCGCCGGACCGGTGGACCGGCGGTTCCGCCCCGCTCGTCAGGCCGGCGAACCCCCGCTCCGCCGCCTTCCGTCCTGTCCGCCCGTCAGGCCAGCGAGCCTCCCGTCGCGTCGATCCAGTCGCCCGTCACCCAACGCGCGTCGTCGGAGGCCAGGAAGGCCACCACGTCCGCTATCTCCGGCGGCGTCCCGACCGCGCCCAGCGTCGCCATCGCCGCCGCCCCCGCCCAGGCCTCCTCGTTCCCCCGCAGCCACCCGGCGTTGATGTCCGTGTCCACGATTCCCGGCGCCACCGCGTTGACCGTGATCCCGCGCGGGCCGAGGACCTTCGACAGGTAGCGGGTGAAGACGTCGAGCGCGCCCTTCGACATCGCGTACGCGATCAGGTCCGGCATGGCGGCCGCCCGGCTCAGGCCCGTCGAGACGTTGATGATCCGGCCGCCGTCCCGCAGCCGCTCCGCCCCCAGCTGTGCCAGGAAGAAGGGCGCCTTCGCGTTGATCGCGAAGATCCGGTCGTACTCCTCCTCGCCGATCGTCGCGAACGGCTGCGAGGCTCCGATCCCCGCGTTGTTCACCAGGATGTCCAGGCCGTCCGCCCGGGCGTCGAAGGCCCGCCAGAGCGCCGCCGCGTCCCCCGGCACCCCCAGCTCCTGGCCCAGGGCGAAGGCGGAGCCGCCGGCCTCCTCGATCGCGGCGACCGTCTCCTTCGCCGCCGTCTCGTTCGTCCCGTAGTGCACCGCGACCCGCGCGCCCTCGCGGCCGAGCCGCTCGGCGATCCCCCGTCCGATGCCCCGGCTCCCGCCGGTGACCAGTGCCGTCTTCCCGGCAAGCCTTCCGTCGAGCACGCCCATGGCGACGCCCCCCTCTTTCTGTAGCGGTCGTTACGCAAAGACCGTACCCCACGATTCGTAGTGGGCGCTATAGAATTCACTCCATGGTGACGAGACAGCGCGGCCGCCCCCGCTCCTTCGACCGGCTCACGGCCCTGGAGCAGGCGACGATGGCCTTCTGGGAGCACGGCTACGAGACGACCTCCGTCGCCGACCTCACCCGCGCCATGGGCATCAGCGCGCCCAGCCTCTACGCGGCCTTCGGCGACAAGAAGACGCTGTTCGAGGAGGTCGTCGAGGCGTACGCACTCAGCTACGGGGCCTACGGCAGCCGCGCCTTCGCCGAGGAGCCGACCGCCCGCGCCGCCCTGGGGCGCATGCTGCGCGAGGCCGCCACGCTCTTCACGGAGCCCGGCCATCCGCACGGATGCCTGATGATCTCCGCGGCCGTGAACTGCTCGACCCCGGAGGTCGAGGAAGCGTTGCGGGCCCGGCGGAACGACAATCTGGCCTCCTTCGAGAACCGCATCCGCCAGGACGTGGAGGCGGGCGACCTCCCGCCGGACACCGACCCGCGCGCACTGGCCCGGCTGACCGGCGCCGTCCTCCAGGGCATGTCCCTGCAGGCCCGCGACGGAGCGACGGCGGAGGAGCTGGCGGCGGTGGCGGAAGCGGCGATGCGGGCCTGGCCGGCCTGAGAGGGGCGCGCGGCCCGGGCGGGCCCGCCCGGGGAAGCCGGGCCGGGGGCCGGGAGCCCGCCGGAGAAGCCAGGCCGGGGGGTCCGGGAGCCCGCCGGGGAAGCAGGGCCGGGAGGCCCCGGAAACACCCGCGGGCCGCGGCGCCCGGCGGGACCCTCAGCCCGCCCGGCACCGCAGCCCGGAGTCGCCCGGCCGGGGGTGTGCGGTCCCTCGGCCGTGTGGGAGGTCTCGGCGCAGTCAGGGCAGAGAGCGCCGGGTACCTCGTTCCATCCTCCTGTGCGGGGAGGATGGAGGCTCTGTATTTTTCATTGTGGACTAGACCATTCTTGTCTGTCCATCCACAGGAACACGGTCTTTCCCGGCCCATCCTCCAACACGGAGCCCCGGAGATCCAGGTTCACGGCCCCTGTAATTCCGCGGGTACGCTCGCACCGTGCCCTCCATGAACGACCTCGTCCGCCAGCACACCGCCCTGAGCGACTCCGACCTCGAGTGGCTCCATCTGCTGGTGTCGGAGTGGCAGCTGCTCTCCGACCTCTCCTTCGCCGACCTCGTGCTCTGGGTCCCGACCCTCGACGGCACGCGGTACGTCTCCGTCGCCCAGATGCGCCCCAACACCGGTCCGACCTCCTACCAGGACGACATGGTCGGCCACCTGGTCCCGCGCGGCCGCCGCCCCCTGCTCGACGCCGCCCTCGACGAGGGCCGGATCGTCCGCGAGGGCGACCCGGAGTGGCGCGAGGAGGTCCCTGTGCGGGTCGAGTCCATCCCCGTGCGCCGCGAGGGCCGGGTCCTCGGGGTCATCGCCCGCAACACCAACCTGCTGACCGTCCGCACTCCCTCCCGGCTGGAGCTCACCTACCTCCAGTCGGCCTCCGACCTCGCCCAGATGATCGCCGCCGGAACGTTCCCCTTCCCCGGCGAACAGGTCGACATGGACTCCTCGCCGCGCGCCGGCGACGGCCTCGTCCGCCTCGACGCCGAGGGCGTCGTCCAGTACGCCTCGCCGAACGCCCTCTCCGCGTACCACCGTCTCGGCCTCGCCGCCGACCTGGTCGGCCAGGACCTCGGCCAGATCACCGCCGAACTCGCCCCCTCGCGGGGCCCGGTGGACGAAGCCCTGGTCAAGCTGGCCTCCGGTTACGCGCCCCGGGAGTTCGAGGTCGAGGGCAACGGCGGCGTGATCCAGCTGCGGGCGATCCCGCTCAAGCCCAAGGGCACCCGGATCGGTTCGCTCGTCCTGCTCCGGGACGTCACCGAACTGCGCCGCCGCGAGCGCGAGTTGATCACCAAGGACGCCACCATCCGGGAGATCCACCACCGGGTGAAGAACAACCTCCAGACGGTGGCCGCCCTGCTCCGCCTCCAGGCCCGCCGGATGGACTCCGTCCGGGGCCGCGAGGCCCTCAACGAGGCCGTGCGGCGCGTCGGTTCGATCGCCATCGTGCACGAGACGCTGTCCCAGAACCTGGACGAGCGGGTGCAGTTCGACGAGATCGCCGACCGGGTCATCGCGATGGTCGCCGAGATCTCCCCGGGCAAGGTCACCTGCCGGCGCAACGGCCGCTTCGGCATCCTCGACGCCGAGGTCGCCACCCCGCTCTCCATGGTCCTCACCGAGATCCTGCAGAACGCGCTCGAACACGCCTTCGCGCAGGGGGAGCAGGGCACGGTCGAGGTCAGCGCCGTCCGGAGTGAGACGCGGACGGACGCCCGGATCCTGATCACGGTCCAGGACGACGGCTGCGGCCTGCCCGAGGGCTTCGACCCGCAGCGGGCCGGCAACCTCGGCCTGCAGATCGTACGGACCCTGGTGGAAGGGGAGTTGGGCGGCTCCTTCGACATGCTGCCGGGCGCCGCACGCGGCACGAAGGTGGTCCTCGACATTCCCGTGCAGCCGCAGAAGTGACGGCCGTGCGGGCGCGCACAGCAGCGAGCCCCGGACCGAAGGGAATCGGTCCGGGGCTCGAATGCTGTGGGTTACTGCTGCGCGCTGCGGCTCGGGGGCGGTGATTGCGTACGCGGTGTACGCGCCGCGTGCCTCAGGCTGTGCAGGTGGCTCAGGCGCTGGCGTTACGCGCCCGGTTGCGAGCGGCACGGCGCTTCATCGCGCGGCGCTCGTCCTCGCTGAGGCCACCCCAGACGCCGGAGTCCTGGCCGGACTCGAGCGCCCACTGCAGGCACTGCTCCATGACGGGGCAGCGGCGGCAGACGGCCTTGGCTTCCTCGATCTGCAGCAGCGCAGGACCGGTGTTGCCGATGGGGAAGAACAGCTCGGGGTCTTCCTCACGACAAACGGCGTTGTGACGCCAGTCCATGGCTGCTACCTCTCTCAGGTGTTACGTGCGAGTTGCTTGTGAATGTGAACGCTTTCACGAATCCCTCCGCAAGGGAAGGGCCGACTGCCAGGTGAACTGGTGTGGTCCTTGCTGAGGAGGGGTTCTGGCTCTCAGTGGAGGCCGGTGTTGCGGGCCGTCCCGATCGCCAAGAAGAGACTCCCAAACCCCAGCAACGGATACAACCCCTTCCGGAAAGTTTTTTTTGATTCCTCGGTGTCGGCTAGGTCACAGCCGTACTTCTAAGGGGTGGATGCGCGCCTAAACGTTCGAGTGAAAGGACTTTGGGCCCTTCCACTCACACAATCACACGCAGTGCACGGCGTACGCCTGTGAACTTCACGCTCGTACGCAGTCCGAGGTGGTCTCCGTCCATCTGCAGAGGGAGGGGAACCTTCGAATGCAAGGTGAAGTCGGTCAGGTCGTGCAGAGACACGGCATGCTTGCCGCGCGGACCCCGTTCCGGGGTCGAGGTGAGCAGCTGGGCGCCGTAACGGGCCACCGCCGGGGTGGAGAGCCGGCGCAGTCCGAGCACGTCCAGCGCGGTCTCGAAGGAGGCCTCCGGGGACGCGTACACCGGGCGATTGCCCAGGTAGGTCCAGGGGGAGGTGTTGCAGATTATGGAGAGGACCAGGTCCTCCACCGGCTCCGCGCCGGGGCGCTCCAGGGCGATCGTGCCGTGCCGGCGGTTCGGCTCCCCCAGGAACTGGCGCACCACCTGGCGCAGATAGAGGGCGTGCGTCGACCTCTTCCCGCGCTCGCGCTGCTGTTCGACCCGGCCGATGACGCTCGCGTCGAAACCGAGACCGGCGCAGAACGTGAACCAGCGCTCCGGCACCGCCTCGTCCTCGGTGCCCGGCGCCCCGGACGCGAGCCCGAGGCTCACCGTCCGTGTCCGCCGCTCACGCAGCGCGTCGAGCAGGGCGCCGGTCGCCTCGACGGCGTCGTTCGGCAGGCCCAGGGCGCGGGCGAAGACGTTGGTCGAACCGCCGGGGACGACCGCGAGGCCCGGCAGCCGGTCCGGATCGGGCCCGTCGTGCAGCAGTCCGTTGACGACCTCGTTCACCGTGCCGTCCCCGCCGAGGGCCACGACCAGGTCGACGTTCCCCTCCTCGGCGGCCCGCCGGCCCAGGTCGCGCGCGTGCCCGCGGTACTCGGTGGTGACCGCCTCCAGCTTCATCTCGCTGGCCAGCGCGTGGATCAACACGTCACGGGTGCGGGCACTGGTGGTGGTGGCTGCCGGATTGACCACGAGAAGTGCGCGCATGAGCGCCAGGGTACCTACCCGGCGGTATCGGGCCCAGTCCGGCCCGATCCCCGGACACCCCCGCCGGAACCCCCGGCCGGGGTCCGGCCCCGGTTCTCCGGCCGCCCCCGTTACGCTGCCCTTCATGAGCAGTACGGAGCAGACCCCCCGCCCCACCCGCCTGGCCGCCGCCGCGGGCGTGGCCCTCGTCGAGGCCCTCGGGCTCCTCGCCGGAGGCGTCTACATGCTGGTGCGGACCCTCCTCGACGGGGGCTCCGGCGGCGGGGACCTCACCAGCGGGGTGACCGGCGGCGTGACCGTGATCGCACTCGGCCTGATCCCGCTCGCCGCCGCCCGCGGCCTGTGGCGGATGCGCTCCTGGAGCCGCGGCCCGGCCGTGATCACCCAGGTCCTCGCCCTGCCGGTCGCCTGGCAGATGCTCCAGACCGAGGGCGTGATCCCCTACGGGATCGCCGTCGCCGTCCTCGCCGTCGCCGGCCTCGTCCTCCTCCTGAACCCGGCCACGACCGAGGCGCTCGGCATCCGGCGCCCCGGCCAGGAGGCCTGACGGGGATCACTCCTCGACGAGGAGCTTCTCCCGCAGCTGGGCGAGCGTCCGGGCGAGCAGCCGGGAGACGTGCATCTGCGAGATGCCCACCTCCTGCGCGATCTGCGACTGGGTCATGTTCCCGAAGAAACGAAGCAGCAGGATCCGCTTCTCCCGCGGCGGCAGGTCCTCCAGGAGCGGCTTGAGCGACTCCCGGTACTCGACCCCCTCCAGGGCCTCGTCCTCCGCGCCCAGCGTGTCCGCCACCGCCGGCGACTCGTCGTCCGTGTCCGGGACGTCCAGGGAGAGCGTCGAGTAGGCGTTGGCCGACTCCAACCCCTCCAGGACCTCCTCCTCGGAGATGCCGAGCCGCTCCGCCAGCTCGTGCACCGTCGGAGAACGGCCGTGCTGCTGCGAGAGCTCCGCCGTCGCCGTGGTCAGCGAGAGCCGCAGCTCCTGGAGCCGGCGCGGCACCCGGACCGCCCACCCCTTGTCGCGGAAGTGGCGCTTGATCTCGCCGACGACCGTCGGCGTCGCGTACGTGGAGAACTCCACCCCGCGCTCCGGGTCGAACCGGTCGACCGACTTGATCAGACCGATCGTCGCCACCTGCGTCAGGTCGTCCAGCGGCTCGCCGCGGTTGCGGAAGCGCCGGGCCAGGTGCTCCACCAGCGGCAGGTGCATGCGCACCAGCCGGTTGCGCAGCTCCCCCTTCTCCGGGGAGCCCTCGGGCAGCTCGCGCAGCCGGACGAAGAGGGCACGGGCACCGCTCCGGTCGTGCGGGTCCGGGACGGCGTGGGCATCCGGCCCCTCGTCGTCGCCGTCCTCGGGCTTCTCCGCCGCCGAAGCCGCCGCGGCCGTCCCGGCCTCCTCGGGGGCCGGCGCCCGGGGACCCGCGGGGGCCTCGGAGACTCCCGGTGCCTCGGGAACCTCGGGGTGCTGTTCGTGCTCGCTCATCTGGTCCGCCTGCTCCGTAGCGACCCTGTTCGGCCGCGCCTGCTGCTCAGGGATGCCGGCCGTCGCGTCCCCGCTCCTCACGCCGGGCCTGGCCCCGCGCCGCGCTGTTTGTACAGGCTGATCGAGACCGTACGGTCATCGGCCACCGACGACTCCACCTTCCCGGCCAGCGCCGACAGCACGGTCCACGCGAAGGTGTCGCGCTCGGGCGCCCGGCCGTCCGTCGTCGGGGCGGAGACCGTCACGTCGAGCGAGTCGTCGATCAGCCGGAAGACACAGCTGAGGACGGACCCCGGCACGGCCTGCTGGAGCAGGATGGCGCAGGCCTCGTCGACCGCGATCCGCAAGTCCTCGATCTCGTCGAGGGTGAAGTCCAAGCGCGCCGCGAGACCGGCCGTGGCCGTACGCAGCACGGACAGATAGGCACCCGCAGCGGGCAGCCGGACTTCCACGAAGTCCTGGGTCCCGGGCTCGCCTGCGATCTGGGACACCCTCACCTCCAAGGTGGCACAAGCTCATTCGGGGTCCGGGGGAGAGGCCCCCGGACCGGGCGGTACGCAGGGAGCCTGCGCGGTCCGCCGTGACGCTATCGCGATCCATCCTGCCGTGTCGCCATGAGCCCCGGAGACCGGCGTCTCCCCGCCCTCGCACCGGCAGCCGCGGAGAACCCGCGGAGGGGTGACGTACCCAGCGTCCGGGCGATCGAACCGTCCGTGACCGCA
Source organism: Streptomyces litmocidini (assembly GCF_014649755.1). Lineage (GTDB taxonomy): Bacteria > Actinomycetota > Actinomycetes > Streptomycetales > Streptomycetaceae > Streptomyces > Streptomyces litmocidini. The sequence goes on along the minus strand of NZ_BMTQ01000001.1, from coordinate 301,457 downwards.
CCGGCCGCGAGACCGTACCGGCCACCGGACCGCGCCGGCCGTCAGACGATCGAACCGTCCACGAAGCACCAGCGCCAGGACTCGCCCGGCTCGAAGGTCCGCATCACCGGATGCCCGGTCGAGGAGAAGTGGGCCGTCGCGTGCCGCCCCGCCGAGGAGTCGCAGCAGCCCACGTGCCCGCAGCTCAGACAGAGCCGCAACTGGACCGGGTGCGTGCCGTCCGTCAGGCACTCGGGACACGTCTCGGCCAGCGGCGCCGGTTCGGGGCGCGGCATTTCGGCCAGGTGGAGGCACTCGCTCATGATGGCCAGGTTACGTTGCGGCAGGGGAACGGGGTCGGAGATGGACGCACTACAGCTGGTGGCACTGGTGGCGGCGAGCGCCGCCGTGGCCGGGTTCGCCCGCCGGTCCCCGGTGCCCGCCCCGCTGCTGCTCGTCGCGGTCGGCCTCGCCGCCTCGTACGTCCCGGGGGTACCCGACTACACCCTCGACCCGCACATCGTGCTCCCGCTGATCCTGCCGCCGCTCCTCTACACGGCGGCCGTCGAATCCTCCTACCTCGACCTGCGGGCCAACCTCCGGCCCGTCGCGCTGCTCTCCGTCGGGTACGTCCTCTTCGCCACCGTGGCCGTGGGCTGGCTCGCCTACGTCCTCGTGCCCGACCTGCCGCTCACCGCCGCCCTGGTGCTCGGCGCCGTGATCGCCCCGCCGGACGCGGTCGCCGCCACCGCCATCGCCCGCAGGCTCGGTCTGCCGAACCGGATCACCACGATCCTCCAGGGCGAGTCCCTCGTGAACGACGCCACCGCGATCACCGCGTACAAGGTCGCCCTCGCGGCCGCCGTCGGCGAGGGCGTCAGCTGGGCCGGCGGCCTCGGGGAGTTCGCGCTCGCCGCGATCGGCGGCATCGGCGTCGGCCTGGTCCTGATGGTCCCGATCCACTGGCTCCGCACGCACCTGCGCGAGGCCCTCCTCCAGAACACCCTCTCCCTGCTCATCCCGTTCATCGCGTACGCCGCCGCCGAGGAGGTCGGCGCCTCCGGCGTGCTCGCGGTCGTCGTGGTCGGCCTCTTCCTCGGCCACAAGAACTGGAAGGTCGACTTCGCGACCCGGCTCCAGGAGGAGGCCGTCTGGAAGATGGTCGCCTTCGTCCTGGAGTCCGCCGTCTTCGCCCTCATCGGCCTCCAGCTGCCGTACGTCGTCCAGGGACTCGGTCAGTACGGGATCGGGGAGGCGGCCCGGTACGCGGTCGGGGTCTTCGTCGCCGTGGTCGTCGTCCGGTTCGTCTGGGTCTACCCGGCGACCTTCCTGCCCCGCTGGGCGTCCCCGCGCGTCCGGGAACGGGAGCCCGAGGTGGACTGGCGGGCGCCGCTCGTCGTCGGCTGGGCCGGCATGCGCGGCGTGGTCTCCCTGGCCATCGCCTTCTCCATCCCCGTCGTCACCGACGGCGAGGAGTTCCCGGCCCGCAACCTCGTCCTCTTCCTCACCTTCACCACCGTGATCGGCACCCTCGTGGTGCAGGGCCTCACCCTGCCGCCCCTGATCCGGCTCCTGAAGCTCCCCGGACGCGACCGGTACGTGGAGACCCTGGCCGAGGCGCAGGCCCAGAGCGAGGCCTCGCGGGCCGCCGAGGAACGCCTCGACGCGCTCCTCGCCGACGAGCGCAACACCCTGCCGAAGCCCCTCGCCGACCGGCTGCGCACGGTCCTGGAGCGGCGCCGCAACGCCGTGTGGGAACGGCTCGGCGCGGTCAACGAGATCACGGGGGAGACCGCGGACGACACCTACCGGCGCCTCTCGCGCGAGGTGATCGACGCCGAGCGCGAGGTCTTCGTCCAGCTGCGCGACGCCCGCCGGATCGACGACGAGATGATGCGCACCCTGCTCCGCCGCCTGGACCTGGAGGAGGCGGCGGCCTACCGGGAGGTCGACGACTAGGGGGCGCCCCCGGGGGGCCCGCCCTCCGGAGCCCCGGCGTCCCGCGTCCCGGCCTCCGGCGCCCCCGTGATCACCGCCGCCAGCCGGGTGCCCGGCGGGAAGGCGCCCTCCTCCGCGAGGGCCGTCAGGCCGTACAGCATTTTGGCGACATACAGTCGCTCGATGGCGAGTCCATGCCGTTCCTCGAAGTCCTGTGCGAACGCCTCCAGGACGGGAGGCACGCGCGCGTAGCCCCCGCAGTGGAAACGCTCGTCCAGGCTCCAGTCCCCGCGCGGCCCGCCGAAGGCCGCCTCCTGGAGGGCCCGGACCTCCCCGCCGAGGAAGCCGCCCTTGAGGACCGGGACGCCCAGCGCCCGCTGTCCCGGGGCGAGCCCGGCCGCGAGCCCCGCCAGGGTGCCGCCCGTGCCGCAGGCGACCGCGACCGCGTCCGCCGCCCCGGCGAGCTCGCGCCCCAGCTCCACGCACCCGTGGACGGCGAGCACGTTGCTGCCGCCCTCCGGGACCACGTACGCGCCCGCGGGGGCCCGCTCCAGGAGGGCCGCGAGCGTGGCCGGATCGTTCTTCGCGCGGTACGTGGCCCGGTCCACGAACTCGAGGTGCATCCCGTCCGCCGCGCACCGCGCGAGCGAGGGGTTGAGCGGCCGCCCGGCCAGCTCGTCGCCGCGCACCACCCCGACCGTCGGGAAGCCGAGCAGCCGGCCTGCGGCGGCCGTCGCCCGCAGGTGGTTGGAGTACGCGCCGCCGAAGGTGAGCACGGGCCGGCCGGCCGCCTCGCGCAGGTTGAGCGCGAGCTTGCGCCACTTGTTGCCCGGCAGGTCGGGGTGGATGAGGTCCTCGCGCTTCAGCAGCAGCGTGAGACCGCGCCGGGCGAAGCGCTCGTCCTCCACCGGCTCCAGGGGCGAGGGGAGACGGGGCCGCAGGCGGGACGGGTCGAGCGCGTTCACCCGGCCATTCTCGCCGCCCCGGCGGGCGTCCCGCCGCGCGGGCCCCGCGGGCCCGGCCCGATCGACGGGACGTCCCCCGGGGCGGCACGCCCCCTCGGGTCAGCGCAGCAGGTCGGCGATCCGCTCGCGCATCGACGCCATGGTGAACCCGCGCGGATCCACCTTGCCCGGCTGCCACTCCCTGTGCCCGATGACCGAGCGGTGCGTCCAGCCGTGCACCCGGCAGACGGCGGCCGCCGCCTTCGCGATGGCCTCCAGCTGGACCTTCGGCCACGGGTCCTCGCCGTCGCCCAGGTTCTCGCACTCGAAGCCGTAGAAGTGCCGGTTGCCGTCCGTGGTGGCCTCGTCGTCCGGCGGCAGCCGCCGCTCGGCGATGACCGCCCGGAGGACCTCGTCGTCGCCGAGCCCCGCGTGGTTGGCGCGCCCGTAGCCGACGAGATGGACCGTGCCGTCCTTGGCGATCACGCCGTGGCAGAGGGGGCCGGGGAGGGACTCGTAACCGTCCCGGCAGATCTGGACGGTGCGGGCGGTGCCGCGGGTCACGGTGTGGTGGATCATCACGCCGTGCACCGGGCCCCAGGGGCCCTTGTGGTTGCGGTTGTGGGTGGACCAGTCGCCGACCTGGACGACCGCGAGGCCCTCGTCGCGCAGCGCGCCGAGGAACCGGTTCGCCGACATGGGTGAGGCCATGACCGACTCCTTCCGGAGGACGGGATGAGCTTCCGGAGTACCGGAGTCCGCTGCTCCACCGCCATCCGTTCGGGCCGTGTGCGAGCCGATCCGGACAGAACGTCAGGAGACGGGTGGGGCTGCGCTGTTCGGATGGAAAACGTGTGACATGCCCCGAAGATCGTCGAACAGTCCCACCCGAATGTGTAATGGCGCCGACACGTTCCGTACTGAAAGGCTTCTCTCGCAACTCAGTCATACGAGAGGGAGTTCCATGTCCGTTGGTTCGGTTGGCGACGAGGTCCGCGCGGAGCAGCAGTCCCCGCAGCAGAGTCTCGGCACCGCCGCCGCGCGGAACCTCGCCACGACCACCAAGTCGGCCCCGCAGATGCAGGAGATCACCTCCCGGTGGCTGCTGCGGACGCTGCCGTGGGTCCAGGTGCAGGGCGGCACGTACCGGGTGAACCGGAGGCTCAGCTACTCCGTGGGTGACGGCCGCGTCACCTTCGTCCAGACCGGTGAGCGCGTCGCGGTGATCCCGGCCGAACTCGGTGAACTCCCCGCCCTGCGCGGCTACGAGGACGAGGCCGCGCTGACCGAACTCGCGGCCCGCTGCACCCAGCGGGAGTACGCGGCGGGCGAGACCATCGCCGTGGCGGGCGCCCCCACCGACCGGGTGTACCTCCTCGCGCACGGCCGCATCGAGCAGATCGGCGAGGGGCCCTACGGCGACGAGGCCGTGCTCGGCGTCCTCGCCGACGGCGCCTACCTCGGCGAGGACGCCCTGCTCCAGGAGGACGCCACCTGGGAGTGGACCGCCCGGGCCGCCACCGCCTGCACGGTCCTGGAGCTCACCCGGGACGACGTACGGAACCTCGCGGAGCGCGCCGGGTCGCTCGCCGCCCACCTCGCGGGCATGGCGTCGATGCCCGAGCAGCGCACCAACACGTACGGCGAGGCGGCCATCGACCTCTCCGCCGGCCACGTCGGCGAGGCGGTCGTCCCGCACACCTACGTCGACTACGACGCCTCGCCCCGTGAGTACGAGCTGAGCGTCGCCCAGACCGTGCTGAAGGTCCACAGCCGCGTCGCCGACCTCTACAACCAGCCGATGAACCAGACCGAGCAGCAGTTGCGGCTCACGGTCGAGGCGCTCCGCGAGCGCCAGGAGCACGAGCTCGTCAACAACAGGGAGTTCGGCCTCCTCGCCAACTGCGACTACGGGCAGCGGCTCCAGCCGCACGACGGCGTTCCCGGCCCGGACGACATGGACGAGCTGCTCTCCCGCCGCCGGGGCTCCAAGATGTTCCTCGCCCACCCCCGCGCCATCGCCGCCTTCGGCCGCGAGCTCAACAAGCGCGGACTCGTGCCCGAGACGATCGAGATCGCGGGCAACCGCATCCCGACCTGGCGCGGTGTGCCGATCTACCCGTGCAACAAGATCCCGGTCTCGGACGCCCGGACCACCTCGATCATCTGCATGCGTACCGGCGAGGCCGACCAGGGCGTCATCGGCCTGCACCAGACCGGCCTCCCCGACGAGATCGAGCCCAGCCTCTCCGTCCGCTTCATGGGCATCGACGAGCAGGCGATCATCTCCTACCTGGTCACGGCCTACTACTCGGCGGCGATCCTCGTCCCGGACGCCCTCGGCGTCCTGGAGAACGTCGAGGTCAGCCGCTGGCGCTGAGCCGGCGGCTCCCGGGGGCGGGGGCCGAACCCGCCCGCCCCCGGGAGCACCCGGCCCGGCACGGCGAAGAACCGCCGTGCGGGACCGCCGTGAAGGATGCGAAGGAAAAGACCGTGACCATGACCAGCACGGACGCCGTCGCCGACGGTCAGGGGGCCGTGGCGCTCCTCGACCGGACGCGCACCGCCGTCGATCCCCAACTGCGCTCGACCGTCGAGTCCCTGCCGGACTCCATGCGGCGGGTGGCGATGTACCACTTCGGCTGGGAGCGCGCCGACGGCACCCCGGACGCGGGACAGGCGGGCAAGGCGATCCGGCCCGCCCTGGTCCTCGCGGCGGCCCGCGCCCTCGGTGCCGACGAGATCCGGGCCGTGAAGGCCGCGGCGGCGGTGGAGCTCGCGCACAACTTCACCCTGCTCCACGACGACATCGTCGACGAGGACCCGACCCGCCGGCACCGGCCCACCGCCTGGACCGTCTTCGGCATCCCCGACGCCCTGATGGCCGGCGACGCGATGAGCGCGCTGGCCCTGCGGCTGCTCGCCGAGGATCCGCACCCGGCCTCCGCGGCTGCCTCCGCGCGCCTCGCCGCCTGCATCATCGAACTCTGTGCCGGCCAGCAGGCCGACTGCGCCTTCGAGCAGCGCGACCCGCGCGAGGTCTCCCTCGACGAGTGCCTGGTCATGGCCACCGCCAAGACCGGTGCGCTGCTCGGCTGTTCCTGCGCCCTCGGCGCGCTCTACGCGGGTGCGGGGGAGGAGGAGGTCGCGGCGATGGACGCCTTCGGCCGGGAGGCCGGCCTCGCCTTCCAGCTGATCGACGACCTCATCGGCATCTGGGGCGACCCGGAGCGCACGGGCAAGCCGGCCGGCGCGGACCTCGTCGCCCACAAGAAGTCGCTTCCCGTGGTGGCGGCGCTCACCTCCGGCACCCCCGCGGGGGAGGAGCTGGCCGAGCTGTACTCCCGGCCCGCCCTCGACGCGGCGGGGGTACGGGCGGCGGCGGACGCCGTCGAGCGGGCCGGCGGCCGGGACTGGGCGCAGGCCCAGGCGGCCGAGCGCATGGGCCGCGCCGTCGAGCACCTGGCCCGGGCGGTGCCGGACCTGGCGGCGGCGGAGGACCTGCTCGCCCTCGCGGAGTTCGTCACGCGGCGCACGCGCTGACCCGGCCGGGGTGGCTCACGCCTCGGGGACGATCCGGGTGACCACGGTCTCGATCAGGTCGTCCAGGTCCCGGTCGCCGTGGAGTCCGGGGACCGTGAAGTGGTCGAGGAGCAGCCCGGTGAGGGCGACGTAGAGCAGCCGGACGGTGTCCGCGTCGCCCGGCATGCCGGAGTCGAGGTGGAGCCGGATGTTCAGGCCGAGGTCGGTCCGGAGCACCTCGGTGAACCGCTTCTGCAGCTCGGGGCGGCGCGCGGCCTCCAGGCGCAGCTCGAAGAGGCCCAGGTAGCAGGTGCGCTCGGCGGTCATGCGGCGGGCGAGCCGGCGCATCAGCTCGACGACCAGCTCACGGCCGGAGGTGGGCGGCAGCGCGGCGTCGAGGGCGCCGGGCTCCGGGGCGAGCCGTACGAAGATCCGGTCGGCGGCCTGGGAGAGCAGCTGGTCCCGGTCGCTGAAGTAGTTGGACGAGGTGCCCGTGGGGACGCCCGCCCGGGCGTCGACCGCCCGGAAGGTGAGCCCACGGGCACCTTCGTCCGCCAGGACCTCGATCGCGGCGTCGAGCAGCGCCGTACGGCGTTCCGGATTCCTGGCCATGCCGGCTCCTCACGAAAAGGGTCTTGTGCAACCACTACAGGTGAAGCACTATAACTGTCGTGGTTGCAGACGCGGCCGCCTCCCCGAAGACGAAGAGGACCGGTTTGCGCAAGCTCACCTACTACGTCGCCTGCACCATCGACGGCTTCATCGGCGACCCCGAGGGCGACGCCACCTCCCTGTTCGCGTACGCGGAGGGGGCGTACATGGCCTGGATGGGCGCCGAGTACCCGGAGACCATTCCGACGCAGGGCCGGGAGATGCTCGGCATCGACGGCGGGAACAGGCACTTCGACACCGTCGTTCAGGGGCTCGGCTCGTACCGGCTGGCCCTGGACATCGGCGTCACCAGCCCGTACGGCCACCTGCGCGAGTTCGTCGCCAGCCGCTCGCTCACCGAGTCGCCCCACCCCGACGTCGAGCTGATCGCCGACGACCTCGTCGGCCGCGTCCGCGAACTCAAGGCCGAGGACGGCCCCCTGGGCATCTGGCTCTGCGGCGGCTCCACCCTCGCCGGTGAGCTCATCGAGGAGATCGACGAGCTGGTCATCAAGACGTACCCGCAGGTCTACGGCACCGGCATGCCGATGTTCGGCGCCGGCTTCGAACCCCGGGACTTCGAGCTCGCCGACGTCCGCACCTTCGAGAACGGCGTGCTCGTCCGTACGTACACCAGGAAGCGGTGACGGCGGCGGGCGGCTTCGCGCGGGGCGTCCTACCCTGGATGCATGGGTGAGGAGACGCCTCGCACGACGCGGGACCCCCTGGCCGAGCGCCACTGCCCGGCCTGCGGCGGACCGCTCGCCGTCCTGGCCACCCGGCACAAGGTCCTCGGGGCCTGGGTGCCGGAGTGGGAGGTGCAGCCCTGCCGCAATCCCGACTGCCCGCTCCACGAGGGGGCGGAAGCCACTACCACGCACGTGACCGGCAAGAACGGCGAGATCGGGAGAAGTCCGGCCCCCGGGTGACCGGACGCGCGGCGAGGTCCGTCCTACGGCTACAGTCCGCGCATGTCATCGGAGTCGACAGAAGTCTGGACCGGCTGGTACCGGGACCGCAGCGGCGCGGAAGCGATCGTCATCACGGCCGACGGGCGGCGCGTCACCACCCGGATCAGGGGCATCGCGTACACGGGCGAGAGCTTCGCCGCGCTGGGCGCCGCCGACGAGGGCGGGCGCGCCCTCACGGGCTGCGTCCTGGAATGGGACCTGCCGCTCCCCGTCGTGGTGGACGGCGCCGCCCAGCAGGCCACACTGGCCTGCCTGCTGACGCTCGGCGAGCGCGCCGACCTCAGCCTGACCCTGCACTACGGCGGCGCCGCCTTCGAGGCGTGCGTCGCGGGAGGCGACTTCGAGGAAGCCCTCGAGCGGGTGCGGCGCCAGCTGCCGCCCGGCGCGGACTTCGGCCGCAGGCTCCTCCAGGCGGCCTGAGGCTCTCCTCCCGACGGCCTGAAGGCGCGGGACGGCGGCGCCCCGGGGAGGGAGCGCCGCCGCCGTGCGCGCGACTCGGGTCAGCCCTTGAACGCGGAGGCGAGACCGTAACGCCACAGCTGGTCGACGCGGGAGCGCTCCTGCGCGTTCGGCTGGGCGTTCTGGCAGGACGTGCCGGGACCGCCGCCCGACATCAACTCGCTGCACGGGCCGCTGTAGTGGTCCGGCAGCCCGAGGACGTGCCCGGTCTCGTGGGCGGTGACCCGGGTCGAGTTGTACTGCTGGTTCTGCCGGTAGTCGAGGAAGATGTAGCCGCTGCCGTGGCCGTCGGTGCTGGCGTACGAGCCGCGGGAGTCGTTGCCCTCGTAGTAGGCGAAGTCCGGGTTGCTGCCCTCGACGAGCCGGACGTTCACCACGGAGCTGTTCCATATCTGGGCGGACCGGGCGATCTGGGTGCGGAAGGTCGGCGCGTTGGCGGCGCTGTAGACGACGGTGACGGCGGTCGCGCCGGGCGTGGCGGCCCGCTTCTTCGCCACCGACTTCACGACGGCGTCGAAGAAGGCCTGGTTGGCCTTGGCCTCCTCGGCCGAACCGGCGTACGCCACGGCGGTGTTGCCGGTGGTGCCGAAGGTGCCGGTGGTGCCCGTGCCGACCGCTGCCGCCGGGGCCGTACCGAGGGAAGCGGCGAGACCGAGACCGAGGGCGGCGGTCAGCACGGAGGTGAGGACCTTGGGGTGACGCATGGGGGGCTCCTCCTGTTGGTGTCGGGGAGAGTCTCGGGGGAGCCGAGCCGTCCGGGGATGATGCCAACCCCCGATAACCCCAGCGCATCACGAGGGCGATCTGCATCAACTCCCTTCAGATCAAAGGAGATTGATGCCTCGCGGGCGTCTGGTGTGACGCGGGGGGCCGCCCTACCCTCGGGGGCATGGAGCTGGAGGTGAGACATCTGCGCGCGCTCTGCGCCATCGCGGACACGGGCAGCCTGCACAAGGCCGCCCGGCAACTGGGGATGAGCCAGCCCTCGTTGACCACCCAGCTGCGCAGGATCGAGAACTCCCTCGGCGCCGAACTCTTCTCCCGCGGCCGCACCGGCTGCCGCCCCACCCCCCTCGGCCGCTCCCTGCTCAGCAGGGCCCGCCCCCTGGTCGCCGGCATGGCCGCGCTCGTCACCGAGACCCGGGCCGCCGCCGCCCGCGCCGACGGGCCCGGACTCCGCGTCGGCTCCACCGCCAGCCGGGCGCTCCCCGGCTGGCTGCGCCGGCTCCGGCAACGGCTGCCCGGCACGGACGTCGGCCTCCGGGTGGACGTCTCGGCCAACGCGCTGCTGCGCACGGTCGCCACCGGACAGCTCGACGTGGCCTTCGTGCACGAGGTGGAGGGCTGCCCGCTGCGGGTCCCCGAGGGCCTCACGGGCCGGGTCCTGGTCGCCCGGGAACCACAGTTCGTCTCCCTGGCCCCCGACCACCCGGCAGCGGCCGGAACCGTCGTGGACCTCGCCGACCTCGCCGCCGACCACTGGATGGTCGACCCGACCGTCGACGGCGAATGGGACGGCCTCCGACGGGTCCTCGACGCCGCCGGCATCGACCCGCCCCTGCTGCACGGCGACTACCACACGGCCGCCTCGCTCATCGTCCTCGGCGAGGCCGTCGCCCCCTGCCAGCCCACCTCGGTGCCGCGCGAGGACATGGCCGTCCGCCCCCTGCGCGGCGACCCGCTGGGCGTCCGGCTGCTGTTGTACGCGCGCCCGGACGCACCCCTGGACGTCCTGTACGCCGAACTCGCGGCGGCCTACCGGGAGGTGGCCCTGCGGGCGGCCCCGTACCGCGAGTGGCTCCGCCGCCAGGGCGCGACGGCCACGCTGTCGGTGGGGCCGTGCATGATGGCCGTATGAGCGAACGCGAGGCCCTGGTACGACACGCACACCCCGAGGACCTGCCCCGACTCGTCGAACTGATCACCGAACACGCCGCGTACGAGATGGCGGAGCCCCCCGCCCCCGGCCTCGCGGACCGCCTCGCCGAACTCCTCTTCGGCCCCGAGCCGTCCCGCCTCCGCTGCTTCGTCGCCGTCCTCCCCGACGGCACCCCGGCGGGCTACGCCACCTGCGCCCCCGAGCTCTCCACCTGGAACGGCGCGGAGTACCTCCACATGGACTGCCTCTACCTCGCCGAGCCCTCCCGCGGCCACGGCCTGGGCCCCCTCCTGATGGCAGCGGTCCGCGCCGAGGCCCGCGCCTCGGGCCTCCCGGAACTCCGGTGGCAGACCCCCGCCTGGAACGAGGACGCGATCCGCTTCTACGACCGCCTGGGAGCGACCTCCAAGGAGAAGCGCGGCTACGCCCTGCCGACGGATCCGTAGGGACGCGCGGAGCCGTGTGGGGACGCACGGAGCCATAAGGACGCACGGAGCCGCGGAAACGCGCGGAGGGGTACGGCCGCCGGGCGGCCGTACCCCTCCGGGTGGGGATCAGAAGGTCAGGCCTTCTTGGTCTCCCAGAAGATGCGGTCGATCTCGGCGATGAGCTCCAGCGCCTTCTCGCCCGTCTTCGGGTCCGTCGACGCCTTGGCGGCCGAGAGGGCCTTCAGGGTGTCGTTGACCAGCTGGTTGAGCTCGGGGTACTTCTCGAAGTGCGGGGCCTTGAAGTAGTCGCTCCAGAGCACCGAGACGTGGTGCTTGGCGAGCTCGGCGCGCTGCTCCTTGATGACCGTGGCGCGCGCGCGGAAGTGCGGGTCGTCGTTGGCCAGGTACTTCTCCTGGACAGCCTTGACGGACTCGGCCTCGATGCGGGCCTGGGCCGGGTCGTACACGCCGCACGGGAGGTCGCAGTGGGCGCTGACCTTCACCTTGGGGGCAAACAGGCGGGAGAGCATTGAGCCGTCCTTCCTCGTGATCGTCTTCTCAGGTGGGACATTACTCGGTGAGAAGGGCGTTTTCGCGGGCGCCCCCTGGGGCTTAGGTCAAAAGTCCAGGGTCACCATGGGACTCGTGTACGAGTGGACGAGGCGAGGCAGGCGTGGGCCGGGAGGTGCCGGATGAGGGAATCGGGGCGGGAGAGGGTGGCCGAGACCGGTGCGCCGTTCGGGATCGCCGAGGTGACGGGGGTCTCGATGGTGCCCACGCTGCTGCACGGTGACCAGCTGCTCGTGCGGTACGGGGCGCGGCTGCGGGCCGGGTGCGTGGCCGTGCTGCGGCATCCGCTCCAGCAGGATCTGCTCATCGTGAAGCGGCTGATCGAGCGACGTGACGGCGGCTGGTGGGTGCTCGGGGACAACCCGGACGCCGAGGGGGACAGCCGGGTCTTCGGGGCCGTGCCGCCCGAACTGGTTCTCGGGCGGGTGTGGGCGCGGTACCGGCCGGTGACGCCGGGGCGTCAGCGTTCGCCGGGCGTGACGCTTTCCTGGCTGGTGTCCTCGGTGAGGCCCGTGCGCTCGGCCTCCAGGCGTTTGCGGGCCCGGTAGGCGGCCACGTTGGCGCGGGTCGCGCAGCGGTCCGAGCAGTAGCGGCGGGAGCGGTTGGTGGAGGTGTCCAGGTAGGCGTTGCGGCAAGGGGGCGCCTGGCAGAGGCCGAGCCGGTCCGCGCCGAACTCCGTCAGGTGGAAGGCGAGGCCCATCGCCGAGATCGCGGCGTAGCCCGCGGTCGCGTTCGAGGAGTGGTCGGCGAGGTGCATGTGCCACCGGGGCCGGCCCTCCTCGTCGAGGGTGTCGTGGCCGGAGATCTGCGGGCTGACAGGGAACTCCAGGAGGAGGGAGTTGAGGAGGTCGACCGCCCCCGTGTGGTCGCCCTCGTCCGCCGCCGCGAAGACCGCCCGCAGGCGCGCCCGCACCGTGCGGAAGCGCGGCAGGTCCGCCTCCGTGACGCGTCGGGCCATCTGGGTGGCGGGGCCGAAGAGTTCCCGGAGCACCTCGACGGAGGTCAGCGCGTCCTTGTTGCGGGCCGGCTCCTCGGTGTTGACCAGACGTACGGCGAAATCCGAGTAATGGGCCAGTTCCACTTGTAGTCCTTACTTCGGCGGGCTAGTGTCTCGGTCGAAAGGGGTAACGCCTGTTTCCCCTTCGAGGGTATTACGAAGGCGGGGAGGGACCACCATGACCGGAACCGACTGGGCGGCCTGGCAGCAGAGCTGGGACCGTCAGCAGGAGTGGTACATGCCGGACCGGGAGGAGCGGTTCCGCGTGATGCTCGACATGGTCGAGGCGCTCGTGGGGCCGAAGCCCCGCGTCCTCGACCTCGCGTGCGGTACGGGAAGTATCACGAGCCGGCTGCTCCGGAGGTTCCCCCACGCGACCAGTGTCGGCGTCGACCTCGACCCGGCCCTCCTCGCCATAGCCGAGGGCTCCTTCGCCGGGGACGAGCGCGTCACCTTCGTCACCGCCGACCTCAAGGACCCCTCGTGGGCCGCGAGCCTGCCGTACGACGCGTACGACGCCGTCCTCACCGCCACCGCCCTCCACTGGCTCCACAGGGAGCCCCTGACGGCCCTCTACGGACAGCTCGCCGGCCTCGTCCGCGACGGCGGGGTCTTCATGAACGCCGACCACATGATCGACGAGGCCACGCCCCGCATCAACGCCGCCGAGCGCGAGCTGCGGCACGCCCGCATGGACCGGGAGAAGGCCGCCGGAGTCCTCGACTGGACCGACTGGTGGGCCGTCGCCGCCGAGGACCCGGTCCTCGCCGAGCCCACCGCCCGCCGCTTCGAGATCTACGGCGAGCACGCCGACGGCGACGCGCCCCCCGCACGCTGGCACGCCGAGACCCTCCGCGCCGCCGGCTTCGGCGAGGCCCGGACGGTCTGGGCCTCGCCCTCCGACGGCCTCGTCCTCGCCGTGAAGTAGCCGCGGTGCGGGGAAGGGGCGGTACGGGCTCCTGCCCGTACCGCCCCTTCCCGTGCGCCTCACGGCACCGCGCTCCTGCGGCACCGCGCGTCCTACAGCACCTTCGACAGGAACGCCTTCGTCCGGTTCTGCTGCGGGTTCGTCAGGACGTCCCGCGGGTTGCCCGCCTCGACCACCACGCCGCCGTCCATGAAGACCAGCGAGTCGCCGACCTCCCGGGCGAAGCCCATCTCGTGCGTGACGACGATCATCGTCATGCCCGACTCGGCCAGGTCCCGCATGACGTCGAGGACGTCACCCACGAGCTCCGGGTCGAGCGCCGAGGTCGGCTCGTCGAAGAGCATCAGCTTCGGCTCCATCGCCAGCGCGCGGGCGATGGCCACGCGCTGCTGCTGGCCGCCGGAGAGCTGGGACGGGTAGTTGCCCATCTTGTCCCGCAGGCCGACCCGGTCGAGCAGGCGCTCGGCCCGCTCGCGCGCCACCGCCTTGGACTCGCCCTTCACCTGGATGGGCGCCTCCATGACGTTGCCCAGGGCCGTCATGTGCGGGAAGAGGTTGAAGCGCTGGAAGACCATGCCGATGTCACGGCGCTGGACCGCGACCTCGCTGTCCTTCAGCTCGTAGAGCTTGTCGCCCTTCTGCTTGTAGCCCACCAGCTCGCCGTCGACGGACAGCCGGCCGCCGTCGATGCGCTCCAGGTGGTTGATGCAACGCAGGAAGGTCGACTTCCCGGAGCCGGAGGGGCCGACGAGGCAGAAGACCTCGCCGTTCTGCACTTCGAGGTCGATGCCCCGGAGGATGTGGGCCGCGCCGTAGGACTTGTGGACGCCTTCGGCCTTGACCATGGGCTGACCGGTCATGCCGCTGCCTCCGGGGAACGCTTGAAGGTGGTGAGGTTCTTCTTGACGCGCTGCCACGGGGTGGGCGGCAGGTTGCGCGTCGAACCGCGGGCGAAACGGCGCTCCAGGTAGTACTGGCCGACGCTGAACACGCTGGTCAGCGCGAGGTACCAGATGGAGGCGACGAACAGCATCTCCATGACGGCGCCGGCCGTGTTGCCGATGTTCGACGAGGCGCGCAGCAGTTCGGTGTACTGCACGGCCGAGACCAGGGACGAGGTCTTCAGCATGTTGATGAACTCGTTGCCCGTCGGCGGCACGATCACCCGCATGGCCTGCGGGAGCACGATGCGGCCCATGGTCTTCGTCTGGGACATGCCCAGCGCGTGCGCCGCCTCGGTCTGGCCCTCGTCGACCGACTGGATGCCGGCGCGGACGATCTCCGCCATGTAGGCGCCCTCGTTCAGGCCGAGGCCGAGCAGGGCCACCATGAACGGCGTCATGACGTCCACGGTCTCGTTCTTGTAGATCGGCCCGAGGTTGATGTAGTGGAAGATCAGCGACAGGTTGAACCAGACGAGCAGCTGGACGTAGACCGGGGTGCCGCGGAAGAACCAGATGTAGAGCCAGGCGACCGCGCCGGTCACCGGGTTCTTGGAGAGCCGCATCACGGCGAAGACGATGCCGAGGACGAGGCCCAGCGCCATGGACGCGACGCTGATGATGATGGTGTTCCACATGCCGTCGATGACGGAGGGGTCGAACACCTTGTCCCGCACCGTGGCCCAGACGACGTCGCCCTGGGAGAAGGCGTAGACGAGCCATCCGAGGAGGACGACGACCACGACACCGCTGACCCAGCGGCCGTAGTGCCGCACGGGGATGGCCTTGATCGCCTCGTACGGGACGCCCGAGGGGGTGGGCCCGGCCGGAGCGGCGGCCGGGTCCTTGCTGATCTTGTCAGTCATGACGACTGCCCTTCAGTGGTACGAGGAGGAGTCACTTGCCGGCGTTGATCGTGGCCGACTTGACCGCGCTGCCCTCGACGTCCCACTTCTTCAGGACCTCGGCGTACGAGCCGTCCTTGATGATCGCGTCGAGCGCTTCCTTGACGGCGTCGCGCAGCTGGGTGTTGTCCTTCGAGACGCCGATGCCGAAGAGGCCGACGTCGCTCTGGTTGCCGACGACCTCGAAGTCCTTGCCGCCGCCCGAGGTCTTCGCGATGTACGAGGCGACCGGGTAGTCGTTCAGGTCGGCGACCGCGCCGCCCGCCTTCACCCGGGTCTGGGCCTCGGCGTCGGTGTCGAAGGCCTGGATGGTCAGCTTCTTGTCGCCGCACTTGGTGGCCTGCGCCTTGAAGGTGTCCTCGTAGATCGTGCCGCGCTGGACGGCGACGGTCTTGCCGCAGAGGTCGTCGAGGGAGTCGACGCCCTGCGGGTTGCCCTTCTTGACCAGCAGGGAGACGCCGGAGTTGAAGTAGTCGACGAAGTCGATGCCCTTGCCGATCTTCTTCCCGTTGTCGTCCAGGCCCTCCTGGCGCTTCTTGTTGTCCGTCATCGAGGACATGATCAGCTGCTGGCGACCGGTGTAGATCGAGGTGATCAGGCCGTCGAAGGTGCCCGAGACGAACTCGAGCTTGACGCCGAGCTGCTTGCCGAGGGCCTCTCCGAGGTCGGGGTCGACACCGACGATCTTGCCGCCCTCGGTGAACTCCATCGGGGCGTACGAGGCGTCCGTGCCGACCTTGATGACGCCCGCCTTCTGGATGTCGGCGGGCAGCTTCGAGAAGAGCGGGGCCTTGCTCGCGGCGGCGGAGGAGGAGCCGCCCTCCTTGGTCGAACCGCTCTCGGTCTGGTCGCCGCAGGCGGTCAGCAGCATCGAGCCGGCGACCGCGATGGCGGCGACCGCGGCAAGACGGGACGTGCGGGTCTTGGCGGTCGTACAGCGCGTGGAGCGTGCGGTCATGGTCGGGTTCCTCCGGCGTGTGAAGTGCTGCCAGGTGGTCGCGTACGTACCTTCGAGTGTCGCGACCTCGTGTGATTACGGCATCTTGCCATTCGGACTGCCACAAACCGACGGCCTCGGATGTCAAAATCGGGTAACAGGTGACCCCGAAATCCCGACAGGCCGGTACATCAGGGCCGGATCTTCTGCGGAATCCCTTCCCCGGCACCGGAAAATCTGCGGTTCATCTCGGCATACGGACGAATGGAAGGCCGCCAATCGGGTGCGGGGACCATCTATCGGGACATCGGGTGACGTGTCGTTCTCCGTCCCCGTCCGGATGCACTCGGTATGAGTCGCGTCACCGAACGGATATGAACTCGTCTGCGGTGCCGTCCGTCCGGTAAGAAGGATCCTTACACCCCTCATCCGGGGCTCAGGGCGCGTTGTGCGGCGCGCCCGCGCGGCTGCCAGACACGGCGGCCGCGGGACCCGCCCACCGCTCCACACCAGGAGCGGCCAACCCTCAAATGAAGCAGACTCAAGGGGTCAACCCAATGGCAGCGGAAATCGTCAATCCTCGCAACGACAGTGGCACGGACGGAGCTCCCGAGGAGCCCTTCGACCCCGTCTTCGCCCTTCACCGGGGCGGCAAGATGGCCGTGCAGGCCACCGTCCCCCTCCGGGACAAGGACGACCTGTCCCTCGCGTACACGCCCGGCGTCGCCAAGGTGTGCACCGCGATCGCCGAGCAGCCCGAGCTGGTCAACGACTACACCTGGAAGTCCCAGGTCGTCGCCGTCGTGACCGACGGCACGGCCGTCCTCGGCCTCGGCGACATCGGCCCGGAGGCCTCCCTCCCGGTCATGGAGGGGAAGGCCATCCTCTTCAAGCAGTTCGGCGGCGTGGACGCGGTCCCGATCGCCCTGGCCACCACCGACACCGACGAGATCGTCGAGACCGTCGTCCGGCTCGCCCCGTCCTTCGGCGGCGTGAACCTGGAGGACATCTCGGCCCCGCGGTGCTTCGAGATCGAGCGCAAGCTCCAGGAGCGCCTCGACATCCCGGTCTTCCACGACGACCAGCACGGCACCGCCATCGTCACCCTCGCCGCCCTGCGCAACGCGGCGAAGCTGACCGGCCGGACCCTCGGCGACCTGCGCGGTGTCATCTCCGGCGCCGGTGCGGCCGGTGTGGCCATCGCCAAGTTCCTCCTGGAGGCCGGCCTCGGCGACGTCTGCGTCGCCGACCGCAAGGGCATCGTCAGCCGCGACCGCGAGGACCTCACGGACGTCAAGCGCGAGATCGCCGAGCTCACGAACAAGGCGGGCCTCACCGGTTCCCTGGAGAGCGCCCTGGCCGGCGCGGACGTCTTCATCGGCGTCTCCGGCGGTACGGTCCCCGAGGCGGCCGTCGCCGCCATGGCGCCGAACGCCTTCGTGTTCGCCATGGCCAACCCGAACCCCGAGGTCCACCCCGACGTCGCGCACAAGTACGCGGCCGTCGTGGCGACCGGCCGTTCGGACTACCCGAACCAGATCAACAACGTCCTCGCGTTCCCCGGCATCTTCGCCGGCGCGCTCCAGGTCCGGGCCTCCCGGATCACCGAGGGCATGAAGATCGCCGCGGCCAACGCCATCGCGGACGTGGTCGGCGACCAGCTCGCCGCCGACTGCGTGATCCCGTCGCCGTTCGACGAGCGGGTCGCCCCGGCCGTCGCGGCCGCGGTCGCCGCCGCCGCCCGCGCCGAGGGCGTCGCCCGCCGCTGACGCGCCCACCCGCCGACGCGCGCCGCCACGGCGCGCTCCGGGCACCCCGAAGGGCCCCGTTCCGATCACCGGGACGGGGCCCTTCGGCGTGCGGGGCGCACGGGAGGGGGCGCAGGTGCGCGCTGTCCAGGCGACACGGGTCACACGGGTGCGTGGTTCCGTCGCCCACCGGCGGCGGCCTAGGGTCGGGGCCATGTTCGCTGCCTACGCTGCCCGAATCGACCGCGACCAGCCCCTGAACGGCCTCGAATTGGGCGAACGCCCCGAACCCGAGGCACGGCCCGGGTGGACCACCGTCACCGTCAGGGCCGCCTCGCTCAACCACCACGACCTGTGGTCGCTGCGCGGGGTCGGACTGCCCGAGGAGAAGCTGCCGATGATCCTCGGCTGCGACGCCGCGGGCATCGACGAGGACGGCAACGAGGTCGTCCTGCACTCCGTCATCGGCCAGACGGGCCACGGTGTCGGCCCCGACGAGCCCCGGTCCATCCTCACCGAGCGCTACCAGGGCACCTTCGCCGAGCGGGTGACCGTCCCCAGCTGGAACGTGCTGCGCAAGCCGAAGGAGCTGTCCTTCGAGGAGGCCGCCTGCCTCCCCACCGCCTGGCTGACCGCCTACCGCATGCTCTTCACCAACGCCGGCGTGCGCCCCGGCGACTCCGTGCTGGTGCAGGGCGCGGGCGGCGGCGTCGCCACCGCCGCGATCGCCCTCGGCAAGGCGGCCGGCCTGCGGGTCTTCGCCACCAGCCGCGACGAGGCCAAGCGGAAGCGGGCCGTCGAACTCGGCGCCGTCGAGGCGTACGAGCCGGGCGCGCGGCTCCCGCAGCGCGTGGACGCCGTCATCGAGACCGTCGGCGCCGCCACCTGGTCGCACTCGGTCAAGTCGCTGCGGCCCGGCGGCACGCTCGTCATCTCGGGCGCCACGAGCGGTGACCGCCCCTCGCACGCCGAACTGACCCGGATCTTCTTCCTGGAGCTGAAGGTCGTCGGCTCGACGATGGGTTCCAAGGACGAGCTGGAGGACCTCCTGGCGTTCTGCGCGGCGACGGGCCTCCGGCCGGTGATCGACGAGGTGCTGCCGCTGGACCGGGCGCGGGAGGGCTTCGAGAAGATGGCCTCCGGCGAGCTCTTCGGGAAGATCGTCCTGAAGACCTCGTGACGACCCCTTGATGACTCGTCAGTACTGCTGATGGGATCTCCGGCACGCGAAACGTGAACATCTCTCACTTCCTCGTGCCGGAGGTCTTCCTTGCTGCGAACGCGAACCACCCTCGCGGCGACCCTCGTCGTCGCCGCCCTGCTCGCCCCGACGTCCGCCCGCGCGGAACCGGCGGAGACCGGAGGGGACGCGATGCCGGCCCTCACCGACGAGTACGGCCGCGTGCTCACCCTGCGCGGCTGGAACGTCGAGGACAAGGCCAACCGGGGCGACGCGGCCCTCTCCGCGATCACCGAGAAGCACTTCCGCGACCTGCGGGCCAAGGGCTTCGGCTTCGCCCGCCTGCTCGTCTTCTGGGACGACCTCGAACCCCGCCCCGGCCGGTACAGCCAGACCTATCTGCGGAAGATCGAACGCATCCTGGACTGGGCCGAGAAGTACGACGTCAAGGTCCTCGTCGACGCCCACCAGGACGTCTTCGGCCCCGCCTTCGGCCACCGGGGCGTGCCGGCCTGGGCGACCAGGACCGACGGACTGCCCTTCACCCCGCACCCGGACGACTGGTTCTCCGAGTACTTCGAACCCGCCGTCCAGCGGGCCTTCACCCACCTGTACGAGGACGAGGACCTGAGACGCGCCCAGGCCCGCATGTGGCGGGTGCTCGCCGACCGCTTCGAGGACCACCCGGCCGTGCTCGGCTACGACCTCATCAACGAGCCGATGGGCGAGCTGCGGGAGGGCGAGGACCTGCCGACGGCGGCCCGGCGCATCGAACGGGACCAGCTCACCCCGATGTACGACCGCCTCGCGGACGCGGTCCGTTCGGCCGACCGGGACGCCTGGGTCTTCGTCGAGCCGACCCCGATCGTCGGCGAGGGCGTGCCCACCGGACTGGGCAGGATCGACGACCCGAAGGTCGTCTACGCCCCGCACTTCTACAACACCGGCATGGAGGCCGGCGCCGACTACGACCCCGCCGCCGGCTGGATCGAGAGCTACGAGCAGGCCGTCACCCTGTATCCCAAGGAGTACAAGGTCCCCGTGGTGGTGGGGGAGTGGGGACCGCTCAACAACTCCCTGCCGAACATGAACCGCTTCTACCGCGAGGCCATGGCCTCCCTCGGGCGCTACACCTCCGGCTGGGCGGGGTACGTGTGGTGCTACGGCGGCGGCTACTGCGCGGTGGACGGCACCGGCGCCTTCCGTACGAACAAGGAACTGACCGCCGAGCCGTACGCGGAGGCGGTCGCGGGCACGGTCCGCTCCGCCGCGTACGACTCCGGGGCCGGGGTCTACCGCCTGTCCTACGACGCGGCCGGCCGGCGCGGACCCCGCGTCACCGAACTCTCCCTTCCGCCCGGCGACTGGCGGATCACCGCCCGCGGCGGCGCGCGAGTGCTCCGCGAGGACCGCGGCAGGGCCTCGATCCTCGCGACCCCCGGCGCCCGGGTGACGGTCACGGTCACCCGGGGCTGAGGGGTCCCGGCCGGGGTCGGACCCGGGCTGAGGGTCCGGCCCCGGGGGGTGCGGCCCCCAGGTCGCCCCCGGTCGCTCCTCAGGCCTTTCGGTCCGGGCGGAGCAGGGTCGTGATCCGGGCTGCCGCAGCGGACAAGTGGCCCCGGGTCTCGGCGAGTTGCGACTCGGTGACGCCGTGGTCGCGGGCCGCGTCGCGGATCTCGTCGCGGAAGCGGTCGAGGAGGCGGTCGAGGTCGCGGGCCGGGTCGCCCGAGCCCGCCACGTCCCGCGCCCACTCCGACGTCTCGTCGGCCGGGGCCTTCGTGAACGGCGACTCCGGCGACGCGGCCTTCGGGTGGGTCGTGCCCGTCACCAGGTCGCCGAGCTGGGCGGTGATGCCCGAGATCCCCTCCCAGACCCCCTTGGGCCAGTCGCCCCGTGAGAACCGGTCCTGGACCTCCTCCTGCACCTGCTGGGCGATCCGCTGGAACTCCTTCGCCTGGCGGCGTGCCGAGCGGGCCTCCTCACGGGCCTCGCGGGCCTGCTGCTTCCACTCCTGCCCGACCCGGCGCAGTTCCTCCCTGGCCTCGGCGAACGAGGAGGGTTCCGCCGCGCGGGTCCGGCCCGCGGCCGCGCGCATCTCGCTGCGCACCCGGCCGGCCGCGCCCCGCACGTCGTCGCGGATCTCCGCCGCCAGTTCCGAGACCGACTCGCGGATCTCCCGCTCCAGGTCGTCCAGTTCGGCCCCGCGACCGGCCAGTTCGGCGCGGCCGGCGTCGGTGATCGAGTAGACCTTGCGGCCCCCCTCGCTGGCATGGGTCACGAGGCCCTCGGCCTCCAGCTTGGCGAGGCGCGGATAGACCGTGCCCGCCGAGGGGGCGTACAGCCCCTGGAAGCGCTCCTCCAGGAGCCGGATCACCTCGTACCCGTGGCGCGGGGCCTCGTCGAGCAGTTTGAGGAGGTAGAGGCGGAGGCGTCCGTGGGCGAAGACGGGCGGCATCTCAGAGCACCTTTCCGGTCGCGGAGGGGGCGGACGAGGGGGCGGTGCCGCCGTCCTCCTCGGACTCGGGGCGGCGGAGCAGGGCGATGGATCCGGAGACGGTGGTCGCCTTGAGCGTCCCCCGGCCCGAACCGAGGGTGCCGGTGATGGACTTGGCGCCCCACTGCCCTCCCACCCGCAGGTCCTCGAAGGCGTTCGACACGGCGCCGCTCGTGGTGCTCGCCTCGACCCGGGCGTCGGCCGGGTGCGGGAGCCGGATGGCGACCTCGCCGGAGACGCTGGTGAGCCGGATGTCGGCGGGCGGTCCGTCGAGCCGGTCCGGGTCGAGGTCGACGACCATGTCGCCGCTGACGGTGTCGGCCTTCACGGAGGAGCCCGACCCCTCGATCACCGTCACGTCACCGGTCACGGAGTTGACGCGCAGCGCGCCGGTGACCGACTGGGCCTCCAGGTTCCCCGAGACGGTCTCGGCCCGGACCGGACCCGAGAGTCCGAGGAGGGTGGTGTCGCCCGTGACGCCGCGCACCTCCGTACGCCCTCTGATCCCCGTGACGACCGTCTCGGCGCCGACCGCGCCCACCTCGACGTCGACACCCGCGGGGACGGCGACGGAGACGACGGCCCGGCGCCGGTACTCCTTGCGCTCGAACCACTTGAGGATGCTCTTCCACTGCAGGTCCTCGTAGGTCACGGTCAGCGTGGAGCCGTCCTGCGTCACGATCAGGGGCGGGCCCTCGATCTCCGAGATCTCCACACGGGCGGAACTCTCGTCCGTCCCCACCACGTTCACCGTGCCGTTGACGATGCGGACCTGCAGCAGCGTCACGGGGTCGACCGGAGCCAGCTTCGTCGGCTCGGTGACGGACCACTCTGTCATGGTGCTGACCTCCCGTATCGGCAACGCAACATATCGCGTCTCTCGAAAAACACGATATATCGCGGCCTCGCGGAGTCAACCCTGACTCATCCCTCATTCGCCCCTGACAGGGGAAGGGTGAATGCCGTCATCCACGGACAAATTGCCCTAGCGTGGGGCCATGAACGCGACGTCCGGACCGCATTCCGCCGGAGCCCTCCTGCTCTGCCGCGGCGAGCCGCCGGAGGTCCGGCCGTCGGCCCGGTTCCTCCGGGAACCGCTGCTCCTCGCCCCCGCGGGCGCCGAGTGGACCGTGCTCGTACCGGAGGGGAAGCCCTGGCTGCACGGCGGGGAGTCCGTCGAGCGGGTCGTCACCGGCTGGGCCACCGCCCTCGCCGTCCCGGCCGGCGGCCGGCCCGTCGTCGCGCTCTGGTGGGACCGCGATCGCGCCGGCCTCACGCTCGCCGCCGGCTTCCGCCGCACGGTCGGCTACACCTGGCTCGCGGACGGCACCCCCGTCGGCGAGGACGAGGCCATGAGCACCTTCGCCGCCCGGCTCGCCCTCGACCCCGTCCTGGACGTGCAGGCGCTCGAACCGCTCACCGCGCCCGACCCGGACGCCGACGCCCGCACCCGTCTCGTCGGGGTCGTCGCCGTCCTCGCCCGCGCCGGACTCGCCCTGCCCGCCGGGCTCGTCCCCGGCGAGAGCGCCGACCGGCTCCGCTCCGCCGCCCTCGACCGGGGTGCCGAAGAGCTCGAAGGACACGGCTGGCGCGACGCCGTACGGGCGGAGCCGGACGGTCCGGAGGGCGGTCCCGTCGGCCTTTGCCCGCGCGGCCCCGGGGCGCGCGCACTGGGCGGGGCACAGCTCGCCGCGGGGGTGCCGCTGCTGCTCTGGGGCGCGGGCCGGCGCAGCGGCGGCTGGACGACGGCCGGCGCGCTGCTCGTCGCGCACGGCGCGCTCGGGCTCGCCCACGACCGGCTGCGGGAGCGGTGAGCCCACGACCGACCGGGCAGTGGTGAGCCCACGACCGACCGCGGCAGTGGCGCGCCAGGGGCAGGCCGCGGGAGCGGTGAGCCAGGGGCAGGCCGCGGGAGCGGCGAGCGGGCCGCCGGTCCCGCAGCCGGGCGCGTCTCCTACTCCTCGTCGTCCTCGTCGTCGTCCAGACGGGCCAGCCAGGTCGCGAGGCGCTCGACCGGCACCTCGAAGTCGGGGTTGAGGTCGACGAACGTCCGCAGCTGCTCGGCGAGCCACTCGAAGGTGACCTCCTCCTCGCCTCGCCGCTTCTCCAGTTCCTCGATGCCACGGTCGGTGAAGTACATGCGATCAGGATAGGCCGTACCCCTCACGTCCCCTGTCGCCCGTCAGCCCCACCGATTAGCCTTCTGGATCCAACATCGCTTCGGGGAGCGGGGGCCGCTGTGGCGCACGGGATCGCTCGGATTCGGCTGGACGACGGCACGCCCGTGTGGGCACGGGTCGGCGACGTGGAGGAACTCGGGCGGGGCGGCGGTTTCCAGGACACCGGGGTCAGGGACCGGGTCGTCTCGATGGCCGGCGGGCTCACGGACGTGGTGCGCGGAGTCGTCGGCTCCCTGCGCGCCGGCCTCGACCCCCAGGGGCCGGTGGAGGTCGCCGTCAGCTTCGGCATCGAACTGTCGGCGCAGTCCGGCAAGGTGATCGGCGTCCTCGCGGACGGCGCGGGCAAGGCCTCCGTGAACGTCTCCCTCACCTGGACCGAACCGGGCCCCACCGGGCACGCGGTGGAGTCCGCGCCCGGCTCCGCCGAGCCGGAGCCCGCGGAACGACGGCCCGGCATCGTCCCGCAGCGGCGCCCGGCGGCCGATGGCACCGCATGAGCGCCTTCGACGCTCTCGTGCGCCCCGCACTCGTACGCATCGGCGCTCCCGACGGCGGGTATGACCCGCACGGCGACCAGTTCTGGGGCACCGGCTTCTTCATCGCCCCCGGCTGGGTGCTGACGTGCGCCCATGTCGTGGCCGAGGGGGGTGGCGAGGTGTGGAGGAAGGAGCCGGCCGTCGGCATCACCTGGCAGGACGGCAGGTCCACGCGCCGGTCCATCGGCACGGTGGTGCTCGCCCTGCCCCGGCCCGACGACCCCGACGCGCGCCCCGAGCCCTGGGGCTTCCCCGACGTCGCGCTCGTGCGCGTGCCCGGCACCGGCAGGGCCTCCTGCGTCCTGCTCTCCGAGCGCCCTCCGGCCCGGACCACCGAGGTCGGCCTGCACGGCTGGTCGCGGGAGACCGGGGAGCTGGGCATCCGCCAGGTCCACGGCCGGCTCAGCGGCGTCGACGCCCAGGCCCTGGTGACGGAGGGGGTGCTGCCCGTCGAGGGCTGCTCCGGCGGCCCCGTCGTCGACGACCTCCAGGGCGCCGTGATCGGCTTCAACAAGGGGCGCTGGTCCGACCGGGGCGCCCTCGTCCCCCTCACCGCCCTGCGCCGTCTGCACGACGCTCCCGGGGGCCGGTTCTGGGCCGAGGCCCTGCGCGACCACGACCGTCACCACCTCGACCACTACCTCAAGTCGCTGGAGGACGGGTCCGACTGGACGCGCGCGCAGAAGAAGCTCGACGGCCCGCACCCGTTGAGCCCGAGCCTGCGCACCCGGCTGCGGGGACGGCTCGCCGCCCTGCCGCCGCCGATCAACCCCGGCGAGATCATGGACCTGGTCGACCGGGTCAAGGCCTGGATCAGGAACACCACGACCCCGGACGCGTTCGAGGACGACCCGCGCACGTGGAGCGAGGGCGCGGCCCTGCTGTACGGGCTGCGCGCGCCCGACCGCAGCGATCCGGGCGACCCCGGCCTCGACGCCGTCCTCCTGTACGCGGCCCACGTCGTCCGGCGCGTCTCCGGGCGCCCCGGCGGGCTGGGCGACGCGACCGCCTTCCGGGACTGGCTCGTCGACCTGGCCGTCGACGCGGGGCCGTTCCTCCGCCGGGAGATCGACGACCTGATCGGCTCCGGCGTCGCGGAGGTCCGCGAGCGCCGGGCACGCGCGGACGTGCTCCTGGAGATCGACACGCCCCGCTGGGACCGGCGCTACCCCTGGCGGGTGAAGCTGCTCCGCGACGGCCACATGGTCACCCCGCTCCACGGCGACGACCGCGGCGTCGAGCGGGCCGAGCTCAAGGAGATCCTGCGCGGGCCGCTCGCCGAGGCCCTCCGGCTCGGCGACAACGGGCCGTACCTGGCCTCCGTGGAGGCGGTGCTGCCGCGCGAGCTCTTCGACGAGCCGCTCGACACCTGGCGGCTCGAACCCCCGCAGGGCCCCGACGAGGAGTGGGGGGCCACCACCCTCGGGCAGCGCCGCGTCGTGGTCATCAGGGACGCCCGGCGCCACGGCAGACCGCCGTCGCCCGAGTGGCGGGAGCGCTGGGCGGCCGGCGAGCGAGGGCCGCTGCGCGCGGTCCCGCTGCGCGCCGAGGTGCCCGGCGCGGGCCCGGACGCCCACACCCCGCGCGTGCGCCGGGAGACCTGGGCGAAGACGTACGAGCGGCTCAGCGGGGCCCAGGGCGGCACCGTTCCCGTCTACTGCGGTCCGGTGGGCAGCGGCGACGGGCTCATGGCGATGAACGCGGCCCTGGCCGCCGGCCACCCGCTGGCCCTCTGGCGGACCGGCGCCCACGACCACGCCGACTGCGCGGCCTTCCACGTGGAGGCGGACTGGATGCTCGCGGACGCGCGCACGGCCCAGGGACTCGGCGAGCCCGTCCGCGCCCTGCGCGCCCTGACGCCGGAGCGGGCCGACCTCGCCTGGGCCGAGACCATCGCCGTCCTGTACGACCCGCCCGACCGCCCGCCGCCCGCCGGCCGTCTGGAGGCCCCGCCGCTGCTCGGCGAGGAGGACCCGTGAGTCCGGCCGAGCGCGCCCCCGGCCCGGGACGCCCCGTGAGTCCGGCGGCTCCCGGGCCCGGTTCCGGACGCCCCGCGACTCCGGCGGCTCCCGGCCCGGGACGCCCCACGAGTCCGTCTCTCGCCGTCGGCCCGGGACGCCCGGCGTCCCCACCGCCTCCCGGCCCCACCCCCGGACACCCCGCGTCCCCGCCGGCTCCCGGGCCCGTTCCGGACGACCGGTTCGGGGGTCGGCAGGGGCGGGATCCGGGCAGTACGTTCGGAGGGCGCGGCCAGCACACCACAGCCAGAAGGAGTTCATGGTGAACGATTGGCGGATCTACCGTGGGGCCGGGCATCCGCACGACGAGATACGGCGCCTGCCCGCCCCGCCGCCCTGGCGCGACTTCTCCGCGGGCGGCGCCGACGACACCCTCGCCGGCTCCGACCGACGGCTCGGCGTCAAGCGCCGGCTCGTCCAGAACCACCACCCCCGGCCCGCCGAGACCGACGCGGTCAACGCCGCCCTGTACCTGCGGCGTCCGCTCCTCGTCACCGGCAACCCCGGCACCGGCAAGTCCACCCTCGCGCACGCCGTCGCCCACGAGCTGCGCCTCGGCCGCGTGCTGCGCTGGCCCATCGTCAGCCGCTCCACCCTCCAGGACGGCCTCTACCGGTACGACGCCATCGGCCGCCTCCAGGACGTCCAGCTGGAGCGCGCCCGGACGGGGACGCCCGGCTCCGCCGCCGCGGCCCCGGCCGGCATCGGCTCGTACATCCGGCTCGGACCGCTCGGCACCGCGCTGCTCCCCTCCGAGCAGCCCCGGGTCCTGCTCATCGACGAGCTCGACAAGAGCGACCTCGACCTGCCCAACGACCTCCTGAACGCGCTGGAGGAGGGTGAGTTCGCCATCCCCGAGCTGGAGCGGATCGCCGACCGGGAACCCGTCGTCGAGGTGCTCGGCGACGACGGCCGCAAGGTGCCGGTGTACGGCGGCCGGATCCGCTGCACCACCTTCCCCTTCATCGTGCTCACCTCCAACGGCGAACGGGACTTCCCCGCCGCCCTGTTGCGCCGCTGCATCCGGCTGGAGCTCGAACCGCCCGGCGAGGAGCAGCTCGGCGCGATGATCGAGGCCCACCTCGGGAGCGACGCCGTCGCCGGCGAGGGCGAACAGGGCCTCGTCCAGCGGTTCCTGAACCGCGAGCCGGGCGAGGTCATCGCCACCGACCAGCTGCTCAACGCGCTCTACCTCACCCAGCACGCCTCCCGCGCCGAGCGGGTGACCAGGGAACGCATCGCGGACATGCTCATGCAGCCGCTCGATCAGCCGAGGTGATGGCCGGATGCACCGGACGCACCGGACGCCTCTGGAGGAGCTGACCCGCAGACTGCGGGCGGGCGGGGCGGACCCGTCCGCCGAGGCGGTCGCGGACGCGCTCTGGCTGTCCCAGTGGCTGCCGGAACCGGAGGCCCCTGATCCGGAGCAGCCGTCCCGCGCGGTCGACGGGAGCACGGAGACCGCCGGACCCACCGACGGGGGGCGAGATCCGGCCGATCCGGAGGAGGCGACCGCGGGTGCGCCCGCGTCCCCGTCCCGACGCACCGGAACCCGGGAGTCCGTCGCCCTCCACATGCGCTCCGGAGCCGTCCCGGCGGACGGAGCGCGCGGCGACGCGGGCGGGGCGACGCGACGGGGCGCCGCCCTGCCCGTACGAGCCCCCGGCGCCAACGCCCTGCCCGGACTCCTCGGCCTGCAGAAGGCCCTGCGCCCGCTGCGGGGGTACGCACCCGCCCCGCCGCGCCCCGGCGAGGGCACCCTCGACGAGGAGGCCACCGCCGAACGCAGCGCCGCCGCGGGCATCCTGACGCCCGTCCTGCGCCCCGCCGCCGGCCGCCGCCCCGACATCCAGCTCCTCATGGACACCGGCCCCGCCATGGTCGTCTGGGACCGCATGGTCGAGGAGCTCCGCCAGGCCTGCCAGCAGTCCGGCGCCTTCCGCGACGTCCAGGTGCACCGTCTGTACGACACCGGCGAGGGCCCCCCGCTCGTCACCACCACCTCCGGCGCCGACGGCCGCCCCCGGCTCCGGCCCGTCGACCAGCTCCACGACCCCACCGGGCGCCGCTTCACCCTCGTCGTCAGCGACTGCGTCGGACCCCTCTGGCAGCGCGGCGCCGCCCAGCGCTTCCTGCGCCAGTGGCCCCGACACTCCCCGCTCGCCCTCGTCCAGCCGCTGCCGCCGCGCCTCTGGCCGCGCACCGCGCTCCCCGCCGAACCGGGCTCCTTCCAGCGTTCCACGAGTCCCGGGGGCCCCGCCGCCTTCCGCTCCGACGACGAACCCTGGGCGGTTCCGGATCCGGCCAGGCAGGCCGTTCCCGTGCTCACCCCCACCCCCGAGGCCTTCGCCTCCTGGGTCCGGCTCCACACCGGTCACGGCGGCGACACCGTCCGGGGCTGGGCCGCCTGGCTCGCCCCCGAGCCGACGCGACCGCCGGCGCCCCGGACGCCCCGCGTGCCGCGCGGCGACGAGGAACTCCTGCGCGCCTTCCGGGCGGGTGCCTCGCCTGGGGCGCTCCGGCTCGCCGTCCACCTCGCGGCGGCCCCGCTCACCCTCCCCGTCATGCAGCTCGTCCAGCGCGCGATGCTGCCCGACACCGGGCCGATGGAGCTGGCCGAGGTCCTGCTCAGCGGGCTCCTTCGGCGACTGCCCGGCCCCACCCCGTACCCCTGCTTCAGCTATCCGCCCGGCGTCCAGCAGCTCCTGCTCTCCTCGCTCGACCCCGGTGCCGCCGCTCTCGTCCTCAAACACTGCTCCGCCTACGTGGAGCGCAACTTCGGCCAGGGCATGCGGAACTTCCCGGCGCTCGCCGCCGCCCGGCTCGCCGGTCACGGACCCGCCGACGGCGGCCCCGGCCCCGTCACGGCGCCCGACGAGACCGACGAACCCACCGGGAGCGAGGGTGCCGAGGCGGAACTGTTCGCCCGCATCCCCGCGCGCGTGCTCCGCTTCTACCACCCCGACCTCGTCACCCCCGACCCCCTCACCGAAGCCCGCCGCCTCCTCGAACAGGGACGCGCCCAGTCCGACCCCGCCCTGCTCTCCGCCGCCCGCGAGCGCGCCGAGGAGGCGCTTCCCGCCGCACCCGTCGAGGCCCGTGTCGTCCTCGGCCGCGTCATGTACGCGGAGGCGGGCACGGGGGCCGCCCGGCGTGCGGGACGACGCGGCGAACTCCTCGCCCGGGCCGCCGAGACCCTCGACCACGCCGCGGAGCTGGCCCGCCCCGGGGACGACCACTGGGCCGAGGCCCGCCTCGAACGGGCCGTCGTCCAGCACGCCCTGTGGCAGGAGACCGGGGACCCCCGGCAGCTCGACGCCGCCCTCTCCGCGCTCGCCGAGGACGCGGACCGGTGGCCCCCCGCCGTCCGGCCCACCCTGCGCCTGCGCCGCGGACGGCTGCTCCTGGCGCGCGGCGACGGCACCGCGGCGGCCGAGGAACTCACCGCGGCCCTCGCCCTCGGGGAGAGCGCCGCGGCCCTGCTCGACCTCGCCGACGCCCTGCACCTCGCCGAAGCGGGCCCCGACCGCGTCGGCCCCGTCCTCGACCGGGCGGAAGCCCTCCTCGGCGACGGCCGGGCCCTGAGGCTGCGGCACGCCGTGGCGCTCGCCCGGCTGCACGAGACCGCCGGCGACGGACCGGCCGCCGACGCGGCCTACGAGCGGGCCACCCTCCTCACCCCCGCCGAGGGCGAACAGCGCGGCCGGCTCCTGCTCACCTGGGGCGAGTCCCTGCTGCGCCGCGCCGCCGCCGGCACCGGCACCCGGCCGGTCGACCGCGCGGAGTCCGTGCTGCGCGAGGCCCTCACCTGCCTCCCCGCCGGCGCCGCCGCCCGCGAGCGGACCAGGATCCTCATCGGCAGTGTGCTCGCCCTGCGCTTCGACCGCGCAGGGTTCCTGCCGGACCTGTACGAGAGCCGCCACCTCCTGGAGGAAGCCGTCCGCGCCACCCGCGACCCGGCGGCCCGGGCCGGGGTCCGGCTCCAGCTGGGCCGGGTGCTCCTGCAGCTGAGCGAGGCCGCGCGGGACGGACAGCTCGTCGGCGCCCTCGCCGCCTTCCGGCACGCCGCCGACGACACCCGGGCCGCCCACGGCGACACCCCCGGCACGATCACCCTGGCACGGGCGCTCCACGCCCAGGGGGCGGTGCTGTACCTGATGGACCGCGTCGGCCGGGCCGCGGCCGTCCTGGAGGAGGCCGCCGAGCAGTGGCGGCGGCTCGACGGCGTGCTGGTGGCGGTGGACTGGGCGGACGTGGAGCGGACCAGGGCCCTGCTCGCCGAGGTCCGCGCCGACCCCCGGCCGCGGCCTGACCGCTTCTCCCGCGAGGAACGGCGCCGGATCGTGCCGCCCTGGTGGGCATGGAGGGAAGAGGAGGCGGAACGGCTTGATAACGGGGGCGCGCACGGGCGCAGTTGAGTCGAACGGGTTTCCGCCTTTGGGGCGTCGGGAAGAACCGCTCCGCCGCTACGACCGTGGGGGACAGGGGTCGGTGAGGAGGAGCCGAGGGTGTTGGAGCACACGAAGCGGGTCGCAGGCGCCGACCGGGGCGGCGAACGGCCATGGCGCCTTCCCGACCTCACCGGCGTGGACCTGCGGACCTTGCGCTTCATGGACGACCCCGAACTGGCTGCCGCCGTCGAGCGGGTGCTCTGGCATCCGCAGGAGCTGGCCGATTCCTGGGCGGAGACCGCCGGGGACAGGGCCCACGGCTGACCTCCGGTGGACCGGCCGCGCCGACCGGCCGTTTTCGGTCAGATGCGCATCACCCGCCGTGGGCCCGTGGAGGCGGGAGTGAACACCGCGCCCCCGCCCGCCCCCGTCCTCGCCCGGCTGGCGCGGCTCAGCCCCGACCCGGACGGGCTCGCACTGCTGCGGTCCGCCCTGCACGCCCGGCGACTGCTGCTCCTCAAAGCGCTCCTGGTGCGCGTCCACCGGCACCGGACGTCCGTCGAACCGGGCGTGCTCGGCCGCTTCGAGCGCTCCTGGGAACTGCTCGAACGGGTCGAGCGGCGCCATCCCGCCGTGGTCCGGGACGTCCTCGACTACCCGACGACCGGGGCCTGGCTGGCCGGGGCGCTCGCCGAGCCCGCCGGACCGGCCTTCGACAGACTGCTCGGCCACCTCGACAGCCTCGCGGTCACCGCCGCCCTGCGCGGCGGCGGCCCGCTCGACCTCACCGTGGAGACCCCGGACGGCCTGCTGTCGCTGCCCGGCGTGGGCCGGCTGGGGGTGGCCGCGGACCGCGTCCGGATCGGCGCCGGCGAGCGGACCGTACGGTTCCACCCGGACGGCGCCCGTCACGCCGCACCCGCCGTCCTGACCCTGACCGGCCGGCGCCACGGGGTGCTCACGGGCCGCGGGCCCGGCTGGCGCGCGGTCCGGCCGCTGCCCCGCAGCGCCGCGCGCCTGGACGACCTCGACCCGTACCGGGTGCCGTCCGGCGCGGGCGGCGGCACGGCGGTCGCCGCCGCCGACCCCGCCGACACCGATCACACCGCCTGGTCCGCCACCTGGCGCGCGGCCCTGGACCTCCTCGGCCGTACGGACCCGGGCCGGGCGGCCGAGGTGGCGCGCGGCGTCCGTGCGGTCGTCCCGGTCGTTCCGCGCGGCCCCCGGCACCTGGGCGCCACGCTGAGCGCCGCCCCCGGAGCCGTACTGACCTCGCTGCCCGCCGAGGGGTGGGGGATGGCCGAAACGCTCGTGCACGAGCTGCACCACAGCAAGCTCGCGACGCTCCACGAACTCGTGCCGCTCTACGGTCCCGGGCGGGACGCCGTGCACCGGGTCGGCTGGCGGTCGGACCCGCGGCCCCTCGCCGGCGTGCTGCACGGCGCCTACGCGCATCTGGCCCTGGCCGACCTGTGGCGGCGCGCGGTCGCCGCCGAGGGGGTGCCGACGGCCTGGCGGACCGCTGCCGGGCACCAGTTCGACGACATCCACGATCAGGTGGGCGGGGCGCTGCGGATCCTGCTTGAATCCGATGAACTGACCGTGACCGGGCGGAAGTTCGTCCGTCACATGAGGATGCACCACGCGAGCCTCGGCGCGGCCCCCCTGGTCGCTGGGTAACACTGTGCCCACGGCACATCACACTGCGTTGCGCGGGAGCGGGACGGGAGACACGACAGATGGCGGAACAGCGATCGGGCGGTGCGGCGGACCACGGAGCCAGGAGCGCGCCGGAACACGTCCTCGTGGTCTTCCCCGGCTACCACCGTCCGTGGGCGACCTGGATCAACCAGCGGCTCGACGCCTACGGGGTCCGGGCGAGCCTCCAGCGCTGGGACCCGCCGCGCGAGGCGCCCCTGGAGGACTCGCTCGGCGACCTGCTGCTCGCGCGCGGCCAGGTGCTGCTCGTCCTGGACGACTGGTTCTTCCAGCTCGGCCCCCGTGCGGCCGGCGAGTGGAACGACGTCCTGCGCGGCTTCGTCGCCTCCCACGCCGAACGGTTCGCCGCGGTCAACCTCACCAACCGGACCCTGCTGCCGGCCACCGCCGTCCTCGAACCCGTCAGCCTCTGGGGCGTCGGCGAGGAGGAGGCCGAAGCCCGGCTGCTCAGCCGGCTCGGCGTCGAACCCCGCCGCCCCACCGGCCGCCGGCTGCCCGCCGGATCACTCGTCCGTTTCCCGGACACCCCTCCCGAGATCTGGGGCGAGGTCCCGCGCCGCAACCCGCGCTTCACCGGCCGGGACGACCTGCTCACCGAGCTCCAGGAACGGCTCATGGACGCCGAGCGCGGCAGCGCCGCGTGCACCCTGCTCGGCATGTCCGGCATCGGCAAGACCCAGATCGCCGCCGAGTACGCCCACCGCTTCAGCTCCGACTACGACGTCGTGTGGTGGGTCAGCTCCGACGACCGCAACGTGCAGCGCGACCGCTTCGGCGAACTCGCCGCCGAACTCGGCCTCTCCACCGGCAACGAACCCGGCGAACGCATCCGCGCCGTCCGCGAGGCGCTGCGCCGGGGCGACCCGCACTCCCGCTGGCTCATCGTCTTCGACGGCTGGGACGACACGGACGGCGCGAACGTCATGCTGCCGCACGGCCCCGGCCACGTCCTCGTCACCTCGCGCAACCGCGGCTGGGGCGACTACACCGACATCCTGGAGATCCCCGGCTTCGACCGCGCCGAGTCGACCGCCTACCTGATGCGGCGCGCCCCGCACGTCACGGCGCCCGAGGCCGACGAGGTCGCCGCCGAGTTCGGGGACGTCCCCCTGCCGCTGGTCCAGGCCGCGGCCTGGCTCGGCGAGTCCCGCATGGAGGTCTCCGAATACCTGCACATGGTCCGCGACGGGCGGATCTCCGCCGTCGAGCCGGCCGGCGAAGGCTTCCCCCAGGCGTCCCTGACCTCCTGGTCGATACTGATCAACCGGCTCCGACGCGCCCAGCCGCAGGCCATCGACGTGCTCAGCCTGTGCGCCTCCTTCGCCCCCGGCCGCATCCCGCTCGGCCTCATCCGCGCCTACCCGCAGGCGGATCTCCCCGAGGACCTGCGCTGGATGGTCACCGACCTCGCCGCCTGGTCCCGGGCCCTGGACACGCTGGTCAACTACTCGGTGCTCACCCGCGAGACCCGGGGCCCCGTCAACAACGCCGAGGTGGGCCCGCACCAGGAGTCCGTGCACATGCACCGGCTCGTCCACGACATCGTCGCCCGGCTCACCGAGGGCGACCACCGCGCCGCCCACCGCCAGGCCGTCCGCACCCTGCTCGCCGAGGCCGACCCCGGCAACCCCATGGACAGCCGGCACTGGCCCCGCTACGCCGAACTCCTGCCCCACCTGGAACCCTCCGGCGCGCTCCACAGCCGCAACCCGCGCACCCAGACCGCCGTGCTCAACTGTCTGCGCTACTGCTTCCGCAGCGGCGAGTTCAGGGCCGGCATCCAGCTCGCCGAGAAGATCCGGGACAACTGGTCCGCCTTCATGGACCCGCTGGACCAGCCCATGCTGGACCTGACCACCCAGCAGGGCAACATCCTGCGTTCCTTCGGCCGCTTCCGCGAGGCGTACGACCTCGACCTCGCCCAGCGGGAACGCCTCGCCACCGCCCAGCCCCCCAACGAGCTCGGCACCCTGCTCTCCAGCAGCGCCATCTCCAGCGACCTGCGCTTCCTCGGGCAGTACAAGGAGTCGGAGCGGCTCCAGCGCGGCGTCCTCGCCGACGCCGAACGGCTCCTCGGCAGCACCGAGTTCTCCACCCTCGTCGCCCGCCACAACCTCGGCGTCACCCTGCGGCAGCTCGGCCGCTTCCGGGAGGCGCACGAGTCCGACGTCGAGACCCTCGCCCTCAGCGAGCGGGTCCTCGGCAAGCGCCACTCCCACACCCTCAACTCCAGCAACGCCCTCGCGCACGACCTGCGACTGCTCGGCCAGTACCGCGAGGCCCTCGCCCGCCAGGAGGCCAACGTCCTGCGCCACGTGCAGGTGCTCGGCCCGCAGCACCTGCAGACCCTGTACGCCCGCACCCAGCTGGCCCTGTGCCGGCGCCGCGAGGGCGGCTTCCAGCAGGACCTCGGAGCCACCATGGCCAGCCTGCTCGAACAGATGCAGCAGGTGCACGGCCGCGGGCACTACCTCACGCTCAACGCCATCAACAACTACGCCAACTACCTCCGCGAGCACGGCGACCTCGACCAGGCCCGCGAACTCAGTCACGAGGCCGAGGCCGGCTACCGCGCCCTCCTCGGCCCCGCGCACCCGGTCGCCACCGGTGTCCTCGCCAACACCGCCCTGGTCCTCCAGGCGTCCGGCGAACGCGCGGACGCCCTGGCCATCCTGGAGGCCGCGCTCGCCGGACTGACCGCCTCCCTCGGGGCCGATCACCCCTGGGTCCTGGGCTGTGCCCTCAACGCCTGCGCGGCACGCAACTTCAACGGCCGGGTGCACGACGCGGCCGAGCTCAGCCGGGACACCCTCCGCCGGGCCCGGCACGTCCTCGGCAACGAGCACCCGCTCACCCTGTCGTGCCAGGTGGCCCTCGCCACCGACCTGCGCGGGCTCAGGGAGAACGAGGAGGCCGGGAAGCTGGAGGAGGACGCGCTGCTCACCCTCACCCGCACGCTGGGGGCCCAGCACCCGCACACCCTGTCGGCGCGCCAGCGCAACCGGCCCTACTGGGACTTCGAGGCCAACCTGGGCTGAGCCCCGTACAGACGCGGGAGACGCCGGAGGCCCGGCACCCCGAGTGGGGTGCCGGGCCTCCGTACGTGCTCCGGTCGATCAGGCGTCGAAGACCTCGTTGACCAGCTGCTGCTGCTCCGCCTGGTGGCGCTTGGCCGAGCCGACCGCCGGGGAGGAGGAGTGCGGACGCGAGATCCGGCGCAGGCGCTCGCCCGCCGGGATGTCCGCGCCGACCGCCAGGTCGAGGTGGTCGATCAGGTTGAGCGCGATGAACGGCCAGGCACCCTGGTTCGCCGGCTCCTCCTGGGCCCAGATGTACTTCGCCGCGTTCGGGTACTTGGCGATCTCGGCCTGCAGCTCGGCACCCGGCAGCGGGTACAGGCGCTCCAGACGGATGATCGCGGTCTCCGTGTCGCCGCGCTTCTGGCGCTCGGCCTCCAGGTCGTAGTAGACCTTGCCGGCGCAGAAGACGACCTTGCGGACGTCGGCCGGGTTGACCGTCGCGTCGCCGATCACCGGGCGGAAGCCGCCGGTGGTGAACTCCTCCACCTTGGACGCCGCGGCCTTCAGACGCAGCATCGACTTCGGGGTGAAGACGATGAGCGGCTTGTGGTGCGGGTTGTGGACCTGCCAGCGCAGGAGGTGGAAGTAGTTCGACGGCAGCGTCGGCATGGCGACCGTCATGTTGTCCTGGGCGCACATCTGGAGGAAGCGCTCCGGGCGCGCGGACGAGTGGTCCGGGCCCTGGCCCTCGTAGCCGTGCGGCAGGAGGAGCGTGACGCCGGAGGTCTGGCCCCACTTCTGCTCGGCCGAGGAGATGAACTCGTCGACGACGGTCTGCGCGCCGTTGACGAAGTCACCGAACTGGGCCTCCCAGATGACCAGGGAGTCCGGACGGGCCAGCGAGTAGCCGTACTCGAAGCCCATCGCCGCGTACTCGCTGAGCAGCGAGTCGTAGACGTTGTAGTGGGCCTGGTCCTCGGTCAGGTAGAGCAGCGGGGTGTAGTCCTCGCCGGTCTCCTGGTCGACCAGGACCGCGTGCCGCTGGCCGAACGTGCCGCGGCGGGAGTCCTGGCCCGAGAGGCGGACCGGGGTGCCCTCCATCAGCAGGGAGCCGATGGCGAGGGTCTCGCCGAAGCCCCAGTCGATGGTGCCGTCGTCGATGGAGGCGGCGCGGCGCTGCATCTGCGGGAGCAGACGCGGGTGGACCGTGATCCGCTCCGGGATGTTGACCTGCGACTCGGCGATCCGCTTCACGACCTCCTGGGAGACCGCGGTGGTGACGGCGACCGGGAACTCGGCCTGCGCGTCCGGCACGGTGGTCGACGCCGGGGCGGCGGTGGCCTCGCGGACCTCCGCGAACACCTTCTCCAGCTGGCCCTGGAAGTCCTGGAGCGCCTGCTCCGCCTCTTCGAGGGTGATGTCGCCGCGACCGATGAGCGACTCGGTGTACAGCTTGCGCACCGAACGCTTCTTGTCGATCAGGTTGTACATCTGCGGGTTGGTGAACTGCGGGTTGTCGCCCTCGTTGTGACCGCGGCGGCGGTAGCAGATGAGGTCGATCACGACGTCCTTGTTGAACGTCTGGCGGAACTCGAAGGCGAGCCGCGCGACGCGGACCACGGCCTCCGGGTCGTCGCCGTTCACGTGGAAGATCGGCGCCTCGATCATGCGGGCCACGTCGGTCGCGTACATCGAGGAACGCGAGGACTCCGGGGCGGCGGTGAAGCCGACCTGGTTGTTGATGACGATGTGGACCGTGCCGCCGGTGCGGTAGCCCCGCAGCTGCGACATGTTCAGCGTCTCGGCGACGACGCCCTGGCCGGCGAAGGCCGCGTCGCCGTGGAGGGCGACGGGCAGGACGGTGAAGTCGGTGCCGCCCTTGTTGATGACGTCCTGCTTGGCGCGGACGACACCCTCCAGGACCGGGTCGACGGCCTCCAGGTGCGAGGGGTTGGCGGTGAGCGAGACCTTGATCTGCTCGCCGTCCAGGCCGGTGAAGGTGCCCTCGGCGCCCAGGTGGTACTTCACGTCGCCGGAGCCGTGCATCGACTTCGGGTCGAGGTTGCCCTCGAACTCGCGGAAGATCTGCGCGTACGACTTGCCGACGATGTTCGCCAGGACGTTCAGGCGGCCGCGGTGGGCCATGCCGATGACGACCTCGTCGAGGCGCGACTCGGCGGCCGAGTCGATGACCGCGTCGAGCAGCGGGATGACGGACTCGCCGCCCTCCAGGGAGAAGCGCTTCTGGCCGACGTACTTCGTCTGCAGGAAGGTCTCGAAGGCCTCCGCGGCGTTCAGCCGGCGCAGGATCCGCAGCTGCTCCTCGCGCTCCACGCGGGAGTGCGGGCGCTCGACGCGGTCCTGGATCCACTTGCGCTGCTTCGGGTCCTGGATGTGCATGAACTCGACGCCGGTGGTGCGGCAGTACGAGTCGCGGAGCACGCCGAGGATGTCGCGGAGCTTCATCATCGACTTGCCGGCGAAGCCGCCGACCGCGAACTCCCGCTCCAGGTCCCACAGGGTGAGGCCGTGCTCGGTGATGTCCAGGTCGGGGTGCTTGCGCTGCTTGTACTCCAGCGGGTCGGTGTCGGCCATGACGTGGCCGCGGACCCGGTAGGAGTGGATGAGCTCGAAGACGCGCGCGGCCTTGGTGACGTCGTCGTCGTGCGAGGCGTCGATGTCCTTGAGCCAGCGGACCGGCTCGTAGGGGATGCGCAGGGCCTTGAAGATCTCGTCGTAGAAGCCGTCCTCGCCGAGGAGGAGGTTCGACACGATCCGCAGGAACTCGCCGGAGGCGGCGCCCTGGATGACGCGGTGGTCGTACGTCGAGGTCAGGGTCATGACCTTGGAGATGCCCAGCTTGTTCAGGGTGTCCTGGGAGGTGCCCTGGAACTCGGCCGGGTAGTCCATCGAGCCGACGCCCATGATGACGGACTGACCGGGCATCAGGCGCGGCACGGAGTGGACGGTGCCGAGGCCGCCGGGGTTGGTCAGGGAGACCGTGACGCCGGAGAAGTCCTCCATCGTCAGCTTGCCGACGCGGGCGCGCTTGACGATGTCCTCGTACGCCTGCCAGAACTCGAAGAAGTTGAGCGTCTCGGCCTTCTTGATGCCCGCGACGACGAGCTGGCGGTCGCCGTTGGGCTTCACCAGGTCGATCGCGAGGCCGAAGTTCACGTGCTCCGGCTTGACCAGGGTCGGCTTGCCGTCCTTCTCCGCGAAGGAGTAGTTCATCGACGGCATGGCCTTGATCGCCTGCACCATCGCGTAGCCGATGAGGTGCGTGAAGGAGATCTTCCCGCCCCGGGCGCGCTTCAGGTGGTTGTTGATCACGATCCGGTTGTCGAAGAGCAGCTTCACCGGGACGGCGCGGACGGACGTGGCCGTCGGCACCTCCAGGGAGGCGTTCATGTTCTTCGCGACCGCGGCGGCGGGGCCGCGCAGCGTGATCAGCTCGGGGCCGGCGGGGGCCTCGGCGGCGGGAGCGGCCTTGGCGGCCGGGGCGGCCTTGGCCGGCGCCGCGGCAGCGGGCGCGGGAGCCGCTGCGGGCTTCACGGGCGCCGGGGCCGGGGCCGGCGCCGGGGCGGGGGCCGGGACGGCCGCCGGAGCCGAAGGCGCGGCCTGTGCGGGGCCCGCCTGCGGCGCGGCGGGCGCGCTCTGAGTGGTGGTGGGAGCCGGGGCGGCCGGGGTCTCCGACGCTCCGGGCTTGTAGTCGGCGAAGAAGTCCCACCAGGCACGATCGACCGAATTCGGGTCCTGGAGGTACTGCTGGTAGATCTCGTCGACGAGCCACTCGTTGGCACCGAAGGCGGCTGCGGGGCTTACGCCCTGCCCGTCTTGGTCGGCCGGGGAGCTCGGGGTACTGGGGGACTGAGACGACACGGCGGCAACCGCCCTCTTCCGCTTCGCAAGGTGATGGACAGCGGAAATAAAGGCTACGCCTGTCCGGCCGGGAGGTGCAGGCCGGGCAGTCCAACGTTGTGCAAGTCACACTTGACAGGGCGTTTCGATGCCGTGAATGGCGGGAAACAACCGTGGTTCCGCAGGTGTGAGGGTACGAGGAAGCGTCGGCACGGCCCGGTTCGGCCGCACCCCTGATCGCGTCCCGCTCACGGAGACACAGGCCCCGCTCACGGAGACGCAGTTCCGCTCACGTTGACGTACGTCCTGCTCACGTGCACGCAGAACGTTCGCTTCCGGTTCGAACCCTACGTCAACCTCTCAGGGGAAGGCTGCCCGGAAGAGTGACTCTGATGCGGCATCCACGTGACGATTCGGCCACTCCGATCCCGCCGCCGTGCAGATCCACCGCCCAGCGGGCGATCGCGAGCCCGAGGCCCGTTCCGCCGTCGCTGCCCGGCCCCTGCCGGTCCTTGGCCGAACCCCGGTTGAACCGCTCGAAGACCTTGTGCCGCTCCGACTCCGGGATGCCGGGGCCCTCGTCCTCGACCTCCAGCTCCAGCGAGTCCGGATACGGGCCGCGCCGGGCCCGGACCGTGACGCGGCCGTGCGGCGGGGAGTGCTTCACCGCGTTGTCGATCAGGTTCGCCATCACCTGGTGCAGCCGCTCCGCGTCCGCGTGCGCGACCAGCTCGGGCGGCGACACGTCCAGGTGCAGGTGCACGTCCGTACGGCGGTGCAGCCCCGAGGTGGACGACAGGCCGCGCTGGGACGCGGCCAGGTTCGCCTCCCGCAGGACGCCCGACAGGTACGGCCACACCTCGAAACGGCTCGCCCGGAGCGTGACGACACCGTTGTCGAGACGGGACAGGTCGAGCAGGGTCTCCACGAGCCGCCCGAGCCGCTCCGTCTGCTTCAGGGCCGAGCGCATGGTCTCCGGATCGGCCTCGGACACCCCGTCCACGACGTTCTCCAGGACGGCCCGCAGCGCGGCGATCGGCGTGCGCAGCTCGTGCGAGACGTTGGCCACCAGCTCCTTGCGGTGCCGGTCGACGGCCTCCAGGTCGTCCGCCATCCGGTTGATCGTCGAGGCGAGGTCGCCCAGCTCGTCCCGCCGGTCCGCGCCCTGCACCCGGCGGCTGAAGTCCCCCCGCGAGATCGACCCCGCCACCGTGTTCATCTCGTCCAGCGGCGCCGTCAGGGACTGCGCCACGAACTGGGTGATCAGCAGGGTCGCGATCATCGCGAAGATCGTGATGTAGCGGAACTCGGTGGAGGTGCGGATCGCCACCAGGGCCAGGCAGGAGGTCAGCAGGACCGCCCCGACGACCAGGGCGCCCAGCTTGGTCTTGATCGAGATCACGATCCGGCGGGGCCGGAGCGGCCCCTGTCCCGCGTGCGGCCTCCCGGGCCCCGGCCGGCTCACGGCGCCGGGGTCTCCAGCGCGTAGCCGACGCCGTGGACCGTACGGATCCGCTCGGCCCCGATCTTCCGGCGCAGCGCCTTGATGTGGCTGTCCACGGTCCGGGTGCCCGAGGCGTCCGCCCAGTCCCACACCTCGGCGAGCAGCTGCTCGCGGGAGAGGACCGCCCGGGGGGTGCTCGCCAGGCAGACCAGCAGGTCGAACTCGGTCGGGGTCAGGTGCACGTCCTCCGCGCGGACCCGGACCCGGCGCTGCGCGTGGTCGATCTCCAGCTCGCCCAGGCGCAGGATCCCGCTGCGCGGGGTGACCGCCGCGAGCGCGGCCCGCTCCACGCGGCGCAGCAGCACGTGCACCCGGGCGGCCAGCTCGCGCATCGAGAACGGCTTGGTCATGTAGTCGTCCGCGCCGACGCCGAGACCGACCAGCATGTCGGTCTCGTCGTCGCGGGCGGTCAGCATGAGGACCGGGACGGGGCGCTGGGCCTGCACCCTGCGGCACACCTCCAGGCCGTCGAAACCGGGCAGCATCACGTCCAGGACCATCAGGTCGGGCTGCCAGGCCTCGGCCGCGTCGACGGCCGCGGGGCCGTCGGTCGCGGTCTGCACGAGGAAGCCCTCGGCGCGCAGCCGCGCGGAGATCGCCTCCACGATCGTGGCGTCGTCCTCGACCACCAGGACGCGCCGCTGGGCCCCCGGAGTGGCCGCCGCACCGTGGTGAGTGGTGTGTGTCTGCTCCATTGCCCCGCCTCGCGTCGCCGATGTCGGTGCAGCAGCCTAGAGGTACCGGCGGCGTCCCGGCTATCCAGGAGCTACCCGGGACGGACCGCGAGGTGGACCACGTCGGGGACGCCCCGGGCAACGGGGACCTCTTCCGTCCGTACCCCGCTGAATCCGGCATTCCGCAACGACTCCTCGAAATCGGCGGACGGCCGCGCGGACCACACGGCGAGGATCCCGCCGGGGTTCAGGCGGGCCGCGCAGATCGCCAACCCCTCGGCCGAGTACAGGGATTCGTTGTCCTCGGTGACCGTCCAGTCGGGGCCGTTGTCGATGTCGAGGCAGAGGGCGTCGTAGGTGTCGGTGGTGGTGCGGAGGTGGGTCACGAGGTCCGTGTGCAGGATCACGGTCCGCGGATCGGCGAGCGCGGCCCCCGAGATCGCCGCGAGCGGTCCCTGCCGGTGCCAGTCGATGATCGCCTCCTCGCGCTCGGCGACCGTGATCCGGCCCCAGCGGGGGTCGGCGGCGGCGCGGGCCAGGGAGAAGCCGACGCCCAGGCCGCCGACGAGGACGGAGGCACCGGGCAGGGACCCCTCCGGGAGGGCGCCGAGGGCCGCGTCGATCAGGAGCCGCTCGGAGCGTCCGTCGGAGGTGTCCATCAGGAAGGTGCCGTTGGCGATGATCTCGTAGTGCTCGGCGCGGCGGCGGAGCACCACTTCTCCGTACGGCCCTTCACGTCGGTCGAGGGTGACGGGGCTGGTCATGATCACTCCGTGGTCTCGTGTGCGTCCGGTTCGTTCCGGCCATCCTGGCGGGGCGCCGACGGCCGGGACAAACGCATAACGAGGGCTCGCCGGGGGAGGAGAGGAACGCGTGGTGGGGCTCGCCCGCGGAGGGGATCCGTGTCGGGGTCCCGTCCGGGGGCGGGGTGGATCCGTGGCCGGGGGTCTCGTCCGGGGGCAGGACGGATCCGTGGCCGGGTGGCTCGTCCGGGGAGGGGACCCGTGAAGGAGCCTCGTCCGCGGGCGGGGCGGACCCGCGGCGGGCCCTCGCCGCGGCCCCGTTCAGCGGCTCGTCGGCGGGCCGCCCCCCGGCAGGGCGGCGAAGACGCGCTCGAGGGCGGCCGGGCGGGCGCCGTCGTCCGCGACGACCAGACGGTGGCGGTACGTCACGGCGTACTGGAAGCCGTCCGCGATCGGGCTGCCCGTCGGGCGCTCCGGGACCAGGGCGAACGCCGGGTCCTCCAGGGCCGCCCGGAGCTCGGCGGCCTCGGCGGGGGTCTGCCTGCCGGTCCGGGGCGGCTTGGCGCCGGAGCGGCTGCTCCAGCTGCCGTCGTAGTGGACGACGAGCCGGTTGCGGACGCCCGCCAGACCGCCGCTGACGACCACCTCGACGAGGACCTCGCCCGGCTGGGG
Organism: Streptomyces litmocidini; assembly: GCF_014649755.1. Taxonomy (GTDB): domain Bacteria; phylum Actinomycetota; class Actinomycetes; order Streptomycetales; family Streptomycetaceae; genus Streptomyces; species Streptomyces litmocidini. The sequence goes on along the minus strand of NZ_BMTQ01000001.1, from coordinate 258,668 downwards.
GTCCGCCGCCGGTGTGCCGGGGTCCGTCACGGGGCTCGGCAGGGCCGGCGCGCTCGCGCTCGACGGCCCGCCGGGCGCGGGCGGCGTCCCGGGGCCGCAGCCGCTCGCGCCGCCGACCAGGGCCCCCGCCAGCAGCAGGGCCCCGCACCACGTTCCCGTACCCCGTACGCCTCGCACCATGGGACGAGCATGCCCGCTCCGGGGCCCCGCGCGCAGCCGGACGCGGCGGGAGGCGCCGGAGAACCCCGGGGCGTCGGGAGCGCCGGGGCGTCAGGCGGGCCGGGGAGCGGCGGGATCCGTCCGGACGATCCCGGTGAGGGGTCCCCGGTGGCGCCAGCCCAGCGAGTCGTAGAGCGCGCGGCCGTCCGTGGTCGCGGAGAGCACGCCGGTCTCGGCGCCGGCCTGGGCGGCGGCGGCCTCCAGGGTGCGCATGACGTTCGCGCCCAGGCCCCGGCGCCGGTGCGCGGGGTCGGTCTCGATCTGGTCGGCGACGGCGGTGGGGCCGGTCGGGGCGATCTGGCCGCGGGCGGCGAGGGTGCCGTCCGGGGCGAGGACGCGGACCCGGATGACCCCGCCGTCGATCTCGGTGGTGCGCGCGTACCCCTCGGGCGGCGCGGGACGGATCCCGGGATCCAGTCGCTTGACCATCATGAAGCCGGGGTCGTCGGGGACCGTCCATCCGTCGGTGATCCAGGACGCCGCCTCCTCGGGGCCCGCCATCACCTTGAGCCAGCTGTACGGCGCGGTCAGCCGGGCGCAGAGCGCGCCGACGGAGGCCGCGTCGGGGGCGGGCAGGACGTGCCGCACGACGTGCCGGGGCAGGCCGACGTCGATCCGGTGGCCCCAGGGCTCGGTGACGGCGGCCGGGGTGCCCCGGGAGACGGTCCAGCCCGCCACCCAGGCTAAAGTAATGGCTGAGATATCCATAGGAGTATTACATCTGTTCGGTGCGGGCGCGCGTGGGGGTGATCGCTCAGAGCGAACGGACGTCCGGGAACATCCCGGGGCTCACAAGCATTGAGTGCGTGTAGCTCAACTTGACTGCCGAAGGGGAGATCATGGCTTCTGAGTCCATGGCGTCCGTGCCGCTCACTCTGCCTGTGCTGCCGCTCGACGACGAGGTCGTGCTGCCCGGAATGGTGGTGCCGCTGGACCTGTCCGACACCGACGTACGGGCCGCCGTCGAGGCCGCCCAGGCCGCGGCCCGCACGGGCACGGGCAAGCCCCGTGTCCTGCTGGTGCCGCGCGTCGACGGAACCTACGCGGCCACCGGCGTCCTGGGCATCGTCGAGCAGGTCGGCCGTCTGTCCGACGGCGACCCCGGCGCGCTGATCCGCGGCCTCGGCCGCGTCCGCATCGGTGCCGGCACGACCGGCCCCGGTGCCGCCCTGTGGGTCGAGGGCAGCACCGTCGAGGAGACCCTGCCCGACCCGCTGCCCGGCGCCGTGACCGAACTGGTCAAGGAGTACAAGGCGCTGGCCACCAGCTGGCTCAAGAAGCGCGGCGCCTGGCAGGTCGTCGACCGCGTCCAGCAGATCGACGGCGTCGGCGCCCTCGCCGACAACTCCGGCTACTCGCCCTTCCTCAGCGTCGAGCAGAAGGTCGAGCTCCTGGAGACCGCCGACCCGGTCGCCCGCCTCAAGCTCGCCACCGCCCAGCTCCGCGAGCACCTCGCCGAGCAGGAGGTCGCCGAGACCATCGCCAAGGACGTCCAGGAGGGCGTCGACAAGCAGCAGCGCGAGTTCCTGCTCCGCCGCCAGCTCGAAGCCGTCCGCAAGGAACTCCGCGAACTCAACGGCGAGTCCGAGGGCGACGAGTCCGACGACTACCGCGCCCGCGTGGAGGCCGCCGACCTGCCCGGGAAGGTGCGCGAGGCCGCCCTCAAGGAGGTCGAGAAGCTGGAGCGGGCCAGCGACCAGTCCCCGGAGGGCTCCTGGATCCGCACCTGGCTCGACACCGTCCTCGAACTGCCGTGGAACGAGCGGACCGAGGACGAGTACGACATCCGGGGCGCCCGCGCGGTCCTGGACGCCGAGCACGCCGGCCTCGACGACGTGAAGGAACGGATCACCGAGTACCTCGCGGTGCGCAAGCGGCGCTCCGACCGCGGCCTCGGCGTCGTCGGCGGCCGCCGCGGCGGTGCCGTCCTCGCCCTCGTCGGCCCGCCCGGCGTCGGCAAGACGTCGATCGCGGAGTCGGTGGCCCACGCCATGGGCCGGAAGTTCGTCCGGGTCGCCCTCGGCGGCGTGCGCGACGAGGCGGAGATCCGCGGTCACCGGCGGACGTACGTCGGCGCCCTGCCCGGCCGGATCGTCCGCGCCGTCAAGGAGGCCGGCTCGATGAACCCGGTGGTCCTGCTCGACGAGATCGACAAGGTCGGCTCCGACTTCCGCGGCGACCCCGCGGCTGCGCTCCTCGAAGTCCTCGACCCCGCGCAGAACCACACCTTCCGCGACCACTACCTGGAGGTCGAGCTCGACCTCTCCGACGTCGTCTTCCTGGCCACCGCCAACGTCCTCGAAGCCATCCCCGAGGCGCTCCTGGACCGCATGGAGCTGGTGCGCCTCGACGGCTACACGGAGGACGAGAAGGTCGTCATCGCCCGTGACCACCTGCTCCCGCGCCAGCTGGAGCGGGCCGGTCTGGAACCGGGCGAGGTCGTCCTGGAGGAGGCCGCGCTGCGGAAGCTGGCCGGCGAGTACACCCGCGAGGCCGGCGTCCGCACCCTGGAACGCTCGATCGCCCGGCTGCTCCGCAAGATCGCGGCCCAGCACGAACTGGGCGACCGGGAACTGCCGTTCACGGTCGGTCCCGACGGCCTGCGGGAGTTCATCGGACGCCCGCACCACGTGCCGGAGTCGGCCCAGGACCCGGCGGAGCGGCGGACGGCCGTGCCGGGCGTCGCCACCGGGCTCGCCGTGACCGGCGCGGGCGGTGACGTCCTCTTCGTGGAGGCGTCCCTCGCCGACCCGGAGACGGGCGCCGCCGGCCTGACCCTCACCGGCCAGCTGGGCGACGTGATGAAGGAGTCGGCGCAGATCGCGCTCTCCTTCCTCCGCTCGCACGGCGCGGAACTGGAGCTGCCCGTCACCGGTCTGAAGGACCGGGGCGTGCACATCCACTTCCCGGCGGGCGCGGTGCCCAAGGACGGGCCGAGCGCGGGCATCACCATGACGACCGCCCTCGCCTCCCTGCTGAGCGGCCGGCTCGTCCGCACGGACGTGGCCATGACCGGCGAGGTCTCCCTCACCGGCCGGGTGCTGCCGATCGGCGGCGTGAAGCAGAAGCTCCTCGCCGCGCACCGGGCGGGCATCACGACCGTCGTGATCCCCAAGCGGAACGAGGCCGACCTGGACGACGTCCCGGCCGAGATCCTGGAGAAGCTGGAGGTCCACCCGGTGACGGACGTCCGCCAGGTCCTGGAGATCGCCCTCGCGCCGGCGGTGGTGCCGGTGGAGGTGGCCGCGTAACTCCCCCGGTGAGCGGGGTGCCCTTCCGGGGCACCCCGCTCCGGCGCGCCCGGGTCCCGCGCCCGGATCTCGTTACCCGGATGTCAGTCGGGGCTGGCATGCTCGTACGCATGAACGACGACGCCTTCTGGGCTCTCATCGACGAGTTGAGCCGCCGGTCCGGCGACCGGGACGAACGCCTGGAGTGGCTGCGGGCGGAGCTGGTGCGGCGTCCGGTGGCCGAGAGCGTGGACTTCCAGGTGCGTCTGGAGCGGGCGTGCGAGAGGGCCGACACGCGCGCGATGTGGACGGCGGCGAACCGGATCGAGGGCGGTGCCTGCACGGACGACGGCTTCCACTACTTCACGCTGTGGCTGGTGGGCCAGGGCCGGAAGGCGTACGAGTCGGTCCTCGCCGACCCGGACGCGCTGGCGGACGTGCCCGGGGTGCGCGTGCTCGTGGGACGGCACCACGACGAGTGGGACGACGACGAGTGGCCCGAGTGGGAGGAGCTCGACTACGTCGCCCAGGACGCGTACGACGAGCTGACGGGCCAGGAGGACGACGACGGCGAGGAGTTCCTCGACGCCGTCGAGGAGGCGGAGGACGCCGCGGAGGCGGCGGGGGAGTGGGACGAGGACGAGGAGGTCCGGGGGGCCCGGCCGGAGGCCTCGGCACTGCCCCGGCTCACCGCCCTCTTCCCGCTCTCCTCCGGCTCCTAGGAGCCGGAGGAGCCGCGCGAGGTCGGGAGGCGCCCCGGCGTCTCGGGAGGCGCCCCCGCGACCTCAGGAGGCGGACGTGCCGCGGCGGCGGCCCAGGAGCAGGCTGCCCGCCGCGAAGACGGCGAGGGCGCCCGCGCCCGCGAGGGCCGTCGGCAGCGGCGAGGAGGGGGCCCCGGTGGTGTCGGCGGACAGGGCCGGGGGCCGCTCGTCGCCGCCGTGGCCCGCGTGGCTCACGGTGGACAGCTCGGCGCCGGCCGCGATCTTCGCCTCGGTCGGGGCCTGGGCCCCCGTCGTCGTGCCGCCGAAGGTGACGTCCGAGCAGCTGTAGAAGGCCTCGGGGCTGTCGTTGCGCTGCCAGATCTTGTAGACGACGTGGCGGCCGGTGCGGGCCGGGAGGGTGCCCGTGAAGGCGTAGTAGCCGTCGGTGGCGGTGCGGCCGGTGGCGTAGACGGCGACGGGGGTCGGGTCCAGGTCCGACCACTTCAGGGGGCGGGTGGGGTCGAACCCGGCCTTGGTGATGTAGACGGTCATCGTGCCCGAGTGCGGGGCCGTCACCCGGAACCTGAAGTCGAAGGAGCCGGCGGCGACGGCCGTGGCCGGCCAGTCGGTGCGCGCCCAGTCCAGGGCCCGGTACTTCTCGCGGTTGGCCGAGCAGAGCCTGCCGTCCGGGATGAGGGCCTGGTGCCGGCCGGCGGCGTCGGCGATGTTGACCTCGTTCCAGTCGTAGAGCGGCTGGGTGCCGGAGTCGGCGACGAGGTCCTTGCACACCTGCGACTTGGGCGTCTCGGGACCTTCGGCGTAGCAGGCCGCCACCCGGCTCACGGGGTTGAAGACGGCCCCGTGGGCGCTCGCGGTGGCGGGGGTGAGGCTGACCAGGGCCGCGGCGGCGGACAGGGCTGCGGCGCCGGTGACGGTACGGCGGGAGGACGGCATGCGGGGGCTCTCTCTCGTGCGTGGGGGAGTACGGGTGAGCAACGCGCTGCGGACGCAGGGGAGTTGGCCCCCGGGCGTCCGGCGGAGGAAGCCTCGCATTGGTCCATACCAATGAGCAAGGGGAGGGACGGAAAAAGGCGGCCTCCCGGGCGCCGCCGCACCCGGGAGGCCGCCGTCGGGCGGAGGGGCGGCTCAGCCGTTCGCGAGTGCCTGCACGCGCGAGTAGTCCCCGTTGAAGTGGTTGTGGTCGCCGACCGTCGGACCGGAGGAGGTGTACTGCCAGATCGTGTGGTAAGGCCAGCCGGCGGGGAGTTCGCCGACCTCGGAGGCGTACCGCGCGATCCACAGCGGGTTGGTGGAGCCGAAGGCCGGGGAGTTTCCGGTGCACTGCTTCCACCAGCTGGTGGCCGTGTAGATCACCGGGTCGCGGCCGGTCCGGTACCGGTAGCGGTTCACGAAGTCCTGGATCCAGGCGACCATCCCGGACGCCGTCTTGCCGTAGCAGGTCGCGCCGTACGGGTTCCACTCGATGTCCAGCACGCCCGGCAGGGTCCTGCCGTCCCTCGACCAGCCGCCGCCGTTGTTGACGAAGTAGTCGGCCTGGGCGGCTCCGGTCGTCGTGTCCGGGGTGGCGAAGTGGTACGTGCCGCGGATCATGCCGACGTCGTAGGAGCCGTTGTACTGCTGGGTGAAGTAGGTGTTCTTGTAGTACGTGCCTTCGGTCGCCTTGACGTAGGCCCACTTCACGCCGCTGTTCCACAGCGTGGACCAGGCCACGTTGCCGTTGTGGCTGGAGACGTCCACGCCTTCCGTCTGCGTGGCCAGGGTGGAGGCGCCGCCGGGCTTGGCGCCCTGGCCGTCGTGCGCGATCACGCCCATGCCCATGTAGGCGGAGCCGCGCGGGGGGACCGCCTGCCGGGCGCCCGGGTCCTGGGCGGCGGTGGCGGTGCCGGAGAGGCCGAGGGGGAGGAGGGTCAGGGCCGCGAGGGCGGCGCCGGCGAGGGTCGTTCCGGATCTGTGCACACGCATTGCGTGCCTCCGAAAGGCTCGGTGGGAGCGGGGGGCGGCAGAACCCGCGACATGGCCTGGAATGAACATGTCATTCAGGGCTGCCGCGAAAGACGCTACGCACGTAGACCCGCCCACGGAAGAGGGCCCGGTCGCCGCCGTTGGTCTACGCCTGCGAAATACTGAAGGAGCTGCGGCGATGGGCGCCCCGGCGAGAAACTTTCAGCGACCGGAAAGCGCGCGGGAGGTGCTGACGTGCACGGAAGCGGTACGGGAAACGAAGGCCGGGTCACCGCCGGAGGTGGTGTGGACCAGGAATTCCTCGCCCTCGAGCGGGAGCTGGCGGTCTTCCTGCGCCGCGCCCGCGCCCAGTCCGGCGAGATGGCCCGCGAGGTCCACCCCGAACTGGAGCCGGCCGCCTACGGCCTCTTCGTGCGCCTCGACGACGCCGGACCCCAGCGGGCCACCGAACTCGCCGGCTACTTCGGCGTCGGCAAGGCCACCATGAGCCGCCAGCTCCGCGCCCTGGAGGACCTCGGACTCGTCGCCCGCGACCCCGACCCCGCGGACGGCCGCGCCTCGCTGGTCCGCCTCACCGAGGAGGGCCGCAGCCGCTTCCGCAGCGTCCGCGACGCCCGGCGCGAACGCTACGTCCGCAAACTCGCCGACTGGGACCGTGCCGAGGTCGCCGAACTGGCCCGCCTCCTGCACCACTTCAACGTCCGCTCGGAAGGCTGACGCCCGGGCCGCCGCTCAGCGGTCCCACAGCTCCGCGTACACCGCGGTCGCGTCGTCGTGGAGCTTCCAGCGGCGCGGCCCGCCCACCCGCGCGTCGCCCGCCTCCAGGACCCGCACCCGGTGGAGCAGACCGGCCGGGCCCTCCTCGCGCAGCACGCCGAAGCAGTCCGCCCAGTCGCCCTCGCCGAACAGCTCCACCCAGCGGCTCGCCCCGTCCGTGAGCGCCGCCAGGGCCCGTACCTCCGCGCGCGGGGTCGCCCCGGTCACCGCCCGCGCCGCGACCGCGGGGTCGGCCGCCGCGGTGAAGAAGCCGCCCGCGCGGTTCCGCAGCCGGTCCGTCGCCTCCAGCGAGCGGCGCACCTCGTCCGGCACCCGGTCGAGCCGGTCGTCGAGCACCGCCCGCACCGTCCCGTCGGGGGCCTCCAGGAGGAGGGCGGAGTCGGAGAGGACGAGGTGCTCGACCCGGGCCTCGTCCCAGCGGGCGAGCACCACGGTCGCCTGGGGCGTTCGCACGTGAGAAAGGTCACAGGTGTCGCGGTGGGCGTCCGCGGTGCGCCGGATCGCCAGCGACAGGATCTCGGACAGGGACATGTCCCGGCGAGAACCGGACAGTTCGGTCAAAGCTCCGCCCAGTCGCGCGGTGAACCACGGGACCGTGTGCACACAACCGTCATCGCCGGCGGGAGGCGTCACGCCGTCGAGCAGGACGACCGCCCCTCCGCCGTCCGAGCTGGACGGAACGGTGGCCACCCAGTCCTCATTGGGGCGTTCGGGGCTGCCGGGGAGGGAGGCGACTTCGCTGCGCATGGCGTCCAGTCTGCCCGCCCCCGCGCGTCCTTCCCGGAACTCCTTCACGAGACCTGCAAATGACCGGAAAAGGCCTGTACCAACCTCGCGGACGCGGCCCGAGAGGCGGAAGGGGCACCTCCGGGAAACTGCGGGCGCGCATCCTGCCAAAGGCCGCCCGGAAGATCCAACCGGCGCCCCGCGCGAGCCCCTGGAATACGCCTCCGGAAGTTGTTCGCCAACTGCCGAGTGTTGTTCACTCGTTCGGGTGGCGGAGCGGCCGATGCCCGTCCCCCTGCCAGAAGCGCTGGAATGGTCGGAAGCCGTACCAGGGGTGGGGGCGCTCCATGTGACCGGCCGTCACCTCTGCTTCATCGGCGGACGAATCAAGAATGCGAGCACCGGTGCAGAAGAAGCGGCCTCGGAGCAACAACGGCACGCAGAGCCAGACCACCGGTGAGCCGCAGGCCCCCGCCGGTCGGCCCAAGCGCGTCCGCAACCGGCTGGTCGCCGGCGTCGCCCTCGTCGGCGTCACCGTCCTCGCCGCCGGAGCCCCCGCGATCCTCGCCGCCTCCGCCGAGCTCACCGAGTCCCAGCGCCTCGTCACCCTCGCCGAACTCGACCGGCAGGCCGTCACCCTCGCGCACTCCCTCGCCGACGAGCGCGACGAGGTCGTGGCGTACATCGCCGCCGGACGCGAGACCCAGACCGGCGACGCCAAGCACCGGCGGAAGGTCACCGACGCGCGCTCCACCCGCGTCGACCGCCAGATCGACGAGATCCGGGCCGCCGCCCCCGCCGAACTCCGCCGCGACCTCGCCGGCGTCCCCTCCGTCCGCCGCACCGCCCTCACCGGCAAGGGCACGGCCCTGGAGGCCCACAAGGCGTACACCGACGTCATCGGCAAGCTCCAGGCCCTCGCCGACGAGCTGGCCGACAAGACCCCGGCCCGCGCCTCCGACGCCGCGCTGACCGGGGCCACCCGCGCCCCCGCCGCCCTCGGCCGCGCCGTCGAACAGGCCTCCGCCACCCGCGGCCTGCTCCTCGGCGCGCTCTCCGTACCGCAGCCCGAGCCCACGGGGGGCGTCCACTACGACCCCCGGACGGGCACCTACGTCGCCGACGAGCCCGAGGGCGCCGCCGAGGCCGACCGGGCCCGCGACGGCCTCACCGCGGCCGCCCAGCAGGCCCGCGTCCGCGAGCTCGCCGCCCTCGGCGACTTCGACCAGGCCGCCGGTTCCACCGCCCGCGACTCCCTCGCGGCCACCGTCACCGGCCCCGACGTCAAGACCGCCGAACTCGCCCTCGCCAGCCTCACCGACCAGCCCAAGCTGACCGACGCCGAGCGCGGCACGGACCCGGTCGCCCTGGAGTCCGCCCTCTCCGCCCGCATCGAGCAGATGCGCGGCGTCGAGTCCGCCCTCGCCACCCAGCGGGTCGAACGCCTCGCCGCGCTCCGCGACGACGACGTCACCGCCCTCGAACTGCGCGTCGCCTTCCTCGGCGGCTGCCTCCTCGTCGCGGTCGGCGTCTCCACCTACGTCGCCCGCACCCTCACCCGGCCGCTCGCCGTGCTCCGCCTCGGCGCCGCCCGGCTCGCCGCGGCCCCCGAGCCGCACACCGAGGAAGCGATCCGCTTCACCGGCCGCAACGACGAGTTCGCCCAGGTCGTCCGCTCCCTCAACGCCCTGCACGGCAAGCTCGCCGGCCTCGCCGCGCAGACCGAGCGGCTCACCGACGAGCGCGCCGACCTGGCCGCCGCCAAGGAAGCCGTCGGCGCGGAACTCGCCACCCAGCGCGCCGACCTCCAGGGCCGGGTCGCCCTCCTCACCGCCGACCTCGAACGGCTCAGGGGCACCGTCCACCACACCTTCGTCAACCTCTCGCTGCGCAGCCTCGGGCTCGTCGAGCGGCAGCTCGGCGTCATCGAGAAACTGGAGGAGCGCGAGCAGGACCCGGACCGCCTCGCGACCCTCTTCAAGCTCGACCACATGGCGACCGTCATGCGCCGCCACAGCGAGAACCTCCTCGTCCTCGCCGGCCACGAGCACGTCCACGGCCACGCCGGGCCCGTCCCGCTCGTCGACGTGCTGCGCGCGGCCGTCAGCGAGATCGAGCGGTACGAGCGGGTCACCATCCAGTCGCTGCCGCCGCACGCCCAGGTCGCCGGCTTCGCCGCGGACGACCTGAGCCACCTGGTGGCGGAGCTCCTGGAGAACGCCACCTCCTTCTCGCCGCCCGACGCCGAGGTCCAGCTCTCCGGCTGGCTCCTGGAGAGCGGCGAGGTGATGCTCTCCGTGCAGGACTCGGGCATCGGCATGACCGCCGCCCGGTCCGCCGAGCTCAACGCGCGCCTCGCCGAGGCCGACCCGGAGGCCTTCGAGGGCGAGGGACTCGGCATGCGGGTCATCGCCCTGCTCGCCGCCCGCCACGGGGTGCGCGTCGAGCTGCGCGAGCAGAAGCCGGGGGGCACGGCGGCCGTCGTGGTCCTGCCGCTGCCCCTGCTGCCGACCACCCCGCCGACGGCCGTGTCGGAGCCCGTGCGGGTCGCCGGCTCCGCGCCCGCGATCCAGCTGCCCGGCTCGGTCGCGGAGGCCAACTCCAACACCCTGCCGCCCCGGCACCGCGACCCCCTCGTGGAGGCGGCGGAGGCCGCGTTCCTGGCGACGGGGGCGGAACAGCACCGGGAGCAGGACCCGCCGCACGCCCCCGAGCCGGAAGCCTCGCCCGAGGCGCCGTACGCCCCGGAACAGGGAGCGGCCCACACGCCCGCGTACGCCCCGGAGCCCGAGCAGTCGGCGCCCGAGCCCGCGTACGCCCCCGAGCCGGAAGCCGCGCCCGAGGCGCCGTACGGGCCCGTCGAGCCCACCGGGCCCGTCGAGTCCGTCTCCGAGACCACGCTCCAGGTCCGGCTGCCCGACCCGCCGCCGGAGCCGGACGCCCACGAGCGCGCCGCCGACGGCGAGGAGGCGGCCCCCCTGGAGGCGACCTTCGTGGAGGCGGCCCCCGTGGAGGCGGCCCCTCTGGAGGCGGCCCCCGTGGAGGCGGCCCCTCTGGAGGCGGCCCCCGTGGAGGCGGCCCCTCTGGAGGCGACCCCCGTGGAGGCGGCCCCCGCCGACGGGACGGTGCCCGGTCCGCGCCCCGCGCAGTGGGAGCGGGTCACCGACAAGGGGCTGCCCAAGCGCACCCCGCAGGTGGTCCGCCAGCCCTCCGCCCCCACCACGCCCCGCCAGGGCGGCGTGGACGCGGAGGCACTGCGCCGCCGGCTCGGAGGCTTCCACCAGGGCGCCAAGGCGGGGCGCCGGGACGTGGAGGCGGAGCTGGGCGCGGCGCGCACGGAAGCCACGAAGACCGCACGTACAGGGGAGAAGACGGGGGACACAGTCGAGGAGGCACGCAGTTGACCGCGACGGGAACGTTCGGACTGAGCACGGAAGCCCGCAACCTGCAGTGGTTGCTGGGGAATCTGGTGGAGGAGGTCCCGGGGGTCCGCTCGGTGGCCGTCGTCTCCTCCGACGGCCTGATGCTGCTCTCGTCGGATCCGGCCACCCAGCAGGCCCCGGCGGCCACCACGGGCGCCGGGCGTCCCGACGGGCCGCGCGGCTCCAGCGCCGATCTGGCCACCATCGTCTCCGGCATCGGCAGCCTCACCATCGGGGCGGCCCGGCTGATGGACGGCGGTGGCGTCAAGCAGACGATGGTGGCGATGGAGGAGGGCAGCGTCTTCGTCATGTCGATCAGCGACGGCTCGCTGCTCGGCGTGCACGCCACGCCCGACTGCGACATGAGCGTCGTGGCGTACCACATGGCGCTCTTCGTGGGCCGCGCCGGTCACGTACTCACCCCCGAAGTCCGCAGCGAGCTGCGCAAATCGATGGAGAGCACCCGGTGACGGCCATGTCCTCGGCGCATCACGCCTTCAAGCTGCCGGTACGGGGAGGGGGACGGCGCCCCGCGCGCGTGCGCCCCTACTCGCTGACCGGCGGCCGGACCCGCTTCGGTCACGTCCTGCTCGTCGAGACCTTCGTGGCCGCGCTCGAAGCGCCCGCCACCCGCAAGGTCCTTACGGACGGGGGGCCCGCGGCCCGCGGCCTGATGCCGGAGATGCGGGCCATCGTCGAGATCTGCCGCCGGATGCGGACGGTCGCGGAGATCTCGGCACTTCTGAAGATGCCGTTGGGGGTCGTCCGGGTGCTGCTCAGCGACCTGGCCGACCAGGGAAAGATCCGTGTGTACGGGACCGGTCACGGCACCGGGCAGCCCGACCGCGCGCTCCTCGAAAGGGTGCTGAGTGGACTCCGTCGTCTCTGACGCCGCCGCCGTCTCCGAAACGCCGGCGGTCGCCGTCGGCATCCCCGCCCAGCCGGGGTCCGCATCGCGCGAACCGGTCGCCGAGGAGGCCGCCACCGACGGGGTGGACACCGAGGAGGGCGCCCAGGACTGGCAGCTCGACCACTCCCGCGCCCCGATCGCGACGAAGATCGTCGTCGCGGGCGGCTTCGGCGTCGGCAAGACCACCTTCGTCCGCGCCGTCTCGGAGATCACCCCCCTCCAGACCGAGGCGCTGATGACCCGGGCGAGCGAGGACACCGACGACCTCACCGCCACCCCGGACAAGCTCACCACCACGGTGGCGATGGACTTCGGCCGGATCACCCTCGACAACGACCTGGTGCTGTACGTCTTCGGCACGCCGGGACAGCAGCGCTTCTGGTTCATGTGGGACGACCTGGTGCGCGGGGCGATCGGGGCGATCGTGCTCGCCGACACCCGCCGGCTCACCGACTGCTTCCCGGCGCTCGACTACTTCGAGAGCTGCGGGCTGCCGTACATCGTGGCCGTCAACCACTTCGAGGGCACCGAGCTGTTCGAGGCGGAGGACGTGCGGGAGGCCCTGACCGTGCCCGCGCACGTGCCCGTGGTGATCATGGACGCGCGCAAGCGGTACAGCGTCGTCGAGACCCTGCTCGCGATGGTCGCGCACGCCCTCGAAGCCACGCCCGAATAGTCCGCCCCCCCCGAACAGTTCGACCCGTCACGCCAGGAGCCCCGCCCATGCGGAAGATACTCATAGTCGGCGCCGGCCAGTCCGGCCTGCAGCTCGCCCTCGGACTCCAGTCGCAGGGGTACGAGGTCACCCTCATGTCGAACCGGACCGCGGACGAGATCCGGGCCGGCCGGGTCATGTCCACGCAGTGCATGTTCGACACCGCCCTCCAGCACGAGCGGGACCTCGGTCTCAACTTCTGGGAGTCCCAGGCCCCGAAGATCCAGGGCCTCGGCGTCTCCGTCGCCGGCCCCGACTCCGCCCGCCTGATCGACTGGGTCGGCAGGCTCGACGGCTACGCCCAGTCGGTCGACCAGCGCGTGAAGATGGCCGGCTGGATGGACACCTTCGCCCAGCGCGGCGGCCAGCTGGTGATCCACGGCGCGGCCGTCGGCGACCTGGACTACTTCTCCCGCGGCTACGACCTGGTGCTCGTCGCGGCCGGAAAGGGCGAGCTGGTCTCCATGTTCGGCCGGGACGCGTCCCGTTCCCCGTACAGCGAGCCGCAGCGCGCCCTGGCCGTCGCGTACGTCCACGGCCTCGGCCCGCGCCCCGAGCACCCGGACTTCGACGCGGTCCGCTGCAACGTCGTCCCGGGCGTCGGCGAGCTCTTCGTCATGCCGACCCTCACCACCGGCGGCCGCGCCGACATCCTCTTCTGGGAGGGTGTCCCCGGCGGCCCGCTCGACGTCTTCCGGGGCGTCAAGGACCCCTCCGAGCACCTGGCGCTGACGCTGGAGCTGATGGAGAGGTTCACCCCCTGGGAGTACGCGCGGGCGACGAAGGTCGAGCTGACCGACGCGGGCGGCACCCTCGCCGGCCGGTACGCGCCGACCGTCCGCAACCCCATCGGCCGGCTCCCCGGCGGCGGACTGGTCCTCGGCGTCGCCGACGTCGTCGTCGCCAACGACCCGATCACCGGCCAGGGCTCCAACTCGGCGTCCAAGTGTGCCGCCGCGTACCTCGCCGCCATCGTCGAGCGGGGCGACGAGCCCTTCGACGAGGAGTGGATGCAGAGCGCCTTCGACCGCTACTGGAAGACGGCCCAGCCCGTCACCAAGTGGACGAACGCGATGCTGGCGCCCCCGCCGGAGCACGTCCTGAACCTGCTCGGCGCGGCCGGACAGCTCCAGCCCGTCGCCGACCGCTTCGCCAACGGCTTCAACGACCCGGCGGACTTCGAGAACTTCTTCTTCGACCCCGAGAAGACGAACGCGTACCTGGCCGAGGTCGCCGCCGGCTAGTGGCCCGTCGACGGCCGGTCCCGGAGAAGGAGAAGGGGCCGGCCGTCGACGGGAAGAGGGCCGGTGCCCGGACGAGACCGCCGCCTTCGAGGAGCGGTACGGGTCTCCCGCGCGGCGCACGGAGGCCCTCGCGTGGCGCGGACCCGAGGCGTCGGCCGCCACCGCGTTCGCCGGGCGGCAGCTCGCGGCCGTGCGGACGGTCCGCGCCGGGGAGTCGGGGCGCCCCGTCGCCCGGGACGGTCCCGCCTCCTACGAGGAGGGCGCGGACGAGGGGCGCGCGCCGGACACCGGCGGCTGGTCGCTGGGCGGGTTCGTCGTGGGCGCCGGCTGCCTGCTGGGGACGGTCGCCCTCGAGGGCGCCCGGGTGCCCGGCGTCATCTCGCTCCTCGGCGACTGACGGTCCTCCTCCGCGCGCCGGACGGCGAGCGGGGCCAGGAGGCCGGTCAGGGCGAAGAGGGCCTCCACGGCGAACCAGCCGGGCCGGCCCCAGCCGATGCAGAGCGCGATGAGCAGCCCGGGTCCGAGGGACTCGGAGAGACCGGCGCCCAGGCCGAAGACGCCCAGGTACTGACCGGTGGCGCGGGGCGGTGCGAGGGCGTACGAGACCTCGAAACCGCCCGCCGCGTGCCAGAGTTCGCCGACCGTGTGGACGACCACGGCGGTCAGGAGCAGGACCACCGCCACCGCGACGGGCGTCCCGGCGGAGAGCGGGACCAGGGCGCAGGAGACGAGGAAGGCCGCTCCCGCGCGCCGGTAGGCGCGGCCGCCGGCCCGGGGCGAGTCGACGCCGCGGCTCGCCCGCACCTGGAGGCCCACGACGAGGACGGTGTTGGCGAGCATGGTGCCGGAGACCAGCCAGTGCGGGGCGGCGGTGGACCCCACCAGCCAGAGCGGGATCGCGACGGTGAGCACCTTGAACTGGATCGCCATGACGCCGTCGAGCGCGGTGAGCGCCAGGTGCGGCCGGTCCCGCAGCGCGATCCACCGGGGCCCGCGGGCGACGGGTGCGGGCGCGACGGGCGGCAGCAGGAGCAGGACGGCGGCGGAGGCCGCGAACGCGAGGGCGTTCCCGGCGACCAGGACCTGGTAGGCGCCGGGCGTGCCGACCTGGACCGCCCACCCCGCGAGGAGCGCCCCGAAGGAGATGCCGACGTTGGTCACGGCCCGCAGACGGGCGCGGAACTCCTGCGGCCTCTCCCCTCCGTGGTGCCGGATGAGCGGCGCCCGGGCGGCGAGGCCCGCCGCCTTCGCGCCGGTGGCCGCGGAGACGGAGAGGACGAACGGCCAGAAGCCGTCGGCGAGGACGAAGGCCGCCGTGGCGAGCGCCTGCACCGCGAGCGTGGACACCAGGACCCCGCGCGCTCCGCGCCGGTCCGCGAGGTGGCCGACGGCGATCCCCACGACCAGTGAGAACAGTCCGGCGACGCCGAGCCCGAACCCCACGGTGGCGGCGGGGAGGCGCACGGCCTGGGTGAAGTACAGCACTCCGGCGGTCAGGAAGAGGCCGCTGCCGACGGCGTTGACGAAGTTCGAGGCGGCGAGCACGCGTTGAGGCCGGGTGTCCGGCAGGGGTCCGGGCATGACGGGGCTCCGCGTCCGGTAGGGGCGATCGGCCATCGGTAAGGACCCGGTAAGCTTGTTGCATATTACTTTCGAGGGCAAGGCCCCTTGCGGCGGCGGGAGTTCAGCTCCGGTCGTAGCCCTCGTCCCCGCCGTCCCCCGCGCCCGCCGGAAGCTCGGGCGGGACGTACTTCTCCAGGGCCGTCTCCTCCGGATCGGGCCGTACGGCCCCGAGCACCGGGTTCGCCGCGAGCGGGGAGACCTTCACCTTCCCGCCGGGACGCGGGGCCTGCACCACCAGGCCCTCGCCCAGGTAGAGGGCCACATGGGTCGCGCCCGGGAAGTAGACCACCAGATCGCCCGGACGGAGCTCGGTCAGCGGCACCCGGCGCAGGGTCTCCCACTGCTCCTGACTGGTCCGCGGCAGCTCCCGGCCGGCCGCCGCCCACGCCTGCTGCGTCAGCCCCGAGCAGTCGTACGCCTCCGGGCCCTCCGCCCCCCACTCGTACGGCTTGCCGATCTGCTCCACCGCGAAGCGCAGCGCCTCCGCGCCCGCCCGGGACGGGGTGCGCGGGCCGTCCAGGACCCCGGAGCCGAGCAGCTCGCTCTGCGCGCCGGCGGTCTGGACCCGTTCGAGCTCGGTGATCCGGGCCAGCTGGTCCGGCGACAGGGCGGCGAGCAGCTTCTCCACCTGGAGCAGCTTGGCCCGCGCCTCGTCACGCCGGGCGCGCTGCGCGGCGGCGAGCCCCTGCTGCCGGTCCAGCGCCTTGCGGGAGGCGCTCGCGAGGCGGCCGGCCTGCCGCTCGGCCCTGGTGAGCCGGGAGACGGCGGTGGCCCGGTCGCGGGCCGCGCGGGCCACCAGGTGCTCCTGGTCCAGGGCCGACCGGGGGTCCGCGGCGAAGAGCAGGCGGACGTACGAGGGGAACGACGAGAACGCGGACCTGCCCTGGTACTGGTCCCGGGCGATCCGTCCGGCCGCGGCACGGCCCTGCGCCAGCGCCGTCCGGGCGGCGGTGAGCCGGGCGGTGACCTTCTTCGTGTCGGTGGCCTGGCGCTTCAGCGCCTCCTCCGCGGCGTTGTACCGCTCGGTCGCGGCCTCGGCCTGCTGGTACAGCGTCCGCAGCCGGGTGAGCAGCCCGCTGACGGAGCTCCCGCCGGGGGCGGGGAGCGCGGCGGCGTCGTCCTCGACGGGGGGAGCGGCGGTGGGGGAGGACGGGGGCGCGGAGGGGGGCGGGGGCACGGGGGCGGGGTCGGCCGGGGCCGTCGGGTCGACGGGGTCCGCGCCGGGGCTCTGGCCGGGACTCGTGGCGGGACTCGGGCCGGGAACCGGGCCCGTCACGGGATCCGAACCCGCGTCCGCTTCCGTGGCGGCCGGTGCGGCGGGGTCGACCGGGCCGACCGGTTCCGCCGCCGGGTCCGCCCGGGCGATCGGGGCCTCCGCCGGGGGAGCCGCGGGCGGGTCCGGGGCGGCGCCCGCCGGGAGCGTCCCCGTGAGCGCCGTCGCCGCGGCGAGCGCCCCCGTGCAGACCGTGCGCAGCAGTCTTCGTGACACGTCACCACCTCCACGGGGGATGATGACAAGTCACTTCATGCGATTACCGTACGAATCGGGGCGCGCCCCTCCGCGTCACTCGTTCGGCTCCGGCCTCGGCTCCTGCTTCGGCGTCGGCTTCGACCACGGCCACTTCAGCTCGCGCCGCTCCCGCCCCTCGGGGACGTACACGTAGACCCAGCCGCGCTGGAGCCCGAGCCGCTTCGTGTAGCCCGCGGGCTCGCGCCGATAGGCGTACAGGGCCGGCGGGCGCCCGTCGTGCGCCGGGACCGGGACCTCGTACCACTTCGGCGGGTGGCCGGTCGGGCCGAGCAGGATCGGCAGGACCCGCCCGTCGAGGGGGCCGCCGCGGAAGGGGGTGTTCTCGCTCTTCACCCCCACAGTCTCCCCCGGCCCCGGACTCACAGCAGGTGCGCCGCCTCGCCCGCCATCGGGATCACCCGCCGGGCCAGCGCCGCCACCGGCCCCTCGGGGGACTCCTGCGCGAGGAGCCGCTTCACGACCCCCGCCGTCTCCCCGTCGCTCGCCGCGGTCGCCGCGAGCAGGGCGACGAGATGGTCGACGAGCCAGTCCCGCAGTTCCGCCGCCGGCGGCTGCTTCCCCCCGTCGAGCCAGATGAGCGAGGCGGCCTCGACGGCGGCGATCCACGTCCGGACGAGCATGTCGAGCCGGGGGCCCGGACGCTCCGCCCCGAGGTGGACGAGGATCTGCTCGGCGGCGGCCCGGCGCACCTCGTCCACGATCGCGGAGGTCCGGGAGGTCTCGGCGACGCTGCCGCCGCGGAGCAGCGCGCTGAACCCGGCGTCGTGCCCGTCGACGAAGGCCAGGTAGCGGTCGAGCACCCGGCCGAGCCGCTCCGTCGGAGGCCCGGCCGGCGGCTCGGTGAAGCAGCGGTTCAGGGCGTCGGCGGAGGAACGCAGGGCCACCTCGTACAGCTGCTGCTTGCCGCCGGGGAAGTAGCGGTAGACGAGGGGCCGCGAGACGCCGGCCGCCTCGGCGACGTCGTCGAGCGAGACGTCCTCGGGCGCGCGGTGGGCGAAGAGCTCCTGGGCGGTCTCGAGGAGCTGCCCGCGCCGCTCCTCGACGCTGAGCCTGCGGTACGCGGGGGTGGCGGCGCTCGTCATGGACCGCAGCGTAACCGCGGGGCCGGTCCCTCGGGTGGCGTCCCCCGGGGCTTCCGGAGCGGGGGCCCCGCACCGGGCGCGCAGGACCGCCCTTCCCCCGTGCGCGGCTGTGCGCGACTTGTTGACGATCCGTCTACCAACGTGTGAGCCTGCTGCGAACGGACGGAAGGAGTCGCCAGTGTCGACGCACGACCTCTATGTGAACGCCCCCGCCGGATCCGTCTGGGAGGTGCCCGCCGCCGGTGCCGCCCGCTTCTCCTGGGACTACGACGACGGTCGCGAACGCCTCCTCGCCCTCTACCAGAAGGGCAAGGACAAGCAGTGGGACGGTGCCACCCGGATCGACTGGGGCATCGAGGTCGACCCGTACGACCCGCTCGGCACCCCCGACGAGGTCCTGACCCTCCACGGCACCCGCCACTGGGCGAAGATGACCGAGAAGGACAAGGGGGACCTGCGCCGGCACTACGCCTCCTGGCAGTTCAGCCAGTTCCTCCACGGCGAGCAGGGCGCCATGGTCTGCGCCGCCAGGATCGTCGAGTCCGTCCCCGACCTGGACGCCAAGTTCTACTCGGCCACCCAGACCATGGACGAGGCCCGGCACGCCGAGATCTACGGCCGCTTCCTCCACGAGAAGATCGGGATGCTGTATCCGATCAACGACAACCTCAAGGGCCTCCTCGACGACACCCTGCGCGACTCCCGCTGGGACATGCCCTACCTCGGCATGCAGGTCCTCATCGAAGGACTCGCCCTCGCCGCCTTCGGCATGATCCGCGACACCACCGACAAGCCGCTGCCGAAGCAGATCCTCGCGTACGTGATGCAGGACGAGGCCCGGCACGTCGCCTTCGGCCGGATGGCGCTGCGCGACTACTACAAGCAGCTCACCGACGCCGAACTGCGCGAGCGCGAGGAGTTCGTCATCGAGGGCTGCCACCTGATGCGCGACCGGCTGCGCGGGGTCGAGGTCCTGGAGGACTTCGGCATCCCGAGGAAGGAGGCGGAGGAGCTCAGCGAGCAGAGCGAGTTCCTGCACCTCTTCCGCAAGCTCCTCTTCAGCCGGATCGTCCCCTGCGTCAAGGACATCGGCCTCTGGGGCGAGCGCCTCCAGAAGGCCTACCTGGACATGGGCGTCTTCGACCTCGGCGACTCCAACCTCGACCTGCTGATGAGTCAGGACGAGGAGATCGCGGAGGCGCTGGACCGCGAACGGTTCGCGGCGGAGGAGGCGGAACGGGTCGCCGAGGTGGAGGCCGCGATCGGGCAGGGGGCGGCGGAGGGGGAGTGAGGGGGGCCGTAAGGGTGCCGTAGCGTGCCCGTCATGGCCATGCCGCCACCGTCGAGCCCGCCGCCCCACCCTCCGTACGGCGGCCCCGTACCGCCCCCGCGGCGGCCCGGCGCGTTCGGGGCTCCGCAGGGGCATCCCCCTCAGGGCGTTCCTCCGCAGGGATGCCCCCCTCAGGGCGTCCCTCCGCAAGGCGTCCCGTCGCCGTACCCCGGGCCGGGCGCGGGCGCCTGGGGGCCGCCGCTCGTGGGACCGCCGCCGAAGAAGAAGCCGCCGGCCGGAGCGATCGTCGCCCTCGTCACCCCCGAGACGGCCACCACCGACCCGGAGGACGTCGACCTGGCCGGACTCGCCGCGACCACGGTCAGGATCCGCGCCGAGGTCCGCAAGCCGCTCGGCTGACACCGGAGCAGGGGACAGCGGCAGGGGGCCGGGAGGGGCGTGGGGCCCGGTGGAGCGGGCTTACGGCCCGGAGGGGGCGGACCGGGGCCCGGAGGGGGCGGGCTGCGGATTCCGCGCCTCCGCCTCCAGTCTCAGCGCCTCCTCCATCACCGCCTTCGCGACCGGCGCCGCGCTGCCGCCCCCGCTGATGTCCGTGCGGGAGGCCTCCGCGTCCTCGACGACGACCGCCACCGCCACCGCCGGCTGGGCCGCGTCGTCCGCCTGCGCCCAGGCGATGAACCAGGCGTACGGGGTGCCCGTGTTGCCGAAACCGTGCTGGGCGGTGCCCGTCTTGCCGCCGACCCGGGCCCCGGGGATCGCCGCGTTCGTGCCCGTGCCCTCCTCCACGGCCCGCACCATCAGCCGCTGCAGCTGCATCGCCGTCGCGGGGTTCATCGCCTGCCGGTAGCTGCGGCGGCCCGTGCGGTTCACGGTCGTGCCGCGGGAGGTCGTCGTGCGGTCGACGAGGTACGGGTGGGCGATCTCCCCGTTGTTGGCGACGGCCGCCGCCACCATCGCCATCTGGAGCGGGGTCGCCGTCGTGTCGAACTGCCCGATCGACGACAGCGCCAGCTGGTCCGGGCTCATCGCGCGGTCGAAGTTGGACCTCGCCACCCAGGACGGCACCCGGAGCCCCGTGTCGTTGAAGCCGAACCGCTCCGCCGCGTCGACCATCTCCGTCAGCCCCACCTTCACCCCCAGTCCGGCCATCACCGTGTTGCAGGACCACTGGATCGCCGACGCGAGGGACGCGTCGCCGCAGCCCGTCGCCTCGTTCGGCAGCACCTGCCGGGTGCCGGGCAGCACGAACGGGTCCGGGGTGTCCGTCGGCGCGTCCACGTCCCGCACCACCCCCGCGTCCAGCGCCGCCGCGGCCGTCACGATCTTGAAGGTGGAGCCCGGCGGGTACGTCTGCCGCAGCGCCCGGTTCAGCATCGGCTGGTTCGGCGAGGCGTTCAGCCGCCGCCAGGCGTCCTTGACGCCCTGCCCGGTCCCGGAGAGCACCCCCGGGTCGTACGAGGGCGAGCTGACGAGCGCCAGGATCCGGCCGCTGGACGGCTCGACCGCCACGACCGCGCCCCGCTTCCCGTCGAGCCCCCGGAAGGCGGCCTCCTGCAGGGGGGCGCGGATCGTCGTCACCACGTCGCCGCCGGGCTGCCGGCCGCGGGTGAGGTCGTCCCAGAGGGGCAGCGGCGCCAGCATCGGGTCGGTGCCCGCCAGGATCGCGTCCTCGGCGTGCTCGACGAGCGTCGTGCCGTACGTCTGGGAGGCGTAGCCGGTCAGCGGCGCGTACAACGGCCCCTGCTTGTAGGTCCGTTCCCAGCGCAGCTGCTGTCCGCTGTCCCGGGAGCCGGTCACCGCCTTCCCGTCGACGACGATCTCGCCGCGCGGCTTCGCGTACCGCTCGATCGCGATCCGCCGGTTGGCCGGGTCGTCGTCGAGGGAGTCGGCCTCGAAGACCATGACCCGGGCGGCGTTGACGAGCAGCGCCACCAGGAGGACGAGACAGAGCGCGGCCGCGCGCCGGATGTACCGGACCATCGGACCTCCCCGTCCGCCGGAGCCGGCCGCCGGGCGGTCCCTCCGGGTGCCGGGGCCGGTCGCCGGGCGGTCTCCCGGGGTGTTGGAGTCCTTCACCGCGCGGCCTCCCCGACCTTGGCGAGTTCTCCGGTGTCGGCGGCGTCGGGCCGGGGCGCGCGGGCCGAGTCGCTGACCCGGATGAGGAGCGCGACGATCACCCAGTTGGTGACGACCGAGGAACCGCCCTGCGCCAGGAACGGCATCGCCATGCCGGTCAGCGGGATCAGCCCCATCACCCCGCCCGCGATCACGAAGACCTGGAGCGCCACGATCGAGGCGAGGCCGATCGCGAGCAGCCGCCCGAAGGGGTCGCGCAGCGAGAGGCCGGCGCGGTAGCCGCGGGCGACGAGCAGCGCGTACAGCAGGAAGAGCGCGGTGAGGCCGACGAGTCCCAGTTCCTCGCCGGCCGTCGCCAGGATGAAGTCCGACTTGGTGGCGAAGCCGATGAGGACGGAATGGCCGAGACCGAGCCCGGTGCCCAGCATCCCGCCCGCGGCGAAGGCGAAGAGCGACTGGGCGAGCTGCCCCGGTCCCTCGCCCGCGCGGATCGAGGCGTACGGGTCGAGCCAGTCCTGCACCCTGCTGTGGACGTGCGGTTCGAGCGAGCCGACGAAGAAGGCGCCGGCGGAGGCCAGGACGAGGCCGACCGCGATCCAGCCGGTCCGGCCGGTCGCCACGTACAGCATGATCACGAAGAGGCCGAAGAAGAGCAGTGAGGTCCCCAGGTCCCGTTCCAGGACGAGGACGCCGACGCTGAGCAGCCAGATCGCCACGATCGGCCCGAGGACCCGGCCCGTCGGGAACTGGAACTTCCAGATCCGGCGGCCGGTGTACGCGAGCGCGTTGTGGTTGGCGGCGAGGTACGCGGCGAAGAAGACCGCGAGCAGGATCTTGGCGAACTCGCCCGGCTGGAAGGAGAGGCCGCCGAGCCTGATCCAGATCTTGGCGCCGTTCACCGCGGGGAAGAAGATCGGCAGGATCATCAGGGCGAGCGCGGCGGCCACCGAGACGTACGCGTACCCCTGGAGCGTCCGGTGGTCGCGCAGCAGCAGGACGACCACGATGAACAGCGCCACCCCGACCGTCGACCAGACCAGCTGCGTCGTCGCCGCCTGGTCCTTCGGCGTCTCCAGGTCGAGGCGGTAGATCAGCACCAGGCCGAGGCCGTTGAGCAGGACCGCGATCGGCAGCAGCAGGGGGTCGGCGTACGGGGCGCGGAAGCGGACCGCGAGATGGGCGACGAGCGCGAGCAGCCCGAGCCCGGCCCCGTAGCGGGCGGCGTCGGGCGGCACGGCGCCGCCGCGGACGAGGCCGACCTCGGCGTAGCCCAGGACGGCGATCAGGACCGCGCCGATCAGGAGCGACAGCTCCACGCCGCGCCGCTTCGGGACGCGGATGGCGGGCGGTGGTGCGGTCATGGCCGCAACGTAGCAAGCGGTATGCCCTATGTCCCTTTTGTGTGACGGTGTGCCGTGTTTGTGTGGGCGCGTCGGCCCTGCACGGAGGCGCGTCGGCCCTGCGCGGAGGCGCGTCGGCTTTGCGTGCGGGCGGCCGTCACTCCTCGGACCCGGACGCGGGCTCGGGCTCGTCGAACCGTACGTACTCCGGCAGTCGCAGCCGGGCCTCCGCGCCCCCGTCCGGGGCGGCGGCGAAGACCAGCTCGGCTCCGATCACCTCCGCCTGCCCCACCGCGATGGTCAGCCCGAGGCCGTGCCCCTTGCTCCCGCTCTCGGTACGGAACCGCTGCGGCCCCGACTCCAGCAGGTACGCCGGGTACCCCGGACCGTGGTCCCGCACGGACACCACCGGGCCGTCCACCGTCACCACCACCGGTGGCGCCCCGTGCTTGTGGGCGTTGGCCACCAGGTTGCCGAGCACCCGCTCGACCCGCCGCCGGTCCGTCTCCACCGTGGCGTCCCGGACCACCCGCACCTCCGTGTCCGTGCCCGAGGCGCGCACCACCCGTTCGGCGAGCGGGGCGAGCTCGTGCACCGCCAGGTCCACGGTCTCGGTACGGGCGTCGAGCCGCGAGATCTCCAGGAGGTCCTCGGTGAGACCCCGCATCGCCCGCACCCGGTCCCGCACGAGCTCCGAGGGCCGGCCCTCCGGCAGCAGCTCGGCCGCGGCCGAGAGCCCGGTCAGCGGGGTCCGCAGCTCGTGCGCCACGTCGGCGGTGAACCGCTGCTCGCTCTGCAGCTTGCGCTGGAGCGAGGAGGCCATGGTGTCGAGCGCCCCGGAGACGGTGGCCACCTCGTCCTGGGGCCGGGTCGGGTCCTTCGTGCGGGGATCGTCCACGCGCGCGTCGAGGTCGCCGGCGCTGATCCGGCGGGCCACCTGCGCGGTGAGGTGCAGGCGGCGGGTGACCCGGGTGACGGCGAAGGCGCCGACGAGCAGGGTCGCCCCGATGGCCAGGACGGAGGAGCCGAGGATCGAGCGGTCGAGGGCGTCGATCGTCTCGGCGCTCTGGGTGTAGTCGAGGCGTACGGCGAGGGCGCGGCCGCCCGCGGGGCCTGCTCCGGGGCGGTCCGCCGGGCCGTCGGCCGGGCTTGTCGCGGGGCCGTCCGCCGGGCCCGCGGCCCACATCGTCGGCCGGCCCCCGTGCTCCGCGACCATCGTGCCGCGTTCCCCGCGCGCGGCGAGCGCCCGCAGCGGGGCCGGGAGGCCGGGCGGGTCGACGCCCGCGAACCGGGGGAGCGGCTCGCCCGCCTCGTAGAGACCGCTGACGTCGGTGAGCCGCGCCAGGGCCTTCTCCCGGGAGTCGTTCACGGTCTGGCCGGCCACCGAGACGTGGACGAGGACGCCGAGCAGGGCGGCGAGGGCGCAGGACATGACCACGATGAAGACCGCGGCCTTCCAGGTGAGGGTCGCGGTCCAGGCGGGCCGCCGGGGCGCCCTCATGGCGTCGCCTCCGGCGGGAGGGGAACGGGTCTGCCCGTGGGCGTCGGCGTCGGGCCCACCAGGTGGGGCGCGGGCACCATGGAGGGCCCGGCGTCGGAGGGCTTCACCCGGACGATCTCGTCCCGGGTGGGCAGCATGCTGCCCTGCTGCTCGTCCCAGGACCAGGCGGTCCGGTACTCGTACCCGGGAATGCCGGCCGAGCCGACCCGCATGATCAGGTCCCGGCCCGCCAGCTCCACGCTGATGACCTGGTCGACGGTGGACATGATCCGGGTCAGACCGCCGTTCTCGGCGACGTAGACCCGCACTCCGACCTGCTGGTCCGGCATCCGGATCCCGACGATCAGCTCGTCCCGGCCGTTGCCGGTGAGGTCGCGGTAGTACGGCCGCAGGACCGGACAGGCGGCCGGTGCCGCGCCGCAGGCCTCGATCGCCCGGGCGGTCTGCTCGTACAGGCCGTCCGCGCCGGTGCGCGCGTCGGGGCGGGCGCGGACCTCGGCGCGGACGACCGCCACCGGGTCGACGGAGTGGACGTCGTTGTCGGGGACTTCCATGCCGGGGACGCGCTGGATGTCGGACTCGCCGTAGTCGATCGGCGGATTCGTGGCGGGCGGCAGATCGGGCCAGAGCCGGACGGGCCCCACGGCCGTGGGCGTGGGCCCGGCGCTCTCGAGCCCGCCCTCGCCGCCACCGCAGCCGGCGAGCGCGAGGCCGAGACCGAGGGCGCACAGGAAGCCGGCGGCGCACCGGAGGCCCGTGGCGTTCCGGGCGCCGGTGACGCTCCGGGCGCCGGCGGCGTTCCGGGCTCCCGCCGCGCTCCGGGCGCCGCGCGGTCCCGTCCGCTGCCGTCCGCGTGGTCTCCCACGGCGCGCTCCGCGCGGTCTCACGCTGCTCCTCGGTCGGGTCGGTGGGGGATGGGGCTCCCCGTAGACCTTATGCGGAGTGAAGTCCTTTTTGTCTCACCATCGGACCGCCTTCGGCGAGGGGTCCTCCGGGTGGTCCTTCCGGTGATCCTCCGGCTGGTCCGCCGGGGCCCGTCGAGCGCCCCGGCGGGCGGCCCTAGAACGCCCCCCGCTCCATCCGGGCCAGCGCCGCCCGGCACAGGGTCAGCAGCTTCTCGTCGAGGTGGATGTCATGGCTGCCGGAGCTGCCCTCGCGCGCATTGTGGCGGCGCCTTCGGGTCAGCTCGGTGAGGACGACCAGCTGCGCCTGCGAGGCCGCCGGGCCCATCTCCGCCAGACACTCCGCGATGTCCACGCGCGCGTGCCGGTTCTCCTCCCAGGCCGCGAGCAGCACCGGGAGCGACGCCGACGCCTCGCCGGAGACCCGCCACAGCGCCGCCGCGCCGCGGACCCGCACCCACAGGTCCCGCGAGGCCAGACCGGGCCGCAGGGCCGGGGCCGCCGAGGCGGCCGCCGGGCCGATCTCGCCGAGGACCTGCGCGGCGGCGCACCAGTCCGCGTCCGGCGTGCCCGGCCGCAGCCACCGCTCCAGTGCCGGCACCACGTCTCCTCGGTCCCCCTCGGCCGCCCACAGCGCCCGCGCCGCCGCAGTGGCCACGGAGGCCGACTCGGCGGCCAGGAGTCTTCGCACGTCCGGAACGGCCTCCCGGGCGGCGGGCCCGAAGGCGGCCAGGGTCCGCAGGGCGGCCTCCCGCACCCAGTCGCGCCGGTTCGCCGGCGCTTCCCGCAGCATCCGCAGCACCTCGGGCAGGGCCTGGGAGCCCCGCACGGCCGCCAGGGCGTACAGCAGCGGCGCCGCCCGGTCGTACAGCCGCTCGTCGAACTCGACCTCGGCGAGCCGGCGCCGGAGCAGCGGGGCGAGCATCGCCGCGGAGGGGCCGAGCCCGTCCACGGCGTACAGCAGCTCGCGCCGCACCTCGGCCTCCTCCAGGGCGCGGGCGAGCAGCGGCACCGCCCGGGTGTCCCCGGCGCGGGCCAGCGCGAGCAGCGCCCCGTCCCGCCCGGACCGCCCGACGAAGGGGCTCTGGCCGGTGGCGTGCGCGGACCCGGCCGGTCGCGTGACGCCCGGCCCCGTGGCATCCGGCCCCGTGGTGCCCGGTCCCGTGGCATCCGGTCCCGTGGTGCCCGGTCCCGCGGCGAGACGGGAGGCGAGTGCGTCGGCGGCGGGCGCGCCGAGCTCGAAGAGCCGCTCCAGGAAGGACGTGGCCGCCTCCCGGAGCCGGGGCTCGGGGTCCTGGAGCTGGGCGCCGACGAGCCGGACGACCTCCTCGTACCGCCCGCGCCAGAGCCGTATCAAACCGCCGCACAGCCAGATCGCGTCCGAGCGCTGCCCCCAGTCGGGGCTGCGCAGCTGGGCGAGGATCAGCGCGATCCGGTCGTCGACCCGGTCGTCGAGCGCCGCGTGCAGGGTCCGCAGCAGCTCCTCGGTCCACGGGGCGGGCCGCCCCGCGGCGTGCTCCTCCAGGAGCTCGCGGACCTGCCCGATGAGGGTCGGCGCCGCGGCCCGCTCGGTGCCGGGGGCGGCCGACCGGTTCACCGAGGTCCGGATCTCCTCCAGGAGTCCCGTCACCCACGGCACCACGTCGTCCGGGATGTCGCCGGGCGCGCAGCGCGCCCGCTGCGCGAGGGCCGCGAGCCGCAGCCCGGGGTCCTGCGCGGCGCGGGCGAGCCAGTCGAGCCAGTCGACGGTCTCGGCGCGCAGCGAGGCGTGCCGCAGGGCGATCCGCCCGACGGCGGCCACCAGCGCGAGCCGCACCTCGGTGTCGCGCTCGACGGTGAGCCGCTCCCGCAGCAGGGACAGCACCCGGGCGGGCTCGGGGTGCAGCGAGGCGAGCGCGCACGGGGCGGCGAGCCGCACCTCGGGGTCGGGGTCCGAGACGAGACCGAGGAAGACGTCGGCCCCGGCGGCGATGGCGGCGGCGGCCATCGCGTAGTTGGCGGCGGGGATGAACTCCTCTTCTTCGGAGCAGAGTTCGTCCAGTTCCTCGTCGTCGTCGAGTTCGATCCCGCCGATGCTGGTGAGCAGCTCGACGATGCACCCCCGGTCCTGGACGGAGGGGTCGGCGACGAGTTCGAGGAGGAAGGGGATGCAGGCGAGCGTCGAGTCGTACACGTCGCCCTGGTGGTGCACCGCGCCGTACATGCCGTCGAGGGCGGTCTCCCGCTCCGCGGGGTCGGCGGAGGCGAGTCCGCGGAGCAACTCCGGCACGTCGTCCGCGGGGCCGTACGCGTGCCCCAAAGAGGCCCAGTCGACCTCCTCGATCCCCGTCAGCATTGCCAGGCCGCCTTCCCCGTGAGCGCTGTGCCAGGCAGCAAGTGTGCACCACAGGAGGGACAACGAAGCCGAACCGGCGACACCGGCCTTGCGGGGAGGGCCCGTTGCGGTCTCTTTGCGCCATGTACGGTGCGGAGCAAGGCAGTTGCGGTCGGTGCCCGCCCGTACGACACGCCGGTGCCGTACGAGGGGGACGGGGCCGTCGAGCGGGCCCCACCCCCTGTGCCTTCCCTCCGTCCCCTTCCCCCCGCACCCCTCCCTCCGCCCCCTTTCCCCGTCCGCCCCTCCCTCCGCCCGGACGCGGACGAGCGCGGCCGTCTCGTACCGCCCGCCGCGGGCTCCCCGGCCTCGCGGGACTGCGCGGAGGACGGCCGGGGCGAGGCGGAGATCGCCGGGCCGGGCGAGGCGGGCCGCTTGACGACGACGCCTTCGACGTCAAGCGGCCCACGGCTCCCGGAGGAAGCCCCGCGCGATCCCCTCCGTCCGCCGCGGCCGGCACCCACTGGAGCGACGGCTCGCCCCCCTACCTTCCCCCGCGACACCCCCACGCCCCGGAGCCGCGCCCCGCCCACCGTGCCCACCCCGCCCACCGCCTTCACCGGCCGGGACCTCGCACCCTCACCCGTCCCCGGCCCTGGGGCACGGGACGGCTCCGGCCCGCCCGGGTGCGAGGAGCGGTGCCATGAGCCTCCCGTACCGCCCCAGACGTGGCGCGATGTCGCCCATGGGACCGGCGGGCGGAGCGGGCTCGTCGGGGTCCCGGGAGGGGGCGGCGGCGGTCGCGGTGGCGAAGTTCTGACGGTGGCCGACGAAGGCCTGCCCGGAGGGCGGCGCCAAGGCGTGCGAGCCCGACGGTGTCGCCGCCGGAAGCGCCACGGCCGAGAGCGACCGCACCCACGGGCGACCGCGCCCATGGGCGGGCCCGCCCGCAGGCGGTCCCGCCACTCGACTCAACAGCCCCAGAAGTACACGCAGGATCCCAAACACCCCAGGGGGCCCCAAGCCCCCCGGCGCCCCTTCCGGGGGCTGTGTGCTGCCCGAATCTGGGCAGAGGGAGGCGCGATGAGCCCTGAACTCCCCGCATAACGAACAGAGTTCACCGACCTTCGGGCAACACATGGTCAAATTCTTGTTGCAGACCTGTCAAACAGACGACTTCGCTGGCACGCTCACAGCCGCACCACCCACCCCCACGATCCCCACGCTTTTCAGCGAAGGAGCCCGCGTGACCCGCCAGCAGTCTTCGTCCCGCCGTACCACCGCCCGAGCCGCCGCGCTGATCGCATCGGCCGCCATGGTCGTCGTCGGCGTCCAGACCGGCTCCGCCAACGCCGACGCCCAGCGCACCGCCGACGCCGTGGCGGTCCAGCCGGCCGGCGCCCAGCGCGCCGCCGCCATCCACGAGGCGCAGGGCGAGGCGGCCGCCACCGCCCGGGCCATCGGCCTGCAGGCCCAGGAGAAGCTGGTCGTCCGGGACGTCATCAAGGACGCGGACGGCACCGTGCACACGCGCTACGAGCGCACCTACGAGGGTCTCCCGGTCCTCGGTGGCGACCTGGTCGTCCACCAGAAGAAGTCGGGCGCCCGCTCCACCACCAAGGCGACCTCGGCCCGCATATCCGTGGCCAGCACGACGCCCGCCGTCGAGCGCGCCGCCGCCGACAAGGCCGCCCTCGCCTCCGCCGCCAACACGAACGAGGCCGTCGCCTCCGCCCGCAAGGTGATCTGGGCGGCCACCGGCAAGCCGGTCCTCGCCTGGGAGACCTACGTCACCGGCGTCCAGAAGGACGGCACGCCGAGCCGCCGCCAGGTCATCACCGACGCCACCACGGGCAAGGAGCTGTTCTCCACCGAGACGATCGAGACCGGCGTCGGCAACACCATGTACGCCGGCCAGGTCACCCTCGGCACCTCGGGCTCGTACACCCTCACCGACGCCACGCGCGGCGGCCACAAGACGTACGACCTGAAGGGCGCCACGTCCGGCCAGGGCACGCTCTTCACCAACTCCACGGACACCTGGGGCAACGGCCTCGCGAGCAACCGCGAGACGGCCGCCGCGGACGCCCACTACGGCGCGGCGGTGACCTGGGACTTCTACAAGAACGAGCTCGGCCGCCTCGGCATCCGCGGCGACGGCGTCGCCGCCTACTCCCGCGTCCACTACGGCAGCGCGTACGTCAACGCGTTCTGGGACGACTCCTGCTTCTGCATGACCTACGGCGACGGCATCAACAACACCCACCCGCTCACGTCCCTCGACGTGGCCGGCCACGAGATGTCCCACGGCCTGACCTCCTCCACCGCCAACCTCCGCTACAGCGGCGAGTCCGGCGGCCTGAACGAGGCGACCTCCGACATCCTCGGCACCTCGGTCGAGTGGTACGCCAACAACTCCTCCGACGCGGGCGACTACCTCATCGGCGAGAAGATCGACATCAACGGCAACGGCACGCCGCTCCGTTACATGGACAAGCCCAGCAAGGACGGCAGCTCCGCCGACTACTGGTCGAAGTCGGTCGGCCGCCTGAACGTCCACTACTCCTCGGGCCCGGCCAACCACTTCTTCTACCTGCTCTCCGAGGGCAGCGGCACGAAGACCATCAACGGCGTCACCTACAGCTCGCCGACCTACGACGGCTCCACGGTCACGGGCATCGGCCGCCAGGCCGCGTACAAGATCTGGTACAAGGCCCTCTCCACCTACATGACCTCCACCACCGGCTACGCGGGCGCCCGCACGGCCACCCTCTCGGCCGCCGCCGACCTCTACGGCGCCAGCAGCACCCAGTACAACGCGGTCGCCTCCGCCTGGTCCGCGATCAACGTCAAGTAACCCCACCTGACACAGACGGAGGGCCCCGCCCCGGCACACCCGCCGGGACGGGGCCCTCCGCCCGTCACCCCGCCCCGCGAGCCGTGCTCCCCCACGAGCCGGAACGGAGCGACGGGAACAAGGCGCCGGGACGAGAACCAGAGGGCGACCCACCGACCCCCACAACCCCCTGGACCCACCGGGGCCCTTGGCCGTCCCTCCGGCCGCCTCGCGCCGACGCCCCGGGATCCCACCGCGAACGGGCAGCGGCCCCGTCACGCGACCGCTCGTCCCGGCACGCACCCGCACATGCAACAAGACCCCGCGTCCAGCGTTTCCGCTGACCACGGGGTCTCTTGGCACTTCCTGCGAAGTGCCCCCGGCAGGATTCGAACCTGCGCACACGGCTCCGGAGGGCATGGTTCAGTGGCGCCGGATAGCCGCTATGACCTGCACATTTCTGCCTTCTGGGCGGCGGACAGGACGACCTCACTCGCCACTCACTCGGAGGGGCGACCGAGGAGCGCTGTGGATGTACCACGGAGGGGGCTGTCGAACCGAGACGCTCAGCTGCTGTCGTCCCTGCGCCGGCTCAGGTTGGCGACTTTAGTGACGACTCGGAGTGTGGCGACCGCCCGGTGGTGCTCCTGCCAGATCGCTTCCAACTCCTTGTCGGCGAGCTCGGCATGGGAGAACCCATCCGGGATGTCGTCCGACACACGGAAGGCGTCAGGGCCACCATGGGATGCGATGAAGTCTTCGGCGATCTGGACGAACGTCGGCTTGTAGTGGTCGACGTGCGAATCGTGCTTGGAGGCGATCGGCATGCCGGAGATCGCACAAGTAACAGGACCTGCCATGAACGCGGCGTCTCGGTGAGCGATCACCTGGTCCTTTACCGCCCGCCGTAAGCAACCCAGGACCTTCTGCCGCTGGGTGGGGGCCTTCAGGCAGGTGTTCCAGGAGAAGTCGATGGCGGTTCCGTCCACGCGCATCACGGCGAAGCCGTACGTGCCATGCTCGTCGTTGCGAATCACTGTGAACCCAGTGATGCCGTGACCCTTCTTGAACTCGTAGTCGGGGTGGAGGGTCAGCAGGTCACGAAGGAACTGATCATCGTCCTCTCCAGCGACTTGCGCCTGACCCAAGTAGCGGTCTCGGATCGCGCGGCAGCGGTCCCGAACCGCTTCCTTCGTCCGGAAGTGCGTGTCTCCCACCCAGATGCCCCTCGGCACAAGACCCTCCCCTGGTCGCTTGATCGTCGTCGCCATCCTGCGTTGCGGAAGTAGGCGAGCGTGAGCGATTTCAAGCCCCGCTTCCTACCTGAAGCTGAACGTCCGGAGTTGGGAGCGGCTGCCAGGGAGGCGGCTTTAGAACTCGTTTCCTTTGACGGGTTTGCTCGTTGCGCTGGGCGTGGCGAGCAAACCCGTCAAAGGAAAAGAGTTCTAGGTATGTACGTGTCCTGCCGTCTCCTCCGGGACGCATCGGAAGCTAACTGAGACCTAGATCACAAGTGCCTCAAAAGTTGGTGTGAGGTAGCAGGTGGGGCCGGTAGCATGCCTCAAACTCCCGCGCCCCTACCCGCTGGAGGGGTCCGCACCTTGAACCGCCGAACAGGCTTGAGCCTTAAAGGAATGGGAAATGAGACCGCCTAAGCTCCCCGAAGATTCCGAGCTCCTGAAGCTTGAAGCGGCGGGTTTCACCCATGCGGAAATCGGCGCCCAGTTCGGCGTCAGTCGGCAAGCCGTTACAAAGCGTTTCAATGCTATGGGTAGATATGCCAGGCAGGAATACCGGAATGTCACGCCAATACTTCCGTGGGACCTCGCAACTCATCCGGCCAAGGGTGCAATCAGTAAAGACCATTCGATGATGGGCCTTCGGGCCTTTCTGCGTCAGCGTATGAACAGCAAGGTGACGGCACGATCAGAGCTGGCCCTTCGTAGTTTCTGGACTCACGTCCAGGCTGGGGAAGTTTTGGATTTGGACCCAGTCCAAGGCCTCCGATGGGTGAGAAGAGATGATAAAAGAGACGGCTCACTCGTTATCCGGTGGCCGGAGGGCGTCCCGCAGGACGAGCGGACGGAGCTGTTCCGATTTCATGCGCCTCAGAGTGCGACTGCACAGGAAGGTGCCCCGAAGTGCAAAAGCGGACATTAAGGCCTCGCTTTACTTGGTGAGTCGTCGGTAGTTGATGAGGCTGGTGGTGGCCGCGAATGCCAGGAAGTGTTCCGGCTTGCGTTCATGGCGGCGGTGGAGCGGGCAGCGGCCGGAGAGCGGTGGATGGGAATAATGTCGCGGGGTGAAGTGTGTCGAAAAAAAAGAAAGTTAGATTCGCCTTCACTATTCGAGATGGGGGGAATCGAGGGCTGACGAGCGGTTCCCTTCGCGTGTGGACGAGTAGGGAAGATACGTACATCACCTTCGCATCCCTGGGGGGTATTTGGAAGGCTTCGCTCCACGGTGAAGTCGCCTGGCGAATAGCTGTGACTTCTGAACACCTTAAGAGTGAAAACCCTGTATGGCCCTCAGGGGTGGACCGTGCACCGTGGAAATTTTCACCCACTGCATGGGAGGATGGCCGGCGTCTCGCTTTCGTGGTTGCCGTATTCCGAGGGGCGCTAATGCCTGCTCCTATCGATTCCAATGATGTGCATATTGCTGTCGAGGATAGATGGGACCAAATTACAATGGCTCAGATTTGGATGACTGAGCCTGAGGTTGCCTTGCCGGATGGTGTACGTCTAATCGGAGGGCCCATGCCTTTGGTGAGTGGCCGGAATGTTTGGGTAACTGCAGAGACGCAAGAAGTGCCTGGAGAGGAAGAGGGGAGGGTGGCTAGTGGGATCATGGCTCAAGCCTTGCTTCCTGGGACGCATGATGTTTCCGCCCCCGGCCTACTTTTGCGAGGCGTGCATGTCGAATAACCCCTGTCCCGTAAAGATCTTCGAGTCTGTGTGACTCTGACCCACTGCTGAAAGATCTCAAGGTGGCGAGAGGGTCTTGAACTGGCATCCTTGGCTGTGGCTTGCTGGTCGGGGCAGGGGAGGGCGAGATACAGCTGACCTCGACCGTCGCTGTGAGGCCCAGGTAGTCAGCGAAGCTAGGACGCGATCGTGGTCAAGGAGGAGTGCGTGCCGGGCACCAACCCACGCGGGACATACCAGGTGATCGCTCAGGCGTTGAGGGAGCGGATCGTCGCTGGTGTCTATGAAGGTGGCTTGCCCTCCGAAGCTGCGATCGGGCAGGAGTTCAGCGTGGCGCGGACGACTGTGCGGCGAGCGCTGCGGGCTCTCGAAGAGGCCGGAGACGTTAAGGCTGTTGCTGGGGTTGGGCGCACAGTGGCCGGCGGTGTCGATGTCGCGCCGTACGAGCGGATCGTGAACGACTTGCTGGAGCAGATCCGAAGCGGTGCCCTTCCGGTCGGCGCCCAACTGCCGAGCGAAGCGCAGTTGGCCGGTCAGTACGGGGTCGCTCGTGGGACCGTCCGCCGCGCGGTCCGTGAACTGGAGACTTCTGGGCATGTTGAAGCTCGGCACGGCGTAGGGCGGTTCGTCAGCTCACCTTCCTGAGCGCACACATTCTTCGGAGGCACTCGATATGCAGTTGAGCAAGTGGGCCTACGACCTCGCAGAGTCGTTGCTCGCCGAGAATCTGCCTCAGCGGTGGGCCCACTCTCGGCGCGTCTACGACCAAGCACTCTCACTGGCGCCTGCTCTTGGGGCTGACGCCGAGCTTTTGGCTGCTGCAGCCATTACGCACGACGTCGGATACGCCAGGTCGGCTGTGGACACCGGGCAGCACATGATCGATGGCGCCCGGTATTTGCGCGATGTGATTGGAGCCGATCCGCGGCTCTGCAGCATCGTCGCCTTCCATACCTCCTCGCCATGGGAGGCATCGGAGCTGGGGCTCGATGAGGCGCTTGCCGAGTTCGGCCCTGCCGAACCTGAGCTGGTGGACGCGATCACGTACTGCGATCTGACCAGCAGTCCGGTCGGTGAACTGGTTGACCCGGCCCACAGGCTTGCGGAGGTGCTGGAGCGCTACGGGCCGGAGCACGTCGTCTTCCGAGCAGTCTCGGCGGCCCGGCCAGAACTGTTGGAGAGGGTCGCACGCGTGCGAGACCGGAAGGCCGAGGCCGCAGCGGCGCGGCTCAGCTAATCACGGGGATCGGCACATTTCGGAAGCCTTCCTCCAGGCGCCGGCGCGTGGTCGGAGAGACATCGAGGGCATCCAGTTCTGACCGTGGAACCCACCGGACCTCGAAGGACTCCGAGCTCACCGTGATCTCACCCCCGACCGGGCGGGCCCGGAAGCAGAGCGAGAACTCCTGACGGACCTCCCCGTCTGTGAAGGCGATGACATGGCCTGGATCGGTGAAGATGCCGACCAGGCCGACCACCTCCACCTGGATCCCTGTTTCCTCCAGGACCTCGCGCACGACCGTCCCGGCGATGTTCTCGCCGATCTCTTGGACGCCACCCGGCATGCCCCAACGCCCGTTATCGGAGCGACGTTCGAGGAGGACCTCGCCCGCGTCGTTCACTACGAAGGCTGTCACTGCCGGGACGATGCTGTTCGCCTTCGGGGCAGCAGGGTCATTGAAGTAGTCGGTGCGGCGACTCATGAGGTCCTTTCGATGGGGACGGCTTCTTCCCACACCTTCTCGAAGCTCTGTTGGTACGTCGAGACCAGTTCAGCCCCGGCCACACGGCGCAGATGCAGAACAGGGGCCAGGGGTGCGCTGACGCCGTAGACCTGAGTGTTGACGAGCCACTCATCGTCCGCGCGGTACAGGGAGTTGTGAAGCGTTGACCGATGCATTCGGAACTCGATCTCAGGTACTGAGTAGAGCGGACGGTAGAGTTTCATCACCTCGCGGACCTTGTAGGCGACGCCCTCCCCGATCTCCTCTTCTTCGCCCCGACGCTGGATCTCGGGGCTATCGGGATCGCCCAGCAGGATGCGTGCGCGGACGCCGGAAGCCGCCTTCAGGCGGAGCAACTGGGACCATCGTGGATTCTCGGCGAGGAACACGCCGGCGTGGACGAGCACGCCTATCTCGCGCTCGGCCCGGCCGAACAACTCCAACCACAGCTCCGGCGGAACGTACGAGCGATGCGGGTAGACCTTGAGAACCTCGGCGTCAGCTGCGTCTTTGCGTTGACCGTCGGGGAGGCCGTTCGGCCAAAGGTACGCCTCGTCCTCACGTAGATAAGCCGCTATTGCGAGGCGATGGCGTCGGTACGGGGACCGCCCTTGGGAGATCCACCGCTCCACCGTCTTGGGGTCCACACCTGTGTGTTCCGCCATGGCATCGACCGTGATGCCGCGAGTCAGCATCGCCGACCTTAACCGCTCGTTCGCCATCCCACCCCCAGGGACGTCCAGGGACGTACTCGACTCTCCGAACGCTATCGAGGACGTCCCAAGTCGTCCAGGGACGTGGTGACTTCGTCCCGAGGCGTCGGGCCACTCTGATGTCACGCCCCAGGAGGGCCCGATAGCAACGAACGACTTGACAGCCGCAATCGGACGCTCCATCGTGAGATACACGTTCAAGCATGTATCTCATGCGGAGCGAGGGACGGTTACTGCCGTCCTGAACTGCACTGACGTGCGCCCGGAGGGTCCGAGAGGGCTCGAAGGAAGTGCTCGTTCCTTGACAACTGAATGGGGATCACGCCGCCTCTCCTCGGCCAAGTAGGCGGCCACGCGGACTCCGCGTGAAGAACAGCGCCACCCCATCCCTCCGCGGTTTCAGCCGCGGCCGGTTGCCTCCCTCGCCTGTCCGGGCCCCGCATGGGGTGCCGTACGGGCGAGGCCGAGGGGAGCCGGAGCATTCCGACCCCACCGCACTGGAGCGGCTGCCTCTCACCACGGACCGAGGCCGCACCGGTGTCCCTTCGACAGAAGCAGGAGCGATCAGCCATGCGTACGTACATCGGCGGCCATCAGGCCGTCAGCGCCAACGACTTCGTGGAACTCGCCCTCGGCACCCCGGTGGAACTGTGGCTCGGGGTGGAGGGCGAGAGCGAGGAGGAGCGCGCGGCGCGTCTGGACGCGGCGCGGGACATCCTCGCGGACAACCCGAACCTGCCGGACGAGGTGAGCCGGGTCGCCGCCGAGGCGATCGAGGCGTTCGCGCCGGAGCTGTTCAACGTCCTCCCGCTGGTACGGCCGGCGGTCCGCCGCTCCCGTTCCCGGAAGGGGGCGGCGGCATGAGCGCGCGGGTGCCCTGGGGCTCGGAGCTGGTTCTCGTCTGGCTCGGCTCGCTGATCGTGGTGGGCAGTGCCGCGGGCGCTGTTGCGGTCCATCAGGCGTGGCTGTTCGCCGCGGCGGTTCTCGGGTTCCTCGTCCAGCACATCGGCTGGGCGGTTCGGAACCGGAAGCTCTTCGGCGGTGCGCGATGACGACCGCGATCACCAACGAGCGGTCGGCGGTGCCGCCGCTGACACGTCCGGAGATGGGCCTTGCTGGTGTCGGCGCGCTCGCCGCCGCCGGCGTCGGAGCCCTCGGGCTCATCTCCTCCTTCGACGCTGTGTCGGCTGCCGCGCTGCGGTGGGGCTTCGGCGAGCCGTGGATGCTGCCGGTCGGCATCGACGTGGCCATTCCGGTGTTCACGGTGGCCAACCTTCTGCTGATCCGGATGGACATGGCCCTCGCGTGGGTGCGGTTCGTGCCCTGGGTCCTGACCCTGATCACCTGCGGCCTGAACGTGGCCGCCGGGCACGGCATGTGGGCCAAGCTCGCCCACGGCACGATGCCGCTGCTGTGGGTGGTGTTCTCCGAGATCGGCGCCCACATCTACGCCGTACGGATCGGGGCCGCGACCGGCCGTCGGATGGACAAGATCCGGGCCTCGCGGTGGTTGCTGGCCTTCCCCTCCACCTTCTCGCTGTGGCGCCGGATGACGCTGTGGGAGATCACCTCCTACGCCGATGCGCTCTCCCGTGAGAAGGAGCGGCAGCTCGCCCGCGCCGACCTGCGCGAGACCTACGGATGGCGGTGGCGGTCGAAGACCCCGCGCCGCGAGCGTGTCCTCCTGAGGCTCGGGGAGCTTGCCCCCGACGGGGCTGTGGAGGAGCAGGAGCCCGCCGTGCCCCCCGTGCCGCCGCCGGCCGAGGAGCCGGACGAGCGGAAGCCGCGCAAGCGCACCGCCCGCCAGAAGCCCAAGGGCGCGAAGCCGCCGCGTTCGGCGGAGGAGCTGCTGGCCGAGGCCCGCGAGCTGACCGCCGACTGGCCGTTGGCAGGGATCAACGCCGAGGCGATCCGGACCGCACTGCACTGTTCGGCAGCCAACTCTCGCGTACTGCGTGACGAGTTGCTCGCCGAGCGGGCCAGTCGCCCGGATCTCCATTCCGTCGAGACGAACGACGGCAGCGACACGGACGAGTCCGCCGAGACGGCCGAGGAGGTCGCCGCATGAACACGCTCGCCACGATCCTCGCCGCGACCGGCCCGCTCGCGGCCGGATGGTCCGGCCATGTGCTGTGGCTGCGTCGTCGGCTCCGCACCGCCCGCCGCGATCCGCTGACCGGGCTGCGGACCCGCGAGGGCTTCACCCGCCGGGCCGCCGCGCTCCTGCGCGACGACAGGGCGGTGGTCGTCCTCGCGGACGTCGACCACTTCAAGCAGATCAACGACCGCCACGGTCACGCGGCCGGCGATGCCCTCTTGAAGGCCACCGCCGACCGGCTCGCCCACTACGTCGGCCCGAACGGTGTCGTCGGGCGCCTCGGCGGCGACGAGTTCGCGGCCGTCGTCCTGGACGTCGACGGCACGGTCGCGGACCTCCTCGCCGTCCTTCACGGGGTACTGGCCCGCCCCGCCGACAAGGCCAACCCGCACGTGGCCACCACGGTGTCCCTCGGCTGGGTCCGCGCCGCCGACTTCCCCGGCGAGGACCTCTCTGCGCTCCTCGGCCAGGCCGATGAGGCCATGTACGCGGCCAAGCAGAGCCGCGCCGGGATCAAGGGGGCCCGGCTGGGTCGGCTGCTCTCGGCGGTCACCGGCCGCCGGTCCGGACGCCGAGGAGCTCCGGCCGGGGCACCGGCTGTGGGGGTGGCGGCGTGATGCCGGGCCCGCTCGCCGCCGCCGACCTCTTCCACACCGTGATGGAGGCCGCACAGCACCGCTGTCAGTGCGCCGGCGCGTGCGGACAGCCCCACACGAAGGGCGAGGGGCGCTGCACCCGCGAGCACGGCCGCCACGCGGGCAAGCACAGCGGCCCGGTCCGCCTCATGGCCGCCGCAGCCGATCCGCTCACCACCGAGCTCGCCGCCGCGGCTCTGCCCGCGAGCGAGCTGCGCGCCTGGTGCCCGTCCTGCTTCACCGCCGCGCGCCGGGCCGCCCAGCGCGCCGCTGCGGCGCCCGGCGATGACCAGGGCGGCCTGTTCGACCTGTGAGCCACGGGGTCCGGTCACGACCGACCAAAGCAGCGGCCGGACCCCGCCATCCCTCCCGAGAGAAGGAAGAGTCTCAGTGAAGCACCCCGACGACGAGAACGACTTCTTCGACCGACTCGAAGCCGACATGGCCGCCACCGGGTCGCCCGACTCCGGGGCCGACGTGGTCGACCTCGACAAGGCCCGATCCGCCCGGACCGAGTCGGCCAACTCCACCGCCGACGCGTCGCCCGACTCCCACACGCACGAGTCGGCCGACGAGTCGGGCGACGCGTCGGCCCGCCGGTTGGTCGACGGTCCGGCGCTCGTCGGGCCCGGATACCTCGGCCGACTCGCGGGCGCGAAGCGGCGACGGATCGTCCCGGCGTGGCTGCGGTCGTCGGCCGAACTCAAGACCGCCGCCCGCTGGGTCGCCAGCCACTACACCCACCTCGCCGGGTACCACGCGCTCCGCTCCCCGGTCTACGCCGGGCGCCTCGCCCTCCAGGCCCCGCGTGGGGCCGCGAAGTTCGTCGGCGGCACGATGCGCTGGGTCGCCGACCGCGAGGGCGAGCCCGTCCGACTCGCCGCCGTCCGGCGCGAGGATGCGGCGGAGTACCTGAAGCTGTCCCGACAGCGCGACGGCCGGGTCCGGCTGCGGACCCTGGTCGCCACCCTCGCCGCACTCGTCGGCATGGGCACCGCGCTCGCCCTCTACGTCCTCGCTCCCGGCTGGCTCCAGGTCGTCTCGGTCGGCGCGCTGCTGCTCGCCCTCGGGTCGGCCGGCGGCCAGGCCGACGCTCCGGTCATCAACCGGGCGGTGGAGGTCACCAAGGCGCCCAAGCTCACCAGCGACATCGTCCTGCGTGCGCTGGGGGCGCTGGGCATCCCGGCGATCAACCAGGCGCAGGGCAAGGGCCGGGACGGGTTCACGTTCACTGCCCCGATCACCCGCGACGGGCCCGGCTGGCGTGCGGAGGGGGACCTCCCGTACGGCGTGACCGTCACGGACGTGATCGAGCGTCGCGACAAGCTCGCGTCCGGTCTGCGCCGCCCGCTGGGCTGCGTGTGGCCCGAGGCGGTGCCGGAGGAGCACACCGGGCACCTGGTGCTGTGGGTCGGCGACCAGGACATGTCGACTGCGCGGAAGCCGGTGTGGCCGCTGCTCAAGAGCGGGGCCACGGACCTGTTCAAGCCGGTTGCCTTCGGAACCGACCAGCGCGGTCGCTGGGTGGAGATGACGCTCATGTACATCGCGGCCGTCATCGGCGCGATCCCCCGCATGGGCAAGACGTTCCTCCTGCGGCTGCTGCTCCTGATCGCCGCCCTTGACCCGCGGGCCGAGCTGCACACGTACGACCTCAAGGGCACCGGCGACCTCGACCCGGTGGGCGAGCGCGTCTCGCACCGCCACCGCGCCGGGGACGACGACGAGGACATCGAGTACGCCCTCGCTGACCTGCGGGAACTGCGGGACGAGCTGCGGCGCCGGGCGAAGATGATCCGCTCCCTGCCCCGGGACATCTGCCCGGAGTCGAAGGTCACCAGCGAGCTGGCGAACATGAAGAACCTGGGGCTCCACCCGATCGTCGTCGGCGTGGACGAGTGCCAGGTGTGGTTCGAGCACCCCAAGCACGGGGCGGAGTTCGAGGAGATCTGCACCGACCTGGTCAAGCGCGGCCCCGCCACCGGCATCGTGCTGCTGCTCGCCACCCAGCGCCCCGACGCCAAGGCCCTGCCGACCGGCATTAGCGCGAACGCCTCGGCCCGGTTCTGCCTGAAGGTCATGGGCCAGCTGGAGAACGACATGGTCCTCGGCACGTCCTCCTACAAGCGAGGCGTGCGGGCCACGATGTTCTCCTGGAAGGACAAGGGCATCCACTACTTCGTCGGCGAAGGAGCGGACGCCCGGATCGTCTCCTCCGTCTATGTCGACGCCCCCACCGCCGAGACCATCGGCCTGCGGGCACGCAAGCTCCGCGAACAGGCCGACACTCTCTCCGGCCACGCGCTGGGGGAGTCGTTCGAGACCGCCGAGACCAGCGCGTACGACCTGCTGCGCGACATCCTCGCCGTCGTTCCCGCCGAGGAGCCCAAGGTCTGGTCCGAAGTCGTCGTGGCCCGGCTCGCCGAGCTGCGCCCCGATGTCTACGGCGGCTGGGACCCCGAGGGGCTGGCCGCCGCCCTCAAGCCGCACGGCATCTCCACCACCCAGGTGTGGG
Source organism: Streptomyces litmocidini (assembly GCF_014649755.1). Taxonomy (GTDB): domain Bacteria; phylum Actinomycetota; class Actinomycetes; order Streptomycetales; family Streptomycetaceae; genus Streptomyces; species Streptomyces litmocidini. Next base: position 217,633 of record NZ_BMTQ01000001.1, on the reverse strand, counting down.
GCAAGACCGAGAGCGGCAAGGGCGCCAACCGGCGCGGCATCGAGCGCTCCCGCATCTCCGATGCCATCACGGACCGTGACGGAAGCCGGGACGCGAGCTGACATGGATCGCCGCTAGACCTAGCAGCAAGCCCCGCTAGGTCTAGCGGCACCGCTAGCACCCCATACCGCATCTGATCAGCGCGCTAGTTCCTAGCGGGCTGACCTGCGCATACCCCGAAAACCGCCGGAGAGGCCCACGATGACCCCCTTTCTCGCCGCTAGCGCACTCCTACTCGCCGTCACGCTCGGTTACATCTCCCTGTGTGCGGCCTTGCCGTTCGGCAACTGCCGCAAGTGCAACGGACTCGGCTTCGCTCTCACGACGGACCGCAAGGGCAAGCCCAAGCGCGGCAAGACCTGCCGCCGCTGCAAGGGCCACGGCATCCGCATCCGCGTCGGCCGCCACCTGTTCAACATCGCCGCTCGCGTCCACCGCGACGGCACCCGCTGACCTCGCAACGACAGGAGCCTGACATGAACTTCGAGATCTCCGCCGTCCTGCTCTTCGGCGCCGCGTCTGCCTTCGCCGTCAAGAGCAAGTCCTCCGGCGCCGGCGCCGCCATCGTGCTCTTCCTCTTCGGGTTCTTCGCCGCCGGGACCGGCGCGTACGAGCCGATCGCCAACCTCGTCCAGTCCTCCGCCACGGCCCTCTCCGACCTCGCCAACTAGCCGAAGGAGCCCGCGATGAACGAACCGATCACCGCCCCGCACTGGCTCATCACGGCCACGCCGAAGGTGGCCCCCGCCCTCGCCACGTCCACGGTCCTGGTCCTGGGCCGGATCTGGAACGCCAACGGCGCCGAACACTCCGTCGGCAACGCCATCCTGATGGTCGTCCTCGCCGCCGGAGCCGCCACGGCCGGCGCCTTCGCCGCGGCCGGACACCGCGGAGACAGCACCCTCGCCGGAACCGCGTTCGCGACCTCGGGCGGCCTCGCCTTCGCCGGGGTCGCCGGGTACGCCGACGGACTGTCCCTTCCGCTCCTGCTGTGGGTGCTCGCCACCGCCGTCGCCTACGGCCTCGCCGCCCGCTACTGGCGCACCGCCCGCCGCGAGACCACCGCCTACGAGCGCCGCACCGTCGAGCGGCGCGAGGACCACGCCCACATCGAGCGCGTGGAAGCCCTGCGCGCCGGAGCCCAGATCGAGGCCGCCCGCACCGGCGCCCTCTACGCCGAGCAGCTCGCCACCGCCCTGCTCACGCGCGCGGCCCTGCCTGGCTTCGACCCGCAGACCCTCACCCGCGCCGGACTGCCCGAACTCCCCGCCACCGAGACCAACAAGGAGCACTGACCCATGTTCGAGATCCGCGTCATCTGCGACCCCGACGACACCGACCAGGTGACCGCCGCGCTCGGCGGCGCCTTCACCACCGGCGCCGTACGCCAGTACGCCACCCGCGACGGCAAGCGCGAGCGCCTCTACCTCACCGCCGACCTCCGGGCCGAGCGGTGGCCGACGCCCGAGGAGGCCTACGCGCTCGCCCCGAGCATCATCAGTGAGGTCGGTTGGACCGCCGGCACCGCGGCCGACAAGCCGTTCGGCAAGGGCCTCGGCCGCGAGTTCTGGCTCCGTAAGGCCGCGCTCCTGGACCGCATCGCGCTGGGCGACGAGAGCGAGCGCGTACGCAGCGACGCGGCGGAGATGGCCACCGAGGCGGCCCGTCGGCTCATGGACACCGACGACACCGCGGTCATCTGCGACCCCCGCGCCTACGTCCGCCAGCAGTACGAGCGGTGGCTCAAGCAGAAGTAGCTGTGCCCGGGGCGGTCGCCTCTCACCACAAGACCGCGACCGCCCCGGCTCTCCGTCCCTTCGACAGAAACAGGAGAAACCCCAGCATGACACCTGAGCCCGCCCATGGGCAGTACGCCCCCGTGGTGCCGCTGCACAGCGTGCCCGACGGCACGGAGCGGATGGCACCGCACGACCGGGAAGCCGAACAGGCCGTCGTCGGCGCGCTCATGCTCGCGCCCGGCGTCATCGGCGACGTGAACGGCTCGATGGACCCGGCCGACCACTACGTGCCCGCCCACGAGACGATCCACCGCGCGATCCTCGCCCTGCACGCCCAGGGACAGCCCGTCGACCCGATCACCCTCGGGCACCACCTGGAGCAGACCGGCGAACTCGTCCGCGTGGGCGGCCGGCCCTACCTCCACACCCTCATCCAGGCCGTGCCCTCCACGGCCAACGCGACCTACTACGCCGAGATCGTCCACGACCTCGCCCGGCGCCGCCGGAGCATCGAGGTCGGCACCCGCATCGTCCAGGCCGGCATGTCGGCCGAGGCCACCGAGGACGACCTCCGCGAGGCCCTCGCGCTCGGCGCCGCGACCATCCCGGCCGCATGGCCGGAGCCGATCCCGCTGGACCGGCAGCCGAAGCTGCCGCCGTTCCCCGTCCACGCCCTCCCCGACTGGGTCTCGGACTTCGTCGTCGCGCTCGCCGAGGAGACCCAGACCCCGGTGGACCTCGCGGGCGCCCTCGCGCTCTCCGTCCTCGCGACCGCGGCCGGCGGCCGGGCCGTCGTCCAGGTACGTGGGCGGTGGCGCGAACCCACGAACCTCTTCGTCGTCGTCGCCCTCGGCCCGGCCAACCGGAAGTCCGCCGTCTTCGCCGCCATGACCGCCCCGCTCTACGAGGCGGAGAACACGCTCGTGGAGGGTTCCAACCTCACCATCGTGGAGGCCGAGGTCACCGCCCGCATGGCGCGCGAGGCCGCCGACAAGGCCGCCGCTCAAGCCGCCAAGGCCGAGGGCCCCGAGCGGGACAACCTGGTGGCCGAGGCGATCGGCCTCGCCCAGACCGCCGAGTCCCTGACCGTGCCGCCGCGCCCGCGACTCCTCGCCGACGACGCCACCCCCGAGACCGTCACCACCCTGCTCGCCGAGCAGGGCGGCCGGCTCGCGGTCATGTCCGCCGAGGGCGGCATCTTCGACATCATCGCCGGGCGGTACTCCGGTGTGCCCAACATGGAGGTCTTCCTCAAGGGCCATGCCGGCGATCGGCTGCGCGTCGACCGCCGGACCCGACAGGAGTTCATCGAGGCCCCCGCGCTCACCATGGGGCTCGCCGTCCAGCCCAGCGTCCTGGAGGACATCGGCAAGAACCGCGGCTTCGACGGCCGCGGTCTGCTCGCCCGCTTCCTCTACTGCCTGCCGGAATCCCTGGTCGGCTACCGGAAGATCGACCCGGACCCCATCCCGCCCGCCGTTGGTGCGACGTACGAGCGGAACGTCTTCGCTCTCACGCTCAAGCTCGCGGACTGGACCGATCCCCTCGTGGTGCAGGTGAGCCCTGAAGCCGATGTCGCCCTGAAGGCGTACGGCGAGCACCTGGAGCCGCAGCTCCGCACTAAGGGCGGGCGTCTCGGGCACATCGGGAAGTGGGCCGGGAAGCTCGTGGGTGCTGCGGTTCGTATCGCCGGTCTGCTCCACCTCGCCGAGCACATCGACGGCGGTACCAATACCCCGATCAGTGCCGCCACGATGGGCGCGGCGATTGAACTGGCCGACTACTTCACCGCCCACGCCCTGACCGTCTTCGACCTCATGGGCGCCGACGCCACCCTGGCTCGCGCCCGTAGCTTGCTGTCCGTCCTGGAGGACAACGGCTGGGAGAGCGTCAGCCGCCGGGACCTCTTCGCCAAGCTCTCCCGTTCCGAGTTCCCCACCATCGCCGAACTGGAGCCCGCCGTTGCCGTCTTGGAGGAGCACGGTTACCTCCGTAGCGAGACCCCGCCCCGCACCGGCAAACGGGGTCGCCCGCCGGCGCCCCGGTACCTGATTCACCCGAGCGTCCGTGAGCCCAAGACGTGAGCCTCCCCACCTGCCTTCGCATGGGACCCCCGCCGCACAAACCGCAGAATTCGCAGAAACCCCCGGGCGGTCGTGCCCACCTGCGGAAACGGCCCGTCGGCCCGGCAGCCGCAAAAATCTGCGAAACCGCCGCACAAATCCCGTCGCCAGTCTCGCGACGCCCGGCCCTTGGTGCAGCCGTCCATTTCTGCGGCGATTCTCGCGATTTTTGCGGGAGCCACCCACGCACCCCCAACGCCGCAGGTCAGGTCCCGGATTCGCAGGTTTCTGCGGATACTGCGTTTTCTGCGGCGACCCGCCTTGTCTTCGGTAACCAGTCGAGGAGGACCCGTGTCCGCGACGCGTGACGAGATGCTCACGATCCCCCAGGTCGTGAAGGAGATCGGAGTGCCCCGAGCCACCTTCTACCGGTGGCGTCAGCTCAAGAAGGGCCCGAAGGCCATCAAGCTCCCGAACGGCGCGGTCCGCATCCGTCGCTCGGACCTGGAGCGCTGGATCGAGACCCTGGAGGAAGCCGCGTGACCTACCGCAAGACCAGCAACACCCCGGGCGCCCGCAACAGCGGGCGCCCGCCCGTTTCCGGGGACCTGACCCTCTCCACGGACGTACGGGTCTGGAAGGTCAACCAGGTACGGAGCAAGAAGGCTCCGTACCAGATCCGCTGGACGGTCGCCGGAAAGGTGAAGGCTGCCAGCTTCGCCACCGTGGCCCTGGCGGAGAGCCGCCGCTCCGAGCTGTGGCAAGCGATGCGGAAGGGTGAGGCGTTCGACGTGGCGTCCGGGCTGCCGGAGTCGGAGCTCCGGGCGGCTGCCGCGAAGGAGAACGAGAAGCCCGATCCGTCGTGGTGGGACTTTAGCCGCGAGTACATGGCGAGCCGGTGGCGTACGGCGGCGGCGAAGACCCGTGAAGGACTGGCCGACAGCCTGGCCACGGTGGCGCTCGCGATGGTGGAGGGCGGCAAGAAGGCGCCCACGCCGGAGGAGACGCGGCTCGCGATGCGATGGGCGGTTGTACCGGCGCACCAGGACGAGGAGCCGCCGCCGGATCTCGTGGCGGCGTGCACGTGGCTCCGGACCCGGTCGTTGACGCTCTCGGCTCTGACCGACCCCAAGGTGGTGCGGGATGTCCAATACCGGCTTTCGTTCAAGCTGGACGACACCCCGGCAGCGGGGGAGACCTACAAGCGCCGGCGCCGCGGCTTCAACACGGCCATGGAGTACGCCATTGAGTGCGGGTACCTGGAGGAGAACCCGCTCGCGGGAGTGAAGCGTGCGGGGTCCACCAAGGGCGACGTCGTGGACCCCCGTGTCTTGGTCAACGCTGTCCAGGGCGAGCAGCTCCTCACGGCGGTCTCTTACGTGGGATCCGTCCACCGGAACCGTGGGCGCCGACTCGTCGCATTCTTCGCCTGCCAGATGTACGCGGCGATGCGGCCGGCCGAGGCGGTGGGACTTAGGAAGAAGGACTGCTACCTCCCCGAGAAGGGATGGGGGACGCTCACCCTCAAGGAGACCCGGCCGGTGTCCGGCAAGCGGTGGACGGACTCGGGCCAGCGCCACGACAAGCGCGGACTCAAGTCCCGGGAGCCCAAGGCGGACCGCCCCGTCCCGATCCCTCCGACGCTCGTCGCCATGCTCCGCGCGCACATAGCGGAGTTCGGCACGGCGAAGGATGGCCGGCTCTTCGCCAACGAGCGCGGCGCCGTACTCGGGACGTCTAGCTATTGGAGGGTCTGGCAGGAGGCCCGGCCGATCGCGCTCCCGCCAGACAAGGTGGAGTCCCCGCTTGCCCACCGACCGTATGACCTGCGGCACACCTGCATCACGAACTGGCTGAACGCGGGCGTCCCCGTCGCGGAGGTGGCCCGGCGGGCGGGCAACTCACCCGAGGTCATTCACCGCCGGTATGAGGGCTGCATCGACGGCCACGAGGAGCTCAACAACGGGAGGATCGAGAAGGCCATGGGCTGGTAGTGAAGTGCACTTGAGTGTCGCCTTGTGCACGCCGAGATCCTGGGTGTGCGCAAGGCGACGCTACGTCGCCCTTGCCCAATCGTTTAGCTCTTTTGCCGTATCGCGGATGCACCGATCCACCAGCGCGCTGAGCGACCTAAAATCATGCTCTGGAAAGAAGATCGGAACTAGACCAAATAGAGGCGCGCTCAGATTCAGGTCGCCGAGTATCGAATTGATCGGTCCGTAGTGCATGAGGGTGTTTCTGAACCCGCGTGTCGAAGGATGAGTGACTGTCAGGGCCTCGCTGGTTCCGATAATTCTTCCGATTGCCTCTGATGATCTCTGGGAGAGTCCCATGTCTGGCCTTTCCTGAAGTACGCGCAAGCTGGCCAAGACATGGAATAGGGCGATATAGCGGATCTTGAATACGGAGTACTCAAGGGAGAGTGGATCCGCTCCGGCTATGAGTAGCGATGCGATGAAGTTCGTGATCGCTTGGAAGTCTGTGAGTGTTCCGTTTATGTAGGGGGTCTCAGGCCCGTTGAAGCTGCGACCGTAGTGCTTGGCCGCCCGCACATCGCGGTTTCTGAGGGAAGAGTCGGTGGCGTAGCTTGCGAATGTACTCGGTTCTCCAGTGTGTCCTACGGCTCCGAGCGCGACGAGGCAACGACCCATCTGATGCAAAATCGACTGCATTACTGGTGCGATGCCTTCTCGGAGGAGGCGGCTCGACGGGACGCCGAGATGAAAGGTTGCTGAGTGGGTTGTGGTGACGATCTGGCCTTCGTAGGTGAAGACTCCTAGGTCGGTTTCAAGGAATCGGGCAAGTGGAAGCCAGGTGTTGCCGAGGAAGAATTTTGAATGCTCCCTCATGATGTCTTGCTCGAAATGTGTCAGCTGTCGATCGATGCCCCCGTTTGTGTCGGTGAACAACTTCAGGCTGTGGCGCGCTCTGCCACATACCTCGTTGGCGTCATCAGACAGAGTGATTTCTGTTGATGAGGAGAGAAGGTTGCGCTTCCTCATCGCTTCGTAAATCACCAGAGACATGAAGGGGGCAACGCAGAGGGAGCCGATGCTCATGATCCCGGGGTTCGGGAGATCGTTCAGTTCGCTGTACACGCGACCCATGTAAGTGGCGTCTAGCGTGACGCCGGCTTCTACTACTTCTGCTTTGGTCGGCAAGGCCCCTCCTGAGCAACACTTGCCATGAAGATGCTCGCCGCCCTCTCGCTGCGCAACTGCCTTTCAGGGCGCACCTGTCCCGGAGCGACTGCGGCTACGTGAGTGCGACACCTCCGGTCCGTGCTCCGCAGGGGCCTGGAACCTGGGGGGCTTGGGCTGCCTCCACGGCTCACTCGCTACTCACTCGCGATCAGTGACACACAACGACAGAGACCCGGACTCAGTGGGACTGAGTCCGGGTCTCTGTGTCTAGCAATCTCGCTGGTCAGCGGCTTGATCGCGCTGTCCGAGCTGGAGTGCCCCCGGCAGGATTCGAACCTGCGCACACGGCTCCGGAGGCCGTTGCTCTATCCCCTGAGCTACGGGGGCGTCCGCCGTGTTTCGCGGCGACGGGTAGAACCCTACCAGCTCTTCCGGCGTGCCTGTGAACAGGTATTTCCGGGGCGTCACCGGGGGTCCGTCCCCCGCACGGGTCAGAAGTGGGTAAAACCCGGACGCGGCCGTGGGGGGCGGCCTACTCTCGTTCGTGTGTCAGGCGTGTCCGGTCGGGTGCTCGTTGTCGATGACAACAAGGTGATCCGTCAGTTGATCAGGGTCAATCTCGAACTCGAGGGGTTCGAGGTCGTGACCGCGGCCGATGGTGCCGAGTGTCTGGATGTCGTGCATCAGGTCTGTCCTGATGTCGTCACCCTGGACGTCGTCATGCCCCGCTTGGACGGGATCAAGACGGCCGAGCGGCTGCGTTCCGACCCGCGGACCAGTCATCTGCCGGTGGCGATCATCAGCGCCTGCGGCGAGCGCGAGGTCGGTGGGGTCGGTTCCGGGGTCGACGCCTTTCTCGCCAAGCCCTTCGAGCCCTCGGAGCTCGTGCGCGTGGTGCGGCAGTTGATGCACCGCGAGCGGCGGGAGCGTCCCGAGGCGGCCGGTCCCGACGGGGGAGAGGAACCTGCCGCAGTCGAGGGGCGGCAGGAACAGCAGGACGGCCGGTGTGCCGATGTGCCGGGAGCGCGCGCCAGGTGATCTGAGGTCGCGGTCCCGCATGGCGAAACCGGTTCGCGTTCCGACCCCCCTCCTCCCCTAGGCTGGTCCCGTGACCCCCGCGGACCTCTCCCTCACCGTGCAGCACGCCGTGCGCCGTGCGGTCGACGACGGTGCGCTGCGGGTCGACGTCCCCTCCCGCGTGAAGGTGGAGCGGGCCCGGCCCGGGGGCACCGGGGAGTACGCCAGCAGCGTCGCCCTCAGCCTCGCCCGGCCCGCGGGGCGCGCCCCCCTCGACGTCGCGGAGGTCCTTCGGGAGCGGCTCCTCGAGAGCCCCGGGATCCTCGCCGTCGACATCACCGGGCCCGGGTTCTTGAACTTCACCCTCCGCCGTGACGCGGGTGGCGATCTCGTACGGGCGATTCGGGACGCCGGGGGCGCGTACGGGTACGGCACCGCCCTCGCCGGGAGTGCGGTGCGGTTCGCCGAGCCGGCGCCCGGGCGCGCCTCGGTCGTGACCGGGGTCGTCCTGCGGCTGCTCCGGAGCCAGGGGGCCGACGCCTCCTTCGGCGGGGACGAGCGGATCCCCGTGAGGGGCGGGGAGTACCGGCCCGATCTCTTCGGCGTCGACGCGGGGCGGTGGGCTCTGCTGCGGGCCGCGGGCCACGATCGGGTTCTCGACGGGGCCTCCCTCCTCGTCCAGCACGAGCGCAATCCCCTCTTCCGCGTGCGGTACGCCCACGCCCGCGTCCAGCGGCTGCTCGTCAACGCGTCGCAGCTCGGTTTCACGCCCTCGTACGACGCCGACGTCCACGCACCCGAGCTTCTCGGCGTCCTCGGCGACCACCCCGTCGTCCTCCTTTCCGCCGCCCGCCACCGCGCCCCCGACCGGGTCGCCCGGCACCTGGAAGCCACCGCCGACGCGCTGCTCGCGTTCCAGCACACCGTGCTGCCGCTCGGCGACGAGAAACCCTCGGCCGCCCACCGCTCCCGGCTCGCGCTCGCCGAAGCCGCCGGGACGGTGCTCGCCGGTGGCCTGTCCCTGCTCGGCATCAGCGCACCCGACCAGATCTGAAAGAGCCAGTCGTCATGAGCCGTTCCGCCCACCCCGCCGGGCCCCGTCACGCCGATGTCCTGCCCGAGGGGCACTACACCGCTCCGCCCGCCGATCTCAACCGGCTCGATCCCAAGGTCTGGGCCCGGACCGTGAGCCGGGACGAGCGCGGGGTCGTCACCGTCGGGGGGATCGGGGTCGACGCCCTCGCCGAGGAGTTCGGCACGCCCGCCTACTTCCTCGACGAGGAGGACTTCCGCGCCCGCTGCCGCGCCTGGGCCGATGCCTTCGGCAAGGACGCCGACGTCTTCTACGCGGGGAAGGCGTTCCTCTCCCGGGCCGTCGTCCGGTGGCTCAAGGAGGAGGGGCTCAACCTCGACGTGTGTTCCGGAGGGGAGCTGAGCACCGCTCTCTCCGCCGGGATGCCCGCCGAGCGGATCGCCTTCCACGGGAACAACAAGTCCGAGGACGAGATCCGCCGGGCCGTCGAGGCCGGCGTCGGGCGGATCGTGCTCGACTCCTTCCAGGAGATCGTGCGGGTCGCCCACATCGCGCAGGAGCTGGGGAAGCGGCAGCGGGTGCAGATCCGGGTGACCGTCGGCGTCGAGGCGCACACGCACGAGTTCATCGCCACCGCCCACGAGGACCAGAAGTTCGGCATCGCGCTCGCCGGGGGCCAGGCCGCCGAGGCCGTGCGGCGGGCGCTCAGGCTCGACGGCCTCGAGCTCATCGGGATCCACTCCCACATCGGGTCGCAGATCTTCGACATGGCCGGGTTCGAGGTGTCCGCGCGGCGCGTCGTCCAGCTGCTCGCCGAGGTGCGGGACGAGCACGGCGTCGAGCTGCCCGAGATCGACCTCGGGGGCGGGCTCGGCATCGCGTACACCTCCGAGGACGACCCGCGTGAGCCGCACGAGATCGCCAAGGCGCTGAGTGAGATCGTCACGCGGGAGTGCGAGGCCGCGGGGCTGCGGACGCCGCGGATCTCCGTCGAGCCGGGGCGGGCCGTCGTGGGTCCCACCGCCTTCACGCTCTACCGGGTCGGCACCGTCAAGCCGCTCGAAGGGCTGCGGACGTACGTGAGCGTCGACGGCGGCATGTCGGACAACATCCGCACCGCGCTCTACGACGCCGAGTACAGCGTCAGCCTCGTCTCGCGGACCAGCGACGCCGAGCCGATGCTCTCCCGTGTCGTCGGCAAGCACTGCGAGAGCGGCGACATCGTCGTACGGGACGCCTTCCTGCCCTCGGACCTGGCGCCCGGCGACCTCGTCGCCGTGCCGGCCACCGGCGCGTACTGCCGCTCCATGGCCAGCAACTACAACCACGCCCTGCGGCCGCCCGTCGTCGCCGTCCGCGACGGCGAGGCGCGGGTCATCGTGCGACGCGAGACGGAGGAAGATCTCCTGCGTCTCGACGTCGGCTGAGGAAATCGTCGCGTGGTGAAATAGTCGAGTGATGAAATAGATGTCTCAGGATCCGGACGGAGGGCGGAAACCCCCGTCCGGTGAGTGAGACTGGTTCCACCGTAGAAATACGACGACGAAGTAGTACGAGAAACGAGGTCGGATGATGCGTACGCGTCCGCTGAAGGTGGCGCTGCTGGGCTGTGGAGTAGTCGGCTCAGAGGTGGCGCGCATCATGACGACGCACGCCGACGACCTCGCCGCGCGCATCGGCGCGCCGGTCGAGCTCGCCGGCGTGGCGGTCCGCCGGCCCGACAAGGTCCGCGGGGGAGTCCCCGCCGAGCTGATCACCACCGACGCGACCGCCCTGGTCAAACGCGGGGACATCGACGTCGTCGTCGAGGTCATCGGCGGGATCGAGCCGGCCCGCACCCTCATCACCACCGCCTTCGAGCACGGCGCCTCCGTCGTCTCGGCCAACAAGGCGCTGCTGGCCCAGGACGGCGCGAGCCTGTACGCCGCCGCCCAGCAGCACGGGCAGGACCTGTACTACGAGGCCGCCGTCGCCGGCGCCATCCCGCTCATCCGGCCGCTGCGCGAGTCCCTCGCCGGCGACAAGATCAACCGGGTGATGGGCATCGTCAACGGGACGACGAACTTCATCCTCGACAAGATGGACACCTCGGGCGCCGGGTACTCCGAGGCGCTCGACGAGGCCACCGCCCTCGGGTACGCCGAGGCCGACCCCACCGCCGACGTCGAGGGCTTCGACGCCGCCGCCAAGGCCGCCATCCTCGCCGGGATCGCCTTCCACACGCGCGTGCGCCTCGACGACGTCTACCGCGAGGGCATGACCGAGGTCACCGCCGCGGACTTCGCCTCCGCCAAGCAGATGGGCTGCACCATCAAGCTGCTCGCGATCTGCGAGCGGGCCGCCGACGGCGGGTCCGTCACCGCGCGCGTGCACCCCGCGATGATCCCGCTCAGCCATCCGCTCGCCTCCGTCCGCGAGGCGTACAACGCGGTCTTCGTCGAGGCGGAGGCCGCCGGGCAGCTCATGTTCTACGGCCCCGGGGCGGGCGGCTCGCCGACCGCCTCGGCCGTGCTCGGCGACGTCGTCGCCGTCTGCCGCAACCGTCTCAACGAGGCGACGGGCCCCGGCGAGTCCGCGTACACCCAGCTGCCCGTGAGCTCCATGGGCGAGGTCGTCACGCGGTACCACATCAGCCTCGACGTGGCCGACAAGCCGGGCGTCCTCGCCCAGGTCGCGACGGTCTTCGCCGAGCACGGCGTATCCATCGATACGGTGCGCCAGCAGGGCAAGGACGGCGAGGCCTCCCTCGTCGTCGTCACCCACCGCGCGCCCGACGCCGCCCTCTCCGGGACCGTCGAGGCGCTGCGCAAGCTCGACACCGTGCGCGGTGTCGCCAGCATCATGCGTGTTGAAGGGGAGTAAGGACCCATGACCCACAAGGGCACCCACCAGTGGCGCGGCATCATCGAGGAGTACCGGGACCGCCTTCCGGTCACGGACATGACGCCGGTCGTCACGCTCCGTGAGGGCGGCACGCCGCTCGTCCCCGCTCAGGTCCTCTCCGAGCGCACGGGCTGCGAGGTGCACCTCAAGGTCGAGGGCGCCAACCCCACCGGCTCCTTCAAGGACCGGGGCATGACCATGGCCATCACCCGGGCCAAGGAGGAGGGCGCCAAGGCGGTCATCTGCGCCTCCACCGGCAACACCTCCGCCTCGGCGGCGGCCTACGCGGTCCGCGCCGGCATGGTCTCGGCCGTCCTCGTGCCGCAGGGCAAGATCGCGCTCGGCAAGATGGGCCAGGCCCTCGTCCACGGCGCGAAGATCCTCCAGGTCGACGGCAACTTCGACGACTGCCTGACCCTGGCCCGCAGCCTCTCCGAGAACTACCCGGTGGCGCTGGTCAATTCGGTCAACCCGGTCCGCATCGAGGGCCAGAAGACCGCCGCCTTCGAGATCGTGGACATGCTGGGCGACGCCCCCGACATCCACGTCCTGCCGGTCGGCAACGCGGGCAACATCACGGCGTACTGGAAGGGGTACACCGAGTACTCCCGCCCGTCTCAGGCCGCCACCCTCGCCGGAGACGCTTCGCACCGCACCCTCCCTCCCCTGTCCACCCACCGTCCGCGCATGTGGGGCTTCCAGGCCTCCGGCTCCGCCCCGCTCGTGCGCGGCGAGGTCGTCAAGGACCCGTCGACGATCGCCACCGCGATCCGCATCGGCAACCCGGCCTCGTGGGACTACGCGATCGCCGCGCGCGACGAGTCCGGCGGCTTCATCGACGAGGTGACGGACCGTGAGATCCTGCAGGCCTACCGCCTGTTGGCCGCTCAGGAGGGCGTCTTCGTCGAGCCCGCCTCGGCCGCCTCGGTCGCCGGTCTGCTGAAGGCCGCCGCGCAGGGCAAGGTCGACCCCGGCCAGCGGATCGTCTGCACGGTCACCGGCAACGGCCTCAAGGACCCCGACTGGGCCGTCGCCGGCGCGCCGCAGCCGGTCACCGTCCCGGTCGACGCCGCGGCCGCCGCCGAGCGTCTCGGCCTGGCCTGAAAACAGCCCGGCCCCACCGGTTCCTGATCGGGTGAAACCCGATCAGGAACCTACATAGGCGCACAGGACGGCTCGCGACACGCATCGTGCGCCTCCTGTGCGCCCTATGTCGCCACAGAACCTTCCTTCGATAGGCTGTACCGAACCCGCCCCGACGCATATGCGCGGTGTCGTTGCCGTTGTCGCCCCCGCGGCCGAAACGGCCCCCGGGTCCCCGAGTACTTCTCTTGAATACCCGTTGTCTGAAACACCGTTTTCGCGATCAAGGAGAGTCAACGAGCGATGGCCGGTCCAGCGTTCCGCGCCGCCGCCGTACGGGTGCGCGTCCCCGCCACCAGCGCCAACCTCGGCCCGGGCTTCGACGCCTTCGGCCTGTCGCTGGGGCTCTACGACGACGTCGTCGTCCGGGTCGCCGACTCCGGGCTGCACGTCGACATCGCCGGCGAGGGCGCCGAGACGCTCCCGCGCGACGAGAGCCACCTGCTCGTACGCTCCCTGCGCACGGCCTTCGACCTGCTCGGCGGACAGCCGCGCGGCCTCGAGGTCGTCTGCGCCAACCGCATCCCGCACGGCCGCGGCCTCGGCTCCTCCTCCGCCGCCATCTGCGCCGGCATCGTCGCCGCCCGCGCCGTGACCATAGGCGGGGACGCCAAGCTCGACGAGGCCGCCCTCCTGGAGCTGGCCACCGAGATCGAGGGCCACCCCGACAACGTCGCCGCCTGTCTGCTCGGCGGATTCACGCTCGCCTGGACCGAGTCCGGTGCCGCGCGGGCGATCAGGATGGACCCCTCGGACTCCATCGTTCCGGTGGTTTTCGTCCCCGGAAAGCCCGTACTGACCGAGACCGCCCGCGGACTCCTGCCGCGCACCGTCCCGCACGTGGACGCCGCCGCCAACGCCGGACGCGCCGCCCTCCTCGTCGAGGCCCTGACCCGCCGCCCCGAGCTGCTGCTCGCGGCCACCGAGGACCGGCTGCACCAGGAGTACCGGGCCCCCGCGATGCCGGAGAGCATCGCCCTCGTGAACCGGCTGCGCGCGGACGGGGTCCCCGCGGTCATCTCCGGCGCGGGCCCCACGGTCCTCGCGCTGGCCGAACACGGGACGGCCGACAAGGTCGCCCGCCTCGCGGGCGAGGGCTGGGCCGCGAACCGGCTCGACCTCGACGCGTCCGGAGCGAGCGTCCTGCCGCTGGCGCCCTAGGCGTGTGGCGGCCGGGGCGCCGGGCAGCGCCTCGGACAGGAGATTGCCGGTGAGGGAGAGGGGGAATGTTTGTTGGAGCCGGTAGTGTTAACCTCAAGTCTGCACCCGACCTCTTTGTGGAGCGGTGCGGAGTGTCCCCATCAGGGACCACCCTTCTTCCGGGAGCCTCCCCAACTGCCTGAGCAGCCTGCCTGAGCAGTTTCGAGCACGCTCCGGAACCGGCACGACACCCCTCGCTCTTCTGCAGTGAGGGCCGAGCAGGGGGCGCTCGGGCCGGACCCACAGCACGTTTTCTCTCCGCCGTACCCGGCGGGACCACCGCCCCGGACACGGTCCACGAACCAGGACCCTGCCGGACAGCACAACCGGTCGCCGAGCCAGATGGCCGACGTCCGCTCCAGGGAAGGACCCTTCGTGAGCGACACCACCGATCTGATGGGCGTGACTGCCGACAACAGTGTCGACACCGCCGCGCCCGCCGCAGGTGCCACCGGCACCGCACGGCGCCGCCGCTCCGGCACCGGCCTCGAGGGCATGGTCCTGGCCGAGCTGCAGCAGGTCGCGTCCGGCCTCGGCATCAGGGGCACCGCGCGGATGCGCAAGAGCCAGCTGATCGAGGTCATCAAGGAGGCGCAGGCCGGAGGCTCCGCCCCCGCCAAGGCCGCCGACGCCGCCGAGAGCAAGCCGAAGCGCCGCGCCACCTCCAAGGCCCGCACGGGCGAGGCCGCCGAGGCCGCCGCGCCCCAGGCGGAGAAGGCCGAGAAGGCCGTCGCCCAGCAGCAGATCGACATCCCGGGCCAGCCCGCGGCCGATGACGCCCCGGCCGGCGAGCGCCGTCGCCGTCGCGCCACCGCCCCCGCCGGTTCCCCGGAGGGCGAGACCAAGGCCGAGGCCGTCCAGGCCGTCAAGACCGAGGCCCGCACCGAGACCCGCGAGGTCAAGGCCGAGCCGCAGGCCGACGCCAAGGCCGAGGCCGTCGTCGACGGCGCCGAGGGCCGCGGCCGTCGCGACCGCGGCGAGCGGGGCGACCGCGGGGAGCGCGGCGACCGCCGTGACCGCCGTGACCGCCAGCGCGACCGCAAGGGCGACGAGCAGCAGGGCGGTGGCCAGGGAGGCCAGCGCCAGCGCCAGGGCGGCCAGGGCCAGGGCCAGGGCGGCCAGGGCCAGCAGGGTGGCCAGCAGGCCGGCCCGCAGGACGACTACGACGACGAGGCGGGCGGCCGCCGCGGCCGTCGCGGTCGCTACCGCGACCGTCGTGGCCGTCGTGGCCGTGACGACTTCCAGGCCGGCGAGCCGCAGGTCGCCGACGACGACGTCCTGATCCCCGTCGCGGGCATCCTGGACATCCTCGACAACTACGCGTTCATCCGGACCTCCGGCTACCTGCCCGGCCCGAACGACGTGTACGTCTCCCTCGCCCAGGTCCGCAAGAACGGCCTGCGCAAGGGCGACCACGTCACCGGCGCCGTGCGTCAGCCGAAGGAGGGCGAGCGCCGCGAGAAGTTCAACGCGCTGGTCCGCCTGGACTCCGCGAACGGCATGGCCGCCGACTCCGGCCGCGGCCGCCCGGAGTTCAACAAGCTGACCCCGCTCTACCCGCAGGACCGGCTCCGTCTGGAGACCGACCCGGGCGTGCTGACCACGCGGATCATCGACCTCGTGTCGCCGATCGGCAAGGGGCAGCGCGGTCTGATCGTGGCCCCGCCGAAGACCGGCAAGACCATGATCATGCAGGCGATCGCCAACGCGATCACGCACAACAACCCCGAGTGCCACCTGATGGTCGTCCTGGTCGACGAGCGTCCGGAAGAGGTCACCGACATGCAGCGGTCGGTCAAGGGCGAGGTCATCTCCTCGACCTTCGACCGTCCGGCCGAGGACCACACCACCGTCGCCGAGCTGGCGATCGAGCGCGCCAAGCGCCTCGTGGAGCTGGGTCACGACGTGGTCGTCCTGCTCGACTCGATCACCCGCCTGGGCCGCGCGTACAACCTCGCGGCGCCCGCCTCCGGCCGCATCCTGTCCGGTGGTGTCGACTCGACCGCGCTCTACCCGCCGAAGCGCTTCTTCGGTGCCGCGCGCAACATCGAGGACGGCGGCTCGCTGACCATCCTGGCCACCGCGCTGGTCGACACCGGCTCGCGCATGGACGAGGTGATCTTCGAGGAGTTCAAGGGCACCGGCAACATGGAGCTCAAGCTCGACCGGAAGCTCGCCGACAAGCGCATCTTCCCGGCCGTCGACGTCGACGCCTCGGGCACGCGCAAGGAGGAGATCCTCCTCGGCAGCGACGAGCTCGCCGTCACCTGGAAGCTGCGTCGCGTGCTCCACGCGCTCGACCAGCAGCAGGCGATCGAGCTGCTGCTCGACAAGCTCAAGCAGACGAAGTCGAACGGCGAGTTCCTGCTCCAGATCCAGAAGACCACCCCTGGAGCCGGCAACAACGACTGACGCGAGAGCCGCGTCACACGACGAGAACCGGGCTTCGATCCCGTAACCCCGTCGTGACCTGCGTGAACCACTGCGCCCACCGTGTCCGCACGGTGGGCGCAGTGCCGTTTCCGGCCGGAGTCCGCTCAAACCCCACAGGCCCGCATGCAACCCTTTCGGGTGCCTGGCCGTCACAGAAGGTGAATCCTAGGGCTGAGGGAAGACGATGACCGAGCAGAGCAAGAGCGGGCGCGCACGGGGCGCGGGCAGCGGCCGCCGTCGCAAGCGGCCCGCCGGACGGCGCAAGGCACCGTTCCTGATATCGGGGGCCGCCGCCGTCCTCGTCCTGGGCGGCGCCGGACTCGGCTACGTGTACCTCAAGCTCGACGGCAACCTCCAGGGCGTCGACATCAACGCCCAGCTCGGCGACAAGCGCCCCGGGAACGTCGACAACGGCTCCCTCGACATCCTCGTCCTCGGCTCCGACTCCCGCTCCGGCGACAACCGCGAGTACGGCAAGGACGAGGGCGGCGCCCGCTCCGACACCGCGATGGTCGTGCACGTCTACGAGGGCCACAAGAAGGCGAGCGTCGTCTCCATACCCCGCGACACCCTCATCACCCGGCCCTCCTGCACCGACGGACGGGGGACCGCCGTCCCCGGCGAGCGACGGGCCATGTTCAACACCGCGTACGAGGTCGGCGGCCCCGCCTGCGCCGTCAAGACCGTCGAGTCGATGTCCGGCATCCGCATGGACCACTACATCGAGGTCGACTTCACCGGCTTCAAGGAGCTCATCGACGAGCTCGGCGGCGTCGAGATCACCACCACGCGGCCCATCAAGGACTCCAAGAGCCACCTCGACCTCGCCCCGGGCACGCACACCCTCGACGGCGAGCAGTCCCTCGGCCTCGTCCGCACCCGCAAGAGCGTCGGCGACGGCAGCGACCTCGGCCGCATCCAGCTCCAGCAGGCCTTCATGAAGGCCTTCATCGGCCAGGTCAGGAGCGTCGGCGTCCTCACCAGCCCGGCCAAGCTGTACGGCCTCGCCGACGCCGCCACCAAGGCCGTCACGCCCGACTCCGAACTCGACTCGGTCCAGAAGCTGATGGGCTTCGCCAAGGGCCTCTCCGGCATCGGCGCGGGGAACGTCCACATGGTCACCCTGCCCGTCGAGTACGACCCCAGGGACCCCAACCGCGTCGTCCCCCTCGAAGCCCAGTCCCGGCAGGTCTGGAAGGCGCTCGAGAAGGACCTGCCGATCCCCGCGTCGGCCACGAGGGACACCGCCACCGGTGAGGCCGACGGCGTCGTGAGGTGACCGGGGAAGAAGCCGGGAAGAGGCCGGGACGAGCCCGGGAATACCTCCGGACCCACCCCCGTTTTGGGAGATGCGGCCGGTCCTGGCAGACTGGTACGTCGGCCCCGGTTCACGCTGTCCGCAACCCGCGGCGGCGACCCGGAGCCCTCCCGAAACTAGGAGACACCTTGAAGCGCGAGATCCACCCCGAGTACGTCGAGACCCAGGTCAGCTGCACCTGCGGCGCGTCGTTCACCACCCGTAGCACCCTGACCGACGGCACCATCCGTGCCGAGGTCTGCTCCGAGTGCCACCCGTTCTACACGGGCAAGCAGAAGATCCTCGACACCGGTGGCCGCGTGGCCCGCTTCGAGGCCCGCTTCGGCAAGGCCGGCTCCGCCAAGTAGCGAGCCCCTGCGCCGGTCCTCGGTCGCCCCGCGCGGGCGGCCGGGACCGGCGCTTTGCCGTCCCGTAGCAACTGACGAAAACCCCAGGAGCCCCCGATGTTCGAGGCGGTCGAGGAACTGATCGGCGAGCACGCCGATCTCGAGACGAAGCTCGCGGACCCGTCGGTCCACGCCGATCAGGCGAACGCGCGCAAGCTCAACAAGCGCTACGCCGAGCTGACCCCGATCGTCGCCACCTACCGCTCCTGGAAGCAGACCGGTGACGACATCGAGACCGCTCGCGAGCTGATGCACGACGACCCGGACTTCGCGGCCGAGGTCAAGGAGCTGGAGAAGCAGCGCGAGGAGCTCACCGACAAGCTCCGCCTCCTCCTCGTCCCGCGCGACCCGAGCGACGACAAGGACGTCATCCTGGAGATCAAGGCGGGTGCCGGCGGCGACGAGTCCGCGCTCTTCGCCGGCGACCTCCTCCGGATGTACCTGCGGTACGCCGAGCGCGTCGGCTGGAAGACCGAGATCATCGACGCCACCGAGTCCGAGCTCGGCGGCTACAAGGACGTCCAGGTCGCCGTGAAGACCAAGGGCGGCAACGGCGCCACCGAGCCCGGCCAGGGCGTCTGGGCGCGCCTCAAGTACGAGGGCGGGGTGCACCGAGTCCAGCGCGTGCCCGCCACCGAGTCCGCCGGCCGCATCCACACCTCCGCCGCCGGCGTGCTCGTCACGCCCGAGGCCGAGGAGGTCGACGTCGAGATCCACGCCAACGACCTGCGCATCGACGTCTACCGCTCGTCCGGCCCCGGCGGCCAGTCGGTCAACACCACCGACTCCGCCGTCCGCATCACCCACCTGCCGACCGGCATCGTCGCCTCCTGCCAGAACGAGAAGAGCCAGCTCCAGAACAAGGAGCAGGCCATGCGCATCCTGCGCTCCCGGCTGCTCGCCGCCGCCCAGGAGAAGGCCGAGGCCGAGGCCGCCGACGCCCGCCGCAGCCAGGTCCGCACCGTCGACCGCTCCGAGAAGATCCGTACGTACAACTTCCCGGAGAACCGGATCTCCGACCACCGCGTCGGCTTCAAGGCGTACAACCTGGACCAGGTCCTCGACGGCGACCTGGACGCCATGATCCAGGCGTGCGTCGACGCCGACTCGGCGGCGAAGCTCGCCGCAGCGTAAGGCCCCCCTCAAGCCAGCCCCACCCCCGCACCACGGAGGACCAGCGTGAACCTGCTGCTTGCCGAGGTGGCCCAGGCCACCCAGCGGCTGGCCGACGCCGGCGTTCCCTCACCGCGTTTCGACGCCGAGGAGCTCGCCGCGTTCGTGCACGGCGTCAAGCGGGGGGAGCTGCACAACGTCAAGGACGCGGACTTCGACGCCCGCTACTGGGAGGCCGTCGCCCGCCGCGAGGCCCGCGAGCCGCTCCAGCACATCACCGGGCGGGCGTTCTTCCGCTACCTGGAGCTCCAGGTGGGGCCCGGCGTCTTCGTGCCCCGCCCGGAGACCGAGTCGGTCGTCGGCTGGGCCATAGACGCCGTACGCGCCATGGACGTCGTCGAACCGCTCATCGTCGACCTGTGCACCGGCTCCGGGGCCATCGCCCTCGCCATGGCCCAGGAGGTGCCGCGCTCGCGCGTCCACGCCGTCGAGCTCTCCGACGACGCCCTCGTGTGGACCCGCAAGAACGCCCGGGGCTCCCGCGTCACCGTCCACCAGGGCGACGCGCTCACCGCGCTCCCCGAGCTGGACGGCCAGGTCGACCTGGTCATCTCCAACCCGCCGTACATCCCGCTCACCGAGTGGGAGTACGTGGCGCCCGAGGCCCGCGACCACGACCCGGAGATGGCCCTCTTCTCCGGCGAGGACGGCCTCGACACCATCCGCGGCATCGAGCGCACCGCCCACCGGCTGCTGCGCCCCGGCGGCCTCGTCGTCATCGAGCACGCCGACACCCAGGGCGGGCAGGTGCCGTGGATCTTCAACGAGGAGGCCGGCTGGGCCGACGCGGCCGACCACCCGGACCTCAACAACCGGCCGCGGTTCGCGACCGCCCGCAAGGCGATGCCATGAGCAAGCACGACGTGTACGAGGAGGACGGGAACTGATGGCACGGCGATACGACTGCAACGAGGCGACCGACCGCGTGACCGGCCTGCGCGAGGCCGCGTCCGCCGTCCGCCGGGGCGAGCTCGTCGTGCTGCCCACCGACACCGTGTACGGGATCGGGGCGGACGCCTTCAGCAGCGAGGCCGTCGGCGATCTGCTCGCCGCCAAGGGCCGGGGCCGCAACACGCCCACGCCCGTGCTCATCGGCTCCCCGAACACCCTCCACGGCCTGGTCACCGACTTCTCCGAACAGGCCTGGGAACTCGTCGACGCCTTCTGGCCCGGCGCGCTCACCCTCGTCGCCCGGCACCAGCCGTCCCTCCAGTGGGACCTGGGGGACAGCCGGGGGACCGTCGCCATCCGGATGCCGCTGCACCCCGTCGCGATCGAACTGCTCACCGAGGTGGGCCCGATGGCCGTCACCTCGGCCAACCTCACCGGCCACCCGGCGCCGGAGGACTGCGACGCGGCCCAGCAGATGCTCGGCGACTCCGTCTCCGTCTACCTCGACGGCGGTCCCACGCCCGGAATCGTTCCTTCTTCCATCGTCGACGTCACGGGCAAGGTGCCGGTGCTGCTGCGCGAGGGCTCCCTCTCCCCGGAGGAGCTCCGGAAGGTCGTACCCGACCTCGAGGTGGCCAGTTGACCCCCCCTGAGGGGCGTGGCATAGCGGGGCACGAAGACAGCGACACCTTCCGCATCCTCCACGTCAGCACCGGCAACGTCTGCCGCTCGCCGATCACCGAGCGGCTGACCCGCCACGCCCTGAGCGACCGCCTCGGCGACCCCCTCGGCGGCGGCCTGATCGTGGAGAGCGCGGGCACCTGGGGCCACGAGGGCGCCCCCATGGAGGCCAACGCGGAACTGGTCCTCGCCGACTTCGGCGCGGACTACAGCGGCTTCGTGGGCCGTGAGCTCCTCGACGAGCACGTCATCCGCGCCGACCTGGTCCTGACCGCGACCCGCGACCACCGGGCGCAGGTCATCTCGATGGGCCATTCGGCGGGCCTGCGCACCTTCACCCTGAAGGAGTTCACCCGCCTGGTCCGCGCGATCGACCCGGCCACCCTCCCGGACCCCCGCGACGAGGGCGTGGTGGAACGCGCACGGGCCCTGGTCCGCGCGGCCGCGGCTCTCCGCGGGTGGCTCCTGGCCCCCTCGGTGGACGCCGACGAGGTCAACGACCCGTACGGCGCACCGATCACCTTCTTCCGCTCGATCGGCGACGAGATCAACCAGGCGCTGGACCCGGTGGTGACGGCCCTGACGGGCGTCTCGGCCAGGCGCTGACGGGGTTCGCGGGCGCCTCGGCCAAGCGCTGAGGGGGTTCGCGGGCGTCTCGACCCGACGCCGAGGGCGTCCACGGACGCTCCGGTCCGGCGCCGACGGCCCCGGCCACCTCCGGCGGTCGGAGGCCGCCGCAGCGCGCCGGAGCCGGGGAGGCCCTCCGGGGGCCGAGCGGTGCGAGGGGCGCGTCGGGAGGAGTCGACAGGCGGGGCGGGGTGCGGCTGCCTACATTGGTGCTGACATCCCTCCACGTCCGGAGCCAGCCATGTCCGTCACCGCACCCCCCGATGAGGAGCTCGACGTCCTGCGCCGACAGGACCCCGAGGTCGCCGATGTGCTGCTCGGCGAGGTGCGGCGGCAGGCCGACAGTCTGCAGCTGATCGCGGCCGAGAACTTCACCTCGCCCGCCGTCCTCGCCGCCCTCGGCTCCCCGCTCGCCAACAAGTACGCCGAGGGCTACCCCGGCGCCCGGCACCACGGCGGCTGCGAGTACGCCGACGCGGTCGAGCGGATCGCCGTCGAGCGGGTCACCGCGCTCTTCGGAGCGGACCACGCGAACGTGCAGTCCCACTCCGGCTCCTCGGCCGTTCTGGCGGCGTACGCGGCCCTTCTCAGGCCCGGTGACACGGTCCTGGCCATGGGCCTCGGCCACGGCGGGCACCTCACGCACGGGTCGCCCGCCAATTTCTCCGGGCGGTGGTTCGACTTCGTGCCCTACGGCGTCGACGCCGAGACCGGGCTCGTCGACTACGAGCAGGTCGCCGCGCTCGCCCGCCACCACCGGCCCAAGGCGATCGTCTGCGGGTCGATCTCCTATCCCCGTCACCTCGACTACGCGGTCTTCCGCGAGATCGCCGACGAGGTGGGGGCGTACCTGATCGCCGACGCCGCCCACCCCATCGGCCTGGTCGCCGGGGGAGCGGCCCCCAGCCCCGTCCCGTACGCCGACGTGGTCTGCGCGACCACCCACAAGGTGCTGCGCGGGCCGCGCGGCGGAATGCTCCTGTGCGGCGAGGAACTGGCGGGCCCGGTCGACCGGGCGGTGTTCCCGTTCACGCAGGGCGGCGCCCAGATGCACACGATCGCGGCCAAGGCGGTGGCCTTCGGCGAGGCGTCCGCCCCGGCGTTCACGGCGTACGCCCATCAGGTGGTCGAACACGCGAAGGTCCTCGCGGCCGCCCTCGCCGCCGAGGGCTTCGCGGTGACCACCGGCGGGACGGACACGCATCTCATCACCGCCGATCCCGCGCCGCTCGGGGTCGACGGCCGCACCGCCCGCGCACGGCTCGCCGCCGCCGGCATGGTGCTCGACACCTGCGCCCTGCCGCACGGGGAGGGCCGGGGCATCCGGCTCGGCACCGCGGCCGTCACCACGCAGGGGATGGGCACCCCGGAGATGGCGAGGATCGCCGCACT
This sequence comes from Streptomyces litmocidini, assembly GCF_014649755.1. Classification (GTDB taxonomy): domain Bacteria; phylum Actinomycetota; class Actinomycetes; order Streptomycetales; family Streptomycetaceae; genus Streptomyces; species Streptomyces litmocidini. Next base: position 194,472 of record NZ_BMTQ01000001.1, on the reverse strand, counting down.
GTTCACCGTCGCGTTGCGGGACGACGCCGGGGAAACGGCCCGGGTACGCGCGGAGGTACGGGAGCTGACCTCCCGATTTCCCCCGTACGGGCACTGATGGGGGACCGGGCGCAACCGTTCGGGGGGCCCCGGTGTCTCCAACCACATGGACGGCACGGCTAGGGTGTGGGGCTGAGATGGCCAGCTATTCCTGTGGGGCAGCCCGTGCGTGATTACCTGCTGACGCTCTGTGTCACGGCGGCGGTGACCTATCTGCTCACCGGTCCGGTGCGGAAGTTCGCCATCGCGACCGGGGCGATGCCGGAGATCCGCGCCCGTGACGTGCACCGAGAACCGACTCCGCGGCTCGGTGGCATCGCCATGTTCTTCGGGCTGTGCGCGGGACTGCTCGTCGCCGACCACCTGCAGAACCTGAGCAGCGTCTTCGAGCAGTCCAACGAGCCCCGCGCGCTGCTCTCCGGCGCCGCCCTGATCTGGCTGATCGGCGTCCTCGACGACAAGTTCGAGCTGGACGCCCTGATCAAGCTGGGCGCGCAGATGATCTCGGCGGGCGTGATGGTCGCGCAGGGCCTGACGATCCTGTGGCTGCCGATCCCCGGTGTCGGCACGGTCGCCCTCACCCCCTGGCAGGGCACGCTCCTCACGGTCGCCCTGGTGGTCCTCACCATCAACGCCGTGAACTTCGTCGACGGCCTCGACGGCCTCGCCGCCGGCATGGTCTGCATCGCCGCCGCGGCCTTCTTCCTGTACGCGTACCGCCTCTGGTACGGCTACACGATCGAGGCGGCCGCCCCCGCGACCCTCTTCGCCGCCATCCTCATGGGCATGTGCCTGGGCTTCCTGCCGCACAACATGCACCCGGCGCGCATCTTCATGGGCGACTCGGGCTCGATGCTGATCGGCCTGATCCTGGCGGCCTCCGCCATCTCGATCACCGGACAGGTCGACCCCGACGTGCTGCGCCTCTTCGAGGGTTCGACCCGTGAGGCCACCCACGCCGCCCTGCCGGTCTTCATCCCGCTGGTGCTGCCGCTGACGATCATCGCGATCCCGATGGCCGACCTGGTCCTCGCGATCGTGCGCCGCACGTGGAAGGGGCAGTCGCCGTTCGCGGCCGACCGCGGCCACCTGCACCACCGGCTCCTGGAGATCGGGCACTCGCACAGCCGCGCGGTGCTGATCATGTACTTCTGGTCGGCGCTCATCGCCTTCGGCACGCTGGCCTACTCGGTCCACTCGACCTCGATGTGGATCGTCCTCGGCGTCGTCGCGCTCAGCGCGATCGGCCTGGTGCTGCTCCTGCTGCCGCGCTTCACGCCGCGCGCCCCGCGCTGGGCCCAGTCCGTGGTGCCGCCCCGCTACCGGCGCCGCAAGCCGGCCGCCGTGACGGCGGAGTCCCTCGACGACGCCGGCTCCGAGTCCGCCGAGTCCGCCGAGTCCGCCGAATCCGTCGAGGAGGAGCGGGAGCCCGTGCCCGCGGGGGTCAACGGGGCGACCGCCATCGGTCACCGTTCGCGCTTCACCGACAGGAGTAAGGCCGGGGCGCGAGGTTGACGAAAGCCCCATCCGGGGCCAATAGCAGACAAGGTGCCTCGCTGTCGCGCACACACGCGCGGGGTAACTCTCATGTGTGACCGTTGGCACACCGTATGGGTAAAGACCTATTCAAATAGTTTGTGATACGGTTCACGAGACCCGGCGACAGTGCCGAAAGACCGTAGTGCGACGGTCTGTTGGCCCCGAGACCCACCTCGGACCGGGCTTACGCTCGTCCATGACGACACCATCGCCCCCTCCAGAGCAAGCGGAGACACCGCCATGCCGTCGAACGACGCACGCATCCTTCTGCACACCGCCGTACCCTCCGCAGCCGTCGGCGCGATCGCCACGGTCGTCAGCGGGGTGGTCGCCGGTGGCAAGGGTGCGATCGGTGCCGTCGTCGGCACCCTGGTGGTCATCCTCTTCATGGGGATCGGGCAGCTGGTTCTCCAGCGGACGGCGAAGTCGCTTCCGCACCTCTTCCAGGCCATGGGGCTCATGCTCTACACGGCCCAGCTGCTGGTGCTCTTCATCTTCCTGGCCTTGCTGAAGAACACGACCCTGTTCGACTTCAAGGCCTTCGCCTTCACGCTGCTCGCGACGACCGTGGTGTGGGTCGCCGCACAGGCCCGGGCCTACATGAAGGCCAAGATCACGTACATCGACCCCGGAAACACGGGGTCCAGGTCGTGAAGGGTAGGGCCGGGATAAAGCCGAGTTCGGCTTCCTGCTATCGTCCGGTGCCAACTGCGGCACTGCGGACGCGGGCATCCGAAACGGCGCCTGTCCCAGCGAGAGGCTCGATGCCGAACCGCCGCCCCCTTATCCGTAAGACCAGTCCAGTGCCGACCCGCGGCTGCGCGCCGCGCCGACACAACGAGGTTGCCGTACCTATGCGCCACGCTGAAGGAGCCCGCGGTGAGTGCTGACCAGACGCTTGCCTTCGACCCGGATTGCCACATCTTCTCTGGATGTGGCTTCCCGGCGCCGGGCCTGCACACGTTCATGTACGAGCCCATCGCCACGGTGGCCGGCATCGACATCACGAAGCCGATGCTGCTCGCTCTGCTGGGCTCCATCGTGGTCGTCGGGTTCTTCTGGGCCGCCTTCAACAAGCCCAAGCTGATCCCCGGCAAGATGCAGATGGTCGGCGAGGCCGGATACGACTTCGTGCGCCGCGGCATCGTCTACGAGATCATCGGCAAGAAGGACGGCGAGAAGTACGTCCCCTTCATGGTGTCGCTGTTCTTCTTCGTCTGGATCATGAACCTCTGGTCGATCGTTCCGCTCGCCCAGTTCCCGGTCACCTCGCTGATCGCCTTCCCGGCCGGTCTCGCGCTGATCGTGTACTTCATGTGGATCTCGCTCACCTTCAAGAAGCACGGCTTCGTGGGTGGCTGGAAGAACATCGTCGGCTACGACAAGTCCCTCGGTGCCATCCTCCCGATGGTCGTCGTCCTCGAGTTCTTCTCGAACCTGCTGATCCGGCCCTTCACGCACGCGGTGCGACTGTTCGCGAACATGTTCGCCGGCCACCTGCTGATCGTGATGTTCTCGCTGGCCACCTGGTACCTCATGAACGGCCTCGGCTTCGTCTACGCCGGCGCCTCGTTCGTGATGGTCCTCGTGATGACCGCCTTCGAGCTCTTCATCCAGGCCGTCCAGGCGTACGTCTTCGTCCTCCTGGCCTGCAGCTACGTCCAGGGCGCGCTCTCCGAGCACCACTGAGCCTCCCCGGCACCGTAGCTCCACCCCCGAAACCATCAGTCGTCCGGTGGCCAACCCCCACCGGGTCATTGAAAGAGAAGGAAGTAACGGCATGTCCGCTGCTCTCGACATGGTCAACCTCGCCGCCGGCGCCAAGGAGAACGTCGTCGGCAACGTCGCGTCGATCGGTTACGGCCTCGCCGCGATCGGCCCCGGCGTCGGCGTCGGCATCATCTTCGGTAACGGTACGCAGGCGCTCGCCCGTCAGCCCGAGGCCGCCGGTCTCATCCGTACCAACCAGATCATGGGCTTCGCCTTCTGTGAGGCGCTCGCCCTCATCGGCATCGTCATGGGCTTCGTCTACCAGTAAGCCGGACCGACTGCCCGATTCTTTTTACGGAAGGCACTGATGTGAACGCTCTGCTTCTTGCGCAGGGTGAAGAGGCGCAGCCTCCTCTCATCCCGCATCTCGACGAGCTCGTCATCGGCCTGATCGCCTTCGTCATCGTCTTCGGCTTCCTCGCCAAGAAGCTCCTCCCGAACATCAACAAGGTTCTGGACGAGCGCCGCGAGGCCATCGAGGGTGGCATCGAGAAGGCCGAGTCGGCCCAGATCGAGGCTCAGAGTGTGCTGGAGCAGTACAAGGCCCAGCTCGCCGAGGCTCGCCACGAGGCCGCGCGTCTTCGCCAGGAGGCCACGGAGCAGGGCACCGCGATCATCCAGGAGATGAAGGCGGAAGGCCAGCGCCAGCGCGAGGAGATCATCGCGGCCGGCCACGCGCAGATCGAGGCCGACCGCAAGGCCGCGTCCGCGTCGCTGCGTCAGGACGTGGGCAAGCTCGCGACCGACCTGGCCGGCAAGCTGGTCGGCGAGTCCCTCGAGGACGCCGCCCGCCAGAGCCGCACCATCGACCGCTTCCTCGACGAGCTCGAGGAGAAGGCCGAGGCTGTCCGATGAACGGAGCGAGCCGCGAGGCACTGTCCGCCGCCCGTGAGTCCCTCGACGCGCTGACCGACAACACGCCGGTCGACGCGAAGAAGCTCGCGGACGAGCTGGCCGCCGTCACCGTGCTGCTCGACCGCGAGGTGTCGCTGCGTCGGGTCCTGACCGACCCCGCCCAGTCGGGTGAGGCCAAGGCCGAGCTCGCGCAGCGACTCCTGCGCGGACAGGTGGGCGGCGAGACCGTCGACCTGGTGTCCGGCATGGTGCGTTCCCGCTGGTCGCGCTCGCGCGACCTGGTCGACGCGACCGAGGAGCTGGCGAACACCGCCGACCTCACCGCGGCGCAGAAGGCGGGCGCCCTCGACGACGTCGAGGACGAGCTGTTCCGGTTCGGCCGGATCGTGTCCTCCAGCACCGAGCTGCGCTCGGCGCTGACGGACAAGGCCGCCACGGCCACGGCGAAGGGCACGCTGCTGCGCAGCCTGCTCGGCGGCAAGGCCCACGCGACCACCGAGCGCCTGGTCGTCCGTCTGGTGACCCAGCCCCGGGGACGTAGCCTGGAAGCGGGACTCGAGTCCCTGTCCAAGCTCGCCGCGGCGCGCCGGGACCGGATGGTCGCCGTCGTCACCTCGGCGGTGCCGCTGTCGGACCGGCAGAAGCAGCGCCTCGGTGCCGCACTGGCGAAGCTGTACGGCCGCGAGATGCACCTGAACCTGGACGTGGACCCCGCGGTCCTCGGCGGGATCACGGTGCGCGTCGGTGACGAGATCATCGACGGCTCCATCGCGGAGCGCCTCGGCGAGGCGACCCGTCGACTGGCCGGCTGACGGCAGCGACCACAGCAGCACAAGGCAGTACAGCAACACAGCATCACCAGCGGCCCGGTTGGGCCGTGCAGAGATTGCAGAAGATTCCTGGGGGTCGGCCCCCAGACCCCTTAAGAAACTTCGGGCCCAACAAGGAGAGCAGGGAACCCAGATGGCGGAGCTCACGATCCGGCCGGAGGAGATCCGGGACGCACTGGAGAACTTCGTCCAGTCGTACCAGCCGGACGCGGCCTCGCGCGAGGAGGTCGGCACGGTCAGCCTGGCCGGTGACGGTATCGCGAAGGTCGAGGGTCTTCCCTCGGCCATGGCGAACGAGCTGCTGAAGTTCGAGGACGGCACCCTCGGTCTCGCCCTCAACCTCGAGGAGCGCGAGATCGGTGCCATCGTCCTCGGCGAGTTCAGCGGCATCGAGGAGGGTCAGTCGGTGCAGCGCACCGGCGAGGTCCTCTCCGTAGGTGTCGGTGAGGGCTACCTGGGTCGCGTCGTCGACCCGCTCGGTAACCCGATCGACGGTCTCGGCGAGATCGCGACCGAGGGCCGCCGCGCCCTCGAGCTGCAGGCCCCGGGCGTTATGGCCCGTAAGTCGGTGCACGAGCCGATGGAGACCGGCTACAAGGCCGTCGACGCCATGACGCCGGTCGGCCGTGGTCAGCGTCAGCTGATCATCGGTGACCGTCAGACCGGCAAGACCGCGCTCTGTGTCGACACCATCATCAACCAGCGCGACAACTGGCGCTCGGGCGACGTGAACAAGCAGGTCCGCTGCATCTACGTCGCCGTCGGCCAGAAGGGCTCGACCATCGCGTCCGTTCGCGGCGCCCTGGAAGAGGCCGGCGCGCTCGAGTACACGACGATCGTCGCCGCCCCGGCGTCCGACCCGGCCGGCTTCAAGTACCTGGCGCCGTACACCGGCTCCGCCATCGGCCAGCACTGGATGTACCAGGGCAAGCACGTCCTGATCGTCTTCGACGACCTGTCGAAGCAGGCCGACGCCTACCGCGCCGTGTCGCTGCTGCTGCGCCGCCCGCCGGGCCGTGAGGCCTACCCGGGTGACGTCTTCTACCTGCACTCCCGTCTCCTCGAGCGCTGCGCGAAGCTCTCGGACGAGCTGGGTGCCGGTTCGATGACCGGTCTGCCGATCGTCGAGACGAAGGCCAACGACGTCTCCGCGTTCATCCCGACCAACGTCATCTCCATCACCGACGGCCAGTGCTTCCTGGAGTCCGACCTGTTCAACGCCGGCCAGCGCCCGGCCCTGAACGTCGGTATCTCGGTCTCCCGAGTCGGTGGCTCCGCCCAGCACAAGGCGATGAAGCAGATCTCCGGTCGCCTCCGTGTCGACCTGGCCCAGTTCCGCGAGCTCGAGGCGTTCGCCGCCTTCGGTTCCGACCTGGACGCCGCGTCGAAGGCGCAGCTGGAGCGCGGTCAGCGCATGGTCGAGCTGCTCAAGCAGGCTCAGTACCAGCCGATGCCGACCGAGAACCAGGTCGTCTCCGTCTGGGCCGGCACCACCGGCAAGATGGACGACGTCCCGGTCGCCGACATCCGTCGCTTCGAGGCCGAGATGCTGGCGTACCTGCGCCAGAACCACTCGGGCCTCATGACCTCCATCCGCGAGGGCGGCAAGATGTCGGACGACACGCTGCAGTCCGTCGGCGACGCCATCGCGGAGTTCAAGAAGCAGTTCGAGACCTCTGACGGCAAGCTGCTCGGCGCTGACGCTCCCGCCGTCAACGTCTCGAAGTGACGACGGAAGGGACCTGACTCATGGGAGCGCAGCTCCGGGTCTACAAGCGTCGCATCAAATCCGTCACCGCGACGAAGAAGATCACCAAGGCGATGGAGATGATCGCCGCCTCGCGTGTCGTCAAGGCGCAGCGCAAGGTGCAGGCGTCGACTCCGTACGCGACCGAGCTCACGCGCGCGGTCACGGCGGTGGCCACGGGTGCGAACGACAAGCACCCGCTGACCACCGAGGCGGAGAACCCGAGCCGTGCCGCGGTCCTGCTCCTCTCGAGCGACCGCGGTCTGGCCGGTGCCTTCAACTCCAATGCCATCAAGGCGGCGGAGCAGCTCATCGCGAAGCTGGAGGGCGAGGGCCGGGCGGTCGACATCTACGTCGTCGGTCGCCGTGGCGTCGCGCACTTCAACTTCCGTGAGCGGAGGCTGAGCGACACGTGGACCGGCTTCACGGACGAGCCCACGTACGCGGACGCCAAGAAGATCGCGGCACCGCTGATCGAGGCCATCGAGAAGGAGACGGCCGAGGGTGGTGTGGACGAGCTCCACATCGTCTACACCGAGTTCGTCTCGATGATGACCCAGACGGCGGTCGAGGCCCGGCTGCTGCCCCTCAGCCTCGACGAGGTGGCGAAGGAGGCCGGCGAGCCGGACACCCTCCGTCCGCTGTACGACTTCGAGCCGTCGGCGGAGGACGTCCTCGACGCCCTTCTGCCGCGCTACGTCGAGAGCCGGATCTACAACGCGCTGCTCCAGTCGGCTGCCTCCAAGCACGCCGCCACCCGCCGCGCGATGAAGTCGGCCACCGACAACGCGGGAGACTTGATCAACAATCTCTCCCGACTTGCCAACGCGGCCCGCCAGGCCGAAATCACCCAGGAAATCAGCGAGATCGTCGGTGGCACCGCAGCCCTGGCCGACGCGACCGCGGGGAGTGACAAGTAATGACGACCACTGTTGAGACGGCCGCCGCCACGGGCCGCGTCGCCCGGGTCATCGGCCCGGTCGTCGACGTGGAGTTCCCCGTCGACGCGATGCCGGAGATCTACAACGCCCTGCACGTCGAGGTCGCCGACCCGGCCGAGGAGGGCAAGCTCAAGACGCTGACCCTCGAGGTCGCGCAGCACCTCGGTGACGGCATCGTCCGCACCATCTCGATGCAGCCCACCGACGGTCTGGTCCGCCAGGCCCCCGTGGTCGACACCGGCGACGGCATCACGGTGCCCGTCGGCGACGTCACCAAGGGCCGCGTGTTCAACACGCTGGGCCAGATCCTGAACGAGCCCGAGGCCGAGTCCGAGGTCACCGAGCGGTGGTCCATCCACCGCAAGGCCCCGGCGTTCGCGGACCTCGAGTCGAAGACCGAGATGTTCGAGACCGGCCTGAAGGTCGTCGACCTTCTCACCCCGTACGTCAAGGGTGGAAAGATCGGTCTGTTCGGTGGCGCCGGTGTCGGCAAGACCGTTCTCATCCAGGAAATGATCATGCGTGTGGCCAAGCTGCACGAGGGCGTTTCCGTCTTCGCCGGCGTCGGCGAGCGCACCCGTGAGGGCAACGACCTCATCGCGGAGATGGAAGAGTCCGGCGTTCTGGACAAGACCGCCCTGGTCTTCGGCCAGATGGACGAGCCCCCGGGCACCCGTCTCCGTGTGGCCCTCGCCGGTCTGACCATGGCGGAGTACTTCCGCGATGTGCAGAAGCAGGACGTGCTGTTCTTCATCGACAACATCTTCCGCTTCACCCAGGCCGGTTCCGAGGTGTCGACCCTGCTCGGCCGCATGCCCTCCGCGGTGGGCTACCAGCCGAACCTGGCCGACGAGATGGGTCTCCTCCAGGAGCGCATCACCTCGACCCGTGGTCACTCGATCACCTCGATGCAGGCGATCTACGTCCCCGCCGACGACCTCACCGACCCGGCGCCGGCGACCACCTTCGCCCACCTCGACGCGACGACGGTTCTCTCCCGTCCGATCTCCGAGAAGGGCATCTACCCGGCCGTGGACCCGCTGGACTCCACGTCCCGGATCCTGGACCCCCGCTACATCGCGCAGGACCACTACGACACCGCCTCGCGGGTCAAGGGCATCCTGCAGAAGTACAAGGACCTCCAGGACATCATCGCGATCCTCGGTATCGACGAGCTGAGCGAGGAGGACAAGCTCGTCGTCCACCGCGCCCGCCGTGTCGAGCGCTTCCTGTCCCAGAACACCCACGCGGCGAAGCAGTTCACCGGCGTGGACGGTTCGGACGTTCCGCTCGACGAGTCGATCGCCGCGTTCAACGCGATCTGCGACGGTGAGTTCGACCACTTCCCGGAGCAGGCGTTCTTCATGTGCGGTGGTCTTGAGGACCTCAAGAACAACGCCAAGGAGCTCGGCGTCTCCTGAGCCCCGTGCTCGCCCGAGGGGGACGGGATCCGTCCCGTCCCCCTCTCCACGCCCCCTAGAATTGACCCCAACACCCGGCACGACCGCCGGGTGGTGACCCGAGGAGCCACCCTTGGCTGCTGAGCTGCACGTCGAGCTGGTCGCCGCGGACCGGAGTGTCTGGTCCGGCGAGGCCACCCTGGTCATCGCGCGTACCACCTCCGGCGACATCGGCGTCATGCCCGGCCACCAGCCGCTGCTCGGTGTGCTGGAGTCGGGCCCGGTGACCATCCGTACGAGCGAGGGCGGGACGATCGTCGCCGCCGTCCACGGCGGATTCATCTCGTTCGCCGACGACAAGCTGTCTCTGCTCGCGGAGGTCTGCGAGCTGGCGGACGAGATCGACGCCCGGCGCGCCGAGCGCGCGCTGGAGCGTGCGAAGACGGACTCCGACGCCGCCGCCGAGCGGCGCGCCGAGGTCCGGCTGCGCGCGGTAGCGGTCCGCTGACGGTCCGCGCCGAGCAGGAGTGCCCTCAGCCGCGGCACGGTCCGGAATACTCCGGAGCGTGTCGCGGCTGAGGCGATGCAGATGCAGGTCGTATTCGGTTCTGCCGGCGGTGCCGGCTACGGGACGCAGCGAGGAGGTCGGTGAAGATGTTCCTCGCTCTGCTCGTGTGCGGCCTGGTCGTCGCACTGGTGGTGATCGGGCTCTTCGTCTTCGGCTTGCGCCGCAGACTGATCCAGCGCGCCGGCGGCACCTTCGACTGTTCGCTGCGCTGGGACGTCCCCGACGAGCCGGATCCGACCGGCAAGGGCTGGGTGTACGGCGTCGCCCGCTACAGCGGTGACGAGATCTCCTGGTTCCGTGTCTTCTCCTACTCGCCCCGCCCGCGCCGGGTCCTGGAGCGCTCCTCCATCGTGGCCCTGGAGCGCCGGATGCCGGAGGGCGAGGAGGAGCTCGCGCTGCTCTCCGACGCCGTGATCCAGCCCTGCATGTACGAGGGCGTCCGCCTGGAGCTCGCGATGAGCGAGGACGCCCGGACGGGCTTCATGGCCTGGCTGGAGGCGGCGCCTCCCGGGCAGAGGGTGAACGTCGCGTGAGACGTGAAGGAGCGGGGGGCGGCGTGCTGCGCCGTCCCCCGCTCCTTCACGTGCGCTAGCTCAGTCCGCTGTTGATGGCGCCGACCAGCTCGCCGTTGCCGGTGTCGCCGCTGAACTCCCAGAAGAACGCGCCGCCGAGGCCCTGGTTCTTGGCCCAGCTCATCTTCGAGCTCACGGTGGCGGGGGTGTCGTAGCTCCACCAGTTGGTGCCGCAGTGGGCGTACGCCGTGCCCGCGACGGTGCCGTTGGCCGGGCAGGAGTTCTTGAGGACCTTGTAGTCCTCGATGCCCTGCTCGTACGTGCCCTGCGCCGGGCCGGTCGCCGTGCCGCCGGGGGCGGACTGGGTGACGCCGGTCCAGCCGCGGCCGTAGAAGCCGATGCCGAGGAGGAGCTTGTCGGCGGGGACGCCCTTCGCCTTGAACTTGGCGATCGCCTCGGCGGAGTTGAAGCCCTGCTGCGGGATGCCGGCGTACGAGGTGAGCGGGGAGTGCGGGGCCGTCGGACCCTTCGCCTCCCAGGCGCCGAAGAAGTCGTACGTCATGACGTTGAACCAGTTCATGTACGGGGCGGCGCCCGCGTAGTCGGCGGCGTCGATCTTGCCGCCCGTGGAGGCGTCGGCGGTGACGGCCGCGGTGATCAGGTTGTTGGCGCCGAACTTGGCGCGCATGGCCTGCATCATGTTCTTGAAGGAGGCCGCGCCGCTGGTGTCGCAGGACAGGCCGCAGGCGTTGGGGTACTCCCAGTCCAGGTCGATGCCGTCGAAGACGTCGGCCCAGCGCGGGTCCTCGACCAGGTCGTAGCAGGACTGGGCGAAGGCGGTCGGGTTCTGCACGGCCTGGCCGAAGCCGCCGGACCAGGTCCAGCCGCCGAAGGACCACAGGACCTTGATGTTCGGGTAGGCCTTCTTCAGCTTGCGGAGCTGGTTGAAGTTGCCGCGCAGCGGCTGGTCCCAGGTGTCGGCGACGCCGTCGACGGACTGGTCGGCGGTGTAGGCCTTGTCGTAGTCGGCGTAGGCGTCGCCGATGGTGCACTTGCCGTTCTGGACGTTGCCGAAGGCGTAGTTGATGTGCGTGATCTTCGACGCGGAGCCGGAGGTCACGATGTTCTTCACGTGGTAGTTGCGTCCGTAGACGCCCCAGTTGGTGAAGTACCCCATCTTCACGGCGTTCGGGAGGGGCTGGCCGCCGCCTCCGCCGGTGGTGCGGACGGCGACCGGGCCGGCGGCGGGGCCGGTCTGGTCGATCGTGTCGCGGGCGACGACGGTGTACGAGTAGTCGGTGCCCGCGGTGAGGCCGCTGTCGGTGAAGGTGAGGCCGGTGGTGGTGGTCACCTTGGTGCCGTCGCGCAGGACGTCGTAGTTCTTGACGCCCTTGTCGTCGGTGGCCGCGGTCCAGGTGAGCTTCGCCGAGGTGTCGGTGATGTTCGAGGCGACGGGGGCGCCGGGGGCCGAGGGCGGGTTGTCGCCCGGCTGGGTGGTGCCGTCGCAGGGAGCTCCGTTGATCTTGCAGCCGGTGGGCGCGCCGGAGCCGGTGCCGTTGTAGCCGAAGGAGACGGAGGCGCCGGGGGCGAGGGTGCCGTTCCAGCCGACGTTCTTGGCGGTCCAGTGGGTGCCGGAGCCGGTGACGGTGGCGTCCCAGGCGGAGGTGACGGCGGTGCCGGAGGGGTAGTCCCACTCGACGGTCCAGGAGCTGATGGTGGTGGTGCCGGTGTTCTTGACGGTCCAGTTGGCGCCGAAGCCGGTGCCCCAGTCCTGGGTCTTGGTGTAGGTCGCGGTGGCCGAGGTTGCGGCTTCGGCGGGGGAGGCGAGGCCGACCATGGCGGCCAGGGGCAGGATCAGGGCGGTCAGTCCGGCGGCGGTCCGGTGTCTGAACCCTGCTCTGCGCGTCGGTGCTTGAGTGCTCAACGGTGCTCCTCAAGTTGCGGACGGACAAGGTGGGGGTGGTCCGAAAGGTGCGCGCGCCCCGCGAGCGTAGGAAGGTCTGGACCAATCGTCAAGAGGTCCAGACCAACGTCGGCAAAGAACTGCTAAACCCCCCACTCCTGCGCCAGCACCGCCGCTTGGACCCTGCTCCGCAGCCCCAGCTTCCCCAGCACCTTGCTGACGTGCGTCTTCACCGTCGCCTCCGCCATGTCGAGCCGTACCGCGATCTCCGCGTTCGACAGACCGAGCCCCAGCGCGGAGAGCACCTCCCGCTCCCGGGGCGTCAGCACGCCCAGTCGCGCCGGATCCGCCGCGCCCGTCCCCCGCTCCGGCCGCGCCGGACGGCTGCTCGCGGCGAACTCCGCGAGCAGCCGCCGGGTCACCGCCGGGGCGATCAGCCCCTCGCCCTGCGCCACCGTCCGCACCGCCTCGATCAGCTCCCGGGCGTCCGCGTCCTTCAGCAGGAAGCCCGCCGCGCCCGCCCGCAACGCCCCGAACACATACGCGTCGAGATCGAAGGTGGTCAGCACGAGGACGTCGGCGAGGCCCTCCGCCACGACGATCCCGGTCGCCGTCACCCCGTCCATCCGGGGCATCTGCACGTCCATCAGGACCAGGTCCGGCCGCAGCCCGCGGGCCAGCTCCACCGCCCGCTCGCCGTCCGCCGCCTCGCCGACCACCTCGATGTCCGGCGCGCTGCCCAGGATCAGCACGAGCCCCGCCCGCACCGCGGACTGGTCCTCGGCGACCACCACCCGCACCGTCATGCGTCCCCCGCCCTCTCGTCCGCGGGCAGCACCGCCCGCACCTGCCATACCGCCCCCGAGGCCGCCGCGCGGAACTCCCCGCCGAGCAGCTCCGTGCGCTCCCGCATGCCCACCAGGCCCGAACCCGTGCCGGGCGCGCCCGGCCCCGGCCGCCGCCCGTACGGCGAGTCCACCGCCACCGTCAGCGCCCCGCCGGACCGGCCGACCCGCACCCTGACCGTACCGGGGGCGGCGTGCTTGACCGCGTTGGCCAGCGACTCCTGGACGATCCGGTACGCGGCCAGCTCCACCGGCGCCGGCAGGGAGCCGCCCGGGGGACGGGTGTCCTCCAGGACGAACTCCAGGCCGCCCGCCGAACCGTTCGTCCGGGCCCGCGCGAGCAGCGGGTCCAGGGCGTCGAGGCTCGGCACGGCCCCCGGCTCCGGCTCCCCGCCGCTGTCCCGCAGCAGCCCGATGAGCCGCCGCATCTCGGCGAGGCCCGCCACGCTGTTCTCCCGGATCACCGTCAACGCCCGCCGCGTGGTGGCCGGTTCGTCGAGGGAGAGCCCGGCCGTGGAGTGGATCGCGATCGCCGAGAGGTGGTTCGCGACCACGTCGTGCAGCTCGCGCGCCATCCGGGCCCGCTCGGCCGCCACCGCCTGAACCCGGTCCATCTCGGCGAGCAGCGCCGTCTGTTCGGCCCGCAGCCTGGCCGCGCCCGCCGCCTCCCGGTGGTTGCGGACGACCGCGCCCGTGATCGCGGGCAGGAAGGAGATCATGCCGGTGAGCACGCCGACGAGCAGCGCGTACGCGTTCTGCCACCAGACCAGGAAGCCGATCGTCACCCCGACCGTGACGAGTCCGGTGGTGTACGGGACGCGGCGGGCGTGGGCGGGCGCCCCGTACACGACGGCCGCGTAGACGACGTCCGTGAACATCAGGACGGTGACCAGGCTCCCGTACGTGAACTGGTCCGCGACGATCGCGACCGTGCCGACGGACAGCGCCGTCCGGGGCGCGGTCCGGCGCGCCGCCTCGCACCCGGCCATCACCACGAGCGGCACCAGGGTCGCCCAGCGCTGGGTGAACGGCCGGTCCAGCTGGGTGTGCAGACCGAACCACCACAGGACCAGCCCGCCGGCGAGGCCGACGACGGCGATGGTCAGGTCGATGCGGTGCGGGCGGGGGAGCGTCACGTCCTCATCCAACACGCCCCCACGCGCGGGAACCTCCTCGTCAGGGCCGATGCGCGCGCGTGCCGGCCTCCGCCGAAGGATGTAGACGGACGTCGTCACCGGCGACGACGCGTCGGCCCCGGCCGCACGGGACGCTGAAGGGGAACCGAAAGGGGAACCGCCGTGATCGTCACGCTGATCGTGCTCTGCGAGGTCGGCTTCTGGGTCCTGCTGGCCGCCGGCCTCACCACTCGCTACCTCCTGGGGATGCCCCGGGCGGGCATGGCGCTGCTGCTCGCCGAGCCGGTCCTGGAGCTCGTGCTCCTCGTCGCCACCGCGATCGACCTCGAGAACGGCGCGGACCCCGGCTGGGAGCACGGCCTCGCCGCGCTCTACATCGGCTACACCGTCGGCCACGGCCACCGCACCGTGCGATGGCTCGACGGCCACGCCGCCCACCGTCTCGGCGGCGGCCCGCCGCCCCCGAGGCCCCCGAAGCACGGCGCGGCGCGCGCCCGCCACGAGGGCGGGATCTGGCTGGGCACGCTGGCCGGCGGCGCCGTCGCCACCGTCCTGCTGCTCCTGGCCATGGCGTACGTCGGCGACGACGGGAACACCGAGAGCCTGCGGAGCTGGATGTACGGTGCCTGGCGGGCCGTGGGCATCCACGGCCTGATCGCGCTCAGCTACTTCGTCTGGCGGAAGGAGGACCCGGGGGCCCGCTCAGCGGTCGCCGCCGGGGACCCAGAGCACGTCCCCGACCTCCTTGTTCGCGGTCCGGGCAAGGATGAAGAGCAGGTCCGATAGCCGGTTGAGGTACGTCGCGGTCAGGGCGTTCATCGTCTCGCCGTGCACCTCCAGGGCCGCCCACGTGGAGCGCTCCGCCCGCCGGACGACCGTGCACGCCTGGTGCAGCAGGGCCGCACCGGGCGTGCCGCCCGGCAGGATGAAGGAGCGCAGCTTGTCGAGCGGCTCCAGGAAGCGGTCGCAGTCGGCCTCCAGCTTGTCGACGTACGCCTGCTCGACGCGCAGCGGCGGGTACTCGGGGTCCTCCACCACCGGCGTGCAGAGGTCGGCGCCCACGTCGAAGAGGTCGTTCTGGATCCGGACGAGGACCTTCACGACGTCCTCGTCGAGCTGCCCGAGGGCGATGGCGGTCCCGATGGCGGCGTTGGCCTCGTTGGCGTCGGCGTAGGCCGAGATCCGCAGATCCGTCTTGGCGGTCCGGCTCATGTCGCCGAGCGCCGTGGTGCCCTTGTCGCCGGTACGGGTGTAGATGCGCGTCAGATTGACCATGGGTCCAGCGTAGTTACGCCTCGGCCCCGCGGAACGTCCGTGTGCCGACCGTCACGGCGAGCACCGTGAGTCCGGCCGCGGCGAGGACGCCGTACAGCATCGTCGCGGTCGCGTAGTGCCCGGTGTACGCGTCCCGTACCGCGTCCACCAGATAGCGGAACGGCACGAAGTGCGACAGGACGTCGAGCCAGCCGGGCGCGAGGGCCATCGGCAGCATCAGGCCGGACAGCAGCATGGCGGGCATGGCCAGGGTGTTGATCGCCGGGCCGAACTCCTGCGGACTGGGCAGCCGCAGCGCGAGCACGTACGACAGCGAGGCGAGCGAGAAGGTGAGCAGGGTGACGAAGCCGAAGCCGACGAGGATGCCGGGGAGCGGCGCCCGCAGGCCCATGAGCAGGGCGGCGAGGACGAGCAGGACGGCCTGGAAGAGGAAGAGGACGGTGTCCCGCAGGGTCCGGCCGAGGAGCAGCGCGAGACGGCTGACCGGGGTGACCCGCATGCGTTCGAGGACGCCCCAGTTCTTCTCCATGATGACGGCGAACCCCGCGAACGAGGCCCCGAAGAGTCCGAGCTGGAGCAGCAGGCCCGGGACGAGGACCTGCCAGGAGTCGCCCGCGCGGCCGAGCGGGAGCCCGGTGAGCAGCGGGCCGAAGAAGAACAGGTAGAGCAGCGGCGTCAGGGCGCCGAAGAAGATCTGGAACGGCGAGCGCAGGGTCTGCCGGGCGTAGCGGCCGAAGAGGACCGCGGTGTCGTGGAGAAGCATCGTGTGGACTCCTGGACGGCTACTGGACGGCGACGGGCGTGGTGTCGACGGGCGCGGGGCCGCGCCCGGTGATGGCGAGGAAGGCGTCCTGGAGGGTGTCCGCGCCGTGCTCGGCCTTGAGCGCGGCGGGGGAGCCCTCGGCGGCGACGGCGCCCCCGTCGATGATCACGAGCCGTTCGGCGAGGGCGTCCGCCTCGTCGAGGTGGTGGGTGGTGAGGACGACGGTGGTGCCGTGGTCGTCGCGCAGTCGCCGGACGAGCGCCCACAGGGCGGCCCGGCTGCCCGGGTCGAGGCCGGTGGTCGGCTCGTCGAGGAAGAGCAGCGCGGGGCGGTGGGTCAGGCCGAGCGCGAGGTCGAGCCGGCGTCGCTGGCCGCCGGAGAGCGCGGCGGTGCTCCGGTCGAGGAGCTCGGTGAGGTCGAGGTCGCGGGCGAGTGCGGCGGCGCGGGCCGTGGCCTCGGGCCGGGGAAGGCCGTAGAGCCTGCCCTGGGTGACCAGTTCGGAGCGGACGGTCTCCTGCGGGTCGACGCCGCCGCCCTGGGCGACGTACCCGATCTTCCGCCGTACCGCGACGGGGTCCCGCAGCAGGTCGTGGCCGCAGACGGTGGCGGCGCCGCCGGTGGGCGGCAGCAGGGTGCTGAGCATCCGCAGGGTCGTGGACTTGCCGGCGCCGTTGGGTCCGAGGAAACCGAGGATCTCGCCCGCCCGCACCGTGAGGTCGATGCCGCGGACCGCGTGCACCTCGCCCTGTTTCGTCCGGAAGGTCCGGGACAGCCCGGACGTGCTGATGATTGCCATGGCGACTACAAAAACAGAGTCACTGAAAATTTGCAATGCCACCAAAATTTTAGGCCGCCTAGGATGGCGGCATGGGTGAAGGGCTCAGGGAGCGCAAGAAGCGTCAGACGAAACAGCGGATCTCGGACATCGCGACCGGACTCTTCCTGGAACGCGGCTTCCAGGCCGTGACGGTGGCGGAGATCGCGGAGGCCGCCGACGTCTCCGTCAACACCGTCTACAACTACTTCCCGGCCAAGGAAGACCTCTTCCTCGACCGGATGGAGGGCGTCGTCCACCGCCTCGCCCGGATGATCCGCGGCCGCGACGCGGGGGAGTCCGCCGCCCAGGCCGTGCTCCGCGAGATCCGCGGCCACGTCACCGCCGTCTCGCCCGCCTACGGACTGATGGACGGCTACGCCGACTTCATGCGGGTGATCGACGAGGCCCCCACCCTCCAGGCCCGGCTCATGGTCCTCCAGCAGGAGGTCCGCCGGACCACCGTCGCCGCCCTGCGCGAGGAGGTCGGCACCGGGCCCGACGACCCGATGCCCCTGCTCGTGGGCGGCCAGATCGCCTGGATCCAGGACGCCGTCGTCCAGTTCGTCAGCGACGGGATGACCGCCGGACGCAAGGCGACCACCGTCTCCCGGGAGGCCCTCGTCCTCCTCGACGAGATCGAGGAGCTGCTGAGCGAGAAGGTCCTGACGTACGCCGTACGGGCCTGAGGGGCCTCCCCGGGCCTGTCGCGAGTGTGACGTCCGTCAAAGACGGCGTGACGCGCATTACTTCACGGTCACATGACGCCCCGCGACCGCTAATCTCCGCCGGAGAGCCAGAAGTGAACAGGCGTTAAAGGGGTGGAACATCGTGGCCAGGAAGCTCGCCGTCATCGGGGCCGGACTCATGGGGTCCGGCATCGCGCAGGTCTCCGCACAGGCGGGCTGGGACGTCGTCCTGCGTGACGTCACCGACGCCGCCCTGACCCGCGGCACCGACGGCATCAAGGCGTCGTACGACAAGTTCGTCGCCAAGGGCAAGCTCACCGCCGCGGACGCCGAGGCCGCGCTCGGCCGGATCACCGCCACCACCGAGCTCGACGCCGTCGCCGACGCGGACGTCGTCGTCGAGGCCGTCTTCGAGAACCTCGACGTCAAGCACGAGATCTTCCGCTCGCTCGACAAGATCGTCAAGGACGGTGCCGTCCTCGCCTCCAACACCTCCGCGATCCCGATCACCAAGATCGCCGCGGTGACCGAGCGCCCCGAGGCCGTCGTCGGCGTCCACTTCTTCTCGCCCGTGCCGATGATGCAGCTCGTCGAGCTGGTCCGCGGCTACAAGACGAGCGACGAGACCCTCGCCACCGCCCGCGCGTTCGCCGAGTCCGTCGGCAAGACCTGCATCGTCGTCAACCGCGACGTCGCCGGCTTCGTCACCACCCGCCTCATCTCGGCCCTCGTCGTCGAGGCCGCCAAGCTCCACGAGTCGGGCGTCGCCACCGCCGAGGACATCGACATCGCCTGCAGGCTCGGCTTCGGCCACGCCATGGGCCCGCTCGCCACCGCCGACCTCACCGGCATCGACATCCTGGTGAACGCCGCCAACAACATCTACACCGAGTCCCAGGACGAGAAGTTCGCGCCGCCGGAGCTGATGCGCCGGATGGTGGACGCGGGTGACATCGGCCGCAAGAGCGGGCAGGGCTTCTACAAGTACTGAGCCCCACCCACCACCCCGCCTCACTCCGTGGGGTGAATTTCGGCATCGGTTCGCTGACAAGGCGCAACGTATCTGCCGGTGCGGCAGTCAGTTGTTGCGAAGACGGAGCACTCTCGGGGAGCGCATATGCACATCAGGGGCGACCACGTCGAGCTGGTCGTCGGGGGCCGCCTCGACGTCCGCAGCGCGGCGGACGCCCGTACGGTCCTGCACTCGGCCGTCGACGACGGAGTCGGCGACCTGGTGCTCGACCTGACCGGCCTCGACTCCTGGGACGCCACCGGGCTCGGCGTCATCATGGGCGCCCACCGGCGGGCCGGCCGCTGCGGCCGACGCCTCGTCCTGCGCGGGGTCCCGCCCCAGATGCAGCGACTCCTCGTCGCCACCCGGCTCCACCGCATCCTCGCCATCGAGGGCGGCCTCGCCCTGGAGTCCCTTCCCCGCATGTGATCCGCTCCCGGCCCCGCCGTCCGTGAAGCAGCCGCGCGAACCAGGCGTCACGCCCAATCCTCACAAGACCGTGACGTCTTGGTCTCGGGAGCACCCCGGCTGTTCCCGAGCCGCTGACCACGGTCTAGGGTTCGGTCGCCCGCACATTGACGGACCCGCCTGCACATGGGGCGGACCCACCGGCGGGCACCGGACACCGCTTCTTGGGGGCTAGGACCATGGACCCGATCAACCCTGGGTCGGAGGAGTACGGTCACGACACCGAGGGCGAGGAGGCCCGGCAGGGCCGTGGCATGCCCGCGCCGACGCCCGCGCGCGCCCGCGTCGTCCGGCTCGTCTCCGGCGAACTGCTCCTCACCGTCAACCCCGTCGACGGCAGCGAGATCGAACCCTGCCCGCCCGGGCAGGAACCGGCGGCCCCCCGCCCCCGCACCCCCGAGGAGCGCGCCGAGGCCGCCCGCGCCGTCGCCCCGCCCCTCCCGCCCGGCCCTCCCGCACCCGAGCTGCCCCTCCTCGAACGCCAGGAGGAGCGCGAGCGGCTCACCGGCATCCTCCGCCAGGGCCGCTGCGCCCGCCTCCTCGGCGTCCCCGGCTCCGGCCGCACCGCCCTCCTCGACGCCGTCGCCGCCGACTGCGCCGACCTCGCCCCCGACGGGGTCGTCCGCCTCTCCGGCCGCCACCGCACGCCCACCGAACTCCTCCACGAGCTCTTCGCGGCCGTCCGGTACGCCCCCGACCAGCGCCCCGACCGGGCCGCCCTGCTCGACCGGCTCCGGGACGTCGGCGCCGTGGTCGTCGTCGACGACCTGGAGTTCGGCGGCGCCGCCCTCGACGAGCTCCTCGCCGCCGCCCCCGAGTGCGCCTTCCTCCTCGCCGCCGGCCCCGAGACCCCCGCCCCCTCGGCCGACGCCCACGTCGAGGAGGTCCTCCTCGCCGGCCTCGGCCGCGCCGCCGCCCTCGAACTCCTGGAGACCGCCGCCGGCCGCACCCTCACCGAGGAGGAGGCCAACTGGGCCGGCGACCTGTGGTTCGAGTCCGAAGGCCTCCCGCTCCGCTTCGTCCAGGCCGGCGCCCTCCTCCGGCAGCGCGACCGGCTGCGCGTCACCCCCGCCGAGTTCGACGCCTTCGGCGCCCTCGAAGAAGCCTTCGGACCCACCGACCCCACGGCCGCTGCCGCCGCAGCCGCCGCCGCCTTCGACGGCATCGACGACCCCGACGTCGAACTGCGCGACGTACCGCTGCCCAGCCTCGGCGAAGGCGCCGCCCCCGCCGCCCTCCTCGCCTCCCGCCTCAGCCGCGCCGCCCAGTCCGCCCTGCGCTTCGCCGTCGCCCTCGGCGGCGAGGTCCCGCACCAGGCCCACCTCCCCGCCCTCGTCGGCGACACCCACGCCGACGCCGCCCTCGGCGAACTCATGGCCTGCGGACTGCTCTCCCCGGCCGGCCCCCGCTACCGGCTCGCCGCCGGCGTCCTCACCCAGCTCCTCGCCCACGGCTACGACCACGGGGCCACCGACCGCGCCCACACCCTCGCCCAGCACTACGCCTGGTGGGCCGCCCACCCCTCCGTCACCCCCGAACGGGCCGCCGCCGAGGCCGACGCGCTGCTCGCCGCCCTCACCGCGCTGGTCCCCGGCACCGGCGAATCCGCCGCCGAACACCGCGCCACCGCCGTCCTCCTCGCCCGCGCCGCCGCACCCGCCTTCGCCGCCGGACTGCACTGGGGCGCCTGGGAACGCGCCCTGCGCGCCGGCCAGGAAGCCGCCCGCCTCACCGGAGACGTCGCCGAAGAGGCCTACTTCCACCACGAACTCGGCGTCCTCGCGATCTGCGCCGGAAACCTGGAACGCGCCCGCGCCGAGCTGGAGGCCTCCATCGGCATGCGCGGGGCGCTCGCCGACAAGCGCGGCACCGTCGCCGGCCGCCGGGCGCTCGCCCTCGTCTCCGACCTCTCCGGGGAGCACGCCGCCGCGGTCGCCCCGCGCGCCGAGGAGCCCCTCTCCCCGCCGCGCGGCACCCCCGCCCTGCGCGGCCCCGCCGCCCGCCCCGCGAGACCGGAGCCCGTCACGGCCCCCCTGCCGGGCGGACCCGCCCGGCCCCCGGCGGCGGCCCCGGTCCCCGCGTTCCCCGACTTCGCCGACGAGGCCCCGACGGTCCTCACCCACCCCGACACCGACGGCCGCCGCCCCGGCCTCAAGGGCGGCATCCTCGGCGGCGCCCGCCGCAACCTCGTCGCCGTCGGCGCGGGCGCGCTCCTCGTCGCGGTCCTCGGCACCGTCGTCACCCTCGGCGCCACCTCGGGCAACGGCGAGAACCCCGCCACCGACCGCGTCACCTCCGACAGCACCACGAGCGAGACCGGCACCGACGACGGCCTCGACGGCGAGGACCAGCCGGCCGACGGCGAGGCCGACCCGACGGAGACGGGCGAGGCGACCCGCTCGGACTCCCCGAGCCCGTCGGGCTCCGCGAGCGCGTCGCCGGACCCCACGGTCTCGGGCACCCCCAGCACCTCCGGCACCCCGTCGTCCTCGGACAGCCCGACGGCCACCACGGCCCCCTCGACGACCGCGCCCACGAGCCCGAACACGACCACCCGGCCGCCGCGCCCGACGAGCTCCTCCCCGAGGCCCACGTCGAGCACGCCGAAGCCGAGCACCTCCTCGCCGACGACCTCGCCGGAGCCGAGCACGGCCACGCCGACGGCGCCGACCTCGTCCCCCGCGACCGGCGAGACCACCACCCTCGGCGCCCCCTCCGCCTCCGAAACCTCCGCTGCCACGGACTCGCCGGCCTGATCCCGTACGCCAACGACGACGGCCCCGGGCGCGCTCACCGCACCCGGGGCCGTCCCCGTGCTCGTACTCCCGCCGCGGTCAGAAAAGCCGCAGCTTGTCGTCCTCGATGCCGCGCAGCGCGTCGTAGTCGAGGACCACGCAGCCGATCCCGCGGTCCGTCGCCAGGACCCGCGCCTGCGGCTTGATCTCCTGGGCGGCGAAGACGCCCTTCACCGGGGCGAGGTGCGGGTCGCGGTTGAGCAGCTCCAGGTAGCGGGTCAGCTGCTCGACGCCGTCGATCTCGCCGCGCCGCTTGATCTCCACCGCGACCGTCGCGCCGTCGGCGTCCCGGCACAGGATGTCCACGGGGCCGATCGCGGTCGGGTACTCGCGGCGGATCAGGGTGTAGCCCTCGCCCAGGGTCTCGATGCGGTCGGCGAGCAACTCCTGGAGGTGAGCCTCGACGCCGTCCTTGATGAGGCCCGGGTCGACGCCCAGTTCGTGCGAGGAGTCGTGGAGGATCTCCTCCATCGTGATGATCAGTTTCTCGCCCGCTTTGTTGATCACGGTCCAGATGCCCGCCTCGCCGTCGGCCCCTTCCTTCAGGGTGCACGGCGGGGACATCCAGTTGAGCGGTTTGTACGCCCGGTCGTCCGCGTGGACGGAGACGCTGCCGTCTGCCTTGACCAGGATCAGACGGGGTGCGGAGGGCAGGTGGGCGGTGAGCCGGCCCGCGTAGTCCACGGAACAACGGGCAATGACGAGACGCATGGTCGGCAACGCTACAAGACGGGTGCTCTTCCGCGCGATTCGGGCATCGCCCCGAAGGGGAGCGGGGGCCGTCGTGAGCCGAACACCCGTCGGTTATCAGCCGGTTGTGCGCCCATTCTTCTGGTGTCGCCCGGACCGCGCGCTTACCGTGGAAGCTGGAGGTCGTCGTCCGTGCACGCTGCGTGGCGCACGGCCGGCCTTCGCCCCTGCCCGCAAGGCCCCGTCCGCGGGGTCGCGAGAGGAGAACCCATGTCGCTCGACGTCTCACCGGCCCTGTTGGAACAGGCCGAGCGAGGCGAGGTCGACGAAGCCGACTTCGTCGACTGCGTCCGGACCTCCCTGCCCTACGCATGGGAGATGATCAGTTCTCTGGTGGCACAGCTGAAGGTCGACGGCGGAGAGTTCGCCGACAACCAGACGCCGCCGCCGAATGAGCAGGCACGTGGTCAGCTGCTGCGCGCGCTCGCGAGCGATGCCATTCGTGGTGCGCTGCAGCGGCACTTCGGGGTGCGTCTCGCCTTCCAGAACTGCCACCGCGTGGCGGTCTTCCCGCTGGACCCGTCGGTGGACGAGCGGCTCGCCCGTTTCACTTCCGTACGGGGACAGCTGCTGAACCAGTCGCCGGAACTGCGCGACTGCTGAGACATGGTGCTGCCGCTCCGCACCGCGGGAGAACGCGATCGATGCGAGCCGACGCGCATCGCCGCCGAGGGGCGCGGAAGCGGCAGCACAGTCGGCACCGCTCCCGCGAGGGGCCTCACACCAGGAGCGGCAGGACCTCCGCGCCCAGGCGCCGGACGTTCTCCTCGGTCGCCGCGAGGTCGCCCGAGCCCTCCGCGAGGAGGGCGAAGCGGGTGATGCCCGTGCGCTCCGCGGTCGCCGCGAGCCGGTCCGCCGCCAGCCGGGGCGTGCCCACCGGGTGCAGTCCGCACAGCAGCTCCGTGTACGCCACGGGGTCCCGCATCGCCCGGTGGCGGCCGTCCACCGTCACATGCGCGTCGAGCCCCTGCCTCAGCCAGCCCGGCATCGCCTTGACGAGCGCCTCCGCCGCGTCCGCGCCCCGGTCCGCGAGCTGGGCCACCCCCGCCGAGACGTGGCCGGCGCCGATCCGCGCGATCTCGTCCGGGTCCCGCCCGGCCTCCCGGGCGCACCGCGCCCAGGCCGCGACCATCTCGGCCTTGTCCTCGTCGCCGCAGTGCATGCCGAGCAGCATCGGCAGTCCGCGCTCCGCCGCGAGCCGCACGCTCTTCGGCGAGGTGCACGCCACCACCACCTCGGGGGCGGCCGCGCCGCCGATCAGCTCGTCGGGGCGGGGCACCACGGGCACCTCGCGGAAAGCGAATCGTTCCCCCTCGGCGCCGACGCGCGGCTCGGTGAGCCAGCGCAGCAGCAGGTCGAGCGATTCGGGGAACCCCTTCTCGTACGCCGGGAGCCCCGCGCCGAAGACCTCCAGGTCCACCCAGGGTCCGCCCCGGCCCACCCCCAGGGTGAACCGGCCGCCCGAGGTGAGGTGCAGCAGCGCCGCCTGCTCGCCGAGGGCGACCGGGTGGACGGTCGGCAGCACGCTCACCGCCGTACCGACCCGGAGCCGCCGGGTGCGGCCGAGGACCAGCGCGGCCAGCGTCACGGCCGAGGGACAGACCCCGTACGGCACGAAGTGGTGCTCGGCCAGCCAGGCGGAGTCGAGGCCCGCCTCCTCCGCCACCTCGGCGGTCCGCACCGCCCGGTGCAGTGCCTCCCCCTGGCCCTGCCCCGGGAACTGGGCTGCCAGAACGAACGTACCCACGCGCATCGCCTTCTGCCTCCTTGCGGCCGACGCGTATCTCCCCTCGCACTGGCACCAACGTCTGACACGTGCCAAAGGCAACGGCCGTTCATGAAGTTCTTGCGATTTTCGGCTAAGCCCTCCCGGACGGGGCCCGGGGCACCGCGTGGCGGCCCGTAGGCTTGGGAGAACGGTCCGTGTTCCCAGACCCCCGTGAGGTGTGCCCGTGTCCCCGCGTCACAACCGCTCCCGAGGCGGCGAGAAGCCCGTGCAGCAGGGCGATCACGGCGACCGGTACGGCGGTGTGCAGCGCACCGAGGCCTGGCAGGGCGAGGAGTGGTACGTCCGGCTCGTCGCCGGGGCGAGCGCGCCCGGCAAGCGCTACCGCTGCCCGGGCTGCGACCAGGAGATCCCGTCCGGCGCCCCGCACCTGGTCGCCTGGCCGGAGTACGGCGGGGTGGACGACCGCCGCCACTGGCACAAGGCCTGCTGGAACGCGAAGGACCGCCGCACCAGCAAGGTGCAGCGGTCCCGCAACGCGCCGAGGTACTGAACGGACCCTAGACGTCCCGGCTGTTCAGCAGGGCGTACGCGCCGCCCAGAGCCGCCGCCGCGATCGCCGCCATGATCAGCAGCGGCTCCCAGCCCGCCGGACCCGACTCCCCGAACGGCGGGGTCTCGCTGTAGAGCGAGATCATCTGTGAGGGGATCGCGTAGGTGAACAGGAACTCCTGCACCGACTTCAGCGACTGGGAGAACATGAACATGGCCGCCACCAGCGGCAGCAGCAGCAGACCGATCATCACGGTGATCGCGCCCGCCGAGTGCCGGATGAGCGTGCCGACCGCCATCGAGAGCAGCCCGAGCGTCGCCAGGTAGGCGGCCGCCCCCACGGTCGCCCGCAGCCATTCGGCGCCCGTCGGCTCGGCCGCGTCCACCATGGCGACCTGCGCCGCCGCCACGAGCGCCGTGACGACGGTGGTGAGCGTGAAGACCAGCAGGAAGAAGACGATCGCCTTCGCCGTGAGCACCCGGGCCCGGCTCGGGCAGGCCGTCAGGGTCGTCCGGATCATGCCCGTGCCGTACTCGGAGGCGATCGTCAGGACGCCCAGCGTGATCACGCAGATCGACGCCGGCAGCATCCCGAAGAAGCCGAAGCCGAGCGCGGACTCCTCGCCCAGCGGGGCCTCCGAGGCCGACGCGAGGGCCGCGACGCCCAGGCCGATGGCGAACATCAGCAGGATCATCACACCCAGCGTCCACATGGTCGAACGCACCGAGCGGATCTTCGTCCACTCGGAGGCGAGCGCGTCACCGAGGTGCGCGGCGCGGACCGGGATGGGGGAGACGTAGGCGTGCGGGGCCTGGGCGTGGTGGTGGGCGGGGGCGGTCATCGGACGTCCTTCGAGGTGTCGTCGCTCGGCTGCGGGAGACCCGGCTGCGGGGCGGCCGGAGGGGCGTACGGACCCGGCGCGGGAGCCTGCGGGGCCCCGGCGTACGGGTTCTGCGCGGGGGCCTGCGGAGCCGCGCCGTACGGGTTCTGTCCGGGGGCCTGCGGAGCCGCGCCGTACGGGCTCTGTCCGGGCGGCGGCGGGGCGTACCAGCCCTGCTGCGGCACGTCCTGGACCGGCGGCTGCGGCGGCGTCCCGTACCCCGGCTGCCCGGGCTGCGCCGGCGGCTGGAGGTGGGCGAGGCGGTCGTCGGTGGAGCGGTAGTCCACGGCGCCCTGCGTCAGCCGCATGTACGCCTCCTCGAGGGAGGCCTGGTGCGGGGACAGCTCCCAGAGCCGTACGTCCGCGTCGTGCGCGAGGTCGCTGATCCGCGGCAGCGGCAGGCCCGTCACGCGCAGCGCCCCGTCCGGCTCCGACAGCACCTGGCCGCCGGCCTCCACGAGCACCGACGTCAGCTTCTCCCGCTGCGCCGGCTCGGCCCCCGGCGTCCGCACCCGGGCGAAGTCGGCGGAGTTCGCCGAGATGAAGTCCTTGACGGGCATGTCCGCGAGCAGCTGCCCCCGGCCGATCACGATCAGGTGGTCGGCCGTCAGCGCCATCTCGCTCATGAGGTGGCTGGAGACGAAGACCGTGCGGCCCTCGGCGGCCAGCTTCTTCATCAGGTTCCGCACCCAGAGGATGCCCTCGGGGTCCAGGCCGTTGACGGGCTCGTCGAAGAGCAGCACCTGCGGGTCGCCCAGGAGCGCCGCCGCGATGCCCAGCCGCTGGCCCATGCCCAGCGAGAAGCCCTTCGAGCGCCGCTTGGCGACGTCCTGGAGGCCGACCACGCCGAGGACCTCGTCGACGCGCTGCGCCGGGATGCCGGCCAGCTGGGCGAGCGACAGCAGATGGCTGCGCGCGCTGCGGCCGCCGTGCACGGCCTTGGCGTCGAGGAGCGCGCCGACCTGCCGGGGCGCGTTCGGCAGCCGCCGGAAGGGGTGGCCGCCGATCGTGACGTGACCCGCGGTGGGCCGGTCGAGCCCCAGGATCATGCGCATGGTCGTCGACTTGCCGGACCCGTTGGGCCCCAGGAAGCCGGTGACGACACCGGGCCTCACCTGGAAGGAAAGGTTGTACACGGCCGTCTTGGCGCCGTAGCGCTTCGTCAGGCCGACTGCCTCGATCATTCTCCAGCCCCATCGACAGGTCGGTCGCATCCATGTCGGGGCGTGGCGGCCGTCGGCCGGAGCCCCCCGTATGAGCTAGGAGCTTATCCAGCCGTTGACGGTTCCGGCCAAGCGCGAGGAATCAGGCGTCCCGCTTCTTCATCACCAGATAGCCGCCGACGAGCGAGGCCGCCACCCAGAGCACCATGATCCCGAGCCCGCCCCACGGTCCGTACGGGGCCTCCTCCGAGTTCATCGCGTCCGGGACGACCCGCATGACCTTCGAGCCGGCCTGGTCGGGGAAGTAGAGCGCCACCTCCTTGGCCTTCGGCACGGCCGAGAGGATCTGCGAGACCAGGAAGAAGAACGGCACGAGGATGCCGAGCGAGAGCATCGACGAGCGCAGCATCGCCGCCACGCCCATGGAGAAGACCGCCATCAGGCCCATGTAGAGCCCGCCGCCGACCACCGCCCGCAGCACGCCGTCGTCCCCGATGGAGGTCCGGTGCCCGCCGAGCAGCGCCTGCCCCAGGAAGAAGGCGAGGAAGCTCGTCGCGAGACCCACCAGGAGCGCGAGCCCGCCCGCGACCGCGATCTTCGAGAAGAGGAAGGTCGCGCGCTGCGGCACGGCGGCCAGCGAGGTGCGGATCATGCCGGAGGAGTACTCGGT
This sequence comes from Streptomyces litmocidini, assembly GCF_014649755.1. Classification (GTDB taxonomy): domain Bacteria; phylum Actinomycetota; class Actinomycetes; order Streptomycetales; family Streptomycetaceae; genus Streptomyces; species Streptomyces litmocidini. The sequence goes on along the minus strand of NZ_BMTQ01000001.1, from coordinate 166,829 downwards.
CCCCACCACCAGGACGCCGAAGACCACCATCGCCAGCTGCCCCAGGATCATCCCCGAGAAGCTGATCAGAGTCGGGTCGAAGGTGAGCCTCTCGGCCTCCCTCATGTCGTCGAAGGTGGCGTTCGTCAGGGCGCACAGCGCCGCGCCCATCGCCACCGTGACGAACAGGGCGCTCGCCAGCGTCCAGACGGTCGACGACACCGTCCGGATCTTGGTCCACTCGGACTGCAGTACCGCGGATGCCACTGCCATCGTTCAGGCTCCCTCGGAGGTCGTGCCCCAGCGGGGGCCGGGCGCCGCGGCGCCGCTGTGAACATCGGTGCCCTGCGCGTGGTACTCCACCGCGGCGGCCGTCATCTGCATGAACGCCTCTTCGAGGGAGGCGCGCTGCGCGCTCAGCTCGTGCAGCACCAGGCCGCTCTCCGCGGCCAGCTCGCCCAGCTTCTCCGTCGTCGCCCCGTCCACCTCCAGGGCTCCGCCGCCGGCCTCGACCACGACGAACCCGTTCGCGTGGAGCACGTCCCGCAGGCGTTCCTGCTGCGGAGAGCGCATCCGCACATAACTCCGGGAATTCTGCTGGATGAAATCCGCCATCGAGGTGTCGGCCAGCAGTTTTCCCTGCCCGATCACGATCAGGTGATCCGCCGTCAGCGCCATTTCGCTCATCAGGTGGCTGGAGACGAAGATCGTCCGGCCCTCGGCCGCCAACGCCTTCATCAGATTGCGGATCCAGTGAATTCCCTCGGGGTCCAGACCATTGACGGGTTCGTCGAACATCAGGATCTCGGGATCGCCGAGGAGCGCCGACGCGATCCCGAGCCGCTGCCCCATGCCGAGGGAGAAACCCTTCGACTTCTTCTTCGCGACCGCCGTCAGACCCACCAGGTCCAGCACCTCGCCCACCCGGCTCGCCGGGATGCGGTTGGACTGCGCCAGGCACAGCAGGTTGTTGTAGGCGGAACGGCCGCCGTGCATCGCCTTGGCGTCGAGCAGCGCCCCGATGTACTTCAGCGGCTCCGCCAGGTCCCGGTAGTGCCTGCCGTCGATCCGGACCGTCCCGCTCGTCGGGTTGTCCAGGTCGAGCATCATCCGCATCGTCGTCGACTTGCCCGCCCCGTTCGGCCCGAGGAAGCCGGTGACCACGCCGGGACGGACCTGGAAGGACAGGTGGTCGACCGCCGTCTTCGTTCCGTAGCGCTTGGTCAGGTCCTCGATCTCGATCATGCGTCCCAAGCTAAGGGTGCGCAAAACCCCCCGCCACCGGAGTGACGGGGGGTTCCGGTACGTGCCTCGGGCCGGTTACCGCGACTGCTGGGCCGGGACGCCGGCCGTGCGCTCGTCGTCGATCGGGGAGCCGGCCGCCGCCACCGCGGCACCGGTCAGCGTCGCCAGCATCTCGCGGACGTTGGTCAGCTGCGCGTTGATCGAGTCGCGGCGGTTCGTCAGCGCCGCGAGCTCGCGCTCCGATTCCGAACGGATCCGGTCGGCCTTGGCGTTCGCGTCGGCCACGATGTCCTCGGCCTGGCGCTGCGCGGTCTCCACCGTCTGACGGGCCCGGCGCTCCGCGTCCGTCCGCAGCTTCTCGGCCTCCAGGCGGAGCTGCTCGGCGCGGTGCTCGATCTCCGCGAGGCGCTTCTCGGCCTTCGCCTGACGCGAGGCCAGGTCCCGCTCCGACTGCTCGCGGCGCTTCGCCAGGTTCGTCTCGAAGTCCGCGGCGGCCTGGGCGGCCTTGGCGCGGGTCTCCTCGAAGAGGGCGTCCGCCTCCTCGCGCTTCGACTGCGCGTCCTTCTGGGCCTCGGCACGCAGCGAGTTGGCCTCGCCCTGCGCCTTCTCGACGATCCGGACGCCCTCGTCCTCGGCCTTCGCCTTGCGCTCGGCCGCGAACGACTCCGCGTCGTTGCGCACCTGCTGGGCGGCCGACTCGGCCAGCTCGCGGTGCTGCTCGGCGGCGCGACGGGCCTCCTCACGCAGGTCCTTCGCCTCCTCCTCGGCCAGCCGGAGGATCTTCTCGACCCGGGCACCGAGCCCCGCGTACGACGGCTCGGCGTCGGTGACCTGCGCCTGGGCGTTCTGCGTCTCGAGGTGGAGCTCCTCGATGCGCTTCTCCAGCGAGGTGATGCGGGACAGGGCACTGTCGCGGTCGGCCACGAGCTTGGTAATGCGGTCGTCCACCTGACCGCGGTCGTAACCGCGCCGCACGAGCTCGAAGCCGAAGGGGGAGGAAGTGTCGCTCATGGGGTTCCTGTCGAATGAGACCGGTGAGGTGTTAGAGGGAATCCTAGGGGCCGAAGCGGCGTGTCATCGAGCGTATGCCCGTTTGATCTGGAGAATGTCCAGCCTTTTGAGTGGCTAGCCGTCCTGGACCTTGCCACCCGTCCGGGTGGAACCCGCCGACGCACCCGCCTTGACCCCGTCCTTTCCGGCCGAAGGCGTCTCGAAAGACTCCAACGCCTCCAGCACGTCCTGGACACGGGAGATCTCGGCATTGATGTCCTTGCGACGACGCGTCAGCACCTCCAGCTCGCGCTGCCCCTCCTGGACCGTCTTCTCCGCCTCGGCCTCGGCCTCCGCGCGGATCCGCTCGGCCTCCGCCTTCAGGGCCTCGGCCTCGGCGATGATCGAGGCCTTCTTCTGCGCGGCCTCCTTGAGGAGCGCGTCCGCCTTGCGGACCGCGGCGATCCGGACCTTGCTGGCCTCCGAACTCGCCTCCGAGACGAGTTCCTTCGCCTTCTCCTCCGCCTCGGCGCGCTGCTCGGTCGCGGCCTTCACCAGCTTGTCGACGCGCTCGCCGGCCGTCTTCATCTGTTCGGCCGACTCGCGCCGCGCCCGCTCGTGGAGCTCCTCGATCTCGGCCTCGATCCGGCTCCGCAGCTCCTCGGCCCGCTCCCTTATGGCCGTCGCGTCGCTGCGCGTCCCGACCAGGAGCTCGTCCGCGTCCGTACGGGCCTTCTCCACCAGCGCGTTGCCCTCGACGGTCGCCTCGGCGACGATCCGCTCGGCCTCCTTGCGGGCCGCGCCGACCATCGTGTCCGCCTGCGACTCGGCCTCCGTGGTGGCGCGCAGCGCCTCCTCCTGGGCCTTGGCGATGAGCTGGTCGGCCTGCTCGGCCGCGTCCGCACGCTTCCGGGCCCCGGCCTCCCGGGCCTCGTCGAGGGTCCGGTCCGCCTCCTCGCGGGCCTCCGCGCGCATCTGCTCGCCCGCCGCCGCGGCCTCGCTCCTCACCCGCTCGGACTCGGTACGGATCCGCTCGGCGTCCCGCAGGGCCTCGGCGATCGCCTCGGCGCCCTCGGCCCGCAGCCGCTCGGCCTCCTCCGAGGCCGCGGCGACGGTCCGGTCCGCCTCGGCGCGGGCGTCCGCGCCCACCGAATCGGCCAGCTCGGCCGCCTCGTTCACGATCCGCTCGGCCTCGGCCGTCGCCTCGCCGACGAGGGTGTCGGCCTGCTCGGCGGCGTCCGAACGGCGCTTGTCCGCGGCCTTGCGGGCCTCGTCCAGGATCTGGTCGGCATCGGCCAGCGCGGCGTTGCGCAGGGCCTGGGCGTGCGCCTCGCCGTCGGCCTTGACCTGCTCGGCCTCGGCACGGATGCGCGCGGCGTCCTGCTCGGTCGTCTCCATGAGCTCGACGGCTTCGGCGGTGAGCCGCTCGGCTTCGGCGGTGGCTTCGCCGACGAGGGTGTCGGCCTGTTCGGCGGCGTCCGAGCGGCGCTTGTCGGCGGCCTTGCGGGCCTCGTCGAGGATCCGGTCGCCCTCGGCGCGGGCCTCGGCCCGCAGCGCCTCGGCCTGCGCCACGCCGTCGGCCTTGACCTGCTCGGCCTCGGCACGGATGCGCGCGGCGTCCTGCTCGGTCGTCTCCATGAGCTCGACGGCCTCGGCGGTGAGCCGCTCGGCCTCGGCCGTCGCCTCGCCGACGAGGGTGTCGGCCTGTTCGGCGGCGTCCGAGCGGCGCTTGTCGGCGGCCTTGCGGGCCTCGTCCAGGATCCGGTCGCCCTCGGCGCGGGCCTCGGCCCGCAGCGCCTCGGCCTGCGCCACGCCCTCGGCCTTGACCTGCTCGGCCTCCGTGCGCAGCCGCTGGGCGTCGCGCTCGGCCGTCTCCCGCAGCTCGGCGGCCTCGGCCGCGATCCGCTCGGCCTCGGCCGTCGCCTCGCCGACGAGGGTGTCGGCCTGTGCGGCGGCGTCCGAACGGCGCTTGTCGGCGGCCTTGCGGGCCTCGTCGAGGACCTGCTCCGCCTCGGCCGTGATCCGCTCGGCTTCGGCGGTGGCTTCGCCGACGAGGGTGTCGGCCTGTTCGGCGGCGTCCGAGCGGCGCTTGTCGGCGGCCTTGCGGGCCTCGTCGAGGACCTGCTCCGCCTCGGCCGCGATCCGCTCGGCCTCCGCCCGCGCCTCGCCGACCGTCGTCTCGGCGCGCTCGGCGGCCTCCGAACGGATCCGGTTCGCGTCCTCCCGGGCGTCCGCGCGCGTGCGGGCCGCGTCCTGCTCGGCCGAGGCGAGCGAGTCCGTCGCCTCGGTCCGCACCCGCTGCGCGTACTCGGCGGTGTCCGCCCGCAGCTTCTCCGCCTCGGCGAGCGCGTCCGTGACCGTCCGCTCCGCCAGCGCCTTCGCGGCCTCCGACTCCTCCTGGGCACGGGCCCGCGTGCGGACGGCGTCCTCGGACGCCCGCTCCCGCTCCTCGTACGCGTCGGCGCGGACCCGGTCCGCCTCCTCCTGCGCCTCGGTGCGCGTCCGCTCCGCCGCGTGCTCGGCGGCGCTGCGCAGCCCGGCGATCTCCTCCTCGGCCTGCTCGCGCAGCCCGGCCACCGAGTCCCGCACCTCCTGGGCGGCTCGCGAGGCGGCGGTGACCATCTCGGTCGCCCGCGCGTCCGCCTCCTCGACCAGGCGCTGCGCCTCGGCCTGTGCCTCCTCGACCCGCTTGCGGGCGGCGGCCAGGAGCTCCTCGGACTGCGCGCGGGCGTGCTCGCGCTCCCGGCCGGCCTCGGAGCGGGCCGATTCCAGGGTCTCCTCGGCCTCCCGGCGGCGCCGGTTGGCCTCCTCCTGCGCGGCGGCCAGGGCCTCGGCGGCCTCGGCGGCCACCCGCTCGGCGGCGGCGGCGGCCTCGGCCCGCACCCGGTCGGCGGTCTCCTGGGCCTCCGAACGCAGCCGCTCGGCCTCCTCGGAAGCCTCCGTGCGCAGCCGTACGGCGGCGGACTCGGCCTCCGTACGGGTGGTGGACGCGTCCGACGCGGCCTCGGCGCGCAGCCGCTCGGCCTCCTGCTCGGCCTGCTCCCGGAGGGACCGGATCCGCTCGGCGGCCTCGGTCCGCAGCCGCTCCGTCTCCTCAGCGGCCTCGCGCCGGATCCGCTCGCCCTCGGCCCGCGCGTCGGTGAGCTCCTCGCCGGCGGCCGCGACCTTCGCCTCGGCGTCGGCGTGCAGCCGGGCCAGTTCCTCGGCGGCCTCCGCGCGACGCGCCTCGGCGGCCCGCTCGGCGTCGGCGCGCAGCCCGGCGGCGGCCTCCTCGGCCGCGCCCTTCACCGACTCGGCCTGCTCCTCGGCCTCGGCGCGCAGCCGCTCGGCCTCGGCGCGGGTGCGCTCCAGGGTCTCCTCGGCCTGGGCGCGGAGCGTCTGGGCGCGCTCCATCGCCTCCGACTTGGCCCGCTCGCTCTCGGCGCCGGCCTTGGCGCGCAGTTCGTCGGCGTCCGTACGGGCCTTGGTGAGGAGCTCCTCGGCGGTCCTGGCCGCCTCCTCGATCTGCTGGAGGGCCTCGCGGCGGGCCTCGCCGCGGATCCGCTCGCCCTCGTCGACGGCCTCGGCGCGCAGCTGCTCGGCCTCGCCGCGCAGCCGGCGGGCCTCCTCCTGGAGCTCGACCGTCTTGGCGCGGTACTCCTTGGTGTCGTCCTTCGCCGAGCCGAGCAGCTCGTCGGCCTGCTCCCCGGCCTCGGCGCGCAGCCGGTCCGCCTCGACCTCGGCCTCGCGGCGGACCCGCTCGGCCTCCTCTGCGGCCTTGCGGGTGGTCTCCCGGGCGTCCTCGGACGCCTTGGTGAGGATCTCCTCGGCGCTGCGGGCGGCCTTGGCGAGCGCGGCTGCGGAGTCCTCGGCGGCGGCCGCGAGGGCCTTCTCGGTGGCCTCCGTGACGAGCTTCTCCGCCTCGGCGGTGGCCTCGCGGAGCTTCTCCTCGGCCTCCGCCTTGAGGGCCTCGGCCTCCTTGGTGGCCTCGCCGACGAGCCGGGCGATCTCCGTCTTGGCGGTGCGGGTGCGCTGCTCGTTGACCGACTCGGCGGAGGCGAGCTGCCGGGCGGCGGCCTCCTTGGCCTCGGTGAGGGTCTTCTCGGCCTCGGTGCGGGCGAGTCGCAGCTTCTCCTCGGCCTCCTGCATGCGCTGTTCGGCGGCGCGGGAGAGTTCGGTGGCCTGCCGACGGGCCTGATCGGTCTCGACGGCGGTGGTCGAACGGAGCTGTTCGGCGTGGCTGGTGGCCTCCTGCGCCTGGCTGGAGGCGGCGCTCAGGAGCCGCTCGGCGTCCTTGCGGGCGCGCAGCAGAATCGCTTCGGCCTCGGCCCGGGCGGACTCCGCCTCGGCGCCGACGCGGCGGCTGGTCTCCTCGGCGAGCCGGGTGGCCTCGGCCCGGGCGGCGGCGAGCGACTGCTCGGCCTCCGCGCGGGACTCGTCGAGGAGGCGGCGGGCCTGGGACTCCGTGCGGGCGCGCAGCTGCTCGGCCCAGGCCACGTTCTCGTTGACGTGCGCCTCGACGGTCTGCCGGCGTTCGTTGAGCTCCTGGTCGAGCTGCTGGCGGCGCTGGACGGCCTCGTTGTGCAGCTCGGCCTGGAGCCGTGCCTGGTGCTCGGCGTGCTCCTGGAGGATGCGCTGGGTCTGGGCGCGGGCCTCGCGCAGCTCGCGCTCGGCGTCCTGGCGGAGCTGCTCGGCCTGCGCCTGCGCGTTCCGCAGCAGCTGCTCGGCCTGGTAGCCGATGTCGGCGCTGTCGTACGCGGGCCGGGACGCGATGGTGCGGCGCGCCTCGTGGAGCTTGGCGCGCAAGACCTCGACCTGGTAGCCCAGGTCCTCGGCATGCTGGACGGCCTTCTCGCGTTCGGTCTTCAGCCGGTCCATCTCGGCTTCGAACCTGGCGAGATGGTCGTCTTCAGCTCGGTGGCTCTCCTGGCGTTCGTAGCCCCGCACTGCGCGGTCCCATCCGTCCCCTGGTCGCAACACTCCTACGAGCACGCCCTCACGGCCGAGGACGGACCCCCGGGGAATCGTGGCAGATCGGACGACCCCGACATCCTGACTTCGGTGTCGCACGGAGCGGCCCCGACCGGCCCCGGCCCGGAGCCGCCCACTCTACCGGGCCAGGAATCCGGTGGTCAGTGCTCCGCTGAGGAGTGGTCAGCGGACGGCTTCGCCGAGGTGACCAGTTCCGTGAGCACGCCGTGGCAGTCCTTGGGGTGCAGGAAGGTGATCCGGGAGCCCATGGAGCCGATCCGCGGCTCGTCGTAGAGGACCCGGACGCCCTTGCCCCGGATGGCGTCGGCGTCCCCGTCGACGTCGGCCGTGCCGAAGGCGATGTGGTGCACGCCCTCGCCGTTCTTGGCGAGCCACTTGCCCACCGCGGAGTCCTCCCGGGTGGGTTCCAGGAGCTGGAGGTAGGAGGCCCCGCCGTCGTCGGTGGAGTTGATCTTGAGCATGGCCTCGCGGACGCCCTGCTCCTCGTTGACCTCGGAGTGGAAGACCTCGAAGCCGTACGTGGCACGGTAGAACTCGACGGTCCTGTCCAGGTCGAAGCAGGCGATCCCGATGTGGTCGATACGCGTCAGCATGGCTCCAGTGCACCCCCGCCGGGGTGGTTACGCAACGTGCGCGCCGTCACACCGGCAGGCCGGTGACCGGCCGCCGCACCGCTCAGTACATTGGCGGTAAACCCTCGTTCACTCCTCATCCCAAGGGGCCGTGCCTCATGTCTGGAACGACCGGTACCACCTCAGTGATCGTCGCGGGTGCCCGCACGCCCATGGGGCGCCTGCTCGGCTCGCTCAAGTCCTTCTCGGGCGCCGACCTCGGCGGCTTCGCCATCAAGGCGGCCCTGGACCGGGCCGGCATCGGCGGCGACCAGGTGCAGTACGTGATCATGGGCCAGGTGCTCCAGGCGGGCGCCGGCCAGATCCCCGCCCGTCAGGCCGCCGTCAAGGCCGGCATCCCGATGAACGTCCCCGCGCTCACCATCAACAAGGTGTGCCTGTCGGGTCTCGACGCCATCGCGCTCGCCGACCAGCTGATCCGCGCCGGCGAGTTCGACGTCGTCGTCGCCGGCGGCCAGGAGTCCATGACCAACGCCCCGCACCTGCTGCCGAAGTCCCGCGAGGGCTTCAAGTACGGCGCGATCGAGATGCTCGACGCCATGGCGTACGACGGTCTCACCGACTCCTTCGAGGGCATCGCCATGGGCGAGTCCACGGAGAAGCACAACACCCGCCTGGGCATCCAGCGCCCCGAGCAGGACGAGTTCGCCGCCCTCTCGCACCAGCGCGCCGCCGCCGCCCAGAAGAACGGCATCTTCGAGGCCGAGATCACCCCGGTCGAGATCCCGCAGCGCAAGGGCGAGCCGGTCGTCTTCTCCCAGGACGAGGGCATCCGCGCGGAGACCACCGCCGAGTCCCTCGGCAAGCTCCGTCCGGCCTTCGCCAAGGACGGCACCATCACCGCCGGCACCTCCTCGCAGATCTCCGACGGCGCCGCCGCGGTCGTCGTGATGAGCAAGGCCAAGGCGGAGGAGCTGGGCCTGGAGTGGATCGCCGAGATCGGCGCCCACGGCAACGTGGCCGGCCCGGACAACTCGCTCCAGTCGCAGCCGTCCAACGCGATCCTGCACGCCCTCGAGAAGGAGGGCCTGGCCGTCGAGGACCTCGACCTGATCGAGATCAACGAGGCCTTCGCCGCGGTCGCCGTGCAGTCGATGAAGGACCTCGGCGTTACCCCCGAGAAGGTGAACGTCAACGGTGGCGCGATCGCCCTGGGCCACCCCATCGGCATGTCCGGCGCCCGTGTCGTGCTGCACCTCGCCCTGGAGCTCAAGCGGCGCGGCGGCGGCATCGGCGCGGCGGCCCTCTGCGGCGGCGGCGGTCAGGGCGACGCGCTGATCGTCCGCGTCTCCGGCAAGTAATCCGCGTGTCCGGCAAGTGAGCGGCACCCGATCGAGGAGCAGCGCAGATGGTGGACGTCCCCGCACTCGTCGCCCAGGCACGGGAGGGCCGGCCGCGGGCCGTGGCCCGGCTGATCTCCCTGGTGGAGGGGGCGTCCCCCCAGTTGCGCGAGGTGATGGCGGCGCTCGCGCCGCTCACCGGCGGCGCGTACGTGGTGGGCCTGACCGGCTCGCCGGGCGTGGGCAAGTCCACGTCGACGTCCGCGCTGGTCTCCGCGTACCGCAGGGCCGGGAGGCGGGTCGGCGTCCTCGCCGTCGACCCGTCCTCGCCGTTCAGCGGGGGAGCGCTCCTCGGTGACCGGGTCCGGATGTCGGAGCACGCCTCCGACCCGGGCGTCTACATCCGCTCCATGGCGACCCGCGGCCACCTGGGCGGGCTCGCCTGGTCCGCCCCGCAGGCCATCCGCGTCCTGGACGCGGCCGGCTGCGAGGTGATCCTCGTGGAGACCGTCGGCGTGGGCCAGTCGGAGGTGGAGATCGCCTCCCAGGCCGACACGTCGGTGGTCCTGCTCGCACCGGGCATGGGCGACGGGATCCAGGCCGCGAAGGCGGGCATCCTGGAGATCGGCGACGTGTACGTGGTGAACAAGGCCGACCGGGACGGCGCGGACGCCACCGCCCGCGAGCTCAACCACATGCTGGGGCTCGGCGAGGCGCGGGCGGCGGGCGACTGGCGGCCGCCGATCGTGAAGACGGTCGCGGCGCGCGGCGAGGGCGTCGACGAGGTCGTGGAGGCCCTGGAGAAGCACCGCGCCTGGATGGAGGAGCGCGGGGTCCTGGCGGAGCGCCGCCGGGCCCGTGCCGCGCGCGAGGTGGAGACCATCGCGGTCACGGCCCTGCGCGAGCGGATCGGGGACCTGCACGGGGACCGGCGCCTGGACGCCCTGGCCGAGCGGATCGTGGCGGGCGGCCTGGACCCGTACGCGGCCGCCGACGAGCTGGTCGCGAGCCTGACCGGAAACTGAGCTCCGGGACGTGTGGAAAGGGCCTCCCCGGTCGTCCGGGGAGGCCCTTTCCGCAGGGCGCATATGTCAGGTCACGGCTTGCCGCGGCGGCCGCGGAGCTGTTCGGCGATCGGCTTCAGGGACTCGTGGAGGTCGCCGAGGGCCTCGCCGCTGAGCTGGTCGATGAAGTGCTTGCGCACCGACTCGACGTGGTGCGGGGCGACCTTGCGCATGGTCTCCATGCCGTCGTCGGTCAGGACGGCGTAGAGCCCGCGGCGGTCGGACTCGCAGTTCTCGCGGCGTACGAGGCCGGCGTTCTCCATGCGGGTGATCTGGTGGGAGAGCCGGCTCTTCGACTGGAGGGTGGCGGCGGCGAGGTCGCTCATGCGCAGCCGCCGTTCCGCCGACTCCGAGAGGTTCACCAGGATCTCGTAGTCGTTCATCGTCAGGCCGAAGGGCTGGAGGTCCCGCTCCAGCTGGTACGTCAGCATTCTCTGGACGTCCAGGAACGTGCGCCAGGCGCACTGCTCGCCGTCGGTGAGCCAGGGGGTGGCCGTCTCGGTCTCCATGTATGGATTCTACCTAAGAAGTTGAATACTTGACGAAGTCGGGGAGTGTGACGCCGCGCACCGCACACCGGGCGCCCCCGGCCCGGCGCGGCGCAGACGTTCGAGGGCGTCACACTCCGCAGACTACCGGCTACAGGCCGAAGCGACGCTGGAGGTCGCCGAGCTGGCCGGGAAGGCGCGGTACCGAACCCAGCGGCCCCTGGCCGGAACCGGGCGCCCCGTGCCCGCCCGGAACGCCCGCCTGCGCCGGCGGCGCGCCGGTCGCCAGCTCCGGCATCAGCAGTTCCGTCGACTGGAGCAGCACCGTGCCCGCGCCGACGAACTCGAACTGGTGCTCCTCGCCCGAGCTCCCGCCGATGCCCGTCAGCGCGCGGACACCGCCCATCACGCCCGTCATGTAGCCGTGGTCGTAGTGGTGACAGGGCGAAGGGCAGTCCGCCCAGCCGACGAGCGCCTGCGGGTCCACCCGCACCGGCGGCTCCATGAAGACCACCGGGCCGTTCGAGGCGGCCACGAACTTGCCCGTGCCGATCAGCGTCACGAAGCCCGGCACGATCGACTGCTTCAGCGCCAGCGACGGCTGGTAGGCCAGCAGGTTCCCGGAGCGGATCGTCAGATTGCCCTCGTCCAGGTCGTACGAGTTCACGTCGAAGGCCCGGTCCGCCAGCAGCATCTTCCCGCTGCCCTCGGCCACCACCCAGTCGCTCGCGTGCAGCGGCGAGTGGAAGGACGTCCGCACCAGCCGGTCGAGCCGGCCGTGCCCGATGCCGTTGAACTCGATCCGTCCGTAGTAGGCGATCATCTTCCCCTTCTGCAGGAACCACTGGCTCCCCTTGAGCTCCACGCAGAAGGTGTACGGATTGACGTTGTCGTCCGACGGAAGGGTCGTCGGATCGTGGATCACCGGGGTGCTCACAGCTTCTCCTCCGAGGCCTGGACGTACACCACGCCGTTGCCGCTCAGCTCCAGCTGGAAGGCCTCGCCGGAGCCGCGCCCCACCATGTCGCGCCAGCCCAGCGCCGTGGACAGCTTGTTCCGCACGTCGCCGCGGTGCGCCACGTACGCCTGCGGGTCGACGTGGACCGGGCGGGCCGGGGTGATCGGCAGCTCGATGACGCCGCCGTGCGCCATGACGGCCACCGAACCGTGCCCCTTCAGGGTCGTCGTGAACAGTCCCTGGCCGGTCACCTGGCCGCGGACCATGCCCATGACCCCGCCCTGCGAGCCCATGAACATCGTGCCCTGCTCCAGGGTCCCGTCGAAGGCGAGCAGCCGGTCGGCCTCCACGTACAGGGTGTCGCCCGCCAGGGCGATCACGTGGATGTGGTGACCGCCGTGCCCGAACATCACCGTGCCGGCGCCCTCGACGGTCATCAGCGGGGTCGCCTCGCCGGCCACCCGGCGGCCGATCATCGACATCAGGCCGCCCTGACCGCCCGCCATGTTCGGCGTGAAAGTGACGTCACCGCGGTACGCGAGCATCGCGCCGCGCTGACTGAACATCCGCTGCCCGGGGACGACGGTCGCCTCGACCATCTTCGAGTTGATCTCGCGGAACGGCATCAGACGTCACCCCCGATCGTGTTCCGCTCGCTCGGCTGCACGTACACGAGGCCGTCGCCCTCGAAGCGGATCTGGAAGGCCTCGCCGCCGCCCTCGCCCATCAGGGTGCGGAAGGTCACCCCGGACTGGAAGTGCTGCTGGAGGTTGCCCTGGTGGGCGATGTACGCCCCGGGGTCCACCTGGAGCGGGTACTGCGGGGTCACCCGCAGCACCACCGCCGGACCGTCCGACATGATCGCGGCCTGGCCGGTGCCCTCGACGGTCGTGGTGAAGAGACCGTTCCCGGTGGCGCCGCCGCGCAGGCCCGTGAAGGTGGTGCCGGTGCGCAGCCCCGCGTCGGTGCAGAGCAGGTTGCTCGCCTCCACCCACAGCTTGTCGCCGTGCAGGGAGACGAGGTTGATCTCGGAGGCCCGGTCGGCGAACCAGCAGGTCCCCTGACCGCGCACCTCCATCACCTCCATCTGCTCACCCGTGAGCCGGCGGGTCACCATGCCGCGCAGGCCCTCACCGCCGCCACTCATCTTCTTGAACGCCATCTGGCCGTCATAGGCGACCATCGAGCCGTTCTTCGCCTTGACGGCGTCGCCGGTCATGGAGACGGCGAGCACCTTGCTGCCTTGGAGTCGGAACGTTGCCACCCCAGGAAGGTACTGGGCCCCCGGCCAAAGAGACAGCAAAGTCGGCGTGCACAATGGACGGGCCCTTGTGCATCCGTTCACAAGATCGAACGAAGGTGACCCCCTCCGTGGACATCAAGACCGCTTCCTCCCTCCACCGGCTCCGGCTCGTCTCCGCGCCGGAGGCCGTCTCGTTCCTGCTCCTGCTGGTCTGCTCGGTGCTCAAGCGGACGACGGACTTCAACGCGGTGCCGGTCATGGGCGCGATCCACGGCATCCTCTTCGTCCTGTACGTCCTCTTCTGGCTGGACGCCTGGAACCGCACCAAGTGGAGCTTCGGGACCGCGGCCCTCTACTTCGTCCTCTCGGTGCTGCCCCTGGGCGGCTTCTACGCCGAGCGGAAGCTGAAGCGCGAGGCCGAGGACGCGGTCATCGCCTCCCGCGCGCGTCGCGAAGGCGTGGTCAACGCGTGATCGTCGCGTTCTCGGTCACCCCGCTGGGCGTGGGGGAGGAGGTCGGCGAGTACGTCGCCGACGCCGTCCGGATCGTCCGGGAGTCCGGCCTGCCGAACCGCACCGACGCCATGTTCACCTCGATCGAGGGCGAGTGGGACGAGGTGATGGACGTCGTGAAGCGCGCCGTCGCCGCCGTCGAGGCCCGCGCCCCGCGCGTCTCCGTCGTCCTCAAGGCCGACATCCGACCGGGTGTGACGGACGGCCTGACCTCCAAGGTCGAGACGGTGGAGCGCCACCTCGGCGCCTGACGCGCCCCGAACCGAACCAGCCCCCGGTCCTCCTTCCGGGCCGGGGGCTTTTCGTCGTTCCCCCGGTTGAGCGAGTGCTCAACATCGGCTACCTTCGCTCGCGGAGAGTTTTGAGCACTCGCTCAAAATCCCGGGCGGGCGGGGGGATCGGCCATGGGCCTCTACATCGAGACGTGCGTGCGCACGGACCTGGAGACGCTCTGGGAACGCACGCAGGAACCCGACCGGCACCAGCGGTGGGACCTGCGGTTCACCGAGATCGCCCACCTCCCGCACGCCGAGGGCGAACCCCGGCGCTTCCGCTACGCGACGCGCGTCCTGCCCTTCCTGGTCGTCGCCGGCACCGGTGTCTCCGCGGGGGAGCGCCACCGGGCCGGCGGCGACCGGGTCTCCGCCCTCCGCTTCGCCTCCCCGCACCCGCTCTCGCTCCTCGCCGAGGGGAGCGGCTACTGGAGGTACGTCCCCACCCCCGACGGCATCCGCTTCCTCACCGGCTACGACTACCGGCCCCGCTGGGGCCGCCCCGGCCGGCTCGCCGACCGACTCCTCTTCCGGCCCCTCATGGGCTGGGCCACCGCCTGGTCCTTCGACCGGCTGCGGCTCTGGTGCGAGCGGGGCATCGCCCCCGAAGACTCCCGCGACCGCTGGCTCCTCGAACTCGCCGCCCGCGTCCTGCTCGTCACCGCCCCGGCGCTCGCCGCCTCCCTGCGGCCGGGCCCCGTCCCGCTCGCGGCCGTCCCGCTCACCGTCCTCGGACTCGCCGCGGCCGTCCTCGTACCGCCCTCCCCGCGCACCCCCGCGGCCCGCCGCTGTCTGCGCACCCCGCCCGCCCGCCACCGGGAGCCCCGGCTCCTCGCCACCCTGGAGCAGCCGTGACCGCGACCGTGACCTCCACCGCGCCCTCGATCTTCCGCACCGCCATGGGCGACGCCGCGTTCGAGCGGCTGCACCCCGAACTCCAGCGCCGCTTCTCCGTCGGGCTCGCGAGCGGCGAGCTGTGCGTCGGACGGGGCGTCATGGACCGGATCTGGCACGGCCGGGCCTTCGTGAAGCCCTTCCTCGCCCTCGGCGCCCTGCGGAACATCCTGCTGCCCCGCACCGGCCGCGACGTCCCCTTCACCATCGAGAACGTGCCCTACGCCGACTCGTACGGACGGGAGACCGTCACCTTCGTCCGCACCTTCGCCCTGCCCGGCGGCCCCCGGCGCTTCGACGCCACCATGGTCCACAGTCCCGAGCGCGCCTGCGTCCTCGACTACCTCGGCACCCACCAGCACCTCGCCAGCGACCTGCACCCCACCGCCGAACCCGACGGCTCGCTCCTCGTCACCTCCGGCGAGCACCGCTTCCGCGAGGGCCCCGTGGACGTGCGCGTCCCCGAGCTCCTGGGCGGCCGGGCCGAGGTGCGCGAGTCCTTCGACGAGCGCACCGGCCGCTTCCGCATCGACGTCCGGGTCGTCAACCGGCACTTCGGCCCCCTCTTCGGCTACCACGGGTCCTTCACCGCCGCCTACGCCGACGTACGCTCCACCGGGGTGCGCGCGGGGCTGCGCCCGGTGCGCGAGGAGGTACGGGTGTGACACGGGGCGGTACGGGCGTGACGCGGGGCGGTGCGGGTGTGACGCGGGGCGGTACGGGCGTGAGCGGGCGGACCGCGGCGGGCGCGAAGGCGCAGGACGCCAGGAGCCGGGAGACCCGGGAGAAACTCCTCGACGGCGCCCTGCGCACCCTCGTCGAACAGGGCATCGCCAAGGCCTCCGCCCGGACGATCGCGACCACCGCCGGGGTCAACCAGGCCCTGGTCTTCTACCACTTCGGCTCCGTCGACGAACTGCTCTCCGCCGCCTGCCGGCACGGCGCCGAGCAGCGGGTGGCCCGCCACCGGGACCGGCTCCGCTCCGTCGGCAGCTTCTCCGAGCTGCTCGCCTTCGGACGCGAGATGCACGCCGAGGAACGGGACGCCGGTCATGTCGCCGTCCTCGGCCAGCTGCTCGCCGGCGCCCAGACCCACCCCCGGCTCGCCCCCGCCACCGCCGCCGGACTCGACCTGTGGATCGCCGAGATCGAACAGGTCCTCGTCCGCGTCCTCGCCGGAACCCCCCTCGCCGGGTTCACCGACCCCGCTGGGCTCGCCCGCGCGGTCGCCGCCTCCTTCGTCGGCCTCGAACTCTACGAAGGGGTCGACCCGGCGGGCGCGGAGACCGCCCTCGCCGCCCTCGAACAGCTCGGCGCCCTGATGGCCGCGGTCGAGGAGCTGAACCCGGTGGCGCGCAGGGCCGTCACGTACACCCTGCGACGGCGGCTGGAGCCCTGACGCTCCTCATTCCGGGCCGGGCCGCGACAACGCGATGCCCAGCGGGGTCCGCTCGTACAGCACCTGGTGGCCGTACCGCCGCGAGGTCAGCAGCCCCGCGTCCCGCAACACCGCCAGGTGCGACGAGACGGACGAGGGCGCCCGGCCCAGGAGATGGGCGAGCGCCGTGGTGCCCATCGGCTCGTCGAGCGCGCACAGCACGTCCGCGCGCACCGGCCCGAGCAGCCGGGCCAGCGCCTCCGGCGTGCGGCCGGCGGGCTCCGACCACAGCCCGCCGATGCCGCGCGCCGGATAGACCACCGTCGGCTGCCACGGGGGATCGAAACCGCTCACCACGTCCGGCCAGGTGAACACCGACGGCATCAGCACGAGCCCCTGCCCGTCCAGCGGACGGTCGTGCTCCCCCGGATAGGCCACCCGCAGCGTGGCCGTCTCCGCCGCCCAGTCGAAGGCCGGGTGCAGCTCGCCCAGCAGCCGTTCGAGACCGCCCTCCGCGAGCCGCCGCGAGTGGTACGCCACGTCCGCCTCCAGGAGCGCGCGCAGCCGGGGCCACTCGGGCGCGATCAGGGCCTCCCAGGCGGCGCGCAGCAGATCGGCGAGCCGGCCCACCGCCCCGGCGGGATCGGCGAGCAGTCGTCGGCCCTCCGCCGTGTCCGCCGCCCCCGGCGTCTCGGCGAGCGCCCGCTCGAAGTCGTCCAGGGCGAGCGCCGGGTCGGTCTCCCGTACGGCCGTGATCTCGTCCTCGAAGGCGGCGGCGGGGCCCAGCGGAGGTGGGTACAGGAAGTCCGGACTGTGCCCGCGCAGCGGCATCAGCAGCTGCAGCGGCCCGAGGTCGAGCTCCCGCGCGGCGCCCGCGATCCGCCGCATCCACGGCAGGTGGTAGCCCTGCTTCGCGGGCCGCGCGAGCACCCGCACGGCGGAGTGCGTCTCCCAGAGCGGCGAGATCGCGAACCGGATCCGCAGCGGGTCGGCCCCGCCGAAACGCAGGTGGTACGGCACGGGGCCCTCCGGGGACGCGGCTGGACATTCGGCTGGAGCCGAAAGTCTAGGACCGTCCCTCGGCGCCGGGCACGCTGCGCCCATGCCCGAGAACGACACCCGGACGCCGCTCCCGGCGCCCGCGCCCACCCCCGCCCCGCTCCCACCGGGCCCCGCCCCGCGGCCCGGGGCACCGGCTCCCGGAGCCGCACCGGCTCCCAGGGGGGCCGCCGCGCCCGTCCCCGCCCCCGGCTCCGGGGCCGGGCGCGCGCCCGCTCCGGCCCGGACCGTCGGGCCCGGCTCCGCCCCCGGGGCCGCCCCGCCCGCCCCGGCCCCGGCCGCCCCCGGCTACCTCGCCGTCTTCGCCGTCCCCGAGTTCCGGTTCGTGTTCGTGGCGCACCTGTTCTCGCTGCTCGGGGTCGTCGTCAGCGAGCTCGCGCTCACCGTGCTCGTGTACGACCTGACGCGGTCGCCGCTCCTCTCCTCGCTCACCTTCGCCCTCGGGTTCCTCCCCTACCTCCTCGGCGGCACCCTCCTCGCCGGGCTCGCCGACCGGCTCCCGCCCCGGCGGATCCTCGTCGTCTGCGACCTCGTCTGCGCCGGCTGCGTCGCGCTCATGGTCGTGCCCGCCACCCCCGTCGCCGTCCTGCTCGTGCTGCGCTGCGCCGTCGCCGTCGTCTCGCCCGTCTTCAACGGCACCCGCATGGCGACCCTCGCCGACATCCTCGGAGAGGGCGAGCTCTTCGTGCTCGGGCGTTCGCTGCTGCGGATCGTGTCGCAGAGCGCGCTGCTCGCCGGCTTCGCCGCCGGCGGCGTCCTCCTCACCCTCGTCCCGCCGCGCGGCGCCCTCGTCGTCACCGCCGCCACGTTCCTCGTCTCCGCGCTGCTCCTGCGCCTCGGCACCGCCCGCCGCCCCGCCCGGGCGGCCGGGAAGGGGCCCGGCGGCGGGCTCGCCGGCACCTGGGTGGTGCTGCGGAACCGGCGCGTGCGCGCCCTGATGCTGATGTTCTGGGTGCCGCCGCTCTTCGCCGTCGTGCCCGAGGCGCTCGCCGCCCCCTACGCCGACGAGATCGGCGTCTCCACCGCCGCCCTCGGCCTGCTCATGTGCGCGCTGCCCGTCGGCACCATCGCGGGCGAGCTCTTCGCGGGGTCGTTCCTCTCCGCCGGGGCCCGCTCCCGGATCGTGCTGCCGCTCGCCGTCACCGGCGTCCTGCCGTACCTCCTGTACGCCCCCGAGCCGGGCGTCGCCCTCGCGGCCGTCGCCCTGTTCCTGGCCGGTGCCACCGGCGCGTACACCCTCGGCCTCGACGCCTGGTTCGTCGCCGCCGTTCCCGAGGAGCAGCGGGGGAGGGCCATGACCCTGATGACCGCGGGCATGATGACCGTGCAGGGCGTCGGCATGGCCGGTGCGGGGATCGCGGCCGAGTTCGCCCCCGTGCACGCGGTCGTCGCGGGCGCGGGCGTCCTCGGCACGGTCTGTCTCCTCGCCGCCGCCGTCGAGCTGCGGGCGACCGAAAGGCGAGACGGGGCTGACCGGCATGTGACCAGTCGGTAAGGTCGACGCGTGCCGAAGCCGCTCAGTCTCCCCTTCGACCCCATCGCCCGAGCCGACGAACTCTGGCAGAAGCGCTGGGGCCCGGTCCCCTCGATGGCCGCGATCACCTCGATCATGCGCGCCCACCAGATCCTCCTGGCGGAGGTGGACGCGGTCGTCAAGCCGTACGGGCTGACCTTCGCGCGGTACGAGGCCCTGGTGCTGCTCACCTTCTCCAAGGCGGGCGAGCTGCCGATGTCCAAGATCGGCGAGCGGCTGATGGTCCACCCGACCTCGGTGACGAACACGGTGGACCGGCTGGTGAAGTCGGGGCTCGTCGCCAAGCGGCCCAACCCCAACGACGGCCGCGGCACCCTCGCCTCCATCACGGAGAAGGGCCGCGAGGTGGTCGAGGCCGCGACCCGCGACCTGATGGGGATGGACTTCGGCCTGGGTGCGTACGACGCCGAGGAGTGCGCGGAGATCTTCGCGATGCTGCGCCCGCTGCGGGTCGCGGCGCACGACTTCGACGAGGGCTGACCCGGGCGAAGATCGCCCGGATCGTGCCGTTACGCTCGACGGCATGAAATCCAGCGTGCTGACCCGCTACCGCGTCATGGCGTACGTGACCGCCGTGATGCTCCTCATCCTGTGCGCGTGCATGGTCGCCAAGTACGGCTTCGGCGTCGGCGAGGACCTGACCTTCGCGGTCTCCCAGCTGCACGGCGTCCTCTACATCATCTACTTGATCTTCGCCTTCGACCTGGGTTCCAAGGCGAAGTGGCCGTTCGGCAAGCTCCTCTGGGTGCTGATCTCCGGCACCATCCCGACCGCCGCGTTCTTCGTCGAGCGCAAGGTCGTCGCCGAGACGCTTCCGCTGGTCAGCGGCGCGCAGGCGCAGCCGGTCAAGGCCTGACCCCCGCCCCCGCACTCACCTGCGGGGGTTTCCCGTCGACATTTACTAGGACGTCCTAGTAAATTCGAGGCATGGACGCTGACGCCATCGAGGAGGGCCGCCGCCGCTGGCAGGCCCGCTACGACAAGGCCCGCAAGCGGGACGCGGACTTCAGCACGCTCTCCGGCGACGCCGTGGAGCCGGTCTACGGCCCCCGGCCCGGTGACACCTACGAGGGCTTCGAGCGCATCGGCTGGCCCGGCGAGTACCCCTTCACCCGCGGTCTGCACCCCACCGGGTACCGGGGCCGGACCTGGACCATCCGCCAGTTCGCCGGCTTCGGCAACGCCGAGCAGACCAACGAGCGGTACAAGATGATCCTCGCCGCGGGCGGCGGCGGCCTCTCCGTCGCCTTCGACATGCCGACCCTCATGGGCCGCGACTCCGACGACCCCCGCTCCCTCGGCGAGGTCGGCCACTGCGGGGTCGCCGTCGACTCCGCCGCCGACATGGAGGTCCTCTTCGGGGGCATCCCGCTCGGGGACGTCACGACGTCCATGACGATCTCCGGGCCCGCCGTCCCGGTCTTCTGCATGTACCTGGTCGCCGCCGAGCGCCAGGGCGTCGACCCGGCCGTCCTCAACGGCACGCTCCAGACGGACATCTTCAAGGAGTACATCGCCCAGAAGGAGTGGCTCTTCGAGCCCGAGCCCCATCTGCGCCTGATCGGCGACCTGATGGAGCACTGCGCGGCGAACATCCCCGCGTACAAGCCGCTCTCGGTCTCCGGGTACCACATCCGCGAGGCGGGGGCGACGGCCGCGCAGGAGCTGGCGTACACCCTCGCCGACGGCTTCGGCTACGTCGAACTCGGCCTCTCCCGCGGCCTCGACGTCGACGTCTTCGCCCCCGGCCTCTCCTTCTTCTTCGACGCGCACCTCGACTTCTTCGAGGAGATCGCCAAGTTCCGCGCCGCCCGCCGGATCTGGGCCCGCTGGATGAAGGAGGTCTACGGCGCCAGGACCGACAGGGCGCAGTGGCTCCGCTTCCACACCCAGACCGCCGGGGTCTCCCTCACCGCCCAGCAGCCGTACAACAACGTCGTGCGGACCGCGGTCGAGGCGCTCTCCGCCGTCCTCGGCGGCACCAACTCCCTCCACACCAACGCCCTCGACGAGACCCTCGCGCTCCCCAGCGAGCAGGCCGCCGAGATCGCGCTGCGCACCCAGCAGGTGCTGATGGAGGAGACCGGCGTCGCCGGCGTCGCCGACCCGCTGGGCGGTTCCTGGTACGTCGAGCAGCTCACCGACCGCATCGAGGCCGACGCCGAGAAGGTCTTCGAGCAGATCAAGGAGCGCGGTCTGCTCGCCCACCCGGACGGCAGGCATCCGATCGGTCCGATGACCTCCGGCATCCTGCGCGGCATCGAGGACGGCTGGTTCACCGGCGAGATCGCCGAGTCCGCCTTCCGGTACCAGCGGGCCCTGGAGAAGGGCGAGAAGCGGGTCGTCGGCGTCAACGTCCACCACGGCTCGGTCACCGGCGACCTGGAGATCCTGCGGGTCAGCCACGAGGTCGAGTGGGAGCAGGTCCGCGTCCTCGGCGAGCGCAAGGGGCGACGGGACGACGCCCGGGTCCGCGCCTCGCTCGACGCGATGCTCACGGCGGCCCGGGACGGGTCGAACATGATCCCGCCCATGCTGGAGGCCGTCCGCGCCGAGGCCACGCTCGGCGAGATCTGCGACGCCCTGCGCGAGGAGTGGGGGGTCTACACGGAGCCCCCGGGCTTCTGACGCCCCGCGTACGCCCGATGCCCCGCATGCGCCTGACGCCCCGCGTGTGCCCGACGCGCCGCATGCGCCCGACGCGCCGCCTAGTGCGCCGCCGCCGCTCCCAGGCCGCCGAGGAGGAGGGCGGAGAGGCGTGCCGCCCAGGGTTCGTCCACCGGCTCCGCGCTCACCAGGGCCCGGTGCACCACGGCGCCGGCGACCACGTCGAAGATCAGGTCGTCGAGGGCGGCGACGGTGGACACGGGGTGCTCGTCGGGGAGTTCGCCGCGCTGCTGGGCCCGCTCGCGGCCCGCCAGGACCAGGCGCTTCTGGCGGTCGACGATGGAGGCGCGGATGCGCTCGCGGAGCGGCTCGTCCCGGGTCGACTCGGCCACCACGGCCATCAGGGCCGTCTTCGTCTCGGGCCGTTCGAGGAGGGCCGCGAACTGCAGCACCACGTGTTCGATGTCGGCCTGGAGGGAACCCAGGTCGGGCAGTTCGAGTTCGTCGAAGAGGACGGCGACGGCGTCCACGACGAGCTCGTTCTTGTTGGCCCAGCGGCGGTAGAGGGTCGTCTTCGCGACCCCGGCGCGGCCGGCCACGTCCCCCATCGTGAGCTTGGACCAGCCCAGTTCGACCAGGGCCGCGCGGGTCGCCTCCAGGATGGCCGTGTCGGCCTCCGTGGAGCGGGGGCGCCCGGTGCGGCCGCCGCGGGGGTTGGTGCGCTTACACATGGAAAGCGACCATACCCGCCGGTAGGTACACCGCCAGGGGTCGGTGATGTGAGGCAGTTCACCGTACGGATCCCGCTCCCGCCCTCCCGCCGGGTCCTTCCCCGGAGTTACGCTACGACCTGTAGCGAAAGGCATTGAGCGGCCTGAGCGACAACCACAGTGCCGGATGGGGATCCGGTGCGACAGAGGGCGCCGGGTGGGGACCCGGTGCCACCGAAGACGAGGAACCGTGTCGTCCGCGCGTCTCGCACACCGGCGGGAGATGCGCGGACGGCGCGGTTCAGCCATGGCTTACCGGTTACGCGCGCGGAAGGGGGAGGATGTATCCATGCAGCCCCGAAACATGTCCATGAGCGGCGTCGTCGACCTCGCCGCGGTGAAGGCGGCCGGAGAGGCCAAGGCGAAGGCGGAGCAGGTGCGGGCCGAAGCCGCCCGGCAGGGCGGTTCCGCCGCCGTGCCCCCGTCGGCCCTGGTGATCGACGTCGACGAGGCCGGCTTCGAGCGCGACGTGCTCCAGCGCTCGGCCGAGGTTCCGGTCGTCCTCGACTTCTGGGCCGAGTGGTGCGAGCCCTGCAAGCAGCTCGGCCCCCTCCTGGAGCGGCTGGCCGTCGAGTACAACGGCCGCTTCCTGCTCGCGAAGATCGACGTCGACGCCAACCAGATGCTGATGCAGCAGTTCGGCATCCAGGGAATTCCGGCCGTTTTCGCGGTGGTCGCCGGTCAGGCGCTGCCGCTGTTCCAAGGAGCGGTGCCCGAGGCGCAGATCCGGGAGACCCTCGACCAGCTGATCCAGGTCGGTGAAGAGCGCTTCGGCCTCACCGGCATCGCCGTGGACGCGGGCGCCGACGCCTTCGATCCGGCGGCGCGGCCGGCCGGTCCGTACGACGCGCTCCTCGAAGCGGCGATGTCCGCGCTCGACGCGGGCGACCTGGCGGGTGCCGTCCAGGCGTACAAGAACGTGCTCGCCGACGACCCGGCCCACCCGGAGGCCAAGCTCGGTCTGGCGCAGGCCGAACTCCTCACCCGGGTGCAGGACCTCGACCCGGCCGCCGTCCGCAGGAACGCGGCGGACGACCCGGCCGACGTCACCGCGCAGATCGCCGCCGCCGACCTGGATCTGGTGGGCGGTCACGTGCAGGACGCCTTCGGGCGCCTCGTGGAGACCGTGCGCCGCACGGTGGGCGAGGACCGGAACGCGGCGCGGCTGCGGCTCCTGGAACTGTTCGAGGTGATCGGTGCCGACGATCCGCGCGTGACGGCGGCCCGGCAGGCCCTCGCACGGGTGCTGTTCTAGCTCCCGGGGCGCGCCGAATCGTCCGACGATTTGGCAGCAGGGTGACAAAACGCGGCCGCGCTTTACCAAAACTTGGTAATCGCGGCCGCTGTTACTTGCAGTAAATCGAACCCGACGTTCTGTCCGTATTCATCCGGCGATCTCCCGACATTCCCCACCGCCCTAACGCACCCAGCGTGCCCGTTCGGTCCCGCCCCGCCATGGCGTGGTTATCCACCCGTTACTAGCCAGTAACGAACCCCCTTGTGCGGGGGCCCGGAATGGACCACGATCGGCGACGCTCGGTCCGAATCGCATACCCCGGGAACCACCCGGGAACGCGGCGAGGGTCCCCACCGAGTGGACCGGTGTTCCGGCACCGGTCGTGGACAGGGGGGTTCCCGATCTCACCGACCGGGGCCTGTCCAGAACAGGTCGCGCTCGAAGGCGTGACCCATGGTTGTCGCTCGGGGGTGATCGCCGGTGATTCGGACGCGCATCGCGCCGCCTGATGCCTCGGCGCTCTCCTTCCCGAGGACGTAGCTCTTCTCCCATCCCAGGGCGGGCTCCCGGGCCCCCTTCGGAGATGTACGTCCGAGAAGGAGGAATTCTCATGAAGTCCCAGGTTCGTGGCGGGACCAGATGGAAGCGGTTCGCCGTCGTCATGGTCCCGAGCGTGGCCGCGACGGCCGCGATCGGTGTGGGTCTGGCCCAGGGCGCGCTCGCCGCGTCCTTCAGCATCTCCGGCCAGGAGTTCAAGGTCTCGGCCCAGAGTCTTGAGGGCAAGGACTTCGTCCAGTACGGCAGCGTGGACGTCGGCAAGAACCTCGACGGTTCGAACCTCGCCGCCCCGGTGGCGGTCTCCGGCTTCTCCACCGCCAAGATCACCAAGATGTGCCAGTCGGTCGTGACGCCGAAGGTGCCGTTCATCAACGACTCGGTCACCCTCCGCCTGGAGGCCGGCAACGAGGCCGCGACGACCGGCAAGGACGAGGACAAGGTCCGGGCGAAGGACATCTACCTCGATGTCTCCGACCTCCAGACCGACGCCGAGTTCGGCAACATCGACATCGGCGTCGCCGCGGGCAAGCTCAACGAGTTCGGCGGCAAGGTGGTCGACGGCAAGCCGGGCATCCAGCCGAACACCGCGGCCAGCCCGTACGGCTTCGGCCAGCGCGCCGAGACGGCGACGCTGAAGAACGTGAAGCAGAAGGCCTGGGCCACCACGGCCGCCACCTTCACGCTTCCGGGCCTGCACCTGTCGCTGCACAAGGGCACCGACCAAGAGTGCTACTAGGACCGGCCGGCCCCTGAGGGCCGATCCGTTCCGGAGGGTGGGGCCGCCGCGTGCGGTCCCACCCGCCAGGTTCCTTCTCTTCATCTTCCTCAGCAACACCGCTTCCAGGGAGCTGTTCCATGAGCGCCGAGTACCCCGCCTCCCGCGAAGTCCCCAAGAAGGAGAACCGGTTCAAGGTCTGGCGGCAGACCCGGCCCTTCTGGGCGGGACTGTTCACCATGATCGGCGGCGTACCGATCGCCTACCTCCCGTACGGGGACATGCGGCTCGGCAACATGACGATCGCCATGCAGACGACCGCCGGGTCGGCCGCGCTGATCATCGGCGTCCTGCTCATCACGCTCGGACTGACGATGTGGTTCCAGCCCATCGTGCGGGTGTTCGCGGGCGTCGCGTCGATCGTCCTCGCACTCGTCTCCATCCCGGTGTCGAACTTCGGCGGCCTCGTCGTCGGATACCTCTTCGCCCTCATCGGCGGCGCCATGTCCGCCTCCTGGGCGCCCGCGCGCCCGGTCGAGGAGACCGAGGAAGCGCAGCACGACGGTCACCCGGAGGCCTCTCACGAGGCCGGTGCGGAGCCCGCTACGGAGATCGTGCCGACGGCCGCGTTCCCGGAGCAGCGCGGGGCGGAGCACCTGGCGACCGAAACCACGACCGACGCCAACGGCGGGAGGAACAGTGCGGGGTGACGAGACTCAGTCGGCGCTCGCGA
The DNA here is from genome assembly GCF_014649755.1 of Streptomyces litmocidini. Lineage (GTDB taxonomy): Bacteria > Actinomycetota > Actinomycetes > Streptomycetales > Streptomycetaceae > Streptomyces > Streptomyces litmocidini. The sequence goes on along the minus strand of NZ_BMTQ01000001.1, from coordinate 141,710 downwards.
AGGAGGGCCCGCGGCACGCGGCCCCGCGCAAGTCGCTGCTGAACAGGATCCAGGGCCCCGCCGGAAAGGCGATGGCACTGGCCGCCATGCCGACCGCGGTGCTCGTGGGCATGGGCCTCACGCCCAGGCTCGCCCTCGCGGACGACAAGGACATCCCCTTCGCCCCCGGCCCCTGCGTGACCCGCTCGGACGAGCCGACGCCGGAGGCGTCGGAGACGCCGAAGCCGGAGGAGAGCACCAAGCCCACCGCCACGGCCACGCCGACGGACACCCCCTCGGCGACCGCCACGCCCTCCGCCACCGTGACGCCGTCCGGGGCCCCGGCGCCCACCGCGACGCAGACCGGTCAGACCGCCGCGCCGCAGACGCAGGAACACGCGACGACCGCCCCCGCGCCCGCCGCGACCCCCACGGCCACCCCCTCGCCGACGCAGTCCAAGAACCCGCTGGACCCGCTGGGCCTGGGCGACGCCCTCAAGGACCTCTTCGACGGCCCGGACGGGACGCCGACGGCCACGCCCACGACGGCGGCGCCGACGACCCCCGCCCCGCAGCAGACGGAGGCCCCCGCCGACAAGGCGCCGGCCACCGACACCCCCGCGCCGACCGCCACCGCGTCCTCGAAGCCGAAGCCGGCGGAGGACCCGGACGCCGACCGGACGAGGAAGGCGATCGAGAAGGCCGCCGCGGAGGCCGGTGCCACGGTCGAGGAACTCCCCGAGAGCGCCAAGGGCCTCGACGCCAAGCCGGACGCGGACATACCCGACGGGGCCAAGCCCCGCTTCCCGTGTCCCGTGCCGGACCCCGAGGCGCTGGCAGCGGCCGAGCTGGAGCCGGGCATCCCGCTGCTCCCGGACGAGCCGTGGCGGCTGGACAGCACGAGGCTCGAACTGATCGGCCTGAAGTACCACGGCATCGTCGAGGTCAAGACCGCCGGCGGCAAGGTCAAGAAGGCGCTGAAGTTCACCGCGAGCAACGTCAAGATCAGGGACCTGCACCAGACGACGGTCCACTCGGAGGGGCTCTCGGGCCACGTCCGCTCCGCCCGGGGCGAGGACTCGACCATCACCGACGGCACGGTCACCATGTACACGGAGTCCCTGAAGGGCAACCTCTTCGGGCTCATCCCGGTCACCTTCACTCCGGAGACCCCGCCGCCGCTGGACGTGCCGTGGGCCGTCTTCACCAAGGTGACGGTGATACAGGCGGGCCAGTTCGGCGGCACCCTCCGCATCCCCGGCCTCCACAACACGATCGAGCCCAGCTGACCTCGGTACAGTTCGCCGGCCGATCCCCGTACCGCTCCGGGAGCCGCACACGGCGAAGCCCCCGTCCGCACCGGACGGGGGCTTCGTCGTGCGTCACGCGGGTCAGGCGCGCGGCGCGCCGCCCAGGTGGTGGACGCGGACCATGTTCGTGGTGCCGGGGACGCCGGGGGGCGAGCCGGCGGTGATGACCATGATGTCGCCCTCGCTGTGGCGCTGGAGCTTGAGGAGCTCGGCGTCCACGAGGTCGACCATGGCGTCCGTGTTGTCCACGAACGGGACCAGGAAGGACTCCACGCCCCAGCTCAGGGTGAGCTGGTTGCGGGTGCCCTCGTCCGTCGTGAAGGCGAGGATCGGCTGCTGCGTGCGGTAGCGCGAGAGGCGGCGGGCGGTGTCGCCGGACTGCGTGAAGGCGATCAGCGCCTTGCCGTCGAGGAAGTCCGCGATCTCGCAGGCCGCGCGGGCGACGGAACCGCCCTGGGTGCGCGGCTTCTTGCCGGGGACCAGGGGCTGGAGGCCCTTGGAGAGGAGCTCCTCCTCGGCCGCCGCGACGATCTTCGACATCGTCTTGACGGTCTCGATCGGGTACGCGCCGACCGAGGACTCGGCCGAGAGCATGACCGCGTCCGCGCCGTCCAGGATCGCGTTGGCGACGTCGCTCGCCTCGGCGCGGGTCGGCCGGGAGTTGGTGATCATCGACTCCATCATCTGGGTGGCGACGATGACCGGCTTGGCGTTGCGGCGGCACATCTCCACGAGGCGCTTCTGCACCATCGGGACCTGCTCCAGCGGGTACTCCACCGCGAGGTCGCCACGGGCCACCATGACCGCGTCGAAGGCCGCGACGACGGCCTCCATGTTCTCCACGGCCTGCGGCTTCTCCACCTTGGCGATGACGGGGACCCGGCGGCCCTCCTCGTCCATCACCTTGTGGACGTCCTTGACGTCGTCGGCGTCGCGGACGAAGGACAGGGCGACCATGTCGCAGCCCATCCGCAGCGCGAAGCGGAGGTCGTCGACGTCCTTCTCCGAGAGCGCGGGCACGTTGACCGCCGCGCCGGGCAGGTTGATGCCCTTGTGGTCGGAGATGACGCCGCCCTCGACGACGATGGTCTTGACCCGGGGGCCGTCGACCTCGACGACCCGCAGCTCGACGTTGCCGTCGTTGATCAGGACCTGGTCGCCCTTGGAGACGTCGCCCGGCAGACCCTTGTAGGTGGTGCCGCAGATCGACTTGTCGCCCGGGACGTCCTCGGTGGTGATGGTGAACTCGTCACCGCGCACCAGCTCGACCGGTCCCTCGGCGAAGGTCTCCAGACGGATCTTCGGGCCCTGGAGGTCGGCGAGGACGCCGACGGCGCGCCCGGTGTCCGCGGAGACCTGCCGGACGCGGTCGTACCGCTCCTGGTGCTCTGCCTGGGACCCGTGGCTGAAATTGAATCGGGCCACGTTCATGCCGGCCTCGATGAGAGCCTTCAGCTGCTCATACGAGTCGACGGCGGGGCCCAGCGTGCAGACGATTTTGGAACGGCGCATGAGGCGGATCCTATCGGTTTGTTTCACTGCGGAATATTCCGTCTGGCGGAAAGTACAAATGGGCGCGGGCCCGCTCAGGCGTTCACTCGTTCGAGCTCGCCCCTTCCAGAACGAGCGCGTAGCTCTGGCGCGCGATCTCCAGCTCCTCGTCCGTCGGCACCACCGCGACCGCCACCCGCGCGTACACCGGCGAGATGATCCGGGCCTCGTCGGAACGCGCGGAGTTCAGGTCCGGGTCCACCGCGAGCCCGAGCTCCTCCAGGCCCGCGATCGCAGCCTCCCGCACCGGCGCCGCGTTCTCACCGACCCCCGCCGTGAACGCCACCGCGTCCACCCGGCCGAGCACCGCGCAGTACGCCCCGATGTACTTCTTGAGCCGGTGCACGTAGATGTCGAAGGCCAGCGCCGCCCGCTCGTCCCCCTCGTCGATCCGCCGGCGGATCTCCCGCATGTCGTTGTCGCCGCAGAGCCCCACCAGCCCGGACTTCTTGTTCAGCAGCACGTCGACCTCCTCCGCCGACATGTCCGCGTTCCGCATCAGGTGGAAGGTCACCGCCGGGTCGACGTCGCCCGAGCGGGTGCCCATGACCAGGCCCTCGAGCGGCGTCAGGCCCATCGAGGTGTCCACGCACCGGCCGCCCCGCACCGCCGACGCCGAGGCGCCGTTCCCCAGGTGCAGCACGATCACGTTCACCTCCTCCGGCTCCTTGCCCAGGAGCCTTGCCGTCTCCCGCGAGACGTACGCGTGCGAGGTGCCGTGGAAGCCGTACCGGCGGATCCGGTGCGCGTCGGCGGTCTCCACGTCGATCGCGTACCGCGCCGCCGACTCCGGCATCGTCGTGTGGAAGGCGGTGTCGAAGACCGCCACCTGCGGCAGGTCCGGGCGCATCGCCATCGCCGTACGGATGCCGACGAGGTTCGCCGGATTGTGCAGCGGCGCCACCGGCACGAGCCGCTCGATCTCCGCGAGCACCTCGTCGTCGATCACCGTCGGCTCGGTGAACCGCAGCCCGCCGTGCACCACCCGGTGGCCGATCACCGCCAGCTCGGGGGAGTCCAGGCCCAGGCCGTCCGCCGCCAGCTCCTCGGCGACCGCCTTCAGCGCGGCCGCGTGGTCCGCGATCGGCCCGTTCCTCTCGCGCTTCTCCCCGCCCTTCGGCGGGGTGTGCGCGATCCGCGAGGTCTCCTCGCCGATCCGCTCCACGAGACCCTGCGCCAGGCGGCCGCCGTCCCGCATGTCGAGCAGCTGGTACTTCACCGACGAGGAGCCGGAGTTGAGGACCAGCACGCGAGAGGGAGGGGTCGAGCGGAGCTCGTCGGGCAGGGCGGTGGCGGGTGACGGGTGGGCGGTCATGCCGGGAGCTCCTGGGACTGGGACTGGATCGCCGTGATGGCGACCGTGTTGACGATGTCGCTGACGAGCGCGCCGCGCGAGAGGTCGTTCACGGGCTTGCGCAGGCCCTGGAGCACCGGGCCGACGGCCACGGCGCCGGCCGAACGCTGCACGGCCTTGTAGGTGTTGTTCCCCGTGTTCAGGTCCGGGAAGATCAGCACGGTCGCCTGGCCCGCGACCTCCGAACCCGGCAGCTTCGTCGCCGCCACGGACGGCTCGACGGCCGCGTCGTACTGGATCGGGCCCTCGATCCGCAGCTCCGGACGCGCCTCGCGGACCAGCTTCGTCGCCTCCCGCACCTTGTCGACGTCCGCGCCGGAACCCGAGGTGCCGGTGGAGTACGAGAGCATCGCGATGCGCGGCTCCACCCCGAAGCGGGCCGCCGTCGCCGCCGACTGGGCGGCGATGTCCGCGAGCTGCTCGGCGTTCGGGTCCGGGTTGACCGCGCAGTCGCCGTACACGAGGACCTTGTCGGCGAGGCACATGAAGAACACCGAGGAGACGATCGACGCGTCCGGCTTCGTCTTGATGATCTCGAACGCGGGCCGGATCGTCGCCGCCGTGGAGTGCACGGAACCCGACACCATGCCGTCGGCGAGTCCCTCCTGCACCATCAGGGTGCCGAAGTAGTTCACGTCCGAGACGACGTCGTACGCCAGCTCGACGGTGACGCCCTTGTGGGCCCGCAGCGCCGCGTACTTCTCGGCGAACGTGTCGCGCAGCTCCGAGGTCTGCGGGTCGATCAGCTGCGTGTCGCCCAGGTTCACGCTCAGGTCGGCGGCCTTCTTGCGGATGGCCTCGACGTCGCCGAGCAGCGTCAGGTCGCAGACGTCGCGGCGGACCAGCACGTCCGCCGCGCGCAGCACCCGCTCCTCGGTGCCCTCCGGCAGCACCACCCGGCGCCGGTCGGCCCGGGCCTGTTCGAGCAGCTCGTGCTCGAACATCATCGGCGTGACCCGGCCGCTGCGCGCCACCGAGATCCGCTTGAGGAGGTCGGCGGTGTCCACGTGCCGCTCGAAGAGGCCGAGGGCGGTCTCCGCCTTGCGCGGGGTGGCGGCGCTCAGCTTGCCTTCGAGCGAGAACAGCTCGGTGGCGGTCGGAAAGCTGGTGCCGGGCACGGAGATGACCGGCGTGCCGGGCGCCAGGCGGGCCGCCAGGGTCAGGATCTCGTCGTCGGGCCGCTCGTTCAGGGTGAGCAGCACGCCGGCGATCGGCGGGGTGCCGGCCGAGTGCGCGGCGAGCGCGCCGACGACCAGGTCGGCCCGGTCCCCGGGGGTCACGACGAGACAGCCCGGGGTCAGCGCCTTGAGGAAGTTCGGCAGCATCGCGCCGCCGAAGACGAAGTCGAGCGCGTCCCGCGCGAGACCCGCGTCGTCGCCGAGGACGACGGAGGCGCCGAGCGCCTGGGTGATCTGGGCGACCGTGGGCGCGGCGAGCGCCGGCTCGTCGGGCAGTACGTAGCAGGGTACCGGGAGCCGGGCCGCGAGCCGCTCGGCGATGCCCTCGCGGTCCTCGCCGGCCACCCGGTTGACGACCATCGCGAGCACGTCGCAGCCGAGCCCGTCGTACGCCCGGAAGGCGTTGCGCGCCTCGGCCCGTACGGACTCGGGGGTCTGGCTCTTGCCGCCGACCACCGGTATGACGGAGGCGCCGAACTCGTTGGCGAGGCGCGCGTTGAGCGCGAGCTCGTCGGGGAGCTGGGTGGCGGCGAAGTCCGTGCCCAGGACGAGGACGACCTCGTAGTCGCGGGCGACGGCGTGGAAGCGGTCGACCAGCTGGGAGACCAGCTCGTCGGTGCCCCGCTCCGCCTGGAGCGCCGAGGCCTCGTGGTAGTCCATGCCGTAGACCGACGACGGGTCCTGCGAGAGCCGGTAGCGGGCGCGCAGCAGATCGAAGAGCCGGTCGGGGCGGTGGTGCACCAGCGGACGGAACACCCCCACCCGGTCCACCTGGCGGGTGAGGAGCTCCATGACTCCCAGCTCGACGACCTGGCGGCCGTCACCGCGGTCGATCCCGGTCACGTACACGCTGCGCGTCACGCCGTGGTCTCCTGTCCAGTCCTGCGGAAGGGCCGAGCGGTGCTCTCGCGGCACCGATCCACACCCCCGTGCGTCAATCGACAGTGCTCAGAAAGCCCCGATAGGGCGGCATTACCCCCTTGACAATACCCCCGCCGATGGTTACGTCGCCCCCTGGGCAAAGGGCCCGGAACCCCGGGACGAAAGGCCTCCGCGGGCCCGTCGGCCAGGACGCGCGGACGGCCGGCGAACGCGCCCGCCGGGCGGTGCGTGGGAGAATCGTGGTGGCTCACCACGGACCGCGACCGAGCAGGAGACCAAGCACGATGCGTATCGGAGTTCTCACCGCAGGCGGCGACTGCCCCGGCCTGAACGCAGTGATCCGGTCGGTCGTGCACCGGGCGCTGACCGGCCACGACGACGAAGTCATCGGCTTCGAGGACGGGTTCAAGGGCCTCCTCGACGGCCACTACCGCCCCCTCGACCTCAACGCCGTCAGCGGCATCCTCGCCCGCGGCGGCACCATCCTCGGCTCCGCCCGCCTGGAGCGGAACCGGCTCCGCGAGGCCGCCGAGTCCGCCTCCGACCTGGCCCGCACCTACGGCATCGACGTCCTCATCCCCATCGGCGGCGAAGGCACCCTGACCGCCGCCCGGATGCTCTCCGAGGCCGGCATGCCCGTCGTCGGCGTCCCGAAGACCATCGACAACGACATCTCCTCCACGGACCGCACCTTCGGCTTCGACACCGCCGTCGGCGTCGCCACCGAGGCCATGGACCGCCTCAAGACCACCGCCGAGTCCCACCAGCGGGTGATGGTCGTCGAGGTGATGGGCCGCCACGCCGGCTGGATCGCCCTCGAGTCCGGCATGGCCGGCGGCGCCCACGGCATCTGCCTGCCCGAGCGCCCCTTCCAGATCGACGACCTCGTCAAGATGGTCGAGGAGCGCTTCGCCCGCGGCAAGAAGTTCGCCGTCATCTGCGTCGCCGAGGGCGCGCACCCGGCCGAGGGCTCCATGGACTACGAGAAGGGCGAGATCGACCAGTTCGGCCACGAGCGCTTCCAGGGCATCGGCAACCAGCTCGCCGTCGAGCTGGAGCGGCGCCTCGGCAAGGAGGCCCGCCCGGTCATCCTCGGCCACGTCCAGCGCGGCGGCACGCCGACCGCGTACGACCGGGTGCTCGCCACCCGCTTCGGCTGGCACGCGGTGGAGGCGGCCCACCGCGGCGACTTCGGCCGGATGACCGCGCTGCGCGGCACGAACGTCGAGATGGTGCCGCTGGCCGAGGCCGTGACCCAGCTCAAGAGGGTCCCCGAGGACCGCATGCGCGAGGCCGAGTCGGTCTTCTGACCGGGACGGCCGGCCCTCCGGGCCTCGGGACGGGCGGGACCCCCGGGTGTCCGGGGCCCGGTACGACCCGGCACCGGCCCCGACCGCCCCCGTGGACGGCCGGGGCCACCCCGCCGTGCCCGGCACTCCCCGGAAATGCCGGATTCCGCTCTTGAGCCCCGGCGCGGGATCAACAAGGCTGGGGGCCGTCCCGGACATGTCCCGACCTTGTCCGGCGGGAAGGGGGACGCGCGGATGACGCCGGGGGAGCACGCGCCCGATCCACGGGAGGTACGGAACCCCGCCGAGTTCCTCGCGTGCCTCCAGGCGCTCAAGGACTGGTCGGGCCTCACCTGCCACGAGCTGTCGGCGCGCGCGGAGACGCGCGGAGACGCCCTGCCCCGCTCCGCGGTGGCGCACATGCTGGCCCGCCCCACCCTGCCACGGGAGGAACCGCTCATCGCCTTCGTCCGCGCCTGCGGGGTCGGGGAGGGCGAGGCGGAGCACTGGCGGACGGTACGGAGGGAGCTGGCGGGGCGGGGGGCGTACGGGGCGGCCCCGGAGGCCCCGGAGGCCCCGGAGGGAACGCCCGTCCGGTCCGCGACCGCCGAAGGTCCCGACGCCCGTGGCCCCGGGGGCCCCGGCGGCTTTGGCGGTCCTGGTGGTCCCGCCGGTGGTCCCGGCGGGTCCAGTGGTTCCGGCGGGCCCGGTGGTTCCGGCGGCGGCGGTGAGGGCGGTTCCCGGGGTGGGGTGCCGGTCGGAGCCGGGTCCCGGATACGGCGCGGGCTCGTCGCGGTCGTCGCGTTCGCCGGGCTCGTGCTGGCCGGGGTCAGCGTCGTCGCCTTCCTGCGGGACGGGCACGCCGGGCATCCGCCCCGTACCCCCACCGCCCCCGCCGCCGGGGACGTCCGGATCCGGGTGGCCGGCACCGACTTCTGCCTCGGCGAGCGGCGCGGCACCCGCACCGGCCAGGTCCACCAGCTGCCGTGCGCCGCCGCCGGCCTCCCGCGCTACTCGCTCGCGGAGGCGGGCGGCGGCCGGTGGAGGATCGTTTCGGACCACCCCGGCTCCGGCCCCCGCTGCTCCGGCCTCCCCTCGGGCGGCCGGACACCCGGTGCCGCGTACGAGGACTCCGAGTGCGGCGACCCGACCCGGGTCGAGACCTTCGCCCTGGAGGCGTACGGCACTCCCGTCGAGGGCTACCGGATCGTCCCGGTGGGCTCCGCGACCCCCGGCGGCTGCGTCACCGTCGTCGGCGACCGCTCGGCCGCCTGGGCGCGGCTCGCCCAGGCGCCCTGCGCGCCGGACGCGGCCGGGCAGCTCTTCGACTTCGACCGGTGGGACTGAGCGGGCCGGGCCTCAGGCGGCCTCGACCAGACGGGCCTTGAGCGCCGCCACCACCGCCGGGTCGAGCCCGACGTGCCCGGTGGCGTACGCGTACACCGAGCCGTGCCGCTCGCGCAGGTCCGCGAGGAACAGCCGGATGACGTCGGCGGGTGCCCGGCCGTAGCCGGGCCAGCGCGGTTCACGGCCCGGGTGCGCGGCCCGCCAGTCGGCGATCAGCCGCTCCGTGGCCAGCTCGGTGAGCGCGAAGTCCGCGAGGACCTCCTCGTCCGGGACCCCCAGGAGGCCGAGGACGACGGCCGCGAGCAGACCCGTGCGGTCCTTCCCGGAGGCGCAGTGGAAGACGAGCGGCCCCTCGGCGGCGGCGATCAGCTCCAGGGCCGTACGGAGCTCCTCCGCCCCGTCCTCGGCGACCTCGGCGAACCGGTCGGCGAGGTGGCGCCAGGGGTCGAGGGCCGGGTCGATCGCCTCCTGGTCGTAGGGGCGGTGCTCGATGGAGAGGTTGTGCCAGGAGACCTCCTCGGTCTCCGGCAGACGGCCCTTGGCGGCGATCTCCCACGGATAGCGCAGGTCGATCACCGTGCCCACGCCCAGCGCGCGGAAGCGCTCCAGGTCGTCCGGGGCGGCGTCCGCGAGCTTGCCGAGGGAGTCGGAGCGGTAGAGGGTCCCCCACCGCACGGTCCCGCCGTCGGCGGTCCGATAGCCGCCCAGGTCACGGAAGTTGTGGAGTCGGTCGAAGGGTATGTGTCGTCTCACGGCCGTCAATGTACGGCCCCCGGCGCGGGATCCGATGGGCCGGAGACCCGATGGGTTGTCGAGCCGCCGAGCCGTCGAGCCGTTGACCTGTCGAGCCGCCGAGCCGTTGACCTGTCGAGCTGTAGAGCTGTCGTTCCGTCGTTCCGTCGTTCCGTCGTTCCGTCCCGGACGGTCTACGGGCCGACCGCCGCCCAGAAGTGCTCGGTGATCCCGTCCAGGTAGGCGCGTCCCTCGTCGCCGGTCGTCCCCGGGGCGCCCCAGCTGCTGACCGCCGTCATCCGGACGTGGTAGTCCGAGTGGAGCTGCCGGAGCGCGGCCTCCACGATCCGCTTCGGCAGCGGCACCAGCTTCACGGTCGGCTTCACGTACGCCTGCCAGCGGGTGGTCGCCGCGTCGCGCAGCAGCTCGGTGAGGGCCTCGTCGCCGCCGGTCGCGGTGATCAGGGCGCGCGGGCCGAGGCCGAGCGCCTCGGCGAGGGCGACCGTCTGGCGTTCGGTGCCGCGCCAGCGGCCGTCCTCCTCCATCCGCTCGTACGCGTGGGCCGCCATGCCCACCCGCCGGGCGAGCTCCTCGGTCGAGAGCCCGCGCCCGACCCGGTGCTCGCGCAGGGTGGAGGCGGCGGCGATGAGGTCGGCGGGGGAGCACCACAGGACGCCCGCGAGGGCGGTGAGCTCCTGCTCGTTCGGGACCGCCCCGCCGCGTTCCCAGGCGACGACGGTCTGGGGGGCGACGAGGAGCCCGTACTGCGCCCGCAGGCCGTAGGCGACGTGATCGGGAACCATGCCGAGGCCCTCGCGGAGGCGGCGCGCGGCCAGGGCGTCGAAGGGTGGGGAGGGTTGGTGCACCCGGCCACGGTAGGTGCGCAGGGTGACGGCTGGCTACGGTGTGTTCTTCCAACATGCGGCGTCGTAGGAACGTGGGAACCGGGCGGTAACAGCCGGGCCGTTCAGTGGCCGCGCGCCGGGCCGCCGAGCCAGCGGTACTGGAGCTCGGGGCGGCCGATCTGGCCGTACTGCGGGGCGCGCACGGCCCGGCCCTCCGTGACCAGGTGTTCGAGGTAGCGGCGGGCGGTGATCCGGGAGATCCCGACGGCCGTGCCCGCCTCGGCGGCGGTGAGCCCCGCCGGGGTGGACCGGAGGGCGCGCGTGACGGCTTCGAGCGTCGGGGCGCTGAGGCCCTTGGGGAGCGTGGCGGGGTGCGGGGCCCGGAGCGCGGCGAGGGCCCGGTCCACCTCGTCCTGGCCGGAAGCCTCCCCGGCGGCCGCGCGGAACTCGGCGTACCGGGCGAGCCGGTCCCGCAGGGTGGCGAAGGCGAAGGGCTTCAGGACGTACTGGACGACGCCGAGGGACACGCCCTCGCGGACGACGGCCAGGTCGCGGGCGGAGGTCACGGCGATGACGTCCGCGGAGTGGCCGGCGGCCCGCAGGGCCCGCAGCAGCTGGAGGCCGTGGCCGTCGGGCAGGTAGAGGTCGAGCAGGATCAGGTCGACCGGCGTCCGGTCGAGGACCCGCACGGCCTCGGCCCGCGAGTGCGCGATCCCGACGACGGTGAAGCCCTCGACCCGCCCGGCGTAGAGCGCGTGGGCGTCGGCGGCGACGGGGTCGTCCTCGACGACGAGAACCCGAAGGGGAGGCGTACTCACGGGGCCACCTCCGCGTTGATCGTCCCGGGGGTCCCGGGGGTCCCGGGGGTCCCGGGGGTCCCGGGGGTCCGGGAGGCATCGGATGTCCCGGAGGGCCGGGAGGCCTCGGAGGTCCCCGGGGTTCCAGAGGGCCCGGGGACCCTGAAGGTCCCGGGAGTCCCGGGGGGCTCGGGAACCCCGAAGGCCCCGGGAGCCCCGGAGGCCCCCGCCTTCGTCCCGGCCCCGGCCTCCCTTCGCAGGGGCAGGCGGACGGTGAACTGGGCGCCGCCCTCCTCCGCGTCCGTGAGGTGCAGGGTGCCCGAGGCGCGGGAGACCGCCTGGCCCACCAGGGCCAGGCCGAGGCCGCGCCCGGGGCCCCGGGTGGACCAGCCGCGCCCGAGGACCGCCTCCCGGTCCGCGGGACGGACGCCCGGGCCGCTGTCACCGACCCGGAGCAGCAGCTCGCCGTCGCCCGCGCGGGCCGCCACCGTGACCGTCACGCGCGCGTGCGGCGTCCCGCCGGCCGCCTCCACCGCGTTGTCGATGAGGTTGCCCAGGATCGTCACCAGGTCCCGGGAGGACAGGGCCTCCGGGACCCGGCCGTCGTCGATGCGACTGTCCTCGGTGAGGACCAGCTCCACGCCCCGCTCGTTGGCCTGCGCCGCCTTGCCGAGCAGCAGCGCCGCGAGGACCGGCTCGCCGACCGCGTCGACGACGCGGTCGGTGAGCGCCTGGGCGAGTTCCAGCTCCGCCGTCGCGAACTCCACCGCCTCCGCCACCCGGCCCAGTTCGATGAGCGACACGACCGTGTGCAGCCGGTTCGCCGCCTCGTGGGCCTGGGAGCGGAGCGCCTCCGTGAAGCCCCGCTCGGAGTCCAACTCGCCGGAGAGCGCCTGGAGTTCGGTGCGGTCCCGGAGCGTGACGACGGTGCCGCGCCGCTCCCCGCCCACCACGGGACGGGTGTTGACCACGAGAACCCGGTCGGCCGTCAGGTGCGTCTCGTCGACGCGCGGCTCCGAGGAGAGCAGCGCCCCGGTCAGGGAGGCGGGGAGACCGAGCTCCGCGGCCGGCCGGCCCACCACGCCCTCGTCCAGGCCGAGGAGCTCCCGCGCGCCGTCGTTGATGAGGGCGATCCGCCGCCCTCCGTCGAGCATCACGAGCCCTTCCCGGACGGCGTGCAGCGCGGCCTCGTGGTAGTCGTGCACACGGCTCAGCTCCGTGGCGTTCATGCCGTGCGTGTGGCGGCGCAGGCGCGCGTTCACGACGTACGTCCCCGCCCCGCCGAGCGCGAGCGCCGCGCCCGCCATGCCGAGCAGGGCGGTCACCTGCTCCCGTACCTGCTCGCTGATCTTGTCGATCGTGATGCCCGCGCTGACCAGGGCGACGACCCGGCCCCGCCGGTCGAGGACGGGCGCCACCGTCCGTACGGAGGGGCCGAGGACGCCCAGGTGCGTCTCGGAGTAGAGCCGGCCCCGCCGCGCCTGCTCGATGTGCCCGAGGTACGTGCGGCCTATCTGCTCCGGCTCGGGATGGGTCCAGCGGGTGCCGTCCGGGGACATGATCACCACGAAGGCGACGCCCGCGTGGCGGCGCAACGACTCCGCGTAGGGCTGGAGGGCGGCCGTCGGGTCGGCGGAGCGGGCGGCGGCGACCACGGACGGGGAGTCGGCGACGGCGGCGGCGGTCGCCGTGGACTGGCGCCGCGCGGTCTCCTCGGCCTGCGCGAGGTCCGTGACGTACGCGAAGACCGCGCACCCCGCCACGACGACGGCCACGAGCACGACCTGCATCGCGAAGAGCTGGCCGGCCAGGCTGCGGGGGCGGGGGAGGGGGAGACGCATGCGGCGCATGCGGGTAAGTGTGCACGTGGGAACGTGTGCGGCGGCGACGCGTTCCCGAATCGTGCCCTTCCGGTCGTTCCCGTCCCGTTCCCCTCGTGAACGAAACGTACGCAACCGTGACCCCGGTCACAGGCTGGTGGATAGTCGCGGAGGTCCACCGGGGCGTGGACACCCATCAGCACGAGGAGGACCCCGTGGCCGCACGCCGGGACCGCACCCACTACCTGTATCTCGCCGTCATCGGCGCCGTACTGCTCGGCATCACGGTCGGGTTCCTGGCGCCGGGCGTCGCCGTCGAGCTCAAGCCGCTGGGCACCGGCTTCGTCAACCTGATCAAGATGATGATCTCGCCGATCATCTTCTGCACGATCGTGCTCGGCGTCGGCTCGGTCCGGAAGGCCGCGAAGGTCGGTGCCGTCGGCGGCCTCGCCCTCGGCTACTTCCTCGTGATGTCGACCGTCGCACTCGCGATCGGCCTGCTCGTCGGCAACCTGCTGGAGCCCGGCTCCGGGCTCCACCTCACCAAGGAACTCGCCGAGGCCGGCGCCAAGCAGGCCGAGGGCGCGCACGAGTCGACCCCGGACTTCCTGCTCGGGATCATCCCGACCACCCTCGTCTCCGCCTTCACCGGGGGCGAGGTCCTGCAGACCCTCCTCGTCGCCCTCCTCGCCGGCTTCGCGCTCCAGGCCATGGGCACGGCGGGCGAACCGGTCCTCCGGGGCGTCGGACACATCCAGAAGCTGGTCTTCCGCATCCTCGGCATGATCATGTGGGCCGCGCCGGTCGGCGCGTTCGGCGCGATCGCGGCCGTCGTCGGCGCGACGGGGGCCGCCGCGCTGAAGTCGTTGGCGGTCATCATGATCGGCTTCTACCTGACCTGCGGGCTCTTCGTCTTCGTGGTCCTCGGCGCGCTGCTCCGCCTGATCGCCGGGATCAGCATCTGGGCCCTCCTGAAGTACCTGGGCCGCGAGTTCCTGCTGATCCTCTCCACCTCGTCCTCGGAGTCCGCGCTGCCGCGGCTCATCGCGAAGATGGAACACCTGGGCGTCAGCAAGCCGGTCGTCGGCATCACCGTGCCGACCGGGTACTCCTTCAACCTCGACGGCACCGCGATCTACCTGACGATGGCCTCGCTCTTCACCGCCGAGGCGATGGGCGACCCGCTGTCGGTCGGCGAACAGATCTCGCTCCTCGTCTTCATGATCATCGCGTCGAAGGGGGCGGCGGGCGTCACCGGCGCGGGGCTCGCCACGCTCGCGGGCGGCCTCCAGTCGCACCGGCCCGAACTGGTCGACGGGGTCGGCCTGATCGTCGGCATCGACCGCTTCATGAGCGAGGCGCGCGCCCTCACCAACTTCGCGGGCAACGCGGTCGCGACGGTGCTCGTCGGCACGTGGACGAAGGAGATCGACAAGGCGCGGGTCACGGAGGTCCTGGCCGGGAGGGCCCCCTTCGACGAGACCACGCTCGTCGACGACCACGGGGAGACGGAGGTGCCGGACCAGCGCACGGACCAGCGCACGGACGAGGGCGAGGAGAGGGCCCGAGCGGGCGTCTGACCCCCGGGACCCCGCGACCCGCCCGGGCGGCGCCCCCGCCCGACCCGTGCGGGGCCGCGCCCGGCGGGGCGGCGCCCCCGGCCCGTGTGGGCCCGCGCCCGGGTGGGCGGTGCCCCTCCCGCACCTCCGTGTGGGCAATCGTCCCGCTGGGCGAAGGGGGTCCCCCCTGCTCGAGCGAAGCCGAGAGCTTGGGGGAGGGTGGGCACACGGGACGGCGCCCCTCAGCGGCGCCTCCGCGTTCCGGGCCTGGACCCGCACCCCGTGTGCGCCGTGCACGGGGTGCGGGTCCAGGCGCGGGAGCCTCGGGCGCCGGCAAGGGCGCCGTCCGTTGTGCCCACCCGTTCCGCCCCAGCGGAACGATTGCCCACAACGGGGGTGGGCACCGCCCGGCGGGCGCGGCCCGCAACGGGGGCGGGCGGGTGCCGCCCCGCCGGAACGACCGCCCGCAACGGCGGGTGGCGGGAGCGGGCCCCCGTGGGTGTCAGCGTGCGTTCAAGGACGACAGGTCCTCCGGGGAGAGGCGGAGGGTCGTCGCCCCCGCCGAGTCCCGTGCCGTTTCCGGGCGGCTCGCGCCCGGGATGGGGAGGACCGTGTCCGAGCGGGTCAGGAGCCAGGCGAGGGCCACGTGCTGGGGGCTGACGCCGTGCGTCCGGGCCACGCGGTGGAAGGCGCCGAACTCCGGGTCCTCCTCCAGGGCGGACGCCCCGTCCAGGGAGCTGCGCGAGATCCCGCCCAGCGGGCTCCACGGCAGGAACGCGAGGCCGAGCGAAGCGCAGAGCCGCAGCTCCGCCTCGCTGTCCCGCACCGCGGGCGAGTAGCGGTTCTGGACGGATACCAGCCGGTCGCCCAGGATCTCGCGGGCCAGAAGGATCTGCCCGGCGTCCACGTTCGAGATCCCGGCGAGCCGTACCGTACCCGCGTCCAGCAACTCCCTTACGGCCCCGAGGGATTCGGCGTACGGGACGGCAGGGTCCGGCTTGTGCAGCTGGTAGAGGCCGAGGGCGTCCCCGCCGAGCCGCCGTGCCGAGCCCTCCGCCGCCCGCCGCAGGTGCTCGGGCCGGCCGTCCACGGTCCAGCCGCCGTCGGCCGTGCGCCCCCGCCCGCCCTTGGTCGCGACGAGCACGTCGTCCGTCCGGCCCCCGTACGAGGCGAGGGCCCGGCGCACCAGGAGTTCGCCCTCGCCCGGCGTGCCGCCCGGCGGGTGGTAGGAGTCGGCGGTGTCGAGGAGGGTCACCCCGGCGTCGAGGGCGGCGTGCACGGTGGCGACGGCCCGCGCCTCGTCCGGGCGGCCCTCGATGGAGAGCGGCATCGTGCCGAGTCCGACGGCTCCGACGCGTATGTCCCCCAGCATCCGGTACCGCATCAGCGCTCCGCCCCCAGCGTCTCGGAGACGGCCTTCGCCAGCCACTCGCCGGAGTCGGGGAAGGAGTAACCGAGGGATGCCGCGCGGGCGTTGGACATGCCGTACGAGCGGGCGAAGGAGAACGGGGAGACCTCGCCGACCTCCACCTCCCGGAAGACGGTCCGGCCGCCCACCAGCTTCTCGATCTCCGCGCAGAGGTCGGCGGTGGTGAGCGGGGAGGGGGAGTGCGCGTTCACCGGTCCGGTGAAGTCCGCCCGTACCGCCCAGGCGAGGAACGCGGCGATCTCCTCCACGTACACATAGCTCGCCGGGTGGTTCACCACCGGCACGGCGATGGGCTCGCCCGCCCGGACGCGCCGCGCGTAGTGGTCGAGCCGGCCGGTGAAGTCGTCCGCGCCGCCCAGGACGTGCGCCACCCGCACCGAGGCCCAGGCGAACGGCGTCCCCGCCGCGAAGACCGCCTCGGCCTGCCGCTTCCCCTCCCCGTAGTGCGCGTCGAGGAACTCGGGGTCCTCCCAGGGCAGGCCCGTGTCGACGGTCACGGCGGCCAGGTCGAGGGCGGACTCGGCGACCGGCTCGGCCGAGTCCTCGTACGCGTAGACCTCGACCGTGGAGGTCATCACGTAGCGCCGGGTGCGCGTCGCGAACACGCGCCGGGCGATCTCGGCCTGGCGCGGCGTGTAGCAGACCTGGTCCACGACGACGTCGAAGGAACGGCCCGCGAGCACGGAGGCGAGCGCCTTCTCGTCGTCGCGGTCGGCGACCAGCTGCTCGATTCCTTCCGGGGCCGGGGAAGAACCCCGGTTGAGCACCGTGACGCGGTGCCCGGATTCCCGCAGCAGGGCGATGAGCCGCTTTCCGATGTAGCGGTTTCCGCCGATGACCAGAACGTCCATGGATCCCGTTTCCCCCAACACCCCGATGCCTCCCTTGCTTTCTTCGACAAGTGTTACGTTGTCCGCCCGCCGATCGAAGGGGGAAACATGGGAGTCCAGGCCGTCTCGCCGAAGGAACCACGGCATGCGCGCGCCGTCGCCGACGAAACCTCGGCGGTCGCTTTCGACCCCATCGACCGGCAGATCCTGGACCTGCTGCAGGGCGACGGCCGCATCAAGCTCAGCGAGCTCGGCCGCCGCGTCCGGCTCAGCCCCGCGGCCGTCACCGAACGGGTCCGCCGTCTGGAGGCGGGCGGTGCGGTCACCGGTTACGGCGCGCACGTCTCGCCGGCCGTGCTCGGCTACGGCATCCAGGCCTTCATCCGCGTGAACCCGCACGGCGGCTACAGCCTGAAGCACCCCCGCACCCTGGAGCTGACCGCCCGCCCGGAGGTCCTGGAGGTGCACCACGTGGTCGGCGAGGACTGCTGGATCCTGAAGGTCGCCGTCACCGACACCGTCCACCTGGAAGAGATCCTGGAGCAGACCTCGGCCCTCGGCCGGACCACGACCTCGATCGTGCTGTCCTCCCCGGTGGTCCGCAAGCCCCTCCTGCCGGCGGTGACGCGCTGACCCCTTGCCCTGACGTCGGCGTCAAGGCCTACCGTCGGGGACATGCGCATCGGAGAGCTGGCCGAGCGGGCCGGGACGACCACGCGGACCCTGCGGTACTACGAGTCCCGCGGTCTGCTGACCGCACGGCGTACGGAGCAGGGCCACCGCACGTACGACGAGGACGACCTGCGGCTGCTCCAGCAGATCAGGACCCTGCAGGACTTCGGGTTCGAGCTGGAGGAGACGCGGCCGTTCGTCGACTGCCTGCGCGCGGGGCACCCGGCGGGGGACTCGTGCCCCGCGTCGATCGCCGTCTACCGGCGGAAGCTCGCCGAGCTGGACGGGCTGATCGGACAGCTCCGGGCGGTACGCGCCCAGGTGGGCGCCCAGCTGCTGCGGGCCGAGGCGGAACTGCCGCACGGCCCGGAGCCCCGGTGCGAACTCGAAGTGGTGACGGAGACGGACGCGGAGGGACGACGGAGATGACGACGTACGCGGAGGGCGTGGCGGAGGTCACGGACGAGGACTTCGGCACGGAGGTGCTGGGCGCCGAACTGCCGGTGCTCGTGAAGTTCACGGCGCAGTGGTGCCCGCCCTGCCGGCAGATGAAGCCGGTGCTCGGCGCGATCGCCGCCGAGGAGGCGGCGCGGCTGCGGATCGTCGAGGTCGACGTGGACCGCAGCCCGGCGACCGCGCAGCGGTACGGGGTCCTCGGGACCCCGACCTTCATGGTGTTCCGCGAGGGCGAGCCCGTGAAGTCGATCGTCGGCGCCCGCCCGAAGCGCCGCCTCCTGGCGGAACTGGAGGACGTACTGGGCTGAGGCGGCCCGGCGCCGGGGCGCAGGACACCGAGGCGCCCGCGCGACACCGAGGCATACAGAAATACCCCGACTAGAATTGACAGTCGGGGTATTGCCTCGCGTATATTGATGGATTCCGTGTCCGGCGCGCCGTTCAGGCATACCGAAAGCACGGAGAAGTTCAATAAACGCACTGTATCGCGCCGGGAGTCGAATTGTCAACCGAGGAATTTCGGAATGAGCAGAGATTCATCACCGATCTCTACGCACGACTCGACGACCTGAGGGACCAGGCCGAGACCGCCGTCGAGCAGGCGCTGCGCACCCCCGGGGTCGGCAGCAGCCAGGGACGGCTCGAACGGGACGTGATGGTCGCCGAGCAGTCCGGGCTGCTCGCCGCGCTCAACGCCGGCGAGAGCGGTCTCTGCTTCGGCCGGCTCGTCTTCAAGGACGGCCGCGACCACCACATCGGCCGGCTCGGCATCCGCGAGGACGACCCGAACCGCACCCCGCTCGTCGTCGACTGGCGCGCCGAGATCGCCCGCCCCTTCTACCTCGCCACCGGATACGAGCCGATGGGGCTCTCCCGCCGCCGGCACATCACCACCAAGGGCCGCGAGGTCGTCTCCCTCCACGACGAGGTCCTCGACCTCGCCGACGCCACCCGCACCGGCCACGAGAGCCGGGACGCCGACGAGGTGCTGCTCGCCGCCCTCGACGCCGCCCGCACCGGCCGCATGCACGACATCGTGCAGACCATCCAGGCCGAACAGGACGCCATCATCCGCTCCCCGCACCGCGGGGTCCTCGTCGTCGAGGGCGGCCCCGGCACCGGCAAGACCGCCGTCGCCCTGCACCGCGCCGCGTACCTCCTCTACGCGCACCGCGAGCAGCTCGCCAAGCGGGCCGTCCTCATCGTCGGCCCCAACCCCGCCTTCCTCGGCTACATCGGCAACGTCCTGCCCTCCCTCGGCGAGACCGGCGTCCTCCTCGCCACCCCCGCCGAGCTCTTCCCCGGCGTCCGCGCCACCGGCACCGACACCCCCCGCGCCGCCGCCGTCAAGGGCACCGCCGCCATGGCAGACGCCCTCGCCGCGGCCGTACGGGACCGCCAGCAGGTCCCCGGGCGCGGCGAACCGCTGATCGTCCCGCACGAGGACGGCGACCTGGTCATCGACTGGGACATGGCCCTCGAAGCCCGCCACAAGGCCCGCGAGACCTTCCTCCCGCACAACCTCGCCCGCCCCTACTTCGTCTTCCGCGTCCTCGACGCCCTCGCCGAGCAGCTCGCCGACCGCATCGGCGCCGACCCCTACGGCGGCCCCAACTTCCTCGGCCCCGACGACATCGCCCTGCTCGCCAAGGGCATCGCCGCCAACCCCGACGTCCACGCGGCGATCGACACCCTCTGGCCCGCCCTCACCCCGCAGGAGTTCCTCGCGGACTACCTCTCCGAGCCCACCCACCTCGCGGACGAGGCCGACGCCGAGGCGATCCGGCGCACCGGCGGCCCCTGGACCCCCGCCGACGTCCCCCTCCTCGACGAGGCCGCCGAACTCCTCGGCGAGGACGACTCCGCCCTCCGCGCCGCCGAGGAGGCCGAACGGCAGAAGCAGATCCAGTACGCGCAGGGCGTCCTCGACGTCTCCTTCGCCTCCCGCACCTACGAGTTCGAGGACAAGGAGGAACTCGACAAGGACGCCTCCGAGGTCCTCTCCGCCCACGACATCATCGACGCCGAACGCTTCGCCGAGCGCCACGAGGAGGCCGACCACCGCACCGCCGCCGAACGGGCCGCCGCCGACCGCACCTGGGCCTTCGGCCACATCATCGTCGACGAGGCCCAGGAGCTCTCCGCCATGGCCTGGCGGCTCCTCATGCGCCGCAGCCCCAGCCGCTCCATGACCCTCGTCGGCGACCCCGCCCAGACCGGCGACCCGGCCGGCGTCGGCGCCTGGCGGTCCATCCTCGGCCCGTACGTGGAGGACCGCTGGGACCACGTCCGCCTCGGCGTCAACTACCGCACCCCCGCCGAGATCATGGCCGTCGCCGCCGAGGTCCGCAGGGAGGACGACCCCGCCTTCGAGCCGCCGAGCTCGGTCCGCTCCACGGGCGTGGAACCCTGGCGGCGGGCCGCGGAGGACCTGGTCAAGGAGACCGCCGACGCGGTGGCGGGGGAGACGCGGGCCGAGGGACGGCTCGCCGTCATCGCCCCTCCCGCGCTGCACCCCGGCCTCGTCGCCGCCCTCCCCGAGGCCTCGTACGGCCCGAAGCCCGACCTCACCCGCCCGGTCGTCCTCCTCGACCCCCGGCAGGCCAAGGGCCTCGAATTCGACACCGTCCTCGTCGTCGACCCCGACGGCATCCGGGAGGGCGCCGCGCACGGGGTCAACGACCTGTACGTGGCGCTCACCCGGGCCACTCAGCGGCTCGGGATCATCACGCGGGCCTGAGCCAGACCGTCGCCAGCGGCGGCAGCGTCATCCGCACGCTCGCCGAACGGCCGTGCCACGGCACCGACTCGGTCTTCACCGGGTCGGTGCCCACCACGTCCGAGCCGCCGTACCGCGCCGCGTCCGTGTTCAGGACCTCCGTCCAGGCCGCGAACTCCTCCGGGACCCCCAGCCGGTAGTCCTGCCGCACCACCGGCGAGAAGTTGCACACCGCGAGCAGCGGCGAACCGAGGCCGTCGTACCGCAGGAACGCGAAGACGTTGTCGTCGGCCGCGTCCCCCACCACCCACTGGAACCCCTCCGGAACGGTGTCCCGCTCCCACAGCGAGGGCGTCGCCGCGTACACCGTGTTCAGGTCCCGGACGAGGTCCCGCACCCCCCGGTGGTCCGCCTCCGCCCCGTACGCCGGATCGAGCAGCCACCAGTCGGGCCCGTGGTCCACCGACCACTCGCCGCCCTGCGCGAACTCCTGCCCCATGTACAGCAGCTGCTTGCCCGGGTGCGCCCACATGAAGCCCAGGTAGGCGCGGTGGTTGGCGCGCTGCTGCCACCAGTCGCCCGGCATCTTCGACACCAGGGACCGCTTGCCGTGCACCACCTCGTCGTGCGAGATCGGCAGGATGTAGTTCTCGCTGTACGCGTACACCATCGAGAACGTCATCTCGTGGTGGTGGTACTTGCGGTGCACCGGCTCCTTCTGCATGTACTCCAGCGAGTCGTGCATCCAGCCCATGTTCCACTTCATGCCGAAGCCCAGCCCGCCGAAGCCGCCCGGACCCACCTGGTCCGTCGCCCGCGTCACCCCGTCCCAGGCCGTCGACTCCTCGGCGAAGGTGATCACGCCGGGGCAGCGGCGGTAGACGGTGGCGTTCATCTCCTGGAGGAAGCGGACCGCGTCCAGGTTCTCCCGGCCCCCGAACTCGTTCGGCACCCACTCGCCGTGCTCCCGCGAGTAGTCGAGGTAGAGCATCGACGCCACCGCGTCCACCCGCAGGCCGTCGATGTGGAACTCCTGGCACCAGTAGACGGCGTTCGCCACCAGGAAGTTCCGCACCTCCGTGCGGCCGTAGTCGAACTCGAGGGTCCCCCAGTCGGGATGGTGCGAACGGCGCGGGTCCTCGTGCTCGTACAGCGGACGCCCGTCGAACTCCGCCAGCGCCCAGTCGTCCTTCGGGAAGTGCGCCGGCACCCAGTCCATCAGCACCCCGATCCCCGCCCGGTGCAGCGCGTCCACCAGGAACTTGAAGTCGTCCGGGGTGCCCATGCGGGCCGTCGGCGCGTAGAAGCCGGTGACCTGGTAGCCCCAGGATCCGCCGAAGGGATGCTCGGTGACCGGCATCAGCTCCACGTGCGTGAACCCGAGGTCACGCACGTACGCGGGCAGCTGCTCGGCCAGCTCGCGGTAGGTCAGCCCCGGCCGCCAGGACCCCAGGTGCACCTCGTACACGGAGATCGGCGCCTCGTGGGGCGGGCGCGCCCCGCGCCGCTCCATCCACTCCGCGTCCTCCCACGCGTGGTGCGAGGCGGTCACGATCGACGCGGTGTTCGGCGGGCACTCCGTACGACGGGCCATCGGGTCCGCGCGCAGGGTGTGCGAACCGTCGGGCCGCGCGATGTCGTACTTGTAGACGGCGCCCTCGCCGATCCCCGGCACGAACAGCTCCCACACGCCCGTCGAACCGAGCGAACGCATCGGCAGCGCCGTGCCGTCCCAGTGCGTGAAGTCGCCCGTCACCCGCACCCCGCGCGCGTTCGGCGCCCACACCGCGAAGCGGGTGCCCTCGACGCCCTCGTGGGTCATGGGGTGGGCGCCGAGCGCCGTCCACAGCTCCTCGTGCCGGCCCTCGCCGATCAGGTGCAGGTCCAGCTCGCCGAGGGAGGGAAGGAACCGGTACGGGTCGTGGACGGGCATCTCGTCCCCGTCGTACCTGACCCGCAGCTCGTACGCGGGCACCTTGCGCAGCAGCGGGACGAACACCGAGAAGAGCCCGTCGCCGTCGTCGTCCATCGCGAGGCGCTTGCCCTTGGTGAGGACGGCGACCTCCTTCGCCCAGGGGCGCAGCACCCTGATGACGACGCCGCCCTTCACCGGGTGCGCGCCGAGCACGCCGTGCGGATCGTGATGCTCTCCGGCGAGCAACCGGGCCCGGTCGCCCGGGTCGAGCGCCGGCGCCTTCCGTACGGAGCGGGACGTCTTGCCTGCGGAGCGGGCGGTCACGGGGGTGCCTCCTGGGGGCAGGGGAAGGGGGTACGGGTACGGAACGGTGGGGTGGTGACGGGGGACACTCGGCCGAACGGGGGGCGGGTCCTGCTTTCGCAGGCGGGGCGTGGTGCGGCGGTCGCGGGCACTGCTCCGAACGAGTCGCCCCCGCGCCCCCCCGCTACGGGGGCGGCGCCCGCCTCCGTTGTGGGCAGTCGTTCCGCTGGGGCGAGGGGGTCCCCCCTGCTCGAGCGGAGCCGAGAGCTCGGGGGAGGGTGGGCACAACGGACGGCGCCCTTGCCGGCGCCCGAGGCTGCTGTGCCTGGACCCGCACCGGAACGTGCGCCGCACGCGGGGTGCGGGTCGGGGCGCGGAACGCGGAGGCGCCGCTGGAGGGCGCCGTCCCGTGTGCCCACCCGTCCCGCCCCAGCGGGACGATTGCCCACACGGAGGTGCGGGAGGGGCACCGCCCACCCGGGCGCGGGCCCCGCACGGGCGGGGCGTCGGCCCGTCGGGCGCCGCCCCGCCGGGTGCGGGCCCCGTACGGGCGGGGGTGCCGTCCCGCCGGACGCGCCCGTGCGGGGCGGGTCCGTGTGGGGGCTGTGCGGTGGGTTCACGGTGTCGCCAGGCGTTCGATCGCGGACATCGGGACCGGCAGCCAGTCCGGCCGGTGCCGTGCCTCGTACACGACCTCGTACACCGCCTTGTCCGTCTCGTAGGCGCGGAGGAGCGCCGGGTCCGCCCGGGGGTCCGTGCCCGCCTCCTCCGCGTAGCCCGTGCAGTACGCCGCCCGGCAGCGAGAAGCCCACTCCGCGTTCCAGGGCCGGTGCGTGCGGGCCGCGTAGTCGAAGGAACGGAGCATTCCGGCGACATCGCGGACGGTGGGCTGGGGGCTGCGCCGCTCGTCCAGCGGCTTCGCCGGTTCGCCCTCGAAGTCGATGACGGCCCAGGCCCCGTCGGAGCCGCGCAGCGTCTGGCCGAGGTGCAGGTCCCCGTGGATGCGCTGCACCACGCCCCCGCCGTTCGCCGCCGCGAACACGGCCCGCAGGCCCGGCACGTACGGCAGGAGGGCGGGGACCGCCTGGGCCGCCGCGTGCAGCCGCCGGTCCATCGCCGCGGCCAGCTGCTCGGTCTCCGAGGGGACGAGCTGCCGGGTGGGGAGTGCCTTGGCGAGGGCGAGGTGGACCTCGGCGGTCGCGCGGCCCAGGGCCCGCGCCTCGGTCGTGAAGTCCCGTCCGTCGGCGAGCGCGTCGAGGGCGAGCCGCCAGCCGTCCCGGGAGTCCCGCAGGTAGGGCTGGAGGACGCCGAGGGTGGAGGCTCCCGACTCGAACCAGGCGACGGGTGCCGGGACCCGGGCGCAGCCGGCCCCGGCGAGGGCGAGCGGCAGTTCCAGGTCCGGATTGGCTCCGGGGCTGACGCGCCGGAAGATCTTCAGGATGAACGAATCTCCGTAGACGAGAGAGGAGTTGGACTGTTCGGCGTCCAGCACGCGGGGGGCCGGGGCGGGGGGCAGGGCCGTCGTGGCGTGGAAGCGGAGGGGGCCCGTGCGGCCCGGGGTGCGGAGGCGTTCGTAGAGGAGGCCGGCGAGCCGCGGGTCGCGCAGCCCTTCGTACACGGCCCGTCCGGCGAGCGGTCCCTGCCGGATCCGCCCGATCAGGGCGGGGGCGAGACGGGGCGGCAGCTGGGACCGTACGCCCAGGAGCACTTGGTAACAGTCGGCGGGCGCTCCGGCCGGGCGCCCCGGCTGTTCGACCCGTACGAGGAGGTGGAGGAGTCCGGGCCCGGGACCGTCCAGGGGCAGCAGCTCGGTGGCCGCGTCCAGCGTGAATCCGGTGACCCGGCGGCCCTTGCCCGCGAACCAGCGCTGCCGTGGCAGCCATTCGTGGAGCAGGGGGGCGAGGGACGGAAGGAGGGCGTCCGGGGCCCGGGTGGTGGATGCGGTCTCCGGCATGGCATCGCGTCCTTTCCCCGGGGCGCGCAAGTGGCTTTCGTATGCGTTCAAATGCGCAGAGTGTCCCGGATGGCGGCTGTGACTGTCCGGATGTGCGGGACGTGTCGGAAAGGGAAGATCCGTACGGGTCCGGCGAGTAAACCCGTATGGACCTGAATCGTGTGTCGTTCACAGTGCCCAGGGTGGGGCGGGGGAAACCGCCCCACCCGGGCCGGGCGGGAACTGGCTCCCGCTCAGGCCCTCTTGAGACGGAACCAGTAGAAGCCGTGCCCCGCAAGGGTCAGGAGGTACGGCAGCTGTCCGATGGCCGGGAACTTCACCCCGCCGATCAGCTCCACGGGGTGCGTGCCGGCGAAGCGGCGCAGGTCCAGCTCGGTGGGCTGGGCGAAGCGCGAGAAGTTGTTCACGCACAGCACCAGGTCGTCGCCGTCCTCCCGGAGGAAGGCGAGCACGGCCGGGTTGGACGCCGGGAGTTCCGTGTACGTTCCCGTCCCGAAGGCGCGGTTCTGCTTACGGATCTCGATCATCCGCTTCGTCCAGTGGAGGAGCGAGGACGGCGAGGCCATGCCCGCCTCGACGTTGGTCACCTGGTAGCCGTGGACCGGGTCCATGATGGCCGGAAGGTAGAGCCGTCCCGGGTCGCAGGAGGAGAATCCCGCGTTCCGGTCGGGGGTCCACTGCATCGGGGTCCGCACCCCGTCCCGGTCGCCGAGCCAGATGTTGTCGCCCATGCCGATCTCGTCGCCGTAGTAGAGCACCGGCGAGCCGGGCAGCGAGAAGAGCAGTGCGGTGAACAGCTCCATCTGGTTGCGGTCGTTGTCGAGGAGCGGGGCGAGCCGCCGCCGGATGCCGATGTTGGCCCGCATGCGCGGGTCCTTGGCGTACTCGGCGTACATGTAGTCGCGCTCTTCGTCCGTGACCATCTCGAGGGTGAGCTCGTCGTGGTTGCGCAGGAAGATGCCCCACTGGCAGCCGGAGGGGATCTCCGGGGTCTTCGCCAGGATCTCGGAGACCGGGTGGCGGGACTCGCGGCGCACGGCCATGAAGATCCTCGGCATGACCGGGAAGTGGAAGGCCATGTGGCACTCGTCGCCGCCGGAGCGGAAGTCGCCGAAGTAGTCGACGACGTCCTCCGGCCACTGGTTGGCCTCGGCGAGCAGCACCGTGTCCGGGTAGTGGTCGTCGATCTCCTTGCGGACCCGCTTGAGGAAGGCGTGGGTGGCCGGGAGGTTCTCGCAGTTGGTGCCCTCCTGCTGGTACAGGTACGGCACCGCGTCGAGCCGGAAGCCGTCGATCCCCAGGTCCAGCCAGAACTTCAGCGCGGAGAGGATCTCCTCCTGCACCGCCGGGTTCTCGTAGTTGAGGTCCGGCTGGTGCGAGAAGAACCGGTGCCAGAAGTACTGCTTGCGGACCGGGTCGAAGGTCCAGTTGGAGGACTCGGTGTCGACGAAGATGATCCGGGCGTCGGCGTACTGCTTGTCGTCGTCCGCCCAGACGTAGTAGTCGCCGTACGGGCCGTCCGGGTCGCGCCGCGACTCCTGGAACCACGGGTGCTGGTCGCTGGTGTGGTTCATGACGAAGTCGATGACCACGCGCATGCCGCGCTGGTGGGCCGCGTCGACGAACTCCACGAAGTCGGCGAGGTCGCCGAACTCGGGGAGCACCGAGGTGTAGTCGGCGACGTCGTAGCCCCCGTCCCGCAGCGGGGACTTGAAGAACGGTGGAAGCCAGAGGCAGTCCACGCCCAGCCACTGGAGGTAGTCCAGCCGGGACGTGATGCCCTTCAGGTCGCCGACGCCGTCGCCGTTGCTGTCCTGGAAGGAGCGGACGAGGACCTCGTAGAACACCGCCCGCTTGAACCAGTCGGGATCGCGGTCCTTGGCGGGGGTGTCCTCGAAGGTGTCGGGGACGGGCTCGTTGACAGTCGTCATGAGGTGGGTGACCCTCCGGTCTGCGGGGACGGTCGCAGGACGAGGACGTGCGCGGGTGCGACACCCGGTTCCAGGCGCACGTAGCTGGTCCTGCCCCAGTGATAGGTCTCGCCGGTGAGCTCGTCGCGCACCGGCACGGTCTCGTGCCAGTCGAGGCCGAGTTCCGGCATGTTCAACGAGACGGAGGCCTCCTGGGTGTGGTGCGGGTCGAGGTTGACGACCACCAGGACGATGTTCGAACCCGAGCGCTTCGAGTACGCGATCACCTGCGGGTTGTCGACGTCGTGGAAGGTCAGGTTCCGCAGCCTGCGGAGTGCCGGGTGGCGGCGCCTGATCCGGTTCAGGGCGGTGATGAGCGGGGTGATCGTCGCCCCGGACCGCTCCGCCGACTCCCAGTCCCTCGGCCGCAGTTGGTACTTCTCCGAGTCGAGGTACTCCTCGCTGCCCTCCCGCAGCGGGGTGTTCTCGCACAGCTCGTACCCGGCGTACATGCCCCAGGAGGGCGACAGCGTCGCCGCGAGCACCGCCCGCACCTCGAACGCGGGCCGGCCGCCCTCCTGGAGGTAGGCGTGCAGGATGTCGGGGGTGTTCACGAAGAGGTTCGGCCGCATCTGCGCGGCCGTCTCCCCGGACAGCTCGGTGAGGTACTCCGTCAGCTCCTCCTTGGTGTTGCGCCAGGTGAAGTACGTGTACGACTGCTGGAAGCCGATCGCGCCGAGCGTCCGCATCATCGCCGGGCGGGTGAACGCCTCCGCCAGGAAGATCACGTCCGGGTCCGCCCGGTTGATCTCGCCGATCACCCGCTCCCAGAACACCACCGGCTTGGTGTGCGGGTTGTCCACGCGGAAGATCCGGATGCCGTGGTCCATCCAGAACCGCAGCACCCGCACCGTCTCCGCGACGATCCCGTCCATGTCCTTGTCGAACGCGATCGGATAGATGTCCTGGTACTTCTTCGGCGGGTTCTCCGCGTACGCGATCGAACCGTCCGGCCGGTGGTGGAACCACTCCGGGTGCTTCTCCACCCACGGGTGGTCCGGGGAGCACTGGAGCGCGAAGTCCAGGGCGATCTCCAGGCGCAGCTCCCGGGCCCGCGCCACGAAGGCGTCGAAGTCCTCGAAGGTCCCCAGGTCCGGGTGGAGCGCGTCGTGCCCGCCCTCCGGGGAACCGATCGCCCACGGCACGCCGACGTCGTTCGGTCCCGCCGACAGGGAGTTGTTCGGTCCCTTGCGGTGGGTCTCGCCGATCGGGTGCACCGGCGGCAGGTACACCACGTCGAAGCCCATCGCCGCGACCGCCGGGAGCCGTTCGGCCGCCGTGCGGAAGTTCCCGGGCACCGTACGCCCCTTGACCTTCCGCACGCCCTCCGAGCGCGGGAAGAACTCGTACCAGGAGCCGAACAGGGCCCGCTCCCGCTCCACCTGCAGCGGCAAGGCGGGGGAGGAGGAGAGCAGTTCGCGCAGCGGGTGACGGTCCAGGGCGTCGACCACCTGCGGGGCCAGCGCCGCCGCGAGCCGCACGGCCGCCGGCCGGGACACGTCGCGCAGCACGTCCGCCGCCGCGAGCACGGCCTCCCGGCCGCCGCCCTTCTTCGGGACGCCCTTCGCGGCCCGCTCGTGCAGCTCGGCCCCCTCGGCGAGGACCAGTTCGGAGTCGATCCCGGCCGGGATCTTGATCCTCGCCGTGTGGCGCCAGGTGGCCACCGGATCGCTCCAGGCCTCCACGGTGTACGTCCACAGGCCCTCGACGTCCGGGGTGACCTCGGCACCCCACCGGTCGGTGCCCGGGGCCAGTTCGCGCATCGGGGTCCAGGGGCCGGGCCGGCCCGACGGGCCGCGCAGCACGACGTTGGCGGCGACCGCGTCGTGGCCCTCGCGGAAGACGGTCGCCGTCACCTCGAAGGTCTCTCCGGCCACCGCCTTCGCGGGGCGCCGGCCGCAGTCGACCAGAGGGCGGACGTCCAGTACGGGAATGCGTCCCATGAGCGGATTCACAGCATCACCTGACGGGTTACGGGGGTGCGGGTGGTGGTGCGCTCTTTCTAGCTCCGTCGACGGCCGGCGGGTTGCGGGCATGACGGCTCCTGTCCGCGTTCACTCGGATGGCGGGTCCACAGGGATGAACCGAGGGGAACGGATCGCTCGGGAGAGACGGGTTCGGTCGGTGGTACCGGTGGAGCCTTCCCACGGTTGTCGGGTGGGCAATCCGGCGCTTTGTTAACTACTAGGGCGTAGGGGCGGGGGCAAGGACGGGGCCCGGACGAGAACCGGACAGGAAAAAGCCCCGCCCGAGGGGGGCGGGGCCGGGTTCCAGCGCGGGGCTCAGCGGCGCAGACCGGCGTCCGGCTCCTCCGCGTCCGAGGACCACACCTGCCAGGGCCGGCGGGCCACCCACTCCTCCACCGGGGCCGGCTCCACGCCGAGGACCTCCGAGGACACCCCGTCGTCGTCCGCCATCAGCAGCGGATCCGCGCCGCTCGCCATGTAGTGGTAGATCCCCGCGACCCCCGCCGCCGTCGCCGGGCCGAGCAGCCGTGCCAGGCCCCGCTCGAACACGGCCGGATCCAGCTCCTCGTACCGCACCGTCCGGCCCAGCCCCCGCCCGAAGGCCGCCGCCAGCTCCCCGCCCGTCAGGGCGCGGTCCCCGCCGATGTCGAAGGTCCGGCCCTCCAGGTCCTCCCGGGTGAGCGCCGCGAGCGCCGCCTCCGCGAGGCCCCGGTGCGACAGCCACGCCGTCCGCGCGGACTCCGGCAGCGGATGGGCGAGGACGCCCTCGTCGACCAGGGCGGGCCCGTTCCACGGGGAGAACAGGTTGTCCAGGTACACCGGCGGCCGGAGCACCACCAGCGGCACGCCGCTGTCCCGCAGCACCCGCTCCGCGAGCCGCCGCGTCTCGAAGGCGGCGACGTCCGTCGGACCCAGCGGCAGCCTGGTGTTGGAGTTGAACACGAGGCGTGACGTGCCCGCCGCGAGCGCGGCCTCCGCGACGTTCCGCGCGTACGCCTCCACCCGCTCCTCGTCGTACACCAGCGGCATCGTGACGAACGCGTGCGTGGTCCCCGCGAAGAGCCGCCGCACATCGCCCGGCACCCCCAGGTCGCCGGTGAGGAAGAAGGCCCCGGGGAGCGGCGGCCGGTCCGCCTCCGGACGCCGGGTCAGGCTCCGCACCCGGTGGTGGCGCTCGGCGAGGTGGCGGGCCACCGCGCCGCCCTGGAAGCCGGTCGCGCCCACGACCGCCACCCGCATCGGAATCTCACTGGACATGTGTGTCTGAGGCCCTTCGATAGGCTGTCACCGTTGCCGTGCCGGCGTCCCTCCAGGCTCGCCGCGGCCGCTTCGTCCGTTCAATTAACAAACCGGGGCGGAAGTTGAAGGATCGTCCATGGAAACCGTGGGAACCGACCGTCACGACCAGCGCGACCCCCTCGACCCTCCCCGCGAGGGCGAGCACGAGGACCTGCTGAGCGAACTCCTCAGACCCCTCCGGCTCACCGGCGTCTTCGACAGCCGCTGGCACGTCCGCGCCCCCTGGGCCATCGAGGGGGACGCCGAACACGGCTGCGCCGTCCTCCACTACGTCGTCGAGGGCGCCTGCTGGATCACCGCCGACGACGAGACCCCCGTCGAACTCCGCGCCGGCGACCTCGCCGTCTTCCCCACCGGAGCCCCGCACCGCCTCTCCGACCGGCCCGATCGCCAGGGCGTCCCGCTCAAGGCCGTCCTGCCCGAACGACGGCCCGGCACCTCCGGCGAGATCGTCATCGGCGGCGACGGGCCCGAGGGCCGCCTCCTGTGCGCCGGGCTCCACTACGACGCCGGCGTCGCCACCGGCCTCCACACCTCCCTGCCCTGGGCCCTCGTCCTCGACCGCCACCAGGTCGACCGCGAGCCGCTGCTCCGCGACACCCTCCGGCTGCTCGCCGCTCCCGACCGGCCCGTCGGCCCCGGCGACCGGGTCATCACGCTGCGCGCCTTCGAGATGGCGCTCGTCCTCGCGCTCCGCCCGCTGCTCCGCGAGCTCGCCGACAACCCGGCCTCGCTGCCGCTGCTCCGCCACCCCGGGATCAGCAGGGCGGTCGTCATGATGGCGACCCGGTTCGCCGAGCCGTGGACCATCGACTCCCTCGCCCGCGAGGTCGGCATGTCCCGCTCGGCGTTCACCGCCGCCTTCCGCGAGCTCGTCGGGGAGTCACCCGCCCGGTACCTCTCCGCCCGCCGCATGCAGGAGGCCGGCCGGCTGCTCACCGAGACCTCCCTCCCGCAGTCCGCCGTGCCCGAGCGGGTCGGCTACCGCAGCGCCGTCGGCTTCCACCTCGCCTTCCGCAAATGGTTCGGGATGACCCCCGGCGAGTACCGGTCGGGAGAGGCCAGGGCCGCCTGATCCGCCCCCGGCCGGGACCGGCCGGCGCCTCCGGGCCGCCCGACCTGACATCTTCGGGATCTCCTGGACGGTTCTTAAGGACCCCTGGACGGACGTTCATTGTCCGGCCGGGGCCGCCCGGAGAGGCTCGGGACCGGCACAGCCGCGACCCCCGAGGAGAGGCGAGACACCGGTGACGAGGTCCGGGCAGGAGTATCCGGAGGGACTGCGCGACGGGCGCGAGGTCCGGCTCGACGGGCAGCGCGTCGAGGACGTCACCGCCCCTCCCGCCTTCCGTGCCACCGCGGCCTCCTTCGCCGGACTCCTCGACCTCGCCGACCACCCCGTGCACCGCCCCGTCCTCGTCCGGGGCGGGGTGCGCCGGGCCGGGGCCGTCCCCCGCTCGTACGAGGACCTCGTCGCCCGCCGCCGGGCCTTCCGCACGACCGCCGAGACCGCCGGCTGCCGTGCCGCCCTGCTCACCGGCGCCGCCTTCGCCGCCCTGGCCGCCCTGCTCTCCGTGCGTCCGCACCTCCCGGCGCGGGCCGCGGCACCGAAGGACCGGGTGCCCGACCCGTACTGACCCCACCGCCCCCCACGACGCGATGCCCACCCCATGACCGCCCGGCCGGTGAGCCCCCCTTCCCCCGGCGCACCGAGCCCCGAAGAATAGAGGCCCCCTTTGCTCGGCGACCCGCGTCACACGACCGAGGACATACGCGCCGCCGACCCGCTGGGCGCCGACGCCCTGCTCGCCGCGGTGCCCGCGATGAACGCGCGGGCCGACGTCGCCGCCCTGACCGTCGCCCTGCGCGCCCTGGTCCCCGACATCGACCGGGCCGCGCAGTGGAGCGTCGGCGGCGCGCTCGCCGCCATGCGGGACCTCGGCATCCTGCTCGGCTCCCTGAAACGGCACGGCGTGCAGCCGCTGCACGCGGTCCCCGAGGCCCTGCCCGTCCTGGAACTCCTCGGCCGCCGCACCGACATGGTGCCCCGCGACACCGTCCACCACTACACCACCTGGAACCCCGAGGGCCCCCGCCGTCGCACCTACACCGGCCACCCCACCGAGGCCCGTCTCCAGGACGCCGTACGGATGGTGTTCCCCGGACTCGTCGCGGCCCTCGACGACTGCGCCCGGGTCGCCCGCCTCGAACCGTACGACCCCGGCTTCGCCACCGCCCTCCACCGGATCGCCGGGCACGTGGGGACGATGGTGGACTCCATCGACCTCACGGTCGCGCAGGTCCCGCCCGAGCACTTCGCGCTCACCCTCCGCCCCTACTTCGAGGAGGTCGAGATCGCGGGCCGCGACTACCTGGGCCCGGCCGCCGCCCAGGTCCCGCTCTGGCTGGTCGACCTGACGCTGTGGCAGTGCGACCGCTCCGACACCGCCTACGACGCCTTCCTCACCGAGTCCCTGCCGTACGCCCTGCCGTCCTGGCGCGCCTTCCACGCCCGGCACCGCGGCGGGGTCTCCGCCGTCGGCAAGCTGTCGGCGGCCGTCAGCTGGGAGGGCGCCGACCGGCTGCCGCCCGCGCTCACCGCCTCGGCCGAGGCGCTCGGCCGCGTCCTGCGGATCCTGAAGACCTTCCGGGCCCGCCACCTCGGCATCGCCCGCAAGGCGTACAGCGACGGCGTACGCCTGTACGAGGAGGGCAGCGGCGGTGCCCCCGTCGCGCTGCTGCGCTCGATCCTGGACCTGACCAGGGAGAACGAGACCATGGTGCGCCGCGCGACCGAGCGGCGCCGCCCCGCCGTGACCCCCGTCGGCCCCGCGGCCGCGTAACCGCGCGAAGGAGCAGCCTCCATGTCCCCCCACGCCTCCACGTCCCCCCACGCCGCCGCGGCCCCCCGCGCCGGCGCCCACCCCGGCCACAGCCCCCACATCCTCATCGCCGGGGGCGGCATCGCCGGTCTCACCGCCGCCCTCGCCCTGCACGCCGCCGGATTCGAGCGGATCACCGTCGTCGAGGCCGCCGCGGCCGTCCGCCCCGTCGGCGCCGGGCTCAACCTGATGCCGAACGCCGTCCGCGAACTCGACGCGCTCGGCCTCCTCGACGCCCTGGAGGCCGGCGCCCTGCGCACCCGCGAGCTGCGTTACTACCACCGCTCGGGCGGCCTGATATCCCGGGAACCGCGCGGCCTCGGCGCCGGCTACCGCTGGCCCCAGCTGTCCGTCCACCGCGGCCACCTCCAGCAGGTCCTGGCCGGCGCCGTCCGCGCCCGGCTCGGCAGCACGGCCCTGGTCACCGGCGTCAAGGTGACCGGCGTCGAACCGCTCCCGAGCGGGCGGCCCCGGCTGCGCCTGGAGCACCGCGAAGGACCCGTCCGGGGCCGGGCCTCCCTCGAACCGGACGTCCTCGTCGGCGCCGACGGCATCCGCTCCGCCGTCCGCGCCGCCCTCAACCCGGCCGAGGGCGGCCCCCCGTGGAACGGGATGCTCGTGTGGCGGGGCGTGTCCCGGATGCCCGCCCGGGCCGTGGGCTCCTTCATGCTCATCGCGGGCGACGACCGGCAGAAGGCCGTCGTCTACCCCGTGGGCCGGCCCACCGGACCCGGCCGCGAGGTCCTCGTGAACTGGGCGCTCGCCCGCCCCGCCGACACCCCGGCCGCCGGCGGCGAGGAGCGGCAGCGGGGCGACTGGAACCGCGCCGTCCCCGTCGAGACCTTCCTCCCGCACTACGAGGGCTGGGAGTTCGACGGCGTCAGCGTCCCCGCCGTCCTGCGCGCCGCCGACACCGCGCACGAGTACCCGATGGTCGACCGCGACCCCCTCGACCGGTGGACCCACGGCCGCACCACCCTCATCGGCGACGCCGCCCACGCCATGTACCCCATCGGTTCCAACGGCGCGACCCAGTCGATCGTGGACGCCCGCGCCCTCGCCCACGCCCTCGCCCGGCACCCCGACGACCCCGCCGAGGGCCTCGCCGCGTACGAGCGCGAGCGCCGCCCCGCCATGACCGCCCTCCAGCACGCCAACCGGCGGCTCGGCCCCGAGGTCGTCATCGACCTCGCCCACGCCCGCGCCCCGCACGGCTTCACCGACATCCACCAGGTCATCCCCGCCGAGGAACTCGCCGCCATCGCCGGCCGGTACGCCGCCACCGGCGCCTTCGACCCGGCCGCCGTCAACCAGGGCTCCCCGTACGACGTGGCGGTGCCCACCGCCTGACGCCCCGTGGCCCGAGGGCACGTCGTGCCCTACCGTCGGAGCGGCACGCCGGACGCACAGCGTGGTGCGCCCGCTCCGCTCCGTACTCGCCTGCGAAGGTGGACAACGTGAAGGCAATCCGTCGATTCACCGTGCGTCCCGTCCTCCCCGACACCCTTCGACCCCTCGCCGACCTCGCGCACAACCTGCGCTGGTCCTGGCACGAGCCCACCCGGGCGCTCTTCGACGCCCTCGCGCCCGAGGGCCTGACCGGCGCCGACCCCGTCCGGGTCCTCGGCGCCCTCGAAACGCCCCGCCTCGCCGCGCTCGCCGCCGACCAGGACTTCCTGGCCCGGCTGCGCGCCGCCGCCGAGGACCTCGACCACTATCTGCACGCCCCCCGCTGGTACCAGGGCCTGTCCGGGGACGCCCCGGCCGCCGTCGCCTACTTCTCGCCCGAGTTCGGCGTCGCCGCTGCCCTGCCCCAGTACTCCGGCGGCCTCGGCATCCTCGCCGGCGACCACCT
The DNA here is from genome assembly GCF_014649755.1 of Streptomyces litmocidini. Taxonomy (GTDB): domain Bacteria; phylum Actinomycetota; class Actinomycetes; order Streptomycetales; family Streptomycetaceae; genus Streptomyces; species Streptomyces litmocidini. The sequence continues at coordinate 106,816 of NZ_BMTQ01000001.1, read as the reverse complement.
CAAGTCCGCGAGCGACCTCGGCGTCCCGCTGATCGGCGTCGGCCTGCTCTACCGGCACGGCTACTTCCGGCAGTCCCTCGGCCGGGACGGCTGGCAGCAGGAGCAGTACCCCGTCCTCGACCCCGGCGAACTGCCGGTCGCCCTGCTCCGGGAGGCCGACGGCGGCCCCGCCCGGATCACCCTCGCGCTGCCCGGCGGCCGCAGCCTCCACGCCCACCTGTGGATCGCCCGGGTCGGCCGCGTCCCGCTCCTCATGCTCGACTCCGACGTCGAGGAGAACGCCCCCGGCGAACGGTCCGTCACCGACCGGCTGTACGGCGGCGGCAGCGAGCACCGGCTCCTCCAGGAGATGCTCCTCGGCATCGGCGGCGTCCGCGCCGTCCGCACCTACACCCGGCTCACCGGCCACCCCGCCCCCGAGGTCTTCCACACCAACGAGGGCCACGCCGGCTTCCTCGGCCTCGAACGCGTCCGCGAACTCCAGGGCGAGGGACTCGACTTCGACAGCGCACTGGAGACCGTCCGGGCCGGGACCGTCTTCACCACCCACACCCCCGTCCCGGCCGGCATCGACCGCTTCGACCGGGCCGTCGTCGCCCGCCACCTCGGCGACGACGGCGCCCTCCCCGGCGTCGACCTCGGCCGGATCCTCGCCCTCGGCGACGAGACCCCGCTCGGCGGCGAACCCGGCGTCTTCAACATGGCCGCCATGGGCCTGCGCCTCGCCCAGCGCGCCAACGGCGTCTCCACCCTCCACGGCGCCGTCAGCCGCTCCATGTTCGCCGGACTCTGGCCGGGCCTCGACGCCGACGAGGTGCCGATCACCTCCATCACCAACGGCGTCCACGCCCCCACCTGGGTCGCCCCCGAAGTGGCCCGGCTCGACCCCGACGCGAGCGACCACGAGCTGTGGGAACTGCGCCGCACCCTCCGCGAGCGGCTCGTCGCCGACGTACGGGAACGGCTGCGGGCCTCCTGGCGGCAGCGCGGCGCGGCCGCCGCCGAACTCGGCTGGACCGAGTCCGTCCTCGACCCCGACGTCCTCACCATCGGCTTCGCCCGCCGCGTTCCCTCGTACAAGCGGCTCACCCTGATGCTGCGGGACAAGGACCGGCTGCGCTCCCTCCTCCTCCACCCCGAGCGGCCCGTGCAGCTCGTCGTCGCCGGCAAGGCCCATCCCGCCGACGACGGCGGGAAGCGGCTCGTGCGGGAACTCGTCCGCTTCGCCGACGACCCCCGCGTCCGGCACCGGATCGTCTTCCTGCCCGACTACGGCATGGAGATGGCCCGCGGCCTCTACCCCGGCTGCGATGTCTGGCTCAACAACCCCCTGCGTCCCCTGGAGGCCTGCGGGACGAGCGGGATGAAGGCCGCCCTCAACGGCTGCCTCAACCTCTCCGTCCTCGACGGCTGGTGGGACGAGTGGTTCCGGCCCGAGTTCGGCTGGGCCATCCCCACCGCCGACGGCGCGGCCGCCGCGGACGAGGACCGCCGCGACGACCTGGAGGCCGCCGCCCTCTACGAGCTGATCGAACGCAGGGTCGCCCCCCGCTTCTACGACCGGGGCCCCGACGGGGTGCCGGCCGCCTGGACCGCCATGGTCCGGCGCACCCTCGCCGACCTCGGCCCGAAGGTCCTCGCCGACCGGATGGTCCGCGAGTACGTCGAGGAGCTGTACGTGCCCGCCGCCGGTGCCCGCCGGGCCCTCACCCCGGCCCGGGCGCGGGACCTCGCCGCCTGGAAGGCCCGGGTCCGGGAGGCCTGGCCCCGGGTGGCCGTCGACCACGTCGAGGTCGGCGACGGGCTCGCGGACGACCTCGACGACGCGGAGCTGGGCGCCACGCCCGTCGTCCGGGTCCGGGTGGCGCTCGGCGCGCTCGGCCCCGACGACGTCGAGGTCCAGGCCGTCACCGGCCGCGTGGACGCCGACGACACCCTCACCGCCACCCGGACCGTCACCCTCAAGCCGGCGGGCGGACCCGACCTGGAGGGACGTCTGCCCTACGCGGGCACCCTGGAGCTCGACCGGACGGGCTCCTTCGGTTGCACGGTCCGCGTCCTGCCCGCCCATCCGCTGCTCGCCCGGCCGGCCGAGCTCGGCCTCGTGGCCCTGCCGTCGGAGACGACGGGGGAGGGGGCGGGGGTGCTCCTGAGGTAGCCGGACCCCCTACGGGACCCTCGCCTTGTCGGCGAGGTGCCCGTCGACGAAGCACAGCCGGTACACCGGGATCGCGGCCAGCATCGTGGACCGGTAGTACCGGCACTCGTCCATGCCGGACGGCTCCGCCGGGGCGCGCTGCGGCCGGCCGTCCAGCGGGCGGTCGGGCAGCCCGTCGGAGACCTCGGCGATCTCCGCGAGCGACTGCCCGACCCGCATCCGGGCGTAGTCCTCCGGCTCCAGGTACGACCGGGCCTGCGTCCACAGGGCGACGCCCACCATCAGCAGGCCGAGGCCGGCGAGGAGCGCGAGCGGGATCCAGATCGCCCGCGCGAGGCCCTTGCGGACCTCGCGACGGGCCCGGTCCAGTTCCCGCGCGGAGCGCGGCGCGGCCGGCAGCGGCGCCGGGGCGTTCCGGGGCAGGACGGCCTCCAGGACGAAACCGCCGTCCCCGGTGGCCCGGTGCGCCAGCGATCCGCCCACGAGCCGCACCCGCTCGTCGAGGCCGACGAGCCCGGTCCCGCCGGCCCCGCCGTCCCCTCCGGGGCCCGGGCGCGCGGTGCCGCCGGGGGCCTGGTTCCTCTGTGCCGCGCCGCCGGGGGAGTGGCCCGGACGGGCCGTGCCCCCGGAGGGCCGGGCCGTGCCGCCGGGGGCCCGGACCGGGCTGGCCGGGGCGTCCGGCGCACGGTCCGTCGGCGCGGTGTCGTCCGGCGGGGTGCCGGGTCCGCTCACCACCCGGACCCGCACGCTCGCCCCGTCCTCGGCGACCGCGACCGAGACCGCCGCGCCGGGCGCGTGCTTCGCCGCGTTCGTCAGGCCCTCCTGGACCACCCGGTGCAGGGCGAGGCCCGACATCCCCGGCAGCTTCGGCACCGGGGCCGCGGCGAGCGTGACGGCCAGCCCGGAGGCCCGGGCGCGGGCCGTCAGCTCCTCGACCGTCTCCCCGGGCGGGGTCGTCGGCGCCCCGGCGTCGTCCTCGCGCAGGACGCCGATGATGTCCCGCAGCCGGGCCGTCGCGTCCGCCGCCGCGCGCCGCAGCTCGCCGGCCGCGTGCTGCTGGGCGGGGCCGAGTGCCGGATCGACCTCCAGGGCACCCGCGCGGACCGCGATCAGGGCCAGGTCGTGGCCGAGGGAGTCGTGCATGTCGCCCGCGATCCGGGAACGCTCCCGCAGCCGCTCCCGGTCGGCGACGGCCGCCTGCTCCCGCTCCATCCGGTCGGCCAGTTCCCAGCCGCTGCGCACCAGCCGGTCGTACTGGCGCATGTAGCGGCCGATCAGCCAGGGCGCCACGACCGCGAGGGCCAGCGACAGCAGCAGGGTGAACCACTGGCCGAGGGAGGCGTGCGCGACGACCGTCAGGACGAGCCCCGCCGCCGCGATCGCGGCGAACAGCCACAGCGCCGCCCGGGTCTGCTCCTGCCGCCGCCCCGCCAGATAGCCGAAGGCGACGAGCGCCAGGCTGTACGAGGGGGTGAACAGCTCCGGGCTCGCGGGCAGGCTCGCCGCGACCACGACCGCGATCGGCACCAGCGGCCACCGTCGGCCGGCCGCGACGCAGCCGCCGAGGGCCGCCACGCCGATGGCGACCTGGGTCCAGCTCCCGCCGTCGTCCGGGTCCGACCGCAGCAGGACGGGCACGCAGAGGAGCAGCCACAGCCCCAGGTCGAAGGCGCGCTCACGCATCGGGGACCAGGCCCGCCTCGTGCGCCAGGACCGCGAGCTGCACCCGGTTGCGCAGGCCGAGCCTGCCGAGGACGGCGCTCACGTGTGCTTTCACCGTGCCCTCGACGACGTGCATGCGGGCGGCGATCTCCTGGTTGGAGAGCCCGGCGCCGAGGAGGGCGACGACCTCCCGCTCCCGGCCCGTGAGGGGCTCCAGCCGGGCCCGCGCCTCGGCCGCGCGGGTGAACCGCTCGCCGCCGAGGGTGTCGATGACCCGCCGGGCGACCGTGGGGGAGAGCGCGGCGCCGCCCCCGGCCACGGCCCGGACCCCGGCGATCAGCTCGCGCGGGTCCCCGGACTTGAGGAGGAAGCCGCTGACGCCGCTGCCGAGCGCCCGCGCGACGTAGGCGTCCTCGGAGAAGGTGGTGAGCATGACGACGGCCGCGCCCGGTACCGTCCTGCGCAGCTCCTCGGCCGCGCCGAGCCCGTCGAGCCGGGGCATCCGGATGTCGAGCAGGACGACGTGCGGCCGGTGCTCGCGGGCGAGCTCGACGGCCTCGTGCCCGTCACCGGCCTCGGCCACCACCTCGATCCCGGGGTCGGTGGCGAGGATGGCCCGCACCCCGGCCCGGATCATCGTCTCGTCGTCGGCGAGCAGCACCCTGATCATGCGCCCAGGGTATGCAGGGTGCGCGGACGCGCGGGCGCCCGGAGGGAAGGATCCCTCCGGGCGCCCGCTCCCGTGTGGTGCGGCTTACGGGAAGGTCAGCTTGAAGCTGTTGATGTAGCCGGTGTCGACCGACGCCTTGTCCTGGACGCGGAGCTTCCAGGCGCCGTTGGCGACCTCCGAGGAGGCGTTCACGGTGTACGTCTGGTTGATGTTGTCGGCGCTGCCGCCGGCCCGGTTGCTCAGGTTGTAGACCGAGCCGTCGGGGGCGATGAGGTCGACGACCAGGTCACCGATGTAGGTGTGGACGATGTCCACGCCGACCTGGAGGTTGGTCGGGGCGTTGCCGGTGACGCCGGTGACGTTGACCGTCGAGGTGACCGCGACGCCGTTGTCCGGGATGGAGACGTCGGCGTCGTTGGTGAACACCGTGCCGCCACCGCCGCCGCCGCCGGGGCGGGAGCCGACGCTGATCGCGGCCCAGGCGTTCTCGACGGCCGCGACCTCGGCGCTGCCGGCGCCGTACAGCTCGGTGGCCGCGGCGACCGTGCCGGTGCGGGCACCGGCGTAGTTGGTGTTCGAGGTGAACTTGGTGGTGAGCGCCTTGAACCAGATCAGGCGGGCCTTGTCGATGCCGATGCCGGTGACCGGGAGGCCGTCGGAGGTCGGCGAGTTGTAGCTCACGCCGTTGACGGTCTTGGCGCCGCTGCCCTCGGAGAGCAGGTAGAAGAAGTGGTTCGCCGGGCCCGAGGAGTAGTGGACGTCGATGGAGCCGATGCCCGAGTACCACGAGTCCTTGGACGCGCCGTCCTTGCTCGGCTTGTCCATGTAACGGAGCGGCGTGCCGTTGCCGTTGATGTCGATCTTCTCGCCGACGAGGTAGTCGCCCTTGTCGTTGGCGTTGTTGGCGTAGAACTCGACGGCCGCCGCCATGATGTCCGAGGTGGCCTCGTTGAGGCCGCCGGACTCGCCGCTGTAGACCAGGCCCGCGGTGTTGGAGGTGACGCCGTGCGTCATCTCGTGCGCGGCCACGTCGATGGAGGTGAGCGGCTTGGTGTTGTTGGTGCCGTCGCCGTACGTCATGCAGAAGCAGGAGTCGGACCAGAACGCGTTCACGTAGGCGTTGCCGTAGTGGACGCGGGAGTACGCGCCGACGCCGTCACCGCGGATGCCGGAGCGGCCGTGGACGTTCTTGTAGTAGTCCCACGTGAGGGCGGCGCCGTAGTGCGCGTCCGCGCCCGCGGTCTCCTTGTTGGAGGGGAGGCCGTTGCCCCACGTGTCCGTGGTGTTGGTGAACAGCGTCCCGGTGCCCGACGTACCGCCGTTGAGGTTGTACGTCTTGTGGTTGCCGCGGGTGGTGTCGGTCAGCGTGTACGAGGGCGCGGTGCCGAGGGTCACCTGGCCGCTGTACTGCGTGTTGCCGATGCCGGTCTCGATGGCCTGCCACTCGTAGAGCTTCGCGCCGGTCTTCGCGTCCGTCACGACGTGCAGCTCGTTCGGGGTGCCGTCGTGCTGGAGGCCGCCGACGACGGTCTCGTACGCGAGGACGGGCGTGCCGTTCGCGGCCCAGACGACCTTGCGCGGGGCGCGGCTGGCCGCCGTGGACTTGGCGCCCTCGGCGTTGGCGCGGCCGATCGCCTGCTTCTCGGCGGCGGCCGGGGCGACGGTCGCGGCGGCGACGTCGACCTTGGTGATGTCCGCGCGGGTGGCCTTGGTCACCGAGGTGGTGGCGCCGGCCTTGGTCTCCGCGACGACGAGGTCGCCGCCGAGCACCGGGAGGCCCTGGAAGGTGCGCTCGTAGCGCGTGTAGGTCGAGCCGTCGCGGTTCTGGACCACGTCGCGGACGACCAGCTTCTCCTGGGCGCCGAGGCCGAGGGACTTGGCCGTGGTGGCCGAGTCGGCCTGGGCGGCCTTGATCAGCGCGGCGCGCTGGGCCGGGGAGAGGTCGGCCGGCAGCTTGCCGGGGTTGACCTTGCCGGCGGACTGCGCCGCGGGGGCCGCGGCGAAGGTGTCGGCCGATGCGGTGCCGGACTGGACGCCGAGGGTGAGCATGGCGGCGGCGGCGATCAGAGCGCCGGTCGCGGTGGCACGACGGCTGGGCGTGGATCTCACGCAGACTCCTTAGGCGAGGGGGGTACCGGCGGACTTGGGTGAGCCCGTCCGGGCGGAGCAAGGAGAGCTGTGGAGCAGGTGCTGGTGACGCGGAACCCGGCGGATCGGGGCCCAGGGGGTCCGAACCCGTTCGGGTGACGCGGTGAACGGTGGTGCGAAGAACCGGGGAGAGACTGACAGGAATGACGGGGACCTGTCAGGACTGCGACGGGAAGTTGGCCGGAAATCGTCCGCTGTCCGAATGTCCGTGTTCGTTAACCGGACGTTTCCTCGATCATGGTCAGGACGTCGCCCGGGGTTCCGCGGAGGCCGAATTCGAAGAGCCTTCCGGGCCCGGGGCGGCGCCGTCGTCAGGGGTGGGGGCCGCGTGGGGGGCTTGCCGACCGCCCGGCTGCATCATGTCGGGCCGTGGCTGATTCCGTTCCCTCTGCGTGCCGTCCGGCGGGCCGGCGCCGACGCCGGAGCGACGGCCCCCCGCCCGTCCCCCGCTCCCCCTCACCCCACCAGACTGTCCCGCCACGCCTGGTGCAGGCCCGCGTAGTGGCCGTCGCCCTTCACCAGGACCGACGGGGGACCGTCCTCGACGATCCGGCCCGACTCCATCACCAGGACGCGGTCCGCCACCTCGACCGTCGACAGGCGGTGGGCGATGACCACCGCCGTACGGCCCGCCAGGACCGTGTCCATCGCCCGTTGCACCGCCCGCTCGCCCGGCACGTCGAGGGAGCTGGTCGCCTCGTCCAGGATCAGGACCGCCGGGTCCGCCAGCAGCGCGCGGGCGAAGGCCACCAGTTGGCGCTGCCCGGCCGAGATCCGGCCACCGCGCTTGCGGACGTCCGTGTCGTAGCCGTCCGGGAGGCCCGTGATGAACTCGTGCGCCCCGATGGCCTTCGCCGCCCGTTCGACCTCCTCGCGGGTCGCGTCCGGGCGGCCGATCGCGATGTTCTCCGCGACCGTGCCCGAGAAGAGGAACGCTTCCTGGGTGACCATCACGATCCCGCGGCGGAGGTCCGGGGTCGTGAGGTCGCAGAGGTCCACCCCGTCGAGCCTGATGTGGCCCTCCGTCGGGTCGTAGAAGCGGGCCAGCAGTTTCGCCAGCGTCGACTTGCCCGCGCCCGTCGCGCCGACCACCGCCACCGTCTGGCCCGCCGGGATCGTCAGGTCGAAGCGGGGAAGGACCTCGCCGCCCGTCCGGTAGGCGAACCCCACCGAGTCGAAGACGACCTCCCTGCCGGGCGCTCCCGTGCGGTGGGGGAGCTCGCGGGGCGCTGTCGTCTCCGGGACCCCCGGTTCCTGGGCCAGGAGGCCGGCGATCTTGCCGAGGGACGCCGCCGCCGACTCGTACGAGTTCAGGAACATGCCCAGGCGGTCGATCGGGTCGTACAGGCGGCGCATGTAGAGGACCGCCGCGGCGAGGACGCCCAGTTCGAGCGCTCCGGCCGCCACCCGGTACGCGCCCCAGAGACACATTCCGGCCACCGCCGTGTTCGCCACCAGGCGGGAGCCGGTCACGTAGCGGGCCATTTCGAGGAGGGCGTCGCCGTTGCTCCGCTCGTGGCGGTGGTTGAGCGCCGCGAACTCCGTGTCGTTGGCCCGTTCGCGGCGGAACGCCCTGACCGGGCGGATGCCGTTCATCGTCTCCGCAAACTTCACGATCACGGCCGCGATGGCCGTGGAACGCTCCGCGTACACCCGGCCCGCGCGCCGCCGGTAGAGCCGGACGAGGAGGTGGAGGGGGAGGAAGGAGGCGACCGCCACCGCTCCGATGCCCCGGTCCAGCCAGAGGAGGACCAGGGAGATCGAGACGAAGGAGAGGACCACGCCGATCAGTTCCTGCAGGCCTTCCGAGAGCAGTTCCCGGAGGGACTCGACGTCCGTGGTCGAGCGGGAGATCAGCCGGCCCGAGGTGTAGCGCTCGTGGAAGTCGACGCTGAGGAGCTGGGAGTGCCGGAAGATCCGGCCGCGCAGGTCGAGCAGCGCGTCCTGGTTGATGCGGGCGGCTCCGCGTACGAAGGCGTACTGGAGGACGCTCGACAGGACGGCGCAGAGGAGGTAGCCGACGGCCACGGCGACGACGGGGCCGTGGTCCCCCGCGCGGAAGGCCGGGACGCCGCGGTCGATGGCGTACGCGACGAGCAGCGGGCCCGCCTGCAGCGCCGCCTCCCGGACGAGGAGGATCAGGGCCGCGATCACGACCCGCGCGCGATGGGGGGCGAGGAGGGAACGGAGCAGGGCTCCGGTCGCGCCCGGAGGCGCGGGCAGGTCGTCGCGGTCGAAGGGGTCGGCCGGTCCGGACGGGGGCTTCCGTCGCGGTGCTTTCGCGAGCGTCGTGTCCGTCATCGGGCCTCGTCTCCCTCGCCGGACATCAGCCAGGCGTACTCGGCGTTGCTGCGCAGCAGTTCCTGATGGGTGCCCACGGCCGCGATCCGGCCGCGCGAGAGCAGCGCGACCCGGTCGGCGAGCATCACCGTCGACGGGCGGTGCGCCACGACCAGGGCCGTCGTCTCCCTGAGGACCTCCCGCAGGGCCGCCTCGACCCGGGCCTCCGTGTGGACGTCGAGCGCCGACAGCGGGTCGTCCAGGACCAGGAACCGGGGCTTGCCGACCACCGCGCGGGCCAGGGCGAGCCGCTGCCGCTGGCCGCCGGAGAGGCTGAGGCCCTGCTCGCCGACCTGGGTCGCGGTCCCCTCGGGCAGCCGGTCGACGAAGCCGTCCGCCTGGGCGACGCCCAGGGCGCGGCGCAGCTCCGGTTCGCCGGCTCCTTCCGCGCCCATCAGGACGTTCTCGCCCACGCTCGCGGAGAACAGCGTCGGCTCCTCGAACGCCATGGAGACGAGGGAGCGGAGCTTGTCCCGTTCCATGAGGGCGATGTCCTCGCCGTCGAGGAGGATGCGGCCGGCCGTCGCCTCGTGCAGGCGCGACACGAGGGCCGTGAGGGTCGTCTTGCCGGAACCGGTGCCGCCGACCAGGGCCAGGGTCTCGCCGGGGCGGACGTGGAGGTCGACGCCGTCCAGGACGGGGGGCGTCCCCTCGGGGGCGTCCGGGTAGCGGAAGGTGACGCCTTCGAAGCGGACCCCGTCCGGGTGACGACGGCCATGGGTGTCCTCGGCCGTGTCCGGTTCCTCCTCGGCGTCCATCACCTCGAAGTAGCGTTCCGTCGCGGTCGCCGCCTCCTGGCTCATCGCGAGGAGGAAGCCGATCGACTCCACCGGCCAGCGCAGCGCCAGGGCCGTCGACAGGAACGCGACGAGGGTGCCCGCCGACAGGTTCCCGTCGGCGACCCGGACGGTGCCGAGCACGAGCGCGGCCCCGATGGCCAGTTCCGGCAGGGCGGTGATGACGGCCCAGATCATGGCGAGCAGTCGCGCCTTGGCCAGTTCCGTGCCGCGGAGCCGTCCGGAGAGTTCGCGGAACGCCTTCGCCTGGCTGCGGTGGCGGCCGAAGCCCTTCACGATCCGGATGCCGAGGACGCTCTCCTCGACGACCGTCGTCAGGTCGCCGACCTGGTCCTGGGCCCGGCGCGCCACCACCCCGTACCGGCGCTCGAAGAGGTTGCTGAGGACCACGAGGGGGAGCACGGGGGTGAGGAGCACGAGGCCGAGGGTCCGGTCCTGGGACAGGAGGAGGACATAGCCGGCCAGGATCGTCACGCCGTTGACCAGCAGGAACGTCAGCGGGAAGGCCAGGAACATCCGGACCAGCATCAGGTCCGTCGTGCCGCGCGAGAGCAGCTGCCCGGAGGCCCAGCGGTCGTGGAAGGCGATCGGGAGCCGCTGGAGCCTGCCGTACAGGTCGGCCCGCATCCTGGCCTCCACGGAGGACAGCGGGCGGGCCACCAGCCAGCGGCGGAAGCCGAACAGGACGGCCTCGGCGATCCCCAGGAGCAGCAGGTACAGCGCGCCGAGCCAGACGCCCCCGGGGTCCCGGTCCGTGACGGGTCCGTCGACCAGCCACTTCAGGACGATCGGGATGACGAGCGACAGACAGGAGGCGACGACCGCGACGACCGCGGCCGTGACCAGCCGCCCCCGCACGGGCCGCACGTACGGCCGGAGACGGAGCAGGACGCGGACCGTCGAACGGTCGGGACGTGGGGGGATCGGTTTCTCGGGCATCAGGTCCGACCATACGGTTCGCCACTGACACCCCTCATCCGATTTTCCGGACCGGCCGCTCTCGACCCCGTGAGGCCGCACGTCGGAGACGTGCGCGACCCCGCGGGGGGCACGTACGAGGGGCGGCACAGCACATGACGACGCTCGAAGGTCGCGACGCCGCCGCCGGGAAGGCCTTCCGCGCCGGGCCCGACCTGGACGCCGACCGCCCCGGGTTCCCCGCCGGGCACGCCGAGCCGTGCCTGCGCGCCGACGGGTCCGAGCGTCCCGGCCGCGCCGCCCGCGCCGCCGCGCTCTCCCGGCGCGTCGGGGAACTCGGCCCCGGATCCGCCGGGGCCGACCGGGACCGGACCGCTCCCTCACGCCCGGACCCGTAGCAGCACCACCGACCGTCCCCCCACCGCCAGCGTCCCCCCGCCCGGGTGCCGGGTGGCCGGGGCCGTCGACTGGTCGTCCCGCGCCGTGTCGACGACCAGTTCGTACGACTCCGCCCACGGCGGGCCCGGCAGGCGGAAGTCCAGGGGGCGGTGGCCGGCGTGGAGGACGGCGAGGAAGCTGTCGTCGGTGATCTGCTCGCCCCGCGCGTCCCGCCCCGGGATGTCGCGGCCCGACAGGTAGAGGCCGATCGTCGCCGTCGGCGCGTACCAGTCCCCTTCCGTCATCTCGGTGCCCTCGGCGGTGAACCAGGCCAGGTCCCGCAGCCCGTCCGCGGCCTGCGGCCGGCCGGAGAAGAAGGCGCGGCGGCGCAGCACCGGGTGGCGGTGGCGGAGGGCGAGGAGCCGGCGGGTCAGGGCGAGGAGCTGGGCCCGGCCGGGAGCGTCCGGCAGGGTCCAGTCGAGCCAGCCGAGTTCGTTGTCCTGGCAGTAGGCGTTGTTGTTGCCGCCCTGGGTGCGGCCCATCTCGTCGCCGGCGACGAGCATCGGGACGCCGGTGGAGAGGAGGAGGGTGGTGAGGAGGTTGCGCTGCTGGCGCAGGCGCAGGGCGTTGATCGCGGGGTCGTCGGTCTCGCCCTCCGTCCCGCAGTTCCAGGAGCGGTTGTCGTGGGTGCCGTCCCGGTTGCCCTCGCCGTTGGCCTCGTTGTGCTTGCGTTCGTACGTGACCAGGTCGCGGAGGGTGAAGCCGTCGTGGGCGGTGACGAAGTTGACGGAGGCGTACGGACGGCGTCCGCCCCAGGCGTACAGGTCGCTGGAGCCGGACAGCCGGTAGCCGAGGTCCCGGACGTCGGGCAGCGCCCCGCGCCAGAAGTCCCGGACGGCGTCCCGGTAGCGGTCGTTCCACTCGGTCCACAGGGGCGGGAAGGCGCCGACCTGGTAGCCGCCGTTGCCGACGTCCCAGGGTTCGGCGATGAGCTTGACGCGGCGCAGGACCGGGTCCTGGGCGATGACGGCGAGGAAGGGGGAGAGCATGTCGACGTCGTGGAAGGAGCGGGCGAGGGCCGCCGCGAGGTCGAAGCGGAAGCCGTCGACGCCCATCTCGGTCACCCAGTAGCGCAGCGAGTCGGTGATGAGGCGGAGGACCTGCGGCTGCACGACGTGCAGGGTGTTGCCGCAGCCCGTGTAGTCGGCGTACCGGCGGGCGTCGGACTGGAGGCGGTAGTAGCCGCGGTTGTCGATGCCCTTGAGGGAGAGCGTGGGACCGAGCTCGCCCGCCTCCGCGGTGTGGTTGTAGACGACGTCGAGGATGACCTCGATCCCGGCCGCGTGCAGTGCCCGCACCATCCGTTTGAACTCGCCGACCTGCTGCCCGGTGGTCCCGGAGGAGGAGTAGCCGGCGTGCGGGGCGAAGTAGCCGATCGAGTTGTAGCCCCAGTAGTTGCGCAGCCCGCGCCGCAGGAGGTGGTCCTCGTGGGCGAACTGGTGGACCGGGAGGAGTTCGACCGCCGTCACCCCGAGGCGCGCGAGGTGGTCGATCGCGGCGGGGTGGGCGAGCCCCGCGTACGTGCCCCGCAGGTGTTCGGGGATGCCGGGGTGCAGTTTCGTGAAGCCCTTGACGTGCAGCTCGTAGATGACCGAGTCCTGCCAGGGCGTCTTGGGCCTGCGGTCGTCGGACCAGTCGTCGTCGTCGTGGACGACGACCCCTTTGGGGACGTGCGGGGCGGAGTCCCGCTCGTCGCGGACGGTGTCGGCCACGTGCTGCTGCGGCCAGTCCCGGACGTGTCCGTACGCCTCCGGGGGCAGCGCGGCGAAGTCGCCGTCGACGGCCCGGGCGTACGGGTCGAGGAGCAGTTTCGCCGGGTTCCAGCGGGCGCCCGTCCACGGGTCCCAGCGGCCGTGCACCCGGTAGCCGTACCGCTGTCCCGGTCCGACGCCCGGCACGAAGCCGTGCCAGATCTCGTGCGTCAGCTCGGTCAGCCGGAGCCGCGTCTCCGTGCCGTCGGCGTCGAAGAGGCACAGCTCCACGGCCTCCGCCCCGCCCGCCCACAGGGCGAAGTTGGTGCCCGTCACCCCGCCGGGCCCGACCCGGCAGCGGGCCCCCAAGGGGGTCGGTGCCCCCGGCCACACCGGTGGCACGGCCCGCTCCAGGGCATGCTCGGACACCGCCTCCTGCTCGGCTGCGCTCGCCACCGTCCCGGCCTCCCGCGGCTCGTCGGACTCGCACCCGCGGGAGCGGCGGCGTCCCGGCCGCCGCTCCCGCGCGTGGTTCTCTCCCTGTTCTGCCCGCACGGCCGTGCTCCCAACATGACCCGCACGCACGTTTCCCCTGGAGGGTGGCCGTCGTTGGGCCGGGCGTGACACTTGTGTGGGAGCGGGCGAGGCGGACCCTCGTGGTGACGGGACTGGTGGCGGGGCTCGCGACGGGTCTCGCGGGCTGCACCGGGGCGGACGGCGAGGGGGGCGTCGGCATCGGCCTGCCGGGCACGGCGCGGGCTCCGGGAGACGTCATCCGGGTGACTCCGGAGGACGGCAGCCGGGCGGTGCCGACCGGCGGGCCCGTCGAGGTGGAGGTGGACGGCGGACGCCTGGAACGGGTGACGGTCGTGCGGGTCGAGGACGGTCTGCGGAGCGAGGTCGCCGGGGAGGTCTCGGCGGACGGGCTGCGCTGGCGGCCCCGGCCGGGCACCCGGCTCGCGCCGGCCGCCAAGTACAGCGTGGACGCGGTCGCGCTCGACGGGCACGGGCGCCGTTCGGCCCGGCACACCACCTTCACCACCGTCGTCCCCGCCTCCCGTTTCATCGGCTACTTCAAGCCGGAGAACCGTTCCACGGTCGGCACCGGCATGATCGTCTCCTTCGGCTTCAACCGGCCGATCGAGAACCGGGCCGAGGTCGAGCGGGCCGTCCGGGTCACCTCGGAGCCGCCGGTGGAGGTCGTCGGCCACTGGTTCGGCAAGGAGCGGCTCGACTTCCGGCCCGCCGCGTACTGGCGGCCCGGCACGAAGGTGACCGTCGAGCTCGCGCTGCGGGACGTCGAGGGGGCGCCCGGGGTGTACGGCATCCAGCGCAAGAAGGTCGGCTTCACCGTCGGCCGCTCCCAGGTCTCCCTGGTCGACGCCGAGGCGCACACGATGGAGGTCCGGCGGGACGGCGAGGTCCTCGCCACCGTGCCGATCACGGCGGGCGCGCCGAAGACCACCACGTACAACGGGAAGATGGTCGTGACCGAGCTGTACGACGTGACCCGGATGGACGGCAGGACGGTCGGCTTCGGCGGCGAGTACGACATCAAGGACGTGCCGCACGCGATGCGGCTGACCGACTCGGGGACCTTCCTGCACGGCAACTACTGGGCGCCGTCCTCCACCTTCGGCTCCGCCAACGTCAGCCACGGCTGTGTCGGCCTCCGGGACGAGAAGGGCGGCAGCGCGGACTCGCCCGCGGGCTGGTTCTTCGACCGGACGCTCGTCGGCGATGTGGTGGAGGTGGTCAACTCCCGCGACAAGGAGGTCGCCCCCGACAACGGCCTCGGCGGCTGGAACCTGGACTGGGACCGGTGGAGGGCGGGCTCCGCGCTGCGGTGAGACCGGGGGCCCCGTATCACGTCGACTGGTGCCGAACGGTGACATTCACGAGGAACTTTCGTGTCCTGCGGTGTGATTGTCTGGCGCTGTGTGCGCGAGTGAATGCGCACGGGGGTGGGGCCGTGGCACAGCCAGGCCGTCCGAGGGGAGAAGACCACAGTGAACGGGCAGCCGATATCGGGGGCATCGGTAGGGACGACGGGGCGGCGCGGCCGACGCGGGGGCGTCGGGCTGCAGGCCCTGGCGGCGGGGGCGCTGCTCCTGGTCCTGACGGCGTGCGGCGGCGGTGGGACCGCCGGCGGCGCGGGGGGCCGGGGCCCGGCGGCGCAGGGCGGCGGCAAGCAGGAGAACGCGGCCTCCCAGGCGGTCGTGACGGTCCTTCCGAAGGACGGCGCCGACTCGGTCGCCACCCGTGGGGCCCTCAAGGTCACCGCGGCGCAGGGCAAGCTGACCACGGTCGAGGTCGCCGACTCCAAGGGCGCCAGGATCGAGGGCGAGATCGCCGCGGACGGCGCCAGCTGGTCGCCGAAGGCGCACCTGGCCGCGGCCACCCGGTACAAGGTCCACGCGATCGCGAAGGACTCCGAGGGCCGCGAGTCGGCGAAGGACACCACCTTCACCACGCTGGTCCCGAAGAACACCTTCATCGGCCAGTACACGCCCGAGGACGGTTCGACCGTCGGCGTCGGCATGCCGGTCTCCATCAACTTCAGCCGGGGCATCACCGACCCCGAGGCCGTCGAGAAGGCCATCAGGGTGACGGCCGTCCCGGCCGTGCGGATCGAGGGCCACTGGTTCGGCAACGACCGCCTCGACTTCCGCCCGAAGGACTACTGGGCCGCCGGCACCAAGGTGACGGTCGAGCTGAACCTGGACGGCGTCGAGGGCCGCCCCGGCGTCTACGGCAAGCAGAAGAAGTCGATCTCCTTCACCATCGGCCGCCGTCAGGTCTCCACCGTCGACGCGAGCGCCAAGACGATGAAGGTCGAGCGGGACGGCCAGATCATCAAGACGCTGCCGATCACCGCGGGCGCGCCCTCCACGACCACGTACAACGGTCAGATGGTCATCAGCGAGAAGTACGAGGTGACCCGCATGAACGGGGCCACGGTCGGCTTCGGCGGCGAGTACGACATCAAGGACGTGCCGCACGCGATGCGCCTGTCCAACTCGGGCACCTTCGTCCACGGCAACTACTGGGCGCCGTCCTCCACCTTCGGTTCCAGCAACGTCAGCCACGGCTGCGTCGGCCTGGAGGACGCGCGGGGCGCGGGCGACAGCTCGACGCCGGCCGCCTGGTTCTACGACCGCTCGATCATCGGCGACGTCGTGATCGTGAAGAACTCCAAGGACAAGCAGATCACTCCGGAGAACGGCCTCAACGGCTGGAACATGGACTGGTCGGAGTGGATCGCCTAGAGCTCCCGCGAAGGGGCCCGGTGCTGTGAGCAACGGCACCGGGCCCCTCGTCGTTAACGGCCACTAACCTTCCTTCCATGACTGTGAACCTCGAAGTCGCCGATGGCGTCGGCACGATCCGCCTCGACCGCCCCCCGATGAACGCCCTGGACATCGCCACCCAGGACCGGCTGCGCGAGCTGGCCCAGGAGGCGACCGACCGCGACGACGTGCGGGCCGTGGTCCTCCACGGCGGCGAGAAGGTGTTCGCGGCCGGCGCGGACATCAAGGAGATGCAGGTCATGGACCACGTGGCCATGGTCAAGCGCTCGCGCGCCCTCCAGGACTCCTTCACCGCCGTCGCCCGCATCCCGAAGCCGGTCGTCGCCGCGATCACCGGTTACGCGCTCGGCGGCGGCTGCGAGCTCGCGCTCTGCGCCGACTACCGGATCGCCGCCGACAACGCCAAGCTGGGCCAGCCGGAGATCCTCCTCGGCCTGATCCCCGGCGCGGGCGGCACCCAGCGCCTGTCCCGGCTCGTCGGCCCCTCCAAGGCCAAGGACCTCATCTTCACCGGCCGGATGGTGAAGGCCGACGAGGCGCTGACGCTCGGTCTGGTCGACCGGGTCGTCCCGGCCGCCGAGGTGTACGAGCAGGCGCACGCCTGGGCCGCCAGGCTGGCGCGGGGCCCGGCCGTCGCCCTGCGGGCCGCGAAGGAGGCGATCGACCAGGGTCTGGAGGCCGACATCGACACCGGTCTCGCCATCGAGCGCACCTGGTTCTCCGCCCTGTTCGCGACCGAGGACCGCGAGACCGGGATGCGCAGCTTCGTCGAGGAGGGCCCGGGGAAGGCGAAGTTCGCCTGACGATCCTTCACGAGTGGGGGCCGATTCCACCGGAACGGCCCCCACGGAGGGCTCCGGGCGGCCATGATGGGGGGCATGGCGGGCCTGGAGGGTACGGAACAACCGGGGCAGCGCGTGAGCGCCGCCGCACCGCGGTGGTCACCGGCCGCGGACGACGAACAGGCCGCCGGAGCAGTGGAGTTGTACGGCAATCCGGCCGAGGAGGACGTCCGGCTGCCGTCCCGTCCCGAGTCCGCGTGGGTGGCCCGCAGGCTCACCCAGCACGTCCTGCTGCGGCAGTGGGGGCTCGGCCCGCAGCTCGCCGAGCACGCGGTGCTGCTCGTCTCGGAGCTCGTCGGGAACGCCGTCCGGCACACCGGTGCCCGCGTCTTCGCGCTGCGGCTGCAGCGGCGCCGCGGCTGGATCCGGATCGAGGTGCGCGACCCCTCGCGGGGGCTGCCCTGCCTGATGCCGGTGCACGAGCTCGACATCAGCGGCCGCGGGCTCTTCCTCGTCGACAAGCTGGCCGACCGCTGGGGCGTGGACCTGGCGCCGCGCGGCAAGACGACCTGGTTCGAGATGAGGGTCTCGGACCGCTGACGCGCCCCGGACGCACGGAAGCCCCCGTGCGTCGTGGTGGGACGCGTGGGGGCTTCCGTGTGGAGCGCCGTGGACGAGGGGGGTGTATCCACGGCCGCTGGGTCGACCTGGCCCGGGTCAATGGAGGTCGTGTCTCCGACTATGGCAGACGGGGGGCCTTGTCGCCAAAAGTCCCTACCGGGACATGAGGGGGCAAAACAGGATGATTTAATTATGAATCGTTGGTGACGTCCAGCACTCACCTTGTAAACAGTGAATGACTATGCGGTTCGCCGGGTGTTTCCCGGGCCCGTCCGCATCCTGGACGCCCGATGCGTACCTGCAAACGTCCTGAATTGGCCTAATCACCGCCAATCGGCCGCCCTCCCTCTTGAATGGTCGCGTGAAGCCGACCGACCGCCGAGGAGCCCTCCGCGCGGGCGCGGCCGCCGCCCTCGCGGGAGCCCTCTCCACCGCCTGCGGCACGGAACCCCGCCCCGCCCCCTCCGGGCACCCCCCGGCCACCGGGCGACCCCCCGCCGCCGGGCACCGCCCCGCCCCCGCGCCCGTCGTCGCCCCGGCCCCCCGCCGCTTCCCCGGACAGCCGGACGAGATCGCCCACGGCCCCCGCGACCGGCCCCGGGTCGCCCTCACCTTCCACGGCCAGGGCGACCCCGCCCTCGCCCGGCGGCTCCTCGCCCAGGCGGAGGAGGCCGGCGCCCGCGTCACCGTCCTCGCCGTCGGCAGCTGGCTCGACCGGCACCCCGACATGGCCCGCCGCGTCCTCGACGGCGGCCACGACCTCGGCAACCACACCCAGCACCACATCGACGTCAACGCCATGACCGAGGCCGGGGCCCTCGCCGAGATCGAGGCCTGCGCCGACCGGCTGCGCCGGCTCACCGGCTCCGTCGGCACCTGGTTCCGCCCCTCCCGCACCCGGAACGCCGCCCCCGCCGTCCTGCGCGCCGCCCGCCGCGCCGGATACCCGCACGTCCTCTCGTACGACGTCGACTCCCTCGACTTCACCTCGCCCGGCGCCGCGGCCGTCGTCCGCAACGTCACCGGGCCGGTCCGCGCCGGGTCCGTCGTCAGCCTGCACTTCGGCTACCCGGAAACCGCCGCCGCGCTGCCCCTCCTCCTCGCCGATCTCGACCGCCGCGGCCTGAGCGCGGTCACCACCACGGAGCTGCTGAGCTGATGGCACACCTCAAGAAGAGATCCAGGACCCTCCTCGCCGCCGCCCTCCTCGTCGCCCTCGCCGGCTGCGGCGCCGCGAACCACCCCGAGGGCGCCGCCCCCGTGAAGAAGGCCGCCCCCGCCGTGCCCGGGCGGGCCACCGCCCCCGCCGGGCTCCCCGGGATGCCGCCCCTGCTCGACCCGCACGACGTCTACGCCGCCGACCGGCCCGGTCGGCTCTCCCCGGTGGTACGGAACTTCCCCTCCCGGGTCTACGTCCCCAACACCAACTCCAACACCGTCTCCGTCATCGACCCCGCGACCTACCAGGTCGTCGAGACCATCCCGGTCGGCCTCCAGCCCCAGCACGTCGTCCCCTCCTGGGACATGAAGACCCTCTGGGTCAACAACGACCGGGGCCACACGCTCACCCCCATCGACCCGGCCACCGGCGTCGCCGGCAAGCCCGTCGAGGTCCACGACCCGTACAACCTCTACTTCACGCCCGACGGCAAGTACGCCGTCGTCATGGCCTCGCTCGACCGCGAACTCGTCTTCCGCGACCCGCACACCATGGAACGGAAGAAGTCCGTCCCCGTCAGCTGCTACGGCGTCAACCACGCCGACTTCTCCGCCGACGGCCGCTACTTCGTCGTCTCCTGCGAGTTCTCCGGCGAACTCCTCAAGGTCGACACCGAGAAGATGGAGGTGATCGGCCAGCAGAAACTGCCCTTCGAGGGCGCCATGCCGCAGGACGTGAAGATCTCCCCGGACGGCAAGACCTTCTACGTCGCCGACATGATGGCCCACGGCATGTGGGTCCTGGACGGTGAGAAGTTCACCACCCCCACCCTGCTCCCCACCGGCAAGGGCTGCCACGGCCTCTACATCAGCCGCGACTCGCGCGAGATGTACGTCTCCAACCGCGGCGAGGGCTCGGTCTCCGTCTTCGACTTCCCGAAGAACAAGCTCACCAAGAAGTGGTGGCTCCCGAAGGGCGGCTCCCCCGACATGGGCGGCGTCTCCGCCGACGGCAAGGTCCTGTGGCTCTCCGGACGCTACGACTCCGAGGTGTACGCGATCGACACCACCACCGGCAAGCAGCTCGCCCGCATCCCCGTCGGCAGCGGCCCCCACGGCCTCGCCGTCTACCCCCAGCCGGGCCGCTACTCCCTCGGCCACACGGGCATCTTCCGGTAGCGGGCGCGGCCGGTTCCTCCGGCGGCCGCTCAGCCGGCGACGAGGAGCGCCTCCGAGGCCACCGGGCGGTAGCCCGCCGCCTGGAAGACGCGGACGCTGCGGGCGTTGCCCGGGGCCTGCTGGGCCCACACCACCTCGCCCGGGACGAGGTGGCGGGCCGCCGTCGCCAGGGCCCGTCCCAGGCCCCGGTGGCGCACCTCCTCGTCCACCTCGACCGCCGCCTCCCAGCGGCCCGCCACGCCCCGGCCCAGGACGAGGACACCGCCGTCGGCCGCCCACACCCGGACGTCGTCGCGGAACTTCAGCGCCCGCGCCACCCGCGGGTGCCCCGGGTCGTCGATCTCGCGGAGCTCCAGCGGGGGAGGGCCCGGCAGCGCGTCCGCCACCGTGAGCAGGTCGACGGTGTTCATGTGCCGGCCGGTGCGGGCCATCAGCGTGAGCAGGAAGCCCGGGTTCATGCTCGCCGCGAGCGGGTCGCCCGACGTGGCCGCCAGCGCCCCCCGCACCCACTCCGGGTCGGCCTCCGTGAAGACCACCGAATGGGCGGTGAAGGCCAGCACCCCCGCGTCCCGGGGGCCCGGCTGCGGCACCACCGTCGTCGAACCGTCCGGGGGCGGGAACGCCCCGCGTGCCGCCGCCGCCAGGAGCTCCGCCACATCACTGCTCATACCCCCATCATCGGACAGCGGCGGGCCAGCTAATCTGACCCCCGACAGAACAGCACCGAGAAGGGGCGGAAGCAGTGGCGGACATCGAGTCGGCACGTACGGCATTCAACAAGTTCGACGTGGACGGCGATGGCTTCATCACCGCCGCGGAGTACAAGCACGTCATGGCGCAGCTGGGCGACTTCCACGTCACCGAGACGGTCGCCGAGGCGCTCATCAAGCAGCGCGACGACAACGGGGACGGGGTGCTGTCCTGGGACGAGTTCTGGGGCCACCTGAACAAGGCCTGACCCTCCCGCCGGGCGGGAAGGGAACGGCCCGCCCCGGGAGCCCCGGGGCGGGCCGTTCCTCGTGGGTGAACGGTTCAGCACTCGATGATGTTCACCGCGAGACCGCCGCGCGCGGTCTCCTTGTACTTGACGCTCATGTCGGCGCCCGTCTCCTTCATGGTCTTGATGACCTTGTCGAGGGAGACCAGGTGGCTGCCGTCGCCGCGCATCGACATCTTCGCCGCCGTGACCGCCTTGACCGCCGCCATGCCGTTCCGCTCGATGCACGGGATCTGGACCAGGCCGCCGACCGGGTCGCAGGTCAGGCCCAGGTTGTGCTCCATGCCGATCTCGGCCGCGTTCTCCACCTGCTCGGGGGAGCCGCCGAGGACCTCGGCGAGGGCGCCGGCCGCCATCGAGCAGGCCGAGCCGACCTCTCCCTGGCAGCCGACCTCGGCGCCGGAGATCGAGGCGTTCTCCTTGAAGAGCATGCCGACCGCGCCGGCCGCGAGGAGGAAGCGGACGATGCCGTCCTCGTCCGCGCCGGGCACGAAGTTCATGTAGTAGTGCAGCACCGCCGGGATGATGCCGGCCGCGCCGTTCGTCGGGGCGGTGACCACCCGACCGCCCGCCGCGTTCTCCTCGTTCACGGCCATCGCGTAGAGGGTGATCCACTCCATCGCGTGTGCCTTCGGGTCGCCCTCGGAGCGCAGCTTGCGGGCGGAGGTCGCGGCGCGGCGGCGGACCTTCAGGCCGCCGGGCAGGATGCCCTCGCGGGACATGCCGCGCGAGACGCAGGCCTGCATGACCCGCCAGATCTCCAGGAGGCCCGCGCGGATCTCCTCCTCGGTGCGCCAGGCCTTCTCGTTCTCCAGCATCAGGGAGGAGATCGACAGGCCGGTCTCCTTGGTGAGGCGGAGCAGCTCGTCGCCGGTGCGGAAGGGGTACTTCAGGACGGTGTCGTCCGGGATGATCGGGTTCTCGCCGGCCACCGCGTCCTCGTCGACGACGAAGCCGCCGCCGACCGAGTAGTACGTCTTCTCCAGGACGAGGCCGCCCTCGGCGTCGTACGCGAAGACCGTCATGCCGTTGGCGTGGTACGGCAGGGCCTTGCGGCGGTGCAGGATCAGGTCGTCGTCGAACGAGAACGGGATCTCGTGGGCGCCGAGCAGGTTGATCCGTCCGCTCGCCCTGATCCGCTCGAACTCGTCGTCGGCGCCCTCCACGTCGACCGTGCGCGGCGAGTTGCCCTCCAGGCCGAGGAGGACCGCCTTCGGGGTGCCGTGGCCGTGGCCGGTCGCGCCGAGCGAGCCGTACAGCTCCGCCCGTATCGAGGCCGTGTGGGCGAGCAGGCCCTCGTTCTTCAGGCGGCGGGCGAACATCCGGGCAGCCCTCATGGGGCCCACCGTGTGGGAGCTCGAAGGACCGATGCCGATCGAGAACAGGTCGAAGACCGAGATGGCCACGGGAGGACTCCTTGTGGGGGCTAGACGCCGTTGTCTGCCGGGGTGGAGCAGAAAGGCTGAACACGGGGCGGGGCACCGCGCTCACTGTCCAGTGTGCGCGGTGCCCCGGAGCTTTCGTACGAATGAAACCGGAACTAAAGCGTACGAAATTACTTCAGGCCGGGGTACAGCGGGTGCTTGTCGGCCAGCGCGGTCACCCGGGCCTTGAGGGCCGCGGCCTTGTCGGCGTCGAAGCCCGGCTTCAGGGTCTCGGCGATGACGTCGGCGACCTCGGCGAAGTCCTCGGCCTGGAAGCCGCGGGTCGCGAGCGCCGGCGTGCCGATGCGCAGGCCCGAGGTGACCATCGGCGGGCGCGGGTCGTTCGGAACGGCGTTCCGGTTGACCGTGATGCCGACCTCGTGGAGGCGGTCCTCGGCCTGCTGGCCGTCGAGCTCGGAGTCGCGCAGGTCCACCAGGACCAGGTGCACGTCCGTGCCGCCGGACAGGACGGAGACGCCGTGGGCGGTGACGTCGTCCTGCACCAGGCGCTCGGCCAGGGCGCGGGCGCCGTCCAGGGTGCGCTGCTGGCGCTCCTTGAACTCCTCCGAGGCCGCGACCTTGAAGGAGACGGCCTTGGCCGCGATCACGTGCTCCAGCGGGCCGCCCTGGAAACCGGGGAAGACCGAGGAGTTCAGCTTCTTCGCGAACTCCTTCTTCGCCAGGATGATGCCGCCGCGCGGGCCGCCGAGCGTCTTGTGCGTGGTGGAGGTCACCACGTCCGCGTACTCGACCGGGTTCGGGTGCAGGCCCGCGGCCACGAGGCCCGCGAAGTGGGCCATGTCGACCCACAGGTAGGCCTCGACCTCGTCGGCGATCCGGCGGAACTCCGCGAAGTCCAGCTGACGCGGGTACGCCGACCAGCCGGCGATGATCACCTTCGGGCGGTGCTCCTTGGCGAGGCGCTCGACCTCGGCCATGTCGACCAGACCGGCCTCGTCCACGTGGTACGCGACCACGTTGAACTGCTTGCCGGAGAAGTTCAGGCGCATGCCGTGGGTGAGGTGGCCGCCGTGCGCCAGGTCGAGACCCAGGATCGTGTCGCCGGGCTGGGCGATCGCGAAGAGGGCGGCCTGGTTCGCGGAGGCGCCGGAGTGCGGCTGGACGTTGGCGTACTCGGCGCCGAACAGGTCCTTGATCCGGTCGATGGCGATCTGCTCGGCCACGTCGACGTGCTCGCAGCCGCCGTAGTAGCGACGGCCCGGGTAGCCCTCGGCGTACTTGTTGGTGAGGACGGAGCCCTGGGCCTCCATGACCGCGACCGGAGCGAAGTTCTCCGAGGCGATCATCTCGAGGGTGGACTGCTGGCGGCGGAGCTCGGCGTCGACGGCGGCGGCGACGTCGGGGTCCAGCTCGTGGAGGGGAGTGTTCAGAAGCGACATGAATCGATCCCTAGGGGTCTCGGGCCCGGTCTCAGTTCCCGGTTTCGGAGAACGCGGTGTACTCGTCGGCGGAGAGCAGCTCGTCCGGCTCACCCGTGACGCGCACCTTGAACAGCCAGCCACCCTCGAACGGAGCCGTGTTCACCAGGGACGGGTCGTCCACCACGTCCTGGTTGGCCGCGACGACCTCGCCCGTGACGGGGGAGTAGAGGTCGCTGACCGACTTCGTCGACTCCAGCTCGCCACAGGTCTCGCCCGCGGTGACGGTGTCGCCGACCTCGGGGAGCTGGGCGAAGACGACGTCACCGAGCGCGTTGGCCGCGAACTCCGTGATGCCGACCGTCGCGACGCCGTCCTCGGCGGCCGACAGCCACTCGTGCTCCTTGGTGTAGCGCAGCTGGTTGGGGTTGCTCATGACCTGATTCTCCTGGATCGGGGGAGTACTGATGAACGTGGGTCTTACGGGGTGAGACGCGCGGTGGGACGACTGCGTCACTTCTGGCGCTTGTAGAACGGCAGCGCGACGACCTCGTACGGCTCGTGGGTGCCGCGGATGTCCACACCTACACCCTGGGTGCCGGGCGCGGCGTGCGCCGCGTCCACGTACGCCATCGCGATCGGCTTTCCGAGCGTCGGGGACGGGGCGCCGGAGGTGACCTCGCCGACGACCTCGCCGTCCTTGACGACGGACATGCCGGCGCGCGGGACGCGGCGGCCCTCGGCGATCAGGCCGACCAGCTTGCGCGGCGGGGCGGTCTCGGCGCGCTCGGCGGCCTTCTCCAGTGCCTCGCGGCCGACGAAGCGGCCCCCGTTGGTCGTCTTCTCGAACTTCACGACCCGGCCCAGGCCCGCGTCGAAGGGGGTGAGGGCGGTGGTCAGCTCGTGGCCGTACAGCGGCATGCCCGCCTCCAGGCGGAGCGTGTCGCGGCAGGACAGGCCGCAGGGGATCAGGCCGACGCCCTCGCCCGCCTCGGTCAGCGCCTTCCAGACGCCCTCGGCGTGCTCGGGCTTCAGGAACAGCTCGAAGCCGTCCTCGCCGGTGTAACCGGTGCGGGCGATCAGGGCGGGCACGCCCGCGACGGTGCCGGGCAGGCCGGCGTAGTACTTGAGGCCGTCCAGGTCGGCGTCGGTGAGCGACTTCAGGATGCCGGGGGACTCCGGGCCCTGGACCGCGATCAGGGCGTACGCGTCGCGGTCGTCGCGGACCTCGGCGTCGAAGCCGGCCGCGCGCTCGGTCAGGGCGTCGAGGACGACCTGGGCGTTGGAGGCGTTGGCGACGACCATGTACCGGGGAGACGCGTCCTCGGCCTCGTCGAGGCGGTAGACGATCAGGTCGTCGAGGATGCCGCCGTCCTCCCGGCAGATCATCGTGTAGCGCGCGCGGCCGACGCCGACGGTGGAGATGTTGCCGACCAGGGCGTGGTCGAGCAGCTCCACGGCCTGCGGGCCGGTGACGGTGATCTCGCCCATGTGGGAGAGGTCGAAGAGGCCGGCCCTGGTGCGGACGGCGTTGTGCTCGTCGCGCTCGCTGCCGTACCGCAGCGGCATGTCCCAGCCGGCGAAGTCGGTCATGGTCGCGCCCAGCGAACGATGCAGGGCATCGAGGGCGGTCAGGCGGGGGGCAGTGCTCATGGGGTGGCTCCCGGGTCCCAAGGGCGTGATCGGTGACGAAAACACATGACGGGCGAGGACGTCCTCCCCATCTGTCATGGAACCTGAGAGGTTCACCGAGGGCATCTCGTCACCGGGGACCGGCGCCGAGAAGTCGGCTTGCACCTTGGGTGGGGACACGGTGAGGTGTCCCGCTTTTCAGATCTGCCTCATCCACGCGGTACGGGGCCTGAGAGATTCAAGGGAGGGTCTTGCTCCTTCGGCGCCCGGACGCGCTCGGCGGTCCGGAACTCTCCCGCGCGGATTCGAGCGGCCGGTATGCGGTTGTACGGCGACTGTGCGCGCCTGGCGCGCACATCATCGCACGCGGTGTCGGCGGGGCAAATCGCTTGCGCGCCATTACCATTTCTTTACACTTCATGGGCAAGGGTCTCCTCAGGTCTCCTGAGACCCGACAGGGGGGAGCGCGATGAGGATCCAGCACACCGGCGCGTACGCGGCGAGCACCGGCATACCGTCCCAGCGGGCCCGCGCCCGGAGCCGCGGACGCCTCCTGCGGGACCTGCGCGAGCGCGAGGGCCGGGGCCCCCGCTCCCTCACCTTCGCCGCCGGCGACCTCGTCGTCGTCTCCGGGCTGCCCGGCAGCGGCAAGTCCACCCTGATGAAGCGCGCCGCCCGGGGCGGCGCCATCGACTCCCAGGACGTCCGCGAGCGCTGGGAGGCCCGTGTGCCCCGCCTCCTGCCCTACGCCCTCTACCGCCCCCTGGTCCGGATCGCGCACTACGCCGCCCTGCGCCGCGTCCTGCGCTCCGGCGCGAGCGCGATCGTCCACGACTGCGGCACCCAGTCCTGGGTGCGGGCCTGGCTCGCCCGCGAGGCGAGACGGCGCGGCCGCGCCCTGCACCTGCTCCTCCTCGACGTCACCCCGGACACCGCCAGGGCCGGCCAGCACGCCCGCGGCCGGGGAGTCTCCGCGTACGCCTTCGGGCGCCACCGGCGGGCCGTCGGCCGGCTCCTGCGGGCCGCCGAGTCGGGCAGCCTCCCGCACGGCTGCGCCTCGGTGACCCTCCTCGACCGGGCCGCCGCCGACTCCCTCCGCAGCATCGGCTTCCGGCAGGCGGCCTGAGGGACGGAGCGTCCGGGGGCGGAGACGTCCGGCCGTCCCGGGACGCCCGTACCCTTCCCTTCCGGCCACGGCGGCGGCGGGGCGGCGTTAGGGTGCTGTCGGGCGGCCGGTGCGGAAGGCCGTGCGAGAAGGGGAAACGCGACCGTGGACGTGACGTGGCCGGGCAACGAGCTCGAAGAGGTCCTTGCCGCCTCACTGGGCAACCCCGAGGCGGGAGCCCGCCTCGTCGAGGTGCTGGGCCGCAGCCCGGTCTGGGTGCCCCTGCCCAACGGCGGCGGCCCCGACAGCCAGGCACTCGACCTCGCCACCATGGAGCTCGACGGCGCGGCCTACGTGCCCGTCTTCAGCTCCGAGCAGCAGTTCCGCGCCTGCGTCGGCGACCACATGTCCTTCACCGTCGCCCCCGCCCGTGACTTCGCCCGGGGCCTGCCCCCGCAGCTCGGCATCGCCGTGAACCCCGGCGGCGCCGTCGGCGTCCCGCTGCCCCCGCCCGCCGTCGCCGAGCTCTGCCGCGTCGGCCGCACCCCGCTCGACGGGCCCGCCAGCGGCGGCCGCGTCCGCCTCTTCGAGCCCGACTGGCAGGACGACCCGGTCGACTTCCTCGCCGCCGCCTCCGCCGAGTTCGAGGCCACCGGCATCGTCGCCACCGCCCGCCGCGTCCTCGCCAGCGTGGAGGGCACCGAACCCGCCCTCTTCGTGGGCGTCCAGCTCTCCCACTGGGAGGGCGCCGACCGCACCGCGCCCCTGGACGCCCTCGGCCGGGCCCTCGGCCGGGTCGAGGTCGCCTGGCCGGTCAACCTCATCCTGCTCGACATGGCACAGGACCCGGTCGGCGACTGGATGCTGGAGCGGGTGCGCCCCTTCTACCAGCGCGGCGGCGTCTGAGCGGCCCGCTGTTTAAGCTGAACCGACTCGATCGCTGAACCGACTCGATCGCTGGACAGACGTACGTGGTGGACGGAAGAGGGGCGGAACCCAGGGTGAGTGCGTCAGGCACCGCTGCGACCGGAGGACGGGTCGAGCACATGCTGCGCCAGGTGGCACCCGGACGCTACGACGCGTACGAGCAGCTGCTGCACGCCCTCGCCGACGGCGAGCTGTGGATGCTGCTCTGGCAGGGCGCCCCCGGCTCGCCCGACGCCCAGTACGGGAACATGGAGGTCGACGGCCACGGCTACGCGCCGTGCGTCACCTCCGCCCAGGAGCTCGCCGCCTCCGGCTGGAACCGCGCCCACGAGCTCGTCACCGGCCGCGACATCGCCCGCGCCCTCTACCCGGACCGCTGGGGCGTCTGGCTCAATCCGCACGCCCCCGGCGGCGGCGTCGGCGTCCCCTGGGCCGACCTGCGCCGGATCGCCACCGGCCTCGACCGGATGCCCGCCGGTCCGCTGCGCGTCACCGAGCCCGCCCTGGAGATCCCGCAGTTCTACGCCCTGCTCACGCAGAACGCCCACCGCACCCCGGCCGTCCGGGCGCTGCGCCGCGGCTGGGTGCAGCCGGCGCTCGGCTCCCCGTACCTCGCCATCGGCCTCGACCTGTACGACACCTCGCCGGCCGCCGTCGACGAGGTCCGTTCGATGATGCGCCAGACGATCGGCACCGTCCCCGACGGGCTGCCCGTCTCGACGGTCGCGCTCTCCGACGCGTACGACCCGGTGGCCCTGTGGCTGCGGGCGAACGCGCGTCCCTTCTACGACCGCGAGGCGCACGCCGGACGCGGTTCCGCCGCCGTACCGGGATACGGGTACCCTCCGCCGACGCCGTCCGGATACTGAGACGCCCCTGGTGTCCCACTTGTCGGCAAAGGCCTCCGGAGTCCGCTCCGGAGGCCTTCGTTCACCCCAATTCGACAGCTCAAGGCACTGGTTGAGCGACATGTCCGATTGCGGGCAAGAGGGCCCCGGTTGGTCCGCTCACATGATCGGGGCGTCCGGATAACGGAAGTCGCAGCACCGCATCACGTTTGAGCAAACATTCCCCGCCAGGGCTGGCGGGTGATCGCGAGCCCATTGAAGACTCCCCGGAACACGGGGCGTTCGGTTCCTTTCGAGCCGATGTCCAGCAGGTTGTTCCACGGAGCCGCTCACCACGCGGCGGGCAAGGGCCGGCTACCGGCGGCCGAGAGGGGTCCTCACCACGATGACGGCACCACTGCACGAGACGAGTGCGGGCGACGCGACCGCCACCGTCGACGGTGCGCCCGACGCTCCCGGCACACCGGACAACTCCGGCGCGTCCGGCAGGGCGATCGAGGGGCGCTCGCCCTGGAAGATCGCCTGGACCCGTCTCAAGCGCGACAAGCTCGCCCTCGCGGGCGCCTTCGTCGTCATCTTCCTGATCCTCGTCGCGATCTTCGCGCCGGTCATCGTGGGCCTCCTGGGCCACCCGCCGGACGAGTTCCACGAGGACCAGATCGACCCGCTGTTCGGCACGCCGATCGGCTCCTGGGGCGGCGTCAACGGCGACTTCCTGTTCGGCGTCGAGCCCGTCAACGGCCGCGACGTCTTCAGCCGGATCGTCTACGGCGCCCGGATCTCGCTGCTCGTCGCCTTCCTCGCGGCGGTCTTCGCGGTCTTCCTCGGCACGGTCCTCGGCGTCGTCGCCGGCTACTTCGGCGGCTGGATCGACGCGGCCCTCAGCCGGATCATGGACGTGATGCTCGCGTTCCCGCAGCTGCTGTTCACGATCGCCCTGGTCTCGGTGCTGCCCAACGAGCTCCTCGGCCTGGACGGATCGGGCGTGCGCATCGCCGCCCTGGTCGTGGTGATCGGCTTCTTCGGCTGGCCGTACGTCGGCCGCATCGTCCGCGGCCAGACCCTCTCGCTGCGCAACCGCGAGTACGTCGAGGCCGCCCAGAGCCTGGGCGCCGGCCGCCTCTACATCCTGCGCCGCGAGCTGCTGCCCAACCTGATCGCCCCGATCATGGTCTACGCGACCCTCATGATCCCCACCAACATCCTCACCGAGGCGGCGCTCAGCTTCCTCGGCGCGGGCGTGAAGCCTCCCACCGCTTCCTGGGGGCAGATGCTGTCGACGGCCATCACCACCTACGAGGCGGATCCCCTCTTCATGGTGATCCCCGGCCTCGCGATCTTCATCACCGTTCTGGCGTTCAACCTCTTCGGCGACGGCGTGCGTGACGCGCTCGACCCGAAGGGCTCCCGCTGACCGTTCGCCGACGACACGCAAGACCCGCCCCTGCCGCTGGCGACAGGAGGCCCACCCCAATCGGCGGACCGCCGTAACGGCCGCCACTATCCCGGAGGTTGCTGGACCCATGCTGAAGAGCTCTCAGCGCAGAATCGCCGCGGGCGCGCTGCTTGCCGCGGCCACGATGGTCGTCACCACCGCCTGTGGCGGTGGCAGCGGCGACGGCGGTGGCAAGGGCGCCGGCGCGCCCGGCTTCAACGCCGGCGTGAACAAGGTCGCCAACGTCTCCGACAAGAAGGGCGGCGAGCTGAAGTTCATCGGCTCGCAGGACGCCGACTTCTGGGACCCGCAGCGCGGCTACTACGGCTTCATGTGGGACTTCGCCCGCTACTACACCCGCCAGCTGGTCACCTTCAAGGCCGCGCCGGGCGCCGCCTCGACCGAGCTGGTCCCGGACCTCGCCACCGACACGGGCAAGGTCTCGGCCGACGGCCTGACCTACACCTTCACGCTGAAGGACGGGGTCACCTGGGAGGACGGCAAGCCGATCACCTCCAAGGACATCAAGTACGGCATCGAGCGCGTCTGGGCGCAGGACGTCCTCTCCGGCGGCCCGATCTACCTCCAGCAGGTCCTCGACCCCAAGGGCGAGTACAAGGGTCCCTACAAGGACACCACCACGGACAAGCTCGGCCTGAAGGCGATCGAGACCCCGGACGACAAGACCATCGTCTTCAAGCTGCCGGCCGCCAACGGCGACTTCCTGCAGATGCTGGCCATGCCGGCGGCCTCCCCGGTCCGCCAGGACAAGGACACCAAGGCCAAGTACACCCTCAAGCCGTTCTCCTCCGGCCCGTACAAGTGGCAGTCGTACACGCCGAACAAGTCGCTCAAGCTCGTCCGCAACGACAAGTGGGACGCCAAGACCGACAACGTCCGCAAGGCCCTGCCGGACACGATCAGCGTCGCCTTCACCACGAACGCCGACGACATGGACAACCGTCTGGTCGAGGGCGAGTACGACGTCGACATCAACGCGACCGGCATCGGCTCCGCCGCCCGCCAGAAGGTGCTCCAGCAGCACAAGGGCAACGTCGACAACCCGCAGACGGGCTTCATCCGCTACGCGGTCTTCCCGCAGACGGTGATCCCCAACATCGAGTGCCGCAAGGCCATCATCTACGCGGCCGACTCGAAGTCCCTCCAGACCGCCCGTGGCGGCCCGCAGGCCGGTGGCGACATCGCCTCCAACATGCTGCCGCCGGCGATCAAGGGTGCCGACCCGAAGGCCGACCCGTACAACAAGCTCGGCGGCGCCCCGGACCTGGCCAAGGCCAAGGAGGCGCTGAAGAAGTGCGGTAAGCCGAACGGCTTCAAGACCACGATCGCGGTCCGCAACAACAAGAAGATCGAGATCGCGACCGCCGAGTCCCTCCAGCAGTCGCTGAAGGCCGTCGGCATCGACGCCCAGATCGACCAGTTCGACGGCGCCCAGACCTCCGGCATCATCGGTTCGCCGAAGGTGGTCAAGGACAAGGGCTACGGCATCATCATCATGGGCTGGGGCGCCGACTTCCCGACCGGTCAGGGCTTCCTCCAGCCGCTGGTCGACGGCCGCTTCATCCTGCAGAGCGGCAACAACAACTTCTCCGAGCTGAACGACAAGGCCATCAACGGCCTGTTCGACAAGGCGCTGAAGGAGACCGACCCCGACAAGGCCGGCGAGATCTACAAGCAGATCAACACGAAGGTGTCGGAGGCCGCGGTCTACCTGCCCTTCACCCACGAGAAGAACATCATCTGGCGCAGCTCCCGGCTGACCAACGTCTACACGGCGGACGCCTACAACGGCCGCTACGACTACGCGTCGCTCGGCGTCGTCAAGTAATCCGACCCGCTTCACCGGCGCACCACCCGCCGCCAGGTCCGAAGGGCAGGTGATGGCCGCCCCGGCGGCCGGGAACCCGATCGGGTTCCCGGCCGCCGACCGGCCGACCGCATGCTTGCATACATAATCCGACGGCTCTTCGCAGTCGTCGTGATGCTGCTCGTCGTCACGCTCGTGACGCTCAGCATCTTCTTCCTCATCCCCAAGATGACCGGCAGCGACCCTGCCGCGATGTTCGTCGGCAAGCAGGCGGATCCGGCTTCCATCGAGGCCGTCCGGCAGAAGCTGGGCCTGGACGAGCCGCTCCTGGTGCAGTTCTGGCACTTCGTCTCCGGCATCTTCGTCGGCCGGGACTACACCGGTGGCGGCGACACCATCCACTGCGCCGCGCCCTGCTTCGGCTACTCGTTCCGCAGCGAGCAGGACGTCTGGTCGATGCTGATCGACGCCTTCCCGGTCACCCTCTCCATGGTGCTCGGCGCCGCCGTGCTGTGGCTGGTGCTCGGCGTCTCCACGGGCGTGGTCTCCGCGCTCAAGCGGGGCACGATCGTCGACCGCACGGCGATGATCACCGCGCTGGCCGGCGTCTCGCTCCCCATCTTCTTCACCGCCATGCTGGCGATGCTCGTCTTCCGCACCCAGCTGAAGTGGGTCGACGCCACGTACGTGCCGATCACCGAGTCCTTCGGCGGCTGGTTCGGCGGTCTGCTGCTGCCCTGGGTGACCCTGGCCTTCCTGTACGCCGCGATGTACGCGCGGCTCACCCGCGCCACCATGCTGGAGGTCCTCGGCGAGGACTACATCCGCACCGCGCGGGCCAAGGGTCTGCCGGAGTCGGTCGTGCTCGGCAAGCACGCCATGCGCTCCACCATGACCCCCATCCTGACCATCTTCGGCATGGACCTCGGCGCCCTCGTGGGCGGCGCGATCCTGACCGAGACCGCGTTCAGCCTCCACGGCCTCGGCGCCCTGGCCATCCGCGGCGTGAGCGAGCGCGACCTGCCGCTGATCCTGGCCGTCACGCTCATCACCGCGACCTGCGTCGTCGTCGCCAACCTCATCGTGGACCTGCTGTACGCCGTGATCGACCCCCGAGTGAGGCTCGCATGACGGACAAGCTGACGAAGACCGGCGCGGCGGTGGGAGAGCCCGTCGACACCGGGAAGTCCGCCCCCTCCGAAGCCTTCCTCGACGTACGCGACCTCAAGATCCACTTCCCGACCGACGACGGTCTGGTCAAGTCGGTCGACGGCCTCAGCTTCCAGCTGGAGAAGGGCAAGACCCTCGGCATCGTGGGCGAGTCCGGCTCCGGCAAGTCGGTCACCTCGCTCGGCATCATGGGCCTGCACACCGTCGGCCAGTACGGCCGGCAGAAGGCGAAGATCTCCGGCGAGATCTGGCTGAACGGCCGCGAGCTGCTCTCGGCCGACCCCGAAGAGGTCCGCAAGATGCGCGGCCGCGAGATGGCGATGATCTTCCAGGACCCGCTGTCCGCGATGCACCCGTACTACTCCGTCGGCAACCAGATCGTGGAGGCGTACCGCATCCACCACGACGTCGACAAGAAGACGGCGAAGAAGCGGGCCGTCGAACTCCTCGACCGGGTCGGCATCCCCGAGCCCGCCAAGCGGTTCGACAACTACCCGCACGAGTTCTCCGGCGGCATGCGGCAGCGCGCGATGATCGCCATGGCGCTCGTCAACAACCCCGAGCTCCTCATCGCCGACGAGCCCACCACGGCCCTCGACGTGACCGTGCAGGCGCAGATCCTCGACCTGATGCGGGACCTGCAGAAGGAGTTCGGCTCCGCGGTCGTCATCATCACCCACGACCTCGGCGTCGTCGCCGAGCTCGCCGACGACATCCTCGTCATGTACGGCGGGCGGTGCGTCGAGCGCGGACCGGCCGAGTCCGTCTTCTACGAGCCGCAGCACCCCTACACCTGGGGCCTGCTCGGCTCGATGCCCCGCATCGACCGCGAGCAGACCGACCGGCTCATCCCGGTCAAGGGCAACCCGCCCAGCCTCATCAACGTTCCCAGCGGCTGCGCCTTCAACCCGCGCTGCCCGTACGCGGACGTCCCCAAGGGCGGCATCACGCGCACCCAGCGCCCGGAGCTGGCCCTCGTCGGAGAGCGCCACCACTCCGCCTGCCACATGCCGCAGGAGGAGCGCACCCGCATCTGGACCGAAGAGATTGCGCCGAAGCTGTGAGCGAGACTATGGAACCCCTCCTCAAGGTCACCGGCCTGCAGAAGCACTTCCCCATCCGGAAGGGCCTGCTCCAGCGCCAGACCGGGGCGGTCAAGGCGGTCGACGGGCTGGACTTCGAGGTCTACCCCGGCGAGACCCTCGGCGTCGTCGGCGAGTCCGGCTGCGGCAAGTCCACGATGGGCCGGCTGATCACGCGTCTGCTCGAACCCACCGGCGGGAAGATCGAGTTCCAGGGCACGGACGTCTCGCACCTCGGCGTGTCGGCCATGCGCCCGCTGCGCCGCGACGTCCAGATGATCTTCCAGGACCCGTACGGCTCGCTGAACCCGCGCCACACGGTCGGCACGATCGTCTCGGCCCCCTTCCGGCTCCAGGGCGTCGAGCCCGAGGGCGGCGTGAAGAAGGAGGTCCAGCGCCTCCTCGGCCTGGTCGGCCTGAACCCGGAGCACTACAACCGCTACCCGCACGAGTTCTCCGGCGGCCAGCGCCAGCGCATCGGCATCGCCCGCGCGCTGGCACTGAAGCCGAAGCTGGTGGTCGCGGACGAGCCCGTCTCGGCCCTGGACGTCTCCATCCAGGCGCAGGTCGTCAACCTCCTGGACGACCTCCAGGAGGAGCTGGGCCTCACCTACGTGTTCATCGCGCACGACCTCTCGGTCGTCCGGCACGTCTCGGACCGCATCGCGGTGATGTACCTCGGCAAGATCGTCGAGCTCGCTGACCGCAAGTCCCTGTACGAGAGCCCGATGCACCCGTACACCCGGGCCCTGATGTCCGCGGTCCCGGTCCCGGACCCGCGCCGCCGCGGCGTCAAGAGCGAGCGCATCCTGCTCAAGGGCGACGTCCCGTCCCCGATCGCCCCGCCGGCGGGCTGCCGCTTCCACACGCGCTGCTGGAAGGCGACGGACCTCTGCAAGACCCAGGAGCCGCCGCTCCTGGAACTCCGGCCGGGCCAGCGGGTGGCCTGCCACCACCCGGAGAACGCGGAGGGCGTGACGGTCCCGGGGGCGCGGGAGTCGGTGGAGGTGACGATCACGAAGGCGCCGGAGGAGACGAAGGCCGCGGCACCGGCGGAGGCCGCCGAGCCGGCGAAGACCGCCGAGCCGGCGAAGACCGCCGAGCCGGAAGCCGGGGCCGCCGCCGAGGAGAACGCCTCCGGCGAGTGACCGGCAACGAGTGACCGGCAACGGAGGCCCCCGTCGCGCCACGGCGACGGGGGCCTCCGTTCCGCCCCCACCGGGACGACCGGGACAATGGGCCCGTGCTCCACGTCCACGATCTGTTCACCCCCTCCGTCCAACACGCCCTCGACCTCGTCGGCATCTTCGTCTTCGCCATCTCCGGAGCGCTGCTCGCCGTCCGCAAGAACTTCGACGTCTTCGGCATCGCCGTCCTCGCCGAGGTCACGGCCCTCGGAGGCGGTCTCTTCCGCGACCTGGTCATCGGCGCGGTGCCTCCCGCCGCCTTCACCGACCTCGGCTACTTCCTGATGCCGCTGATCGCGACGGTCCTCGTCTTCTTCCTCCACCCGGAGGTCGAGCGCACCCAGGCCGCCGTCAACGTGTTCGACGCGGCGGGCCTGGGGCTGTTCTGCGTGACGGGGACGACGAAGGCGTACGACTACGGCCTCGGCCTGACCTCCTCCGCCGCGCTGGGGCTCGCGACCGCCGTCGGCGGCGGCGTGCTGCGGGACGTGCTGGCGAACGAGGTGCCGTCGCTGCTGCGCTGGGACCGGGACCTGTACGCCGTCCCGGCGATCGTGGGCGCGACGACGGTCGTGCTCTGCATCCGTTTCGACGTCCTCAACGGACTCACGAGCGGCGCCGCCGTGGTCACGGCCTTCGCGCTCCGCCTCCTCGCGATGCGGTACCACTGGCGCGCGCCCCGCGCCTGGAACCGCCGTTCCTCCGCGCGGGAGGAGGACGCACAGAAAGCTACCGCTCAGTAGCTAGCTGCGGTACCGTCGGAAACATGAGCACGAGCACCGAGCCGACCGCCGTCGGAACGTACGAGTTCGACCGCGACACCGCCGTCACCCTCCGGGAACCGGGCGTCTACGACGCCGACCTCTCCGCCGGGTGGACGATCATCCACGCCGTCAACGGCGGCTATCTCCTCGCCCTGCTCGGCCGCGCTCTCGGCGACCACCTGCCGCACCCCGACCCGTTCACGATCTCGGCCCACTACCTGACGCCGTCCGCGCCCGGCCCCGCGGTGATCCGGACGGAGACCGTCCGTACCGGCCGGACCCTCTCCACCGGGCAGGCCTCGCTCTTCCAGTACGCCGAGGACGGCACCGAGGTCGAGCGCATCCGCGTCCTCGCCTCGTACGGAGACCTCGACGCCCTCCCGGACGACGTCCGCACCGCGGCGACGCCCCCCGCGATGGCCCCGATCGAGAACTGCTTCAGCGCGGCCGACAACCCGGCCCCGAGGATCCCCGGCTCCTCGGCGATCGCCGACCGCCTCGACCTCCGCCTCGACCCGGCGTGCGTGGGCTGGGCGGTCGGAGCGCCGTCGGGGAAGGGCGAGATGCGCGCCTGGTTCGGCCTGGCCGACGGCCGGGAGCCGGACCCCCTCTCCCTGCTGCTCGCGGTCGACGCGCTGCCGCCGACCTCCTTCGAGCTGGGGCTCAAGGGCTGGACGCCGACGGTGGAGCTCACGACCCACGTGCGCTGCCGTCCGGCACCGGGCCCGCTGCGGGTCTCGATCACCACCCGGAACCTGGCGGGCGGCTTCCTGGAGGAGGACGCGGAGGTCTGGGACAGCGCGGACCGCCTGGTGGCCCAGTCCCGCCAACTGGCCCGCGCGCCACGCGGCTGAACCGCCGCGCGGGGCGGTGCGAACGGGCCGCGCGGCGGCCCCCGCCGAACGGGCTCGTAGAATCGACCCACCATGGCTTACCTCGACCACGCCGCGACCACGCCCATGCTGCCCGAGGCGATCGAGGCGATGACCGCCCACCTCGCCGTCACGGGCAACGCCTCCTCCCTGCACGCCGCCGGACGGCGCGCCCGGCGGACCGTCGAGGAAGGGCGCGAGACGCTCGCCGCCGCGCTCGGCGCGCGGCCGAGCGAGGTCGTCCTCACCTCCGGCGGCACGGAGGCGGACAACCTCGCCGTGAAGGGCCTGTACTGGGCCCGGCGCGACGCCGACCCCCGCCGCACCCGCGTCCTGGCCAGCCCGGTCGAGCACCACGCCGTCCTGGACGCCGTCGACTGGCTGGCCAC
Organism: Streptomyces litmocidini; assembly: GCF_014649755.1. Classification (GTDB taxonomy): domain Bacteria; phylum Actinomycetota; class Actinomycetes; order Streptomycetales; family Streptomycetaceae; genus Streptomyces; species Streptomyces litmocidini. The sequence goes on along the minus strand of NZ_BMTQ01000001.1, from coordinate 69,904 downwards.
GCACGAGGGCGCCCGGGTCGAGTACCTGCCCGTCGACCGCCACGGCCGCGTCCACCCGGACGCGCTCCGCGAGGCGATCGCCCACGCCCCCGAGTCCGTCGCCCTGGCCACCGTCATGTGGGCCAACAACGAGATCGGCACGATCATGCCGGTCCGCGAACTCGCCGACGTCGCCGCCGAGTTCGGCGTCCCCCTGCACGCGGACGCCGTCCAGGCCGTGGGCCAGGTCCCGGTCGACTTCGCGGCCTCCGGCCTCGCCGCGATGACGGTCTCCGGCCACAAGATCGGCGGCCCGTACGGCATCGGCGCCCTGCTCCTGGGCCGCGAGCACACCCCCGTACCCGTCCTGCACGGCGGCGGCCAGGAGCGGCACGTCCGCTCCGGCACCCTGGACGTGCCCGCCGTCGCGGCCTTCGCCGTCGCCGCCCGGCTCGCCGCCGAGCGGCAGGGGGAGTTCGCCCGCGAGGTCGGCGCCCTGCGCGACGAACTCGTCGCCGCCGTCCGGGCGCTCGTGCCCGACGCGATCCTCGGCGGCGACCCCGTCGAACGGCTCCCCGCCAACGCCCACTTCACCTTCCCCGGCTGCGAGGGCGACTCCCTGCTCCTGCTGCTCGACGCGGCCGGCATCGCCTGCTCCACCGGCTCCGCCTGCACCGCCGGCATCGCCCAGCCCAGCCACGTCCTGCTCGCCACCGGCACCGATCCGGACCTGGCCCGGGGGACCCTGCGGTTCTCGCTCGGCCACACCTCCACCAAGGAGGACGTGGCGGCGGTCGCGGAGGCGATCGGCCCGGCCGTGGAACGCGCGAGGACCGCCGGCCTCAGCTGAGCGGACCGCCGGCCCCGGTCGAGCGGACCGCCGGCCCCGGTCGAGGGGACCGCCGGCCCCGGTCGAGCGGACCGCCGGCCCCGGTCGAGGGGACCGCCGGCCTCAGCCGAGCGCCGCCCGGGCCCTCCGCACGAGACGGAGGTACCGGTCCCAGTCCCAGTGCGGACCGGGATCGGTGTGGTCGGTGCCCTCGACCTCGACGTGCCCGATGATGTGCTCCCGGTCCACGGGCATCCCGTACCGGGCGCATATGTCGGCCGTGAGCCGCGCCGAACCCTCGTACATCGCCGCCGTGAAGTCCTGCGGCCGGTCGACGAAGCCCTCGTGCTCGATGCCGATGCTCCGCTCGTTCATGTCGCGGTTCCCGGCGTGGAAGGCCACGTCGAGCTCGCGGATCATCTGCGCCACGTGGCCGTCCCTGCGGACCACGTAGTGCGCGGCGGCCCCGTGCGCCGGATCCTTGAAGACCTTCAGGGCGGACGCGTAGCTGCCCTGGACGACGTGGATCACGATCCGGTCGATCGTGTAGTCGTCGGGCCGGTCGGCCCGCCGCCAGTTCGCCCGCGCCGCCGACGTCCACTCGGCGCCCTTGTGATCGAGCTCCCCCTCGACCCGCTTCTTCTCCATCCCCGGCAGGCGCCACCACAGGCGCCCCAGCTCGTCCCCGGCCAGCGCGACCGTGCCCACCGCGGCGGCCGCGCCGCCGATCAGCACGGCCCGTCGGCCCACTCGCCGCCCGCCCGCCCCGCTCCCCGCGCCCTCAGGCTCGCTCCCCATGCCACGGAGAACGCTCATCACCGCGACCGCGGTTCCCGGCGCCCCGTACCCTGGTAGGGCTATGACTCAGACTCCGCCCCAGCGCCCCCTCCGCGTCCTCGCCGCCATGTCGGGCGGAGTGGACTCCGCCGTCGCCGCCGCCCGCGCCGCCGAAGCCGGTCACGACGTCACCGGCGTGCACCTGGCCCTCTCCGCGAACCCGCAGTCCTTCCGCACCGGAGCGCGCGGCTGCTGCACGATCGAGGACTCGCGCGACGCGCGCCGGGCGGCCGACGTCATCGGCATCCCCTTCTACGTGTGGGACCTCGCCGAGCGGTTCCGCGAGGACGTCGTCGACGACTTCGTCGCGGAGTACGAGGCGGGCCGCACCCCCAACCCGTGCCTGCGCTGCAACGAGAAGATCAAGTTCGCGGCGCTCCTCGACAAGGCGCTCGCCCTCGGCTTCGACGCGGTCTGCACCGGCCACTACGCCACCGTCGTCCTGAACGAGGACGGCACCCGCGAGCTGCACCGGGCCTCCGACATGGCCAAGGACCAGTCGTACGTCCTCGGCGTGCTTGACGAGAAGCAGCTCGCGCACGCGATGTTCCCGCTCGGCGACACCCTCACCACCAAGGACGAGATCCGGGCGGAGGCCGAGCGGCGCGGGCTCGCGGTCGCGAAGAAGCCCGACAGCCACGACATCTGCTTCATCGCCGACGGTGACACCCAGGGCTTCCTCGCCGCCCGCCTGGGCAGGGCCGAGGGCGACATCGTCGACGAGGCCGGGACGAAGGTAGGCACCCACGAGGGCGCCTACGGCTTCACCATCGGCCAGCGCAAGGGCCTGCGGATCGGGCACCCGGCCCCGGACGGCAAGCCCCGCTACGTCCTCGACATCTCGCCCGTGAACAACACCGTCACCGTCGGCCCCGCCGAGGCCCTCGACGTCACCGCCCTCACCGCGATCAAGCCCCGCTGGTGCGGCACCGCCCCCGAGGGCCCCGGCCGCTACACCGCCCAGCTCCGCGCCCACGGCGGCGAGACGCCGGTGAGCGCGGCGCTGGAGGACGGCGAGCTCCGCGTCACCTTCGACGAGCCGGTCCGCGGCGTCGCCCCCGGCCAGGCGATCGTCCTGTACGACGGCACGCGCGTGGTCGGCTCGGCGACGATCGCGACGACGGCCCGCCGCACGACCGCGCCCGCCTAAGCGGATTCGTCCAGGAACTCCTCCAGGACCGGCGCCAGCACGTGCGGGGCCACCTCGTGCGTCTGGCCCGTCAGGGTGCGGTGCCGGGCCCGGGGGAGCGCCGCCGTCAGGGCGCGGGCCGCCTGCCGGGTCTTCGCCGGGCTCGCGCCCCCGTCGACGACCAGCACGCGCGCGTGGACCGCCCGGAGGAGCCCGTCCGCGAGCGGCTCCGGCTCGTACACCGACACCGCGCCCACCGGGAGCCCGGCCGCCGCCCCCGCGAGCGCGAGGACCCCGCCCGTCTCCGTGCCGTGCACGGCCGCCCCCGGCCCCGCCGCCGCCAGGACGGCCGCCAGGTCCTCGATCTCCCGCTCCACCGCGCCGGCGCCCCGCCGCTCGTACGTCACGACGGAGAAGCGCCGGGCGAGCAGCCCGGCGAGCGCCCTCCCGGTGCCGCCGTCCGCCCCGCCCACCAGCACGAGGGGACGGCCGTCCCCGTACCGCTCGTACGCGATCTCCGTCCCGTCCCGCGACACGACCCGGCCCCGGACCCCGCTCGGCATGGTGCTCACCTCGTCCATGGCAGGGCAGACCGGAGCCGTCACCGGAACTCATCGCCGCCCGCCGGACTTTTTCCGCGGCGCCTTACGGTGGGGCCCATGAACATCTGCGTCTTCCTCTCCGCCGCCGACCTCGACGAGCGGTACACGGGCCCGGCCCGCGACTTCGCCACGCTCCTCGGCAAGTCCGGCCACACCCTCGTCTGGGGCGGCTCCGACACCGGCCTGATGAAGGTCGTCGCGGACGGCGTCCAGGAGGCGGGCGGCCGGCTCGTCGGCGTCTCCGTCGACTTCCTCGCCCACAAGGCCCGCCCGAACGCCGACCAGATGGTCATCGCCGGGAACCTGGCCGAGCGCAAGGCCCTGCTCCTCGCCAAGTCCGACGCGATCGTGGTCATGGTCGGCGGCACGGGCACCCTCGACGAGGCCACCGAGATCCTGGAACTGAAGAAGCACGGCAAGCACTCCAAGCCGGTCGTCCTCCTCAACACGGCCGGCTTCTACGACGGCCTCAAGGCCCAGTTCCGCCGCATGGAGGACGAGGGCTTCCTCCCCCTCCCCCTCACGGACCTCGCCTTCTTCGCGGACGACGGCCGGGCGGCCCTCGCACACCTGGAGGCCGGGATCGGCTCCCGCTGATGGGAGCATGGCTCCCATGGCTACACATGTGATCACCGGAGCGGGTTCCGGCATCGGCGCGGCCGTCGCGCGCCGCCTTCACGCGCGCGGGGACGAGCTCGTGCTCCACGCGCGCGACGCGGGGCGGGCCAAGGAGCTCGCCGCGCAGTTCCCCGGAGCCCGGACGCTCGTCGGGGATCTGGCCGATCCGGACCGGCTGTCCTGGGCCTTCTCGCACCAGAGCCTGCCCGACCGGGTGGACGGCCTGCTGCACATCGCGGGTGTCGTCGACCTCGGGCCGGTCGGGGAGCTGACCCCGAAGACCTGGCACCACCAGCTGAACGTCAACCTGGTCGCCCCGGCCGAGCTGACCCGCCACTTCCTGCCGCAACTGCGGGTCTCCCAGGGGCACGTCGTCTTCGTGAACTCGGGCGCCGGGCTCAACGCGCACGCCGAGTGGGGCGCGTACGCCGCGTCCAAGCACGGCCTCAAGGCCCTCGCGGACTCCCTGCGCCACGAGGAGCACGCCAACGGGGTGCGGGTGACCTCCGTCTACCCGGGCAGGACCGCCAGCCCCATGCAGGCGAAGGTCCACCAGCAGGAGGGCAAGGAGTACGACCCGTCGAGGTGGATCGACCCCGAGTCCGTCGCCACGGCGATCGTCACCGCGATCGACCTGCCGCGCGACGCGGAGATCAACGACCTGACCGTGCGTCCGGGGCGGTAGACATGGACGACAGCAAGCTCTGGGGGCCCGCCACCGGCGTCGGCTCCCTGCCCGGCGGCGACGCGCGCGAGGCGGCGAAGACGGTCGCCGGTTCCTTCGAGGACTTCCCGTTCCTCGCGGAGCTGCCCGCGCGCGGCCCCGGCGCCGACATGATCGGCCGCACGATCGGGATGCTCGTCGACCTCTACGCGCACGTGGAGCCGAGCGGCTGGCGGATCAGCGACCGGCCGGGCCGGGACACCAAGCGGGCCCGGTCCTGGCTCGGCGAGGACCTGGACGCCCTGGAGGAGTTCACCCAGGGGTACGAGGGCCCGCTCAAGGTCCAGGCCGTGGGCCCGTGGACGCTCGCCGCGGCCCTGGAGCTGCGCGGCGGCGAGGCCGCGCTCGGGGACGCCGGCGCCTGCCGGGACCTGGCCGGCTCGCTGGCCGAGGGCCTCCGCGCGCACCTCGCCGAACTGCGCAGGCGCGTCCCGGGCGCGCGGATCGTGCTCCAGCTCGACGAGCCCTCGCTCATCGCCGTCCTGCGCGGGCAGGTCCGCACCGCCAGCGGCTACCGCACCCACCGGGCCGTCGACCGGCAGGTCGTGGAGAGCGCCCTGCGGGACGTGATGGCCGTTCACGACGGCCCGGTCGTCGTCCACTCGTGCGCGCCGGACGTGCCGTTCGCACTGCTGCGCCGGGCCGGGGCGGCGGGCGTCTCGTTCGATTTCTCGCTCCTCACCGAACGTGACGAGGAGGCGATCGGCGAGGCGGTGGAGGGCGGGACGAAGCTCTTGGCCGGTGTGGTGCCGTCCACGGACACGGCATTGTCGGACCCGGGCGGTAGCGTCATGGGTGTCAGGACGCTGTGGCGCAGGCTGGGGCTGAATCCGGGGACTCTCGCGGAGTCCGTCGTGGTCACGCCCTCGTGCGGGCTGGCGGGCGCGTCGCCCGCCTACGCCCGGGCGGCGCTCGCCCACTGCGTCAGAGCGGCACGGTCGCTCGCGGACAACCCTGAGTAGCGGAAGGACGAAACGGTGGCAGTCGAACAGGGGGCCCTGCCCGCCGAGGCACGGGAGAAGCACGCCGACCTTGCCGAGCGGGTCGAGGAACACCGCTTCCGGTACTACGTGAAGGACCAGCCGGTCATCAGCGACGGCGAGTTCGACACGTTGCTGCGCGCGCTGGAGGCGCTGGAGGAGGAGTATCCGGAGCTGCGGACGCCGGACTCGCCGACCCAGAAGGTCGCCGGGCAGTACGCGACCGAGTTCACCGCCGTCGAGCACCGGGAGCGCATGCTCTCCCTGGACAACGCCTTCGACGACGAGGAGCTGGCCACCTGGGCGGAGCGGGTCGCGCGGGACGTCGGCACCCCCGACTTCCACTACCTGTGCGAGCTGAAGGTCGACGGCCTCGCGGTCAACCTCACCTACGAGCACGGGCGGCTGACCCGCGCCGCCACCCGCGGCGACGGCCGCACCGGCGAGGACATCACGCCCAACGTCCGGACGATCACCGACATCCCGGAGCGGCTGCGCGGCGACCGGATCCCGGAGCTCGTGGAGATCCGCGGCGAGGTCTACTTCCCGATGGAGGCCTTCCAGGGGCTCAACGCCCGTCTGGTGGAGGCCGGCGACAAGCCCTTCGCCAACCCGCGCAACGCGGCCGCCGGTTCGCTCCGGCAGAAGGACCCGAAGGTCACCGCCTCCCGCCCGCTCCACATGGTGGTGCACGGCATCGGCGCCCGCGAGGGCTTCGAGATCTCGCGGCTCTCGGAGGCGTACGAACTGCTCCGCGAGTGGGGCCTGCCCACGGCCCGGCACAACAAGGTGGTCGACTCGCTCGCCGAGGTGCGGGAGTTCATCGCGCACTTCGGGGAGAACCGCCACTCCGTCGAGCACGAGATCGACGGGGTCGTCGTCAAGCTCGACGAGATCCCGCTCCAGGGCCGGCTGGGCTCCACCGCGCGCGCCCCGCGCTGGGCGATCGCCTGGAAGTACGCGCCGGAGGAGGTCAACACCAAGCTGGTCGACATCAAGGTCGGCGTCGGCCGCACCGGCCGCGTCACCCCGTACGCCCAGGTCGAGCCGGTGACCGTGGCCGGCTCCGAGGTCGAGTTCGCCACCCTCCACAACCAGGAGGTGGTGAAGGCCAAGGGCGTCCTCATCGGCGACACCGTGGTGCTGCGCAAGGCCGGCGACGTGATCCCGGAGATCCTCGGTCCGGTCGCCGACCTGCGGGACGGCACCGAGCGGGAGTTCGTGATGCCCGCCGAGTGCCCGGAGTGCGGGACGCCGCTGAAGCCGATGAAGGAGGGCGACATCGACCTCCGCTGCCCGAACGGCCGGACGTGCCCGGCCCAGCTGCGCGAGCGGCTCTTCTTCCTGGCCGGGCGGCAGTGCCTGGACATCGAGAGCTTCGGCATGGTGGCCGCGGCGGCGCTGACCCGCCCCCTGGAGCCGGTCGAGCCGCCGCTGGTGGACGAGGGCGGCCTCTTCGACCTGACCATCGAGCAGCTGCTGCCGATCAAGGCGTACGTCCTCGACCCGAGCAGCGGGCTGCCGAAGCGGGACCCGAAGACCGGAGAGGAGAAGATCGTCACGGTCTTCGCCAACCAGAAGGGCGAGCCGAAGAAGAACGCGCTCGCGATGCTGGAGAACATCGCGGCGGCGAAGACGCGGCCGCTCGCCCGCTTCATCAACGGGCTCTCCATCCGGCACGTGGGGCCGGTCGCGGCCGAGGCGCTGGCCCGCGAGTTCCGTTCCCTGGAGCGGATCGAGCAGGCGAGCGAGGAGGAGCTGGCGGCCGTCGACGGGGTCGGCGGGATCATCGCGGCCGCCGTGAAGCAGTGGTTCTCGGAGGAGTGGCACCGCGAGATCGTGCGCAGGTGGCGTGCCGCCGGGGTCGCCCTGGAGGACGAGGGGGCCGGGGAGGACGAGGGGCCGCGTCCGCTGGAGGGGCTGACGGTCGTGGTGACCGGCACCCTGGAGAAGTTCACCAGGGATGGCGCAAAAGAGTCGCTCCAGCGGCTCGGAGCGAAGGTGACCGGTTCCGTTTCGAAGAAGACCGGCTTCGTGGTCGTCGGTGAAAACCCTGGTTCGAAGTACGACAAGGCGATGCAGCTGAAGGTTCCGGTTCTGGACGAGGAAGGCTTCTCCGTCCTGCTCGAACAGGGACCCGAGGCGGCTCGGGAGGCCGCGGTGCCCGTCGCCGAGTAGCCCCCCGGAAGCCGCGGAGGCTCACCCGTTCGGCGCATACCAGATCGTTACGGGTGGCCTGGTCGCATTCGGGCAAGAGAGGGAGAGCGCTGCCCGTCGACGCCCTCGGCGGCCTAGTGTGGTGACCGTGCGTCCAGTCCTGCACGCCCGCGTGAGGGCTCTGCCGGGCATGGCGTCAGGACATCGGCCCCGTGGTACCAGGTGCGGCCGCCCGACAGCGGCCGCGCGCCGGACGTACGGGGCCGGACGACGGACGGCCGCGTCACCGCGGCCCATCGCACACCGACGGCACCGCCGCCTGTGAGAGGGACGGGAATGGAACCGACCGAGAGCGCCGCCCCGGTCCCACGGCCGTACGGCCGTGTGGTCCCGCCGGGCTTCCCCTCCCGGCTGCCCGCAGCCGTGGTGGGCATCGCCGCAGTCGTGCTCGTCGCCGGGCTCCAGCGAGCCCTGAGCGGCGGCCACGGGCTCTTCCCCGGCGGAGTCGCCGGCTGGTCCCTCGCCGTCCTCACCGGCCTCATCGTCGGCCATCTGGTCGCCCTCGGCCGGGACCGCTGGTGGGGCGGCACCGGCTCCGGCGCCGCCCTCACCCTCGCCGTCCTCCTGCTCTACGGCTGGGTGCCCGCCGGACTCGTCTCGCTGACCGTCGTCACCCTGGTCGGCGCCGCCCGCCGGCACCGCTGGCGCCAGGGCCTCCTGCACGGCGCCGCCGACGTCCTCGGCGTCGGCGCCGCCGCCCTCGTCCTCGCCCTCTTCGGGGACGTACCGACCGTCGAGCGGCCCTGGCAGCCCCTCGACTGGACGATCGCGGACCTCCCGGAAGCCGTCCTCGCCGCCGGCGCCTACCTCGTGGTGACCCGCCTCCTCCTGTGGTACACGCTCGCCCCCCAGGGCCGCGGGCTGCCCACCATCGCCCGCTCCGCCCTCCTCCGGCAGGGCCTCGTCGCCGTCGCCCTGCTCGGCATCGCCCCCCTCATCTGCGTCGTCGCCGCCACCCGGCCGGTCGTCCTGCCGCTCTTCGCCGTCCCCCTCATCGCCCTCGACTCCACCCTCTGGATCGCCCGCGCCCGCGCCGAGGAGCAGCTCCGCGACCCGCTCACCGGCCTGCCCAACCGCCAGTGGCTCCTGGAGCGGGCCTGGACCGCCCTGGAGGAGGCCGAGGGCGAAGGGGTCCGCGCCGCCCTCGTCCTGATCGACCTCGACCGCTTCAGATCCGTCAACGACACGCTCGGGCACCTCGCCGGCGACCGGCTGCTCCTCCAGATCGCCGAACGGCTCCGCCTCGCCCTGCCCCGCGGCGCCGAGGCCGCCCGGCTCGGCGGCGACGAGTTCGCCGTCCTGCTGCCCACCGCCGACTCCACCACCAGCGCCCAGCGCGTCGCCCGCCACCTCGTCGCGGAACTCTCCTCCCCGCTCGACCTCGACGGACTCACCCTCGTCCTGGAGGCCAGCGCCGGCGTCGCCGTCTTCCCCGACCACGCCCTCGACGCCGAGGGCCTGCTGCGCCGCGCCGACGTCGCCATGTACCAGGCCAAGCGCGACCGCACCGGCGTCGAGGTCTACGAGTCCAAGCGCGACTCCAACACCCCCGACCGGCTCGGCCTCCTCGGCGACCTCCGCCGCGCCCTCGACGCCGGCGAGGTCGAACTCCACTACCAGCCCAAGGTCCGCTTCGACGGCCAGGTCGCCGGCCTGGAGGCGCTCGTCCGCTGGGTCCACCCCGAGCGCGGAAAGGTCCCGCCGGACGAGTTCATCGCCATCGCCGAGTCCTCCGGCCTGATGCCGCACCTCACCGAGTACGTCCTGGAGACCGCGCTCGCCCAGGTCGCCCGCTGGCGCGCCCAGGGCCTCAACGTCCCGGTCGCCGTCAACGTCTCGCCGCGCGACGTCCACACCCCCGGCTTCGCCGGAGCCGTCGCCGCCCGCCTCGCCCGCCACGGCGTCCCGGCCGGCGCCCTCCAGCTGGAGATAACGGAACACGTGCTCCTGGAGGACCCCCAGCGGGCCGCCGACACGCTGAACGGCCTCACCGGCCACGGCGTCAAGATGTCCCTGGACGACTTCGGCACCGGCTACTCCTCCCTCGTCCACCTCCGCCGCCTGCCCGTCAGCGAACTGAAGATCGACCGCTCCTTCGTGGCCCGGCTCGCCGTCGACACCGAGGACGCCGAGATCGTCCGCTGCACCGTCGACCTCGCCCACTCGCTCGGCCTCCTCGTCGTCGCCGAGGGCGTCGAGGACGACGAGACCTGGGAGCGCCTGCGCGACCTGGGCTGCGACGCCGTCCAGGGCTGGCTGGTCGCCGCCGCGATGCCGCCCGAGGAGGCCACCGCCTGGCTCCTGGCCCGCGGGGAGCACGGCTGGCGCCGCCCCGCCGACATCGCCGCCCAGGTCGACCTGGACCAGCCGTCGGGCCAGGTCGTGCAGTGAGCCCCGGCCCCTCGGGGGCAAACCGTTTCACGGGCAGCGGCACCGGCCCCATAGGATTGGGCCAACACCATCAAACTCACCCCGTGAGGATCCGCATGCCTGGCATCACGCGCGAGGAGGTCGCCCACCTCGCACGGCTGGCGCGTCTGGAGCTGAAGGGCGAAGAACTCGATCACTTCGCCGGTCAGCTCGACGACATCATCGGCGCTGTCGCCCGCGTCTCCGAGGTCGCCGACCAAGACGTACCGCCGACCTCCCACCCGCTGCCGCTGACCAATGTCATGCGCGCGGACGAGGTCCGTCCGTCGCTCACCCCCGAGCAGGCGCTCTCCGGCGCCCCGGCCCAGGAGCAGCGGCGTTTCAAGGTGCCGCAGATCCTGGGGGAGGACTAAGAAGTCATGACGGACAACACCATCATCAAGCTCACCGCGGCCGAGATCGCCGGGAAGATCGCCGCCGGCGAGCTGACCGCCGTCGAGGTCACCGAGGCCCACCTCGCCCGCATCGAGGCCGTCGACGAGAAGGTCCACGCCTTCCTGCACGTCGACCGCGAGGGCGCCCTCGCCCAGGCCCGCGCCGTCGACGAGAAGCGCGCCCGGGGCGAGAAGCTCGGCCCGCTCGCCGGTGTGCCGCTCGCGCTCAAGGACATCTTCACCACCGTCGGCATGCCGACCACCGTGGGCTCGAAGATCCTGGAGGGCTGGATCCCGCCGTACGACGCGACCCTGGTCAAGAACCTCAAGGCCGCCGACGTCGTCATCCTCGGCAAGACCAACATGGACGAGTTCGCGATGGGCTCCTCCACGGAGAACAGCGCCTACGGTCCGACCGGCAACCCCTGGGACCTGACCCGGATCCCCGGCGGCTCCGGCGGCGGCTCCTCGGCCGCCCTCGCCGCGTACGAGGCCCCGCTCGCCATCGGCACGGACACCGGCGGCTCCATCCGCCAGCCCGCCGCCGTCACCGGCACCGTCGGCGTCAAGCCGACCTACGGCGGCGTCTCCCGCTACGGCATGGTGGCCTTCTCGTCCTCCCTGGACCAGGGCGGCCCCTGTGCCCGCACGGTCCTGGACGCGGCCCTCCTGCACGAGGCGATCGCCGGGCACGACCCGCTCGACTCGACCTCCATCGACGCCCCGGTCCCGCCGGTCGTCGAGGCCGCGCGCAACGGTTCGGTGGCCGGCATGCGCGTCGGCGTCGTCAAGCAGTTCCGCGGCGAGGGCTACCAGGCCGGCGTCGTGCAGCGCTTCGACGAGTCCGTCGAGCTGCTCACGTCGCTCGGCGCCGAGGTCGTCGAGCTGGACTGCCCGACCTTCGACCTCGCCCTGTCGGCGTACTACCTGATCGCGCCGTCCGAGTGCTCCTCGAACCTGGCGCGCTTCGACGCGATGCGGTACGGCCTGCGGGTCGGCGACGACGGCACCCGTTCGGCCGAGGACGTCACCGCCCTCACCCGCGAGGCCGGCTTCGGCGACGAGGTCAAGCGCCGCATCATCCTCGGCACCTACGCCCTGAGCTCCGGCTACTACGACGCGTACTACGGCTCGGCGCAGAAGGTCCGCACCCTCATCACCCGCGAGTTCGAGAAGGCCTTCGAGGAGGTGGACGTCATCGTCTCCCCGACGACCCCCACCACCGCCTTCCCGATCGGCGAGCGCGCCGACGACCCGATGGCGATGTACCTCGCGGACCTGTGCACCATCCCGACCAACCTGGCCGGCAACGCCGCCATGTCGCTGCCCTGCGGCCTCGCGCCCGAGGACGGTCTGCCGGTCGGCCTGCAGATCATCGCCCCCGCCATGAAGGACGACCGGCTCTACAGGGTCGGCGCCGCCGTCGAGGCCGCCTTCGTGGAAAAGTGGGGACACCCGCTGCTCGAGGAGGCTCCGTCGCTGTGAGTGCCATGGCAAAGAAGGCCAAGAACTTCAAGAAGTCCAAGACCGGCATCTACGTCTCGCTGGCGACGACCGCGTTCGGCGCGGTCAGCGTCGCGAAGCAGGCCAAGCTGGCCCGCAACGACCACGACATGCTGCGGCTGATCGACTCCGCCGTGTCCGCCGCCGCCATCGTTACCGGCCTGGCGATCCTCTACCGGGAGCTGAAGCGCCTGGGCGACGACGACGTCCTGCTGGGCTGAGAGGGAAAGTCTCACCGTGACCGTCACTGAACTGCTGTCGTACGAAGCGGCGCTCGCCGAGTACGACCCCGTCATGGGCCTGGAGGTCCATGTCGAGCTCGGCACCAAGACGAAGATGTTCTGCGGCTGCTCGACCGAGCTGGGCGCGGAGCCCAACTCGCAGACCTGCCCGACCTGCCTCGGCCTGCCCGGCTCCCTGCCGGTGGTCAACGCGATCGGCGTCGAGTCCGCGATCAAGATCGGTCTCGCGCTGAACTGCGAGATCGCCGAGTGGTGCCGCTTCGCCCGGAAGAACTACTTCTATCCGGACATGCCGAAGAACTTCCAGACCTCCCAGTACGACGAGCCGATCGCCTTCAACGGCTACCTGGACGTCCAGCTGGAGGACGGCGAGGTCTTCCGCGTGGAGATCGAGCGCGCCCACATGGAGGAGGACACCGGCAAGTCCACCCACATCGGTGGCGCGACCGGCCGCATCCACGGCGCCTCCCACTCGCTGCTCGACTACAACCGGGCCGGCATCCCGCTCATCGAGATCGTCACCAAGCCGATCGAGGGCGCGGGCGAGCGGGCCCCCGAGGTCGCCAAGGCGTACGTCGCCGAGCTGCGCGAGCTGATCCGCGCCCTGGGCGTCTCCGAGGCGCGCATGGACAAGGGCCAGATGCGCTGCGACGTCAACCTGTCGCTGCGCCGCAACGGCACCAAGGCCTTCGGCACCCGCTCGGAGACGAAGAACGTCAACTCGCTCCGTTCGGTGGAGCGCGCGGCGCGCTTCGAGATCCAGCGCCACGCGGCCGTCCTGTCCTCCGGCGGGACGATCGTGCAGGAGACCCGTCACTTCCACGAGGACGACGGCACCACCACCTCCGGCCGCATCAAGGACAACGCCGAGGACTACCGGTACTTCCCGGAGCCCGACCTCGTCCCCGTCGCCCCGGCCCGCGAGTGGGTCGAGGAGCTGCGGAAGGGCCTGCCCGAGCTGCCGCGCGTGCGCCGCAACCGGCTCCGCGAGGAGTGGGGCGTCTCCGAGGTGGAGATGCAGGCCATCCTCAACGCCGGTGCGGTCGACGCGATCGTCGCCACGACCGAGGCGGGCGCGGACGCGGCCTCGGCCCGCAAGTGGTGGATGGGCGAGCTCGCGCGCAACGCCAACGAGAAGGGCGTCTCCCTGGAGGAGCTGCCCATCACCCCGTCCGACGTGGCCCGGGTCTCCGCCCTGGTCGCGGCCGGCGACCTCAACGACAAGCTGGCCCGTCAGGTCATCGAGGGCGTCCTCGCCGGCGAGGGCACCCCGGACGAGGTCGTCGAGAAGCGGGGTCTGAAGGTCGTCTCCGACGACGGCGCGCTCGGCACGGCCGTCGACGAGGCCATCGCGGGCAACGCGGCCATCGCCGACAAGATCCGCGGCGGCAAGGTCGCCGCGGTCGGCGCCCTGGTCGGCGCGGTCATGAAGGCCACCCGCGGCCAGGCCGACGCGGCGAAGGTCAAGGACCTGATCCTGGAGAAGCTGGGCGTCAGCGAGGGCTGATCCCGTTCTTCTCGTACGGCTCGAAGGGGGCGGCCCCGCACCGGACTTCCGGTGCGGGGCCGCCCCCTTCGCCGTACGGTCGGCGGCCCGGCGCCCGCGGGCAGCCGTCCCGGGTCCGCCGCAGGAGCCCGAGGAACGCCCCGTACGCGGGCGGGTTCGCGGCGGCGGACCGTTCCGCCAGGGCGATCGCCTCGACGACCGGCACGAGGGCCTTCTCCCAGCGCCCGTCGAGCGCGAGGAAACGGCCGAGGTCGTTGAGGACCCGGGCCAGGTCGGAGGCGTACGCGGCGGGGTTCCCGGCGTGCGCCGCGCGGTACGGCTCCACGGCCCGCCGGGTCGCGGGCACCGCCTCCACCTCTTCCTGGAGCGTCCCGGCCCCCTCCGCGTCGAGGTCCACGACAGCGGCGACGGCGCCCCGGCCGTCCGCGAGCCGTCCGGCGGGTCCGGCCGGCTCCTGGACGAGGGGCGCGGTGGCGGGCGTGGCCGGAAATCGCTTGGACTTCCGTCTCGATCTCGTGGACGTTCACCCCCGCGCCCCCGTCGGGCCTTCTCGTGGCCATCCCGTCTCACTACCGTCCCCGGCGAACCACCCAATGGCTCGAAGGCGAACCATTGGCCGTCGACTGGAGGTCGGTCTTGTCCCCGGAGATTTCCCGCAGAAGGATGCTCGCTCTCGGCGGAGGGGCCTTCGGCGTCGCCGCGGCAGGCTCGCTGCTGCCGCCGTCGCTGCAGGCGGCGATGGCCGCGGAGCCTCCGGCCGGGGGGATGGCGGCGATCCGGCACGTGGTGATCCTGATGCAGGAGAACCGTTCCTTCGACCACTACTTCGGCACCCTCCGCGGCGTTCGCGGATTCGGTGACCGCAATGCCATCGAACTGCCCTCGGGCAAGCCGGTCTTCGAGCAGCCGGCCGCACTCGGCCGGACCGTGCTGCCCTTCCCGATCCGCGGCGCCGCCGAGACCCAGCAGAAGGACCTGCAGTACATCGGCGACCTCGACCACTCCTGGAGCGGCGGCGGCAAGGCCTGGCGCGGCGGCTGGATGGACGGCTGGGTCTCGGCCAAGACCGCCGCCACCATGGCGTACTACGACCGGCAGGACATCCCGCTCCACTACGAGCTCGCCGACACCTTCACCATCTGCGACGCGTACCACTCGTCCATCCACAGCTCGACGAGCCCCAACCGCAACCACCTCTGGTCCGGCTGGACCGGCTTCGAGGCCGACGGCAGCCGGGCCGTCACCAACGCCGCCTATGCCGAGGACACCCACCCCGGCTACGGCTGGCCCACCTACGCCGAGCGGCTCGAAGCCGCCGGACGGAGCTGGAAGACGTACACCGAGTGGGAGAACTTCACCGACAACAACATCGAGTTCTTCACCACCTTCAAGAAGATCGCCCGCAAGGCGCTCGCCGCCACCGGCGGGCACACCTTCATGGAGTCCTTCTACGCCGCCGTCCGCGACACCGAGGACCCCGCCGAGCGGGCCAGGCTGCTCGGCCTCCTGGAGGAGGGCGTCGCCACCCTCACCGCCGCCGAGCGCTCCCTCTTCGAGCGCGGGCTCCGACGCGTCGAGAGCGGCACCCTCGCCGACGCCTTCCGCGCCGACGTCGCCGCCGGCACCCTCCCCGAGGTCTCCTACCTCGTCCCCTCCGCGATCGACTCCGAGCACCCCGGCGCCTCCTCGCCGGTCGCCTCGGCGACCCTCGTCTACAAGGTGCTCGACGCCCTCGGCGCGCACCCGGACGTCTGGCGCCACACCGTCGTCCTGATCAACTACGACGAGAACGACGGTTTCTTCGACCACGTCCCGCCGCCGGTCCCGCCCGCCGACGACACGGACGAGCGCTGGAAGGGCCTGCCCACCGGCCTCGGCATCCGCGTCCCGCTGCTCGTCGTCTCCCCCTGGTCGGTCGGCGGCTACGTCTGCTCCGAGACCTTCGACCACACCTCCGTGATCCGCTTCCTGGAGAAGCTGACCGGGATCGCGGAGCCCCACATCACCCCCTGGCGGCGGGCCGTCACCGGCGACCTCACCTCCGCCTTCGACTTCGAGCGGGCCCGCCGGCAGCCGCCCGTCGAACAGCCGGGCCCGATCCCGCCGTTCACCGGCCGCTGGCGGCCTCAGCCCCCGGCCGTGCAGAAGATGCCGGTCCAGGAGCCCGGCGTCCGGCCCGCCCGCCCGCTGCCGTACCAGCCGGACGCCTTCGCGACGACCGGCCCCGGATCCCGCCCCGGTTCCGCTTCCGGCTCCGGCTCCGTGACGGTCGCGCTCAGCAACCGGGGCAGGGCGAGCGCGCACTTCGCGCTCTACCCGTACGCGGGCGAGTTCGCCGTTCCGCAGCACCGGGACGTCAGGAGGGAGGGGGAGTGGACCGTCCCCGTCCCGGGTGATCACTACCGCTTCACGATCACCGGCCCCAACGGCTTCCGGCGCGAGTTCGAGGGCCCCGCGGCGGGTGGTGCCGAGCTCGCGACCCGGATCGACCACCACGAGCGCGACCTCCACCTCACCGTGCGGAACACCGGCTCCGCCCCGCTCGCCTTCACCGTCCGGCCGCTCGGGTACGGGGACGAGCGCGACCTCGCCGGCTGGACCCGCACCGTCACGGTGAAGCCCGGGAAGACCCGTACGGTCGTGCACTCGGCCGCCGACGCGCACGGCTGGTACGACCTGGAGGTGACCACGCCCGGCGGCTTCCGCCGCCGGCTCATGGGCCACATCGAGAACGGCCGCCCGAGCGTCTCCGGCTGAGCCCCCGCGGGGCCGGGGACCTCGGTCCCCGGCCCCGCGACGCATCCTGTGAGGATCGCCACGAAAGGGGCAAACGATCACGTTTGGCTGCGACAGTGGGGGCGCGCGTACAGATCCAGTCAGGAGCACGTCCCTTGGCCGCAATCGCACGGTGGTGCCTCCGGCACCGTCTCGTCGTCGTTCTCCTCTGGCTCCTCGCCCTCGGCGGGACCGCCGCCGGCGCGACCCTCGCGGGCAGCGCGTACTCCAACGACTACGAGGTCCCCGGTACCGAGTCCGGCCGGGCCACCGCCCTCCTCGACCGGGGCTTCCACGGCCTCGGCGGCGACAGCGACACCATCGTCTGGCACACCGAACGCGGCAGCGTCCGCGCCGACGCCGTCGAGGAGCGCGTCGGCGACATGCTCGACGAGGTCGCCGACCTCCCCGGCATCGCCGCCGTCACCGACCCGTACGACGACAACCCGGGACAGATCAGCGAGGACGGGCACACCGCCTACGCCACCGTCACCTTCGACGCGCAGGCCGACGACATCCCCGAGGCCCAGGCCAAGGCCCTCGTCGACACCGCCAAGGCCGCCGCCACCGACGACCTCCAGGTCGAGCTGGGCGGCAGCGCCGTCGCCCTCACCGAGGCCCCCGGCGGACACGTCGCCGAGATCGTCGGCGTCGCCGTCGCGGCCGTCGTCCTCTTCCTCGCCTTCGGCTCGCTCGCCGCCTCCGTGCTCCCGATCGCGACCGCGCTCGTCAGCGTCGGCATCGCGTACTCCGGGATCGTGCTCCTCGGCCATCTGATGACCGTCGCCGACTTCGCCCCCATGCTCGGGATGCTCGTCGGCCTCGGCGTCGGCATCGACTACGCCCTCTTCATCGTCACCCGCCACCGCAGAGGCCTGAAACGCGGCCTCTCCGTCGCGGAGGCCGCCGAGACCGCCGTCGCCACCACCGGCCGCGCCGTCGTCTTCGCCGGCGCCACCGTCTGCATCGCCCTGCTCGGCATGCTCATCCTGCGGCTCGGCTTCCTCAACGGCGTCGCCATCGCCGCCTCGCTCACCGTGCTCCTCACGGTCGCCGCCTCCGTCACCCTGCTGCCCGCGCTGCTCTCGTTCATCGGCACGCGGGCGCTGTCCCGGCGCGAACGCCGGACGCTCGCCGAGCGCGGACCGCAGCCCGAGCTGCCCACCGGCTTCGCCGCCCGCTGGTCCGCCTTCGTCGAGCGGCACCCCAAGGTCCTCGGCGCGGTCGCCGTCCTCGTCATGGGCGTCCTGGCGCTGCCGACCCTCTCGCTCCACCTCGGCACCTCCGACCAGGGCAACGGCCCGGCCGCCACCACCACGCGCAAGGCGTACGACCTGCTCGCCGACGGCTTCGGGCCGGGCGTCAACGGGCCCCTCACCCTCGTCGCCGGCCTCGACGGCGCCGACGACCGGGTCGCCCTCGACCGGCTGCCGGCCGAGCTCACCGCCACCAAGGGCGTCGCGTCCGTCTCCCCGGTCACGTACAACAGCGCGGGCGACACCGCCGTCCTCACCGTCGTGCCCGACTCCTCGCCGCAGTCCAAGGCGACCAGCGAGCTCGTCGACCGGCTCCGCGACGACGTCCTCCCGAACGCCGGGGCGGGCACCTCCCTCGACGTGCACGTGGGCGGCGTCACCGCCTCGTACGACGACTTCGCCGAGATCATCGTCGGCAAGCTGCCGCTCTTCGTCGGCGTCGTCATCGCGCTCGGCTGTCTGCTGCTCCTGCTCGCCTTCCGGTCGATCGGCATCCCGCTCAAGGCCGCCGTCATGAACGTCGCCGCCGTCGCCGGGGCCTTCGGCATCGTCGTCACGGTCTTCCAGTGGGGCTGGGGGAGCGAACCGCTCGGCCTCGGCAGCGCCGGACCGATCGAACCCTTCCTCCCCGTGATCATGGTCTCCGTCCTCTTCGGACTCTCCATGGACTACCAGGTCTTCCTGGTCAGCCGGATGTACGAGGAGTGGCTGGAAACCGGCGACAACCGCCGGGCGGTCCGGGTCGGCCTCGCCGAGACCAGCCGCGTGATCAACTCCGCCGCGGTCATCATGATCTCCGTCTTCCTGGCCTTCGTCCTCTCCGGCGACCGGGTCATCGCGATGTTCGGCATCGCACTCGCGGCGGCCGTCGCCCTCGACGCCTTCGTCCTGCGCACCCTCCTCGTCCCCGCCCTCATGCACCTGCTCGGCGGCGCGAACTGGTGGCTGCCGAAGTGGCTCGACCGGCTGCTGCCCCGGATCAGCATCGAACCTCCCGAGTGCCGCGAGGCCGCCGACACACGTGCGAAGATCCCCGTACAGCGTGCGACGGCTCCGGCCGCGGAGGAGAGGAACGACGATGTTCGCGATATCGCTGGGTGACGACGGCGCCGAGCTCAGGCCCCTGGAGCCCTGGCAGGCCGGGGAACTCCTCGCCCACATGGACCGGGGCCGCGAGTTCATCGGGCAGCACATCGGCCTCCCCGACGTCGTCACGGACCTCGACTCCGCCCGCGCCTACCTCACCTCGTACGCCGAGAAGGCCGCGAGCGACACCGGACGCCTCTACGGCATCTGGAGCGGGGGCACCCTCGTCGGAGGCGTCCTCTTCCGGACCTTCGACGCCGCGAACGGCACCGCCGAGGCGGGCTGCTGGCTGGAGCCCTCCGCCGCGGGAAGGGGCCTGATCACCCGGGCCTGCCGGGTCATCGTCGACTGGGCGATCGAGGAGCGCGGCATCCACCGCGTCGAATGGCTCGCCTCCACGAAGAACCTCCCGAGCATCGCCGTCGCCCGCCGCCTCGGCATGACGAAGGAGGGCGTGCTGCGGGAGAACTACCTGTACCGCGGCGCCCGCACGGACACGGAGGTCTGGGCCGTCCTCGCCCCCGAATGGCGCGCGGCCAAGGCGTCCTGAGTCCCTTCTCCGAAGTCCGCAGGGCCCTCCCTGAGGCTCCTGGGGCATCGCCTAAGGCACCCCTGGGACCCTCCTAAGGACCCCCGTACCCCGAACATGCGGCACTCGCCCGATGTGACGGCACCCCCTGGGAAACGAAAGTAGAGGCATCGCAAGAGAGCGATACCGAAACCGAGAGACCCAGGGAGCACACGATGTTCGAGTACGAACTCCACACCATGCACCACGCCGAGCTCATCGCCGAGGCCGCCGCCCACCGCCTCGCCCACGAGGCCGCGGTGGCCCACAAGGGACTGCGCCTCTTCGGCCGCCGGTTCGGAGGCCGCGCCGCGGAGGGGCGGACGGCCGACGGCGGTCGCGGTCGCTTCGTCCGGGCCGCGTGACCCCCGTATGAGCGACGGCACGGAAGTCTGTGCGATGCTCGGCGCCGTGGAGACCAGGTCAGTCAGCCCCGTCTTCGTCGGTCGCGCCGGCGAACTCACCGCCCTCACCGAGGCGCTCTCCCGCGCGACCGCGGGAGAGCCCCAGGCCCTGCTCATCGGCGGCGAGGCCGGCGTCGGCAAGACCCGGCTCATCGAGGAGTTCCTCGACACGGCCCGCGACCAGGGCGCCGTCACCGCCCTCGGCGGCTGCGTCGAACTCGGCGCCGACGGCCTGCCCTTCGCGCCCTTCGCCGCCGCCCTGCGCGCGCTCCACCGCCGCTTCCCCGAAGGATTCACCGCCGCCGCCGACGGCCACGAGGGCGAACTCGCCCGCCTGCTGCCCGAACTGGGCGACCCCGGCAGCCACGAGCCCTCCGACGAGGACTCCACCGCCCGGCTCTTCGAACTGACCGTGCGCCTCCTGGAACGCCTCGCCGCCGACCGCACGGTCGTGCTCGTCCTGGAGGACCTGCACTGGGCCGACGCCTCCACCCGGCACCTGCTCACCTACCTCCTGCGCACCCTGCGCCGCGGCCGGATCGTGGTCGTCGCCAGCTACCGCGCCGACGACATCCACCGCCGCCACCCACTGCGCCCCCTCCTCGCCGAACTCGACCGGCTCCGCACCATCCGCCGCATCGAACTCTCCCGCTTCACCCGCACCGAGGTGCACCGCCAGCTCACCGGCATCCTCGCCGCCGAACCCGACCCCGGACTCGTCGAAGAGGTCTTCGAACGCTCCGACGGCAACGCCTTCTTCGTCGAGGAACTCGTCGTCTCCCACGAGGCCGGCTGCGCCGCCGGCCAGCTCAGCGACTCCCTGCGCGACCTCCTGCTCGTGCGGGTCGAGACGCTCCCCGAAGCCGCCCAGCGCGTCGCCAGGATCGTCGCCGAGGGCGGCTCCACCGTCGAGTACGGACTGCTCGCCGCCGTCGCCCGGCTCCCCGAGGACGAACTCATCGAGGCCCTGCGGGCCGCCGTCGGCGCCAACATCCTCCTCGCCGTCCCCGACGGCGACGGCTACCGCTTCCGCCACTCCCTCGTCCGCGAGGCCGTCAGCGACGACCTGCTGCCCGGCGAACGCTCCCGCCTCAACCGGCGCTACGCCGAGGCCCTGGAGGCCGACCCCGCACTCGTCCGCCCCCACGAGCGGACCACCCGGCTCGCCACGTACTGGTACCACGCGCACGCCCCGGAGAAGGCCCTGCCCGCCGTCCTCCAGGCCGCCGTCGAGACCCGCAAGCGCCACGCCTACGCCGAGCAGCTCAGCCTCCTGGAACGGGCCATGGAGCTGTGGGACAAGGTGCCCGCCGAGACGCGCGGGTCCCTGCGCCCCATCGACTACGCCGACGCGTACCCCGCCTGCGGCTGCGACCCCGAGACCACCTCGCTGCGCTACCTCGACCTGCTCGCCGAGGCCGCCGTCGCCGCCCGCCTCAGCGGAGAGCGGGAACGGGCCGCGAAGATCTGCCGGACGGCGCTCCGGATCCTCGACGGCGACGAGAACGACCCCCTGCGCGCCGCCTGGTTCTGGACGGAGATGTCCCGCCTCCAGTCCAACCTCGGCCGGGGCGACGGCTGGCCGGAGATCGCCCGCGCCCAGGAACTGGTCAAGGGCCTCCCGCCGTCCGCCGTCCACGCCACCGTCCTGGTCGGCGCGGCCGGCTGGGGCATGCTCCGCAACCCCGGCCCCGAGGCGCTCGCCGCCGCCGAACGCGCCGTCGAGTACGCGCGGTTCGTCCAGGCCGAACCGATCGAACTGAACGCCCGGATCACCCTCGGCACCATCCTGGTGTCGGCCGGGGACGCCGAGGGCGGCCTCGCCGCGATGCGCGAGGCCCGCGAACGGACCGTCGCCCTCGGCCAGTTCCACGAGGCCGCCCGCGCCCATGTGAACCTCTCCTCCGCCCTGGAGTCGCTCGGCCGCTCCCGCGAGGCCGTGGAGGCCGCCACCACGGGCATCGAACTGGCCCGCTCCCGCGGACTCGTCGACAGCGCGGGCTGGATCCGCGCCAACCTCGCCGAGTCGCTCCTCTCGCTCGGCGAGTGGGACCGCAGCAAGGAGGAGGCCGAGCTGCTGCTCCGCTCCGGGGCGAGCAGCAGCAAGCCCGGCGGCACGGCCCTGCTCCAGCTCGCCCACCTCGCCGTCTTCCGCGGCGAACCGGCCAGGGCCGCCGAGCACCTCGCCGAGGCCCGCACGCGCTACGGCACCCGCGACCCGATCCCGCAGTACACCCTGCCCATGGCGCAGGTGGCGATCGCCGTCGCCGCCGCCGAGGGACGCCTCGCGGACGTACGGGAGCAGCTCGCCGCCACGGCGGAGGCCGGCTTCCCGCCCGGTACCCACCGCTACGGCTGGCCGCTCGTCCTCACCGCCGTCACCGCCGAGGCCGACAGCCGGGGACTGCCCGCCGCCGAGGAGGGCCGCGCCGAGGCGCTCGCGCTGGTCCGCCGCTGCGTCCGCGAACTCGCCGCCCCGGCCCCGATCTGGCAGGCCTGCTCCCGGCAGGTCTCCGAGGAGCTCGCCCGCGCCGAGGGCCGCGAGACCGCCGCCCGCTGGGCCGAGGTCGTCGCCGCCCACGAGCCCCTCGAACGCCCCTACGAGCTGGCCCGCGTCCGCCGGCGCCTCGCGGACGCCCTGCTCGTCGAGGGCGGCCGGCGCGAGGAGGCGGCGGCCCTGCTCCGCGAGGCCCACGCCACCGCCGTCCGCCTCGGCGCCCGGCCGCTGCGCGAGGACGTGGAACTCCTCGCCGCCCGCGCCCGCCTCTCCCTCGCCCCCGAGAAGCGGGCCCCGGCCCCGGCGGATCCCGGGGAGGACGGCTTCGGCCTGACGCCCCGGGAGCAGGACGTGCTGCGGCTGGTCGCGGCCGGCCGCACCAACCGCCAGATCGCCGAGGAGCTGTTCATCTCACCGAAGACGGCCAGCGTCCACGTCTCCAACATCCTCGCCAAGCTCGGCGTCGCCGGCCGGGGCGAGGCCGCCGCCCTGGCCCACCGCCTGCACCTCCTCGACCTCACCCTCTGACCCCGCGTCCCCCGCCGCGCCGGAGACCTCCGGCGGGCGGGGGAGGCGTATCGTCACCCGGCCCGAGGCCAGGTCCACCGGACCGCGCGCGGGATCCGCGTCCCCCGGGTCCTCCCTGGTCAGGGCCTCCCTGCGGCGCTCCTCCTCGATGTGCCTGCGCGAGGGCGCGAAGATCTCTTCCAGTCCGCCGAACACGGCCACCGCCTCCTCACCTCACCCCCAGCCGGAGGATCCGGTCGTCCCCGGGGCCGGGCGTCCCCCGGGTGTCGGTCTCACTGGTCACCAGCCAGAGCCGCCCGTCGCCCGCCGCGAGGACCGTCCGCAGGCGCCCGTACTCACCCTTCAGGAACGCCTCGGGCTCCCCGGATCGTTCCGCCCCGGAGACCGGGATCCGCCACAGGCGCTCGCCCCTGAGCCCGGCCATCCAGATCGCGCCCCTCGCGTACGCGATCCCGCTCGGGGACGCCTCCGAGGTCGGCCACTGGGCCACCGGGTCCACGAACCCGGCCCGGCCGGCCTTCCCCTCGACCACCGGCCAGCCGTAGTTCCGTCCCGGCTCCACCAGGTTCAGCTCGTCCCAGGTGTTCTGTCCGAACTCGGCCGCCCACAGCCGGCCCTCCGGATCCCAGGCGAGCCCCTGCACGTTGCGGTGGCCGTACGAGTAGACCACCGAGCCCGGGAAGGGATTGCCCGGCGCGGGCCCGCCCTCCGGGGTCATCCGCAGGATCTTCCCGCCCGGCGAGGACCGGTCCTGGGCCAGCCCGGTCCGGCCCGTCTCGCCCGTCCCCGCGTACAGCATCCCGTCCGGCCCGAACGCGATCCGCCCGCCGTTGTGGACGAACCCCTTCGGGATGCCGGTGAACACCGGCTCCGGCGGGCCGATCCGGTCGCCCTCCCCGCCGCCGTACCGCATGCGCACGATCCGGTTGTCCGAGGCGGCCGTCAGGTACGCGTACACCCACCCGTCCCGGACCGCGAGCCCCAGGAGCCCGCCCTCACCGCCCGGCACCACCCCGGGCACCTCGCCGAGCGGGGTCTTCGCGCCGGTCCGCCCGTCGACCCGGGTGATCGTCCGTTCGTCCCGGGAGGAGACGAGCAGGTCCCCGCCGGGCAGCTCCGCGAGCCCCCAGGGCGACTTCAGCCCCTCGGCGAGCGTGCCCGCCACGGACACCCGGGCGGCGGCGGACGGGGAGGCGGAGGCGGACGGGCGCGCGGACACGGACGGCGGGCCCGTGCGCGGTCCCCCTCCGGCGTCCCCCGGGGAACAGCCGGTCACCAGCACGAGCACGGCGGCGCCCCACAGGGCCTTCTGCACGACAGGACGGCGCACGGGCCGGTCCCCCTTCGACGAGTCGAGCGGTGTCCCACCCCTCCTTGATACCCCGCCCGTCCCGTACGGCGCCCAGGGCCCGTCTCCCGGATCGCGCGAGGCCCCGGGAGCCCGGCCCGACCGGCAGGACGCCCCCTAGTCCCAGGACCCGCGCGGCGCCGGAAGCGCGGCGATCTCCGTCAGGTCCTCCGCCGTCAGCCGCAGCGCGGCCGCCCGGGCGTTCTCCACCGCCCACCGCTCCTGCTTCGCCCCCGGCACCGGTACGACGTGCCGCCCCCGGCCCAGCACCCACGCGAGCGCCACCTGTGCGGGCGTGACCTCCGCGCCGTGCCGCGCGGCGACCCGGCGCAGTCCCGCCACGATGGGCTGGTTGGCCGCCATCATCTCGGCGGTGAACCGGGGGTGCCGGGCCCGTGGGTCGTCCCGCTCGAAGCCGCCGCCGGGGGTCAGCGTCCCGGTCAGGTAGCCGTTCCCCAGCGGCATCGCCGCCAGGAAGCCGACCCCGCGCGCCGCGCACCAGGGCAGGAGCCGCGCCAGCGCCTCCTGCGACCACACCGACAGCTCCGCCTCCACCGCCGTGACCGGGAAGACCTGCTGGATCCGCTCCAGTTGACGGATCGTTCCCTCGTGCAGGTCGGCTCCGCGCCGGGCCGCCCGCGCGCCGACGGCGCAGAGACCGAGCGCCCGCACCTTGCCCGCCGACACCAGCTCGGCCATGGCGCCCCAGGTCTCCTCGACCGGCACCTCGGGGTCCGCCCGGTGCAGCTGGTAGAGGTCGATCACGTCGGTCTGGAGCCGCCGCAGCGAGGCGTCGCAGGCCCGGCGCACGTACCCCGGCCTGCCGTTGGCGACCACGTGCTGGTCGCCGACGAGCAGTCCGCACTTCGTCGAGACGAAGGCGTCGGAGCGCCGCTCCTTCAACGCCCGTCCCACGAGCAGCTCGTTGGTGAACGGGCCGTACATGTCGGCGGTGTCGAGCAGGCTCACCCCGGCGTCGAGCGCCGCGTGCACGGTCCGCAGCGAGCGGTCCCCCCGCTGTTCCGAACGGCTGTACGCCCAGCTCATCGGCATGCACCCCAGGCCGATCGCACCCACGTCGAGCGCCGTCGCCCCGATAGTCCTGCGCTCCACCTGCCGGTACCCCTCCCTGTGCCGCCCCCAAAGTAACCAATGGCGCGCCGGATTCTTCGCATAGCCTCCCGGTCATGAGATTCGAAGACACGACCGCTGACGTGTGGCTTCCCGTCCCGGCGGACGAGATCGAGGGGCTCCCCGCGCCCGGCGGGTCGGGCCTGAACTACCGCTTCTGGGACGGCGGTCCCGACTTCCCCGCCGACCCGGCCCGCTGCGCCTTCTACGTCGTCCCGTACATGAAGGGCTCGGAGATCGCCGTACGGCCGCTGGCCGGGATGACCTCCCTCCGGGTCGTGCAGACCCTGTCCGCCGGCATCGACCACGTCACGCCGGGCATCGGCTCGCTGCGGCCCGGCGTCGCCCTCTGCAACGCGAAGGGCGTCCACGAGGCCAGCACCGCCGAGCTGACGCTCGCCCTGGTCCTCGCCTCGCTGCGGGGCATCCCGGGATTCGTGCGCGGCCAGGACGCCGAGGAGTGGCGCGCCGGCTTCTACCCGGCGCTCGCCGACAAGTCCGTCCTGATCGTCGGGTACGGATCGATCGGCGCCGCCATCGAGGACCGGCTCGCACCCTTCGAGTGCGCGCGGGTGGCGCGCGTCGCACGCTCCGCGCGCACCACAGAGCGCGGCCCGGTGCACGCCCTGGCGGACCTGCCGGCGCTGCTGCCGGAGGCGGACGTGGTCGTGCTCTCCACTCCGCTCACGCCCGAGACCACGCACCTCGCCGACGCCGGGTTCCTGGGGCGGATGAAGGACGGCGCGCTCCTCGTGAACGTCGCCCGGGGCCCGGTCGTCGACACGAACGCGCTGCTCAAGGAGGTCGAGAGCGGCAGGATCACGGCGGCGCTCGACGTCACCGACCCCGAACCGCTGCCGGCCGGGCACCCGCTGTGGCACGCTCCCGGTGTCCTGATCAGTCCCCATGTGGGAGGTTCCACTTCGGCCTTCATGCCGAGGGCGAAGCGGCTGATCGCGGGACAGTTGCGGCGGTTCGCGGCGGGCGAGGAACTGGCCAACGTCCTCCTCACCACCGGCTGACCGGAGGGCCGCGTTCGGCCGACCGGGTGGCGTGCGCCCCGACACGCGCCGCGCACGAGTCCGGTGATCGTCACGGAGAGTACTGCGGCCCTGTCCCTGAGTGACGGTCCTGGTGTATCGTCCCGTGGCGGGGGACTGCGTCGAGAACGGGCTGACGCTGGGGAGCGAAGTGACGGGTCATCAGATTCCGAGGGGGGCGACGGGTGAAGCACGGCCGGAGGACCGACGATCCGACGCGGCGACGCCGCCGCCGGCGATCCTGCCACGCCTCACCGCAGGCCTCGTGCCCCCGGTGCCGGACCAGGCGGCGCCGCACCGGGTGCCACGCCCCGCCGCGCCGCGGGACGCGCACGGGCACGAGGCCCACGACCGCGACGCCCGGGGCCGTGACGGGCACGCCCCCGGGGACACCGGCGAACCGTCGGCGCGGTCGCACGACGCGGCCGGGTGCGGCGGCGCGGCACCGGAGGGTCCCGTGAGCGCGCCCGGGGCGGTCATCACGCGCCACCCCGTCGGTGGCGGCCCCGGCCACCCGGACCCCGAGCGCCCCCGCCTCGGCGGGACCGCCGCCCAGATCGCCCTCGGACTCGTCTGCGCGGGCTACACCACCGGCGCGTCCCTCGGCTGGGGCTCCCCCCGACTGGCCTTCTTCATGGGCGACTT
This sequence comes from Streptomyces litmocidini, assembly GCF_014649755.1. Classification (GTDB taxonomy): domain Bacteria; phylum Actinomycetota; class Actinomycetes; order Streptomycetales; family Streptomycetaceae; genus Streptomyces; species Streptomyces litmocidini. The sequence goes on along the minus strand of NZ_BMTQ01000001.1, from coordinate 42,655 downwards.
CGGGCTCAGCGCCGCCGCCCTCGCCGCCGCCGTCTCCTGCTTCCTCTACGGGCGCGCGCACCGCGACGGCGCCCGCCCCGCCTGGCTGCTCTTCGCGTTCTCCTCCTTCATGGCGGCCGCGGGGAACGCCGTATGGGGCTGGTACGAGGTCGTGCTCCGCACCGACGTGCCGGACTCCTCCGTCGCCGACCTCTGCTTCTTGCTCTTCGCGCCGCCCGCCATCGTGGGCCTCCTCGTCCTCGCCAAGAAGCCCGTCACCCGGGCCGGCTGGGTGTGCCTGGGACTCGACGCCTGGCTCATCGGCGGCTCCCTGCTCACGCTCTCCTGGAGCCTCGCCCTCGCCCGCACCGCGCACTTCGAGGGCGAGTCCGTCGCCCAGGCCGCGCTGTCGCTGGCGTACCCGCTGCTCGACATCGTGCTCGTCAGCATGGTCCTTGTCCTGCACTTCCGGCGCTCGCAGGCGAACCGCTCCGCGACGAACACCGCGATCGCCGCGCTCGCCCTGACCGTGCTGTGCGACGCCCTGTTCACCTCGCCGCTGCTCCGCGAGAACTATGCCTCCGGCCAGCTCCTCGACGCCGGCTGGTTCGCCGGCTCGCTGCTGCTCGCCTACGCGCCCTGGGGCGTGCGCCGCCCGCCGGACGGCGCGGCCGCCGCGCGCGGTCCCCGGCTCCACAGCCGTCCGGTCGCCGGCTCGCTCGCCGCCCTCACCCCCTACCTCGCCGCGGCGGTCTGCACCCTCGGCATCCTCTACAACGTCGTCGAGGGGCGCCGGGTCGACCGCGTCGTCGTCCTCACCGGCTGCGCGGTCGTCCTCGCCCTCGTCGTGCGGCAGGGCATCATGCTCCTCGACAACATCGCCCTCACCCACGAGCTGGCCCAGAAGGAGAACCACTTCCGGTCGCTCGTGCAGGGCTCCAGCGACGTCATCATGATCGCCGCGCCCACCGGGATGCTCCGCTACGTCAGCCCGGCCGCCTCCGGCGTGTACGGACGCGACGCCGACGAGCTCATCGGCACCGAACTCGCCTCCCTCATCCACCCCGAGGACCTCGGCGCCGTCGTCCACGAGGTGCGGCGCTTCCTGGCCGCCTCACCGGCCGAGGAGCCCACCACCCGGATCGAGTGCCGCTTCCGCTCGGGCCGCGGGGACTGGCTCAACGTCGAATCGACCGTCAACCGGCACCAGGGCGGCCTGATCTTCAACAGCCGGGACGTCACCGAACGCGTCCGCCTCCAGGCCCAGTTGCAGCACAACGCCGAGCACGACCCGCTCACCGACCTGCCCAACCGGGCCCTGTTCACCCGCAAGGTCCGCCAGGCGCTCGGCGGCCGCCGCTCCTCCGACCACGGCACCGCCGTGCTCTTCATCGACCTCGACGGCTTCAAGGGGGTCAACGACCGCCTCGGCCACCAGGCCGGGGACGACCTCCTCGTCCAGGCCGCCCGCCGCCTCCACGACTCCGTACGGGCCGGGGACACCGCCGCCCGGCTCGGCGGCGACGAGTTCGCCGCCCTCATCCTCGGCGACGGCGGCCGCGACCGGGCGGCCCGCCGCAGCCAGGTCCAGGAGATCGCCGACCGGCTCCGGCTCACCCTCTCCCAGCCCTACCGCGTCGACGGGGGCAACGAGGTGCGGGTCGCCGCCTCCATCGGCGTCGCCTTCGCCGAGCCGGGCATCGAGGCCGGTGAGCTGCTGCGCAACGCCGACCTGGCCATGTACCGCGCCAAGGCCGCCGGCAAGGACCGCGTCGAGCTCTACGCCCCGCAGATGCAGGCCGAGGTGGTCCGGCGGACCGAGCTGGCCGCCCGGCTGCGCACCGCCCTCCACGACGGCGAGTTCGCCCTGCTCCACCAGCCGGTCGTCGACCTCGCCACCGGCCGGATCTCCGCCGTCAGCGCCCAGGCGCGCTGGCGCTCCAGCCAGGGCATCCTCTTCACCCCGGCCGAGTACCTCCGCGTCACCGACGACGGCGAGCGCACCGCGGAGCTCGGCCGCTGGCTCCTGGAGGAGGCCGTGCAGCAGGCCGCCGAACGCGTGGGAATCGGTCACCGCGCGCCCGTCTCCATCCGGATCTCCGCCCGGCGCCTCCTGGACCACTCGCTGTCGCCCGGCTCGATCGAGTCGCTGCTCACCCGGCACGGGCTGCCGTCCGGCTCGCTGATCGTCGAACTCGCCGACAGCGACCCCCGGACCTCGCTCGACGAGCTGGAACAGCGACTGATCACGCTGCGCCGGCTCGGGGTGCGGATCGCGCTCGACGGATTCGGCAGCGGACACATGGCGATCCACGCCCTGCGGAGGCTCCCCGTGGACATACTGAAGCTGGACCGGGGCCTCGTCGAGGGCGTGGTCGAGTCGGCCCGGCTCCGCAAGATCACGCGCGGGGTGCTGCGCATCGCCGACGAGCTCGGCCTGCAGACCGTCGCCGAGGGCGTCGACGTCCCGGAGCAGGTCGTCGCCCTGCGCGCGATGGGCTGCAGCCACGCCCAGGGCATGGCCTTCTCGGGCCCGCTCGACGAGTACCGCCTGCGCAGGGCCCTCGTGCGGGACGAGTACCCGCTGCCCGGAGCGGTCCCCGTCCGTGTCGGAAACCGTCCCCCGATCCGACCACATACTGAGACGCCTGTCCCACCCACTTGACAGTGGCGAGGGCGGAGAGGGAGGGTCAGTGCCATGCGCACCCGAATTCTCGTACTTGGAAAGCGCGTCGGCTGAGGCAGGACCCCCGCAGGTCCCGCTGAGAACGCACCCGACGCGCTCCCCTCGCTTGCCTCACGGCACGAGGGGTTTTTTGTTGCACCGGCTCCCCCCAAAAACGCAGCAAAACCCCGCAAAACACCTCGCAAAAACCCTCTGCCTCGAGAAGAGATGCTGATGACCGAGCAGGCCACCGGGCACCATCCGCAGCCGCGGCCCCGCAACGGCGCGACGCCCGCCACCACCGTCGAGCACGTCACGGGTGCGCAGTCCCTCATTCGTTCTCTCGAGGAAGTGGGCGCCGACACCGTCTTCGGCATCCCCGGCGGCGCGATCCTCCCCGCCTACGACCCGATGATGGACTCGCAGCGGGTGCGTCACATCCTCGTCCGCCACGAGCAGGGGGCGGGCCACGCCGCCACCGGCTACGCCCAGGCCACCGGCAAGGTCGGCGTCTGCATGGCGACCTCCGGCCCCGGCGCGACCAACCTGGTCACCCCGATCGCCGACGCGCACATGGACTCGGTCCCGCTCGTCGCGATCACCGGCCAGGTCGCCTCGAAGGCGATCGGCACGGACGCCTTCCAGGAGGCGGACATCTGCGGCATCACGATGCCGATCACCAAGCACAACTTCCTGGTCACCAAGGCCGAGGACATCCCGCGGACGATCGCGGAGGCCTTCCACATCGCCTCCACCGGCCGCCCGGGCCCGGTCCTGGTCGACATCGCCAAGGACGCCCTCCAGGCGAAGACCACCTTCACCTGGCCGCCGCACACCGACCTGCCCGGCTACCGCCCGGTGACCAAGCCGCACGCCAAGCAGATCCGCGAGGCCGCGAAGCTGATCACCGCCGCCAAGCGGCCGGTCCTGTACGTCGGCGGCGGCGTCATCAAGGCCGGCGCCACCGCCGAGCTGAAGATCCTCGCCGAGCTGACCGGCGCCCCGGTCACCACCACCCTGATGGCGCTCGGCGCCTTCCCGGACAGCCACCCGCTGCACGTCGGCATGCCGGGCATGCACGGGGCGGTCACCGCCGTCACCGCCCTGCAGAAGGCCGACCTGATCGTCGCCCTCGGCGCCCGCTTCGACGACCGCGTCACCGGCAAGCTCGACAGCTTCGCCCCGTACGCCAAGATCGTCCACGCGGACATCGACCCGGCCGAGATCGGCAAGAACCGCGCCGCCGACGTCCCGATCGTCGGTGACGCCCGCGAGGTCATCGCCGACCTGGTCCAGGCCGTCCAGGCCGAGCACAGCGAGGGCAACCGGGGCGACTACAGCGCCTGGTGGTCGGACCTGAACCGCTGGCGCGAGACCTACCCGCTCGGCTACGACCTGCCGGAGGACGGCAGCCTCTCGCCGCAGCAGGTCATCCAGCGGATCGGCCAGCTCGCCCCCGAGGGCACGATCTTCGCCGCGGGCGTCGGCCAGCACCAGATGTGGGCCGCGCACTTCATCGACTACGAGCAGCCGGCCACCTGGCTGAACTCCGGCGGCGCGGGCACGATGGGCTACGCGGTCCCCGCCGCGATGGGCGCCAAGGCCGGCATGCCGGACCGCACGGTGTGGGCGGTCGACGGCGACGGCTGCTTCCAGATGACCAACCAGGAACTGGTCACCTGCGCCCTGAACAACATCCCGATCAAGGTCGCCATCATCAACAACGGCGCCCTGGGCATGGTCCGGCAGTGGCAGACGCTGTTCTACAACCAGCGCTACTCCAACACGGTCCTGCACTCCGGCCCGGACGACGTCCAGGCGAACAAGGGCACCCGCGTCCCCGACTTCGTCAAGCTCTCCGAGGCCATGGGCTGCGTCGCCCTGCGCTGTGAGGACCCGGCCGACCTGGACAGGGTCATCGCCGAGGCCAACGCGATCAACGACCGTCCGGTCGTGATCGACTTCATCGTCCACGAGGACGCCCAGGTCTGGCCGATGGTCGCCGCCGGCACCTCCAATGACGAGGTCATGGCCGCGCGGGGCGTCCGCCCCGACTTCGGCGACGGCGAAGACGACTGAGCGCGCAGAGCGAAAAGGAAGAGACCCAGACATGTCCACCAAGCACACGCTCTCCGTTCTCGTCGAGAACACGCCCGGCATCCTCGCCCGGATCGCCGCCCTGTTCTCCCGCCGCGGCTTCAACATCGACTCGCTCGCCGTGGGCGTCACCGAGCACCCCGACATCTCCCGCATCACCATCGTGGTCAATGTCGAGGACCTGCCCCTGGAGCAGGTGACCAAGCAGCTCAACAAGCTGGTCAACGTCCTGAAGATCGTCGAACTCGAGCCCAGCGCCGCGATCCAGCGCGAGCTCGTCCTGGTGAAGGTCCGGGCCGACAACGAGACCCGCTCCCAGATCGTCGAGATCGTGCAGCTGTTCCGCGCCAAGACCGTGGACGTCTCGCCCGAGGCGGTCACCATCGAGGCCACCGGTTCGAGTGACAAGCTCGACGCCATGCTCAAGATGCTGGAGCAGTTCGGCGTCAAGGAGCTCGTGCAGTCCGGCACGATCGCCATAGGGCGTGGCGCCCGGTCCATCACGGACCGGTCCCTGCGGGCCCTCGACCGCAGCGCCTGACGTCGACCGCGCGAGACCGCCGGTCCGCCCGGCGGTCCGACTGACGAGACCCGAAAACTTTCCTCCCGCTCCCCGCCGTACGGTGGGACGCAACACCAGCACCTCAAGGAGAATCCAGTGGCCGAGCTGTTCTACGACGACGACGCCGACCTGTCCATCATCCAGGGCCGCAAGGTCGCGGTGATCGGTTACGGCAGCCAGGGCCACGCCCACGCGCTGTCGCTCCGTGACTCCGGTGTCGACGTCCGCGTCGGTCTGCAGGAGGGCTCGAAGTCCAAGGCCAAGGCCGAGGAGCAGGGCCTGCGGGTCGTCTCCGTCGCCCAGGCGGCCGAAGAGGCCGACCTCATCATGATCCTGACGCCGGACCCGATCCAGGCCCAGGTCTACGAGGAGTCCATCAAGGACCACCTGAAGGAGGGCGACGCGCTCTTCTTCGGCCACGGCCTGAACGTCCGCTACGGCTTCATCAAGGTGCCCGAGGGCATCGACGTCGCCCTGGTCGCCCCGAAGGGCCCGGGCCACCTGGTCCGCCGTCAGTACGAGGAGGGCCGCGGCGTCCCGTGCATCGCGGCCGTCGAGCAGGACGCCACCGGCAACGCCTTCGCGCTGGCGCTCTCGTACGCCAAGGGCATCGGCGGCACCCGCGCCGGCGTCATCAAGACGACCTTCACCGAGGAGACCGAGACCGACCTGTTCGGTGAGCAGGCCGTCCTCTGCGGTGGCACCGCGGCCCTGGTCAAGGCGGGCTTCGAGACCCTGACCGAGGCCGGCTACCAGCCGGAGATCGCCTACTTCGAGTGCCTGCACGAGCTGAAGCTCATCGTCGACCTCATGTACGAGGGCGGTCTGGAGAAGATGCGCTGGTCGGTCTCCGAGACCGCCGAGTGGGGCGACTACGTCACCGGCCCGCGGATCATCACCGACGCCACCAAGGCCGAGATGAAGAAGGTCCTCGCGGAGATCCAGGACGGCACCTTCGCCAAGGAGTGGATGGCCGAGTACCACGGCGGTCTGAAGAAGTACAACGAGTACAAGACCCAGGACGCCAACCACCTCCTGGAGACCACCGGCAAGGAGCTGCGCAAGCTCATGAGCTGGGTGAACGACGAGGAGGCGTAAGCCTTCACGGCGGGGGCCGGACATCGTGTCCGGCCCCTTGCCGCATCGTTGGACACCCCGTCCAACCACGGACGGGTGATCCTTCCAACGAGGCGCATGAACGGCGCCCGCGCACCACTACACTTCTCAACAACATCGCGTCTGGCCCACAGCGTCGTGCGCTTTCACGCGGCAAGCCCCCTCCACCGCCTGCGGCCGTCGGGACGGCCGTCCGCACTGCCTCTGTGAGGACTCACGTGAGCTCGAAACCTGTCGTACTCATCGCTGAAGAGCTGTCGCCCGCCACCGTCGACGCCCTGGGCCCGGACTTCGAGATCCGGCACTGCAACGGCGCCGACCGGGCCGAGCTGATCCCCGCCATCGCCGATGTGGACGCGATCCTGGTCCGCTCCGCGACCAAGGTCGACGCCGAGGCCATCGCCGCCGCCGGGAAGCTGCGGGTCGTCGCCCGCGCCGGTGTCGGACTGGACAACGTCGACGTCTCCGCCGCCACCAAGGCCGGCGTGATGGTCGTCAACGCCCCCACGTCGAACATCGTGACCGCGGCCGAGCTCGCGTGCGGCCTGCTCGTCGCCACCGCGCGCAACATCCCGCAGGCCAACACCGCGCTCAAGAACGGCGAGTGGAAGCGCTCGAAGTACACGGGCGTCGAGCTGAGCGAGAAGACCCTCGGTGTCGTCGGCCTCGGCCGCATCGGCGTCCTGGTCGCCCAGCGCATGTCCGCCTTCGGCATGAAGATCGTCGCGTACGACCCCTACGTGCAGCCGGCCCGCGCCGCCCAGATGGGGGTGAAGCTGCTGGCCCTGGACGAGCTCCTGGAGGTCGCCGACTTCATCACCGTCCACCTGCCGAAGACCCCGGAGACCCTCGGTCTCATCGGCGACGAGGCGCTGCACAAGGTCAAGCCCTCCGTCCGCATCGTCAACGCCGCGCGCGGCGGGATCGTGGACGAGGCCGCGCTGTACTCGGCGATCAAGGAGGGCCGGGTCGCCGGCGCCGGCCTCGACGTGTACGCGAAGGAGCCCTGCACGGACTCCCCGCTCTTCGAGCTCGACCAGGTCGTCTGCACCCCGCACCTCGGCGCCTCCACGGACGAGGCCCAGGAGAAGGCCGGCATCGCCGTCGCCAAGTCGGTGCGCCTGGCGCTCGCGGGCGAGCTGGTCCCGGACGCGGTCAACGTCCAGGGCGGTGTCATCGCGGAGGACGTGAAGCCGGGTCTGCCGCTCGCCGAGAAGCTCGGCCGGATCTTCACCGCCCTCGCGGGCGAGGTCGCGGCCCGCCTCGACGTCGAGGTCTACGGCGAGATCACCCAGCACGACGTGAAGGTGCTCGAACTCTCCGCGCTCAAGGGCGTGTTCGAGGACGTGGTCGACGAGACCGTGTCGTACGTCAACGCCCCGCTGTTCGCGCAGGAGCGCGGTGTCGAGGTGCGTCTGACCACCAGCTCCGAGTCGCCCGACCACCGCAACATGGTCACCGTGCGCGGCACGCTCTCCGACGGCCAGGAGGTCTCGGTCTCCGGCACGCTCGCGGGCCCGAAGCACCTGCAGAAGATCGTCGCGGTCGGCGACTACGACGTGGACCTCGCGCTCGCGGACCACATGGTGGTGCTGCGCTACGAGGACCGCCCGGGCGTCGTCGGCACGGTCGGCCGGATCCTCGGCGAGGCCGGCCTGAACATCGCCGGCATGCAGGTCTCCCGCGCGGAGGAGGGCGGCGAGGCGCTCGTCGTGCTCACCGTCGACGACACGCTGCCGGCCCCGGTCCTCGCGGAGATCGCGGAGGAGATCGGCGCGACCTCGGCCCGCTCGGTCAACCTGATCTGACGCACGCCCGACGCGTACCCGGTCGCTAGACGCTCGTCTTACACAAGCGTCTAGCGGCCGGGTACAGTGCTGTCATGGGACACAAGGAAGACCTGCTCGAAGGCGCCAAGCGCTGCCTCCTGGAGAAGGGGTACGGGCGCACCACGGCGCGCGACATCGTCGCCGCCTCGGGAACCAACCTCGCCTCCATCGGCTACCACTACGGCTCCAAGGACGCCCTGCTCCAGCAGGCCTTCCTGAGCCTCACCGAGGAGTGGGGCGAGCGGGTCGCCGTCCCGGACGGGCGGCGGGAAGCCGAACGCCCTCCGGCCGACCCGTACGAGCGCTTCCGCGCGATGTGGGCGCAGCTCATCGGCGCCGCCGAGGCCAGCCGCCCGGTCTGGAAGCTCCAGACCGAGGTCGTCACCCGCCTCGACGACGACGAGAAGCTGCGCGAGGCGATCAAGGAGCCGCAGCGGGAGGGCCGGCTCGGCATCGCCGAGGGCATGCTCGGCATCGACCCGGAGGCGGACCCGGAGGGGGCCCGGGCGGCCGGACTGCTGCTCCAGGCCCTGGCGACCGGCGTCATGATCCAGTGGATGGTCGACCCGGAGACGGCCCCCAGCGCCGACGACCTCACCGAGGGGCTCAAGGTGCTGATGGAGGGCCGGTAGGGGCCTGGCACCGGCGCTCGGAGGCGGGTCGCCGCGACGTTCAGAGCCGGGCCGACTTCAGGGACATGTGCAGCAGGAGGCGGTCCTCGCCGTTGTCCAGGTCCAGGCCCGTGAGCTGTTCGACCCGGGACAGCCGGTAGTAGAGGGTCTGGCGGTGGATGCCCAGGGCCGCCGCCGTGCGGCCCGCCTGGCCCGCGTTGTCGAGGAACGCCTCGGCGGTGCGGGCCAGTTCGGCGTGGGCGGGGGTGATCAGCGGTGCGACGACGGGGTCGACCTCCGGGTGGTACAGCGCCGCCAGCAGGCGGTACGGGCCGATCCCGGCCCACTCCGCGACCGGGCCGAGCGTCGGCTGGGCCGTGGCGGCGCGGGCCGCCGTGTTGGCCTCGCGCCAGGCCGCCGGGAGCTCCGCGAGGCCCCGGCGGGGGGTGGCGACGCCGGCGGGAGCGGCGGCGCGCAGCCGGTCGGCGGCCGTGTGGGCGGGGGAGAGGTCCTCGACCGTGCGCAGCCGTACGAGGACGGCGAGGGACTCGCCCTCGGGGAGCACGGCGACCGCCGCCGCGCCCGGGACCGCCCGGATCGAAGGGGCCTCGCCCCGCCAGGGGGTCACGCAGACGACGGTGTGCAGACCGTCCGCGCCGGGGCCCAGGGCCACCCTGAGCGCCGCGACGGCCATGTCGCTCTGCCAGCCGCGTCCGGCGGTCAGGGCCGCGGCGAACTCGCGCGAGAGGTCGGCGTCCGCGCGCTCCTCGTCGGCGAGGAGCGCGCCGATCCGGGTGGCGACCTCCATCGCGGCCGTGAGCTGGGCGGGCGTGGGGCCGGGCTCGGCGTCCAGCAGCCAGACGTACCCGAGGACGACCCCCCGATGGCGTACGGGCAGGCAGAGGCGGTCCCGGAACACCCCGGCGTCCGGAGCGGCCGGGATGCGGACGGGGCCCGTCGCCCGGGTGATGCCGAAGCCCTCGAACCAGGCGCGGACCGCCGGGGTCGACTTCCGGGTCAGGATCGACCGCGTCCGGACGGGGTCCATCGCGGTGTCGTCGTCGCTGTCGTGGGCGCCGAAGGCGATCAGCCCGAAGTCGCGGTTCTCCAGCGTCGCCGGTGCGCCCAGCAGCGCGGAGATCTCGTCCACCAGTTCTTGGTAATCGCCCTTCACGGCGCCATTCTCGCACCCGCTCAGACATGTGTATGAGATGCCGTGCACGGATGCGTGACAGCTGTAGATGGCGGACGATCGGAGCGGTCCATAGGTTTCACGGTGGTTCTTCGTGCTGTTCCCGGTTCTTTGCAAAAGACCGGGTAGGGCACCTTTCGTCACCCTGTCCTTCTGGAGGTTCCCGTGCTGGGTCCCGTGATCCTCGCCGCGTCGCGCAGCGACAAGATGCGCCGTCTCGTTTCGGCCGCCCCCGGGACCAAGCAGGTCGTCGCCCGCTTCATCGCCGGCGAGACGGTCGACGACGTCGTCCCGATCGTCTCCGAGCTGAGCGGCCGCGGCCTGGAGGTCACCCTCGACGTCGTCGGTGAGGACATCACCACCGTCGAGCAGTCGTACGCCGCCCGGGACGCCTACCTGGAGCTCATCGGCCGCCTCAAGGAGCTGGGCCTCGGCGCCCGCGCCGAGATGTCCGTGAAGCTGTCGATGTTCGGCCAGTCGCTCGAGAACGGCCACGAGCTGGCCCTCGCCAACGTGCGCCCGGTCGTCGCCGCCGCCGCCGAGATCGGCACCACCGTCACCCTGGACGCCGAGGACCACACCACCCTCGACTCGATGTTCGCCATCCACGAGGAGCTGCGGAAGGACTTCCCGCAGACCGGCTGCGTCATCCAGGCCTACCTCTTCCGCACCGAGGACGACGCCCGACGCCTCGCCGCGAACGGCTCCCGCGTCCGGATCGTGAAGGGCGCCTACAAGGAGCCCGCCTCCGTCGCCCTCCAGGACAAGGCCGAGATCGACAAGGCGTACGTCCGGATCATGAAGATCCTGATGGACGGCACGGGCTACCCGATGATCGGCTCGCACGACCCGCGCCTGATCTCCATCGGCCAGGAGCTGGCCCGCCGCGCCGGGCGCAAGCTGGACGAGTACGAGTTCCAGATGCTGTACGGCATCCGCAGCGAGGAGCAGAACCGGCTCGCCGCCGAGGGCCACCGCATGCGCGTCTACACCGCGTACGGCACCGACTGGTACGGCTACTTCATGCGCCGCCTCGCGGAGAAGCCGGCCAACCTCCTCTTCTTCGTCCGCTCCATCCTCACCAAGGGCTGAGCCCACCTCTCACAAGGAGTATCGAGACTCATGGACGCTGTCACCCAGGTCCCCGCTCCGGTCAACGAGCCGGTGCACAGCTACGCCCCCGGTTCCCCCGAGCGCCTCCGCCTGGAGACCAAGCTCAAGGAGCTGGCCGAGAACCCGCGCGAGCTGCCGATGACCATCGGTGGCGTGAAGCGCCTCGGTGGCGGCGAGGAGTTCAAGGTCGTCCAGCCGCACAACCACAAGGCCGTCATCGGCACCTTCCGCGGCGCCACCGAGCAGGACGCCCAGGACGCCATCGACGCCGCCCTGGCCGCCGCCCCGGCCTGGCGCGCGATGTCCTTCGACGACCGCGCCGCGATCATCCTGCGCGCCGCCGAGCTGCTCGCCGGCCCGTGGCGCGAGACGCTGGCCGCGTCCACCATGCTCGGCCAGTCGAAGACCGCCCAGCAGGCCGAGATCGACACCCCGTGCGAGCTCGTCGACTTCTGGCGCTTCAACGTGGCGTACGCCCGCCAGATCCTCGCCGAGCAGCCGCCGGCGAACTCCCCGGGTGTGTGGAACCGTCTGGACCACCGCCCGCTGGAGGGCTTCGTCTACGCGATCACCCCCTTCAACTTCACCGCCATCGCGGGCAACCTGCCCACCGCCCCCGCCCTCATGGGCAACGTGGTGGTCTGGAAGCCGTCCCCGACGCAGACCCACTCCGCCGTGCTCCTCATGGAGCTCCTGGAGGAGGCCGGCCTGCCGAAGGGCGTCATCAACCTGGTGACCGGCGACGGCATCGCCGTCTCCGAGGTGGCCCTGAACCACCGCGACCTGGCCGGCATCCACTTCACCGGCTCGACCAAGACCTTCCAGCACCTGTGGAAGACGGTCGGCAACAACATCGAGAAGTACCGCTCGTACCCGCGGATCGTCGGCGAGACCGGCGGCAAGGACTTCGTCGTCGCCCACCCCAGCGCCGACCGCGCCGTCCTGAAGACGGCGCTGACCCGTGGCTCCTTCGAGTTCCAGGGCCAGAAGTGCTCCGCGTCCTCCCGCGCCTACGTCCCGGCGTCGATCTGGAACGACGGCTTCAAGGAGGAGTTCGCGGCCGAGGTCGACGGCATCGCCATGGGTGACGTCACCGACCTGTCGAACTTCATCGGCGCCGTCATCGACGAGCGCTCGTTCGCCAAGAACAAGGCGGCGATCGACCGTGCCGCGGCCGACCCGAGCTGCACGATCATCGCCGGTGGCACCTACCACGACTCGGTGGGCTACTTCGTCCGTCCGACCGTCATCGTCTGCGACGACCCGGAGAACGAGGTCTTCAAGGCCGAGTACTTCGGCCCGATCCTGGCGGTCCACGTCTACGAGGACGACAAGTACGACGAGATGCTGACCCAGATGGAGTCGGTCTCGGACTACGCCCTCACCGGCTCGGTCATCTCCGGCGACCGCGCGGCCGCCGCGTACACGATGGAGAAGCTCCGCTTCGCCGCGGGCAACTTCTACATCAACGACAAGTCGACCGGCGCCGTCGTCGGCCAGCAGCCCTTCGGCGGCGGTCGCGCCTCCGGCACCAACGACAAGGCCGGCGCCCCGCAGAACCTGATGCGCTGGACGCTGACCCGCGCCATCAAGGAGACGCTGGTCCCGCCGACCGAGTACGGCTACCCGCACATGGGCTGACGCCCCCGCCTCGTGGAGGCTCCTGATCACCGCCCCCCTCCTGGCCCCCCAATCCAGGACGGGGGCGGTTCTCATGCGTTAGCCTGACGGGGCGTCGGCATGGGGACGCGTTCCAGACCTTGGGGTCCCGGCAACACCCAAGGGGAGCGAAGGGCTCTCACGAACCCACCTGCGGCGATGCGTGGTTGTCAGGATGTACGTGCGCCCTCAGTGATCGTGCCGGGCAGGGTCACGGGGAGACGTATGTCCAAACGACAGAGCAATCGGAAGCGCGCGGCCACCGTGTGCAGTCGTGCGACCGGTATGGGGTACAACCTCTGCCTCACCTCGGCGGCGGAAGGCCTCGTTTCACTGCGTCGGCCTGTTCCCGACGCCGCCACGGCCGAGCAGAGGTGCTTCGAGGCCCGTGTCGCGCACACCCTGGCGGATGCTCTCCGCGACCGGCAGCTCGACAGTGCCGTCCTCGGGCTGCGGGGAGTGCGGCTGGAGGGCGAGCGGATCACGTTGTGTCTCCATCCGGTCATGGCGAGGCGGATGCTGGCCGATCTCCTCCCCGTGTTCGACGCGGACTACGGCGGTCTGCGGGGAGTGGCCGGTCTGCGGGTGCGCCGTCGTGCCGGTGACTGGTTCCTGGCTGACGCCGGGTCCTCCGCCCGTCTACGGCTGGAGGGGCTGGACGTCCGGGGCGGGCCGGTGCTCCCGGCCGTCGGAGAAGGGCTGTCCCCGGTCTGGCGGGACGAGCCGGACCGGCTCTCGCGCGCCGAGAGCGACGAGCTCGCCGACTGGAACACGGACGGCGGACTCCACTGGACCCCCGGGGCCCGGGACCTGCTTTTCAGCAGGGTCCTTCGCAGGCCCCTGTTGATCAACCGCGCCGGTTCCTCGCACGGGTGGGTCAACACGTACACCCACCACCACCACGACATCGTTCTCGAGTGGTGCTGCGGCATGCCGGCCGGGGAGCTGGCCGCCGCCCTGCGCGGCAGCGGAATCGAGACCGGGACCGAGTCGATCGACTTCCGACCCGCCTTCGCCCGCGAGCCTCATGAGGAGCGGATCGACCTGGGGGACGCCAGCGTCGTCCTCCGCTGTCTGAACCCGTCATGGTGCCGCGACGGCGATGCGGCGGACCGCGACCGGATCGCCGCGACCAACCTGCGACGGTACCTGTGAGGGGGGACGTGGTGTTCGCGCTGGTGGTTCTCGCCCTGGGGGTGCTGCCGGCGGTGGCCCGGACCGTCCGGGACCTGCTCATCGTCCGTCACGTACGGGCGATGCTGTCCGACTGCGCCCCCTCCGAGCGCGTCCGGGTGTGCCTTCGGCTGGCCGGGGCCCTGGGCCCCGGCCCGTCTCCGTCCGCCGGGCCGGAGAGCGGGTCAGGACAGGCGGCGCCCCAGGAAGTCGCCGATCAGTGAGGCGATCTGCGGCGCGTGGGTCTCCAGGGCGAAGTGGCCCGTGGGCAGCAGGTGGACCTCGGCGTCCGGGAGGTCGCGGCGGAAGGCCTCGGCGCCGGCGGGGACGAAGACCTGGTCGCCCTCGCCCCAGACGGCGAGGAGGGGGACCCGGGAGGTGCGGAAGTACTCCTGGAAGGCCGGGTAGAGGGCGAAGTTGGAGCCGTAGTCGGCGATCAGGCCCAGCTGGATGTCGTCCTGGCCCTCGCGGGCCATCAGGGCCGCGTCGTGGTGCCAGGCGTCGGGGCTGAGCAGGTCCCGGTACGCGGCGGGGACGCCCGTCTCGTACTGCCACCGGATGCCGTCCAGGGAGCGGATGGCGCGGACCGGCCCCTCGGTCTCGGGGGTGCGCTCCTCGATCAGGGCGAGGACGGGGGCCCAGGCCTCGGCGCCGAGTCCCTCCTCGTAGGCGTTGCCGTTCTGGGTGACGATCGCGGTGATCCGCTCGGGGTGGGCGAGGGCGAGGCGCAGGCCGATGGGGGCGCCGTAGTCCTGGATGTAGAGCGCGAACCGGTCCAGGCCGAGGGCCTCGGTGAACTCGGCGGTGAGCGCGGCCAGTCCGGCGAAGGTGTAGTCGAAGTCGGCGGCGGAGGGTGCGGCGCTGCGGCCGAAGCCCAGGTGGTCGGGGGCGATGAGCCGGTGGGAGCCGGCGAGCAGGGGGATCAGGTCGCGGAACATGTGCGAGCTGGTGGGGAAGCCGTGCAGCAGGAGCAGTACGGGGGCGTCGGCCGGTCCGGCCTCGCGGTAGGCGATCTCGTGGCCCCGGACGGTGACGGTGCGGTGGTGGGTCGGCAGCACGGACATTGTTCTAACCCCTCATTTGTCGCTCACCGGTTATGGGGCGACTCAATCAGGAGCGAACCTAACCTGTCAATGGTTATTCAGCGGTTAGGTGTCTGTGGGGGGGGCATCGCCGCCCACGGCGCCGTCGTGCGGCGCCGGGCGCTCCACCGGGGGTGCCCGCACCGCGTCGGACGCGTGGAAGGGGTCGCCGTCCGGCGGGACCGCCGACGGCGGGACCGCCGACGGCGGGGGCTCGGCGGCGGGGTGACGGCCGGGCCGGAGCGGGTGACCGACGGGGCGTACGCCTTCGGGGCGCTCGGCGCCTCCGCCGAGGGGGCCGCGCTCTACCGGGCGCGCGGCCGGCGGCTCCGCGAGGGACGCCTCGAAGCGCTCGGGCCCGGGGGTCGTCCGCCCCGCCGAGGAGGGGGAGGGCTTCGTCCTCCTGCGCCCCGCCGGTGGAGGAACCCTGCCGGGCCCCGCCGTCCCGCCGGCCTTCGACCGGCGGGACGGCGACGTGACGTGAGGACGCGTCAGCGCCGGTCGGTGGCCTTCTTCCGGGCGTCGCCCGCCGCCGTCTCCAGGCGGGAGGTGTACACGGCGGAGAGCGACGAAACGACGGCGACCGCGATCGCGAGCCCGGAGGGCCCGATCCCTCCGGCGAGGAACGAGGTCAGCGCGCCGCCCACCAGGACGCACCACACCGCGAGCGCCGCCTTGCCCCGGCGGCTCAGGAACAGCCACCGGTGCGGGGCTGCCGGCGGCGCCTCCACGGCGCCCGCCGGCCCGGCCGTCGCCGCGCGCGGCCGCTTGAAGTAGCCGTACACCAGCCACTCGCCGCACAGCTCCCAGCCCTCCGGCGTGAGCTCGTCGAGGACGCGGGCCCGCCTGCGCCCGGTGATCACCTCGCGGCGGTACTCCCAGGCGAGCGCGACCCCCGGCGCGCGGCGGCAGACGAAGCGGCCGAGGGAGTCCAGGCCCTCCACCTCCCAGCCCTGGGCGCCGTGGACGTCCAGCATCCGGCGGTCGTTGAAGAGGTCGGCGGTCCACGTCCAGTGCTCCGCCGCCCCGTCCGGCTCCCCGGGGGCCGGGACCGGCCCGCCCAGCCGGGCCGCGAAGCCCTCGGCCGGCCCGAACTCCTCCTCCGGGGAGGTCCCCGTCTCCGCGAGGTGCCCGCGCAGCTCGTCGGTCGTCCGCGCGATCTGCTCCTCGGGCACCCCCGCGGCGCGCAGCGCGTCGGTCAGCTCGGCGAAGTAGGCGTCGGTGGTCATGATGCGGTTCCCCCTGCGTGCAGTTGCGTCCGTACGGCCCGGTGGAACTCCGACCAGGCCTCGCTCTCGGCCGTGAGGTGCGCCCGGCCCGGGTCGGTGAGCCGGTAGTAGCGGCGCCCGGGCCCGCGCTCGGCGGCGCGGAACTCGGCCTCCACCAGCCCGGCCTGCTCCAGGCGGTTCAGTACGGGATAGAGCGTCCCGCCCTTGATCTCGCCCAGGCCCGCCCCGTCGAGCGCCTTCGCGATCTCGTACCCGTAGCTCTCTCCGTCGGTCAGGCAGGAGAGGACGAGCAGGTCGAGGACGCCCTTGAGCCAGCTGGATCTGCGGTCTGCGGCCATGGGCACATCAGATCACTACCTAGGTAGGAAAGCAATCTAGGTAGGCGAACCGTGCGGCACGGAGGGTGCGGCGCCGTCTCAGATAGTAGGAAGTCCGAGTAACTGTGGAGACAGATGCGGAAGCCTGCCCTAGCTTTGTAGGAGCCGAACGTCTCGCTTCATCAAGCGAATGGCGGCCGAGAGCGCGACGCCCTGCGCAGGCAATCCCTGTGGCGGCGCTCCCCGCCCCTTCCGGCGCCTTCGATCACCACTGATCTCCGCACGTCCGGATCACCACTGATCTCGAGGAGTCGATCCCCCATGGCCGCTCAGACCGCCCGCCGCGTCCGCCACTCCGCCAACCGTCCCAGCGACGAGGCCCGCCAGAACGCCGCCGCCGCCCTCCAGCGGGCCCTCGACCGCCGCGACAACGGCGGCTCCACCGGTCACTGATCCCGCCCCGGATCCCGTCCCGCGACATGGCGCTTCGTCCACATGGCGGACGGAACGTGTCAGACGATGGGACGAAGAGTAGGGTGCCGACATGTCTCACAGCATCAATCTCGCAGTCATTCCCGGCGACGGCATCGGCCAGGAGGTCGTGGCCCAGGGCCTCAAGATCCTCGCGGCCGTCCTTCCCCAGGACGTGAAGCTGGAGACCGAGGAGTACGACTTCGGCGCCAGGCGCTACCACGCCACCGGTGAGACCCTCACCGACGCCGACCTCGCCTCCCTCAAGAAGCACGACGCCATCCTGCTCGGCGCCATCGGCGACCCGTCGGTGCCCTCCGGCGTCCTGGAGCGCGGCTTCCTGCTGAAGCTCCGCTTCGCCTTCGACCACCACGTGAACCTGCGTCCCTCGAAGCTGCTCCCCGGCGTGGCCACCCCGCTCGCCGGGCAGCCCGAGATCGACTTCGTCGTGGTCCGCGAGGGCACCGAGGGCCCGTACACGGGCAACGGCGGCACCATCCGCAAGGGCACCCCGCACGAGGTCGCCACCGAGGTCTCGGTCAACACCGCCTTCGGTGTCGAGCGCGTGGTCCGGGACGCCTTCGCCCGCGCCCAGGCCCGCCCGCGCAAGAAGCTGACGCTGGTCCACAAGAACAACGTGCTGACCTTCGCCGGCCACCTCTGGACGGACACCTTCCACAAGGTGGCCCAGGAGTACCCCGAGGTCACCACCGACTACCTGCACGTCGACGCCGCGACGATCTTCCTCGTCACCGACCCGGCCCGCTTCGACGTGATCGTCACCGACAACCTCTTCGGCGACATCATCACCGACCTCGCCGCGGCCGTCTCCGGCGGCATCGGCGTCGCCGCCTCGGGCAACATCAACCCGAGCGGCGAGTTCCCGTCCATGTTCGAGCCGGTCCACGGCTCCGCGCCGGACATCGCGGGCCAGGGCAAGGCCGACCCCACGGCCACCGTCCTCTCCGTCGCCCTCCTGCTCCGCCACCTCGGCTACGAGGCCGAGGCCGCCCGGGTCGAGGAGGCCGTCGCGGCCGACCTCACCGAGCGCGGCGACTCCTTCCGCACGACGGACGAGATCGGCGACGCGCTCGCCGCGCGAGTAGCGAGCTGACCCGCGCCGACTGACACCACACAGCAGCCGCCGGGTCGCACCAGCGCCCGGCGGCTGTTCCTTGCGCGGCCGCGGGGCGCCCCCCGAACCCCGGACCGCGCGCACCCGTTTTCCGCACCGGTCCCCGCGAGCGATAATCGAACGTGGGGCCGCGGCACACGGGCATGCCCGGACGCCGACTCGTCAGGGACGACAGTCCCCGACGGCGCCGTGCGCGCGGTCCTCCCCATCACAACCGGTGAAGGACACGCACTCATGACGACGCCCACGATCGAGCTCAAGCCCTCCTCCAGCCCGCTGTCCGACGCGGAGCGCGAGGCGATCCTGGCCAACCCGGGATTCGGCCGCCACTTCACCGACCACATGGTCACCATCCGGTGGACCGAGGGCCGCGGCTGGCACGACGGCCAGCTCGTGCCGTACGGCCCGCTCTCCCTGGACCCGGCCACGAACGTCCTGCACTACGCGCAGGAGATCTTCGAGGGCCTGAAGGCCTACCGCCGCCCCGACGGCTCCGTCGCCACCTTCCGGCCCGACGCCAACGCCCGCCGCTTCCAGGCCTCCGCCCACCGGCTGGGCATGCCCGAGCTGCCGGTCGAGACCTTCGTCGAGGCGTGTGACGCGCTCGTCCGGCAGGACGAGGCCTGGGTTCCGGCGCACGGCGGCGAGGACTCGCTCTACCTGCGTCCGTTCATGATCGCCACCGAGGTCGGCCTCGGTGTCCGCCCGGCCAACGAGTACCTGTTCGTCGTCATCGCCTCGCCGGCCGGCCCGTACTTCGCGGGCGGCGTGAAGCCCGTCTCCATCTGGGCCTCGGAGGACCGCGTCCGCGCCGTCCCCGGCGGCGTCGGCGACGCCAAGACCGGCGGCAACTACGCGGCCTCCCTGCTCGCGCAGGCCGAGGCGGCGGCCAAGGGCTGCGACCAGGTCTGCTACCTCGACGCGGTCGAGCACAAGTGGGTCGAGGAACTCGGCGGCATGAACCTGTACTTCGTGTACGGGAACAAGATCGTCACCCCCACCCTCACCGGCTCCCTGCTCGCGGGCATCACCCGCGACTCGCTCCTCAAGGTCGCCCAGGACCTCGGCTACGAGTCCGAGGAGGCCCGCGTCTCCATCGACCAGTGGCAGGCCGACACCGAGAACGGCACCCTCACCGAGGTCTTCGCCTGCGGCACCGCCGCCGTCATCACCCCGGTCGGTCTGGTCAAGTCCGCCCGGGGCGAGTGGCGGCAGTCGGGCGGCGAGCCCGGCGAGGTCACGATGAAGCTGCGCGAGGCGCTGCTCGCCATCCAGACCGGCAAGGCCGAGGACACGCACGGCTGGATGCACGAGCTCGGCAAGTGAGCCGGTGGGGTTAGCTACTCCGTCGTCGCCAGGGCTTCCGGGGCCGTCACGGTCCCGGGAGCCCCGTTCGGCGTCAGGACGGCGTACAGCGCTCCGCCCACGATGCCCGAGAGGACGAAGCTGCAGTCGATCCCGCCGGTCAGGGCGAGTAGCGGCCCCTCGTAGAGCGGCGTCGACACCGCGGCCAGGCCGACCGCCGCGCCGACCGCCCAGGAGACGGTGGCGCGCGGGTGCCAGCCCGCCGAGTACCAGTAGATCCCGCCGCGCGAGCGCTGGTTGAAGACCTGGAGCGCCTCCGGGTCGTACGTCCCGCCGCAGCGCGCGTGCCCGATCAGGGTGATCACCGCCCAGGGGGTCCCGATCGCGGTGAGCAGCAGCACGAACGAGGTCATCGCCGTCTGGGCGTCCGAGGCGAAGTGGCCGGCGAAGACGAAGGCCGTCGCCACCGCCGCGACGACGAGGGTGGCACGCGCGCGCGTGGCCTTCGGCAGGATCGCGTCGAGGTCGAGGCCCATCGAGTACAGCATCAGTCCGGCGTTGCCGACGGAGCCGGCGGTGGCGGAGATCAGCAGCGGTACGAGGTACCAGACGGGCGACGCGCCGACGAGCGGGCCCGCGTAGTCCAGGCCGCCGCGCGCCGCCAGGGCCGTGAACGTGCCGAAGAGCTGGGGGACGAGCAGGCCGACGGTCAGACCCAGGCAGGTGGCCCGCCACACGGTCTTCGCGCTGTACCGCTCGGGGGAGACGTACCGGGTGTAGTCGCCGAGCAGGGTGATGAAGGCGACCGGTCCGCTGAGTCCCGCGGCCACGGCCGAGAGCAGCCAGGTCGGCCAGAAGGATCCGAGCAGGTACGGGGTGTCCGGGACGGCGGCCGTGGTGAAGTCCCCGGCGTAGGCGACGAGGCCGATGGCGAGGAGCACCGTCATGCCGATCGCGAGCGCCTTGCTCAGCCGGAGCAGCAGCCGGTAGCCGTACACCGCGCCGACCACCGTGCAGGCGGCGAGGAACGCGTAGACGAGGGCGTGGACGGCGCCGCCGGTCGGCAGGCCGACGAGGCGGGAGAGCGTGCCCACCATCACGTCGCCGCCGATCCAGAGGGTCAGCGCGGTGTAGCCCAGCGAGAGCAGCAGCCCCACCACGGAGCCGACGAGCCG
The DNA here is from genome assembly GCF_014649755.1 of Streptomyces litmocidini. Taxonomy (GTDB): domain Bacteria; phylum Actinomycetota; class Actinomycetes; order Streptomycetales; family Streptomycetaceae; genus Streptomyces; species Streptomyces litmocidini. The sequence continues at coordinate 21,945 of NZ_BMTQ01000001.1, read as the reverse complement.
GCCGCGGACGCCGAAGAAGGCGCCGGAGGAGGTGGAGAGGTTGGTCGCGGTGCGGAGGGACACGAGGGCGAGGGGGGCGGTGACCGCGACGCCGACGAGGGTGCCGGTGACGACGGAGGTCACCGAGGCCCAGAAGCCGAGTCCGAAGGAGACCGGCAGCCAGCCGAAGACGATCACCCCCAGACAGAGGTTGGAGCCGAGGAGGATCGAGACGAGGTCGCGGGGGCCGCTGGTGCGTTCCGCTTCGGGGATGGTGTCGACTCCGCGCTGTTCTATCGGCATGAGCACTCCCTGCGGGGGACGGGGACAGTTTTAGAGCGGCGCTCAATGTGACCTACGCCTGTCGACGACGTCAATGCTTGGAAGCACGCGTCTCAACATTTAGAGTGTCACTCAAACGTGTCGCAATTGCAGGAGGTGTTTGGGGCGTGAGACTGACCCCCACGGAACGCGACCGGCTGCTTCTCTTCGGTGCCGCCGAGCTCGCCCGCGCCCGCCGGGCCCGGGGCCTGCGGCTCAACGTGCCCGAGGCGACCGCCCTCATCGCGGACACCGTCTGCGAGGCGGCCCGCGACGGCAAGCGACTCGCCGAGGCGATCGAGGCGGCCCGCTCCGTCCTCGGCCCCGACGACGTCCTGCCCGGCGTCGCCGACGTGGTCACCGAGGTCCACGTCGAAGCCGTCTTCGACGACGGCTCGCGGCTCGCGGTCGTCTCCGACCCGATCGGCGGGGGCGGCCTGGGCGCCGAGGCCCCCGGCGCGCTGCTGCCCGGCCCCGGGCACCCCCGGTCCGAACCGGCGCTCACCCTCTCCGTACGGAACACCGCGACGGTCCCCGTGAGCGTGACCTCCCACTTCCACTTCTTCGAGGTCAACCCGCGGCTCGACTTCGACCGGGCCGCCGCCTACGGCATGCGCCTCGCCATCCCGGCCGGGGCCTCCTTCCGCTTCGACCCGGGCGGCGAGGCCGAGGTCGGGCTCGTCCCGATCGGCGGCGCCCGCGTCGCCATCGGCTTCGCGGGGCTGGTCGACGGCCCGCTGGACGCGCCCGGCGCGAAGGAAGAGGCGCTGCGCAGGGCGCGGGCCTGCGGCTACCTGGGCGTTCTGCCCGACGAGGAGAACGACTGATGGACCCGTACGAGTACGCATCCGTGCACGGCCCCCGCGCCGGGGACCGCGTCGTCCTGGGCGACTCCGGGCTCGTCGTCCGCGTCGAGTCCGACTCCCAGAAGCCCGGGGACGAGTTCCTGGCCGGCTTCGGCAAGACCGCCCGCGACGGACTCCACCTGAAGGCCGCCGCCGTCCGCGAGACCTGCGACGTCGTCATCAGCAACGTCCTGGTCATCGACGCCGTGCAGGGCATCCGCAAGGTGTCGATCGGCATCCGCGAGGGCCGGATCCACGCCATCGGGCGGGCCGGCAACCCCGACACCCTCGACGGGGTCGACGTCGTCGTCGGCACCGGCACCTCGATCGTCTCCGGCGAGGGCCTGATCGCCACCGCCGGAGCCGTCGACACCCACGTCCACCTGCTCTCCCCGCGGATCATGGAGGCCTCGCTCGCCAGCGGCGTCACCACGATCATCGGCCAGGAGTTCGGCCCCGTCTGGGGCGTCGGCGTCAACTCGCCGTGGGCGCTCAAGCACGCCTTCAACGCCTTCGACGCCTGGCCGGTCAACATCGGCTTCCTCGCCCGCGGCTCCTCCTCGGACCCGGCGCCGCTGGTGGAGGCGCTCGCCGAGGGCGGGGCGTCGGGCTTCAAGGTCCACGAGGACATGGGCGCCCACACCCGAGCCCTGGACACCGCGCTGCGGGTCGCCGAGGAGCACGACGTCCAGGTCGCCCTGCACTCCGACGGCCTGAACGAGTGCCTGTCGGTCGAGGACACCCTCAAGGTCCTGGAGGGTCGTACGATCCACGCCTTCCACATCGAGGGCTGCGGCGGCGGACACGTCCCCAACGTCCTGAAGATGGCGGGCGTGCCGAACGTCATCGGCTCCTCCACCAACCCCACGCTCCCCTTCGGCCGCGACGCCGTCGCCGAGCACTACGGGATGATCGTCTCCGTCCACGACCTGAAGACCGACCTGCCCGGCGACGCGGCGATGGCCCGCGACCGGATCAGGGCCGGGACGATGGGCGCGGAGGACGTCCTGCACGACCTCGGCGCGATCGGGATCACCTCCTCCGACGCGCAGGGGATGGGAAGGGCCGGCGAGACCGTACGCCGGACCTTCGCCATGGCCGGGAAGATGAAGGCCGAGCTCGGACCCCTGGAGGGCGACGGCGCGCACGACGACAACGCGCGCGTGCTGCGCTACATGGCCAAGCTCACCATCAACCCGGCGATCGCCCACGGCCTCGCCCACGAGATCGGTTCGATCGAGGTCGGGAAGATGGCCGACATCGTGCTGTGGCGGCCGGAGTTCTTCGGCGCCAAGCCGCAGATGGTCATCAAGAACGGCTTCCCCGCGTGGGGGGTCGTGGGCGATCCGAACGCCGCCACCGACACCTGCGAACCGCTCGTCCTCGGACCGCTGTTCGGCGCGCACGGCGCCACGCCCGCCGACATCTCCGTCGCGTTCGTCGCGCAGGCCGCCGTCGACCTCGGCTCCGACGCGATGCCCACCCGGCGCCGCCGGGTCGCCGTGCGCGGCACCCGCGGCATCGGCCCCGCCGACCTGCGGCTCAACTCCCGCGTCGGCGACGTCCAGGTCGACGGCCGCACGGGCCTCGTCTCGCTCGACGGCTCCCCGATCCGCTCCGAGGCGGCCGAGTCCGTCTCCCTCAACCGCCTCTACTTCCTCTAGGACCCGACTCATGACCTCGTACCGCATGCCCGCCGAGTGGACCCCCCACGAGCGCACCTGGATGGCCTGGCCCAGCACCAACCCCACCTTCACCAACGAGGAGGAGCTCGCCGAGGCCCGTACCGCCTGGGCGTCGGTGGCCCGCGCCGTCCGCCGCTTCGAGCCCGTCACGATGGTCGTCGCGCCCGGCGACGCGGAGTCGGCAGCGGCCCTCCTCGGCCCGGACGTCGAGCTCGTCGAGCGCGAGCTCGACGACGCCTGGATGCGGGACATCGGCCCGACCTTCGTCACGAACGGCACCGAACTCGCCGCCGTCGACTGGGTGTTCAACGGCTGGGGCGCCCAGGACTGGGCCCGCTGGGAGCACGACTCCAAGATCGCCCGCCATGTCGCGGACGTGGCGGGGGTCCCCGTGCTGTCCTCTCCGCTGGTGAACGAGGGCGGCGCGATCCACGTCGACGGCGAGGGCACCGTCCTCCTCACCGACACCGTGCAGCTCGGCTCCGGCCGCAACCCCGAGTGGACCCGCGAGCAGGTCGAGCAGGAGGTCCACGCCAAGCTCGGCACGACGAAGGCGATCTGGCTGCCCCACGGCCTCGCCGGTGACTACGGCCTGTACGGCACCCAGGGCCACGTCGACATCGTCGCCGCCTTCGCCCGCCCCGGCACGGTCCTCGTCCACAGCCAGCAGGACCCGGCCCACCCCGACTACGAGCGCTCCCGGACGTACGTCGACATCCTGCGCGGCCAGACCGACGCCCGGGGCCGCGCCCTGGAGGTCATCGAGATCCCGGCCCCGACCGTCCTCAAGGACGAGGAGGGCGACTGGGTCGACTACTCGTACATCAACCACTACCTGTGCAACGACGGCGTCGTCCTCTGCGCCTTCGACGACCCCCACGACGAACTGGCCGCCGAGATCTTCCGCCGCCTCTTCCCTGAGCGAGAGGTCGTCCTCGTCGACGCCCGGACGATCTTCGCGGGCGGCGGCGGCATCCACTGCATCACGCAGCAGCAGCCGAAGGTCTGAAATCCGGTGGTCGGGCCGCGGGCCGTGTGACAGCCTGCGGCCATGCCGGTGATGCGCCACGAGGGCGGCGACTACGCGATCACGATCCTGTACTCCGTACCGGACGACGCCTGGTACCTGGAACTGGGCCGGGTCGCCGACCGGCGGACCCTGCTGACGGCCGTCGTGCCCGACGAGGACCCGGAGCGCGGGCCGACCGTGTGCGTCGACCCCGTGTCGGGGCACCACCCCGTCCCGTACGAGGTCGTGCGCTGGTTCATGGAGCACGTGGACCGCGAGATCGCCGCCTCCCGCGGCTGGACGACCCTGCGGCCCGACCTCGTCCGGACCGTCCGCCGCCTGCGCGAGATGGACCGCGACGGGGTCTTCGAGGGCGACCTCCCGGCACTCTCCGCGCTGCTCGCGGAGGAGCTCTCCGCGGAGGACCTCGCCCTCGTGACCGACGGCGCGTTCGGCGCGCAGGGATTCGCCGAGGCCGCAGCCGGCGAGCCCGGCCCCGACCGGATCCGGGAGCTGCGGGCGCGCAGGGACGCATGGGTCCGGGACACCGGGACCGGGCCGATCGGGTAGAACGTACGAGTGAGTCAGAGCAGCGACCCCCTCCCCTCCCCGTCCCACCCCCGCCGGCGCAACCAGGCCGCCCCGCCCCGCGAGGACGTGCTCGCCGCGGCCATGGACACCATCGCCGAGCGGGGGCTCGACGGGCTCACCATGGCCGGGCTCGGGCGGCAGGTGGGGATGAGCAGCGGGCACCTCCTCTACTACTTCCGCACCAAGGACGAGCTGCTGCTGCAGACCCTGGAGTGGAGCGAGGGGCGGCTCGGGGCCGAGCGCAGCGCGCTGCTGTCCCGGCCGGGGAAGGCACGCGACCGGCTCGACGGGTACGTCGACGTGTACGTGCCCGACGGGCCCCGCGACCCTCACTGGACCCTCTGGCTGGAGGTCTGGAACCGCTCGCAGAACGCCGACGACGACGCCCGCGCCCGGCAGGCCGCCATCGAGGGGGCCTGGCACCGGGACCTGGTCGCGATCCTCGCCGAGGGGGTCTCGCGGGAGGAGTTCCGCCCGGTCGACCCGGACCGCTTCGCCACCCGGATGCGGGCCCTGCTCGACGGCTTCAGCGTGCACGTCGCCGTCGGCATCCCGGGCACGGGGCGGGAGCAGGTCCTCGCGCACGTACGGGAGTTCATCGAGCAGGACCTGCTCGCGCGACCGCAACGCACGTAAGTACACCCGATCGTTGCGGGCCGCGGCCTTGTCGCCCCCGCCTGGTCTCCGGCACGGTTCCTGCCCATGGGACGAGAGCACTGGAAGAAGATCTGGGTCGGTTCCGCCGGCAACATGGTCGAGTGGTTCGACTGGTTCGTGTACGCGAGCTTCGCCACCTACTTCGCGGGAGCCTTCTTCCCCGAGGGCGACGACACCGCCAAGCTCATGAACACCGCCGGCATCTTCGCCGTCGGCTTCTTCATGCGCCCCGTCGGCGGCTGGCTCCTCGGCCGGGTCGGCGACCGCAAGGGCCGCAAGGCGGCGCTCACCCTCACCGTGACGCTGATGTCCGCCTCCGCCGTACTGATCGCGATCGCGCCGACCTACTCGGTCGCCGGGTACGGCGGCGCCGTCGTCCTCCTCGTCGCCCGCCTCCTCCAGGGACTCTCCGTCGGCGGCGAGTACGCGGCCAGCGCCACCTACCTCACCGAGGCCTCCGCGCCGCGGCACCGCGGCTTCGCCTCCAGCTTCCAGTACGTGTCGATGACCGCCGGCCAGATCCTCGGCCTCGGCCTGCTGCTCGTCCTCCAGCACACCCTGTCCGCCGACGCCCTCCACGCCTGGGGCTGGCGCATCCCGTTCGTCGTCGGCGCCCTCGGCGCGGCCGTCGTCTTCTGGCTGCGCCGCACCATGCTGGAGACCGAGGTGTACGAGGAGACCGCCGACTCCGGCGTCGCCCGGGGACAGCAGGGCACCCTCAAGGCCCTGTGGGCGCACAAGCGCGAGGCCTTCCTCGTCGTCGCGCTCACCATGGGCGGGACCGTGGCCTACTACACGTACACCACGTACCTCACCAAGTACCTGTCCAACTCCGCCGGGCTGCCCAAGCAGACCGCCACCCTGGTCTCCTTCTGCGCCCTGATCGTCTTCGCCTGCCTGCAGCCGCTCGCCGGCCGGCTCTCCGACCGGATCGGACGCCGCCCGCTCCTCATCACCTTCGCGCTCGGCTCCACCCTCCTCACCGTCCCGATCCTGACGATGCTCAAGCACGCCGGCTCCTTCTGGCCCGCCCTCGGCCTCTCCCTCCTCGCGCTGGTCGTCGTCACCGGCTACACCTCCATCAACGCCTGCGTGAAGGCCGAACTCTTCCCGACCGGCATCCGCGCCCTCGGCGTCGCCCTGCCGTACGCCGTCGCCAACGCCCTCTTCGGCGGCACCGCCGAGTACGTGGCGCTCTGGTTCAAGGACGCCGGCGTCGAGTCGGGCTTCTTCTGGTACGTCGCGGGCTGCGCGGCCGTCTCCCTGGTCGTCTACCTCACGATGCGGGAGACCCGGGACATCGACCTGGGCCGGGTGGGCGCCGCCCGCTCCGAGCGTCCGCGAGATCAACTGCCCGTATCGTGAGACCGCCGTCCCGCTGACCCCGGACCTGTGCCAGACTTCCGGCGTGCTCGCTACCACGATGATTATCGGCAGCAGCGCGCCGGTCCGCAGTGGCCACTGAACCGCGGAACGACCCCCGCGGCAGTGGACACCGTGCCCCAGACCCGCGCGCAGACCTCTCGCACCCGCGAGGGGTTTTTTCGTTTTCCGGCCCCACCCACGCCGGAAGCGGACGGCGCGTGAGAATGGGGGCAAGTGGATCCATACCTTCCGGAGCCACATCCGACAGGAGCCAACACAGCCATGACCACGGAGAACGCCGAGGGATCGCGCCTCGACGACAGTTTCCATGTCTTCGACACGACCCTGCGCGACGGGGCGCAGCGTGAAGGCATCAACCTCACCGTCGCGGACAAGCTGACCATCGCCCGGCACCTCGACGAGTTCGGCGTGGGCTTCATCGAAGGCGGCTGGCCCGGCGCCAACCCGCGCGACACGGAGTTCTTCGCCCGCGCCCGGCAGGAGATCGCGTTCGAGAACGCGCAGCTCGTCGCCTTCGGCGCCACCCGCAGGGCCGGCGGCAGCGCCGCCGAGGACCCGCAGGTCAAGGCGCTCCTCGACTCCGGCGCTCCGGTGATCACCCTGGTGGCCAAGTCGCACGACCGGCACGTCGAGCTCGCCCTGCGCACCACCCTCGACGAGAACCTGGAGATGGTCCGCGACACCGTCTCCCACCTGACCGCCCAGGGCCGCAGGGTCTTCGTCGACTGCGAGCACTTCTTCGACGGCTACAAGGCGAACCCGGACTACGCCAAGGCCGTCGTCCGCGCCGCGCACGAGGCCGGCGCCGACGTCGTCGTCCTCTGCGACACCAACGGCGGCATGCTCCCCGCCCAGATCCAGGCCGTCGTCGCCACCGTCCTCGCCGACACCGGCGCCCGCCTCGGCATCCACGCCCAGGACGACACCGGCTGCGCCGTCGCCAACACCCTCGCCGCCGTCGACGCGGGCGCCACCCACGTCCAGTGCACCGCCAACGGCTACGGCGAGCGGGTCGGCAACGCCAACCTCTTCCCCGTCGTCGCGGCCCTGGAGCTCAAGTACGGCAAGCGGATCCTCCCCGAGGGCGCGCTCGCCGAGATGACGCGGATCTCGCACGCCATCGCCGAGGTCGTCAACCTCACGCCCTCCACCCACCAGCCGTACGTCGGCGTCTCCGCCTTCGCCCACAAGGCGGGACTGCACGCCTCCGCGATCAAGGTGGACCCCGACCTCTACCAGCACATCGACCCCGAGCTGGTCGGCAACACCATGCGGATGCTCGTCTCCGACATGGCCGGCCGCGCCTCCATCGAGCTCAAGGGCAAGGAGCTCGGCGTCGACCTGGGCGGCGACCGCGACCTCGTCGCCCGCGTCGTCGAGCGCGTCAAGGAGCGCGAGCTCAAGGGCTACACGTACGAGGCCGCCGACGCCTCCTTCGAGCTGCTGCTCCGCGAGGAGGCCGAGGGCCGGGCCCGCCGCTACTTCCGTACGGAGTCCTGGCGCGCGATCGTGGAGGACCGCCCCGACGGCACCCACGCCAACGAGGCGACCGTGAAGCTCTGGGCCAAGGGCGAGCGGATCGTCGCCACCGCCGAGGGCAACGGCCCGGTCAACGCCCTCGACCGGGCGATGCGGGTGGCCCTCGACCGGATCTACCCGCCGCTCGCCAAGTTCGAGCTGGTCGACTACAAGGTCCGCATCCTGGAGGGCCGTCACGGCACCGAGTCCACGACCCGGGTCCTCGTCACCACCAGCGACGGCGACGGCGAGTGGTCCACGGTCGGCGTCGGCGAGAACGTCATCGCCGCCTCCTGGCAGGCCCTGGAGGACGCCTTCACGTACGGACTGCTGCGCGCGGGCATCGACCCCGCAGAATAGTCCCCCTATGTCTGGTTCGGTCTGGTTCGGGTAGCGTCGAACCATGAGGACCAGGGCGATGTCCACAGGGTCGGCCCTCGGCGGGCTGCTCCTGCTCCTGCTCCTGGTCCTGGCGCCCACCGCGGGCGCCAGGGCCACGGGCGTGTCCGACGCGGCCGCCGCCCTGAGACAGGGCCCGGTCTACGTCGACCCGGGCGCCGCCGGCCAGCTCTCCACGGCCGACGCGAAGGCCCTCGCGCAGAAGATCAAGGACGCGGACAAGCCGCTCTTCGTGGCGGTCCTGCCCGCGAACGCGCAGTTCCCGCCCAAGGGCCTCATCGACGACCTGCGCGCCCGGACCGGCATCGCCGGCCTGTACGCGGTGCGCCTCGGCGACCGCTTCGACGCGGGCGTCGACCGCTCCGTGATGTCCCCGGCCGCCGTGGACAACCTCGTCGCCTCCGTACGGCAGCCCGGCGTCGACGCCGCCACCGAACTCAACGACTTCGTCGACCAGGCCCTGCCCGCCCTGCGCGGCTCCGCCCCGGCCTCCTGGGGCGTCGTCGGCACGGACTCCGGGGTCCCCGTCGCCGGGCTCGCCGTCCTCGGCGCGGTCGTCGTCGCGGGCGGCGCGGGCGCCTACGCCGTCGTCCGGCAGAAGAGGCGCCGCAAGGAGGCCGAGGAGCGCGCCGCCCTCGACCGGCTCCGGGTCGTCGTCGACGAGGACATCACCGCCTTCGGCGAGGAACTCGAACGCCTCGACTTCCACCCCGCCGAGCGCGGCGCCGACGACGCCATGCGCGGCGACTACGAGCGCGCCCTCGACTCGTACGACAAGGCCAAGTCCCTCATGGCCTCGGCCGTCCGCCCGCACGACGTCCGCGGCGTCACCCAGGCACTGGAGGAGGGCCGCTTCTCCCTCGCCGTCCTGGCCGCCCGCCGCGAGTCCCGCCCGCTCCCCGAGCGCCGGCCCCCGTGCTTCTTCGACCCCCGCCACGGCCCCGCCACCGAGGACCGGGCCTGGATCCCGCCCGGCGGCGCCCCCCGCCAGGTCCCGGTCTGCGCCGCCGACGCGGCCCGCCTCGACGACGGCCTCGACCCCGTGGCCCGCACCGTCGACACCGACGCCGGGCGCCGCCCCTACTGGGAGGCGGGCCCCGCCTACGGCCCCTGGGCCGGCGGCTACTTCGGCGGCGGCATGCTCCCCGGCCTCCTCGTGGGCACCATGCTCGGCTCCATGCTCGCCACCCCGGCGTACGCCTCCGAGTACGGCGGCGGCGATTTCGGGGACTTCCAGGGCGGCGACTTCAGCGCCGGCGACTTCGGCTCGGGCGACTTCGGGGGCGGCGGCGGGTTCGACGGGGGAGGCGGGTTCGACGGCGGAGGCGGGTTCGACGGGGGCGGTGGGTTCTAGCGGCCCCTCCGGGCGGCTCAGACCAGCGGCTTCACCGACATCAGCAGGTGGTGGTGGGTTCCCTCCGGGCCGTCGGTGAGGAGGGCCCGCTGGCCCGGGCCCAGGAGGTGGAAGTGGACCTCGGGGGCGGCCAGGGAGGTCAGCGCGTCCAGGAGGTAGTTCGGGTTGAAGGCGACCGTCAGGGACTCCGCGCCCGTGAGGGCGGCGGGGAGGCGCTGGGAGGCCACGTCGTCCTCGTAGCCCGCCTGGAGGTGGAGGGCGGTGGGGGAGAAGGCCAGCTGGACCGGGCTGTCGCCCTCGGCGACGACCGCGACCCGCTTGACGGCCTCGGTCAGCGGGGCCCGCCCGGTGGCCGCGAGGGCGTGCTCGCCGAGGGCGAAGAGCTTGTCGTGGCGGGGGAGCCGGCCGTCGAGCAGGCGGGTGGTGGTGCGGGTCCCGGCGCTCTCGAAGCCGAGGGAGCCGGAGTCGAGGGCGAGGCGGGCCGGGCCCGCGCCCGCGAGGGAGCGGGCGATCTCGGTGAGTCGGCGGGCCGGGACGACCACGTCCGCGCACTCCGCCTCGGCACCGGCCTCCGGCTTCCACTCCAGGGTGCGGACCGCGTACCGGTAGCGGTCGGTGGCGGCCAGCGTCATCGTGGTGCCGTCCAGGGCCAGCCGTATCCCGGTGAGGACGGGCAGCGAGTCGTCCCGGCCCGCGGCCACGGCGACCTGGCCGACCGCCGCCGCGAAGGCGTCCCCGTCGACGAGCCCGCGCACCTCGGGCAGGACGGGCGCGGCGGGGTAGTCGTCGAGGGGCAGCAGCGAGAGGCCGAAGCGGGCGTCGCCCGAGGTCACCGAGAGGCGGCCGCCCTCCACGGCGAGCTCGGCGCCGCCCCGGGGGAGCACCTTGCAGATGTCGGACAGGCGTCGGCCGAGGACCAGGGCCCGGCCCTCGACGACCGTGTCGGCCTCGACCTCGACGCGGGCCGAGGCCTCGTGGTCCAGGCCCGAGACGCGCAGCCGGCCGTCCGCCGCCTCCAGGAGCAGACCGCCGAGGACGGGCAGGGGGGAGCGGGCCGGCAGGACGCGCGCGGCCCAGGCCACGGCGTCGGTCAACACGGCGCTGTCGATGCGGAATTCCATGCCGACGACGCTAACGGCCGCCACTGACAACGGCGTCGACCGGCGGGACCGGGCGCCCTTCGCCCCTTCCACCGCGCCCGGGGAGGCGGAGAACGCCGAGCGCCCGCCTTCCGCTGCTGCGGAGGGCGGGCGCGCTCGTGCGTCCGGTGGGCCGGACGGGGCCGGGGGAGGGGCCGGCGGCAGGGTCAGGCGGCGTTCTTGATCGCGGAGATGTCGAAGTTCAGCTTGACCTTGTCGCTGACCATGACGCCGCCGGTCTCCAGGGCCGCGTTCCAGGTCAGGCCCCACTCGGAGCGCAGGATCTCGGCCGAGCCCTCGAAGCCGACGCGCTCGTTGCCGTAGACGTCCGTCGCGGTGCCGTTGAACTCCAGGTCGATGGAGAGCGGCTTGGTGACGTCCTTGATGGTCAGGTCGCCGGTGATCCGGAACGTGTCGCCGCCCAGCTGCGCCGCCTCGGTGGAGCGGAAGGACATCAGCGGGAACCGCTCGGCGTCGAAGAAGTCGCCGCTGCGCAGGTGGCCGTCGCGGTCCGCGATGCCGGTGTCGATGGAGGCGATCTTGACGTCGATCGCGGCGGTGGAGGCGGCCGGGTTCGTGCCGTCGATCTTCAGCGTGCCCTCGTGCTCGGCGAAGGCGCCGCGGACGTTGGTGACCATCGCGTGACGGACGGTGAAGCCGATGCTGCTGTGCGCCGGGTCGATGGTGTAGTCGCCGGTGAGGGCGGCGAGGGCCGGGTCCACGGGGAGGGTGGCGGTGGCGACGGCGGACTCGGTGTTCTTGCGGCCGAAGAGACCCATGACGTGCTCCTTGTCGGTGTTTGTTGAAACTTCAACGAGAATGACTGTAGCCCTATTCCGTTCAACATTCAACATCTCTGGGGAGTCGTTCACCCGGACGGCGTCACGCTGTCACCGACGCCCTCTGGCGGACGCGCGTAGAACTGCGGCACCATCTCCCTGCGCGACGAGCACCACCTGCACAGCCGTCCCCAGCCGTCACGGTCACCCGCAGGAGGAACCCCCGTGAAGCTCCGCTCCGTCCTCACCGCAGTCGCCCTCGTCCTGGGCGCCCTCTTCGCCCCCGGCTTCGGCGCCCTCACCAGCACCACCGACGCCCACGCCGTCACCAAGATCAGCCACGCCACCGCGACCTCGATGTTCCGGTCCTCCGGAATCACCTGGTCCTCGTCCGGCAACTGCTCGGACCGCTACAACTCCACCTGCACGTCCTTCGAGCAGCTCAACCTCGCCACCGCCCAGGGCGCCCAGACCCTCAAGAGCGCCAGCGGCTGCGCCCTCAACATCACCGGCGGCACCGAGGTCGGCCACGCGAGCGGCACGTACTCGCACTGGAACGGCTACAAGCTGGACTTCAGCAAGTACACCTGCCTCGGGAGCTACATCAAGAACACCTTCGCCTACATCGGGCTGCGCGGCGACGGAGCCCCGCAGTGGAAGTCCGGCGCGGGCAACGTCTACGCCGACGAGGGCAGCCACTGGGACGTCACCTTCTACAACTGCGGCGGCTGCTGACCCGTACCACCGCCGAAGCGCCCCCTCCGGGGGTCACTTGGACTAACCGGAGGGGGTTCTTGGACTGGAGGGGCCCGCGCGGCGCGATCTCGTTGACGGTGCTCCCGGGGCGGGGCCAACTAGTGCGCATGTCCCTCCCTCACCCGCGAAACCCGCGAAACCCGCGAAGGATCCGTGCGGTCTGCGCGCTCGCCGCCGCGTCGGCCACCGTGTTCGCCCTGTCCGGCCCCGCCCTCGCCGAAGAGGAGACCACCGCCACCGCCACGGCCACCCCCACCGCCGGCGCCGTCATCGGCTCCGACCGGCTCTCCGTCGCCGTCGCCGAGGACTTCCCCCGCGTCCTGTCGTACACCGACCGGGCGAGCGGAGCCCGCCTCCTCGGGAGCACGGCCCCGGTGACGCAGATCGTGCTCAACGGCACCGCCCACGCCGTCCGGGCCGGGGGCGCACCCGTCCTGACCGCCACGTCCGCCGCGTACACCCTCGTCTTCCCCGACCTGCCCGGCGTCGAGATCGACGCCCGGCTCGGCGTCGACGACCGGACCACCACCTTCGAGGTGACCGCCGTCCGCGACACCGAGGCCTTCCGCGTCGGCACGATCGACATCCCCGGCCACGACCTGGTCTCCGTCGGCTCCTCGGACACCGGCGCCGCGACCGCCTTCACCCGGCTCGACCCGGACTCCACCCGTACCGCCGACGTCTTCGCGGAGGTCACCGCCGCCACCGCCGCCGACACCGCCCCGGTCGGCGCGAGCTACGCGATCGTCAACACCGGACGGCTGGCCGCCGCCGTCGAGTCCAACTCCAGCTACGACAAGCCCTCCGGCGCCTCCGCCCGCGACGGCGCCCGCTTCTGGCACCAGGCCCGCAGGAGCGGCACCGAGACCCGCGTCGGCGTCTGGTCCGGCCAGTGGACCTACCGCGGCGCCGGCGCCCCACGGCCCGAGAGCGGCGACGGCCTGCCCTGGGCGAAGGTCGTCGTCACCCCCGACGCCAACGGCGACGGCGCCACCGACTGGCAGGACGGCGCCATCGCCTTCCGCGCGATCGGCGTCAAGGCCCCCGGCAGCGACCGGACGCCGGACCGGGTCGTCGCCCACATCCCCTTCAACTTCGCCTCCCAGGCCACCCACCCCTTCCTGCGCACCCTCGACGACGTCAAGCGGATCTCGCTCTCCACCGACGGACTCGGCCAGTTCGCGCTGCTCAAGGGGTACGGCTCCGAGGGCCACGACTCCGCCCACCCCGACTACGGCGGCAACTACAACAAGCGGGCCGGCGGCCTCGCCGACCTCAACACCCTCCTGCGCGAGGGCAAGAAGTGGGGAGCCGGCTTCGGCGTCCACGTCAACGCCACCGAGGCGTACCCCGAGGCCCACCACTTCGACGAGACCCTCGTCGACAGGACGAAGCCCGGCTGGAACTGGCTCAACCAGAGCTACTACATCGACCAGCGCCGGGACGTGAACAGCGGCGACCTCGCCCGCCGCTTCCAGCAGCTCCGCGACGAGACCGACCCCAACCTGTCGATGCTCTACATCGACGTCTACTACACGCACGGCTGGATCGCCGACAAGACGATGCAGGCCGTCCGGGCGCAGGGCTGGAACGTCGCCACCGAGTGGTCCGAGAAGTTCGAGCGGGCCTCCCTCTGGTCCCACTGGGCCAACGACCTCGACTACGGCGGCGCCACCAACAAGGGCCTCAACTCGCAGATCATCCGCTTCATCCGCAACGGCGAGAAGGACGTCTGGAACAACCACCCCGTCCTCGGCCAGACCGCCCTCGTCGACTTCGAGGGCTGGACCGGCGAGACCGACTGGAACGCCTTCTCCGCCAACGTCTGGCAGCGGAACCTGCCCGCCAAGTACCTCCAGCACCAGAAGATCACCCGCTGGAACGGCGACGACATCACCTTCACCGGAGGAGTCCGCGGCACCGTCGAGAACGGCCGCCGCACCTTCTACGAGAACGGCCGCAAGGTCCTCGACGGCGAGAGCTACCTGCTCCCCTGGGACGGCGGCAAGAAGCTCTACCACTACAACAGGGCCGGAGGGACGACCAGCTGGGCCGTCCCCGGCGGCACGCGCGCGTACACCGTGTACGAGCTCACCGACAACGGGCGCGTGAGGACCGCCACCGTGCGCCCCTCCGGCGGACGGATCACCCTCGACGCCACCGCCGGACAGCCCTACGTCCTCTACCCCGCCGCCGCCCCCGCCCAGGCCGCCCCGCAGTGGGGTCAGGGCACCCCGGTGAAGGACCCCGGATTCAACGACGCCGGGCTCGGCGCCTGGACCAAGACCGGCACCGTCGCCCGCGACACCGACGACCGGGGCCGCAACAGCGCCGAGTTGAGCGGCACCGCCACCGCCTCGGTCCGCCAGCAGATCACCGGCCTCACCCCCGGCGAGCGGTACACCGCCTCCGCCCTCATCGAGGTCGAGCCCGGGAAGACCCGCCCCACCACCCTGTCCGTCGGCGGCCGGGCGGTCACCGTCGAACGCTCCGCCCTGGAGGACCGGGTCGCCGCCTCCGACTGGAACGGCACCCGCTTCCAGCGCGCCAAGGTCACCTTCACCGCCCCCGCCGACGGCTCCACCCCGCTGCGCGTCCAGGCCGCGAGCGGCAGCGCGGCGACCGTCCGGATCGACGACGTGCGGATCGTCGCCAACGCCCCGGCGACGAAGGCGGGCACGGTCGCGTACGAGGACTTCGAAGCCGTCGACCAGGGCTGGGGCCCCTTCCTCAAGGGCGACGCCGGCGGCACGACCGACCCCCGCACCCACATCGCCCAGCTGCACGCCCCGTACACCCGGGCCGGCTGGAACGGAAAGGCGATCGACGACGTCGTCGGCGGAGCCGAGAGCCTCAAGTCCCACGACGAGAACAGCGGACTCGTCTACCGGACCGCGCCCTGGACCGTCCCCATGAAGGACGGCCACGACTACCGCGTGGAGTACGACTACCAGTCCAGCCACGCGGGCGCGTACGAGTGGGTCACCGGCTACGACCGCGTGAACGGCACCCCGGTGGAGACCCGCCGCACACCCCTCGGACAGCAGAGGACCACCGGGCACTTCGCCGAGACCGTCACCGCCGGCTGCGGCGACACCTGGACCGGGCTGCGCAAGCGCGGGGACGCCCCCGACGGCGCCGACTTCGTCCTCGACGGCTTCACCGTCACCGACCTCGGCCCGGCCGCCGAGCGCGCCGCCTGCGGCACGCTCACCGTCACCGCGCCCGAGACGCTGGAGCCCGGCCGGCCGAACCGGGTCACGGCCACCTTCGCCAACGACGAGGCCTCCGACGCCACCGGCGCCCAGGCCGTCCTGACCCTCCCCGAGGGCTGGACCGCCGAACCCGCCGCGCCCGTCGCCCTCGGCACGGTCGCCCCGGGCGAGCGGACCACCGCCACCTGGCAGGTGACCCCGCCGGTGGACGCGGCCCACCAGCCCTACTCGCTGGGCGCCTCCGTCGCGTACGGCCTGGACGGGCAGCCCCGGAAGCTCGCCGCCGCCACCACCGTCCGCACCCTGCCCCCGCCGCCCACCGCCGACAGCTGGGCGAGCGACCTCGACTGGACCTCGGCCGCCAACGGCTGGGGACCCGTCGAGCGGGACCTCTCCAACGGCGAGACCGGCGCCGGCGACGGCTCCCCGCTGCGGATCGGCGGAGTGACGTACGCCAAGGGCCTGGGCACCCACGCCCCGGCGAAGGTCCGCTACTACCTCGGCGGCCGGTGCACCTCGTTCACCGCCGAGGTCGGGGTGGACGACGTCCAGACCACCCGCGGCAGCGTCCGGTTCAGCGTGCTCGCGGACGGTACGGAGAAGGCCGGGTCCCCGGTCCTCAGGGCCGCCGACCCGGCCTGGTCGCTCACCGCCGACGTCACCGGCGCCTCCTACGTCGACCTGGTGGCCGGCGACGGCGACGACGGGAACGGCAACGACCACGCGGACTGGGGGAGCGCCCGCTTCCACTGCGGGAGCTGACGCCCCATAGGGGCAGCAAGCGCTTGCCGTGCTCATTGATTGCGTCGGAAACAGGGTGTTACACCGGGCGCCGACCGGTCTCCACCACTTCCCCCGGGAGGCTCCCGTGTCCCTGCCCCTCTGGTCCCGCCGCACCTTCCTGAGCACGGCCGGCGCCACCGCCGCGGCCCTCGCGCTCCCGCTCCCCGCCGCCCGTGCGGCCGACCCGGCCGACGAGTTCGAGGCGCTGCGGCTCCGCTGGCTCGACCTCCAGCTCGGCTCCGGCTTCGACGCCGGGGCCGAGCCCTACGCCGGCCGGCTCGCCGAGACGGGCACGCTCGCGCGTGCCTTCCGCGCGAGCATGGCCGCCACCACCGCCTCCCTCTGGCCCGACGCCCCCTTCGACCCGCCGGCCGGCATCTCCCAGAGCTACGGCCGCCTGTGGACCATGACCCAGGCGTACGTCCAGCCCGGCACCGGCCTCACCGGCGACGAGGGCCTGCTCGCCGACGTGCTGCGCGGCCTCGACCACCTCTCCGCCACCGTCTACCGGGCGGGCGCCCCCCGCTACGGCAACTGGTGGGAGTGGCAGATAGGCAGCCCCCGCCTCCTCATGGACATCGTGGCCGCGCTCCACTCCCGCCTCGGCGCCGAACGCGTCGCCGCCGCCTGCGCCGCCGTCGACCACTTCGTGCCCGACTCGGTCCTCCTGAACTACTCCGGCACCTCCACCGGCGCCAACCGCGTCGACCTCTGCCGCTCCGTCGCCCTGCGCGGGGTCCTCGGCGCGAACCCCGCCAAGATCGCCCTCGCCCGCGACGCCCTCTCGCCCGTCTTCCCGTACGTCACCCAGGGCGACGGCCTCTACGCCGACGGCTCCTTCGTCCAGCACACCTGGGTCGCCTACTCCGGCACCTACGGGCAGGTCATGCTCGACGGCCTCGGCCGGCTCTTCACCCTCCTCGCCGGGTCCACCTGGGCCGTCACCGACCCGAACCGGCAGATCGTCCTCGACAGCGTCGAGAAGGCCTACGCCCCCTTCATCCACGACGGCCTGATGATGGACAGCGTCAACGGGCGCGCGATCAGCCGCGGCTACCTCAAGAACGACGACCGGCGGATCATGCGGTCCGACCACTTCCACGGCCAGGGCGTCATCGCGGCCATCGCCCTCCTCGCGGGCGGGGCGTCGCCGGCCGAGCGGGACCGGTGGCACGCGCGCGTGAAGGGGTGGATCGAGCGCGACACCGTCTCCCCGATCCTCGCCGCCCGCCAGTTCGGCGTCGCCGACCTGGCCCGGCTGCACGCCGTGGCCGCGTCGCCCGTACCGGCCGCCCCCGAGCCCACCGGCCACCGGCTGTTCCCCGCCATGGACCGGGCCGTCCACCGCCGCCCCGGCTGGGCCGCCAACCTCTCCATGGCCTCGAACCGGATCACGCACTACGAGTGCGGGAACGGCGAGAACCCGCGCGGCTGGCACACCGGCGCCGGGATGCTCTCCTGGTGGACCCCGGACCTCGGCGACCAGTACACCGACTGGTTCTGGCCCACCGTCGACCCGTACCGGCTCCCCGGCACCACCGTCTCCACCAAGCGGCTCGCCGACCGGGCGGGCGGCGAGTGGGGCGCGCCCCGGCCGGCCGTCCGCTGGGTCGGCGGGACCACCGACGGCGAGTACGCGGCCGTCGGCCAGCACCTCAAGGGCCTCGGCTCCACCCTGGAGGCCCGCAAGTCCTGGTTCTGCGCGGCGGACGCGGTCATCTGCCTGGGCGCCGGGATCACCGCGACCGACGGCGTGCCCGTCGAGACGGTCGTCGACAACCGCCTCCTGGGGGAGTCCGGCACCCAGGCCCTCACCACCGGCGACGGCTGGGCGCACCTGGAGGGGCACGGCGGCTGGGTCTTCCCGCAGGGGGCCGGGAACCTCCGAACCCTGCGCGAGGACCGGACCGGCGCCTGGAGCGACATCAACACCACCAGTTCCACCGAGCGCCGGACCCGCCGCTACCAGACCCTCTGGCTGGACCACGGCACCGACCCGGTCGCCGCCTCGTACGCCTACCTCCTGATGCCGGGCGCCTCCCCGCGTACGCTCGCCGCCCGCGCCGCCGACCCCGACTGGCTGCACGTTCTCGACAACACCGCCGAGCGGCAGGCGATCGCCGTCCCGTCGCTCGGACTGACCGCCGCGAACCTCTGGCAGGCCGGTACGGTGGGACCGCTCACGGTCACCGCGCCCGCGAGCGTCCTCGTCCGGCGCCGCCGCTCCGTCCTGGACCTGAGGGTCTCCGAGCCGCCGCGCACCGGGCAGCCGCTGGAGCTGGTGTGGAACCGTCCGGTCCGCCGGGTGGTCCGCCACGACCCCTCGGTGGAGGTCCTCGCCACCGGGTCCTCGCTGCGGCTGCGGATCACCCCCGGTACCGGGGGTGCGACCCATGGTTGCGAGGTTCTGCTCTAGGTCTATGTCGGAACCCTACAAACACAAGGGGTTCCTGGCTGTTGACTCGGGCTGGACGCGACCGGGTTCTGTCCAGCCCCACCAGGATTCGACACGCGAGACTGTACGGAGTCGACGGCGGGGTTTTCTTGCATGACTTCGTAGGGTCGGTACATGACCGTTGTGGACCAGATCCCGAGCGAGCCCGCTGACGCCCGTGGCCGAGTGGCCGAGCTGCACGTCCTGCGCGAGCAGGCGCTGCGTGGCCCGAGTGAGCGCGCCACCGAGGCCCAGCACGCCAAGGGCAAGCTGACGGCGCGTGAGCGCATCGAGCTGCTGCTCGACCCTGGTTCCTTCAACGAGGTCGAGCAGCTGCGCCGGCACCGCGCGCAGGGCTTCGGCCTGGAGGCGAAGAAGCCGTACACCGACGGTGTCATCACCGGCTGGGGCACGGTGGAGGGCCGCACGGTCTTCGTCTACGCGCACGACTTCCGGATCTTCGGCGGCGCGCTGGGCGAGGCCCACGCCACCAAGATCCACAAGATCATGGACATGGCCATCGCGGCCGGTGCCCCGCTGGTCTCCCTGAACGACGGCGCCGGCGCCCGGATCCAGGAGGGCGTCTCCGCCCTCGCCGGATACGGCGGCATCTTCCAGCGCAACACCAGGGCCTCGGGCGTCATCCCGCAGATCTCGGTGATGCTCGGCCCGTGCGCCGGCGGCGCCGCCTACAGCCCCGCGCTGACCGACTTCGTCTTCATGGTCCGCGAGACCTCGCAGATGTTCATCACCGGCCCGGACGTCGTCAAGGCGGTCACCGGCGAGGAGATCACCCAGAACGGCCTCGGCGGCGCCGACGTCCACGCCGAGACCTCCGGCGTCGCGCACTTCGCGTACGACGACGAGGAGACCTGCATCGCCGAGGTCCGCTACCTCCTGTCGATGCTCCCGCAGAACAACCGCGAGAACCCGCCGACCGTCCCCTCCGAGGACCCGGCCGACCGCCGCTCGGACGTGCTACTCGACCTGGTGCCCGCCGACGGCAACCGCCCGTACGACATGCACAAGGTGATCGAGGAGCTCGTCGACGACGGCGACTACCTGGAGGTCCACGAGCGCTGGGCCCGCAACATCATCTGCGCGCTCGCCCGCCTCGACGGCCAGGTCGTCGGCATCGTCGCCAACCAGCCCCAGTCGCTGGCCGGCGTCCTCGACATCGAGGCCTCCGAGAAGGCCGCGCGCTTCGTCCAGATGTGCGACGCCTTCAACATCCCGATCGTCACCCTTCTGGACGTACCCGGCTTCCTGCCCGGCGTCGACCAGGAGCACGGTGGAATCATCAGGCACGGCGCGAAGCTGCTGTACGCGTACTGCAACGCGACCGTGCCCCGGATCTCCCTGATCCTGCGCAAGGCCTACGGCGGCGCCTACATCGTGATGGACTCCCAGTCCATCGGCGCCGACCTGACGTACGCCTGGCCCACCAACGAAATCGCGGTCATGGGCGCCGAGGGCGCCGCCAACGTCATCTTCCGCAAGCAGATCGCGGAGGCCGAGGACCCCGACGCCATGCGGGCCCGCATGGTCAAGGAGTACAAGGCCGAGCTGATGCACCCCTACTACGCGGCGGAGCGCGGCCTGGTCGACGACGTCATCGACCCCGCCGACACCCGCCAGGTGCTCATCAGGTCCCTCGCGATGCTCCGCACCAAGCACGCCGACCTGCCGTCCCGCAAGCACGGCAACCCGCCTCAGTAAGAGGAGTCATCCACGTGACCACGCCCGCCAACCTTCTCCGCGTCGAGAAGGGCACCGCCGACCCCGAGGAGCTCGCCGCCATCACGGCCGTGCTGCTCGCCCGCGCCGCCTCCCAGCCCGCCGAGGAGACCCACCGCGGCCGCACCCAGGCCGGCTGGCGCCGCCTGGAGCGCGAACACGGCTTCCGCGCGCCGCACAGCTGGCGCTGATCCCGCGGCAGTCCGCGTGACGGAGGGCCGGAACCCGGTGTCATCGGGTTCCGGCCCTCCGTCACGTCCGGACGGCGGCCTACGGCCAGATCGTCTGGACCAGCGCGATGACGCCCCAGATCACGGTGCCCACGATGCCGACCAGGATCAGCACGGCCACGCAGCCCAGCGTGGTCTCCCCCCCCGGTGAGCGGCTTCGTCGCGGGGGTGGCGGGCTCGTCGTCCGAGGACGTGGCGTTGTACGGGTTCGTCGCGGTCGGGGGAGTGCCGGGCCGAGGAGGCGGAACCGACGCCCCGGCGGAACCGCCGGAGGGAGCCGGACCGGCCGGGGGCGCGGAGGTGGCGGGACCGGCCGACGCTCCCGGGGCGCGGGGCGTGCTCGCGGTGCGGGGCGTGCTCGCCGTGCGGGACGGGCGGGGCGTGCGGGACGGGCGGGGCGTGCGGGGCGTGCCGGGCGCCCCGGCCCCGGCGGGCTTACCCGACCGGCCGCCGTGCCCGGCCCGGGAGGCGGGCCCGGTCGCGGTACCGAGCCGTGCGGGGCGGACGCCGACACCGACGCCTTCGCACCCGCCGAGGCGCCCACCGCCCCGTCCGCCCCGGCTCCTCCTGCCGCCGGCCGGGCTCGCGTCGCGTCCCGGGCGCGGGCGTCCCGTCGGGCCCGGAACGGCCGTCGGAACCCCTGGCCTCCGGGCGTCGGCCCTCCTCCGGCTTCCGCGCGGACTCCGGCTTCCCCCCGGACTTCGGCTTCCCCCGGACTCCGGCTTCCCCCCGGACTCCTGGGGCCGGGGAGTCCCGGCGCGCCAGGGGCCGTCCGGGGGCCGGGCGGACTCGGGCGTGCGGGGCGCCTCCCGCCCCCGGTCGACGTGGTGGACGCGGCGGGGCGCGGAGGCGGTTTCACGAGGAAGGCCGCGTTCCCGGGCGGGGAACGCGGCCTTCCTCGTGAAACGCCGGGGACAGCTACCGCAGGCGGGCCATGAGGGCGTGCTCGACGAGGGTGATGAGGGCGCTCTTGGCATCGGCGCGGTGGCGGGCGTCGGTGGTGATGATGGGGGTGTCGGGGCCGATCTGGAGGGCCTCGCGGACCTCCTCCGGCTGGTAGGGCTGGTTGCCGTCGAAGCCGTTGAGGGCGATGACGAACGGCAGGCCGCTGTTCTCGAAGTAGTCGAC